>NZ_PIPI01000001.1 GCF_003987315.1 Aliidiomarina haloalkalitolerans
CGCCTTAGCGAGTTTAAGTCGGGCTTTTGCACGACCTTTGCTACCTTTCTTGCAGCGTGATAAGGCTTTTTGTTTTCGGCGCAGATTGGCACTGGCTTTCTTCAAAAAGCGTGGATTCGGTTTTTTCGTGCCGTTTGAATCTATAGCAAGATGTGTTAAACCCATATCCAATCCGAGCACTTGAGCAGCATTCAGGCTTTGAATGGGCGCAGGAGCTTCTTGCCCATCGTCATGCAGTATTGAGGCATAGTATTCACCTGTCACGGTACGGGACAGGGTGATGCTTTTCAGTTTTCCTTCAATCTTACGATGAATACGCGCTCTGATGGGCTGCTTTAACTTCGGCACTTTAATCCAGTCATCACCACAATCAACGCTCATGCAATGATAGCTGGACTGTCTGCTGTGCTTGCGCTTGAACTTGGGATAACGAGAAGGCAGTTTGGGATCAAAGAAACGTTGAAAGGCTTTATCCAGATTGATACATGCCTGCTGGAGTGCAATCGAATCAAAATCTTTGAGCCAGTGATACTTACGTGACTTTTTTGCGACAGAAAGCAGAGGCTTTAGGTCTTTCTTGGCGTTGAGTTTAAGTCCGTGGCGTTTGTATTGTGAACTTATGACATGCAAAGCCTTGTTGTATGCAAAGCGCACAGAGCCGAACTGGCGGTTTAAAAATTCCGCCTGCTCAGGTGTTGGATAGATACGCACTTTAATGGCTTTGTTCATACTGTATATAATACCAGTTAATTGGTGTGATACAATCCATAACTGCGAGCAGTTATCCGCTTATATCCCCGCCCGATTGGGCGAGGGTTTACGCGGAAATTGCTAACTGCATTCACTTCTGCCAACTTAAAAACCTTGGTGACTTATGACTTTGCAAGTAATTAATCATCCGCTGGTGCAGCACAAACTCGGTTTGATGCGGGCGCAAGATATCAGTACCAAAGCGTTCCGCGAACTCGCCAATGAGCTGGGCAACTTACTCACTTATGAAGCAACCAAAGACCTCGAACTCGAAGACCAAACCATCGAAAGTTGGAGTGGCGAACAGATCGCGGTGAAGCAGATTAAAGGTAAGAAAATCACAGTCGTGCCGATTTTGCGCGCTGGTATGGGTATGCTCGACGGTGTTTTGCAGTTGATTCCGAGTGCCAAGGTTAGCGTGGTCGGTTTGTATCGTGACGAAGAAACCCTCGAGCCAGTGCCGTATTACGCTAAGTTTGCAAGTAACATGAGCGAACGTATGGCCTTGGTAATCGACCCCATGCTGGCGACGGGTGGCACCATGGTCGCTACACTGGATATGCTCAAAGAGCAGGGCTGTAGCGAAATTCGGGTGCTGGTGTTAGTGGCTGCTCCGGAAGGTGTAAAGCGTGTACTTGATGCTCATCCGGACGTGACCATTTTTGCTGCTGGGCATGATCAGTGCTTAAACGAACATGGTTATATTTTACCGGGTCTTGGCGACGCCGGTGACAAGATTTTCGGCACGAAATAAGTCGCTCGTCGAGGGCAAAATATTTATTCAATTGTGATACACTCGAGCGCTTATCGAGTTGTTCATTAAGGAATTGTTTGGCAATGGCTCAATACATCTACAGTATGCTGCGCGTGAGTAAAGTTGTTCCTCCGAAGCGCACAATTTTAAAAGATATTTCATTAAGTTTTTTCCCAGGTGCAAAAATTGGTGTGCTTGGTTTAAACGGTGCCGGTAAATCGACGTTACTACGCATTATGGCGGGTGTGGATACCGAGTTCGAAGGTGAAGCGCGGCCACAACCGGGTATCAAAATTGGTTACTTACCGCAGGAGCCGCAGCTCGATCCGAGCAAGACGGTGCGTGAAATCGTTGAAGAAGCGGTGGCTGACGTTAAAAATGCACTGACTGAGTTAGACGCGATTTACGCGGCTTATGCCGAAGAAGACGCAGATTTCGACGCCTTGGCCAAGCGCCAGGGTGAGCTTGAAGCAATTCTGCAAGCGAAAGAAGGGCACAACTTAGACAACGCCCTTGAGCGGGCAGCCGATGCACTGCGGTTACCACCGTGGGATGCAAAAATCGAGCACCTGTCGGGTGGTGAGCGGCGTCGCGTCGCAATTTGTCGCTTGTTGCTGGAAAAACCAGACATGTTGTTGCTCGACGAACCGACTAACCACCTTGACGCCGAGTCAGTCGCTTGGTTAGAGCGCTTCTTACATGATTACGAAGGCACTGTTGTGGCGATTACCCACGACCGCTACTTCTTAGACAACGTCGCGGGTTGGATTCTTGAGCTTGACCGTGGTTACGGTATTCCATGGGAAGGTAACTATTCGAGCTGGCTGGAACAGAAAGATGCCCGTTTGGCGCAAGAAGAGCGCACCGAAGCGGCTCGTCAGAAGTCGATTAAGAAAGAACTTGAGTGGGTGCGGCAGAATCCGAAAGGTCGTCAGGCGAAGAGCAAGGCTCGTTTGGCACGCTTTGAAGAGCTGCAGTCAGGTGATTACCAATCGCGGAATGAAACGAACGAGTTGTATATTCCTCCGGGACCACGCCTTGGCGATAAAGTATTAGACGTGAGTGGCTTGAAGAAGAGCTATGGCGACCGAGTACTCATTGACGATTTGAGCTTTAGCATGCCAAAAGGCGCGATTGTCGGCATTATCGGTCCGAACGGTGCGGGTAAGTCGACGTTGTTCCGGATGATTTCTGGTAAAGAACAGCCAGATGCGGGCACGATTGAAGTGGGTGATACCGTACATTTGGCGTCGGTTGATCAGTTCCGTGACGATATGGATCCGAAAAAGACCGTGTGGGAAGAAGTGTCTGACGGTTTAGACATTATTCGTATCGGTAGCTATGAAGTACCAAGTCGAGCGTATGTTGGCCGTTTTAACTTCCGTGGTAACGACCAGCAGAAACGAATTGGTGAGCTGTCGGGTGGTGAGCGCAACCGGGTGCATTTAGCCAAGCTATTAAAAGCCGGCGGCAACTTGTTGCTCCTTGACGAACCGACCAACGACCTTGACGTTGAAACTTTGCGGGCATTGGAAGAGGCCTTGTTGGAATTCCCGGGCGCGGCTATGGTGATTTCACACGACCGTTGGTTCCTTGACCGGATTGCTACGCATATTCTTGATTATCGCGACGAAGGGAAAGTGTCCTTCTTCGAAGGTAACTACACCGAATATGAAGAGTATATGAAGAAAACTTTTGGTGCCGATGCGATGGAACCTCATCGCGTGAAATATAAGAAAATCACAAAATAACTGGCGCTAAGAAAAAAGCCAGAACGTGATGTTCTGGCTTTTTTATTCAATTTATCGCAAGCAAGTTTTAAACAATAACGATTATATCCGAACACCATGAAGTGGGGGCGCGTATGTGGTGGCTAGCGGTATTGCTACTGGCAAACGAAAGTGACGATGCGATAGAGCACATAAAAATTAAGGGGCAGGCGACCGAACGGGTGGCTGAGGTGATGCCAGTGCAAGTGATCTCGCGAAACGAAATCGCGCGTTTGCAGGGCGGCGCAATTACACCATTGCTGCGGCAAATTGCTGGCGCCGATGTGATGACCACCGGCTTATTTGGCGGCCAAACCAGCATTATGATGCAAGGCGGTGCGAGTTCGCATGTGTTGGTGTTGATCGATGGCCAGCCGATTACCAGTCCGACGCTCGGTACAGCGTCGCTACAAAACCTCCATCCTGATGATATTGAACGGATTGAAATTACCCGCGGTGCGCGTGCTTCAACCTATGGTGGCAACAGCATGGCTGGGGTGATTCATATTTATACCCGGCAAGCGCAAGAAAACACCGCCAGTATACGTATTCGTCATGGTGCCTATAATTTCCGGGAAGCAGCTTTCACTGCCAGTCACCGTACTGAACGCTTTAACCAACAAGTGAACTTAGTTCGACGTTGGTATGAAGGCTACGACCTGACCACCGATACCGAGTTCGGTAACGAAGGGCTTGATGGCGCGCACGCGACCAACTTAACGTGGAATGCGAAGTGGCAGGTGAACGACAACAATCAGTTTTCGGCGCGTTTATTTGATATTAATTCGCGAGCGGAATATGACCAAGACTGCTTAGACCCAGATAGTTTTGAACGGGTTTATTGTTTGCCAGCGGTGCGCGTGAAGCAGCAGGGCTTACAAACACAATTGCAGCAAAAATTGCAATCGGGCGTGACCCAGACGTTTCAGTTTGGTCATTTTGAAGAGCGCTCGACAACCACCGATGGTGCCGAACTACCACAAACTTGGTTAGGCTATAGTGACGTGCTCGACACCGAGCGCCAGACCTTTAACTGGCAACGCCGAGTGCCGCTTGCAGGCGGTAATCAAGCCATTAGCTATGGCGTCGACTGGGATCGCGAACAAGCGTCCATGCAGCCAGAGAGCTACGGTAGCAAGTCGCGCCAAACCAATAGTGTTTTCTCCGATTATTTTTGGCGCTATCCAGATTGGCAGTTGAGCGCCGGCGGACGGCTGGCGCACAACTCTCAATATGGCAGTAAGCTTACCCACTCAGTGGACTTGTCGTTAATGCCTATTGAGCTGTGGAAGTTTGGGGTTAGCCATAGTAGTGGCTACCGCCCGCCGACCTTTAATGACTTGTATTGGCCCGGTTCTGGTAATCCAGACTTACGACCCGAAAGCTCGAATACCTTGTCAGCGTATGCGCGGCATTATATTCGGGCCGGTATGTTGGAAGCGTCGCTGTTTTATTCGGACTTTAGCAACCTGATTGTCTGGCATTCGCCCACTGAGGGTGGTTTATGGCAGCCGGCTAATATCGGCGGTGCGACTGCCCAAGGTTTAACCTTACGTTGGGAACATAACTGGCGGCAATGGCGTGTGCGTGCGCACGCAACGGTGCAGGACACTGAGGACAAAGCAACGGGTACCCGTTTGCTCAATCGCGCTCACAGCTTTGGCACCATCACGGTGAGCCAAGGCTTTGCTGACGGCGTGATGTCGCTCGATTTCGTGGCGCATGGTAGCCGTCGTGTGTCGATGCTCGATAATGGCCGCGAAGCTGGCACGTGGACGCTGAATGGGCGTTGGGAGCAGGCTTTCTCCCGCGAGTGGATGTTCTATTTAAGCCTCGACAACATTTTCGATAACGAGTACGAATTTCGACCTGGCTACAACGAGCCGCGTCGACAGTTCCGTATTGGCATTTCCTACCATTTCCGTGCTAAAGAAGGTATGATACAGCCTTAAATATTGACCCTACGCCGCATGCTGTCGGCATTATTTTTTGAGGAGTTCGCATGTCTGGTTCTGCAATGACTATCGCTGGATTTGATCCAGAATTATGGGCGGCTATGCAAGCCGAAGTTCAGCGTCAGGAAGAGCACATCGAGTTAATTGCTTCGGAAAATTATACCAGCCCACGCGTGCTGGAAGCACAAGGTTCGCAGCTCACCAACAAATATGCCGAAGGTTACCCAGGTAAGCGTTACTACGGCGGCTGTGAGTATGTCGATATTGCTGAGAATTTAGCGATTGAGCGCGCAAAAGAATTGTTTGGCGCGAAGTACGCAAACGTCCAGCCACATGCTGGCTCACAAGCCAACACCGCGGCGTTTATGGCACTGTGTAAAGCAGGTGACACGGTATTAGGCATGAGCTTGGCGCATGGCGGTCATTTAACGCACGGTTCGCACGTGAATTTCTCTGGTATCAACTACAATGCCGTGCAGTATGGTCTGAACGACGCAACTGGCGAAATCGATTATGACCAGGTGCGTCAGCTGGCGCATGAGCACAAGCCGAAGATGATCATCGCTGGTTTCTCGGCGTATTCAGGCATTGTTGACTGGCAGAAATTCCGTGAAATCGCTGACGAAGTCGGCGCTTATTTGTTGGTCGATATGGCTCACGTTGCTGGCCTTGTGGCTGCAGGTTTGTACCCAAACCCAGTGCCAATTGCCGACGTAGTCACCACAACCACACATAAAACCTTGGCTGGCCCGCGTTCAGGCTTAATCTTGTCTGGTAAAGACGACCCAGAGTTACACAAAAAGCTCAACAGTGCGGTATTCCCGGGCAACCAAGGTGGCCCATTAATGCACGTGATCGCAGCGAAAGCGGTGGCGTTCAAAGAAGCCTTGCAGCCGGAGTTTAAAGAGTACCAGAAGCAGGTGTTGAAGAACGCCAAAGCCATGGTGCGGGTGATGCAAGAGCGCGGCTATAGGATTGTTTCGAACGGCACTGAAAACCATTTGTTCTTGGTTGATTTAATCGACAAAGACATTACTGGTAAAGACGCCGATGCAGCGCTTGGACGTGCGTATATTACGGTGAATAAAAACTCGGTTCCGAATGATCCGCGGTCACCGTTTGTTACCTCTGGCTTACGCTTAGGAACGCCAGCGATTACCCGTCGTGGTTTCCAAGAAGCAGAAGCTGAGCAAGTGGCACATTGGATTTGTGACGTGCTAGATGCAGTTGCAGCTGGCGACAGCGAAGGCGTGGAAGCGCGCGTGCGTGACGAAGTTAAAGCGTTGTGTGCACGTTTCCCTGTTTACGCCTAAGCTAAACAGGTTAGGTTAACGGCTAGAGGGTTGCTATGCATTGTCCATTTTGTGACGAACAAGACACCAAAGTGATTGACTCACGCTTAGTCGCGGACGGTATGTCGGTGCGCCGGCGGCGTGAGTGCAATGCATGCAAAGAGCGTTTTACGACGTTCGAAAGTGCTGAATTAGTGATGCCGCGGGTGATTAAAAGCAATGGCGCCCGCGAACCCTTTAATGAAGATAAACTGCGTGCAGGCTTGCTGCGCTCGCTCGAGAAGCGGCCTGTAAGTCTCGAAGCCATGGAACAAACGATTAACCGAATTAAGTCGAAACTGCGGGCGACTGGTGAGCGTGAAGTGTCGAGCAAACTGATTGGTTCGTTGGTCATGGACCAATTGAAGCAGCTCGATAAAGTCGCCTACATTCGGTTCGCCTCGGTGTATCGCTCGTTTGAGGATATTCGTGAGTTCGGTGAGGAAATTGCGCGTTTAGATGACTAACATGCCGTTTACGCCAGCTGATCAATTCTTTATGCAATACGCCCTCGAGCTTGCCGCCCGAGGGCGTTTTACCACGCATCCGAATCCAAATGTTGGTTGTGTGATTGTCGCCGCTGAGCAGGTTGATTTGTCAGCCGGTCCGCAGCAGTGGCGAGACTGCATTGTTGGCGCCGGCTTTCATGAGCGCGCGGGCGGTCCTCACGCGGAAGTCTTTGCTTTGCGGGCAGCCGGTGACCGGGCGCGTGGCGCAACTGCCTATGTGACCCTAGAGCCGTGCAGTCATCATGGACGCACACCGCCTTGTGCAGAAGCACTGCTGAAGGCAGCGGTCGGCCGTGTCGTGGTGGCGATGCAGGACCCATTCCCGGCGGTTTCTGGTCGTGGCATTGAATTGCTGCGCAATGCTGGAATTCAGGTGGATGTAGGTCTTTTAAGTGATGAAGCGTTTGCTGTTTCTGCGGCGTTTTTTACCAAAGTGGCCAAGCAACGCCCATTCGTCCAGGTCAAGCTTGCCGCTTCCATGGACGGTAAAACCGCTTTGGCTTCCGGTGAAAGTAAGTGGATTACCAGTCCGCAGGCGCGTCGTGATGTGCAAGTTGGACGCGCTCAGGCGGGAGCGATTTTGTCTGGTGCAGGGACTGTATTAGCGGATGACCCGAGCCTGAATGTGCGGGTTGAAGAATTCCCTGCGGATGTTTTGTATTTTCAAGAGCAGCCGCAGGCTGAACAACTGCGTGGCAGCGAACATCTTGATCCGGCGTTGAAGAAATCGATGCAGGCCTTTGCGCCGCAAACTGGTGTTGCGCCGAAACATGTGCGCCAACCGTTACGGGTGATCATTGATCATCGTGGCGAAATTTCGCCACAGGCACGCATTTTTCAAGACCAAAACCCAGTTTGGATCGTACGTACTCAGGCGTTAGATGTGGCTTTACCAGCGCATGCGCAGGAAATCATCGTTGCCGCTGGCGCAGATGGCAAAGTGTCTTTGCCAGCGCTGCTAGAAAAGCTTGCAACAGCGAATATTCTGTCGGTTTGGGTCGAAAGCGGTGCGCGATTGGCAGGGGCTTTGTTAGATGCCAATTTAGTGGATGAACTGATTTTATATCAAGCACCGAAGTTTTTAGGCAGCGGCGCAAAAGAGTTATTAACCATGACTGGGCCAACTAAAATGGCTGCAGTGCAAGAATGGCAAGTTGTGGCTTGTCAGCAAGTGGGACCAGATTTAAAAATTACCATGCGCCCCGACGGCGCACTAGCTAAATGAGGGTGAAGTAGCATGTCGAGTTTGAATAGTACGGCCGAAATTATTGCCGATATGAAAGCGGGCAAGATGGTCATTCTCATGGATGATGAAGATCGCGAGAACGAAGGCGACCTGATTATGGCCGCCGAGTGCGTTACACCTGAAGCGATCAACTTTATGGCGCGTTATGGTCGTGGCCTGATTTGTTTGACGCTGACCGAAGAGCGTTGCCAACAGTTGCGTCTGCCGCTCATGGTTGGGCAAAACAATTCACCGTATGCGACCAATTTTACTGTATCGATTGAAGCGGCGCATGGCGTCACGACGGGTATTTCTGCCAGTGATCGGGCGAAAACCGTATTGGCTGCGGTTGCTGCCGATGCGAAACCAACCGACTTGGTTATGCCAGGGCATATTTTCCCCTTAAAAGCCCGCCAAGGCGGCGTTTTAAACCGCGCAGGGCATACGGAAGCGGGTTGTGATTTAGCGCGCATGGCAGGCTATGAGCCAGCCGCAGTGATTGTCGAAATTCTCAATGAAGACGGCACCATGGCGCGTCGTCCTGACCTCGAGAAGTTTGCTGCTGAACACGATTTAAAAATTGGCACAATTGCCGATTTAATTGAATACCGTTCCATGAAAGAGCACACAGTTGAGCGCGTGGCGCAATGTAAACTGCCTACTGCGTATGGTGAGTTCGATTTAGTCACCTACCAAGATACGGTCGATGGCCAAGTACACTTTGCGCTTGTCAGTGGCGAAGTGCAGGGCGACCAACCGACTTTAGTACGGGTGCATTTGCAAGACACCTTTAACGACTTATTAGCGACGGAGCGCGCGAGCCGCCGCAGTTGGCCGGTGTACCGTGCAATGCGGAAAATTGCCGAAGAAGGTGGTGTGTTTGTGATGTTGAGCAAACAACAAAGTCCACAAGACTTAATTGAGCAGGTCCGTTTCTTTGAGCAAGAAGATAAAGGCGAAGTGCAGCGTTCGGCGACGAAAAGCAAAGAGTCACGTAACGTCGGTGTCGGCTCGCAGATCTTGGCTGACCTCGGAGTGCACCAAATGCGCTTATTGAGTTCGCCACGGAAGTACTCAGCGCTGTCTGGTTTCGGCTTAGAAGTGGTCGAATTTATCGAAGACAAGTAAGGACTGGTGACTTATTCGCCAGTTAGGCGCAGTTTGCTTGAGTTAGGTTGAGTTTATGCCTGCTTTCAAGCATAATGCGCGGCGGTGACCCCATTGGTCCCCTCGCAACATGAACCAGCGAACCCGGTCAGGCCCGGAAGGGAGCAGCCGTAGTTGGGGTAATGTGTGCCGGGGTGTGGCTGGTGGGGTCATCACCTTTCTATCGTGTGAATTGTTATGTCACGCCGCTGCACACTCTCTTTAGCGATATCACACTGAAACAGAACGATAAAATCCTCTTTGCTTTAATTCCTCCTTGTTTGTCTGGACTGACCAGTGTTATGGTGCTGCCATTGACTATTTATTTGTGTGCGTGCGCGATTCGTTCGCCGAGCCGCAACTCAACGAGGAATCATTCATGTCTGAGCATGTCATTGTCACCGAAGCGAATAAAATCCTGACGGTACAACTTAATCGACCAGAAAAACGCAATGCATTAACCCAAGCCATGTACGCGACCATGACGCAAGCTTTGCAAGATGCGAATGCGCGTGATGATATTGCGGCGGTGGTTTTTTCTGGCGCGGGCGACTTATTCTGCGCGGGTAATGACCTCGGTGATTTTCTGCGTCACGGTGAGCTCAAGCCAGACTCGCCAGTGTTTCAATTTTTACAGACGATTTCGACCGTTGATGTAACGGTTGTTGCTGCTGTGCAAGGCGCTGCAGTTGGCATTGGAACCACCTTGTTGCTGCATTGTGATTTGGTGTATGCCGCCGAAGGCACCAAGTTTGTGATGCCATTTGTGGATATGGGCTTGGTACCAGAAGCCGCTTCAAGTCAATTACTGCCAGCTTTGTGTGGGCACTTGAAGGCTGCGGAGTTGTTACTGTTGGCCGAGACGATCGACGCGCAGAAAGCTTATGAATTCAATATGGTGAATCAGGTTGTGCCGGCATCAGAGCTAGCAGCAACCATCGCAGACGTTAGTGCGCGATTAGCAGCGAAGCCAGTGCGGTCGTTGCGTTTAAGCAAAAAACTTATGAAAGTTCAGCCGGAAGCCGTACCAGCACGCATTCAGCGCGAGTTAAAATATTTTCTGACGGTTTTGGCTAGTGCAGAAACTCAGCAAATTATTGCGGCGAAAGCACAGCGTAAATAGCCTGTGGGTTTTCACCTAAGCTGGATAAATAGAAAAAGGCAGTTCCAATTGGAACTGCCTTTTTAATGAGGTGTACGGATAACCGTGATTAACTTTCTGCTTAAGACTCTGCTTTAGCTGCTGCAGCTTTGGCGCCTTCGAATAGAGGCAGGATGAGGTCTAAGGCGCTTTGGTTGGCACCTTGTTCCAAGGTCATTTGGTTATTCTGCAGTGGCGTTACGCGCTCGCCCCATTTAATCAGACCTGCGCCACAAGTTAAGCCGCCACCGAAGACTGCCGAAATAATCGAGTCACCCGGTTTCACCATGCCGGTTTCGAGCGCTTCGGTATAGGCAATGGGTAGGGTTGCCGAAGAGGTGTTACCATATTTTTGGATATTCACCATGGTTTTCTCTTCTGGGACTTTACACATCTTCGCTAAGAAATCGATGAGGCGTTTATTCGCTTGGTGCGGAATAAGTACGTCGATATCGTCAACACTCAAGCCAGTTTCTTGGAACACGGCTTCAACGGCTGCGCTCATGCCTTTCACGGCGCGCTTGAAGATTTCCTGACCAATAAAGTTGAACGGCATAACGCCATCAAAGTTATACCGGTCGAAACTCATGCCAAAGTCGAGCGACAAGACGTCACGCGCATCGGCATCACAACTGACTTTTGATGCTAATAAACCAGCGTGGTTGTCGGAGGCTTCAAGAACCATGGCACCGGCACCGTCACCGAACAACACGGCGCTTTCGCGCTTGGTCCAGTCGAGGATCCGGGTGAGACGTTCGGCACCAATAATCAGTACTTTTTTGTGCATACCCATGCGAATGCTCGATGTGGCAAAGTGCATGGCATAGAAAAAACTACTGCAGGCGGCGTTTAAGTCGAATGCGGCGGCATTTTTTGCGCCAATTTCTTGTTGCACTTTCGACGCCACATTGGGAATGATTTCGTCGGCAGTACAGGTACCGACGATGATTAAATCGATTTCTAACGGGTCGAGATCAGCAGCAGCCAGCGCATTACGCGCCGCTACAGTAGCTAGGGCCGAGGTGCCTACTGCACTCACACGCCGCTCTTCAATCCCGGTTCGTGTACGAATCCATTCATCGGAGGTATCTAAAAATGTCGCCAGGTCGTTATTGGTCATAACTGCTGGTGGTACACATTTACCCCAACCGGTGATTTCTGCAAATTTCATGAACACTACCTTCATTACTTTTGCGCTGATTTAACTGTGCAGCGCGTGACTCTTCAGGAACAATCGTATACCTTTATTGCCCATAAGAAAACGAACGAATAGAAAAAAGGACAACTCGAATGCGCCGACTGCTCGCTGTTTGTTTCTCTGGTTTGCTATTGGCCGGTTGTGCCACTTCTCCGCAAATGCCGGAAACCGTCCAAATCAATCTACCCTTGCGGTTATCCTCACCGACACAACATTTACCGTTAATTCAATTGCAGGTGCAAGATCAGCGTGGGCAAAGCCATGTATTGCGTGTGGAACATAATCAAGATCATGCAGAGTTTGCCACGACCAACGTCCCTCTGGCTACTCTGATCAGTGAGGAACTGGCGAAACATTGGCGAATTTCGAGCCAATCTCCGTTGCAATTGACGCTATATATTGAAGATGCACTCATTCGAGTGCAGCACGTTAATCAAGAATATCAAACAAGCCAAACCATCCGCCTGCGCTTACAGGGGCAGCACCGCAATCATACCATTACGCGGCGATACCAAACTGTCATTACGGGAGCGCCGCTGCGGACCGCTGATTACGAACGTTGGCAACGAAGTTTTAATCAAGGTTTAACGGACACGATTCAGCAACTACTGGATGATCCAGAACTGCAACAATGGCTGCGCCAACAGTCACAGTAGCGACTGTTTAGCGACTTTGTTTAGCGACACTCGCACGCTGAGGTTGACCCTAACAGCCGACTTACTTCACAGTTACTTTGTATTCAGAAAATGAGTGAGGACATGCATGAAAACATTCTTTATTAGCTTAGTCACCCTGTGCGCTCTTGCATTGAGTAGCGTTGGCAGTCCTGCCGCAGCGGTTGATATTCAGAAGGACAATCTTTATCCGCGGGTGAAGTTTGTCACCAATAAAGGCGAGATGATTGTTGAGCTAGATCGCTGGCGCGCACCGGTGACTGTCGATCACTTTTTAACCCATGTGGTGTCAGGTAGCTATGACAGCACCTTATTTCACCGTGTGGTGGACAACTTTGTGGTGCAGGGCGGTGGTTACAAAACCGATTGGACGCCGTTGCCAGAAGGGGACACAGTGATTAATGAGTCGGGCAATGGGCTACCGAACCGGTTCGGTACTATTGCGATGGCGCGGCAGCAAGATCCGCATTCAGCGCGTCGCCAGTTTTATTTTAATACCAACGATAACGACAGCTTAAATCCAAATCCTCGCCGTTGGGGCTACGCCGTGTTTGGGCGGGTGGTCGAGAACGAAGAGTTATTGCGGGAGCTGATGGCGGTTGCAACTGATTTTAACGAAGAAGTTAACTTCCCAGACGTACCGGTCGAGCCGATCGTTTTAATGCGCGTTGAGTTGTTACCTGAACCACAGGCAGAATAATTAGTGTCGAAGCGCAATCCAACAGCGACGCCAGATCCAATCACCGGGCGTACAGGCGATATCAGTCGAGCGCCAGTCGGTTGGGCGAGCATCTTTCGGTTTTATAGTCAGCGTCGACTGCTGACTATTTTCCTGCTCGGCATGGCCAGTGGCTATCCGTGGGTGATGATCGGCTCATCGATGACGGCCTGGCTGAACGAAATGGGCTTCACCCGCGCCACCATTGGCTATTTCGGCGCAGTCTTTGCGGCGTACTCGGTCAACTTTCTGTGGTCGCCTTTGGTTGACCGGATTAAAGTACCGCTGCTGAGCGACTGGCTAGGCCACCGTCGTGGCTGGATTTTGTTTTGCCAGTTTGGTGTAGCCGCAGCCTGTTTTGGTCTGGCACATATCGACTTTACCGAAAGCTTGCGGTTTGCCGGTATGGTGGCGCTGACCATTGCGATTTTCTCGGCAACCCAAGACATTGCGATTGATGCTTACCGAATTGATTCGGTCGGTGAGCACGAAGCGCGCGTGCAGTCTGCAGCAGCAGCCATGGCCACAGCAGGTTGGTGGACGGGCTTTGCAGGCTTGGGAGCGATTCCTTTCTTTTTGACGGACACGTCGGGTACCTCAGCTTTCTTTTTGCAAGGCATGGAATGGGCGCAAGTGTATCAGTGGCTTGCAGTCGTAATGCTGTTGCTGAGTGCGGGCGTGTGGTTAGCCCAAGAGCCGAAAACCGCGCGCGGCGCAAAACAGCGCGAAGCGGAATTGCACTATCAGCAAATTGCGGCAGCGCAACCTCGGCAAATGGCGGCATTGATGCTCTTGGCCGTGGCCATGTTGCTGCTCATTATTGCAGCCATTAGTGGGCAAGTTGGCGGCGTCGGCTGGTTGTTTTGGCTAGCGCTGATGGTTGCCGCCTTGGTGCCATTGGCAAAAACACTGGTTCGTTTTCAAACGCCGACTGCGGGCGCTATCACAACAACGCCAGTTCGGATTAGCCTCGGTCATCGGACGGTGGCATGGTTAGTGGTGACTTTGGTCGAGCCTTTGGCGGAATTTTTCCGTCGCAACGGCGTGCGCTTTGCACTGTCGATCTTATTGTTCGTGTTGTTGTTTAAAGTTGGTGAAGCGTTTCTCGGGCGCATGTCAATTGTGTTTTACCAAGAGGTCGGGTTTACCAATGCTGAGATTGGCTTGTACTCGAAATTGGTGAACTGGTGGGTAACCATTGCTTTTGCGCTGATTGGCTCGTACGTCAACATGCGCATTGGTATTCTCAAAGGCTTGTTTATTGGTGGCAGTGCCATGGCTGCGAGTAACTTACTGTTCTCGGCTTTGGCATTGGTGGGGCCGGATAAAACCCTTTTATTGGCTGCGGTAATTACTGACGGTTTTACCTCAGCGTGGTCGACGGTTGCCTTTGTGGCCTTAATTAGTTTAATGGCGAACCGTGCGTTTACGGCGACGCAATATGCATTGATGGCCTCAATCGGTACCCTTGGGCGCACGGTTTTGGCGGCATACAGTGGTGTTGTCGTTGACTGGCTCGATGGTAATTGGGCGGTGTTTTTCCTCCTGACCACCGTCATGGTGATTCCGAGTTTGCTATTCTTATGGTTCATCCGCCGTGATGTGCAGCGCCTTGAAGATGCGAGTCGCGAGCGGCAAGCGGCATGGGACAAAGAGAATGGGGATTCACTATGACGCAGTGGGTTGTGGTTGGTACCGGCGCCCTAGGCATGCAGTGGGCGCAAGCTTTGCATGATAGTGGCGAAGCGGTAAGCCTGTATGTGCGCGACAGCGAGGCTGCTGTGGTGCGCCTGCAAACAACCCAAAATAGCCAAGTACGTGAATTGAGTTTGCCGCGCTGTCAAAGTGCCAAAGATGCTGGCGCAGACGCAGTTTGGTTACTCTTTGTTAAAGCCTGGCAATTGGAGCCTTTGTTACGGCAGCTACAAGGTGAAGGGCTTGCCGACGACGCGACTTTGATTGTCAGTCATAATGGCCTTGGCGCCGGCGAAGCGTATCTGGCTCAGCAACCGAATTGGCAGGTGTATGATTTGGTAACCACCCATGGTGCTTGGCGGCAGAATCGTTACCATTCGGTGTTAGCGGGATTAGGGCAAAGTTGGATAGGTCGGCGGCAACCGACCGCATGCGCTGGCACCGAAAGCTCAGCTAGCACTGAAAGCTCAGCTAGCACTGAAAGCTCAGCAGGTTCAGTATCTGGATCAGAACCGCCTCATTGGCTCGACAAGTTAGCAGCGGCATGGCCACCACTGCAGTGGGACGCAGACATTGAGCAACGGCGCTGGCGCAAATTGGCGGTGAATTGCGCGATTAATCCTTTGGCGACGTTAGCCGGTGGCGTCAATGGTGTGTTGCGCAGCGAAGAGGCACGGGCGCAGATTCGTGCAATTTGCGAAGAGATCGCAAATGTGAATCCCATGCTCGATGCAGACGAGTTAGTTGCCGAAGTGCAGCAAGTGATCCGAGCAACTGCGGGCAATCGCTGTAGTATGCTACAGGATATTGAAGCGCAACGAGCAACCGAAATAGATTACCTAAACGGTTATGTGTGCGAACAAGGTCAACAACGGCAGGTTTTTACGCGCGTCAACTGTGAAGTTGCTGAGAGAATTCGTCAGCTTGAGCTGAAATCAGGCGTTCGCTCACTTGAGTAAACTTAACAAAGGTTATACTAATTTGTTAGCTGTTTGTTATTTGATGTGTGTAAAAATGTTACTAGCGATAACTAACTTGGTGATTTCCAAAAATAATTCGAATAAGAAAAAAGGAAAACGGTAGTATGAGTAAGAAGTATGACCCAGTGTATTACGGTGACTATTTAGGTTTAGATCGCTTATTGTCAGCACAACAGCCGGTCAGCCCTAAATACGGTCCGGAAGCGCATGAAGAAACGCTATTTATCATCGTGCACCAAGCCTATGAACTGTGGTTTAAGCAGATTATTCATGAGCTACGTTCAATTTTGCGCATCTTTGGCCAAGCAGAAATTGCCGATGAGCAATTGATGACGCTCGTGCACCGGCTGCAGCGTATTGTCACCATTCAAGAATTACTGAATCAACAGATTAATGTCATGGAAACCATGACGGCGCAGGAGTTTCTCGAGTTTCGAGATTTCTTAGTGCCAGCGTCTGGATTTCAAAGTATTCAGTTTAAGGAAATCGAAATCTCTTTAGGGGTTAAGCGCGACAAACGGATCGCCTTTGACCAAGCGTCTTTTTATAACCGGATTAATGACCAAGACCGCGCGTATCTGGAACAATTAGAAGAGAAACCGGATTTGTTCGCCATGGTGGATGCGTGGCTCGCTCGGATGCCGTTTCTTGAGCAGGATGACTTTAAGTTCTGGCAACATTATCAAGCGGCCATCGAAAGTCAGATTCAGCATGAAGAGGATATTGTTCGCGAAAATCCGCTGCTGAGTGACGAAGAAAAAGCGAGCGAACTAAGTGAACTGGCTAGTAGTCGCGCGAATTTTGCTGCGCTGTTTGACCGTGATTTATATACGGCTATGCAAGAAGACGGCCGCGTTCGGCTGTCACAACGAGCGATGCAAGCCGCTTTGTTTATTCACTTATATCGCGAAGAGCCAGCGTTCAACTTGCCGTATCAAGTACTCAATGCGCTCACTGACCTCGACGAAAACCTAACCATTTGGCGTTATCGACATGCCATGATGGTGCAACGTATGCTAGGGTCAAAGATAGGCACAGGCGGTTCGTCAGGGCATGATTATCTGAAACGGACAACGGAGAAAAACCGAATTTTTGCTGACTTTATGAACCTGGCGACGTATTTAGTACCGAAGAAGACATTGCCAGAATTACCGCGTAATGTTCACGCGAGCTTACGACGAGGACGTTAATGTTTACTGGAATTGACGAAACCCGAGGAAAAACCGAAGCAGTGTTTGCGCGCTTACGTGAGCGCGCAGCCCTGTTTCCGCCTGAGTTAACCCATGAGTGGTTTGACCAGGGTTTATTTAAAACCCGCAGCACCCAGGTGATGGATTATTTGGCAGAAGCGGAAAAAAACGCTCAAGCGTTACATGAATTACGAGCCGACTCGCCGGTGTATGGCTTCATGAATAACGTCGTACAACAACAGCTTAGCGCCTTAGTACAAGCCCTTTATCGACCCTCCTGACTAACATATCTAAAAGCCTCGGCCTAGCGGGCTATTTGCCTGCTGTCGCAAATTCTTTACGATTTATCGACATTTACTTCACGATTTCTTCACATAGGTTGCGTAAAAAGGCAAATTTACCCTTGCATACCTTATACGTTTTGATATAGTCAGGTCGTTGAGGGCGTTAAAAGCAGGAAAATTTGCCACATCTTTGTGACAATTTAACTTCTTTAAAGTTCTCACAGAGTTTGTTACAACCTTGTGTACTTTTGAGTCATCCCGTTCGCGGGGTGTCAGAAAAGTAAAAAATAGAGCAACAGGAGCCACGAGGCTTCGACCCGTTTACTCGGCATGTGCCAGTAAACTAAACCTAAAAATCACTTAATGTGATCCAGGGAGAAACTACATGTACACCAATAATAAATTAGCTAAGTCTATCCGCTTAGCACTAATGTTTGGTGCGACTGCTACTGCGATGACAGGCATTGCCTCAGCGCAGGACCAGGAGCAGGAAGAAGAAGCAGCAGAGCGCGTTGAACGTATCCAGGTAACTGGTTCACGTATTCAACGTACGGACATGGAAGGTGCACTACCAGTAACCGTTATCGACCGTCAGTCGATCGAACTATCTGGTGAGATTTCTGCAGCTGACCTTATCCGTAACACAACCTTTAACAGCGCTGGTTCATTCCGTCCGCAGTCTGGTTCTTCAGCGCAGGGCGTGAGCCAGGTTAACATGCGTGGTCTTGGTGCGAGCCGTACACTTGTACTTGTTGACGGTCGTCGTTTAACGATGTCTCCTTCAACCGGTTCTTCGCAAGATTTAAACTCAATTCCTATGGGTGCCATTGAGCGTATCGAAATTCTGTCTGACGGTGCGTCAGCGGTTTACGGTTCTGATGCAATCGGTGGTGTAATCAACGTTATCACTCGCCGTGACTTCAACGGTGCTGAGTTAACGATTGGTGCCGGCCAAGTTTCAGTTCCAGCTGACGGCGGTGACCGTGAGAACGGTTCTGCGGTATTTGGCGCATCTTCAGACACAACTAGCATCATCGGTGGTGTTTCTTGGAACAAGCGTGAAATCATTTTTGAGCGTGACTACCCGTGGGTACAGCCAGGTTCATCTGTGTATGGTAACAACTACTTCGCAGCAACTAACCCGGAAAACCATTGGGGTCTGAATCCGGATACAGGCAACCCTATTGCTCCACCAATTATGGAAGTACCAGGTGGCTGTGCCGAAGACAACTTCTTCAACCTAACAGTTGGTGGTTTAGAGCGTTGCCAATATAACTTCAACGCGACTAACGCGAACGAAGCATCAACTTCGAACGAAGCGTTGTTTGTTAAAGTTCAACACGACATCAACAACGACTGGCGTTTATATTCTAACGCGAATATCGCTCGTACTAGCTCTTTCGGTCGTTACGCTCCAGCCCCAGACACGAATGGCTTCTACCCAAGCTTAGTGACTCCAGCAAGCAGCTATAATAACCCAACTAACCCAGATGCGTGGTTATATGACCCACGTAACCCAAATGCAGTTGCATTTGATCGTGACTTGGTTGGTCCAAATGTACCGGTTTACTTCTATCACCGTTTTGCTGCCATGGGTAACCGTGACAGCGAAGTTGACAACGAAAACGTTGACTTCTTAGTCGGTGCTGAAGGTCGTTGGGGCGGACTGGACATCGACTTCGGTGTTCGTCGTGTTCGTAACAAAACCTCTGACATTGGTAACGGGTACTTATCAGCAACCACTGCATGGTCAAACGTAAATGACTTTAACCCAGGTTACTGTTCAGATGGTTCTTTTGACGCGTCTTGCCGCTTCGGTTATGACATCCAAAACCCATCGAACAACCCACAAGACGTACTGTCTGCTGGTGTTGTAACTATTTCACGTATCTCTACCTTCGACATCGATGAAATCTATGCGTCTGCAGGTTTCGAAATCGCTGAAATCGGCGGTGGCATGATGCAAGGTTTTGTTGGTATCGAGCGTCGTGACGAGCGTTATCAAGATAAGTATGACTCACAGTCAGAAGCTGGCTTGGTTGGTGGTTCTGCAGGTAGTTCTGCAGGTGGCGGCCGTGACGTAACTGCTGCTTACTTCGAAATCTTAGCACCATTGACGTATGACCTTGAGTTATCTGTCGCTGGTCGTTTCGATGACTACTCTGACTACGGTTCAGACTTCTCACCAAAAGTGAGCGTACGCTGGCAGCCAATGGACAACTTGTTGCTCCGTGGTTCTTATGGCTTAGGTTTCCGTGCACCAACGCTTGACGTGTTAACTCAGTTAACGTCGTTCTCAGCTGACTCAGTGCGCGATCCAGTTACTTGTGAAATCTTATCAGGTGACCCAGCAGCAGCGTGTCAGATCAACGCGTTCTACATTGCTAACCCAGACCTGAGCTCTGAGTCATCAACTCAGTACTCATTGTGTGTGGCTTATCAGCCAATCGAGTGGTTGAACTTCACTGTTGATTACTACAACATTGAAATCGATGATCGTATTCGTTCATACACCTCACAGAACTTGATCGACGCGGAAGCTGCGGGCGACCCAATTCCTGATGGTCTTGGTGTAACTCGTGGTGCTGATGGCCGTATCACGCGCATCGACGCTGGTTTCGGTAACGCAGGTACTTTAGAAACTTCTGGTTTAGACATTAACGTTCGTACTCAATTCGACTTCGGTGATATGGGTGCATTAACGTCTAACTTGAACGTGTCGCACATTTTTGATTACAAAACTGACGGCGGCCGTAACGAAGTGAAAGACCGTGGTTTACCACAACAGCGTATCACCTTGCAGAACCAGTACTCTTGGGGTGACTTCACTGCAGCGTGGAACATCAACGTCATCGGTACTCAGTACACCTTCGTTGAAGCGCGTAACGCTGAAGGCGAATTCCCGAACTGTACTAATGCTGGTGCAGGCGTAACCACAGCTCGTTGTGGTAACTGGGGTACGTGGACAACTCACGATCTGCAGTTAAGCTATAACACTCCGTGGAACGGTCGTGTGACTGTTGGCGCACAGAACATCTTCGAAAAATTACCGAAGATTGACGTGATCGACGGTCCAGAATACGGCTTCGGTGGTCGTGGCTACAACTTCAACCTGTACAATGCGTTTGGTCGCGTAACTTACGTTCGTTACACTCAGCGTTTCTAAGCAGACGCTCACGTTCGTGAGTTGAAGCAACAGGTATAAAACAAGCAGACCGGCTCTTTCGAGAGCCGGTTTTTTTGTCATAAAAATTTAAGAAAAATGCGATAGACTGGCGTTTGGCGTTGCCAATGTGCTCCTACCAGTTGATGCGTTCAACCTCATCATGGTGTCTCTCTGGCAAGTAAAGAGGGCGTAAACTTGCCTGATTGCATAAATTTTGAACTATTCTTGATGAGCAGGTTCATAATATTCTCTGGAGACCACGCAATTTTGTGTAAAGCAAGGAATAAACATGGGTAAATCAAAGGAATTTTACCGGTTCGATTGAGTAACCGAAAAATGATTGAAAATGCCCGGTTGACACGCTTGGCGGGTTCGTGGGAGTATTCAGGCAATGCTATTTTCGCGAAATAGCGTATATTTGGTGTAGAAAAACCTTTTTCATCACTCACACAACTGGGTCCTTAGCTTTACCAGGTGATGTTCGCAATTTTGTTCTAAACCTCGTAAGCAACGGATGAAGTTAAGTCAAATTGGTTGGGAACTATGACCACAGTAATCAAACGAAGCAAAATCGCTGCCGCCGTGGTAGGTGTGATGGCGCTGACAGGGGTAGGACTAGCTTCTGCTAGCAATCCTACTTTGTCACAGTTACAAGCTGAGCAAACGCAAACTAACCGCGCTCAGGTTGCCTCTCAAGAGCGTATCGACTCTTTGTTCGAGCAAAGCCGTGAACTACTCGGTGAATACCGTGCAGTTGTTGCGGAATTCGAAGCTCTGAAACTTTATAACGATCACGTACAAGCGTTGGTTGACGACCAAAACGCGACCTTAGCGTCGTTGCAGCGTCAAATCGACGGTATCGAAGAAACACGTCAAGGCGTGGTTCCTTTGATGTACAAAATGATCGATTCATTAGACGAATTCGTTCAGCTGGATATTCCAATCCACCGTGAGCAGCGGGAGCGTCGAGTTGAGCGTCTACGTGACCTAATGACTCGTTCTAACGTGACTGACTCTGAGAAGTTCCGTCAAATCGTTGAAGCATACCAAATCGAGATGGATTACGGCGTTGGTCTAATCGCGTATCAGGGTACCCTGAGCTACGGCGGTCAAGACATCGCGGTTGATTACTTCCACCTTGGCCGTGTTGCATTCTTAGCTCAGTCACTCGATATGCGTAATGCATGGTTGTGGGATAACACAGCCCGTGAGTGGACTCGTGTTGATGACTCATTCCTGAGCCCGTTAACTCAAGCTATCCGTATGTCACGTCGTCAAACTGCGTATGACGTGGTACGTCTGCCAATCTTTGCCGCGGAGAATGCAGAATGAAACAAGTAGTTAAAAACCTTATGGTTGCCGCGGCTGGTTTAACCCTAGCGGCATCAGCAGCCTTCGGTGCTTCGGCACAAGAAGCGCGTACACTTGACCAGTTGTTGCAACAAGTTCAGCAACAACGTGCAGCAATGCAGCGTATCGATGAAGCCCGTGAGCGTGAGTTCATGAGCGATCGTGCTGACAAGCAAGCACTTTTGCGTCAAGCGCAACAACAACTGCGTAACGAGCAGCAACGCAGCACGCGTCTGCAAGAAGAATACGCACAAAATGAAATTAACATCGCTAACAAAGAAACCGAACTTGATAACATGGTCGGTACTTTGGGTGAAATCTTCGGTGTTATCCGTGGTGCCGCTTCTGACACTATCGGTCGTATCTCTACGTCTATCGTAAGTGCTCAGTACCCAGACCGTCACTTGGTTCTGGAAAGCTTAGCGCAAGCGCGTGAGTTACCAAACATCGGTGAACTCGAAGAGCTATGGTTAGCACTTCTAACTGAAATGACTGAATCAGGTAAAGTTGCTCGCTATCAAGGCGAAGTTACTCTGCTTGACGGTGGTTCAGAAGTTCGTGACGTTATTCGTATCGGTGCATTCAACCTGATTTCTGACGGTGAATACTTACTGTACAACGACGCCACTCAACAAATTCAGCCGATTGCTCGTCAACCAGCTGGTCACATTTTACGTGCAGCGTCTAACTTCGAAAACACCAACTCTGGCTTTGCCGGTGTGTTCGTTGACCCTTCACGTGGCCAGATCTTGAGCTTGTTAACGCAGAAAGCGACATTGTCTGAGCGTTATCACCAAGGTCAGACCGTTGGTTATGCAATCACTGTTGTTCTTATCCTTGGTTTCGTGATCGCAATCTACAAGTTAGTGACCCTAACTGCTGTAGGTGGTGCAATCCGTCGTCAGTTGAAGAACCCTCAGAACCCTTCAGACAAGAACCCACTGGGTCGTATCTTGAAGGTGTACCATGAGAACCCGAACACTGATGCTGAAAACCTTGAGCTGAAACTTGACGAAGCGATTCTACGTGAAACGCCGAAAGTTGAAGCTGGTGTGAACATCATCAAGATCCTTGCAGCAATCGCGCCGCTTATGGGTCTATTAGGTACGGTAGTTGGTATGATTGGTACCTTCCAATCAATCACACTATTCGGTACTGGTGACCCGCGGATCATGGCAGGTGACATCTCAATGGCACTTGTAACGACTGCGATGGGTCTGATTGCAGCACTACCGCTTATCGTAATCCACTCAATTGTGGCTTCGAAGAGCAAATCAATTCTGCACATTCTTGATGAGCAGGCAGCTGGCATCGTCGCTTCTCACGCAGAGAAGAAGGGAGCGTAAGCTATGCAATTGTACCTGATGGGACTATGGGAAACTGTCAGGGATTTTATTGGCACAGGTGGTGACGTTTTATACCTGGTGTTCATCGCGCTACTGATCATGTGGATCGTTATGGTCGAGCGTTGGTGGTATCTCCTTGGTGTGTTCCCGAAGGAGCGGGATCGCATCATCAAGGAGTGGAATGCACGAGAAGACACCACCTCCTGGTACGCACATAGAATCCGTGATGCATGGGTTTCCGAAGCGTCCGAAAAACTGTCAGCGCGGATGCTGCTGCTGAAGACAATGATTGCCATTTGTCCGTTAATCGGTCTACTTGGTACGGTTACTGGTATGATCGCTGTATTTGAAATTATGGCGGTACAAGGTACAGGTAACCCACGTCTTATGGCGGGTGGTATCTCAATGGCAACAATTCCGACAATGGCGGGAATGGTTGCAGCACTATCAGGTATGTTCTTTGCTCAGCGCCTTGATGCGCGTGCGAAAGCGGCAAAAGAGCAATTAATTGATAGTCTGCCTCATCATTAAGAGAGAAGAATTATGGCACGTAAACGTTTACGCGAAGAGGAAGAAGCAACACTAGACATGACGCCGATGCTCGACATCGTCTTCATCATGTTGATCTTCTTCATCGTAACAACATCGTTTGTGAAAGAAGCAGGTATTGATGTAAATCGTCCTGAAGCAGCACAAGCGACTCAGAAACCTTCGGCCAACATCTTTATCGCTATCCGTGAAAACGGTGAGGTATGGATGGATCGCCGCCAGGTCGACGTCGAGCGGGTTGCCGCTAACTTGGAACGTCTCCTTGCTGAACAGCCTACCGATATGGTGGTTATTCAAGCAGACGAAAATGCCCGTCATGGTATTGTCGTGAAGGTGATGGACCAAATTAAAGAAGCCGGCATTGCCCAAATTTCGATAGCAGCGGAGAACGATTAATTATGGTACGCATCTTAGTATCAATACTACTAGGCGCTGCTGTTACCTTCCTGCTGTTTGTCTTTATGGCATTTTTGATCAGTGGTGGGGCGCAGCGGGCAGAACCGCCTGAAGCACCTGCCACGATCGATATTGTCGGTGCACCACCGGAATCGGAAGAGTCTACGCGTCGTCGGACGCCGCCGCCTCCTCCGGAGCCGCCAGAGCAGCCGCCAGAGAGTCCTCCTCAGGAACCTCAAGCGTCTGACGATGCAGTGTCATTTAATCTTGACATTGGTGGTGTAGATCTCGGTGGCGCGAACACTGGCCTGGGTGACCCAGGTGCAGGTTTAGGCCGCGATGGTGATGCTCAACCGATTGTTCGGGTAGAGCCTCGTTATCCGCCGGCTGCGGCACGAGATGGCATCGAAGGATGGGTAAGACTGCGCTTTACGATTGACGAAACCGGTGGCGTAACGGATATCGAAGTTATTGAAGCGAATCCGCGTCGGGTATTTGACCAAGAAGCTCGCCGTGCACTAGCACGCTGGCGTTATGCGCCAAAAGTGGTGGATGGTCGTCCGCAACGTCAAGAAGGTTTGACAGTTCAACTCGACTTTACAATGGACGGGAACTAACCTATGAAAACTATCACATCGACAATTGGTGCTGTGGTCTTCGCGATGGGTTTAACTCTGTCCGCACCACAGGCGCAACAAGCGGCATCTCCTGACGTTGGGTTTGATATCCCAACGCCAGAACAAGTCCAACGTGCACGGGACAACCGTCGCTCGCAGGCCTTGGGTGAGCGTGTCGCTCGTCGTGTTATGGCATCGTTTGAAGCGTACGAAGCAGGTGATATGCAAACAGCTCTGAATGAGCTTGAGCAAATTCCTACTCGCGGCGCAACAGATTATGACCGCGCATACGTGGCGCGTTTCAAAGGTACTTTGTTAGCAGGCTTGGAAGATGACCCAACTGGTATTCCGCGCGCGATCCGCGAGTTGGAAACAGCAGTCGCTCCAGACGTGTTAAGCTTTAGTGACCAGTCGAACGCTTTGCAACTTCTCGGTAATCTTTATCTAATTGAAGAGAACTTTGAAGGCGCAATCACCATGTTCCGTCGTTACCTGCAATTCGTGGGTGAGTGGAATCCAGATGTACTTATCCGGATGGCCTCTGCACACATGGAACTGAAGCAGTACGACCGCGTGATCCCTTTTGCTGAGCGCGCAATTCTTAACCAGCCGGAACCAAACCGGAACCCGTATGTGTTAATGATTGCAGCTTACTACGAGAGTGGTCAGGTCCCTCAGGCAATCTCTGTGTTGGAGCGCGGTGTACAAGTGCTTCCTGCGGAGAAAGGCTGGTGGGTGCAGTTGGGCATGTTCTACATGTTAAACGAGAACTATGACAACGCTTTGTCTACCATGCGTATTGCCTACGACGCAGGTTACTTTACTCGTGAAAACGACTACCGTGCTTTGTATCAGTTACTGAACAACAGCGGTGTGCCGTTCCACGCAGCGGAGTTAATGCGCCGTCACTTAGACAATGGCAACGTAACCAAGACAGCTCAGAACTTCTCAATGGCTGCACGTTCATATCACACTGCCCGCGAGTTCCGTCGCGCAGCTGAAATGTACCGTGAAGCAATTGGCGTAGCCGAGAGTGAGTCTGATATTCGCGATTATTATCGCCGTATTGGTGAAGCGTTGTTGTTAGCTGAGCGTTATCGTGAAGCAGCTCCGGCTTTCCAAGAAGCGATTAACCGTGTACCGCAAGGTGAAGACGCTGGTCGTTTGTATATGTCGTTAGCGGAAGCTTACTTCTACAGCAACCAGTATCGCCAAGCGTATCAAGCTGCACAAAGCGCAACTCGCTTTAGCAGCACACGCCGTAACGCGAGCAGCTGGGCTGAATATATTAAATCGACTGCAGAACGTCGCGGTTCAAGCATTTAATATTCACAGCTAGTGATCGAATTGAAAGCCCTTGTGCGTAAGCGCAAGGGCTTTTTGTTATTTGTTCGGTAGGCGAGGGAACTTTCTTAAATGTTCAGGATCAGATATGATCGTAACCCACATAAATAATTCAATTGAGGATTAATGAATGGCTGGGCAAGAAAACTTTAAGGAGCAAACCGGCGGTTTACACTGGCTGCTCGTAGTCTTAGTGTTTGTTGGTATTGCTTTATTACCAGTAGTTCTGCGCTTAATCTCATTATTCACTGCTTAAGTTATACGGTCCAAACCGACGACTGAGTAGTTTTGATTCGCAAGCGAATCACTTTCTTAAGGGGTAGACATGGCATTGTCTTTGTTATTGGTTGAAGATAACGCACGGACGCGTGAGCAGATCTTAGAGATGCTGGCGAATTCAGGGTTTCAAGTGACTGTCGCCGTCGACGGATTAGACGGCTTAAACCGGGCAAGAAAAGAATGCTTCGATATCGTGCTTCTTGACCATAAAATGCCGTTAATGGACGGCTATATGTTGTTGAAAAACCTCCGCGAGGAGCCTGAGTACGACTCAACGCCTTTAGTTTTTATGACGACGTCGGAGCCGAATCAAGTGGCCGATAAAGCGGTTCGCTTTGGCGCTACCGTGGTGCTTGGTAAGCCTTTGCAAGCCGATGTTTTAATTTCTCATTTGCGCGATCTGACCAAACGACGCGTTGTTGCCTGAGTAACTACGAATGACTCATTATACCGCTGCCGATATGCGCAGTAATTATATTGCGCGCCGCATCACACCGGTTGAAAACTTTCCGAAGCCGGGTATACGTTTTCGCGATATTACCCCGGCATTACAAGACCCACGAGCATTGCGCAACAGTATCGATTTGTTCGCTGAACGTTATGACAACATGGGCTTAACCCAAGTTGTTGCCGTGGAAGCTCGCGGTTTTATTTTCTCTGCCGCACTCGCAGACCGTTTGGGGATTGGTTTAACGCTCATTCGTAAAGCGGGTAAATTGCCGCGTGACGTGTTCTCGGCAAGTTATATGCTCGAGTACGGCGACGATGTTCTCGAGTTGCACAAAGACGCCCTGAAGCCGCGTGACAAGGTTATCATCATGGATGACATGCTCGCCACTGGCGGGACTATCTCTGCTGCGGTGGATTTAGTTCGCAAGACACCGGCGACGATTATGGAAACTGCGTTTGTCTGTGAATTATTATATTTAGGCGGGCGTAAAAAGCTCGATCAAATGGGTATTAACAGTTACGCTATTTGTGCGTTCGACGAATAATAAAATCCGATAATAATCATAAAATAATGGAGGCGGCATGAGTTACCAAGTGCTGGCACGGAAATGGCGACCACGGAATTTTACCGAAGTGGTTGGACAACAACACGTGTTGCAGGCACTCACGAATGCCTTAACTCATCAGCGCCTCCATCATGCTTATTTACTGACAGGAACTCGCGGCGTCGGTAAAACCACCATCGCTCGAATTCTGTCACGCAGCCTAAACTGTGAAATCGGTATTACGGCCACCCCGTGTGGCGAATGTTCATCCTGTGTCGACATTGAAGCAGGCCGTTTCGTCGACTTGATGGAGATTGATGCAGCGTCACGGACCAAGGTCGAAGACACTCGCGAAATTCTTGAGAACGTGCAGTACCGGCCAACCAGTGGCCGCTACAAGGTCTACCTCATTGACGAAGTGCACATGCTCTCTCGGCATAGTTTTAATGCGCTGTTGAAAACCCTCGAAGAGCCGCCTCCCCATGTGATTTTCTTGCTAGCGACGACCGATCCGGACAAGTTGCCAGTGACTGTGTTGTCGCGCTGTTTGCAGTTTAATTTACGCGGGCTCACCCGAGACGAAATTAGTGGCCAGCTTGAACATATTCTGCAAGCAGAGCAAATTCCGTATGACGCGGCTGCGTTGTCGCTGTTAGCGCGCTCGGCGAACGGCAGCATGCGTGATGCTTTAAGCTTAACCGACCAAGCCATTGCCCAAGGCAATCAGGCCGTACGCGAAGATGTGGTCGCGCAAATGCTGGGTCGGATTGATGCGCATAATTTACTGGAGTTGGTTGCAGCCGTGCATAGCGGTGATGTGACTAAAACGTTGACCATGTTACGTGAGTTAGCTCAGCGAGTGCCGGATGTGGCTGGAATTTTAGCGGAGTTACAAGGGCTATTGCATCAACTTGCGCTGGTACAAGTGGCGCCAAGCTTGCTCGATTCAGAGTTATTGGCGCAAAGGGAACAGCTACAGGCGTTGGCCGCAGAAATTCCGGCGCCGGCGTTGCAAGTTTATTACCGTTTAGTTATTGAAGGCCGTCGCGAGTTGCCGTTTGCGGCAGATACCATGAGCGGGGTCGAAATGACCTTGTTGCGCTTAGTCGCGTTTCGTCCTCAGGTTGCGGGGGCAACGACGCCGGGAAAGCCAGCAAAGGTTGAAGAAAAGCAGGTTGCTGAACCTGCGACAAATTATGACGCTGAAGCGACTGATAAACCGGCCGCACCTTCTGTTGAAGAGTCTGCAGTTGCAGAGGCTGAGGTTGTGGTGCCTGAGGTTGCAGAGTCTGAGGTTACAGAGTCTTCAGAAAAAGCGCCTTCGGTTGCCGAGTCTGCAGTTTTAGAGCAGTCGACAGCAGAGCCTGCACCTGCAGAACCTCAAACCGTTGCGACCGCTGATACAGTACCCAAGCAAGATGTCATGACGAGTTCGGCTCAACAGGCATCTGTTCAAGCTTCTCCAGTTGCGCCAGGAACTGCTCAGCCAGTGTCGAAGGATCATGAAGCAAGGCAGGATAGTGCAGCTGAATTTCCATTTGCTGATGACGACGAAGATGATGATTTGATGGCCTTGCATGCCCAACAGCAAGAGCTAGAGCAGCAGGCTCATTCCTACCAAATGCAAGCTCAGCAGTCGCAAGCACAGCAGTCACAAGAGCAGCAGTCACAAGAGCAACAGGCTACAGCGAACCATAAGCCGGCAGGCGGTGCTCGACAAGCAGCTCAGCAGGTAACAGAAACAACGTCGTCAGCAATGCCCGAGACGCCTTCCGGGTCAACGGCTTCAGGCTTGGCCAGTTTAATTGCAACGCGTGATGCGCTGTCTCGCAAGAATCGCCGTGAACCGACTGTCGTGAATTCGGGGCAACGCATTGCAGCGCAAGTGCCAGAAACCGCAGGAGAGCAGATAAAGCCTGAAACGCACGCTACAGAAACGGCAGTAGAGCAGATAAAGCCTGAAACGCACGCTACAGAAACGGCAGTAGAGCAGAAAAAGCCTGGAACAGCGGAGCTGTTAGTAGAGCCTGATTCTGCAGTACAATCAAAATCCGAGTCTGTGGCGCAAGTTCAAGTGTTAGCTGAGCAAACTGCATCAGAGCCTTCGCCAGAGCCAGCACCAAAACTAGCGCCAGAGCTTTCACCAAAACCTTCGCCAAAGCCTTCGCCAAAACCTTCGCCAAAGCCTGCCTCAGGGGTGGCGACTGCTATAACAGCAACGCACGATCAAGCGGCGCAAGCGCCAACCGAGCAAGCCAAAAGCACTGCAGACGACGGCGAAATTCGTTTTGCCGCCCAAGTTGACGAATGGAGTGCATTGGTTGATCGTCTCGAGGTTGTTGGGCGAACTCGACAAGTGTTATTGAACGCCTACCTGCAGCGGTCTGAACAGGGTTTACGTTTAGTCGTGGACGAGTCACAACGTGCCTTACTGTCGGGGCATATGGAAGCGAGTTTGCGACATGAGCTCGGTAAAGTCCTCGATGCCAATCAGCTACACATTGAACTCGGTCAACCCGAAAAAACGCCATTTCAGATTCAACAAGACATTGATGCGCAGCGTTTAGCAGCGGCAAAACAGCGATTGGACGAACACCCGGCTATTCAGCGCTTGCAATCGGAGCTGGCAGCCCAAATATCTGACGTACGCGTACTGCATTAACGGTTGACGTTCCGTCCATGAGGGCCCTGTGGTATGCTTTCAGCACATTGTCCGAAGATTTTTTTGATTAAGAAGAGAGAAAAAGCATGTTCAAAGGTGGTTTAGGTAACATGATGAAGCAGGCGCAGCAGATGCAGGAAAAAATGCAGCAGGCGCAGGCAGAAATCGCTCGTATGGAAGTCACTGGTGAGGCGGGTGCGGGCATGGTTAAAGTCACCATGTATGGTAACCACAACGTTAAACGTGTGGCTATCGACCCAAACTTGTTTGGTGACGAAGACGACCGTGAAATGCTCGAAGACTTAATTGCTGCAGCAACCAATGACGCAGTGCGTCGGGTTGAAGAAGCAACCAAAGAGAAGATGGGCTCAATTGCTGGTGGTATGGGTTTGCCGCCGGGCATGAAACTACCATTTTAATTGCCGCTTAGGCCGGCCTTGTCGCCGTTTTCCCGTAACCTTTCATCATGAAGAAGTCTGACTCATGAAAACATACAGTCCAGCGATTTCAGCATTGATTGACGCCCTAAGGGTGTTACCGGGTGTGGGACAAAAAACGGCGCAACGGATGGCCTTCCAGTTGCTTGAAAAGCAACGAGACGGCGCAGCAAAGCTCGCAGATAGCCTATCCCATGCACTCGAAGTGGTTGGGCGCTGCTCCTCTTGCCGAACCCTCACCGAAGCTGATATCTGCTCGATTTGTGCTGACCCAGTGCGAGCCGAGGAAAAACTCTTGTGTATTGTTGAATCACCAGCTGATGTGTTGGCGGTTGAGCAAACTAGTCAGTTTCGTGGCCAGTATTTTGTGCTGATGGGGCGGCTGTCGCCACTCGATGGCATTGGCCCCGCTGACATTGGCTTGGATTTACTGGAACAGCGCTTCGAACAAGGCAACATCGACGAAGTTATTTTGGCAACCAATCCAACCATGGAAGGCGATGCAACCGCATATTTTATTGCCGACCTTGCCCGCCGCTATCAGATTAAAACCTCCCGCATTGCCCATGGCGTCCCGGTCGGTGGAGAACTCGAATATGTCGACCACACGACCCTAGGTCATGCCTTCTCTGGGCGCAAAACGTTCTAATTGAAAATTTTCCGTGAAAATTTTTGCTTGAAATTTTTCGCTTGAAATAAGGTCTGCTGATCCCCATGTGATAACTAGGGTTAATCAACTTAGTTATTCAGGAGAGAAATCACCATGGCTGATAGTCAGCATGCTGAAAAACACGGGTTTCAGACGGAAGTAAAACAGCTTTTGCATCTGATGATTCATTCGCTGTATTCAAATAAGGAAATTTTCCTGCGGGAATTAATCTCAAACGCTTCTGACGCGGCCGATAAGCTGCGCTTTAAAGCGTTACAGAATAATGACCTGTTTGAAGGTGATGCAGAACTGCGCGTGCGCTTGAGTGTCGATAAAGACGCACGCACGATAACCATTAGTGATAACGGTATCGGCATGACCCGCGACGAGGTTATGAGCAACCTCGGCACGATCGCGAAGTCGGGTACCAAAGAATTCTTTAGCCAATTGTCTGGCGACCAAGCGAAAGACTCACAGCTAATCGGTCAGTTCGGGGTTGGTTTCTACTCGGCGTTTATTGTTGCCGACCGCGTCACGGTGCGCACGCGTGCGGCAGGAGTTGCTGCGGCAGAAGGTGTCGAGTGGCAGTCGGAAGGTGATGGCGAATTTACCATTGCAGCATTAAACAAACCGTCACGTGGCACTGAAATCACCTTGCATCTGCGGGAAGGTGAAGAAGAGTTTCTGGACAGCTGGAAACTCCGCTCGATTGTGACTACCTATTCAGACCATCTGAATATTCCAGTGCAAATGTGGCAGGACGAAACCCCTGAGCGCGACGGCCCAGACGGTGAGAAAATCCCTGCAGAGCCGGGTCAATGGGAAACTGTGAATGCCGGTAAAGCACTGTGGCTGCGCGAGAAAGCGGACATCAGCGAAGACGAATACAAAGAGTTTTATAAGAGTGTTGCCCATGACTTCGATGAGCCGTTGCTGTGGTCACACAATAAGGTCGAAGGTAAGCATGAGTACACGAGCTTGCTGTACATTCCAAAGCGAGCGCCGTGGGACTTATGGAACCGTGACAATCAAAAAGGCATTAAGCTTTATGTGCAGCGGGTGTTCATTATGGACGACGCTGAGCAGTTTATGCCGACCTACCTACGCTTTGTCCGCGGTTTGATTGACTCGAATGATTTACCGTTGAACGTGTCGCGGGAAATTCTGCAAGACAACAAAGTCACGCGTGCTATGCGCAGCGGAAATACGAAGAAAGTGTTGCAGAGCTTGGCGAAATTAGCGCGTGATGACCAAGAAGCTTATGCGAGTTTCTGGGATAACTTCGGTAATGTCCTAAAAGAAGGTCCAGCTGAAGACCAAGCGAATATTGAGCGAATTTGTGAGTTGTTGCGCTTTGCAAGTACCCATGAAGACAGTGACAAGCAGCGCGTGTCGCTTGATAGCTATATTGAGCGCATGAAAGAAGGCCAGGACAAGATCTACTACATTGTTGCGGATAGCTACGAAGCTGCGAAGAACAATCCAGCCTTGGAAATCTTCCGTAAGAAAGGCGTTGAAGTCTTGTTGTTGTCAGATCGTATCGACGAATGGTTAATGAGCCATCTTGATGAGTACCAAGAGAAGAAATTCCAGTCGGTCACGCGTGGTGATTTAGACCTCGGCAGCATGGAAGACGAGGCGGAGAAGCAAGAGCACGAACAGCTTGAGAAAGACTTTGAAGCGACGGTTGAACGGTTCAGCAAAACGCTTGGTGAGAAAGTGAAGAAAGTGCGAGTGACGCACCGTTTAACGGATTCACCGGCGTGTATTGTCACCGACGAGAACGACATGTCGACACAAATGGCGAAGCTGATGGAAGCGGCCGGGCAGAAAGTGCCAGAAACGAAATATATTTTCGAGTTAAACCCGGATCATCCGCTCGTCCAACGCATTGCCAATGAGCAAGACGACGCACGTTTTGGTGAGTGGGCGGAAGTCCTGCTTGACCAAGCGACGTTAGCGGAACGGGGTAGCTTGAAAGACCCGAGCAGTTTCGTTCGCCGTTTGAATAAGCTGATGTTGGCGATGTAACTTACCGCTTTCGAGGTAAGTACAACGGTTAAGGCCGGCCATGTCGCGGTTTTTCGCCATATGCGACGATGGTCGGCCTTGTTATTTGAGGGCTTGAAAGGTAAAGTTGAGCGCATTATTTTCGAGACTTTCTAAAACTTGTCTTTTAATTGTGTAATAACAGGGGAATTACCATGCGGATCATCCTGCTGGGGGCGCCAGGCGCAGGGAAGGGCACGCAAGCCCAATTTCTGATGAATACCTATAATATTCCGCAGATTTCGACCGGTGACATGCTCCGGGCGGCAATCAAAGCGGGCACAGAACTTGGCCAAAAGGCGAAGGCAGTGATGGATGCAGGCCAGTTAGTGTCAGACGACATTATGATTGGCTTGGTGCAGGAGCGAATTGCGCAAGAAGACTGTAAAAACGGTTTTCTCCTTGACGGTTTTCCGCGCACCATTCCACAAGCAGACGCCATGCAAGAAGCCGGCATTAAAATCGACTACGTGCTGGAATTTGACGTTGCCGACGACGTGATTGTTGAGCGTATGGCGGGTCGTCGCGTGCACCCTGGTTCTGGCCGGGTGTATCACGTGGTGTATAACCCACCAAAAGAAGAAGGCAAAGACGACGTTAGCGGTGAAGACCTCGTCATTCGCGATGACGACAAAGAAGAAACGGTGCGCAAGCGTTTGGCTATTTACCATGAGCAAACCGAGCCGTTGGTAGCGTATTACCAAGACTTGGCGAAGCAAAACGTGGTGACTTATCACAAACTTGATGGAACCAAAAAAGTTGAAGCGGTAAGCGCTGAGCTGAAAGACCTTTTAGGTTAATTGGCCACAGGCACGAACTCGGTTACGCACCTGCTGTGACTTGGTGCTCGAGTTAGCTGCGAAGAAAGCGTAGAATAAGGCCCGGACAACTTCGGTTGGTCCGGGTTTCATTTTTTAATTGCCTGCAGTAACGGCACGATGCAAGGAATACGTGATGATTTTACCTATAACAAGTTTATTTGCAGGGTTATTGACGCTGTTGTTGTTAGTGCTGTCAATTCGGATTATTCGCCTGCGCTGGCGTGACAAAGTCGGCATTGGCACCGGTGAAAGCTTGGACTTAAAAGTCGCCGTGCGCATTCACGGTAACTTTACTGAATATGTGCCGTTAGCTTTGATCTTATTAGCTCTGCTCGAATGGCAAGGTTTAAGCGCACTGTGGCTGTATGGGCTTGGTGGTTTGCTGTTTGTCGCCCGCGTTAATCATGCGATTGGCCTGACTAAAACCGCTGGTGTCAGTATTTACCGTACTATCGGAGTTCTAGGCACGTTCTTAATGCTGCTGATTGCAGCGATTCATTTGATTATTTTAGCGCTGGCTTAAGCGCAGAAGTTGGCAAGGTTTGGCATGAATATCGTTGCATTACACAGCTCGCAAAGTCACTCGGGGCAGTGGAAAAACCTGCACAAAGCGTTGCTTGTTGAGGGTTTGCTTGCAGGCTCTGAAACGGCTGACGCGGGCACGACGACTGCAAGCATGGTTAGCAAAAGCACAGCTCAGGTACACGAATTTTTCGCCCCTGATTTAATCGGTTATGGTCGCGGTGCGCCGGTGAGCAAAGAGGCGGTCGATTTTCGCCTTGCCGATGAGCTGGCAGCGCTGACTGCTGACTCATCACAGCTGCCGTTCGCTGCGCGCCCAGGTCAAGAGCCTGTCGTGTTAGTTGGGCACTCGTATGGCGGCGCGTTGGCGTTGCAATGGGCGTTGCGCTATCCAGAGCAAGTGCGTGGTTTGGTGTTGTATGAACCGGTTAGTTTTCATGTCTTGCCAGCCGATAGTCCCGCACGCGCCGAAATTGTGGCGATTGCCGAGCAAATGGACAACTTAAGTCTGGCCGAAGCTGCTGCGAGCTTTGTCGATTATTGGAATACCCCCGGCTATTTTGCTCGCTTACCAGAGCGGGCGCGAAGCCAAATGGTGACGCAGCAAGCAAAAGTACAAGCGGACTTCCATGCGTTACTGGATGAGGCAACCGAGCTTGCTGACTATGCTGCGTTGCGCATGCCGGTGGTGTTAGTGCATGGTACCGAATCTCCATTGTCGAGTCAGACTGTGGCGCAATGCTTGGCAGCAACAATACCTCATTGTCTGCACTTAGATGTGGCAGCAGGACATATGGCGCCACTGACGCAGGCTACAGTGGTGAACCCGCTGTTAGTGAACGGCTTGCGTTATGTGTTGCAAGCGAGTGCGAGCCCTGAGTCAACGCACAGCGTTCAGCAATCTGCCGCAGTTGACGGGTAGCGAGTCAAGCTATGAATCTTCGTTCAGATTTTCCGCTGTTTCAGGCCCAACCGGATTTAGTCTATCTAGACAGCGCTTCGTCCTGTCAGGTGCCTGAAGTTGTAGTGACAGCAATGGCCGATTATTTGCGTTATCACCATGCTAATGTACACCGCGGTAATTACCAACTGAGCCAAGCAGCGACTGCCATGTATGAAGCTGCTCGGGAGCGCGTCGCAGTGTTTTTTAACAGCAGTGCTGCACAGGTTGTCTTCACCAAAGGCACGACGGATAGTCTGAATTTGCTTGCTGCTGGCCTCGCTGAACGGGTGCAAGCAGGCGACAATGTGGTGGTGAGTTTAGCAGAGCATCATGCTAATTTTTTACCCTGGCAGCAGTTGTGTGCCGCCAAAGGCGCTGAGCTGAGAGTGATTCCGCTGGCAACCGATGGTACGTTCGCCAATCTGCCCATAGACCAACGCACGCGTGTGGTGGCGGTGACCCACGCGAGTAACGTGCTGGGTGTGGTCAACGAACTGACGGATATTACTGCAGCAGCGCAAGCAGTGGGCGCTTATGTGGTGGTTGACGCCGCTCAGACGGCCGCACATCTGACTCTTGAGCCGACGGCTTTGGGTATCGATGCTTTAGCGTTTTCTGGACATAAAGTGTATGGGCCAACCGGCATCGGCGCCCTGTGGTTGAGCCCGCGCGCGGTAGCCGAGTTACCGCTGTATCAAGTGGGTGGTGGTATTGTGCGCACGGTCAGTGCGACGCACAGTGACTATGTGCAAGGTGTCCAGCGTTTTGAGCCAGGCACGCCGAATTTGGTTGGTATTGCTGGCTTAGTGGCGGCCTTGGACTTCCTTGCGGCGGCGCGCGCACAGGGCAGCCATGCTTACTTGCGCGATTTAACTCAGCAGTTGCTCAGTATGCTTAAAGATTTTCCGCAATTACGGCTGTTGCCGCATGGCGATGGCACGATTCCAGTGGTGAGTGTGACCAGCGACGATCCGGATGTGCATCGGAATGATCTCGCTATGCTGCTCGACCAGCAACAGATTGCCGCACGTAGCGGTCATCATTGCGCACAGCCGTTGGTGCAGCATTACACGACACAAGGCTGTTTGCGCTTTTCACTCGGTGTTTATAATCAGGCGACTGACATTCAGCGCTTGCAGCAAGGTTTAAGCAAAGCGTTTGCTTTGCTCGGGTAGCGCACGTTTGTTGATTTGAGGTATGCAAAGTCATGCGACATCTTTGGCCAGAAACAAAAAAACTTGGCTTACTTACTGGCCCGATTTTAATCGCGCAATTAACCCAGATGATGATGGGTGTGGTCGACACCTTGATGTCAGGCCGAGTGGGGCCGACCGATCTAGCTGCGGTGGCTGTAGGCGGCGCGATCTGGATTCCGCTGACCTTGATCATTTTTGGTTTTGGTTTGTCCTTGGCGCCTGTCGTTTCGCATTGTGATGGTGCTGGTGACCGTTCCCAACTCGGTCGCCACCTGCAACAGAATCTCTATACGTGTATCATTGCCGCGCTACTCACCGGCCTACTGATGTATTTAGCGCCGTCGGTGCTTGCCGTGATGGACGTCGAGCCAGAATTTCGGCGCATGACCTTGGACTATTTGCACTATATTGTGTGGGGTTTACCAGCGTTTGTTCTGTATGTGGTGCTGCGCAACTTCTGTGAAGGCTTGTCGCATACCATGCCGTCGTTAGTGATTGGCGTTATTGGCCTGCTTATCAACATCCCTGCAAACTATGTCTTTATCTACGGCAAGCTCGGCATGCCTGCATTGGGTGGCGCTGGTTCTGGCATTGCGTCGGCGCTTGTTCTGTGGGGGATGGCATTGAGCTTGTTGCTCTATGTGGTGTTGTCAAAGCGCTATCGTCCAGTGATGCCGTTCCGTCGTTTTTATCCACCGAATTGGGACGACATGTGGCACTTCACCCGGATCGGTTTTCCAATTTCAATGTCGTTGTTTTTCGAAACTTCATTGTTTGCTGCGGTGGCGATTTTAATAGCACCATTAGGTGCGATTATGGTGTCAGGCCACCAGATTGCCTTAAACGTGTCGTCGATTGTGTATATGTTCCCACTCAGTTTAAGTATGGCGGTGACCTTGCGGGTTGGTTTTGCACTCGGTTCGCGGCAGCCGGACGATGCCATGAATGCCTATAAAGTGGCCATGCTGCTTGGCCTCAGTTTTGCGACGATTAATGGACTGGGCATGTGGCTGGGCGGACGTTGGTTAGCAAGTTTTTACACCGAAAACACGGAAATTATTCAGTTGGCGGGGACTTTGCTTGGTTTAGCGGCGATTTTCACCATTTCCGACACCTTCCAAGCGATTTCGATTGGCGCACTGCGTGGTTATAAAGATACCCGCGCGGCGATGGTCGTCACGCTGATTGCCTATTGGCCGTTTGGCTTGACGGTGGGGATTATCTTGGCTTTGACCGATTTGATTGTGCCGCGCATGGGTGCAGCCGGCTTTTGGATTGGCTTTATTTCCGGCTTAAGTGTCGCGGCCGTGCTGTTGACCTTGCGCTTGTTCCGCGTCCACTCTGCTTGGGTGGCGAAACATAATTAGCAGCACGCTCTCACTGGCAGTGACTAACTGGCGGCTCTGAATGTTCATGATTCGAATGATTAAAGCCTAAATCGCTTTCATCCTGAAATTCCGTTGTTTAAACGCAATATTTATGGCCTTCTGAGGTGTACCCCGTATATTGAATTTTTGTTAAATCTACGGGTCAAGTTTCATGCCACAAAATCGTCGTTCTCCTCTACGTTTATCTCCGCTGGTGCTCGCGCTCGCAGCGGCCTCTTGTGTGACAGTCGCAATTGCTGATGTCCCACTTGTGCAACCGGGTGCCCCAGGGCAGCCCAGTCGTCAAATCAGTGCTGAAGATGCAATTCAGCTGGTGTCTGCGCGGTTCACGACTGCCGACGTGAAGTTCATGCAAGACATGATTCCACATCACCAGCAAGCGTTGGATATGACGGCTCTCCTTGCAGAACGAACCAGCAGTAATGCCATGGTCGAGTTGGCTTCGCGAATCGAGCGTACGCAAGTCGATGAAATTGAATACATGACGCAATGGCTTGCAGAGCGCGGACAAACTGTGCCGAGTCGCGATTGGAGTGAACATACGGATCACGGTCATCATGGTCACCACGGACATCACGGTCATGAAGAGCACAGCGGCCATCAAATGATGGAAGGGATGGCAACGCCTGAGCAAATGGAGGCGTTAGCCGCGTCGACTGGGCCTGATTTCGACCGGATGTTCCTTGAACTCATGATCAAACACCACGAAGGTGCATTGACCATGGTGGGTGATTTGTTACGTCATCGAGGTGCTGCGGAAGAAGCCGAGTTATTTGAATTTGTCAATGAAGTTAAGAACGAGCAAGAAGCTGAAATAGGGCGAATGCTTGTTATGCTTGCTGGCTATTCGCCTGATCCACGGGCCGGCCTCGCCGCGGGGTTCCGTGATGCTGGTGAAGCCATTTGGAACATGGAATTACTTGCTGCCTTACCGAAGCCAACGGGCTTCTATGATCCAGAAAATCCAGCCGGCCTGCCTGCAAGCCGCTTACGTGAGCTTGCTAAAGCCGCTGAAGAAAATGATGCCGAGCGCACTGAAGCCGCTGCCGAAGCAAATACTGAAGGAGAAACGCCAACGCGTTCACGCGGTTCAAGCGATCGTCCGACGTTACTCGATTTCGCCAACACCGACATGGCATTCTCGGATAACACGCTTGTCGTGGGTAGCTATCACGGCTTCAAAATTTATGACATTAGTCGTCATGGTGAACCCGAGCTCATCAGTGCCGTCGTTTGTCCGGGTGGCCAAGGTGACGTGTCAATCGTCGGTGACTTACTGATTATGTCGGTTGAACAAGGCAGTGGTCGTTTAGATTGCGGATTACGTGGTGTCGCAGGGCAAGTGAGTGAAGAGCGCTTCCGCGGTCTGCGTATTTTCGACATCAGTGACTTGACCATGCCGGTGCAAGTGGGCGCGGTGCAAACCTGCCGTGGTTCACACACCCACACGGTCGTTGCGAACGACGATAATCGTTTGATTGTTTATAACTCAGCAACCAGCTTTGTGCGTGAAGATGAAGAGCTCGAAGGCTGTCTGAATAAAGACCCATTCCGCGATGATCGCACAGCGTTGTTCCGCATCGATGTCATCGAGATTCCAATCGATCGCCCACAAGACTCACGCATTATTCATAGTCCAGCAGTTTTTGCGGACCCTAACACCGGTAACCTCGCAGGTCTATGGGAGCGTGGTGACCATGGTCCGGGTACGCAAACGACGAATGAAACGAATCATTGCCATGACATCACTGTATTCCCAGCAGCGAACCTCGCCGCCGGTGCGTGTTCAGGGAATGGTATTCTTTTTGATATCACGGACCCAGTGAATCCAGTGCGGATTGACGATGTGGTTGACCCAGGCTTTGCATATTGGCACTCAGCAACGTTCAGTAACGACGGTAGCAAAGTGATCTTCACGGATGAGTGGGGTGGTGGCACTCGTCCTCGTTGCCGTGCATCCGACCCGATGCACTGGGGCGCCAATGCCATCTACGACATTGTCGACAATCAGCTCGTGTTCCGCAGCTATTACAAACTGCCAGCACCGCAAAGCGACACTGAAAACTGTGTTGCGCACAATGGTTCGCTCTTGCCGGTACCTGGTCGCGACGTCATGGTTCAAGCCTGGTATCAAGGTGGTGTCTCGGTGTTTGACTTCACGGATTCATCGAACCCGTTTGAGATTGCGTATTTCGATCGCGGCCCTATTGATGAGAAAGCCTTGGTGACCGGTGGTTATTGGTCAACCTACTGGTATCGTGGCCTTGTTTACGGTACTGAAATTGTCCGTGGTTTGGATGTTCTTGAGCTGGTACCGAGTGATTATATCAGCGCGAACGAGCTTGCTGCTGCCCGGTTGGTTGATAAGGGCAAGGAGTTTAATCCGCAGTTGCAAGAAACACTGAGCTGGCCGGCTGAACCAGTGATTGCACTCGCTTACAGAGACCAGCTGCAACGTTCTAACCGTCTTAGCGAAGCACAAGTGACGCAACTGACCAGCATGCTTGAAGAAACCGAGCAAGCGCTTGAGCGGGGTCGTCGTAATCGCGGATTATCTAATCGTCTGAATAGTATGGCGGCGGACATGAAGCGTGAGGCAAATTCCCGTGAAGGAATTGATCGCCAGCGTTTGCACGGCCTTGGTGAGACACTCGAAGGGCTTGCTGCTCGCTTACGTTAATCACTAGCGCGGTGCGATGCACCGCGTTGACTTTTCTTACTCTAAAAAATGCTGGGCAATGCCCTAATGCTTGTCAGATAGGCATTAGGGCTTTAATCACTTTTAACGGAGTTAAACTGCCGAATTTGTAACGAAGTGCGCAATAGTTATTTAAATCATGCAAAAAAGGTATCTCAGTAACAATTAAAGTTAAAAATTGTCTTTAGCTTACCAATTCGTGTATATTTTATACATATATGTAATTGGAGTGCTTTTTATGAGTCGGTTAATCGACGTAAACGAGAATATTGAGCACGCGCTTGAACAGTTGAAAATAGCGGTGCAAGACGCGATTAGGCATAGTGCGACGTCTGCCGATAGGCCGTTTACACATATTGACGATATCTCTGAGTTGGTCGCTGTTTATCGAAAAGAGCATGGCTTGAGCAAAGGCGATTTTACTTTAATGGCTGGCGTGACACCGCACACCATGCGTCGTTTTGAGAACGAGCCTACATCGATGCGCGTGGATACCTTGATGAGCATCCTCCAGTCTTTTGGCATGACACTCTACGCGGGGCCGATCGATGAATAAGATCAGACGTGAACGAGTCGGCTTCGTGTGGGCGAATGGACGTCTGGCTGGTACTTTAAGCGAAGTCAGCGATGGCTTGCGGTTTGAATACCAGTTTCAATACGACCAAAATTACCTCCTGAATGGCAGTCCAATTGGCCATCATTTCCCACTCCAAGAGCAGCCTTTTGTATCTGATGTATTACCGCCATTCTTTGAAAACCTGACAAGTGAAGGTTGGATACGACGCTATCAAAGCGCAAAAGCCCGAACTGACAAGCAAGACTCGTTTGGCCTTTTGTTAGCAAACGGGCGCGACCTGATTGGCGCTGTCAGTGTCACTCCGCAGCCAAAGGAGGCGTGATGGGTATTTGCCTCGGAACGCTCAAACCGACCGCCGATTCGCAATTAACCGAAGGCTTTAGCAGGCGGTTCGTTAAATCGATGTTTGGATTGCCATCGCTGCCGGTTGGCGGTTTAACCATTGCGATGACTGCAAGTGAGTTCGAACGTCAAGCGGGACCTTATCTTGAGGGGCAATCGATTTCTGGCGTGCAGCGAAAAGTGATGGTGCGACTTGAGGGGAATAAGCTTGTACCCGCTCAAGGCAATGGCGATTACATTTTAAAGCCGACGCCACCAACTATCTCTCATTTGCCAGAAAATGAACATGCGATGATGAACCTTGCTCGTGCGGTGGGCTTACACGCACCGGATTGTGCGGTGATTCCCTTTGAGGACGGAGAGTTTGGTTATATTACCAAACGATTTGACAAGCTTGCGGATGGGCAACGTCTTTTCGTTGAAGACGCAGCTTCACTGTGTCAGGCCCATTCATCGAACAAAGGCGACCATGACATGTGGTCATACGAATTGGCGATTCGAATCATGTATGAAGCAGCGGGTCGAAAAGCCCCGGTTATCATGAAAGGACTGCAGCAAGTTCTGTTCGCGTACTTGGTGGGCAATAATGATTTGCACCTAAAAAACTTCGCGATGTACCGCAAGCCGAACTCAGCCAGCACCACGATGTTCGACTTTACTCCAATGTATGATGTGCTATCGGTTTTCCCGTACCCCGAATACAATCTTGCAGATTACCTGACGTTGTCACTCAACGAAGCAGAACGAGCGGGGACTTTCTCGCCGGAATATGAGCACTTCGGTTATTACACCAAACAAGATTTTGTTGCTCTTGGCCAAACGCTCGGTTTGAACGAGAAGGCGGCGACAGCGTTTGTGACCGTATTGACCGACAAGGTTGAAAAACACCTCAAACCAATTGTCCAAGCTTCGCTGATGCCAGAACCAATGCAAAGGGTCATCATGGAAGAGATTGAAAACCGAATTGCTTGCTTACGACGAGCGCTTTAAACCCGCTTACGATGCAATCACGATTCGATTTTCTAATCGTTTACCTTTAACCCAAGTCCATAGAAGGAAGCGCGCAGCGCTATTTTTTGCGTGCGCGCAAGACGTCGATGACATCACTGAGCTGTAAGTCGCGGGCTTGCAACACCACAGTTAAGTGGTAGAGCAAATCAGCGCTTTCGTTGAGCAGGGCGTCGTCGTCTTGGGCAACGGCGGCGAGCGCCACTTCGACACCTTCTTCACCGACTTTTTGTGCACAGCGGCGAATACCGCTCGCGAGTAGCTCGGCGGTGTAGCTGCTGCCCGCATCACCGTTGGCGAGTTCTGCTTTGCGCTGTTTGACGGTGTTCTCCAGCTCGATCAATTCACTGATGGCTGGGAACTCCGGCGGTAACCAACAGCTTTCAGTGCCTAAGTGGCAAGTTGGGCCGTGTGGCTTGGCCAACACCAACAGTGAGTCCTGATCGCAATCAGCAGTGACGGATACCAGCTCCAGCACGTGTCCTGAGCTTTCCCCTTTGGTCCACAAGCGCTGCTTACTGCGGCTGAAGAAAGTAACTTGACCGCTCTGCATGGTATGGGTCAGCGCTTCACGGTTCATGTAGCCCTGCATGAGGACACGGCCGCTGATGCTGTCTTGCACTATTGCGGGCAAAAGGTCTTCCATTTTTTGCCAAGCGAGTTGGTCGAGGTTTTTACCATCAACAATCATGTTGGTTCCCTTCTAAAATGAATTCTGTTCAGGTTAGGCCTGCTATAAAGTGAATATTATTCATGTTGAGCCTAACTCATGTTGAGCCTAACTAAGTGTGACTGAGCCTGATTGTGCCGAGCGAATCGCCTTAGGCTGAATCCCCTAAGGCCGAATCCCCTATGGCCTAATACCCTAAGGCCTAATACCCTAAGGCCTAATACCCTAAGGCCTAATAATTACGCCCGCGCTACGCAGTTCTGTTTTTAAGTCCCGTATGGCAATGACACCTTTATGAAAAACCGATGCCGCGAGCGCACCGTCGACGTTGGCGTGTTGAAACACCTCGATAAAATGTTCAACCGCACCGGCACCGCCAGAGGCGATGAGTGGCACATTGCAGGCTGCGCGAATCGCTTTTAACTGTTGAATGTCATAGCCATTGCGCACGCCGTCTTGATTCATACAGTTCAGCACGATTTCACCGGCACCGCGCGCGATCACCTCTTGCACCCAATCGGCGGTTTGCCAGCTGGTTTTCTGCGTGCGAGTCTCGTCACCAGTGAATTGATAGACGTCGTAGGTGCCGGTCTCTTGGTTATAAAAGCTGTCAATACCAATGACAACGCACTGCTGTCCAAACTCAGAAACCAGTTCGTTAATTAGCTCAGGGCGGCGCAGAGCCGGTGAATTGACCGAGATTTTATCCGCGCCCATGGCCAGAATTTCGCGCGCTTGCTCGATACTTTGAATACCGCCAGCGACCGCAAAAGGGATATTAATCACTTCGGCAACGCGGCTGACCCAGGACTTGTCGACCACGCGACCATCGGACGATGCGGTGATGTCGTAAAAGACTAATTCATCAGCACCTTCTTCGGCGTAGCGTTTCGCCAGAGGCACAATGTCTCCAACAATTTCGTGGTTACGGAACTGCACGCCTTTAACGACTTGGCCGTCACGGACGTCGAGGCACGGAATTATGCGTTTTGCCAGCATGTGAGTGCCTCCGGTAAGGTGAATTGGCCGGTCAGCAGCGATTTGCCGAGAATGACACTGTCGCAATTGGCGCTTTTTAATGTTTCCAGCTCAGCTAAGCTAGCAACACCGCCGGACGCTTGCCAGATAATGCTCGGATAGGCGCGTTTGAGATCGCGGTAAAGCTCGACATTGCTACCCGCTAAGGTGCCGTCGCGGCTGATATCGGTGCAAAGTACATGCTTCAAACCACGTACTTGGTAGCGGTCGAGCACGTCTTCTAGACGAACTTCACTGGTGCTTTGCCAGCCATGGGTGGCGAGCCAGCGGTTGCCTTGCTGGTCAATATTGATATCAAGCGCTAAGACAATCGCTTCCGGGCCAAACTCGTCAAGCCAACCTAAGACTTCGTCAACAGCAGTGACGGCTTTCGAGCCAATCACAGCGCGTTGAACACCAGCGGCTAGTAGGTTAGCGACGTCGTCGCGGCTGCGAATACCGCCGCCAGTTTGAATCGGTAAGCCAGTCACGGTGACAATTTCAGTGAGTAAGTTCAGCTGGCGTTTACTAGTATCGCGGGCGCCGTCGAGGTCGACTAAATGAAGAAATTCTGCGCCTTCATCACGATACTGCAGTGCAACAGCCACCGGATTGCTGTTGTACGTGGTTTGCTGGTTAAAGTCACCTTTGAGCAGGCGAACGACGTTACCGTCAATTAAATCGAGAGCTGGAATTAGCATGTAAACTCCAAGAAATTCTGTAAAACACGCGCACCGTCGGCGCCAGAGCGTTCAGGGTGAAATTGCACACCGAGGAAATTGCCATTGGCAATGGCCGCAGCAAACGGTTGGCCATAATCACAGCTGGCAATGGTGGCGCCGTCAACCGGTGCGGCAAAGCTGTGGACAAAGTAAAACCATGGCTGTTCGAGACCTTGAAACAGAGGGTGGTCGCTGACTTCAGTGCGGTTCCAACCCATGTGCGGTAAAGGCAAACCGGCTTGGCTGCGTAACCGCTCAATGTGCGTCGGAATGACACCAAGTGCAGGCACTGGCTCTGCGGCACGAGTTTCAGTTGAATAACGCGTCAGCATTTGCATGCCCAAACAAATGCCGAGCACCGGCTGTGTTAAGTTTTGCAAGGTGCTGACTAAGTCGATCTCGTGCAAGGCGCGCATGGCGGCTTCAGCAGTGCCTACGCCGGGTAAAACCACACGCTCTGCATTGCGGATGACTTCTGGGTCAGCACTAATGACGGGTTCAACGCCGAGGCGGCGAAATGCAAACGCCACCGAGGCTAAGTTGGCAACCCGGGTATTGACGATAACCAAGTTGTTGTTTACGGCGGACGTACTCATGCCAAAACACCCTTACTCGAGGGCATTTCATTGCCTTGACGCCGAATGGCCTGACGTAGGGCGCGGCCAAAGACTTTAAACAGGCCCTCTACTTGGTGGTGAGCGTTGCCTTCGGTGGTGCTTAAGTGCAACGAGATTTTCATGCTGTCGCACAGCGAACGGAAAAAGTGCGGCACCATTTGCGTCGCCAATTGACCCACGTTCTCGGCGCTAAAGTCGGCGTCGAAAACCAAATAGGGACGACCTGAAATATCGAGCACACATTCGGCGCGGCATTCGTCCATTGGTAAGACAAAACCGAAGCGGCCAATGCCACGTTTGTCACCAAGGGCTTTGTGTAATGCTTCGCCCAACGCTAACGCAGTGTCTTCGACACTGTGGTGATCGTCGATGTGGAGGTCGCCGTCGACGGTGACTTGTAAGGAAAATCCGCCGTGGGTGGCAATTTGCTCAAGCATGTGGTCGAAGAAGCCAATGCCGGTCGCAAGTTTCACCGGACCCGCTTCGTCGAGGTTTACTTGTACACGAATGTCGGTCTCGCGGGTGGTACGAACAACTTCAGCAGTGCGTGGCTTGGTGGTCAATTGCTTAACGATTTGCGCCCAACCATTGACGCCACGCTCGTAGCGAATACCGGCGATACCCATGTTTTCTGCCAATTCAAGGTCAGTTTGACGGTCGCCAATGACAGCGGACGTGGTGAAGTCGACTTTACCTTGTTGCAAGTAGTCTTTCACCAAACCGAGCTTGGGTTTACGGCAGCTGCAGTTGTCTTCTGGGAAGTGTGGGCAAATTAGCACGTCGTCGAAGCGAATACCGTGGGCGGTAAAAAGATCCATCATGGCGTTGTGCGGTGGATCAAAGTCCGCCTGCGGGAAACTGTCGGTGCCAAGTCCGTCTTGATTGCTGACCATCACCAAGCGATAGCCGGCAGCTTGGAGGTCTTGTAGGGCGTTAATGACGCCTGGTTCGTACACAAGTTTTGCGAGGCTATCGAGTTGTTTGTCGACCGCTGGTTCTTCCACTAAGGTGCCGTCACGATCGATAAAGAGAATTTTTTGCTGACTCATGGTTATGCTCCTGCCTTGCTGGCTTTAAAGTCATCAAGGACTGCCAGTAACTGTTGATTTTCGCTGGCGCTGCCGACGGTAATACGGACGCAATTGCTGAGGCCAACTTGCGACGATTGATTACGAATCAGAACACCGGCTTGAATACAGTGTTGCATCAATGCATCGGCGTCATTCACGCTAACAAGAATAAAGTTAGTCACAGAATTGTGTACCCGTTTCACCCACGGATAACCCTGTAATGCTAGTGCGAGTTTAGCGCGCTCGGCAATGGTTTGCGCGGTATTTGTTTGCACCCGAGCTTGTTCTTGCGAGCTCAACGCCTGCTGCGCCACCTGAATACTTAAATCTGGCAATGGGTACGGCGCGAGAACCGGCAATAACGCCTGAACTAAATCCGCGTTAGTAAGCGTAAAGCCAACTCGAATGCCGGCTAAGCCGAATGCTTTTGACAGTGTGCGCATGACAATCACGTGCGGGTTTTGATCAATCGCCGCAACCATCGAAACGTTCGAGTTGCCCTGCAGCGTATTGGAGTTCGCATAGGCAGCCGGTGACCGCGCTTGGGCGAACTCAATGTAAGCTTCGTCGATAACCACAAGAGCCCGATTCTGACATAGCTCGATAACGCGCTGCATGCTGTCACGTTGCAAAGCATTGCCAAGTGGGTTCGACGGGTTACATAAAAACACCACTTTAATGCCAGGCTCGTTGTTGAGTGCTTGTTCAATACCATCAAGGTCCAGCTGCCAAGTATCGGCAAGCAGCGGCACAGCAACGGTTTCATTGTTATTAATAGCCGCACTAATGGCGTACATGCCATAGGTTGGCGGGCAAATCAGAATTTTGTCACGACCTGGCTCGCAAAAGGTGCGAATGAGTAACTCAATGCTTTCGTCGCTACCTCGGTGGCTGATTACTTGCTTCGCGGCAACACCAGCATAGTCGGCATAGGCCTGATTCAGCGCCTGGTTTTGAAAGTCGGGGTAGCGATTCAAACCTTCGGTTTTGACACTGTAGGTTTGCGAGTAGGGCGACTCGTTAGCATTTAACCAGACGCTGCCGCCGGACATGCTGCGCCGTGCTGACGCGTAGGGCGTAAACAAACGTAAGTGCTCACGCATGAGCGTATTGACTAAGTTTGCAACGGCGGTGCTCATGAACGTGACTCCTGTGATAATTGCTCTGCGGCTAGGTCAGCTTGCATGCGCGGGCTTTCAAGGCGCAAGGAAACCGCACGTAAGTGAGCGTCTAACTGCTCTTCTGCGGCTAGGTCAATCAGTGTTTGACCAAGATCTTGAAGGCCTTGTGCTGAGACGGTTTGTACCGTGTAACGGCGATAAAAGTCGAGCAAACCTAGACTGCTGTAATTGCGGGCGAAGCCGTACGTTGGCAACACATGGTTGGTACCGGTGGCATAGTCACCGCCAGACTCTGGGGTATAGTGACCGACAAAAATAGAACCAGCATTGGTTAACTTGGGTAAGTAACTGTCGGTATCGTCAAATTGCAGCAATAAGTGTTCAGGCGCGTAGGCTTGACTAATGGCTACCGCTTCGGTTAGGTCACGGGTAAGAATCAACGCACTTGCACTTAACGCTTGTTGGGCAATGGACTGCCGCGGCAATGCAGCGAGCTGTTCACTCAGCTCGACTTTTACTTGTTCAATCAGCGTGCGGCTCGGCGACAACAGAATCACTTGCGAGTCAGGGCCGTGCTCTGCTTGTGAAAGCAAATCAGCGGCTACAAAGGCAGGCTCGGCGCTGTCATCGGCGATAACCAAAATTTCCGACGGTCCTGCAGGCATATCAATGGCTGGGCCGCCAGCAATTTGGCTGACCTGCTGCTTGGCTTCGGTGACATAGGAATTGCCAGGCCCAAAAATTTTGTCCACTTTGGTGATGCTTTCGGTGCCCAACGCTAATGCGGCAATCGCTTGCGCGCCACCGCCTAAGCAAACTTGGGTGATACCGCATTTAATTGCGGCATAACAAATTGCCGGCGAAAGCTGACCGCCGGCACTTGGCGGGCTGATCAGAATGCGTTCTTGGCAATTCGCAATTTGGGCCGGAATTCCGAGCATGAGGACCGTGCTTGGTAAGCTGGCGCTGCCACCCGGAATATATAATCCAACGCGCTCAAGGGGCTGAAAGCGTTGCTCACAGACGATACCTGGCATGGTTTCAACCTGCACGTTTTGCGGTTGCTGAGCGAGGTGAAACTGGCGAATGTTGTTGTATGCTTGGTCGATTGCACGTTGCACTGCCGGACTCGCTTGCTCAGCGAGGGCAGCAACAGTTGCCATCGGCAGCACCGGACTGGCTAAACGCACACCGTCAAATTGCGCGGTGTAGTCGAGCAGCGCCTGATCACCTTGGCTGGCAACGCGGTCGATAATGTCGCGCACTTGTGCTTGCAAACGTGCACTGACGGCTTGCACCGGGCGCGCAAGAGCCGCACTGCGTTCGGCCGCCGATGCGTCTTGCCAGTTGATCACTTGAATGTCGGTTGCCATGGTTTTACCCCATCATTTTCTCAATTGGCATGACTAGAATCGAACTACAGCCTAATGCTTTCAGTTGTTCCATGGTTTCCCAGAATAAGTTCTCGGTACTGACCACGTGTACGGCAACTTGCTCGTCAGTGTGACTTAGGGGCAACACAGTCGGCCGCTCGGCGCCGGGTAAAATGGCTTCGACTTCGGTGAGTTTGTCTTTTGGTGCGTGCAGCATAATGTATTTGCTCTCTTTCGCGAGCTGCACACCGTCAAGACGAGCTAATAATTTGCTGACTAGCTTCTGCTTCTCGTCACTTAATGACTCGCTGCGCTGAATAATTTGCACCTGGGAGCGGAAAATTACTTCTTGCTCAACTAAGCCATTGGCTTCCAGGGTTGCACCGGTTGATACTAAATCGCAAATAGCGTCAGCTAAGCCCGCCCGCGGCGCGACTTCAACAGACCCGGTGAGCATGACTGGCTTGGCTTGAATACCTTGGGTGGCCAAGTAGCTTTCCAGAATGCGTGGATAGGTGGTGGCGATTTTACTGCCATTAAGGTCAGTTAAACCTTGGTAGTTGGTTTCTTTGGGCACGGCGATGCTCAACCGGCAGAAGCCGAAATCGAGCCGACGCAAGGACTGAAAACTGCTTGGCTGATTCTTAATGCTGCGCTCGAGACGCTCTTCTTCAAGCACGTTTTCACCCACTAAGCCGAGGTCGACAACGCCGTCCATCACTAAGCCAGGGATATCGTCGTCACGAACACGCAATAAATCAATTGGGTGACTGGTGCTGTGGGCCATTAAACGCTGCTCGTGAAGGTTAAACTTGACGCCACAGGCTTCAAGAAGCTTCAGTGACTCTTTGCTGAGTCGACCAGATTTTTGCACTGCAATCGTTAAACGTTCACTGCTCATTGGGTTTCACCTTATTTGCTTGATTTCAAAACTGTTTCAATAAAAAGTTAAATTCGATTCGTGTGTTGCTGCTATGGGCGGCGAAGACATGAAAAAAGCCCCGGAAGGTACGCTTCCGGGGCTCAAGAATCAAAGGGGCTCAGGAAGGTACCAAAGGACCTTCCTCATGCAGAAGGCCGCTAGAGGAAATGATGATGGTGATGCACAGCAACGCCAGAGCAGAGGCTCTGTTTTGCGTTCATTGCTGATTGTGCACCATATAAATTCATTTCCGTTCCTATCTTTTAGTTGGCACTGCTGCTAGCTGGCACTGCTGCCATGGAGTCCGCTTAAATCTGAACAAGTCTGCTTAAGTTGTATGGATTTTACCGACTCAAGTTCAGATTGCAAGTACTTTCTTGCAGTTTAAAGTTTGCGCGGCAGCATTAACGTGAAGGTCGTACCGACACCTACGGTGCTTTCCACAGAAATATCGCCTTTCAGTTTTTGCCGAACTAAGTTGTACACAATCGGCATACCTAAACCTGTGCCGCCTTCACTACGCTTGGTGGTAAAGAACGGATCATAAATTTGACCCAAGATGATCTCGTCCATACCGACGCCGTTATCACTAAAACGCAAACGCACTTGATTACCTGCGGCGGTCTCGGCCGACAAGGTCAAAATGGCTGGTTCATCGGCGCTGCGCTGATGGAATGCATGACGAATGGCATTGGTGACTAAGTTGGTAATGATCTGCGCCATGGCCCCTGGAATGGTGGTCATGACAATGTCATCAGCCATCTCGACCTTGTACACAATACCGGCACGTCGCAGTTCGATCGACAGGGTCGACATGACTTCTTCGAGATAGGTTTTGAGATTAATCTCACGTTTCTCAGCAACCATTTGGTCAACGGCAATTTGCTTAAAGTTACTAATCAGTTCACCCACCCGCGACAGGTTTTTCTGGGTGAGGCTTAAGCTGTCGGTGCTGCGCTCGATAAAGCCACTGAGTTGGTCTCGCGTGAGTTGTCCCTGTTCGAGTTGCTCTTTCAAAATCGCGAGACGGTCATGCACCATGCTGGTACCTGTGATGGCAACGCCGAGTGGGGTGTTAACCTCATGGGCAACACCGGCAACGAGGTTACCGAGTGCGGCCATTTTCTCAGACTCGACCAGCTTGTCTTGGGCGTCACGTAATTCATCGAGCGTTAGCAACAGCTTGCCTGCTGTTTTCCGCTTATTCAGGAACATGACAACGGTTGTGACGGCCATGACTAAGGCGATTAGAAACGCAAAACCAATGGCCCACAGGTACAAGCGTTGGCGGTCGATCGTGCGCTCGCGCGACTCGAGTAATGCCAATTGTTCGTCAAGGGCGGTGCGCTGATCGCGCAGCTGCTGTTGTTGCACTGCAAGGACGTTACGGTTGGCTAAAATGCGCTCGGCTAACTCGTCACTTTCTTGTTGTTTTTGGCGCAATTGAAACTCTTTTTGGCGCAGCTGCACTTGCTGCTCTTCAAGCGCTTGCTCACTGCGACGCAGGGTAATTTGAATTTGCCGTAACTGCTCTTCGCGTTCAAATAACAACTGTCGCTGACCGTCGAGCTCACGGAGTAACTCTTGTAAGGCAGTTTGCTGGGAGTCCATCACCTGCTGTTTGTCTTCGAGCGTGCCTTGCTGCGCTCGCAGCACATTGTCACGTTCGCGCACGGTTTGCTCGAGTAAGTCGATGCGATTTAATAGTTGCCGATTTTCGGCGCGGCTTTGTTCGAGTTCGCTGGTTAAACCATTGACCTGTTGTTGTAAGTCCGCCGCGCGCGCTTGCGCACGGCGAGCCATCACGGCCATTTCCAACTCGTTGCCGCGCAGCATGAGCAGGTCGCCAGAGGCGCGCAAACCGGTACTTTCAATACGATCGGAATTAACCTGAAAGCCGAGGCGATTCTGAGTGGTGACGACCAGATTGATCATCATGTCATCGCGCACTGGCGAGTGTTCGGTGATCACCAGAATTGCTCGGCCGCGCACGGCATTGAAACTACTATTGAGCAAGTGCGAAGCACCGGTACCAATATACAAAACATCCACTTCACTGCCGCCACTTGGTCGTGTGACTTCAACGACTTCAATGCGTAAACCGCGAATACTGCCCAATGGCGAATTACGTAATTCTTGATAGACTTGCGGGCTGCCGAGGACCCCAATCGTCAAGCTTTCACGCACGGATTCATTCGGCCAGGTGACGTAATGAACAACATTCGCCAAATAGGCGGCACGCATTTCTTCCGCCGATATAGGCGTGGTTGCTTGCCCTTGAGCCTGTGCAACTGCACTCGTTAGCCCGAACGAGCAACAGGCTATGAGCAGCAAAATGCGCAATTGATGAATGAAATTACTCGGCATAAGTGTCGGCATCCAAGTCTGAATATGAAATAATGCCCCTAGCATATCGTAAAGGACGTCCTGATGTCAGAGGTTACTGCAGTTTTTGCACCCGAGGGAGCACTCAGTAAAGCATTACCCGGTTTTCAACCCCGCCCCGCCCAACAGCAAATGGCAGCGGCGATTACGCAATTGCAAAAAGCGGGCGAGCAGCTTGTGGTGGAAGCGGAAACCGGAACTGGTAAAACATTTGCTTATTTAGCACCGGCGTTGCTGCAAAGTGGCAAGGTCATTTTGTCGACCGGAACGCGCAATCTTCAAGAACAATTATTTCATCGCGATTTACCGCAATTGCGCGCGGCGTTAGCGCCACGCAAAGTCGCAGCGCTGCTAAAAGGGCGCAGTAACTATTTGTGTCTGAATCGGATGGAACAGGTTATTCGTTATCCGGGTGAAGTCGATAGCGAGATCCTCGCTCAACTGCAAATTATTCGCGATTGGGCAAACCGGACCAAAACCGGCGATTTGGGTGAAATTGCTGAACTGGCGGAAGATTCGCCGGCATTACCACGAGTCACGAGCACCATAGATAACTGCCTTGGCCGGGAATGTCCGCAGTACGAAGACTGCTATTTGGTGAAAGCGCGCAAAGAAGCACTGGAAGCGGACATTGTTGTCGTTAATCATCATTTGTTCTGTGCTGATCTGGTTTTAAAAGATACCGGTTTCGGTGAGTTAATTCCGGCCGCCGATTTGATTGTTTTCGACGAAGCACATCAGCTCCCAGATATCGCCAGTCAGTATTTCAGTGAAACCGTGTCGACGCGCATGATCGTCGACCTGTGTAAGGATCTGCAGCTGTTGTACCGCACTGAAGTGCGCGACGCCCGGCCATTGTCGCAAATTGCCGATCAACTTGAACGCTCAGCTCGGGATTTACGTCTGACCTTTGCGGTAGACCCAGAACGCGGTAATTGGCGCGACGCGCTAGCGACAGAACAAACCGGTGTGGCCGTGCAACGGTTAGCGGACATGCTGCAGCGGGCATTGGATATTTGCCGCAATTTGTTGGGGCGGAGTAAAGAACTCGATCAGTGCTATGAGCGCCTCGATCTCATTCACAAGCGTTGGCAATTACTGCAAAATACTCAGGTTACCGGTTACAGTTATTGGTACGAAACGACACCGCGGCATTTAAGTGTGCATCGCACGCCACTGTCGGTTGCTGAACCTTTCGGTCGCCAGCTTGAAGCACAAGAAGCGCGCTGGGTATTTACGTCTGCGACGCTGACCGTGAATGGCTCGTTCACGTTTTTTAATCAGCGTTTAGGGCTTGGTTTAACACCTGCAAAACTACATACACTGGTGCTCGACAGTCCGTTTGATTTTCAAAAACAAGCCTTGTTGTGTTTACCGCGCTATTTGCCGGAACCCAATTCGCGCGACATGAGTCAGGCGCTGGTGCAGTTAGTTGAAGAAGTTGTGGCAGCGAACCATGGCGGCACTTTTGTGCTGTTTACCAGTCATCGGATGTTGCAACTGGTCGCCAAAGCGTTGCGTAACGATACGGATCGGCTGGTTTTAGTGCAGGGAACCTCGAGCAAGCGCGAGTTGTTAAATCAGTTTGTGGCGGCAGAAAATGCGATATTGCTGGGTACCAGTTCCTTCTGGGAAGGGGTTGATGTGCGTGGCGATGCGTTGCGTTGTGTGATTATTGATAAGCTCCCCTTTAGTTCGCCGGACGAGCCGCTGTTGCAGGCGCGCGTTGAAGATTGTCGCTTGAAGGGCGAAGACCCGTTTGCCGCCATTCAAATTCCCCAGGCCGTGATTGCGATGAAGCAAGGGGCGGGGCGTTTGGTGCGGGATGTCAATGACCGCGGTGTCTTGATCATCTGCGATAATCGAATGGTCACGAAACAGTATGGACAAACATTTATTGCGAGTTTACCGCCGATGCAGCGCACGCGGTCGCTCGCTAAAGCGTTAGAGTTTTTGAGGAACGTCGAATGAGTGAGCCAAAGTTATTGGCAATAGACAGTGCAACCGAATACTGTTCGGTTGCGTATAGTGATGGTGAACAGCTGGTATTTCGCGGGCAAGAAGCACCGCGGCAACATGCGGACTTATTACTGCCGTTTGTTCAGCAAGTTCTTGCAGAAGCGGGCAGTAGCCTGGCTGAATTGGATGCCATTATTGTCGGGCGTGGCCCGGGTAGCTTTACCGGTGTACGCATTGCCGCTGGGATTGCGCAAGGCCTGGCATTCAGTCAACGTATTCCTTTAGTTGGCGTGTCGAGTTTGCAGGCGATGGCGCAACAGGCTTGGCGTTTAGGGCAAGTGTCACAGGTTCTTGCTGCTATTGATGCGCGCATGGGCGAGGTGTATGCGGGAACCTACCAGGTTGAAAATGGTCTGATGGTTGCACAGCATGCAGAAGTGGTGTGCGCGCCAAATACGATCGTCACTGCGCTCGACATGGCTGGCAACATGGCTGGCAACACAGCTGCCAATGTAGCTGCCAAGAAAGAGCAACGTAGTGAATGGTATGGCGTTGGTACGGGCTTTGTCACCTATGCGGCAGAACTCGCTGAGGCACTGGCCAATGTGGGGGCTACAGTTGTGGCAACCCATGCAGAAGCAACAGTGCATTTCCCGCATGCGATTGATATGTTAGCACTTGGTCGCGACGCATTTTTGCGCGGTCAGGCGGTACCAGCAAGTGAATTTGAACTGCATTATGTCCGGAATGAAGTGACATGGCAGAAACTGCCGGGGCGTGGCTAGGCGTAAGAGCCGAGACGCGCGCGAGCAAGGTTGTTGCCGAGGAGGTAGCTCATGAAAATCGACACCCTGAATTTTGGTTTTTGGAAATGGATCCTGAGTGCCAGTGCTGCACTGCTGTTATTGAGCGGCTGTGCTGCACGGTTACCAGAAAATATTCGTACAACCGACGAAAGCCTGACCAATTTTTCTACCGTGATGGCCAGCCCTGAAGCGACTCAAGGTGACTTGGTGCGCTGGGGCGGGGTCATTGCCGAGGTACGTAACCGCGCCGAGCACTCCGAAATCGAAGTGGTGTTTTTCACCTTGCGTGGCACGGGCCGTCCGTATGTCAGTGACCAAACTCCAGGCCGTTTCCGGGTGCGCGTTGAAGGCTTTGCTGACCCTGAAGTGTATGCCCGTGGCCGTTCGATTACGGTGCTAGGTACTTACCAAAGCATGGTCGAAGACACCATTGACGAGTTTGTTTATCGTTTTCCATTAGTGCGCGCGCAGGGCGTCCATTTGTGGTCAGAAGAGCCGCAGCGCGTGGATGTCTGGCATCATGACATGTATTCGCCTTGGTATCGCCACCGCTTGTACGGCACCGGCCCGTACCGCGTACACCCATACTACTTCCCTTATGGTGTGCGCCATGTCGATGACCAGCGCGACCAGCGTCCACCGACCCAGCAAGCACCGCAGCAACGGCCACAGATGCAACGTGAACCTGTGCGGCAGCAGCATTGAGGGCGGTTCAATTTAACCTCCCGTATATTCAACTCGCGGGAGTCCATGCGCAATTTCCGAGTACAGCACCACGGACGGTGCTGGCGCTGCATGGTTGGTTAGACAATGCGGCAAGCTTTACCCCACTGTTGCAAGAATTGGAAATTCAAGCCCAGCTGGAATCCACAGCCGAAACCGCTGCGCAACCGCATACCCTCGACCTGATTGCACTTGATTTTGCTGGCCACGGCCATTCCGATCATCGGCCGCAAGGTGCGTGGTATTACTTCACCGAATACGTTGCCGATGTGATTGCATTAATTCAACAACAGCAGCAACAACAGCAGTGGTCGAATCTAGAATTGCTCGGCCATAGTATGGGTGGCTATGTGGCACAACTCGTGGCGGCAGCATTGCCAGACCAAGTGCAACGTGTGACTGCAATTGAAGCCATGGGATTGTGGCTCGGCCAAGGTGGCAACCTTGTCACTCATCTGCAAAAAGCCACCGCACAGCGCAGCGAATTGCGCAGCAAAGCCGCTCCCTGCTATAAAGACCTACAACGTTTAGTCAATCTGCGTGCTGAGTTAAACGATCTGACGCCAGATTTAGCGCGTTTATTAATTGAGCGCAGCGTGGTGACCACTGAACGCGGATTTGAGTGGCGTGTTGATCCCCGAGTTCGGTTGCCCTCACCAATTCGCTTTACAGCAGCGCATGCGGTCGATATGTTAGAGAATATTCGCTGTCCGTTACACGTTGTGCTCGGCGACAGCGGCCATAACGACTTGCATCAAGCGATTCAAAACTGGCAACATCATGTTCAACAATTGACGACACTGACGATAGAAGGCGGGCATCATGCACATATGCAAAGCCCAGCTGACATTGCACGAATTTTGCTCGATCGTGCAGGATCGTGAGGCGATCAAGGCCGATTAACGCTATGATCGACTGGTCGGATATGAGAAGATGACGTGTTATTCGTGACTATTATTTAAAAAAATTACGTAAATCAGGAGCGTTCACGGTGGATAAGATTTGGCTGGAACGGTATCCAAATGGGGTGCCAAAAGAAATCGATCCGGATCACTATGCTTCGTTAGTCGAAATTTTCGAAGAAAGTGCACAAAAATATCGTGACCACGTTGCATTCAGCAACATGGACACAGACATCACCTATGGTGAACTGGACCAGTTAACAGAGAAGTTTGCTGCCTACTTGCAATCAATCGGCTTGAAAAAGGGCGATCCAGTTGCCGTGATGATGCCAAACTTATTGCAATATCCGGTCGCCTTGTTCGGGATTCTGCGTGCGGGCATGACGGTTGTGAATGTCAATCCACTCTATACAGCGCGGGAACTGAAGCATCAGTTGACCGACTCGAAGAGTAAGGCGATTGTGATTCTGAAAAACTTCGCCCACACCTTAGCGAAGATTGAAAAAGACGTCAGCCTCGACAAAGTTATCCTGACTAGCATTGGTGATATGTTGCCAGTGCCGAAGCGTTGGATTGTCAATTTAGTCGTCAAGTACGTGAAGAAAATGGTACCGGCTTATAGCCTGTCGAACACGGTTGAGTTCAACGATGTACTGGTCGAAGGTGCGAAGAATTCGTATTCACGGCCAGAAGTGAAAGGCGACGATCTCGCTTTCCTACAATACACAGGTGGAACCACTGGGGTGTCGAAAGGCGCGATGCTGACTCATCGCAACATGGTCGCCAACCTTGATCAAATTTCAGCCTTTATTCTGCCTCGCTTAAGTGACGGTAAAGAAGTGGTCATTACTGCGTTACCGCTGTACCACATCTTTGCGTTAACGGCGAATTGCTTGGCGTTTTTGAAATTTGGTGGCAAGAATATCTTGATCACCAATCCGCGCGATATGCCTGCGTTTGTGAAAGAACTCGGCAAGCACAAGTTCACCATGATTTCCGGTGTAAATACCTTGTTTAACGGCTTGTTACATACTCCCGGCTTCAAAGACCTTGACTTTGCTCATTTAAAAATCGCCTTAGGTGGTGGTATGGCTGTGCAACGTGCGGTCGCAGAAAACTGGGAAAAAGTCACCGGTACTGCGCTGTTAGAAGGTTATGGTTTGACCGAATGCTCACCGGTCGTGACTGCGAACCCGTTTGATATTGAGCATTATACGGGCTCCATTGGTATTCCATTGCCTTCGACTGACTGTAAAATCGTCGATGAAGACGGTAATGAGTTGCCAATGGGTGAACCGGGTGAACTGTGGGTGAAAGGTCCGCAGGTCATGGCGGGTTATCTCGGACGTCCGGAAGACACTGACAAGGCGATCAAAGACGGTTGGTTCGCAACCGGTGATATGGCGACTGTGGATGAGCATGGCTTCTTCCGCATTGTTGACCGCAAAAAAGATATGATTTTGGTGTCAGGCTTTAATGTCTACCCGAATGAAATTGAAGACGTGGTTGCAAGTCATCCGAAGGTATTGGAAGTTGCCGCAGTTGGTGTACCGCACGAGTCGTCAGGTGAAGTCGTCAAGATTGTCGTTGTGAAGAAAGACCAATCGCTTGCTGAAAAAGAGCTGATTGATTTCTGCCGCGAGAATTTAACGGCGTATAAAGTGCCGAAACTCGTTGAGTTCCGTGACGAATTACCGAAAACGAACGTGGGCAAAATTCTGCGTCGTGAATTACGGGATGATTAATGACAAGTGCAAGTCAAGACAACTCGGCCTCAGCGGCCGAGTCTGCAACTGACGACCGCATGTCCGATTATCGGATGATAAACGCCACTGGGGAACTGGTGGCGTTTTGCGATCGAGCGGCTGCGAAAGGTTATGTGATCGTCGATACCGAGTTTGTGCGCACACGCACTTACTATGCGCAGTTAGGCCTAGTGCAAGCAAGTTGCGCCGGTGAAGCCGTGCTGATTGACCCGCTCAACGGCGTGGATTTGCAACCCTTGTGGCAACTGCTTAGCAGTGGTGTGGAAGTGATTCTGCATGCGGGCGGTGAAGACTTAGAGTTGTTCCATCGTTACGACGCATTACCCAAAAAGCTGTTTGACAGCCAAGTCGCACATGCGTTCTTAACGGACGGCAGTCAAATTGGTTATGCCGGATTAGTTGAGAAGATGCTCGGGATTGCAGTCGATAAAAGCCAAAGCCGCACAGACTGGTTGCAGCGCCCATTGAGTAAAGCGCAGCTTGATTATGCGGCAGCGGATGTCATTTATCTGGAACGCTTGCAAGTCGAGTTGAAGGAACAAGTTGAACAACTGCCATTTGCCGACTTGGTGTGGCAAGAGTGTCGTGAGCAAGTGCAAAAGCGTGCGCGCGATGTGGCGCCTCAGGTTGCTTGGCGCGATATTGGCGGTGTTAGCTTATTGCCTGGCACTGGTCGTGCAATTCTGCGTGAACTTGCTGCTTGGCGCTTGCAAACAGCACGGACCAATGATGTCGCTTTACCCTTTATTCTGCGTGATCCGGTGATGGTTGAGATAGCGCGAACGCGCCCGCAAAATCGCCATCAATTAGGGCAAATTGCTGATATTCACCCGCGTTCGCTGCGTTTGTATGGCGATGCGGTATTGTCCTGTGTGGCTGCAGGAGAGGCTGTTCCCGCAAGTGAGCAACCGGAAGATATTCCGCGTTATGATCAACTGCCTGGCTATAAACGCTTTTTTAAAGCAGCCAAGGCGCTGTTTGCAGACGTGGCTGAAGAAACTGGTATCCCAGTGTCGTTGCTTGGTTCTCGTAAGCAAATTAACGACGTCTTTGTGTATGCGCATTTTACCAGTGAGGCGAGCAAATCCTTGATTGCCAAGCCGGATCTCTGTAGTGGCTGGCGCGCCGATTTATTGGTGGATGGTTTGCAAGCACTATTGGCCGAAAGTAAGCGTTAGGAATAACCGCAATGTTTTGTCGTATTTTGAAGTCTCCCCGTAAAGCCGATACTTACTTGTATTTGCCGATGGACGCAGAGCTTGGTGATTTACCTTTGCCGCTGCAACAGTTGTTTATTCCTGAATTGGAAGTCACCCGCATGGCGATCAGCCCAAACCGTCAATTTGCCCGCATTAGTGGTGTAAAGTTGCTGGAACACCTAGAAGACCCCGGGTACTATTTGCAAATGCCACTGCCGGTTGAGAATCTGCTCGACAGCCACAAAGCAGACCGTCGGTAGTTCGTTGTTCTGAAGAGAGGAAGATTTATGCGGTTATTCGGTGTTCAGTTCGGTCATGTTTTGCGACATGTAGCGCTACTACTGGTGTTCTCGTTATTGATATTTGCAGGCAAAGCCCTAGTGAGTGGGAAGGCGCAAGCCAATGACGTCGATGTTGCGGGTTTTCCTGACTATGTCGAACAATTAAAAGTTGAAGCTCGTGAACACGGCATCTCGGCAGATGCCATTGCGCGGGCGTTTACTGATGTTGAGTTTTATCAGCGAGCAGTAAGTGCCGACCGCAACCAACCAGAGTTTACCATTACCCTCGACACTTATTTGCCGCGCGCTGTTCCTGATTGGAAAGTCCAGCAGGGCGTACGTAAATACCGTGAGCACCGTGAACTACTCGAGCGAATTGGTGCTGAATATGGCGTACAGCCACGCTTTATTGTCGCCTTGTGGGGTGTCGAAACCAACTATGGTGGTTTCACCGGCAACTTCAAAGTGGTGTCTGCGTTAGCAACGTTAGCGTACGAAGGTCGCCGTGAAGCGTTCTTTAAACGTCAGTTAATGCAAGCACTAGAAATTATTGACGCTGGCCATATCGAACCAGAGCAAATGCGCGGATCGTGGGCAGGAGCGATGGGCCAAACCCAGTTTATGCCAAGTTCGTTCTTGTCGTATGCGGTTGATGGTGACGGCGATGGTAAAATCGATATTTGGAATAGCTTCCCTGATGTGTTCGCATCTGCGGCGAACTACTTAGCTCAAGTGGGTTGGGATGACAGCAAAACCTGGGGACGGCAAGTTCGTTTACCGGCTGGTTTTGATACCGAGTTAGCTGGCCTTAACACCAAAAAATCACTGGCGGAATGGCAAGAGCTTGGCATTCGTCGCTATGACGGCTCAGCGTTACCGACTCGAGATATTCAAGCGTCTGTGATTATGCCTGACGGCGTTGATGGCCGTATTTACTTGGCTTATCACAACTGGGACGTGCTGATGCGTTGGAACCGCTCGAATTACTTCGTTGCTGCGGTTGGTACGCTTGCCGATCGCATTCAAATGGGACTGTAAGTGCATGTTAGCACCGCTGCCTATTGGGAAAATGGTCTGTGTTGGGCGCAATTATGGCGCCCACGCTGCCGAGCTTGGCAATGCCATTCCCGAGCAACCCTTGCTGTTTATGAAGCCCGCAAGCGCGTGGCAGCCGCTGTATGGCTTTGTCGACGGTAAGGACGCTGAGCGCCAACGTCGGACAAATATTGTGCATATCCCGCAGGGACTGGGCTCCTGTCACCATGAGCTTGAGCTGACACTGCTCATTGGTGAGCATTTAAGTTCTGATTCAATCTCCGCACAAGCTGCGACAGCAAATGTCGCACTGAAAGCCATTGCAGGTGTTGGCCTAGGGCTCGACCTAACCTTACGCGACCTGCAAGAGCAACTGAAACGACAAGGACAGCCATGGGAGCGGGCAAAGGCTTTTGCTGGCAGTGCGCCGCTTACCGAGTTTATTGCGGTTGAAGACCTTGGTGTTAACCTTGACGAGCTGAGCTTTACCTTGCACCGCAACGGTTCGTTGCAGCAGCATGGCAAAGTCAGTGACATGATCTTCCCGATTGCGCAGTTAGTCCTCGATATAGCCACAACATTTAGCTTGCAACCGGGCGATATTATTTTTACCGGTACACCGGCTGGCGTTAGTGCTTTGCATGCGGGCGATGAACTAGTGCTAGCATTGCAGGCAGGTGAACAGGAATTTACTTGGCAGGCACACGTTGCGGATGCCACCGCTAACGCTGCTAACACCACCGCTAACGCTGCTAACACCACCGCTAACGCTACAGCCACCACTAACGCGCAGGGGCAGCGGCAAGGTGAGTAGCGAAAAACCGAATGCCGCAGCGTTTTGGCAAACTAAGTCACTGCCAGACATGACACCGCAAGAGTGGGAGTCGCTGTGTGATGGCTGTGGCAAGTGCTGTTTACATAAGCTGTTAGACGAGCGCGATGACCTGCCGGAAGACGCGCCTATGCAGCTTGGCGAAGATTTACATTACACCCACGTTGCGTGCAAACTCCTGAATACCGAGCAGGGCGGCTGTCGTCATTACCCGATTCGCCATCGCTTTGTGCCCGGTTGTGTGCAGCTCACTGCTGATGACCTCGACAGCATTCATTACATGCCGCCAAGTTGCGCTTATCGGCGCTTACACGAAGGCCGCGGTTTACCAAGTTGGCACCCCTTGTTACATGATGGTTCGCGGGCAGCGATGGAAGCAGCCGGAATGGCAGTTACAGGTTATCCCGTAACCAGTGATGAACGGGATGAGCCAAGCGAAGCGACCATTGTGACTTGGCCGCTGCACGACTGTGATTAAGTTTGGTTAAATTCGCCGAGTTGCGAACAAACGCGCCGCTATCACGACAACGGCTAGGCCAAGAAAAATACTAAAAATAATCTGCATCCACTCGGGCATATTCAGGCCGAATAAACGCCAACCGTCATCACCACACATGCCAGTAATGGCAAACACACTCGGTAACCATTCATGCAAAGGCGCCCAACTGGGGAAGTTCGGATAAGCAGAACAGCTGGTAAACAACGGGTTTGCTTCGCGCTGAAACCATAAATGGTAGTTAGCAGACGACAAGCCCGCCCAAGCGCTGCCAATCCAGCCCGTAAAGGCCACAAGACGTACCGCAAAATATTGCGGTGCCGCAGCGCCTAGCCACGCAAACAACGCGATACCAATCATGGCGGTGCGTTGGTAAATACATTGCTCACAGGGGTTTTGCTCGTTGACGTGCTGCATGTACAACGCGGTTAACACCAAGCCTGTCGCAGCCGCAGCTAAGAGCAGCCAAGGCCAACGTTTTTGCGGCCATGAGCCTAAATGTTCGAGAATTGATTTCGAGTTGATGTTCATATCTGTAATCTTCGTTAAGAAACTCAGTGGCGATTAATTGAAACATGCTATCATAAAACTTGTCCGACCATTGTGAGCAAGTTACAATCCGATATTGCCCTTAATGTATTCTGAAATTTGTAGCAAAGAAAGGCACTTATGTTTATTAAAGCAAAAAGTCCTGCAGGGTTTGCAGAGGAATTTATCGTAAAGTCGATCTGGAAAGGTGACTTTGCGCCGGGCTCGATCCTGCCGGCTGAACGTGAGTTGTCTGAACTCATCGGCGTGACGCGTACCACATTACGTGAAGTATTACAGCGCTTGGCGCGCGACGGCTGGTTGACAATTCAACACGGCAAGCCAACTCGGGTGAACAACTTTTGGGAAACCTCAGGTTTGAATATTCTCGAAACGCTTGCGCGTCTTGACGAAGAAGGTATGCCGGATTTAGTTGACCATTTATTGTCAGCGCGCACGAATATCAGTGCGATTTATATCCGCCAAGCCATTCGCCACAATCCTGAGCGCGCCGCAGAAGTATTGCGTGCAGCCCAAACCTTAGAAGACAGTCCCAAGGCGTTCGCCGATTTTGACTATCAACTCAACCACGAATTGGCACTTGCCTCTGGCAATCCGATTTATGTACTGGTATTAAATGGGTTCAAGGGACTGTATGCGCGCATTGGCCAATTTTACTTTTCTGAAAGTAAAGGCCGTGAGCTTGCACGTAATTACTATGAAGAGCTTTTAAAGTTGGTTGAAGCGAAAGACTATAATGGCGCACTCGGTTTAGTCCGTCAGTATGGTTATGACTCGGCCGCAATTTGGAAAGATCTTCGCGACTCAATTCCTGAGAATCTTGTCGACTAGCACGTCTGATTAGTCATCGTGCGACTCGACCAACAACAAGAGACGCACGATGCTAACCATAAAAAAAACCTGTCTTTATTCCGCAACAGTGGCTGTAGCGACATTAACTGCCGCAGCTTCTGCTTGGGCCGAAACATCTCGGCCTGCACTGCAATATGATGATGTTTTCCTACTTGAATTCGCCTCGGATCCTGCTCCGCGCCCACAGTCCGCGGACATTGTCTTTGTGCGTAACTGGATGGATCGGCAAACCGATCGCCGCCGCTCACGTCTATGGCAAATGCAGGAAGACGGCAGCCAGCTACAACCGCTAACCCCATTAGAACAAAATGCGAGCCAACCGGTATGGTCTCCGGACGGATCGCGTCTGGCTTATAATGCCGATGGTCAATTGCACATGTATTGGGCCGACTCTGGCCGAAGTGGGCAACTTAGCCAACTGCCGAGTAGTCCGAGTAATGTCAGTTGGTCACCGGACGGTGAATGGTTGGCATTTATTATGTTCACCCCAGAGCAACGTTCAGCACCGGTGAGTTTGCCCGGCAAGCCACCTGGAGCGACTTGGGCTGAAGCACCAATTTACATCGACAGTCGTCAGTATCGAGCGGATGGCGCGGGCTATTTACCCGCCGGCTATCGCCATATTTACCTGATGGCCGCTGACGGCGGCACGCCGATTCAATTAACTAGCGGTGCGTATCATCATTCTGGCCCTTTATCTTGGGCGCCAGACGGCAGCGCACTGTACTTTTCCGCTAACCGCCGTGAAGACGAGCATAAGCAGCCGTTAAATAGCGAAATTTATCGTTTAGATATTGAATCGCGGGCGATTACCCAACTGACCGATCGCTATGGCCCGGATAACAATCCGCGCTTATCACCGAACGGCGAATGGATTGCGTTCACGGGTGTCGATGACCGTAAACTGGCTCATCAGAACCATGGTTTATATGTCATGCGTCGTGACGGCTCAGGTGTGCGCAGCTTAACGGCAGATTTAGACCAACATATTAGTGGCTTTGAATGGGCACCGAATGGCAATGGCTTGTTTATTAACTATGACGACCGCGGCGCTGGCAAAATTGCCTATCAGCCATTGCAAGGTGAGCGGCGCGTGCTCACCGATGACCTTGGCGGGCTCGCCTATAGTCGGCCGTATTCGGGTGGCCAGTTTGCCGTGCTTGACAACCAGCGCGTGGTTTACACCCAAGCCAGTACACAGCGACCGGCTGAACTTGCGGTCGTGACCATGAATGGCACCGGTAGCCAATTAACCCATTTGAACCGCGACTTACTGCGCAAACGGGCGCCTGGAAAGGTAGAAGAAATCTGGTATTCATCGTCAGTGGATAATCGCGACATTCATGGCTGGATTATTTACCCACCGAACTTCGATGCGAGCAAAAAGTACCCGCTGATTTTGGAAATTCACGGTGGACCGCACACGGCCTATGGCCCTTACTTTGCCATGGAGCTACAACTGATGGCAGCGCAGGGTTATGTGGTGTTGTATACCAACCCACGTGGGTCGACTAGTTATGGTGAAGACTTCGCCAACTTGATTCATCACAATTACCCCAGTCATGATTACGACGACCTGATGGATGGCGTTGATGCCGTGATTGCGAAGGGCTTTATTAACGAAGACGAGTTGTTTATTACCGGCGGCAGTGGCGGTGGGGTGCTAACCACTTGGTCGATTGGCCATACGGACCGCTTCCGTGCAGCAGCTGCGATTAACCCAGTAATTAATTGGTATAGCTTTGTGCTCAATGCCGACATGTATAACTACTTCAGTCAGTATTGGTTCCCAGACTTGCCATGGGAAAATCCAGAGCATTACTTAAAGCACTCGCCAATTTCTTATGTGGGTAACGTCAACACGCCAACCTTGTTGTTCACGGGTGAGGCCGACCATCGGACACCGATTTCGGAAACCGAGCAGTATTATCAGGCGCTGCAGCTGCGTGGTGTCGACACCGCTATGGTGCGGGTACCGGGTGCGTCGCATGCGCTGCACACACGGCCAAGTAACCACATGGCAAAACCGGCTTATGTGATTTATTGGTTCGAGAAGTATCGGAATAAAGATTAAACGCAGGTGAGAGTTCACCATTAAAAAAGGCACTGTCGATGACAGTGCCTTTTGTTTGGGAGGTTTAAAACTGCGAATTAACCGAAGTTTTTGCTCGCGAATTCCCAGTTAACTAACGCCCAGAAGCCGTCCATGTATTTTGGACGTGCGTTGCGATAGTCGATGTAGTAAGCGTGTTCCCACAGGTCAACAGTCAATACTGGCGTCAAGCTGCTGTCAGTCAGTGGCGTTGCCGCGTTGCTGGTGTTGACGATGTCGAGGCTGCCGTCAGACTTCTTCACTAACCAAGTCCAGCTTGAACCAAAGTTGTTGATAGCGCTGGTGGCGAAGGCTTCTTTAAACTTGTCGAAAGAGCCCCACTTGGCGTTGATCGCGTCAGCTAAAGCGCCTGTTGGCTCACCGCCACCATTTGGGCTTAAGCAATGCCAGTAGAACGTGTGGTTCCATACCTGTGCTGCGTTGTTGAACACACCGCCACTTGAAGTTTTCACGATCTCTTCAAGTGATTTACCCGCGAACTCAGAACCTTCAACCAAACCGTTGAGCTTGTCGACATACGTTTGGTGATGCTTGCCATAATGATACTCAAGCGTTTCAGCAGAAATGTGTGGCTCAAGTGCATTTTTCTCATAAGGCAGTGCAGGTAATTCAAAAGCCATAATGTGCTTCTCCATTGGTTGTCATGTGGCGACACTAGCAAAAGAAATTGAGATGGACGCTAATGTCAAAGATCGATTCATTATAGCGGACTTCATTGGAAATGAAATGCTTTCGCCGCTCTGTTCTATATACATGGAGGTAGTCCATTTGGATTTCAAGGGGTAGAAGTTGATAGAATTACTCAGGAATTTCGGTTGGGGCTTCAACCCGATTTTCTAGCTGTGATACAATAGCGTTTTGTTAATGAGTTTATTGACCTTGGTGTCGAGGAGTTTTTCATGCAAGAGAACCAAACTGAACAGAATTTAGATACAGAAACTCGGATCCGTCAGCAAATCGCTGAGAATCCAGTGTTGTTGTACATGAAAGGCTCTCCTAAACTTCCAAGCTGCGGTTTTTCGGCGCAAGCATCGCAAGCTCTGATGGCCTGTGGAAAACCGTTTGCTTATGTCGACATTTTGCAAAACCCAGACATTCGTGCTGAATTGCCAAAAATTGCCAACTGGCCAACGTTCCCGCAATTATGGGTGAACGGCGAGTTAATCGGCGGCTGTGACATTATTCTCGAAATGTTCCAACAAGGCGAGTTGCAGCCACTCATTGCTGAAGCTTCACCGGAAGTTGATGAAAAAGAAAGCAATTAACCTTCCTTAGGGTTGAAAAGTTTTTTTTCAGCCCCATCATAGTCACGAACCAATTGAATCGAGCCAGCTAGGCGGGAAACTTTCTAGCTGGCTTGTTTTTATATTAACTATTAATCGGAGAGAACAATGGCTGTACTAGTAGGTCGTCAAGCCCCTGATTTTACTGCTGCCGCAGTATTGGGTAATGGTGAGATTGTTGAAAACTTCACGCTGAGCGAGCACATCAAAGGTAAAAAAGCGGTTCTGTTTTTCTACCCACTGGACTTCACTTTTGTTTGTCCTTCTGAGCTGATTGCATTCGACAAGCGTTTAGCAGAATTCGAAAGCCGTGGCGTACAAGTTATCGGTGTTTCTATCGATTCTCAGTTTTCACACCATGCTTGGCGTGCAATGCCAGTGGACAAAGGTGGTATTGGTGAAGTGAAATACCCATTGGTCGCTGACGTGAAGCACGAAATTTGTAAAGCATACGACGTTGAGCACCCAGAAGCGGGCGTCGCTTTCCGTGGTTCTTTCTTAATTGACGAAGACGGTTTAGTGCGTCACCAAGTCGTCAACGACCTGCCACTTGGTCGTAACGTTGACGAAATGCTGCGCATGGTTGACGCTTTAGCGTTCCACCAAGAGCACGGCGAAGTATGTCCAGCGGGTTGGACTGCTGGTCAAGAAGGTATGAAAGCAGATGCCAAAGGCGTTGCTGACTACCTGTCAAAGAACAGCGATAAACTGTAAGTCGCGGTTTTCTAACCGAGTACTGTAACCGAGTACTGAACAGTCAAAACCCAGTCCTTCGTGGCTGGGTTTTTTGATCAGGCTTTGCGCAAGGTCAAAGTTTCAACAACTTAGCAGATTGTCGACAATTATAATTTAATATCGCCTTGAAGTTGGCTAAATTCCCATCTAAAATTGGTTTTCCATTTTTGCTGTCGACAATTTTATGATTCAAAGTCCCGTTTGGCGTTCACCAATTACAGCATCCGATCGCGTTTTAGCGGAAATTCAACAAGCTATCGTAGCGGGTGAAATTCCGGCTGGCAGTAAGATCAGTGAGCCTGAACTTGCGCGCCGTTTTGCGGTGAGCCGAGCGCCACTACGTGAAGCATTGGCGCGACTCGAGCGTTGTCATTTAATTGAGCGCACCCCGAACGCAGGAGCCCGCGTGGTGACCCTGTCGACGGCTGGGCTGCGTTCCTTGTATGAGATTCGCGAAGAGCTCGAGGGCTTGGCCTGTCGCCTCGCAGCAGAGCACATGGCCGATGATGAAATTGCCGACATGCGCCGCTTACTCGACCAACACCTGCAAGAGCAGCGGGTGCGGGAAGGTGAGAGCTATTACCAAGAAGCCGGCGACTTAGACTTTCATTACCGGATTATTTTTGGCAGCAAAAATCAGTATTTGATTAATATTCTTTGCGATGAGCTGTACTACTTGATGCGTATGTATCGCGTCCAGCTTGGCATGAACGGACCGCGGGTGTCGCGAGCCTTTGACGAACACAAGGCAATTATCCAAGCGATTGCGAATCGCGATGGTGAACTTGCTGATTTATTGATGCGCCGGCACATTGCCGCGTCGCGTCGTCATATTGAAATACAATTGCAACAGATGGGGAAGTAACATGACACAAATGCACAGTGCTGGCGCCAAATTACGCCAAGCGATTCAGTCAGAAAAGCCATTACAAATCGTTGGTACGATTAATGCGTACACCGCCATGATGGCCGAGCGAGTTGGTCACAAAGCGCTTTACTTGTCAGGTGCTGGTGTGGCGAACGCCTCATTTGGTTTACCTGACTTGGGCATGACTTCTCTGAATGACGTCTGCGAAGACATTCGCCGAATTACTGGTGCAACTGACGTGCCTTTATTAGTTGACGCGGATACCGGTTGGGGTGGTGCATTTAACATTGCCCGGACCGTGAAAGAAATGACCCGCGCTGGTGCAGCTGGTTTTCACATTGAAGACCAAGTTGCGCAAAAACGCTGTGGTCACCGCCCAAATAAAGAAATTGTGTCACAAGGTGAAATGGTTGACCGGGTAAAAGCCGCGGTGGATGCCCGTATTGACGACCAGTTTTTAATTATGGCGCGCACCGACGCTCTGCAACAAGAAGGTTTAGAAGCCGCCATTGAGCGTGCTCAAGCCTGTGTTGAAGCCGGTGCCGATGCAATTTTTGCTGAAGCGGTACACACCTTAGAACAGTATCAAGCGTTTACCAACGCACTGAATGTACCGGTATTGGCGAATATTACTGAGTTTGGTGCTACGCCACTATTCAACAAAGATGAGCTCGCTGGCGTCGGCGTAGAAATGGTGTTGTATCCGTTGAGTGCTTTCCGTGCCATGAATAAAGCGGCGCTGAATGTGTACGAAAATATTTTGGCGAAGGGAGATCAGAAAGACGTGGTCGAGACCATGCAAACCCGCGCCGAGCTGTATGACTTTTTGAACTATCACTCGTTTGAAGAAAAATTAGACGCCCTGTTTTCGAAAAAATAAGAGGAACGAATCATGTCTGAGAAGAAATTAGGTGGCGCAGGTTTGCGCGGACAAGTTGCTGGCGAAACTGCGTTATGTACGGTTGGTAAAAGCGGTTCTGGCCTCACGTATTATGGCTATGACATTAAAGAGTTGGCCGACAAAGTTAGTTTTGAAGAAGTGGCGTATTTGTTGGCGAAAGGTGAGTTACCGAACGCAGCGCAACTTGCTGACTACAAAGCTCGCTTAAAGCAACAGCGCGGCTTGCCACAGGCATTGAAAGACGTGCTTGAGCGTATCCCTGCAGACGCACACTCAATGGATGTTATGCGTACCGGTTGTTCATTCCTTGGCAACATTGAGCCAGAAGAAGACTTTAGCCAAGCTGATGCGAAAATTGAGCGTTTGTTAGCAGCATTCCCAAGTATCTTGTTGTACTGGTACCGTTTCAGCCACGATGGCGTGCGCATTGAAACGCAAACGGATGACGATTCAATTGGTGCACACTTCTTGCATTTATTGCATGACAAAGCGCCAAGCGAACTGCATACCGCAGTTATGAATACCTCGTTGATTCTGTATGCAGAGCATGAATTCAATGCGTCGACCTTTACGGCACGTGTTTGTGCCTCGACCTTGTCGGATATCTTCTCGTGTGTGACTGGCGCGATTGGTTCACTGCGTGGGCCATTGCATGGCGGTGCGAACGAAGCCGCTATGGAACTGATTGAGAATATGAAAGATGCGGACGACGCTGAGCAAACCCTAATGGGCATGTTAGAGCGCAAAGAGAAAATCATGGGCTTTGGTCACGCCATCTACCGTGAGTTTGACCCGCGCAATGACATTATTAAAGAATGGTCAGAAAAACTCTCGAAAGAGTTTGGTGACAGCCGTTTGTATGACGTGTCTGTGCGTTGTGAAGAAGTGATGTGGCGCGAGAAGAAGTTGTTCCCAAATGCGGACTTCTTCCACGCTTCGGCGTATCACTACATGGGCATTCCAACCAAATTATTTACGCCGATTTTCGTGATGTCGCGCGTGACAGGTTGGACGGCACACGTGAAAGAGCAGCGTGCGAACAACCGGATTATCCGCCCAAGTGCGGACTACACCGGCCCAGGTCCACGCCCAGTGCCTGCAATTAACGAGCGCTAAAATAGCCAAGGGAGAAGCGAGCGCTTCTCCCTTTTTTCGCTAAATTCAATTCAACGACTAGTTAGTGGTTCATTATGAATACTGAATATCGCAAACAGCTTCCTGGCACGAATCTTGAGTACTTCGATACCCGCGCAGCGGTCGAAGCGATTCAGCCAGGCGCTTATGAAAAACTCCCGTACACTTCACGGATTTTGGCGGAAAACTTAGTTCGTCGTTGCGAACCGAGCCGCTTAACCGCGTCTTTGCAGCAAATTATCGAACGCAAGCGCGACTTGGATTTCCCATGGTTCCCTGCACGCGTCGTGTGCCATGACATTCTGGGTCAAACCGCATTGGTTGACTTAGCCGGTTTACGTGACGCCATTGCTGCTAAAGGCGGTGATCCAGCCAAAGTAAACCCTGTAGTGCCGACCCAGTTAATTGTCGACCACTCGCTGGCTGTTGAACATGCGGGTTTTGAAAAAGACGCCTTTGAGAAAAACCGGGCGATTGAAGATCGCCGCAACGATGACCGTTTCCATTTCATTAACTGGACAAAAACGGCCTTTAAAAACGTTGACGTGATTCCGCCGGGTAACGGCATTATGCACCAGATCAACTTAGAAAAAATGTCACCGGTGGTGCAGATTCGTGACGGTGTGGCATTCCCAGACACCTGTGTGGGTACCGATAGTCACACGCCAATGGTCGACGCGCTTGGTGTTATTTCCGTTGGTGTCGGTGGCTTAGAAGCGGAAAGCGTAATGCTTGGCCGTGCCTCGTATATGCGTTTACCGGACATTATTGGTGTTGAGCTGACTGGCAAATTGCAGCCAGGCATTACCAGCACCGACTTAGTCCTCGCGATGACCGAGTTTTTACGTCGCGAGCGGGTGGTTGGCGCATACCTCGAGTTTTATGGTGAAGGCGCAGACAAACTGACCGTTGGTGATCGCGCGACAATTTCCAATATGACGCCAGAATATGGCGCCACTGCCGCAATGTTCTACATTGACCAGCAAACCATCGATTACTTAACGCTGACCGGCCGTGACGAGAAACAGGTTGCGTTAGTGGAAGCTTACGCAAAAGAGACCGGCTTGTGGGCAGACAGCCTGAAAACGGCCGAGTACGAGCGCGTACTCAGCTTTGACTTGAGTAAAGTACAACGTAACCTAGCTGGCCCTTCGAATCCGCACGCATTGCTGCCTGCGTCAGAACTCGCAGCTCGCGGCATTTCGGGTAAAGTTGAGAACGAAGAAGGCAAAATGCCGGACGGCGCTTGTATTATTGCGGCGATTACTAGCTGTACCAATACCTCGAACCCGCGCAATATGATTGCCGCCGGTTTGATTGCCCGTAACGCCAATAAATTAGGTTTAACCCGTAAGCCATGGGTGAAAACCTCGTTAGCACCGGGTTCGAAAACTGTAAAAATGTATTTGGAAGATGCGGAGCTACTGCCAGAACTTGAGCAGTTAGGCTTTGGTGTCGTCGCCTTTGCATGTACCACGTGTAACGGTATGAGCGGTGCCTTAGACCCGAAAATCCAAGAAGAAATTATTGCGCGTGACCTGTACGCGACGGCGGTATTGTCGGGTAACCGTAACTTTGACGGCCGTATTCACCCGTATGCCAAACAAGCGTTCTTGGCGTCGCCACCGCTGGTTGTGGCCTATGCGATTGCCGGTACTATTCGTTTTGACATCGAAAAAGATGCGCTCGGTTATGACCAAGATGGCAACCCGGTGACCTTGAAAGATATTTGGCCGAGCGACGAAGAGATCGACGCGATTGTGAAGCAAGCAGTGAAGCCAGAACAGTTCCGTAAGGTCTACGACCCGATGTTTAACATTTCCGTCGACATGGGTGAGAAAACGAATCCGTTGTACGACTGGCGTCCACAAAGCACTTATATTCGTCGTCCACCGTATTGGGAAGGCGCATTGGCGAGTGCGAATAGCTTAAAAGGCCTGCGTCCGTTGGCGGTGCTTGGTGACAATATTACCACCGACCATTTGTCACCGTCGAATGCGATTATGGCGGACAGTGCGGCTGGTGAATACCTAGCAAAAATGGGTGTGCCGGAAGAAGACTTTAACTCGTACGCGACCCACCGTGGTGATCATTTAACCGCACAGCGCGCAACCTTTGCCAACCCGAAACTGTTTAATGAAATGGTGAAGGACGAGAGCGGCAAAGTGGTGCAAGGTTCGTTAGCGCGAGTTGAGCCAGAAGGCAAAGTGATGCGCATGTGGGAAGCAATTGAAACCTATATGGAACGCAAACAGCCGTTGATTATCATTGCTGGCGCTGACTATGGTCAGGGATCGTCACGGGACTGGGCTGCTAAAGGTGTGCGCTTAGCCGGTGTCGAAGCGATTGTTGCTGAAGGTTTCGAGCGGATTCACCGCACCAACTTGATTGGTATGGGTGTGTTGCCATTGGAATTCTTGCCGGGTACTACACGCTTAACCTTAAACATCGATGGCACCGAAACCTACGATGTGGAAGGTGAGATTGCACCGGGTGCGGAAATGACCTTGATTATTCATCGTGCCAATGGTGAGCGAGTTGACGTGCCAGTGAAATGTCGTCTCGACACTGGCGAAGAAGTCTCAATTTATGAGGCAGGCGGTGTGTTGCAACGCTTTGCACAAGACTTCTTAGCAAACGCTTAAAACGTAAGACTAGGCAATGGGAGCAGGCAACTGCTCCCATTTTTTAGCGTTGGAGTAACTATGTTTAAACCACAGATTAAGATTCCTGCCACGTATATGCGTGGAGGCACCAGTAAAGGGGTGTTCTTTCGGTTGGATGATTTACCGGCCGAAGCGCAGCAACCAGGAGCCGCGCGCGACGCTATCTTATTGCGTGTGATTGGCTCGCCAGACCCATACGGTAAACACACCGACGGCATGGGCGGAGCAACCTCAAGTACGAGTAAAACCGTTATTTTGTCGAAGAGTCAGCAAGCGGATCATGACGTTGATTACCTGTTTGGTCAGGTCGCAATCGACAAGCCGTTTATTGATTGGAGCGGCAACTGCGGCAACTTGACTTCAGCGGTCGGTTCGTTTGCCGTGAGCGCGGGTCTCGTACCAGCCGATCGTATTCCAGAAAATGGCACGGTGGTGGTCCGCATTTGGCAAGTGAACATTCAGAAAACCATTATTGCCCATGTGCCGATCACGAACGGGGAAGTGCAAGAAACCGGTGATTTCGAACTGGACGGTGTGACCTTCCCAGCTGCCGAAGTGCCCATTGAGTTTCTTGACCCAGCCGACGGTGAGGGCGCTATGTTCCCGACCGGTAACGTGGTTGATGAGCTTGAAGTCCCGGGTGTTGGGGTGTTTCCTGCGACCTTGATTAACGCAGGTATCCCGACCATTTTCGTCAACGCGGCAGATATCGGCTACAGCGGTACGGAGCTGCAAGGCGCGATTAATGAAGACCCGAAAGCATTGGCGATGTTCGAAACCATTCGCGCCTATGGTGCGGTGAAAATGGGTTTAATCAAAGACATCGCTGAAGCGGAAAGCCGCCAACATACACCGAAAGTAGCCTTTGTGGCAGCGCCAGCAAGTTACAGTGCGTCGAGCGGAAAGGTAGTGGAAGCGAACGACATCGACTTGAACGTGCGTGCGCTGTCGATGGGCAAGCTGCATCATGCCATGATGGGCACCGCAGCGGTTGCTATTGGCACTGCTGCTGCGATTCCGGGCACCTTAGTGAACTTAGCTGCCGGTGGTGGCGAACGTACGGCAGTGACCTTTGGCCACCCGTCCGGCACGCTGCGCGTTGGTGCCGAAGCTGCACTCGTTGACGGTGAGTGGATAGTGAAAAAAGCCCTGATGAGCCGCAGTGCACGCGTGCTGATGGAAGGCTGGGTACGAGTGCCAGGTGATTGTTTTTAAAAGATGACTGACAAGATGTTAGCTGTTAGAAAAACTCCCGCATTTGCGGGAGTTTTTGTTTTACGGCCGACCGTTAAAACTAGTTATCAAGGAAGTCACGCCTAAGCTAACCTGACTGCATTAACTTATCCGCTGCTTTTGCTAAAAAATCAGAGCGGTCTTTAAACTCGTGATGAAAACTAACATATGCGTCTACACGAGCGATTAAGGGTTCTGCCAAGGTAATATTAATGCGCTTTTGTTTTCCTTTTAAACTTTCTACGGGCACTTCAACAGCTAGCCATTCATCAAAATCAGGGTAGTCATTGCGGTAATCAGTATAGCCTACGTCTAAAGATGCTAAATTATGGCCATCAGCTACCATTTCTGCGGCCATTTCCAATATCGCGGCTTTGGCGCGGTAGAGGATTTCCTTCTGCTCGTCAGCGGCAGACACACAACCGTAACCAAACTGCTCAAACACCGGAACCACAATACCCCACGAGGTGTCCTCTTGTGGTCGCTCAATTCCAACCATAAATAACATAGAGACCTCACTTTTAAACCATTTAAATTAGACTGCTAAATGCCGGCTAACTTTCGTATACTTTTTAAAGTGCCGATGGGCATGTGCTTTTTTGGATGAGGCACCGAAAATTTATTCCCTGTTAAAGGGGAATACCAGATTTGATGGTCACCTTTGCCATGCCTGACAAACTCGCACCCATTGGCTTTCAGCTGCTTTATTAATTCCTTTGAATTCATGTGCGTCCTTGCCCTTGCACCTCAATACAAATATACACACATGTGTGTATATTGCAAGCTCTAACCATACGTCGATAAGCTATTTAACTATCGGCCAGCCACCCAAACTCTGATAACGGTTAACCATCCAGCAGAACAGCTCGGCAGTGCGTTCGGTGTCATACACTGCGCTGTGGGCTTCTTTGCCATCAAAAGCGATGCCAGCGGCGTGACAGGCTTTGACCAGCACGGTTTGGCCGAGTGTCAGTGCCGCCATGGAAGCCGTGTCAAAGCTGACAAACGGATGAAACGGGTTACGTTTGAGGCTGGCGCGTTCGGCAGCAGCCATGACGAAGCTGTGGTCAAAATTGGCGTTATGACCGACGAGGACTGAACGCTGACAGCCTGCTGCTTTTTGCGCTTTGCGTATGGCTTTGAAAATGTCGCGCAAGGCTTCACCTTCTGCGCGTGCGCCGCGCAGGGGGCTGAACGGATCAATGCCGTTAAACTCAATTGCCGCTTGCTCGATATTGGCACCTTCAAAAGGTTCAATATGGGCATGATGGGTGGCAACAGGCACAAGCTCGCCGTCGTCGTTAAAGTCGACAATCACTGCCGCAATTTCGAGTAAGGCGTCGGTTTTCGGGTTAAAGCCGGCGGTTTCGACATCGATGACAACCGGTAAATAACCGCGAAAACGGTCTTTGATAGCAGGTTTAGCAGACATTAAATTTCCGTTTTCTCTTTGAATTCACAAAGATCTTCAATTAAACAAGAGCCGCAGCGCGGTTTACGTGCGATGCAGGTGTAGCGGCCATGGAGAATGAGCCAATGGTGTACGTCGACTTTAAATTCTGCGGGAACGACTTTAAGTAAGCGTTTCTCGACAGCGTCGACGGTTTTGCCGGGCGCAAATTTGGTGCGGTTACTAACCCGATAAATGTGCGTGTCGACGGCAATCGTTGGCCAACCGAATGCAGTGTTTAAAACCACGTTGGCGGTTTTCCGGCCGACCCCTGGCAGCGCTTCGAGGGCTTCGCGATTTTCTGGGACAATGCCGCCATGCTGTTCAACTAAAATGCGGCACGTTTTAATTACGTTTTCGGCTTTGGTGTTAAACAGCCCAATGGTTTTAATGTAATGTTTAACGCCGTCGACGCCGAGCGCGAGCATATCCGCGGGATTATTGGCGACGTCGAAGAGTGGCCCAGTGGCTTTATTAACGCCAACATCGGTCGCTTGGGCGGACAACAACACAGCAATCAGCAATTCGAAAGGATTACTAAAATTAAGCTCCGTCGTTGGGTGCGGATTGTTGTCACGCAGCCGTGTTAATATTTCAATACGTTTTTGTTGATTCATAACCTGTTTAATTCACTGTCGTTACTCGTGCACGTTGAGCTTTCTCAATCGGTGCTTTGGCAAGCTTGGCTTTGCGGCGACCGTCAATCCAGTTCTTGCCGGCAATCAGGAAGCCCATCCCTAAAAATGCGCCCGGCGGTAAAATAGCGAGCAGGAGGGGATAGTCAAACGAGAATAATTGTATTTTTAAATCGCGCGCCCACTCGCCGAGTAAGAGTTCGGCGCCGGCAAACAAGGTTCCTTGGCCGAGTATCTCGCGTAGGGCACCGAGAGCGACTAACACCAACGTAAAACCGAGTCCCATCATCAGGCCATCGAACGCTGAGTTATACCAATTGTTTTTCGATGCATAGGCTTCCGCTCGACCAATAATCGCACAGTTGGTGACAATTAGTGGAATGAAAATACCTAATGCCATAAACAAGCCATAAGTAAAGGCGTTCATGGTTAGCTCAACGAGGGTTACAAACGTCGCGATGACGATCACGAAGACTGGGATACGAATTTCATTCGGCACCCAGTTGCGCACTAATGAGACCGTTATGTTCGAACCGACGAGAACAAGCATAGTCGCAATGCCAAGACCTAAGGCGTTGGTCACCGTGCCTGTTACGGCTAATAAAGGACATAAGCCGAGTAACTGCACGAGAGCGGGGTTATTTTCCCACAAGCCGTCATTTGCCAGCGTTTGATACTCAGTACTCATACGGTTGCTCCTCTCTGCCTAAAGGATCGTTGGCTAAAGGCTCGCCAATGCAGTTTGCTGGCGCTGCGAATAGGCTATCCATATTGTTTTGGGCATACCAAGCGGTGCGTTGTACCGCAGCGATAACTGCACGGGGGGTAATGGTTGCGCCAGTAAATTGATCAAACATGCCGCCGTCACGACGGACTCGCCAACGGGCGTCATTTTCTGTACGCACACGCTCGCCATTGAAAGACAAAATCCAATCGTCGCGCTGCACTTCGATCTTGTCACCCAGCCCAGGTGTCTCGCGATGCTGAAGGACGCGAACGCCTTTAATTTGGCCCTGCAGGTTTACTGCAACAAGTAAGTGAATGGCGCCGCTATAGCCGTCGGGGGCGGTGGTGCGAATCGCTAAAGCATTCGGCTCGCTAGCCAAGCGTGAGCGATAGACCGGTTGTTCGGCTAAGCCTAAGGCTTCTGGTGCTTGAATCAGAGCGCAATCGCGATACAGATCATTGTCATGTAAGGCGGGTGGAATGAGCTCGTTGAGCGTGCGCATGAGTTCGTTGCGCTGTTGTTCAGCAATTCGGTCGGCGGTGAGAACCTGGGTGGTCACAACGAGAGCTGTCGCCACCACGGCAAATCCGCCTAAAATGAGACCGTTTTTACGCATCGATTTTAGCATGTTAGCGTTGACCTCCGGCCTGTCCGTACGCTGTTGGGCGGGTATATTGGTCGATCACCGGCACACACAAATTCGCCAATAACACAGCAAATGCGATGGCGTCTGGATAACCACCAAAGCTACGAATAACATAAATCAGCACGCCGACGAGGGCGGCGTAAATGAGTTTGCCGCGATTTGACGTTGCAGCTGAAACCGGGTCAGTGGCGATGAAAAATGCCGCTAACATGGTCCCGCCACTAAACAAATGAATATTTAAGCCGGGTAGGGCATCTGGCGCGGCAAGACTACCGATAATGGCGGCGACGGCTAAGGCACCGAGTAGTGCTGCAGGAATATGCCATTGAATGATCCGCTGCTGGAGTAACATCAAGCCACCAAATAAGTAGGCGACGTTGACCCACAGCCAGCCATGTCCGGCAAAGGCACCAAAAATTGGTTTGCTTAAGCTTTCGCTCAGCGTCAACCCTTGGGCGAGATCCGTTTTAATTTGATCGAGCGGTGTTGCCATAACCACGGCGTCAAATAATTGACCGGTTGCGACGGCACGCACTTGATCAACGCTGTAACCAGCGCTGGTGTATTGCACTAAGATTAAGCGCAATGAGTCCCACCAACCGATGCTTTCACCACTGAGGGTTACGGGTGGTAACCAACTGGTCATTTGCACCGGAAAGGAAATCAGTAAGAGCACGTAAGCGGCCATGGCTGGGTTAAAAATGTTATGTCCAATGCCGCCGAACAGGTGCTTGACCACGACGATGGCGAAGATTGTCCCGATGACAATCACCCACCACGGAGCCAGCGGCGGAATACTCACTGCGAGTAAGGCGGCTGTGACTAAGGCCGAGTAGTCTTGCAGACCACGTAATGGCGAGCGTTCGCGAGCGATTAAGCAAAGCGATTCAGCACAAACAGCAGTGAAGCCGGCAATTAGTAGCTGCCAAACAATGCCCCAACCAAAGAAATAAAATTGGGCAAGTACACCCGGTACCATGGCAAGCAAAACTAACTGCATCAGCCTTGAGGTGGTGCGCTTTTGATGGTTATGTGGTGAAGACGCTATAAAGAAACTCATGATGATTCACCGTCCTCTTGTTTTTCTTGTTGTGCGGCAGCGTCGCGTTCAGCTTTACGGGCTTTGGCGCGAGCAACGGCAGCAGCAACTTGGGCTTTTTTGTCGTCGTCGGCTTTCTGTTGGTCATCAGCTTGGGCCAGAGCCGCTTCGCGTTCAGCTTTACGGGCTTTAGCACGAGCAACGGCAGCAGCGACTTGGGCTTTTTTGTCGTCTGCTGGCGCATCGGTTGATTCGCTAGCAGGTTCAGCAGCTTGCTGCGCAGCCTTTTTGGCTTTCACTCGCGCTAAAGCAGCTTTGACCGGATCTTCTTCACCGCTATCGGCGCGCGCCGCTTGAGCAGCTTTACGGGCTTCGGCAGCCTTGCGATGTTTCTCTAAGCGCTCTTCTTTTTCACGCTCAAGGCGCGCCTGACGTGCTTCAAAACGCTGACGAGCGATTTCTGACTTTTGCTGTTCAATCAGCTGCTCACGAATTTCTGCTTTGGCTTGGCGATAGTACTGCACCAAGGGAATTTCGCTTGGGCAAACATAAGCACAGGCGCCACACTCAATACAGTCGGCTAAGTGATGCTGCTTGAGGCCGTCGTAATCTTTGGCTTTGGCTAACCATTGCAGCTGTTGTGGTAGCAATGAGGCCGGGCAAACTTGTTCACAAGCGCCACAGCGGATACATGCCATTTCGTGCTCAGGCGGCGCTAGTTCTTTGGCGCTCGGTGCCAGGATACAGTTGGTGGTTTTAATCACCGGCACCTGCAATGACGCGATCGTATAACCCATCATTGGACCGCCAATGATCACGCGTTGTTTATTGGCTGGTTGAAAGCCACTGACACTGAGGATGTGGTCGATTGGTGTGCCGAGCGGTATCCAGGCGGTACCCGGTTTACTTAGTGCTTGGCCGGTAATTGTTACGACTCGCTCAATCAACGGCTCGCCATGATCAATTGCGCGCGCGACAGCGAAAGCAGTTCCCACGTTCTGAACGAGAATACCAATATCGGCTGGTAGCTGATCTGCGGGCACTTGTAGGCCAGTCAAAACCTGAATCAGCTGCTTTTCACCACCCGAAGGATAGCGGGTCGGAACCACGCGTAAGATCATTGTGTTGGTAACATTGGCGTCAGCTGCCAGTACCGTTTCGAATGCGGCAATTGCTTCTGGCTTGTTATCTTCGACGGCAATGACGACTTGCTTCGCAGCGGTAATGGTTTGCAATAATTGACTACCGCGAACAATCTCTGCGGCGTGTTCTCGCATGAGTCGATCGTCAGCGACAATGTACGGCTCACATTCAACACCGTTGATAATCAGCAGGTCGATGCCTTGGGCACCGGCAACTTTACGGGCGGTTGGAAAACCTGCGCCGCCGAGGCCTGCAATGCCCATGAGCTGAAGGTGCATTAAAATCTCACGGTGTGACAGGCGACTGAGATCATCAATCGGTTGCCGCTCAATCCATTGTTCTGCGCCATCCGGTTGCAGATAAGCAGTGGGGCCACTGAACCCCGACGGGTGGTTCAGCGGGTGGTCTTGAATTGCAACAATTGTCCCCGACGTCGAGGCATGAACTGGCAGGCCGTTATCGACGCCCGGCTGAGTTAATGCCTGGCCTTTGAGTACGTGGTCACCAACTTGCACACAAAGCTCGCCCGCAGGACCAGAATGTTGGCGCAATGGAATATACAGCATGGGCGCAAGCGGCAGTCGCTGAATCGGCGTTTGATTAGCAAGCGCTTTTTGTTCCGGCGGATGGATGCCCCCAGGAAAGTGATGTAATGGACTTGTGGCGGTAATTTCAATCACTGCGTCTGAACCTGCTTGTCTTCAGAATTTGAATGCTCGCTGCTTGCGGTAATGTCTTGGATTGGAATCTGATCGAGATTCCATTTCCAGCGTTCTGGTTTCACGGCTACGGCGACCATATCAATACAATCAACCGGACACGGCTCGACACAAAGGTCACAGCCGGTACATTCGTCGGCAATGACTGTATGCATCTGGCGGGCGGCGCCCAAAATGGCATCGACCGGGCACGCTTGAATACACTTAGTACAACCAATACATTCGTCTTCGCGAATTACAGCGACTTTTTTGACGTCTTCCTCGCCATGGGCAGCGTCCAATGGTTTGGCTTCACGACCGAGTAAATCGGCAAGCTTGTCAATGGTCGCTTGGCCACCAGGAGGGCACTTGTTAATTTCGTCGCCGTTAGCAATTGCTTCGGCGTAGGGGCGACAGCCGGGGTAGCCACATTGTCCACACTGAGTTTGCGGCAACAAGTTATCAATTTGCTCGACAATCGGGTCGCTCTCCACCCGAAAGCGGATGGCGGCAAAGCCTAAAATGAGACCAGCAACAAGAGCCAGTACCGCAAGTGCAAGAATGCCTAACAACCAACTCATGATGCGCTCACCAAGCCAGCAAAGCCCATAAATGCTAACGACATCAAGCCTGCAGTGATCATCCCAATGGCGGCACCTTTAAATGGCGAAGGGACGTCGGCTGCGGCAACGCGTTCGCGCAGCGCTGCAAAGAGAACTAAAACGAGTGAAAAACCAACTGCGGCACCAAAGCCGTAGACGATAGATTGGATAAAGTTATGTTGTTCATTCACGTTCAATAGCGCAACACCGAGCACAGCGCAGTTGGTGGTAATGAGCGGCAAGAAAATTCCCAAAAGGCGATAAAGGGTCGGACTAGTTTTATGTACGACCATTTCGGTGAATTGCACAACGACGGCAATGACCAAAATAAAACTTAAGGTTCGCAGCGACATTAAGTCGAGCGGCGCCAGTATATATTGGTTAACTAAATAACTACTCACAGACGCAAGCGTCAACACAAAGGTGGTCGCAAGTGACATGCCGATGGCCGTCTCTAATCTGTTTGAGACGCCCATGAACGGGCATAAACCAAGAAATTGCACGAGTACAAAGTTATTCACCAGTACGGTAGCAACTAATAGCAAGATGATTTCGGTCATTCGTCCTATCCGGATTTGCGAACATTAAGTCGAGATGGCTGCGACCTGCTATTATCAGGGTTTAAGCGTTGAGAAACAACTTACAGAATGTAGGTTTTTTATGCACTTGAGCGTTTAAATGACAACAGCCGCATGGATTTTTATGCAGCATTGCGGAAATTCAAGTAACATAGCGCGTTTGCGGTTGTCTGTAGAACCGTCAATTAGGCCATAGGAATTCGAGTTTGACATCAATCTTTCAGCGGCTTCGTACGCTCGATGAACGCACCTTCGACTGGCTTTATCAAGCCACCAGTGGGTTGCGTAAAAGCCGTTTGGCATTTTGGTTATCGCGCAGTGGTGATGGCCCGTATTATGCGTTGTTTGCGTTATTTTCAGCAATTGCTGCTATTGAAGGCAGCATGCTGTTTATCCAACGCGCATTATTGGCTTTCGCTATCGAAATCCCTTTATTTATTGGTTTAAAAAACATCTTACGGCGAGACCGACCGTGGCTACGGCTTAAATTCAAACCAGTGATAAAGCCTGCGGATCGCTTTTCGTTTCCGTCAGGCCACGCCACGGCAGCATTTTTGTTTGCTGCTTTGGTAATTGCTAGCTTTCCGGTGTGGGCGCCATTGTTTTATGGTTGGGCTACATTAGTCGCGATATCGCGCGTTGCCTTGGGTGTGCATTACCCAAGTGATGTGATTGCTGGCGCTATTCTTGGCACGTCAATCGCTGCGCTCGTGGTTGCGATTCTGCAGTAGTCGTTACTGTTTGTTTTAGAGCAGTTTTTCAGCCAAGCCAAAACCGAATCGCAAAACCGCATCACAACATCACATCGCAACGTCAGCACCAAACTATAACTCAGCAACTATAAACACGAAAAAAAGGCACAAAAAAAGCGCCTGAGGCGCTTGTGCTATTGTCGAAAAGTGGCTCCCCAGGTTGGATTCGAACCAACGACACATGGATTAACAGTCCACCGCTCTAACCGACTGAGCTACTGGGGAATCGACAATGATATGTAATCTAACTGGCGTTGAATGATTGGCTCCCCAGGTTGGATTCGAACCAACGACACATGGATTAACAGTCCACCGCTCTAACCAACTGAGCTACTGGGGAATCGTTCAACGGGGCGGAATGTTAATTGTCTCTTGCCTTGAAGTCAACATGTTCAGCCGACAAATTTGCCTAATTTTGTTTAACTGCATGGATTTTGAGCGTCTTGTCTTAGAAGTGTTCAATTCTGTCTATTTTGGCAAACTTTTGTCCGTTAATGCGGAAATTGAACGTTCACACTTGGTTAACATTTTATCCACACCAAGGAAGAGGTCACGTGTTCCGTGGCTTAGCCGATCTTATCCACTATTTCTGTGGATAAACCTGTGGGAAAGTATGTGAGTGAGCAACTAGGATGGGGGTTATAGCGGATTTTAGGTGCTGGCTAAAAAGTGGCATGAATTTTATAATCTTTTAAAATCAGTGAGTTACAAAAACCTTCCTACGAAGTCGGTATTTTGCACAGGTTTCGCCTGATTTTTCGGCGCTAATGTAAATTGCTTGTGTATTATTTTTAAAAAACCACTTAATTTTAGCCACATAACTTATTGTGAATTTAGTAGCTTAGACCGGAGTAACCACTCACATCGATGAAAAACTATACTATTTGCTAAATATGACAGCTTGACTTTGGTTGAAATATTCCATTCGCTTTCGAGTGAAAAAATCAGGCTAAAAGGTATAGTTTTAACTGGTTGGACGCATGACACGGATGTCGGCGTTAGATGGATGGGTTTTGCAAACAAAAAAGCCCCGCAAATTCGTTTTGCGAGGCTTTCAGGGTTAGTTAAGGGGTAAGCTTAGCTATAAGCTTAAACTAGGCATATTTCGCGGCAAATTCAGCGATACGGCGAACCGCTTCATCGAGCGTATCGCGACTGGCGGCGAACGATAGGCGGAAATGACCTGGTGCACCAAATGCTGAACCCGGAACGAGCGCCACATTGGCTTCACTCAGTAAGCGTTCACAGAGTTCGACGTCGGTGTCGACCCCAACCGCTTGCATTAACCCTTCGATATTTGGAAACGCGTAGAAGGTTCCGTCGCCTGGGCGAACCTTGAGGCCTGGAATGTTACTTAAACCTGCAATTAAACGGTCATGGCGTGTACGGAATTCGCTGACCATCTCGCCGATAAAGCTTTGATCACCGGTTAATGCGGCAAGGGCTGCGTACTGGGAAATAGACGCAGGGTTCGAGGTGCTTTGTGATTGCACTTTTTTCATTGCCGCAATCAGTGGCTTCGGACCTGCGGCATAACCAATGCGCCAACCTGTCATCGCGTAGGCTTTAGAAACACCGGAAAGAACGACTGTGCGATCTTTTAAGTCAGGGGCGACCATCGGTAAATTGACGAATGGCTCTTCGGTCCAAAGAATGTGCTCATACATGTCGTCTGTTGCAATTAACACGCGAGGGTGTTTGCGCAAGACTTCCGCTAATGCTTTCAGCTCATCAGCTGAATAGGCCATACCGGTCGGGTTCGATGGGCTATTTAAGAACAGCAGCTTGGTTTTTGGTGTGATGGCTTGTTCAAGCTGCGCCGCAGTGATTTTGTAAGCTTGGTCAATGCCAGCTTCGATGACCACTGGGATTGCGCCAACTAATAACGTCATGTCTGGGTACGAAACCCAATAGGGCGCAGGAATAATCACTTCATCGCCTTCATCGAGCCAGGCCGTGAGCAGGTTGAAAATACTGTGTTTGCCACCGGCGGACACAAGTACTTCACTTGGCTCATAGCTGAGCTGATTGTCGCGTGCGAACTTGGCACAAATTGCTTTTTTAAGCTCTGGAATTCCATCCACCGCAGTATAGCGAGTATGGCCAGCATCGATAGCTTGCTTTGCTGCCTCGCGAATGAATTCAGGTGTTGTGAAATCGGGCTCGCCCACCCCTAAACCGATAACGTCAGCGCCAGCGGCTTTTAACTCGGCTGCTTTTTGACTCACAGCAAGTGTGGGCGACGGTTTAATGGCATTGACGCGTTGAGACAGCGGGTATTTTACTGAATTATCCACAAGGCACCTGTATGGGTAAATGTTGATTTTCAAGGGGGATTTTTGTGCCCCACACTATATGTGGAATCAACTTAAAAGTCTAGCGAGGGGAGCTGCTTTCAGCGGCCGAGTTCGTGGTATTTTTGAGGGTTTTTTGGTATACTCCGCGCTTCTCCTGAAACGGTTGTTAAGGGCTTGAGAGTTAAGGAACCTAGATGTCGGTCAGTGCCCAAGAAAAATCGAAGCTAATCTTAACCGGGCCGATCGCGCCGACACTCTGGTCACTCACCTGGCCAATGATTTTTGGTGTGGCCACCCTGATTAGTTTTAATGTGGTTGATACCTTTTTCATTAGCCTTTTGGGTACTGAAGAACTCGCCGCAATTGGTTTTACCTTTCCTGTTACATTCACTGTTATTAGTTTAACGATTGGTTTGGGTATCGGCACATCAGCCGTGATTGCCCGTAAACTCGGGGCCGATGATCACGAGGGTGCCCGTCATGCTGGTAGTTCAGCGCTGTGGTTAGCCGCAGGACTGGTGGCGCTGCTCGCCGCGATTGGTTACTTGAGTTCGGATTTTATTTTTAGTCGCCTGGGCGCATCAGCGTCCATTAAAACGCTGATCGACAGTTACATGAATATCTGGTTTCTCGGCGCTGTGCTGCTGGTGATTCCGATGATCGGTAATAGCGTGTTGCGTGCAGCCGGTGATACTAAAACACCGTCGCTGATCATGGCGCTCGGCGGTCTCATGAACGCTGTGCTCGATCCGATTCTTATTTTTGGCTTAGGTCCGATTCCGGCACTGGGTATTCAAGGCGCTGCGATCGCCAGCGTGATTTCTTGGAGCGTCGGCTTCTCGGCGATTATCTATTTACTGATTTGGCGCCGTCGTTTAATTGACCCATTGCCCGAGAGTGTGCTGGCATTCTGGCAGCAATCGCGGCAGTTATTGTCCATTGGTCTTCCAGCAGCGAGTGCGAATATGTTAACGCCACTTGCACTTGGGGTACTGACGGCAATTGTTGCGACCCATGGCGCACCGGCTGTTGCCGCATTTGGTGCTGGGGCGCGGTTGGAATCTATCGCGTCGGTCGTGATTCTGGCATTGTCGATGACCTTGCCACCTTTTATCAGTCAGAATTTTGGCGCTGGGCAAATGGACCGGGTGCAAGACGCTTATAAAGTGGCCTTGAAGCTGGTGATAGCAGTGCAGGCGGTGGCCTATGTGCTGATGCTCTTGCTCTTACCCGTGATTCAGATGGCCTTTGCTCGAGATGCCGAGGTTGCACGAGTCTTGGCGTGGTTTGTCTGGATCATGCCACTTGGCTATGGTGTGCAGGGCTGTATTATTCTGACCAATTCATCATTGAATGCCTTGCACCGTCCAATGCAGGCACTCAGTTTAAGCCTCGTTCGCTTGTTTGTGATGTTCGTGCCATTGTCTTGGCTCGGCAATCAGTTAGCTGGGTTACCGGGACTATTTGCCGGTGGGGTCATCGCCAACATTCTTACCGCAGTGATCGCCTACCGTTGGTTTATGCGTTTAACCAACGACCTGCGTGGTGAGATACCCCCAGCAGCGTTAGCAAAGGCAGCAAAGGCAGCAAAAGCACAGGAGTCTAGTCATGGCGCGTGAGCAGTCGCGAGAGTTTCAATTGGTGTCCGATTACCAACCCGCAGGTGATCAGCCGACCGCCATTGCGAAGATCATCGAGAACCTTGATGCGGGTCTTGCGCAGCAAGTCCTGCTCGGGGTGACGGGCTCCGGTAAGACTTTCACCATGGCCAATGTGATTGCAAAGACCAATCGTCCGACTTTAATTCTGGCGCACAACAAGACGTTAGCGGCTCAGTTGTATGGTGAAATGAAAGAGTTCTTCCCCAACAATGCGGTGGAATATTTTGTTTCCTACTACGACTATTATCAGCCGGAAGCATACGTACCGACCACCGATACCTTCATTGAGAAAGACGCGTCGATTAACGAGCATATTGAACAAATGCGCTTGTCAGCGACCAAGGCTTTAATGGAGCGTCGTGACGTGGTTTTGATTGCGTCAGTGTCGGCTATTTATGGTTTGGGCGACCCTGACTCGTACATGAAGATGATGCTGCACTTACGTCGCGGTGACATGATTGACCAACGGGATATTGTGCGTACTTTGGCGACTTTGCAGTACACCCGTAACGACGCGGCATTTACCCGCGGTACTTACCGAGTACGTGGGGAAGTGATCGACATTTTTCCGGCAGAGTCGGACGACCTTGCGGTGCGTGTTGAGTTGTTTGACGATGAAATCGAGCGCATTAGTTTGTTTGAACCGCTAACAGGGCAGATATTGCAGGGCGATATTGCGCGTTTTACCGTGTATCCGAAAACTCACTATGTGACGCCGCGAGAAAAAATCATTGACGCGATTGATCGGATTAAAGAAGAACTGAAAGAGCGTCGCCAGCAATTTTTGGACGCTGGTAAATTAATTGAAGAGCAGCGGATTCGCGAGCGCACTCAATTTGATATCGAAATGATGTTAGAGCTTGGTTATTGCTCGGGCATCGAGAACTATTCGCGTTATTTGTCCGGCCGTGCGCCCGGCGAGCCACCACCGACACTCATGGACTACTTGCCTGACGACGCATTACTGATTATTGACGAGTCGCACGTTACGGTTTCACAAGTTGGCGCGATGTATAAAGGCGACCGTTCTCGTAAAGAAAACTTGGTCGGCTATGGCTTCCGTTTACCTTCGGCGCTAGACAATCGGCCATTGAAATTCGATGAGTTTGAAGCGATTTCACCGCAGACGATTTATGTTTCGGCGACACCGGGCAAATATGAATTAGAAAAATGTGCGAATGAAGTCGTTGAACAGGTCGTGCGGCCAACAGGCTTGATTGACCCAGAAATCGAAGTGCGCCCGGTGGCCACCCAAGTCGATGACGTCATGTCAGAAATTCGTGCCCGAGCAGAGCGCAATGAGCGGGTGTTAATTACCACCTTGACCAAGAAGATGGCTGAGGACTTAACTGATTATCTTGACGATCATGGGATTAAAGTCCGCTATTTGCACTCGGATATCGATACGGTTGAGCGCATGGAGATTATTCGTGATTTACGCTTAGGCGAGTTTGATGCGCTGGTGGGCATTAACTTGCTGCGGGAAGGTCTGGATATGCCGGAAGTCTCGTTAGTAGCGATTTTAGATGCCGATAAGGAAGGCTTTTTGCGGGCTGAACGTTCGTTGATTCAGACTATTGGTCGGGCAGCACGAAACATTAATGGTCGTGCAATTTTGTATGCGGATCGAATTACCGGCTCGATGCAACGCGCGTTGGATGAAACCAAGCGCCGTCGCGACAAACAGATTGCCCACAACCTTGAGCAGGGCATTACACCTCAGGGATTGAATAAGAAGATTACCGATGTCATGGACTTGGGCGGTAACGCTGACAAACGCCGCCGCGACAAAGAACGAGTGAAAGCTGCTGCAGCGGGAATTCGCTTGCCGAAGTATCGGGATCCAAAAGAAATTGCTCAGGAAATCACGCTGCAAGAGAAAGCCATGTATGCGGCAGCACAGAACCTCGAGTTCGAAAAAGCAGCGAAAATTCGCGATCAGTTACATGAACTGCGCGAACAACTGAAAACCTATGGTTAAATTGCCAACGAACTGAGTTAAATTTCAACAGTTAGACCGGTTGGTTAAAATTTCTGGTTGACAGGGCAGGCGGCAGCCCTATAATACCCGCCTGCAACTCAGCGAAACGTGGATGGTTAGCTCAGCTGGGAGAGCACCGCCCTTACAAGGCGGGGGTCACTGGTTCGAACCCAGTACCATCCACCAATTCTTTTATGACGCTCAAGCGTTTGTTGCACCAGCTCTGGATGGTTAGCTCAGCTGGGAGAGCACCGCCCTTACAAGGCGGGGGTCACTGGTTCGAACCCAGTACCATCCACCATATTTCGATTGACGCATAGGCGTGAATCACACCAGCTTCGGATGGTTAGCTCAGCTGGGAGAGCACCGCCCTTACAAGGCGGGGGTCACTGGTTCGAACCCAGTACCATCCACCAGATCAAAACTCGCTTAGCTTCGGCTACAGCGAGTTTTTTCTTTTCTAGTCCGCGCTGTTTAGCTGATGAGAATGGCGCGTATTGCCATGCCAAAACTTGCGATCATGCTCACCAGCCAGATCAATGAGCGAATCGTAGCTTTGTCGAGCCAATAGCAGACCATGTAACCAATTCGGGCGACCACAAAGGTCCAACCTAGCGCAATGGCAACGGCATCAACCGCACCCAAGCTAACGGTAATGAAAACGGCGCTGGCGTAAACCATTAAAGCTTCAAAACTATTGTAATGAGCCGCGTTTGCACGGGCACCAAAGCCTTCAAGCGCGGCTTGCTGTTGGCGGGGATGACGGTTGTCGTATCCGCCCCGTTCGTGCATCGCCTTCATCAGTGGTAATTTTGCCAAATACGGCAAAAACATCGCAATCAATAATGTGGTGAGCAGGGCACTCATGGTGGATTTCCTTCTTATAGTATTATGGGAAGTTAATATTTCATCATTGCAGTTACGCATAATCGTCGGAAAGCGATCGCTGTCGTGGCTGTAATCTTCTGATATAATCGACCCAATTTTGTTCATTGACCACCCACAGGAAAATAATTCATGTCCGTTGTTTCTCGTTTCGCCCCAAGTCCTACTGGTTATTTGCATGTCGGCGGCGCCCGAACAGCTTTGTATGCTTGGCTTGTTGCCCGCGCTGCTGGTGGTAAATTCGTGTTACGTATTGAAGATACCGATCGGGAACGGTCGACGCAGGCGGCGATAGATGCGATTTTTGAAGGCATGCAATGGCTTGGTTTGACCTGGGATGAAGAGCCGATTTATCAAACCAGACGCTTCGATCGTTATAAAGAGCTGATCGATCAGCTTTTAGCTGAAGGCAAAGCTTATAAATGCTACTGCTCGCATGAACGTTTGGAGAAAATGCGTGAAGAGCAAATGGCTGCCGGTGTAAAGCCGCGTTATGACGGTAAATGCCGTGATCAAGCGGAGCAAGAAGGCCAGCCTTACGTGATTCGTTTCCGCAATCCACAAGAGGGCTCAGTGGTTTTTGATGACCATATTCGTGGCCGCATTGAAATTGCGAATAAAGAGCTCGACGATTTAATTATTGCCCGTACCGATGGCACGCCGACCTACAACTTCTGCGTGGTTGTCGACGACTGGGACATGGGTATTACGCATGTTGTTCGTGGCGAAGACCATATTAATAATACGCCGCGTCAGATTAACATTCTGCAAGCGCTTGGTGCGCCAATTCCTGAATATGCGCATGTGTCGATGATTCTTGGTGATGATGGTAAGAAACTGTCAAAACGTCACGGTGCGGTGAGTGTGACCGAGTATCGCGATAATGGCTACTTGCCGGAAGCCATGATCAATTACCTTGTTCGCTTGGGTTGGTCACATGGCGACCAGGAAATCTTTAGTCGCGACGAACTTATTCAAATTTTCAAACTGAGCGACATCAACAAAGCAGCCTCTGCGTTCAATACGGAAAAGCTCAACTGGCTGAACCAGCATTATATGAAAACCTTACCGGCTGAGCAGGTTGCAGCTGAGTTAGCATGGCATTTTGCTCGGATTGGTGTAGCTACAGAAGACGGACCTGCACTGGTCGAGGTTGTTAAACTGCAGGCGGATCGGGTAAAAACCCTGAAAGAGATGGCTGAAATTAGCCGTTATTTCTACGAGCCAGTGACAGAATTCGAAGAACAAGCAGCGAAAAAGCACCTACGTCCAGTTGCCAAAGATGCATTGCAAGATGTGCGCGACCGTTTTGCCGCGTTAAGTAATTGGTCAGCGGAAACCATTCACCAAGCTATTCAAGACACCTGCGCGGCACTTGATATTGGCATGGGTAAAGTAGGGATGCCACTGCGTGTGGCGGCAACAGGTGGTGGTAACTCGCCGTCGTTAGACGTGACTTTAGCGCTGATTCCACGTCACACTGTTGTTGAACGTATCGATCTGGCTCTGGAATTTATTGCTGCGCGCGAGGGGAACCAATAAATGCCAAAAATACGTGAGTTACTGGCGAATAATAAAGAATGGGCACAAGCCCAAGTTGACCAAGATCCGGATTACTTTAATCGCTTGGTGAACCAACAAAAGCCAGAATACTTATGGATCGGCTGTTCAGATAGTCGGGTGCCAGCAAACCAAATCGTTGGCATGGCACCGGGCGAAGTGTTTGTGCACCGTAATGTTGCCAACCAAGTGATTCAAACCGATTTTAATTGCTTAGCAGTAATCGAGTTTGCGGTTTTGAATTTACAAGTGAAGCATATTCTGGTGGTTGGTCACTATGGTTGTGGCGGAGTTGCTGCAGCCATGGAGACGCAGCGGCATGGTCTGGTTGACCATTGGCTGCACCCGATCAAAGACATTTATCGGATTAACCAACCGCATTTATGTGAGCTGCCGTTCAACGAACGCTTTGATAAAATGTGTGAGCTGAATGTGATTGAACAAGTTCATAATTTGTCCAAGAACCACATTATTCAAGAAGCTTGGGATCGTGGTCAAAAATTAAGCATTCATGGCTGGTGCTACAGTGTCCGTGACGGCTTAGTGCGGGATCTTGGCGTGACAATCACAGGTAAAGAGGGGCTAGACCCAATTTATCAGTATTGTCGTGACGAAGAGTCTGACGACTAGGATTTTTGGGTTTTGTTGAAATAGTGTTCGGGTTGGTAAAAAAATAGCCGAACAGCGTGGATTTCCGAAAAAAAAGTTGACACTTTAGCGGCGTATTCATAGAATGCGCCTCGCTGTCGGGGCTCAAGGCCTTGGCCGTGATCTCGAAAGTGGGGCTATAGCTCAGCTGGGAGAGCGCTTGCATGGCATGCAAGAGGTCAGCGGTTCGATCCCGCTTAGCTCCACCAACTTTCGAATATTGAATTGTCGTTGCGTCCCCTTCGTCTAGAGGCCTAGGACACCGCCCTTTCACGGCGGTAACAGGGGTTCGAATCCCCTAGGGGACGCCATTCAATTCAAGTTGTACCAGACTGTTCCGGGTCCCCTTCGTCTAGAGGCCTAGGACACCGCCCTTTCACGGCGGTAACAGGGGTTCGAATCCCCTAGGGGACGCCACTTCTTAGGAAAGTAAGAAGCAGGCGTACCGAACAGGAGCTTGGTATCAACACTGTAAGACCGAAATGAGTTCTGCGTCCCCTTCGTCTAGAGGCCTAGGACACCGCCCTTTCACGGCGGTAACAGGGGTTCGAATCCCCTAGGGGACGCCATTCATTTCAACACTTCATGCAAGTCCAGGGTCCCCTTCGTCTAGAGGCCTAGGACACCGCCCTTTCACGGCGGTAACAGGGGTTCGAATCCCCTAGGGGACGCCATCTATTTTCTTTTCCTGATTTTTTTGATCGCATCCTGTGCGTTTTCCGTTAAGCTTTGTCTATTATCAAGTTTTTAGACTGGAGCGATAACGAATGACAAAACCGATTGCCTTAATTACGGGTGCCGGCCGGCGATTGGGTCTGCACATGACCCGCAGTCTTTTAAACCAAGGTTGGCACGTCGTCGCACTGACACGCAGCCGTATTGGTGAGCTTGCCGCTTTGGCTGAAACCGACGTGGCGCTTGATGTTGTCACCTGTAATGCACTCAACGACGAAAGTGTCGAGCAGACGATTAGCTTGATCAAACAACGCTATGACCACCTCGACTTTATTCTTCATAACGCTTCCATCTATGAGAAAGACAGTAAACACGCGAGTCACCTCGGCCAGTTTTACGATGATCTCTACAAAGTGCACATGAAGTTTCCTGCGCTGCTTAACTACGGTTTAAAGAGTTTGTTGACTAACTCAGTGCGGCCAACGGCCAACGTGATTCATGTAACGGACATTTACGCGGCAAACCCGAATGCTGAATACGCCTTGTACTGTTCGACCAAAGCGGGCTTAGAAAATCTGATGCTGAGCTTTGCCAAACAGTTGGCACCACACGTGCGTGTGAATGCCATTCAACCTGGTCCAATCAAGTTTCTGCCTGAGCATTCAAGCGCTGAACAGCAGCAGGTACTAAGCGAGACGCTGCTGCCGGTTGAGGGTGGTTTTGAAGCATTGCAGAAGGCCATCGAGAGTATCCTCGACAACGAATATATGACCGCTGCTGTGATTCGTGTAGATGGTGGCCGGTCGGTTACCTAAAGAACATTTACCTAAAGAGCTATCACCTAAAGAGCTATCACCGACCTGGACAATCACGCTCTGCGGACTTGGTGTTTGCAGCGCGTGGATCGATGCTTGCACATAGGGTTCAGTGAACTCGCTAGCTTTGAGCCAACTGAGTTGTTTTTGCGTGGTCAGAATATCGATATCGAGCGTGCGATCTTTGTGACTGCGCTCTGGATCGGCGCGGTTGCGGCCGTGCGCTTCTTCCAGTTGATTAAGCCATTGCTTCAACTGTTCTGGCGTCCAATCGCTGTCAATCACCGCAATCGTGTTTAAGAATGAGCGCTCAGATTCGATCGCACAGGGAGAGGTCCGTAATACCGGGTAAACAATCGCTGCGTGAAACTGCTGACAGAGCTGCGCTAGGGCACGACCAATGTGCTCTTGTGGTGCGATGTTACTGCCCAAACTGAGACAATAAATCATGACGACAGCTCTTTCAGTAACGCCCGTAGCTTCGGCTCCATCAGGTCTGCAATCACCGGTTGTGCGGCAAGGTTTGGGTGAATGCCGTCATTCTGCATGTAGTCTGGATTGAGGGCCACTTCGCGCATAAAGAATGGCACGAGCGGAATATCAAAGTCTTTTGCCACGCGCGGAAAAACGTCGCGGAACATACTGGTGTATCGACGACCGAGGTTTGGCGGTATTTCAACCTCACTTAACGCAACTTGAACGTTTCTGGACTGGAGAATTGTGATCATCTCCCGTAAATTGTTCTCCATTGTGTTGAGATTGAAACCACGCAGGCCATCATTGCCACCGAGTTCAATAAAGACCATGGTGGGTTGATGGCGGTCGAGAAGTGATTCAAGGCGAGCAAGCCCGCCGGAGGTCGTTTCGCCGCTAATACTGGCATTAATGATCTGCAGTTGAGGGTGTTCCGCTTGCCAGCGGCGGCTAATTTCGGCAACCCAGCCGTCCGCTTCGGCAATTCCGTAGCCGGCACTGAGGCTGTCTCCGAGAATCAACAGTGATACATTTTCGTTGTCACTGCGTACATGAAACGAATGAAACATCAGTAACAAACTCATTGCGCACAGCACTATGAGCTTACTGGTTTGACGCCAAACGCTATTAACGCCATTTGCGCCACTGAGGCGTAATTTGAAAAGGAATTGACTGTTCATATGTCCCTAATTGAAGCTAAATCTATTTCTCGCAATGTTGCGACGACTGCGGGTGAATTGCAAATTTTGTCGACTTTAAGTGTAGCCATTGAGGCTGGCGAAGCGGTTGCGATTGTTGGTGCCTCCGGTTCTGGTAAGTCGACTTTGCTGTCGTTGTTAGCCGGTCTTGATTTACCATCAAGCGGCGAAATCCTTATTGATAACGTAAAACTGAATGATTTGGATGAAGAGCAACGTGCAATTTTACGTGGCGAGAAGATTGGCTTTATCTTTCAGTCATTCTTACTCATTCAAAGTTTAACCGCACTCGAGAACGTCATGTTGCCTGCGGAGCTTGCTGGCGCCAAAAAGCCCGAGGAGCAAGCACGTGAGTTATTGGCGAAAGTTGGCTTGGGCGAGCGCTTAACGCATTACCCGAATCAATTGTCTGGTGGTGAACAGCAACGCGTTGCCATTGCGCGTGCCTTTATTGGTCAGCCACAAATTTTGTTTGCTGACGAACCAACAGGCAACCTCGATAGAAAAACCGGGGCACTGATTGAAGATCTGCTGTTCGAGTTAAATCGTGAGTTTGGCACAACCTTGATTATGGTGACGCACGACGAAAGACTCGCACAAAAATGTGACCGTATTTTGCGCATTGAAGACGGACAAATTCTGGAGCACGCGGATGTGGCATAAGATTTCTTGGCGTTTGCTTAAGCACGAGCTGCGTCGGGGTGAACTCACGATTATGGCCGCAGCGCTGGTGTTGTCAGTGTGTGCTGTGTTGTCGTTGTCGATGTTCAGTGAGCGCTTGCAAGCAGGCTTAATGGAGCGCAGTGCGGAATTCTTAGCGGCCGACCGTGTGCTGCGCAGTCGTGGTGGTGAGATTCCAACCGAATGGCTCGAGCGCGCTGAAGTTGAAGGTGTGGCCAGTGCTCGGCGGGTGACTTTTAATTCAATGGCCTTTGCCAACGGCGATATGGCCTTAGTTGATGTGAAAGCCGTTACCGATGGCTACCCATTGCGTGGTCATTTGGAAATTGCCGATGCACCATTTACCCAAGGCGTGGTTGCCGATGGGTTACCTGGGCGCGGTGAAACTTGGGTGCAAGGTTCACTGTTTCAGCAACTTGGATTAGCGCTTGGCGATGAACTCGAAGTCGGCGACTCAACCTTTGTAGTGACGCAAGTTCTTAGCCATGAGCCGGACTCCGGTTTTAGTGTGTTTACCGACAGCCCGACCGTGTTAATCCACAATGACGACCTTGCAGCAACCGGGCTCATTCAGCCGGGTAGTCGAGTGAATTATAACTATCTGTTTGCCGGTGAGCCGCAAGCCTTGCAGCGCTTTGAGACTTGGTTGTTGCCGCAGCTTGATTCGGTGACCCAGCGTTGGCAAAACATTCAAGACGGTGACTCGCCATTATCGGCGGCCTTAACGCGGGCGGAGCAGTTTATGCTGTTAGCCAGCTTGCTAGGTGTGGTGTTAGCCGCAACAGCGGTTGCAGTCGCTGCGCAGCGCTACGCACAGCGCAACTATGATGCGGTTGCAGTGATGAAAACCTTAGGTGGTCGTACGCCGCAAATCGCCCGTATCTTCTCGCTACATTTATTGTTACTCACTGCAGCGAGTGTTGCGGTTGGCGTCTTGCTTGGCGTGCTGTTGCAAGCCGTCGTGAGCTGGTATGTCAGTTCGCAATTGGGCTATGAACTGCCTGCGGCTGGGAATGGACCGTATCTGTTAGCGATTGGTACCGGTCTGTTGTGTGCACTGATGTTTAGTTTGTACCCACTCTTACGTCTGATGAAAGTGCCGCCGCTGCGAGTGTTACGCCGGGAGCTGACCGCAAGCGGTTTGTCACGGTGGTTACATTGGTGCTTAGCCGGTGGCACAGTGTTCTTGCTAATGGTTCTATATAGCGGCAGTGTGATTTTATCGTTCGCATTGTTCGTTGGCGGCATATTAGCCATGCTCATTCTGTTGGGTATTAGCCGGCTGTTTATTCGTGCCAGTCGCCAGGCCGGTATGCAGGCGGGAAGTAGTTGGCGGTTAGCGATGGCGGGTATGCAACGGCGCTCGCGCGAGAATAGCTTACAAATGCTCAGCTTCTCGGTTGCGGTGATGTTGTTTTTACTGGTGTTGGCCTTGCGCCATGAATTGCTCGAGGACTGGCGTGGTCAGTTACCGGACGACGCACCAAATTATTTTGTCGTTAATGTGGCAGGACATCAGGTTGAGCCGATGCAAGCCATGTTTGAGCGGGAGTCGATTCGGGCGACGCAGTTGTATCCGATTATTCCGGGACGACTCACTGCGATTAACGGCACCCCAGTGCGCGATGAAGTCACGAAAGAGGAGCGCGATGATAGCGAATATCGTGAGGGCTTCGGTCGTGAACTGCAATTAACTTGGCAGCGTGATTTACCTGCTGAAAACACCTTGCGAGCAGGGCAGTGGTTTGCCCCGGGTGAGCGTGGTGTTTCGGTGGAATCTCAGGTCGCTGAGCGAATTGACATCGGCTTAGGTGATGAGCTTAGTTTCCGGGTTGGTGGTAACGAGTTCACGGTACCGGTGACGAATATTCGCGATGTTGACTGGAATACCATGCAGCCGAACTTCTTCATGATCTTCAGTCCTGAGTTACTTGAAGACATGCCAGCAACCTATATTGCGAGCTTTTACCTGCCGCCGGATCGACGTCCTGAACTCTATCAGTTGTTCCGTAACTTCCCGCAAGCAAGCTTAATTGATGTGGAAGATATCTTGCAGCAGGTGCGTGATGTCATTAACCATGTGTCGCTCGCGATTACCTTTGTCATGGTGTTGGTTATTGCCGCTGGTGGTCTTGTGCTTATCGCGCAAGTACAAGCGTCGCTGGAAGAGCGGCAACAAGAGCTTGTGATTCTGCGAACTTTGGGGGCGAAATCGAAGCTCCTGACGCAGGCCGTAAGCTATGAGTTTATCGTGCTCGGTGCATTGGCCGGTCTCATTGCTACGTTAGCGATGGAGGTCTCAATTTATGTTCTGCAAACTCAGGTATTTAATATGCCGGCTTCATTACATTGGCGGTTCTGGGTGCTTGGTCCAGTGCTTGGCGCAGGTATCGTCGCCTTGCTTGGTTGGTCAGTGTGTTGGCGGATGCTGCGGCAAAGTACCGGGCAGCTGATTCGTAAACTGAGTTAATCCGGCAGCATGAAGTGAGTCCTGCAGGAAGTTGAAAATAAACAGCGGTTGCTTAAAAACAACCGCTGTTTTTTATTTCCTTGTTTGTTGTGCGCTATTCGCCTTTTAACAGTTGACGTAGCGCCGGCTCAAGCTCGGGGTAGGTAAACTCAAAGCCAGCTTCATGCAGACGCTCAGGTAGTACAGCTTGGCCGTTAAGCAGAAGATCTTCAGCCATTTCGCCAAAAATTAGCCGCATGGCGGCAGCGGGGACGCGCATAAACGTCGGGCGATTGAGCACTTGTCCAATCGTTTTACTGAATACTTCATTACTGACCGGTTTTGGTGCTGTCATGTTGTAAGCACCCGCACATTCATCGTGAGTCAGCAAAAACTCAATGGCGTTGACCATGTCATGCAAATGAATCCACGACATCATTTGTTGGCCGTGGCCAATTGGCCCACCAAGACCGAAGTAAAAGGGTGGCAGCATTTTTTTAAGGGCACCACCGTGCTTGGCTAAAACGACACCAGTGCGCAACAGGCACACACGCGTCTCGGCGCTTGCTGCTGAATTCGCAATTTGTTCCCAACGGGCGCAAAGCTCATGACTAAATTCATCATGCGGGACACCCTGGGTTTCAGTAACCGGCTCAGAGCCTTGGCGACCGTAATAACCAATTGCTGAACCAGAAATAAAGATACGAGGTGGTCGCGCCGAGGCTTGAATGAGCGAGACAAGCTTTTGGGTGGTTTGCCAGCGGCTATTCTGAATTCGCTCTTTCTGAGCGTCGCTCCAGCGCTTATCAGCGATCGGCTCGCCGGCTAAGTTAATCACCGCATCAAAGAGGTCGAGATGTTCGAGCTCACTTAAGCTGGCGAGAACACGTACGTTTTTGCAGAGTTTGCGTGCAGCCGCTTGGGGTTTTCTGGCGAGCACGGTGAAGTCGTGACTTGCAGAAAAGCGCTGAATAAAACAGGAACCGATGAGGCCAGTTCCACCGGTCATTAAGATTCTCATCATTCTTTCCTCTTGCCGCCGAGTGGTTGCCACTAAAACGGTGATTGCTGAAATGCGTATGATCACGTATGTTTTTAGTTTAGCAGGAATTATTCATACGGAGAAAATAGTATGGCGGATGACAAAAAGGCCGCAGGTTTCAATCACACAGACGATCGCTGGCCGTCCATAAGTCGATTTTTTGTGGTGTTTGCGGCAATCGTTGTCGTTTTAGCAGGTATTAAAACAGCGACCGTTATTGTCGTACCGTTTTTACTCGCCTTGTTCATAGCGATTATTTTCCAGCCGATTATTTACTGGTTCCGCATGAAAAACTTGCCCACTGTGGTGGCGATAGCGGCAATTTTCGTATTTATTTTCATTGTTGGTTTTGGCTTAACTGGGCTAATCATTCAGTCATTGACGGAATTTACTGCCAAGCTGCCAGAGTATCGGGTCAAACTAACGGAACAGTTTAGTGACTTAGTCGCGTTTGCCGAACGCTTCAATATTCATTTGAATCAAGAGTTGTTGCAGCAACAGCTCGATCCTTCGCGCATTTTATCAATGTCGGTTAACTTATTGTCGAGTGTTGGCAATATGATGACGAATACCATTCTTATCTTGCTGATTGTTGCTTTTATGCTCGGAGAAGCGGCCTTAATGCCGAAGAAAATTCAAATGGCATTCCCAAGCCCTGAGAAAAAAATGTCGCAAATGACCAATTTACTCATGGCTATCAATAAATACCTTGCTTTGAAAACTGTGATTAGCTTAGTCACCGGTATAGTCGTTGGGTTTGGTTTGTGGCTCATGGGGCTTGACCATTATGTCTTGTGGGCGGTGATTGCTTTCTTATTCAATTACATTCCGAATATCGGTTCCATTATTGCGGCGGTGCCAGCAATTCTTATGGCACTGATTCAATTCCATCCGGTGATGGCCGGTGTGGTTGCGCTTTGGTATGTGATTGTGAATGTTTTTATGGGCAATATTATTGAGCCGCGCATGATGGGACGAGGCCTTGGCCTGTCAACACTGGTAGTGTTCTTAAGTTTACTGTTTTGGGGTTGGCTACTTGGCCCAGTCGGCATGTTACTGTCAGTGCCGTTAACCATGGCGGTTAAAATTGGTTTTGAAGAAAACCCCAGCACTCGTTGGTTGGCGATTCTATTGTCAGGCGATGAAGTCACGCGGCATGCACCAGAGGCTGTGGAAGCGAGCGGTGCGGATGAGCCGAAGAATGATCGGTAGGCATTAGTGCGTGACTTGCTGGACCTATTATGGCGTGAATAGACCTTGTGTCATTCGTTCTCTCAGTGAATGGTCGAATTAAGTGAGTGAAGTGTCGGGTAGGGCAGATTGCGATGGTTGTTAAAGCGTCTCATGAGCCGTCGCTTCACACACTATTTGAATTTAAGAGAAAATAGAAAAAGGTTATTACAGAAAGTACGCCCACCAAAACCATAGCTGTCAGTGCTTTTGACTGAGTCACAGACTTTAGCAAAGCAACCAAAGTTGCAAACCCAGCAATACCAAGGGTGTAATTTACGACTTCGTGTTTGTTTTTCTGATTCATGTAAGTCTCTGATATATATGGCTATGCTAACGCAAATCCCCACCTTGCGAATCCCAAAACTCTAACGTACACTTATAAGTACATTTTATTGTACGTAGGTGATAGCGATGACGAGATTTCGTGTTGATGAAGATATTCGACCTTTATCTGAATTTCGCGCCGGAGTTGCAAAGTTTGTGAAGCAAATTCATGAAACGCGACGACCGATGGTGCTAACACAACGAGGCCGTGGGGTAGCTGTGCTGCTTGATGTTCGAGAGTACGAAAAGATGCAAGAGCGCTTGGAAGTGCTCGAAGAGGTTTACAGAGCTGAAGAGCAAATTGCTAGTGGTGCTGGGATTTCGCATGAGGATGCGAAATTACGCATTTTGAGTAAGTTAGCTCAATGAAGATAGTTTGGTCCCCACTTGCATTAGAGCGAGTAGAGAGTATTGCGAAGTACATCGCCGAAGATAAGCCAAGTGCGGCATTAAACTGGGTTAGTTCGTTATTTTCTTGCGTCGATCGCTTAGTTGAATTTCCGGAGAGCGGGCGAGTCGTTCCTGAGGTGCGTTTGCAGCGTATTCGTGAAGTAGTGTTCGGCTCTTACCGTGTTATCTACAGCGTAACCAACCAGGTGGATATTTTAACGGTTCGTCGCAGCAGTCATTTATTGAAAACCTCTGAGCTTGGTGCTGATGAAACATAACAAGTCAATTAACTGCGCACCTATGGCGCCGGACTTGCTAACGCACGCCGGTTACCTCAGCGTTAAATGCCAGTGATCGCGAGATCGAGTGCTCCAATAATCTGGTCCCTAAAATGTGCGAGGGAGCCAATCGGGTTCTTCAGGTGCTTTTCTGGCACCGAAGAAACTTGCGGAGTGAGCAACAGCAGTTCCTGGCCGTCGAATGTTATTTCTGGCGTGAGCCCGCGCATCGCTTGATCGCCAAAGGCTGAGTGTTTGCCAAGTGGAACAACGATTCGGGATGCCAGGTTGGTCAGGAGTGAGCTTTGAATGTCTACAAGGTACGGGTAGTGGGCTTTGCTGGTTTTGCTTGGGTTAGGGTAAACATCGAACTGTGCCATTAAAACTCCCGAAATTCGTCACCGAAGCATCCATGCTGCTCGACGAATTCGTTGTAGCTTTTGATCGCAGAACGATTTTCCTCAATCCATTGGGCAGCCTCGCGTTTGGCAAGCTCTTCTCTCAGTGCTCGCTCAAGGGTGGCTGAGAGGTTAATGTTCAGAGCACGGGTTTTGCGTAGCAAGTCACTGTTAACTGACAGGTTTGTCGCTTTTTTAGGTGCATCTTTATTGAAGAGTTCTTGCATGATGGGGTCTCCTTGGAGCTGTTGTAAGCTCCCGAGTAGTGTATGCGCATTGGCGTGCGCATGCAAGGGCATTTAACCAGTCGCTGTTGCCGGACAATTTTTCCACCGCTTCGCGACTCCACAATTGCCGCAAAGCTTTACGTCAACAGGATAGACAAGAATGGATTACGTATTTGATATCGCTTTAGTATTTGCCGGCGCCTTTGCTATAGGGCTAATTATTACAGTGTTCTTATGGTTTAAGTTCTTTCCATTGGTAAAAAATACAGATCCTGAGCTCTATCAACAATTAAGGTTCAGGGCTTGGTCTTTATTTAATAAGCCTTATATGAATTTTATTTTCAAAAAAGAATTTCAAGGCTACTTGAATGAAAGCGTCAGGAAGCATGCCCTCGCTTTATACTGGGTAGGCTGGATTGCGCAGTGGGCATTTAATATATACCTAGTGTTGCTAATATTTGTTCTAGTATTCAGATAAAAAACGCCTTGAGTGCAGTACACTCAAGGCGTTTTCGTTTCTAGCAATACCAGTTTATCAGCGTGTCGCGGCTTTCATCTTCGCTATGAACGCGCCGAGTTGCTCAAGCAGTTGGGCGGGTTGCTCGAGGTTGTTTTCGATAATTTTCACCACAGCTGAGCCACTAATGGCACCGGCTGCACCAGCAGCGATGGCTTGGCGAACGTGCTCAGGTTGGGCGATACCGAACCCCAGTAGGGCAGGCGCGCCACCTGCGTCACGCAAGGTGCTAAGCAGTGCTTCGGCTGGTGCATTTAAGGTGTCGTTGGCTCCTGTGACACCGGCACGGCTAAGCAGATAGATATAGCCTTCGCTGGCAGCTGCGACGCTTTTAAGCGTAGCTTCACTGGCGTCTGGTGGTGCAATGAAAATCGGTGCAATGTCATGTGTTTTGGCGATTTCAGAGAAATGCTTGCCTTCCCGTAACGGCACGTCTGCAATCAAAACTGAGTCAACCCCAGCGGCTTTTGCACGTTGATAAAACTGGTCCGTGCCATTCGAGACCACCAGGTTACAGTACACCAACAAACCGATTGGTACGTCTGGGTAATCAGCGCGAATGCGTGCAATCAGGTCAAAGCATTGCTGAATCTTCAAGGGCTGGCTGAGCGCACGAATATTCGCGGCTTGAATGACTGGTCCGTCAGCGACTGGGTCGGAAAATGGCAGGCCGAGTTCAAGGGCGTCGGCACCATTTTCTATCAGGCAGCGAATGATTTTCTCACTCAGTTCAAGGTCCGGATCGCCAATGGTGACAAATGGCACAAATGCGCCTTCGCCTTTAGCTTTTAACTGACTAAATAATTGGTCATAACGCTGGCTCATGACGAAGCTCCTCCTTTTGCTGCGCGTTCTTGCTCTTCGGCGGCGAAAATTTTCCGCACATGGTCGATGTCTTTGTCGCCGCGTCCCGACAGGTTGACTAATAACACTTCGGGCTTATCGCTGCTTTGTGCGCGTTTCACTGCGTATGCAAGGGCATGGGCGGACTCAAGCGCGGGAATAATGCCTTCGGCTTGAGACAGCAGTTTAAATGCTGCCAAAGCTTCGTCGTCGGTGACACTGGTGTACTCGGCACGACCAATCGCATTTAAATGTGCGTGTTGTGGGCCAACACCCGGATAATCAAGTCCCGCGGACACTGAGTAGCTTTCTTCAATTTGGCCGTCGTCTTCTTGCATTAAGAAAGACCGGCAACCGTGCAGAACACCCGGCTTACCGGCGGTGAGGGTGGCGCCATGATGGCCGGTGTCGACACCTTTACCAGCTGGCTCAACACCGGTTAAGCGGACACTTGGTTCGTCAATAAATTCAGCAAACATACCGATTGCATTCGAACCACCGCCTACGCAGGCGATGACTTCGTCGGGTAAACGACCTTCTTGGGCGAGAATTTGTTCTTTTGCTTCGGCGCCGATCATGCGGTGAAATTCACGCACTATCGTTGGGAACGGATGTGGGCCAGCGGCAGTACCCAGCAAGTAATGCGTCGTTGGGTAACTTGCGGTCCAGTCGCGCATGGCTTCGTTAACTGCGTCTTTCAGTGTGCCACTACCAGCGTCGACAGGAATCACGGTTGCGCCCATGAGCTCCATACGGAACACATTCGGCTGTTGCCGTTCAGCATCTTTGCGGCCCATATAAATGACACATTCAAGGTCGAGCAGGGCACAAGCGAGGGCTGTCGCGGTGCCATGTTGTCCGGCTCCGGTTTCGGCAATAATGCGCTTTTTACCCATGCGCTTGGCAAGTAGGGCTTGGCCAAGTACTTGGTTAGTTTTGTGAGCGCCGCCGTGCAAGAGGTCTTCGCGTTTGAGGTAGATTTTAACCGGTGAACCCGCCGTTAGATTCTTGCAAAGGGTCAGCGGCGTTGGTCGACCTAAATAGGTTTGTAGCAGATTCTTAAACTCGGCTTGGAAAGCTGGGTCGTTCTGGGCGTCCAGAAATGCTTGTTCGAGTTGGTCAAGGGCCGGAAGCAGAATCTCGGGGACAAATTGACCACCAAAGTCGCCAAAGTACGGATTTATCTTGGCTGTAGACATGAGAGGTTCCTTAATAGCTGCGAATCAGTTGAAAGGCTTGGTGCAACAGGGCCGGGTCTTTACGACCGGGCGCGCGTTCGAAGCCAGAATTTAAATCGAGTGCGTAGCATTGATGAGCAAGTGCTGCGCACAAATTATCGAGATTGAGGCCACCGGCAAGAATGACTTTACCGGCAACTTCCGGTGTCAGCGTCGACCAGTCAAAAGCTTGGCCGCTGCCGCCTTGGCCGTTATCCACTAAGTAACGGTCAACGGCTGAATTTGGACTCATGACCATTGCGTTTAATGTGCTCATGGTCGTTGCTAGGTCGCCACGCACGGCAAGGTGCAAACGAATGTGTGCGGGCAATGCGCGTTTTAGTTCGGCAATTGCATCTGTTTGCTCAAGCGCAAGATCGTGCACTTGTACCGCATGCAGTGGTAGTTGTTGACACAATGCAACGACTGCAGCGTTCATTGCTGCGCTATCGTCATAGTCGTTGGCGCTGATCACGGCGGTATAGCGCACATGGCGAACCTGACTAATGGTTTGCGCTTCGGCAAGGGTGACGCGTCGAGGTGAGCGCTGCGCAAAAATCAAACCTAAAGCGCTGGCGCCTGCATCACGAGCGGCAAACGCGTGTTCAATACAGGTGATGCCACACACTTTATTGGTACCGTAAATAAGCTCGCGGCAGGCCAGGTCAATGTCAGCTTCGGCGGTCAGTGAACCACCGACTAAAAAGGCATCGACATGGGGGGCAATCGCGCGCACTTGTTGGTGATTCTCGATACCTGACTCGGCAATAATCAAGGCGTTACTGTGTGCTTGTGGTGCCAGTTCTTGACTGCGATTTAGATCCATCGACATATCGCGCAGATTGCGATGGTTAATGCCGATAATCTTAGCCCCAAGTGTATTTGCACGTTGCATTTCGTTGCTATCACTGACCTCGGTCAGGATATGCAAGCCAAGTGATTCGGCATAGGTTGCCAGTTCTTGATAGGTGGCATCATCAAGTACCGAGAGCATGAGCAGGATGGCGTCGGCACCATAGTAGCGCGCAAGCGCAACTTGGTAGGTGGAAAAGATAAAGTCTTTGCACAGCACAGGGCAATGCACCTGCTGGCTAACCGCTTGCAGGTAACTAAAGTCGCCGTGAAAGAAGTCCGGCTCAGTTAACACCGAAATCGCCGCAGCGTAACTTTGATAAATCCGAGCAATGGCAACCGGATCAAAATCAGCGCGAATCACGCCTTTCGATGGTGAGGCCTTTTTACACTCGAGAATAAACTGGGTATTACCCTGCGCTAGAGCCGCATGGAAATCGCGCACGGGTCGTGTACTGGCAGTCGCAAGCCGGTGGGCTTCGGCTTCTGGCAATTGTTGTTGCAGCTCGCTTAAGCGTATCTGGCGCTGCTCAACGATGGTGCGCAGAATCGATGGTGTATCCTCCGGCATGAACTGCAGGTTTGCATCACTCATTTAACAAAGGCCTCCTGCAAAGCTTGGACATGGCGGGCAACGTTGCCGCTACGAATGTGATCGAGGCTCTCAGCGCAAGCTTCTTTTAATGTGGCTGCAGCGCCGGTTAAATAGCGCACCGCAGCGGTATTCATGGCAATGGCGTCGCGCTGCTCAGCAACGCCTTCACCGCGGAATACGGCCTGTAATAAACGTGCATTGTGTTCGGCGTCACCACCTTTCAGTCTGTCAATACTCGCACGCTGCAAGCCGAAATCTTCTGGCGTTAAGCTATATTCAAGGAGGTCGCTACCATTTACCTCGACAACTTGCGTCGCACCATGCAGCGCAAACTCGTCTAAGCCATTACCATGTACGACCATTGCACGCTCACAGCCGAGCATTTGCAAGGTTTCAGCTAATGGGCGGCACAGCTCAGGCGTGTAAACGCCTAATAACTGAGCGCTCGGACGGGCTGGATTAATTAACGGCCCGAGGAGATTGAACAAGGTTCGCGTTTTCAACTCTTGGCGGACGGGCATGGCATAGCGTACGCCCGGATGATAGTGCGGTGCAAACAAAAAGCAAAAGCCAAAACGATCAAGTAAGTCTTTGTTCTCGTCAGGTGACAAATCAAGTGGAATGCCCATCGACTCCAGCACGTCGGCAGAGCCGGAACGGGATGAAACGCTGCGATTACCGTGTTTGGCGATTTTCATGCCCATACTCGCACAGACTAAAGCAGCTGCCGTGGAAATATTTATGGTATTGCTGCCATCGCCACCGGTACCGCAGGTGTCGGCGACTGGGTAATCCAGGGCTGGAAAGGCTTTACTGCCAGCTAATAAGGCTTTTGCTGCGCCGGCGATTTCCGCTGGGGTTTCACCGCGTACTTTTAAGGCGACGAGAATGGCGGCGATTTGGTTTTGGGTCAGTTGGCCACGAATTAAATACTGAAATAATTTTTCTGTTTCAGTAACGGACAAACATTCTCGGTTCAGTAATTTATGCAACTCACGCATGTGCAGCTCCTTTCGTGGCTGAGGGGTTAGCTGATGCTAGTTCGGATGAAACGGGTTGGGCTAAAAATTCAATACTTTGTTTCAGCAACTGGGTGCCGGCAGTCGTCATAATCGACTCTGGATGAAATTGAAAGCCGAGCACGCGATCGGTGTTTGCAGCAATAGCCATGGGAATCTGTTGCACACTGGCAATGACCTCCAACGATGACGGCACACGGATCGCTTGCAATGAGTGGTAACGAGCAACCGGGAGAGGTTGCGGTAAATTGGTGAAAATCGGATGCGGCTGACAATCCATCAGGCTGGTTTTCCCATGCATGGTTTCATGGCAACGGTCGACCACACCGCCGTACAACTCAACTAAAGCTTGGAAGCCTAAGCAAATGCCAAGCATAGGATATTTACCTTGGGCATAACGAATGACTTCGGGCATACAACCCGCTTGGCTCGGGTGACCTGGGCCGGGTGACAAGCATAAAATCACCGGACCTTGCGCGGCACAGGTTTCGAGACGTTGAATAACCGTCGCTGCACTAACGGTATTGCGGTAAATATCGAGGCTGTATCCAAGTTGTTTAAACTCGTCGACGAGGTTGTAGGTAAAACTGTCGACGTTGTCGATAAAAATAATGTGACCAGTCATGACATTGCCTCCTGCAGCTGATTCGCACGGACAATGGCTGCGATAACCGCGCTGGCTTTCTGTTCGGTTTCGTTCACTTCAGCCTCGGTGTTGGAGTCGAAGACCACACCAGCTCCGGCTTGTACAATGGCTTTTTGATTCTTAACGAATGCGGAACGAATCACAATACATGTGTCCATATCACCTTGGCCGGTTAAATAGCCAACCGCACCGCCATAACTTCCGCGCCGACTTTGTTCGGCTTGACGAATGAGGGTTGCGGCACTGACTTTTGGCGCACCAACTAGGGTGCCCATGTTCATGCAGGCGCGATACGCGTCGAGGGCATCTAAGTCTTCGCGCAAGGTTGCAACGACACGCGAAACCAAATGCATGACGTGAGAGTAGCGGTCGACTTTGAGTAAGTCAGCGACATAACGACTGCCGACCGTGGCAATGCGAGCTAAGTCATTGCGGGCAAGGTCAACCAGCATCATGTGCTCAGACATTTCTTTTGTGTCTTGGCGCAAGGCCAATTCAATTCGTGAGTCTTGGTCGGCCAGTATCGTTCCGTCTGCTGCGCGAGCCCGCGGGCGGGTTCCGGCAATCGGATAAAGCTCGACTTGGCGAGTGGCAGCGGAAAACTTCAGTGCTGACTCCGGCGAAGCGCCAAATAGTTCAAAGTCGAGGGTTTTCACATAAAACATGTATGGGCTTGGGTTGCTTTCCTTCAAGGCTGCATAACTGGCGAGTGCACCTTGGCACGGCAGATGAAATTCGCGCGCAGGAACCACCTGAAAAATATCACCCGCACGGATATGCTCTTTCATATCCTCGACAATTTCGGCATAGCGCGGTCGGTCTGGCTGGCTGAAATAATTCTTAAAATCAACGGGCTGGGTGGGTAGTTTGGTTGGCTGTGGTGCGCGTTGTGGTTGTTGTAAACGAGCCATCAGCTCACCAATCCGTTGACAAACCTGCTGGTGGCGCAGCGAAAATTGGTCGCCACCAGGAACAACACCGATAATGTCAGTCGACTGCGCTTGGTGATCAATGACCACTAAGGTTTCAGCGAGATAAAACTGATAATCCGGGCAGTCATTATTGCCTTCTGCAACATCAGGGAGTTGCTCGAAGGTGGCGAGAAGGTCATAGGCAAAGACCCCCGCAAGAAAAATCGCAAACGGTTGGTCGGTTAGGTTGTTGAGCTGCTGCTGCAGGACTCGCAACGGCGTTAAGTTACCGGGTTGCTTGAGGCGTTCGTCTTCAGTGGCCTGGGTTTCCGCCGCTGGAAAGGTGAGGCGCAAGTGACCGTCAGTGGCTGTGTTGGTCTTAATTCCCGGAACCTGCTCGGAGAGTGTCTCGTTCAACCATGGGATTAAAATTTCGCCATTGGCTGAACATGCACTGATGTCGACTTGATGACCGCGACAGACAATTCGTAATGCGGGGTCGACCAATAACAAACTTTTTAAGTTGGTGCGTGAGTTAATCTCCGCAGATTCGAGCAAAATATGCTCGCGACTGCTGTCGGCGAGACAACGGAGTACTTCGACGGGGTCAGCTTGGTAACGGGTATTCAGTGAAACTGAAAAAATATCACCGAGCTTGGGTATTTCTGGTTGTTGACCTGACATTCGGTTCATCCTGCAAAACTAAACGATTTTGGGTTTGGTACTGCTGATTGCGGGATGTAAAAAAACAAGCCCGCTGGTTCGCAGCGGGCTTATCGGTTTCTAAGCTGTCATATGAAAAGACACAGACAACAACGACCACTTACCCGCATGGGAAGTGCCACCACCAACGGTGCATGGTATTGCTTTGAGCAAAGCGTAAAGTCGTCATGTTTCGGTCCTTTCTTTCTCACTTGGAAACATTTTTTTGAGTTGTTACAAACCTTGTTTAATTCAAGACATGAATGCTGTAACACGTCGACTGCTAGAGCGCTGGTACGACTGAGTGAACAGACAAAAGGTTATACAACTTAAATAATCTTGTATGTCAAAAATAAACAGTTGCACCTTAAAACGACTTCTCGATAGTGTCAATATTAATTTTGACATTTTTCTTCGGCTTTAGTGGTAAACTTCAGCTTATAAGCAATTTATTTTGAGTGTATGTATGAGTGGGAACGCAACAGCGACAAAAATAGATCTACATTGTCACACAACCATGTCTGATGGTGAGTTAACGCCAGCGGAATTGGTGTTGCGGGCGAGCGTGATGCAAGTGGATGTCTTGGCGATTACCGACCATGACTCGGTGGCCGGCTGGCCAGCGGCTTGTGCTGCGCAAGCGAGAGTTGCGCCGCGTATGAAATTAATTCCTGGCGTCGAAATAAGTACCCGCTGGCAAGGCTTTGAAATTCACATATTAGGCTGGAATTTTGATCCAGAGCACCCTGAGCTGACCGCTTTATTGGCACGCCAACAAGCCTGTCGCAAGGAACGTGCTGAGGCAATTCGTGAGAAATTAATTAAGCAAGGCATTGCCAGCAATGACTTGCCTGTAGTTGCTGGCGACTCAGCCGCTGTTTTGACCCGTTTGCACTTTGCTGAAGCTTTAGAGCGTCATGGTTATGTGAGTGACGTTCAGCAAGCGTTTGACCGCTACCTCGGCAAAGGCCAGTGTGCTTATGTTGCACCAAATTGGTGCAGTATCGAAGAAGCGGTGACCGCTATTCGAGCTGCGAGTGGTTCGTCTTCGATTGCTCATCCGTTGGCTTATGATCTCAGCAACAAATGGCTGCGCAAACTCGTTATTGAATTTAAAGAAAATGGCGGTGACGCCCTTGAAGTCAGTATGTCGCAACAAGGGCCAGCACAACGGCAATGGTTAACTGAATTAGCGACGGACTATGAGCTACTCGGAAGCGTTGGCTCAGACTTTCACAAGCCCAGTCGATTTCGAGAGCTGGGGCGTAATTTAAATTTGCCAGAAAGTGTTCAGCCGGTCTGGTATGACTGGGCAAATATGCAATAATGACCAAGCATTTAAGTGAGTTAGAAAGTCAAAAGGGGACGTCCTTCATGAGTCAGTTTTTTCAGGTTCATCCAGATAATCCGCAAGTGCGGTTGTTGCAGCAAGCTGCTGACATAGTGCGCGCCGGTGGGGTGATCGTGTATCCGACCGACTCGGGTTACGCATTGGGCTGTCAGATACAGAATAAAGATGCGGTTGAGCGTATTTTGCGCATTCGTCAGCTCGGAAGCGAACATAACTTTACCTTGGTTTGCCGGGACCTTTCCGAGTTGTCAATTTATGCCAAAGTTGGCAATCAGGCATTTCGTTTGTTGAAGAATAATACGCCGGGCCCGTACACCTTTGTGTTGCGCGGTACGAAAGAAGTGCCGAAGCGTTTATTAAATCCGAAACGTAAAACGATTGGTTTGCGGGTGCCCGATAATCGAATTGCTCAAGGTTTGTTGGCTGAGCTGAACGAGCCATTGATGTCGACGACCATGATTTTTCCGGGCGAGGAGTTTGCCGAGCCCGATCCATACGAAATTCGCTTACGGTTAGAAAAGTTGGTCGACCTCATTATCGACGGTGGCCACTTGATGGAGAAGCCAACCACGGTTGTGGATATGGTCGACGACGAGATTGAAGTGATTCGGGTTGGTGAAGGCGATCCATCGCCGTTTAATTAAGGCATGGGTTGATGAGTGCTCGAGCAAGAGCAAGATTGATTTTCAGTGGATAGTCATTTGGCAGAAATAGAAACCATAACGGATGAACAAGCAATGATTGACACCCAGCACTCATTACCGCTGGGTTTTGTCCGTGGTGAACCCATTTTTGATCAGCCCGAAGACTTATATATTCCGCCGGAAGCATTGGAGCTCATGCTGGATTTATTTTGCGGGCCAATGGACTTGCTGCTGTATCTGATTCGCCGGCAAAAAATGGATATTCTTGATCTGCCGATTTTGAAAATTACCGAGCAGTACATGGTCTACGTGGACATGATGCGCGAGCTCAAGTTGGAGTTGGCGGCGGACTATTTATTAATGGCAGCTATGCTCGCTGAAATTAAAAGCCGCATGTTGTTGCCACAGAAGCACGATGATGACGACGACGAGGGTGACCCGCGCGCCGAATTGGTGCGGCGTTTACAGGAGTACGAAATTGTTCGTGCTGGTGCCCAACAACTGGATGAACAGCCGCAGCAAGAACGTGATTATTTTGTTGCTCAGGCGTACACCGACGCACGTGACTTTGCGGGGCAAACGCCCGCGGAGGTTTCTTTAGAGGAATTAGGCTTGGCGTTGGCAAAAGTGATGCAGCTTGTGGAAGTGCAAGCGCATCATCAAATTAAACGCGAGCACTTGTCGACCCGCGAACGAATGTCGATTATTCTCAGTCGGCTCGACGACCAAGGAAGTTTAGAGTTTCAACAGCTGTTTTCACCAGAGGAAGGGCGCTCCGGTGTTGTAGTGAGCTTTTTAGCCTTATTGGAATTGAATAAAGAAGGCTTGATTGTATTGACGCAAGCGGAAAACTTTTCGCAACTATACGTGCGGAAAGCGACACGGGTCGATGCAAGCCCATGGCAACAGGACGAATCGCGTGATTTCTGAACAGCAGCTCAAACAACTTATTGAAGCCGCGGTTTTTACTGCGGAACAACCTGTGACTGTCGACCAATTGTTGTCGGGGGTATTGGCGAATTTTTCGTTAAACCGACCGCGAGTGCGCCAAGCGCTTGAAGCACTACAAAATGATTATCGCGACCGCGGTATTGAGTTAGTCGAGGTCGCATCTGGCTATCGTTTTCAAACTCGGGCTGAATTAGCGCCGGCACTGGTACATATGTGGCCAGAGCGGGCGCCTCGCTATTCAGCTGCCTTGCTTGAGACCTTGGCGCTGATTGCGTGGCGACAACCGGTTACGCGCGGTGAAATTGAAGCAGTACGTGGGGTGTCAGTTAGCACCCAGATTATGAAAACCTTGCAAGAACGGGGCTGGGTGAAAATCGTCGGACACAAAGAAGTGCCCGGTCGGCCAGCGCTTTATGCAACAACGAAAGCATTTTTAGATTATTTCTCGTTAACGTCTATCAGTGATCTGCCTGCTTTAGCACAAGAGCGGCCAGAATTGATTGATGTTGACGAGGCAGCTGCGCCACAAAGTGGCCAAGCCGAGTTACTTACAGACACGCGGGAGCGTGACGCAGAAGAGGAAACCAAAGCGTGAAAGAGACCGAAAAGTTACAAAAAGTGTTAGCACGGTCAGGGCATGGCTCACGACGTGAAATTGAAGCCTTAATTAGTGAAGGGCGGATTCGCGTAAACGACCATATTGCCACATTAGGTGAGCGAGTCGAACCTGATGCCGTGATTCGCATTGACGGTCATAAAGTGAAAACGCGCGACGCTGAAGAGCAGCATTGTCGGGTTTTGTTGTACCACAAGCCGGAAGGCGAGTTGGTGACCCGCAAGGACCCAGAAGGGCGTGCGACGGTATACGAGCGTTTACCACCACTTAGTGGTGCGCGCTGGATTGCAATTGGTCGACTCGATATCAATACCTCGGGACTTTTGCTTATGACAACCGATGGTGAACTTGCCAATCGGATGATGCACCCCAGTTACGAAGTTGAGCGTGAATACGCTGTACGGGTGTTTGGCGAAGTAACCGAGAGCCAGATTCAAAAACTGCTGAAGGGTGTTGAGCTAGAAGACGGCATGGCACGCTTCAAGAAGATTCGTCGCCGTGGTGGCGAAGGTTTGAACCAGTGGTTCCACGTTATTTTGACTGAAGGACGCAACCGTGAAGTTCGGCGCCTGTGGGCGTCGCAAGGCTTAACGGTTAGTCGCTTGATTCGAGTGCGCATGGGTGAACTGACACTGCCGAAAGGGCTAGTGCAAGGCGGCTGGATGGAGCTGCCAATGACCGATGTGAACTATTTGCGCAAGCTGGTGGAACTGGATCCGATTGAGTCGGCACCAGTGATTACCATTGAAGATCAAGAGCGGGCGTTGAAGCGCGCACGTAAAGCTCAGCGCAAACGGCACAATCAGCGCCCTGAGCGCAGCGATAAAAAACATGAGCGCGGTGATCGAAAGCCTGAGCGCGGCGATAAAAAGCCTGAGCGGGCGGCAAATAAAAAACATGAGCGGTCAGAAGGTGCTGGCAAAACCGGGGCAAAAAAACCGCAAAACGCGCGCGGTGGTAAAAAGCCGAACACAGCGAAAAAGCCAACGCGAGCGGGTAGTGGGCGTGCAGCGCCAAGCAGTGGCGAAGCTGCTAGCAAGCGCGAAGCTCCGCGAAAAAAAGATACCAAACGTAGTCATGGGAAGGGTCAGCAGTAATGTTAGCAACAGAGTGGCAAGCAGCAGCAAGTGTTTGGTTACGTTGGCCAAGTCGTAGCGATATTTGGCCGCAGCGAGGCGCTGCTGCGCAAGATGAATTATGTGGCTTAATTCAAGCGCTCATTGAACGCCAAGTACCGGTTAATTTGCAAGTACAACCGGCCAGTTTTACTGACGCAGAAACGCGTCTGCGTGAACAGCTTGGGCAACTTGCTGATGCTGCATTATTGAAGCTGCATGAATGTGACTTTGGTGAGATTTGGTTGCGTGATTGCGCGCCATTCTTGACCAAAGCTGCAAGCGGAGAATGGCAGGCGTTGGCCTATGAATTTGATGGCTGGGGCGGCATTGATGACCAATTTGCCAAAGATTTACAAGCGCGCGACTGGCTTGCCGAAGCCCTGCAACTACCGCTGACATCGCGTTCAATGGTGCTTGAAGGTGGTGCGATTCATCATGACGGTGAAGGCACCGCACTGTTATGCACCGGGAGCATTCTTTACCGTCAGGGTAACCAAGGCCTAACAGCGAAAGTGTTGGCAGAAGAGTTAAAAGAGTCGCTCGGCTTGAGTACGATTTTAACCCTCCCTGGACGCCTAAATGCCGATGAAACCGGTGGCCACGTTGATAATTTGGCTTGCTTTGTTCGCCCCGGTGAAGTGGTGATGGCGATGACTCAAGACGCCTCGCATCCAGATTACGCAACCTGTCGGCGAGTGTATGACTATTTACAGGAAGCTCGTGATGCACAAGGCCGGCCACTGAAAATTCATACGTTGCCTTTACCGCGTTCACCGCGTTTGTCGGCGGCGGAAGGTGCCAGCATCGAACACCGCCATGGAATTCGCAAACGTATTGCCGGTATGGCCTTGATGGCGACCTACGTGAACTTTTTACGGGTTGAATTGCCTGACCAGAAGCTGATTATTTTGCCAGGTTTTGGTTTACCAACCGATGAGCAAGCACAACGACAAATGCAGGCAATCATGCCTGATCACGAAGTGTTGGTGCTGCCAGCTCGGGCATTAGTTGTTGGCGGTGGCGCTTGGCACTGCGCAAGTTTTGTTGCGCCGATTTAAGTTCAGGGGCCGATATTAGGAAAACTGTTCACTCATATTGAGTCCTTTCGGGCAATGGAATGTTTGTCGGCAGCTGTGTCGATAACGAGGAGAAAAGTCATGAAACAACGTTTGGTGGTTTTATTAGGCCTTGCTTTACCTTTATTAGCAGCGTGTCAGCCGGTCTCTCAGTCCGAAACGACGAGTGAAACAGCGTATATTGAAGTGCAAGGAACGGGTGTGGCATTAGCGGTTCCGGATCGGGTCAGCATGGTCTTCGTTATTGAAGCCGAAGGTGATGACCTGGTGGCACTGAAGCAACAAGTGGATCGCACGACTGTGAGCATGCTTGATTTGTTTACCGCCATGGATATTCCGCGTCAGCAAATTCGCTCGTGGCAAGTGAGCGTACAACCGCAATACCACTACCTCGAACGGGAACGGGTGTTTGCGGGCTATTCGGTTTCACGCGACCTACAAGTCACGTTCGACGAAGTAGACCGCTTTGATGAGATTCTCGACACTGCCTTGCAAGCGGGTATTGGCAATCTGAGCCGAGTGAATTTTTCCGTCTCTGAACCAGCGCCATTGCATGCTGAAGCACGCGCTGCTGCCATTGAACATGCACGCTCGAAAGCCGAACAAATGGCGACGCTAGCGGGTCGCAAGTTAGGCCCAGCGGTGCAAGTTCGCGAACAAGGCGGTCATGCTGAGCGCATTTTAGTGACGGGTTCACGGATGATGGCGGCGGATACAAGTGCGACAGAAGCGGGTGAGCAAGAGATTCGCGCGCAAGTGTTTATTCGCTTTGCACTTGTTGATTGATTTCTGTTAGGACGCGTTGCTGCGAATCACTGCCGCGAATAGCTGCAAACGAGAATGGCCGCCAAATCTATGCTTAGGCGGTGTTGAGAATGAAGTGTTGCGTATGATCAGACAGCCGAAAGATCCGGAAGACGAAACAGTTATTGAACAGCGGGCTGTGCAGCTGTTGAGTCGGCGCGAGCAGAGTGAGTATGAGTTGGTGCAAAAGCTCTGCCAACGCGGCTTTGCAAAAGAAGCCGTGCAGCGTGTGGTGGCGAAACTGCAAGAGCGCCGTTGGCAGTCTGATCAACGTTTTGCTGAGATGTTTTATCGCAGTCGTGTCGAACAAGGCCATGGGCCGATAAAAATTAAAGCAGAAATGCAACAGCGGGGAATTGCGGCAGCAACCATCGACAAGATATTTAGCAGTGCTGAAACGGACTGGGTGGCGTTGGCGACTGACCGCTATTTACGTAAATTCGGAGCGGCTAAACTGAGCCAGCTGGAACCAAAAGAGCGAGCAAAACGCCAACGTTTTTTGGCGCAACGTGGCTTTAGCGCAAATCACGTGTATGCAGCTGAAGCAGCCGTTCAGGAAAGCCTCGAGAATGCCGACTAAGCGGCTGTTTTCTCGCTCGCCGCTATGCTAATCTTTACCCCCTGATAAAATACAAACCAACGTAAATCAATGCTAACCGAGAGCAGGAAACACGTTTTATGAGTATGAGTAGTGCCGAAATTCGAACGGCGTTTTTAGAGTTCTTCAAAGAGCGCGGCCACCAAATCGTGCCAAGTTCGTCCCTAATTCCAGGTAACGATGCGACGTTGTTATTCACCAACGCCGGCATGGTGCCGTTTAAAGACGTGTTTTTAGGCACTGATAAGCGTGACTATACGCGAGCAACAAGCTCACAGCGTTGCGTGCGCGCAGGTGGTAAGCATAACGATCTCGAGAACGTTGGTTATACAGCACGCCATCATACTTTCTTTGAAATGCTTGGAAATTTCAGTTTCGGTGATTATTTCAAACGTGAAGCCATTGGTTATGCATGGACGTTCTTAACCGAGACCTTGCAGTTACCGAAGGAAAAGCTTTGGGTGACTGTGTTCGAAGAAGATGACGAAGCTTACGAGATTTGGGCAAAAGAAATCGGCGTGCCGGAAGATCGGATTAGCCGCATTGGTGCCAAAGATAACTTTTGGCAAATGGGCGATACGGGCCCATGTGGTCCGTGCTCGGAGATTTTCTATGACCACGGTGAAGACGTGTGGGGCGGCCCTCCGGGTACTCCGGAAGAAGACGGTGACCGTTACATTGAAATTTGGAACCTCGTATTCATGCAGTACAACCGTCAAGCAGACGGGACGCTCGATCCACTGCCGAAGCCGTCAGTCGACACCGGTATGGGGTTAGAGCGGATTGCTGCGGTATTACAACATGTGCATTCAAACTACGAAACCGACACGTTTGTTGCCCTAATTAAAGCGGCCGCAGCAGCGGTCGGTACGGAAGATTTGCAAGCGCAATCATTACGTGTCATTGCCGACCATATTCGCTCGTGTTCGTTCTTGATTGCTGATGGCGTGTTGCCTTCCAATGAAGGCCGCGGTTATGTGCTGCGGCGGATTATTCGCCGAGCTGTCCGACATGGCTCGAAACTGGGCGCTGAAGGCCCATTCTTCCATAGCTTAGTAGCTGAACTGGTGCGCTTGATGGGCGACGCTTATCCAGAGTTAGTCAGTGCACAAGGGCGAATTGAGAAAGCACTCTTGCAAGAAGAGCAACAGTTCGCGCGCACCTTACAGCGTGGCATGAGCTTGCTTGAAGATGCAGTTGCCGACCTCCCCGAAGGCGGCGTGCTCGCCGGTGACGTCGTGTTTAAACTGTATGACACCTATGGCTTCCCATATGACTTAACTGCAGATATTTTGCGTGAGCGTGGCTTTGGCCTCGACCAAGCCGGCTTTGAAGCCGCCATGGCCGAGCAGCGTGCACGTGCGCAACAAGCGTCGCAGTTTGGTGAAGACTACAATGCGCGTTTAAGTGCCGAAACGACAAGTTCGTTCTCTGGTTACAGTGAATACGAAGGCCAAGCGACGATTACCGAAATTTTCCGCGATGGCGAAGCGGTGCAAACTTTAGCGGCGGGTGAAGCCGGTATTGTGGTCTTAGACCAAACGCCTTTCTACGCGGAAAGTGGTGGTCAGGTCGGTGACGTTGGTGTCTTTGAAATTGATGGTGAGCCAGTGTTTACCGTCAATGACACGCAGTATATTGGCAAGGCAATCGCGCATCACGGTGTGAGCGATGTTGAACTGACAGTAGGGCAGTCTTTGACGGCGGTTGTTGACGATGAGCGCCGTTGGGCGATTCGCCGCAACCACTCAGCAACGCATTTAATTCACGCGGCGCTGCGGAATATTTTGGGTGACCACGTTGCTCAGAAAGGCTCGTTGGTTGATGAACAACGTTTGCGTTTCGATTTTGCCCATCCACAAGCGGTAAGCAACGACGAACTGCGGGCAATTGAAGCACAAGTGAACGAACAGATTCGTTTGAACTTGCCACTGACGACCGATTTGTTGCCGATTGAAGAAGCGAAAGCTCGTGGTGCCATGGCGTTGTTTGGCGAGAAATACGACGACGAAGTGCGCGTGGTGCAAATGGGTGATTATTCGCTCGAGCTGTGCGGCGGTACGCATGTTAATCGCACCGGCGATATTGGTAGTTTCCGGGTTACCACGGAGGCAGGTATTGCTTCTGGTGTGCGTCGTATTGAAGCGGTAACCGGCGCTGGCGCAGTGGCCTATACGCAAGCACAGCAACAACAGTTACAAAAGGTTGCAGGTTTATTTAAAGCCGATCCAGCCGCAGTGAGCGAACGCATTGAACAAATGCTCGCCCGCCAAAAGCAGTTGGAGAAAGAATTGGCTGAGCTGCAACGGCAGATGTCACAGCAAGCTGGCGCGTCATTGATTGACAGTGCGCAAGAGGTTGCTGGTGTGAAAGCGATTATTGCCGAAGTGACCAATACTGAAGCAAAAGCCTTACGGGAAATGGTCGACGACCTGAAAAACCGGTTAGGTTCAGGTATTGTCTGTCTTGGTTTACGCCAAGGCGATAAAGTTAGCTTAATTGTTGGCGTAACCAATGACCTCACCAAGCAGGTAAAAGCCGGTGAGTTGGTGAATTTTATCGCCAACCAAGTGGGCGGTAAGGGCGGTGGTCGTCCTGACATGGCTCAGGCTGGTGGTACTGACGCAAGTCAGTTAGATGCAGCGTTGGCGAGCGTGACGCCGTGGCTGCATGAAAAATTAAGTTAATTGCATAAAAGCTGAGCCTCTGGTTCAGCTTTTTTCTAATTCTTGCAGGAATTTTTAGTCTTTGCGGTGAGCTAACTAGACGAGTTGTCCGTATTTTGCGTGAGAATTAAACGAAAGTGCTATCGCCTTATTTTTATTATTGATAAACTTAACATCTCACTTGGACAAGTGACTGTTATGGAATAGGGACGAATTCAAAGGAGCGGGTAAATGTTAATATTAACGAGACGTGTTGGTGAAACCCTCATGATCGGTGACGATGTCACTGTGACTGTGTTGGGTGTGAAAGGAAACCAGGTACGAATTGGTGTGAATGCACCGAAAGACGTGTCTGTTCACCGTGAAGAAATTTATATGCGGATTCAGGCCGAGAAAGATAACAAATCGCCAGGAAACGAATAGTTCAACCTATCGGTTTTGCCGTAAAAAACGGCAGAGTGATTAAATAAAACGCATTTGAACCATTAGTTTTAAAAAAGCGTTTGACATGCTCGCTCAAATCGCTATCATTCGTGCCCATCAAGACGCGGTGAGGTGGCCGAGAGGCTGAAGGCGCTCCCCTGCTAAGGGAGTATAGGGTTTGTAGCCCTATCGAGGGTTCGAATCCCTCCCTCACCGCCAGTTTCTTAAAGTACGTCCAACCTCGGTTGCAAACGTCCGCAAGAAACAGAGAAAGTTTTAGGTTAATCGACGCGCTCGTAGCTCAGCTGGATAGAGTACCTGGCTACGAACCAGGCGGTCGGAGGTTCGAATCCTCCCGAGCGCGCCATTCTCCTAAAATGAATTCCAATCGGAATACAGCGCGCTCGTAGCTCAGCTGGATAGAGTACCTGGCTACGAACCAGGCGGTCGGAGGTTCGAATCCTCCCGAGCGCGCCATTTTTCTCTGCTTTCAAACAATGCATCATCTTTCTTTTGCTATTCAGCAGTTAATCACCATCGCAACATGTAAAGCAGCTCAACGCTGACACGCCGATATAACCTCCAAGAATGACTATTCGCCCCTGCACTTTAACAACAGACGCCTGACGTCGGTTTGCTATTTTCTGCTCTTTCAGCGCTTAAAATTCTTACATCAATCCGTTGGGCAAGCCGTTCGGAAATCCATTCGACAATCCGTTCGGCAAGCCAATCCTCCATATAGCGACTATAACCACGGTCAATAAACCTTTGCTTTTCTTTCTTGCCGAGTTTATTTACAATTAGGTAACAAATTCTCGTTAGACACTTCAAATGGCAAGGATGGTTATGTCAGATTTATTTGTGCAAGCTGCGGAGTTAATGCTTGCCGGTATGGGCGTGGTATTTGTATTTCTCATTGTCCTGACTGGAGCCGTGGCCTTGCTTACACAGCTATGCCCGGTCGATGCAGCAGCGACGCCAACGACGTCCGCTCCGCCAGCGACAGCCTCCCAATCGTCCGCAGAGGATGGTTCGCAAGCTAAGAAACTTGCCGCCATTGCGGTTGCCGTGCAGCGCTATCGAAAAGCGCAATCCCCCGATTCGAGTCACAAGGAGTAAGTTATGACCAAACCTTTATTGCTCACCGAGCTGGTGCTGCGTGATGCGCACCAGTCGTTACTAGCAACACGTTTGCGCTTGGATGACATGCTGCCCATGGCAGAAAAACTCGATCAAGCTGGGTTTTGGTCTCTAGAAACATGGGGTGGCGCAACGTTTGACGCTTGTATTCGTTATCTGGGTGAAGACCCATGGGAGCGTTTACGGGAGTTGAAAAAAGCAATGCCGAATACCCGTCAACAAATGCTCCTGCGTGGTCAGAATTTACTGGGCTATCGTCACTATGCGGATGATGTCGTGCGCCGTTTTGTTGAGCGGGCTCGCACCAATGGCGTTGACGTGTTTCGTATTTTCGATGCCATGAATGACGTCCGTAACTTAAAAACAGCAATTGAAGCGACAATTGCCAACGATGGCCACGCACAAGGCACCTTGGCTTATACGGTTAGCCCAGTGCATACCCGCGAAAAATGGGTCGACATGGCGAAAGAGTTGGAAGACTTAGGCTGTCATTCTATCTGCATTAAAGATATGGCTGGTTTATTGCGTCCTTACGAAGCCGAAGCACTAATTCGTGACTTGAAAGCCAATGTGTCGGTACCGATTGCCATGCAATGTCACGCCACGACTGGGCTTAGTACTGCAACCTATCAAAAAGCCATTGATGCCGGCATCGACATGCTCGATACGGCGATTTCGTCGATGAGTATGACCTATGGCCATAGCGCAACTGAAACGATTGTGGCGATGGTAGAAGGAACGGAACGTGACACTGGCTTGGACTTAGTAAGTTTAGAAGAAATCGCTGCCTATTTCCGTCATGTACGGAAAAAGTATGCGCGCTATGAAGGCTCACTCAAAGGCATCGATGCTCGAATTTTAACGGCGCAGGTACCGGGTGGCATGCTCACCAACATGGAAAACCAGTTACGCGAGCAAAAAGCATTAGACAAGTTCGACCAAGTCTTGGAAGAAATTCCGCGGGTACGTGAAGATCTTGGCTTCATTCCCTTAGTCACACCCACGTCGCAAATTGTCGGGACACAAGCTGTTCTGAATGTCTTAACCGGTGAACGCTATAAATCGGTCTCGAAAGAGACAGCAGGCGTTTTAAAAGGCGAGTATGGAGCAACCGCAGCGCCAGTGAATGCAGAGCTGCAGAAGACGGTTCTGGGCGATGCAGAGGCCATTACCTGTCGTCCGGCTGACTTAATTGCCGATGAAATGGACGAACTCACCAAAGACCTCGAAGAAAAAGCGAAGAAAGACAAAATCCGCTTGGCAACCGACAAGATAGACGACGTACTGACCTATGCGTTGTTTCCGCAAATCGGCTTAAAGTTCTTAAAAAACCGCGACAACCCAGACGCTTTTGAACCTGCACCAAGCATTGAAAACGCAACACCGGTGCGCAAAGCAGAAACCGGAGATAACAGCATCGAACGCTACGATGTGTGTATCTCAGGTGAGTGCTTCTCGGTGGAAGTAGGGCCAGATGGCAGCTTGCAAGCCTCGAGCGCAACGCAGAAGCCACAACCTGCTGCGGATGCAGTGCCAGCACAGGCACCGGCTGCGAAGCCTGCCAGTGGCAATGCGCACGCTTTACATGCGCCATTGTCGGGTAACTTATGGAAGTACCAAGTCAAAGCAGGTGACACCGTCAAGGCGGGTGATGTGGTGGTGATTCTCGAAGCGATGAAAATGGAAACCGAAGTCCGTGCCGATCGTGACGGTACCATTGTTGAGTTAAATGCCCGAGAAGGTGACAGCGTAATCTCTGGTGACGTGCTCTTAACCATTGAAGGGAACGCATAAATTTATGGAGACATTGGTAACCTTGTGGCAGACCACCGGCTTAGCTAGCTTGTCGTGGGGCGCAATTCTCATGATTGTGGTCGGTTTGTTGTTGGTCTACTTGGCCATCGTCCACAAATTTGAGCCACTTCTTTTATTACCGATTGGCTTTGGTGCCGTACTTGCCAACATACCTCTGGCCGGCATGAATGAACCAGGTGGGGTGCTGTACTTGTTGTATGAGATGGGCATTGCCACCGGCCTGTTCCCGCTCCTGATCTTTTTAGGTGTGGGGGCAATGACGGATTTCAGTGCCTTGCTCGCCAATCCAAGAATGTTGTTGCTTGGTGCGGCGGCGCAGTTTGGTATTTTTGCGACGTTGTTGGGCGCGGTTGCCTTGAATTGGGTGCCGGGTATTGAATTTACCATTCAACAAGCTGCTGCCATTGCGATTATTGGTGGTGCGGATGGTCCAACAGCCATTTACCTCGCGTCGCAGTTAGCGCCTGAACTGCTTGGTGCGATTGCTGTGGCAGCATACTCGTATATGGCTCTCGTACCAGTGTTGCAGCCGCCGGTTATGCGCTTATTGACGACCAAAAAAGAACGACAAATTCGCATGACTCAGCTCAAGCCGGTGTCAAAGAAGGCGAAGATCCTTTTTCCATTGATGGTCTTAGTGATGACGCTCTTGCTGCTGCCAACCGCAGCACCGTTAGTGGGGATGTTCTGTCTTGGTAACTTAATGCGCGAAAGTGGTGTGGTTGACCGTTTGAGTAAAACTGCACAGAACGAGTTGATCAACTTGGTCACGATTTTCTTGGGTCTGGCCGTGGGTGCGCAGCTGACTGCGTCGGCGTTCTTGACCACACAAACGCTTGGCATTCTGTTGCTTGGCGCAGTGGCCTTCACCATTGGTACTGCTGCCGGCGTGTTAATGGCGAAGTTGATGAACTTAGTGAGCAAACAGGCGATTAATCCGCTCGTTGGTGCTGCAGGTGTTTCGGCCGTGCCAATGGCCGCTCGGGTTGTTAACAAGGAAGGTTTGAAAGCGGACCAACATAACTTCTTGTTGATGCATGCGATGGGGCCGAACGTTGCTGGAGTGCTCGGTTCGGCTGTTGCTGCGGGTATTTTACTCGCGCTCGCCGGCTAATTCGTCAGAATGAGCATGAGGCTATAAAAGCCGGCGATAACGGCACTAATAATTAAGATATAGAGATAACCTTGCTTACCCTGCTGGAGCTTGTAACCGTTCATTTGTAAATAAATGGTCCATAACAAGCACAGCAGGAGTGGGATCATAAAGAGTAATCGAATCATAGTGTTTCGTCCGTCATTGACTCGTTGGTAAGACTAGAGACATCTTGCGCTGCTTGCTCGGCATGATCAAGTAGCGCTTCTAAACCACTAATTTGATCGGCAACCGCAGCGATATTCCTTTCAACCACAGCGTGCTCTAAATTTGAGGCTTTTTCAGCAAGTGCAACTAACCCAAGGTTAGCGGCAGCGCCTTTTAACGAGTGGAAATAACGCCGCGCCTCTTCACTTTGCCCGCGGGTAATAAATTCCGACACCTTCATGGCCGAGCCACGATAGCTGCTGACTAAGTGGGTGAGTAACTTGACGTACAAGTCCGCATTATTGTTCAAACGTTGCAGCGCCTGTTCAATGTCGATGCCTTTAATTTGTGGATATTTCGGCTTCTGCACAATAGTCGGTTCAGGCTGAGGCTCTGGCGCTTCTTGACTGTTGTCATAAGGACCGGGAATCGCCCATTTTTCAATTTGGCTGAGCAATAACGCTTCGTCAATTGGCTTCGGAATATGACCCTGCATACCCGCAGCAAGTGATTTTTCAGCGTCGCCACTCATGGCATTCGCGGTCATGGCTAGTATTGGCAATTGCTGGTAGCTAAAGAACTGACGAATGGTCTCAGCAGCGCGATAGCCGTCCATGACTGGCATTTGAATATCCATCAGCACAAGGGCGTATTGTTTCTGTTTAACTTTTTCGACCGCAACGGCGCCGTTTTCGGCAATATCAATTTTAAATCCATGGCCGGAGAGCATTTCTCGCGCCACGTGCTGGTTAATTTCGTTGTCTTCGACCAAGAGAATCGGTGCCCCAGCAATGCTGTCGTTCACGCGCTTGGTGTTCGTTACTGAATGCTCTGCATGAGTGGTATTGCCTGAGAGTGCGGTGTGCATTGCACGTGCCAGCGTTGCGGTTGTGTAGGGCTTGGTAATAAAGTCATGGGTACCAGCAGCACGGGCTTTCTCGGCAAGTTCTTCAGCATAGTAGCCAGTTGCTAAAATGAGCTTCGGTAGTTGCTCTGACGACAGCTTTTTCTTTAAGCGCTCGACGAGCTCGAGGCCGTCCATACCGGGTAAACGCCAGTCGATGATCAGTAATTGGAAGGGTTTGTCTTCTTGAATTGCTTGTTTCACTAGCTGGATGGCTTGCTCGCCGCTGTGACACGTGTGGGCGTCCATACCATAGGAACGCAGAGTTTCCTTTAACATTTCACGAGTGCTGGTGTTGTCGTCGATAGCCAGTACCCGCGTACCGGCTAATCGCTGCATGAGCAGGTGATGGTGTGAACTGTCTTGACTGTCTTGCAATGGTAAGGTGAGTTCGATAAAGAAATTCGAACCCTGGTTCGGTGAGCTCGTCACCGCCATATCACCATTCATCAGTTTAATTAACCGATGGGAAATCGCGAGACCAAGACCGGTGCCGCCATATTTACGAGTAGTCGAGCTGTCCGCCTGCGTAAATGCATTAAAGAGCTGTGCGCGTTGCTCCTCGCTCATACCAATACCGGTGTCACGAACTTCAATGCGTAACCAAATTTTGTCGTCGCTGCGATCGAGTAGGGTACAGGCGACACTAATTTCACCGTCTTCGGTAAACTTAATGGCATTACTCACCAAATTAATCAGAACTTGCTGCAAGCGTAGCGGGTCACCAACGAGCATCGTGGGGATATTCGCAGGTAGATTAATAATGAACTCAAGGCCTTTGTCATAGGCTTTATACGCGAACATGTCCGCTAGCGTGCCAAGGACTTCATCGAGGTCAAAAGGAATTCGTTCGATAACCAGTTTATTAGCTTCGATTTTCGAAAAGTCGAGAATATCGTTGATAACCCCGAGTAACGCCTGCGACGACGAGTCGATCACCCGCAAATAACGTTTTTGCTTGTCACTTAACTCCGTTTTTAAAGCGAGGTTAGCCATGCCGACAATAGCATTAATCGGCGTTCGAATTTCATGAGACATATTGGCCAAAAATTCACTTTTTGACTGATTCGCCATTTCCGCGGCTTCCCGCGCTTGTTCAGCATGCTCGCGCGCTTGTGACATTTCTTCGGCCGCGCGCTTGATGGTCGATATATCATAGTAACTGCCAAGAATGCCGCTGATATTGCCTTGTTCGTCATACAAGGGCACGCTGGAGTGCTCGATCCAGCGGCTATCTTGACTTGCATTGTCAGCTTGTAAGCGAATCTCGAGTTCTTGATTACAGGCGGGCAATTGCGCAAAGAAAGCTTGCCGATCACGCTCAAGCAAGCTTGGGTTGGCGGCTAAACGGGGCAGGTCAGCATCGGTTTTGCCGCTCAGCTCTTGGACTGATTGCAAACCGAAGTCGCGTAAGAACCCAGGGTTCGCGCCAACGAAACGCAATTGATGATCACGCCAATACACCCGGTTGGGTAGATCATTAAATATTTGCTGCAGCAGGCGGGTGCTGGCCGAAGAGAAAAATTCTGGGCTAGCAGTTGCTGTAACGACCTCAATTTGACGTTTTTGTAACCAGTAGCGAACGCCAACAAGGAGATTAAAGAGTAACAGGAATACGGCTACCAGCGTGTCGCCCCAGCCCGGCATTAAGATAACCAAGAGAAAACCAATGGCATTCACAAGCCAAAGGATTGGCGAGCGAATAAACCAATTGGACGGGTTGTTATTCATCATAGAAAGTGAATTCCTGTCGCTGCATTTTCTGAATTATTGTGGCACACTAGCGTTCATCATATCAGACAATTTCAGGAAGTTGCTTTGTCAATTCAATTCTCGGACCGATTGGCGCGCTTGCAGGCCTGTCCTAGCGCCCAACAAGCTGCCTTGAAACAAATGAATCGAGGCCTCGAACGCGAAACTTTGCGTATTACCCCCGCCGGGGAGCTCGCTACGACTTTGCATCCGCGAGCGCTTGGCTCGACCCTGACCCACCCGCTTATTACCACTGATTATGCGGAAGCTTTGCTAGAATTTATCACGCCAGTGGCAACGTCAATTCAAACCACACTCGCGCAATTACGAGATGTTCACCGTGCCACTTATCAGGCACTTGGCGACGAGTTACTTTGGCCGTTGAGTATGCCCTGTTATGTGAATGACGTCAGTGACATTCGTTTGGCTCAATATGGTGATTCCCACGTTGGACGCATGAAGACTACTTATCGTCAAGGTCTGACGCACCGTTACGGCGCTGTTATGCAAACGATTGCAGGGGTGCACTTTAATTGGTCGGTGAATACAGCCATGTGGCAAGAGATGGCTGCGGAAGACGGCGTCGAAGATAACGAGGACTATCGGTCTGAGCAATACTTTGCATTGCTGCGCAACTTTAAACGTTGGGCTTGGGTCATTCCTTATTTCTTTGGTGCGTCCCCGGTTTTGTGCAAGTCGTTCTTGCGCCACAGCTTTGCCGATTTAGATTTTCATGAGCTTGGCAGCGGCATGGTGCATGTTCCCAATGCAACGTCGCTGCGTATGAGTGACTTGGGTTACACCAATAAAGAGCAAGCTGCACTGAAAATTACTTATAACTCGCTTTCTGACTACGTCAGTGGTTTGCGGCGTGCGGTGTTCACCCGTTCGGAAGCTTTTGCGGAAATTGGGGTGCGCGATGGTGATCATTGGCGCCAACTGAATGCGAATATTCTGCAAATCGAAAACGAATTTTATTCACCGATTCGGCCAAAACGAGTTGCCGAGTCGGGTGAAACTCCAACGCAAGCACTGGAACGCGGTGGGGTACAGTATATCGAGGTTCGTGCAATTGACGTGAACCCGTTTAGTCCGGTTGGAATTACTGCTGAGCAAATGCATTTTCTTGATTTGTTCTTGTTGTATTGTTTGTGGTCGGACAGCCCGCAACTCAGCCTTGAGCAACAGCACCAAACTGAGAAAAACGTCAATACAGTTGTGTTGCGCGGTCGTGAGCCAGGGCTACGACTCGTTGATGAGCAAGGTGAACTGACGGTCAGTGAGCGTTTACAAGCGCTTTTTGCTCAGTTAGAAAAAATTGCCAAATGGCTTGATGACGGCGCCAGTGGTGATTATCAGCAAGCACTGGCCAGCTTTGCCCCAGCGATTGATGATCCAGAACTAACTCTTTCAGCGCAGTTGCTGAACGAGTATCGCGCCGCAGTGCAGGCTTATCGGCAGGTGGGGCTAGGACTCGCGGTGAGTTACAAAGAACAACTGATGAATTCTGATTTTGAATACTATACAGCGGCTGACTTCAAGCAATGGGCTGAAGAGTCGCTGACTGAACAAGCAGAGATTGAAGCAGCAGATCAGGGCACCTTTGCAGAATATTTAGAGAACTACTTCCAGCGTGCCCTGGACAAAAAAAACGCGCCTCGGTAAAAAGGCGCGTAAGTATTATTCCAGGGGACAAACAAAATGAAAACTCTACACGGAAATTTGGAACAGGATTCAGGGCATAAGTTCCCTAGGTGTGCAAAAAAGATTCAAAAGGCTGCTTTACTGATTGTTTTAGCAACAGTTTTTGTCACCGGCTGTAGCACCTCGCCACCTCGTGATGCCGAGAACATCTGTAATATCTTCGAAGAACGCCGGGATTGGTGGCGAGCTGCGAAGTCAATGAACAAAGAGTGGGGCGCACCGATTCATGTGCCGATGGCGATTATGTATCAGGAAAGCTCATTCCGCCATAATGCTGCGCCGCCACGCCGATATATTCTCGGCTTTATTCCCTGGAAACGCCTCAGCGACGCCTACGGTTACGCACAAGCAAAAACTGGAACCTGGGATGATTACATTCGCGAGACCGGCAACCGCCGTGCACGTCGCGACAACTTTGCCGATGCAATCGATTTTGTTGGTTGGTATATGGATAAAACCTACCGGATTAATGGTGTTTCCAAGTACGACGCCTATGCGCAATACTTGAACTACCATGAAGGCTGGGGTGGTTATCAGCGACAAACCTACTTGCAGAAACAGTGGTTAGTTCAAGTGTCACGGAATGTTGATAGTCGTGCGACACGCTATGCGCAGCAGTTGAACCAGTGTGAAGCTAAGCTGAATCGCGGCTGGTTCCGCCGCTTATTTAGCTAGTGTAAGTCTTGGTTGAAAGGTTGCAGAACAAAGCCGCTGTTTAGCGGCTTTTTCGTTTCCGCTTCGGTTGAATTCGTACTTGCTCGACGCGGTTGTCGGTGACTTCTAATATTTCAATCACATAACCGGCAATACGAATACACATAGGGTATTGAGGAATATCACCGAACTCTTCGATAATCAGGCCATTGAGGGTTTTTGGCCCATCGATTGGCAAGTTCACCTTTAACTCTTTATTCAAGTCACGCAAGTTCATGGTGCCTTCAACAAGGTAGGTACCATCCGCTTGACGATGAATATGCTCTTGCGTCTGTCCGGTAATCGAAGTGGTAAAGTCGCCGACGATCTCTTCGAGCAAGTCCTCTAGTGTGACCATGCCCTGAATGTCGCCATACTCATCGACCACTAGGCCAATGCGCTCTTTGTTGTGTTGGAACTTCACTAACTGTACTGATAGCGGTGTACCTTCAGGAATAAAATAGATATCGCGGGCGGCGCGGACAATCGATGCTTTGTCGGGCTCGTGGCTACGGGTGAGTAACCGCAGCATATCGCGTGCATGTAAAAAGCCGATGGCGTCGTCAATTTCACCGCGATAGAGCAAGATTAGGGTGTGCGGCATGTTGTTCAGTTGCCGGACGATGCTTTGAAGATCGTCATTGATATCGAGCGCGGTGATTTCATTGCGCGGAATCATAATGTCGTCAACGGTGACCTTCTCAAGGTCGAGGATGCTGAGGAGCATTTCTTGGTGGCGTGATGGAATGAGTGAGCCAGCTTCATGCACTATCGTGCGCAGCTCTTCGGCGCTGAGGGTGTCTTTCCCCGCGGCACTGGGGTTGATACCTAGCAGGCGCATCATGTTGTTGGTGATAAAATTAACCGCGGCGACTAAGGGATAGAAGACTTTTAACAAGGGCGACAAAACGAATGAGGTCGGGAAGGCGACCCGTTCCGGATGTAAGGCAGCAATGGTTTTAGGTGTCACTTCGGCAAAGATCAGAATAATTAACGTCAGCACAATAGTGGCTATGGCAATTCCATAATCACCGTAAAGGCGCATACCGATAATGGTCGCAATGGCCGAGGCTAGGATATTCACCAAGTTGTTGCCAATTAAGATCAGGCCGATCAGTCGGTCTGGGCGGTCGAGTAACTGAGTAACACGGCGGGCTGACTTATTACCAGATTGTGCAAGGTGACGTAGCTTGTAGCGGTTGACCGACATCATGCCGGTTTCGGAGCCTGAGAAGTAAGCCGAGATGAAAATTAACACCGCAAGTACAATAAATAACGTACCGGTAGATATGTCGTCCAAAGGAAGTTCCTGTTAGTAAAGTCAATGTCCCTAATTTAGGGGCGTATGCGCACAAGTCAAGTGATTTAAAGACGTTTCTGTCGATTAAGAAATAATGATATCGCGCACAAAGCGGCTGCCGAAGTAACCGAGGATGAGCAAACTACTCGCTAAAAGAGTGAGATAGACCGCAATGCGGCCGCGTAATCCACGCCAGTAGTGAATAATGACAATGCCGCCGAAAGCAAGTAGCGCCATGATCGAGAAAATGGTTTTATGCAGTTGACCGCGGGCGAATAAATCTTCCAGATAAATAAAGCCGACAATCATGGCAAGCAGTAAGACAATCGTACCAGTGGTTAATAAGCGGAAGAAATATTGCTCGATCGACATTAACGGTGGAATACGGTGTGAGACTGCTTTTGCGCTTCTTTGTTTGAGCAAGCGGTTGACATATAAAAGTTGAACCCCATAAAAGGTAGCTAGGGTAAGAATAGCTGACGCGATTAGGGCTAAACTCATGTGTAAGGCAAAAATAGGGGTCATATAAATGGGGCGCCCGACTTCAGCAGGGACTAAGAGCACTGTCACTAAGCTGAGGGCCGCAAGTCCATAAATTGCAGGTCGAATCAATAAGCTTGCTGGATGATCACCACGAATCGTGTTGAGAAAACTTAAAATAAACGTGATGATGGTCAGCGAGATAAATAAATTTACTTTCACGAATGAGGTTTCGGTGAACACGCCAATGAGCGCCGCGACGTGGGTGACTAAGGCGACAAGACTGAGAATTAAAGCGCGACGACGCATACGGTTCGGGTCGCCTAGTCGGGCACTGAGAATAAATGCACTCAGAACGTAGGCGAGAATACTGATGCCGACCAATGGCGTGTACATAGCGAAGGTCATCCTTATTGATTGATTCGTCGTGATTTTACATGGTTATTTGGCAGAGTATAAGCCTGTCCATCGCCAAACCCAACCTCATTCCGTATAATACCCGAAACTCGGCAGACAGGAAGAGAGTATGTTTGAAAACCTGAGCGAACGTTTATCCCAGAGTTTGCGCAATATTAGTGGGCGTGGTCGCCTTACTGAAGACAATATCAAAGACACGCTGCGCGAAGTGCGCATGGCGTTGCTTGAAGCTGACGTCGCTTTGCCTGTGGTCAAAGAATTTATCGGCAAAGTAAAAGAGCGTGCGCTTGGCGTGGAGGTGAACAAGAACCTAAACCCAGGTCAGGTGTTCGTTAAAATTGTCCGCACTGAGCTTGAAGCGGCGATGGGTGAGGCTAATGTACCACTGAATTTAGCCACTCAGCCACCGGCAGTCATCATGATGGCGGGTTTACAGGGCGCAGGTAAAACCACCAGTGTGGGCAAGCTGGCGCGCTTCTTAAAAGAAAAGCAAAAGAAAAAAGTGCTCGTGGTCAGTGCTGACGTTTATCGTCCAGCGGCGATAGCTCAGTTAGAGCGCCTAGCAGCGGATGTCGACGTTGAATTCTTCCCGTCGTCGGTCGACCAGAAGCCGGTGGCGATTGCCACTGCGGCGATTGACCACGCGCGGAAGAAATTTATTGACGTCGTGTTAGTGGATACCGCCGGTCGTCTTGCGGTTGACGAAGCCATGATGACGGAAATTAAAGACCTGCATGCAGCCATTCAGCCGATCGAAACGCTGTTTGTTGTGGATGCCATGACAGGTCAGGACGCCGCCAACACCGCCAAAGCCTTTAACGAAGCGCTGCCATTAACTGGGGTGATTCTGACTAAGGTCGATGGTGATGCACGTGGTGGTGCCGCGCTTTCGATTCGATACATAACTGGTAAGCCAATTAAATTCTTGGGTGTCGGTGAAAAGAATGATGCGCTCGAACCGTTTCATCCGGATCGGATTGCGTCACGTATTCTCGGCATGGGTGACGTGCTGTCCCTGATTGAACAAGTCGAGTCGAAAGTTGACCGCGAAAAAGCCGAACAAGTGGCCAAAAAGGTCATGAAGAGCGGCAAATTTAGTTTGGAAGATTTCCGTGACCAGCTCCAACAGATGCGCAACATGGGCGGTATGATGGGCTTGATGGACAAATTGCCTGGCATGGGACAAATGGCCGGTAAATTACAAGGCCAAATGGACGACAAAGTGACCGTGCGGATGGAAGCGATTATTAATTCGATGACCCCGCAAGAGCGCGAGCATCCAGATATTATTAAGGGCTCTCGTAAACGTCGAATCGCCACTGGCTCTGGTGTGCAGGTGCAAGACGTGAATAAATTGCTGAAGCAATTTAGTCAAATGCAAAAGATGATGAAGAAAATGAAAGGCGGCGGGATGGCGAAAATGATGCGTCAGCTCGGCGGTAAAATGCCACCAGGAATGTTCCCCGGACGTTAACAAACCTCGATATTACTTGCATTTGCAGAGAAATTCCGTAGAATATTGCGACCCTTCCGGCTAGCCGTCGGAAGGGGTTCTTTAACCTTTGAAAACATTGAAAAACATAGGATAACGGTAATGGTAACCATTCGTTTACAACGGGGTGGCGCTAAGAAGCGTCCATTCTACCAAATGGTAGTTACCGACAGCCGGAACGCCCGTGATGGTCGTTTCATCGAAAATGTCGGTTTCTTTAACCCGGTAGCTCGTGGTCAAGAAGAGAAAGTTCGTATCGATCTGGATCGGATTGAACACTGGGTCGGCCAAGGCGCGCAAGTGTCTGACCGCGTAGCTAAGTTGATCAAAGACGCGCGTAAAGCGGCTTAATCAACCCGGTTAAAAACTACAGTTAAAAATGGAAGAAGCGAAACGTATGCAAAAAGACGCCCATAAAAATGCTGACGCTGTCGTACTAGGCAACATTGGAGCCGTGTATGGGATCAAAGGCTGGGTGCGAATTAATGCATTTACGGATGAGCAAGAAGGCATTTTTGACTATCGTCCGTGGCTGATTGGCCGTAACGGACAATGGCGTGAGATCGAAGTCAGCCAATGGCGCTGGCATAATAAAGATCTTGTCGCCAAGCTTGCAGGTGTCGAAGATCGTGATACTGCACAACAGTACACAGGGCTCGATATCGCAGTTCCGGCAACAGAGTTACCGGAATTGCCTGAAGATGAATATTACTGGCGTGACTTGGTTGGCCTTGATGTTGTTAATTCTGAGAATTACAACATGGGGAAAGTCAGTCACTTGCTTTCGACCGTCGCCAACGATGTGTTGGTGGTGAAAGCAAACGCTAACGATGCGTTTGGTAAGCGCGAGCGTCTGATTCCTTTCATTCAGTCACAGTATGTTGTGAGTGTTGATCAGGAAGCAGGCCGGATTACGGTAGACTGGCCAGCTGATTTCTAATGGCTGAACGTTTACACGTCGGGGTTGTCACCCTGTTTCCGGACATGTTCAATGCGATTACTGAGTTCGGTGTGACGCGTCGGGCTGTCAATGATGAACGTTTAACTGTTCAGACTTGGAACCCGCGTGATTATGCAACTGATCGTCATCGGACTGTGGATGACCGTCCTTACGGCGGTGGCCCAGGAATGTTGATGATGGTGGCGCCTTTACGGGCTGCAATTCAAGAAGCGAAAGCAGGTATTGAAGCGCAGTCAGGACAGGTACCGAAAGTGATTTATTTGTCACCGCAAGGCCGTAAATTGGACCAACAAGGTGTTCGTGAACTTTCACAATACTCAGCGTTGGTGCTAGTGGCCGGTCGTTACGAGGGAATTGACGAGCGTGTTATTGAGTCAGATATTGACGAAGAGTGGTCCATCGGAGACTTTGTTCTCAGTGGTGGCGAACTTCCGGCAATGGTGATGATTGATGCACTCGCGCGTGAAGTCCCGGGAGTATTAGGACATCAAGATTCAGCCGTGGAAGATTCTTTCGCGAATGGATTACTCGATTGTCCGCACTATACGCGTCCAGAAGTTCTCGATGGCAAGCAAGTTCCACCAGTGTTACTGAGTGGAAATCATGAAGAAATTAGGCGGTGGCGGTTACAACAAGCTCTCGGGCGAACTTGGCAACGGCGACCTGAATTACTTAATAACCTAGCTCTGACTGACGAGCAGCAAACGTTGTTGGCAGCGTTTATCGCAGCGCAACAAGACCAGTAGCTTGGGTAGTATATTCTAGGCGGAGAAAATCATGGCTAAAGTAAATAAAAGTATCTTGAAGCAGCTCGAAGACGAGCAGCTCAAGCAAGATCTCCCGGCATTTGCTCCGGGTGACACTGTTATCGTCAATGTAAAGGTTAAAGAAGGTGAGCGTGAGCGTATCCAGGCCTTTGAAGGTGTGGTTATTCGTAAGCGCAACCGTGGCTTGCACAGCGCATTTACTGTTCGTAAAATCTCGAACAGCGAAGGTGTTGAGCGTACGTTCCAGACTCATAGCCCACTAATCGCTGGCATTACTGTTAAGCGTCGCGGTGCGGTACGTCGTGCGAAGCTTTACTATCTTCGCGAGCGTAGCGGTAAATCAGCACGTATCAAAGAAAAGCTTAACTAAGCATTTCTTTACGAGCTTGAAAAAAGGTCCTTCGGGACCTTTTTTTATGGCTGAATATATTTAAGCGCCATTACAGCGGTGAAAATTGTCACTTCCGCTACATTCAGATTTGGGACTTTCAGTAGAAATTCTGCAACAATAACCGCCTGAAGAAATAAATAGAAAAGGCGGTATTAAAGTGGATGAACGCTTAAAAACATTGCGCGATCAGATTGATGCGACTGACTCCGAACTCGTGCAGGTGTTGGCGAAACGGATGGAACTCTCGCGTCAAATTGGTGAAGTGAAGCAAGAGCTTGGTCAACCTCTTTATGTGCCTGCGAGGGAAGCAGCTCTGATCAGCGCTCGGCGCGAGGAAGCAGAAAATGCGGGCCTGAGTGGCGATCTCGTTGAAGATGTCCTGCGCCGCACCATGCGCGAGTCTTATTTACGCCAGCGCAATCAAGGCTTCCAGCGCACTGGCGTGGCTGAGCGCCCCGTGGTGGTTATTGGTGGTAAAGGGCAACTTGGTTCGCTCTTTGTGCGCTGGTTTGAATTATCCCAATACCGTGTGATTGTCATTGACCAAGACAATCTCGCCGAGTTGCCGGCGGCCGTTATGGACGCCGCACTGGTGCTAGTGAGTGTTCCGGTTGCGAAGACGATTGATGTCATACAAGCCCTGCCAAACATGCCCGATGATTGTATCCTTGCTGATTTAACCAGTGTTAAAAATGCACCGTTAGCTGCCATGATGGCTCACCACAGCGGCCCGGTGCTCGGCTTGCACCCGATGTTCGGTCCAAGCATTCCGACCTTTGCTAAACAAACGATTTTAGTCACCCCAGGCCGCGATGCGCAGGCGAGCCAATGGTTGTTGCGTCAGTTCGAGATTTGGGGGGTGCGTCTGCATGAACTGTCGGCAGAACGGCATGATCGCGCGATGTCAGTGATTCAGGTGATGCGCCACTTATCGACGTTTGTCTATGGGTACCATTTAGTCCACGAAGATGTCGAACTTGACGAGCTTGTCGCCTTAAGCTCACCAATTTACCGCTTAGAGTTAATGATGGTTGGGCGATTATTTGCCCAAAGCCCAGAGTTGTATGCCGATATTATCTTGTCAGACCGTGACCAGCACCGCATGATTCGCCGCTACTTGCAGCGTTTTCAAGACTTATTGACGCTGATCGAGACAGAAGGGCGCGAAGCGTTTATTCGCGAGTTTGCCGATGTTGCGCAGTGGTTCGGGCCGTATGCCCGACAGTTCCTGCAAGAGTCGGCACAGCTCTTACAGCATGCCGACGATGTGAAACACGTTGAATCGTAAGGTGTTAACCGATTAACCGATTAGTCGATTAACCCGTGCTCAGTGAGCAATTGCTCAATGGCATCGGGAGCAACGGGCTTGTGTAAGGTTTGATTCATACCTGCTTGCCGGCATGCTTCTAATTCATTCGGGCTTTGATGGCCGGTTAAAGCAATGATAGGGATGTCGCTAAAAGCAGGGATTTGCCGCAGTTGCTGACATACTTCAGCGCCGGTGTAGTCGGCCATTTCATAATCGAGAATGAGTAGCTGCGGTTGATGTTGTTGGGCGTGGCTCAACGCGTCGGTGCCGTTTGTGGCGGTAATGACTTCAACCGGAAAGCGGCTGAGCATTGCTTTGAGCACTTCGAGACTAATAAAGTCATCATCTGCAATTAAGATTGTTTTCATGAGTCTGTTGTTACAACCCTTGGTACCAGTTTGCCTTAGTCGCTTGGCTTACCGGTGTGGTGCATTGAGCTTTAAGACTGCCACGGTCGTCCGTGGCAGTCAATTAAAGTGCAATAATAGGCCATTTAACTAAGAAAATAGAAAATCCAAGCGAGGTTGACCACTAGAATTAAGAAGCCCCAGCCACCGTGACGTTGAGCGGGTGCATTCGCCACCGCAGCACTGGCAACTTCTTTTTTACCCGTGATCATCGGTTTAATCAGTTTCTTTTTCAAAATGGTATAGATGGCCACAGCAACCAGGTGGAGCGCAATCGCAATGAGAATGAAGTCAAATGCTTGCTTGTGATAGCGCGTTAACGCACGCACGGTGTCATTGCTTACATATTGAGCTAGCGGGCCGCGAAAGAAAATCGCATCATCAGTAAACAAGCCACTGATTGCCTGCGCCAACAGTAAACCAAGCATAATCACGACCATGTACGCACCCGCAGGATTGTGGGTTAAGTACTCATGCTGTGTCGGCCTGCGAAAATAACGAAAGATCGCAAATGGTGATTGCATAAAGGTTGTAAAGCGCGCCGGTTGGCTGCCAATAAAGCCCCATATTATACGGGTTAACACTAACGCCAACATCACCAGCCCAAGCTGATGATGTTGGTCGATATAGTCAATGTTACCACCGGTGTACCAGAGGCCTGCAAAAACCAAGACGAGCAGCCAATGAAAACCACGGACAAAGCCGTCCCAAAGGTGAATGGTGACAGTACTCATGGTCGCTTTATCCTAGTCTGCGCGGTAACCTTCGTGACACTGCTGACAAGTCCGTGCAGTGGCCATAAATTTCGGACGGATGTCACGAATATTGCCACTTTCAGCAGCCTCTGCAAGTTCGACAGCAGCGCTTTGGAAAGCGTCGCGTTTACTCTCGAAGTCACTCCAGTTCTGCCAAATAGCCGGCAGAGCGTCACTGTTGTTGGTGGCATTTTCACCAGCACCGGTAAAGGCATCAAATGGGATGTTACTTAAGTGGACAAGCGCTTTTGAACGTTGCTTAAATTGGTCGGCATCAAAGTCAATTTCCCCACGCACCATACCGGACATATAACCGAAGTTTTCACGAATTAACTTAAATGCGCCTTGGCGATATTCAACGGCGTCTTCGGCTTTGGTAAATGCACTGCTGAGTGCTGGGGCTGCAAAGGTTGCCAAGCCGATGGTCAGGGCTGCTGCTGTTAATGTAGTGATCAAACGCATGGTGTACTCCTTTATTATTGATATGGGCGACAGACGGGCTCGGATCGCCCTAAATCGTTTACCCCTAAATCAGGTCTATTCATCGAGTGCGCATTGTGCTACTCGACAATAACAGTTTTAATAACATTCTTTACAACAATATAACAATATGCGAATTGTCGCAGACTTTTAACGAAAAATTGTCAGCGTGCGTTAAGTCAGTTGCTTTAAGGCATCTGCGTTAAGTCAACAAGGGAATTTCATCGAATGAGAAAAACTACCGTGCAATCGCTTTTGCTGGCTGGTAGTAGTTTATTTGCGTTTTCAGTTGCCGCTACAGGCGCTGCTGGCGTTGGTCAAGACCAAACTACTCCAGTGCAAGGCTTACATCATCATAATCCTAGTTTGGTTGCGTTTACCAATGCAACGTTAGTGACTGAACCGGGTACCCAAATTGAGAACGCAACGCTTGTCATCGAGAATGGCAAAATTCGTTCTATCGAGCGCAATAATCGCGCACCTGCGGGTGCGCGTGTTGTCGATGCAACGGGCTACACAATTTACCCAGGTTTTATTGACCCATTTAGTAACTATGGTGTCGAGCAACCTGCACGCTCGACGAATCGTGGACGTTCTGCGCCACCGGTGTACAGCAATCAGCGCGAAGGTGGCAATGCCGCCAATGCTGCAATTCATGCGCAGCGAGACTGGTACGAAACGTTTAAGCCAGACGCAAGTGCTGCGAAAAGCTATTTACAACAGGGCTTTACGACTGTGCAGAGTGCCCGTCTCGATGGTATTTTCCGCGGTCGTGCAACAACCGTTTCCTTAGCGGACACCTTGCCGAATACCGCTATTTACCAAGCGCAAACGCGCCACTTTGGTTCGTTTGACAAAGGTAGTTCACCACAGCAATACCCATCGTCATTAATGGGTTCGATTGCTCTGGTGCGGCAAACATTAGCCGACGTTGCTTGGTATCAAGAAGCAGCGGGTAAAGTTGCGAGTAACGGCCAAGTTGAATTTAATGCGGCGTTAGCGGCACTGCAAAACCTGCAAAGTACGGGCATGATCTTTCATGCGAGTAACGAGCAAAACTTGTTACGCGCGCAACAATTGTTTCAAGAATTCTCTGTGCCAGTGACCTTTGTTGGTTCTGGATATGAGTATGTGCGTTTAGACGATGTGAAAGCGACTGGCGCCAAGCTCATTCTGCCAATGACCTTCCCAGCCGCACCAGCGCTCGATGAGCAATTTGCGGAACTGGACGTGTCTTTGGCGCATTTGCGCCATTGGGAGCGCGCGCCTGGTAACCCTGCAGCGCTTGCGCAAGCGAATATCGACTTTGCTTTTACTTTAAACGGCGTTGATAAACCGCAGGAGTTTTGGACCAATGTACGCACCGCAGTAACCCATGGTCTGAGTAAAGATCGTGCTTTAGCTGCACTAACCACAACCGCGGCAGAAATTGCTGGGGTGGCGGACCAAAGCGGTAAAATCGCGAGCGGTTTTCGTGCTGACTTAGTGGTTAGTCGTGGTGATTTGTTTAGCGACGGCGAAATTGTATCGGTCTGGACGCAAGGCCAAGAGCATTCGTTTAAGCCGATGCACCCGGTGGATTTCAAAGGTACTTGGACCCTCACTGGTTTTGTGCCAAACGCGGAGATGCAAGAGTTTACTGTGAAAGTGAATGGTAATAGCCGTTTACAAGTTGAGCTGAGTCATGGTGAGCAGTCAGTGCGTGCAAGTCGTGTTGCGCAGGACGACGATCAATTGCGCTTTACAGTGAACCTAGAAGCATTTGGTGGTCAGGGTGTTTATCGCTTTGCTTTACGTCATTTGGCCTTGGGTCGATTAGGTGGCTCAGTGCAAACGGCCGACAATCAGGTTATGACGGTGACTGCTGAGCGTACGGAAGAAGCGAATTCAGCGGCGCGTGAAAATGGTGAAACGGCGGCCAAGCCAGAGTATGTCAGCCAGCTGACCTTCCCGAATATTGCCTTTGGACAAGCCGCGTTACCACAGCAGCAAAACCTGCATATTCGCAATGCGACTGTGTGGACGGCAGATGACCAGGGCGTGTTGGAGAATACCGACATTATTGTCCGGAATGGCTTAATTCATCGGATCGGTCAGAACCTGTCGACACCACGTGGTTATGACGTTATTGATGCAACCGGTCTGCATATTACGCCGGGTATTATTGACGAACATTCGCATATTGCGATCGCTCAGGGCGTGAACGAAGGCACCGAAGCAATCACTGCAGAGGTGCGGATCGGCGATGTCGTCAACCCAGACGACATTCACATTTACCGCTCACTGGCAGGCGGCACGACCATTGCTCACTTGTTGCATGGTTCGGCAAACCCTATCGGTGGTCAAGGGCAGGCGATTAAACTGCGTTGGGGTGCCAATGCGGAAGGGCTGAAGTTCAAAGAAACACCACCGACGATTAAAATGGCGTTGGGTGAGAACGTGAAACAAAGCAACTGGGGCGAGCATTACACGGTTCGCTACCCACAAACGCGTATGGGTGTGGCGAAAATTATTCAAGACGGCTTCCAACAAGCGCGTGAATACGCCGAACAGCACCGTGCCTATGAGCGTTTAAGTCGCGCTGAAAAGCGCCGCACTGCGCCTCCACGCCGTGACTACCGGATGGAAACCTTGCTGCAGATTCTTGAAAGCGAGCGTCACACCCATGTTCACTCGTATGTTGCCTCAGAAGTATTGGCGCTGATGGATGTGGTGGAACAGCAAGGCTTCCGAATTCATACCTTCACGCATATTTTGGAAGGTTACAAAGTTGCCAAAGAAATTGCTGAGCATGGTGCGCGGGCGTCAAGCTTTGCTGACTGGTGGGCATTTAAGATTGAAGCCTTTGATGCGATTCCGCAAAATGCCTGCTTGATGATGGAGCAAGGCGTGCACACAAGTATTAACTCGGATAGTAACGACTTACAGCGTCGTTTGAATACTGAGGCAGCGAAGTCAGTTCGCTATTGCGGCATGAGCGAGAATGATGCGTTAAAAATGATCACGCTACACCCCGCTGAACAGTTAGAAATTGCTGAGTATGTCGGCAGCATCACGGTCGGGAAACATGCTGATTTGGTGTTCTGGAATCATCATCCATTGTCGGCGTATGCGCAGGTACAACAAACTTGGATTGAAGGCCGTAAATACTTCGATCGCGAGCGCGATCAGCAGCTGCGTGCTGAACTCGCAGCGGAACGCACGGCGTTGATTCAGAAGGTTTTAGGTGCCGGTGAAGAAGCCCAGCGTGGTCATCGCAATGGTTATCGCGAACAGCAGCCAACGTGGCACTGTGAAGACCATTACGACGTATGGAACGACTGGTATCACGAAGAACATGCCCATGGCCATAGCCATGGACATCAGCACGGCTTCGGAGGAGCGCACTAATGAAACTTAAATCATTTTTATTCAGCCTAGGTCTCGTTGCGTTCGCTAGCCAAGCACATAATGTCGTGCCGGGTGCGCCGCAAGCAGGTCCTATTTTATTGCAAGGCGGAACCGTACACACGGTCACGCAGGGTCGTCTTGAGAATGCCGATTTGTTATTCGTGGACGGCAAAATTGTGGCGGTTGGTCAGAATCTTGAACTTCCGGCCGGCACAACAGTGATCGACGTTTCTGGTCAACAAGTGTATCCAGGGTTGATTGCCCTTGATACCACGTTAGGAATTATCGAGATTCCGGCGATTCGGGCCACAGTCGATACCAACGAAGTTGGTAATTTCACGCCTGAAGTTATGGCTCATCACGCGTTTAATTCGGACTCCGAAATTATTCCTACGATTCGCTATAACGGCGTGACTCATGCCCAAGTTGTACCGCAGGGGCCGCTGGTGCGTGGGCAATCGAGTTTAATGAAGCTGGATAGCTGGAACTGGCGTGACGCAATTGAAGTAAGCCCGAATGGCATGCACGTCACTTGGCCACGGGTGGGTTTGAACAACTCACCTTGGGAGCGTCGTTCGCCGGAACAACAACGCCAAGCACAACAAGAACAGCGTGAGCAATTAAAAACCTTGTTTGAAACCGCCAAGGTCTATCATCAAGCGCGGGAAAGTGGTGCTCAACAGCGGGTTGACCAACGTTGGGAAGCCATGCGCAGCTTGTTCAAAGGCGAACAGAAGCTGTTTGTGCATGCCGATGATCGGCGCCAAATTGAACAAGTGCTAGCATTTAACGAAGCGTATGGCTTCGAGTTAGTGATTGTTGGCGGTCGTGATTCGTGGATGATTGCCGACCAACTGGCGGCTGCCGATATCCCTGTAATTTTTGGTGCTGCATATGGTTTACCAGCGCGGGTTGATGAGGCCTATGACACGGCATTTAGTACGCCTAAAGTGTTGGCAGCAGCAGGCGTGGATTTTGCCATTGCTTATCCGGGCTTTTGGGATGTACGTAACCTCGCATTTGCTGCCGGCAATGCGGTTGCTTATGGCTTAGACTACGACCAAGCGGTTGCGGCGGTAACATACGGTCCGGCGAAAATCCTTGGTGTTGAGGATCGTCTCGGTAGCCTTGAAGCCGGTAAACAAGCGACTTTGATTGTCTCGAAAGGGGATGTTTTAGACCACCTTGGCCAAGACATTCAGTACATGTTTATTGATGGTCGTTTGGTTGATTTAAGCAACCGCCATTGGCAACTGTATCAGAAGTATCAAGAACGGATAAACGCTGAGTAATTAAAGCGTTTGAACATGACAGCAGTGGCAGCAATGGGTGTTGCCACTGCTTTTTTTTGTTATTTCTGGCAAATATACGGTTGTGTCGTTATGCTGATAACTGAGAATTAGTTTTCGACAGGGAGTTTGACGCATGTCATTGACAACCGAATACGCCAATGAGGGCAAGCAGTTTATCATTCATGTCAGTGGCCGATTTGATTTTTCCCGAGTACAGGAATTTCGTAAATCGTACGACGGCATGAAAGAATCAGTTCGGCAGGTGGTCATCGATTTTCGCAAAACAGAATATATCGACAGTTCTGGGCTTGGTATGTTGTTGAACATGCGGAAGTCGCTTGGCGTTGATGGGCGCAGTTATTACTTAATCAATTGCACGGCGAGTGTCCGCAAAGTTCTCGACATATCGCGTTTTGATAAACTTTTTGTGATTGACTGATGCTAGCACAGATTTTGCTCGTGCAATGTGACGAGCGTCCCAATGAAGCACTGCTGGAGAAACTTCAGCAGTCGCTTCAGTATGAGCTTCATACTTACCATCTTGAGCATGCGTTTGATGCGCTAGAGCGTGTAGAACCCGATCTTGTGCTATTTAACTTTGCCTTGACCCGCGACACCGACTTTTCCTTTTTATCCTCGCTGAAGCAAAGCACTAGCCCATTGTATTTACCGTTTATTGTTATTGCCAATGCGTTCGACGAGGTGGTACAACAAAATGCACTGTATGCTGGCGCGGATGACTTTCTGGTTCCGCCATTTAGCTCGGCATTGCTCTTCGCCAAGCTCGAAACTCATTTGCGAACTCGGCACTTAAGTCAGCGACTTATTGAAAAGAAAGAAAACCTAGCTTGGTATCAAGAGCGCCTGCGGCATGAACATTTAATTGTCCGTAACATGTTCAATAATGCGTTAAGTCGCAACCTGCAAGACTGTCAGCAAGTGGAAACCTTGCTGTTACCGCTTTCTTCATTCAATGGCGACCTCTATTTACTAGCCAAAGGGCCGCTTGGGAGTATTTATTTACTGCTTGGTGATTTCACTGGCCATGGCTTACCGGCAGCGATCGGCACGTTACCGACTTCGCAGACTTTTTTTGCGATGGCCAAACGCGGCGCTCCGATTGGTCAGATTGCCCATGAGATAAACCAACAGCTGCACAAATTATTACCGGAAAATATGTTCTTGTGTGCGACCCTAATGGAATTGTCGGCATCGGGGAACCGTGTGAGTTGGTGGAGTGGCGGTATGCCGCCGGCGTTGGTGATTGATGCGGACGATAGTATCAGTCAGGAACTGACGCCGCAGCACTTACCGCTGGGCATTTTACCACCGCAAGATTTCGAAGCCGGTATTACCATGACGCGTTTGGAAGAGGGTGCGCGGGTGATGCTATTTACCGACGGTGTCATTGAGATGGGTATCGGCCAAGGTAAACCACTCGATTACGAAGACTTCTATCAAATTTGCCAACAAAGCCGTTGGAATATGGCCGAGATTAAGCAACGCTTGGCCTTAGAGGTGATGCAGCGGGGAATTAATGATGATCTCTCGGTGATGCTGCTCCATTGCGTACCGACCGGCTATGCGCCGCGCTCGACGGAAGAAAAGCTACCGTCATTGCCATTTGAAATACGGGTGCATTTGACACCGAACGATATTCGTCATGTTGACCCTGTTGCGCAATTATTACGGGGACTCTCGCAGCTAGAAGGTTTTCCACATTTCAAAGCGCGCTTATACACGGCGCTCTCGGAAGCTTATAATAATGCCCTTGATCACGGCTTACTGCGGCTTTCGTCTGAGCTAAAAGACACGCCAGACGGCTTCGAGCAATACTATGAAGAACGCAACCGGCGACTCAGTAGCTTACATAGCGGCGCTATTGATATTACCCTAAGCTATCAACCGCCACATCGCTATTTACGCGTGGCGGTCAAAGACACCGGCCCAGGTTTTGCAGCGCAAACACAATTTACCCAGCGTAGCACCTATAGTTTTGGTCGTGGACTGCTCTTAATTAAAGAACTGGCGAATAATATTCGCTGGTTCGACCAAGGCCGCGGCATCGAATTTGATTTTCCACTGTTTGATGACGAGCAAGTGGCACCAACTAACCACCAGCCAGTTTTACCTTAAAGCCTTGTTGTTCCAAATAGGCCTTACATGCGTCGCGTTGGTCACCCTGAATTTCAATCGTAAATTCTTTGACACTACCGCCGACGCCGCAGCGTTGCTTCAGCGCTTTAGCGAGCGTTTTTAAGGCCTCAGGGTCAAGTTCAAGACCGCGAATAACAGTGACACCTTTACCTTTTCGCCCTTTGGTTTCACGTTGGATGCGAACAATGCCGTCGCCTTTGGGCGGCTGTTGGTTTTCCTTCTCTGGTTCAATTCGACCCGCGTCAGTGCTATAGACGAGGGTGGAAAGTTGGTCGCGTAAGGACATGGTTTACTCCGAGTTCACAGCTTGCGGATTTATTTGACAGATCTTATAGATACTGACACTCTTAGGTCATTATAGAATATACCGGCCATGCCAAGAAAGATAACGTTATGAAATTACAACAACTGCGTTATATCGTTGAAGTCCTGAACAATAAGCTCAATGTATCTGCAACAGCAGAGGCTCTTTACACCTCTCAGCCTGGTATTAGTAAGCAAGTGCGCATGCTCGAAGACGAACTTGGTGTGCAGATATTTGGACGCAGCGGCAAGCATTTAACCCATGTAACACCAGCTGGTGAAGATGTTATTCAGATCGCGCGGGAAATCCTGACGCGCGTCGAAGGAATTAAAGCCGTTGCCGCTGAACACACGCGACCGGATCAAGGCCATTTGAATATCGCCACAACCCATACGCAAGCGCGTTATGCGTTGCCAGATGTGATTCGCGGCTTTATGAGCAAATATCCGGATGTGTCATTACACATGCATCAGGGGTCACCCGAACAAATTAGCGGGTTTGCGGCGTCGGGCAAGGCGGATTTTGCCATCGCCACAGAAGCACTGCATTTGTATCAAGATTTAATTATGCTGCCGTGTTATCACTGGAATCGCAGTATTTTGGTGCCGCCTGGACATCCGCTGAGCGAGTTGAAAAAAGTGACTATTGAACAACTTGCCGATTATCCGTTAGTAACCTATGTGCATGGTTTTACTGGCCGCTCACGCCTTGACCAAGCATTTAATCAGGCCGGATTAAAGCCAAAAATTGTGTTTACGGCCACCGACGCCGACGTGATTAAAACCTACGTGCGGATGGGGCTTGGTATTGGCGTAATAGCCACGATGGCTTACGAGCCGAACAAGGATAATGACCTGATTGCTTTGCCTGCGGATCACTTGTTTGCGCCGAGTACGACGAAAATTGGTTTTCGCCGCGGGGTATTTTTACGCGGGTACATGTATGATTTTATTGAGCGCTTTGCACCACATTTGCAGCGTCAGGTGGTTGATCATGCGGTTTCGTTACGCGACAACGATGCCATCGAAAAATACTTTAAGAACCACCAGCTACCAACCTATTAATTGCCTCGAGGCTAGCGCTGATAAGCAATAAAAATGCCGCGTTCGCAGAGTTGCAAACACGGCATTTTTTTAATGCCTTCTTACTATTTTTTAATACGCAGATGAGCGTTTTAACACTCGATAATGTTCACCGCTAAACCACCGCGGGCGGTTTCTTTGTATTTACTCTTCATATCGTTGCCTGTGTCCCACATGGTTTTAATCACCTTGTCGAGGGAGACCTTGTGCTCGCCACTGCCGCGTAGGGCCAAGCGTGCGGCATTAATTGCTTTGACGGCTCCCATGGCATTGCGCTCAATGCATGGCACTTGAACGAGACCGCCAACCGGATCACAGGTGAGTCCGAGGTTATGTTCCATACCGATTTCGGCGGCATTTTCAACCTGACCGATATCACCGCCCATCAGCTCGGCTAGCGCACCCGCAGCCATTGAACAGGCAACCCCAACTTCACCTTGGCAACCAACTTCAGCACCGGAAATTGACGCATTCTTTTTGTAGAGAATACCGATGGCTGCAGAGGTTAATAAGAACCGAGTGATGGCATCGCAGTCGAGTGGTTGGATAAACTTGTCTGCATATTTCATGACCGCGGGGATAATACCTGCTGCACCATTCGTTGGTGCGGTGACAACGCGTCCACCGGCAGCGTTCTCTTCGTTCACTGCAAGTGCGAACAGATTCACCCAGTCCATGACTTGCATGGGGTCAGCAGATTTTTCTGTTTTTAAACGCTGATACAGGTCAGGCGCACGGCGACGAACTTTCAAACCGCCAGGCAGAATACCTTCGGTCTGAATACCGTTGGAAATACATTCGTCCATGACCTGCCAAATATGCAGCAGGCCATCGTTAATCTCTTTCTTGCTGCGAAACACCAGTTCATTGTGCATCATCAGTGTGCTGATGCGCATGCCGTGCTCTTTGCATTTCTGAATGAGTTCATTGGCACTGTCAAATGAATAGGGAATCGGTTTTGAGCTTTGCTCAATGGCCTCTTCGAGGCTTTCATCGAAATCTGCATCGCGGACAATGAAGCCGCCGCCAATCGAATAATAAAGGTCTTTAAAAAGTACGTCGTCGCCTTGGTAAACCCGCAATTCCATCGCGTTGGCATGCTTGGGCATGGTTTTGCGGCGATGAAAGGTAATTGCGCCTTTGGCTGGGAACGTTATTTCATGCTCGCCAAGTAATGTTAGTCGCTCATGTTTGGCGACGTCGGCAAGAAATGCGTCGACTTTGCTGGTGTCGACGGTTTCTGGGCTTTCCCCAGCCAGTCCGAGAATGACCGCTTTGCCAGTGCCGTGGCCGACACCGGTTTGACCCAATGAACCAAATAGCTCAACTTCAACAGCCGTTACTTTATCCAGGCCTATGTTGGTTTTCACGTGCTCTAAAAACTCGCGAGCAGCACGCATAGGACCAACAGTATGAGAACTTGAAGGACCAATACCTACTTTATAAATGTCGAACACGCTAATCATTACTTCATACTCCCTTTCTTTATAGAGCGATAGTGTGGGGATAAAAACAGATTTCTGCAAGTACCAAGCAACTGGTCGGTCACCTCGTTACTGGCAAGTGTTCATAAATCGGGCAATTGCCGAACCAGATGTTGGCGCTCTGGATAAATTTGATCAGCAAGGCGACGAATAATGGCGGCGGTGGCGCCCCAGATTAGTTGCCCTTGATAAGGGATAAATACCAGCTCATGGTAAAGCAGGCGTTTTACCCGTTGGGTATAGTAGTGCTCATGGTTGAGTAGGGTTACGAGCGGTACCCGCAGAATTTCGGCTACTTCACCAGGGTCGGGCTGAAACATGAGGTCACTCGGTAATATGCCAATATAAGGGTGAATCAGCGAGCGGGATAAAACCGGTTGCGTTGGAAGATCACCGATAATTTCAATTTGTTGGGCATGAATGCCGAGTTCTTCTTCAGCTTCGCGTAATGCCGTTGCGAGTAAATCGACGTCAGCGCGTTCATGACGGCCACCGGCAAAGCAAATTTGATGAGCGTGTTGGCGCATATGTGCAGGGCGCCGGGTTAACACAAAGTGCAAACCGTTGTCTTGCTCTTGCAAGGCAACAAGTACCGCTGATGGCTTTAGCGGATGTGATTGCCAGTTGACTTCAGGCCGGCTGCTGAGGGCAAAACGCTGCAAGAACTCGGCTCGATTCATGCGGACCTCTGTGACTGCGACAATGAAGTGAGTACCGGCAGAATTTTAGCCACTTTGTCGAATGTTTCTTGGTATTCGCGCTCGGCGACCGAATCAATTACTATCCCGCCGCCGGCCCAGCAGTAAATTTTGTTGTGTACGCAACACAGGGTGCGAATGGTAATGCTGGTGTCGCTGTGGCCATGCAAACTAAAGTAACCAATGCTGCCGCAATAGACCGATCGACGATGAGGCTCAAGCTGATCAATAATTTCCATTGCTCGAATTTTCGGCGCACCGGTAATTGAGCCGCCAGGAAATGCAGCGCTGAGTAAATCGAGTGACTGCGCGTCGGCAGGTAATTGACCCACCACAGTGCTGACTAAATGATGCACGGCATTAAAGCTTTCAATTGCAAAAAGTTTGCGGACTTGGACTGAGCCCGGCAAGCAGACGCGACTTAAATCGTTACGCAGCAGGTCGACAATCATTAAGTTTTCCGCCTGATCCTTACTGGAGTGACGGAGCGCATTTATTTGTGCCTGATCGTCAGTTGGATCTTCGCGCCGCGGCAAAGTGCCTTTAATTGGTTTGGTTTCGACGCGGCCGTTCGCGTCCACCTGTAAAAAGCGCTCAGGCGATAAACTTAAAATTACGCCTTGTGGTAGCTTAATCCAAGCGGAAAAGGGCGCGTGATTGGCTCTGCGCAAGTGCACATATGCCTGCCACGGGTCACCACTAAAGTCAGCTTGAAAGCGCTGCGCAAAATTGATTTGGTAACAATCGCCGGCACGCAAAAACTCATGGATTTGACCGATGCGTTGCATGTATTGGTCGGCACTGACGTTACTTTGCCAGTCGGAGGTTAAACGGAACTCTGGGTTTTCTGAGCGAACGCCGTTCGGACGCCAGAACGCTGTCGGTGAATCAGCAGAGTCACTCGGTTGCAGCGCAAAACAACGCTGCTCTTGGTGGTCGATAATCAAGGCGTGCAGATAATAGCCGACCGCTAAATCGGGTAGGTCGATGTCTTGTTCCGCCATGTTTGGTAGCTGTTCGAGGGTGCGGCCTAGGTCGTAGCCAAAGAGGCCGGCTAAGCCACCTTGAAAGGGCAGATGTTGGTACTCTGCCGGCAGCGGTTTGAGTTGCTTGTTGGTTAAAAAATCACGCAATTGGGCGAATGGTTGTTGGCTCGAACTGCCGTCAGACTCAGGCCAACAAAAGGTTTGTTGCGGGTGACGGAGTAAAATATCGAAACGACTATTTGGGTGTTTAGCATCGGCAGAATCGAGCAGTATTGCCCATGGCTCATGGGCAAAGTGTTGAAAAATCGCCAAGGTGTCATGCCAGTCTGCGTAGGGTAACTCAACAATGGCTAGCTCAACATTTGATTGCATGAAAAGGTCTTCTCCGGATAAGTCGAATGCCAGTTATAAGCGGTTGCAATACTGGCAGCTCTTTGCATAACAGAGTATCATAAAGGCGATTATCCAGCACAGTCTATCACCGCCGAAAAAGAGGTTTGGCATGGCACTTATTCGACAACAAGATTTTATCGATAGCATCGAAGATGCACTGCAATTTATCTCCTATTATCACCCTCTCGATTTCGTGAATGCGCTTGCCGAAGCGCATGCGAAAGAGCAAAGCGAAGCTGCAAAAAATGCAATTGCTCAAATGCTTGTTAACTCGCGCATGTCGGCCCAAGGACATCGTCCATTGTGTCAAGACACCGGCATTGTGACCTGCTTTGTTAAAGTGGGTATGGACGTGCAGTGGGACAAAACTGACCTGACCGTGCAACAAATGGTTGATGAAGGCACGCGTCGCGCGTACTTGAATCCAGATAACCCATTACGTGCATCGATTGTTGCAGACCCAGCAGGTGGTCGTAAAAACACCAAAGACAACACCCCAGCGGTAGTGCATATCGATATGGTGCCAGGTGGTGAAATCGAAGTGGCCATTGCGGCGAAAGGTGGCGGGTCGGAAAACAAAACGAAAATGGCCATGCTAAACCCAAGCGACTCGATTGCAGATTGGGTTGTAGAAACATTACCCAAAATGGGTGCAGGCTGGTGTCCGCCGGGTATGCTTGGTATTGGTATCGGTGGTACCGCAGAAAAATCGGCAGTGCTGGCGAAAGAGTCCTTAATGGACCCTGTGGACATTCAAGAGCTGATTGCGCGTGGTCCGGAGACCGCTGAAGAAGAGTTGCGCTTAGAGATTTACAACCGGGTGAATCAATTGGGCATTGGTGCTCAGGGTTTAGGCGGTTTAACAACTGTGGTTGACGTCAAAATTAAGTCGATGCCGACTCACGCAGCCTCAAAGCCAGTTACTATGATTCCAAACTGCGCGGCGACTCGGCATGTGCATTTCCATTTAGACGGCAGTGGTCCAGCTAATTTGCAACCACCAAAATTAGAGGACTGGCCGGACATTACCTTTGAAGTTGGCGACAATGCGCGTCGGGTGAATTTAGACACCTTAACTGCTGCCGACGTTAAAGATTGGAAAATGGGTGAAACCGTTTTGCTTTCGGGCAAGCTCTTAACCGGTCGCGATGCTGCTCACAAGCGCATTAAAGACATGCTAGATAAAGGCGAAGAGTTGCCGGTCGACTTCAGTAACAAGTTTATTTATTACGTTGGCCCCGTTGATCCAGTGGGTGACGAAGTGGTTGGCCCAGCAGGCCCAACAACTGCAACACGCATGGACAAGTTTACCGACCTGATGCTTGAGCAAACCGGTATTATTGGCATGATAGGCAAAGCTGAACGTGGTCCACAAACGGTCGAAAGTATCGCCAAGCACAAAGCGGTGTACTTGATGGCAGTGGGTGGTGCAGCTTATTTGGTGGCGAAAGCAATTAAACAAGCAAAAGTTGTGGCGTTTGAAGACCTCGGTATGGAAGCTATCTACGAATTTGAAGTCGAAGATATGCCGGTGACGGTTGCGGTGGACAGTGAAGGTAACAACGCACACCAAGCAGGTCCGGCAATTTGGGCGGTGAAGATCGCCGAAATGGAAAGCTAAGTTCAGAACCCATAACAATAACAACAACGAACGGAAACCTATGTCGCTGAACGACGATTTGTTTTTGCTAGTGTTGGCCAGCATCGCGGTTACTGCGGTGCTGGTTAGTCTACCCTGGTGGTTGAGCCACCGAGCCTTGCTACAAGAGCGTGCGCGTGAACGTGAGCGTGATTTAGAGCAGGTTGAGCAGCTACGCAATGCTGAGCAAAAGCTGCAAGAGCGCCTCGAGCAAGAGCAAAAAGAAACGCAGCACTGGTATACCGAGCATGAAAAGCTGCTGGTTGCGCATCAGCGTGAGCAGCAGCATTTACAAGAAAAAATTCAGTTACTGGAGAAGAGCGAAGCGCGTCTTGAGAAAGAGTTCGAGAATCTCGCGAATCGCATCTTTGAACAGAAAACCGCCGCACTTGAGCAGCGACAAGAAAAGTCGCTTGCGTCAACGTTAAGTCCTCTGCAAAAACAGCTCGAAGGTTTTCGTCAGCAAATCGCCCAGCAGTTTAGTGACGAAACGAAGCAACGAGCGGGTTTGCAGCAAGAAATTTCGAGTTTGCGTCAGTTGAATCAGCAAATGAGTGCTGAAGCAGAAGCGCTGACCCGTGCGTTAAAAGGCGACACACGCCAGCAGGGAACCTGGGGAGAAGTCGTACTTGAGCGTATTTTGCAGCAATCGGGATTGCGTGAAGGGCGTGAATATACCATTCAAAGCCAGCACCGCAACGATGACGGCAAGCGTTATCGGCCAGACGTCATTGTCCATTTGCCGAAAGAAAAAGACGTGATCATTGACTCAAAAGTATCGCTGTCGGCGTACGAGCGTTATTTTAACAGCGATGATGACAGTGTTCGCGCACAGGCTTTAAACGAACATGTCCAGTCACTACGTAATCATATTCGAGAGCTTGGCAAAAAAAGCTATCAACAACTGGATGGGGTTCGCACACTCGATTATGTGTTGTTATTTGTGCCCATTGAGCCGGCTTTTTTACTCGCCGTTGATCGTGATCCAGAGCTCATCAAGCTCGCCCTTGATCAACACATCATGTTGGTGAGTCCGACCAATTTGTTAGTGGCGCTGCGTACCGTGAATAATATCTGGCAGTATGAGCAGCAGAACCAAAATGCACAACGGATTGCTCAGGATGCGGCTCGCTTATACGACAAATTTGCGAATTTTGTCGACGACTTACAAAAGATCGGGCAAGCGCTGGAAGGTACCCGTAAACATTGGGACGCGGCTATGAATAAACTGAGCACGGGTCGCGGTAACTTATTAGGACGGGTTGAGAAGTTTCGTGAACTCGGCGTGCAGCCAGCCAAGCAAATTGACCGCAATCTCTTGGCTGACGACGATACAACGAGTCCTGACGAATCAGAACGTTAAACCGACTGTGAGCATAATTCCAGAGGCACCGAAAAGCGTCATCTCCGCACTCACTTGCTTATATTGAGCACCTAACATCGGAATAATCGCTGGCGCAATACCGAGTTGATTAAACGGAATCTTATGTTGGTATTGGCCACGATAGCCATGAATAAACCCGCCCGTGACCTTGAGATAGGTTTGAATATACTCGTTACTGACGAGGTTCTGGCGGACGCCACCGTATAAATAGGTGGTGTTCTGGTGAAACGAGTTACGAAAAAAAGCCACACCAACGAGCGGCCGGGCATAATCAAAAGCGTCGTGAAAGCGCTGTGTGCGCTCTTCTGGCAGGCGTTTGCCATAGACTTCAAAGCCCACTAAGTTCTGGTGATTGTTGTGCTCTGGCTTGGGGTTGAAATGCGTGGTCCAAACCGAGGTTTGCACTTTGTAGTAATAATCTTCGCTGCCGTCTTGGCTAAAGTCGAGCCATGAAAAATCGAGCGAGGCCGCTTGCGCAGAGACGCTTGAGAACAACAACACACTTGCGAATACGACTTTTTTCCAGTTCATTACAACTCGATTTCCTTAAACATCCGACCAGATCATACGTAAACTCACTGACGCGAAGCAAGAAATTGATTGTAAGTATTTGTACAATTGTTGCCGGTTGCGAAACTTCGCTTTACACTGACCTTATGCACTCGTAACAGTATGAACCAATAACAATAAATTAGCTGTGGCATCATGCGTTTAAAACACATTAAGCTTGCGGGCTTTAAATCATTCGTCGACCCAACCAAAGTCGCTTTTCCGGAGCAGATGACTTGTATTGTTGGGCCAAACGGCTGCGGCAAATCAAATGTTATTGATGCAGTACGTTGGGTCTTGGGAGAAAGTTCAGCGAAGAACCTCCGTGGCGACGCCATGACGGATGTTATTTTCAACGGCTCGCAGGCGCGGAAACCGGTGTCACAAGCCAGTGTTGAGCTCGTGTTTGATAACAGCTCTGGCCGTATCCAAGGTGAATTCGCTGCGTTTAACGAAATTTCAGTGAAACGTGTGGTCACCCGCGACGGTCAATCGATTTATCTCCTCAATGGCGCCAAGTGTCGGCGCCGTGATATCACCGATCTCTTTTTAGGTACCGGCCTTGGGCCGCGTAGTTACGCGATTATCGAACAAGGTATGATTTCGCGTTTAATTGAGTCGCGCCCGCAAGAGTTGCGCGTGTTTATCGAAGAAGCCGCGGGGATTTCGAAGTATAAAGAGCGGCGCAAAGAGACCGAAAGCCGGATGAATCGGACTCGTGATAACCTTGAGCGCTTAACCGATGTTCGTGATGAGCTCGGTCAGCAGTTAGCCAAACTGCAACGGCAGGCCGCGGCTGCACAACGCTATAAAACGTTAAAAGCCCAAGAGCGGGAGTTAAAAGCGCAGTTGCAGGCGCTGCGTTGGCTACACTATCAAGCGCAGTGCGACCAACTGGAATTGCGCGTACAAACAGAAGAAACGGAATTGCAGCGTTGGGTTGCTGAACAACGCGGTAGTGAGCGTGGGCAAACTGAATTGCGTGAACAGGAAGCGGCATTTAAGCAAGCGGTGGATGATATTCAGCAGCAGTTTTTCCGCTTGAATACGGAAACAACGCGCATCGAGCAACAAATCCAGCATAGTCGAACGATGCAACAACAGCGACAGCAGCAAATTGCCCACCAACAGCGGCAACTTAATGATTTGGCTGACAGCTTAACCGCAGACCAAGAAGAACTCGAACAGTTAGCCTTTGGGCGCGAAGAGCTTGATGCGCTGTTACAAGAGCAAGGCGAGTTAAAATTGCTCGCGGAAGCGCGTGTAGAAAGTGCCGAAGAAGAGCTTCAGAACTGGCAAGATGCCTGGCATCAATGGCAGCAACGACAACATGAAAGCCAGCGCGAGCATGCTTTGCAGCAAGCTGAGATTAATGCTGCACAGCAACTGATAGCCCGACTGGAAGCGCGAAGCCAAGCGATTACCCATGAATTGGCGGAAATTCCAACGTTAGAGCCAGCACAACAGCAAGCGTTGGCAGCCGAAGTTGAGCAATTAGAGCAAGAACAACAAGCGGCTCAAACTGAACTTCAACGCCTGGATGCTGAGAAAGTTAAAACGCAAGAGCAGTTGCGCCAGGGACAACAACGAATTGATGCCGAACGCCAGCATGGACAAGAATTAGCCGGGCGGATTAGCTCGCTACAGACCTTACTCGAGAGTCAAGGTGAAGTCAGTTCTGCAGAAGTCGCAGGAGCAGAAGGACTACTCCATGAACTCCTACAGCTTCCTCCGGATTATCAAGCAGCAGCGGAACAGGCCTTAGCGCAGTTCCTCGCGTTACCTGTACTCAGCAGTGGCAGTGACTTGGTTGCAAATACATTGCAAGCAAGTTCTGAATTCCGGGCGCCAGATTATTCACTTGCAGCACAACAGCAGGGTGTTTGTGCGCAATTGCCGCTGCTTGGTCATTTTGCGCTGGCCGCAAATGCAGAAGCAGCGTCGGCATTACTGGCCGCGCATACAGTCTTATTGGCGGTGTTGTTACCGAACGGGGAAGTCCGTGGGCGAGCCTGGTGGTTAGGGGCGAGTGCGCGAGAAGGCGCATTACAATGGCAGCAACAACTGCAAGCGACTCTTGCCGAGCGCGACGAGGTGTTAGAACGGCTCGATGATGAGCAAGCCGCCCGTGCCGAAATTGAGCAGTTACTGCAGCAAACCGCGACCATGCATGAACAGCAACAGCAACGTTTGCATGCTGCAGGCGCCCAGTTAGCACAAAAGCGGGAACGGCTAGCAGCCTTCACGGAACAACAGCAAGCGACGGCAAGTCGGCGTGAGCGTTTACGAGCGGAGCAGGACGAGACAGCACTGCAGTTATTGGCGCAACAAGAACGTATTGAACAAGCAGAGATTAAGCTGCTGACGTTTGCCGAGCGTTCGTTTGAGGACGAGCCAGAGCTAGAGCGATTGCAACTGCGCGGTGAAGACCTCAAGCGTGCATTACAACAACACAAGCAGGCGCTGCAAGAAGCACAGCAAGCGTTTCATCAAACACAATTGCAGCATTCACAGTTGTCATCACGAATGCAGCACCTTGAGCAAGGTATTCGCCGCCACCAACAGCAACAGGAACAGTTAACTGAGCATTTGCGTAGTTTAGAAGACAGCGAGCAAGAACAAGCCGATTTAGAACTGCTAGGTGAAGAGCTGGCGCAAAAGCTGTTGGCGCGAGAAGAAGTCGAAATGCAGCTACAAGAGGCTCGCGAGCGCTTAGCGGGCGTCAGTGAAGAGTTGCAGGTGCTCAATCAAGGTCAGAGTGCGGTGCTGGAGCGCATTGCCCGTCAGCAAGAACGTGTACAGGCTGGGAAACTTGAGCTAGCAACCGCGCGCGAGCGCGGACATGCGTTACTCGACGCGCTGCAAGAGATGGACATTGCGCTAAAAAGTGTCTTGGAAACCTTGCCTGAGGACGCAGAAGAGAAACTCTGGCAGCAGCGGTTAGAAGACACCTCGCGGAAGATTCAACAGCTTGGCGCGATTAACTTAGCCGCGCTCGAAGAAGTTGAGGTACAGGCAGAACGGAAAGCGTATCTTGATGCCCAGCATGAAGACTTAACGGCGTCGTTAACAACCCTCGAAGATGCGATTAAGAAAATTGATCGAGAGACCCGACAACGCTTCAAAGCGACTTTTGATCAAGTTAATAGCGATTTACAGCAACTGTTTCCGAAAGTCTTTGGTGGAGGTCAGGCTTATCTTGATTTAACCGAAGACGATTTATTAGAAACGGGTGTCACTATTATGGCGCGGCCGCCGGGGAAAAAGAACTCAACGATTCATTTGTTGTCTGGTGGAGAGAAGGCATTAACCGCGTTGGCGCTGGTGTTTGCGATTTTCAGACTGAACCCAGCTCCGTTTTGTTTATTGGACGAAGTCGATGCACCGTTGGACGATGTTAACGTTGGGCGTTTTTGTCGCTTAGTGCAGGAAATGTCACAGTCGGTGCAATTTATTTACATTAGCCATAATAAAATTGCGATGGAAATGGCCCTGCATTTGGCTGGGGTCACCATGCAAGAGCCAGGCGTTTCGCGCTTGGTAGCAGTTGATGTCGAAGAAGCGCTTGCTTTAGCTGAAGCCTAAGGCAAGCTAACCCCGTGATTGTACTTGGGGATGGTCAGGGTTCTAGCGGTTTGCGGGCGCTCACAGTTTAGGGATGCGCGGGCAGGGGAATTTGTGCGATACTCGCATGAGAACAATAAAGCCCGAAGATGGGCAAAGCAGATAAATAGGTAAAGGCAGCAATGGATAACTTACGGGTCGTTCTTATTCTAGTTGGCATCGCATTGATTATCGGCTTAGTCGTGCACGGACTGTGGACCTTGCAAAAGAACAGTCGGCAAGGGCGGGCGAGTCGCGAGTCTTTACACCGCAAACGTCAAAACTATGCGGGCGAGCAAGCAGATTTGCTTGATCAACCAGAAGGCGAACGGGCGCAATCTGAACGAGATTTTGACGACCTCGGCGTTGGCAAAGTAAAAACTCGCAAGCGTGGCGAGCGCGAGTATCCGCAAGCAGCTGACGGACAAAACCCGACGGTCGACTCAGCAGACGAGGTCGTCGCCGCAACCAGCGCTGCACAAGCTGATGAATCCCTGTCAGAAGAACCTGCACCGACTTTGCGTGCAAGCCACGATGTGGGAATGTCGGAAGCAGCTCCAGAAGCAGTGCCGTCGATTCGTGCCCAGCGTGACGACCAACCCAATGAAGCCGAACAACTAGCCATTGGCTTGCCTGATGCGCACGAAGGCGAAGAAATTCCAGAGCCACCAAAAGAAGAAGTGATTACCTTGTATGTGTCTGGTGACATCAAAGGACAAGTGCTGCTACAAACCGTCACTGAACTCGGTATGAAGTTTGGTGAATTAGATATTTTCCATCGCTACGAGCAGCCGTCAGGTCGTGGGCCTCTGCTGTTCCGTATGGCCAATATGTACAACCCAGGCACGTTTGACCTTGATAATTTGGAAAACTTTACCGCCCGAGGCGTCGTGCTGTTTATGACCTTGCCGTTGAAGTATGACGGCCACAAAGCCTTTACCATGATGTACAATGCCGCCAATAAAATTGCTGAGGCGATGCCTCGTGCTGCGGTGCTCGATGCCAATCGTAACCCGATGACGAAGCAATCAGTACAGCATACCTATCAGAAAATTCGCGAGTTTGAGCGGCGGCAAAAAATTGCCGGCTTGCGCCAACAGTAAGCATTAGGCGAAGGAGTCCCGCGGATTCCTTCGTTGCCGTTTCGAACATAGCCAGTGAGATGGAGCCCTTCGATGTCCACGAAGCAACCCGATCTATTTTCTGAGTCGACGACAGACAACCAATCTGCGGCTCAGCAAGCGGAAGCTCAAATCCAAGAGTTGCGAAGTAAACTCGACCAATATAATTACGAATACTATGTGGAAGACCATCCGACGGTTCCCGATGCGGAGTACGACCGCTTATTTCGCCAGTTGCAGGCTCTGGAGAAAGAATTCCCGGAGTACTTCTCGCCCAATTCGCCCACTCAACGGGTAGGAGCAGCACCCTCAGGTGCCTTTGCGGAAGTTGAGCACGAGGTACCCATGTTGTCGCTCGATAACGCCTTTGCAGCGGACGAGATGAACAGCTTTATTCGTCGTGTGCAAGATCGACTGGCAAATACTAGTGAGTTGACGTGGTGCGCCGAGCCAAAGCTCGACGGCTTAGCGGTAAGCTTGTTATACGAGAACGGCCAGTTGGTGCGCGCAGCGACGCGTGGCGATGGTTACCGTGGTGAAGAAATTACTGCCAATGTGAAAACCATTCGAGCAGTGCCGCTGCAGCTTCGCGGCGACTTCCCGGAGCGTCTAGAGGTGCGCGGGGAAGTGTATATGACCCGGGCAGGGTTTGCTGCGTTGAATGAAAAGGCATTGGCCAGTGGTGACAAAGTCTTTGCTAACCCACGTAATGCCGCAGCTGGTAGCTTGCGCCAACTTGATTCGCGGGTTACCGCCACCCGTCCATTGGCGTTTTATGCTTACGCGATGGGGACAGTGCAGCCGGCACGGCAACTCGATGACGATAGTCACTATCAACGTTTGCAACAGTTGCGCCAATGGGGCTTACCGGTGTCACCGGAGACCCAGCGGTTAACCTCGAGTCAGGCGTGTTTTGATTACTATGACGACATTCTTGCTCGCCGTGATGAACTGCCTTATGAAATCGATGGTGTGGTGTTTAAGCTCGACAATATTGATCAGCAGGAAGAGCTTGGTTTTGTCTCGCGGGCGCCACGCTGGGCGATTGCCTTTAAGTTTCCTGCCCAAGAAAAAATGACCACACTGCTGGATGTTGATTTCCAAGTTGGTCGTACTGGCGCCATTACACCGGTGGCGCGCCTGCAGCCCGTCGAAGTGGCTGGTGTGGTGGTGTCCAACGCAACACTACATAACGCTGACGAAATAGAGCGCCTTGGCGTGATGGTTGGCGATCAAGTGATTATTCGTCGCGCCGGTGATGTGATACCGCAAGTGGTCGGTGTGGTGCTTGAACAGCGCCCCGATGATGCGCGACCAGTTGCATTTCCCAGTGAATGCCCAATTTGTCAGTCGGCTGTTGAGCGCGTAGCTGGTGAAGCGGTGGCGCGTTGTACGGGTGGGCTATTCTGTGCTGCGCAGCGTAAAGAAGCGATTAAGCACTTTGCCTCGCGTAAGGCGATGGACATTGACGGCCTCGGTGATAAATTAGTCGAGCTGTTAGTTGAGCGCGAGTGGGTGAAAGATCCAGCCGACCTATTCACCTTAACCACAAAAGACTTTGCCTCGTTACCGCGGATGGGCGACAAGTCGGCCGAGAACCTTGTCAATGCCTTGGCGAAAAGCCGGCAAACCACATTGGCACGATTTCTTTATAGTCTCGGTATTCGCGAAGTGGGGGAAGCGACGGCGCAGAACTTGGCCAACCACTTTGGCTCACTTGAAGCCTTGATGGCCGCAGACGAACCAGCTTTGCAAGAAGTTCCAGATATCGGTCAAGTCGTGGCGGCGCATGTGTATAACTTCTTCCGCGAAGCCCACAACCGTGATGTGATTACGCGATTGATCAGCGGCGAACAAGCTGTTACTTGGGACAATGTCGCAGTTAAAAGTGCTGAAGAGCAGCCGTTTAAAGGGCATACCTATGTTCTTACTGGTAGCTTAACGACCATGACCCGCGATGAAGCCAAAGCGCGTTTACAAGCACTTGGGGCAAAAGTAAGTGGCAGTGTTTCAGCGAAGACCACTGCAGTGTTTGCTGGTGAAGCTGCAGGCTCAAAGTTAACGAAAGCCGAAAGCTTAGGTGTGCCGGTGCACAGCGAAGAGGAACTGCTGTCGCTATTGCAACAACATGAATAACCTCACAACGTTAATAAAAAATAAGCGCCATAAGGCGCTTATTTTGTTTTAGCAGCCAAGTTACAGTGAAACTTTGGTCACATCCACATGCAGCGTGAGTCGCTGTCCCGGTTGCAAGAAACGGTCGCGCGAGATCGAGTTCCAACGCTCAATGTCGGCAACGGTCACGCGGAAACGGCTGGCTATACGTGCCAATGAGTCACCACTTCGGACATTGTATTGAATGGTGCGCATGACCGGTGTGGTGCCGGCTGTTTGTGTGCTGCTGGCACTCGAGGTGTGGTTTTGCCAGACAACTAAGGTTTGGCCAATGCGCAACGTGTCGCCAGGCGCCATGTTGTTCCAACGAGAAAGGTTCGCCACCGACACTCGGTATTTGCGTGCAATGTCCCACAAGGTGTCACCGCGACTGACTCGATGCTCAATGCGCTGCTGACCTTGCGCACGGTTTTGCGTACTTGCTAAGCGTTGCTCGGCAGACAAGGTGTACTGTTCCAGGTCTTGGCTAGCGACCGGAATTAAGAGGTGATCGCCTTGTCGAATCATGGTGCCCGACAGATTGTTGATCTGCTGGATCGCACGCACCGTTGTATTGTAGCGCTGAGCGATGAGGCCCAAACTTTCGCCTGGACGAACTTGGTGGCGCTGCCAGCTCAGCCAGTCGCTCGGATCCGAGTCCGCTAAAGCTAGCTTAAACTGTTGAGCGCGCTCAATCGGTAACAGTAGTTTATGCGGTCCGTTCGGTGCGGTCGCCCAGCGATTGTAACCGGAGTTAAAACGGTGTAGTTCCTCAAGACTCATGCCGGCCATTTCAGCGGCGAGGGCGAGGTCAATTTGGTGTCCGACATCCACAATTTCGGTGACGGGTTGGTTTGGAATATGCGTCCAAGTGACTTCCCATTGTTCACTGTCACGCAGCAATTCGGCAAGTGCTAAGATTTTTGGCACATAGTTGCGGGTTTCACGTGGTAACTGCAAGTTCCAGAAATCGGTCGGCTTGCCTTCCCGTTCGTTACGACGGATGGCTCCGAGAACACGGCCTTGACCACCGTTATAGGCAGCCATTGCTAATAACCAATCTCCGTCAAACGTTTTCGCTAAGCGATCGAAGTAATCGAGCGCCGTATGGGTTGCGGCCATCACATCGCGACGGCCGTCGTACCACCAATCAATCTCTAAGCCATAGTGACGGGCGGTACTTGGGATAAACTGCCAAATACCGCTGGCGCGGCCATGGGAGTAGGCGAACGTGTCATAGGCACTTTCAACAACAGGCACGAGAACCAGCTCAAGCGGTAAGTCGCGCTTTTCAATTTCCTGCACAATTAAATGCAAAAATGGCGCTGCCCGTTGGGCGACGCGGTCGATATAGTTCGGGTGGCGCAAGTACCAGTCACGATGGGTGTCGATCAGTGGATGCTCAGGAATTTCTAATTGCATTTGTAAACGAATGCGGTCCCAGAGATCAGCTTGCATATCGGCCGGCAATTGACGGTCGATGGTTGGCAGCTGCTGAAAGCCAGGGTGGATTAAGGCGTACTTTTGAATACCTTGCTCGCGTTCCATCTGCGGTGGTTCAACTGGCTGGGTCGGGTAGCCGTCGGCAGAACGATTGTCGGTTAACTGACAGCCGCTGAGAACGAGAACTGCTGCACTCGTGATTAGGATTTTTTTCATAGCAATGCAATCTCATTAAAATTGGTCGAAATTTAGCCGTATTTACAGCTGAAAATCAATCATTAAATTTAAAAGTTGTCTTTCCAGTGCCGAATAACGGCGAATACGTCCGCAGGGGTTGTCAGCGATTTTTGACTATACTGTTCAGCAGCGCGCTGAACGGATGGTAAATGACAACGCAAAAATGGATTGGTTGCGTGCTCACACGCTAATTCACTCGGTACCGTTGCTTGGCCTTGTTGACGTTGTTCTTGAACGGTGGCAATACGTTGTTGAATGGCTAAGTTATCGGGTTCAACAGCAGCTGCGAAGGCAAGGTTAGCAGCGGTATACTCATGGGCACAATAGATTTTACAATCGGCGGGAAGTTGCGCGATTTTCTGTAAAGAGCGGTAAAACTGTTGGGCTTCACCTTCAAACATGCGTCCACAGCCAGCGGCAAACAAGGTGTCGCCAACAAATGCCAACGCAGGATTCACAAACGCGATGTGGTCAAGGGTATGGCCGGGGCATTCAACGACTTCAAGGACGAGGTCACCGCCGAGCAAACTAAGCCGTTCGCCTTCCTCGAGGCGTTCACTGACGCTATCAACGTCGCTGGCTTGACCGCTGTAGACTGGACAAGGATAGTGAGCAAGAATGTCGGTAACGCCACCACTGTGATCCCAATGGTGGTGGGTGAGAAGAATTGCCTCGGGCTGGCACTGATGTGCTTGCAACCAAGCTAAGACCGGCTTAGCATCACCCGGGTCGACAATCACACACGACTCAGTTGTAGCGTCTGTGGTTGCACTGGTTTCTTGTGGGGCACGAATGACCCAGATGTAATTGTCCCGAAACGCGGAAATTGCATCAATACGCATCGTTCCTCCCAACCTGTTATGCTCATTAGCTAGACAGTATAAAAGGATCTGCTATGTGGTTTAAACCTGCAATGCGGGAATATTCGCAACCTTTACCAGAATTTTGGCGGGACATCCGCCAAGGTGATTGGCTGCGCGATGCCTTGCAACAGGGTTTGGCGCCGCATTGGGAAACGGTCTTCGGCCATTATTTATTGAAGCTAGGCAGCTTAAGCGACACGATTCAAACGCCTTGTCGGATTCGCGAGCAATATGTTCTTTGTCCGCGCATTCAGAATTCTCAAGACCCGCAAAAAAACTATCACCATCCGCTGATTCAAGCAGAGCTGTCGGCCTTACCCTTGCAGTCAGACTCGGTGGATGCGGTGTTCTTGCCATTTGTGCTGCAATATCACGATGATCCGCATGCGTTGTTACGGGAAGTTAATCGAGTTTTGCGAGCCGATGGTCATTTGATTCTGGCGTTAACTAATCCCTTTAATCCAGTGCAACTTGCTCGCTTATTGCCCAGTATGCGCGACAAACCGTTTTGGAATGGCCGGTTGTTTAGCCAACAGCGGGTTTGCGATTGGCTGTCGTTATTGCACTACGATGTGTTAGCCGCAGAGTATTTCGGTGCGGGTGTACCATGGCGGCAAGAGGGCAGTCCCGAGCGTGGTTGGGGACGCATCATGCAAGTTTGTCCATGGCTGCAGAGTGGTTATTTTATTGTCGCTCGCAAGCGCGAATGGCCATTAACACCGGTTCGTTTGCGTCAGCAACGCCAAGCACCGGTGCGTTCCGGTGCCATGGCGGTAGGGCGTGGCATGAGCGCTTCGTCGACCGATTAACGCGGCATTTTTAAGAAGGCTCAGGCTGATAGCCATGATCTTCAAGTAATTCGTTCCCCATGGCTGCGTCCCGAGCCAAGACATCACAACGTTCATTCTCTGGGTGGCCAGCGTGGCCTTTCACCCAATGCCAACGCACTTCGTGGCGCGCTTGTGCGGCGTCAAGGCGTTGCCACAAGTCGACATTTTTGACGGGTTTCTTTTGGCTGGTGCGAAAATTGTTTCGTTTCCAACCCGCAAGCCAACGGGTGATGCCTTGACGGACATATTCACTGTCGGTCCAGAGGTCAACTGAGCAAGGGCGTTTTAACGACTCTAAGGCAATAGCTGCTGCTAATAGCTCCATGCGGTTATTGGTGGTGAGCCGATAACCGGCTGCCAGTTCTTTTTCGTTTTTGCCGGCTTGTAAAACAATGCCGTAGCCGCCAGGGCCCGGATTACCAAGGCAAGAGCCATCGGTATAGATAGTTACGAGTGTCTTTTGAGTCATGGAAATAACTTATGGTTATGGCTACGGTGCTTTGTTTTTTGCTAGCGACCCGCTAATATGCCTCTACAGAATTAGTGCAAGAGTATAAGGTTTCGACCGCAAGGGCAAAATAACAATGACACAGGTGCAGCCAGCAACAATGGATCAATTCGCGGAACATTTTATTCCGGGGAAACGCCAAATTGTTTTAGATACAGAAACAACCGGGATTAACCCTGCGGAAGGGCACCGGGTGATTGAGATTGGCTGTGTGGAAATGGTCGGCCGCAAGCTGACTGGTAATCATTTTCATGTCTATCTGAATCCGCAACGTTTTGTTGAAGAAGAAGCCATTCGCGTTCACGGTATCACCAATGAATTTCTTGCCGACAAACCGGTCTTTGCCCAGGTCGTTGACGATTTCCTTGAATTTATCCGAGATGCCGAACTCGTCATTCACAATGCACCGTTTGACGTCGGTTTCTTGAATCATGAGTTGCAACTCATCGGTAGTCACAAAGGCAAGCTAGAAGACTACGCGAGTGTTTTCGATACCCTGAGTTTTGCCCGCGAGCAATTCCCGGGTCAGCGCAATAGTCTTGATGCGTTGTGTAAACGCTTCGATGTTGAAAACGGACACCGAACATTGCACGGTGCTTTGCTCGATGCGGAAATTCTTGCCGATGTTTATTTGCTGATGACCGGTGGGCAACGGAAGTTGTTCCAAGCGAGTCAACAGCAACAACAGCAGTCAGGCGGTGAGCAAATTAAACGGGTTGATGGCGCCGCAGCAGGCTTAAAAGTCATTCCAGCATCGCCGGCAGAGTTACAAGCTCACCAGCAGTATTTGCAGGGGATTCTCGCTGACGCGCCAGAAAAACATTGGTGATTGGTTAAACGAGCGCCACTTCGCGCTGCTTTTTTCTGCAATTGGCTTAAACGTGAGCAAACGAGCCAAAAAGTGTGAAAAAAGGGGTTGACTCAGAAGTGTCTCCCTCGTATTATCCTCGCCGCGTTGAGGGGAACAGCAAAAAGCAGTTTCTACAACGTTACTTGACGGATGGAGCGGTAGTTCAGTTGGTTAGAATACCGGCCTGTCACGCCGGGGGTCGCGGGTTCGAGTCCCGTCCGCTCCGCCATTTTCAAGTTTCGTTGTGTACCTTTTTCATCTCTTCAAGCAGTCTTGTCGTGGAGCGGTAGTTCAGTTGGTTAGAATACCGGCCTGTCACGCCGGGGGTCGCGGGTTCGAGTCCCGTCCGCTCCGCCATTTAGACAAGACACCCATGATAGAAAATCTGAACTGCCTCTTTCTGTCATGGTCACCACACTGAGTGTATTTACACTTTGTGACAATGGAGCGGTAGTTCAGTTGGTTAGAATACCGGCCTGTCACGCCGGGGGTCGCGGGTTCGAGTCCCGTCCGCTCCGCCATTTCTTTTGTTATTTCCTTTTATTTTCAAAGCATTAAACGCCGCTCGGTGGTTTATTATTTTTCTTGTCTGCAAGCTGTCATTGCGGGTGACACCTGTGTTGCTTTGAGGCACAATGCAAAGTCTTCGGTTAAAACTAAAACAGTAAAATAAAAACGACGAATTAGGACATCATGAGCTCTCCGGCGTTTGTACATTTACGCATTCATAGCGACTTTTCCATGGTTGACGGCTTAGCGAAAGTGAAGCCGATATGCCAACGTGTGGCTGCTTTAGAAATGCCTGCTATGGCATTAACCGACGAAATGAACCTGTGTGGTTTAGTGCGTTACTATCAAACCGCACGCGGGCTCGGCATTAAGCCAATTATTGGTTGTGACTTGAATGTCCTCTCGGACAGTTGGCCAGAAGAGCCATTTCGCCTTACCGCATTAGCTATGAATGAGCAGGGCTACAAGCATTTAACTGAGCTCATTTCTGCTGCCTATCAACGTGGCCATCGCGCCGGAAAACCCTGTATTGACCAAGAATGGCTTGCTACTTGGGGCGAAGGTATCTTGTTGCTATCTGGCAGCAAAGACGGCGATATAGGGCGTGCCATTTTGCGTAATCAGCGCAAGCCATTACAGCAAAGTGTAGAATTTTATCAGCAACATTTCCCTGACCGATTTTATCTAGAGCTGACCCGAACAGGGCGCGCGGATGAAGAGCGTTATGTGCATGCGGCGGTCGAGCTTGCTGCAGAGTCTGACTTACCTGTTGTAGCGACCAACGCAGTGGTATTTCTTGAGGCGGACGACTTTGAAGCCCATGAAATTCGTGTCGCGATTCATGACAGTTACACATTAGCAGACCCGCGTCGTCCGCAACGCTATAGCCGCCAGCAATACTTGCGCAGCAGCGACGAGATGCAAGCCCTGTTTGCCGATATTCCCCAAGCGTTAGCGAACACGGTGGAAATTGCCCGTCGCTGTAATGTGACTGTGCGTCTGAATGAATATTTTTTGCCGAACTTCCCGACCGGTGGTTTAACCGAAGACGAATATTTGGTGAAAAAGTCGCAAGAGGGTCTCGAGGAGCGGCTGGAGTTTCTGTTTCCTGACCCGGAAGTGCGTGCGGCGAAGCGCGGCGAGTACGATGAGCGTTTAGCGATTGAGTTAGAAGTTATTAATAACATGGGTTTCCCCGGTTATTTCTTAATCGTTATGGAATTTATTCAGTGGAGTAAAGACAACGGTATTCCGGTCGGTCCAGGACGTGGTTCGGGGGCCGGTTCATTAGTGGCTTATGCGCTGAAAATTACCGATCTCGACCCGCTGGAATTTGACCTACTTTTCGAACGTTTCTTGAACCCTGAACGGGTTTCGATGCCGGACTTCGACGTCGACTTTTGTATGGATCGCCGTGATGAAGTCATCGATCACGTCGCCGAGCTATACGGTCGCGAAGCGGTATCACAGATTATTACCTTTGGAACCATGGCAGCGAAGGCCGTGGTGCGTGACGTTGGCCGGGTATTGGGACACCCCTACGGATTCGTTGATCGGATATCTAAGCTGATTCCGCCGACGCCGGGTATGACCTTGGCGCAGGCTTTTGAAGAAGAGCCGCGATTACCTGAGCTGTACGACAGCGACGACGAAGTGCGTGAAGTTATTGACATGGCGCGTCGGCTTGAAGGGGTTACCCGTAACGCGGGGAAACACGCCGGTGGGGTGGTCATTGCACCAACCAAGATTACCGATTTCACGCCGCTTTATTGTGACTCTGAAGGTAAGTTCCCGGTTACCCAGTTTGATAAAAACGATGTCGAAACGGCTGGCTTGGTCAAGTTCGACTTCCTTGGCTTACGTACCCTGACGATCATTCAGTGGGCGTTGGACATGGTTAATGCTCGACGCCAAGAGAAAAACCAACCTGCCATTCACATTGAATCGATTCCATTAACGGATTCGCGTTGTTTCGACGTTTTGAAACGGGCAGAGACCACCGCGGTATTCCAGCTCGAATCGCGCGGGATGAAAGAGCTGATCAAGCGTCTTTTGCCGGATAGCTTCGAAGACATTATCGCACTAGTGGCCTTATTCCGACCGGGTCCGCTGCAATCCGGCATGGTTGACAACTTTATTGACCGTAAGCATGGTCGCGAAGAAATTTCCTATCCTGACTCCACCTATCAACACGAGAGTTTGAAGCCGATTCTGGAACCAACCTACGGTGTCATTCTTTATCAAGAACAGGTCATGCAAATTGCTCAGGTACTGGCTGGCTATACCCTCGGTGGCGCTGACTTGTTGCGCCGAGCGATGGGTAAGAAAAAACCTGAAGAGATGGAAAAACAGCGTAGTGTCTTTGAGCAAGGTGCCGCCGACAATGGCATTGACCCGACACTAGCAATTAAAATCTTTGACCTCGTAGAAAAGTTTGCTGGCTACGGCTTTAACAAGTCACACTCGGCAGCCTACGCGTTGGTGTCGTATCAAACGTTGTGGATGAAAGTGCATTATCCTGCCGAATTTATGGCGGCGGTGATGTCTGCCGACATGGACAATACCGACAAAATCGTCACCTTAGTTGACGAATGCGAGCGCATGGGGCTGAAAATTTTGCCGCCGGATGTCAACGTCGGTCAGCACAAGTTCTCGGTGGATGACGAACGACGTATTATCTATGGCATTGGCGCGATTAAAGGCGTTGGTGAAGGCCCGATTGAATCGATTATCGCCGCCCGAGATGAAGGCGGTCCATTTAGCGACTTGTTCGACTTCTGTAACCGCGTGGACTTGAAGAAACTCAATCGTCGCGTGCTTGAACGTTTAATTCGGGCCGGAGCAATGGATCGCCTTGGGCCGCACCGGGCCGCATTGATGGCGTCACTGGACAAAGCAATGCGCCAAGCGGAACAGCACGCACAAGCGGAAGCGGTCGGCCAAGCTGATCTGTTCGGGGTGTTGGCAAATGAGCCTGAGAACATTGAACACGAATTTGAGCAAGTGCCTGAATGGCCAGAAGCGGTCTGGCTTGAAGGTGAACGTGATACATTAGGGCTATACTTAACCGGACATCCGGTGAATCGTTATCGCAAAGAGCTCGCCCATTACACCAATAGCCGCTTGGCTGAGGTGGATAAAACCCGCAAAGGTGAGCAGGTTGCCGTAGCTGGCTTAGTTCTGGACGCTCGCTCAATGGTCAATAAAAAAGGCCAACGCTGGGGCTTGTTGACCATCGACGATAAAAGCGCACGTTTAGAGGTGCGTTTGTTTAATCGTGAGTTTGAACAATATGAAGCGCTGTTAGAAAAAGACCAAATTCTCTGGATAAAAGGAGAGGTACGATTTGATTCTTTCAGCGGTGGCAATACAATGACCGCAAGCGAAGTGATGACGCTCGAACAAGCGCGGGCACAATATGTGCGTGCATTGGCGTTAACACTCGACTTCAGTAGCCCAGTTGAACGTGAAGAAAATGCTGGAGGAAGTCGCACTAAGATTGCATATCAGCCGCCGAATGGCAGCTTGAGTGAACGGCAGCTTACTGAAATAATTAGGGTTTTACGCGAAGCTCCGCGAGGAACCTGTCCTGTGCACTTGTATTGCCGGATTGCCGGCGCGGAAGCACGACTCGAAGTTGGCAGTGACTGGTTTATTGAACCAAGTGACGATGTCATCTATGAATTAAATTTGCAGTTGGGCAGTGAAAACGTCCGACTGTGCTTTGAATAAGTACTGGAAACCACGCATGAATCTAAATTTCTTAGAGTTTGAAAAGCCCATTGCTGAGTTAGAAGCACAAATTGATGAACTTCGCGCAGTGGGCGCTAAAGGTGGTCTGGATATCGATTTAGAGAAGGAAGTCACGCAACTGCAGAAGAAGCGTGGCGAGCTCATTGAGAAAATTTTTAGTGACCTCGGCGCTTGGCAAGTTGCCCAGCTAGCGCGTCATCCGTTGCGCCCATACACACTCGATTACATCAACCTAATGTTCACCGAATTTGATGAGCTTGCAGGTGACCGAGCGTTTGCGGACGACAAAGCCATTGTCGGCGGCGTTGCGCGCCTCGATGGCAAGCCGGTGATGGTGATTGGTCAGCAAAAAGGCCGGGAAACTAAAGAAAAGGTTCGCCGCAACTTCGGCATGCCGAAGCCAGAAGGGTACCGCAAAGCGCTACGTCTGATGGAAATGGCTGAACGTTTTAAAATGCCAATTGTGACCTTTATTGACACGCCAGGTGCATATCCGGGTATCGGTGCTGAAGAGCGTGGTCAAAGTGAAGCTATTGCGCGTAACTTAAAAGTTATGGCGCGTTTGCGTGTGCCGATTGTCTGTACTGTGATTGGTGAAGGTGGTTCGGGTGGCGCATTGGCAATTGGCGTGGGTGACCGTGTGAACATGCTGCAATACAGTACTTACTCGGTTATTTCTCCAGAAGGTTGTGCTTCAATTTTGTGGAAAAGCGCAACCAAAGCCGAATTGGCCGCTGAGGCCATGGGTGTAACCGCCCAGCGCTCATTGGAGCTTGGCTTAATTGACAAAATTGTCGAAGAGCCACTCGGTGGTGCGCACCGCGACTACAAAACCATTGCTGCCCGTTTACAGCAGCGCATTCGCGATGACTTAGCGAGCTTGTCGGGTTTATCTGCCGATGAGCTACTCGAGCAACGTTATCAAAAGCTGATGTCCTTCGGTTACGTTTAAAAAAAGGGATCTCGCATGGCGCAAACTGCGTCACCGACAGGGGTAACGCCTGCGGATTTATACCCACTCTATGTGCAATTGCTGACGTCGTTGGATTTACCAGCGGGTCAGCAAATTGTTGTGGCGTTAGGTGGCGGTGCCGATTCGCAAACGGTGTTCGACTTAACGCTGCGTTTTCGCCAAGACTTTCCCGATTACCAGTACCTCGCCATTCATCTCGATCATTACTTTCATCCGGACTCGCCGCAGTGGGCTGAGTTTTTGCGAAATTATTGCCAACAAGCTGAAATAGACCACATTGTTGAAGCCATTGATGTGCCGACCGGGAAACGACTGAGCAAAGAAGAGCAAGGGCGCAATGCGCGCTATCAACGCTTAGCGGAACTCACGGACGAAAATGCAATTATTCTGCTCGGACAACATCGCACGGACCAAGTTGAAACCTTATTCTTACAGCTGAAACGGGGCGCCGGGCCGAAAGGACTCGCAGGAATGCAGGCAGTAGCGCCGTTTCGAGGTCAGCGACGGTTAGTCCGACCCTTGTTGACGGTGACGAAAGCCCAGATCTATGACTATGCGCATGCACATGGTGTTGGTTGGATTGAAGATGATACCAATCAGGACACGCGAATTGAGCGAAACTTTTTCCGCCATGTGATTATTCCGCAAATTGAAGCTCGGTTTCCTGCCTTTCAAGCGACTGCCGCGCGCTCAGCTGCTTTTTGTGGTGAGCAAACTGAATTGCTCGATCAATTACTCGCTGACAAGCTTGCAAGCTATCAAACAGCCGATGGTTGGTTAGAGCTTCGTGATTGGTGGTCGTGGGATGAGAAGATGCAACGCGCTATGCTCCGTGCTTGGCTCGATGGTCATGCAGTGACGTTGCCGAGCGCAGCGATTCTCCATGAATTACAAACCCAAATTCAGCGCAGCCATAGTGGTAAGCAAGTTCGCGTGCGCTGGAGTGGAGTCGAAGTTTATCGCCAACAGAGGTGGTTAAAAATTAACCAGTTATTTAAGTCTGCCTAGTTTTCGCTAGAAAAACGACTTTCAGCGACCGACTGCACATTCTTTGGAATAAATTTTCGCTTGCATGGTTTATACTTACGCAAGCTATTTAACTTTATTATTAATTTATTAGTTTTTTGTGAACTATCACTTCGGTTTCGGTCGTAATAGACACATATTGATGACAGAACGATCAGATCCGTTATAAAAATAGATAGCGCAAGACTAATTTGTACAACATATATGTACACCATAGACGCACAACTTATAGCGTAGAAAAATAATAGGTCAGCGACCAACGGCAGCGGCTGTGAATTCCATGCAGCGTTAGGGACTCCATTCTAATCACGGTTACACAATCCATGGCGATTAAAAAACGACTCATTCTCATACCGGTTTCCATCTTAATTGTGGCGGTTTTTGCGTACAACATTTTGGCCAATATGCGCCAGGCTCCGCCTCGACAAGCAGCTGAACGGCTACCTGTGTTGGTGGAATATACGCAAGTACAATTCGGTTCGGTGCAGTTTCAAGTGCCAACCCAAGGGAACGTGATGCCGCGCTTTGCCACGCAACTTACCGCCGAAGTCGGAGGCCGCATTCAATGGGTCTCGCCTAAGTTTGTCGCCGGTGGTTTCTTTAGTAAAGATGAGGTCTTGCTGCGCATTGATGATTTTGACTATCGAACTGCCGTCGAAGAAGCGAAAGCCAACTTAGCGCGTGCGCAAGCCATGGTGGCCGAAGAGCGGGCACGTGGGCAAGTCGCAGAAGCAGAATGGCGTTCAATTCAAGCCGGTGAAATTCCTGAGCTGGGTTTACGTCGTCCGCAGCTCGCTAGTGAATTAGCCAACCTACAATCGGCGCAAGCGCGTTTAGCGCAGGCGGAACGGAATCTCGAACGCACGCAAGTGAAAGCGCCGTTTAATGGCGTTTTACAAAGCCGCAATGTCAACCTTGGTCAGTTCATTCCAGCAAATGCCAACATTGGTGCATTCTTTGGCACTGATGTAGCGGAAATTAGGGTGGCTTTGTCAGAGTTTGATTTATCCTTGCTGCCGGATCTGACCCTACTCAATGACGATGACAAACGGCCAGAAGCGCTGTTGCGCGCTGAAGTTGCCGGCAACACTCAGGAGTGGCGAGGCCATTTGATTCGTACTGAAGGTGTCATTGACGCCGACAGTCGTGTGACCTATGCCGTCATTGCCGTCCAAGACCCGTACAATTTGCGTAGCGAAGACGAGCGCACGGCATTGCCATTCGGTCGTTTTGTGCGTTTGTATATTCAGGGCATTGAAGTCGAACAACTGATTGAGCTACCGCGTTATGCAGTCAATAGTAATCAGCAGGTGTGGGTGATTACCCCAGAGCGGACGCTTGAATTGCGCACGGTTGAAGTATTTCGCCGTGATCGCAATGCGGTTTACATTCGCGACGGTCTTGCGGACGGTGAACTGGTGATGCTGACTCAACTCGAAAACCCGTTAAATGGTTTGCGCGTACGGATTCCCGGCGAAGCAAATCAACATAGTAGCGCGGACGCAGACGCTACAGACGCTAATAGCTCAGCGGCAGACGGAGAATAATCATGCAACGGGAAACGGGGATTATTGCTTGGTTTACGCGCAATCGCGTCGCCGCTAACTTGCTCATGTTCTTGATTATTGTTGCCGGCATTGCAGCTGTATTTTCAATTCGCAAGCAAATGTTTCCAACCATTGAGCCGAACACCATTATGGTGCGGGTGGTTTACCCCGGAGCGGCACCACAAGAAGTTGAGCAGGGCGTTATTATTCGAATTGAAGACGCCATTGACGAAGTTGAAGGTATTAAGCGCATCACCAGTAATGCCCGTGAAGGCATGGGCACGGTGACCATCGAGGTCGAGTCGAATTACGAAGTTCAAGAAGTCATGGACGAAATTCGAATGAACGTCGATGGTATTTCGAGTTTCCCTGCGCAGATTGAACCCCCGTTAGTTTATCGGATGCGGCCACAGCGTCAGATCATTTGGATGTCGGTGTATGGCGACCTGGACGAGCGTTCGCGGAAAAATTTAGCCCGCGAGATCCGTGACGAAGTGCGCTCAATTTCCGGTATCACCCGAGCCACGGTGGTTGGTGCACGTAATGATGAAATTTCGATTGAAATTTCCGAACATGACCTCCGTCAGTTCGGTTTAACGTTCCAAGATATCGTGCAAGCGGTTCGCGGCACCTCGATTGATATTCCCGGCGGTACCATTCGCACGCCAAATGGCGATATTTTGCTGCGCGCAAAAGGCCAAAGTTACAGTGGCCGCGAGTTCGAAGACATCGTTTTGCTGCGTCGGCCTGATGGTACGCGGATTACCATTGGCGATATTGCCATTGTTCGAGATGACTTTGTGGAAACGCGAGCGTTTGCTGAGTTCGACGGTGGTCGAGCGACCTTTGTTCGCGTCGACTCAGTGGGTGATCAAAACGACCTGCAAATCGCTCGTTCGGTGAAACGCTATGTGGAACAAAAGCAAGATAGCTTGCCTGCGGGCGTTTATTTAGATCATTGGGGTGATAGTTCTTACTATCTGCAAGGCCGCCTCGATCTCATGTTGAAGAACATGTATTTCGGGATTGCGTTGGTATTCTTAGCGCTTACGTTGTTTTTGCAGTTACGCTTGGCGTTCTGGGTCATGGTCGGCTTACCGGTGTGTTTCCTTGGTGCATTGGCACTGATGAACCTGCCGATGTTCGATGTTTCGATCAATATGATTTCCTTGTTTGGCTTTATTCTGGTGCTCGGGATCGTGGTCGATGATGCGATAATTATCGGTGAAAGTGCCTATTCCGAAATCGAGGCGCACGGAAAGTCCGAAGAGAATGTTATTCGCGGGGCGAAGAAAGTCGCCTTACCGGCAACCTTCGGGGTGTTAACGACCATTGTCGCGTTTTTACCCATGCTAATGGTTGGTGGCACCATGGCGGGGCTCTGGGAGTCCATTGCTTATGTGGTTATTTTCTGTTTAATCTTCTCGCTCATTGAATCAAAGTGGATTTTACCTGCGCACATTAACGGCATGAAATTCAGCCGCACTGCAGATCAAAAACAGAATGCCTTTCAGCGCTTTCGTAATCGTTTTTCCGATGGTCTCAAAGTTTTCGTTGAAAAACGTTACCGGCCTTTTGCAGAAAAATGCGTGCGTTATCGTTACACCACGATTGCATCGTTTTTAGCCCTTATGATCATCATGATCGGCTTAGTGCAAGGTGGTTTTGTGCGCTGGGTATTCTTCCCGAATATCCCGAGTGACTTTATTTTTGCGCAAGTACAAATGCAGCCAGGTACGAATGAAGAACGCACAGCCGATACCTTGCGACAAATTCGACAAGCTCTGTATGAGCTGAATGGCGAATATCAAGCAGAGCATAACCAGTCGATGGTGCGCCACGTTAACGTGTTCTTGAATAGCGCCGAAGCAGGGCAAGTCATGGTTGAGCTAGAGAAAGGAGAGCAGCTCGAAATTGACGGTTTGGCGGTGGTTAATCGTTGGCGTGAGCGGGTACCGGAACTAGCTGGCGTTAAAGAGCTGAACTTCCAAGGCAGTATTGGCGGTGGGCCATCATTTGACCTTGAATTCCAATTGAGTGGCCGTAATCTTGATGAGCTGTCGGCAGCTGCGAGCGACCTGCGCTTAGTCCTTGCTGAGTATGGTGGTGTTTTTGATATTTCTGACACCTTCGGCACGCCACGTGAGGAAATTCAGTTACGCTTAAAGCCGGCTGCTGATGCCGTCGGTGTGACGATGCAAGATTTAGCGACCCAAGTGCGTTATGCCTTCTATGGTGCGGAAGCACAGCGTTTGCCAAGAAACGACGAAGAAGTGCGTGTCATGGTGCGCTATCCATTGTCAGAACGGCAGTCGATCGGCAACCTTGAAAACATGAAGATTCGGACGCCTGATGGCCGCGAAATTCCGTTCCAAGAGATTGCTGAAGCCTACAGTGCCGATGGATACAGCACCATTAACCGCGTTAACGGCGTGCGTTCAGTGAATGTGCGTGCGCGAGTGGACAAGGAGCGCATTGAACCGAGTTCAATTGTAAGAGATGTACGGGCGAATTATATCCCAGACATTCTTGAGCGTTATCCCAATGTGCGTTTTGGTTTAGAAGGCGCGAGTCTCGATGAAGCAGAAGCGATTGGTTCATTGGCCTTTGGTGCGTTACTGGCGTTATTTGGTATCTACGCGCTGATGGCGATCCCATTAAAGTCCTACAGCCAACCGCTGATTATTATGTCGGTCATTCCATTTGGTGTCATTGGTGCGATTTTTGGCCACTGGGTGCTACAAATGCCGGTTAGTATTCTGAGTTTGTTCGGGATTATTGCGCTTGCGGGTGTGGTGGTGAACGACAGTTTGATTCTCGTCGATTACGTCAATCAGACACGCGATAAACTGCGCGACTTGCGCAGTGTCGTGGTGAATGCCGGTTGTGCGCGGTTCCGTGCGATTGTGTTAACCTCATTAACCACGTTCATGGGCTTAACACCAATCGTGCTAGAGCGCAGTATGCAGGCGCAATTCGTCATTCCAATGGCAATCTCGCTCGCATTCGGTATTTTGTTTGCCACTGTGATCACCCTGATTTTGATTCCATGTTTGTACTTGGTATTGAACGATATCAAACAGCTGTTTGGGCGTGGCCGTCCAGTTGTGATGGAAGAAAGCCTAAAAACCATGTGAGCTCATTAAGCTAGGTTGATGAATTTTAAGAGGGCAAAGTTGAATTTGCCCTTTTTTCTGTCACAAAAAAAGCTACACTGATGACCTAAACTAGCGCAGACAAAAAACACTGCAGGGAGAACGATGCATGTTTAAGATGATCACCATTCCACTCATTGACATCATTGCCTTAAGTTGGTTTATGTTTTGCTGGGTCGGCTATTCGTTTTTTGCGCGCAAACGAGCAAAAACCTATTATTCGTTATCGAATATTCTTTGTACTTTACGCGTGGAATGGATGAACGCAGTGGTGCATAAAGAGCACCACATTGCCGATGCTGCGTTGGTTGGCAATGTCGAGCGTACAGTGACATTCTTTGCCTCGTCCACCATATTCGTGCTCGCCGGTGTGTTGACGGTGATTGCCTCGAATGATGCTTTTGTACGGGTTCTCGAGCAGCTTCCGTTCACAACACAGCAGAGTCACGGTTTAGTGCTGCTCAAGCTTGCTGGCATTGCTGGAATTATGGTGTTCGCCTTCTTTAAGTTTACCTGGGCGGTGCGTCAGTTTGGCTTCGTGTCGATATTATTAGGCATGGCACCATCGATTTCTCGTCCAACGGTCGAAAAGGCGGAGCGTGATGCGTTTTCATTAAATGCTGCCAAAGTACTCGACCAAGCCGGTCACGAATATAATTATGGCTTGCGCGCTTATTATTTTGCTTTGGCTTATTTGTGCTGGTTTGTGAGTCCTTGGTTATTTATTACTGCCAGTATTATCGTCACTGCTGTGCTCTATCGCCGTGAGTATAACTCGCGCGTCCTCCGTGCATTATTGGCGTCGCAAGGGCTCGAACCGGGTCCTAAGAGCACCACAAGCGAGTAAATTCATTCGTTCGATTTTTCTATCAAGGAGCTTTCAACACAATGTTGCATTCTTGGCCACACGACAATTTTTTAGCATTTTCTCGGCAACATGAATGGGGTGGGCTAACTGCGCAATCAACAACCCTCAACAATGGGGTGACGGTGATTCAACATGACAGTGGGGTAATCGAATTCCAGCCTGCTGAGAACATAGCGAAACTCGACTTAGTGCTTTCCTGTGCCGTGCATGGTGATGAAACCGCACCGATTGAAATATGCGATGAATTAATCAGCGCACTCATGCGAGAGGAACTCGTGCCGCAAAGTCGTGTGCTGTTTTTAATTGCAAACCCCGCAGCAATTAACGTTGGCCGCAGGTTTGTTGAAGAGAATATGAACCGGTTATTTAGCGGCGGACATAGCCAAGGGGCTGGCTTAGTTAACCGTGAACGCAAGCGCGCGAAAGCTTTAGAAGGCTTTGTAACTGATTTCTTTGCGGCAACGCCAAGCTCACACACGCGCATGCATTACGATTTGCATACCGCTATTCGTGATTCCAAACACGAAAAGTTCGCTGTTTATCCATACCAGAACGGCAAACCTTATTCGGCTGAGCAACTCCGTTTATTGGCTGCGTTAGACGTTCCTGTCGTACTTCTCCACGAAGGCCCAACTACAACATTCTCGTATTTTTCCGTTAATTCATGTCAAGCCCACGGTTTTACGGTTGAATTGGGTAAGGTACGCCCGTTTGGGGAAAACGACATGAGCCGATTTGCAAAAACGAAATCACAACTGATCGCACTAATTACGCAAGGCGCAAATATTGCTGCAGCGCCAGAACTGAGCGGTGTTCAGGTTTACCAAGTACAACGCAGTATTAACCGCACACAAGACGACTTTCAGTTGAATTTCCCCGATGATGTGGCTAATTTCACGCCCTTTAAACAAGGTGACTTACTTGCGCGCGATGGCTCTGAGCCGATTTATGCAGAACAGGATGGCGAGGCAATTATTTTTCCAAATGCGAAAGTGGCGATTGGTCAGCGAGCGCTTTTGACCGTAATGCCGGTCGCTCTACAACATCTCAATATTGTCTAATCTTTCGCCAATTAAGTCTGGTCAGAGCAAGCACTTGGCAAATGTACGCTAGAATGAACACCATTTACGACAGAACTGAACGACAAAGTTTGCAACGCAGTTGACGTAAAGGTAAAGTCTGTCACAAAGTATTAACACACTGAAGAGAACGCTATGGCTACGCAAATGGCAAAGGATCCTCAAAAAACTGCAGTGACTACAGAACTGCAGGTAATTTCCGGGAATGCCCTTGATATTCCTATGTATCAGCTGTTGAAAGAAGATGGCACGGTGCATAAAGGAGTCAAACTTCCAGAAATCGGCAAAGAGCTGGCACTGAAAATGTTCAGTACCATGCAGTTTATTCGAATTTTAGATGAGCGCATGATTGCCGCTCAACGCCAAGGTCGGATTAGTTTTTATCTGTCGTCATTGGGCGAAGAAGCTGCCGCAATTGGTTCGGCTGCGGCGCTTAAGTTTGAAGACATGATCATGGGTCAATACCGTGAGCAAGGCGCTTTGGCGTTTCGCGGGTTTACCATTGACCAGTTCATGAACCAACTGTTCTCGAACGAACTCGATCTGGGTAAAGGTCGGCAAATGCCAGTGCATTACGGCTGTGCTGACTTGAACTTCATGACGATTTCGTCGCCACTGGGCACGCAAATCCCACAAGCAACGGGTTACGCTTATGGTCAGAAGCAGTCTGGCGAGAAAACCTGTACCTTGTGTTATTTCGGTGAAGGCGCCGCTTCAGAAGGTGACTTCCACGCCGGTTTAAATATGGCAGCTGTGTTTAAAGTGCCAGTTATCTTCTTCTGCCGGAACAATGGTTATGCAATTTCGACGCCTGCCAATGAACAATTTGCTGGCGATGGCATTGCCCCTCGCGCTGTTGGTTATGGCATGAAAGCCATTCGCGTTGACGGTAATGACATTTTTGCCGTTTACCAAGCGGTGCAAGAAGCTCGTCGCTTAGCGGTTGAAGAGAATGAGCCCGTGCTTATTGAAGCCATGTCATATCGGATGGCCGGCCACTCAACATCGGACGACCCAAGTGGTTATCGCAGCAAGGAAGAGGAAGAAGCTCGCCGGAAACGCGAGCCGATGATCCGCTTCCGCAATTGGTTAGTGAAGCAAGGCTGGATTAGCGAAGAAGAAGCTGACGCGCAAATGCAACAGCATAAAGAAGAAGTTTTAGCGGCATTAAAACGCGCTGAAACCGTTGCTGCGCCGCATGTTGATGAAATTATTGTTGACGTCTATGACGAGCCGACGCAAGCGTTGAAAGATCAGCTTGAAGCGTTAAAAGCACACATCCGGCAATATCCAGATGCGTACCCGGCTACCTCAGGAGGCGTTAAGTAATGGCAAAAATGAATTTACTCCAAGCCATCAACAGCGCCCTTGATGTGGCGATGGCAAAGAACGACAAAGTTAGTGTTTTTGGTGAAGACGTTGGCCACTTTGGTGGCGTTTTCCGCGCGACCAGCGGTTTACAGCAAAAATATGGCCGCAGCCGTTGTTTTAATACCCCTCTGGTTGAGCAGGGCATTATCGGTTTTGCTAACGGTTTGGCGGCGCAAGGAAGTTTTCCGGTTGCGGAAATTCAGTTCGGTGATTACATTTTCCCGGCATTTGACCAGATCGTGAACGAAACTGCCAAATTCCGTTATCGCTCAGGTAATGAGTTCAATGTCGGCGGTTTAACTATTCGTACCCCATACGGCGGTGGTATTCATGGTGGTCACTATCACTCACAATCACCAGAAGCTTATTTTGCCCACACGCCAGGCTTAAAAATTGTTGTTCCACGCAACCCGTATCAAGCCAAAGGCTTGTTGCTGAGTGCGATTTTTGATCCAAACCCAGTTTTATTCCTCGAGCCGAAGCGGTTATATCGCGCTGCGGTTGGCGAAGTGCCAGAAGAAGAGTACACCCTGCCTATCGGTAAGGCTGAAGTTGTTCAGGAAGGTACTGATATCACGGTCGTGGGCTGGGGCGCACAAGTTGAAGTGATTGAGCGCGCAGCAGAATTGGCGAAGAAAGACGGCGTCAGCGTCGAAATTATCGACTTACGCAGTATTTTACCGTGGGATGTCGACACAGTTGCGCAGTCGGTGATGAAAACCGGCCGTATGGTCGTCAGCCAAGAAGCGCCGCATACCATGGCATTTGGTAGCGAAGTGGCAGCAACGATTCAGGAAAAATGTTTCCTGTACTTGGAGTCGCCGGTTATGCGTGCTTCAGGTTTAGATACACCGTACCCGCTTGCGCACGAAAAAGAGTACTTCTCAGATCATCTGAAGACGTACGAAATGATTAAACGTTCACTGAATTACTAACAGGAGCTTTCATGAGCACGGATTTCATTTTACCAGATATCGGTGAAGGTATCGTTGAGTGTGAAATCGTCGAATGGCAAGTCCAGGAAGGCGATTCAGTGCAAGAAGATCAGGTCGTTGTCGAAGTGATGACAGATAAGGCAGTGGTCGAGATTCCTGCCAAATTTGACGGTACGGTCACTAAGCTTTACTACGCCAAAGGCGACATCGCCAAAGTAGGTGAGCCACTCTTTGCAATTGACGCAGGAGGCAATGACTCAGCGCCTGCGCAAGCAGAAAGTAAGCCGACGCCAGTTGCACCGGCAGACTCGCAACCAGAAGAAATTAAAGCCGCTCCGGCAGCAGCTGCAGGCAGCGCGAATGACTTTATTTTGCCAGATATTGGTGAAGGTATTGTCGAGTGTGAGATCGTTGAATGGCGTGTGAGCGAAGGCGAGCAAGTTGAAGAAGACCAAGTTGTCGTCGAGGTTATGACCGATAAAGCGGTGGTTGAAATTCCGGCCAAATCTGACGGCGTGGTGAGCAAGTTGTATTACGCGAAAGGCGACATTGCCAAAGTTGGTGCGCCGCTGTTTGCATTAACTGGCGCAGCAGATGCAACAACATCTGCATCCGAATCAGCACCAGCGGCAGCGTCTGCAACTGCAACGCCTGCAACTGCAGAGCCAGCGCGCGCAGCAGGTGGCCAGTTTGAAGCTCCACAACCGGCTGCAGACGGTAAGGTATTGGCAAGCCCTGCAGTGCGTCGACGTGCCCGTGAAGCAGGAATTGACTTAACTGCGGTGCAGGGGAGTGGCAAGAAAGGTCGGATTCTGAAAGAAGATCTGAGCGCTGCTAAAGCGTCTTCTGTTGCAACTAAAGCTGCACCAGCAAGCTCTGCACCTGCAGCAACCAGTGCTCCGGCCGCAACACAAGCGACGGGCGGCAAGCGGACTGAGCCAATGCGCGGTGTGCGTGCAGCGATGGCACGGCAAATGGCCGATTCGGTGCGAACTATTCCGCATTTTACGTATGCTGAAGAGTTTGACCTCACTGAGTTACGTGCATTGCATGCGAAACTCAAAGCACAATATGCCGAGCAGGGTGTGCGCTTAACCTTGATGCCATTCTTTATTAAAGCAATGTCATTAGCACTCAGCGAATTCCCAATTATGAATGCTCAGCTGAATGACGAAGCCACAGAAATCACTTATTTCGACGACCATAACATTGGTATGGCCGTTGCAACCAAAGTGGGTTTAATGGTGCCGAACATTAAGGCGGTACAGCAGAAGTCGTTGTTAGAAGTCGCTGAAGAAGTGAACCGCTTAACGGCTGACGCGCGGGAAGGGAAAGTTGCGCAAGCGGACATGAAAGGTGGCACGATTACCATTTCCAACATTGGCGTTGTCGGTGGTACGGTGACGACACCGATTATCAATAAGCCAGAAGCAGCGATTGTTGCGCTAGGTAAGGTGCAGACTTTACCGCGCTTTGCAGCAGACGGAAGCGTTGTTGGTCGCGATATGATGACTGCAAGTTGGTCAGGTGACCATCGGATTATTGATGGCGCGACCATTGCAAACTTCAATAAGCGTTGGCAGCAGTTCCTTGAAGATCCAATGCAAATGCTGACCGTGATGCGCTAAGTGTCTCTTTAAATAATTAGCGCTTGAAGCAAATTAAAACTGCCTAAGTAAGGGAATTACTTAGGCAGTTTTTTTATGGCTGTTGAAAACTTACTTTCGGCGAAATAGCGCTAGCTGCTCGGTATAGCGATTAATTACTAAGCTAAACAGCATAGGCTTTGGCTTAGGACTTTGTTAATCTGTAACAAAATTAATCTGAAACAACTATAACAACAACACTTGGAGAGCCTAGCTTCATGAAATACGCCATTCCATTACTGACGGTTGCCCTGTTAACTGCCTGTGCTGAAGCCCCAGCGCCAGCAGAGACAGACGCCGCGCAATCAAATTTAACCTACCCAGAAACGCGTAAAGGCGATGTGGTCGACACCTATTTTGGTCGCCAAGTTGCAGACCCATATCGTTGGTTAGAAGACGATCGCAGCGCTGAAACTGGCGCTTGGGTTAAAGCTCAGAATGAACTGACATTTTCTTACTTAGAGCAAATTCCATATCGTGATTCTATTCGTGAGCGGTTACAAGACTCATGGAATTTCGAGCGTTTAGGTGCGCCGTTTAAAGAAGGCGATTACACCTATTTCTATCGCAACGATGGCCTGCAAAATCAGTTTGTTTTGTACCGTCAGAAAGATGACGGCGAGCCAGAGGTGTTCCTCGACCCAAATACGTTTAGTGCTGATGGCACAACGTCAATGGCTTCTTTGAGCTTCTCGCGTGACGGCAGTTTAGCGGCCTATGCGATTTCTGAGGGCGGCAGTGACTGGCGGAAGATCATCGTGATTGATGTCGAAACTGGCGAACAAATTGGTGATGTGCTCGAAGACATCAAATTTAGTGGCATTAACTGGGTCGGTAACGAAGGCTTTTATTATTCAAGCTATGACAAGCCAGACGGAAGTGCGCTGTCAGCGATGACCGAGCAGCATAAGCTTTATTTCCATCGCTTGGGTACACCGCAGTCCGAAGACCAAGTTGTATTTGGTGAGAAGCCAGAGGAAATTCATCGTTACGTGGGCGCTAGCGTGACCCGTGATGACAGGTATTTATTGGTCTCGGCATCGGTATCGACCTCAGGTAATAAACTCTTTATTAAAGACCTCGAGAATCCAGAAGCTGGCTTTACAGCAATTGTTGAGACGCCAAGTCACGATGTCAGTTTACTCACAGCTGAGGGTGATACCCTGTATTTCCTAACCAACCGCGATGCACCGAACCGTCGTGTGGTCATGGCAAATGCGGCCAATCCGCAACCTGAGCATTGGCAGGATGTCATTCCGGAAACTAATCACGTGTTACGTGCGAGTACCGGTGCTGGCTACATCTTTGCTAATTACATTGTCGATGCGGTCGCGCAAGTGCAGCAATACGACTTAGAAGGTAATTTGGTCCGTGAAATCGAGCTGCCTGGTGTTGGTAGTGCCGGTGGTTTCGGTGGCAAGGCAGACGCCGAGGAGCTGTTCTTTAGTTTTGCCAATTACACGACGCCAAGCAGCATTTATCGTTTCGATCCGCATACTGGAGAGAGTGAGCTGTTTAATCGCCCGGAAACTAACTTCGACCCGGCAAACTATACGTCTGAGCAGGTATTTTATACTTCGCAAGACGGCACGCGGATTCCAATGATTATCAGCTATCGCAATGATCTTGAGCGTGATGGCACCAATCCAACCATTCTCTACGGCTACGGTGGTTTTAATATCAGCCTGACGCCTTCGTTCAGCGTTGCAAACGCGGTGTGGATGGACATGGGCGGTATTTATGCCGTTGCCAATATCCGTGGTGGTGGCGAGTACGGTAAAGCTTGGCATGATGCAGGTCGCCAGTTAAACCGTCAGAACGTCTTCGATGACTTCATTGCTGCGGGCGAGTACCTCATTGAGGAAAACTATACCAGCAGCGATAAGTTAGCGATTCGTGGTGGGTCGAATGGTGGCTTGTTGGTGGCTGCGGTGTCAACCCAACGTCCAGACCTTTTCCAAGTCGCAATTCCAGCAGTTGGTGTGTTAGACATGTTGCGTTACCACACCTTTACGGCGGGCGCAGGCTGGGCATATGACTACGGCACATCTGAGCAAAGCGAAGAGATGTTTGAGTATTTGCTCGGCTACTCACCTGTGCATAACGTCCGTGAAGGTGTCAATCACCCAGCAACGATGGTGACCACGGCTGACCACGATGACCGCGTTGTACCGGCGCATTCGTTTAAGTATGCCGCTGAGTTACAGGCGAAAGATGGTGGTGAAAACCCACAGTTGATTCGGATTGACGTCAATGCTGGCCACGGTGCGGGTATGCCGGTGTCAATGGTTATTGACCAAGCCGCCGACGTGTTCTCGTTTATCTTATACAACATGGGCTATAGTGAACTGCCACGCTAAGTTTCTAAGCTAATTGAAAAAGGGCTATGCTGATTCAGCATAGCCCTTTTTTTATGTTGTCCTGTGTTTAATCTCTGCGGCTAGAGAAGATCACGAACCGGGCGGAAACTCTTGCGATGAATCGGGCTGACACCATGTTCTTTCAATGCAGCTAAATGCTCGGCGGTACCGTAGGCTTTGTGTTTGGCAAAATTGTAGTGTGGGTAAAGTTCGTGCCACTCGAGCATTTGTCGATCCCGCTCGACTTTGGCTAAGATTGAGGCTGCACCAATACAGGCTTCTTTTAGGTCACCACCAATAATGGCTTCGGCAGGCACCGCAAGTTTCGGCAGCCGATTGCCATCAATCAACACTAGCTCTGGACGTTGATGCAAGGACTCGACAGCACGTTTCATAGCTAACATGGTTGCATGCAGAATATTCAACTCGTCAATTTCTTCGACGCTACAGTGGGCTATCGACCAACATAACGCTTTTTCACGAATTTCGAGGTTCAGTGCATTGCGCTTTTTCTCGCTGAGCTTTTTCGAGTCAGTAATCCCGGTAATCGGGTTGTTTGGATCAAGAATGACCGCCGCAGCAATAACTGGCCCAGCGATTGGGCCGCGACCCGCTTCGTCGACTCCACAAGTTAGCAGAGGGCGTTGTATTTCTGACACGTTTTCGTCCTTATTATTCTAAAAGCAGGTTTTCACAATCAGTTCACGCAACTGTTGCTGAGCTGGTTTTATTTCCGCCAAGGTAATGTATTCGTCCGGCTGGTGGGCTTGGCGAATAGAACCCGGACCCATAACAATCGTTTCGCAACCTAGGTCATGAATAAATGGTGCTTCGGTACAATAGTTGGCTGGCTCTGCTTGTTGGCCACTAATTGCTTCAGCTAGCCGCACTAAGGCAGCGTCAGCCTTGGTTTCATAGCCAGGAATTGGTTCATGCATGGCGATAATGTCGAGTGCATTCGGATAACGCTCTCGAATGGGCGCCAATGCGCCGTGAAGCATGTCATTGAGTGTATCGATACGCATACCCGGTAATGGCCGCATGTCCATGTGGAGCTCACAACAGGCACAAATACGGTTCGCTGCGTCGCCGCCGTGGATGTGGCCGAAATTCAAGGTTGGATAAGGGACTTCAAACGCGGGCTCATGAAACTTGTCTTTCAGGCTTTGCTCAAGAGTTTTCAGGGAGCCAAGCACTTCGTGCATAATGTTAATCGCGTTGATACCTGCGGCTGGGTTAGAACTGTGGCCTGATTTACCGGTGATGCGAATACAGTCGGTCGAGTGACCTTTGTGCATGCGCACTGGCACCATATTCGTCGGCTCGCCAATGACCGCGTATTCTGGTTTTAAGTTGGCAAAGCGATGTAATTCACGGGCACCGGCCATAGACGTTTCTTCGTCGGCTGTGGCTAGAATTCGCAGCGGCTTTTTTAATTTGCTGAGGTCAAGATCGCGAACGGCTTCGATGACAAAAGCAAAGAAGCCCTTCATATCTGCGCTACCTAGGCCGAAAAGCTTGCCATCGGCTTCGGTGAGGGTGAACGGATCGCGCGTCCAGCGACCTTCGTCCCAGGGTACTGTATCAGTATGGCCCGATAACAATAAGCCAGCAGCGCTGCTGTCGACTGGCTCAGGGCCGATACTTGCTAATAGATTGTACTTGCCCGCTTGGCGCTCAAGCTCTTGTATTTCGACATGAAAGCCTAAGCTTGAGAGCCACATACCCAGCAACTCGATGACTTGGCGATTGGAAATATCCCAAGTCGGTTCCAAGCAGCTGACAGAAGGCGCAGCAATTAAATCACGGTACATGTCCATGAACGAAGGCAAAGTGCGATGCATAAAAACTCCTAAGCAAGTCGAAGGGTACATCTTACCATGGCGCAGAAAAGAAAGGAGCTAAACTCCGCGAAGAGTTCAGCTCCTTTTTGTATAACTTTTAACCAGAGGTTATAAGGTGCAGTAATTAACCAGCTGGATAAATGTAATTGGCTTGAACACCAAGTGGGATACCGATCATCCAGTAGAGCAGGAGGAAGATAGTCCAAATGACACCCAAGGCCACACTGTACGGCAACATCATTGATACAAGAGTACCGATACCTGTGCTCTTCACATAGCGTTGACAGTAAACAACGACGAGTGGGAAGTAAGGTAGCAGTGGTGTAATGATATTACTGACCGAGTCACCAACACGGTAAGCGGCCTGCGTTAAGTCTGGCGAGATGCCCAGTTGCATCAGCATGGGTACGAAAATTGGTGAAATCAATAACCATTTCGCACTGGCAGAACCGACGAACAGGTTAATAATCGCCACCAATATAATAATACCAACTAGCGTCACTGGACCCGGAACGGCCATGGCTTGCAAGAAGTTAGCACCTTTCATGGCCAGCAGAATACCAAGGTTCGAGTCGCCAAATGCCTTAATAAAGAGCGCACAGAAGAATGCCATGACGAGATAGTAGGCCATGGTTTCCATGGTCTTCGACATCGCCATAATGACGTCTTTTGACTCTTTGAACGTTCCAGCAACGAAGCCGTGGACGATACCTGGTACCCAGAATAGTAGGAAGATAATCGGTACGATCGATTGCATCAGCGGTGCATCAAACGCAGCAATTTCACCCTCAGGTGAGCGCAGTGCTGAGGTTTCCGGCCAAGTTGCAGCAACGAGTGCAGCGATACCGGCAATCATGGTCAAGCCACCAAAACCAAATGCTTTGCGATCTTGCGGTGACACTTCTTCGATCTTCGGCATTTCTTCAGGATCGCCGTCGATTTGGGTGCCTTTTAAGCGTGGCTCGATGACCTTATCGGTTAGATACCAACCCACTAGGACAACGACGATGCTCGAAGCGGCCGTGAAGTACCAGTTATTTAACGGGTTCAACAAAATGGTGGAGTCGTAGAGCCGCGCAGCTTCTTGGGTAATCCCTTGTAGCATAGGGTCGATGGCGCTCGGTACAAAGTTCGCCGAGAAACCACCCGACACACCAGCAAATGCAGCAGCGATACCGGCAAGAGGATGGCGGCCGGCTGCGTAGAAGATAATACCACCAAGTGGAATAACCAAGACGTAACCCGCGTCCACTGCCGTGTGGCTGACAATCGCAACTAAGATCAGAATAGGTGTTAAGAGGAACTTCGCAGTGTTATTCAACAGCAGTTTAATACCGACATTGATAAAGCCGCTGCGTTCTGCAACACCGATACCGAGCATAGCCACCAAGACCACGCCTAATGGCGCGAACGAGGTGAACGTGGTCACCATAGTGGCGAGGAAATTAGCAAGTGCCCCCGGTGCTAGCAGATTATTAACAATAATCTCATTGCCAGTACGTGGGTCAATTTCGCTGTAACTAAATTGGGCAAAAATTAAGCTCAGAATCCAGACAATCACTAACAACCCAGCGAACATAACTGCTGGATCAGGAAGTTTATTGCCGATGACTTCGATTTTATTGAGTAAACGGTTGAGCAGACCGTTTTCTGTGTCCTTGACTTTACCGTCAGCGCTCATAACATGTCCCCGTGGTTAACCACTGTTTTTGTTGTGTTTATTGGCGTGAGCTCGAGAAATTCAGCAGCTTAAATGACGACTTAGCGCACGTTTTGACTGCTTATCGAGCAAAAATCGCATTTAGCATACATCCTTAAAGCGTGGATCGGTAGCCTTGTTGCTTGTGAAATTACGAATCAGCAAATTTTTTTCCTAAAATAGTCGTATTTGCGCGCTGTTTTATCGTATTCAAGGCGCTTAAAACTGCCCTTGAGGCGAGAAATGTGTAAGATAAATGCGAATTAAAAATTATAGATTCTTCAACAAGGGTTCCCTATGCGAATTTCAGGTTCACACTATTCATTGCGCGGTGTTGCCTTGGCTTTGGCCGCAACTGGATTATTTACGTCGGCGGCAGTGTCAGCAGCGGATATCGAAATTAATCAGCAAGATGTTCGCGTGCATCCTGTGCAAGTCCAGGTCAGTGACTCGGACCAAGCCGATGCATTACGTGATAGCTTGGTTAGACCATGGCTGGCTAACTATAGCGCGAGCGAAACGACACTGGCGAACGGTGTCAGTGGTGAAAGTAGTGTCCTGCGTTTACCCCTCAGCGTCGACCGTTTTACGCGTGGCACTATCGCCGTGAATGGTGCGAAACATGCGTCCGTGTACCTGAATGGCAGCCGTGTCGCAAGTGGCCGCGATAGCGTTGAGCTGAACTTGCAAACGGGTGACCACAAGTTAGTCATTCTGGTTGAGGGCGTCGAAGACTGGTCTGCTTTTGGTTTGAAGTGGCAGGGTAAAGCGGAACACGATGCAGTTGAGACTCAATGGCCAACAGATTGGCGTTTAAGCGAACAAACTATGTTCGATGCGCCAACCGTTGGAAGTTTAGATATGTCTGCTGACGGTCGTTATTTGGTTTGGCGTGAGAGTGCTTATACGCCGACAACCGGAAATACGGCGCAGAACGAACTCGTGATCAAAGACTTAAGCAATAACCGTGTGGTGTATCGCTGGCAGAACGCTAATGCCGGCCAATTTAGTTGGCATCCGACGGGCCATCAAGTGGCCTATATTAGTGGCAATAAAATTGAAGTTTTAGACCTAACAGATCTGAGCGTGCAAACCCTGACTGCTGAACAACGCGGTATGTCGGGCTTGCGTTGGTTGAACGATGGTACGTTAGTGTTTAACTGGACTAAATCCGCCGAAAATGACTCGGGTCTGAGCAAGCGTTATCAAGCGCTGGAAGACCGTTGGTCAACCTTCCGCAATGTATCACAAGTTTATTCACTCAATGTTGCGACGGGTGTCATTCAACAGCACACCTTTGGTGGTTCGGGTCATAGTCTGAACGATACTCATCGCGATGGTGAGCGGATGTTGGTCAGTACGCGTTTAGTCGACTACGCGGCACCGCCGCACTTTGCTGTCAAGCTTTTGGAAGTCAACGCAGTGAGTGGCGAGCAACGCGACTTGGGTACTCACAGAACGTTTAACCAGGCAGTGTATGGGGAAGAGGGCATTTATGTCGTTGCTGGTCCTGAATTTGCTGACCATGCCGGACGCGATCCGCGCTTAGGCGATGACCTGCTGACAAACAATTACGACGGACAACTCTATCGTTTAGATGCCAACTTGAATGTGACCGCCTTGAGTCGTCAATTTGATCCTGCAATTAGCAGTGTTAGCGTGCTCGGCAATAACCAATTATTACTACGTGTGACGGAGCGTGATGGCACACAACTGTACCGCTTCGATCCGCGTAACTCGCGCTTTATTCGCGTGAGCACGGACATTGAAGTGGTCGCAAATGTCACGCACAGTCAGTCTGCCTTACCAACCCTGGTGATTGCTGGAAGTGGTGCAACCTCACCACAAAAAGTAGTTAGTTTGAACTTGCAAGAAGGTCGCTTAGAAACTCTGTGGGACAGTGCAGAAATAGCGTTCCAAGCACACAATATAACACCGGTTGAAGAGTGGAATTTCACCAACCGTCATGGCGATGAGATTCACGGTCGGGTGTATTACCCGCATAACTTCGACCCGGAGCAACAATATCCAGCGCTCGTGTATTACTATGGTGGCACAACGCCAGTGCAACGCGGTTTTACCGGTCGTTATCCGTTTAATTTGTGGGCTCACCAAGGCTATGTGGTGTACGTGCTACAACCGACGGGTGCAATCGGCTACGGGCAAGAGTTCTCAGCGCGTCATGTGAACGCTTGGGGTGAATATACAGCCGAAGATATTATCCAGGGCACACAGGAGTTCCTTGCTGCGCATCCGTTTGTTGACGCTGAGCGTGTTGGTCACTTAGGCGCGTCTTACGGTGGTTTCATGACCATGCTGTTAGCGACGATGACCGATATCTTCTCTGCGTCGATGTCGCATGCAGGTATTTCTAATATCACCTCGTATTGGGGCCATGGCTGGTGGGGCTTTTTATATTCAGGTGAAGCCAGCAAAGGTAGCTTCCCTTGGAATAACGCTGAGCTTTACTCGCAACAAAGCCCGGTTTTCCATGCAGACAAAGTAACAGCGCCAATGCTGCTGATTCACGGTGATGCGGACACGAACGTGCCGCCAGGTGAAAGTCACATTATGTATACCGCGCTGAAGCTTTTGGACAAAGAAGTGGAACTGGTTGAGTACAAGGGGCAGGATCACCACATTATTGGTCGTGACGCACGTTTCCACTGGTGGGCGACCTACATTGCTTGGTTTGATAAGCACTTGAAAGGCCAACCAGAGTGGTGGGACTACTTGTATCCTGAGAAGAATTAAACTGTGATTCATTTGCCTCTTGAGCGGCAGTATCTAGTACCAGCAGCAATGATGTCATTGCTGCTGGTTCTTTTTTATAGTTTACCCGACAGGGCTCACGACTTGCTTAGCTATCAAAGCGACCTAATAGCAGCGGGAGAGTGGTGGCGTTTATTTAGTGGTCAATTGTTACACTTTGAACTGTCGCATTTAGGCCTTAACGTTGCCGGTATTTGGGTTATGTATTTGCTTTTTGCTGAGCATGCTGCGAGCTGGCGCTATGCTATTTTGATCGGGACGTTAACGCTACTGATTGGCATAGCGATGTATTACTTTGCGCCGTCTATGCAGTACTACGTTGGTTTCTCGGCGGTACTCTACGGTATCTTTGCTTGGGGCGCTTGCCTTGATATCCAACGTAAGATACGGCTTGGCTACTTATTGCTCGTCGGCATGGTGGCGAAAGTAAGCTGGGAAATGTGGCAAGGACCAATAGCCATTGGCGCCGCGGACACCAGTGGTCTAGCTGTTGCGGCGCACTTTTGGGGCGTGGTCAGTGGGATTATTGTCGCTCTAGCGTGGATTGCGGTGCGCCGCTATCGGCGACACAAACGCCATTCTCCAACTTAGGTTGAATAGGGGGTAAGACGGCGCAGTCTGACATCAAACCTTCCTGCTGATTATAGCGATCAGTTAGCCGGTTATACTCGTCTACCAGGGGTAACAGCTGCGCTTCATCGGTCACTTCACGTGAATAAATAAGCCATGCACTGGGTCCACCACAGGGTTTGCTGCCGAAAGCAACAACTTGGCAGGACGCTTCTGAACTGGCAGTTGGTGTTGCAACCAAACGCTGGATCGTTTCGTTTAACTGTTGCAATTGCTCACTCGTAATTCTGTTTAATTCGGAGTCCTCGTGCACTTCGGTCACCTCTTCTTGCTGTCCGTTTACCGGCATCTGGTCGCTGCACGCCATCAAATTGAGCGCAGCGGTCGCACTGATGAGTAATCCAAAACTAGTTTTCCAACGCATGATGTTCTCCTTGCCGATGTAAATTACTCCACTGCTAGCGTGGTTGCAGCACAGATGCCTGCCCGCACCGTCAGTTGGATCTGTTGTAATTCGGCGCAATCAGATACCGCTGCAACGGATGATTTGTATAAGGCATCAACTTCATTATAGTCGTTTACAAGTTGTGTGAGTGTCTGACTGTCGGTGACGTCAGTTGAATAAACTAACCAACTTGCTGCGCCACCGCATGCATTGACACCAAATTCAAGTGCACGACACTGGTCGGGATGGTCCGCAAATGGGGTCGCCACTAAGGTGAAAATTTCTGCAGCGAGCGCACTGCGTTGCTCTTGAATTGTTTCCGCATTGATCGAACTCGGTTCTTCGAGTTCCGTTGCAATTTCCTGTTCCGGAGCAGGCGCGCAGGCAGTTAACAAAAGAATGGCGGTGGCTAACGTTAGAGCAGGTTGGAGGATATTTTTCATCATTATTTCTTCCTTGTCGTCATTGTCTCGTTCAAGGTTTACCTGAATAAAAAGGGGCTCGCAAGCCCCTTTATTCGTCTTTACTTAAATTGTACTTAAAGTGTACTTAAGCAACTTTCACCATTTTACGGCGGCGTAACCAAACAAGTGGTAGGCCAAGTAAGACGATGAGAGCACCGAAGCTACCTTCGTACCACTTCTTGCTGCTGTAACGGTTTAGTTCAACCGAAGTTTGCGCTGAGCTTGAAAGTTCACCATCAGAGACAGTGACTTCAAACACCATAGTTGCAGCTGAGTTTGACTTCGGCGCAATGAAGCTAGCAGTTGCTGAAGTCGTATTGCTCATCTGTGCTGTAGGCCCGCTCACTTGACGCCAAGTGTAAGTCAGTGCATCACCGTCAGGGTCTGAACTACCCGCTGCGCTGAGGTTAACTTGATCGCCAGCACTTGCAGTGGCTGCTGAAGCAGACGCTGCTGCAACCGGCGCTGAGTTAGTTACAGTGACAGTAACCTGACCAGGCATAGTGAAACGACCTTCTTCATCGACAATGCGATAGCTGAAGGTGAAGTCGCCACTACGGCCAGAAGCAGGAGTGAAGGTCAGTTCACCGTTGCTTGCGGCTGCCGAACCTTGTGATGCTTGGGCAATGACTTCCGCAGACAGGGTTTCACCAGCACTGTTAACGACTGGCGCAAACGCTGAGTATTCAATACCTGCGTTGGCTACCGTGACGGTGCTTAGACCACGGTCAGACGTTGCAGTAAAGCCTTCAGTAAAGTCGATGCTGACTGGGCTGTTTGGTGTGCCTTCCGCAGTTAAGGTCGGTGCAACACCCATTAGACCAGCAGTACCGTCATAGTGAAGTTCAACATATGAGTCAGCAGGCGTAATGCTTAACTGGAATGCATTACCAGCCGTTACTGAACCAGTGTGCGTGTAACCGACAGTACCAGTGACATCTTCAAAACCAATGGTCGCTTCGCTTGGTAAGCTTGACGGAACACTGATGTAATTGAAGTAATGTTCGGCAGTATCTAGATTTGTCCAGTATGCGAATGAGTACTTATCATCAGAAGGAATACAGCCAGTCTCTGGTGTCCAACCTTCGCAATAACGGATTTCATTCCACTCGACGACTAACCACGATTGGCCACTCAACGTAAATACCGCAAAGTAGACGTTACCACCTAAATCGCCACCTAAGGCAAAGTCAGCCCACATCGGCGCGACGACGTTGTTTGGCGGCGTTGCATCAGGCATGGTTTGTGGGATGAACGAACCATTATGATTTTGGTCACCGAAATTCAAGAAGCCATTTGGACTTATTTGAACTTGGCCATAGTTGACACCGTTGTAGGTAATGCCGCCAACGGAGCTAACCGTCAGGCCTAAACGCTGATCGTCACAACCTGCGTCACAGTTGAATCGTTGCGGTGGACTTGCAAGGATCTCAGTCAACGAGAGACCATTCAATGATGCAGGTAAGGTTGCGGCTGTGAAGTTAGTTGACGCAGTACCTTCAACGAGTTCACCCACCCAGGTAAATGAACGCTGGTCGGCAGCAACTTCCATGCTCGAACGGTTGGCATTGATTTCGACAGCGTCAATGCTGTCAGCAAGCAAGACCACGTTCTCTGGCAATTCAACGGTAATGCTGACTTCGCCTTCGAGGTTTTCACGATTCACGCGCGAGCTGACAGAGACTGTTTCACCCGTTACAACGGCACCAGAAGTAACCGCAGTTGAGACTAATTGTGAATCGTCAGATTTCACTGCGTGAACAGCAAACGGAACGATGGCAGTCGCATAGTTACCTGACAGGTCTTCAGCAACGACGTGACCGAAGTTCCAACCTTCGCGTGCGTACAAGGTGTCAACAGTGATGCTGATTTCAGCTTCGCCGTTGGCGTCAATGGTCACGCTATCCACGTCAAAGCTAACGTCGAGGTTGGTGTCGTAAGGAACAAAGCTGAAGCTCCATTCGGTCGTTTCACCCATCAGGTTAGTGATAGTGCGGTCGAATGAGCACGTTGGCGAACATGAAGTTGCTGCCAATGATGCGGTATCGAACGCAATCGCTGTACCTAACGCTGCTTGAATGTCTAAGCGACCTGCACCCATAGCAAACGGAGTTGCGCGGTCGACAGCATTTTGCATGCGTACATTTGGGTTGCTCGACGTCATTAATACGGACTTGATCTGGTAAGCATCAAGTTCTGGACGTAACTGACGCAATAACGCAGCAGCACCGGCAACATGCGGGCTTGCCATACTGGTACCAGAGATTGCACCGTAGCCTGACGCTGTATTGTAAGCAGACAGAATATTGGTGCCTGGAGCAGCGAGATCAGGCTTCAGGAACGAAGCGTCGCCATTTGGACCACGTGAGCTTGAAGCGGCCATGATATCGACGTTGTTCTGATTAATGATGGCCTGAGCAGGATTCAAGGTCGCAGTATCGCCTTCTTCCCATACATCAATGAGTGCTTCACCCGCTTCTTGGGTGATAGCTACAGTCGGTAATGTACCGTCATTGATAGTTACGCCAAAGGCACCAGCGGTGTTGTTGTATAGAATCAAACCTACTGCGCCAGCGTTTTGGACGTTAGTCGCTTTCATTTCGAAGGTACATTCGCCGCGTTGAACGAGTACGATTTGACCGTCAAACAACGCATCATCACCAAAGCTTTCACACGCTAAAGTGTTGGTGCTTTCCGCTGGTAAGCCAGCAGAAACCGGTGTCCATGGTGCAGTCACTGGTGGATCGAGGGTGAAGTTGCCACTCGCGATATTGGCACTGTAGGTCATGCCCGAAGCTTGCATCTCGGCACCAAACGTACGACCTGTTTGGGTGTTAGCAACGGCTAAGCCTGACTCAGCGCATGCTGGACAGCCGATCGTTTTATCGCCTGGACCTGAGTTACCGGCTGAGGTCACAACAACCACGTTGAGGCTTTCAAGTGCTTCAAAAATAGGTGTGTAAACACTTGAAGACGGGTGGTTACCAGCGCCGCCGCCCCATGAGTTGTTAATGACGTCAGCGCCATCAAGGAACGCATACTCAAGAGCTGCCGCAAGCTGGTTACTGAAACCACTGGCGCGGCCATCAGCACCGACGAACAAGGCTTTATAAGCCATAATGTACGAACCCGGCGCAACGCCAGAGAAGCTTAACGCTGCACCTTCATAAGTGGTGCTAACCAAGTTACCAGAACTGGTACCAGCAACGTGGGTGCCGTGACCGCTAAGGTCGTGCGGCGTTACAGTTTCTTGCGGGTGCAATGTACCAGGGTTGCTTGGTGGGAAACTGCGCGCGACAATCAGTTTGTCGTTACAGAACGTTGGTTCTGTGGTGGCACAGTAGTCATTACCAGGCAATGTTTCCGGCGCGGTAAAGCCAGCGTCAGCAAACATCGGGTGATTTGGGATAATACCGCTGTCGATAATCGCAACACGCACGCCTTGACCGGCTTCGGCACGACTTCCGACCATTTCCCACGCAAATTCTGCATTAATCAAGCTGTTTGATGCATCCATTTGCGGGAAGAAACGTTCGTTTTGGTAAACGCGTTTCACGCCAGGCATACTCGCGATTTGAGCGCGCGCCTTGGCAGAATTTGGTACTTCCACCACAACGGAGTTGGTAATACCTTGGAAACTTTGAACGTAACTTACGCCAGGAATTGCAGCGGAAAGTTGGCTGACAAAGTTTGCTTGTTCCTGTTGGAGAAATTCCTGATAGCTTGCGGTTGCAGCAGACGACATGATGTCGATTGGGCGCATGCCCGCGCGCGGTGCAGTAGCAGGGTAACCTTGAACGCCGCCGCGATAGGTCGCAATTGGTGCGTGCTCAAGTTCGATAATCAGGTAATTAGCTTCCCGGAATTCCTGAGTACTGAGTGCTTTTGCTTTATCTACTGTTGGGCTTACGATTTCAGTCGGCATAAAGCCGTCGCGTGGTTTGATTTGCTCAATACCACTTGCGTATACCCCAGCAGAAACAACCGAGAGCACAGCTCCGGTTACGAGACTCAGTTTCAGATTTGGTCTGAACTTTATAGTCATTTTTATTTTCCTGTTGTTGGTGCGAAGTATGGAACATTAAAAAATTGTTCCATTCATACCGATACTAATCGAAGTTGTGTTAAAATCGAAACAACTTATGCAGCTAAAATGTTACAAATTATTAACGTCTAAGTCTGGATACTTTAGTGCAAAAAATTCGGATTCATTACGGGTTTAACTCTCAGTCGAGTCGGCTAAGGTAACTAAACTTAAAGAACAGTATCTTTGTAGCATTCGTTTTGAGTCAATTAACTAGGTCAGAGTCAATGCAATCTATTCCACATGTAGATATGTCGGTTTTCAAAACCGATTTCGATAAGTTTGTTCAAAGCATTGGTGAAGGTTATGAAGTCAACGGTTTCGTTGCTTTAACACACCATGGAATTCCAGCGAGCACGATTCATCAGGCACTCGATGCCACGCGTGATTTGTTTGCTTTACCTGAAGATGTGAAGAAGCAATATCATAAGCCGGGTTTAGGTGGTGCACGTGGTTATACGCCATTCGGAACGGAAATTGCTAAAGATGCGAAACACGTCGATTTAAAAGAATTCTGGCATGTGGGTCGGGAAGTTGAAAATAGCGATGAATACCCACAGTTAGTCGCGAACGTCTGGCCAAAAGAGTTACCGTCATTTAAGGCGACCATGACAGAACTGTTCAGTGCTTTAGACGAGCTCGGTAACCAAGTTCTGGAAGGGATTGCGGTTTACCTGGGGCAGCCGCGGGATTATTTCCGTAAGCGTGTGAACAAAGGTAATTCAATTCTGCGCCCACTCCATTACCCACCAATTGTGGATAAAGGTACGCCTTCAGTGCGGGCAGCAGCACACGAAGACATTAACGTCATTACACTGCTTATTGGTTCACGCGAGCCGGGCTTAGAGGTTATGTCGAAATCGGGTGCGTGGATTCCAGTGACGATTCTCGAAGGCGCCATCATTTGTAACGTCGGCGACATGTTGCAGCGTTTGACCAATGGCTTGTTACCGTCAACAACGCACCGTGTGGTTAACCCACCGGCACCATACAATGAAGTGTCGCGTTACTCGATTCCGTTTTTCTTGCACTTTAACCCAGACGTCATGATTGAAGCATTACCACAGTGCGTGAGTGACGAGAACCCAGCGAAATGGCCACCGATCACTGCTGATGACTACTTGATGGAGCGTTTACGCGAAATCGGTTTAATTAAATAAAGCAGGTTTGCAGCCATGAATTTGTTGTTACGATTGTTTTGGATTCTATTCCAACGTCGGAAACAGCCTCAATGCGGAGCGTTTGATACGCTCCGTGTTCGTTCTAGGGTGTTTCCAAACGATCTCGACTTGAATATGCATGTGAATAATGGTCGCTATTTGACCTTCGCAGACCTTGGTCGTGTCGACTGGTTTTTTCGCAGTGGCGCTTGGGATGTTGCGCGTAAGCAAGGCTTTATTCCGGTAATCGGTGATGTGAACGCGCGCTTTATTCGTCAGTTGAAAGCATTCGATCGCTTTTATGTGGAATCCCGGTTGTTAGGATGGGATGAAAAGTGGGCGTTTCTTGAGCACAAGATTCTCGACCATGAAAACCGTGTTGCCGCTTTGATTGTGGTGCGCGGCATGTTTTGGAGCAAGAAAAAGGGCGGATTAAGCCCAGAAGATTTGATTGCTGCAACGGGGCAAGGACACTTGCAGTCGCCAGCATTACCAGAGTGGGTAGAAGCATGGCGCCAAACGCTCGACGCTTTGTCTGCTCAGGCTCGCAAAGATCGCGAAATTCAACGCGAATTACCGCGCGAATCGTAAATAAAAAAAACGCCCCAAAGGTTGGGGCGTAAATAATCGCTTGCTGGACAAGCGAATCAGGGTTGCACGATTGATTGCGATCGGCAGAACTAACTTTAAAGTAATTTGGTATTAATGCGACTTGGTTTACGGTTTCTTTACTTTCTAATCAGCTCTGCCAATAGCCTGCGCCAATAACCCGCGCCAATCATCCGTACCAATACTCCTTGCGCATAAAAAAACGCTGGCGGTTTTCACTGCCAGCGTTTTTGTTTTTTGGACTTGCTGCGGTCGCGATGACCGCCGGTCATTAAGCCACGGACTTTTCTTTACCCACTTGGGCTAGGGCATAGTCACGCGCAGCTTGGCCAGCAAGTAAGTCGGCCGGGTCGAAGTCGTCGACGTTAATGACTTTTAAGCGACCTTCTTCAGCGCGCTTGAACAGTTCAACTTCTTCGTCGGTCAGCACGCCAAGCTCTTTACCCTTCAAACCAATTTCATGTAAACGCATGAAAGGTAAACGCTCACCTGCAGCTTTCTGAACTTTGTCGTGTAACGGCTCAATGGCGATAATGTCACGCAATACTTGCTCAACATAACCAAATGGACCGCGCTCAGAGAGGAATTGACCTTCACCCAAGCGCTCACGAGTTGCGTTCGGTTCCATCAGCAAGCGGCTGATTTTGTGACCAAGTTTGTCGCTTGGTGCTTTCACGATGCGACCGAATGGGAACATGATGCCTTTCAACACGGAACCAATGCCACCGAAGTTCTCGAGGAACTCAAGCTGGCTTTGTTGCAGTTTGTTGAGGGTATCTTGCATGGCCCAATGCACGAGTGGCAGATCCGCAGCAGGGCGGCCGTCGTCTTCGAAGCGCTTGAGAATTGCAGAACCAATGAACAAGTAGCTGAGCATGTCACCTAAACGCGCCGACAAGCGCTCACGGCGTTTCAGCTCACCACCTAACACACCCATGGCCACGTCAGACATGAGCGCTAAGTTCGAGCTGAAGCGGGTCATTTGACGATAGTAATGAGCAGTGCTGTCGTTTGCAGCGGTCGCAGTAAAGCGTGCTCCGGTTAAGCCTAACCAAAGTGAACGAACAAAGTTACTGAACACAAAACCGATATGGCCGAACAGTGCTTTGTCGAAGCGATCGAGACCTTCTTTACCTGGAACGGCAGCTGCTTCCATTTCTTCCAATACGTATGGATGACAACGAATCGCACCTTGACCGTAAATCATTAAGCTACGAGTCAGGATATTCGCGCCTTCAACGGTAATCGCAACTGGCGTACCTTGGTAGCCACGACCTAAGTAGTTGTTTGGACCTAAGCAGATACCTTTACCACCATGCACGTCCATCGCGTCGTTCATGCATTGACGCAGCTTTTCGGTCATGTGGTATTTTGAAATTGCTGAAATAACCGATGGCTTTTCGCCTTGGTCTAAGCCAGCAGTTGAGAACTTGGTCACCGCATCCATTAAGTAGGCATTACCACCAATGCGTGCCAATGCTTCTTCAACACCTTCCATTTTACCAATCGGTAACTTGAACTGGCGACGGATACGCGCATAGGCACCAGTTACCAAGGCTAATGACTTCGCACCACCGGCACTGTTTGACGGGAGGGTAATCACGCGGCCAACCGACAAACACTCCATGAGCATACGCCAGCCTTTACCGGCCATGGCTTGGCCACCAATGATGAAGTCCATTGGGATAAAGACGTCTTTACCTTGAATTGGACCATTATGGAATGGCACGTTCAGTGGCAAGTGGCGACGACCAATGGTCATGCCTTCGATATCACGCGGCAATAAGGCACAGGTAATACCGATGTCTTGTTGGTCACCAATGAGGCCGTCTGGGTCGTACATTTTAAATGCTAAACCAACCACGGTGGCAATCGGTGCCAGCGTAATGTAACGCTTGTTGAAATTCAGACGAATACCAACAACTTCTTTGCCTTCCCACTCGCCTTTACAAACGATACCTGTGTCTGGAATTGAACCAGCGTCGGACCCAGCTTCTGGGCTGGTGAGGGCAAAACATGGAATTTCTTCACCGCTTGCAAGGCGCGGTAAATAGTAGTCCTGTTGTTCTTTGGTGCCGTAATGCTGGAGCAATTCACCTGGGCCTAACGAGTTAGGTACACCAACGGTACTTGCCAAAATGGTTGAATGGCCTGCCAGTTTTTGCAGCACGCGCGACTGGGCATAGGCTGAAAACTCAAGACCGCCATATTCTTTCTTAATGATCATGGCGAAGAATTTGTTGTCTTTCAGGTATTGCCATACGTCTTCAGGCATATCTGCCAATTCGTGGGTGGCTTTCCAGTCATCCAACATGGCACAAACTTCGTCACACGGACCATCAAGGAAAGCTTGCTCTTCGGCAGTTAGTTTGCCGGCTGGAATGCTGTGCAGCTTCTTCCAGTTTGGTTTACCTGAGAATATCTCGCCGTCCCACCAGACTGTGCCCGCTTCAAGCGCGTCACGCTCTGTTTGCGACATTTCTGGCATAATTTTACGGAAAACTGCAAGAATACGCTTGGCGATGACACCTTTGCGAATGAAAGTAAGATTAAGCGGCAGCAAAATAATTGCGGCGATCAGCCAAGGTACCCACGAAAAAATGTTGGCTAAGGTGCCAACGGCGAGTAAAACAATGACACCGAGCGTGAACGTACGTAGCGATACACGGTGATATAACAGCGCTCCCAACACGATTAGGGTAGCAATACACCAGATAGCGACACTCATGTTATTCTCCTGAGGTTTGAGGTCTGACCAGTAATCCTTAAAATTAGAACAAATCGCAACAATTTGCAAGTGGTGAAAGGGTGCAGTTCGTTCGCTATTTCACACATCGTTGCGCTGTTTATTCATTCCTTGCTTTGTCAACGAATGTCAGCGCGGTTGAACTTGCGGCGAGGCTCTGAGTCTGACATTCTAAATTTCCATAGTCAGGAAAGGGTGTATATGGATCAATTTAAAGTTCGCCACGCAATTATTCGCAGCATCATTGCGGTTGCAGTTGCCGTCTTGCTCTTGGTGTTTTCGGTGCTGATGGTGGTTTATGCGGAAGAGCCAGCGAGCGAGCAAGCTGGAATGGAATCGGTCACGTCTGCAGAACAGGATGCGCACCATGCGGCGCAATTGGCGCAGCAAATTACCCGAGCTTATCGTGCAGAGTATGATCTTAGTCGCCGGGGGCGCACCCACGGTACCGCATTACGAGAGTTGAAGAAAACCGACGAGGGGATGTGGCAATATCACACCAATACCGAAGCGTCGCTGTTATTTCTCTCTGACCGTCGATACAACGATTCGGTTTTTCAGTTATCGGGTAGCCAGGTACAACCGCTGAACTATGTGTATGAGCGGCGTGGCACTGGGTCGAATCGTTACTATGCGGTCACGTTTAATCGCGAGAATGAGTATTTACGCAACGATAATGGTGACGCAATTCATGCCCAATGGCGGGATGATTTGTTGGATGCCAATACGGTACTCCATCAGTTACAAATTGATGTCGCCATTGGTGCGGAAGACCATTTTGAATATTTTCTCATTGACGAAGATGGCCGCGACACGTCCTATGAGTTTGCTGTTGATGGCCGCGAGTCGATTCGGGTACTCGGCGAAAACCAGGAAGTCATTCGTGTGAGTCGGGTTCGTGATCATGATCGTCGGCAAACCTACTTTTGGTTCGCGCCAAAATTAAACTACACCATGGTACGCATGCAGCAAATTGAAGGTGGCAAAGAGCAAGCGCAAGTGAACCTGACGAAGTTGCGCTTTAGCGATGAACGCTAGCCTGTGAAACGAAAAACCGCGCCGGAGCGCGGTTTATTAGCTTGGTTAATGTGTCCGAGGCCTGTTCGTCCGATGCCTATTCGTCCGACGCATAGCCTTGTGGACTAAGTCCTGCGCCATCAAGATGAGCTTTACCATCCAGTAAACGCAAACGGTCACTGCAGAACCAACGCACGACCAGCGGATAAATACGATACTCCTGCTCGTGCACCCGTTCTTGCAAGTCTTCGACCTCATCGCCTTCGAAAATTGGTACTTTTGCCTGTAAAATGACCGGACCACCGTCTAGCTCTTCAGTGACAAAGTGGACACTTACACCGTGCTCTGTGTCACCCGCGTCTAAGGCACGTTGGTGCGTGTGCATACCTTTGTATTTCGGTAACAAACTGGGGTGAATATTCAACGTCCGGTCGGCAAAGGCACTGACAAAAATCGGCGTGAGAATACGCATAAAGCCAGCAAGGATAACCAGATCCGGCTGATAGCTTTGCACTCGCTCAACCAATACTTGGTCATATGCTTCGCGGCTTTCGTAACCGTGGTGGGGGACACATTCAGTGACCACGCCAAGCTTTTCCGCTTTAGCTAGGCCAGCGGCGTCAGCTTTATTGGCGATGACGGCAACGACATCGGCATTGATTCGCCCGGCTTGGCAATGTTCAACAAGGTTCACCATGTTGCTGCCAGAACCAGAAATGAGAATGACAATGCGTTTTTTGTGTTGTGTGGTCATTAAACAAACTCAACTTGTTCTTCGTCACCTTGGCGGTCTGCGACAGTACCAATAACCCATGCGTTTTCGCCTTGGCTATTTAAAATCGCTACCGCTTGGTCAGCTTGCTCAGCTGGTACGGCGATGACCAAACCGACACCACAGTTAAAGGTGCGGAACATTTCTTCGCGCGCGATATTGCCGTTTTCTTGTAACCAGCTGAAAATCACTGGCCACTGCCAACTGCTGCGTTCAACCACGGCTTTGCAGTGTTCTGGTAATACGCGTGGAATATTCTCTTGGAAACCACCACCCGTAATATGTGAAATAGCGTGCACATTCACTTGCTTGATCAGTTCAAGGACCGGCTTCACATAGATGCGTGTTGGCGCCATCAGGTGGTCAGCGAGTGGCTTGCCATGAAAATCAGCCGTTAAGTCGGCGTTGGCAACTTCAATCACTTTGCGAATCAGTGAATAGCCATTCGAGTGTGGACCGCTTGAAGCAACAGCAATTAAAGCGTCGCCTGCAGCAACTTTGCTACCGTCAATAATGTCAGCTTTTTCGACAACACCAACGCAGAAACCGGCTAAATCGTAGTCACCGGCTTCGTACATACCGGGCATTTCTGCGGTTTCGCCACCAATGAGCGCGCAACCTGATTGCACACAGCCTTCCCCGATACCAGCAACGACGTCAGCGGCAACGTCAACGTCTAGTTTGCCGGTCGCGTAGTAGTCGAGAAAGAATAATGGCTCAGCCCCTTGCACAATGAGGTCGTTCACGCACATGGCGACCAGATCAATACCCACGGTATCGTGCTTTTTGAGGTCGATGGCTAAACGGAGCTTGGTTCCCACGCCGTCGGTACCGGAAACCAGTACCGGCTGCTTGTAACCGGCTGGAATTTCACATAATGCACCAAAACCACCAATGCTACCCATGACTTCTGGGCGAGTTGTGCGCCGGGTCACGTTTTTGATTCGTTGTACTAATGCATTACCTGCGTCGATATCGACGCCAGCGTCTTTGTAACTGAGGGAAGGTTTCTGTTCGTTCACGACGAGTCCTCTTTAAGGCTGGGTGTGCCGGGTATGCCAAGCGGCAAGTGGCTGTGTCGGGCGCATATTTTAACAGCAGCGGGGCAGTACTTGAATCGAAAAGAGAAATTTTTTCATCCGACCTCTTGCCGCACTCGTAAAAAGAGCGTCCAATAGTCATTCAACGCTTGTTTTGACTTCACCCAAGGGACATTAATGGCCGTCATTCGCCCCGCCGAAAGCAAAGATATTGCTGCATTGCTACCCATTGATTTGGCATGTTTCCCTTATGATGCCATGAGTAAACGCAGTTTTCGGCGCTTCATTCAGCACGAGCACGCTGACTTTGTGGTGGTAGAAAACGCCGGCGAAGTGATTGGTTATGCCATTTTACTATTTCGCCAAGCCACGAAGCTTTGTCGTTTGTACTCTTTCGCTGTCGCGCCTGAATTTCAAGGGCAGGGGCATGGGCGTGCGCTCATGGCTTGGTGTATTCAACGTGGCCAAGATGAACATTGTTTGTTTCTGCGTACCGAAGTGAAAGCCGATCAACAAGACGTCCTCGACTTTTTTCATGCATTTGGCTTTGTCCACTTAGGTTTGCGTAGCGATTATTACGACGATCACTCCGACGCCTTGGTGTTACAAAAGCAATTGCATTTCTTTGACTCGTCCCGCGTCCCGCGTCTTGTTCCCCACCTCACACAAAGCACACCGTTTACCTGCGGACCGGCGAGTTTGCTGATGGCATTAGCGTGGTTTCGTGAGCCGGTAACACAACCTCAACATGAAGAACTTGAAATCTGGCGGGAAGCGACGACTATTTATATGACTTCCGGTCACGGTGGCTGTGGGCCGCATGGGTTAGCTCGAGCGGCACTTAAACGTGGTCTCGGAGTCACGGTTTGGAGTAGTCAAGCGGGACCTGTGTTACTTGACTCGGTGCGCAACGAAGAAAAGCGTCAAGTGATGAGTCGGGTGCAAGAAGTCGACATTGCGGCGCTGAAAGCTGCGGGCGTAAAAATTAAAGTGCGCGATTATAGTTTGAAATTGTTGGCCAAGGATTTAGAAAACGGCCGATTGATTATCGCGTTAATTAGTACCTATCAGTTTGACCGTTCGAAAGCGCCACACTGGGTGCTCATTACTGCAATCGACGACGAGTACGTGTATATCAACGATCCTGATGATGATTTATTGCCATGGCAAACGATGACTGAACGCCAATATTTGCCGATTCCGCGAAGTACCTTCGAGAAGGCGTTTGCATATGGCGCTTCGCGTTTGCGTACGGCGATTGTCCTCAGTGATGAAGCAATCGGATAACGAGCTCTGGCTTGCAAAGCTCGTCTAATCATGCGAGCGTCAGTCGTATCAGATTATGGAATAAAATTAACGGGAGACATGCGCCATGGCAAAAATTTTAGTTCTGTATTATTCAAGCTATGGACATGTTGAGCAAATGGCCTATGCCGCTGCCCAAGGCGCGCAAGCAGCAGGGGCGCAAGTTGATATTAAACGCGTCCCGGAACTGGTACCAAGTGAGATTGCAGAACGCTCGGGCTATCACCTTGATCAGCAAGCCCCAATTGCTAAGCCAGAAGAGTTAAGCAAGTACGATGCTATCTTGTTCGGTGCGCCAACTCGGTTTGGCATGATGGCCGCACAAATGAAAAACTTTCTCGATCAATGTGGTGGCTTGTGGGCAAATGGCGAGCTTATTGGCAAAGCCGCTGGGGTTTTTACCTCCAGTGCCACTCAGCACGGCGGCCAAGAAAGCACACTACTGAATTTCCACACGGTACTTCTGCACTTTGGTTTTGTTGTCGTTGGTTTGCCCTACAGCTTCACCGGGCAAATGGCATTAGACCAAGTCACTGGCTGCAGCCCTTATGGCGCAAGTACCATAGCGGGTGGTGACGGTAAACGCCAACCATCCGAGTTAGAACTTGCCGGTGCGCGCTTCCAAGGCGAGCATTTAGCGAAGATCGCCAAGAAACTGAGTCAACCTTAAATGTTGACAGCAACTGCACTCACAGTGTGTTAACCGCACAATAAATCATCAAACCATGACGTTTGTTATAAGGTTTTAGAGGGAAGATCCCTATAGAATTGTCACCTTTTTGTAACCATGATCGGTTACTATCTCGACACTTCAACCATAAAAACAAGGAAAATCCTGTCATGAGATTACTCATCGCAGTTGTACTTTTGTGTTTCACGTTGCCCTCGTGGGCGGAAACACCCATCGCCTATTGGGCACAAAACTCGAATCAACTTCCTAATGGTACGAATGGATTTACGCCAAGTTCGTTCCCTCAGCAAGCGGATGTTGGCGAAGGCTTGTTGTACCTGCAAAACTTTGACCAAGAGCTTGACGACAATGGTGTTTACCGCACGTTAGCAAGCTTTGCTGGCAGCACGCAAAATCGCCTCGATGGTTATCCTGCTGGACAGTCATTGTCGATTGTCGCCGGTAGTGGATTGTCGAATAACGGTGCGCAAGTCATTTTTGAAGCAAGCACCGTTGGCTTTCAAGATATTCGTTTCAGTTACGGTTGGCGGTCGACTAATACAGGTTTTGACACGCGTATTCTCGAGTGGTCGACTGACGGTGTGAACTACCAAGAGTTCGCACAGCATGTTGAACGCAATAACAGCTTTATTTCTCTGTCGTATGATTTGTCTGACGTTACCGAGTTAAACGATCAAGACGTGATTTATATTCGCGTGACCTTCGATGGTGCAACGGCCGCATCAGGGAATAATCGTTTAGACAATATCCTGATTTCAGGCGTGAGTTTTGAAAGCTTAACGCGCATGACCGTGTACAACCGTGACTTCGCCGATGACCCGTTTGCGCGCGGTTGGAGCACAGTCACTTTGAATGGTACCGATCAGTGGAGCTGGGACGGTTCGTTTGCCAACGTGAACATGAGCTCGTTTGTCGGCGGCAGCTGCCGTGAAAGCGAGAGCTGGATGATTTCACCGGCCTTTAATCTCGACAACACCACGGGCGAGCGCGTGGCATTCGACGTAGCCCGCGGCTTTGCCGGTGGCACCAATAGTTTGGAAGTGTACTACTCAACCTCATACGACGGCTCTGGTGTCATTGACCAAGGCGAGTGGACCTTGCTAGCAGAAATTACCCGTGATGATTTCACCAGTAACAATGTGCCGACTCGCTTTGGCGATTTTGAAGCCTTACAGCAAGAATCAGGTGAAGCTTATATTGCGTTTCGTTATGCGTTTGACGAAGGTAACTGCAGCACTTGGCGCTTAGCGAACTTCGAAGTCACAGCGGACGTTCAAAACAACTTTGCCACGTTCCAATGTGGTAGCGAAGTAAACCGCATTCACCAAATTCAAGGCGCGGGTTTCCAAAGCCCAATGCAAGGAGCATTTGTACAGGTGGAAGCGATTGTTATCGCTGACTTCCAAGACACCTTTAATGGTGGTTTAGGTGGATTCTATCTGCAGGAAGCGGATCAACATCATGACGATAACCCGCTGACCTCAGAAGGTGTGTTTGTTTACGACAACGGTTTCGGTGTGCATGTCGGCGTTGGTGATCGCGTGCGGGTTGCTGGTACCGTGAGTGAGTTCTTTGGTCATACGCAAATTCAAGACGTCACTGACGTTGCGGTTTGTGGCTCTTACCAGCTTGAGCAAGTGACGCCAGTTGCTGTTGAGTTACCGGTGGACGGCTTACTTGATCTCGAGTCAGTCGCTGGTATGTTGGTTACAACAAGCCAAGAATTAACAGTTTCTGACGTATTCAACGTGGCTCGGTTCGGTGAGTTTACGGTTTCGAATGGTCGTTTATTTGCACCGACTCAAGTCGCGGTGCCGGGTGACGACGTGCGTGCACAAGCGCAAGCCAATACGCTAAACCGTTTAATCATCGATAATGCCCGTGGTGGCTCGTATCGCACGCCGTTCATGACCGGCGCAGATAACGTGAGCGAACTGTCGGCAACCAACCCAATTCGTAACGGCTTCTTAATTGAGCCAGGTTTCGAAGCGGTGATGGGTTATGCATTTGGTGCGTATCGTTTACGCAGCGAGACCACCCCGAGGTTTATCACTGATGCGAATCCGCGTCTGGAAACACCAGAGCTGAATGCGCAAGGTGATTTCCGTGTTGCCACTTACAACGTTGAAAACCTGTTCGCAACCTTAACCCAGTCGGGCGCAGTGTGTGGGCCGAACGCACTTGGCTGTCGCGGTGCAACCAACGCCAATGAGCTTGATCGTCAATTGGCAAAAGTCAGCGCTGCAATTTCTGGTTTGCAGGCCGACGTGATTGCCTTAACGGAAATTGAAAACGATGCGACTGACGCGACCTTAGCCATGTTGGTTGAGCGTTTAAATGCTGTTGATGCGCACAACGACTGGGCTTATTTGGCAACTGGCTACCTTGGTACGGACGCCATTAAGCCAGCATTTATTTTCCGCAGCAGTCGGGTGGAATTGCTCGGTGATTATGCGGTATTAACAGCTGCGGTCGACCCCGACTTTGACGACTCGCGTCAGCGTCCAGCCTTAGCGCAAACGTTTGTGACTCCGAATGGCTTTGCATTCACTGCAGTCGCGGTGCACCTGCGGGCGAAGAGTTCGTGCCCATCAGGCTCAAGTGCCAACAGTGATAATGGCGATGGTCAAGGTTGTTGGAACGAATGGCGGACGAAGTCTGCTGGCGCATTAGACCGTTGGTTAGCAACGGATCCAACGGCAACGGGCGTGAGTGCGCAGATTATTCTTGGTGACTTTAATGCGTATGCCATGGAAGATCCACTGACGACCTTGATGGCTGCTGGTTGGACTAACCTTGCTATTCATGCCAATGACAATAGCCCAGAAGTGTATAGCTATACCTTTATGGGTGAAGCGGGTAGCTTGGATCATGCGTTTGCCAACGCTGACTTCCTTGGTTACGTCCTCGATGCACGTTCTTGGAAAATCAATGCTGATGAAACGCCAGCGTTTGGTTACAGCGAACGGTTACCGTCGAGCTCACTGTGGCAGCCTACTGAGTTCTATAGCCCAGATGCGTTTGCAAGCTCAGACCATGATCCGTTAGTGATTGAGTTGAACACCACGTTCGCTTGCGCACCAGGTCAGGCGAATCGTCCAGCGCATCCGCGTGGTAAAGCACTGCCATTGCCAAATTGCCGCGTTGGCCAAGGCCAGCGCCGTTAAGTCATATCGGTAGTGAAAACTAAGTAGTGAAGAAAGAGCGAGGCGTAAATGCCTCGCTTTTTTCTTGTCTTGTGACAACGAATACTGTATAAATAGCCAGTATTCAGAAATTAACAAAAGGGGCAAGCATGGCAGTTGTCACGCAATATCTCGTAGTTCGCAATGGGGAGCAGAAAATGACCTTTACCTCCAAGGCCGAAGCTGACGCCTACGACAAAATGTTGGATATGGCTGAAGAGCTCATGCCGTTATTAGAACGCAGCGAACTGTGCAGTCACGACCAACAAATTGAAGACCTTGCGATGTTTTTAGCGAAAGAACGCGAGCAGCTTTTAGTTGCGCTAGGTGCGAAGAAAGCGAAGCCGAAAAAGGCAAAAGCAGCGCCGAAAGCAGAAGCAGAGCCTGCAGAGGAAAAGAATTCAGCGGCGGCTTGAATTATTTAGATTTACCCATATCTAATGGGGTAAGAACGCAATTTACATAGCGTTTAAGCAGTAGAACGGTTATACTGTTTTCAACATCAGGGGCTGATTAGGATTCGACGGGATATATAAAGCTCAAGGTGCATGCCGAGGTGAGGCTGGCCTCGTAAAAAGCCTCAAACTTATAGTTGCAAACGACGACAACTACGCTTTAGCGGCTTAATCCCCGCTAACCATCCACCCGCGCTTTGTCTGTAAGACGGGATTCGGATGGTCATCTTTACAGACTCGCGTGGCGGCTTCGTCCGGAGCCAAGACGTTAAAACCAATCGGACTCGCGTTTGAAAAGCCTGCCCCTCGGCGCTTCAAACGTTAACTAAAAGAGACGGCTAAGCATGTAGGACCGAGGGTGGCGATATTGCGGACGCGGGTTCAAATCCCGCCAGCTCCACCAAATAAACAAACCCTGCACCGAAAGGTGCGGGTTTTTTTATTTGTGCTAGATTGGCTTCAGAGCCGGCGTTACTCGCGCGCTAAACCAATCAAATAGTCAGCCAACGAACCCATGCCTGTGGCAGCAACACCGGCGCGTTGTTCAGCGCCTTGGTTATAGTTGGTGTTGGTATTGACGTCATAAACGAATAAATCACCATCTGCATTTTCGATAAACTCAATGCCGGCAACGCCAATTTGATTGTCACGCAAGAACTTTTCTAAGGCAGGGATGATTGGGTGATCATCAAAGCGATGCGTGATATTAAACTTTTCCGACTTTTGGTCGGTCGGGCAGAATTGATCTTCAATTGAACAGCTGTCGGCGGGGCAGAGCTCGAAACCTTCTTCGGTATTAACTTGCACCGTGTAAATAAAGCGCTGGCCAACGAATTCTGCGCGCGTGATAACCGGTTGTTTGGCGAGAATGTATTCTTGTAATAACCAGATGCCATCGAGCGGTTCATCAAGATCAGTGCGCTGAACATAAGTGGCTAATTCATCGGCATGGTTAAAGCGTTGCACGCCTAATCCCTTACCACCCCGATTTGGTTTGACGATAAGAGGCCAATGGTTAAAGTCAACAGCCGCTTGGACAAGGTGTTGTTTACCCACAACTGCATGGGTTTTTGGCACTTGTAGTCCAGCTCTTTGTAGTGCTGCATATTGCGACAATTTACAGATTTCTAGGGCCAGAACATCAGTGCCATTAACAACGGTGCGCTGTGTGTTTTCCAGCCAAGTCAAAACCGCTTTAGTGAGTTCTGGGGCGAAACGGTGGCCGCGGGTATGCGACGAAGCGCTCATGCGGTTGTAATACACCGCATCGGCTGGTTGTTCGGTAAACGGCACGACACCTGTATCTAGAAACCATTCGGTGGCTGTTACACCGCGTTGTTTAAAGGCTTCGCGCAATGGTACAAGCCATTCTTCATTCTCGTGAATAACAACAATCGGTTTCATAGCGGCCTCGTGGGTCTAATGTCTGATTCGTCACTATTACAGCGCTTGTGGCCACTTTGATCAATCGCAAAACGTTATAGCTTGGGCTTTTTAGTGCTAAGCACTGGAAAATAATTGGCATACCCGATCCTTTGCGTGACAATAGTGCAAGCGGGCAGCATCGGAATAGCGAATGCTCGCCACGTTCAAACGGCGCTAATAAGGGGATAGGATCATGGCCAAAGCGGCAGCAGTGCATATTTTAGTCAAAACCAAAGAGCAGGCCGAAGCAATCAAGAAGCAATTGGATGCTGGCGCTAACTTTCATGAATTAGCCAAGAAACATTCGATTTGCCCGTCGGCCAAACGAGGTGGCGACCTCGGTGAGTTTCGTCCTGGGCAAATGGTTAAAGCGTTTGACAATGTGGTGTTTAAGAAGCCTATTTTAACGGTCCACGGCCCAGTAAAAACTCAGTTTGGTTACCACCTTATCAAAACCCTTTATCGCAGCTAAGCCGTGCGCTAGCTGCGCATTTCTGATGGCGACAATTGATCGCACATTTCTTTGCGGCAAATCAAATGCAAACGTCGAGCACTTGTTATACTGATTAAAAATCACACAAGTGAGGTAAGGTATGACTGCTGGACAAAAATCAAACAAGCCGGTGGCATTGGTCACGGGTGCCGCTGCAGGTATCGGTAAAGCGACGGCTCTCGCCTATGCCAAATCCGGTTGTCATGTTGCCATTAGCGATGTGCAAGCGGACAAACTCACTGCAGTTGCCAAAGAAATTGAAGCACTCGGTGTTGAAGTATTAACCGACGTGCATGATGTGGGCGACGAAGCAGCCGTGCGTAAGTTTCACCAACGCATTGGAGCGAAGTGGGGGCGTCTCGACTATGCCTGTAATAACGCTGGGATTGAAGGTGCTCAGGGCGCAACCCATGAAATGAGCATGGACAACTATGACCGGGTGATGAACATCAATGTGCGTGGTTTAGTGGTCTGCATGCAGGAGCAAATCAAATTAATGCTGCCACATGGCCAAGGCGCAATTGTGAATATCGCATCCATTGCAGGGTTAGTGGGCTTTCCAGAAATGGTTGCTTATTGCGCTTCCAAAGGCGCGGTGGTGCAGATAACGCGTTCAGTGGCAGTTGAGTATGCCGAGCGGAATATTCGTGTCAACGCCATTTGCCCTGGTGTGATCAAAACGGACATGGTTGACCGTGTGACGAAGCAAGATCCGGAAACAGAAGCAGCGTATGCAGCGTTTCATCCGATGAACCGAATGGGAACGGTTGCTGAAGTTGCCGACGCAATTGTGTTTCTGTCGTTGCCACAAGCAAGCTTTATTACTGGCCAAGCGCTGGCAGTGGACGGTGGCATGGTCGCTCGATAATTGTCAGCGAATGTGAAATGCATTCGCACAATGCCTCAAGGGTTTGTTATGATTTGTGTTCGCAGAATACACATTGTTTAACCAACCTTTGAGGTTTCTATGTCAGAATTTTCTCGCTATCACATTGGCACACCGGGGCAACCTTGGGGTGATTCGGAAAAACAGCAGTGGTTGGCAGAACAAACGCCCAAACGCAGTTATTTCGACGATGTGGTGGTCCGTATCGAGCAGTTACGTGAGCGCTTTGACGTTGAACAATATGGTGAACTGGACTACACCAGCAAAGTAGGGCGTAAGTACCCTTTATTCTTAGTAAAAAGCAAAGAATGGCGCACCGAACTGCCGACCATTTTGGTTACCGGTGGTGTCCATGGCTATGAAACAAGTGGCGTGCATGGTGCGCTACGCTTCCTCGAAACTCACGCCGAATATTTTCAAACGCGCTGTAATCTGTTGGTCGCACCCTGTTTAAGTCCTTGGGGTTATGAAACGATTAATCGTTGGAATCCTGATGCGGTTGACCCGAACCGATCCTTTGTCCATCCGGTGGCGCCGGCTGCTGAGTCAGGCTTGTTGATGCAAGCAGTTGCCGATTATGCCGATAATTTGTTGTTGCATATTGACCTGCATGAAACCACCGATACCGATAACAGTGAGTTTCGTCCGGCATTAGCTGCGCGCGAAGGTACAGTGAATGATAATTGGAATATCCCGGATGGCTTCTATCTTGTTGGTGATGCAAAGAAACCTGAACTGGAATTTCAAAAAGCGATTATTACTCAGGTGAGCCAAGTGACGCATATAGCTGATGCCGACGAAGACGGCAAGATTATTGGTGTGCCGCTGTCTGAGACTGGGGTGATCCTGTACGATGGCAAAGGCGCTGGCTTGTGCATGGGGCTGTCAAACGCCCAATATGTGACAACCACCGAAGTTTACCCTGATAGCGTGAATGCAACACCGGAGTCTTGTATTCAAGCGCAAGTGGCTGCAGTCGAAGGGGCTTTGAAATTTGCCTTATCGGCCTAATTGCTAGCTCGAACAGGCTTCTTGCTGTTTAAAAATTAAGCAGCAAGAAGCCAAGTCCGACGCGATTCTGGCGATGATTGTAATCGACTAATGATTCGCCATATCCCGAGAATAATTGCACATATAACCGCAGCCCGTCAGCTTGGCTGGTGAGCGGATAGGTGTAATCGAACTGCCAAGATCCACGATTGACCGAAAACTCCCGTGAAATTCGGGTGATACTCGCCGTTGAACGTCCGGGTAACCACGAGACCTGAACTTCAAAATTACCGCGATAACGAATCAGATCTGGGTTGTCATCATCATCACCCGTTTCGTTTATCCGCTGTTTCCAAGTATTGGCGATGACCAAATTGCGCCACTGCACGGTTGCGCTCGCATAGGTGTAGTTCCAACTGCGCGAGAGCGGATCACTTTGACCGTTCGACTCGTGCGCTAAGCCGACCGAAACAAATTGTAAATTCAAATCCCCAGGAAAGGGGTTCCAAAGCTCTTCCATGGGCACAACATAGAAGACTTCAGGTCGGTGATTGGTACTGCGAAACGGTCGCGAGTCTTGTGAGTTATATGCCTGCCATAATGACACTTGCGTGTAAGCAGCCCAAACATCGGCATTTGGCAGTAAAAAGTCTTCAAATAGCTTGGTGCGCAGTGACAGCTGTAGCTTAATTTCGTTGGTTTTATAGGTGTCATTGGCCGGCATCGAGCCTCGGCTTGGGCTTTCTGGCGCATTATTAATTGACGACGTGTAATGCACCGGCAAAATAAAATTAGGTTCGAATGTGCTCACCCGAAAGGTGCCGCGCTTAGTTTCCGGTGTTAATTCCCAAAACTGCGTCAGGGCTTCTTTGGCGGTCATTGTTGTGATTGTCGTTGCGGACGTAGGGTGGTTGTCAGCGTCCTCGTCACTGCTATTTGCGGCGGCGCTATTTGCGGCTGCATTTGCGCTCATGCCAAGCAATAAAAGCGGGCACAACCAAAAGAATCGGCGGTAATCGTGGTCAGGACGGCGAAAATTAGTTAGGGTTAGAAAACTCATAATAATAATGACCCGGTTGATAACGACACGATGAAGAAGAAACAGCTGCATCCGCGCAAGAACTTTAAGATACGCCAATATATCGCAAGTAAATCTATTCTACACCTGACATTGGTTTATGTTGGCATTAATGCCGCGATAGCCGTGCTGCTCGCTGCTGCACTCGTTGTTATTACGCGACAACCGGCCGAAGCGGTTAATTATTTTTATTATTTGTACACAGAACTGTTTGGTAAAGAGCCGACATGGGCGCTACCAGACCGCTTTATGTATCAAAATATTCGCGCGTTTTTAGCCACGTTATCACTGCTATCTCCGTCGATTTTCCTTGGGATTGTAGTGTACAAATTCTTTGTTTTAAAACGTGACAACATTGTTTTTCGCAGCTGCTGTGACACCTTTGTTGAAGGTCACGAGCAGTATATCAATATTCATTTTTATATTTCTTCTTCCTTACGCCTCATTAACCTACAGTTTAGTGCTTTTTTACGTACTTACGAGAAATGTCGAGAAGATGAATCGGGTAAGCTATATCCGATGAATACATTCGAGTTGAATTTAAATGGTGATGCTTTCTATCCACTACCATATAACTATGTGCCGAGCCGCTTTCGGATTAAGTTAAAGGATAATCCCATGGCTGGCGTGCGCAGCGAGGGGACGTCGGTGGTGATCGGTGACGATGGCCGTTTGCAAATTCATGCACCCGATCGTAAATTCACTTTGAACCCGAAAGCCGGTGATTTTTGTGAGTTGTACATCATTGCTCGCGGTGAAGTACCAGACATTCAGTCGAGTTTTTATGAAGTAAAATGCTATCGAATCCCCGAAGATCTCTCGCCGGATCCATTACCTCAAATGCACACACGCTTTATTCGTGAGCGCAACTCGTTTGAAGTGGATAATTGGCAAGACTTTGAAAATGGCAAATTAAACCGGCGTCAGCGCCGTGCTGCCGAGAAACGGGCGCAGCGAACCTGAAATTGGCGCTAAACGGTTGTCGTTAATAGCCGTAGGAGGGCGTGGGCTTCTTGCAGAAATAGCTCACTCACGCGCTGATTGTCGGCGTCATAGTTAGCGCCGAGGTTGTGAGCGTGGAGTACCTCGGCTATCTCCTCGGGACGTTCCACTGTCTTACTGCCTGCTGCGAGCGCCTGAATGACTTCATTAAAAAGTTGTAGTTGGTGGGCTTTAAGTTGCTCGAGCTTGATCATGTGAAAGTTAAAATGCTGTGGGTTATAGAGCTTAAATAAGCTGTATAGGTCACGCAATTGCGACAGTGGTCGTGGGTGCGCGTCTACGCGCAAGTCGACAAAGGTATCGGAACTGTTTAAGTAGCCAGCGTTTGGGCGCTTCATGAGCAGCGCTGCAGCTAATTTACCGCGTTTGTCACCGCCGGCTTGCTGACCTGCAACCATGGCTTTCAGCATCGCATCGCCAAGGTCATAGCCCTCGCGTCGACAATGCGTAAATGTTTGCGCAATGGCTTCGCAGGTTCCCGGTTTGAGCATGTTCCCAAGCACAAAGTAGTTATCGCCCTGAACACTTTCAACTGCTGGAATACAGTCTGAACCTGTGTACAGCTCACAATCGCCGTTCAAGGCTAAAATGCCAACTTGCCGTTGTTTGGCAATGGGGTCATCACTCAAGAATGTTTGCATGGCTTGCTGCACCGAATCGCCATGTTGCAATGACTCTAAAGCTGCACCGGCCGCGTTCGGGTTGGCAAATGACTGCGACACGATAAGACCAGTTTGGCTGTGAATCCAAGGCACAAGGCTGCCAACTGCAAGGAAATTCGATGCAGTCGCAATCGCGAGCGTGTTGCTTTCAGGTTCGCGCGCGGCGAGCGTAAATGTCGCGATAGAACTTGAGGCATTGACAGCGAATTGGGACATTAGAACTCCTTAGTCGACGTTGTAACCTTAGCAAGAATTCACAACGAAGTAACCCGTGTTCCTGCTTGGAGGTGTGCTGGTGGGTGGTTAATAATAACATCACCGGCAGCAACACCACGGATGATTTGCGCATGAATACCGCTGCGGCGACCGACTTCCACCGCTACAAGCTCGGCACGCTGATTGTTGACCCGAAACACGTGCCATTGGTCTGCAACCCGAAACAACGCACTGACAGGCAGGTAAAGCACGTCATCGGCTTCCCAGGTAATAATTGCCGCCTCAACCCGAAACCCCTCACCGAGTCGTTGCCACTGCTCCGGTGGAGACTCTAGCGTGGCATAGGCGGCAACGCGTTGCTCGTCGATACCAAGTGCAGAAACTTTGGTAAACCCAGCCGGATCAACCAGCCGTATGCGCGCATGCAGACTCTCGTCGCCACCCCAACGGTCGATTTCAACACGCATGCCGGGCGCAACGCGCACAGCTTCTTGAGACAGTAGGTCAATACGGACTTCTAGTTGCTCTAAATTGCCCAGTTCCAAGATTGCGTCACCGGCATTGACGACCCCTTCGCAGCAGCGAAAACGACGCAAAACCACACCAGAAATCGGTGCTGGAATGGCCAGAGCTTGATGATCAGCGCTAGTTCGTGTGCCTTCAGTAATCGCCAGAACGATGCGCGCGTTTTCGAGCTCAGCTTGGGCTGCGCCAAGGCTTGCGCGGGCTCCGCGTTCAGCTGCTTCGGCACGTTGTACCTGGGTGGCAACACGCTCAAGCTCCGTGGTTGAGATGACGCCTTCATTGGCGAGCTGGCGAAAGCGGTTGAGCTCGTTGCGGGAGAATTCGAGATCTGCGTGGCGGTTTTCTAACTCAGCTTCTGCGGCGGCGACGCGAGAGCGTGCAGCAACCAGGGCTTCGCGTGCTTGTTCTCGGCTACGGGCATCGAGAGCTGGTGTCGGTAATGGTTCAATATGAAATAGTGCTTGGCCGGCATTGACGGGGTCGCCGACATTCAAAGCAACCCGCTGTAAAAAGCCTTGAATGGGGACTGCAACGGTATAAGTATCCTGCAAATGGGTACGACCTTCTTCGCGCACGGTTTCCGCAAAATAACCGCGCTCGACAGTGGTTAAATTAACGGCTTCCGGTTTTGGTTTGAGCGCATAAGCAAGGGCGATAATCACGCAGGCGATGACGAAGCCCCAAGCGAGTTTTGTTTTCAATGTCTTTGCCGATGTGGTCATAACCAGTTCCTTATTCGGTTTTTAGTGCTTGAATCATGTCGAGCTGCCAAACCCTTCGCAGCATCAATAGCATGGACAAAGCTGCCGCTAGCAGCACGCCAAGCGCGCTAATGGCGAAGCTTATCGGGCTTAAAACAAATGGGATACGAAATAAGTCCATACTCATTGCAGTCGTGAGTAACCACGCAAATGTCACACCAATGGCCCAAGCGAGCGGAATGGCAAGAACAACCAAAATACCTAATTCACCAAACAGAATATAAGCCACTTCGCTTTTTTTAAATCCAAGCACTCGCAGTGATGCAAGCTCTCGGGCGCGTTCAGCGAACATAATCCGCGCGTTGTTATAGACGACCGCAAACGTCATCGAGCCAGCGAGCAAAAACATGACGGTCATTACCCCAAGCACCGTGTTATTAATATAGGTGCGAATTTCTGCTTCGGCACGACTAATCTGGCCAATTGACGCGACTGCTGGCATCGCTTGCAGTTGACGAAAAACCTCTGCTTGGCGATCTGGTTCAACAAGTAACCAAGCACCCGTTACGGTTTGATCTGCAAGTAGTAGGCGATTCAGGTGATCAAAGTCCATATAGAGGCCCAGCCCCATGGGTTCGTCGATAACGGCAGCTACGGTCAACGTTAAGCTTTGCTGACGACCATCGAGGAGGGTAACGCTCACGTTCTCACCAGGCTGGATGCTGAGATCATCAGCAAGGTAGCGAGAAAGCACAACCCCAGCGGTTGGTAAAGGTTGTGACGAGGTGCCGACCTGACGTAAGCGCGATTCTCGTGGCAGACCATGTAAGGCTAAACGCCATTGTTTGCGCTCGTGAGTTAAAATAACCGGAACTTGGCGAAAGCCTTCAACATAGCTAACGCCTGGGATAGCCCGTAAAGTTGAAAGGCTATGCTGAGGACGTTCTTGATTAAACGTGACCTCAAGATCCATGCGGTAGTGCTGTCGGTATTGTTGGTCGAGCATGTGGTCAATGGCGTTAAATTGATAGCTGCCGAGCAACAACAGGCCGCCGCTGAGGCCGATGCCAACAACGGAAACGCTGGCGCGCCATGGATGACGACGAATGTTGCGGAGCATAATGCGTGTCGGCTGTTGCCACCAATGGGCAATCCGCGGATGGTCAAGCCAGGTGCGCTGGTAACGCGCTGGCGTTGGTGGGCGCATGGCTTCGGCAGGAGCCATATTTGCCGCATGTGCTGTTGCGCGAATAGTAGCGGCATAACCGACCGCACTGGTAATTAGTATTGCAGTGACCAATGCATCGCGCTGCAGCGCAAAAAGAAACTCGGGAAAATGAAAGTACATGGCGTACATCTGTGCCATGGGTTCGGCAACAAGCAAGCCCAGCGCAATACCGCCGCCAATTCCTAGAACTAAAATGATGTTGGTTAATTGCAAGTAGTGGCGAATGATCTGCCAACTGGAATAGCCAAATGCTTTCAGTAGCGCAATCGACTGCTTTTGCGTGTGAATGACGCGCGTCAGCAGCACCTGTAACAAAAAGGCGGCGACACCGATAAAAATGGTCGGCAGCACAATCGCCATCACTCGTAACTGGCTGAGTTCTTCGGAGATAAAGCGATGCGAAATTTGCTCGTGCCGATCATAGCTGCCGCGACTACCATAACGGCGCAGAATATTGTCGAGTTGTAGCATGACATCGTCACGACTGGCGTTATGTTGCACAGTGACACTCAAACTATTGAACGCGCCATCCATGTCAAAGGCCGAGGCCAGCGCTTGTCGATTCATCCAAAACACCCCAAAACGCTCATAATCGGGCAGGATTGAATTGGGTGACAATTGATAAATGTACTCCGGTGATAGCGCAACACCACTAATGGTCAGGCGCTGAAGTCGACCATTGAGCACGGCAGAAATACTGTCGCCAACGCTTAACTGGTGAGCGTGGGCAAACGGAGCGCTGACCACAACTTCGAGTTGGCTGCCAAGTTGTGGTGGCCCGCCGACTAAATAATGTAAACGGTTTAACAGCTCAGGACTGCGCTCGGGTAGGGAAATGATTTCGCCTTGTATCGGCTCGGCAAAGCTCTTGGAGCCGACATCGGCAAAGCGATTGGAAAAGCCATTCACAGGGCCTTCAAGTTGAAAACGTGCGCCGGCGCGAATGCGGGTTTCGGCGACGTTCACGCCCGGGAGTTGCCGTATGGTGCGGATGAGATCGTCGGGCGCACGAGTCACTTCGACAAATACATCGGCAAAATGATACTGCTGATAAAAATGCTGCTGCGATTGTTCAATGGATTGCCGCGTACTCACACTAATTACAAGCACCATAACGCCGGCAGCGATCACCAATGCAATCGCAATGAGCTGACCCAGCATCGACTTGCTCTCACGCAATATTTTGTAAGTCAGCACTTTGTGAGTCAGCACCGTGTTCACCAGAATAGCTCCTTCGGTGCTTTGCGCTGCGCGTTGCCATGTATCGAGGCAATTTTGCCGTCAGAAAGGCGAATAATACGGTCGGCCATTTCACCAATGACTTCGTTATGAGTAATCACGGCCGTGGTGGTGCCCAGTTCTTGGTTAATTTGCTGCAACACCTCAAGGACCCGGATGCCGGTTTTCGAGTCGAGCGCGCCGGTCGGTTCATCACAAAGCAGCACGGCAGGACGTTTGGCAATGGCTCGAGCAATGGCGACCCGTTGTTGCTCACCGCCAGAGAGCTGAGCAGGGAGGTGGTCAAGTCGGTTACCGAGTCCAACGCGCTCAAGGGCTTCTTCGGGCGTCATTGGATTGTCGGCGATCTCGGTCACGATCGCGATGTTTTCACGGGCGGTTAAGCTAGGAATGAGATTATAAAACTGAAAGACGAAGCCAACGTGACTGCGCCGAAAGAGCGTCAGCTCACGGTCGGAAATACCTGTGAGTAAGCGATTTTGATAGCGCACATCGCCGCTAGTCGCCGAGTCTAAGCCACCGAGAATATTAAATAACGTTGACTTGCCTGAGCCTGAAGCGCCAAGCAGGACGACAAACTCACCCGCATAGAGGTCAATATCGACACCGCGCAAGGCATGTATCTCAACTTCCCCCATGAGGTAGGTTTTGGTTAAAGCGCGAGCGCTAAAAATGACAGCTTGGGAACTTTTATCTTCGACCATAAAAAATGCCAGACAGTGTTTTCCTCAGTCTGGCACAGTTCTATGAAGTTTTCTTGTTATTGATCAATCTCTTTCGCGAATGAGACCTTCTTGCATGGTCGAGGCGATCAATGTGCCGTCGCGGGTAAAGATTTGGCCGCGGACTAAGCCGCGCGCGCCTTGGGCGGTCGGGCTATCGATGGCGTAGAGTAGCCAATCATCCATGCGAAACGGGCGGTGAAACCACATTGCATGGTCAATGGTGGCCATTTGTATTTTCGGGTCGGCAAAGGTTTTGCCATGCGGCTGCATCGAGGTCGGCAAAAAGTTAAAGTCCGATGCGTAAGCGAGCAAATACTGATGAACACGTTGATCGTCCGGCAGGGTACCGTTGGCCTTCAACCAAACATAGCGAACGGGCTCACAAGGTTCTGGTTTGAATGGATTATACTCGGTGACAAAGCGCATCATGATCGGCTTTTCACTGATAAATTTGTTGCGAATGGGTGCTGGAATCAGCTCGGCATGTTCGCGGTAAATATCGAGATCGGAGACTAACCCTTCTGGGCCGGGTACCGATGGCATGGTGCACTGATGCTCAGCCCCTGATTCGGGCGCATGAAACGACGCGGTCATATGGAAAATTGGTTTGCCATACTGAATGGCTTTAACGCGACGGGTCGAAAAGCTTTTGCCATCACGAATATTTTCGACGTCGTAGACAATGGGCTTGTGAGCATCGCCAGGGCGCAGAAAATAGCTGTGAAATGAATGTACTGCGCGGTCTTCCGGAATCGTTTGTTTCGCTGCCGACAACGCTTGGCCCATAACCTGACCACCAAATACAGCCGCAAAACCTAAGTCTTGGCTTTGGCCACGGTAAATTCCTTGCTCAATGGGTTCTAAATGAAGCAGGTTCAACAAATCGTCGAGAACTTGGCTCATCGATTTCTCCTTGCGATACGATAATTCCAGAAACAGATAATTGTGCGCAGAAGGGACAGCGCACGCATTAAAATAAGCGGCTAATTATAGCCAGATTTTCAGTGAATTGCATGGCCTATGGGTGGTTAACGAAGGCATTTAAGCTACCCTTTATTCAGCTCGGTCAAGGATTACGCGGTCATTCTCTAAATGGATAGTCACTATAGCTTGAATTTTCTGAAAAAACGCCCAAGCTTAATAAGTTAAGAGTTTCGCTTATTCTAGTTGACGTTGCTGAATAGAAAAACGTCGGCGGCGTCGACCATTGATGTCATGCGCAGACACGTTGACATGAGTGTGCGCAGTCACTTTGGCAGAAGTAAAAGGAGCCTCACATGGCAGGGCAAGACAGTTTACAAACGTTAAGTCGCTTAGCAGTCAATGGCAAAACTTACCATTACTATAGCCTCCCGAAAGCAGCGGAGTCGCTGGGAAATATTGATCGCTTACCCATATCATTAAAAGTCCTACTCGAGAACCTGTTACGTCATGAAGACGGTGCAACAGTAACGCGCGACGACTTTCAAGCCATGGTTAAGTGGCTTGACACACGAACGTCAGACAAAGAAATCGAATACCGCCCAGCGCGCGTGTTAATGCAAGACTTTACCGGTGTACCGGCAGTGGTTGATTTAGCGGCAATGCGGGACGCAGTGGCCAAAGCAGGTTTACCGGCGGACAAGATTAACCCATTGTCTGCGGTTGACTTGGTCATTGACCACTCGGTCATGGTCGACAAGTTTGCGTCGCCAGAAGCCTTTGCCGAAAACGTTAAAATTGAAATGGAGCGGAACAAAGAGCGCTATGAGTTTTTGCGTTGGGGGCAAAAAGCGTTCAATAACTTCCGTGTCGTGCCACCGGGTACGGGTATTTGCCACCAAGTGAACCTCGAGTATTTAGCCAAGGTGGTCTGGTCCTCGGAAGAAGATGGTAAAACGTTCGCTTATCCCGATACGTTAGTGGGAACAGATTCACATACCACCATGATTAATGGTTTAGGTGTTTTAGGTTGGGGTGTCGGCGGCATTGAAGCGGAAGCAGCGATGCTTGGGCAACCGGTGTCGATGCTCATTCCTGAAGTAGTGGGTTTCCGTCTGGATGGTGCGTTGCCGGAAGGAGTGACAGCAACAGATTTAGTCTTAACGGTCACGCAAATGCTGCGCAAAAAAGGCGTGGTTGGTAAATTTGTTGAGTTTTATGGTCCTGGCTTACGCCACTTACCTCTTGCGGACCGAGCCACGATTGCCAACATGGCACCGGAATACGGCGCAACCTGTGGCTTTTTCCCAGTCGACGAAGAAACACTGACCTATTTAGAATTATCAGGTCGTGATCAAGACACCATCGAGCTTGTCGAAGCTTATGCAAAAGCACAGGGCATGTGGCGCAGTGACGATGCCGAGCCTGTTTTCACCGACACACTTGAGCTTGATATGAGTACAGTTGAACCGTCATTGGCAGGGCCAAAACGTCCGCAAGATCGGGTTTCGCTGACTGGGCTACAGGAGAGTTTTGATCTCATGCTCGAGTCACTCGGGGTTGCCGAAGATCCAGAGATGGGCGGACAAGAGTCGATCTCAAAAGCTGAACTGAATGACGAAACGCGTGTACCGCTAGGCGGCACCGATCACTACTTAAAGCACGGTGACGTTGTGATTGCTGCGATTACATCTTGTACGAACACGTCCAACCCAAGCGTCATGCTTGCGGCAGGCTTAGTGGCGAAAAAGGCTATTGAGAAAGGTCTACAACGCAAGCCGTGGGTGAAGTCTTCGTTAGCGCCTGGTTCGAAAGTGGTCACTGATTATTTGGCAGCGGCTGGATTAAATAAGTACCTCGACCAGCTTGGTTTTGACTTAGTCGGCTATGGTTGTACAACCTGTATTGGTAACTCTGGGCCACTGCCCGACGATGTCAGCACGGCCATTGATAAAGGCGACCTTGTGGTGTCGTCCGTATTGTCAGGTAACCGCAACTTTGAAGGCCGAATTCATCCGCAGGTAAAGGCGAACTGGCTGGCTTCGCCGCCCTTAGTGGTGGCATTTGCTCTGGCGGGCACTACACGGATCAATTTAGCGAAGGAGCCGTTAGGTGAAGACCACAACGGTAATCCCGTGTATCTGCAGGATATTTGGCCATCGACTAAAGAAATTAAAACGGAAGTCGAGAAAGTGGTCAGTGATATGTTCCGCGAGCAGTATGCGCAAGTGTTTGACGGTGATGAACATTGGCAAAGTCTGAAAATTCCAGACTCATTAACCTATGAGTGGCAGGAAGATTCGACTTACGTCGCCAACCCGCCGTTCTTTGCCGGAATTGATAAACCGGCACCAGTACCGAAAGATATTGAAGGTGCGCGGGTGCTTGCGGTCTTTGGTGACACTATTACTACCGACCACATCTCACCAGCTGGTGCGATTAAACCAGACTCTCCAGCAGGTAAGTATTTGCAGGAGCAAGGTGTGGCGGTGCGTGACTTTAACTCTTACGGTTCGCGTCGTGGTAACCATGAAGTCATGATGCGCGGAACGTTTGCCAATATTCGCATTAAAAACTTGATGATAAAAGGCAGTGAGGGTGGTGTTACGATTCATGTGCCATCAGGCAAAGAAATGTCTATTTATGACGCGGCGATGCGCTACCAAGAGGAAGAAACGCCACTGGTGGTGCTGGCGGGCAAGGAATATGGCACCGGCTCGAGTCGTGACTGGGCAGCAAAAGGCACCCGTTTACTCGGTGTCAAAGCCGTGATTGCGGAAAGCTATGAACGAATTCACCGCTCGAACCTTGTCGGTATGGGGGTCTTGCCATTGCAATTCACCAATGACGATAGTGCTCAAAGCTTAGGGTTGACGGGCGAGGAAGAAATTAGCCTACGTGGTCTAAGTGCAGATATTAAGCCGGGACAAACCATTCATGCGGAAGCGAAGAAGCCAAATGGTGATGTTGTGAAGTTTGATCTACTTTGTCGCATTGATACCAAAAATGAAGTTCAGTACTTCTTGAGTGGTGGTATTTTGCATTATGTCTTGCGCCAGTTGGTGAGTGCTTAAACCACAGTCAAGCTAGCTGCACAGCTGGAAATTAAAAAGCTCAACAGTGTCTGCCGTTGAGCTTTTCTTTTTGTGAGTATACTTGAGCTTGAGCTCGAGTTTGCTTATGCGCTAGCGCCGTGCCGAAAGGTCGGTGCGACGAATGGTAATCACCATGCCATATTTTGGATGGTCAAAATAATGGGTTTGATGGGAAATGACGCGCCGCAGCTGTTTAAATGGATAAGCACGCAGAAACTCGAGCTGATGAGCGTCGGCGTTTAAGAAGTCATCGACTTGTTCGTCGTAATGACGGGCTTCCGGCTCAAGTTGAATGACATCGCGTAAATTAAAGTCGAGGTCGATATGCAAGAAGTTGCCGACTAAGTATACATGAAGCAAGCCGTCCAGCTCCCACACTTCGGATGGTAATCCACGCGGTGTCCGTGCTGGTCGGCTCGGTTGTTGTGAGCGTTCAGCCGTCCACGGCGTAAAGGCAAACTGACCGCGGTCAATTGCAGCGAGAGCGACTTGCATGCGACTAAAAGCGTCTTCGTCGATACCGCGAACGGAACGGGCTTCTTCACGGAATGACAAGGCCTGCTGTTTTGGCGTTGGTGAAATAGGAAAGCCAAAGTAGTCAAATTCATCGGTAAAGTTACGTCCACCAAACAAACGCATTTTGCGGCCGACATTGCGGGTAAACACCGGCTGACGCCAGCTGGTGTGCAGAATCGGCTGGGTGTCAGCACGGCGTTCTAGTTGGCGTCGCAGAGCATGATATTCGAAGTCCTCTTGGCTAATGAGGAAGGGGATTTCAGCACGGAGCATTTCTTCCCGGGAACCCTCAGCATGACCTGCAAATAGCAGCGGTGCGCGCGCTGGCAAACGGTCGTGTATTTCGTTTTGTCCTAAATACCAAGCGTCAACCAGGGGTAAGTGCGGTAAGCGCCGACAGCTAATGTTTTCGGCAGAATAGTTGTTTAATTCTGTGCGCAAATCTGCAGGCTTGAGAAGTAATTGCCGGACGACCGGAACGTAGCCACGGGTTCCTTCACACTGTGGCAATGCGTAAATAAAGCCGCGCACATCTGCGCGTAGTCGTGGGGTGAGTATATCGCGACTGCCTTCGGTCGGTATCGGCTGTACTGTGAGGGGAAATTGCTCGTCGTCGTCACCACCGTCTTGTAGGTAACGAAAAACCAAAACTTCGATTTCAAACCAGCGATACCCCCGATCATTCGGCTCTTCGTTGGCTTTTGCCGGCAACGCCAACACGCTTGCTAGGGCAACACAACAAAGCAGACCAAAGGTGCTAGCCGGGCGTAGAAGAGTTTTCAAAAAAACAAACGAAGTCATCGAGTTATAGGCTCTCACTAGGTTCTTGTTGGAAATGCTGTAACAACGACTGTACCAGTTTTATGCGTTCGTGGGTATCAGCCTCAGCGCGTTTTATTTTTAATCGTTGAGCACCTTCCATGGCAAACTGGTCCGGTGCTTGCTGCAACATGCGAATAATGGTGGTTGGCTCCACAACTGTGCGCTCACTAAATTCAATATGCCCACCTTGCGGCCCCAGTTCGATTTTCCGAATGCCCAGAGGTTCCGCCGTTAAGCGCAATTCACTTAAGCGGAATAGGTTTTTGGCGGCGTCGGGCAGTAGCCCAAAACGGTCAATCAATTCCACTTGAATGTCGTCTAATTCACCCCGGTCACGGGCACCCGCAATGCGTTTATACAGCGACAGACGCACGTTCACATCCTTGATGTAGGCTTCCGGTAAGAGAGCCGGAATGCGCAAGTCGATCTCGGTTTGGGCACGAATAAGTTGGTCGAGAGCCGGTTCGCGGCCTTCACGCAAAGCGGTTACGGCTTGTTCCAGCATATCCATGTATAAACTAAAGCCAATGCTTTCAATTTGTCCGCTTTGTTCGTCACCAAGTAGCTCGCCAGCGCCACGAATCTCTAAATCATGGGTTGCCAAAACAAAGCCCGCACCAAGATCCTCTAAATGACTAATGGCTTCAAGCCGCTTTACGGCATCTTTAGTCATCCGTTTCGGATGAGGCGTGAGTAGATAAGCATAAGCTTGGTGATGGGAGCGGCCGACACGACCCCGAAGTTGGTGGAGCTGCGCTAAACCTAAGTGATCAGCGCGGTCAATAATAATGGTATTGGCCGTCGGAACATCGATACCGGTTTCGATAATCGTGGTGCAGACCAAGACGTTAAACCGTTGATGATAAAAATCTGCCATCACGCGCTCAAGCTCGCGTTCGCTCATTTGACCGTGGGCAGTTTGCACGCGCGCTTCCGGAATTAGCTCGGCCAACTCTGTGGCAACGCGGTCGATGCTTTCAACGGCATTATGCAGGAAATAAACCTGACCACCGCGCAACACTTCCCGCAGCACAGCTTCGCGGACGGTGGCTTTGTCATATTCACGCACGAACGTTTTGACCGCCAAACGACGTGCCGGTGGCGTGGCGATAATCGATAAATCTCGAATATTGTTCATCGCCATATTTAAGGTTCGTGGAATCGGCGTGGCGGTGAGGGTCAGAATGTCGACGTCGGTGCGTAATTTCTTGATTTGCTCCTTTTGGCGAACACCGAAGCGATGTTCCTCGTCAACGATCAGTAATCCGAGATCGTGAAACTTAATCGTTGGTTGCAGTAATTTGTGGGTGCCAATGACTATGTCGACTTTGCCTGCAGCAAGGTCAGCAAGGGCGTGCTCGGTTTGTTTGGCACTGCGAAAACGCGAGAGTAATTCGATGCGCACCGGCCAGTCGGCAAAACGGTCACGGAAATTGTCGAAATGTTGCTGTGCCAAAAGGGTCGTTGGTACCAATACTGCGACTTGCTTATTGTCGTTCACGGCAGTGAAGGCCGCTCGCATCGCCACCTCAGTTTTACCAAAGCCAACATCACCACAAACTAAGCGGTCCATGGCTCGCGGCAATTGCATGTCGGCTAGCACCGCGGCTATCGCATCGAGTTGGTCGTCGGTTTCGGTAAACGGGAAACCCGCGGCAAAGCGGTCATGATCCTCAGCACTGACTTGGAACGCATAACCTGGCTTCGCTTCACGCTGAGCGTAAACTTCAAGTAACTCGGCTGCCACGTCACGGACTTTTTCGGCCGCTTTGCGGCGCGCTTTTTCCCATTGGTCGTTGCCCAATTTATTGAGCTGGACTTTGTCTTGGTCACCGCCGCTGTAGCGACTAATTAAATGCAATGAAGAAACTGGAACAAATAACTTTGTGTTGTTGGCATATTCCAGAGTTAGAAACTCAGTCTCGATGCCACCGGCGGCCAACGAGGTTAATCCTTGATAACGACCAATACCATGCTCTAAGTGCACAACAGGTTGGCCGAGTGACAACTCGGCAAGGTTTTTAATTAGTGCATCAGCGTTTTGGCTTGCGCGTTTGTCTTGGTGGCGGCGTTGTGGTGCGCGGTTGCCAAACAAGTCGTTTTCAGTGAAAACCCACAAGGCCTGGGTGTCGCTGATGTGAGCATAAAACGAATGTTCGAGCGGACTAACAATAATCGCAAAATCCACAGGCTGTTGCACAAATTCAGCAAAACTGTCGACTTCAGTGGGGTGTAACCCCGCTTTACCAATTAGCTCTAACATACTTTCACGACGGCCCGCAGACTCGACGCAAATCAGTACCTGTTGGTTTTTCTTGAGTGCTTTGGCAATCGTATCCTGCAACAGCGCAAGCGGTTGTTTTTGCTTACCATCAATAATGACATCGGGCAGGGCTTTGGTTTTAAAGTCGACCGGCCCTGGCGAACGTTCGCCGTCGATAGCACCAACGCGAATGCGCGGGTATTGCTTTAAGGTCCCGAGTAATTCGTCGCGAGTTAAGAACAATTTTTGTGGCGCCAGAATCGGCTTTTGTTTGTCCCAGCGTCGCTCGTCATAACGGTACTCTATGTCAGTCCACAGTTTGTCGAGTTGCAACTGCAATGGGCCGTAAGTAAGCACGGTACACGACTTGGGTAAGTAGTCGAAGAGCGTTGCCATGGTTTCGAAGAACAGTGGCTGATAATACTCGATGCCAGCAGGCATAATACCTTGCGTAACTTGCTGATAAATTGACTCTTTGGCGGTGAGAGCTGCGAATTCCTCACGAAATTGACGACGAAAGCGCTCAATACCGGCTTCGTCAGTTGGAAATTCGTGTGCAGGCAGTAAGGCTATTTTTTCGATAGGCGCTTCTGAACGTTGGCTTTCAACGTCAAACTGGCGAATGGAGTCGACTTCGTCGTCAAAAAAGTCGATTCGATACGGCGCTTCACTGCCCATTGGGAATAAGTCGAGGATTGAGCCGCGAACACTGTATTCACCGTGCTCCATAACTTGGTTCACATGGCGATAACCGGCTTTTTCGAGTTGTAAACGCAGGCTGTCATGAACAACGCGTTGGCCTTTTTCTAAGTGCAAACTGTGGCCAGTGATAAATTCAGCCGGGGCCACGCGATGCATTAATGTATTTAATGCAACAATGAGAATGCCGTGCTGTTGTTGTGGCAATTGTGCGAGCACGCGCAAACGTTCGGAAATAATATCTTGATGGGGCGAGAAATTATCGTATGCAAGCGTTTCCCAGTCTGGCAGTAATTGGATTTCGTTGGCAAACTCAGGCAAGAAAAATTGCAGCTCGGCCTGAAAGCGGTAAGCACTCGGAGCATCAGCGGTAATGAGTAACAACGGCGTTTGATGTTGACGATACAACTGGCTAATTGCAAGGGCTGAACTACTGCCTTCAAGATGGCGCCAAGTCATTTCAGCGCTGGTGGGAAAAGGCGGTTGCAATAACGAAATCTGACTCATGGATGAACTGTTCCTATGACCTGCCGCAGATTGAAAAACGATAGTATAACTGAATGAGCGACGAACGACAGGTTGTCTGTGAAGTCAGATGTCTTTATGCTACGCAATTATGCTTGCTTGAATGGACCCGACTCACACATGAACAGGCCGTTGCCTTTGTATTTAGCGTTGCGTTATAGCCGCTCGCGCTCTCGTTCGACGTTTACGCGCTTTATTAGTCACTTTGTGGCAGCTGGGATCACTCTCGGTGTTTTGGCGTTGATTGTTGTGACTTCGGTGATGAACGGATTCGAAAACGAATTGAAGACACGCATTCTTGGCGTCGTTCCGCAAGTTACTGTGAGTCCCCAACAACAAAGTACTCAGCGCCCACAACCTTTGGCCGATTGGCAAGCTGTGCAGCAATCGGTGACTTGGCCAGCAGCGGTGCGGCATGTTAGTCCTTATGTGCAGTCCGAGGGCATCATTCAAGGCCATGCGCAATTGCAAGCGGTGTTAGTGCAAGGGATTTTCCCACACCTTGAACCGAGCCAAAATATTCTTCGTGAGCGCATGTTGTTCGGTCAACTGGACAGTCTGCGCGTGGGTGAGTATCGCGTTATTATTGGTCGTCCGTTAGCGGACATGCTCGACATTCAGATTGGTGAGCGAGTACGCGTGACGGCCGCGGCGGGGCAGCAACAGACGCCCCTTGGCACTATGCCGGCACAGCGACAATTTACCGTCAGCGGCATATTTGAGGTGGGTGCCGATATTGATCAGCAATTGGTCTTGCTGCATGGCGCCGATTTGGCGCGCTTACTGCGCTATCCAGAAAACCATGTAACCGGTTTACGGCTGTGGCTCAATGATGCCTTCGAATCTGCCCAAGTTAGCCAGCGTTTAGCGCCGCAATTTGCTGCGCAGGGCTTAGTTGTCGCGGACTGGCAACAACGTTATGGCCAGCTTTTCGCCGCCGTACGGATGGAAAAGGGCATGATGATGATCATGCTCGGATTAATTATTGTGGTCGCTGCATTTAATGCGGTTTCAGCCCTGATTATGCTCATCCAAGACAAGCGCAGTGATATTGCAATTTTACAAACCTTAGGGTTAAGCCCTCGGCGTATTTACCTGACCTTAATTCTCCAAGGTATGTACAGCGGCGTGGTCGGTGTCATCCTTGGCGCGGCGCTCGGGCTGTTACTGAGTGCCTATTTAAATGGCATTCTTACCGCATTAGGTATCCATGTGTTTAGTGCAGGCGTAGCATTACCTGTGGTGATTCAATACAGCCAAGTGTTCGCCATTGTGCTTGCAGCGTTGGCGCTAACCTTTGTTGCAACTATGTACCCGGCGTGGCGCGCTGCACAACTCCAACCGGCAGAGATTCTTCGATATGAATAAGCAAGACTTGTTAGTTTCCGTATCCGACTTAAATAAAAGCTATCAAGACGGCGAGCGCATAGTCACTGTGCTTGAAGGCGTCGATTTGCAGCTGCAAGCCGGTGAGATGTTGGCGATTATCGGTGCCTCAGGCTCGGGTAAAAGCACGTTACTACATATTCTTGGCGGACTTGATAAAGCCGACTCTGGGCAAGTGACCATCGCCGGTGAGCAGCCATTGCAATTACCACAACATAAACTGGCACAGTGGCGCAATCAGCATGTGGGTTTTATTTATCAGTTTCACCATTTATTGAGCGAATTTTCGGCATTAGAGAACGTTGCTATGCCGCTGCTGATTGCCGGTGCACCGATGCCGAAAGCGCTGGCGCAAGCCAAGTCCATGCTTGAGCGTGTCGGCTTGGGACATCGGTTGGAGCACGCACCAGCGAAACTTTCCGGTGGTGAGCGGCAACGTGTTGCGATTGCCCGAGCTTTAGTTAACCAACCGGCTTTAGTGCTTGCTGATGAACCAACCGGTAATCTCGATGAGGACACGGCACAAGTGATTTACGATTTGATGCTTGAGCTCAACAGCGAGTTAGGTACAGCGTTTGTGGTGGTCACTCACGATATTCAATTGGCCGCGAAACTACCGCGACAATTGCAACTTGATCATGGTCGTTTGGTTGAGGAACAGGCATGAACTTAGCGTTCCTGTTAGCTCGTCGATTTCGCCGCAGTCGCGAGAAAAGTCGCTACCTGAGCTTTATTTCCGCTTCCTCAACGATCGGGATTGGTCTCGGCTGCGCCATCTTGATTCTGCTGTTGTCGATTATGAACGGTTTTCAAAAGGCGCTCGAAGATGATTTTCTGGCTTTCGTTCCACACGTTGAATATACCGCCGTTCGTGGTGGTCTCGACAATTGGCAGGAAGTCGTGCGAGTTGCTGAACAACACCCGCAGGTTAGCGCAGCAGCGCCGGTTATCGTGTTAAATGCCATGATCCAGCAGCCTGGCCGTTTTCGTGGTCTACAGGTACGTGCTATCGACGCGGAAAGTGAGGTCGGCGTGTCTAATTTGACGCGCTTTATGAGCAGTGAAGACTGGCAGAGCTTTCAGACCAATGCCGACGGGGCCATTCTGGGTCAAGGTCTTGCCCAAGAGCTCAATGTCACACTGGGTGACTGGATTATGCTTATGATTCCTCAGCTCGATAGTGGTGACAGCTTACGTGCGCCGCGCCGAGTGCGCGTGCAGGTCAGTGGCGTGTTCGCGATGGCCGGTGAACGGGATTATCAACAAGCATTTATTCACTTGGCGAAAGGTCAAGAAGCTACTCAGCTTGGCGAAAACGTGAGTACAGTGCGGTTGGCTGTGCGTGACGTTTATGCAGCGCCACAAATTGCTCGGGAAGTCGGCCAATCGTTGCGCGAATACGCCTATATCCACGACTGGACACGCACCGAGGGACATTTGTATCGAGACATTCAACTGGTGCGGACCGTGATGTATCTGGTTTTGGTTCTCGTGCTTGCGGTGGCGTCATTTAACATCGTGTCGACCTTGGTGATGGTGGTGCAAGAAAAGCGTGCGAGTATTGCGATTTTGAAAACCATGGGTGCAAGTCATTCGTTGTTACTACGAACGTTTGTTTGGCAGGGCAGTTTGAATGGTGTCATTGGTGCCAGTATTGGTACCGTTATCGGTGCAATTGCGAGCGTTCTGTTGCCACGCGGCTTACAAGCGCTCGAGCAGGCATTGAATTTCACCGTGCTACCTGCTGAATTGTATTTTATCAGTAGTATTCCAAGTGATCTGCAGGTCTTGGACGTGGTGCTGGTTGCCGGCGTTGCGTTGATCACCAGTGTGGTGGCGACACTTTACCCAGCTTGGCAAGCGGCAGCGATTGAACCTGCGGAGGCGTTGCGTGGAAAATAGTTAATCGCGCTCGTCGAAGGACGCGGTACGTCGTTTTTGAAACTCTTCTTTTAGCTCACGCAAACGCTCCCGGCGTTTGCGTAGACGCTCATTCCATGCGTTCTGCACAGCCTGGCGCCAGATCTTGCGCACGAGCAAGTACGCCAAGCCACTGAAAAATCCGCCAACGACTACAGAACCTAACACCAATGCCGGCACAATTGTTGATAAACTAGCTTGGAACCATGCAACAGAAAGCTCGAATAAAAAAGGCTCACTGGGTTGTCGCAGCAGGAAGCTGCCCACTCGATAAGAGCCGTAGAGCATGGCTGGCATGGTTATTGGGTTGCTAATCCAGACCATTGCGACTGACAAGGGGAGATTGACGCGGAAAAAGATCGCAACTGCCGCCGCCGCGATCATTTGAAACGGCATCGGCATGAATGCAAAGAAAATACCAATAGCAAAACCACCGGCAGCTGTTTTGCGGTTGAGGTGCCAAAGATTGGTATCGTGAGCCACCGCACCGAAGGGCTTTAAAACGCCGTATTGGTTCAGTTTATGCACGTCTGGCATGAATCGTTTCAAAAACTTTCTTGGCATACGGTTTTCAAAATTCCATCAACATCAAAAAGGTCCGCAACAAACGCAAGGACGCGGCGACTATGAAAATACAGCTCGATACAATTGCTGCAGGCACAATCGCTGCAGTTCTCAGCATGGCGTGGATAGAGCCTGAGTCGTTGGCCCCACGAATACTTCCTGTGCTCGTCTTGCTAATTAGTGTACTGCTTTTCCGGCTAAAAATCTTTACGTTAGCAATATTTTTATGCGCGTATGCGTGGGTATTTCTGTACGCCTTTGGCGTCATGAAGAACGTTATCGATACGCAACCGAGTGACGCAACACCGAGACAAGCACAATGGATTCAAGTACAAATTACGGAATTACCGCAACAACGTGGTTCGACGCTGCGGCTGCAAGGGCTGTGGCAACAACAGCGACAACCGGCGCAACTTATACAGTTAAGCTGGTTTGCACCGCCAGACTTTGCGCAACCACCGCAAGTGGGCGACATTTGGTGGTTGCAGGCGCGCTTGCGTCCAGTCGTTAGCCGTGCCAATCAGGGGGGATTCGATTATCAAAGCCATTTGGTACGGCAGAGAATCTGGCTGAATGCAACCGTGATCAAGGGTGAGCGGATGCAAGCGACTCAACGTGTTTCGCCACGCTCCGTGATCATGAATAAGTTAGCAGCGTGGCGAGCTAACGCTGAACAGCCGCAAGGACTGCACTATTTAGACATTGTTCTAGCGCTCACCTTGGGTGAGCGGCAATGGCTGAGCGCCGAACGTCGTCGTTTGCTGATTGAAACGGGTGTGGCCCACGTGATGGCCATTTCCGGTTTGCATGTGACCTTCGTTTTTGCCGTTAGTTGGTGGCTCGCGCGTGTACCTTTGCATATTTGTTGGCGGCTATTGGCGTGGATTCCGCGTTTAAGGGTTCCAGAACTGTCGCGCCAACCTAATCAGCAATGGCTAGCTCTCGCTCTCGGATTTGCTTGTGCATTGGCCTATGCGGCACTGTCGGGTTTTGCGGTATCGACGTTGCGGGCATTGGCATTACTGGGGCTTTTTGTCATGAGCCGGATATGGGCGTGGCGTTTGACACCAATGCAAGTGCTTTTGCGCGGTGTTGCGGTGATTCTGCTGGTTGATCCATTGGCGTGGTTAGACGTCGGTTTTTGGCTATCGGTGGGAGCCGTTGCGGTCATCTTCTTTTGGCATTGGTGGTCTGTCACAAGCATTACCGATGCAGCAAGTCATGTTGGCCCGATAACAAATAAGGTGTCCTTGCTGTGGCGTTTTGAAGTCATGCTCACGGTGCTATTGGCACCGTTGACGATTTTTTACTTTCACGGCATTGCTTGGTTAACGCCATTAACGAACTTGCTCGTCATTCCCGTGTTTGCCTTTGCTATTTTACCCCTGAGTTTATTGGCCGTTAGCTTATTGTTGGTGCCGTTTGCCATTACAGAACAACTCGCATGGGGCTTGTTGCAATTGGTGGATCCGATTTTGCACACGGTATTTCAGTTTTTAGCAACCGCTGCATCGTGGCCGAGTGCTTGGCTAGAAACGGTGGAGTTAAGGTGGGTATTACTACTGGCGTTGGTTTATTTAGTTGTGCATTGGCAGCAAGTTAAGCAGAGACGCTGGCTCTTTGGATTCAGCTCAGCAGCGGTGATTGTTGTCCTACTGCAGCCACAGCAAGATGAGTTTGCCGTGCATGTACTCGACGTTGGCCAAGGCAGCGCAGTTGTGATTCAGCGTGACCGTGCCGCACTAATTTATGATGCGGGTCCGGGTTTTGGGCAAGGGCATAATCTCGGTCATGACGTCATTTTCCCATTTTTACGCCAGCGGCGATTACGACCTGAATGGTTGGTTATTTCTCACGAACATCAAGACCATACTGGCGCTGCAGACGCTCTGCAGGCGTCGTTTTCAGAATTGCAAACGATGCGCTCACGCTTTGCTTTTCAAGCGTCGAGCGATTGGGGCTGGCAGCCACAGGCGTTTCCCGAGGAGATAACTGCTACGACCCTCCCGTGCAGTTGGGGGCAAACCTGGCTGTGGCAGGGCGTGCAAATACGTGCACTGGCACCCATGCCAGGCCCTTCATTTGGACCGAATAATGACAGTTGTGTGCTCTTGCTTACGTACCGCGGTCAACGTGTGCTGCTCACTGGTGATATTCAGCGCCACACGGAACTGCGCATGGTTGGGCGTTATGGCAAACAGTTACGTGCGGATGTCTTGGTGATCCCGCATCATGGCTCGCAAACTTCCAGCCAAGCAGAGTTTCTCGATGTCGTACAGCCGCGTGTTGCGGTGGTCAGTCGCGGTTTTATGAATCAGTTTCGGATGCCGCATAGAGACGTGCAAACGCGTTATGCAGAGCGGGGTATTCCGCTCTATGATACAGGTCGAGACGGTCAGGTGACGTTACGGTGGCAATCGGGTCGTTCTATTTTGAGAGCAGAGCAGGAAGCCGGTTGGCAAGTGCAGACCTACTACCGTGATTGGCGCAACCGATGGTATGCAAGGCGGCTGCCCGAGTGGCAACGCTAGTAAAACGGTTTCACTTCCGGTTACAATGGCGCGGTCTTTTCAACATTATGGTTGCCAATGGATTCGAATCTAAAACGAAAAAAGCATTTCCGGCGCTTATTAAGTTACATAAAACCTTACCGTTTTGCTTTTGCCTTTGCCGTCTTTGGCATGCTGGGCTATGCCGGTATTGATACCTTTTTCTTTGCCAATATTGAAACCTTAATCGACGACGGTTTGGGTGCTGGTAACCCGCAAATTTTGGTTTATGCAGCCATCTTTGTACCGGCGATTTTTGTCATTCGTGGATTATTTAATTTTATTTCCACCTACTTCTTAAGTTACGTCGGCTTTCAAATTGTAACGAAAATGCGCCAAGAGCTATTTGAGCACTTGATGCGTTTACCCGTGGCTTATCATGACAAAGTGTCAACGGGCGATCTCATTTCGAAAATCACTTATGACACTCAACAGTTAGCAGAAGCAACCAGCCGAGCGGTGCTGACCCTGATAAAAGAGGGAGCGTTTGTGATTGGCTTGCTTGGTTTGATGTTCTACCACAGCTGGCAGCTCTCACTGGTCTTCCTTGTCATTGGTCCAGTCATTGGTAAAGTCGTTTCAGTCGTTTCGCGCAAGTTCCGCGAAGTGAGTAGCAAAATTCAAACCGCCATGGGCAACGTGACTACGACTGCCGAGCAAATGATCAATGGTCATCAAGTTGTCGTGATGTTCGAAGGCCAAAAGCATGAAGCTGAGCGGTTCGGCGCGGTGAATAAAGCGACCCGACAGCAAAACATGAAGTTGGTTAATATTCGTACAGTTAGTACCTCGGTGATTCAGTTTATCGCGTCGTTGAGTCTTGCGGCGGTGTTATTCATTGCCAGCTTCCCTAGTATGATTGAGCAGCTGACGCCTGGAGCCTTTACGACCATGTTGACGGCGATGATCATGTTGCTGCGACCGTTGAAACAGCTCACCAATGTCAACGCTGACTTCCAACGCGGTCTCGCTGCGGCCGCGAGTATTTTTGCGGTGCTTGACGAAGAGCAGGAAAAAGACACAGGAAGTCATCAAGTTGCGCGCGTTAGAGGCGACGTGACCGTGAAGAACTTAACCTTCCGTTATGCTCGCAAAGACACACCAGCGTTAAACGATGTAAGTTTCCACGTGCCTGCAGGGAAGACATTAGCGCTCGTTGGACGGTCGGGAAGCGGTAAATCGACCATCTCGAATCTGTTGACCCGATTCTATGACTATGAAACTGGTGCAATTGAACTCGATGGCGTCGACATTCGCGAGTACGAATTGAAATCGTTGCGCCGCCAGTTTGCTGTTGTTTCGCAAAGTGTCACTCTGTTTAACGATACGATCGCCAATAACATTGCTTACGGAGCCCAAGAGCAAGTGTCGCGCGAAGCGATTGAGCGGGCGATTCAGTTGGCCTATGCGGACGAATTTATCAATGAAATGCCGCTTGGTTTAGAGACCATCGTTGGTGAGAATGGCGTGATGTTGAGTGGCGGTCAGCGTCAGCGGATTGCCATTGCCCGAGCTCTGTTGCGGGACGCACCATTATTGATCCTCGATGAAGCCACTTCAGCGCTCGACACCGAGTCAGAGCGGCATATCCAAGCTGCGCTTGAAAATTTACAACAGAATCGAACCTCGATTGTGATTGCCCATCGATTGTCGACCATCGAAAAAGCGGATGAAATTTTGGTCTTGGACCACGGACGTATAGTCGAGCGCGGAACGCATCAGGAGTTGTTAGCGTTATCCGGCGTTTACGCGCAATTGCACAATTTGCAAGTTGGTGGGGAAAACGGCAAGACGGCAGACTAAGCCAGTTTGGTTAGGGACGAGCAGTGAATAAGAATCAGAATAAACGCAGTAAAGAAAGTCTGAAAACGTCACCACCAAAAATTGTGCAATGGTGGTATCGCCGGCGTTTGGTATTGCCGCTGATACCCATGCTGCCACTCAGCTTGGTGTTTACGTGCATGGCTTGGCTACGGCGATTGTTGTTCTTCATACGCCTGAAAAAGACGCATAATTTTCCCGTGCCCGTGATTATTGTTGGCAATGTCACGGTTGGCGGCACCGGCAAAACGCCTTTGGTTCTGGCGCTGGTTGAAGCGTTACAAGAGCAGGGCTTTCGGCCGGGGATCGTCAGTCGCGGCTATGGGGGCCAGGGGCCGTTTCCGCAAGCGGTGCAGCCTGATAGTAAAGCCAGTGATGTGGGTGACGAACCACTCATGTTAGCGCAGCTGACCGGCGTGCCGGTTGCAGTTGCTCCAAAACGACCGCAAGCCGTGTCACTGCTGTTGGCCGAGCATGCGGTGGATATCATTATTGCCGACGATGGTCTGCAGCACTATGCACTTGGGCGTCAAATTGAAATAGCCGTTGTTGACGGTGAACGCGGCCTAGGCAATGGTTGGCGATTACCAGCGGGGCCCTTACGAGAAAGTAAACGGCGTTTACGCAAAGTGGATTGGGTTGTGGTCAATGGAGCGGTTCCGGATGACCTCGATGACTACGCACGGCGCCTCGGTTTACGCAAACACCCGCGCAAACTTGTTGCCATGCAATTGCAGCAGACAGGATGGCGGCGGGTCAGTGACAACCAAGAGATTGACGTACCCGACGGTGAAAGTGCACTTGCGATTGCCGGGATTGGCAATCCCGAACGGTTTTTCAATTTATTAAAAGCGCAACACATCGATTTACTGGAAACTCGGGTCTATCCTGATCATTATCAATACCGCACCCAAGACTTCTACAATGTCAGTAATGAGGTGCCGGTATTAATGACTGAAAAGGATGCCGTGAAATGCCGGAGTTTTGCGCGTCCGCATTGGTACTTTTTGCAGGTTAAAGCGCGTTTTAGTGGTGATTTTTTAGAACAATTGAGCGCACGAGTGAAACCAGCGTCGGTGGCAAACAATGACACTAACGCGGAAGCTCGTGCAGCGCAGGAGTAAAAGAATGAGTCTCGGTGCAAATATGCTAGGAATTTTGGCGTGTCCGTCATGCAAGGGCAAGTTGATTTGGAATCAAGATAAGACCGAGTTGGTCTGTTGTGGTGAACAACTGGCCTATCCGGTGCAAAATGGTATTCCGGCATTGTTGGCAAGTGCCGCACGGGAATTGTCGCAAGCTGAAGTGGAGCAAGTAAAGTCATGAGCTTCACGGTTGTGATTCCAGCGCGTTATGCGTCCACTCGTTTACCGGGAAAACCACTTGCCGATATCGGTGGCAAATCGATGATTCAGCATGTGTACGAGCGTGCTGTGCGTAGTGGTGCGGCAGAAGTCATAGTCGCAACTGACGATGAGCGCATTCTTGAAGTCGTGAAAGGTTTTGGTGGCCGTGCTATGCGAACCTCGCCTGATCATCAGTCAGGTACCGAGCGTCTTGCTGAAGTGGTCGACCGACTCGCACTTGCTGATGATCAAGTGGTGGTCAATGTCCAAGGTGACGAGCCTTTTATTCCGCCGGAAATCATTTGCCAAGTTGCTGAAAATCTCGCAAGCCAGCGCGTTGCTCCCATGGCAACATTAGCGGTGACTCTGAGCAACTCGGACGACTTGTTTAATCCGAATGTGGTCAAAGTCGTTTCCGACGCGCAGAACTACGCGTTGTATTTTAGCCGAGCAGCCATTCCGTGGGACCGCGAACGATTTAACCAAGCGCGCGATAAAGCCGAGCTAGAAAGTGGTATGTATCGGCGTCATATCGGTATTTATGCCTATCGAGCTGGGTTTATTGAGCGTTACGCGGAATGGAAACCAAGTCCCTTAGAAAAGCTTGAGTCGCTCGAACAGTTACGAGTACTGTGGTACGGCGAACGTATTCATGTGGCGGAGGCATTAATTGAGCCGCTAGGTGGCATCGATACGCCGGATGACTTGGAATACGCACGTCAGCTTGTTGCTAAATAAGGGCTTGCGAGCTTGAACTGAGCTTGGACATTAGCGTTTGGGCCTTATAGTAAGTCCAATTGTTGTTGATCGTCGCGATGTTCCTGCTGCTGTTGTTGGCGCAGGAAGGCCTCGCGACGTTTTTGGCGTTGAGCGAGGAGCTTGAGAATCCGCGCTCGCTCAGCGGCAGGCTTATGGTGCCATTGAAAGCGTTCGTCGCGGGAGCGCAAACAGCCGCGACAATAGCCGCGCGGACCAGACTCACAAACGCCGATGCATGGGTTGGGAAGGTCGAACATCTCCAACTGGTCGGCCTGCTCAGAGGTCGCTGGCGCGTAAAGGAGGTCATTGAGGTCGGACTGACTCATCGTGTTTCCTCCGTTTGTTGTTGGCGATAAACCTGTGGGGCAAACCCCGTTATTTTCTTGAATAAGCGCGAAAAATAGTAGGGGTCTTCGAAGCCAAACGCAAGTGCAACTTGGCGTACCGACGCATTACTCTCGGTTAACATGGTTTCGGCGCCGCGAATTTTCATCTCATTAAAGTAGCGAAGTGGTGGCACACCGGTTACTTCGCGAAACTTCTTACTAAAATAGTAACGCGATAAGCCAGCAAAGTTGGCGAGATCATCAAGCTCTAAGGTGCGATGGCTGTTGTCGCGCATAAAACGGTCAAGCGCGGTTAAATTAAAGCCACCTTCGTGGCGCGCACTGTCTTTATTCAACAGGGGCAAGTCAGTAATTAGCTTACGCAACAAAGACGTAGCAAGCACTGCTCGCTCGAAGGTTAGACGTTGATGCTGCAGATTCAACAACGTATTGACGTCGGGTAACAGTGTTTGCCAACGCTGTAACGTTAACACGGGCGGCCGTTCAGCGGTGGTGGAAATCCCAATATAATCCATGAAGCGACTCGCATTTTTACCGGAGAAGTGCGCCCAGTAGATACTCCACGGTTGCTCGCGGTCACTATGATAGCTATGTGCAACACCTTGCTTTAAAAACAGCACTTGCCCGGCGGAAATACTACCTTGATGATTCTCGGTGCGATAAAAACCGCGACCCGCGTGACAAAAGATCAATAAATGGTCGGTATGCACGGTCCGTCGCACTCGATGGTCGAGCGCTTCTAAGTAGTGCCCATAAGCCACGGGAAACAAGTCCGCGGTCAGCGGATGCTGCGCAAGTTGTTCGATTAAACTCGGTGGCAGCAGTAAACGCGAACTACCAGCGAGTAGGGGCCAATCAGAGGGTTGACTCATAAAGTGAGCATCTCATCGAAAATAGCAATATTGTCCATCATACAGGCAATTTTATCGATTCTAAAGTGCGAGTGCATTTGGTCTAATGCAGGACACGTAAAACTACAATTTATTTACATCAGAAATGCATGTAGCAAGAGGTCAACATGGCTAGCAACAGCAAGAAAGTGAAGTTATTTATCGATGGTGAGTTTGTGGAGTCACAAGCCACTCAATATATTCCTGTGACCAATCCGGCCACTCAGGAAGTGATTGCCGAAGTTCCTTGCGCCACGCAAGCTGAAGTTGAGCAAGCCATTGCCAGCGCCAAAGCAGCATTTAAGACTTGGCGCGAAGTGCCAGTACCAGAGCGTGCGCGCGTCATGATGCGTTATCAAGCATTGTTAAAAGAACATCATGATGAAATCGCCGAAATCTTAGCGTTAGAAACAGGCAAAACCTTTGACGACGCAAAAGGTGATGTTTGGCGTGGTATTGAAGTGGTGGAACAAGCAGCGAATATTCCAGCGCTGATGATGGGCGAAACCGCTGAAAACGTAGCACGCGGCATTGACACCTATAGCTATATTCAGCCACTTGGCGTTTGCGCGGGTATTACGCCATTTAACTTCCCGGCGATGATTCCATTGTGGATGTTCCCAATGGCAATCGCATGCGGAAACACCTTTATTTTGAAACCGTCTGAGCAAGATCCATTGACGCCAACGCGTTTGGTTGAATTGTTCGAGCAAGCCGGTGCGCCAAAGGGTGTACTGCAAGTTGTGCACGGTGGTAAAGAGCAAGTTGATATCTTGCTAAAAGACAAAGACGTCAAAGCCTTGTCATTTGTTGGTTCGGTGCCGGTTGCTGAGTATATCTACCGCACCGGTACTGAACACCTGAAACGCGTACAGGCGTTTGCTGGTGCGAAGAACCACAGTGTGATTATGCCAGACGCTAACAAGCAGACTGTCATTAATAACTTGGTAGGTGCCTCTGTGGGCGCAGCCGGTCAGCGTTGCATGGCGATTTCAGTTGCCGTGTTTGTTGGTAAGTCGAAAGAGTGGATTCCAGAGCTTGCTGAGCAGTTAGCAAAAGTTCAGCCAGGTGCATGGGACAACAAAGACGCAGCCTACGGCCCATTAATTAGCCCGCAAGCGAAACAACGGGTTATTTCACTGATTGAGCAAGGCAAGAAAGAAGGTGCTGAGTGCTTAGTTGACGGCACGAACTGTGTCGTTGAAGGTTATCCTGACGGAAACTGGGTTGGCCCAACCTTCTTTAGCAAAGTCACACCAGAAATGACAATTTACCAACAAGAGATCTTTGGCCCGGTGTTATGCGCGGTCGAAGTTGAAACACTCGAAGAAGCCATTGCGTTAGTGAATGCGAACCCATTCGGTAACGGTACTTCAATTTTCACTGCCAATGGTGCTGCGGCGCGTAAATACCAGCATGAGATTGAAGTCGGTCAAGTGGGTATTAATATTCCAATTCCGGTGCCATTACCGTTCTTCTCATTCACCGGTTGGAAGAATTCGTTCTTTGGTGACCTGCATGCTTACGGCAAGCAAGCGATTCGTTTCTACACCGAAACTAAAACGATTACGGCGCGGTGGCCAGAAAGCGAAATCGACAATGGTCCGAACATGACAATTAAATTGCAATAATTCGGGAGCGTGGTTGTGAATTTTAATCTAACCGAAGACCAACAAGCCTACGTCGATACAGCTCGTGCCTTTGCTGAGAAGGAAATGGCACCGTTTGCAGGGCAATGGGACGCATACCATCACTTCCCAATTGAAGTTTTTCGCAAAGCTGGCGAAATGGGTTTCATGGGCATGTATACCCCGGAAAGTGCCGGTGGTTTCGGCATGTCACGTTTAGATGCGGCGCTAATTTTTGAGCAACTTGCCATGGGTTGTACCGCAACAACAGCGATGATGACCATTCATAACATGGTGAGCTGGATGATCGGCTCATTTGCCAAGCCAGAGGTTGCAGAGCACTGGTGTAGTCAGTTAGTGACCGGCGAAAAACTTGGTTCGTACTGCTTGACTGAGCCAGGTGCAGGTTCTGACGCTGCTAGCTTGCGCACAACCGCTAAGAAAGACGGCGACAGCTATGTGATTAACGGCTCGAAAATGTTTATTTCGGGTGCTGGCTCTACCGATGTCTTAGTGGTGATGGCGCGCACCGGCGGTGAAGGTGCTAAAGGCGTTTCCGCCTTTGTTGTTCCAGCGGACGCAGCCGGCATTCACTATGGCAAAGCCGAAGAGAAAATGGGCTGGAACGCGCAGCCAACTCGCTTGGTGACGTTTGAAGACGTGCGTATTCCTGCTGAGAATTTACTTGGTGAAGAAGGCGAAGGTTTCAAGTTTGCCATGATGGGCCTCGATGGCGGTCGCATTAACATTGCGGTCTGTTCGGTCGGTACTGCGCAAGCGGCACTGAACACTGCGCGTGACTACATGAACGAGCGTAGCCAGTTTGGTAAGCCAATTGCCGCATTCCAAGCACTGCAGTTTAAGCTCGCAGACATGGCGACTGAGCTGGTTGCAGCAAGGCAAATGGTGCGATTAGCCGCGTTTAAAGTCGACAGCAATGATGCGGATAAAACCGCTTATTGTGCGATGGCGAAACGTTTTGCTACCGACATTGGTTTCCAAGTTTGTAACGAAGCATTACAAATTCATGGTGGTTACGGTTATATCAAAGAGTACCCACTAGAACGGCATGTGCGCGATGTTCGTGTGCATCAAATTCTAGAAGGTACGAATGAAATCATGCGTCTAATTATCGCCCGGCGATTATTGGCGGATGGCGCAGCAGAGCTACTTTAAGTAGCTCTTTTGCGTTCTACGACCAACAAGATTGCCCAGTAAGGAGACGAATGCTTATGACCAAAACAAATTTGTTCGAGAATTACCAAATTGGTAACCCGGACGCTGTCGTGTTCGAAGAGATCGACACGGTGTCGGGGAAAAAAATCGGTTTAGCCCGTTTGAACTCTGAAAAGTCACTGAACGCGTTAAGCCTCGATATGATTTTGTTACTGACACCACAACTGCAAGCATGGCAAGCCGATGATGCAATTGCTTGCGTATGGTTGGAAGGTGCAGGTGAAAAAGCCTTTTGTGCTGGTGGCGATATCGTTGCTATGTATCATGCCATGGCAGCCATGCCTGAAGAGCCGGTGCAAGAAGTCGTGGACTTTTTCCACGCCGAATACCGCCTCGACTATTTGATTCAAACCTATCAAAAACCTCTGCTCGTTTGGGGTGACGGCTTTGTGATGGGCGGTGGTATGGGCTTAATGAATGGTGCCAGTCATCGGGTAGTCACCGAACGTTCACGGTTGGCGATGCCGGAAGTTAGCATTGGCCTTTATCCCGATGTTGGCGCGACTTACTTCCTCAGTAAAATGCCTGACAACATGGGCTTGTTCCTCGGTTTGACTGCCGCGCAAGTCAATGCAGCAGACGCGTTGTACCTCGGTATGGCCGACTTTGCAATTGCCAGTGATATGCGTGACAACACCTTACAAGCGCTGACCAATGCAAGCTGGAGTGACGATGTCGAGCTGAATTTAGCGACGCTAAGCGACACCTTGTTACAACGTAAGCTTAGCGACGACAAAATGCCTAGTGCGGACTTATATGACCGGCGGGAGTTAATTAGCAAGTTGATGACGGGCGAGGATATCCAAACGGTTGCCGCCCAGTTTTTAGCCTATGAAAGCGATGACAAGCTGCTCTCTCGGGGCCAAGCAACACTTGCTAACGGTTGTCCTCTTACCGCGCATATCGTTTGGCAACAACTGCAATTTGGTGGCGAGTTGAGTTTAGCCGATGCGTTCCGTTTGGAGCTTACCTTGTCCGTGAATTGTGCCGCGAAAGGTGACTTCCGCGAAGGGGTTCGAGCGTTACTCATTGATAAAGATCGCAACCCGAAGTGGAGCCATAATGGCATTGCTGATGTGCATGCAGATGATCTTGACGTGATGTTCAGTGCGCCATGGGGCGAAGGCGAACATCCATTACACGACTTAGATTAAGGAGCGAATGATGGCTCAGATCGGTTTTATCGGTTTAGGAAATATGGGCGGGCCAATGGCGACTAACTTGGTTAACGCCGGCTTCGCTGTGACGGTTTTTGATTTATCTGCCGACGCGCTTGAACGTTTACAAGCAGCCGGAGCTAAAGTTGCGGCAACCGCCGCAGACGCCGTTAAGCAAGCTGACATAGTCATTTCTATGTTGCCTGCAGACAAGCACGTACTGGGTTTGTATTTTGGCGAGCAAGGTATTCTGGACTCTATTCCGGCAGGGGCGCTCGTGGTCGATTCGAGCACTATTTCCGCTGAGTCAGCACGTGAACTTGCCGCAGGCATCACGGCAGCGGGTCGTCGCTTCATTGACGCACCTGTTTCAGGTGGCGTGGGCGGTGCCAAAGCGGGCACGTTAACGTTTATTTGTGGCGGTGAGCCAGCCGATATTGAAGAAGCTCGGCCAGTTCTTGAAAAAATGGGCAAGAATGTCTTTACCGCGGGCGGTCATGGTGCTGGCCAAGTGGCGAAAATCTGTAACAACATGCTGCTGGCTGTGCTGATGGCGGGGACTTCGGAAGCACTGCAGTTGGGCCGAGCCCATGGGCTTGACCCGAAAGTGCTATCGGATATTATGCTGCAAAGCTCGGGTCGTAATTGGACACTCGAAGTGTATAATCCGTGCCCAAGGGTCATGCCGAGCGTGCCGTCAAGCAATGACTACAATGGTGGTTTCTTGGTGGACTTAATGCTTAAAGATCTAGGATTAGCTGCGAAAACGGCAGCAAACACGAACTCAGCGACACCTATGGGACAGTTAGCGACTGAACTTTTCCGCCAGCACAGCGAAGCAGGTTGGGGTAGCAAAGATTTCTCGAGCATTTTTCAGTCGTTCGAACCGCAAGGAAAATAATTCATCATGCAAATTAAAGATTCTGTAATTGTTGTAACCGGTGGCGCTCAAGGTTTAGGGCGTTCAATGGCGGAAGATTTTGCCCGCCAAGGCGCTAAGCTAGCGTTGATTGACATGAATGCTGATATGCTAGCGGATGCCGCTGCTGAGTGCCAAAAGCTCGGTGCCGCAGACGTTCAAACCTATCAAGTGAATGTGACTGAAGAAGCTGCAGTTGAAACTGCATTCGCCGCAATTGATGCGCACTTTAATGGCCTTGATGTTTTGATCAACAACGCGGGTATTCTTCGTGACGGCATGTTGATTAAATACAAAGACGGTGAAATTACGCATAAAATGCCATTACAACAGTGGCAGTCAGTGATTGATGTCAACCTAACCGGTACGTTCTTGTGTGGTCGTGAAGCTTCGGCGGTCATGGCGAAGCGTGAGAAGAAGGGCGTGATTATCAATATTTCTTCGGTTGCTCGGGCAGGGAACATTGGTCAAACCAACTATGCAGCAACTAAAGCAGGTGTTGTGGCAATGACGGTCACTTGGGCGCGCGAATTAGGTCGTTTTGGTATCCGTTGTGCAGCCATTGCGCCGGGCTTTATTGAAACGCCAATGACTGCGCAAATGAAACCGGAAGCGGTTGAACGTGCATTGGCCATGGTGCCGCTGCGCCGTTGGGGACAACCGGCTGAAATTGCTCACTCAGCACGCTATATTATTGAAAACGACTTTTTCAGTGGTCGCGTGATTGAAATTGATGGCGGCGTTCGACTCTAAAACCTCACTATAGTGCGCCAACCAAGAAGTGATTGGCGCACTTACACCTTCACGGAGTGACTCATGGAATTTTGGACCGACTTCTTTGCAAGCTTCGAGATTTCCCGCTCCACCGCACGATTGTTAGCCAGCTCGGTTGTTTTAATTGCTGGTGTCTCGATTCTGCGCTTTCTACTCGGCCGCTTTATTCGCAAGAGCGTTAACTCGTCTGAACTTCGCCAACGCTGGTTAGTACAATCGCGTAACGGCTTACTGCTGTTTTTACTGCTCGGCCTGATGATGATCTGGGCCAGTGAGCTTCGTACCTTTGCGTTGTCGATTGTTGCGATTGCCGTCGCCTTCGTGGTGGCGACGAAAGAGTTAATTCTTTGTCTGACCGGCTCGATTGTGAAGTCAGCTGGAAGCTCGTTTAATATTGGCGATCGCATTCAAGTCAAAGACTTTCGTGGCGACGTGGTCGATCAGAACCTGCTGACGACGACGATTCTCGAAGTGGGGCCAGGCAAACTCTCGCACCAACGTACCGGACGTATGACGGTTATTCCGAATGCGTTGTTTGTGTCAGAAGCGGTAATTAACGAGAGTTATACCCACGATTGGGTGTTACATGTGTTCACTGTGCCATTTAAGCGCGAAGAGAATTGGAAGCTAGCCAAGCAAGCGATTCTTGATACCGCGAATCAATATTGCGCGCCCTACCTCGAAGACGTGCGGCGTTATATGAAGAAGAAAAGTGAACAACGCGGCCTTGAATCACCTTCGGTTGACCCGCGTGTGACGTTGCAAGTTGCCACCGCGGGTGAAATTCACCTCGTGGTACGGATTCCGGTAAAGGCAGGGCAGCGCAGCTTTATTGAGCAGTCAATTCTGACCGACGTATTCGTCAATTATAATTTTGCCCCAGCAGCCGCCAACAGCGCGCCGGCAACAAAAGAATAGTTTTGAGGGAGCAATAGCCCCCTCTTTTTTACATTAAGGTTTGCGCAACCAGCGTCCATTGACGTGAACATATTGTCCGGGTGGAGTGCGGTCAATTGCGCGTTGGCCAGCAAGGACTTCAACCTCTGCGACTGCGATATTATTACGCTGGGCAATTGACGTGTACTCCGCGCGTCTGGCTGAGTTAATCAGGCGCACGATTTGTTCAATGCGAGCATCGCTTTCTTCATTGACAGCACCGAGATAGCCGGTTTCGGTTTCGCCCACTAAGCCGTCACGTTTTGCATCTGGCAGAGCCGACATGGCTTGTTGCAAAGTCATGTTGTTCGCTTGTGCATAAACTGGCTGACTGAGCACAGCACTGGTTGTAAATCCTATACTAAGTAGGACAACACTGAATAGCGCGGTGCGTAAAACTGTATTTAATGACATCGTCAATCTCCTTAAAATAATCCGCTCGATTCGCTGAATAGCTCATCAAGTTCACGCGCCACTCGAATGTAGATCTCATGCTCAATTTTTACATTAAGATTAATCGTAATTGGCTCTTGTGGTGCCGCAACCTGAACAGTTGGGGTACATGCAGAGAGCATGAGGGAACTCAAAATCAGCGCGCCTACGCTGAGTCGAGTTGTACTTTGTTGTTGCATACGTGGCTCCTTGTGTAGCTTCACTTTACTTTTGTCGTAACAGTCGTCTTTGCAGACGTTCCTCGATGATTTGATTCACTTGGTTCGTCAATTGCATACTCGTAATCAATGCCGGCAAGTTCTCTTGGAGTACCACATTCAAGTGAACCGGACGACCGCCTTCGACACTGGGGTTTTGACCACGTAAACTCATTTGAAGTTCCAGAGTTCCGTCCTCGTCGTAACTTACTGTGCCAGAAAGTAAATCATAATGAAAATCTTCCAAGATACCTAGTAAAGTTTGCATTGAGCGATTCGTGGCAGCAAAACCAGTGAATTGTTCACTCTGGTAACGCAATGCTCCACCTGGAGGCAATGCGTTAATTACACCGTTAGCAACTGAAAAACCACGTTCAGACCAGCGAACTGGAACGACACCGGATAATAACCCACTACCATTGAAATCGGATACTGGATATTGTGTCAGCAATGTCGCCAAATTCACGGCATGCAATTCAACCGGTAAAACGAGCGCTGTTTCGTTGAGGTCATAGGTTTGGTTGGCTAAACGAACAATACCGTCAAACAGATGAATTTGATTATCATGCAAGGTCAAAAGGCCAGTCGTTGGTGCCTCGAGCTGAGCCTGATAATCGAAACTAGCTTCTATTGGCCCGATATTAAAACCTTGCTGGAGTGACAATAGCCGCAAGGAATCGGTGCTGACGCTTAAGTTGTCACCGTTTAGATTAACTTGCAGCGCTGTATTTAAGCCTCGGAAGGCAGCTGTGTCATAGATACCAACAATATCGGCGAGATTCACAGTCGCGGCTATCTGTAAACGGTTACCCGCTATACTCGTATTGTCCGTTTCACGAATGGGAAGCTGTGCTTGCCCACTGGCTTGCAGACGTCCGCGCTCGAGCGTCATTAGTTCTGGCCAGTCGCGCAAGATTGCAGTAAGCGGATTGCCCGCAATCAAAAAGATATCTTGCAGCCGCCAGTCGACGGTTAGGTCAGACTGTGACGATATGAGTGCGGCAAGATCAAAGCTAGATTCAAATTCGACGCCAAAGCCAGTTTGAGTTTCGGCCAGTCCTTTGACACTTGTGTGTTGCTCACCTTGTTGTCGGCTATGTAGTTGACTGTGCTGTGTACTTTGATGTTGCGACTGGAGCGCAGGGCGGGCGATGTCCAGCTCTAATTGCCAGGCTTGTGGCAACAATGCTGGGTGTTCGAGATTGGCACTCGTGATATTTAGCTGCCCGTGGAAAAGACTATTTAAGAGCTGGTCAGTCTGTACGGTCAGCTGGTCAAACACAGCGGTCATTTCAACATGCTCGGCGTACGTTTCGTTGTCGAGGCTGACCTTGTCGGCGGCAACACCGACTTGTAATGGCTGCGTAAACTGCAATGGCATCGCGGTTTCTTGACCTTGCGCAATGGCCCATAACTGAGCGAGTGACATGGACCACTCACTGACCGAAGACAAGGAAGCATTACTCATCATTTCAGCAGCAAATTCGAAGGGGTGGATATTCAATGCCACGCTGAGGTTGGCCTCGTCAAGGGCACGCGTGATTAACTCGTTAATCTGGATGCTGGGTGACTGTACCAATTGTTCTGTCAGTGACCGCCAGGATTTTTGCCACAATACCGACTCGCTGCGAGCAAGCATATCGATGTTGATGGGGCTTGATACTTGAATCGGCAAATCGAGTGCGGAATTCACGTCGTCAGCGGACGCTCGGAGCTGTAACTTGTACTGTTGCTGCAAATAGGGCTGCCAATTCGGCTGCAAGTGCGGGTGCAAGCTCGCCAATGCAGAGCTCTCGTCGCCGTCGGTGGCGTTATGCCTGTTTGTTTGCGTGATTGCAGACGGCGCACGCCAGTTGATCTGAATGAGCGTTTCAGTCGACTCGGTGATCTGCTGACGGAGCGAGCTGACTAGGTTCAGTTCCGGAACTGCATTGGGGTTCAACCAAGGGATGCGAGCGGTTAACGCAACATCGACTGTGGTGTTGGTGAGCCATGTCGGCAGCTGAGTCAGTTGTTGCTGCCAACTTGCCGTGCTTTCCGTAGGTTTTTTTGCCAGGGCTGAGGGCTCGTTTGCCCGCGCTGAGGGCTCTTGAAATAAAGCAAAGGTAGTGAAGTGGCCTAAATGCCAGTCCTTGGTAACTTGATGAATCGGCGTTCGTTTTTGTTGCCACGGTTTAAGTTCGTGGACAAAGGCGAGGTCGAGATCTATCGCTGTTGGTGTCAATCGCAACTGCAAGGGTTTGCTTAGCAACTGCGGCTGTTGCCAGAGCATATCGAGAGCAAAATCTTGCTCAGGGCTAGTTGTTAACTTGACGTCGAGCAAAGGCCCATGTGATACCAGTGCAAGGGAGTTGGTATTACTACTGGTGTAAGGCTGAAGTTGGACCCGCGCATCGAACGACTGGGTATCGGCCTGTTGCAGCTGACTATTTTGTACAACATTCAGCACACCATTCAGCACAAAATGGCAGAAGGTTGGTGTTCGAGCTGCAGTTTGCTCGGCTTGACAGGGAAATGTAAGCTGGAAGTGGTCAAGCTGGAAGCGCCAATTCGCGTCCACATAAGGTAGCTGTGCAAGCATTTCCTTAACTGACGCATGATTCATAGGAGCTGTACTGCCTGGATTCATCAACCAATGCTGCCAAGCATCAACATCTGTGATTGCCGCTAGGTTACCAGCAAGCTCACTAAAAGCGCTCGCATCGTGGTCATCACTCGCTGTGAACGAAGGTTGACTGGTGATAAGTTCAAAAGGCGACACAGGTAAATGGATCTGCGGGTTGACGACAACAACTTCATGGAGAAGTGGGGCACTTAACCAAGGGCGACCTTGCCAACGATACTGTAGGCTGATCTCGCGGCTATTCAAATTCACCGCCATTGCTTGCGCAGGCAGTGTATACTGAGATGAATCTTGGATTGTGACCTGAAAGGCAACGTCTTGAAGCCTTAGGGTATTTTGCGAAAACTCGCGCACCGACCAGGTTAAATGTTGAATGCCTGCGGCTTGTAACTGACTTTGGAGTGTATGTTGCAACCAAAGAAAGCCAATAAAAGCTGAGGTGAGAAAGAAAGCCAAGACTGCCGCAGCTGCACGGGCAACACGCCAACGCAAACGGGTTTTACGATGTTTATTTACCTTGGTTTGTTCGGGCTGTGGCGGCGATGAATCGGCCTTACGGGTCATGATGTTAAGTCTCAAACAATTGAGTAGTATACAATAGTTGCTTCACTCGTGAACGGCAACGGCTTTTCGGTAAAGGACATGTTTTGGTGATAAACAGCATGAAAGTGACAACGGAAGCAGCAATTCAGCAAACTGCAACTTGGGTTCAGGACGTGATTGTAAAGTACAACTTTTGTCCCTTTGCGCGTCCCGAAGTTGAGCAAGAAAAAATACGCTATCAGGTCGTTGCATCAAATAAACTTGATGAAGCGCTAATGGCTTGTATTCAGGAATGTGAGTGGCTCGATCAGCACCCAGAAACGGAAACAACGTTACTGATATTGCCATATGGGTTCCAGCGCTTTGAAGACTTTTTAGAGCTTGTTGATTACGCCAATGAATTACTGGAAGTGCAGGGTTATGAAGGCGTGTATCAGCTTGCGACATTTCACCCAGACTACGTTTTCGCTGACACAGATGCGGATGATGCAGCGAATTATACCAACCGAGCGCCGTTTCCTATTCTCCATTTACTGCGGGAAGCAACACTCGAAAAAGTTCTAGCTGAATACAAAGATCCAGAGACAATTCCAGAACGCAACATTGAGTTTGCGCGGCGCAAAGGTGCAGATTTTTTCATGAATATTTTACAGCGGATTATGGACGGCACCAGCCATGGGCAAGCACCTAAGGATAAACCATGACAGACACGGCTCATATGCATTTGTACGAAGAAATCATGTTATTAGCCCTGTGTGAACAAAAAGGAACGATTAGCAGTGGCTATGTGGGGTATGCGGTTGCTGCAGCAGTGATCGCTGAGTTGATGTTGCAACAACGGATTACTGTGGCTGACGGACGGCGGAAGTATGTTGAGTTGATCGATTCGACAGCGAGTGATGATCCCTTACTAAACGAGTGTATGGAGAAAATTAAATCGTCGAAACGGCCGAAAGTCCTGCGGACTTGGGTGAATGAACTGGCTCACCTCAAAGATATTCAACACAAAGTGGCACGCAACCTCGCAGAACATGGCGTGGTTAGTGCCGATGAAGAAAAAGTCATGTGGCTCTTTACCCGTCGTGTCTATCCTGAAGTCAATCCGCAACCTGAACAGGAGCTGCGGCAACGCATGCGCGCGGCGGTACTAGAAGAGCAGGATAGCAGTACTATTGACGCCCGCACCGTGATTATCATTGCCCTGTGTCAAGGTGCTCGATTGTTGAGTCAGGTGTTTTCAGCACGCGAACTGCGCCAGCATCGTGACCGAATTAAACAGCTCGTGAAAGGGAACGTACTCGGTGACGCGGCACGCGAAGCGGTACAAGCGGTTGAAGCAGCGATTATGGTTGCGGTCATGATTCCGGCAATTACCGTCGCTACAACATGAATAGGATTCATGTTGCTTGGCTATAAAAGTGAATAAGATTCATGAAAGGGTGATGTCATGCATAAATTAGTTGGACTCGCTGCATTTGCGTTGTTCTTGTCGGCCTGTGGCGGCCAGCCACCGCTCACCGAGGCAGAGCAAGTGACGCGCTATATCGAGCAAGAGGTAAAACGTAATAGTCGAGGACTTAACGCCTTAGTTGCCGCCGCTGAGGAAACTGAATTTGATTCGCTTACCTGGCGTCACGGTGAACGAATTCAATTACGCGTGCGTGAAGCGGGCGAATTTCGAACCGTTGAAGACGGTGATGCCGGTGGCGTGATTGCTGCGGCGGTTGCCAATAATGTTCCCAGTTTCAGTATTGTGCGCTATGAGGACAACTGGCTCGTGGTGTTTCGTAATTATCTCAGCGACCATTGCCAAGCGGTCTATGCGTACGCCATGTTTGGCCCAACCGATAACTTAGACTTGTGTACACTGGAGTTCGTTGCCGAACAGCCGAACGGACAGTGCTACTCGCCAATTGAGGGGCAGTGGTCGGTGTTTAAAGAGTGGTTTTTCGCCGAGGCCTTTGTAGATGCAGGTAACCCGGTTTGTAATGAAAAAGCTGACTTAGGATGGCGAGCTGAAGCAATTCGCTCAAACTAATTTTCCGCACTGGAAAATAATATGTTGACATAGTGGAAAGTAATCGCTATTGTTTCATAACTTTCCGTTATGGAAAGTTAAATGGCGAAACTTAGTTGGAGAAGCCCACATGAATCAACAATCGAATCAGCAGAATGAGCGCAACGCCACAGATCAATCTGACTCAGCGACGACGAACAGCAGCAGTGATCTGCAGGCACAGCGCGAAGCCGCTGTTGCGGCACTAAACCTAGTGAAAGAAAAAAAGAAAAGTATCGTTAAACATTTACATTTGCCGTGGTGGCAAGACCCTGTGATCGGGCTATTAATGGCTATGCTCGTTATTCACCATGCAGCGCCGATGCCGTATGACATTATTATCGTTGCGGTCGGGTGTATTGGTATGGTGCTGGTCTTGCGTCATTACACCAATCAAGCGCTGTGGGTTTCCGGCTGGCGTCGCGGTAAAACCCGCAAGTTGTCTTATGCGTTCTTTGTGATTTACCTTATTCATCTGTTCGGGAGTATGTGGTTGAACAGTCAAGGCCATCAATGGATCATTCCGGTCAGCGCTGTATCGATCTTTGTGATTGCGCAGATCTATGGACGCGTGTGGATGTCAACTTGGCGCAAGGAAATGGAGGCTGAAGATGTCGGCTGAACTTGATCCGGTTATTCATCCGGTGCATCGATTACAAATCTGTGCGTTATTAGCCAATGCTGATGAAATGGAATTTGCCTTGCTGCGGGACGAACTGGGTGTTTCCGACTCGGTATTGTCGAAGCAATTGAAGTATTTAGATGATGCCGGCTATTTGACCATTCGCAAAGTCCCGAGCACAGGACGCCCACGGAGTTGGTATAGCTTGAGTAAAGACGGGCAATGCGCCTTTCAAAAGCATCTTGACGCGTTGCGGATTATTGCGGCTCTGGCGACTTAACAGAGGAATGGATTAAAAGTATGCGTAAGTTACCACCGTTAAATGCTTTACGCTCATTTGAGGCAGCAGCTCGACATTTGAGCTTTACTAAGGCAGCAGAAGAGCTCTTTGTGACCCAAGCGGCAGTTAGTCATCAGGTCAAAGCGCTTGAGGATTACCTCGGTATCGCTTTATTTTTAAGACGCAATCGTGCTTTGTTACTGACCGAAGCCGGTCAAGGTTACTACCTTGAGATTCGGCAGATGTTTGAGCAGTTAACGCTGGCAACGTCGAAAATTATGTTGGCGAGTGAACAAGGTTCGTTAACTGTTTGTGTGCCGCCAGGCTTTGCCATTCTCTGGTTGGTGCCGCGGCTGAGTCGTTTTCATGAACAGCATCCGGAAATTGATGTGCGTTTAAAAGCAGTTGACGAGATTACTGGGTCGCTTACCGATTATGTTGATATTGCCATTTATTATGGCCGCGGCAGTTGGCCAGGCGTGAAATCGTATCGGTTACATAAAGAGTTTCTCATTCCAGTCTGCTCACCACTGTTATTACAGGGGCCAAAACCTTTAAAAACGCCGGCGGATTTAAAACAACATACGTTGCTGCATGATGAAACTCGCAATGCGTGGCGCGAGTGGTTTGCACTGGTTGCAGAAGAGCCGCCAGCGAAAAAGTCAGGTCCAGTGTTTTCTCATTCTGCATTGGCTTTAAAAGCCGCAGTGCATGGGCAGGGAATTGCCTTAGCCAATAGCGTGTTGGCGAAGCCCGAATTGGACAGTGGCCATTTAGTAAAAGTCTTTCCGCAAGCCTTGCCAACGAATGATGCGTTTTTCATGGTCTGTCGTGAATCGCAAGCGGATATTGGCAAGGTGGCACGGTTTCGCGACTGGTTGCTGAGTGAGGTAGCTCTCGACGAAGAGTTAGATCGAACAGAAAACCAAGGGCAGTATCAATGAGCTTAATTGTCTTCGCGCACGGTGCTGGAGCCGGGCCAGAAAGTGACTTTATGCAGGCAATTTTAGCGAAGCTAGAAGAAAAAGGTCATAAAGTACACACATTTGCCTTTCCTTACTGGCAAAAAGTGCTCGAGAGTGGTAAAAAGCGCCCTCCTGATCGCGCGGCAGTTCTGGATCAGAGTTTCATTGCTGAAGTGCAGAAGGCACAAGCGCGTTTTCCTGGTGAAGCACTCTTTTTACTCGGCAAATCGATGGGGTCGCGTTCAGCGTTTCGGATTGCGGATACAGTACAAGCGCAAGCTGCCATTGCTTTGGGATTTCCATTTCATCCGCCAGGTAAGCCAGAGAAGGACCGAACAGCCGAGTTATTTAACTCCCGTATGGCGAATCTAGTCATTCAAGGTACCGCAGACCCGTTTGGCAAACAGGCGGTGGTGAATGCAAAGTCGCTACCAGCACAATTAATGCTGAGATGGCTCGAGCGCGGCAATCATGATCTCGTTGCGGCGAAGGCTACGGGCATGACGACAGACCAATGTTGGCAGCAAGTTAGCGATTGGGTCGACGAATTTATTCAGCAGCGCAAAGCGCTGTAAAACAAGTAAGGTAAAGTTAATTATGGCGGTTTTATTATATTGTCGTGCGGGTTTTGAAGCCGAGTGCGCTGCCGAAATTCAAGAACGGGCAGGTGCGCTTGGTGTGTATGGCTATTGTAAAGCGCAGCCAGACTCTGGGTTAGTCACTTACGAATGTAAGCCTGAAGAGGGCGATCACATCGCTCGTAAAATACCTGTGAGTTCACTAATTTTTGCTCGCCAGCTTTTTGCGCGCGTTGCCGACCTCAATGACTTGTCGGTCGATGATCGTGTTGCGCCTATGGTTGCGGCTTTAAAAGACACGCAATTGTGTGGTCGTTTGTGGATTGAAACGACCGATACTAATGATGGCCGGGCACTCTCAGCGTTATGCAAATCAATTACCAAGCCATTGACTGTGGCGTTGCAGACAGAAGGCATTTTGGCGACCAAAGAAATTACCAATCGCCCAGTTTTGCATGTTTTGTTCCGCAGTACCCACTCAGTTGTGCTGGGTTATTCCTACTCGTACAATCATTCACCTTTCCCAATGGGCATTCCACGCATTCGGACGCCAAAAGGTGCACCAAGTCGCTCGGCGGCTAAGCTTGCTGAAGGCTTTAAGGTGATGATCCCAGAGGCGGAATATGAGGCGCGCGTGAGTTCTGGTATGAATGCGGTCGACTTAGGCGCTTGCCCCGGCGGATGGACTTCAGTGTTGGTTTATTACGGCATGATGGTTAGTGCCGTCGACAATGGGGCAATGGACGCAGGATTAATGGAAACGGGCCAGGTTAAACACTTTCGGGAAGATGGTTTTAGCTTTTTACCAAAAAAGCGCAATGTGCGTTGGTTGGTCTGCGATATGGTCGAGAAACCGGTGCGCGTGGCACATTTAATGGCCGATTGGTTCATTGGTGAATGGTGTCACGATGCCATGTTTAACTTAAAGCTGCCGATGAAGAAGCGTTACGCAGCTGTTCGCCAATATATGGATGCCATTCACGAGCGCTTGGCTGAAGCCGAAGTACGTGGTTACGAGCTAACAGCCAAGCACTTGTATCATGATCGTGAGGAAATCACTGTTTACTTGCGCAAGAAGTTAAAAACATAACAACAAGTCTATCTCGCTGCTGCTAAGCCGATAGACTGGGTTTGCCACAAAGGCAAAAATTCAGTAAACCTGCTCGCAGCGGCACGCTCAATGCTTACAATCTCCGGTTAATTTTCTGGAGATATGCAGCATGAATCGAAAGTCTTCTGTTTTACGTTTTGTTCTACTCAGTTTCGCGGTCGCTTGGTTGAGCGCCTGCGCTTCTGCGCCTTCGTCCAAACCAGTGAATACCACTCAGGTTGGCTTTGTTGAAGAGGGTATTGCTTCATTCTACGCAAATAAATATCAATTTCGGACGACCGCCAATGGCGAACGTTTTAATCAGTTCGCAAGCACTGCAGCCCATAAAACACTTCCGTTTAACTCGCGGGTGCGCGTTACCAATCTCGATAATGGTAAGTCGGTCATTGTGCGCATTAACGATCGCGGCCCATTTATTGAAGGCCGTATCATTGATTTGTCGCGCTCCTCATTTAGTGAAATTGCGGACACCAGCGCCGGTCTTGCGCGGGTTCGTATTGAAGTGGTTCCGTAACAGTTTGATACAACAACATGCTTGACTAAATTTGGCGAGAGCTAAATACTCTTGTCGATGCTGTGCGCTGTGCGCTGTGTTCTGAGTGGGCGGCAATTTTTGGTCGAACTTACCGCGACCCAGCAGCTTTTAAATTTATCGAAGGAATGGTCATGAAAAAAGTTTTAAGTATGTTGCTGCTAAGCATTGCCTTGGTGAGTTTTTCGACGTTTGCTCAAGCCGACACAATTCACAAGAAAACTGACGTTGAGTCAATGATGAAAATCATGCAAGCGGAAGGGTATACCGTTGAGATCGACGAAGACGGTGATATTTTGTGGCGGATTGATGGGTTTGCAACGTATATCCTGATTCCAGCACACGGTGAAATGGTTCAGTTTTATGCGATTTTCACCGATAGTGATGAAAATACCCCAGAAAAAATTAATCAGTGGAACCGTTCAAAAAGCTACTCACGCTCGTATTGGACCGTTGACGGCCATCCGGTGTTAGAGCTCGACCTTGATTTTGCTGGCGGCGTTACTGAGGCACGCATCAAAGACTACTTAATGACAGCGCGCCTCTCGTTCGCGACTTGGATTAACGAAGTTCTACTTTAATTTTTACCTTCATTTTGCGAAGGCTGAATCCGTTGGATGAGGCCTTCGACACCTAGCTCATTACGAAAATGCACGTCGATCTGATTAAACGCGATTTCAATTCCAGCTTTACGGAAGCGCCGGTCAATTTCGCGATTGACAGCATCAATCGTTGGGTTGCGGTCAGAGAGACCACCGACATGCATCCGCAACTCGTGATCTAACGTGCTTTCACCAAAGGATAAGAACAGCACTTGTGGCGCTGGCTCTTTCAGAACTCGCGGCTCTTGGTCGGCTATTTCGAGTAGGATTTTACGCGTCTTCTCGAGATCAGAACCATAGGCAACACCGACTTTAACGGTAATGCGAGTAATGGTGTTACTGAGTGACCAGTTCACAAATTGACCGGTTATAAAACTGCGGTTAGGTACTACAATATCGCGACGGTCAAAGTCGGTGATGACGGTTGCACGAATCTTAATTTTTGAGACTCGACCCGACAAGTTATTCAGAGTCACGATGTCACCAACCCGGACAGGACGCTCGAAAAACAAAATTAAACCACTGATAAAGTTCCCGAAGATCTCTTGTAAGCCAAAACCCAAACCAACAGTTAAACCTGCTGCCAACCACTGCAATTGCTCCCATTTCACGCCTAAGACGCCAAACACGGATACAATCGCAATACTAATAAGGACATAGTTCGTGAGCGAGGTCACCGCGTAAGACGTTCCCATTTCCAGTTTTAAACGTGATAGGAAGACAACTTCAAGTAGACCGGGAAGGTTACGAATCAGGACGATACTCACCATAATAATAAAGAACGCGGACACTAACGCACCGATGCTCACCGGAATAAAATCAATGCCTTGCTCGCTGTCCCAGATGTACTGGCTATCGAGGTAGTGCAGTGCGCTTAGTGCATCTGACCATACGGCAAAGAGGATGAAGCTAAAGAGCACGAGTAAAAAGAACCGGCCAAGTCGCAGCGACTGAGCTTGGGCTTCTTCAATATCTGTGTAATCCCGTGCCGGTGTTTTAGCGGGTTCTGCATTCTCAATATCTTGGTCGGCAATGTTTTCTTGTTGGGCTAGTTCAGCCAACTCGATGTCGCGCTGTTGGATGAGCTTTTGACTCGATAATTGAATGGCTCGCCGAACGCTAGCCTCGAGGATAACCCAGCTGCTCATGACATAGAAAGTGGCTAAATAATAGCCACTTAACCGCAGGGCGGTGTAGTAGTAGCCGCTGAATACCATCCACACCAAACTGAGCGGTAACACGATGACGGCAGCAGCAATGAGGCGGTGCACAAACACAGAATGGTACAAGGTCGGTAAGCGTTTAAATAACCAGAGGCTAATTGCAACGAGATACACAGACGCAATGAATAAACTGAGCGAGCCAACGACGTCTTGCGCATACAGGCTGGTCTGCTGGTTGGCAAAAGCGAGAATGACGGTTAGCGGTAATAAGGCGACTGCGAATAGTTCAATGTAACGCTTAAGCAGGAGGCAAGTGGGCGCAGGCCATTGGAAAAATGCTTGGGCAACACCGTCGGGGCGCAATATTTTGCGTAAAAAACTGATGGCAAAAAGTGCGAACGCAAGGGCGGTAAATACTTTTTGTGGCTGTAAATGCTCGGTCGCCTCGTCACTGCCAATAAACTGGCCAATCAGTAGCAACGCTAAGGAAGCTGGCGCCACATACAAAGCAACCTTAATTAGGGCGGCTGCGATTAACCATGGTGGCGCTATTTGTTCGGTGCTTTGTATTTGTGTTTGTTGATTGTTTAACAAGACTTGAATACGCCCGCGTTGGCTCAAAAGTACGACGAGCAATACGAGTAAAAGGAGCGCTGTTAAATTCGGACGTAGTTCACTATGATGCAGCATAGTCGTTAACGACTGTTGCATGCGTTGACCTTGACGTTGCAACTGATCAGGCATGGTCGCAAACCAAGCGGCATTTAAGCGCGGATTACTCGGTGTCCAGAAAAGAAATTCTTCAAGTTCTAGAGCGAAGGCTTGAACCTCGATTTGCAGCTCTTGTTGCAAGCGCATATAAGCGACGAGTTGGTCGATACGGCTCTGTAGTTCTTGCTGTTGTTCAATCAGTGCAGGCATGGCTTGCGCCGATGCGGTGCGAATTTCACGCTGTAAATAAAATGAATCGAGGCGTAATTGCGCTAGTTGATCGTTAAAATCTTGTCTTGCAACTCGTGGTAGCGCTGCTCGCTGTTCTTGCAGTACCCGGTGAAGTAATTGGCTACCTGACAGAGCGGTGTATTGTGCTGAGAGGTCAGTTCGATTGTCACGTAACTCTTGTAACTGATATTGCAGCCGCTCAATTTCTGTATTTAACTGGGCGCTTGTAATCGCCTGTGGTTGGGCTGTTATTTGTTCAGTGGTCGTGTGAGCTGCCGCAGTTGATAACGTCGCGATTAGCGCGACTGATGCCGCCAAGACCAGCATAACCACACGGATTACCCGAGACCAGCAAGTGATGGAACGAGGCCCAGACAAGACCCAAACGCGGGAAGTTTGTTGCATAAAAATCAACTCGTTATCTAACAGAATACACCCATAAAGAGTACTTCGATTCTGGCGCTATTGCTAGATTTTACTCGTAATAGCAGAGGCAAAGCTTATTTGTGTGCTTATTAGTCGATGGGCGGAAACAAAAAAGCCACAGCATTGAACTGTGGCTTTGGGGTACGAGCGCAGCAAGACTTACAGGCGATCTAGAATCGCTTGGGTAAAGTCAGTCGTGCCGTGGCTGCCGCCAAGATCACGTGTTGTGCGGTCACCAGACTCAATCACATCGCGCAGTGCAGCTAAGATTTTTTGTGCCTGTTCTTGCATACCTAAATGCTCAAGCATTTGAATTGAAGCAAGAATCACTGAGCTTGGGTTGGCGAGGTTTTGTCCTGCGATATCTGGCGCTGAGCCATGGACCGCCTCGAAAATTGCACAGTCGGGGCCAATGTTCGCACCTGGTGCCATGCCTAAGCCACCCACTAAACCTGCACAAAGGTCAGAAATAATGTCGCCAAACAGGTTGGTTGTCACGATGACGTCAAAGATTTCAGGCGTCATCACGAGCTTCATGCAGGTTGCATCAACGATCATTTCTTCGAATTGAATGTCAGGGTAGTTTTGTGCAACTTCACGCGCGACAGCCAAGAACATGCCTGACGTGGTCTTCAAGATATTGGCTTTATGCACAGCGGTGACTTTCTTGCGGTTTTCACGACGAGCGAGCTCAAATGCGAAACGGACAATACGCTCACAGCCTGAACGAGTAACACGGCTCATGGCTTCAGCTTCGCTGCCGTCTTCCTTGGTGGTTTGCCCAAGGCCAGAATACATGCCTTCGGTATTTTCACGCACGGTAATAATGTCGATATTTTCGTAGCGCGCTTTGGTGCCTTTGAAGCTATTGACCGGACGGACATTGGCATACAAACCAAACTGTTTACGGAGGGTGACGTTGATCGAGGTGAAACCACCGCCAACTGGGGTCGTAAGTGGACCTTTCAGGGTTATGCCGTTGCGCTTGATTGCATCAAGCGTGGTCGCTGGCAGCAACTCGCCGTGCTTTTCGAGCGCGACGAGGCCTGCGTCGGCATACTCATAGGTGAAGTCACAGCCGGCTTTATCCATAATTTTTACTGCTGATTCGATAATGTCCGGTCCGATTCCATCACCCGGGATAACCGTAATTGTTCTGCTCATGCCACAACCCTTTTATAAAACATAGATAGACTGACGACGCCGACCGCACTGAGGTTGCATTGATTGGGGCGCACTGATTGGGGCGCATTCAATGCTTGCCATCGGCGAGAAATTTAGCCGTAGTTTATACCATTTTTCCGTTGCTCAAACTAGCGAAAGCAGTACGACTATAGTCGGTATAACGTCGCGAAATGAGGGTTAACGAGTTGTTACTTGGTGATTATTTCAGTGGGCCAAATTCGACTTCATAGGCGGTTTCACCCCACGCGAAAAGCTCATTGTCAGTGAACAATAACGGTGTGGTTTCATCGCGTGTGGTAATACCGTCGGATTTCACGTGATGGGTACGGTAAAATAAGATCAGCACGTTGCGGCCATCTGAGGCCGCCCGTGCTTCACTGATATCGGGCGGGCCGAGCAAGCGCAAGACTTCATCGCGACTGGTACCGATTTTTAAGCGGCCAATGTACTTACGATTGAAGATCTCGCGCTCACGCCAAGTCATGGTTTCTGGGTTTGCGGTATAAAAATGGAGAATGCCACCGGCCACAACGGCGTAGATGACAAACCCAATCAAAGCAATCAGAAACCCTTTCTTCACGGCTTACCCTTTAATAACTTCGTAACAAGGTTGGTATTTTGTACCACCTGGAAGCTTCATGCGATCCTGCTTAACGAAAGATTGCAGCAGTTCGTCGAGTTCTGCCATAAATTCCGGCTCGCCAGAGATTTTATACGGACCGTGTTTACGAATTTCGCGTAATCCAGGCTCTTTCACATTACCTGCGACAATGGCCGAGAAGGCCCGTCGTAAATCGGCGGCTAATTGCTCTTTCGGTTGATTGCGGTGCAAGTTTAGCTTGGCAACGTTTTCATGAGTTGGCTCAAACGGTTGCTGGAACGGCTCTTCAATGTGCAGTGTCCAGTTGAAGTGGTAAGCGTCACCGCTTTCCTGACGATAACGTTTCACTGCAGCCATACCGGTTTGCACATGCTGAGCAACTGCTTGGGCGTCATTGATAATGATTTTGTAGTACTTGGTCGCTGCTTCGCCAAGAGTATTGGAAATAAACGTATCGAGATGCTCAAAGTAAGCTCGAGCACTTTCCGGGCCGGTTAAAATGACCGGCAGCTCTTGGTCTTTATTGCTCGGGTGCATGAGAATACCCAGCAAATACAACAGTTCTTCAGCGGTGCCTGCACCACCTGGGAAAATAATGATGCTATGGGCACAACGAACGAACGCTTCGAGACGCTTTTCGATGTCTGGCATGATGACCAGCTCATTCACGATCGGGTTCGGCGGCTCGGCAGCGATAATACCTGGCTCAGTGAGGCCAAAATAGCGTGCATCTTTAATGCGTTGTTTGGCATGACCGATGGTGGCACCTTTCATTGGGCCTTTCATCGCACCAGGACCACAGCCTGTACAGACATTGAAGGCGCGTAATCCAAGCTCGTAACCAACGACTTTGGTATATTTGTATTCGTTTTCTGAGATGGAGTGACCACCCCAGCAGACAACCATGTCAGGTTCTTGAATTGACTTCACAACGCCAGCATTGCGCAATATGTCAAAGGTGACGTGAGTGAGGTGACGCGTGCTCATATTGACAAGCACGTCGTGCGGGTAACGTTCGCCGACAAATAGAATATCGCGCAACACAGCTTCCACGTGTTCACGAATACCAACGATCAGTTCACCGTCGACAAAAGCCGATGCCGGTGGATTAATGAGTTCTAATTTGACGCCTCGTTCGCGGCGTAATACGTTCACTTCGAAGTCTTGAAACTGGTCAAATATTTCCGCACTGTTGTCGGTGTGGCTACCCACGTTCAAAACTGCAAGAACACAGTTGCGAAATAACTTATATAGCGGACTGTCGGTTGATTGTTGTAACCGATCAATCTCGATTTGTGAAAGCAGCGACATGCTGCCTTGGGGTGATAATGAAATTCTCATATTCTCGTTCTACTCCTCGCCACTCTTGAAAGTGAGTGGTTCATTCCATTGTCTATTCATTTTTTTATTTAACACGTAAGAGTACGCAGCTTTGGGCCAAATAATCAACTTTTATTGAGGCGTTTGGCTCCCTCAGCGTCTCTTACTGGCGGGCTAAGCGACTCCGCAGAACGGGGTGGTCGAGTAGCGCCGAGTCACTGCAGCGCAGCGGGTTAATATCAAGTCCGCCGCGGCGGGTGTAGCGAGCAACCACCAATAAGTCACTGAATTCGCCATAGCGCTGGAGGTCACAATAAATTCGTTCAACACATTGTTCATGAAACTCATTGTGATTACGAAAAGAGACCAGATAAGCCAACAAAACGTCGCGCCGAATAGGCTTGCCTGTGTAGTAAATATACACCGAACCCCAATCCGGTTGATTGGTAATAAGGCAATTCGACTTCAAGACGTGGCTGTGTAATTCACCCGTTTCACTGGCGGTTTGCTCAGCCGCGGTTGTCGGGGCTTGAATCTCTAGCAAAATATCCGGTTGGTAGTCATAGTCTTGAATGGTAATGTCTTCGCCATCGATACAGTGCCCGGGAAGCGCTTGAATACCGCGTTGACTGTATTCGTCGAGAGTAAAAAAAACCACGCTAACTGGTGCTCCGGCGCAGCCGCTTAAGTCGTGTTCAAGCTGCTGCTGTACCGCTGCATGGTTTGCAAATGTGCTTTGATTAAAGCCATTTAAGTACAGCTTAAATGATTTTGATTCAATTAAGTTGGGGCTAGTTGCGGGAACAGCTACTTCCGCGATGACAACTGCAGGGACACCATTCGGTTGCAGCCATGAGAGCTCATAGCAGGTCCACACGTCAACGCCAACGAACGGCAACGTGCTTGCATCAATACCTAAGTCGTCGCGATTGAGCTGCCGTGGCACGGGTTGTAATAACCCGGCATCAAAATGCTGCGGATAATCCGTGTTTTGACCGAGTTTAAGGTGCGCTAGGGCGGCGGACTTAGGCTTTGGCGACGACGTTGGCATTTCATACTTCCTCTGCGTAGAATGCGCCTATTGTATGAAGAATTGGAGTGTTACACCAGATGCAAAGCGTTTACCAAGCCCTGGCAGACTTGCACCAGCGTTACCAAGAAGCCTATGCCGCAGCGCAATGCTTGCCGCAAACTGAATATATTTCAAATTGGGACGCACCGTGTTATCAAGGCAAACCAAAATCCGGAGAGATCGGTTGGAAAGCTGTGCCGCAGGAGCCAGCGCTTGATTTTGACGGTTTAGAGCACGGATTAGAAATGCCCATTCAGGATTCAGTAAAAGCGTTTTTTAGTAGTTTTTTTGCCGGTGATATGGTGCTGCGCTTCCGTGAGCAATTCGTTACCTTGCTGCAGGTTATGCACCCAGAAGATGGCGAGCGGTTGCAGCAAAACTTAGTCGGTCACGTGCTGATGAAGCAGCGCCTGCGTCAACCAGTGACATTATTTATTGGCCTTACCGATGAAGACGACTTGTTGGTCACCGTGAACAATACGACTGGGGCGGTGGGGCTTGAGTATGTCGGCCAAGAGCAGCATGCCATCCTCGCCGGCGATCTCGAGGCTTTTCTGGAACGCCTCGAGCCAATTGTCGTCGACCCAGATTAGATTCCGTGCAGATGTTAAAAGCTTGTTATCGACAAGTTTGCGCAAGTGTTTTAAAGTGACGTTTTCTGGCCCTACACAGAGAATGGAACACTATGATGGCAACTGAGATCGAACAGCAAAGTGAGCTGGTCTACCTCACAGAAGAACACTTGGCACCGGCAGCTTCGCTACTCCTGCAAGCGTATCGTGACGACCCTACCTTTGAGGTGATTTTCAAAGCGGAAAAAGAGGGTTATGAGCAACGCCTGCGTGCCGCAATTCGCGAAGAACTCAATGCGTTTTATCAGCATCAACAACCCATGATCGGTTTGTTTTCTGGCGACACACTTGAAGGTGTGGTGTGTATTACTCGGCAGGGTCAAGCATTCACACCCGAGCGCTTTTGGCACTGGCGTTTACGAATGCTGTTAACTGCCGGTTTTGTCAGCACCCGGCAAATGCTTGAAAAAGAGCGTTTCATTGCGGAAACCATGCCGGTGAGTCAATACCATATGCTGACTTTTATTGCTGTGGCTGCACAATATCGTCAACAAGGCCTCGGTGACTTGCTGATTCACGCGGCTCGTGATGTCCTTGAAGCTGATCAAGAATCGGCTGGAATAGCCGTACTCGCAACCCGTCCAGAGTATGCGCGGTTTTTTGGGCAACGCGGTTTTCATTTTTTACGTGACGTTCAGGTTGGCGACATTAAGGGTCAGTTGATGTTCTTAACCCGCGATGACCAAGCATTACAAGTATAAAATTCGCGTTTATAGTTGACTTTTTCAGCAAATTTCGTTCAAATCGCGCATCTTCAGCTTGCTGATATGAGCAAGCTGAAACCAGAAGAGGTGCGTTACCCAGGCAAAATACCGGAGTGTCCCGTTATCACGGCGAAGGTATTTGAGGGGGAGTAACGCCGAGGTTGTCATGCGACGGGCGTCTGACAATCGGTCATGGGGGCTGAATCCCTCAGGCTGTCACCCGAAGTAGCGACTACACTTAGCTGTGTAAGTTAAGAAGCTACAGTTGTATACGGTGGAGAGCTTCTGGAGCGAAATTCCTGCCGTCCTGCGTCATTGAATTACCGTTCCTAAGCTCTGCGAACAAAAAGGTTCACAGTGCATGCAAATACATTCTAATTTCCCCATGGTGGTAGCCAAGTTTGGCGGCACATCTGTTGCTGATTATGCCGCGTTGCAACGCTGTGCAGATATCATCGTCAATAATCCTGCCATTCGCTTGGTCGTTGTCAGTGCCGCAGCGGGCGTCACCAATCGTTTAGCCGCACTGGCAGCGGGTATCGCCGATTCAGCAGCGCGAGAGCAAGTGCTGACTGAGATCATGACCATCCAGCACAATATTCAACAGGAACTGCAACCGGCACCCGAAGTGGCGGCGCAAATTCGTGATTATTTAGTGAATATGGCGCAACTAAGCGCTCAACTTGCCGAACAAACCCTTGAAGCGGCACAAGATGAATTGTTGGCTTACGGTGAGCGTTGCTCGTCATTATTACTCACAGAAGTTTTGCGCCAAAGAGGCCATACCGCGCGCGACTTTAATGCCTGTGAAGTGATTCGTACCGACAGCCACTTTGGTCATGCCGATCCACGTCCAAAACGTATCGGAATGTTAGTTAAAGAGCACTTGTCGGGTTTGCTCGAGAACTACTGTGTGGTGACTCAAGGCTTCATTGGTGCTGACGCTGCGGGGCGCACGACAACCCTAGGACGTGGTGGGTCTGATTACAGCGCGGCTTTATTTGCCGAAGCATTAAATGCACATGCGTTACAAATTTGGACCGATGTTGACGGTATTTACAGCTGCGACCCGCGGCAAGTTCCGAACGCTCGTCCGATTACTGAAATCACCTTTGCCGAAGCCGCGGAAATGGCGACGTTTGGTGCCAAGATTCTGCATCCGGCAACCTTAGTGCCAGCTCAGCGGGCGCAAGTACCGGTATTTGTCGGTTGTACACGAGAGCCAGAGAAGCCCGGGACGTGGATTCGCAATCAAACCCAGGAGCGTCCGGTCTGTCGAGCACTGAGTGTGCGCCGAGGACAAGTTCTTCTGACCGTGCGGAGTTTGAATATGCTCCATGCGCGCGGCTTCTTGGCTGAGTTGTTTGCGATTCTTGCACGCCACCGTATTTCAGTCGACTTGATTACGACGTCGGAAGTCTCGGTGGCTCTGACGCTCGATGCTACAGGTTCGCATTCGTCAGGCAGAAAATTGGTGACGCCGAAATTGATGGCCGAATTAGAAGCTCTCTGTGATGTGAGCGTTGAAGAGGGGTTAGCGCTAATTGCTGTGATTGGCCACCAACTGTCGAATACGCCGCGGGTCGCAAGTCGCATTTTCTCCTGCATTAGTGAGAAAAATATTCGCATGATTAGTCAGGGCGCGAGTCCGAATAACCTGTGTTTCCTCGTGCGCGAAGACGACGCCACCGATATTTTGCAAACGCTGCACCGCGGTTTCTTAGAAGCCTAACCGCGGTGTAACGTTGCGCTCGCGCTATTGCAATGGAAAGTCACTTGGGAAAACGGCGTCAATAACGGGCGGGAGCTCGTCATCGGGCCGACTGCTGTGGGTTGCCGCTGGAATCTGGTGAGCCGATGCACGGCTGCGCACAGACGGCTGTGGATCGCCATAGCGCACGCGGTAGGCAATTTGCTCGGGCGATGTAGCTGCTGGGGCCGCTGAAGGAGCTGGCGCTGCCCGCGCAGGCGTTTGCTGCGATGTTGTCACAGAGTCTGCTTCGACATCGTCATCGTGCGGGTTGGCGTGAAAACGAAACGGCGGCAGTTGCGACGTTTGGAGAAACAGGTTTATCAACGTAATACTACCTTCGTAACGCGATTTACTGTCGCTACTAAAGCCAAAGGTAAACTGCGCTTGCCAACCTAGCTTTGGCTTCAAAGCGAACTTACCAGCGGTGCGAGCAATATCGAGAAACTGAACTTTGTTTTTTGCACATATTTGTTCAGCATGACGACGCGCATGCTCTTCTTGCAAGCGCCATTGCCAAAACAGATAGCCCAGCAGAAATAAGCCAAGCAGCGCAAGGACATCGATTAAGTTGGCGCTCATGAGCCGCTCCGAGTGCGTTGCACCAGTTTAGCGACAGCCATTTGCAGTTCCGGCGCAAGCTGCGGTTGACGCAGCAGGTTGAGTAATAGCCCCCGCAACGAGGGTAACATGACTAAGTCACGGAAGAGGGTGGTAAACACCTCTTGGGACTCGGCTGCTGCAGCGGTTAAGAAAGCTTCGCAGTTGGCTGGGGTGGCCAGTGCCGGCCAGCATCGAGCGCTCAATGCTAAAAGAATATCTTGGCGATCGGGCTGTTGTGCTGGCAGCGCTGCGAGCAATTGTTTGACGACGTTTTGTGTGGCGGCCTGGTCAGCATGAGAGGCCAGTAGACGCAGTCGCGTCAAGACAAAATTGGTTGCGACAGACTGTTGCTGCAGAGCTTGTTTGAGTTCATTACGCCAATGCTGTGCCAGCGTCGCTGGCAGCTCTTGATGTTCGATGGCCTCAACTATCGCTTGCTGTAATGGCTCAGGCCATTGGGCAAAAGAACGGATTAGATTCTGCTGTAATTGACTCTTATGTAAATCACGGGTGCAGACATCGTGAATGCCTTGCACGGCAAGGTTTTCCCACGCACCGGTTGTGCTTTGGTTGTCATCGTCGAGCCCGGTGCCACTGAGCCAGGCTTGGGCGTCTTCATAGTAAATGGACGGCGGGTGGCTTAATTCAGCACTGACGAGGGCATGGAACGCGGCCCTGCGAGGCTCGTCAGGTGTGAAAATATAAGGGTTCTGCGCCAATATCTTCTCTTGTTCGGCAGCGCTGAGTTGCTGCTCTGGGCTGTCGAGAGCGGCAACAATAATGCTCAGAAAATGTTGGCGCGCCGCATGTTGAAATAACCCACGTTCGTCGAGCGGTAATTTAATGAACCAAATGTACGGGTCGTTTGCCTTGGCGGTATTCCAAAACACAATGCCTAAGAAAGCATGTTGCTGGCGTGGTGTTGGGAACGGTGCCTCACCTCGTTCAATGCGGGCAAATTCCTGATTGTCGAGGCGCTGAACGCGACGACTTAAATCGTAAATGCGATAGGCGGTTGTGGCTGCATGGCCGGAGCCGGCAACCGTAAGAAAATCGCTGAGAGTGTCGATAGACTGCATGGTTTTCCGTTATAGTATGACCTTTAGGAATTCTGTTGTTATCATACCTTTCCACGTTAGCAGGTACAATCAAAGCAATGACAAAACGCGTAAGCATCGCTGCCCAAGCACTTGAGATTCTCGAACAACTCGAAGTGGAATTAAAAGCGGCACAACTCTGGCAAGCTCAGCCACCGAGTCTGCAAGCTCTGCAAAGCACAGCGCCATTTGCAAGTGACACACTGGATTTTCACCAGTGGCTGCAGTTTATTCTTATTCCGACCTTGAATCAGTTGGTCGAACAACGTGCTGCTTTACCCAACGCCATAGCAATAAGTCCGATGGCCATCGAAGTTTGGCGAGGGCAGTTACGGGAACATCGACAAATTATTCTGCAGCTGAAAGCACTCGACGAACTGTTGGACGGACATCATGCTCGACACTAACGCAGCGCTGCCGGACTGGGTTGACCCATGTGACGGTCGATTACGTCCGCAATTGCACATTGTTTACCAGGACCAAGATATCGTGGTCATTAATAAGCCAGCGGGTTTACTCGTGCACCGCACTGCATTAGCGCGCCGGGAGAAGTGGTTTGCGATGCAATTGCTGCGCGATCAAATTGGCCAGCATGTGTTTCCCGTTCATCGCCTTGATCGACCGACTTCTGGCTTGATGGTCTTTGCTTTGAGTGCTGAGGTTGCCACCCGCATGGGCGAGTTGTTTGCCGGTAGTCAGGTGCAAAAAATTTATCATGCAGTAGTGCGTGGCTATGTGCACGATTTTGGTCGCATCGATTATGCATTAAAAGAAGAGCTCGATGCGATCGCCGATGCGATGGCGGATCCAAACAAAGCAGCACAAGAAGCGGTCACTGATTATTTGTGTTTAGAGCAAGTCGAGTTGCCGTTTGCGGTGAGTAAAAAGCATGCAACGTCACGTTACTCGTTGGTGCAATTGTCACCAAAAACAGGGCGCAAACATCAACTGCGCCGGCACATGGCGCATATTCGCCATCCAATTATCGGCGATACGAATCATGGTGATGGTCGTCACAATAAATTTTTCCGTCAGCATTTTGATATTCATCGGCTTTTATTAGCCGCGACGCAGCTTAGCTTTCCGCACCCAGTGACGGGAGAGATGAAAACGTTCGAAATAGCTGTTCCGGAATCTTTCTATCGACCATTCCGCTAGGACGACAAACGCGCAAAACAAAAAGGGCCAGTGGTGAACTGGCCCTTTTTTGTTTTGAGCGACGCAGACTAGCACTGCGGCAGCATCATTCGATTATTTATTCTGCACCGCGCAAAAGTTCGTTAATGCCAACTTTTGCACGCGTTTTCGCGTCAACTTTTTTCACAATGATTGCGGCGTAGAGCGAGTGCGTACCGTCTTTCGCTGGCAATGAGCCAGGCACAACGACAGAGCCCGCGGGGACGCGGCCGTAGTGAACTTCGCCGGTCTCACGGTCAAAAATACGGGTACTTTGGCCAATATAGACGCCCATCGAGATGACGGCACCTTCTTCGACAATGACGCCTTCGACGATTTCTGAACGAGCGCCGATAAAGCAGTTGTCTTCGATAATCGTTGGGTTTGCTTGCAGAGGCTCGAGCACGCCACCAATACCGACGCCGCCAGACAAGTGCACGTTTTTACCAATTTGTGCGCAAGAGCCAACGGTTGCCCAAGTGTCGACCATGGTGCCGCTATCGACGAAAGCACCGATATTCACATACGACGGCATAACCACAACGTTTTTACCAACAAACGCGCCACGGCGAACCATAGCAGGCGGCACAATACGGACGCCGTCAGCCGCAAAATCGGCCGCGCTGTAGTCGGCATATTTGCTCGGGACTTTGTCGTAGAACTTGGTTTCGCCACCGTCCATGAGCTCATTGTCGTTTAAACGAAACGACAGTAATACGGCCTTTTTAACCCATTCGTGCACAACCCATTCACCGTCGATTTTCTCGGCAACTCTTAAACTGCCGTTATCGAGACCGACCAATACTTCCTCAACGGCTGCGCGGACGTCGGCTGGCGCGCTTGCTGGGCTCAGATTTTGGCGATTTTCAAATGCTTGTTCGATAGTGTTTTGTAATGCACTCATGACTTACCTTCCAATTTCTATTCATCAATTCTGTTCGAGGGCGCTAATCATAGCTTTTTTTAACGCTTCGCGCTCGGATTCTGTCAATGCTTGTTGTTGATTCGACGCAACAATGAACAAATCTTCGGCTTGCTCGCCAACGGTGGTGATTTTCGCTGCGACGAGGTTAATGTCGAGGGTTTGAAACACGTGAGCAATGCGCGCAATTAATCCAGGTCGGTCAAGCGCTGTGAGCTCGAACGTGGTGCGACGCGCATTTTTTAAATTAATAAACTTCACTTTCGTGCGCACGTTAAAGTTACGTAACCGTCGCGAGATTGCACGCTGGCTTGTCGGTACTTTGCGACGCTTACGCAGGACATCGTGTAAATGCTGATGTAACTCCTCGATACGGCGCGGCTCGCTTAATGGGTGACCATCGCGTTGCAAGACAATAAAGGTGTCCATGACGTAACCATCGCGGGTATTCAAGATTTGAGCGTCATGAATACTCAGCTGTTCGCTATCGAGTACTGCGGCGACTTTTGCGAAGAGATGGCTTTCTTCGTGATGGTAAATGAAGAGTTCGGTGGTGCCGGTATTGTTTTCGTCACCAATCAGAATAAGTGGCAATTGGTGCTCTTGGGTGTCGAGAATATTCTGCGAATGCCAAGCGATTTGTTCTGGCGTATGGCGGAAGAAATAATCCGCGGTAAAACGGCCCCAGAGCTGACTAATTGCGGTGACTTCAAAGCCGGCGCTGAGCAATAACCCCATCGCAAGTTGGCGGTTATTCTGCACACGCTGACGCACGTCGAAGGTGTTTTTGTCTTTTTGCTGAATCAGCTCAGAGGTGGCTCGATACAGCTCCTCTAACAGGGTGGCTTTCCAGTTATTCCACAGGTTCGAGTTGGTCGCCCGAATGTCGGCGACGGTCAAACAGTACAAATAATCGAGCCGTTCTTGGCTGCCGCAGGCTTTAGCAAACGTAGCGATCACGTCGGGATCGTAAATATCCCGTTTTTGCGCAGTAACTGACATTAATAAGTGTTGTTCGACAAGCCAAGCAATGAGGTCGCTGGCATGTTCACCAAGCTGGTGCTGGGCGGCAAAGACGCGCGCATCTTCAGCGCCTAGCTGAGAATGGTCACCACCGCGGCCTTTGGCGATATCATGAAAAATACCTGCCAAAAATAGCCATTCAGGATGTTCCATATTGTCGATCAGCTGACTTGCCAGCGGAAACTCTTCGCGATCTTGGTGGCGTAATCGATAAATGTTACGAACTAAGCGGAAGGTATGTTCGTCGACCGTGTAAGCATGAAACAAGTCGAACTGCATTTGCCCAACGATGTGGTCCCATGCCGGCAAGTAACGCGCCATAATGCCGTAGCGATGCATGAGTTCAAAGGCGAGGTCAAAGCTGCGCGGGTGGCGGACAAATTCGATAAACAACTCGCGGCAGGCAGGAAAATCGACCAAGTAAGCTTCTAGCTCACGCCGTGCATTGCGCAGTAACCGAATGCTATGGGAGTGAACGCTGGTAATTTGTGGATGTTCAGCAATCAATAAAAAGAACTGTAAGATGTTTTCAGGTTGCGAAAATGCATGGTCATGGCGCGCCATGATTTGCCAATTATTTTGCTGCTCTACAGCTTGATCTGATGATGGATTCGCATTTGAATCAAGCGGTAAGTAGGCGAAATGGTCGTTAAGCGGCGTCGGCTGGGCCAAGGTCATAGGCCCCAGAATTGCTTGCTCAAAGAACTGTAAAAGCATGCGGTTGAGCTCACCGACGCGCAAAACGACTTTGAAAAAGTCTTTCATCATGCGCTCGACGGCATGCTTTGCTGAATAGTTTTCGCCTTGCTGATTGTGCGCATAACCAAGCATTTGGGCAACGTCGGGTTGAAAATCAAAGAGTAAGCGGTCTTCACTTTTACCAGCCACTAAGTGCAAGGCAAAACGCACCCGCCAAAGAAATTCGGTACATTCTTTGAGCTCAACAAACTCTTCGGCGGTAATAAAATTGAATTCCACCAAGCTTTCGTCGTTGCGCGTATTAAAGTGTTGTTTGGCGATCCAGCTAATGGTTTGAATGTCGCGTAAGCCGCCAGGGGAGGCCTTAATGTTCGGCTCCAAGTTGTAGGCGGTACCATGATATTGCTTGTGGCGTTCAACTTGTTCGGCTTTTTTGGCTTGGTAAAAATCGCGGCTGCTCCACGGGAAATGATAGTGCAGCCGTTGTTCCAGGCTTTGCGTTAGCGCCTCACTGCCGGCTAACAGCCGATGCTCAATCAAGCTGGTGGCAATGGTGATGTCCTGCGCAGCATGCTCGAAGCAGTCGTCAATGGTGCGCACGGCATGACCGACTTGTAGGCGTAAGTCCCAGAGTAAGGTAATAAATTGACTGATTCGTTGCTGGTCGTTGGCGTCGACATCTGCGCTCACTAAAAAGAGTAGGTCGATGTCCGATTCAGGGTGCAATGTGCCGCGACCGTAACCGCCGACAGCAAGCAAGGCGATTGCGCTTGGGTCGAATTGACAGCGCTGCCATAAGGCGCTGAGCATCTGGTCAAAAAATTGTGCCCGAGCGCTCACTAACGTTTCAATATCGGCGTGGAGAAACTGTTCTTTTGACCATTGGTTGAAGTCGTGCAACTGCTGCCGCCAAGCAGCAGTTGCTGAAATGGACTCAGGCCAAACGGGGGTAAAGGTCATGAATGATGAATCACCCGGGGCAGCTCTTCGTCGCTACGTAAGGTCAGCACTTCAACACCGTCCTCGGTAACGAGCAGGGTATGCTCCCATTGCGCACTGAGGCTGCGATCTTTAGTCAGAACGGTCCAACCGTCACCGAGAATTTTAGTGTGCCGTTTGCCCGCGTTGATCATCGGTTCGATGGTTAAGCACATGCCTGCTTGCAGGGTTTCACCGGTGCCTTTGCGACCGTAATGCAAAACTTGCGGCTCTTCATGGAATTCGTCACCAATGCCATGGCCACAAAATTCACGAACAATCGAATAGCCAAAACTTTCGCCGTACTGCTGAATTTCGGCACCAATATCGCCGAGGCGAACGCCGGGCTTAACCATTTTGATGGCCCGGTAAAGGGCTTCTTGGGTGACTTTTACCAAGCGCTTAGCGAGAATGGAGCCTTCGCCAACGATAAACATTTTGCTGGTGTCGCCGTGGTAGCCGTCTTTTAATACGGTGACGTCGATATTAATAATATCGCCGTCTTTCAGAGGCTTGTCATTCGGTATGCCATGACAAACACAGTGATTCACCGAGGTGCAAATTGATTTTGGAAAGCCATGATAGTTCAGCGGTGCCGGGTAGGCGTCGTGCGCAAGAATATAATCGTGACAGATGGTATTTAACTCATCGGTGGTGATACCGGCTTGGACATGCGGCGTGATCATATCGAGAACGTCAGCAGCCAATTGGCCAGCGACACGCATTTTTTCAATTTCTTCGGGGGTTTTTATCTTGATTGCCATGCAAATTCACCAAACGATTGAATGCAGTTTTACGCTCACTTAGGGACTGCGGTAAAACCTTGCAGTCTAAGTTGTTACGCCTTGAAATGTGGGCATAGTTTAACAGAAACATACTCGTTGTGGTAAGTGGTTGAATTGATTCTATTCTTGTCGAGATTATTGGTGAGATTAGGGGTATTCCTGGCAGCAAGTGCGGCGGTCGTTTGCTGTTTAAATAAAGCGTGTCTTAAAGTGAATAAGAAAGTCAGTCATCGGTGTACATAAAGTGTTCATCAAACACTGCTTTTGCCTTGCCTTTGTTAGCTGGTCTGTGGCATAATTCGCGCCGCTTATCGCCACAGGTTCGTTTTGGCTTTGTTAATCCGAGACTGTTGTTGCTGTAAGTAAACTTAACTTAAATAACACACACATATCGACACATCATTGCGGGGTGCTTGAGTTTTCTCGGGTCGCAATATGGGATATGTGGAGGCCTAACCCCTAAAAAGGAAAAAGATCATGGCAAACGTGTCAATGCGTGACATGCTGAAAGCAGGTGTCCACTTCGGTCACCAAACTCGTTTCTGGAACCCTAAGATGAAGCCTTTCATCTTCGGTGCTCGCAACAAAATCCATATCATCAACTTAGAAACTACTGTTCCTATGTTCAACAAAGCGTTGGACTTCCTGCAGCACACTGCAGCGAACGGTGGCAAAATTCTGTTTGTTGGTACTAAGCGCGCAGCTTCAGAGCAAGTTAAAATCGCCGCAGTTGCTTCAAACCAGTTCTACGTAAACCACCGTTGGTTAGGTGGTATGTTGACTAACTGGAAAACAGTTCGTCAATCAATCAAGCGTTTGAAAGAACTTGAAGTGCAAAGCCAAGACGGTACTTTCGAAAAGCTAACCAAGAAAGAAGCGTTGGTTAACACCCGCGAAATGGAAAAGCTTGAGAAGAGCCTTGGCGGTATCAAGAATATGGGCGGCTTGCCTGATGCAATCTTCGTAATCGACGCCGATCACGAACACATTGCTATCAAAGAAGCTAACAACCTTGGTATTCCAGTGGTTGCTGTTGTTGATACCAACTCTTCACCTGACGGTGTTGATTATGTGATTCCTGGTAACGACGACGCGATGCGTGCGATTCAGTGCTACCTGAACGCTGCGGTTGCAGCAATTAACGAAGGCCGTCAAAAGGGTGGCGCAGCCGTCACTCCAGCCGACGACTTTGTTGAAGCTGCGGACGAAAGCGCAGAGTAAGTCCCACGAAAACGGCCTGACAACAGGCCGTTTTTGAAAGACCTTTTGAATATTTTCGCGGGGTCCGGAATTGTCCGGGCCGGACATGAATCCTGAACACAGAGGATAGTATCATGGCAATTACAGCCGCAATGGTTAAAGAACTGCGTGAGCGTACTGGCGCAGGCATGATGGATTGTAAAAAAGCACTTGAAGAAGCGAACGGTGACATTGAGTTAGCGATCGAAAACATGCGTAAGAGCGGTCAAGCGAAAGCTGCTAAGAAAGCTGGCCGTATCGCTGCTGAAGGTGTGATTTTGGTGAAAACCGAAGGTAACGTTGCAACTGCAGTTGAGTTAAACTGTGAAACTGACTTCGTTGCTCGTGACGCAAGCTTCTTAGCAATGGGTGACCAGATCATCAATGCTGCGTTTGCAAACAAAGACAACAACGTTGAAGCGTTAAACGATCGTGCAATCGACGGTGGAACTGTTGAAGAAGTTCGTTCTGCGTTAGTTGCTAAAATCGGTGAGAACATGACGGTTCGTCGCGTTGTCACAATCGAAGGCGGTGACGTTGCTGCTTCATACGTTCACAGCGGCCGTATCGGCGTATTAGTGCTGTTGACTGGTGGCGACGAAGAGCTTGGTAAAGACGTTGCGATGCACGTTGCTGCAAGCAACCCGCAATTCGTTAAGCCTGAAGACGTTGCTGAAGAAGTGATTGCAAAAGAGCGTGAGATTCAAATCGATATCGCAATGCAATCAGGTAAGCCGAAAGAAATCGCAGAGAAAATGGTTGAAGGCCGGATGAAGAAATTCACTGGCGAAATCAGCTTGACTGGTCAGCCGTTTGTTAAAGATCCTTCAAAAACTGTTGGTGAATTGCTGAAAGAAGCAGGCGCTGACGTGATCACTTTCGTTCGTTTCGAAGTGGGCGAAGGTATCGAGAAGAAGTCTGAAGATTTCGCAGCAGAAGTTCAGGCTCAGGTAGCAGCGGCGAAAAAAGGTTAATTTCGCTGTGGCGCTTATGCCTTTACGAAGCACATGCTAAAATAGACCGCGCTATGCTGGTGCAGCAGGCGCGGTTTTTTTTGACCTCAGAACGGAAGCCAAAACATGAGTACAAATCCGAAACCAAGTTATCGACGCATTTTATTGAAACTGAGTGGTGAAGCATTAATGGGTGACGAAGCCTTCGGCATCGACGCTAAAGTGCTTGATCGCATGGCCCAAGAAATCAAGGAAATTCTCGAACTTGGGGTGCAGGTTGGCCTTGTCATTGGCGGTGGTAATTTATTCCGCGGCGAGGGCCTTGCCAAAGCTGGTATGAACCGCGTGGTCGGTGACCACATGGGCATGCTTGCAACCGTGATGAACGGTTTGGCGATGCGTGATGCGCTGCATCGTACTTATGTCAATGCGCGCTTAATGTCGGCCATTGAACTGGCAGGTGTGTGTGACAGCTATAACTGGGCGGAAGCCATTAGCTTGCTGAAGTCGGGTCGGGTTGTGATTTTCTCGGCCGGAACCGGTAATCCGTTCTTTACCACCGACTCTGCTGCGTGTTTACGTGGTATTGAAATCGAAGCTGACGTGGTATTAAAAGCGACCAAGGTTGACGGTGTTTACACGGAAGACCCAGTGAAGAACCCAGAAGCAACTAAGTATGATCAGTTAGATTACTCTGACGTACTGAAAAAAGAATTAAAAGTCATGGACTTAGCTGCATTTACCTTGGCACGTGACCATAAGTTACCAATTCGTGTGTTTAACATGAATAAACCAGGTGCACTGAAAGCCGTGATTATGGGTGAAGATGAGGGTACACTCATTACCCATCTAGACAATGTGACTGAATAAGTTACCGTCGAAGTCACCAAGTAAGTAAACGAATAAGCAAACGATTAATTGAATGAGGATCAGCACGTGATCAACGAAATAATTGCCGATGCCAAAGCACGGATGAGTAAAAGCGTGGAAGCATTATCAGCGCAAATGTCAAAAATTCGTACCGGCCGCGCTCACCCAAGTATTTTAGATGGTGTTATGGTTCCATATTATGGTGCTGACACGCCACTTAAGCAGCTTGCGAATATTACTATCGAAGACGCACGGACGTTAGCAATTACGGTTTTCGACAAAAGCTCTTCTGGTGCGGTCGAAAAAGCGATTCTTACTTCTGACCTTGGTTTAAACCCAGCTGCGGCAGGCTCAGTCATTCGTGTGCCTTTGCCGCCATTGACGGAAGAGCGTCGTCGTGACTTGGTCAAGGTTGTGCGCAATGAAGCAGAACAAGGCCGAGTGGCCATTCGCAATATTCGTCGTGATGCGAACAGCGACATTAAAGAGCTGCTGAAAGAAAAAGAAATCACTGAAGATGATGATCGCCGTGCACAAGAGAATATTCAAAAGCTAACTGACGAGTTCGTCAAGAAAGTCGACGAATTGTTGGCGGCTAAAGAAGCCGAGTTGATGGAAGTTTAAGCGCTCATCAACTGATCTCATTGGAGGTTAACGCCGTGTCGGTTATACTTGCGCGGCGTTAATTTTTTCAGGGTGCCGAAATGACAGGGAATTCTTCAGTTATGCAAGCAGTGAAGTTACCTCGCCATGTTGCAATTATCATGGATGGCAATGGTCGTTGGGCAACGCAACGAGGCAAACGCCGGACTTATGGTCATCGTGCGGGTGCCGAGGCTGTGCGCCGAGCGATTACGTTTGCCCGCCGCAATGGTATCGAGGCACTGACACTGTTTGCATTTAGTAGTGAAAACTGGGGGCGCCCAGCAACCGAAGTTTCGGTACTGATGGAACTCTTTATGGGCGTGCTAAAGCGCGAAGTAAACGAGCTTGCTGCCAACGATATTCGTTTACGAGTCGTAGGGGACAAAGCTGCTTTTAGTGCACGCCTGCAAAAGCAAATTCAACAAGCGGAAGCAAAAACCGCACATTGCCAAACGCTGACGTTGAATATTGCGGCAAATTACGGTGGTCGTTGGGACATAACCAACGCAGCCAAAGCCATGTTGAATGCCGTGCAACAGGGAACGCTTGCACCCGACGAGATCACTGAGGACACGTTAGGGCAGTTTATCCAGCTTGCTGACGGTCCAGCGCCGGATCTACTGATTCGGACCGGTGGTGATCTCAGAATTAGTAACTTTTTGCTTTGGCAGTTAGCCTACGCAGAGTTATATTTTACCGAAGTTTTGTGGCCTGATTTTGACGATGTCACTTTTGTTGACGCTGTTAATTCATTCGTGATACGCGAACGCCGCTTCGGGCTGACCAGCGAACAACTACAACAATTAGCTGGGTCAGGGGATTTGCAAGAGGATTGATTTTGCTTAAACAACGTATTTTAACTGCGATAGTGCTCATTCCGTTGGCACTTGGGGCTATTTTCTTACTGCCATTACCTTGGTTTGGCTTAGTGGTTTTACTGGTTATGGCGTTAGCCGCATGGGAATGGGCACCGCTTATGGGTGTCTGTCATCGCGCCGGTAAACTAGCTTATACCTTGCTTTGCATGGCCCTTATCGGCATCTTTTTTTGGTTTATTCCGCTCGAACAAATTTGGCAATCGCCTAGTCTTCACCCCATTGTCTATTGGCTGACTGTCGTCGGCGCAGTGTGGTGGCTGATTGCCATCGTTCTGGTGTTAAATTTCCCGCGCAGTAAGGCCGTTTGGCAGCGAAGCCGTATTTTTGTTGGCTTGATCGGTTTATTGATGTTAGTGCCGGCATGGGCCGCCATTATCGCCTTACGCTCTGAACACTACGCGCAGGAGCCATTGCACGGTGCATTTTTAGTTTTGTTTGTGTTTTTACTGGTGTGGGCAGCCGACGTTGGCGCCTACTTTAGCGGCAAGAAATTTGGTAAACACAAGCTCATGCCGCGAGTATCGCCCGGCAAAACCCTTGAAGGTTTGGTCGGTGGTTTAGCGCTGGCAATTTTAGTCATGTTCGTCGTTGCTGAATACACCAACTTATTTATTGAACATAGCGTTGGCTATTATGCGGTTGGTATTGTCACTGTATTGGTGTCGGTGTTTGGCGACCTCAATGAAAGTATGTTTAAGCGCTGTGTTGGTGTAAAAGACAGTGGGTCTTTGTTACCCGGACATGGTGGTATTCTGGATCGCATCGACTCGTTAACTTCAGCGTTACCAGTGTTCTTGTTTGGTTACGTCTGGTTCATGATTTAATGGGTGTTATGGTAGTCAACTCGCAACAAACAAGTCCTACGCAAGTGACATTGCTGGGTGCAACTGGCTCAATTGGGCAGAGCACCTTAGCTGTCATCGCTGCACATCCAGAACAGTACGCATTGTTTGCGGTGACGGCGCACAGCAACGTCACCGCATTGGCGACAATTTGTGTGCAGTTTCAACCACAATTTGCGGTTATGGTCGACCCTACAGCCGCGCAGCAATTAACACAGCAATTACGTACACAGGGCTGTCGAACGGAAGTACTTAGTGGTACCGAGGCCTTATCTGCAGTCAGCAGCGCAGCAGAGACGGACATCGTCATGGCGGCAATTGTTGGTGCTGCAGGTTTGTTACCCACGCTCGCTGCCGTGCAAGCAGGCAAACGCGTTTTACTTGCGAACAAAGAAGCTTTGGTCATGAGTGGCCAGCTGTTTATTGATGCCGTGCGAGAGTCCGGGGCGGTACTGTTACCGGTTGATAGCGAGCACAATGCAATATTTCAAGCATTACCACAAGCCGCGCAAGTTGCTAGTCATAGTATGCAGTATGCCGACTTTGGTATTGAGAAAATCTTACTCACCGGTTCTGGTGGCCCATTTCGAGAACTGCCATTAAACGAACTTGCTGCTCAGTCTCCGGCTGCTGCCTGTCGCCACCCGAATTGGGAAATGGGACAGAAAATTTCCGTTGACTCGGCGACGATGTTAAATAAGGGTCTTGAGTATATTGAAGCGCGTTGGCTATTTAACTGCGCGCCTGGGCAACTTGATGTGATTGTGCACCCACAATCAGTGGTGCACTCGATGGTACAGTATACGGACGGCTCAGTGATTGCCCAGCTTGGCCAACCCGACATGCGCACACCGATTGCCTACGCTTTGGCTTACCCAGAACGCATCAACAGTGGTGTGCCCGCTTTAGACTTCACCACCATGGGAGCGTTGACCTTTAGCGCGCCAGATCCACAGCGTTATCCATGTTTACAACTTGCGATTGACGCCTGTTGGTCCGGCCAAGCGGCAACCACGACGCTAAACGCAGCCAATGAAATGGCAGTCGCTGCGTTTCTTCATGGTCAAATCACGTTTGGGGATATCGCGGTTGTTTGTGCGGCCGTACTAGAACAGGCGGAACTATCGGAGTTGACAACTATCGAAGCGATATTAGCATGTGATGAAGCAGCGCGGCGTTCCGCTGCGCTTTGGATACAGCGACGAGGTCATTAGTGGAACAAGTTTTGTGGTCAATAGGCGGTTTTATTGTTGCGCTGGGGCTGGTGGTCACATTCCATGAGTTTGGTCACTTTTGGGTCGCGCGCCGCTGTGGCGTAAAAGTACTCACATTTTCAATTGGCTTTGGCAAACCCCTGTACAAATGGCGCGGCAAAGACGGTACCGATTATCAAATCGCTGCGGTTCCTCTCGGTGGCTATGTTCGTATGCTCGACCATGAAGTTGATGCGGTCGAAAGTGAACACCAAGTGAGTGAGAGTTTCCGAGCGAAAAGTGTGGGCCAGCGGTTTGCAATTGTCTTGGCTGGGCCATTAGCGAATTTTGTCTTTGCCATCGCTGCGCTGTGGATCATGTTGATGATCGGGATGCCAGCGGTGAAACCAATTATTGGCGCTATTACACCAGATTCAATCGCTGAACGCGCTGGGGTACCGAGCGGGGCACAAATTGTCGCCGTTGATCAGCGGCGCGTACAAGACTGGCAAGATGTCAATTTAGCCCTCGTTCGTCGGATTGGCGATGCGCAAACTGTGCTGACAGTACGCAATAGAGATGGGATAGAAGAACAAATTACGTTACCCTTAGGTCAATGGCAGTTTGATCCCGATCGCGATTCAACCATTGCTAGTTTAGGCATGGACGTTTTTCGCCCCGCAATCAGCAATGAAATTGCTTTCATCAGCGACGCTAGCCCAGCTGCAAACAGTGATTTGCAAGTTGGTGATAAAATTGTTGCGATTAATGGAACTCAAAGCGGAAATTGGGAACAAATAAGAAGCTTTATCGCTGCTCACCCTGACCAATTGGTGACAGTGACTGTTCTAAGAAACGGCCGGGAACAACAAATTCCGGTGCAGTTAGGGGACAACGACGGTGTTGGCTTCCTTGGTATTGTTCCTTATCAAGAGGCTTACCCCGACGAATATCGTTTTACCCTTCAGTATGGGCCGATAGCGGCACTGCAGGGAGGCGTTGAACGGACGTGGCAGCTCATGGGCTTAACCATGAGTATGCTGAAAAAACTGGTAACCGGCGATGTGTCGGTTAGCAATTTAAGTGGACCCGTAGGAATTGCTCAAGGTGCCGGTGCTCACGCCAGTTATGGCTTGGTGTACTTCTTAAGCTTCATGGCTTTAATTAGCGTGAGTTTAGGCATTTTAAACTTGCTACCAATTCCAATGCTCGATGGTGGTCACTTACTGTTTTATCTAGTGGAATGGGTGCGTGGTAAGCCTGTTCCAGAGCATATACAAGAATTAAGTTTTCGGGCAGGGCTTCTCATATTGATGACGTTGCTGGTAATTACACTCTTTAACGATATCGGCAGGCTCTTTGCTTAATGAAATTTTCTAACAATAAGACGTGTTGCATGACATTTAAAAAGCTGTTTTTTGGAGCGGTACTGGCAGGGACTGGATTATCCGTTCAAGCCGCAGATACTTTCATTGTAGATGACATTCAAATTCGTGGACTTCAGCGTGTTGGCTTAGGTGCTGCATTAACCTACGTTCCGCTGCGCGCTGGAGACGAAGCGAACTCCATGCGCATTCGCCAGATTATCCACGAGCTTTATTCATCTGCGCACTTTGACGATATTCGTGTTTATCGCGACGGTGACTCGCTGATCATCCGCGTTACTGAGCGTCCGACTATCAGTGAAATTCGTCTTGACGGTAACAAAGACCTGAAAGACGACCAATTGCTTGATAGCTTACGGACGAGTGGCATTGCGGTTGGTGAATCGCTTGATCGGACGATGATCAAACAACTCGAGAAAAACCTCGAAGACTTCTATCACAGTGTTGGTAAATACAATGCACGGGTACGTATTCGGGTCGTTAACCTACCACGTAACCGCGTAGAGCTGCGCTTTGATTTCACTGAAGGGCAGGCTGCTCAGATCGAACAGATCAACGTCGTTGGTAACCAAGCGTTTGAGCGTGAAGACATCGTTGACCTGATGGATTTACGTGACGCATTGCCGTGGTGGAACCTGTTTGGTAAACGCAACTATCAGCAACAGCAGTTGCAAGGTGACATTGAAACAATCGAGTCATTTTATCGCAACCAAGGTTACTTGCGCTTTGACATTGATTCGGTGCAGGTTGCCATTACGCCAGAACTTGAAGGTATTTATATTACCTTAAACTTTGCTGAAGGCGCGCAGTATGACATCGAAGGTACCGCGGTTATTTCAGAAATCCGTGACGACGAAGAGTTCTTAGCTGAGTTTATTCGAGCACTCGATGGTCGCCGTTATAGCCAAGCAGAAATCACCTCAATTGAAGAAGGGATTAAACGCTATTACGCTCGTTTAGGTTATGCCTATACGGAAGTGCGCACGGTACCGGAAATCAACGATGACAACTTAATGGTGAAATTGACGTTTGCCGTTGACCCAGGCCAACGCGTGTATGTACGCCGGGTTATGTTTGAAGGCAACGATGCCACACGCGACGAAGTTTTACGTCGTGAGATGCGCCAAATCGAAGGCGCTTGGCTCAACGAGCAGGCTGTTGATAACTCGAAAATTCGCCTCGAGCGTTTAGGTTACTTTGAGACGGTTGAAGTGGACACAGTTCGGGTTCCGGGCCAAGAAGACCAAGTTGACCTGGTATTCAAAGTAAAAGAGCAACCGTCAGGGCAAATTAGTGCCGGTATCGGTTATGGCGACTTTGCTGGCTTGAGCTTGAATGCGTCAATTTCGCAAGACAACTTCCTTGGTTCGGGTAACCGCGTGTCATTTGGTGTCGACACCAATAAATACTCGCGTAACGTGCAGTTGCAATATATCGATAATTATTTCACCGACGATGGTGTCAGTTTAGGCGGTTCCATTTTCTATCAAGATTTTGATGCTCGCCAAGCAAACTTGCAACAGTACAACCAGCGTTCGTGGGGTATTGCCAGTGACCTCGGTTTCCCAGTCAATGAGTACAACCGACTGAACTTCGGGGTTGGCTATACCAGTACCGGTATTACCCAGCTTAACCCATATGAACAGATTCGGACCTTCTACGAGAAATATAGTGACCCGCAGGACCCGAATTCAGCACTGAACTTCAGTAATTTCCATGTTTCTGCTGCCTGGTCACGGATCACGCTGAACCGTGGTATGTTCCCAACGGCTGGTTCGAGCAATACCTTATCAGGTAAGGTGACAATTCCGGGTAGTGAATTACAGTATTTCCGTCTGGACTATCGTTTCCGTCATTACAAGCCGCTCGACCGCGATCATAACTTCGTGTTGCTGAGCCGCTTTACTGCAGGCTATGGTAATGGTTACGGTAGCGATAATGGCGTTGATTATACCTTACCGTTTTGGGAAAACTTCTACGGTGGTGGCTCTGAAAACCTACGTGGTTTTGAGCAGAACCGTTCAGGCCCGCGCGGTATCATTCGTCGACCAACGATAATTTCAGGTCCACCTGATGCCAATGGGAACCCGACACAGATCGTACTGGGCCCAGAGAACGACCAAATTGAAGTTGCGCGTTTTGCTTCAGTCGGCGGTAACGCGTCAATGACGGGTGGTCTCGAATTGATTGTGCCAACACCGCTGCTCGGCGAAGAGGCAACGCGCTCAGTGCGTACGAGTGTCTTCCTTGACGTTGGGGTGGTTTGGGATACAGAATTTAATTATTCTGAATATAGCAACCTGACAAAAGTTGGTGATACGCCATTCTGGGATTATAGTAGTCCGAAGAATTATCAGGCGTCATATGGTGTATCGGTTCAATGGCTGTCGCCGATGGGTGTTTTAACGTTTAGTCTAGGTTTCCCAATTAAATCATTAGACCGTTCATTGGAAGACCGCTTTACCTTTAATATTGGAACATCTTTCTAAGCACCCTCAGGGTGAAGTAGAATGATCGTAGTTCATTGCTTAGGCCTTCGCTGGCGAAGCAGATGTAACGATAAACTTGCCGTATAAAACGGTTCTAAAACAAGAGAGGATAGTACTTTGAAAGCAGTAACCATTAGCTTTGCCGCTTTAATCGCATTAGCAGCCAGCATGTTCTCGGTTCAAGCCGAAGCGAACTCGCCGAAAATTGCCGTATTAGACGTGCAGCGCGTGTTCCAGGCTATGCCAGAGCGTGAAGACGTGTCTCAGCGCCTTGAAGCTGAGTTCGCAGAGCCAATTCAGGAATTAGAGCAACTTGAAGCTCAGTTCGAACAGCTTCGTGAGCGTTTACAACGTGATGAAGCGATCATGAGCGACGAAGAAAAAGCTCAAGCGAATGATGAATTGCGTCAGCGTGCTATGGTGTTGCAGCGTGGTGGTGAGCAGTTAAACCAGTATATGCAAGTTCGTGAAAACGAAGAACGTAATCAGCTACTTCAGAAAATGTTTGAAGTGGTAGACGCTTATGCGCAAGCAGAAGGCATCGACCTGATTATGGATAAAGGCCGCATGTTGTATGCAAATGACGCGCTAGATATTTCTGACGCAATTATTGCTCGCCTTAATCGTTAATCGGCTTGTGTGAGATAAACGATCAAAAGGAAGAATGATGACGCTCAGTGAGTTAGCGGAAAGAATCGGAGCGACCGTCCGTGGCGACGGTGCTCTGAACGTTTCGGGACTTGCGACGTTAGCGAATGCCGGCCCTCATGAGGTCGGCTTTCTTGCTAATGAGAAGTACCAATCGCAATTACAGTCCACCCAAGCAGGGGCGGTTATTTTACGTCCAGAGCACGACGATGCGCAGGTTGTGAAAAATGCGTTGATTAGTGACAATCCTTATTTAGCCTATGCGTATGCTGCACAAGCCTTCGATAAAGCGCCTCAACAAGCGGTTGAAGTGCATCCAAGTGCGGTCATCGACCCGACAGCGAAAATTGGTGAGCATGTAGCCGTTGGCCCGCAAGTTGTCATCGAAGCAGGTGCTGTAATTGGCGATCACGCAGTGATCGGTGCGCAGTGCTATGTTGGTCATGGGGCTGAAATTGGTGCACAGACGCGTTTGTGGCCAGGCGTGAAAGTTTATTATGGTGTGCGTATTGGCGAACGCTGTACGTTGCACGCTGGCGCAGTTGTCGGTGCGGATGGCTTTGGTTGGGCCAGTGATCGCGGAAAATGGGTTAAAATCCCTCAGCTCGGTGCTGTTGTAATAGGTGATGATGTTGAAATCGGTGCCAATACGACCATCGATAGGGGAGCATTAGACGACACCGTAATTGGTTCCAATTGTATTATCGACAACCTTGTGATGGTTGCCCACAATGTCCAAATTGGTGATGGTACGGCGATTGCTGGTCAAACAGGAATCGCAGGCAGTGCTAAAATAGGTAAACATTGTTTAATTGGCGGTGCAAGTGGGATCAATGGCCACATTACCATCGCAGATGGCGTGCAAGTGCATGGAATGACCATGGTCACGAAAAACTTAGAACGTGGCGTCTATGCGTCATCGTTACCGGTGGTCGACCAAACCACTTGGGCCAAGTCTGGCGCCCGAGTGCGGCAATTACCGGAATTATTTATGCGTGTTCGTGCTCTAGAAAAAAAATTAGAAAACCCTGAGGGGTAAAACGGAGGTTCCGCTTTGAACGAGCAACAGGAACAAAGCGTTAACGCGGCGAATGCGGCGGCAGACGCACAAACAGGTTTTAACATTGATCAAATTCAGCAAATATTGCCCCATCGGTATCCGTTTGCATTGATTGATCGTGTCGTGTCCTATGTGCCGAATACGTCACTTCATGCGTATAAAAACATTACCATGAATGAGCCGGTTTTCATGGGGCACTTTCCCGGCAACCCAATCTTCCCAGGCGTTTTACTCCTAGAAGCGATGGCGCAAGCAACCGGTTTACTTGGTTTTAAAATGATGGAAAATGTGGGCGAAAACGAGATTTACTTGTTTGCCGGTATTGATAACGCTCGTTTTAAACGTCAAGTTATTCCAGGTGATCGCGTTGATTTTCACGTTCATTTTGTCAAAGAACGCCGCGGTATTTGGAAGTTTACTGGCGAAGCACGGGTCGATGGAGAGCTCGCCTGTACCGCCGAAATTATGTGTGCAAGAAGGAATGGTTAATTGATTCACAAAACAGCGATTGTTGATCCAACAGCTCGTTTAGGTGCCAATGTTCGCATTGGCCCTTATTCTGTGATTGGCGCAGATGTCGAAATCGGTGACAACTGTGTGGTTGAGTCACATGTGGTGATTAAGGGGCCAACTCGCATTGGCCGCGAAAACCGCTTTTTCCAGTTTTGTTCGATTGGTGAAGAGTGCCAAGACAAGAAGTATCGGGGTGAACCCACCGAGTTAGTGATCGGCGATCGTAACGTCTTTCGCGAAGGGTGTACCATTCACCGCGGAACCATTCAAGACAATAGCTTGACCCAAATCGGTAGTGATAATTTGTTTATGGCCTATGTGCATGTTGCTCACGACTGCATGCTCGGTGATCATAATATCTTAGCGAACAATGCGACCTTAGCTGGGCATGTCCACGTTGGCGACTATGTCATTCTTGGCGGCTTTACCGGTGTTCACCAGTTCTGCAAAATTGGCTCCCATGCGTTTGCAGCAGTTAATTCGGTTGTTGTCCAAGACATTCCCCCATTCATTATGGCGCAGGGTCACAATGCCGTGCCACGCACCATTAATAGCGAAGGTTTGCGTCGTCGTGGCTTTAGCAGCGACGAAATTCTTAACATTAAACGTGCCTATAAAATACTTTATCGTTCTGGTTTAACCGTTGCCGAGGCAGCGGAGCAAATCACTGCGCTGTCCGAGCCAAAGCTCGATGGTTTCGTTGAGTTCATTACGCAGTCAGAGCGCGGCATTATTCGTCCATAAATAAACTCATGAGTTCGAACACTAGTGACACTGCGATGAAAGAACCAGAAGCACGCCAACAACCAACCTCGACGAACAGTTCAATGGGCGCTCATCAGCGCCCATTACGTATCGGCATTGTCGCTGGCGAAGCGTCGGGGGATATTCTCGGCGCTAGTTTAATGGCTAGCTTGAAAGAAGCACACAATGACGTCGAGTTTATCGGTGTTGGCGGTGATTTAATGGAGGAGCAAGGACTGCATTCCTTATTTCCGATGGAAACTTTGTCGGTGATGGGGGTGTGGGACGTGTTGAAAAACCTTCCAAGTTTGCTGCGAGCGCGCAAGACGGTGGTCACAACCATGCTTGCAGCGGCACCGGATGTCTTTATCGGTATTGATGCGCCCGATTTTACGCTGCCAATTGAACGGAAACTGAAAGACAGCGGCATTAAAACCGTGCACTACGTTAGCCCGTCAGTCTGGGCATGGCGACCGAAGCGAATTTTTAAGATCGCCAAAGCGACCGATATGGTGTTGGGTATATTGCCCTTTGAAGCCGAGTTTTACGCCCGTTATCAAGTGCCATATACCTTTGTTGGTCATCCTTTAGCAGACAAGTTTGCGCTCGCAACCAGCAAAGCAGATGCGCGAAAAACACTTGGTTTGGCCCCTCAAGCTCGCTATATCGGTTTATTACCGGGAAGCCGCGGGAGTGAAGTCGGCCAGCTCGCGCGACCGTTTATTGACGCGGCCTACGAGCTTTCTCGGCAACAGCCCGAGTTAAAGTTTTTAGTGCCTTTGTTTAATGCCAATCGTCGTGCCCAGTTTAATGCCGCGCTGGCTGAAGCAGAACAACATTGGCAACAGCCGCTACCGGTGCAATTGTTTGCGGGTCAAAGCCAAGATGTCATCGCCGCCAGTGATGCGACGATTTTAGCATCGGGCACGGTGTCGCTGGAGACCATGTTAATTAAGCGTCCAATGGTGGTCTGTTATCGTTTTGGTTGGTTTAACTTTCACATTCTGCGGCACTTTGTGACGTTAGAGTATTTTTCGTTACCGAACTTGCTGCATGGCGGTGAGTTGGTCAAAGAACTCCTGCAAGACGAAGTAAACGGTGAGCGGATTGCGGCGGAAGTCTTACCTTTGTTAACGCAAGACCAAAGCAGTTTAATCGCACGCTTCGACGAATTACACCAACAATTACGTTGTGATGCAGGCGCTAAATCTGCGGCTGCAGTGCTGGCCTTAGTCGAAAAATAAAATCTCAAATATGCACCAAGTGAATGACTTCCTAAAAGGCTATTCACTTGGTGCATATTGATTTTCCACTCAGCGATTTGTCTGACATTTTCTGTCCCTTTATACTGGCTTCACATTTTAAGTGGAGGCAGTCATGGGTTTATTAGTTGATGGTCAGTGGCAAGATAAATGGTACGACACGAGCAAATCGGGTGGCCGTTTTGAGCGCTCAGAAGCACAATTTCGCAATTGGGTCACGGCGGACGGTAGCGCTGGTGAAACCGGCAAAAGCGGCTTTAAAGCAGAGTCTGGCCGTTACCACCTTTTCGTTTCCTATGCCTGTCCTTGGGCACATCGCACTTTAATATTCCGCAAACTGAAAGGCTTAGAAGAGCACATTAGCGTGTCTGCTGTGGCACCGGAAATGCTCAGCAATGGTTGGGAATTTCGCCCTGGTACCGAGCTAGCCGACCCTTTGTTTAATAAAAAGTTTTTGCATCAGATTTATACGACTGCGGCAGCCGATTATAGCGGTCGGGTGACCGTGCCGATTCTTTGGGACAAGCAACAAAATACGATTGTCTCGAATGAGTCAGCCGACATTATTCGCATGTTCAACTCAGCGTTTAACGACCTGACCGGCAATCCGTTAGACTTTTACCCGGAGCAATTGCGTAGTGACATCGACGCGATTAATGAAGTTGTCTACGACAACGTGAATAACGGTGTTTATAAAGCTGGTTTTGCAACCACGCAGCCTGCTTACGAAGAAGCGTTTGATAGTTTATTTAAAGCACTGGACCAACTCGAACAAAAACTCGCTGGGCAGCGTTACTTGGTCGGTTCGGCGTTAACGGAAGCCGATTGGCGCTTGTTTACAACGTTAGTTCGTTTCGATGCGGTTTATGTGGGTCACTTTAAATGTAACTTGAAACGTATTGTTGATTATCCAAACTTGTGGAACTTTGTCCGCGAGCTTTATCAAGTACCAGGCGTCGCCGAAACCGTGCGCATGGACCACATTAAAACGCATTATTACGTCAGCCACGACATGATTAATCCAACCGGCGTGGTACCGAAAGGGCCAGAATTGGATTTTACAGCACCGCATGATCGCCGCAAACTGGCGGCGGATGCACAATAGGAGGTAGACCATGAGTCAGTCGATTATTAAACATCGTGTGCGGGGTATGCCTGCGCAAGACGGTGCCGGTGTGAAATTGAAGCGGGTGATTAACCAACCGGCATTTCGCCACCGTGACCCAATTCTGATGTTGGACGAATTTAAGTCGGATAATCCCAATGACTACATTGCTGGGTTTCCACCGCACCCACACCGTGGTTTCTGCACGCTAACCTACATGTTGGCTGGCAATATGGCGCACGAAGACTCGAAAGGAAATAAGGGTGAGATTACCACCGGTGGTTTACAGTGGATGAAAGCCGCTCGCGGTATGATTCACTCGGAAATGCCAAAGCAAAAAGACGGTCTGATGTGGGGTTTTCAACTGTGGTTGAATTTACCAGCCGCCGAGAAAATGAGTGATCCGGAGTACGCAGATATCTCTGCATCACAAGTGCCGGAAGTGACTATTGATGGCGGTTTAGTGCGGGTACTGTCGGGTGATTTCAACGGTCAAACGGGGCCGGTTAAAGCACCGGGCCGTGAGTTTCTTTATTTGGATTATCGGCTTGATCAAGCAACGCAAGTCATCTTGCCACAGCAAGGACAAGAAACTCGATTGCTGTATGTTTACCAAGGTGCTGTCACCATCGCCGGTATTACTGCGCAAGCGGGCGAATTGATTGAGTTAGCCGATGACGTCGAAGTGAACGTCGAAATTGCTAACGCAGGTCGCTTTTTATTGATGGCTGCAAAGCCGATAGGTGAGCCGATTGCACAGTATGGTCCTTTTGTCATGAACACGGAAGCCGAGTTGCGTCAGGCGTTCATGGATTATCAAAATGGTACGTTGACGAACTAACCGATACACGCAATCAAAAAGAAAGCTAAAAAATTGGAAACGTGTCTGGCATACTAAGGCTAGGCACGTTTTTTTTAGGGCGCGACATGAGCGATATCGATCAGTTTCTCGACAAACTGTGGCTGCAACAGGGCGTTAGCCAACATACCATCGCTGCCTATAAAAGTGACCTAAGCCATTTTCAAAACTGGCTGGCTAGCCGCAACCAAAGGTTAGAACAGGCAAGCCGTGAGGACATTGTTAGCTATTTAGGCGTCCGCCGTGAGCAGGGCATTAAATCGCGTTCACAGGCGCGATTACTGAGCAGTTTACGCAAGTATTTTGGTTACTTGTTGCGCACCCAATTGCGCGCCGACGACCCGACCGCCCATTTGCAAAGTCCGAAGCTACCAGCGAGCTTACCGAAAAGCATTAGTGAAGCCGATGTGACGGCCTTGTTACAAGCGCCGGTGACCAACACGGCGCTTGGTTTACGTGACAAAGCGATGCTGGAATTACTCTACGCAACTGGCTTGCGGGTTAGTGAATTAGTTGGCTTGAAAATGAGCGAAGTCAGCTTGCGCCAGGGCGTGGTTCGCGTGGTTGGCAAAGGTAACAAAGAACGCTTAGTGCCAATGGGGGAAGAAGCCTTATATGCACTCGAACAATACCTGCGTTATGGCCGTCCCGAACTCATGCAAAATGCAACGGATGTCGTGTTCTTGTCGCAGCGTAGCCAGCAAATGACCCGACAAACGTTTTGGCATCGCATTCGAATTTATGCGTTGCAAGCAGGATTACCGGAAAATATTTCGCCACATCGGCTGCGCCATGCATTTGCGACGCATCTACTGAATCACGGTGCGGATTTACGCGCCCTGCAAATGCTTTTAGGACATTCGGATATTGCGACCACGCAAATCTATACACAAGTCGCTAAAGCGCGCCTTAAACAACTTCATGAACAACACCATCCGCGCGGATAATTAAGCATGACCAACTCAGTTCTACCAGCGCCATTACTTAAACGTCGCCAAGCGAGTCAGACGCCACTGTTCGCTGGCAACCTGCCGGCAATTCTGCAGCGTATTTATGCCAATCGCGGCATTACCGATAGTTCCGAGCTCGACCTGTCACTACGCGGGCTATTACATTTTAATCAATTAGTTGACTGCGAATTGGCGGCCGAGCGGGTGGCCGCGGCAATTTTAGCGCAACGCAAGATTTGTATTTGTGGTGACTACGACGCCGACGGTGCTACTAGTGTTGCACTGCTGATGTCTGCATTAGCTGCAATGGGCGCTAAGTCGCTGATGTACTTAGTGCCGAATCGCTTTGCCGATGGCTATGGCCTGTCTCCGGCATTAGTCGACCATGCGGCGCAACAGGGCGCAGAGCTGCTGATTACCGTGGATAATGGCATTAGCAGTCACGCTGGGGTTGAGCGTGCGAATCAGTTAGGCCTAGAGGTGATTATTACCGACCACCATTTACCAGCGGCCACCTTGCCGCCTGCGGCTGCAGTGGTTAACCCAAACCGCGACGACTGTCAGTTTGCGAGCAAGTCTTTGGCGGGGGTTGGCGTCGCGTTTTATCTTTTATTGGCGATTCGTTCGTGGTTTCGCCAACAGCATAGCGAACATCCCGCGGCACAAATACAAATTGCCGATTACCTTGATCTAGTTGCGCTTGGTACGGTTGCGGATGTCGTTGCCCTCGACTTTAATAATCGCATTTTAGTGCAACAAGGTGTGCAGCGTATTCGTGAAGGGCGTTGTCGACCGGGTATTATGGCGTTACTGCAGGTGGCCGGGCGCGATCCGCAAGGCATTTCCGCGACTGATCTTGGCTTTGCCGTGGGACCGCGAATTAATGCGGCTGGACGCCTCGACGATATTCAGATGGGCATCGACTGTTTGCTGGCTGCCGATCTGCAGCAAGCCAAAATGCTCGCCTTACGACTTGATGAATTGAATCGGCAGCGGCGGCAGATCGAAGGGGATATGCAAGCGGATGCAGAGCAATGTCTTAGCCGTTTGCAGTTCGGGCAGGATGGCTTGCCGCCGGTTCTGTCTCTGCACGACGAGAGCTTTCATCAAGGCGTGATCGGAATTTTAGCGGGGCGACTGAAAGAGCAATTCTATCGGCCGGTGATGGTGTTTGCGCCTGGTGATGATGGCGAGCTAAAAGGTTCCTGTCGTTCGGTTGCAGGTGTACATATTCGTGATTTGTTGGCGCAGGTGGCGAGCATCGCACCAGGGGTGATTAGTCGCTTTGGTGGTCATGCGATGGCGGCCGGTTTGACCGTGCCGAAAGCGGCTTGGTCTGAGTTTAATGCGGTTTTGCAAACGGTCGCGCAAGACTGGGTTGATGACGATCAACTGGCGCGGGTACTGTGGTCAGACGGCGAGCTCAACGGCAATGAATTGTCACTCGAGTCAGCACTGGCCTTGCAGACTGCCGGACCGTTTGGGCAAGATTTCCCTGCGCCGACATTCGATGGCGAATTTCGGGTTCTTGACCAGCGTTGGCTGAAAGATGTGCATTTAAAATTGGTCTTACAGCCCTTGCAAGGGGGGCCAAGTGTCGATGCCATTGCGTTCAATGTACCGAAAGCTCCTTGGCAGTGGCAGCAACAGCAGCAGGTTCATTTAGTCTATCGTCTCGATGTGAATGAATTTCGCGGCCAGAAAAACCCGCAACTGATGATTGAATACGTTCTTTAAGTGACCGAAAAACCAAGGAATGCTCTGTTGTTTTCGGCCGAAATCGGCTAGAATACGCGGCTATTTTTAGAACATGAAGCGGACAGAATTAGAAGCGGGCGCTTGCAGCCTTAACCGGCAGCGCTGACAGCGGTCCTATCCAATTTGCAAGTGAATCAGGATTCAATACGATGCTGGAAAGCAACGCAATAGCTTATCAAATCGACGACCTCAAGCAGCGCATGGCGCAGCTTAGGGGGTATCTTTGACTTAGAGACGAAAACTGAACGTCTCGAAGAAGTCGAGCGCGAGCTCGAAGACCCTGCAGTCTGGAACCAACCAGAAAAAGCCCAAGCCCTAGGTAAAGAACGAGCAAGTCTCGAAGAGATTGTGCATACGTTTCGTGATCTTGGACAAGGCCTAGACGACGCTGCTGGCTTTCTCGAGCTAGCCAGCGAAGAAGATGACGAAGACATGCTGGTGGAAGCCGACCAAGAAGTTGCAAAGTGGCGGAAAGCGCTTGAGCAACTTGAGTTCCGTCGCATGTTCTCGGGGCCGAATGATGCCAACGACTGCTACCTAGACCTGCAAGCAGGCTCAGGTGGTACGGAAGCGCAAGACTGGTGCAGCATGCTGTTAAGGATGTATTTGCGGTGGGGTGAAGCGCACGGTATGAAAGCAGAAATTACCGAGCTGTCAGAGGGCGAAGTGGCTGGGATTAAATCAGCAACAATTCGGTTTGCTGGCGATCACGCATTTGGTTGGTTACGTACTGAAACAGGCGTCCATCGTTTAGTACGGAAATCACCCTTCGACTCAGGTAATCGCCGTCATACGTCGTTTGCTTCAGCGTTTGTGTATCCGGAAATCGACGATGATATTGAAATCGATATTAATCCAGCTGATTTGCGTATTGATACGTATCGGGCGTCCGGTGCAGGTGGACAGCACGTTAACCGGACTGACTCAGCGGTGCGTATTACCCATGAACCGTCAGGGATTGTGGTGCAATGCCAAAGCGACCGTTCGCAGCACAAGAACAAAGATGCAGCAATGAAGCAGCTGCGCGCGAAGCTCTATGAAATGGAGCTCCAGAAACAAAATGAAGCGAAACAAGCGCTTGAAGATACCAAATCTGACATTGGTTGGGGCAGCCAGATTCGCTCTTACGTGTTAGACGACTCGCGCATTAAAGACTTACGTACCGGCGTAGAAACGCGGAATACCCAAGCGGTTCTCGACGGTGACCTAGACCGATTTATTCAAGCCAGTTTGAAATCAGGCCTGTAATTACGCCACGAAGCATTAAAATTGAGGAACACCTATGACTGATAAACAGCAGCCAGAAGCCCAAGATTTGAACCAACAGATCCGTGAGCGTAAACAAAAGCTGAAACAACTGCGCGAAGCGGGTAACCCGTTTCCAAATGATTTTCGTCGCGATAGTTTAGCTGCGGATCTCCATGCGGCGCATGGCGATAAAGATGGTGAGGCTTTAGTCTCGGAAGGCGTACGTGTGAGTGTCGCCGGGCGAATGATGCTGCGCCGAATCATGGGTAAGGCTAGCTTTGCGACGTTGCAGGACATGAGCGGTCAGATACAAGTGTATGTGGCGCGCGATAATCTTGCTGAAGGCGTCTACAATGACGGATTTAAAAAGTGGGATTTAGGCGACATTATTGCCGCTAGTGGCACTTTGTTTAAAACTAAAACCGGTGAATTAACCATTCAAGTGGACGACATTCGTCTGTTAACCAAAGCCTTACGGCCGTTGCCAGATAAGTTCCATGGTTTAGCAGATCAAGAAACCCGTTATCGTCAGCGTTACCTTGACTTGATTGTGAATCAGCAGTCACGCGATACGTTTATTATGCGCAGCAAGGCGATCGATTATATTCGTCGTTTCCTGAATGACCGTGCATTCCTTGAAGTGGAAACGCCAATGATGCAGACCATTCCTGGTGGTGCGTCGGCGCGTCCGTTTATTACTCATCACAATGCTCTGGACATGGATCTGTACCTGCGTATCGCACCAGAACTGTATTTAAAGCGTTTGGTGGTTGGCGGCTTCGAGAAAGTTTTTGAAATTAACCGCAACTTCCGTAACGAAGGTCTGTCAACGCGGCATAATCCAGAGTTCACGATGTTGGAGTTCTACTGGGGTTATGCGGATTATCATGACTTGATGGATCTCACTGAGAACATGATTCGTGGCTTATGCATGGAGCTGTTAGGGACAACTGATGTACCGTATCAGGGAGAAGTTTTCCACTTTGGTGCGCCGTTTGAGCGAATGACGGTGGTTGAAGCAATCCTGAAATATAACCCTGAAACAACTGCAGACGCGATGCAAGATATTGCTCAAGCGACAGCGTATGCAGAGAAGCTCGGCATAAAAGTGCAGAAAAGCTGGGGTCTTGGCAAGATTCAAATTGAGATTTTCGAAGAGACGGCTGAACATCAATTAAAGCAACCGACGTTCATTACGGCTTATCCAGCAGAAGTTTCACCACTTGCGCGCCGCAACGACGACAATCCGTTTGTGACTGACCGCTTCGAGTTCTTTGTCGGTGGTCGTGAAATTGCCAACGGTTTCTCGGAGTTGAACGACGCTGAAGACCAAGCTCAGCGCTTTAAAGACCAAGTTGAACAGAAAGAAGCGGGCGATGCTGAAGCCATGTTCTACGACGCAGACTATGTCACCGCATTAGAGTATGGTTTGCCGCCAACCGCTGGCGAAGGTATTGGTATTGACCGCTTGGTTATGTTGTTGACAGATTCACCGTCAATTCGTGACGTGCTCTTGTTCCCACATATGCGTCCAAGTAAACAAGACTAGTTGTTTCTTGTCGGCGTATTTTTGGTCGACCTATAAAAAGGCCCTCAGCACATCGAAAAGATGATCGCAGAGGGCTTTTTTTGTGGGTCGCGAAACGTTGTTCGCAACTGCCTAATAATCGAATAAATTCTTCTGATAATCGCGATACCACTGGGCTAATTCATCAGCAAACATCGGTGGTCCGAGGTAGTAGCCCTGAGCGAGATCGCATCCTAGCGCAACGGCTTGATCGAGAGTCTCTTTATTTTCGACACACTCTGCAGTCACGAGAGCGTCCAGGGATGAGGCTATCTTGATGGCTGCTTGCGCAAGCATGCGCGCTTCGCGAGACTCGGTGAAATATTTAACGATACTTTGATCGAGTTTCAGTTCGTGAATTTCCATCCGCTGAATATCAACTGCGGTCGATTCGGCAGTACCAAAGTCGTCTAACGCCATCAGAAAACCGTGTTCATGGCTTTGTCGAAGTAGTGGTTCGAATTGACTGAATTCTTCGCGGACAACCGATTCAGAAAAATCGAGAATAATTTGCTGAGGCTGAATACCGTAGCGCTCACAAAGACTATGCAGAGCAATAAAAAAGTCGCTATGGGAAAACGTTACCGGACTAATATTAACGGAAAGCTTGAGGTTGTTCTGTTGATTATAAGGCTGGAACATCTGCAAGCCTTGCTCGACGACATGAAGGGTCAGTTGATCAATTAAGGCTTGTTTCTCGGCAATATGAATAAACTGCGCAGGGGCAATGTAACCATATTGTGGATGCTGCCAACGGGCGAATACTTCGAAGCCATAAAGAAGCTTAGAATGCAGGTCGATACGTGGTTGTAGGGCAGCTGAAAACTGCTCTCGTAACAAATGTTCTGAGAGCCGAGAGGCTGTCTGCGGTAAGGTGACAACATTATCAGCGAACGGCGTGGTCGGTGACCTTTTCATCGCTTATCCTTCCTTAGTCGAAAATTCCGTTTTCAGTCGGCTATTCACCATGTATTCAATCAGCAGTAACGAACAAAACGCACGCTAAGCTTTGAATACTGTTGTTAATATAGACTGAATTTTCTACTGACACCAATAAGAGATATGTCAGTAAATGTTGCGACATAAAAAATGCCCTCGATAGGAGGGCATTTTTAGGCAGTTGTTAACCGCTAAAGTGCTGATTGGAAACGTTTTAGCTTAGTGCTCAACGCCGCCTGGACCGTGGACGTGGCCGTGTGACAACTCTTCAGCAGTCGCATCACGAACGTCAACAACTTTTACTTCGAAGCTCAAGTCAACGCCAGCTAATGGGTGGTTGCCATCAACAGTCACTTCAGTGTCGGTCACTTCAATGATCATCACTGACTGTTCACCGTTGTCGGTGCTAGCACGGAACTGCATGCCCGGGTTTACTTCTTGGTCACCGAAAAGATTGCGCGGCACAGTTTGGATCAAACCGTCATGACGCTCACCGTAAGCATCAGCAGCAGGGATTTCTGCGCTCAGCTCTTCGCCAGCTGTCTTGCCTTCCAGTGCTTTTTCAAGACCTGGAATTAACATGCCGCGACCGAAAATAAACGCGAGTGGACGTTCTTCAGCAGACTGATCTAAAGTTACACCGTCGCCATTTTTAACAACGTAGTGGATCGTAACTGCTTTATCTTGACTAATGGTATGACTCATTATTTAGTTCCGTTTTCATCTGTGTGTGAGCAGGGGGTGAATGAACTGGATTCCTGCCCCTTTATGCGCAATTTTGCAGTCTGTTCCAGCTCATCTGGAAGCACTGCTTGAATTGCAACGACTTCGTTATCATAACGCACTGCGCTGATAACTGCACCCGCACGACGCCAATTTTCGCCAATCTGGACTTCTAGTTGGTCACTTGCCGTCGGTAACGAATCGGTATGTCCCTCAAGACGCATGAGGCGACGTTTGTTCTGGCCTTTGTAATGCATACGAGCGACTGTTTCTTGGCCAATGTAACAACCTTTCTTGAAATTAATCCCGCCAATCTTGTCAAGATTGACCATTTGCGGGACAAATTCGCCTTGGTGTTCAGTACCAAGCCATGGCCAACCTTGCTCGATATGCAATGCTTGCCACCAACTTTGGTGGTTGAGTTGGCCTTGAACTTTAAAACTTGCGGGCAGCACTAATAGGTACGCATGTTCGGCAACTTGCAAAACATGGATATCTTGAACTTGCTCGTGCTGTTGGCTCGGTTCTATCCCGGTCATCGCACTGACTTGCTCTTCAGCGTCCTGACCAAGCACGAGAATATAGCGGTGCAATGAACTGGCATCCGTTATTTCGACTTTGCTGAAAACACCAAACTTTTGCAATTGGGCAAGGCTCGCAGCAATTGTCGACGTTGGCTGTAAAAGATAGACGCCATGTTCGCTGCGTAAAGCGCGAAAAACACTCCAAAGCTTACCTTTTGCGTCGCAATGTCCGCCGAATAACCAGTTATCCTGTTTGAGCTCGTTAAGATCGCAGGTCAGTTGCCCTTGTAAAAACTTGTCGGCGTCGGGGCCGGCCACATGGATCAGACCAAAGCCTTCAATTTCGACTGCTGTGCTAGGGCTTGCGTTTTGAACAAGGTCAGGAAGAAACTTTGACACAAATACCTCTCCAATGGCGAAAATGCTTATGTTTTCACGTATGTTTCCAGTAATGGGGACAGCGTGAAACAATTTCAAGTCAGATTAAAGCTTACCATGAAGGTTAAGTCTGATAAAATTAGCGAATTGGAGTATTTCATCGACTGAGGAATGATTATGCAGTTTCTGAAACAATCGGAAGACGCGTTGAAAGATAAACGTAGAATGCGCTGGGCGTGTCGGCGCGGCATGCTCGAGCTTGATGTTTTGTTTGCGCCTTTCGTTGAAGAAGCTTATGACCAATTAACAGCAGAACAGCAAGCTGTGTTTCGGCGGCTGCTAACCTGTGATGACCCCGATCTCTTTGCTTGGTTTATGGGGCATCAAGCATGCCCAGACCCAGAACTAGCGGGCATGGTTGAGCTGATGCTCAAGCGCGTTAAAGTCTAATTACCATTCAATGCCGCATGGATTAGCGGCCGTAAGACGACCGAGGAAACATGGACGTTTATTCCTTTCAACAACGACAATCGATTTGGCTGACAAGCTGCTGCCATGGGCTAGCCTTTGGTTCTTTGCTTTGTGCTCTGTTGTCACTCTATTTTGGCTTTACAACACTGGTGGTGGCAGCATGGTTCTTCTATTTGCGTTGGTGGTTACTCGAACCACAGCCGACACTCATCGAGTGTTCCGAACTCGGTGAAGTCACGGTTTTCTGCACGCAGCGTGGTGTTTTGGTAGGGCAGCTGACAAAACCGCAGTTTACCGGCCTCTGTCAACGCTTTGTGCTCAATGTGTATGCGAGTGAGACGCGTCAGCAACACCATGTTTGCTGGTGGCTTGACGCGTTTAATGCCGCGGAGCAGTCACGTTTGCGACGCATCGCCGCAAACGTATCAGCACAAGTTAAGTGAGCGAGAGATTATTTTGCTTTTGGTGCCGGCGTTAAAACCGTTGCTGCTGACTGCGGCAAGGTGTCTGGATAATCTAGCGTATAATGCAAGCCGCGACTTTCTCGTCGTTGCATGGCGCTACGAATTATTAATTCGGCGACTTGTGCAAGGTTGCGCAATTCGAGCAGATTATTACTAACCCGGAAGTTAGCATAATAGTCATGAATTTCCTGCTGCAGCAACTCCACTCGCCGTAACGCGCGCTCGAGGCGTTTAGTCGTGCGCACAATACCGACATAGTCCCACATAAATAAGCGCAGCTCGTGCCAGTTATGCTGAATCACAACCTCTTCATCGGAATCGGTCACTTGACTGTCGTCCCACAGCGGCAATTCTGCTGGTAACTCAATGTGATCGAGCTTGGCGAGAATATCAGCAGCTGCGGCGCGAGCAAAAACCACGCATTCAAGTAAGGAATTACTTGCCATGCGGTTGGCACCATGGAGCCCTGTGTAGGCCACTTCACCAATTGCGTATAAGCCTTGTAGGTCGGTTTGCGCCTGCAAATTAGTCATGACGCCGCCACAGGTATAATGCGCTGCAGGAACAACGGGCATCGGCTCTTGGCAGATGTCGATACCTAGACTTAAGCACTTCTCATAGATCGTTGGGAAGTGCTGCATGATAAATTCTTTTGGCTGATGAGAAATATCAAGGTACATGCAGTCGGCACCGAGACGTTTCATTTCAAAATCGATGGCGCGGGCAACAACGTCCCGAGGCGCGAGTTCAGCGTCGGGATGGAAGTCCGGCATAAAGCGAGAACCGTCTGGCCGCTTCAGCAGGGCGCCTTCACCACGTAAGGCTTCAGTTAACAAAAAGTTGTGGGCTTTGGGGTGAAATAAACAGGTTGGATGGAATTGGTTAAACTCCATGTTCGCCACCCGACAACCGGCGCGCCATGCCATCGCGATGCCATCGCCACTCGCGACATCTGGATTCGAGGTATATTGATATACTTTGCTCGCACCACCGGTACAAAGTGCGGTAAAACGCGCACCAATGGTATGGACATTGCCATCTAATCGACTCCACACGTAGGCGCCAAGGCAGCGCGTTTCGCCTGCAGGCGTTTTCATGGTGATTAAATCGACCGCGTTGTAATGTTCGAAAACTTGAATGTTTGGATGATTCAGTGCCTGTGATGTGAGCGTGCTTTGCACTGCTCGGCCAGTGGCATCGGCTGCATGCAGAATACGGCGGTGGCTATGACCACCTTCGCGGGTAAGATGGAAACGGGTGTTGCCATCACTATCGGCTTCTTGATCAAAGGCAACACCGAGTTCGATAAGCCAATTTAAACTGGCTTTAGCATGCTCGGCGGTAAAGCGGACAACTTCGTTGTCACACAGACCAGCACCTGCGACAAGCGTGTCTTGGATGTGTGAGTCAATACTGTCATTTTCATCAAACACTGCGGCAATGCCACCTTGTGCATAATAAGTCGAGCCCTCGGCTAGAGGCCCTTTGCTGAGCACAATCACGCGCATGGTTTTGGCCAATTGTAGCGCTAAAGAGAGCCCTGCAGCTCCACTGCCAATCACTAATACATCGCAGGTAATCGTAGCGTCTGAAGTCATGATCATTTATCGTAGTAAAATTATTTGCTGAATTTTACCTTTGTTTGTTATCAATTTGCGAACTTTTTAAAAATAGCTAGGTCTAGAGTTACATAATGACAACGGGCCCAGCTGCAAACAGTCGCATGGTTACAGCAAAGAAAGGGTAGTGGAGAGTGGGCTCGAATGAGCGAACAGGATATAGATCAACAGCTAGTTGAAAGGGTTCAACAGGGCGATCAACGTGCTTTTGATATTTTGGTTAAGAAATATCAGCATAAGATTCAAAGCCTTGTTGCACGCTACGTGAAGCATCCGGGCGATGTACCCGATGTCGCGCAAGAAGCATTTATTAAAGCGTACCGAGCTTTACCGAACTTTCGTGGCGAGAGTGCTTTTTATACCTGGCTGTATCGCATTGCGGTGAATACCGCGAAGAATTATTTAGTTGCAAAAGGACGCAAACCTCCGGCAGCAGATATTGATGCCCAAGATGCGGAATTTTTAGATAATGGACATGGTCTGAAGGATATAGCTTCGCCCGAAGGCATGTTGTTGTCCGATGAGTTGAAGCGAACGGTAATGGCGGCAATTGATGGTCTGCCCGATGACTTAAAGCAAGCAATTACGCTGCGTGAGTTAGACGGGATGGGGTATGAAGAAATCGCAATTACCATGGACTGCCCCATAGGGACAGTTCGTTCTCGAATTTTCCGAGCGCGGGAAGCCATTGATAAGGCTATTCAACCGCTCTTGGAACAATATTAAGTAAATTGAGGATACGCTCAGATGACAGAACACCAGCAAGAGAAGCTCTCAGCTTTGATGGATGGACAGCTTGACAAGGATGCCGTAGAGGGTCTTGTAGAGCATGCTGCACAACGCGAACGTTGGTATCGTTACCAATTAGTGAGCGCTGTGATACGTGGTGAGGCACAGTCTGGTCATGCTGCCGACATTTCAGCGGCAGTTGCTGCTGCAATTGCAGCGGAGCCTCAGTTTGCCCAAGAGCCAAGTTCGGCCTGGTCACGTTTGACAGCGTGGGTGACAGGTGGCAACTGGCTGCGGCCAGCAGCAAACGTTGCGGTTGCGGCAAGTGTTGCGGTTGTTGCGATTATTGGCGTGCAAAATCTGCAACCAATTGACGATGGTGTAACGCCTGCGGAAACGCAAAACCGTGCCAATCCAGTGTTTGAAACGATGCCGTTTGGCGGTGTTGTCAATCCGGTCAGCTTCAATACAATGCAAACGCCTCAGCAGGACAGCGCGGCAACAAGTGTAGTCGATGCAGATTTTGAGCGAGTGCTTTTACAGTCTTTTATGGTTGATCATCAGCAGCAATTAAAGCTGAGTCAGCAAGAAGAAGTCGAAGCAACTGAAATTATTGATAGGCAGGATCCGTAAGTCGATTATGAAAAATTGGGTCAGTGCATGGTTCCTCGTTGTTGTGATTGGTGTCGGTGTAAGTATACCTGCGCAAGCAATCATGCCCTTACAAGGATTGTTACTAGTCGCTGTTGACGCCACGACCGAAGATAGCGTGGCACCGACTCAACAGCGAACCGTTGCGACGGTTGGTGCGTTAACCGAAGACACGAATAGAACGGCCCAAGATGATGACACAATGACTGCCGCTCAGATTGTCGCCCGCGACGGCCAGATGTGGTTTGAGCGCATGCAGCAGGTTTTGCAAGCGCAAAACTTTAGTGTGTCGCTTGTGCATATTCAGGGCCAACGCACAGAATTGTTTCGCTGGCTGCATGGCGTCAGTGACGACGGCCAAAGTTTAGAAATTCTCTATAGCTTAAATGGTCCGGAAGTTCATATCGTTCGCCGTAACCAGCGTGTCTCGTATTTCCATCCAATGATGGCGCCATACAGCATTCGGGCAAATAGTTTATTCGGCCCAATTCCATTAGGTTTTTACAATAGCTTCGCCGAACTTGCAGACTCCTATAATGTGGTGGCAATGGGCGGTGCGCGAGTAATTGACCGACCAGCCGTGCACGTGCGCCTCGTGCCACGCGATCAAGAACGATTCGGCTATTCGGTTTGGATTGACCGCGAAAGCGGGATGTTACTTCGGGTCGCAACTGTATCGCCGAGTGGCGAGATCCTCGAACAAATTCACATTACCTCGATGGAACTGTCGGACGAAATGAATCCGGATCTACTGCAGGTGAAAACAATCGGTTTACCACCTTTGGTGCGCGATGACCCCAGCCTTAATCCCGTTCGTCATGCGTGGAAGAAGAACTGGTTGCCAGTTGGCTTCAAACAGATCCGCGCGAACCATCATCAACTACCCATGACCGGCATTCCGGCGGACTATTTTTTGTACTCGGATGGCATGACGCGGATCTCGATTTATGTGAGTGAAGATCCGAAGGCCTCTAACTCCTTTGCCTACGAAGGGCTTGACTCGCTGTATAGTCATCAGTATCAAAATTATACTGTCACCGTGGTGGGGCGTGTGCCAATGTCCATGTTGCAACGTATTGCGCTGTCGGTGCGGCCCTAAGTTTCGCACCGCTAGGAAGGAATGATCATGATTCGTGAGCTTGGCGAAGTCGTCAAAATTGACGGCCACTGGGTGACTATTCAGACCCATCTGCAAACTGGCTGTGGCGGCTGTAAGCAGCAAAACGTCTGTGGAGCGGGGGTCTTGGCAAAGGCGCTGCCCAATCGTCGCGGCTTATTGGATGTTTGGCTACAAGAGCCGCCTACGGTAGGTAGCCAAGTTGAATTACTCCTGCCTGAAAAGGCTATGATGCAGTTCTCTGTATTGCTTTACCTTATTCCTCTCTTGAGCTTATTTATCGGCGCTTGGTTCGGTTATTGGCTCGTACCCAGTCATGAAGGCGCCTCGATTGCACTCGGGTTGCTAGCCTTTGCCCTGAGTTTTTGGCAGTTGCGCCGTTGGCTGCGTGGTCGTGATACGCGCGTACAAAAGTTGCTACAAGTGAATCTCGTTTCGCCAAATTCAGGGAGTTAACGCATCACTTTGGTTATTTTCTGTCGCCAGCGAGCGGCTTTCATTGTTAATCGGCGCTAAAAAAAGTAAAATTCGCCGCTTATGAACGGGAAATAGTCACAGCATGTTGCTGGCTGACCGGAAATTGAGGTGTACATGAGCCAAGCTGGCATTCCGAAGAAGAATATTCGCAACTTTTCTATTATTGCGCACATTGACCATGGTAAATCAACGTTATCTGATCGCTTGATTCAATTCTGTGGCGGCTTAGCCGATCGCGAAATGGCGGCTCAGGTCCTTGACTCCATGGACATTGAGCGTGAGCGTGGGATTACGATCAAGGCACAAAGCGTCACACTCTATTACAATGCGAAAGACGGTGAACGCTATCAGTTGAACTTTATCGATACGCCCGGTCATGTGGATTTTTCTTATGAAGTTTCTCGCAGTCTCGCGGGTTGTGAAGGTGCATTGTTGGTGGTTGACGCTGGCCAAGGTGTTGAAGCACAAACACTAGCGAACTGCTACACAGCGATCGATATGGATCTCGAAGTTGTACCCGTTCTCAATAAAATCGACTTGCCGCAGGCTGAACCTGAGCGGGTCGCTCAAGAAATCGAAGACATCGTTGGTATTCAAGCGATGGACGCAGTTCGTTGTTCAGCAAAAACCGGCGTGGGCATTGAGGATGTGCTGGAACAAATCGTTAAGCAAATCCCACCGCCACCAGAAGACGCAGACGATGAGGCGCCACTGCGAGCTTTGATTATGGATTCTTGGTTTGACAATTACCAAGGTGTTGTCTCGTTAGTTCGAATTAAGCAAGGCGTGTTGCGTACCGGCGAAAAAATGCGGGTCATGTCGACGGGTCTCGACCATATTGTTGATAAAGTAGGGATCTTCACACCGAAACAAGTCGACACGGGGGTATTACGTGCCGGTGAAGTTGGTTACGTCATTGCTGGGATTAAAGAAATTCATGGTGCTCCCGTCGGCGATACCTTAACGCACGCGAAGCGCCCGGCGGAGAAGCCTGTACCTGGTTTTAAAAAGGTGCAACCGCAGGTTTATGCGGGCATGTTCCCAATTTCATCAGATGATTACGAAAGTTTCCGTGATGCACTCGATAAGCTGAGCTTGAACGATGCATCGTTATTCTTTGAGCCGGAAAACTCCGGTGCTCTCGGCTTTGGTTTCCGCTGTGGTTTCTTGGGCATGTTACACATGGAAATCGTTCAGGAACGTCTAGAGCGCGAATATGGAATCGATCTGATCACCACGGCGCCTACAGTAGTTTACAAAGTTGAAACCACCAAAGGCGAGACGCGAATGGTTGACAACCCGGCGTATTTGCCGGCGGTGAACGACATTAAAGCGATTTATGAGCCAATCGTTGAAGCGCACATTTTGGTGCCGCAAGAACACGTCGGCAATGTCATTACCCTGTGTATCGAAAAGCGTGGTGTGCAAACCAATATGGTGTATCACGGTAAGCAGGTGGCATTGACCTATGAGCTGCCGATGGCCGAAGTGGTGATGGACTTTTTTGACCGTCTGAAGTCGACCAGCCGTGGTTATGCGTCACTGGACTATCACTTCAAACGTTTTGAAGAGTCGGACATGGTGCGGGTCGATATTATGATCAATGGTGAGCGCGTTGATGCGTTAGCTATGATTCTGCACCGCAGCCAAGCGCAGTATCGTGGCCGTGATGTGGTCGACAAAATGCGTGAACTCATTCCGCGCCAAATGTTTGATATAGCGATTCAAGCAGCCATTGGTAACCACGTGATTGCGCGTAGTACCGTAAAACAATTACGTAAAAACGTAACTGCGAAGTGTTACGGTGGTGACGTTAGCCGTAAGAAAAAGCTATTACAGAAACAGAAAGAAGGTAAGAAGCGGATGAAACAGCTAGGCAACGTGGAAGTTCCGCAAGAAGCGTTTTTAGCAGTTTTAAAAACCGGTAAATAAGGGCGTTCTACCCGGTCAAGGTTGGCTGGGGCTGCGCGAAAAAGGGAAGGGTCGATGACAACATATTATTTCTCCTTAGTTTTGGTCATTGCGACAGTGCTAACCGGCATTATTTGGGCAATAGACCATTGGCTCTGGAAGCCAAAGCGCCAAGAAAAAGTGGCGGCGGCCGAGCATCAGGCTGGGGTGAAGTTAGATGAAGAAGCGGCCCAACGTCTGGCGCCACAATCGGCGCTAGCGGACTTTTCGCAAGCCGCTTTTCCGGTGTTGTTGGCCATTCTGATTCTACGTTCATTTGTGTATGAGCCATTCCGTATTCCATCGGGCTCGATGCTACCGACTTTGTTAGTGGGTGACTTTATTCTGGTGGAAAAATTCCGTTACGGCTTGCGTGACCCGATCAAACGGCATGAGTTTCTGCAGACCGGACGACCTGATCGTGGTGACGTTGCGGTATTTAAATACCCAGTGGATCCAGAGATTGACTATATTAAGCGTGTCATCGGCTTGCCGGGCGACCGAATTGTTTATCAAGACAAAACGTTTTACGTTCAGCCAGGGTGCTATCAGCAGTGTGATGATGTTGAACGCATTGAACTTAGTCAGGAATTAATCACGAGTGGCGATTTTTATCGCCAGAACACACCATTGCAGCGCTATCGGGAAACCAGTAGTCACGGTGACTACGAGATTCTCGTTGACCCATCGCGGAATATTATTTCTCAGGGGATACAATGGGACGTTCCAGAGGGACATTATTTCTTTGTTGGCGATAATCGTGACAACTCATTGGACTCGCGTTATTGGGGCATGGTGAATGAAGATTTGTTAGTCGGCCGAGCGGTGTTTGTTTGGTTAAGTTTAGAGTTTGAACGGAGTTCAACAAGTTGGTTGCCGAGCTGGGTGCCGAGCCGCGTCCGCTTTGATCGTTTAGGGAGAATTCAGTGAGTTTAACCGCAACTGACTTTAAGAAGATTGAAAAGCGAATTGGCTATACGTTTCAAAATCGCGATTTACTGGTGCAAGCCTTAACCCATCGTAGCGCGAGCGACAGTCACTACGAAAGACTTGAGTTTTTGGGTGACTCGATTTTATCCGTGGTGATTGCAGAAGCCCTGTACCATCGCTTTCCAAAGTCACCGGAAGGCGAGTTAAGCCGCATGCGAGCGACGCTCGTGTGTGGTCAAATGTTGGCAAAGATCGCGCGGCAGTTTGAACTGGGACCATTTCTCCAATTGGGCCCAGGGGAGCTAAAAAGTGGCGGTTACCGTCGCGATTCGATTTTATCGGATGCCGTCGAAGGCATTATCGGTGCAATTTTTCTCGACAGTGATATCACTGTCGCGCAACGCATCGTTCGGGAGTGGTTTGAACCGCTCCTACAAGAGATTCAACCGGGTAATAATCAGAAAGACCCGAAAACCCGTCTGCAAGAATTTCTGCAGGGACGGCAATACGAATTACCCGTTTATGAAGTGTTGGCCACAACCGGTCAGGCACACAATCAAAAATTTTCAGTGAGTTGCTCGGTCGCTCCGCTTGAACAGCCCGTTGTGGCGGTTGGAACGAGTCGCCGCAAAGCTGAACAAGCCGCTGCAGCCGAGGCAATTCAGAAGCTTGCGGCACTGCCAGAAGGCAAGGAATTAAGATGAATTTAGAAGAGTTTTTAGCGCAAGAAAGCGGTAGAAGCGATGATACCTATAATGGCTTTGTTGCCATTGTCGGCCGCCCCAACGTGGGCAAATCAACTTTGTTGAATCAGTTACTTGGCCAAAAGGTCAGTATCACGTCCAAGAAAGCTCAGACCACTCGTCACCGGATTTTAGGTATCGATACCGAAGGCCCGTACCAAACTATCTATGTCGATACCCCGGGTTTACATAAAGATGAGAAGCGCGCGATTAATCGTTTAATGAATCGTGCGGCAAGTTCGTCAATTGGTGACGTTGATTTAGTTTTGTTTGTGGTTGAGGGCACGCACTGGACCGAAGATGACGAAATGGTGTTAACCAAGATTAAACGCGCGAATCGACCAGCGATGTTAATCATTAATAAAATTGACCAAGTCAAAGACAAAGGCAAGCTGTTACCGCATATTCAACGCTTGCATAGCGAATACCCGTTCAAAGAAATTATGCCATTAACGGCGCTGTCGCCGGAGCAAATGCCTAAGCTCAAAGAGATGGTGCGGACGTATTTGAGCCCAGGTATTCATTTCTATCCGGCGGATCATGTGACGGATCGGTCAGTACGTTTTATGGCCGCAGAAATTGTCCGTGAAAAACTGATGCGCTTTACCGGTGACGAATTACCATACTCCACCACAGTTGAAATTGAAAAATACGAAACGGGCGACAACGGCATTGTGCACATTCATGCATTGATTTTAGTTGAGCGTGAAGGGCAAAAGCGCATGGTGATTGGTAACAAAGGTAGTAAGTTAAAAACCATAGGTGCTGATGCCCGTCGCGACATCGAAAAGCTAATCGACGCACAAGTGAACCTGCAATTGTGGGTGAAGGTAAAATCTGGCTGGGCCGACGACGAACGCGCATTGCGCAGCTTGGGCTACGGCGAGGAATAAGCGTGGAAGCCATTGTCCTGCATCGTTGGCCATGGCAGGAACATGGATTACTGATTGACGTTTTTAGTGCAGAAGCTGGGCGATTTCGCTGTATTGCCCGCTCTGCGCGCAGTCGCAAAAGTCAATTGCGAGCAGTCTTACAACCATTCCAATTGATCGATATTGATATTAGTGGCCGTGGTGAAGTTAAAACCCTCAAGCGCGCTGACCTCCAACAGTCAATTCCGTTAACCCATCTTGCGCTCTACAGCGGCTTATACGTGAATGAATTATTGCAGCGTCTATTGCCGAGTGAGACGGAACTGCCTGAACTATTTGCTGCCTATCGGCATACCCTCGAGCTTTTGCAACGGGAAACGTTTGTCGAACCCGTGTTGCGTAAGTTTGAGCTGATTTTATTAGAACAGCTTGGTCATGACTTTTCCTTTTGGGAAGATGCTGAATACGGCGAAGCGATACAACCACAGCATTCCTATCGCTTTGTACCAACGCTTGGCTTTGTCCGCGAGCATGGCTTTGTGCGCGAGCATGGCATGAGCGAGCAACAGCAGCAGCTGATACTTTCTGGTCAAGAAATTCGACAATTAGCAGACTTTCAGCAGTTAGATCTGGCATTATTACAACAACTGAAAAAATTAATGCGATTGGCACTGCAACCTTATCTAGGTACAAAGCCATTACAGAGTCGGGCACTGATTGCCGCCGTACTTGAACAACAGGCCAATCCATCGAAGCAAGAGGCTGACAAATGAACCCTGTTCTTTTAGGTGTGAACATTGATCATATTGCGACACTGCGTAATGCACGTGGTGTGGCGTATCCAGAACCCGTGCAGGCAGCTGCTATTGCTGAGCAGGCAGGAGCGGACGGCATTACCATTCACTTGCGCGAAGATCGCCGCCATATCACGGATCGCGACGTTCGCTTGTTAGCCGAAACCATCCAAACGCGGATGAACTTAGAGATGGCCATGACCTCTGAGATGATCGCGATTGCAAAAGCCACGCAACCGGAGTTTGTCTGTTTGGTGCCAGAAAAGCGCGAAGAGCTAACCACTGAGGGAGGCTTAAACGTTGCGGACCAGCTGGCACGCAGTAAGGACGTTGTCGCCGAGCTTAGCGAAGCTGGAATTCTTGTTTCTTTATTTATCGATGCGGATAAACGGCAAATTGATGCAGCGCATGCGGCCGGTGCACCGTTTATTGAATTGCATACAGGTCACTATGCAGAAACTAGTGGTGCTGAGCAGCAACAGGCATTGAAGCAGTTACAGGAAGGCGCAGCCTATGCGGCAAGTCTTGGGCTAACGGTGAATGCCGGACATGGTTTGCATTATCACAACACCCAGCCCATTGCTGCGATTCCGGAAATCTATGAGTTGAATATTGGCCATGCGATTATTGCGCGAGCCGTTTTTAGCGGCTTGGCGGAAGCAGTGCGGGAAATGAAATTGATTCTGCAAGGAGCGCGTTAGGTCGGATGGCGATCATTGGCGTTGGGACGGATATCGTTGAAATTGAACGCTTACGGCAAGCGCTAGTGCGACAGCCGGCATTGGCTAAGCGCTTATTGACTCATAATGAACAAGCGCTGATGCAGGCAGCTAAGCAGCCTGAGCGCTACTTAGCCAAGCGCTTTGCTGCCAAAGAGGCCGCGTTAAAAGCACTCGGTACCGGGTTGCAAAATGGGTTAAGCTGGCAGCATATTGAAATAACTAACAACGACCTTGGACGCCCGCAACTGAACTTCAGTGGGCAAGCCTTGGCGCTGGCAGACCAGCTCGGCGTGATCAATACACACTTGTCATTGAGCGATGAAGTCGATTATGCACAAGCATTTGTTATTTTAGAGGGCCGCTAGCACCAGCACGAAAATATACAAATACAAAAGTATGCAAGCAGGCACGTCAGCAACCTAAACGTCTTGCTAAATTGAGAGTTAGCCATAGTAGGGAGGAGTTATGGTTCAGGTTCGTAACGTACATGTCGATCGTAAAGGCTCACAGCCAGACAATTGGCTTGAGGACATTATGCAACCTGAAATTCGTAATGAACTCGGATCACTTGCAGCGCAATTGGCCAGTTTGTGCCCTGCCGATGGTGAAACGCTGTTGCTCAAAGGGCAAGAAATGGTCGAAATTCTTGCCGAACTCAAACTCGATCGCAAAGGCCTCCTCGCAGCTCTAGCTGTTCCTTTCTTTGAAGCTAATTTGGTTGATGAAGCGTGGCTGCAAAGCCATCTTGACGACGAAATTGCGCAGTTAGTTGTCACCGTGCAGCAAATGCAGAGCATTAGTGAGCTGCAACACTTCCGCCATGGTAAACCGGGTGAAGCGCAAATAGATGCCGTTCGACGCATGCTTTTGGCGATGGTCGAAGACGTTCGAGCGGTGTTGTTAAAGCTCGCTGAACGGGTGTGCTACTTACGGCAGGTAAAAAACCTCGACGAAGAAACTCGAGTGCTCACAGCCAAAGAGTGCAGTGAAATTTACGCGCCTTTAGCCAACCGTTTAGGGGTTGGTCAATTAAAATGGGAACTTGAAGATCTCGCTTTTCGTTATTTGCACCCAGATATCTATATGGCAATTGCGCGCCAATTGGACGAAAAACGGTGGCAACGCGAACAGTACATCGAAACCTTTGTTAGTGATCTTCAAAAGGCGCTCGACGCCCAACAAGTCAATGCAAAAGTGTATGGCCGGCCAAAGCATATCTTCAGCATTTGGAAGAAAATGCAGAAGAAGAACCTGCAATTTGACGAGTTGTTTGATATTCGAGCGGTACGGATTATTACCCAGTCATTAAAGGACTGTTATGCAGCTTTGGGCATAGTGCACAGCATGTGGCGGCATTTAGCATCTGAGTTTGATGACTATGTGGCAACACCGAAAGCCAACGGCTATCAGTCGATTCATACGGTCGTGATTGGCCCAGAACAAAAAAACGTCGAAATTCAAATTCGCTCAGAACAAATGCATGACGATGCCGAACTCGGCGTTGCCGCGCATTGGGTTTACAAGGAAGGTCACTCAAGTGGGCGCTCGCAAGGTTACGAAGAGAAAATTTCGTGGTTGCGGAAGCTGTTGGCCTGGCATGAAGACATGGCCGAAAACGAAGAATTGGTGCAAGAAATTCGGAGTCAAGTCTTTGAAGATCGAGTTTATGTGTTTACCCCGAAAGGCGATGTTATTGACCTGCCAATGGGGTCGACACCGCTCGACTTTGCTTATTATATTCATTCCCAAGTGGGTCATCGCTGTATTGGTGCGAAAGTCGACGGCCGCATCGTGCCATTTACTTATGCGCTTGGAAATGGTGAACGCGTTGAGATTCTGACCCAGAAAGAACCAAATCCGAAACGCGATTGGGTAAACCCAGCATTGGGCTACTTAAAATCAGCGCGCGCCCGCAGTAAGGTACACGCTTATTTTAAAAAGTTTGATCGCGAACACAACATTGTGGCCGGTCGTGAACTGCTCGAGCAAGAGCTGCAGAAGCAGAAGTTAACGCTGCAAGACGCTCAAGGTGCAGTCGAGCGGTTCAATATGAATCATATGGACGACCTGCTTGCCGCAATTGGCGCCGGCGATGTGCGTTTACATCAAGTGGTGAATTTTGTTCGCGGTCCGAGCGAAACACCGCTGGATGAACTGGAAAAACTAACCAGCAAAAAACGTTCGCCGAGCAAAGCCGGTAAACAACGTGAGGGCGTAAAAGTCGCTGGCATCGGTAACCTGATGATGAACTATGCTCGCTGTTGTCAACCGCTGCCTGGCGACCCGATTCGGGGCTACATTACCCAGGGGCGAGGGGTGTCAGTGCACCACCAAGACTGCGAACAATTGCAGCACTTACTGCAGCAAAATCCAGCTCGCGGTATCGAAGTGGATTGGGTGGACGACCAACAACAGCCACGTTACGCGGCACAGTTAGTGATTGTTGCCGATGACCGTTCCGGTTTGTTGCATGACATTACGAGCATTTTAAGTCACGAGAAGGTTAACGTGAATCAGGTTTCAACGCGCATGGACAAAGACTCTTTGCAGGTGGTGATTGAGCTTGAGATTATGGTTCGTCACAACAATGACGTACAGCGTCTGCTGGCGCGAATACAGCAGGTCAGCCATGTGCGCAGTGCCAAGCGTAAATAAGGTTAGCGCAATAAGCGAATCGAGTAGAACGGGTAAGAATAGGACGAAGCATGAGTGACGTAGCAGAGAATGACCAAAATACAGCAACTGAGCTCAGCCAGATGCAACGCCTGTTAGCGATTATGGCAGCACTGCGGAATCCTGAGGGTGGTTGCCCGTGGGACTTAGAGCAAACCATGGAGAGCCTGATTCCGCACACCATTGAGGAAGCTTATGAAGTCGCGGCGGCTATTCAAGCAGGGGACTCTGAGGCGATTCGTGATGAGCTCGGCGATTTACTTTTTCAAGTGGTCTTTTATGCGCGTCTCGCAGAAGAAAGCGGTGACTATGACTTTGATAGCATAGCTGGTGCTGTGAGCGATAAATTAGTGCGCCGGCATCCACATGTATTTGGCGATGGGCAGGCTGATGATGCGAGTGAAGTGTTACGCCAGTGGGAACAAATCAAACGCCAAGAACGAGCTGAGAAAGCAACCGATACCAGCGTGTTTGCCGATGTTCCGCAAAATTTGCCGAGCTTATTGCAAGCACTGAAAATTCAGAAGCGCTGCGCTGCAGTTGGTTTTGACTGGGACAATGCCGAGCAAGTTATTGGTAAAGTCCATGAAGAGCTCGACGAAGTTGCCGTTGAACTCGAAGCACTGCCGCAGGCACAGTTGAATGACGAACAAGCAGCGGTGCAAGATTGCATCGAAGATGAAATCGGCGACCTACTTTTTGCTGTCGTTAACCTTGCGCGGCATGCCAAGGTTAACCCCGAAACTGCACTAGGACGCGCGAATCAGAAGTTTATGCGGCGCTTTCGGCGCGTTGAGCACATCGCAGCAGCGCAGCAGCGCGAGCTTGCTAACGAACCGTTGCATGAACTTGAGTTACTGTGGCAACAAGCAAAACAGGAACTTTCGTGATTGCCGCGGGGCCAATGCTCGGGTATACTGTTTTCCCGTCTTAAGTTCCTTTTCCACGATTCATTTACCCTGACGCAGCAGGTTTTGCATGGCGACTAAATATATTTTTGTAACCGGCGGTGTAGTTTCTTCGCTGGGGAAAGGTATTGCGGCGGCTTCGTTAGCTTCTATTTTAGAAGCGCGCGGACTCAAAGTAACCATCATGAAACTGGACCCGTACATTAACGTCGACCCAGGTACCATGAGCCCCATTCAGCACGGGGAAGTGTTCGTCACTTCTGACGGCGCTGAAACCGACCTCGATCTTGGCCATTATGAACGCTTCATTCGCGCCCGTATGACCAAGAAAAACAATTTCACCACCGGTCGTGTCTACGAAGACGTGATTCGCCGCGAACGCCGCGGTGACTATCTCGGTGCGACGATTCAAGTTATTCCACACATTACCAACGAAATTAAACGTCGGATTATCGACGGCGCCGAAGGCAATGATATTGCATTAATCGAGATCGGCGGCACGGTTGGTGACATTGAATCGCAACCATTCCTCGAAGCAATTCGTCAATTGTCGGCAGAAGTTGGTCGTCATCGTACATTGTTTATTCACTTAACCTTAGTGCCTTTCTTAGGTGCTGCGGGCGAGGTGAAAACCAAGCCGACACAACACTCGGTGAAAGAACTACGCTCGTTGGGGATTCAACCTGATATTCTCATCTGTCGCTCCGATCGCACTGTTCCAGCGAATGAACGGGCGAAAATCGCATTATTTACTAATGTCGCCGAGCGAGCCGTTATTTCCCTGAAAGACGTGCCGAGCATTTACAAAATTCCAGCGATATTGAAATCTCAAGGCATCGATGACCTCGTGCTTGAGCGCTTTGGCATGGAATGTCCAGAAGCCGACTTAAGCGAATGGGAAAAGGTCCTTTATTTAGAATCTAACCCTGTTGGTGAAGTGACGATCGGCTTTGTCGGTAAGTATGTTGAGCTACCTGATGCGTATAAATCGGTTAATGAAGCCTTATCGCATGCGGGTTTACACAATCGCGTTACCGTCAATATCCGTTATATCGACTCACAAGATGTCGAAACCAAAGGTGTTGCCAAACTTGCCGGTGTCGACGCCATCCTCGTGCCTGGTGGTTTTGGTGGCCGCGGTATCGAAGGTAAGATTATGGCCGCACAATGGGCGCGTGAAAACAACGTCCCTTATTTGGGCATTTGTCTTGGTATGCAAGTCGCTCTTATCGAATATGCGCGTCATGTCGCTGGCCTCGAAGGTGCGAATAGTACCGAATTCGACGAGCATACAGCGCATCCAGTTGTTGGTTTAATTACCGAATGGATGGACGAGAACGGTCAGAAGGAAATCCGAGACTCTGGGTCTGATCTCGGTGGAACAATGCGTTTAGGCGCTCAACAGTGTCATTTATTGCCAAATACGAAAATTCGCGCAATTTACGGTGCTGAAACCATTGAAGAGCGTCATCGTCACCGTTACGAAGTAAATAACAACTATCGGCAGCAATTGACCGAAGCTGGCTTAACGTTTGCCGGACTATCGGCCGATAAGCGCTTGGTCGAAACCATCGAAATTGCAGATCATCCATGGTTTGTTGCAGTGCAATTCCACCCGGAGTTCACGTCGACACCGCGTGACGGTCATCGTTTATTTGAAAGCTTTATTGAAGCAGCGCGCGAATATCAGCAGCAAAATCGCAATGCGCACGTTCTCAATAGCCAATCAGCGAATAATTGAAGGATTAACCAATGAGCAAGATTGTTAAAATTATTGGCCGCGAAATTATGGATTCACGCGGCAACCCAACGGTTGAAGCAGACGTTTACCTCGAAGACGGCAGTATGGGTCGCGCCGCGGCACCGAGTGGCGCATCGACCGGTAGTCGTGAAGCGCTTGAACTACGTGATGGGGACGCTGGTCGTTATTTAGGTAAAGGTGTACTAAACGCTGTGGCGAATATTAACGGCGCCATTGCGACTGCTTTGAACGGTATGTCGGCATTAAATCAAGAAGCTGTTGATAATGCCATGTTGAAGCTTGATGGTACGGAGAATAAAGAAAAACTCGGTGCTAATGCAATTTTGGCGGTGTCGTTAGCGGTGGCAAAAGCCGCGGCTGTTAGCAAGGGTGTCGAACTGTTTGAGCACATTGCTGACCTGAATGGTACTTCAGGTGAGTACAGTATGCCATTGCCAATGATGAACATCCTGAATGGTGGTGAGCACGCAGACAACAACGTCGACATTCAAGAATTTATGGTGCAACCGGTGGCTGCGAAAAGCTTCGCTGAAGGTTTGCGCGTGGGTGCCGAAATCTTCCACGCTTTAAAAGCGGTATTAAAAGCCCGCGGTTTAAGTACTGCTGTGGGCGACGAAGGTGGCTTTGCGCCAAACTTAGCGTCGAATGAAGAAGCCTTAGCGGTTATTTCTGAAGCCGTTGAAAACGCTGGCTATCAGCTCGGTAAAGACGTTACGCTAGCGCTCGATTGCGCAGCATCTGAGTTTTACCGTGACGGGCAGTACCACCTAAGCGGCGAAGGTAAGAGCTTCAGCGCTGAAGGTTTCGCTGACTATTTAGCTGAGCTGTGTGATCGTTACCCGATCGTTTCAATTGAAGACGGCTTGGATGAAAGTGATTGGGCAGGTTGGAAAGTGTTAACTGACAAACTTGGTAAGCGCGTGCAGTTAGTAGGCGATGACTTGTTTGTCACCAATACCAAGATCTTGCAACGTGGTATCAGTGAAGGTATTGGTAACTCAATTTTGATTAAGTTCAATCAAATTGGCAGCTTAACTGAGACCTTGAATGCCATTCGCATGGCTCGTGAAGCAGGCTTCACGGCGGTCATTTCACATCGTTCTGGTGAAACCGAAGACGCCACGATTGCAGACTTAGCGGTGGGCACTGCTGCCGGTCAGATTAAAACCGGTAGCCTTTGTCGGTCTGATCGTGTAGCAAAATATAACCAGTTGCTGCGTATTGAAGCGCAACTCGGTGATGTTGCTTATCGCGGTTTGAAAGAAGTAAAAGGGCAGTAGGGTTCGGCCTATGGCGAGCCAAACGGCGATTTTCTCGCAATTGACTGCGAGCCAATCCTATACAGAGCTCTGTAATGCGCTGTACGAGGTGGAATTGTCATGTTTGGCGCGCAGCCAAGATCCACGCTATCAACAAGACGCCGCTGCATTACAGCGGCGTCTTGCTAGTATTCCACACTATGTTAAGTCGACTGCTTACGCTTTGCTGCAGAGTGCAGAAAATCCTCAGAATCCTCTTCAGCTTGATATACAGAGCGGTAATTGGCTGTATAAGCAGAAAAAACAGGCCCCTGCAGCGGCAACTGAAGTGGCGCAACAACAATTGCGCAGCTGGTTAGAAAAACATGCTAAATTAGCGTTGCCATTACCGATATTAGTGCTGGAGCCTGCGACTCAATGTTGCCATGTGCAACTAGACACCATTGACCAGCTTGCGCTCGCGAAAGATAAAGTGCATCTTAACTATAATGGTTGGTTTTCGCTTGCTGGTGAGTCACTTGAAACACAACCGTGTTGGTTACTCAAACCAACCAAAGATATTTTAGCCGCGGCCTGTGCTGGACATCGTTGGGGCCCAAGTGGGAAACTAGCACCACAGCAGTTAGACTTGCGAAGTCTGTTGTTGTCGACCACGATTGATTGGCAACAACCACAACGGGTGCATACTCTAAGAAAGTGAGACGAACATGCGTGTATTAACCGTTATCATGATAGCGATTGTGCTGCTTCTGCAGTATCGCATTTGGTTTGGTCAGCATGGCGTTCGTGATTATCGCGAGCTGCAACAGGAGCTGGCCCGCCAAGAACAGATTAACAACACGCTGACCCAACGCAATCAATTAATCGAAGCGGACATTCGTGACTTGCGTTCAGCGCTTGAAGCCGTTGAAGAGCGCGCACGCAATGAACTCGGCTTCGTTCGACCAGAAGAGACTTTTTTTCGTCTCATACCGAAAGTAGAAGAGGACAATGATTCATGATCGGCGTTATACCTGCTGCAGGTATCGGTCAGCGCATGGAAGCAGAAATCCCCAAGCAATATCTTGTTGTCGCCGGCAAAACATTACTCGATCACAGTATCTGTGCATTGTTTAATGACCCCCGCATTGAACAGGTTTGGGTCGCTCTGCATGAGCATGACCGCTGGTGGCCACAATCACTTTATGCCAAAGATCAACGCGTACACACGACCCAAGGTGGCGGAACGCGAGCCGAGTCTGTTGTCGCAATTCTGAACGCATTACTGCAACAACACGCCAAGAAGGATGCTCTCGTGGTGGTTCATGATGCGGCTCGTCCCGGCCTGAGTACGAATGCGTTAGCTCGGGTAATCGATGCTGCGGAGAGTGAGCCCGAGCGCGGCGCACTGCTGGCATTGCCCGTGCGGGATACAGTGAAATTTGCCCATGTACAAGCCAGTAGTCATGTAGCCAGAACCGTTGACCGCGAACAATTATGGCTGGCACAAACACCACAAGTGTTTCAATTAGAGCCGTTATTAACGGCGATTACGCATGCGCAAGCCAACAAGATTGCCGTTACTGATGAGAGTTCAGCAATGGAGTCCATGGGCATTAGTCCGGCGCTCGTTATCGGTAATCGTGCTGGTTTTAAGGTCACTGATCCAGAAGATTTAGCACTGGCTGAATATTACTTGCAGCGCGCGTCGCAGGCATTCTAAATAGCGAAGCCGCGAGGAATACCGCGCTGCCATGGTTGTTAAGATAGGAAATAAGAGATGAATATTCGCATTGGCCAGGGCTTCGACGTCCATAAGTTTGGTGGGGAAGGTCCGGTAACGCTCGGCAATATTGTGATTCCATGTGATCAAGGCCTGTTGGCTCACTCAGATGGTGACGTTTTACTACATGCCATTGCCGATGCTCTTTTAGGGGCAATCGGTGCGGGTGATATTGGGGTGTGGTTTCCAGATAATGACCCAGCCTATGCTGGCGCCGATAGTGGCGTATTACTGCAACAAGTTTGGCGGGAAGTGACGCAACGAGGCTTCGGCTTAATCAACCTTGATGCAACGATCATTTGTCAAAAACCGAAGATCAATCCTCATCGGCAAGCGATTCAGCAGCGGATTGCTGAACTACTTGATGTCGCCGCGACGCAAATTAATATCAAAGCGACAACGACTGAGGAACTTGGTTTTACTGGCCGCAAAGAAGGCATTGCGGCGATGGCCGTAGTGCTGCTCGGTGCAGCGTCATGAGCGCAGGCATTCAAGATAACGCATCAGCTGGGCATTCGAGTGCAACCGCAAGCAAGACCATGAAGCAGTGGCAGCGGCTAGCGGGTGATACGTCAGTCAGTGGCCAATACAAAGAAAAACCTGAGTATTTCGAGGTCATTGAGGAGCTTGGCTTTCTGCCAACAGCTGACGAAAAAGGTCAACACCACTGGCTTCACGTTCGCAAAACGCAACTGACCACAGAGCAGGTGGCAAAGTTTATTGCTCAGGCGGTTGGAGTACCGGTTCGTGAAGTCGGGTATTCCGGGTTAAAAGATAAGTTTGCGGTGACGGAACAATGGTTTTCAGTGCAACTACCCGCGCTCACTCAACCCGATTGGGCGGCTATTTTCACAGTCGAGTTAAGCTCGATTTCGCCGCGCTATGCTGGCGGTCAAGTGACCTTATTAAATGCGGTGCGGTCGAGCAAAAAGCTGCGCCGCGGCGTTCACAAATGCAATCATTTTCGCTTACGTCTCACCTCGGTCAGCGATCCGGCAGCTTTGCAAGCGCGCTTTCGTGCAATTAGCAGCTGGATTCCGAATTACTACGGTGAACAGCGTTTTGGTTTTGGTCAGGGCAACATTCAACAAGCTGAGGCGATGTTTGCGGGCAAGCGCATAAAAGATCGAAATCTGCGCAGTATTTTGTTGTCATCGGTACGCTCTTGGTTGTTTAATCATTATCTGGAACGACGCATACAGAACGTGCAAACGAAATTACTCGCAGGTGATGTGTTTTTGCTAGCGGGCTCGCATTCATTTTTTACTGCGACTGACTGCGATGAAGAAATTCAGCAACGAGTGGCCAGTGGCGACATCATCCCGAGTGGTCCATTGTTTGGCGATGGCGAGAGTGCGGCACAAGCAGATGCGCTAGCTCTAGAAACTGAAGTTGCGAGTCTGTTTCCAGAGTTACACGCAGGCCTAGTTGCCAGTCGAGTGAAACCCGATCGCCGCGAACTTTGGTTGCGCTTGCAAGACGCTCATTTTCAACAAATTAGCGATAACGAAGTGGAAATTCGCTTCTCGTTGCCTGCGGGCAGTTTCGCAACCAGTGTTTTGCAAGAGCTTGGTGATTTTTCTGCACCACGTTATGAGTAATGGTGATGACGATGAAAATCCTTTTGAGTAATGATGACGGTGTTCGCGCCCCCGGCTTAGCTGCACTGTATAAGGCTTTGGTGCGAGTTGCTGAGGTGGTCGTGATCGCACCTGACCGCAACTGTTCAGGCGCGAGTAACTCGTTGACGTTGCATAATCCGTTGCGGGTCGAACAGCTTGAAAATGGTTTTTTCTCGGTCAATGGAACGCCGACTGATTGTGTGCATATTGGCACTAATTCGCCGTTAGGTGATCAACCCGATTTAGTTGTGTCGGGTATTAATGATGCGCCCAATATGGGTGATGATGTTATTTATTCGGGGACTGTTGCAGCAGCGACGGAAGGGCGATTTGTCGGCTTGCCGGCGATTGCGGTATCGATGGCCGAACATGGTCATGATTACTATGAAACTGCGGCACAAGTTGTTGCGGATTTAATAGAGCGATTACAAAAACAACCGTTGCGTTCGGACTTTGTGTTGAATGTGAATGTCCCGTATTTGCCCTATGAGCAACTTAAAGGGTGGAAAACCACGCGCTTAGGTCGTCGCCACCGCGCCGAAAATATGGTGCGTGGCAGTGACCCGTGGGGCCGAGAAATCTTCTGGTATGGTCCTGTTGGCCCGGAGCGCGATGACGGCCCCGGGACGGATTTCGCAGCAGTCCGTGATGGCTATGTGTCAATTACACCGCTAACCGTTGATATGACAGCGCGTGATGATCAAGAACAAGTTCAGGAGTGGTTAAATAAACCTTTATGATAGTCAGTAATTTCCAAGGCGTTGCGCGTAAACTCGCGCAAAAATTACAAAGTGTCGGAATCAGCAATGAAGCCGTTTTAAATGCAATTGCGACCACGCCGCGTCACGAGTTTATGCCGGAATCACTCGCCCACCAAGCCTATGACAATACCGCTTTACCAATTGGTAAAGGACAAACCATTTCGCAACCGTATATGGTTGCGAAAATGACGGAACTGGTGCTGGAAACAACGCCGCAGTCGGTGTTGGAAATTGGTACTGGATCCGGTTACCAAACTTCGATTCTGGCACAATTGGTAACTAAGGTTTATTCGGTGGAGCGCATTAGCTCTCTGCAATATCAAGCACAGCGCCGATTGAAACGCCTCGATTTACATAATGTGCAATTGCGCCACGGTGACGGTTGGCAAGGTTGGCCGAGTAAAGCGCCATTTGATGCGATTTTAGTGACTGCGGCCGCGGAACGAATTCCAGAAAAGTTACTCGAACAACTCAATCCAGCTGGTGGACGATTAATTATTCCGGTCGGCGGGCAGTCGCAAGAACTGCTTGTGGTCGAACGCCAGGGCGAAGATTATCAACAAAAAAGTGAGGGAACAGTGAAGTTTGTACCATTAATTCAGGGAGATTTAGCGTGAAGGTATTTACCGCGCTATACGACAAAGCATTAGTTTGGGCACAGCATCGTCGCGCACCATCCATTTTAGCTGGGGTTAGCTTTGCCGAATCGGTCATTTTCCCGATTCCGGTTGACGTGATGTTGGCTCCAATGGCAATTGCTCAGCCCGAGAAAGCGTTTCGTTTCGCGTTATTAACATCCATTTTCTCCGTTCTCGGTGGCATTGCCGGTTATTTCCTCGGCATGCTGGCCTTCGAACCACTGGTGCTGCCAGCGCTTGAGTATTTTGGTTATCAAGACAGCTTTGTCCTTGCGCAAAACTGGTTTGCCGAGTGGGGTTTCTGGGTCATATTTTTAGCAGGCTTCTCGCCTATACCCTATAAGGTCTTTACCGTGACCGCGGGGGTTTTAGCGATCGCCTTTTTACCTTTCGTGATTGCTTCCATTATTGGCCGCAGCATGCGGTTCTTTTTAGTTGCTTGGCTGATGCGTTGGGGTGGGCCGATTATGGAGAAACACTTACGCCAACATCTCGACACCATAGGTTGGGCTATTGTTGCGTTAGCTGTTATTGTTTACCTCATAGTTCGCTAACTCATCACTGACAGGAGTCCAAGTGCAGCGACGACCAGGTATGTTCATCATGACCAAGCCCACACACGTTTATGCGCAACGCGTGTGGGCTAAGTTCGTGGTTGTGATTGCACTTGTCTTCACTCTCGGTGGTTGCTCGAGCACCACGACACCGGCTCCTGTCGACCACGTTTATCGTGGTTTTAGCGTTCACGATTATGAAAAAGCGTCATTACACGGGGATACCCATCAAGTTCAGCGCGGTGAAACACTTTACTCCATTGCGTTTCGAGCGAATATGGATTTACGCGAGCTAGCCCGTCTCAACAATCTACAAGACCCCTATACGATCTTTGTTGGACAAACTTTACGTTTGCGTGATTCTGCTGCGCATACGCGACAAAACGTGGCACGCAGCAATACCACCAATGAAAATAACAATAATCAGTCAAATGTTATAGTAAACCCTATTGCCACAACTTCGCAGAGCGAGTATGGTGGTAACGTAAACCAACAAAAAACAGTGCCAAAACAGGAAGCTAGTCGGCCAACAACGGTCGCTACTGCGCCGCCGGTTGCAACGACGACTGGGACTAGCTCACCAACTCAAGGCACGGCAGCACAGACGGCAGCGCAGACGACAACGCAAACGACATCGCGACCGTCGGCACCACCGCAACGTCAGCAGACGAATGCGGAGATTCGTTGGCAATGGCCGACCCAAGCTCAGTTGGTGCGGCGTTTTTCGAATCAAGCTGGCGGCAATGGCATGGAGTTTGCCGGTCGCCGGGGTGAGCCAGTGCTTGCCGCAGCAGCGGGACGTGTGGTTTACGTAGGTACTGCACTGCGAGGTTATGGACAGTTAATCATTTTGAAACATAGTGATGATTATATAACCGCATACGGTCACAATGATCAGATTCTCGTCCAAGAGCAACAGTGGGTGGAGTCTGGTCAGCAAATTGCAACCATGGGTAGCAGTGGTAGGGAAGATGTACGATTGCGCTTTGAACTGCGTTTTCGAGGTAACTCAGTCAATCCAGAGAATTACTTACCGAAAAAATAGTCAATCGCAGCCGTTTTTAGGGGTGGAGCATGCGAGAAGAAGCAGAGAACGAGCAGGACAACGAAGCGGATGACCTAGAGTTTTCAGGCGATGTCGCGGTTGATGAAGGCCGCGAAGAAATCGATGCAGAGCTCGAAGAGGCATTAGCGAATAGTTCTAAATATCAACGTAAGTTAGATGCCACACAACTGTATCTCAATGAGATAGGGTTCTCACCATTGTTAACCGCCGAAGAAGAAGTATTTTTCTCGCGCAAGGCATTGCAAGGCGACATGAAAGCGCGCCAACGCATGATCGAAAGTAATTTACGTCTGGTTGTCAAAATTGCACGACGTTATCAAAACCGTGGTTTAGCGCTGCTCGATTTAATTGAAGAGGGCAACCTTGGTTTAATTAGAGCTGTTGAGAAATTCGACCCCGAGCGAGGTTTCCGATTCTCAACGTACGCTACTTGGTGGATTCGACAAACGATTGAACGTGCCATCATGAATCAAACGCGAACGATTCGTTTACCGATTCATGTGGTTAAAGAATTGAATATCTACTTGCGCGCAGCTCGCGAATTAGCGCAGAGCCTCGAGCATGAGCCGACCGCTGAAGACATTGCGCGTAGTTTGCAATGTCCGGTAGAAGATGTCACCAAAATGCTGCGTTTGAATGAGCGCATTGCGTCGGTTGACACACCTCTATCTGGTGAAGGCGAGAAAGGTCTACTCGATATAATTGCCGATGAGAGTGAGCTCGGGCCAGAAGGCATTCTTGAAGACGATGACCTGCGTGAGCGTTTGTTACTTTGGTTGGATAACTTAAGCGCGAAACAAAAAGAAGTCTTAGCTCGTCGTTTTGGTTTACTGGGTTACGAACCTGCAACACTTGAAGATGTCGGGCGTGAAATTGGTTTAACCCGCGAGCGTGTGCGTCAAATTCAAGTTGAAGCGTTACGTCGGCTGCGTGACATCATGAGTCAACAAGGGCTGTCAAACGAATCTATTTTCTCAGACGACTAGCACCTGAAGGTGCTAGTCTCATTTCTGTAATTTCTTCAATTCATACAGCAACGCCAAAGCTTGTTTTGGGCTAACTTCGTCTGGATCAATGGCCGCTAAATGCAGCCACAAAGGGTGCTGTTCGGTGTCGATTGGTAATTGTAAGCCCAATTGCTGTTCACCACGACTTGAGGGTGATGCAGTCTGCTGCGGCAGACCCGTTGCGTCGTTCTCGCTTTGCTTATAGCGTGTTTCGAGTTCTGCTAGGTAGTGCTTAGCTCGACTTAAAACTCGCTCCGGAACACCCGCTAAACGAGCCACTTGAATACCAAAGCTACGACTCGCTGCACCCGCTTTTAGATGATACAAGAACGCAACTTGGTCATTGGTCTCGGTAGCATCAACGTGACGATTACAGGTTGCTGGCAGCTGGTCGGCAAGGCTGGTTAATTCGAAATAGTGAGTGGCAAAGAGCGTCATTGCCCCAATGTCATTTAAGGCCTCGGCACAAGCCCATGCGAGCGATAAACCATCGTAAGTTGACGTCCCGCGACCTATTTCGTCCATCAGCACTAACGAATGACGTGAAGCATTATGTAGGATGTTCGCAGTTTCGGTCATTTCAACCATAAAGGTCGAACGTCCGGAAGCTAGTTCGTCGGCGGCGCCAATGCGGGTGAAGATCCGATCAACTAAGCCGATGTCAGCGCTTTGCGCCGGTACATAGCAGCCGGTGTGCGCGAGCAGGACTATCAGCGCGGTTTGCCGCATGTAGGTTGATTTACCGCCCATATTTGGACCGGTAATTATCTGTAAACGCTGAGCGTCTGTGAATTCAGTATCGTTGGCGATAAACGGCTGGCTAATGACAGCTTCGACCACTGGGTGGCGGCCTTGTTGAATCGATAAACCTTCACCGTCATGAAAGCTCGGACGGGTGTAATTGAGAGTCACTGCACGTTCGGCAAAGCAACAGAAAACATCGAGGCGAGCAAGCTGTGCAGCAGTCTCCTGCAAGCTGGCTATCTGCTCACGTAAGCGCTCAAGAATGTCTTGGTACAGCTCTTTTTCTAATGCCAGAGCTCGGCTCTGGCTTTGCAGGACCAAGTCTTCAAAGGTTTTTAATTCAGGAATGATATAACGTTCAGCGTTCTTCAGTGTTTGCCGACGTTGATATTCGGGCGGAACTTTGTCTGCAGCGAGTCGACTCAATTCAATGTAATAGCCGTGAACTTTATTAAAGCCTATTTTAAGATTACTGATACCAGTGCGTTCACGCTCGCGTTGCTCGAGATCGTCAAGTTGTTGGGTACCGCCGGCGCTAAGTTCGCGAAAACGATCAAGCTCTTCATGGTAACCGGAGCGAATCACACCACCATCACGGATTAATACCGGAGGCTGGTCGACAATTGCGGTTGTTAGAAGAGTCGCAAGATTATCAAAACACTCGAATGCGGCAAAGTTGGTCACCAAGCCGTCTTGCTGGAGATAGTCATTGATCTGCGGCAGCATTGTCAGGGCTTGGCGTAAACGAGTTAAATCACGCGGTCGTGCGCTACCTAAGGCAACCCGTGCAAGGATGCGTTCCATGTCACCGATGTCCTGCAAGAGCGGCTGTAAATTTAACCAGGCACCGGTTTCGATCAGGGCCGAAACTTTATTTAAGCGGTCGTTAACCCGTGCATGGCTGCGTAATGGACGATGGAGCCAACGCTGCAATAATCGGGCGCCCATTGGTGTTTTGGTGCGGTCTAACACGGCGATAAGCGTGTGGGTTTTACCGCCTTGTAAGTTTTGACTTATTTCAAGGTTCTTGCGGCTAATCGCATCGAGTTGAATCGCCTCACTACGTTGCTCCTGTCGTAGCGCACGTAAGTGCGGCAAGCTTGCGCGTTGGGTATCTTTAATATATTGCAGCACGCAGCCGGCCGCAGCGATGCCAAGATGTTCTGCAGCGATTCCGAAGCCTTGTAGGTCTTGCGTTTGGAATTGTCGGCAGAGTAATTCAAAGGCACTATCATGGCTAAATTCCCAGTCGGGTCGACGACGGGTTTTGCTGCCATGGGGTGCGAATTCGCTGACAGATAATGATTCTGGATGAAGTAGTTCAGCCGGTTGCAAGCGTTCTAGCTCGCTGCGTAACGCGTCGTTATGTTCAACTTCCGTGATGGTAAAACGACCACTGGCAATATCGACAATGGCCAAGCCCCAACGCGTGCGCTCACCGGCTACGACCGCAACTAAGAGATTTTCCCGAGCCGGTTCAAGTAGGGCTTCGTCAGTGACTGTGCCAGGCGTAATAATACGGACGACTTGACGTTCCACCGGACCCTTGCTCGTTGCCGGATCGCCGATTTGTTCACAAATTGCGACAGACTCGCCGAGTTTGATTAGGCGCGCGAGGTAGCCTTCGACCGCATGGTAGGGTACGCCGGCCATGGGGATCGGCCGACCGGCCGATTGACCACGTTGGGTCAGGGTAATGTCGAGTAGATCAGCGGCTCGCTCAGCGTCGTCGTAGAAGAGCTCATAGAAATCGCCCATGCGATAAAACAGCAAAATGTCTGGATGCTGTGCTTTGATCGCTAAGTACTGTTGCATCATAGGTGTATGCGAAGTTGCTGAATCTGCCATGAGTCCCTGTTATTATTTTGTCGATACGTGAATAATGCTTGAGCTAGTATGTACTTTGTCAGGTCATCGCTCAATGAAAGATGCGCTTGCCGACATAAAACCAAGTACCAACTGTTCGTGTTTTCCGGTGTGTGCCTTGTTACCCGAGCGAAGCACATCAGGTGCATACGCTATGATCACGTTTTCACAGCAAAAATCCAAGCCTAAATCGTAAAGGATCGTTTATGACTGCACAAAAAATCCCCGCAATTACCGATTCAGTGGCAAAACTTGCTGAACAACTCCAGGCCAAGGACTGGTTATTGGCCACAGCAGAGTCCTGTACTGGCGGCGGGGTTGCATGTGCATGTACCGATCGGCCGGGTAGTTCCGCTTGGTTTCAGGGCAGCGTGGTTAGTTATAGTAATCAAGTCAAGACCGATGTGCTTGGCGTCGCCGATGTTGTATTGGAGCAACACGGCGCGGTTTCTGTTGAGTGCGCTCAAGCCATGGCGCGCGGCGCACAACTGCTGTTACAAACGGCAGTGGCGGTGAGTACAACCGGTGTTGCTGGCCCAGATGGGGGAACACGAGCAAAGCCGGTCGGCATGGTGTGTTTTGGGTTTGCCATTGGCAAAAAGTTATACAGTGATATCCAGTACTTTAATGGTGATCGCCAACAGATTCGCGCCCAAGCTTGTGCCCATGCATTAGCTAAGTTGTCGTTTTATCTGTCTGAAAAATAAGTAGTTATTAAAATATTTAAGAAAGTTTTGTAAGAAATCGCCAAATCGGCTTGATACTGTATAGATAACCAGTATACTTGTTAGCAATTAGGTTAGTTTCCAATCGAACAGTTTTGCAAGAATAGCGGAGCGATAAATATGAACGAGAACAAACAAAAAGCGCTGGCTGCTGCGCTCGGTCAGATCGAACGGCAGTTTGGTAAAGGTGCGATTATGCGTTTAGGCGATAATCGAGCCATGGATATCGAAGCGATTTCAACCGGTTCATTAAGTTTAGATATCGCTCTTGGTATTGGCGGTCTTCCTTGCGGACGTGTGATTGAAATTTACGGTCCAGAATCAAGCGGTAAAACCACCTTAACGTTGCAAGTTATCGCCGAAGCGCAGAAGCAAGGGAAGACTTGTGCGTTCGTTGATGCGGAACACGCTCTCGATCCAGTCTATGCGGAGAAATTAGGGGTTAAGGTTGACGAGTTATTAGTGTCGCAACCAGATACGGGTGAACAAGCCTTAGAAATCTGTGACATGTTGGTTCGTTCCGCCGCCGTTGATGTGATTATCGTTGACTCGGTTGCCGCATTAACGCCGAAAGCCGAAATTGAAGGTGAAATGGGTGACTCGCACATGGGCTTGCAAGCACGCCTAATGTCACAGGCATTGCGCAAGCTAACCGCCAACATTAAAAAATCAAACACCATGTGTATTTTCATTAACCAGATTCGGATGAAAATCGGTGTCATGTTTGGTAACCCAGAAACAACGACCGGTGGTAATGCACTGAAATTCTATGCGTCTGTACGTTTAGACATTCGCCGGACAGGTTCGCTAAAAGAAGGCGATGAGGTTGTTGGTAACGAAACGCGTGTGAAAGTCGTGAAGAACAAAGTTGCACCGCCGTTTAAAGAAGCTAACTTCCAGATCATGTACGGTGCTGGGATTTCTAAAGAAGGCGAACTGATCGATTTAGGTGTGAAGCACAAACTGATTGATAAAGCCGGTGCTTGGTATAGCTATAAAGGCGATAAAATTGGTCAAGGCAAAGCAAACTCAATGAAATTCTTGGCAGATAATCCAAAGATTGCCAATGAAGTTGAGAAGCAACTACGCGACATGTTGTTACTGAAGCCAACCATTGCAGCTGATGACCCAGCGCTTGCAGAAACTCCGGAAGCACTCGAAGATTAAAGCGTGTTTTAGTTGGCAGGTATATTCGTGAACACTGTTGCCGACATAATTCCAGAACGATGATTCAAACCCCCATTGTTGCGAGCCAATAATGGGGGTTTTTCCTGCTAGTTTGTTGTGTGTGAATATGGCATGATTTCAGCTCAATTAACGTTGTGCTTGGAATGGATAACAGTACATGTCGATGGTTCAAAATTTACAGTTGCAAAAATTACGTTTCTCTCGTTTAACAACAACCCAAAGTACTTGGTTCATTCCAATTGCTTTTATTGTTGCCCTGATCTTTGTGGTTGCCTGCAGCCCACGAGATACTTCGGCTCCGTCCGGTTCAGCAGGTAGTCCTACCGCTGCTACTTTAACTAAAATCTATGACGCTTACTTTCAAGCCAACTTAGAGCTAAATCCGTTACAAGCAACGCTGATGGGACAAGGGCAACAACACGACCGTTTGCCGGATGTCTATAGTGAAGAACATAGGTACCGCCAGCGGATGTTGGAAGAAGAGTACTTAGCTGCAGTCGAACGAATCGATCCTGCGCAGCTGAGTGAGTCCGATTACCTGACCTATCAATTATTTCGACGGGATCGCCGCGTCGCTCTTGAACAAATGCAATTTCCTGAGCATTTAATCCCGATGAATCAATTCTATAATGCGCCAAGTCAATTGGCAGTGCTAGGCTCGGGAACCGGCGCTCAGCCATTTGGTCAGTTGGAGCATTATGCCCAATGGGAGCGGCGGATGCGGCAAATACCGCAATTTTTCGCTGGTATAGAGCGCAATATGCGCCAAGGTATCGAGCAAGATGTTGTGCTGCCTGCGGTTGTTGTCCAACGCTTAATTGACCAAGTTCGAACCCATGCCATTGCAACAGAAGATTATCAGTCGAGCATTTTTTGGCAGCCGTTATTGCTATTACCGGAGACGCTTGAAGCGTCGCGAACCGAGTTATCCGCTAGCTATCAAGCGGCGTTGCAGGAAGCGGTGTTACCTGCTTATAGGGCACTTGCCGATTTTCTTGAATTTGAGTATTTACCGGCCGCGCGAACCGATGAATTTGGGATCGGCACTCTTCCCAACGGGAAAGCATGGTATGAATTTGCTGTACGTTTCCATACCACGACAAATTTAACCGCTGACGAGATTCACGCCATTGGCCTCTCCGAAGTTGCACGTTTGCACGATGCTATCGGCACAGTGATGGATGAAGTTGATTTTACCGGAACGTTGGCCGAGTTTTTCGCTTTCACGCGCGATGATCCACAGTTTCATTATGCGACACGAGAAGAAATGTTAGCGGATTACCGAGCGTTTGCAGCCGCGGTTGAAGAACGAACCGAGCGATTATTTTTCGCTGAACGTTTACCAAGAGCAGGATATGAAATTCGCAAAGTGGAAGAGTTTCGTGAGCGCAGCGCAAGTTCAGGTAGCTATTCAGTTCCTTCAGAAGACGGCAGTCGCCCCGGTATTTTCTATCTCAATACCTATGACTTACCGGCACGACCGACGTGGGCGAAAGGCGCGTTGACTTTGCATGAGGCGATTCCAGGTCATCATTATCAACTCGCGTTACAACGGGAAATGGAACACCTGCCGCCATTTCGGCGTTACGGCGTGGAAACTGCTTTCAATGAAGGCTGGGGCTTGTATGCTGAGTCACTGGGTGACGAGCTAGGTGTTTACGAGTCCTATGACCGCTACGGGCAGTATATTGCTGAGTTATGGCGGGCAATTCGGTTAGTCGTCGACACGGGTATTCATGCTTATGGTTGGTCGCGTCAGGACGTCTTGGACTATATGTATGCTAATGCACCGGTGCAGGAAGCACGAGCGGTTTCCGAAGCCGAGCGCTTCATGGCGCTGCCCGGACAAGCATTGGCTTATAAAATCGGACAGTTGCACATTCAAGGTCTGCGAGATAAGGCGGAAGCCGCACTCGGTGATGATTTCGATGTCCGCGAGTTTCATTGGCAAGTGCTCCGTCACGGGGCATTACCACTCGAATTATTAAGCCAACAAATCGATGCATGGGTGTTATCTGAGGGAGGTGATGGCAATGGCGACAAATAATAAGCTCAAGGTCGGCCTAGCTCTAGGTTCCGGTGCTGCACGCGGCTGGGCGCATATTGGCGTGATTCGGGCGTTGGAAGATATGGGGATCGAGATTCAAATAGTCACGGGCACCTCCATTGGTTCTCTCGTCGGTGGGGCATACGCTGCTGGAAAACTCGATGAATTAGAAAAATGGGTGCGCGGCATGGACCGCTGGGCAGTGTTCAATCTACTCGACTTTGGTTTATCGAGCGGTGGCATGGTCGGCGGCGAAAAAGTCTTTAACCACGCCCGTGAACGCTTTGGAGCGCTTGAAATAAGTACGCTTGAACGCCGTTACGCCGCAATTGCGACGGACTTGTATACGGGTAAAGAAATTTGGCTAAAGAAAGGCGATCTGTTTTCTGTTGCGCGAGCGAGTTGTGCAATGCCGGGTTTGTTAGCGCCTAAATCCTATGACGGTCGCTGGCTCGTTGACGGCGCCCTAGTTAACCCTGTTCCAGTCTCATTGGCACGGGCACTCGAAGCCGACTTTGTTATCGCGGTGCATTTAAATTCGCAGGTTCATGTCGATGATCATGCACCAGCGGCTTCTCAAGCACCGCAAAGTGATAGCGATAAGACGGCGAAGCAGGCAAAAGCCTCGAGCGACAGTAAAAAAGTTGACGATGAGCAAAATGGTTTTCAAAGCTTTTTAGCGCGTAGTTCGCAATTTATGGCGGAAGTTCGGCAAAAATTCACGCGGGAGCCGAAGTCCCCAAGCATGCTTGGCGTCATGGCGGGTTCGATTGATATCATGCAAGAGCGGATAACCAAGGCTCGAATGGCTGGGGATCCGCCAGATATTTTATTACAACCTAAACTCGGTGATATTGGCTTACTTGAATTTGACCATGGCAGCGAAGCGATTGATATCGGCTATGAGACGACAATTCGTTTAAAGGATTTAATTCTGGACGAATTACGGATCATGAAGAAACGTCGTAATGGCGGTCCGACTCGATAGGCACTGTTTGCACTTAAATTAAATTGGCAGAAATGCGAGTTTGCGGTTTATTTTTACAGCGAATAGCAAAGGGGGACAACCAAGTTTCAATCCTAGGTTGTCCCCCTTTTTAATTGCAAGACTTGCAATGACTGCTAATAGAGCAGCTTAACCTTTTTGCTCGGCTGTAGCTGGCGTCTCAGCATGTTCCTTCATTTCAACTTCCATGTCGTCAAAGGTTTTTTGCACAGCAGCTTCAGGATCTTGGGTCAGCTTACTGACAATCAGAATCGCCAGTGTTGACAGAATTACGCCTGGTACCATTTCGTATAAATGCGCGCTGAGCGGCGCACCGTTGATTGGTACGTAAATCCAGAACAACACGGTGACAGCCCCGACAACCATACCGGCTAAGGCGCCCCAGCGATTCATATATTTCCAATACAAGCTAAGGATAATCAGTGGTCCAAATGCAGCACCGAAGCCAGCCCAAGCATTACCGACCAGGCCAAGAATGGTGTCGCGCGGAACCCATGAAAGGGCAATGGCGATGAGGGCAACGATTAACACTGATAAACGACCCGCTAATACTTGTACTTTGTCGGACGCGTCTTTGTGCAAGAAACTCTTATAGAAGTCCTGAGTTAGCGCACTTGACGTCACCAGCAATTGCGACGAAATCGTACTCATAATTGCTGCGAGAATGGCGGCTAAGAGGAAACCACCAACGAGTGGGTGGAAGAGAATCTGCGATAAGACAATGAAAATCGTCTCAGCATTAGCGAGCGAGCCATCAGCAGACATATAGACATTGCCGGTCAGTGCGCCACCGTACACTTGCACATACGCAGCGCCCGCGATACCGGTGAGCATGGCACCAATAATCGCGACAATCATCCACGTCATACCAATTCGACGCGCGACTTTAAAGTCACGAACCGATTTAATCGCCATAAAACGCACAATGATATGCGGTTGACCGAAATAACCTAAGCCCCATGCGAGTAACGAAACGACACCAAGGAATGTCGCGCCGTAGAATGGGTTTAGCATGCCCGGGTTTAAATCACGAACTTGGGTCACCACTTCACTGCTGCCACCGAGTACCGAGAAGGCTACCAGAGGTACCATCACCAAAGCGATGAACATGATACAACCCTGCACAAAGTCGGTCATGCTGACCGCCAAAAAGCCACCAATGAGCGTGTATGCGACAACCACACCGGCGGTTAACAGTAACCCGTAGTGGTAGTCCATACCAAAGGCATTTTCGAACAGTGTGCCACCGGCGACTAAACCGGACGATGTATATAGTGTGAAGAAGATGATAATAACGATCGCGGAAACTAAACGCAGAACACGTGAGTTATCGTTGAAGCGGTTTTCAAAGAAGTCGGGAATGGTGATCGAGTCTTTTGCCATGTAGGTATACATACGCAGTCTTGGAGCCACAACGCGGTAATTGACATAGGCACCAGCGACTAAACCAATGGCAATCCAAACCTCGGAGAAGCCGGCGACAAAGAATGCGCCTGGTAACCCCATCAGCATCCATCCACTCATGTCGGATGCACCCGCAGACAGAGCGGTGACGCCCGGCCCAAGGCGGCGACCACCGAGCATGTAATCGGATAAATCACTGGTTGACTTGTAGTAGCCATAGACGCCAATCCCTAGCATGGCGATGAAATAAATGGCGAGAGAAATCAGGGTTCCTGTTTCCAAAATGATACTCCTATTGTTTGGCGTTCTTATTATGGTTATCGCTAAAGTTAGTATGTGGAGCTCAGAAGGTTTAGCAAGCGAATTGCGACAAAACTTTTGCTAAACAGCCCGAACAACGTTTTTTAAATCCTCAACACAGTCTCACAAACTGCAACACGCTAACAAAATCGAGCAGGGTTCTCAAGCTGAGGTGCACGTCTGGTATAGTTTTCACTCAACTATTTGCGCTGCAACTCTGACATCAACATCAGCTCGGTATACTGTTCTTTCGGTGCTGTAAATACGTCCTGAACATCCCCATGTTCGATGACTTGGCCATCTTTCATAATCATCACTTCGTCAGCGAGATGCCGAACGATTTCTGGGCTTTGCGAGATAAAGATATAGGACATTTTAAGATCACGTTGGAGATCCAGTAACAGATTAATAATCTGAGCCCGTACCGACGAATCAAGCGTTGCGAGTGCCTCGTCAGCAACCAATAATTTTGGCTGCAAAATGATTGCACGGGCGATACTTGCCCGTTGTTTTTGTCCTGTTGACATCATATGCGGGTAAAACACCATGTGCTCAGCAAGTAAACCGACTTGGTGTAAGGTTTTCATAATCCGCTCATGGCGTTGACGGGCATTGAGCTTGGTATTAAACAGGAGAGGCTCTTCGAGTTGCCGACCTAGCGTCAAATGTGGATTTAAGGACGCATCAGCGTCTTGAAAAATCATCCGAATCACTTGGGCGCGCTGCCGATAATTGCCAGCTTCTAGTTCTTCTCCGGCGAAAACTAAACGACCGGAAGTCGGCGCAACGGCGCCGCTGATGAGCGCCGCTAAAGTCGATTTACCAGAACCATTAGTACCCATGACGGCCAAGGTTTGGCCTTCATTGACGGTAAAACTGACATCATCGAGGGCGACTGTGGTTTGCTGTTGAAAGAGGCCGGTGCGGCTGTGGTAAACCTTGCGCAAGGATTCGACCACTAATAATGGCTTCATCTTAATCCTCCAGGTTCACTGGGTGATGGCACGCGTACATGCGGTCACGGAGCTTCAATGTCTTCGGTGTCTTAATGCATTCCGGTTTAGCATAGGGACAACGTGGTCCCAAGCGGCAACCAATCGGCAGATGCTGCAGAGTAGGCTCAACCCCTGGGAGCGTTGGTAACTTGGTGCGTGGCTGTGACTCCGCTTGCCGATAGAGCGAAGTATTCAACAACGCTTCAGTATAAGGATGATAGGGTTTTTGTAAGAGCGGTTCCGCAGGACCGGTTTCCATTAACTGACCACTGTAGATCATCGAGATACGTTCGGTTTGCGGCATGATAGCGCCAAGATCCTGGCTGATCATCAGCATCGACATGCCATAGCGAGCATGAAACTGTGCCAGCAGGCGATAAATTTGTTGGCGCGTTGCGGGCTCCATGGTTGACGTCGGTTCGTCTGCAATCAAGAGCTTTGGCCGATGGGCAATCGCACTAGCAATCATGATTTTCTGTGCCGCACCTTCGGACAGTTCATGCGCATAGGATTGCATCATGGCTTTGTGGTTTTTAATCCCAACCCGATGAAGCAAAGAAATAACGCGCTCTTTACGCTGTTTTGAGCGTTGCCACCAGCTCCCATCAAGGTCACGATCAAGTACGGCTTCACTGAGTTGCTCGCCGATGGTTAAATTCGGGTCGAGATAACTCTTGGCATCCTGAAATATCATCGCAATGTCGACACCGATAATGTCTCGTCGTTCTGCAGCGCTGAGGCTTAAAAGATCTTTACCTTCAAACCAGACTCGATCGGCAGTGACGTCCCAGCGTTCACTTAAAAAGCCCATAATCGCGCGGGCAATTAGGCTTTTGCCTGAGCCAGATTCGCCGACTAAGGTGTGAATTTCGCCTTCGTGAATCTGCAAATTAACCTTATCAAGAACATTAACGGTGCCGATATTTGTTTTGGTTCGGATGGTCAAATTGCGAATATCCAAGAGCATAGTTATTGCTCCAACTGTTTTTGGATGGCTTGGCGCAACGTTTCACCGACTAAGTTCACGCTGACCAGCGTAATAAATAATGCTAAGCCGGGTAGTGCCATGACCCAAGGTGTCACGTAAGCGACTTCTAGGCTTTGCGCTAGCATCGAGCCCCATTCCGGCGTTGGTGCTTGAGCGCCGAGGCGCAGAAAGCCGAGCGCGGCGATGTCAAAAATCGCAACGGACAAACCAATAGTAAATTGAATAACGAGCACGCGAACGATGTTAGGGAAAAAGACCATCGTCAATAAATAGTAGTCGGATACGCCATTTAACCGGCTAGCGGTGACATAGGGTTTGCGCCGTTCGTCATGAATGGCGTTGCGGGTTACGTGCAAAAATTGAGGAATCATTACAAGGCCAATAGCAAGTAACGCATTGCCTAGCCCCGGGCCAGTTAAAGCAATAATGACGAGGGCGAGTAACAGTGACGGAATTGACATTAAAACATCGAGTAAATGCTTCAGCGTTGAGCTTTTCACCCCAACCGTCATTGCTGCGATAGCACCTAATGTTACCCCAATCAGAGCAGAAATGATCACCACGAGTAAGGGTAAAGCAAAGCTATAGCGCGCACCGTAAATGAGGCGCGTAATCATGTCACGACCGAGCTCGTCGGTTCCTAAAAGAAATCGGACATCGCCATTCACTGACCAAGCTGGCGGCAATGAGATTGCGTCGATAAACTGCTGATTCGGTCCATAAGGGGTTAGCAATGGACCGAATAAGCTAATAAAGACAATGAATATGAGAATATACAAGGCCCCAATGGCAAACGCATTGCGTCGAAACTCAAGCCAAACGCGTTGCAGCGGTGAGGGCATTCGCTCTTCGTAATATAAATTAGGGCGCGGCATAAAGGTCTTTCCTGACTTGCGGGTAGCGCCACGCATGAAACAGATTGAGCAGAACATGCGTGACTAAGATTAAGCTACCAATAATTAAGAGTCCGCCCTGAATGACCGGGTAGTCGCGTTCGTAAATACTGCGTACAAGCCAATTGCCAATACCTGGCCAAGAAAATATAACTTCCAAAATAAAGGTATTGGCAATGAGCAAGCTGATCAGGTTGCTGAGTTGACGAATAACTTGTTGCATGGCATTCGGTAGGGCGTGTGACCAGAGCACACGACGGGTCGACATGCCCTTGGCGTATGACGAAACAATATAGTTTTTGTTCAAGACATCGAGCATGCTATTTCGTGTGAGTCGTATCAGTAGCATCATCGGCATAATGGCTAAGACAGTAACCGGTAGAATCATATGCATGAACGCGCTGTAATAGGCAGCTTGCGGATTTGCTGGTTGCGCTAGCGCAATATCAATGAGAATCGAACCAGTGACGGCAGGGATGTCAAAGAGAGGGTTAATCTGGCCGGCAATGGGTGTCAGTCCCCATTGCACCGCGACCAGAAGAATGGCGAGCTGGGCAAACCAGAAAACTGGAATTGAATAACCGGAAATGCTCATGCCGAGAATGGTATTGTCCACTGACCGGCCTGGTTTCAAAGCCGCAAGAACGCCAAAAGCGACGCCCGGAAACCATGCGACCAATAGCGCTAAGAGCATAATCTCGAGGCTCGCGCCAAAACGAACAATCAATTGCTCGAATACAGGTGCCCCGTCTAACAGTGAGCGCCCCCAGTCACCGGCAAAAAGATGGCGCAAATAGGCAATATATTGCCCAAAATAGCCACCATCAAAACCGCGTGCAGTAGCAATGGTGGCATAACTTGGATCATCAGGAAAAATGCCGCTGCTATTGGTGACTGCGGAGCCAGCAAACCAATAACTTAAACAGAATGTGAATAAACTGAGTGCTAGTAAGGTAAAAAACAGCAGGGTGATTTGCCGCAGCAGGTAACGTGTCATGGCCGTAGCTCCTGCGTGTCACGATGTTTGACTCGACGCAGCTCGATGCCACCAAATGGAGCGAGTTGCAAGCCTTCTATATCAGCCTGACTGGCTTGGAAACGCACAGAATGAGCAATCGGCAGTAACGGCACTTCAATAGCGAGGTATTCTTGTGCCTGTTGATAAAAGTTCTGCCGCGTTGGCATGAGTTCGGTGCGAATTGCAGCATTAAGAAGGTCATCAAACAACGGGTCGCACCATTGGGCGCGATTATTGCCAGATTCTTTAGCGCGACAACTTAGTAACGGCCGAAAGAAGTTATCTGGGTCAGCGTGATCAGCGGACCAACCAATAAGAACACTGTCGTGCAATCCTTCGGCTAAACGACGACGAAATGTGCTCCACTCATAGCTGACGATATTCGCACGAACGCCAATTCGGGCGAGATCGGATTGCATGCGTTCTGCCATCAGACGGGCATTTGGGTTGTAGCCACGTTGCACCGGAATGGCCCAGATATCCATGCTAAACCCATCGGCTAAATCGGCTTCCGCTAAGAGTTCGCGAGCTCGCTCCGGGTCAAAACGATACGCGTCCGGAATCGGGTGATGGGCCCACGAGGTGTTTGGCAGAATTGAGTCCGCCCGCACAGCATGTTCAAAATAGACGGCTCTTAATAAAGCATCCCGGTCAATTGCATGGGCGAGTGCTTGGCGCACTCTCGGGTCGTCAAAAGGTGGCCGTTCGGTATTGAATGCCCAAAACGCAGTATTTGGACTAACGGTGGCTTGTAATTCTATACTTTCTTTTTGGCGAAGCCATTCGACATCGCGCGCTGGTGGATAGGGAGAAATATCGCAGTCTTGGGTGAGTAACATGAGCATGCGCTTATGGTCGCTCTGGGTAATGCGAAACACAATTTGTTCGCTTGCTGCCAATTCACGCCAGTAGTTTGGATGTCGGTGATAACGCACCAGTACGTCTTTACGAAAATCGCTAAATTGAAATGGGCCAGTACCAATGGGACGTTGATCGATGAGCTCGGGCGTCCCGGCTGCAAGCAATTGATGGCCGTATTCTGCAGATAGAATGATGGCAAAATCAGAGGCTAGATTTGCCAAAAAAGAACTGTCTTGCTGTTTAAGGCGAATTTCGACGGTGTGTTCGTCGAGAGCCTTCATCGAGTCAATCAATTCGGTAATGCCACTGGCCGTGAAAAATGGATAACCGCGCCCTGAAACCGAGTGAAATGGGTGACTAGGGTCGAACCAGCGACGAAAACTAAAAACGACATCATTGGCGTTCAATGGCCGCGAAGGCTGAAACCAGTCGGTTGTATGAAACTGCACATCGTCGCGCAGATAAAAGGTATAGCGAAGTCCGTGTTCGTCGATGGACCAGCGTTCAGCCAGCGCAGGTTGATAGTTATTTTCTTTATGACTGTACTCGATGAGGCGATCGTAAAGTTGTGCCGCCGTCATGTCTAACGTGGTGCCGGAAGTGACGAGTTGTGGATTAAAAGACTCCGGGTTACCTTCGGCACAATACAATACCCCTAAGGTTGCTTCTTGCTCCGACTGTGGCGCACAGGCAATCAGTACGGGCAGGCAGAGCGCCGCCGTGCATGTCTTTATCAGCGAACGTTTAGTCGTCGCCATTAGTGCCCTCGAGTAATTGATACTTTTTTAAATAACCACGCAACTGATGATAGGTCAGCTGCAAAAACTCAGCGGTTTTCTTCTGATTAAACTGACAGTGTTGCAGCGCTTGCTGAATTAAGTCGATTTCAAAATCTTGGCTGACCTGCTTAAAGTCGACCGATTGTTGAAGATGAATCGCAAAGCCTGGTGATTGAGTTTGTTGGCGGCTCGTTACTGTCATTGTAGCAGGATCTGCGCAGTTAACTTCTGGCTGGGCGCTAACATCGGCCACAGATGGCGACGTGTCCTTATTCGCATGGCCATGAGCAGCCTTAGAACTTACCGGTCGCCAAGGGCTGCTAAATGGATTCAAGATAATATCATGCAAGGGCAAATGCGCGCTGTTATGGCGATATAAGCTGCGTTCGACCACATTTTTAAGTTCGCGGACATTGCCAGGCCAGTGATAGCTCATTAATGTTTCTTTGGCTTTATTGGTAAAGCCGGCAAAGCACTCAAGTTCTAGTTCGCGGGCCATTTGAATAGCAAAGTGCTCGGCAAGTAATAAGATGTCTTCTTGGCGCTCTCGTAAAGGGGGCAGTGTAATGACATCAAAGGCAAGCCGGTCGAGAAGATCAGCACGGAATCGATTTTCTGCTGCTAATGTTGGTAAATCTTCGTTGGTCGCAGCGATTAAACGGACATCGACTTTTACCGGCCGCGTACCACCCACACGCTCAAACTCACCATATTCTATAACCCGCAGGAGCTTTTCTTGGACAAGAGCAGAGGTAGTAGCCAGTTCGTCGAGAAACAGCGAACCTTTGTCCGCACGTTCGAAACGGCCTTCGTGGCGTTTGCTGGCGCCGGTAAAGGAACCAGACTCATGACCAAAAAGTTCGCTATCGAGTAAATTGTCGTTGAGCGCGGCACAATTGAGCTTTAAGTACGGCTGCTCCCAGCGTGAGGAGAGATAATGTAATCGTGCGGCAATCAGTTCTTTACCAGTTCCACGCTCGCCAATAATTAACACCGGTTTATTTAACGGTGCGGCACGTGAGACTTGCTCAAGAACTTCAAGGAAGCTATTGGCTTGACCGATGAGGTTTTCGTTGTCACGAAACCTAGACATAGTTGCGTTCCCAGTTGGCTAATTTCACTAATTATTAGTCTAATTATTTAATTTTCACAAAAGTGCACTTTCGTTCGTTTTTTTATTAAACTACAAAAAGTGCGTTTTTTCAGCTGTTTAACAAAAAATAAAAAGTTGGCATCGTTTTTGTATGTATTGATAGTGACGCCACTGTTTGCAGTTTGTAGCGGGGCAGTCGACCAGAGTTTGGTTGTTTCCAACCGCAATGGATACCGCCCGCATTGGGCAAACAGGAAAACTTTTGTTACGAGGTACAAGTTATGGGTATTTTTTCACGCTTCACCGATATCGTAAATGCAAATTTAAATGCGTTACTTGATAAAGCCGAAGATCCACAAAAGATGGTTCGCCTGATTATTCAGGAAATGGAAGACACTTTAGTGGAAGTTCGTTCAGTTTCAGCTAAAACTTTGTCAGAGAAAAAAGACTTAGTTCGCCAACTGACCCGCCTTGAAGGTGAGATTGTTGAATGGGAACGTCGGGCTGAGCTCGCGTTAGGCAAAGAGCGCGAAGATCTTGCTCGTCAAGCATTGCTTGAAAAAAGCAAACTTCAAGACACATTGGAAAGCTTACAGGCAGAAATCGACCGAGTTGACGACCATGTTGAGCGTTTAAGCGGCGAAATTACGCAGTTACAAGAGAAGCTTGCCGATGCAAAAGCGCGCCAGAAGTCAATTCTCATGCGTGAGCGTACTGTCAGTTCACGTTTAAATGTGAAGAAGACGCTAGACAGCGGCAAAGTTGATGATGCGCTGCACAAGTTTGAGCGTTATGAAGCAAAAATTGATGATCTCGAGTCACAAGTTGAAGCTTATGACCTGGGTAAGAAAACGCTCGCAGATGAGTTCCGTGCATTAGAAAGTGAAAACAAAGTGGATGCCGAATTAGAAGCTTTGAAAGCACGCTTGAATAAAGATACTGCGAAAAAAGAAGACAAAGCATAAGATGCTGTTAATCGCTGGCGGGGTTGGGCACGCCAACCCGCAGCGACAATCATTGAGAGTCTGACTTGAGACAAGAATAAGAATGAGACAAGCATGACAAGTATTAATCATCACTTCGGTGATTTGAATGAGGTGGCACCATTTATGGACGTTGCAATTGTTGGCATGTTAATGACGCCGTTAATGCTTTTTTTAATTTTCGTTGCGCCAATTTGGGTAATTTTGCATTACCGCAGTAAACGCAAATTAAATGAAGGCATGAGCAAAGAAGATATGGATCGCGTGCGTGACCTAGCTCGTCAAGCCGAGGAGATGCGTGATCGTATTCGCACTCTAGAAAGTTTGCTCGACGCTGAGCACAGCAACTGGCGGAAAGAATCCCGTTAAGGAGTTAATCATGAGCTCTGCGAAGAAAAGAGAATTACTACGCGACGATAAGCAAGGCAAAATTGGCGGTGTATGTGCCGGTATTGCGAATTACTTTGGTTGGGAACTCTGGGTTGTGCGCATTATTGCTGTAACTGCCTTGATTCTGGCAACGAAAGTGACCTTTGTCGCTTATATTGTGGCTTGGGTGGTACTCGATAAAGAACCGAAAGCAAAGAAGTCAAAATCGACATATGGCAAGGCCGGCTTTGATGAGGATGAACAGACCATTCGCGAGGAAACACGGATAGAACGCACCTCGGATGGCCGCACCATTGAAGTTAAAACCCGCGTGTGGGAAGCAGGAAAAGCACCGCATTTAGCGATGGATGATATTGAGCTTGAGTTTTCACGGATGGAAAAAACGTTACGCAATATGGAAACGTATGTGACTTCTTCAGAGTTTCAAGTGCTGCAAGAGTTTAAAAAACTCTAACACCGCACCACCTGCGATAAAGCCGATTACCTACTTAGGTATCGGCTTTTTGTGTTTTTAACGGCTGTGCTTTTTGCGGCTGCCAAATTACCGTCTGGAAAGAAAAGCTTACACTCATTTCTGGTAGGAACAGTTACTGAAGATTGCTGTGATCACAGCCTCTGCCGTAAGCTTGCGACAACACAATAATAACAAAATACTTCGTTCAACAAGGTAGGCGGCAGTGAAGTCATTACATCGAGAATCTTTAGTGATTCATGGCGGCGAAAGCCCAACGGACCCGCACGGCGCGCTCGTCAGTCCGTTGTATCAAACCTCAACGTTTGTCTTTCCAGATGCGGAGACAGGCGGTCGACGTTTTGCTGGTGAAGAAGCGGGTTATATCTATAGTCGCCTTGGCAACCCGACCGTTAATTTGCTAGAACAGCGAGTTGCTGCTTTAGAAGGTATGGAAGCCGGCGCTGCAGCAGCAACAGGCATGGGCGCGGTCGCAGCGGCGACCATGGCGTTTTTGAAAGCCGGTGACCATGTGATTGCATCCGATTGTATTTACGGTTGCAGTTTCGCATTGTTCTCGCACTTATTTGAGCGCTTTGGTGTGCACGTTAGTTTTGTCGATATGACCGATGCAGCGGCACTTGCTTCTGCCTTTCAGGCCAATACCAAAGTCGTTTTTGTGGAAACGCCAGCGAACCCGCACCTGAAGATTATTGACCTCAAGAAAGTGGGGCAGGTGTGTGCAAAGCATCCGGAAGTCCGGTTGATTGTCGATAACACCTTTATGACACCGCTTTTGCAGCGTCCAGGCGAATTTGGTGCACACCTAGTGGTGCACAGCGCGACTAAGTATTTGAATGGTCATGGTGATGTGGTCGCTGGTGTCATTACCGGTAGCCTTGAGGATATTCATTTAATTAAAATGACGACGCTCAAAGACATGGGCGCGACTATGTCGCCTCATGATGCGTGGTTAATTACGCGTGGTCTAAAAACCTTGGCGTTGCGTATGGAAAAACACTGTGCGACTGCTGCAGTCGTAGCGGATTTTCTAGTTGCCCACCATGCGGTTGCGAAGGTGTATTTTCCAGGATTGAAAAGTCATCAAGGGCATGGGTTAATTGGCAGTCAAATGGCATCAGCCGGCGCTGTGATTGCGTTTGAGTTGAAGGGTGGTTATCAGGCTGGTGTGCAGCTTCTGAATCAGCTTGAAATGATTCGCGTTGCTGTGAGTTTGGGGGACGCCGAATCCTTAATTCAACACCCAGCGTCGATGACGCATTCACCGCTTACACCAGAAGCGCGGGAACAAGCTGGAATTACCGATGGTCTGATACGTATTAGCGTTGGCCTCGAACATGTTGACGATATCATTGCGGATTTAGCGCAGAGCCTACAGCAACTAGAAACGCACACCAAGCATACTCCGCAGAGCGAAGTTACGGAGGTAGAGAACGTATGAGTAAGAAAGCAAGTAAGTATGTTTCTAAGCAACCTGATGAGCATGGCATCATTGCTTGGACTGACGAAGAAAACCAAATTTGGCATGACCTTGTTGCCCGGCAACTTGAGATCATCCCGGGCAAAGCGTGTGATGAGTATATGGAAGGTTTGCGCCTACTCGATATGCCGCGCGATCGCATTCCCCAATTACACGAAATTAATGACGTGTTGCAAGCCACCACGGGCTGGCAAGTGGCTCAGGTACCAGCGTTAATTCCGTTTGATGAGTTTTTCCGGTTGTTGGCGAACAAACAGTTCCCGGTGGCAACTTTTATTCGTACGCGTGAAGAGTTCGACTACTTACAAGAGCCGGATATTTTTCACGAGATTTTCGGTCACTGCCCACTATTAACCAACCCGGCATTTGCGCACTTTACGCACCAATACGGTAAACTTGGGTATGCAGCTAGTCCGAAAGAGCGAGTCTACCTTGCGCGTTTGTATTGGTTTACCGTTGAGTTTGGCTTGCTGAAGACGGCAGAAGGTTTACGAATTTACGGTGGTGGGATTTTATCTTCACCGGGTGAAACGCGCTATGCACTGGAAAGTGACAAGCCTGAGCGTCAGCCATTAACGCCGCTCGATGCGCTGCGTACACCCTATCGGATTGATATCATGCAACCGATTTACTATACGCTCGAGAATGTCGACGACTTATTTGCGATTGCCGATATGGACATCATGGCACTTGTTCAAGAAGCAATGGAACTTGGCTTATTTGAGCCCAAGTTTCCACCGAAAAACGCAGCCTAATTGACCCTTAACGAAAATAAAGAAACTGGAAGTTGTTATGTCTGAATTATCAAATATGAAATGTGAAGCTTGTCGCGCCGATGCACCAAAAGTAAGTGATGACGAGCTTGCTGCGTTAATTCGTGAGATCCCGGATTGGGCTGCAATCGTTCGTGATGACGTTATGCAATTGGAGCGTGTCTATAAGTTTAAGAACTTTAAGCAGGCACTGGCGTTCACTAACAAGCTAGCTGAGTTAGCCGAAGCTGAGTTTCATCATCCAGGCATTTTCCTCGAGTGGGGGAAAGTAACGGTCACTTGGTGGACCCATGCGATTGGTGGCTTGCACAAAAACGACTTTATCATGGCAGCAAAGACTGACGCATTGCTGAGCGATGCCTAAACCGTTAGCTGCGGGGAGAGCGCACTAGCGACTGTTCGCATTTCAGCAACAGCTTTAAAAACAGTATGGCGGCAACGTCATACTGTTTTTTTATGGGCAAAAACTGTATAATTTTATTTACAGTGCAGCGTAAGTTGCGTTAATCAAATTGGTGCCCCGATGCGTTTGGAAATTACGTGCAGTGATCGTTTAGGTTTATGTCAGGATGTTTTAACGATACTGCGGGAAAATGAAATAGACTTGAAAGGTATTGAAGTCGACCCGATTGGAAAGATCTATTTAAATTTTCCAGCAATCGAGTTTACTGACTTTCAGTTAGTCATGTCGAAAATCCGCCGTATTCCCAACGTCGTCGATGTAAAAACCATTCCCTATATGCCCACTGAGCGTGAGCACTACGAATTTAATCTGTTGTTAAGCACCTTACCGAACCCCGTACTTTCGGTCGACTCGAAAGGGCGCTTTGACGTCATCAATTCGGCTGCTGCAGCGCTCCTCGACGCTGAAAAAGAGGCGCTCAAAGGTGCGCTGGCGAATGAACTCATCGGTGGCTTTAATTTAGCCAAATGGCTCGATAAACAGCCAAACGACCCGCTTATTGAATATTTGCAACTGGGTTCAGCGAGCTATCGGGCGAACTTGTTACCGATTTGGGTGAGCGATTCCGAAGGTGAGCCTAGTTTTGCTGGTGCGGTGATTCATTGCCAATCGGAACCTTTACCGCTGCGCGTAAGAGCGGGCGACCGGCCGTCGCCATTTGCGCAAATCCTGACTCAGCATGCGAGCATGAAACGTCTACTAAAAGATGCCGAGCGCATGGCGCAGTTGGATGTACCCTTGCTCATTGAAGGTGAAACGGGTGTCGGTAAAGAGTTAATTGCGCGTGCCTGCCATGAAGCTGGAAATCGCAGTCAGCAGCCGTTTCTGGCGGTCAATTGCGGTGCATTGCCAGATAACGTCGCCGAAGGTGAGTTATTTGGCTACGGGGCGAACGTGTTTCCCCATCATCCACAAGGGAAAAAAGGCATTTTCGAGCAAGCCCAAGGCGGCACGGTATTATTAGATTCAGTGGGGGATATGTCGCCAGAATTGCAAGCGAAGCTGTTGCGATTTCTCGAAGATGGCCGCTTTCGTCGGATCGGCGAAGAACAAATGGTTAAGGTCGATGTACGCCTCGTTTGTTTGTCGCGCGGCGATTTATTCGAACGGGTAGAAACTGGCGCGTTTCGTGAAGATCTCTTTTATCGACTCAACGTTCTGTCACTGCAAGTACCCGCGCTGCGCGAGCGCAAGGGTGACGTACTCATGCTGGCTGAGCATTTTGTGCATAAATTCAGTCAACAACTGCAGCGTCCGCCGGTGCGATTAACGCCGAGTTGCCGAGACTACCTCAACAACTACACTTGGCCTGGAAACATTCGGCAACTCGAGAATACCTTGTTCCGATCAATTTCTATGCTTGAAAAAGAAGTTCTTGAGCCGGTTGATATCAAGCTACCAGAAATGAATGCTGTGCATGATCAGCTCGCCATCGATATTGATGAGAGCTCGCTAGAAGATGCCGTTAAGCGATTCGAAAGTACGCTGTTGCGTCGACTTTATCCAAGCTACCCGTCGACCCGTCAACTGGCACGTAAACTTGGCCTTAGTCATACCGCAGTGGCGAATAAGCTGCGTGACTATGGCATCGGCAAACAACGGCGGAAATAGCCGCACGAGCGGCGAGTAAATTAGTGGTTCGGGATCACTTCGAGACTTATTCAGCCGTCAGTGTTCAGTCAACAACACGCCATCAAATGCATGACCTAACGCCAGCTGTATGCAAAAGTGTACAGCGTTATGTATTTATGTAAACAAAAGTTTACATAAGCCATCACCAGACTCTGTCCTACCTCGATCGTCAACTAAAGTTGACACTTGTTGAAAATATGTTCACAGCTGAATCCTCGCCCGTAAGCTAGCCTTGTGAGGAACATTCGCGTTAAAACAAGGTCGGATTTTTATAGATGCCGAGTTCGGGTTCGGGCTCTGGCAGCACAAATAATGACAATGAGGAGCAATCATGAACAGCAACATTAATCCATTAGGTACAGACGGTTTTGAGTTCGTTGAATACACAGCAGCGGATGCACAGGGGCTTGAAGCTCTGAAGAACTTGTTTGTGCAGCTTGGCTTTACCGAAGTCGCCAAGCACCGCCGGAAAGACGTGTGGCTGTACAAGCAGAATGACATCAACTTCATCGTCAACGGCCAACCGTCATCACATGCAGAAGAATTTGCGCGTAAACACGGCCCAAGCGTTTGCGGGATGGCGTTCCGTGTTCAAGATGCAAACGTCGCTATGGAGCATGCTCTAGCGAACGGTGCAAAAGAGTTTAAAGCAGATGTCGGCGCCATGGAGCTGAATATTCCAGCGATTTACGGCATTGGCGAGAGTGCGCTGTATTTCGTTGACCGTTATGGTCACCAATCAATTTATGACGTTGACTTCCGTTTCTACGACAACTGGGAAGAGAAGATGAACGACTTCCAAGTTGGTATGGACTATGTCGATCACCTTACGCACAACGTCTTCCGTGGCAACATGGACCTCTGGGCAGGCTTCTATGAGCGCATTGGTAACTTCCGTGAAATTCGTTATTTCGACATCGAAGGTAAATTGACCGGCCTGATTAGCCGCGCAATGACGTCGCCATGTGGCAAAATCCGGATTCCAATCAATGAGTCGCACGATGACAAGTCTCAAATCGAAGAGTATTTGAAAGACTACAACGGCGAAGGTATTCAGCACATTGCCTTATCTACCGACGACATTTACCACGCAGTTCGCACATTGCGCGAGCGCGGTATGGAATTCATGTCGACGCCTGATACCTATTACGACAAAATCGACGAGCGTGTTGAAGGTCACACGGAAAACGTTGACGATCTGCGTGATTTGCGTGTGTTGATTGATGGCGCACCAATGAAAGACGGTATTTTGCTGCAAATCTTTACCAAAACCGTAATCGGCCCTGTGTTCTTCGAAATCATTCAGCGCAAAGGTAATGAAGGTTTCGGTGAAGGTAACTTTAAAGCGTTGTTCGAATCGATCGAAGAAGATCAAATCCGCCGTGGAGTATTAAACGATGCGTAAATGGATCTCATTTCCGAAACAGATGGGCACGGCCTCGCGCCAAGCTCATGCTGATTTCCCGGAAGAGGCAATTTACGAGCGTGAAGCAGGCCGAAGTGGATTCTTCGGCCCAGCCACCCATTTTCACCATACTCATGCACCAACGGGTTGGAGTCATTGGGAAGGGCCATTACGCCCGCGTTGCTTCGATTTTAATCAATTAACCGGACTGGATACTGCCTCACCTTGGGTGGCGCAGAACCTGTTGTTTAACGCCCATTGTAAGTTTCGCATTTGGCATCTCGATCAGCCCATGAAGAAACTTGCTCGTAACGCTGACGGTGACGATTTACTGTTTGTTCACGAGGGTGCTGGTGAATTGTTCTGTGACTATGGTCATTTAACGTTGCGCGACGGCGATTATGTCGTTATTCCACGCTCGACTAATTGGCGCATTGAGCCAACTGCACCAATGCAGTTACTGATGATTGAAGCGACCAATGGTGCGTATCAGCTGCCGGAAAAAGGCTTAGTTGGTAACCATGCGATTTTCGACCCGGCCTGCTTAGATGTGCCGGAGATCGATGACGCATTTCGAGCGCAATACAGCGAAGATGAGTGGCAAGTGGAAGTTAAACGACACGGCCAAGTGTCGGTGGTTACCTTCCCGTATAATCCACTTGATGCGGTGGGCTGGCATGGTGATTTAGCGCCGGTACGGATTAATTGGCGGGATATTCGTCCGCTTATGAGTCATCGTTATCACTTACCACCTTCTGCACACACAACGTTTGTAGCTGATCGCTTTGTCGTGTGTACGTTTGTACCGCGCCCGATTGAGAGCGATCCAGGTGCGTTAAAAGTGCCGTTTTACCACAATAACGACGACTATGATGAAGTCCTGTTCTACCATGCGGGTGACTTCTTTAGCCGCGATAATATCGACCGTGGCATGGTCACTTTTCATCCGGCGGGATTTACCCATGGTCCGCATCCAAAGGCGTTCAAGGCTGGACAGGAATACAAAAAGAAATTCACTGACGAAGTTGCTGTCATGTTAGATACGCGCGATGCGTTAGAAGTAGGGGAAGTCGCCAATTCGGTTGAGAACCTCGACTACGTGTACAGCTGGCAGGAGAAAAAATAATGAAATTAGCGACGTATCGGGATGGTACTCGAGACGGCAAACTGGTTGTCGTGAGCCGTGATTTAAAACGTGCGGTCGCCGTACCGGAAATAGCCCGCACAATGCAGTGTGCGTTAGACAACTGGGAGCAGTTAGAAGAGCGCTTGCAGGCTGTTTATTCCGCTTTAAATAAAGGTTCGTTGGAAGATGAGTTTAATTTCGACGAAACCGCCTGTGCAAGCCCATTACCACGGGCTTATCACTGGGCTGATGGCAGTGCCTATGTGAACCATGTTGAGCTTGTGCGTAAGGCTCGTGGCGCCGAAATGCCACCAAGCTTCTGGGAAGACCCGCTCATGTATCAGGGTGGCTCAGATTGCTTTATCGGGCCGCGTGAAGATATTCCACTGGGTTCAGAAAGTTGGGGCATCGACTTTGAAGGTGAAGTGGCGGTCGTGACTGGCGACGTACCAATGGGCACTGAAGCTGCCAACGCACGTTCCTATGTGCGCTTATTGATGCTCGTGAATGACGTTTCATTACGCGGTTTGATTCCGAATGAATTGGCCAAAGGTTTTGGTTTTTATAACTCGAAGCCGAGTTCTGTGTTCTCACCGGTAGCGGTTACTCCAGACGAATTAGGTAGCGCATGGCAAGATGGTAAAGTTCATTTACCACTGCGTTCGACGTACAACGGTGAGTTGTTCGGGTTTCCGAACGCTGGCGAAGACATGACGTTTAATTTTGACCGCTTAATTCAGCATGCAGCCATGACTCGGCCACTGTGTGCGGGAACCATTATTGGTTCAGGCACGGTATCGAATAAACAGGGCACGGATCATGGCAGTGCGGTGAGTGAAGGCGGCGTCGGTTATAGCTGTATTGCGGAAGTACGCATGATCGAAACCATCCGTGATGGTCAACCGAGCACGTCATTCATGAAGTTTGGTGACACGATTCGCATTGAAATGCTGGATGCCGAAGGGCAGAGTATTTTTGGCGCGATTGACCAACAAGTCGTAGCGTACAAAGGACCACAAGCGTGAAACCAAAGCTTCATGGTTACTGGCGCTCGTCTGCTAGCTACCGGGTGCGTATCGCACTTGCGTTAAAAGGGATTGAATACGATTATGTGCCGGTGCACTTGTTGCGTGACGGTGGCGAGCAGAAATCTGCTCGTTACCAACAACTTAACCCGGCGCAATTGGTGCCAACACTCGAAATTGCAAATACTGCGAATGGCGAAACGTTGTGCTTGAATCAGTCGTTAGCGATTATTGAATACCTCGATGCGATTTATCCGGCAGTGCGCTTAATTCCTGCTGATCCGGCGCAAGCTGCTGTGGTGCGGATGCTGGCGTTGGATATGGCTGCGGATTTACAGCCGGTAACAAACCTACGTGTGCTGCAAGCCCTGACAACAGACTTTGCTTTACCCGAGACTGCAAAGGGCGAGTGGATTAAGCTGTGGGTGACGCGCACGTTTGCTGCATTTGAACAACGCTTACAGCGCTACGCAGGGCATTATTGTTACGGTGACCATGTCACCCTTGCGGATGTTTGTTTGGTGCCTCAGGTATACAATGCCAAGCGATTTGGTGTCGATTTAACACCGTATCCTAATTTGCAACGTGTTATCGCCAACCTAGAAGCACTGCCAGCGTTGCAAATGGCTGCTCCGGAAGCTCAGGTGGATGCCAATAGCTAAAGCAGTATTTGCATTACACTTAACGCAAAAATCATGAACATTACCTAAGAAACGCTCGGCATGGCTTACCATAGCCGAGCGTTTTTGCTTTAATAGCAGGTTGAACGTCAAACTTAGAACAAGCGACTTAGACAAAGCGGCTTAAGTACACAGGCTTAATTAAACAGGCTTAATTAAACAGGCTTAATTAAACAGGCTTAAGTACACTGATATAAGAAAACAAGGAAACGACAATGAAAAGAAAACTTGCGGTTGCTATCAGTGCGGCATTTTTTGCTGCCGCCTGCGCAAGTAGCGGAGCAGGGCAACAATCTGCTGATGCTGCTTGGTATACAACAGAATCTTTAACCCCAAGCACTGTTCCGGTCGGCTTAGGTCCACGAGCAGCCGATGAAAACTTCCCGATGACGCAAATCATGGCGGACCCGGATTGGTTGGGTCGTTTCCCAGAGCAAGCCTATTGGTCGTGGGACGGTCGCAGCGTCTTGTTCAATCGCAAGCGTGAAGGTAGCCCACAGCGTGATTTGTTTATCCGCGGTTTAACTGCGGGAGGCAACGGTGAGCAAGTCGCGTTAGCCGATCTCCATGCGCACGCCTATCGTACTGGGGTATTTAATGCGGATCGTAGCTTACGCGCCTATGTCTTCGAACGAAATATTTTTGTCCTCGAACAGAGCAACGGCAATGTTCGGCAATTAACTCGCGACACGCAAAATAAAACCGACTTGCAGTTTCTTGCCGACGGTCGTTTAAGCTATCGCAGTGGCAATGACTTTTACGCAATGGACTTAAGTAACGGCTACACCGAGTTGGTGCTGTCATTGCAAACGCAAGATGCGCCAGAGGCGTTAGCGGAACCGAAAGATATTCTTGCCCAAGAAGAAATCGACCTGATTGTTTATAACCAAGTTCAGCGTCGCATTCGCGAAGAACGATTTAATGATCAACAGGCTCTGCAACAAGCCAACCCAGCACTTGCGCCAGCGCCGGTGTATCTAGGTCGTGGCGTACAGGTCGCAGAAGTTAGTTTGTCGCCGACGGCCGATCGTGCACTCGTGGCAGTTACTCAGCCGCAAAGTTGGCGTGGTGAGGGTGATTTAATGCCACGTTATGTGACCGAAAGCGGACGTGTTGAGAATCAAGATGTGCGTCGTCGCGTCGCTGATGCGAGTCCAGTGAACCACACCCTGTATTTGGTTGACTTAGCGACCGGTGAAAAAACCGAGCTGAAATACGACACGTTGCCTGGCTTTGACGAAGATGTCCTGAAATCAGTGCGTGAAGAGAACTATGCGGCCGAAGGCAAAACCTATGTCAGCGAACGTAAGCCACGTGCTATTGAGGTGATGGCACGATGGTCGGCCCAAGAAGGTAATATCAACTGGAAAGCTGACGGTTCAGCCGTCGCTATCATGCTGCGTGCATGGGACAACAAAGACCGTTGGATTGCGACCGTCGATTTCGCTGAAGGCAAATTGGTAAATCAGCATCGCTTGCACGATGAGGCGTGGATTAACCGCGATTTCAATGCCTTCAACTGGTTGCCGAATTCAAACTCGCTGTGGTACCTGTCTGAAGAAAGCAATTACTCGCATTTATATGTGAAGAACCTCGACAATAATCGTGTTCGTCAACTGACGTCTGGTCGTTATTTAGTCGATCAGGTGACGTTAAATGCTGCCGGTGATACTTTCTATTTCCAAGCGAATAAGCCGCATCCGGGAATTTTTGAAATTTACCGTGTACCGGTCAGTGGCGGTGACGTGGAGCAGTTAACTGATCTTGGCGGCATGACTTCTTATCAGCTTAGTCCGAACGAAGAGCGCTTATTGTTAACGCACTCGAGCGTGCATCAGCCACCAGAAATCTATGTGCAAGATGCGCAACCGAATGTTGCCGCTATGCGCTTAACTGAGACGGTTTCTGCGGAGTTCGTTGCCAAGCCTTGGCCGTTGCCGGAAATTGTACCGGTACCGTCAAGCCATGTAGAAGACCCGATTTATAGCCGGGTGTATGTACCAGCAGACTTTGACGCCGAGCGTGCTGAGCAATACCCAGCAGTTGTCTTTATTCATGGCGCAGGTTACTTACAGAACGCCCACGCAGGGTGGTCGAACTATTTCCGTGAGTTCATGTTCCATAGCAAGCTGACTGAGCAAGGCTATGTGGTACTTGATCTCGACTTCCGCGGTTCAGCCGGATATGGCCGTGATTGGCGGACAGCTGTGTATCGTCAAATGGGTTGGCCGGAAGTAGAAGACTTGGTTGATGTTGTTAAATGGTTGGGTGAGCATCGGAACGTTGATGTTGAACGAGTGGGTACCTATGGTGGCTCATACGGCGGCTTCTTGACGTTTATGTCGCTGTTCAACGAACCAGGCTTGTTTAAAGCTGGGGCTGCGTTACGTCCGGTTACGGATTGGGCGCATTACAACACAGGCTATACGTCAAACATTCTGAATCGGCCACAAGACGACATGATTGCGTATCGTCGTAGCTCACCAATTTATTTTGCAGAAGGCTTAGAAGACGCACTACTTATCAGCGCACCAATGGTTGATGACAACGTTTTCTTCCAAGACTCGGTGCGTTTAGTACAGCGTTTAATCGAGCTTGAAAAAGAAAATTTTGAGACTGCGATTTTCCCCGTCGAGCCACACGGTTTTGTGCAACCATCAAGTTGGCTTGATCAATATCGTCGCATCTATAAATTATTTGAAGATAATCTCAAGTAATTTAGGTGCAAATATGACTAAAATGGGCAGCTTAAAGCTGCCCATTTTTTTGCGAAGGATTGACGCCACTATGACAGATTTATCAGTTGCAGACCGACGCCTTATTCGCTGGTTAAAAGTCAGCATGGTCGCTGGGATTTGTCTATTAATCACTGGTCATCTAGTGTTGAGTGCGACTTTTTTAAATGATGCAATCGATCATCGTGGATATATTCTTGGTGCAGCCATGAGCGCCATCGGAGTTATCTTGTCATTACCGACCAAGATTTATCTCACGATACTTTTAATGGATTACGAAGAGGCGAGCAAAGAAGCAGTTAAAGCGGAAACTAAATCCTAAAGCCGAGTTGCAAGGACTCGACTTCCGTATCATGATTTACGATTGTTTTTTAACTAGATCAATCGGTCTTCGGCGCAAACCTGGGACAGCTAATGCGCCGCCAATCGCGCCACCTAAGTGACATAAATAGGCCACCTCAGCACCAAGCCAGTCTTGGTAACCGCTGTTCAAAGTCATATCAAATATGAGCTTCACAACGACTGCAGCGAGGACGATAAAGCCAATTTTATTGCCTTGTTTTGTCATGGTGACACCAGCGAAGACTACAACCCCATGAAGCACGCCGGATAAACCGACGAAAAGATACTCTTGGCTGACGGCGATTGGCACTATGGTCGCAAATAATGCGCTAATGACCATGACATTGACGAGCAGGCGTCCCTGCACTTGTTGCCGAAAAATAATGGCGAGCAGAAGCAAAGCAACCAGATTCATGGCTAAGTGCTGTATATTTAGGTGCACGAGGTGGGTGGTGAAAATTCGCCACGGCTGAGCTAACAAGCTGTTCTCGCTTAGCGTTAAGTAGTTATGCCACTGCGGCTGTAAATGAATGACGACACAAAGGAGTGCAATCACGACGGGCGCGAGCAAAAAGCGGAGCGGAAAAGTTTTAGTCATGGGTCGTCCTGTAAACATTGCGAAAAATTCTCAGCTTCGTATGATACCCTTAAATATTCATCCTTCGCAAAATGAGCGTTTGATATGACTCTTTCCAGTACAGCTAAATCACTTTTGAGAAAAAATTTAGGGCTTCTGATTCTCGCAACCTCCTTATGGTTGACCGCGTGTTCGCCGGCGACGGAAGTTCAAACGCCTGTCGCCGCTGCCGATCCAGAAGCAGCAACGGGCCGGATGAGCAACGAAGTTAGCTATGCGCAGAACTATATGGTCGCAGCAGCAAACCCGTACGCGACTGAAGCGGGTCTCGACATACTTCGCAATGGTGGTAGCGCAATTGATGCAGCGGTCGCAGTGCAAGCCATGTTAACACTGGTAGAGCCGCAATCGTCTGGTATTGGTGGCGGTGCTTTTCTGCTCTATTGGGACAATGAAGCACAGCGTTTATATACGCTAGATGCACGAGAAACAGCGCCGATGGCGGCGACGCCAGAGCTATTCTTAGACGCTGATGGTAATCCCCCCACGTATTTGGAAGCCTTGGTGGGGGGGCGTTCGGTTGGCACGCCTGGCGTCATGCGCGGCCTTGAGGCTGCGCACGAGCGTTGGGGTCAGCTGCCGTGGGCATCACTTTTTACATCAACCATAGAGCTTGCTGACGAAGGATTTAGTGTCTCGCCACGCCTTGCTCAGCTCATTGAGATGGAATTGAACCCTGGGTTAACCCAACTTGGTGCAGCCCGCGACTATTTTTGGCCAAACGGGCAGCCGTTACAGGCGCATAGTCGTAAACAGAATCCCGAACTTGCAGCAACGCTGCGAGCGATTGCAGAGCAGGGCGCGGATGCTTTGCATGTTGGCCCGATTGCAGAAGCGATTGTTGCTGCGGTGCAGAACAGTGAAGTTCAACCGGGCTTATTGACCATGGAAGATCTGGCAAATTATCAGCCGATTTGGCGCGAGCCAGTGTGCGGGCCGTATCGTGTCTATGAAATTTGTAGCATGGGTCCGCCGAGCTCAGGTGGCGTCACGATGTTGCAGATTATGGCGTTACTCGAGCCGTTTGAGTTACAGGGTTTGGAAGTAAACGGTGAAGAGGCTTTGCATTTCTTTACCCAGGCATCGCGTTTAGCGTTTGCTGATCGCAACCGCTATATCGGTGATGCGGACTTTTTAGAAGTTCCGATTGCAGCGTTATTGAACCGCGATTATTTGGCTGAGCGTGTTGCTTATATTGGCGGTACCGATATGGGACACGCACTGCCTGGAAGTATTGAGGATTTATTGCGTGCGGATGACCAGTCGCCAGAGTTTCCGAATACGAGCCATTTCAGTATTGTTGACCAGCATGGTAATGCGGTTTCCATGACTACAACAATTGAATTTGGCTTTGGTTCGGGGGTCATGACCCACGGTTTTCTGTTAAACAACCAACTAACGGACTTTTCTTGGGTTCCTGAAATTGACGGTGAGCCGGTAGCTAACCGTATTGAGCCAGGTAAACGACCGCGCAGCTCAATGGCACCTGCGATTGTTTTCGATGAGCAAGGTAACGTGTTGCACGTCGTCGGTTCACCGGGTGGCCCTCGAATTATCAATTATGTCACGCAAACTCTCATCGGTTTGCTAGACTGGAACTTAGACATGCAACAAGCGATTGATTTACCAAAAGTTACAAACTTGAACAGTGCAACTGCACTCGAACGTCACACGAACTTAGAGCAGTTGGTCAGACTTTTCGAAGCGCGCGGTCATGATGTCGAAGTGCGTGACCTCAATAGCGGATTACATGGTATTTCAATTCGTGATGGGCGACTTGAGGGTGGTGCAGACCCTCGTCGCGAGGGAACAGCAAAAGGAGACGAACATGAGTGAAACGATTTTTAGTAAGATTATTAGTCGCGAGATTCCAGCGGACATCGTCTATGAGGATGAGCTAGCGCTCGCATTTAAAGACATTAATCCGCAAGCGCCTTTTCACTGTTTGATTATTCCGAAAAAGGCCATTGCTACGGTGAACGATATCCGTAAAGAAGATCGCGAGATCGTAGGTCATCTTTATTACGTTGCCGGTGAGATTGCTCGCGAACACGGTTTTGCCAATGAAGGGTATCGAGTTGTGATGAACTGTAATGAATTTGGCGGTCAAACGGTTTACCACATTCACGTTCACATGTTAGCTGGTAAGCCATTAGGCTGGCCACCATATCAGGAAAAATTGAAACGGACGAACCCAATCGAAGCCTAAATGAACAGGCGTTTAAATGAGTAGGCTTTAGGTACGACATAGAGTGTTCGTAACACATAAAAGCCCTGACCAGCAAAGTGCACGGTCAGGGCTTTTTTATACTTGCTAAATGGCTGTCCGCACTAATCCATTGCGCGCAAAATAAGGCCTTTCAAATACCAACCTTCAGGATAATGAATGTGGACTGGGTGGTCTGCTGCTTGTTGCGTCCATGCCACGATTTGTAAGTCACGATTCGCGTCTAAACAGGCGTCAGCGACGACTTTCTGGAACAAGTCAGCACTGAGTAACCCCGAGCATGAGAACGTCAACAGGACACCGCCTGGCGCTAGAATCTTCGCTGCTAAGCGATTAATGTCTTTATAACCGCGACAAGCGCGATTCAAACTTGCCTTACTGTCAACAAACTTAGGCGGGTCGAGAACAATAACATCAAACATTTCGCCTTGCTCGACGTAATGGCGTAATTGTTCAAAGACATCGGCTTTGACGTGTTGTACGTTGGCGCCTTCGAAACCATTCAGAGCTAAATTTTCGACCGAGGTGTCGAGTGCTTGCTGGGATACGTCAACGTTTACGACTTCGCTTGCACCAGCGGCGGTCGCGTAAAGACCAAAACCACCGGTGTAAGCAAAACAGTTCAGCATGCGTTTGCCTTTTGCGTAGGTTTGTATCGCTTTGCGGGCGTCGCGTTGATCGAGGTAATAGCCGGTTTTATGGCCGGTCACTACGTCAACTGCGAGTTTAAGGCCGTTCTCTTCGATCACAATAGGTGCGATTGGTGCGTCACCAAAGCGAGCGCCTGTGCTTAGCTTTAGGCCTTCCTTCTTGCGAACATCGACGTCTGAGCGTTCGTAAATCACGCGATCAGGGTAAAGTTCTTGGAGCACGGCAAAAAGCGTTTCTTGGTGGTAAACCGCACCGGCAGTGAGCAATTGACAGACGATGACTTGATCGTAACAGTCGATGGTAATTCCAGGTAAACCGTCTGATTCGCCAGCGACTAATCGATAAGCATTGGTCTGCTGACGGACAAGTGTGTCACGTAAGGCTTGAGCACTGCGGATTCGGCGCAAAAAGAATTCGCGATCGATGCTTTCCCCTTGAGTAAAACTCCAAACGCGTGCGCGGATTTGCGAGTGCGGTGAATAGGCAGCAAGCCCTAAGAACTCACCTTTGTCGCTCACCACCTCGACTGTGCTACCAAGTGTTGGCTTGCCTTGAACTTTCGCAATCGCACCACTAAAAACCCAAGGGTGTCGACGTCGTAACGACTTCTCACGACCACTTTTAATGACGATACGATCGCTCATTACATAACCCGCTGGCCCGGCTGGGCACCGTCGTGTGGGTTCAAAATATAAATCTCTTTACCACCAGGACCGGCGGCGAGAACCATACCTTCACTCATGCCAAAACGCATTTTGCGTGGTTTCAAGTTGGCAACCATCACGGTTAATTGACCGATAAGCTGTTCTGGCTGGTAAGCAGACTTGATACCCGCGAATACTTGGCGCTGTTCGTTACCGATGTCGAGAGTCAACTTCAACAATTTATCGGCACCGTCGACATGCTCTGCGTTGATAATCCGAGCAACGCGCAAATCGACTTTGGCAAAATCATCAAATTCGATTTCAGCAGCAATAGGCTCGCAGTTCACCGCTGTTTTTGTTGAAGGTGTATTCTCTGCGCTCGTGTTTTGTTGCGCGGTGCTTTCTTTCGATGCTTCCAGCATAGCTTCAATTTTCTCAGTTGGAACGCGCTGCATTAGCGCTTTAAATTTGTTAATTGCGTGACCGGTTAGAGTCTGCTGCGCACTTGCCCAAGTAAACTCATCGTTCAAGAAGCCTTGTGCGTCTTTGGCTAACGCAGGCACAACTGGCGTTAAATAAATCATTAAAAGGCGGAAAAGGTGAATTCCCATCGAGCAGACGTTATGAACGGCTGCTTCTTTGCCTTCTTCTTTGGCAAGCTGCCACGGTTCTTTCACCGCAATATATTCATTGGCACGGTCTGCGAGTTTCATGATCTCGCGCATGGCCTTAGCAAACTCACGTTGTTCATAAGCTGCGGCGATATCGTCAGCTGCAGCTTGGAACTCTTGCAACATGACTGGATCGTCAATTCGCTCGGACAATTTGCCATCGAACTTCTTGCTAATAAACCCGGCACAGCGACTAGCAATATTGACAACTTTACCAACCAAGTCAGCGTTAACTCGCTGAGCAAAATCGGTCAAATTTAAGTCGAGATCGTCAATGCGGCTGGTTAGTTTGGCAGCAAAATAGTAGCGCAAGTATTCTGGATCGAGGTGATCTAAATAGGTGCGCGCCATAATAAAGGTGCCTTTCGACTTCGACATTTTGGTGCCATTGACGGTAATAAAACCGTGGGCCCAAACGTTAGTCGGTTGACGGAAGTTGGCGCCTTTGAGCATGGCTGGCCAGAACAAACTATGGAAATAGATAATGTCCTTACCGATAAAATGATAAACCTCGGCGTCACTATCAGGGCGCCAAAAGTCGTCAAAATTGAGGTCTTGGCGTTTTTCACAATAGTTTTTGAAGCTACTCATGTAGCCAATTGGCGCGTCGAGCCAGACATAAAAGTATTTGCCCGGCGCATCTGGAATTTCAAAGCCAAAATAAGGTTTGTCGCGGCTTATATCCCATTGCTGTAAACCTTGTTCAAACCACTCATTAAGCTTGTTTGCCATTTCTGGCTGCAGCGAGCCAGAGCGGGTCCATGCTTTGAGCATGTCACCAAAAGCTGGCAAATCGAAGAAATAGTGTTCAGACTCACGCAGCTCTGGCACTGCACCGCTGACTGCTGAGCGCGGGTTTTTCAAATCTGTGGGTGAATAGGTGGCACCGCAAACATCACAGTTGTCGCCATATTGATCTTCAGCACCGCAATCTGGACAGGTGCCTTTAACGAACCGATCCGGCAGGAACATCTCTTTTTCTGGATCATACAGCTGCTCGATAACGCGGGTGTGAATGTGACCGTTGTCGCGCAACCGAGTGTATATCAGCGTTGCTAATTCACGATTCTCTGAACTATGCGTTGAGTGATAGTTGTCAAACGACACTGCGAAATCGGCAAAATCTTTTTGGTGCGCGATATTCATTTCGTCAATCATGGCCTCCGGCGTCATACCAAGCTGTTGGGCTTTGAGCATGATTGGCGTGCCGTGGGCGTCATCGGCACAGACAAAATGGCACTCGTTACCAATGAGGCGTTGGAAGCGAACCCAGATATCTGCTTGGATATATCCAAGTAAATGGCCGATGTGAATAGGACCGTTCGCATAAGGCAGGGCGTTGGTCACGAGGATACGACGCGAGTTAGTGCGATTCGAGGTGTCTGCCATATTTAATTCCATGGATTTCTAGTGTCTGAAAAGAGCGCTATCATAACGGAAAATTCGCGACTTTTCATCCGTTCTCAGTAGCTTCTAGGCGCTTAAATCACTAAGATGACACGAAAGATAGAGGTGGCGCTCAGGTTCTGCGAATCGTATGTCCTCGAACGTTGTTCTAGAGCGTTATTATCTTCGCACTCAACTCAAAGGGAAGCGAAACATGTCCACAGCAGTATTGGCGGCTTGCCAAGCATTACGTAGCGATGTTTTTGTCGAAGGTTTTGCACCAGAATGGTTACAAATCGACGGCACACAAATTCAGTTGCAGCTTCCGTTCGCTGCTAAACAAGCAGCAGAAGAGCTGATTCAACAGTTTAAACAGGAAGCACCGCAGTTTGCCCACTATGATTGGACGATTACGGTGCGAGTCGAGGCACTACCTGCGAAAGCAGCAACCGTGCCGGCGGGCTCCAGTGCACCGCAAGTTAAGAATGTAATTACTATTGCCTCGGGCAAAGGCGGGGTGGGAAAGTCAGCCGTAACCTTAAGTTTAGCGCTGGCGCTGAAAGCAGAGGGCGCCCGGGTGGGTATTCTTGACGGCGATATTTATGGCCCGTCGTTACCGACCATGTTCGGAAATCTCACAGAAAAACTAACCTTTACGCCAAACCGAAAAATGTTACCGGTGAATTGCTGGGGCATTGAGGGTAACTCATTAGGGTATTTAGTTGACACTGAAGCTGCTGCAATTTGGCGTGGCCCGATGGCAAGTCGGGCTCTTGAACAATTATTATTCGATACCCAATGGTCAAACTTGGACTATTTATTAGTTGATTTACCGCCCGGTACAGGGGATATTCAATTAACCTTGGCACAAAAGTTTCCATTGACGGCAGCGGTGGTGGTCACGACACCACAAAATATTGCGCTTGCCGATGCCCAAAAAGGCATTGCTATGTTCCAGAAAGTGGATGTGCCGGTGGTCGGTTTAGTCGAAAACATGAGTTATTTTCGTTGCGGTCAATGCGGTCATCAAGAAGCTATTTTTGGTACGCAAGGTGGCGATGACCTTGCCCGCAAGTATCAAGTGCCGGTGATTGGTCATTGGCCGTTAGCAACAGCGTTACGAGAGAGTCTCGATGAGGGTAAACCGCTACAAGTGAGCACCCCTGAACATGAGCTTAACGCAGTGTTCGCCAAGAGCGCACAGCAGTTAGCTGCCAACTTGTGGTATTTATTGACGCCACAGGCAGAATGACTCTTGTACTCGCTTGGCACTACGCGAAAAAAGAACGAACTTAAGACTTAAAAGCGAAAGGAACGACAGCATGCGTTTAACCGATGGACAGATAGAGCAATACCTTGCGGAAGGGATGATTGCGATTGAACCGGCCCCGGATAGTAAGGATATTACCGGTGTAACGGTTGATATTCATTTAGGTGACAGTTTCCGCGTTCTGCAAGACCATGCTGCGCCCTATATTGATATTAGCGGACCGCGGGAAGAAATTGATGCAGCGATTCAACGTGTGATGAGTGATGAGATTAAACTTGCTCCGGGCGATGCGTTCTTTATCCATCCGGGGGAATTTGCGCTCGCAGTGACCCACGAATCGGTGACCTTGCCAGCGGATATCGTCGGTTGGCTTGATGGACGTTCTTCTCTTGCCAGACTTGGACTGATGGTCCATGTCACAGCACACCGAATCGATCCTGGTTGGTCTGGCCAAATTGTATTAGAGTTCTATAATAGTGGTAAATTACCGTTAGCTTTGCGGCCATTAATGAAAATTGGAGCCCTTAGCTTTGAAACCCTGAGCGAACCGTGCCAAAGGCCGTATAGTCGTCGCGCCGATGCAAAATATAAAGATCAAAGAGGGGCGGTCGCAAGTCGAATTGGCGCAGATTGATTTTGTGGAGTAGGTAGTTTGCGCGCTCAACATTGAGGTGAATGTATGCCACGGCAGGCGTTCAAACATTACCAAAATCTATTACTCCGACGAGCCGTTATCGGCATGCTTGTCATTGGCGTTGTTGCTAGTTTAGCAACATTGGCGCCGTTCTATCACCAAATTCAGACGTATATTACCGACCTTAATCATGCGTACGCAGACGCTCAAGCTCAAGCGATTAGTGCCGAAGTTCGACGATATCAGGATATTGGCCAACAAGTCTCATCCCGCAGTGAAATTCGTGTGCAACTTGAAGCTTATATTCAAGAACAGCGATCATTAGACGAAATACAAGCCTTTACCCAACCGCGATTAGCGGATGCAGGAAAAGCCTCTGCTGATTTAATCGCACTGGTTCGTTTCGGTCGCGATGGAGAAATTGTTGCAGAGCACTACTTTACCAGCAGCGAAAAGCTAGGTGACCAATTTAACGAACAGCTCTTGAGGGTTTCTCGCGAACATTTAGACTTTATTTTTTTGCACACTGGACAACAGTTATCGCCCGAACAGTTACTTATTTCTGTGCCTTCCATAATTGAAGCTAGTTCCGGTGAAGGAATTGGCACTGACTTGTTATTCTTTTCTGCCGAATCATTGGCTAAGGTGGCCGCTGAAATGAATCGTTTTGGCGAACACATGGCGTTATATTTTGTGAATAGTGGGCAGACACATAACTTTCACTTGGCTTACGTCAACCGCGAAGGGCAGCGTAATGACGTTATCGTGAACCGAGATTCAGAATTACCTTTTGACCGCCAAATTTTGCGCTCAGGCGTGTCTAGTTCTGTGATCAATTGGGGGAGCGAGGAGCACTCGTTGTTTGTCGTGCCGCTCGCTGACGAGAGCTGGAAAATGGTTGTGTCGGTTCCAAGTTACGAGTTGTATCGGTCACTCTACCAAAGTGTGTTAGCCGTGTTTGCAGCGATTCTGATTGCGATCATTCTCGGAACGTTCGCGGTTCGCCGCACCATTAGCCCTATTCTTAATGAATTGACTCGTTCAGCGGACCAATTAGTGATTAAGAATCAACAATTAAAACTAGCTGGTCAGGTTTTTGAGAACACCCATGAGGCGATTGTGATTACCGACGCAGAGTTGAATATTCTGCAAGTGAACCGGGCATTTGCCCACCTCCTTGATGTCAGTGTGCACGCTCTTGTCAACCAAAACCTGAAAAAGCTCATGGTTATGGATAAGATTTCACAACAGCTTGAGCGCAGAATCATTCGGACCTTAACAACGAATGACGTGTGGCAAGGTGAGTTGTGGTATCGAGCATCCGACGGCAGAGCAATTCCGGCGCTGCAAACAATCAGTACCATTCGCGATGCGAATAACAAGGTCACTCAGCTCATTCATATCTTTAATGATATTACCGAACAAAAAGATTCGGAAAATCGGATTAAACGCAAAGTAATTACCGACGGCTTAACCGGTTTAGCAAATCGCGAGGGGCTTTTGCAGACACTTGAAGCTGCGGTTGCCAAAGCAAAGGCCGATGAGGTCGAGCTAGCACTCATTTTTATGGATCTTGACAACTTCAAACCGGTGAACGACAGCCATGGTCACCAAGTGGGTGATATTTTATTAAAACTGGTCGCCCAGCGATTGTTGGGGTTAGTACGTAAGAATGACATGGTTGCGCGGTTAGGCGGTGATGAGTTTGTGATTGTGCTGCAGGGTAAGGACGTTGAAAGCCGAGCGTTAGAACTGGCGGCGGCCTTAGTAACCAAGTTACAACAGCCGTTTCGATTGAACGATATATTGGTTACCGTCGGCGCTTCGGTTGGCGTGGCACTCTATCCACGTCATGCGGAAAATTACAAAGACCTATTAAATCATGCGGACTTAGCTATGTATCAGGCCAAACAAACGGGCCGCAATCGTTATTGCGTCGCAGAAAAATAAAAGCGCGTGGTGATGTACCGCGCGCTTTTTGATTCGTTTGTGCCAGTCAATTATTGGTGGCGGTCAAACCATTCAACAATGCGTTCGAGGCGATCAACAAGATTTATCGGGCGACCACCGCGACTCAGTCCGTGCCCCTCACGGTCATAGACTGCAAGTTCCACTGGCACTCGGTTTGCCTTTAATGCATAGAACCATTCTTCACCTTGGCCAATGGGCGTGATGTGGTCATGATTACTATGGATAATTAAGGTCGGTGTGGAAACGCGATCGGCATACTTGAGTGGTGAGCGACCCCAATAATAGTCGTAATTCTGCCAAATACTGCCGCCAAATTCTTCAATCATCGACAACGGTGGAAATGCTTGAGTACCCGCTTCAGAAATCCAGTTACTGACACTGCGCTGAGTCACGGCAGCGCGGAACCGATCGGTTTGAGTCGTCGCCCAATTGGTTAGAAAACCGCCGTGACTGCCGCCGGTGATAAACTGGCGATCAGGGTCGAGCCAGTTATAGCGGTCGAGTGCGGCATCGAGGGCAAAAATATTGTCACGGTAGTCAGCACCGCCGTAATCTAAACGCACTTGACTGGCGTGGTCATGGCCATAGCCTGAGCTACCGCGATAATTGACAAACACGACCGCATAACCACGAGCACTCAGGAGTTGCATTTCTGGGAACCATTGGTGTCCCCACATGCCACCGGGACCACCCTTAATATTCAGAACCACCGGGTATTGCTTACCTTCTTCACGATTTAAAGGCGGCAGGAAGAACACGTCTAAGCGGTCCCCACGCTCGTTTTCGGTGGTAAATACTTCATAGCGTTGACGCTGCGTTGAGTCTAAGTAGTCGCGATTAAACTGTGCGATCAGCGCAACTTCACGGTCACGCAGGCTCGCAATGGAGTGCGCACGCATGACTTGGCCTGGAGTGACTTCATCTTCGCTAATCCATGCAATTGCACCGGTTTGAGCAAAGCTAACGGAACTCAACGATTGACCTTGACCAGCGATAAGCTGATAACCACCGAGATCGAGATCGACACGGAAAAGTGGGCGGCTGCCGCGGTCATCAGCGGTAAACCAAAGTGAACCCAGCGCCGCTTGTAAATCATTTGGGCTATGATCCATTTGTCCGGCTAGTTCGCGATAGCTGTCATTGCGTAGGTCATACAGTTGCAGTGACGGTGCCGCATAATTACTTTCACGGTAAACATAAGCAATGTTTTGGTTACCGGTCCACACTGGCGAGGACGAATGGCCTTGTGGCGTTGCTAATTCCCGTTCTTCATCGCCACAACGAACGAAAATCGATGAGGAGAAATAGCCTTCGCGCGCTTGTGGGTGACGGTTGCTGGCAAAGGCGATACAAGCTCCATTAGGCGAATAGCTAGCGCTGCCCTCGTGCCACTCACTATCACCAGTAAGGGATGTGAGGGTTTCTTCCACAAGGTTGTAGGTCCATAGCCCACTGCGATTGCTCGACAAATAACCACCTTGACGCTTGTACACAGCATCGGTAATCACTGTGACGTCGGGTTTGTCGTCTTGGTTGTCAGCTTTTTTAAGTGGCTCAGTAATACTTGGGTCGAGTGAAATTGTTAACAGTAACTCGGTCTGATTTGGATGCCATTGCGCACTTTGCAAGCTGCCTTGCTCTAAGCGCACTAACTCTTGTGCTTCACCACCGTTTACAGAGAGCGAGTACAGGGCGGTACCATTGTCGCGTCCTGATAAAAACACTAAGCGTTGACCGTCAGGGCTCAGGCGCGGTGCAAAGTCACTGTTACTGCGACTAAATTGGACCGGCTCGGCGCCGTCGCGACTTAACCATATCGAGCTGTTACGGCTGCGTTTGTCGTCACCGACTTGGGTTTTCACGAATGCGATAGTACGGCCGTCTTCACTAATTTGTAAGTCACTGACAGAGACTAACTGGTAATAATCGCTGGCCTGAAAGCCGGGTTGAGGGTTGTTGTTTTCTGTATTCGCATTGACCGCGCCCGCGAACAAGAGTGCCGGCGCAGTTAGCGTAAGTAGGGCGCCCGAAAGGGCGCACTCCGTGGTAAATCTCATTGCAAAAATCCTCTTATCGAAGCGGTCGTGCGTGCGCAGCCGCACGGAAAATCGCATTCATCAACAGCACCTGTTGACCATCTAAGTAGGCACGGAAATTTGGCTCTTGAGTAAAGCTAATGACCATACCGCGGCCATGATTTTGCACCATGACCAAGGGTTTATGAGCGATTTGTTCATGGTTCTCTGGCCACATAAAGCCACTGGCTAAGACATTGTCTTTACTAGCATAATTCACCACATTACGGCCATCATTAATCCGCAGTGGTGTATAGATATCGCTACCGATGAACATGGTGTGCAGTTGTGTATGAATACCCGCAGTCAGCCAATGCTCTTGATCGACTTCGGCACGGGTAATAACGCCTGATACCCAATCTGGACCCGCGTCAGGATCGCGGAGGTAGCGTAAGTGATCGTCATGGCCGGCAATAATCGCACCACTGACTCGACTTCCAGCTGGTTTGGCAGCAACGTCGTCGAGTTGGGCTTTTTTCTCAAGTGCGCTATTTAATAACGGTTGCTCGCCCGAGATCGCGAAGCGGGTTGCATTACCTAATGTAATTAAGACACCGCCGCGTTGTACCCACTGGCGAAGATTCTCACGACCCTGATTACCTAAGTATTGTTCATAATTGCCGCCAGCTGTGGCTGGTAAAATAATCACGTTATAACGACTGAGATCTTCCCAGCTCAGACGATCTGGGCGAATTGCCGTTACTGGGTAGTTAAACTCGCGCTCAATGATAAAACGCGTACTTCCAGCACTAAGCACGTTAGTTGGTACGTCCCAAGCCATGGCAATATTCGGAGCAAACATACGTTGTACGTTCGCAGAACCAACGTTCGGACCATCTTGCATCCAGCTTTTTTCAAGACCGTCAACGTGGGCGCCGCTTTCCGTTGCAATCTGGGTCAGAATTTCGGTCAGATTTTCTGGGTTTCCGGCGCGTGGAATAATTAAACTACCGGCCGGATAAGTGGTGCCGTTGGCATGTTTAAAGCTCAGGTCTGAACTGCGTACTAATAAACCTTCACGTAATGCGGCAGTCAGTAAACGGCCGCTATTCATGTCGCCCCAAGCCACTGCAAAACCGAACGCGGCATCGGCATTGTTAACTTTACCAGCGACAATACGGTCGCTGGAAACTTCGTTAACGGCTACACGTGGTTGTTGATTACAGATATCCATCTCAACGTTGAACATTAATGGTAATGACCAGGCGGTGACATCATAGATTTGATCAGGCAGATTATTCGCGCGCAAACGCTCCTGCTCTTTGATGAAATCAGCATCCATGGGTACATGTTGGTCGAGGAGGGTGCGGATAAGATGGTAAGTTGGCTGTGCAGCCTGAACGATATATGCACCTTCGGCATACTGGTTACCACAGGCGCGGAAGTTGGCTTGCGCTTGACCCACTTCAATGCCTTGTTCGCTCAATAGCGCGGCTAGTTTGCGATTACCCGCGATGTCTCGTTGATTGGGGAAAATATAGCTGCGAACATCGCCACGACTGCCTTTTTCAATGCCACTTTGACGATACTGATAGAAACGGTTCAGCAACTCGCGACGGCGCTCTGAAGCGGTTTCGATGGTGGCCATAAACGCGACGAAGTTTTGTTGAACGCCATCTGCATAGGTTAGGATTTCACCTTCGCGGGTACGGAAGTGATGCCCGCGCGCTGAACCCATTTCATAGGTCATGGCTAAACTGCCTTGATAGAGCGGCCAACTGGCGCCATAGCCCGGGTAAAAAGCATCGAAGATTTCGCGGGTAAAATAGTCATAACCAAATTGGTCAAAGAGCGTCGCGTTATGTTCGCCAACCCAGTTGAGGCCTTCACGCTGCTCGCTGGTGATGAACGGATTAAATGGGTGTGCTTCGGGCGTAAAGTAATACGGCAGGTCGCCACCCATTTCGTGGGAATCGACAAAAATTAGCGGAAAGGTTTGTAGATGAGCCGCAATCCGACCACGAGTTTCAGGTTGCGTCAACGCTAACCAATCGCGGTTCATGTCGAACAAGTAGTGATTGGTGCGACCATTCGGCCATGGCTCATTATGCTCTGCAGATATGCGATCATCTGAAGGTTCAAGCCCTATTGTGGCATAAAAGCGACTGACAAAACGGGCGCGACCGTCTGGGTTTTGTAATGGGTCGAGATAAACCAAGGTGTTATTGAGCATGCTTTGTGTGCGTTCATCAGCTGAACTCAATAAATGAAAGGCGGTGACCATGGATGCTTCTGCCGGCGATATTTCATTGCCATGCACACTGTTTGCTATCCAGACGCTGGCCGGCAAATTATTCATTAGCTGCTGAGCTTGGCGTTCATTGAGTGTGCGCGGGTCTGCCAAAGAACGCATGCCTGCTTCAATTTCGTCTAACCGTGCAATGTTCTCTTTGCTGCCGATGACTGCGTAAAAGAGGGGACGACCTTGCCAAGTTTCACCATAGGGAACGAGTTTAACTTGGTCAGGATGCGCTTGTGCCAGCGCTTCGAAGTAACGACTAATTTGTTCAGGTGAGGAGACGCGCGTGCCCGCGGGGTAGCCAAGTACTTGTTCGATGGTCGGGGTTTGCTGATAGGTCGCAGCAGGCCATGTCGGCACTGTTTCGCTGGCGCTGACGGTCGCTGCGCTAGTACTGATGCTAGCGACAATCGCGAGCGCGACTAAGCTTATCGTTGTTTTCATAATTACATGCTCTCCGAAATTCGGCAGGGTGTGGATTGCGTCGATAAATAATCAATGGCTTGGCGAACAGCGTTCAATAAGCTCTCACTATGATGACGATGCGCAAGTTGAGGATCTGCTGTTACGCCGTTCACTACAGGTAATCCTAAATCAAGATTCCTTTCCTGCGGGCTAATCACTATGTCGATCAGTTGGTAACCTAATTGCTTTTCGAGCCATTGCAATCGAGCGGCGAGTGGTAATTGACCGGCAGGGCTTGGCTCAGCAACGAGATTATCAATAAAAATGACTTTTGCAGGAGAATTCGCGATTGCTTGCGTTATTTCAGCGACCAATAGAGGTGGTAGTACGGACGTTAGAAAACTACCGGGCCCTAAAATAATATAGTCACTCTGTTGAATATGGATGAGGACTTCCGGGGTTGCTTGTACCGCAGGCGAAAGGCTCATACGTTGCGGCATTGAAATTAAACGATCGACATACAGCTCACCAAAACAGGTCAAGTCGGGGCTGATCTCTGCAACTAAGTCGGTTGGCGTTTCTGACATGGGCAGAATGCGATTCGGTACTTTTAATAACCGACTGAGCAATTCGATACCGTCGAGAGGACGTGCAGAAAGTTCGTCAAGACAGTACAGTAAAAGGTTGCCAAGGCTATGACCGTCAAGGTCTGAGCCTTCTGCAAAGCGATAGTTTAAAACCTCAGCAGCCAGTGGCTGGTCAGCAATTTGCGACATGCAATTACGGATATCACCCCAAGCAATGCAATGGTTGGCAGCGCGCAGTTTACCGGTTGAGCCGCCGTTGTCCGTGGTGGCGACCACACCAACTAAGCGACGCTTCATAAATGCAAGGGTGGACATCAAGCGCCCAAGCCCGTGGCCACCACCAATGGCAGTGATGCGAAGATGTTTAAATACGTCAAGTTGGCGCTTTTTGTTTGGAACTTCCATCTTTTTGTCTACGATCCTTAGAAAACTCCACAAACTATAATCTGTTGCGCAGCGCCTGTGAAATAAATTCCAAGACTTTTTCGTTTATGGTTTCGCATGGATTGTTAAATTCTGGCAAGATAAGCGCAGTTTTTCGAAGGAATGGGTTCATGACAGAAAATACGAGCGCAACAGCACAGCCGCAATTTACCCGATGGAGCTTGGCACTGTATAGCGGCTTACTCTACTTGTTTACTCCGTTGATTCTACTTTATTTCTGGCGACAGGGACGACGCAACCCTGCCTACCGTGCGCGTTTAGATGAGCGTTTTGGTAAACACAAGATTCCTGATAGGTATTGCGGCGGTGTCGTTTTTCACTGTGTTTCAGTTGGTGAGTTTTTGGCAGCACGAGCAATGATCCAACGTTTTATACAACGCCACCCGCATACACCAGTCATCATTACAAGCATGACCCCGACGGCTTCCGAATTAATAGAAAAAACGTTTGCTGCACGCGCTTTTCATTGTTATTTGCCAATTGATACGCCGACCGCAGTAAGTCGTTTTCTCAACCAGGCCAAGCCCCTTTCGATTGTTGTCTTGGAAACGGAGTTATGGCCAAACTTAGTGCACCAGTGTCGCCGTCGCAAGACCCCTATTGTATTGGTTAATGGCAGGATGTCAGAACAATCGATGCGCGGTTATGTGCGCTTGGATTGGTTGTTTAAACAAGTATGGGGAGCGCTAGATTTTTGCGGTGCGCAAACGGAGAGTGCGGCACAACGTTTTCAGCGTATTGGTGTGCCGGCAGATAAGGTCGATGTCGTCGGTAACCTGAAATTTGATATCAGCTGCTCGGAGAAACTAAGAAACGAGATTAAAGATTATAAGGCGCTGTTTGGCGAACGGCCGATTATCACTGCCGGCAGTACGCATGAGGGCGAGGAAGTACAATTGCTCAAAGCCTTTACGAGTGTTTTAAAGCAGCATCCAACTGCGTTGTTCATTCTTGTTCCGCGTCATCAAGAGCGGTTTCAGGCGGTGGCCGAGCTGGTGGAACAGCGTGGGTTCAAATATGTTCGCCGCAGTGCCGGTGTACCTGTTCTACCAACAACTCAGGTATTACTGGCTGACACGATGGGTGAATTAATGCTTTGGTACGGAGTCGCTAATGTCGCTTTTGTCGGGGGTAGTTTGATAACCCGCGGTGGGCATAACCCGCTTGAGCCGCTTGCGTTAGCTGTGCCGATCGTTTCTGGAACCCATGTATTTAATTTCCAAGAGGTGTATGACCAGCTTGATAGCTTAGAAGCAGTGAATTGGGTGACGGCAGACGACCAGTTAGACCTTGTCTTAGAGAGACTGTTGGACGATGAAAATGCCCAGCTAAAAACCGCACATGCACAAAGTTTGTTTGCTCAGCATGAAGGTGCAACGGATCGCTATCTTGATTTGATTGACGACTTTCTGGAGCGCAGCGGAGATGAATAACCAGAACAATTTAATTCAACGTCGGGGGCAGGCTGGCGAGCGTTTCTTGGTGACCCCTGATGCAGATGCAAATGTCAGTGACCACACTGAATTACGAGCATGGTTCTCGGCAAACTTCTGGCGAGAACAACAAGCCATTACTGGGCAATCGAAAGGCCGCAATACGGTTTATTTCGTGCGTTGTGGTGAACAGGAGTGGGTGTTACGGCATTATTATCGGGGTGGTTTGCCGGGGAAATTATTACGCGACCTGTTTTTCTACACGGGAGTCATGAAAACGCGTAGTTTTCAGGAGCTCGAATTGTTGTGGCGAATGTACCATTTAGGTTTACCGGTGCCGAAGCCGATCGCTGCTTATCAGAAGAAGCGAGGATTGACTTACCAAGCTGATATTCTGATTGAGCGGATTCCGCATAGTCAGGATCTTTTCCAGTGCTTACAAGAGCAAACTCTGCCAGCAGAACAATGGCATCGTATCGGTGCCACAATCGCTCGATTTCATCAAACCGGTGTGTACCACAGTGATTTGAATTGCCACAATATCTTATTGCAACGGGCTGAACGCTGCGACAAAGTATGGGTCATAGATTTTGACCGTTGTGAATTTCGTTCCCCTGGGCGCTGGCAAGTGCAGAATTTAGAGCGCTTGCATCGTTCATTGGAGAAAGAACAACAAAAGTTCGCCGCTCAGGCGAAACCATTCTATTTTAACTCTGCGGATTGGCAGCACTTGATACAGGGATACGTTGCGGGTGATGGAGACGAAAATGAATACCCAAGCAATGATTAGGCACCGGCAATGGCTAAACTCTCGTTTGTCACTGTTTAGTTGCGGTCTAGTAATTTGCGTATCATCGCTGTTGAGTACAACCGCGCACGCTACAGATTCAGTGGCAACAGCGATGGCTGAGTCAGGACTTGACACACTGCAGGTGTGTTTGATTGGCAGCGAGAACGTGCAGCTCACGGTTGAGTTAGCGCTCAATGCCGACACCCGAGCGCGGGGGTTGATGGAGCGCAAGTCGCTGCCCACTAATGCGGGTATGTTATTTGTCTATCCGAACGATGGCTTACGCGCGTTCTGGATGTACAAGACGTTAATTCCATTGGATATTGCCTACATCGATAAAGAAGGCGTGATTAATGAGATTCTGACAATGGAACCGTGTCGTAGTATTTTTCCTGGGCGTTGTCGCAATTACCCAGCGACGCAAGTATTTCGAATGGCTTTAGAAGTGAATGCGGGCCACTTTGAAGAATGGCAAGTTGCTGCAGGTGACCAAGTGTACCAGCAGGATTGTAAAACCCCGTTGCGAGCTTTGCTGGCGCACGACTAACATTTGCAAGCAAGGAGTTCTAGATGAAACAACTGACAATACTAGCTATTTTCGCAGTTCTGCTTTTGAGCGCCTGTGCTAGCACGGACAACACGCCCGGAGGTCAAAGCCAAAGCTCGCAGCGAGTAATGCCACTTGCAGAAATAACCTATGACAATGTCGAACGGGTACTGCAGATTGATCAAACACAAATCCAAGACATTCAACGCTGGTGGGGGACACCTTCCTCCCAAGGGCAGACCGGTGACGCACTTTGGTACAACTATACCTATGTCGGACAAACTGGTGCTAGCGATGGCAGCACCCGGATGTTGTCTCTAACGCTGTATTTTAATTCCCGAGCCTTGTTACAAGACTACGATATTCAAATTCACGAGTTTCCGGCGTATTCGCGGCCCTAGTTATCGCCCTAGTTATCGCCCTAGTTATCGCCATAGTTACCGCGGTATTAATGTTCATTGCTCGGACAATGAACAAAGGTGCTGCATTAGTCGCATATCCGTACCCGTTGACCGCCAAAGACTCGACAGTTTGTTTCGACTTCGCTGAGACTGCTGTTAGCAAAGATTTCAGATATTTGAAATTGAATAAATAATCAACAGGAAGAGAACGTTCATGAATAAAGTAACCATGATTGCAGCAAGTGTTGCGCTAGCGCTTGGTGTAACCGGCTGCACTGACGGGGAGACTCCGACGAATGGCTCGTCAGCAACCCAACACACTGCTGCGCAAATGAGCAGTACCGCAGAGCAGCAAGCGCTGCGCTCAGGGGTTGAGATAAACAACATGGATACAAGTGTAAGCCCTCGGGAGAATTTCTTTCGTTATGTCAACGGTGGTTGGTTAGAGAATACCCAAATCCCAGCTGATCGGGCGCGCTGGGGCAGTTTTGATGAGCTTCGTGAACAAGCTGAAGCGCATGTCCTCGAAATTGTTCAGGAGTTTGCCTCGACGACGGCCGAGCAAGGTTCAGACGTGCAGAAGATTGGCGATCTCTATCGTTCGTTTATGGATGAAGACACGATCGAGGCACGCGGCATCAACCCACTCGCTGAAGACTTCGCTCGGATTCAAGCGCTGGAGTCACATGCTGATCTTGCAACCTATTGGGGGCAACAACAACGTTATCGCGCTGGTACACCGTTTAATGTGAGCGTCGGCCAAGATCAAATGCAGTCTGACCAACATATAACGGCCATTAGTCAGTCAGGTTTAGGTTTACCTGATCGCGAGTATTACTTGGCAAGCGATGCCCGCAATCAAGAACTGCGTGCAGCGTATCAAAGCTTCATTGAAGAGTTATGGCAATTGGCGGGCTGGGACGACGCCGAGGCAAAGGCAACGTCGATCATTAACATTGAGACAGCGTTAGCACGCCATCACTGGACTCGTATTCAGAACCGAGATCGGCTGGCGTCGTATAACAAAATGACCCTGACTGAATTAGCCGAAGAGGCACCCGGTTTTGATTGGGCGACGATGTTTGCAGCAGCCGGTTTGGATATTAATGAAGTTGTTGTGCGGCAGCCGGATTATCTCACTGCATTTGCCGACTTATATCAGCAGTTCTCAATGGCGGACTGGCAAGCGTACCTGCAATTCCATGTTTTGCGTAACAGCGCCAATATTCTGAGTCGTGACTTTGCTGCGTTAAGTTTTGATTTTTATGGGCGAGTTTTACAGGGGCTGGAGGAAGAACGCTCTCGGGAACGTCGCGCTGTAAGCACAGTAGAAAGTACGCTTGGCTTTATGGTGGGGCAAGAGTATGTCAATCGACATTTCCAACCAGAAGCACAGGAACGCATGGCAGTCATGGTCGATAACATTCTTGCTGCCTTCGCAGAAGCAATTGACGACTTAGAGTGGATGACCGACGAAACAAAACTGGAAGCGCATGCTAAGTTAGCGACGTTTACTACAAAAATTGGTTTTCCAGAAAAATGGCGCGATTATGATTGCTTGACGATTGCCGCAGACGACCTTTTTGGTAACTTGCGCCGCTCAGCTGAGTGCGAGTATGACCGCATGATTAGCCGACTCGGCCAGGAAGTCGACCCGTATGACTGGGGAATGACGCCACAAACGGTCAACGCCTATTACCGTTCAACGATGAACGAAATCGTTTTCCCAGCGGCAATTCTACAACCACCATTTTTTAATGTCGCAGCCGACGATGCAATTAACTATGGCGCAATTGGTGCCGTGATTGGCCACGAAATCACCCATGGTTTTGACGACCAAGGGCGGCGTTCGGATGGCGAAGGTAACTTACGCGATTGGTGGAGCCCAGACGATGAGACGCAATTCCGTGAGCGTGCTGCCTTAATGATCGACCAGTTTAGTGCCTTTAACCCAATTGATGATTTGTATCTACAGGGCGCACTCAGCTTAGGTGAGAATATTGCTGACTTGGGCGGCTTGAATGTGGCATTGCGCGGGTATTTAAATTCTCTTGGTGATAGTGGCGGTGAAACCATTGACGGTTTCACCCCTGAACAACGATTCTTTATCGGCTGGGGCCAGATTTGGCGGATTAAATTCCGGGATGAAGCTTTGCGTCGACAAGTTGTGGTAGGTCCGCACTCTCCCGGGAAGTATCGGGTGTTAGGGCCATTATCGAACATGCCTGAGTTTTACCAAGCGTTTGACGTGCAACCGGGTGATCCGATGTATCGGGATGAAGACGTGCGGATTAAAATTTGGTAATAGTACGCATCAGAATGATAAAGGCAGCGTTCGCGCTGCCTTTTTGCTAACGAGAAGCCTATGAAAACAATTGATTTACGCAGTGATACAGTCACGTTACCAAGTGCAGCAATGCGCGAGTATATGGCAAATGCCAACGTTGGTGATGATGTGTACGGTGAAGATGAAACGGTCAACGCATTGGAAGCTCGTGTAGCGCGCATGCTGAATAAAGAGTCTGCGTTGCTATGCACCAGTGGCACCCAAAGTAATCTGCTCGCACTACTCAGTCAGTGTCAACGCGGTGAAGAGTATTTGGTCGGTGAGGAATACCATACCTATCGCTACGAAGCTGGTGGCGCCGCAGTGCTTGGGGGGATTGTCCCGCAAACCGTTGCTGTGCAGGCTGATGGAACACTCGACCTCGAGGTTCTGGCAAAGAAAGTGAAACCCAATGACCCGCATTTTCCAGTTACACGACTACTTGCCCTCGAAAACACGCATACGGGGAAGGTGATGCCGACGAAGTTCTTAGATGCTGCGCGCGACTTTACTCAGCATCACGGGTTGAAATTACACCTTGATGGAGCGCGCCTGTTTAATGCGCATATTGCCAGCGGTGCCAGTTTAGAGACACTCACAGATGGGTTTGATAGCGTTTCGGTGTGTTTTTCGAAAGGGCTAGGCGCACCCATTGGTTCCGTATTAGCGGCCGACCGTGAGACGATTGCAAAAGCACGCCGTTGGCGCAAGATGCTAGGTGGTGGAATGCGTCAGGCGGGATTTGTTGCGGCAGCGATAGATTATGCGATAGACCATCATATTCAGCGTTTACAAGTTGATCATGACAATGCCGTGTTGTTAGCAACTAAACTGAAGGCACAACTAGTCGCGCATGGCATTGAGCAGGTACAAGTAGAGCCCGCAGTTACTAATATGGTGTACGTGCAATTTACGGATCCGGTATTAGCACAAAAAACCGCTGCACACTGTCGTCAGAAAGGGATCATGCTTTCAAGTGCAGCGCGCATGCGTCTAGTGACTCATTTGAATGTAACATCTGCTTACATTGATTTGATTGTCGAAGAGTTTATTCGTGGGATAATAGGGGACTAAGACGAATTAAATTCAATGATCGTCATGGACGATGAGTGCTGAAATGGTGGTTTTAGCCATTTGTTGTTTAGCGCGGACGACAAGGTAATTTAACGACATGAAAGGACTGATGCTAAAAGTCGGAGTATTGCTGCTCGGGTTTTTTAGCGTGGTGGGATACGCCAATACAAACAGTGGATTGAGCTTAGCTGATTACGCTCGGCCGGTACAATTCATTGACATTAAGATCTCTCCCCAAGGTGATTACCTCGCGGCTACGAGCCGAGATGACGAAGGAGTGATACGACTTACCGTGCTCGATGTGCAGTCGCGTGCGGTGCTTTCGGTTACGCAATTACGTGGTAATGAGTCGGTCAGTGCCTTTCACTGGGTTACGAGTAATCGTCTATTAATGACCACCGCGCGAGAAATTGGCGCACTTGAGCAACCCATTGCAACCGGTGAATTGATCGCGATGGATGCGGATGGTTCTCGACGTGTCATCCTGACTGGACCTCGCTCACGTGATGGCAACTTTGTGTTTGCTGAGCTCGTTGATATCTTGCCGAACCATAATGGTGAAGTCCTTATTTCTCAGTTTAGTATGCGTGAAACCCAACCCTTCCTTGATTTATATCGGATGCGAGTCGATAGCGGTCGCAAACGTAGCGAGGGGCGGATTCCGGTACGCAGCTATCGTGGGTCGCAAGTTCAACTATTAACCGACCAAACTGGGACAGTGCGGCTTGCACGGGGTGTTTCAACTGAGAACCCTAATCTTGTGGTCATGCTGTACCGTGCTAATGCTCGCGCACCTTGGGTGAAAATTAGCGAAGTTGACGAGCTGGAGGGCGGTTTTATTCCGCTTGCATTTACTCATGACGGTAACGAAGTCGTCGGGCTCTCGGCCAACACTACAGATACCTTTAGTATTGCACGATATAATTTTGAGACGAATGAAGAAACTTTAATGCTCGCACACCCACAAGTTGATGTGGAGCCGCTGTTTAGTTTTCGCCAGGGACGTCCAAGCGAAGTTATTGGCGCAAGTTTTGAGCTAGAAGAAATAGAACATGTATTTTTTGCTGACGGCACTCAAGAGGGTGAAGCGGAAAGCCTTTTACGAGTCTTTGCGACGTTCCCCAAGCAGCAGGCCCATATCCATTCAGCGACGGCCGATAATCAGTTGCAAATTCTGACGGTGCAATCGGCGAATGAATCCCGTCAGTTCTACTTATTCAATCGGGAATCAAACGAACTCGAACTACTGGCGCAAAGCCGACCTTGGCTACAAGGTGTGGAACTGCCACATACCAAAACAATTCGCTATACAGCGCGAGATGGTACCGACATTCTGGCGCTTCTGACACTACCGAATAATGTTAAGTCGGGCGACATCCCGTTAGTGGTGATCCCCCATGGTGGACCGCTCGGAATGCGTGATTCAATGGGTATTATTAATCTGGAAGCGAAACTTCTCGCAGACCATGGTTACGCAGTGCTGCAACCCAACTTTCGCGGTTCGAGTGGCTTCGGACTAGCCTTCGAGCGAGCGGGTCTGCAGCAATGGGGACGCCGGATTATTGCAGATATTGCCGATGGTGTGACACATCTCGCCAACGAAAAACTGATCGATCCGGATCGTGTGTGTATTTCCGGAGCGTCATTTGGTGGTTACGCGGCTGTTATGTCGGCCATCGAGTATCCCGAGTTATATCAATGTGCCATCGGATTTTCTGGGTTCTACGATTTAGAACTCATGTTTACTAGTGGCGATTTACCACAAAGTGATTTTGGTATGGCTTATCTGCGTCGCGTGTTAGGGACGGACACTGCCGCATTGCGCGCTCAATCACCCAAACATCAGGCGCAACGATTAACACGACCAGTGATGCTAGTGCACGGTGGCCGTGATATGCGGGCGCCAATTGAACACCTACACCATTTCAAGGCAGAGCTTGAACGGCATGAGCTACCCTATTCGGAGCTCATCAAGGAAACGGAAGGGCACGGTTTCTATAAACCAGAGAACAATGTTGAACGTTGGCAACGAATGCTCGATTTTCTCGCTGAGCATATTGGTGAAAAAGTAGATTAAAGTGAATTTAAATCATAAAAAAGGGTTAAAGCCTGCGCTTTAACCCTTTTTTTGAATTTGTTGGTCGGCGTGACTGGATTTGAACCAGCGACCCCTGACACCCCATGACAGTGCGCTACCAAGCTGCGCCACACGCCGACCGTGCGCTGTATCTTACTGCTTTCAACACAAATCGCAAGCTGCAATAACAGATTAGCCGAATAACTGCCGTCTTTTTAATCAATTCCTAATCAGCCGTAGAGCTATTGATCAGCGAAACGCTGCAACTCACGTAAGCTTTGAATGAACACCGGAGTCGGTGGAACGGCACCAGGGACTAATTCACCAGCTTGATTAAACAATAACATGTCGCCATTGGCATCGATGATAGTCGTTTGCTGTTGTTCAAATATATAGAAATAAGGGCGCACAGTGTAGACGCGTGGAAATTCTCGAGTCGGTTGGGTCAGAGAAATGCCGTTGGTGAAATTTCGAAACTGCTCAGCGCAAGACATGTACGCAGTGAGCACAGTTGGAATAATATCTTCAAGGGTCGTTAATTGACGCGGATATACGTCCATATTCGCAGTCCAGAGCGGCACATTCAAAACTTCAGGCTGAATGGTATTGCTGTTTTCCGTTGCGGCGGTTAAGCCGGTGATTATCACCGGCTGTGCGGACTCGATAACTTGCTCAAGGTAGGTGATTACCTCGTCAATATCTGCGGCCGTGACAAAGATGACACTGACATTTAACCCAGGTTGTAACGCACCGGTCCAGCTGCGAGTTTCCGCTTGCATGACTGCCGGCACAGAATCACGGCCAAATGCAGGTGACGCAAGCAGACGCACAGGTGTTGCAAAATCCTGCATCGTACGGAGGTAGGCTGGCAGGAGGCCTTGCCGGTGAATACTTTGATTGTACAAATCAGGAATGCCGTAGAGCAAAGTAGTGATGGCCGCAGCGCTATCGACATGAGCCAGATGCTGGCCTTGGTGACGTTCGAGCTGCGGAACCGAAGCGGTGAGTTTAGCGGCGGTCTCCGCATCCATATGTTGGAAAGCAAATACCGTTGTACTTAATGAATTAGATTCTTTACTACAGAGCATCGGCCCGGTCGGGTACTTCACTCGCAACTGGGCTTCGCGGCTAAATAAGTCTTGGCGCCCTTGGAATTGCTCGGTGGTAATCCAGCCGTGACGAGCCATCAATGATTTGGCTGTGGTTGGATAAGACAACGGAAATAAGTCATCGTGTTGTGTGATCGGTGAATATAAGTTCGCATCTGCCCATATATGGGTGCTGTGGCTAGCTAGGAAACTGGCAATAAAGACCGCAGTGAACACTTTTGCGAAGGACCGATCACGTAGTAAATCGAGACGCTTCCAGGCTATGTTGGCGAGGGTGAGCTGAACCGCAAAAATCAGTAAAAAGCTGAGTATGATGAGCGATAATAAGAGAAAGCTGCCACCGGCAAACCATTCTTCGGCGTCGAGTGCTAATTGATTGAGTGAATAGGTATTGAGATGGAAGCCATATTGCCGAAAGAATATGCCGTCGAAAAGCAGGGTAAAGAGGCCAATTGTGCCAATGGTTGCGGCATAGCCACGGAGAAACCTCGAGAATGGCACGATTAGACATAAAGGAAACAAAAGAATAATAAAAGCAACGAATGGTAAGAAGGCGAAATGGCCGAGCCAACTAATAAAAATGTAACTATTTCCCAACGCAGAACCGGTCGGCAGCGCATTTTCCACATACAAAAGGCCGATTAATAAGCATAAGAAAATATTGCCAAAGGTGAACCAGTGGCCCCAACTAATCAAGCGTGCGATGCGGTCTCGTTGCTGATACTTTCCCATGGGCTGCTCTTGTATTTATTCTTTTCGGAAGCGAGCGAACTAACTTTGGCTCGAGTTTGCTATGGATTGTAGCAGAATTTGCCCAAACTGCCTTGCGACTGCTTCTCGTTTGTCCGCAGCAACATGGTTATGAATGATGTGGGTAGTGACATTGCCTAAGGTCATCAAAGCTAAGTCACTTGGAGAGCTGTCATTGGCAAATAAATCTAAAATTTCATTGATGAGTTTTTCTTGACGCTCTTCGTCGTATTTCGACAGTATCGGCATGGGGCTCTCTTCATTCACGTGGTAGAATACAATTTCTTAAGTTTAACATAAATCAGTAGGTTGCATAGCGAGAGAGACATGAATCTGACGGTTACAGCCAGCATTGTGCACGAAATATATCAAGATCCAGACGGTAATTATGGCGTACGGTTTTCCCCTGCAACCTTGCAGAACGACCCTGAAGTGGTGACGCTACTTGCTGAACTATCAGAGGTTTACCAAGCGAAGCCAACCAAAGGGTACGCAAGCTTCGTCAGTGCTGACGACTCAGTCTATGCGGATGCTCGTGAGCGCGGCGAGGCGATTCCTGAGCCTGAATTCCCTAAGTTGCTGGCTCATTGGTTGACGGACGCCAATAGCTTTGTTGAACTATCGCAACAGGTTGCTCGTTTATTGCAGCAACAACTAAGCAACTATGCAGTTGGTGAAGCGGGCTTTTTGTTACTAGCGGACTATGAAGAAAGCGGCGACCGTTTTCTGTTAGTAGGCTACTTACCTGTGCGCGAAGGCGTCATGGTGCAACCCGACTTGAGTGTGCACAAAGCCGCGCAACTCGATGTTGGCAAAGTGCAACTGGCGGCGCGTATTAACTTGACCGAATATCAGGCTGAAGCGGATGATCTTTACTACGTTTCATTTTTGAAAGGCCGCACCGGTCGCAAAGCAGGTGAGTTCTTCTTGGATTTTCTTGGTTGTGTTGAACGCGTCAATGCAAAAGCGAGCACACAGCAGTTAGTCAATACGGTACAGGCCATGATTGCGGGTGCTGACCTTGAGCCAGAGCGTGCACAAGATGTTCGCAAAGAAGTCTATGAGTACTGCGGTGAGCAGTGGCAACAGGGCGAGCAGGTGCAGCTACAGTCATTGGATCAACGTTTAGTTGAGCAAGGTGCGCCGTCATTAAAAAGCTTCGCTCAGGAAAAAGGCTTGGATATGCCAGATGCATTTCCAGCCGACAAAGCAAGCTTGCGTTCATTAATGAAATTTCAAGGTCAAGGTGGTGGCTTGAGTGTTGCGTTTGAACAGAAACTACTTGGTGGCCGAGTTGAATATGACGTGCAAACAGATACTTTAACGATTGTTGGTACGCCGCCGAATTTGCGCGTTCAATTGCGTCGTTTTTATGGAATGAATGATTAAGGGTTACAGTTTTAGTTGTGCCAAATGGAAAAGCCGGTGTGCAAAACACACCGGCTGCAACCACTCATAGATACAACAAATGTTATGATTTGGTATCTGCTGAGTGGGGAACGATATGGATTGCGTGTAAACCTTTAGGACCTTCTTCGAGCTCAAAGTCGACTTCTTGTCCAGCTTTTAGCGTACGGTATCCTTCCATTTGAATGGTGGAGTAGTGGGCAAAGATATCACCACTGCGCTCCTCAGATTCAATAAAACCAAAACCTTTCGAGTTATTGAACCATTTGACTTTACCGGTAGCCATACATCTACTTCCTTCTTGCGTTTGTCGTTTTGTTATAATGGTCGTGGACGCACCTGTTATTATTGTTTGGGTGCCAGACTGATTTTAAGTGTGTTCAGACCCTTGAATTTAGGGTGCTTGAAATTCTGAACAATCAGTACCATTTGTTAATGTAGATAAGACCAAAAAATAGTCAAGCGTTTGTTGGTAAAATTATTACAATTTTTTAACGAATCATTCTGTAAAAAAATGACAGAGTGATAAAAATCTAGCTATAGTGAATAGGAATAAAGGTGTTTTTTAAGTCATGACTTGGTTTAGCGATTCAATTCCTGAGCATCATTTAGATGAGACAACAGACCTGAAACTGCAGCCTCCACGTATGTATCAGGTGATGTTAAACAATGATGACTTTACACCGATGGATTTTGTGATTGAGGTGCTCGTCCGGTTTTTCCGTCTTGATCAAGAAGCAGCCACGGAGGTTATGTTGCAAGTTCACCATCGAGGCAAGGCCGTTTGCGGGGTCTATTCTGCTGAAATTGCAGAAACGAAAGTGGTGCAGGTGAATCAGTATGCACGTGAACACCAACACCCATTGCTCTGTACCATGGAGCAAGTATGATTTGTGAAGTAAGGAGAGCAGTATGCTGAACAAAGCGCTCGAAATCTCGTTGAATGACGCCTTCCGCCTAGCACGTGAGCGTCACCATGAGCTCATGACCGTTGAACATTTACTTGTCGCCTTGCTCGACAATCCCGAGGCTGCAGACGCTTTACGCGCATGTGGCATCGATTTCGCTGCGCTCAAAAGTGATTTGCTCACGTACATTGACCGTTCGACGCCACGCTTCCCCGACGACGACCTTGGGGAAACTCAGCCAACACTCGGTTTTCAACGGGTATTACAACGAGCAGTTTTCCATGTGCAATCTTCTGGTAATTCTGAAGTTACGGGCGCCAACGTTTTAGTCGCGATTTTCAGCGAGCAAGAATCACAGGCTGTTTACTTATTGAATAAACATGAAGTGACACGGCTGGATGTGGTGAACTTTATTTCCCATGGTATCTCGCGCATCGAGGAAGAGAAAGGCGCACCGATTGATAGTCAAGAAGCGAGCTCTGATAACGAAGAGCAGAGCTTTCTTGCGCGCTTTTGTGTGAATTTAAATCAGCGCGCGGAAGCCGGTAAAATTGACCCGTTAATCGGTCGTGACATGGAGCTCGAGCGAACAGTACAAGTGCTTTGTCGTCGACGCAAGAATAACCCTTTGTTCGTCGGTGAAGCTGGCGTTGGTAAAACCGCTATTGCTGAGGGCTTAGCTTGGAAAATTGTCCAAGGCGACGTGCCAGAGGTGATGGCCGATGCGGTGATTTACAGCCTTGATATGGGCGGTTTATTGGCGGGCACAAAGTATCGTGGTGACTTTGAGAAACGCTTTAAAGCACTTTTAAAAGAAATCACCAGACAAACGCATGCCATTCTATTTATTGACGAGATTCATACGATAATCGGTGCTGGCTCTGCGTCTGGTGGTGTTATGGATGCGTCGAACCTGTTGAAACCCTTACTGTCGAGTGGTGAACTGAAATGTATTGGCTCAACGACCTATCAAGAATATAAGAATATTTTTGAGAAAGATCGTGCGCTCGTTCGGCGTTTCCAGAAAATTGACATTAGTGAGCCTTCAGTGGCGGACACCACGAGAATTTTACTCGGTCTTCGCGACAAATATGAGGCGCACCACGGTATTCGCTACACCCAACCTGCCATCCGGGCCGCGGCCGAACTGGCAGCAAAATATATCAATGACCGCCATTTACCGGACAAAGCCATTGATGTGCTGGACGAGGCGGGGGCAAGTCAACGATTGCTTCCAGCATCGAAGCGGAAGAAAACGATTGGTGTTAGTGATATTGAAGCCATTATTTCTCGTATTGCACGGATTCCAGCGCAATCGGTGTCACGCAATGATCAAAGCATGCTGAAGCAATTGGACCGTAACCTGAAAATGGTGGTATTTGGCCAAGATCAGGCCATCGATTCACTGGTTTCCGCAATTCGTCTGTCTCGTAGTGGTTTAGCAGCAGAACACAAGCCGGTCGGCTCGTTCTTGTTTGCTGGACCAACCGGTGTTGGTAAAACTGAGGTCACGCAGCAATTAGCCAAGGTCATGGGGGTTGAGTTACTGCGCTTTGATATGTCGGAATACATGGAGCGTCATGCAGTAAGCCGACTCATTGGCGCACCGCCAGGCTATGTCGGCTTCGAGCAGGGTGGCTTGCTCACCGATGCTGTCATTAAACACCCGTATAGTGTGGTGTTAATGGACGAGATTGAGAAAGCCCATAGTGACATTTTCAATATCCTGTTGCAGGTGATGGATAACGGCACGCTGACGGACAACAACGGCCGTAAAGCCGATTTCCGTAACGTTGTGTTGGTGATGACCACGAACGCTGGTGTGCGTGAAACCGAGCGTAAATCGATTGGTTTTCAACAGCAAGACCATCAGTTCGATGCGATGGCGGAAATTAATAAAGTGTTTACGCCGGAGTTCCGTAATCGTCTCGACGGCATTATCTGGTTTAATCACCTCAACACCGAAGTGATTTTGCAAGTGGTCGATAAATTTATCTGTGAGTTACAGGCTCAGCTCGATAAGAAGGGCGTTTCGCTCGAAGTTGAACAAGCTGCATTAAACTGGATAGCTGAGAAAGGCTACGACCGTGCGATGGGCGCACGACCGATGAGTCGGGTGATTCAGGAACAATTGAAGAAGCCACTAGCGAATGAAATCCTGTTTGGCTGTTTAAGCCAAGGTGGTAACGTTCGCGTGCGTCTCGACACCGAGTCGAATACCCTCGACTTTGTTTATGACAGTGCAAGTGAAGCGGTGACTTAACCGCCGCTTCGCAGGTGCAGTTCGACGCTGCGTTAGGCTCTTTTTATTGAATGATCAAAAAAACCCAGTGAAACGCGAATCGCGATACTGGGTTTTTTCGCATTTGCGTTAAAAATTAACGCGAACGGAAAACGATACGGCCTTTGGTTAGGTCATAAGGCGTGAGTTGGACGGTGACTTTGTCGCCAGTCAGGATACGGATATAGTTCTTACGCATTTTGCCTGAAATATGAGCAGTCACAACGTGACCGTTTTCAAGCTCGACGCGGAACATCGTATTTGGCAAGGTTTCTAAAATAGTACCTTGCATTTCAATGCTGTCTTCTTTCGCCATTAAATTCCTCTGTATTTTCTTTGGTCTGGCTGATTTAAAGCGCGGGGATTTTAACCCGATTTCAAGTTAATTGCCAACATTAGCTGCAAGCAATTGCTGTGGTTTCAGCAATTGCCCTGCAAATTCGAGCGTTTCTTGTCGGTTGAGTCGGTCTAAAAACTCTTTACGGGCGATAGAAACCGCCCCCATTTGCTGTAAAAACGGATTCATAATTTGGCAATCGATTTGTTTCACGCCAATTTGCTTGAGGTACTCAGAAAAGACCACTAATGCCACTTTTGATGCATTTGGTGCATGGCTGAACATACTTTCACCGCAAAATGTCTGTTTCGTCAGAACACCGTATAAGCCACCAACGAGTTGTTCTTGATGCCACACTTCTACTGAATGAGCGATGTGCAAATGATGCAAGCGAATGTATGCCCGCTGCATTTCTGGGGTAATCCAAACGCCGTTACCGGGGCCTCTCGGCGTTGTCGCACAATGATGAATCACGGCTGGAAAACTGCGATTGATGGTCACGGAATAAGGATTATTGCCAAGAAATTTGCGCAGTGAGCGATTCACACGAACGCCGTGAATAGGAATAACAGCGCGAGTTGAAGGAGACCACCAGAGAATCGGTTCGCCCGGGCTAAACCATGGAAAGATTCCGTGTTGGTAGGCGTTCATCAAGCGCTCGGGCGCGAGACAGCCGCCAATCGCGAGCAGACCATCGGGATCACGGTGCGCCAGTTCCACCGCGGGGAATGGACTAAGCGGGTCGCGTTCGAGAATGTGAAAGTATGGTGTACGTTCGTGGGTCATGGCGAAAAAAAGCGAAGTAGTGTGCTACTCCGCTTAGTCAGTCCTACTTTTCTGCTAAAGCGTCAAGGTAACGCTCTGCATCAAGGGCAGCCATACAGCCGGTGCCGGCAGAGGTAATCGCTTGGCGGTAAATGTGGTCAGACACATCACCTGCTGCAAACACGCCAGGAATAGACGTTTGGGTCGCGTTACCATTGGTTCCTGAATGAACTTTCAGATAACCGTTTTCCATGTCGAGCTGACCGGCAAACATTTGTGTGTTTGGCTGATGACCGATGGCGATAAAAACACCAGCGAGCTCTAATTCAGAGAGTTCGTCATTACGGGTGTCGCGAATACGAATACCGGTTACGCCCATGTTGTCGCCGAGTACTTCGTCGAGGGTTTTATACAAATGCAGTTTAACGTTGCCGCTTTCAGCTTTAGCCATCAGACGGTCAACAAGAATTTTCTCAGCCCGGAAGCTGTCACGGCGGTGAATCACGTGAACTTCTTCAGCGATATTAGACAAATATAGCGCTTCTTCAACAGCCGTATTACCACCGCCAACAACACAGACCTTTTGCCCACGATAGAAGAATCCGTCACAGGTTGCACAGGCGCTCACACCTTTACCTTTGAACGCTTCTTCAGACGGTAGGCCAAGATACTTCGCTGATGCCCCTGTAGCAATGATCAGAGCATCACAGGTGTACTCACCACTGTCACCTTTGAGGCGAAATGGCTTCTCGGTTAGTTCGACAGCATTAATGTGATCAAAAATGATTTCGGTATTGAAGCGCTCGGCATGTTGCTGCATGCGTACCATCAAATCTGGACCGGTCAAACCTTCTGGGTCACCTGGCCAGTTTTCGACATCGGTTGTGGTGGTTAATTGACCACCTTGCTGTAAACCCGTCACGAGAACTGGGTTTAAGTTTGCTCGAGCAGCATAAACCGCGGCCGTGTAACCGGCAGGGCCTGAACCAAGAATAAGTAGCTTGCAGTGTCTAGCGTCAGCCATGAAAAAGAAACTCCACTGTTTATCAACAGAAAAAAGGGTACACCTACGCGAAAATGGGGGTACCGAGGCTAAAATTCAACGCCCATTGTAGGGAGTTGTGCGCAGAGGGTAAAGAGCCGGCTAAAGCCGGCTCTTATTCGTTTGTCTCGCAGACCTTACAGCTTAATCGCTGAAAGCGGCTCTAAGTAATCTAAGCCAAGTTGCTTACCAAGGTCGTCATGAACCGCTTTGTAGGTGATGTAGCCCTTATGCATGTTCAGACCATTGCGCAAGTTGGCGTCGCTTTCCATTGCCGCCAACCCTTTGTTTGCCAGCGCAATACCATACGGTAACGTTGCGTTATTCAAGGCGATTGTCGAGGTACGAGCAACACCACCTGGCATATTCGCGACACAATAGTGCACGACGTCGTCAACGACGTAGGTTGGGTCTTGGTGAGTCGTCGCTTTTGAAGTTTCGAAACAACCACCTTGGTCAATCGCAACGTCAACGAGGACTGAACCCGGCTTCATGTTTTTGATGTGCTCACGGGTTAATAGTTTCGGTGCAGCAGCGCCTGGAATCAGGACTGCGCCGACAACTAAGTCCGCTTCGCGTGAATAGGCATCAATGGCATCAACAGTCGAATAGACAGTTTTGACGCGTCCCATGAAGATATCGTCCAATTCGCGTAAGCGTGGTAATGAACGATCAAGGATCGTGACATCAGCACCTAAACCAACAGCCATTTTTGCAGCTTGAGTGCCCACGACACCACCACCGATTACCAATACTTTTCCTGGTGCAACACCCGGAACACCACCGAGCAGGGTACCGCTGCCACCGTGCGCTTTCTCGAGGTTATGAGCGCCGGCTTGAATTGCCATGCGACCTGCAACTTCACTCATAGGCGCTAACAGTGGTAAACCACCGCGGTTGTCGGTGACGGTTTCATAAGCGATTGCTGAAACGCCAGCTTCTGCGAGTAAGCGCGTTTGCTCTGGATCGGGTGCCAAGTGCAAGTAAGTGTAGAGGATTTGACCTTCACGCAGCTGTTTACATTCGCCTGGCTGCGGCTCTTTTACTTTCACAATCATATCTGCGCTAGCGAAGATTTCTTCCGGTGTATCGACAATCCGAGCGCCTGCCGCTTCGTAATCTTCGTTGGTAAAGCCGATAGCAACACCGCCGTCGCGCTGAACCATGACTTGGTGACCGTGAGCAATATACTCACGCACGGCTGCTGGCGTTAAACCAATGCGATACTCATGGTTTTTAATTTCTTTTGGTACACCGATTAACATAATGAAAACCTCAAATTGCCGAAAAGCTGCAGTTTTTCTAGTGCCGCGAGGCGTTGCCAATTCAACCGCAGAGAACTAAATGTGCGGCAAAGTATAGCTTAAGAATTGCAGGCGTTACTGACTTTTTTGGTGGCTTAAAAAAGAATAAACGTCTACAATTTAAATAATCCATAGCATAAAGTATCGAAGAATCATGACTGAAGAAGCTAAACTAACTATCGATCGACTTGACCGGAAAATATTGCGAATTCTGCAAGATCGTGGGCGAATATCGAATGTCCAACTTGCCCGTGAAGTCGGCTTGAGTCCGACACCGTGTTTGGAAAGAGTTCGTAAACTTGAAAAAAATGGCGTTATAAAAGGGTATCATGCACGTATCGATCCCGATAAGTTGGGCTCACCGCTGCTGGTGTTCGTGGAAATCACACTCAGCAAAACGTCTTCCGATGTATTTGCTGAGTTTAGCGCCGCAGCGCGAAAAACCGATGAAATTCTCGAATGTCATTTGGTTTCCGGCGATTTTGATTTCCTTTTGAAAGCAAGGGTGGCAGATATGGCCGCTTATCGGAAGTTACTCGGAGAGACGCTATTGAATATGCCCGGTGTGAATGAAAGCCGAACTTACGTTGTTATGGAAGCTGTAAAGCAAGACAACAAAGTGGTTATAAAAGGCTAATTTGAGTGACTTTTCTACTTTGCGATGAACAATGATGTGTTATTCTCATTGGATAACAATAAACAATAAGATTGGAGCGTTATGACTGGTTTGCAGCGACTGCTCGAAGCAGGCTTAATTCTATGCGGCGCGTTGGCGATATTTCTGCTGACGGCTTTATTGACCTTTGATCCAGCCGATCCAAGCTGGTCACAAACCGGCTACACCCAAGAGATACAAAATACAGCGGGTGTCATCGGCGCGTGGTTTGCCGACATCTTATTATTTTGTTTTGGCGCATTAGCCTATTCAATTCCTTTCGTGGTTGTGGGCTTTGGCTATATTGTTTTTCATCGCCCGCGTCGTCTGCTGAGTGTTGACTACCTAACATTAGGGCTGCGAATCCTCGGGGTTCTGATGTTTCTTGTGGGGGCTACCGGTATTGCTGCCCTCAATTTTGCCGATATTTATTACTTTCCTGCTGGTGGTCTAGTTGGCAGTGTGGTCACTGCGGCCATGTTGCCATATTTCAATTTAGGCGGTACGACCTTATTACTGCTGACCTTTGTGCTTACCGGAATTACCTTAATTACTGGTTTATCCTGGATTCAAGTGGTTGAGAAATTGGGGGCCGGTGCAATTCAAGGCGCACTTTGGGTGGCTAAACCACTGCGCTCAAACGGTCACACCAAAGGTGCTCAGAAAGCCGCAGCGAAATCAGCGAAAGCAGGCTCGAATTCGGACAGTGGAGACTCGCGAGCACGACCTAAGCAGGAGACAAGTAGCGCTGGCAAGCATGACCTTACACATGCCACGAATAAAGCCTCTTGGTGGGGTAAAGTAACGGGTTTGTTTGCACGTAAAGAAAAGCCGGTTGTTGCCAAAGCTCGTCGTAGCGATGATGAAACGCCGCCGTGGGACGAGCTGCCAATTAGTGAACCGCACCTCGCTGACGAACTCGATGACTTGCCATCGCTGTCCACACGCGATGACTTTGATAACTTCTCCGATGCGGATTTGCTTGCAGATTTTGACGATGAACCAGAACCTGTGAGTGCGGCAGCGAAAACAGCTGTGGCAAAATCGTCTGCCGCCGCAGCGAAGCCGTCGGCAAGCAAAGCCGCACCAAGCAACAGCAATGTGCAAAACCAAGGCTCAAATGCGAAATGGGTGAGCGAGCTACCTTCGTTAGCGTTACTTGACCGCGCCCATAGTGCAACGAATCCGATTAGCCAAGCCGAGCTCGATGAAGTAAGTCGCACCGTTGAATCGGTACTGAAAGATTTTGGCGTCGATGTTCAGGTCGCAGGCGTGCAGCCGGGTCCGGTCGTCACGCGCTTCGAACTAGATTTAGCACCGGGCGTAAAAGTCAGTAAAATTTCTAACTTGTCGAAAGATATTGCCCGTTCACTGTCGGCGATTGCCGTGCGCGTGGTTGAAGTGATTCCGGGCAAGTCATATGTTGGCCTTGAACTGCCGAACAAACACCGCGAAATTGTGCGCCTGAGCGAAGTTCTCGAAAGCGAAAGCTTTGCTAAATCGGGTTCACCGTTAAGTATGGTGTTAGGTAAAGATATCGCGGGTAAACCGGTCACCGTTGACTTAGCAAAAATGCCGCACTTATTGGTCGCAGGGACCACAGGCTCAGGGAAGTCGGTTGGGATCAACGTCATGATTCTGAGCATGCTGTATAAGTCACAGCCAGAAGACGTGCGTATGATCATGATTGACCCGAAAATGCTCGAGTTATCTGTCTATGATGGCATCCCACACTTGTTGACTGAAGTCGTGACCGACATGAAAGACGCAGCAAATGCCTTGCGTTGGTGTGTTGGTGAAATGGAACGCCGTTATAAACTCATGTCGGCGCTCGGTGTTCGTAACTTGAAGGGCTACAACCAGAAAGTTGAGGACGCAATTGCCGCTGGCGAGCCGCTGCGCGACCCAATTTGGAAACCCGGTGATTCGATGGATCAACGTCCACCGGAACTAGGTAAACTGCCGTATATCGTTGTTGTCGTCGATGAACTTGCCGACATGATGATGATTGTTGGTAAAAAAGTTGAAGAATTGATTGCTCGCATTGCGCAGAAGGCTCGTGCAGCTGGGATTCACTTGATACTCGCAACACAGCGGCCGTCTGTCGATGTCATTACTGGTTTAATTAAGGCCAATATTCCGACTCGGATTTCCTTCCAAGTGTCGTCAAAAATTGATTCACGAACCATTCTCGACCAAAGTGGCGCAGAACATTTATTGGGGCAGGGTGACATGCTCTACATGCCGCCAGGTTCTGGAGTGCCGGTGCGTGTGCATGGGGCCTTTGTTGATGACCATGAAGTGCACGCTGTTGTTGCCGATTGGAAACAACGCGGCGCACCGCAGTATTTGGATGAGATTCTTAGTGGTGATCAAGGCGAAGAAGGGTTATTACCTGGCGAGAGCGGTGACGAAGACGGTGAGTCCGACCCGCTGTATGACGAAGCCGTCGCGTTTGTAACGGAAGCCGGACGGGTGTCGGTGTCGAGTATTCAACGTAAGTTCCGAATTGGCTACAATCGTGCAGCTCGGATTGTCGAACAAATGGAGATTTCTGGTGTCGTATCTGCAGCAGGGCACAATGGTGCTCGCGAAGTATTGGCGGCAAAACCACCGAGGGATTATTGATGTATCGGATTGTTAAATTACTTGTAGTTACCAGTTGTTTGGCGTTGAGTTGGAGTGCGGATGCGAATGCGGGGGACATTGCGACAGAGCCGTCAGCCGCAGAAAAGTTGCAAAGCCGTTTAGCGGATTTGCGCAGCCTGCAAGGGCAGTTCACGCAAGCGATTTACGAAGATGGCTATTTATTACAAGAGCTCGAAGGAGACTTCGTTCTTGAACGCCCAGCGCGCTTGCGTTGGGTAACTGCAGAACCCGAAGCGTCAGTGATGGTCGCTGATGGCGAAACGCTGTGGTATTACAACCCGTTCATTGAACAAGTCACGCTGTTCAAACAAGCTGAAGCGATGCAGTCAAATCCACTGTTGTTATTGCTGGAGAACGATCAACAGAATTGGCAGGCCTTCGATGTGTCATTGCACACCAACGCTGAACGCCAAACGTGGACCATTAAAGACGAACAAAGTGATTTCGGCGGTTCAATACTGGAGCTAGTGTTTAGTCTTAATAGTGCCAGTGAATTCGGCTTAACAGAATTGCGCCTGAAGGATGCACACGGACAAGAAAGTATTTTTCAGTTGTCCAACGTACGTTTTAATCAGACCGTGGCAGCAACTACGTTTGCGCTCGAGTTGCCAGACGGAACCGATATTGATGATCAACGTTAGTCGATAAGGTAAGAGTCTTGAATGATTTTATGCCGCTGGCTGCCCGCCTGCGGCCTCGAAACCTCGATGAGTATGTTGGCCAACAACATATTCTCGGCCCCGACAAGCCCTTGCGCAAAGCTCTTGCGCGAGGGCATTTGCATTCTATGGTCTTATGGGGACCACCCGGCACAGGGAAAACCACGCTAGCCGAATTAATGGCTGCGGCTGCCGATGCCCATGTCGAACGCGTTTCAGCTGTCACTTCGGGTGTGAAGGAAATTCGTGCTGCCATCGACGCAGCAAAAGCCCGCGCAGGTGATGGTTTATTTCGGCAAAAGACGCTCTTATTTGTCGATGAGGTGCATCGGTTCAACAAGAGCCAGCAGGACGCATTTCTCCCCCATATTGAAGACGGCACAGTCATCTTTGTTGGTGCAACGACTGAGAATCCCGGATTCGCACTGAATAACGCGTTATTGTCACGAGCGCGTACCTATCGTCTACAAGCGCTAACGGAAGCAGACCTTGAACAATTAATCACACAAGCATTAACCGACAATGAACGCGGTTTAGGACAGCGCCAACTGCGCTTAAGCCCAGCAGCTAAGCAAGCGTTATTACAAGCTGCCGCGGGAGACGCACGACGGTTATTGAACAGCTTAGAAATCGCTGCTGATTTTGTTGCTGATGGCGACGAAATTGATCCTGACACTGTGATTGCTGCGACCGGTCAAACAAGTACCGCCTTCGATAACAAAGGTGATCTGTATTACGATTTACTTTCTGCATTTCATAAGTCGGTACGAGGTTCGTCGCCAGATGGTGCCTTGTACTGGTACTGTCGAATTTTAGCTGGCGGCGGCGATCCGCTGATTGTCGCACGGCGGTTATTGGCCATTGCTTCCGAAGATATTGGTAATGCTGACCCACGGGCTTTGCAAATCGCCCTAAACGCCTGGGACACGTACCATCGAGTCGGTCCAGCTGAGGGCGAGCGAGCAATTGCCCAAGCGACCTTGTATTGCGCTAGTGCAGCGAAAAGTAATGCGGTCTACCGGGCATTTAATAGCATGTTGCAATTGGCTAAAGAGGGGCCGTCTTATGCGGTGCCCGAGCACTTGCGTAATGCGCCAACGACGGTTCACAAGCAGGAAGGATTTGGTGCTGATTATCGTTACGCTCACGATTACGAAAATGCGTATGTTGCTGGCGAAGCCTATTTACCACCAGAGCTCGCAGAACAACGCTTTTATCAACCCGAAGCACGTGGGTTAGAAATCAAAATTAAAGAAAAGCTCGAGTTTTTAGAGCAAACGAATGCCAGCAGTGCTTGGCAACGTTATAAGAAATAATAAAAGCTCGCGTGCTGCGGCGAAGAGAATGCGCACTGCACGTACGTCCAAGCAGAATATGTCGACCTTAGGATATATCGATTTATGAGTTGGATACTTGTTGCCCTTGGCGGTGCACTTGGCTCCGTTTTGCGCTTTTGGCTGACTCGGCTATCGGCGTGGCGTTGCGGCACGAGCATGTATGGTACCTTGTTGGTGAACGTACTCGGTGCGCTGCTACTCGGGGTCGTCATGGTTGCCCTCAGTTTTAACCTTGACGAGTTCGAGCTAGCCGGTTCTGCACGTCATTATTTTTCTTTTTTCGAAGTTGGGTTCCTCGGTGGCTTTACGACCTTTGCGACCTTTGCCTTGGAACTGAGAACCTTGCTGCAGTCACGCTTCTGGGTTGCAATGAGCTACCTCATTAGCTCGGTGTTACTAACAGTCATCGGACTTATTCTTGGCTATATCATTGGCGGGGTTTGGTTCTATGGCTAACTTTTCCATGCGTTCGGGTTTTATATTCTGGCGTTTCACTTTGGCCGTTGCTATTGGTGGCGCACTCGGTGCGGTATTGCGTGAAGCTAGCGGGCAGTTGTTTCTGTTGGCGAGCCGCGAAGAAAATCAATTTGTTTATTTCACTTTTGCCACGCTGACCGTTAACATATTAGGCAGTTTTGGTTTGGGTTTGGTGGTGGCTAAACGCGGCTTAACCGAAGAACGCTTGAGTATCAAGATGGAAACAGGGTTTCTATTTCTTTCGGCCGGTGTGTTTAGCGCACTGACTAGCTTTTCTGCGTTTACCTATCAGATTATGAATGTATGGGTTGAGTTTCAGGCAATCTATAGCTTGGTTTATATCGCCGGGTCGATTATTTTCGGTCTGCTGGCCGTCGGCTGTGGCTTTTGGTTTTATCGTTGGCGAACAGGTTCGCCGACCGCTTAATTATAGAGAGAGTTGTGCATGTTAGATGCGAAGCATTTTCGAGATGGAATTGAAGAAACCGCAGTGCAGTTGAAACGTCGGGGCTTTAGCTTAGACGTCGCAACGTTGAAAGCGCTCGAAGCTCGTCGTAAAGAAATTCAAGTTAAAACGGAAAGCTTGCAAAGTGAACGCAATTCTCGTGCTAAATCGATTGGCCAAGCGAAAGCTCGTGGCGAAGATATTGAACCGATGCTTGCCGAAGTAGGTTCGCTTGGTGAACAGTTAGAGGCAGCCAAAACCGAACTGCAACAGATTCAAGACGAACTGCAAAGTATTATTGCAGGGGTGCCGAACATTCCAGCTGAGGAAGTGCCGTTTGGTGAAAGTGAGGACGATAATGTCGAAGTCAGCCGCTTTGGTACACCACGGGTTTTTGATTTCGATGTTCAAGATCATGTCGATGTCGCGATTGGACTCAATAATGGTTTAGACTTTGAACAGGCGGCCAAGTTAACTGGCGCACGATTTGTCGTTATGAAGGGTGGCATTGCCCGTATGCACCGTGCGTTGACCCAGTTCATGCTTGACTTACATAGTGATCAACATGGTTATGCAGAAACCTACGTGCCTTATTTAGTCAATCACGACAGTCTCTATGGGACTGGGCAGTTACCTAAGTTTGGTAAAGACCTGTTCCATGTTGAAGGCGAAAGCCAAGATGCTGTGGCCCTGTCATTGATTCCAACCGCCGAAGTTCCGTTGACGAACCTTGCTCGCGATGAAATTTATGACGAAGCAGAATTGCCGATTAAGTTAACCGCCCACACACCATGTTTTCGCAGCGAAGCGGGTTCACACGGTCGCGACACGCGTGGATTGATTCGTCAACATCAGTTCGACAAAGTTGAGCTTGTACATATTAGCAAGCCAGAAGACTCGATGGCTGCTCTCGAAGAACTTACGGCGCATGCTGAGAAAGTTCTGCAACTACTCGAGTTGCCGTATCGCAAGGTGTTGTTATGTACTGGCGATATGGGTTTCGGTGCCTGTAAAACGTACGATTTAGAAGTTTGGTTGCCGGCGCAAAACACGTACCGCGAAATTAGCTCATGTTCAAACATGGGTGACTTCCAAGCACGCCGTATGCAAGCACGTTTCCGTCGTAAGGGCGCAAAGAAGCCAGAGCTTGTGCATACCTTGAATGGCTCAGGTTTAGCTGTTGGCCGCACTTTGGTTGCGATTCTTGAGAATTACCAGCAAGCGGATGGCTCTGTGGTGGTTCCAGACGTATTACGGCCATACATGAATGGCGTGGAAAGTTTAACCAACTAACCATGACCAATTCATTCTAGTGTCCGATCACAAGAACCGTTGCAGTATTGTTCGCTGCAACGGTTTTTTTATATGCATTTAGCTGGTTTGGGTAAGCCTGCAATTCGTGTTGCTTGCTTTGCTGGGCCTTTGGGAAATAAGCGGTACAGATAGCGGCTGTTGCCTTTTTCTTCACCAAGCGATTTCGCTACGGCTTTAACCAAAACACGCATGGCTGGTGAGGTGTCGTAGGTACGGTAGAATTCGCGAACGAAGTGAACGACTTCCCAGTGATCGGCGGTCATTTGAATGTTTTCCAGCTCAGCAATGTGTTGCGCGAGTTCCTCGTTCCATAGGTCAAATTCGGCAAGATATTCGTGTTTATCGGTTGCGTACTGGACGCCATTTACTTCAAACATAGGTCACTCTGGTTAAATCGAATTAAGTGCTGACTGGCCGATAGAATTTGGTTCAACTCCGACCGCGGCACAATCTGGACAGGCACCCGTAAGTCCGCGGCATTGAGTTCGGCTTGTGCAAGACTTTCGGCACAGACGTAAAAGTCAGTAAAATCGAAAAGATCGGGCAGCATTTGGATTTTCTTCAATGGATCCGGTTGTCCATCAGCAACGGGTACCAGCTGCCAAACCGCGTTACCTTCATAACAGGCCACACAAGCTTGGTCTAAAGAGACCGCCATCATCAACATGTCTAAACCTTGACGGGCACTGGCGTGCAAGGGAAGCTGATTAAATACAAACGCAATCTTTGCCATGTTCAAGCCTCCGTTACAGCTGCACAAATTGATCAGCAGAACTTAATGTGCTGATAAATTCAGCGAGACCGCCGGCCGCAAACCCCGCTTGCAAGTTTCCGTCCGGTAGCGGTAGTGCGTTAACTCCATACTGGCTGCCGACAGTCGCACAAACGACAAGAGGGAAACCGTGCTGCTCTGATAACTGTAACCATTCTTGTTGCAAGTTCGGCAGCCCAGAAGGGAATTCGAGAAAACAATTGGCGTAGAGTACGCCCGCAGCGTAGAAAAATACCTGTTCAATCCGATGTTGGGCGGCGATGAGGTTACGCACCTGCTCGAGTGCCTGTAAACCCAATTCGGTATTTGTGGGCGCATGCTCAATCATCACAACAAAAGATTGTGATGGGCTGTCAGCGGGCTGGCTGCTGATTGCGGATGGTTGCATACGGTTCTCTGCTGCTGAATTAAATTTCGCTTAGTATATAGAAAAACGCCCCGAGAGTAACTTCGAGGCGTTTTAAACTGTGTCGTATCCGAGTGATGATTAATCGTCGCCAGTAAAGGCACTTAATAAATTAATCAAGCTAATGAAAATGTTGTAGAGCGACACGAAGAGCGTGACAGTCGCCAAAATATAGTTGCGCTCACCACCGTTCACGATTGCACTCGTCTGCATCAAAATAGCGCCGGCCGAGAACAGAATGAAAATCGCGCTCAGAGCCAAATGCAGAGCAGGGAGGTTGAGGAATAGGTTCGCAACAAACGCCACGATGATGACAACAAAACCAGCCACCATCATGCCACCAAGGAAGGACATGTCTTTCTTTGTGGTGAGAATGTAGCCAGACAGTGAGAAGAAAATTAACGCCGTGCCGCCCATTGCGAGCATGACAATGTCACTGCCGCCACTTTGCACAAGGTAATTTAGCACTGGGCCAATGGTGTACCCCATGAAACCGGTTAGTGCAAAGGTAAACACGAGCCCCATAGCGCTGTTCGCAGTTTTGTGAATTGCAAATAGCAAACCATAGAAACCAGCGAGCATCAAAATAATGCCCGGACGCGGTAGGTTCAGCATACCTGAGACAGCCGCCATTGCCGCACTGAATGCGAGCGTCATAGCGAGTAGTGTATACGTATTGCGTAATACCTTATTCACCTCAATGGCGTGAGTATCACGTGCTGTATGCACAGTAGGGTTGTTCATAGGTTGTTTCTCCAGTTGTTATAACCTGATCGACTTGTGTTTGAGCGATACGACTTTGTACTCCTTATAATTAGGAGACGATCAACGCCGCACCTTCGTTGCAACACAAATTGAAAAAATTCATTTGCTTACTTTGACGATCATTCCTTGCATAAGTTCTACTATACCGCATTACCGTGGGTGGGGTTCAAGTAAAATCGGTGTGCGAAAGGGCAAAAAAGGGGTGGTTTGGATAAAATTAAAGCAAACGAACCAATTCATTGAAATTTTTACTTTACAAGCTGAATTCAGATCCGTAATATTCGCCTCGTTCGCAGCGATACACGCAGCGAACAACTCGGAGAGGTGGCAGAGCTCGGTTTAATGCACCTGACTTGAAATCAGGCGTAGGTTCATCCCTACCGGGGGTTCGAATCCCTCCCTCTCCGCCAAATTAAAGAACCCGCCCTCGTGGCGGGTTTTTGCTTTGGGTAAAATATATTTTCGTTGTGGACTTGAAGTTTGTCTTCAACGGGCGTATTTAAAAGGGAGTAAACCATTTTAGGAATACGCCTGTGGCACGTCATTTACTGTTACTTACGTTATTATCTTGGTTGTCATTGCCTTCGGCATCGGCAGCACATGATAGTGCCTGGGAACAAGTAGGTGGCAAGCAACTCAGTGCACTACACACAGCGCTTACGAGCGAATGTTTTACACCGAGTGAACAAGAGACTGAAGATTACGACGAAACCTTACCTGCGAGCGAGCGGAAAAGTGTTGCCGTGGTTGTTGACCAGTTGTTCACAACCAGCACGGGTTATGCGAATAACCAGTATTCTGACAATACAATTCGCGGGCCACCGCAACTCTCCTAAATCAACAAAATTGCCCTTGAATTTTTGATTTTTGGAGAACGACTATGTCTACTTATCATGCTTTAGCGTTAAAGACGACGCCACGTTTTATTTCTTCAACCGAAAAAGTTTTAACCGCTGTGCAGCTTGACTGGCATGCGCCGGCATACACTGTCTTCGATTCACTCGAGTCGCCGCGCAGTTTAATATTGGACAGCACAACCTCGCTTGCCGACGCTGAACGCCTGATGCGCAAAGCACACTGCCGTTATGCTTGGGTGACCGATTCTCATCAGCAGTTGTTAGGTGTAGTTGCGCTTGCTGATTTAAGCAGTGGTCGGGCAATTAAACTTGCCAAAGATCTCCGACTTGCGCATGACGACATCGAAGTGTTCGAGTTAATGACCGCGGTAGAAGAACTACCCCAGGTTTCCCAGCAATCATTCTTACAAGCAATGATTGGCGATGTTGCAGTAACGATGCAGCAGGCCGGTACAAGCTTTCTCACGATTGCTAATGATGAAGGGATTGTTGGCATTGTGAGCGCGCTGACAATCGCCGAAAAAACTGGGGAATCCGTACGCTTCGCGCCAATGGCAACAAGCTTCGCACGGTTAGTTAATCTGAAGCACCACAGCGACGCGATCGAATAACCGCGACACCTCACTTTTATAGCTATTCAAAAACGGCTGGGCAGATTTGCTCAGCCGTTTTCAGTTTTAGATTACAAGAACTGTGCTATTCCTAATATCGATTTTATTGTTAACTTGAGTGTTCCAATTCAGTAACTGGAATTGTATGTGATTTGGGTGTGATTTTTTGTTGACCAAGTCTCAAAAAAAATATAAAAAAGCAATGCACGTGAGGGACTTGCGTGCAATCTAATAAAAATATGGAACAAGGAAATTGTTATGCAAGATGTGATTGTAGCAATACCGCAGGGAATCCGCGCTTCAGGGCTTGTCGCTGAACTGAAAGAGTTAAATTGGAATGTTCACGTCCCTGGGCCGACTCGAAAATCTTTACTCGAGTTAGCAGAACAGCGCAGTGCGCGTATTGTTATTCTTGACGATAATTTCGCCGGTGGCGAGACTAAGTCGTTAGTTCGTGCGCTTCATCGAGTCCATCCAAAGCTGAAAATTTTGCTTTGGTGCGATAAGTTGCGAACTGCAATTCAGTACCAACTGAACAAGTCAGCGATTCATGGTTATTTTCTGAATGAAACATCCGTCGCTGAAGTGAACAAAGGTTGTCGTTTGGCCTATGCAGGAAAGCCATACGTTCCGCTTTTGATCAACCAAGCAGTAAAACGTTATCGTAAGAGTGTAAGTGAACATCCAATCTTGAATTGCTTAACCAACCGCGAGGGCGAGATTTTTCAACTCGTCACAGCTGGCGTGTCGGTTAGCCAAATCGCAAAAGATTTGTTTATTTCACGAAAAACGGTGAATACATTCCGTTACCGTCTGCATCGGAAGTTGAATGTCTCATGTGACGTGCAGCTTGCGCATATTGCAATTAAGTACGGTTTAATCGAAGCAGGAATCGATGGGGATGATGCTATTTTGCTAGCGTGATTGAATCCACGTTAGCATTAGCAGACAGTGCAGCCGTGTTCTGGTAGTCTTACGATTATGATTTACGTTACTAGTTCACGGTTATATGCAAGAACCAAGTGTAGAGCCATTTAACGCCCAAGAATTTATCCGCAATTTAACCCACCAACCCGGCGTATACCGAATGTACGACGTCAACGGTGAGGTTATTTATGTGGGTAAAGCAAAAGACCTGAAAAAACGTGTCAGTAGTTATTTCCGGAAACAACTCGACTCAGTTAAAACGCAAGCGCTCGTCAGTCAAATTAATCGGATCGACGTGACCGTAACGAATACGGAGGTCGAAGCGTTAATTCTGGAAAATAGCTTTATTAAAAGTCACCTCCCACGCTACAACGTGCTTCTCCGCGACGACAAGTCGTACCCATATATCTTTATCAGCGCTCACGAGCACCCGCGGATTGCATATCATCGTGGTGCACGCCGAGAAAAGGGCGAGTATTTCGGCCCCTTCCCAAATGGCGGTGCAGTGCGTGAAAGTTTACGTTTAGTGCAAAAACTGTTTCCTGTTCGCCAATGTGACGATAGCTACTATAAAGCGCGCAGTCGACCATGCTTACAACACCAGTTGCAGCGCTGTTTAGCGCCGTGTGTCGGGATTGCCGATGAGCAGGAGTATCAAGAGCAGGTACGTTTAGCGAAATTATTTTTAAAAGGGCGTAATTCGGACGTTATCACCACGCTCGTCGGGAAAATGGAAAACGCGAGCATGGCCCTTGAGTTTGAAAAAGCGGCGCGCTATCGCGATCAAATCACCGCATTACGACGGATACAAGAACAGAACTCGGTGAGCGGCAACCAACATGAGCTTGACGCCATTGCCCTTTATCGGGAATCTGGTTTCACCTGTGTGCACTTGTTAACAGTGCGCCAAAACGCAGTGCAGGGCAGTCGTAGCTACTTTCCGAAAGTTCCTCAGCATAGTTCAGACGAAGAAATCATGGAGTCGTTTCTGGTTCAATACTACTTGAATCAAAACCATGGCGAACGGATCCCGGCAGAGATTCTCGTACCGTCGCTGAAGCTCGCTACCGACGAACTAACCACGCAGCTGCGCAGTGCGCTTGGTGTAAACTGCAAGGTTATTCAACCTAAACGAGGCGAGCGCGCGCAATATCTTGCGTTAGCAGGTAAAAATGCGATGAACGCGGTACAAAGTAAACTTGGTCTGCAATCAACTATGGATACGCGACTGCGAGCTTTGGCAAAGGTGCTGCCAGATAGTAAAACAATTGAGCGCATGGAATGCTTCGATATTTCCCATACCATGGGCGAAGCAACAGTGGCGTCATGTGTGGTATTTGACTCGCAAGGTCCGCGCAAAGCCGATTACCGCCGGTATAATATTACTGATATCACACCAGGTGACGATTACGCCGCGATGGCGCAAGCACTCGAAAAGCGCTATAAAAATGCCATTGAAAAAGAAAATGTTCCTGACTTGTTATTGATTGATGGCGGCAAAGGGCAGCTAACCCAAGCCGAGACATACTTTAAAGACTGGCCACAACCACCGATTTTACTTGGTGTTGCCAAAGGTGAAAGTCGTCGTCCTGGGCTAGAAACCTTGATCTTTGGCTATAGCCGTAAAACTATTCAGCTGCCTGCAGACCATTCAGGTTTGCATTTAATTCAGTTCATACGTGATGAGGCGCACCGTTTTGCCATCACCGGGCACCGCCAACGCCGCGCGAAAGCACGAAAAACGTCGAGCCTTGAGAGTATTCCGGCGGTTGGCGCTAAACGGCGGCAAAATTTATTGAAATATCTTGGTGGATTACAGCAAGTAAAAAGCGCTAGTATAGAACAGCTTGCCAATGTGCCAGGAATCAGCCGAAGTCTGGCCGAAACGATTTACTATGCTTTGCGTGATGAATGATTCCGCAACAGTTGTAAAACTGACTACCGTGATAACAATGAGAAACTTAGTATGTGGAGTATTCCAAATCTTTTGACGTCGTTCCGGATATTGCTGATTCCGGTGTTCTTGGTTGTCTTCTACTTGCCAATTGAACATGCTCATTTTTATGCAGCGTTGGTGTTTGTCATCGCAGCAATCACAGATGGTTTAGACGGTTACATTGCCCGCAAGCTTGAACAACACACGAAATTTGGTGCGTTTCTTGACCCTGTAGCCGATAAAATCATGGTGGCGGCAGCGTTAATTGCAGTTGTGGAGTACCACAATACGCTGTGGATCACGATTCCAGCGCTAGTGATTATTAGCCGTGAACTGATTATTTCGGCGTTGCGTGAATGGATGGCCGAAATTGGTAAACGTGACAGTGTGGCCGTATCAACGCTTGGGAAAGTTAAAACAACGGCACAAATGGTTGCGTTAACTGGCTTGCTTTGGAGTGCGAATACGTTTGTCATTGCATTAGGAACGATTGCTTTATACATCGCCGCAATTCTTACTTTTTGGTCGATGTACCTGTATTTAACGGCTGCGTGGGCCGACTTAACTCACGATAGTTAAATAACTACTGGATTGATGTTGCTGAATTTTCAGACCCATTTTGATCGAGAATGCAGCAAACTAGCTAAAAAATCAGCAAACAAACAAAAAAACGAAATTTTCTGTTGACTGAAATAAAAGGGTAGGTAGAATGGCGAGCCACTGGGGCAGCGCTCTGGTAGCAATAAAGCAAACGCGGGAATAGCTCAGTTGGTAGAGCACAACCTTGCCAAGGTTGGGGTCGCGAGTTCGAGTCTCGTTTCCCGCTCCAAGCTTTATTCAACCCAGGCGGGTTGGCAGAATGGCTATGCAGCGGATTGCAAATCCGTGGATCTCGGTTCGACTCCGGGACCCGCCTCCAGTTTAAAACACTATAAGAAATAGTGCCTACGAATAAGCCCGGGTGGTGAAATTGGTAGACACAAGGGATTTAAAATCCCTCGACTTAACGGTCGTGCCGGTTCGAGTCCGGCCCCGGGCACCATTTCTTTATCGCTTCTGTTTCTCTACCGTTTCAACCACATGACGCATCCAGTTCACTAATGCAACAATGGCCATTTCACGTTGGCTCTCACGTCGCACTGAAATATGCAAACCATGTTTACCGTCTAAGCTAAAACCAGGCACTTCCACCAAGTCACCTTCAGTTGCTGCTTTGGCATAGCACTCAGGTAACAGCATTAAACGTCCGGTGAACTGCGCGAGCTCAACCGCCATACTCGTGTTATTTACAAACTGCACGTTCTCATTGTTAATCTTGCTTTCATAAGCGCGATTCCAACGGTCCCAGTCCTTGTTCGTATTAACGGCTACAAACTTGTATTCATTCAAGTTGTCTTTCGTTGGCTCAGGAACGGCAGCAGGGCGGATTAAAATTAAACGCGGCTCCGTTAGTCGCCAATTCACCACAGCCTTCTGGGCCGGCGCACTGAACGTGAGCAGGGCATCGAGCTCACCATGGAGAATTTCGTGGGTTAGCGGGCCTTCGTTCTGACGACTGAGGTATTCTGGCACCTGCACGCATTGCAGTTCCAAATGCGGGTAGAGCTGATTGAACTCAGTTAGCAAAGGACCTAACCACCAGCGCAGTAATTCACTACTAATACCGAGTGTGATAGTCCGGCGTGCATGGTCGCCATTTTTCATAGTGCGCTTAACTAGGCGCTCGATTTGCCGGAATACGCGAGAAAGGTCAGATGCTAGCGCGTCACCCGCTGGCGTTAGCGCGTGTACGCGATTGTCGCGTTGTACAAGACGCACACCGAGCTGCTCTTCGAGCGTGGTCATTTGGCGACTAATGGCAGATTGCGTGACACCAAGTTCAGCGGCTGCAGCTTTGAAACTACCGAGACGCGCGACGCTTTCAAATACGCGCAATGCATTTAAAGAGGGAAGAGAATTTGGATTCATATTTATTACACCGTATTGAGTTAAAATCATCTTAGATGAATCTTATTTAAGAAGCAAATAAGTTGTTCACAGCCTGTGGAATAAACCTTAGAATGGATTAACTCTCTTTTAATCAGTGACTTTAGGTATGTTTGACGAATTATTCTCTAATCGCTATGCCGCCGAATTTATCGCCATGGCCATTGCTCATGCGTTTGCAGTTGCCAGCCCAGGCCCTGACTTTGCTGTGGTAAGCCGCTACAGTATTCGGCATGGCACCCGCGTGGCAGTATGGGTCAGTTTCGGCATTGCACTAGGCATTTTGGTGCACGTGACCTATTCCATTCTCGGTTTGGCTTTAGTCATTCATCAAACGCCTTGGCTGTACCAGCTGTTAATGTTAGTCGCCGCAAGTTATTTCTTTTGGCTCGGTTGGCAAGCGATGCGCTCACAGCCACCCACAGAAACGAACGAGATTGAAGTGACTGGCTTTGAAGCGGAAGTATCAGCCCGCAGAGCTGTAGTGATAGGTTTCTTCACTAACGGTTTGAATGTGAAAGCCACGATGTTCTTTCTGGCATTGTTTACTTCGATTATTGCGACGACGACACCAGTCACTGTTAAAGCGGGCTATGGTATTTACTTAGCCTGTGCCACCTTTGCGTGGTTCGCCACGCTCAGCTATTTATTGGGGCGTAGTCGCGTTCGGCAAACTTTACTCAAAAAAGGCTATTGGTTTGACCGCATCATGGGCGGAATTCTATGGTTATTAGCAATGAATCTCGTTTGGATGTGGCTGCAGGGGCTTTGATTGCGCTATAATCGGCGGTTCTACTAATTTATTCTTGTCGTAATGAGTCATAGGCGATTGCATGCAGCTGTTTGTTAAAGATTTAACCGTTATCGATTTCTCATATCTGTGCCCACAACGTGGGATAGTTGGGGAAAGCTGGATCGTCGATATTTTGCTAGACGGCTCCTTAAATGACCAGTCAATGGTCTTGGATTTCGGTCGGGTTAAAAAACAAATAAAAGCAATTATTGACCAGTCGGTTGACCACAAACTTCTTGTGCCGAGTGAGCACCCTTATACGTTGGTAACCAAGCACGAGAATGAAACGCATTATTGGGTTGATTTTGTGCGGCCACAAAACTCGATCCACTTGTTTTGTCCAGCCGATGCTTATGCGTTTATTGACGCCCCAGAAATCGATATGGCGGCTACGGTCGCGTATTTGCATGCGGTGATTAAAAAAGAACTCCCGACCAATGTAAAAGGGCTTGAGCTCAACTTGCGGGCGGAAGAAATACCAAGCTTTTATTATCATTACACCCATGGTTTAAAAAAGCACGATGGCAACTGCCAACGCATCGCGCATGGTCACCGCTCGGCGATTCAAATCTTTCTCGATGGCATGCGCAGCCCAGCTTGGGAGCAACGCTGGTCGCGGCGCTGGCAGGACATCTATATTGGCACTGCAGAAGACGTGGTTGCGAAAGAACACATGACCTTGAGTACAGCCGCCCAAGACCTAATCGATTCACAACATGTCTGCTACTCGTATTTGGCCGAACAGGGCGTGTTCGAACTTGCATTGCCTAAAGCGGAAAACGAAGTGATGACGGCTGATTCCACGGTTGAATGTATTGCAGAATACATTGCTAAAGAAATTAAAAACCAAGAACCTTCTCATGACATTAAAGTCATAGCGTTCGAAGGGGTTGGTAAAGGAGCGATAGGCTATGCATAAACTTGGGAATTGGGTTACAAGCCTTTTCAGTGTGCTTGTTCTTTGTTGCGCACTCACAATTGGACAGGCATTCGCAGCAGAGCCAAAACTACGCGGCGATTTTGTGCAAGGCGCTATGATTGTTGGCAAAACCAGCGCTGGTAGTGAAGTACGTTTGAATGGTAATCCGTTGAAAGTAAGCCCTGAGGGCTATTTCGTGTTCGGTATTGGTCGTGACGATGTTGAGCCTCTCGTACTAGCAGTGGTCAGCAAAGGTGGTGAGCGCTGGCGACAAACGTTTACCATTACCACACGCAAGTTTGATATTCAGCGTGTTGATGGATTGCCGCAACAAACGGTGACACCGGATCCAGACACGCAAGCGCGAATTGCTGAAGATAACCGCAAAATTGGTGCTGCTCGCAGTCTTGTCAGTTCTCGCACTGATTTTAATGGCGAATGGATTTGGCCAGCAGAAGGGCGCATTACCGGTGTTTACGGCAGCCAGCGAATTCTCAACGGTGAGCCTCGTGCGCCGCACTGGGGCTTAGATATTGCCAATGTCACCGGAACGCCAGTGTATGCACCTGCCGCAGGCGTGGTCCGCTTGGCTGAACCGGACTTGGTGCTGTCGGGTGGTACGCTGATTGTGGACCATGGCCACGATATTTTTTCGAGCTTTCTGCACCTGCATGCGCTGCATGTTAATGTGGGGGATGAGATTCAAGCCGGAGATCTGATTGGTGAGATTGGTGCGACCGGTCGCGCAACCGGCCCACACCTTGATTGGCGTATGAATTGGGGTGGTGTGCGCATTGACCCTGAACTACTACTTCCGCCGCGTCAATAGACGCGGCTCTTGCTAACAGGCGTTCTTCAGTCTAATTTTAACCAGCGTTTCGCTAGGCTTTTGTCCTGCAAGGTAAGTTTGTAGCCATCCGCAGGTGGGGCTTGCCAAACTAAGGTGAGTTCGCGCAAGCGATCGTGGGTGAAGACATGCAGGCGCACGCTGTCGCCAGGACTTGCGCGCCGCATGGCGTATTGAACGTTCGTAGACTTCGCCTCAAGGCCATCAATGGCCACTAGTCGATCTTTGACGCTTAGTCCCGCTTGCGCTGCCGCACTCCCTTCAAAAATCCGAGCCACCTCGTAACGTCCTCCTTGCTCCTGCATCACGGCACCGAAACTCACAGGTAACCGCGGCTCTCGCTGGCTAGTTTGCGGTTGCAGCGTGAGTGGATCGGCCGTGGCTGGTTCCACTTGAATCCCAAAGGCAGAAAACCATTCAGTAAGCTCAGGCGGCTGTTTTGCCTGTAACCAATGTTGTAGCGTTGCGGCAAAATCGGCGTTGGTAAACTTCTCAAAACCGGCGATTAAGTCCTTTGGGCTGGTACCGGTGGCTGCGTGCCGATGATACAAATAGTTCATAACATCAGCTAAGCTGTGACGATCCACACTTATTGTACGAATGGCTAAATCAGCAAGTAAGGCAATGACTGCGCCTTTGGTGTAATAACTAACAATCGCATTCTGGCTATTTTCATTTTGTTGGTAAAAGGTCGTCCAAGTCGTTTGACTAGACTCTGTCAACGATTGCCTTAAAGGCCCTAAACCACGTAAAGCGCGAGTTAAGGTTTCACTCGTGCGATTGAGAAATTGCTCGGCAGTCATGATACCGGCTTGATGCACGAAAAAGTCGTCCAAATAGGACGTAACGCCTTCGTAGAACCATAACTGCTCAGTGTATTGTTCACTTTGTAAATGATACGGGTGGAACCGTCGTGGACGCAGTTGCTTAACGTTCCAACTATGAAAATACTCGTGACTGCATAAACTTAAGAACGTGAAGTAGTCATTCGCCGCACTAGCCTGGGCTGCTGCGCCTTTGGGCGCCTCAAGGCTGTGGCGCGAGGTTAATAGGGCGGTTGAGTTGCGATGTTCGAGTCCGCCAAACCCATCGCCGACAACCATGGTCAGAAATTTATAGTGATGAAAGGGCACATGCCCTTGGAAAAAATCAATTTGGCGTTGGCAAATCGCCGTGAGATCGTTGGCCACTTGTTCACGGTCGGCATAATGGCGACCAGCAAGCACGAGTTCATGTTCAATGTTATTGACTTGAAATGGAATCACATCAAGTTCGCCGATTAAGAACGGATGGTCAATTAAACTGGCATAGTCGTCAGCACAAAATCGCTGGTGCTGCGGCGTTAACGTCGTAACACGTTTTAATCCGGTACTTATGGACCAATCAGAGTCAGGCGGCAAAATTAACTCGACTTCCAATGGCCCGTCCCAATTTAAACACTCTAAACAGACAGCACTGGGATTAAAGAAGCCAAATTCGTCATTGAGCCAGGCGGTGCGAACTGACAAGTCGAAGGCGTAGACCTTGTATTCAATGGTGACTTGCTCATCGGGGTGGCGAATCTCCCACGTGTTTTTATCCGGACGAATGTAATCGAGCGCACCGCTTGTTCCAACTGCCGAAAAAGCCACGATGTGTTTTGCAAAATCTCGTATCATATAGCTGCCGGGTAACCACGCTGGGAGCCGCAGTCGTAAGGGGGCTGCAACGTTGCTCAGCTGCATGCGAACACAGAAATAGTGTTGGTTAGGATCACAAGAAATTTCATAGCGAACAGATTGTTGCATACACAAGCACTCATACATCTCGAATGGGAAGTCAGTGTAGCATAGGGACAGTTAGCAAATGAATGCCTGAGAACTGCGACTAACGAACTGTTCTACCCGATTAATTACCGTTACTTCCTGAAGAATTCCGCTAACATAGCGCTCAGGATGTATAAAAATTGTTAATTTTGCTAAGGATAGAGTTTGAACTGGCGCTCATTACTCGAAGATCGAAATAAACTGTTCTGGCTCATGCAGATTGCGGGGTGGCTAGGCTATGCCCTCGTGCAATACATGGGGTCGCTCATGCATGAGATGCGCGAAATCTGGATCGCCATCGTTTTGCTTGGTGCGTATGCAGGGTTTTTATTGACCGTTCCAATGCGTTATATCTATCGCTCAATCTGGTCATGGCACCCGGCCTTGCAGTTAATTGTCGTTTTAGCTTGTTCCTACGTGGCCGCAGCGACTTGGGCTGTCATTGACAATTTAACCAATTGGGAAATCTACAAGTTTGGTTATCGACCAACGAACTTGTTGTTCTATTTCCAACACTCCATCGCCAAGTTTTACATTATGCTGACTTGGAGTGGCCTGTACTTTGTTATTAAATATTACCAGCTCTTGCAAGACGCTCGCCAAAAAGCACTGACAGCAGCGTCCATGGCTCATCAGTCGCAACTAAAAATGTTGCGTTATCAGCTTAACCCACATTTTCTGTTTAATACCTTGAATGCGATTTCCACCTTGATCTTGGTAAATGACACCAAGAATGCGAATCAAATGATGAGTAAGCTGAGTCGCTTTTTACGCTTTTCGCTCGACAATGAACCGATTAAACGGATTACGCTCGAGAAAGAAATGAAAGCCTTAATGTTGTATCTCGATATTGAGAAAGTGCGCTTTGCTGAGCGGCTTGATGTTCGTGTCGACATCCAAGAAAAGGCGTTATCTGCGTTAGTTCCAAGCTTAATCCTCCAGCCATTGATTGAAAATGCGATCAAGTATGCGATTGCAAAAACAGAAGATACTGGACGTATCGAAATACGTGCTTGGGTCGAGCATGGTGATTTGTGTATTACAATTGCGGATAACGGGCCGCAGCGCTTTGACGCGGAAAATGTGCAAGTCAAAGGCTCTGGCGTCGGCTTGGAAAATACACGTGAACGCCTCAAGGCCTTGTATGGAAAACAATTCTCATTTAATCTGTCTGCTAATGAGCCAACCGGTTGTCTGGTTAGCCTGCGTTTTCCATTTCAGTTAGCTGAATAAACTAACCGCCTTCGAGTAGAGAGCATGAGCCAACAGAAAATTCGCGCCATTATTGTCGACGACGAACCACTAGCACGCCAGGGCTTGCGGATTCGTCTGCAAGAATTTGACTTTTTAGAAGTCATTGACGAAGCAAATAATGGCCGTGAGGCGGTTGAGAAAATCCTTGCTACGAAGCCTGATCTGGTGTTTCTCGACATTCAAATGCCGGGTACAAATGGCTTTGACGTTCTGAAAAAGCTGAAAGCAGAATATGACCAAACCGGCACACAAATGCCAGCGGTTGTGTTTGTCACCGCTTACGATCACTATGCAATTCGTGCGTTTGAAGTGCGGGCGATTGATTATCTGCTGAAACCCGTCGACGAAGAGCGCCTAGCTGAATCGCTCGAGAGAATTCGAGCAGAAGTGCTCGTTGATCAATCACGCTTGCACCAACAGAGGTTGGTCGAATTGGTGGCCGATATTACCGGTGAAGACGTGGAAGAAATTTTACGTCTTCTGGCTGAAGGTAAAGCGCCGTCACTGGACCACTATCCAGAGCATATCGCTATTAAGGACAGCGGTGAGATTACCCGTGTTGCAATTAATTCAATTGAATGGATCGATGCGGCAGGCGACTATATGTGTATTCATGCAGGCAACCAAACTCACATTCTCCGTCGCACCATGAAAGAGCTTGAGCAAGAGTTAAACCCGCGTCTGTTTCAACGTATTCATCGGTCTGCGATTGTTAATCTTGGCCAAGTCGAAAAACTCTGTAGTCGCCAGAATGGCGAGTACCATTTAATTTTGCAAAATGGCCAAGAACTCAAAGTCAGTCGGAGTTACAAAGACCGCATTAAACAATTAGTGCTCGGGCTTGCCTAAAAGCGCGTTCATACAGCCATTCAAAGCGACTATTAACTCACTCTGTGATCGCAGTTGGCAGCCAGCACGTAAGCGTAATCAATCATAATTTGCTGGAGCGTTTATGTCTTTTCGCGGTCTTGCGTTGGTTTTGTTGGCGCTTATTTTTCTGAGTAGTTGTTCAAGTCGACAACTTGGCTACCGGTATGCGGAAAACCTCGTCGCCTGGCAATTGCATCAATCGATTTCTCTCGAACGTCAACAACGTCGCGAATTACGTGCCGAGCTCGATCGTTTTCTCCAGTGGCACGCCGAAACGCAAATGCCAGCCTATTACGCTTTACTAAAGCAGGTGCAGGTCGACATTGAAAACAGTCGATTCAGCGATGAGTTACTTGCACAGTACAGTGAGCAGGTCATGCAATTTTGGTATGACTTCCGCCTTGAGTTACTCCCCTATGCAGAGCGCTTTCTCGCAGATCTTTCTGAAGAACAACAACGCAATTTGCTGGTTTCATTGCAAGAACGCTTGCAAGAGGACGACAAACCTAAGCGTCGCAGCTCAAAAGATCCGCAACAAGAACAAATCACACAAATGGAAGACCGTGTTGCCAGCGCCTTTGGGCGGTTACAGCAGAGCCAAAAAGACTATATTCAAGTGTGGGCAGAGCAACATATTGATAGTGAAGAGCTTTGGCGTGAGTACCAATTGGCGTGGTTAGACAGTTTCACGAATGTCATGATGTTGCCAGCGGGCACTGAAGGGCGGCAAGACTTATTGCAACGTTTGTTTTTAACACCAGAGGAATGGCGGGGCGAGAACCTTATAACCACGTTAGCGCATAATGAGCAAGTCGGTACGCAACTCATTCTGCAGTTACTCAGCAGTATCGATGTTCGTCAACAACGCCACGTCATTCGAGAAATTGACCGCTTGCGGCGCGATTTGCGGGGAATGATGCGGCAACGTGGTGTGACCGTTTAGCCCACACCACGTTGAAACAATACTTAGACCTGCAAAATTTTACTGGTGTTCGTTTTACCGATAGTTTCCATCACGTCACCATGGGTAATGATGACCATATCACCTTTCTCTAACAGACCACGTGCACGAATCAACTCAATGGCATCACGTAAAACGTTTTGCGGTTCGGACTTGGTCGAGTCAAAGTAAGTTGGATACACGCCCCGATATAAGTTCGCGCGGTTCAGTGAGTGCTGATGGCGGGAGAGGGCGAAAATGGGTAGATCTGTATGAATACGCGACATCAATTTAGCCGTATGGCCTGACTCAGTTAAGGCAATAATTGCTTTGACGCCGGCTAAGTGATTTGCAGTATACATAGCGGCGAGAGCAGTCGCTTGAGCAACTGAGGTCACAGGTTCTTCAACAGTATCACGAGTTAAGCGCAACGCAGGATATTCTTCAGCACCACGGCAAATATCAGCCATCGCTTTTACCGTTTCGACTGGATATTTACCAGCAGCTGTTTCAGCACTTAACATTACTGCGTCAGTACCATCTAGCACTGCGTTAGCTACATCCATTACTTCCGCGCGGGTTGGCATCGAGTTATCGATCATCGATTCCATCATTTGCGTGGCGGTAATCACTACTTTGTTCAGTTCACGAGCACGCTTAATAATTCGCTTTTGTTTACCCACGAGCTGAGCGTCGCCAATTTCAACACCGAGATCGCCGCGGGCGACCATCACAACGTCAGAATGTTCGATTAGGTCGTCTAATGCTGAGTCTGTTGCCACGGTTTCCGCACGTTCGATTTTTGCACAAATGGCACCGTCACAACCAGCCTTATTCAGTAACGCACGGGCTAGTTGTAAATCGGCACCGCTGCGAGGAAAAGATACTGCGAGAATGTCGACATCGATTTCAGCTGCCACTTCGATATCTCGGTAGTCTTTGTCAGTCAAAGCAGCGGCAGACAAACCACCACCGAGGCGATTAATTCCTTTATTGTTTGATAACTTGCCACCGACGGTCACAATCGTATGAATGCAGCTGCCTTCAACTCGCTCGACCGTTAAACGCATGCGCCCGTCGTCGAGAAGCAAGACATCGCCAGCAATGAGATCTTTTGGTAAGTCTTTGTAATCGAGGCCGACTTGATGCTCGTCACCCGCGTCGCTTGGCAAAGACGCATCAAGAATAAAAGCAGCACCGTCTTGCAGTTCAACTGCGCCATTTTGAAAACGCGCGACCCGGATTTTAGGACCTTGTAAGTCGCCAAGAATAGCGACATGTTTACCGAGGCGTGCTGCAATTTCGCGTACTTGTTGGGCGCGCTCAATATGATCTTCTGACTTACCATGCGAAAAGTTAAGGCGTACAACGTTGGCGCCAGCGTTAATCAGCTTTTCCAAAACACCCGGCTTATCCGTAGCTGGACCAAGAGTAGTAACAATTTTTGTACGACGTAACATGTTGCAAAGCCCTAATCATTCTGCAAAAAAGTGGGCTAAATCATATCACAGTGAATATGACCAATGTATGGCTGTAATCGAGTATTTCCACTTTTTCATGATTTTCATAGAATTGAAAATGCGGAATGTTCGTCTGATAGTGGCAGCTGAGGGACATTTTCAGTACAATAGCGCCCGAATTTTATGCGTCACGCGGGTCCACTGCGAGAACGTTCCTATCATCTCATGTAAACACTGACATAGGTTTCACAATGACTGACGTGCATAACGAGACAACGTTGAAAAGTTGGGAAGAACGCCAAGAATTTGCAGAGTTAATGCAGCCTTTAATTGGCCGTTTGTACCGTACCAAGGGAGTGGAGATTCTGGTTTATGGCCGGAGTTTATTGAATGGCTCGACGATCGATATCATTAAAACGCACCGTTTAGTGCGTCAGCATGAAGGCCACAAACTACGCTTACGGGAAAGCTATCCATTTTTGAAAGCTATTTCCGAGATGGAAATGTCGCCAGCGCGCATCGACTTAGGAAAATTGGCTTTCGGTTTCCATTTTGGCGGAAAACGCCAAGGCGAAGAATCGGTTGAAGAATACCTCGTTCGTGAGCTTGCTGACGTGGTGGGTAAACCTGATGATGTTGAGCCACGCGATGTAGTTCTTTATGGCTTTGGTCGCATCGGCCGTTTGCTTGCGCGCTTACTAATTGAACGTAACGGTCGCAATAACAAATTGCGTTTACGTGCGATCGTGGTGCGCGGTGGCGGTGAAGGCGATCTGGAGAAGCGTGCTAGCTTGCTGCGTCGCGACTCGGTTCATGGACCATTCAATGGTTCAATCACCGTTGACCATGAGAAGAGTGCAATTAAAGCCAACGGCACTCACATTCAGGTGATTTACGCGAACTCTCCAGACCAAATCGACTATACGCAATATGGCATTGATAATGCGATTATTGTCGATAACACCGGCGTTTGGAAAGACGAAGCGGGTCTTGGTTTACACCTGAAATCGAAGGGTGCCAGCAAAGTATTGTTAACCGCACCTGCGAAAGGCAACATTAAAAATATCGTGCATGGCGTTAACCATACTGACATTTTGCCAGAAGACTTAATTGTGTCAGCAGCAAGCTGTACAACGAACGCAATTACACCGGTATTAAAAGCGATTAATGATAAATTTGGCATTAAGAATGGTCATGTTGAAACTGTACATGCCTATACCAATGACCAGAACCTTATCGACAATTACCATAAAGCCGAGCGTCGTGGCCGTTCAGCACCTCTGAACATGGTTATTACCGAAACTGGTGCGGCAAAGGCAGTAGCGAAAGCACTGCCAGAGTTGGCGGGTAAACTGACCGGTAACGCAATTCGTGTGCCTACACCGAACGTGTCAATGGCAATCATGAACCTGAACCTTGGTGAGACAACCGATCGCGAAGCTCTCAATGAATATTTACGTGCGACTGCGTTAAATTCAGAATTGCAAAATCAGATCGACTTTACCTCGTCAACAGAGATCGTTTCGTCAGACTTAGTCGGCAGCCGTTATGCGGGTATTGTTGACTCACAAGCGACCATCGTTGATGGTGATCGTGCCGTATTATACGTTTGGTATGACAACGAGTTTGGTTACAGCTGCCAAGTGTTGCGGGTTGTGCAAGACATGGCTGGGTTGTTAGTACCAAATTTGCCAGCTTAATAGCAAAACATGAAAAAGAGGCGCCTTGAGGCGCTTCTTTTACTTCGCATGTACGGCAAGCCGTTCGTACATGTTGGCTTGTCAACAACAGGGGACAGAAACCTATGATGATCTCAACGGAATTTGATAGCGGCAATATTGAAGTTGTCTCGGCTGATGCGCCGGATCAAATTCGTTTGCGTATTCGCAAAGATAATGAAAGTGAGTTTTTCCAGTGGTATCACTTTAAGTTATTTGCGCAAACTGATGTCAAACATACCCTGATTATCGAGAACGCGAGTGAATCAGCTTATCCGAAAGGCTGGGAACACTATTATTCGTTTGCCAGTTATGATCGCGAGCACTGGTTTCGTGTGCCGACTAGTTTTGATGGTAAGAAATTAACCATTACCCACACGCCTGAACAAGAAACTGTGTTTTACGCGTATTTCGTGCCTTACAGCTGGGAGCGCCACCTCGATTTACTGCAGTGGGCACAGCAATCAGCGTGGGTTGAACAGCGCTGCTTAGGCCTAACGCTCGATGGCCGAGAAATGAACTTGTTGGTCGTTGGTGAAGAGAGTCCGAAGAAGCGGAAAGTCTGGATTACTGCGCGTCAGCATCCTGGCGAGACCATGGCTGAATGGTTCGTGGAAGGCCTGTTAGAGCACCTTCTCAATGAAGATGAGCCGGTTTCACGTCAGCTACTTGATCAAGTGGTATTTTATATCGTACCTAACATGAACCCCGATGGCAGTGTGCGCGGGCATTTGCGTACCAATGCTGCGGGTGTGAACCTGAATCGGGAATGGGCAGAACCAACCTTGGAGAAAAGCCCGGAAGTATTCCATGTGTTGAAGGCGATGGACGCGATTGGCGTCGATATGTATCTCGACATTCATGGTGATGAAAATCTGCCCTACAACTTTGTGGCTGGGTCCGAAGGTATTCCGTCTTATGACGAGCGTCACGCAAATTTAGAACGCTTATTTAAAGAAGCTTATTTACGTGCGACTGCTGAATTCCAAACGAAATATGGCTATGACGTCGATGCACCAGGTCAAGCTAATTTAACCGTTGCGAGCAACGCAGTGGGCGAGCGCTTTAAATGTTTAGCGTTTACGGTGGAAATGCCATTTAAAGATAATGATGATCTGCCAGAACCTTATCAGCAATGGTCGGACATTCGTTCACGTTTGCTTGGGCGTGACACGTTAAAAGCTATTCTCGATGTAGCGAACGATTTGCGTTAATCAGTTGTGGCACGAGTATAGAAAAGGGCGCTGTCAGATGACAGCGCCCTTTGTATTTTCAACGGCAGTATTTCTAGAACGATATTATTTCTCGACTTCTTTTTCCGCTGCACGTTGTTTGGCTAACCGTTTTTCCCAGAACTCAGCTTTTTGAATACCGAGTTTTTGTGGGTCAAAGATAATTGGTTTACCAAGCTTTTTCTGTTCTTCGTAGTCACGCAAACACATAATTGCCGGTCGGGCGACAAAGAAAATCGCGAGAATACCGAGGATGTTGATCCACGCCATGAGGCCGACACCGATATCACCTAGGTTCCAAATGTAGCCGGAACTATTGACGGTGCCGTAAGCGACCATAAACATAATCACCATTTTCACTAAGAACAACGAGAAACGGTTCTTAAAGTAACGGTTTAAATAGGCAACGTTGGTCTCTGCGATATAGTAGTAGGCGAGGATAGTCGTAAATGCGAAGAAGAATATCGCGACCCCAACAAAGCCTTGGCCAAAGTTACTGAAGACGCTCGACAGCGCTAATTGCGTGAATGCTGGCGAAGCAACTTCTGTGCCTGCGGCAACGTTTTGCACAATAAGGTCACCGGTTACTTCGTTGACGATGTTGTACTGCTGAGTAATCAAAATCATCAATGCGGTTGCTGTACACACAAAAAGGGTGTCGACGTAAACTGAAAATGCTTGAACGAGTCCTTGCTGAGCAGGGTGGTCTACTTCCGCAGCTGACGACGCATGTGGGCCAGTACCTTGACCCGCTTCGTTCGAGTAGATTCCCCGTTTAACACCCCAACCAATCGCCGCACCGAAACCCGCTTGTGCAGTAAACGCGTCGGTGACAATCATGGCTAAAATGCCCGGCACTTTATTCAGGTTAAGGAAGACAATCACCAGTGCCATGATGATATAGGCCAGCGCCATAAATGGGACGACGATCTGAGTAAAGCTAGCAATCCGCTTAATACCACCAAAAATGATAAAGCCGAGGACAATTAGAATGACCGCAAGCGCAATTAATTTGTGGCTGCCAACTTCGCCGTAATCAGTGACGACCATATTGCCATCGCCAAAGACGTGGGTGACTGCATTGCCGACCGCATTAGCTTGAATGCCCGGAAGGAAAATACCGCAGGCAATGATGGCAGAGACTGCAAATAGAATCGCCAACCATTTTTGTCCGAGAGCTTTTTCGAAGTAATATGCCGGACCACCGCGATATTGGCCTTGATCTTCAACTTTGTAGATTTGACCTAAGGTTGATTCTGCATAGGCGGTACTAGCACCAAGGAATGCTACGACCCACATCCAGAACACTGCACCAGGACCACCGAAGCCGATGGCTGCGGCAACACCGGCAATATTACCGACGCCGACCCGACCCGAAAGTGTTACGGCTAATGCCTGAAAGGACGAAATGCCTTTGGTGGAGTCATTGCCACTGAACAACAAGCGCACCATTTCGCGAAAATGACGAACCTGAGCAAAACGTGTAAGGATTGAGTAAAAGAGACCTGCTGCGAGGCAGAGAAATACCAGTGCAGGGCTCCAGACTATATTATTGATGGTATTGACGATGCTCTCCATCAGCGTCTCCCGATTGTTATGGATTTGTTGTTTTTGTATTTATGCGCTACTTTGCCACAGAATTTATTCAAGCTCTATGCGCTTTATCGAGTTTTTTTGCTAGATGAGCAGGAATTACACGGTTGTTGCTCGCTTTCGGATGATCCCTTGGCAGATGGCTGATATGATTAGTGCTCGAGAGTTAATCAACACCCAAGTACGGAACGAGAGTAACGATGGCTATTATTAACTGCCCAGGTTGTATGAAAAAAGTTTCGGATCGAGCGGCGGTCTGTGAGCATTGTGGTTTTATGCTCGGCGCACATGATGCCGAGAGCCTGGCGCGCAAGGCTCGGACCGAGCGTTCAATCCGGGTGAATAAATTAGTAAGCCAGCAAATGCTTGCCATTGTATTTTTTGTTGCAGGAATTGGTGCGACTTTCTATGATTGGAGTGGCAGTCAATTTGCTGCTTGGATGCCCATTGCCGGTCCAGCATTAGCCGGCGCAAGTTTTATTTGGTACCTGATTACCCGTGCACGAATTTATTGGTTAAAGCGGCAAAAATAATATGCAGTATGATGATGTATTGAAAGCCATGACGCCTGAGATTTATGAGCGAATGGTGCAAGCAGTAGAAACTGGACGTTGGCCCGATGGCAATAAGCTCACGCCTGAGCAACTTGAAAACACCATGGAACTCGTCATGGTGTACCAAGCCCGACGGTTGAATCAAACCGACCATTTTTCAATTGGCGCAAACGGTGAATTGGTCATGAAGACCAAAGGCGATTTGCGTTCTGAATTACGGATGCGTGCCGAAGCTGATATTGCTCGGTTTGACTTAAAATCTGACCATGAACATTAATTCTCTCTGTTTGGAGCTCTAATTTCCGTGTTTTCCGCAACGACGACTGAACAGCCGGGTTCGCCGGCCTTTTATGCAAGCCTTACTCAGCAAATTACCGCGCTAGTCGATGGTGAGCCTGATTTAATCGCAAATTTGGCCAATATTAGTGCATTTCTATATGATCAACTTCCGAACCTCAATTGGTTAGGCTTCTATTTAAGCCAAGGTGATACGCTTGTGCTTGGGCCTTTTCAGGGGAAGGTTGCGTGTGTCCGCATTCCATTCGCTAAGGGCGTTTGTGGCGCCGCGGTGACGACACGAGAAATTCAGCGGATAGCCGATGTCCACGCGTTTCCCGGACATATTGCGTGCGATAGCGCGAGCAATTCAGAAATCGTCTTACCGATTATTGTTGGTGATAAAGTCGTCGCAGTACTTGATATCGACAGCCCGATACATGATCGCTTTTCAGCCGATGATGAAGCCGGGCTAGCAAGCTTGTTACCGCTGCTAGAGTCATTAAATTGGTCACAATATGAGCCAATTTGATATTCGTCCTTACTTGGTTTCAATCCACGATATGGATTATTTTGAAGATGACGCCGAGTTAGCGGCTGATCATCTCAACTTAATGCTGTATACAATTGAAGAACACACGGCAGATAACGAATTTTGGACACTAGAAAGACGTGAACAATTGGTTCTGGAAATTAGCGACATGTGGTTACGTGAACCAGGCCTCATTGAAGCTGAAGCGGATGAACTAGAAGATTACATAACCCATCTGATCCAACGCATAGAACAAGACGATCAGATCCTTGAGAACGATGAAGGTTAATTCAATGGAAAATACGGCAAAACTCTCTACCAGCAAAGAAGTCATCGCGTACTTGGCAACTAAGTTTCCAAGTTGCTTTACGTTGGAGGGAGAGGCACGGCCTCTGAAAATCGGGATTTTCGACGATTTAGCAGCACGTCTTGCAGACGACGACAACGTGAGCAAGACCCGTTTACGGGCAGCGTTGCGTCAATACACCAATAGCTGGCGCTATCTTCGTGGCGTGAAAGTGGGTGTGCAACGGGTTGATTTGGACGGCGCCGATGCGGGTGCAGTGGAAGAAGATCATCAAACACATGCGCTTGAACAGTTAAAAGAGTCGCAAGCTAAAGTTAAGGAAAAACAAGCGAAGCGTGCGGTAGAAGGCAAGTCTGTTGCGACTAAAGGGCAGAAGCCGGCGAACAAAACAGGCGATAATCAGGTCAGAGATACTAGACGTAAGAAAGTATCTGTACCTCGTCGAGCGTCGGTGAAAACCGACAATAAAGCGACAGCGACGACCGAGGCTCGCACGGTTAGTGCATCAAAGTCTCTTGAAACCGTGCAGCCGGAGCAAGTCGTGGTTGGACAGAAAATACAGATCAAACTCGGTGGTTTAGCCGTACAAGGTACTGTTGAAGCGATTGAAAAAGATGAGGTTCAAGTTCAGTTACCATCAGGCATGACCGTTCGGGTCGCGCGGACTGAGCTGTTCCGCAGCTAACAGGAGTTCGAATGATTAAGCAGGTTGTCTCTAGCGTTGTTCTGACGACAGCGTTACTACTAAGCTTTCCGGTTGCGAGCGCGCAGGGGCAAGACACAGGTGGTCTTGAAACGGAGTACACGTTAGCGAGCCTGCCGAAACTGGCCCCAGAAGGCCAACATAAGGCTGCGAGTCGGCGCATTGCTTCCTATTTTACACGCTATCATTACAGTCGCGTTGAGTTAGATGAAGCAATGGCGGAGCAAATATTCAACCGCTACTTCGAGCAGTTAGACTACAATCGGATGTTTTTCCTTGCCAGCGACGTTAACGAGTTTAATCGTCACCGTAAGAATTTCCACGAACAACTCCTGAACGGTGACCTCGAAGCCGCCTATGCAATTCACCAACGTGGCATGCAACGTCGTTTCGAACGTTTTCAGTATGCTCTCAGTGTGGTTGCGAGTGGCATCGACTTTGAAGAACAAGCTGAAGAATTTCGCTTTGATCGCAGCGAAGCAGAGTGGGCTACAAGCTCTGCAGAGTTAGACGAGATTTGGCATAACCGAGTGTTAAATGATGCACTTAATTTAATGTTGGCTGGCCGCAGCGATGAAGAAATTCGTGACAATCTGAAGCGTCGTTATCGCTCTGCTATCCATCAACTGACACAAACTCAAAGCGAAGACGCATTTCAAAATGTGATGAATGCATTTGCACGTAGTGTCGATGCGCATACAAGCTACTTGTCGCCGCGCAATGCCGAGCGTTTCCAGCAGAACATGAACTTATCCCTCGAGGGTATTGGCGCAGTGCTGCAGGCTGAGTTTGACTACACCGTCATCCGCTCATTAGTGCCTGGTGGTCCGGCGGATAAATCTGGCAAATTAAGTCCCGACGACCGCATTATCGCGGTGGCCCAAGGTGATCAAGAATTCGTTGATATTATCGGTTGGCGACTCGATGACGTTGTTGAAATCATCAAAGGCCCGAAAGGTAGTGTTGTTCGCTTACAAGTTTTAAAAGGCGGTGAGGCTCCAGGCTCGTCTCCTGTTGAAGTTGAAATTGTGCGTGAAGAAGTTCGCCTTGAGGATCGCGAAGCGAAACTTAGTTTTGAAACCGCTGACGACGGCACCAAATATGCCGTTATTACAATTCCAGGCTTCTACAATAAGCTGACCGAGAAGGTACAACAGTTATTGGCGGAGGTTCGCGCAAGCGATGCCGAAGGTTTGTTAATTGACTTACGCGGCAATGGCGGTGGTGCGTTAAACGAATCAATCACATTAACTGGCTTGTTTATACCATCGGGTCCAGTGGTGCAAGTGCGTGATAGCACAGGTCGAATTGACGTGAGCGGTGATCCAGACCCACAAGTGCATTACGACGGCCCAATGGTCATTATGATTGATCGCTTTAGTGCTTCAGCATCTGAGATTTTCGCTGCTGCGCTGCAGGATTATCGCCGGGCGTTAGTGGTTGGCGAAAATAGTTTCGGAAAAGGCACCGTGCAACAGCATCGCGGCTTAGCTCGTCGCTTTGATCTTAACGCAAATCCAATGGGTAGCGTGCAATATACCATGGCGAAGTTCTATCGTATTGATGGGGGCAGCACGCAACATAAAGGTGTGGTGCCAGACATTCAATATCCAAGTCTGATTGACCCAGAAGAGTTCGGAGAAAGTCGCGCAGATAACGCATTACCTTGGGATCAAATTGAACCGGTCGATTTCCAACGCTTTGGTTATATTAATGACGAAATATTGGCCGCTTTAAATGCGAAACACGCGCAACGCGTCGCGGATGACCCTGAGTTTGCCTACATTCAAGAAGACGCTGAGCGTTTTAAAACAATGCGTAAGCGCACGCACATTAGCTTAGTGAAGGCAGAACGTGAGGCTGAGTCTGCCCGCGAGCGCGAACGGAATTTGGCGCGCGTCAATGAACGCTTAGTTCGTGCCGGTTTAGAGCCGGTTGAAAGCCTCGACGATGTTGACGATGAGCTGCGTAGCCCAGACATCTTTATGCGCGAGACATTGCGCGTCGCAAGCGACTATTTGCGTTTATTGCGGCAAGAAAATTAAAATAGACCAATTGGCAAAAGTAAGGGCTTGTTGAACACAAGCCCTTTATTGTGTCCGGTATGGACAAAAAACTTGGTTTTACAGCGATAAAAGACATACAGTAGAATCATCTTCTCAGTGCTGCAGGGAAAACTCATAGAATAAGTCTTGCTAGCATTTACACATTCATCACTATGGAATAATAACTAATGACGGTCACCACTAAACGTCCTTCTTATTTACAGGCGCTCATTCCTTTATTGGCGCTGATTGCCATGTTGAGCAGTTCGGTCTTTCTGTTCGGTGAAGACTCGTCGTATGGCCCAAATCAAATTGCCTTGCTGATTGCTGCTGCGATCGCTACGGTTATTGCATTTGCCAATGGTTATCGTTGGGAAGCAATCGAAAAGGGTATTACGGATGGCATTTCAGTTGCACTCGGCGCGATTCTGATCATTTTAATGGTGGGTGCGCTTATCGGTACCTGGCTGCTCGCTGGGATTGTTCCGACCATGATTTACTATGGCCTAGAGTTGCTGAGTCCGAGTTGGTTCTATGCAGCCGCCTGTATTATCTGTGCCATCGTTGCACTCTCGATTGGTAGTTCTTGGACTACTGCTGCGACAATCGGTGTCGCATTGATTGGTGTTGCGACAGGTATGGAGCTATCATTGCCAATTACAGCAGGTGCCGTCGTTTCTGGAGCCTATTTCGGCGACAAAATGTCACCGTTATCAGACACAACAAACCTTGCTCCAGCCGTCAGTGGCACCGAGTTATTTGCACATATCCGCTATATGAGTTGGACCGCATTCCCAGCACTGGGGATTTCCATTGTATTGTTTTTGATTCTCGGCTGGTCATCTTCAAGCAGCGCTAACCTTGACTCTCTGGATGCCATGCAGTCAGAGCTCCGCAACCTATTTAATATTAGCCCGGTGATGCTGATTCCATTGGCCGTGTTGTTTGTTCTTGCGGTGGCGAAAAAGCCTGCATTGCCATCCATTTTAATCGGTGCGTTGGTCGGTGGTTTATGGGCGTTATTATTTCAACAAGATGTTTTAGCTACGTTAGCTAATGCAGACCGCACCAGTGCCATTGTTGCCGCCTTTGAAACCGTTTGGTTAGCTTTGGCAAGTGGCGTGCAAATTGCCTCTGACAATGCTGATTTAGAATCGTTGATCAGCGGCGGCGGCATGGAAAGCATGATCAACACGGTCTGGTTGATTATTAGTGCAATGACGTTCGGCGCCGTCATGGAAACCACTGGGCTGTTACAAAAACTAATTCGCGGCATTTTAAAAGTGGTGAAGGGCACAACGTCCTTGGTCACTGCAACCGTATTTACCTGTTTTGGTGCTAACGTTTTAACCGCTGATCAGTACATGGCTATCGTTCTGCCAGGACGGATGTTCCGTGAAGCGTACGCTGAAGCGGGGCTTGATCCACGCGTACTGTCGCGGACACTCGAGTCTAGCGGTACAATTACATCGGCCTTGATTCCATGGAACACGTGTGGTGCATACATGTTCTCGGTGCTCGGGGTTTATCCATTGCATTACGCACCGTTTGCGTTCTTCTTACTGCTCGTTCCTATGCTAACGATTTTGTATGCCTACACGAACTTTAAAATTTTACGTTTACCTGAAAAGAACATGACGGTAGCTTAAGGGCTACCGTCACTAGCGGAGTTGTTATGGCGCTGATGACTGATACTGTACAAACGAGTGGTTCGACATTAACTTCTGTGCAGACGTCTGAGCAGACGTCTGAACAGGCCAAAACAGCTCCGCAAGCTAAACTACGGCTTGATTATCAAGCGCCGTTATTTGCGATCGACGAAGTTGACCTAGTGTTCGATTTGCAACCAACGGCTACTACCGTGGTGAGTGAACTTAAAGTTCGGCGTCTCGGTGATGAAACCACTCTCGTTCTCGATGGTGAACAACTATCATTGGTCGAACTGCAGTTAGATGGCGTTGAACTTGAAGCAAAACAGTTTCACGCAACCAGCAATAAGCTCACTATTTTTAACCTGCCGTCTGAAGGCACCTTGCGTGTTGTCACCAAGCTTAATCCACTTGCGAATACAGCGCTCGAAGGCCTATACCTTTCAGCCGGCACTTTTTGCACCCAATGTGAAGCCGAAGGCTTTCGGCGCATTACCTATTTCCTTGACCGTCCTGATGTCCTCTCGGTATACCGCACCACTGTGATTGCCGATAAAGCCAGTTACCCGTACTTATTAGCCAACGGTAATGCGATTGCACGAGAAGATCTTGGCCAACGACACAAAGTCATTTGGCACGACCCTTTCCCCAAGCCTTGCTATTTGTTTGCTTTAGTTGCTGGTGATTTTGATGTCTTGAGGGATACCTTTGTGACGCGAGACCATCGCACAGTGGCGCTTGAGCTATTCGTTGATAAGGGCAACTTGCCGAAAGCTGATTACGCTATGGGGGCTTTAAAGCGAGCGATGAAATGGGACGAGGAGCGTTTTAATCTCGTCTACGACCTCGATATCTACATGATTGTCGCCGTCGACTTCTTCAACATGGGCGCGATGGAAAATAAAGGCCTGAATATTTTTAATTCAAAATATGTTCTGGCTAACGATAAAACGGCGACCGATCAGGACTTTTTGAATGTTGAATCGGTTATTGGTCATGAATATTTTCACAACTGGACCGGCAACCGAATTACGTGCCGAGATTGGTTTCAACTGAGTTTGAAAGAGGGATTAACGGTCTTTCGTGATCAAGAGTTTAGCGCCGATCTGGGTATGCGCTCGGTAAACCGTATTCAGGATGCACGAATTATTCGTACTCATCAGTTTGATGAAGACTCGAGTCCTATGGCGCATCCGATTCGACCGGACCGTGTCGTGGAGATGAATAATTTTTACACTGTGACAGTGTATAACAAAGGTGCCGAAGTCATTCGTATGCTGCATACTTTGCTGGGCGAAGAGGGCTTTCAACGCGGTATGGCAATGTATGTCGAGCGCCATGATGGCCAAGCGGTTACCTGCGAGGACTTTGTTTGCGCCATGGAGGACGCCAATCAAGTCGATTTAAGCCAGTTCAGATTGTGGTATAGCCAAGCCGGAACGCCGCACGTTTATGTCGAAGAACATTATGACGCAGAAAAACAATGTTTTACCCTCGATGTGACACAGTCACTGCCGGCGACAACTGGGCAGAATCATAAACTACCCATGCATATTCCACTGCGTGTCGAGTTTGTCAATAAGGCTGGGCAACCTAAACAACTGAATGACGAGCAGGGCCATGCGGTTACGCTACTCGAGTTACGAAAAGCACGGCAACAGTTTGTCTTTCACGGCGTGAATGAGCCAGTCATCGCAGGCTTGCTAGCAGACTTTTCTGCACCCATTCGGGTAGAGGTTCAACGCAATGAGCAACAGCTACTGGCCCTCATTGCTGGTGGTCGAGACCCATTTTTGCGCTGGGACGCGGTGCAAACATTCTATTTGCAGACCTTAAAAAACGCCGTCGCACTGCTACAAACGGACCCACAACTCGAACATCAAGCGTTACAGGTGCCGTCGGCTTTAATTCAGCTCTTACAGCAAGAGCTCGAACGAACTAATACGGATCAAGCACTACTCGCTCTATTATTGCAAATCCCTAACGAAGAAGCGCTAAGTCAAGAATACGACTGTATTCCGGTTGAAGCGATCGCAACCGCAGTAGCTAGCTTAAGAAATCAGCTCGCGGTGGCATTACAAGCACCGCTCTTAAAAGTTATTGCGCAAGCGCGGAATGAAATTCAATCGCTCGACTCAGAGGCGATTGCAGAACGGATGCTAGTTAATACCTGTATGGCCTTACTCGCTCAGTTGTCGGACAACGACCAAGTCAACGTTCGTCTCCAGTCACAGTTTGCCAGTGACAACATGACTTTAAAATTCGGTGCTTTGCAGGCTGCAGTGCATGCAGCACATCCATACGCTAAGACATTCCTAGATGAATTTGCCCAACACTGGGCTCAAGACGTTCTGGTCATGGACAAATGGCTTGCGGTTCAAGCTACGTCACCGCAGCTAGAAAGTGTTACTGAAATAGCGAATCTAACGGGGTCAAAATACTTCAACTGGCAAAACCCGAATCGGATTTATGCGCTGCTTGCTGCGTTCACTCATAACTTGGCGGCATTGCATCATGCCAGTGGCGAAGGCTATCAATTAATCGTGGGTGCAATTCGACGTTTGAATACGACTAATCCACAAGTTGCCTCACGGCTACTGTCACCACTGTTGAAATGGCGAAAGCTACCTACTAAGCAGCAGGTGCTACTCAAAAAGGAGCTCATTTCGCTTAGTCGATTGGATAATTTAGCGCCTGATTTATATGAAAAAGTTAATCAAACGTTAACCGAAAATTAACTCATCGCACCAGCCCGGAATACGTTGATTTTCCTTTCTTAAAGGCCGACAATATGGCAACAACCATACCACCGCCCGGCGGCGGTTGTCATGCCAACACTTTTTTGCCTCAGACAAGGATTAATCATCATGGCATCGGTCAACAGTCAACCACCGGTTATCCTCGAAAAAGTTTCAGAGACCATTCATCAGCGCTTCCCGAAAGCCAGTGCAGCGCTTGTGGATGAATTTGCTCAACGCCTCTATCGAAATGTTTCTCGCGACGACTTAGCGGGACGCGATCATAGTAATATCTATGGCGCTATCGTAGGCCTTTGGCACAGCTTTAACGATTACGAGTCGAACACCAAAGCGACTATTAAAGTTTATAACCCAGAGGTGTCAAAGCACGGCTGGGAATCACCCCATACAATTATCGAGATTATTCAGACCGACATGCCGTTTATGGTTGACTCGGTGCGTATGGCATTGAGCCGTTTAGGCATCAACTCACAGTTATTATTGCATTCACCATTGGTTCATCGTCGCAATGATGAAGGCAAAATTGTCGAAATTTTACCGGCAGGTCAAACCGATGAAGCTGCGCAGACCGACACTGTTTTCTTGGTGGAAGTTGATCGTCAAAACGATGCGAATGAACTTAAAGAGTTAAAAGCTGAACTGGTTTCGGTCATGAATGAAGTTGCGCTCGCTGTGAGTGACTGGCGCCCCATGCGTGCGAAGCTCAAGTCGATTGCAGAAACGCTAGACCAACGCAACTTCCCTGGTGCGCCAGAAAAGCTTGAACAAGCACAGCGGTTTTTAACGTGGTTAGCCGAAGATAATTTCACGCTGATGGGATATCGCAGTTACACCGTGAACGCAGTCGAAGGTGACCACGAGCTTGTTCAAGACAAAGATTCAAGTTTAGGTTTGTTGAAAAACTCCAAAGACAACAAGCCACTTCGCTTAGGTAACATGAGCAAATTAGCACGCGCAACGGCTCTTGCGAACGATGAAATACTGTTACTGACCAAAACCAATGCGCGTTCGCGAGTGCATCGTCCGGCGCACAATGACTACATTGGCATTAAACGTTTCGATAAGAAAGGCAAGGTAATTGGCGAAGACCGCTTTATTGGTCTGTACGCTGCGACTTTCTATAACGATAGCGTCATGGACATCCCTTTGGTCAGCGATCGTGTGAAAGCGGTTCTGGACAAATCACGTTACGCAAAAGGTACGCATGCAAGTAAAGCATTGCTTAATATTATGCAAACCTACCCACGTGACGAAATCGTGCAAAGTAACGAAGAAGACCTGCTGAAAACGGCGTTAGGTGTTCTCCAAATTCAAGAGCGTGATATCACCCGAGCGTTTTTACGCCGGGATATTTTTGGTCGCTTTATTACCGCGATGGTGTATGTGCCGAAAGAGCGCTACAACACCTTGTTACGGGTTAAAACCCAAAATATTTTGGCGAAAACACTTGGTAGCACTGAAGAAGTGGATTTCACCACCTATTTCTCTGAATCGGCACTGGCGCGCACGCAATATACGATCCGCGTAAAAAACAGCGACCAGGAAATCAATATTAAAGAATTGGAAGAGAACCTAATGGAAGCATCACGCAGTTGGGAAGATAACTTAGAGCGCTTGCTGGTAACAGCAAAGGGTGAAGGGGCTGCTCGCGACTTAATGAAGCGGTATGCTGCAGGTTTCCCACGTGCATACAAAGAAGATGTTTTGCCGTCCGTTGCACTAGCAGATATCGAACAGTTAGAAGCGTTAGACGATGAACATCGTCTTGGCATGCTGTTCTATCGCGCGCAAGAAGTTCAGGACGACTCAAACCGAGTTAAATTGAAATTGTTCCACCGTGATGAGCCGATTCACTTATCGGACGTTTTGCCAATGTTGGAAAACTTTGGCTTGCGAATCATTAACGAAAGTCCATATCAAATTAAGACCAATGACGGTCATATTTTCTGGGCGCTTGACTTCTTTATGCTGCATACCGCTGGCAAACTCGATTTAGAGCAGAGCCGAGAAGCGTTTCAAAACGCCTTCGCTAAGGTTTGGGCGGGCGAATATGAAGACGACGGCTTTAACCGTTTGGTACTTGGTGCCGGTATGGAAGGTCGTCATGTGGTTATTCTTCGAATGTTTGCCAAGTACATGCGCCAAATCGGTGTCACGTTCAGCCAAAGCTATATTGAGAGTACGTTCACGCGTTACCCGAATATCGCAGCATTGTTGGTAAAACTTTTCTACACCCGCTTTGAGCCGGGCGTGAAGAATGTGAAGAAGAAAGTTGAAGCGCTTGTCAGCAAAATCCAAGGCGAACTCGAGAAAGTCGCAAGCTTGGACGACGACCGCATTATTTGTCGCTACTTAGACCTGATTCAAGCAGCTTTGCGAACTAACTTCTTCCAAGTCGACAAAGACGGTAACGAGAAGCCATATGTGTCAATCAAGTTCTTGCCTGAACTGATTGCGGAAATGCCGTTACCGTTACCGAAATATGAGATCTTTGTGTATTCACCGCGGGTTGAAGGTGTTCATTTACGTGGCGGTAAAGTTGCCCGCGGCGGTTTACGTTGGTCCGATCGTCGTGAAGACTTCCGTACTGAAGTTCTCGGTTTAGTAAAAGCACAACAAGTTAAGAACACGGTCATTGTGCCAGTTGGCGCGAAAGGTGGTTTCGTCTGTAAGCAGCTGCCTGAAGAACGTGACGCTATGCTTGAAGAAGGCAAATCATGCTACCGCACCTTTATTCGTGCGCTGCTCGATATTACCGACAACATCATCGACGGTGAGATCGTTCACCCAGCGAACGTTGTTCGTCACGATGAAGACGACCCGTACTTAGTTGTTGCGGCCGACAAGGGAACGGCAACCTTCTCAGATATCGCCAATGGTATTTCAGCCGAATACAACCACTGGCTAGGCGACGCATTTGCGTCTGGCGGTTCAGTCGGTTACGACCATAAGAAAATGGGCATCACTGCTCGCGGTGGTTGGGAATCAGTCAAACGTCACTTCCGTGAAATGGGCATCGACTGCCAGACCACTGATTTCACCTGTGTTGCAATCGGGGATATGGCCGGTGACGTGTTCGGTAACGGGATGTTGTTATCGAAACATACGCAGTTAGTTGGTGCGTTCAACCACATGCATATCTTTATTGACCCAGAGCCAGATGCGGCGAAGTCATATAAAGAGCGCGAGCGTTTGTTTAATCTCCCACGTTCGAGCTGGGACGATTATGATCGCAGTCTTATTAGCGAAGGTGGTGGGGTATTCCTACGTAGCGCTAAATCGATTGAATTAACCACGCAAATGAAACGACTGCTGGGTACGCAAAAACGTACCATGACGCCTACCGAGTTGATTCGCGCACTACTAATGGCGGAAGTAGACCTGATATGGAACGGCGGTATCGGCACATACGTAAAAGCAAGTAAAGAGACCGATGCGGAAGTCGGTGATCGTGCGAATGACGTTCTGCGCGTTAACGGCAAGGACTTACGCTGCAAAATCGTCGGCGAAGGCGGTAACTTAGGCTTTACGCAACTGGGTCGAATCGAGTACGCCATGCGCGGTGGCCGAATCAACACGGACTTCGTCGACAACGTCGGCGGCGTTGACTGTTCAGATAACGAGGTCAACATTAAGATCTTGTTGAATGGGTTAGTGCGAGCAGGTGAATTAACCAAGCAACAGCGCGACCAGTTGTTGTATGAAATGACCGATGATGTTGCGCATATCGTTTTGCATGACTGTAATCGTCAGACGCAATCGATCTCTGTGACCTTGTTACGTGGCGCTGATCAAATTAAAGAAATGCAACGCTTTATTCATCACCTAGAGAAAGAAGGGTTGTTGGATCGTGCGCTTGAGTATCTGCCAGATGATGATGAGCTAGCCGAACGCACTGCAGCGGGTAAAGGTTTAACTCGCCCAGAGCTCGCCGTGCTTAATGCCTATGGCAAAATGGTCTTGAAAGACGAATTAGTCACAGAAGAAATCACCAATGATCCGTTCCATGCCAAGGAACTCGTTGCAGCGTTCCCGAAACAGCTTCAAGAGCAATTCGCTGAAGCGATGAACGATCACCCATTGAAAGCGCAAATTATCGCAACTAAGTTAGCGAATAATATTGTCAATGACATGGGGCCAAACTTCATTTATCGGAAACAAGAAGCAACAGGTGCAACGGTCGCTGAGATTGCTGCCGCGTATATTATTGCGCGTGAAGTATTCGAAAGCCGTTATATTTGGAGCGAAATTGAGAAGCTGAATAATAAGATTCCCGCGAATGTGCAGAATCAAGTCTTGTTCCAAGTTCGCCGTATGGTGCGGCGTGCAACTCGTTGGTTCCTGCGTCATCGCAATCCAGCGTTTACGTCGATTCAAGAGCATATCGACTTTTATAAGAAAGCCTTTAATGACCTGAACAAAAATGCGTTGGATTACATGAATGATGCCGAGCGTAAAGTCATTGTTGCGCGCATTGATGAACTGGTTGAGCAGGGCGTACCGGCTAAATTAGCCCAACGGGTTGGTATTTTAAGTACTGTCTTCTCAGCAATGGATATTGCCGAAGTTGCCGCAGAGACGGGTCAAAAAATTCCAATGGTTGCTGAGACTTATTTCCGCTTGGGTGCTGAAATTCAGATTCACTGGTTCCTTGATCAAGTGAATAAACAGCCGGTAGCAAACCATTGGCAAGCACTCGCCCGTGCTGCTTTCCGTGAAGAGCTCGATTGGCAACAGCGGTTGTTAACAGGAACCGTGCTGAAGTATGCGGAAGACAAAAAGTCCGCTGACGAAATTTTGGCTCTGTGGTTAGAGAATAACACCAGCTCAGTTGAGCGTTGGAAGTCAACTTTGGCCGACTTCAAAACAACGAAGAGTCATGAGTTTGCTAAATTCTCGGTGGCCTTGCGTGAACTAACCTTACTCGGTCAAAAATGTAGTCTTGGTAGCTGATTCGAGTTTCTAACGAAGGATATAAATGATTGTGAAGCTTTATCCAATCATGCGGAAGGCCTTATTCAGCAAGGACGCTGAATGGTCTCATGACTTTACCTTACGGCGTCTGCAGCAACTAAATCATAGTCCGCTGCGGTGTTTGATTAAACAAGACTTACCGACCAAACCAGTTGAGCTTTTAGGTTTGTCATTTCCGAACCCAGTTGGCCTTGCCGCTGGGTTAGACAAAAACGCGACCTGTATTAATGCCTTTGCTGCAATGGGCTTTGGCTTTATTGAAGTGGGGACGGTTACTCCGAAACCACAAGCTGGTAACCCCAAGCCACGTATGTTTCGCTTACCTGAGCAACAAGCGCTAATTAACCGGATGGGTTTTAACAACGATGGTGTTGATGCATTAGTAGAACGCGTGCGAGCGGAGCAACAACGGCCCGATGGCTACCGCGGTATCTTAGGGATTAATATTGGCAAGAATAAGGACACACCGGAAGAACAAGGGCACTTAGATTACTTGTATTGTTTGGAACGAGTTTATCCCTATGCAAGTTATGTGACGGTGAATATTTCTTCGCCAAACACACCAGGCTTGCGCGCATTTCAACAAGGGGATTCGTTAACACGGTTGCTTTCGGAGCTTCGTAAGAAACAACTTGAATTAGCTGCGACCAATGAGCGTTATGTGCCAATTTTAGTGAAGATAGCTCCCGATATGACGCGCGAGCAAACCCACAGTTTTGCCCATGCGATCCAAGAGCATCAGCTTGACGGTGTCATTGCCACCAACACTACACTCGATCGCGAGCAAGTGAGTCATTTAGCGCACGGAAGTGAGGCCGGAGGCTTGAGTGGTCAGCCACTCACGAGCAAAAGTACGGAAGTGATCCGTTGGTTACGCGAAGTGTTGCCTGCTGAATTCCCAATTATTGGCGCGGGTGGTATTGCTAGCGCAGAACAGGCCAAAGAAAAGCTGGCCGCCGGTGCTCAACTGGTGCAAATTTATACAGGGTTTATCTACCAAGGACCTGCATTAATAAAAGAAATTGTTAGAAGCTTGTAAAACTGAGGGTTTTCCCTTAGTATTATGATATAGGTTGTTTTATGACCAATAAGAGGTATTTTGGTCAGCGTTGATTCGTGTAATTGCTCAACACATTAAGCATGGTTACGAATCTAGCAACAACATAGCGATACATTTTCACAGGATTGAAACGATGCAAAATTGGCATTGGTCGTTAAATAACAATAAAGCTCTAACAATCGAATTAGGGAAAAACATTTCGCATACACTGAAGTTTAAGCGTTCAGTGCTGCGTGATCGCCTACCTGAATCGGTTGCTTTCTCAATGGACGATGCGTGCCAGTTCCAGCGTTTCGCCGACTATTTAGACAGCTACAGTTCCCTTGCACCCACGCAACAATTTGAAATCGCGCTGCATGCAACAGCGCTGGTTCGCTTTGGCAAATTGATGCTACCGCAAAGTTGGCATTTTAAATTCGGTGAGTTCGATGAACAGAACCAGTGGCCAAACGCTCATTTGTTTTGCACCTTAGATTCAGGTTTCTCGCAAGCAGACTTTCTGATTATTGAGCAAGACGAACGCTGTGCTCTTTGTATGCTAGTTGATGAGTCATTCGATATGAATGGTCTACTAAGTATGCAGCAATTTGATGTCGTGCGAGTTCTTAATGATCGGCTACAGCCTTCACAACGCCATCCTTTACCGATTTCTCGATCTCATCTACAGCAGCGGGCTTAAGAAGTACATAAATCGCTCAGCCAGGTGGCGGTATTTACGCCGCTGACTCCAACGCTCTAGTGACACTGGCTCGCTTTGCTCTGCGTAGTGACGGAGTAATTCACATATCTTGTCGCAGCAATCCTGATCGTAAAGCGCCAATGAAAGCTCGAAGTTCAGTTGCAGGCTGCGCATGTCTAAGTTCATACTTCCGACTAAAGCAAGCTCACCGTCAACTGTAATGGCTTTGGTGTGCAACAATCCATTTCCAAACAAATGAATCTTTACGCCTGCGCGCAGTAAGCCTTCAAAATAGGATTGGCTGGCAATAGCAGCCATTTTTGAGTCACTCACTTGCGGTAACAATATCGTGACGTTAATGCCTCTGTGTGCAGCATGACACAAGGCTGCATAAATACTGTCCGATGGGACAAAGTAGGGCGTCGAAATGAAAATCTCACTGTTGGCCCGGTGTAAAACCGACAACATAATCTGATGCATGTATTCTTCGTCGTGTCCCGGTCCGGACGGGATAATCGACAATCGCTTAGGTGATTCAGTGAGTGGGAATTGCAACTGTGGGAAGTTCCGTTGTCCAGTTTCAAGCTCCCAATCCCATGAGAAGACTTTCGAGACTCCAAAGGCTGCCGTTCCGGTAAAGCGAATCATCATATCGACCCAAGGGCCAAATTTTTTATTGGCATTAAAGAAACGTGGATCAGCCATGTTCATGGAACCGGTGTAACAAATTTGGTGATCGATAAGCAATAACTTGCGATGTAGGCGAATATCGGCGCGGCGAAATAAATTACGGAACAGATTAACGGGTAAAGCAGGAACAACTTTAATACCCGCATCGCGCATCACTCGCTCTGCGGCTGAAAATGTGAAAAACCGCCAACTTCCCGCATGGTCGATGAGTAATTCAATTTCAACGCCACGTTTCGCGGCAGCCAGCAAGGCTTCAGTTACTTCGCTAACACGTCCGTACGGATGCCAAATATAGAACTCCATACGAATGTTCTGTTGAGCTGCATTAATATCGGCAATCCAAGCGTCGAAAATTTCGTCAGGTGAAGCTAACAGACTGAAGTCATCGTAACTAAGCGCGCCGATACCATCACGATGATGAATGAGCTGAAAAATGGCGTTGGCCGTTTGTTGTGGTGGGGCAGGCGGTTCGTGGCCGCGGAGATGGCTATTATAATTTTCTAGAAATGGCTTGCGTAAGGCTAGTGCCCGGTCGGCACGTTTTTGGCCAAGCTGAATTTCGCCAAAGAACAAATAGATAATCACACCGAAAATAGGGAATACAACGATAATCAGCACCCACGCTAAAGACGCAGAAACCGAACGGCGTTTAAAAATAATGCGTAAAAAAACGGTGGCAATAATAAACCAGTAGAAAACCACCAGTAAATCGGTTAGTTGCACTTTCGACTCTTGCTGTGACGTTATCTGGAAACTATAGACATTTGGTGCTATTAAAGCAACAAGGTAGTGATTTTACGAGAAAAATAAGAGGGTAATAGAACATCGGAAAAAATTGGTTGCGGGGGCAGGATTTGAACCTACGACCTTCGGGTTATGAGCCCGACGAGCTACCAGACTGCTCCACCCCGCGTCCGATGTGGGGCGTATCTTAACAGCGTCGAACTTAATTGCAAGCAGTAAACTTAAATAAATAGGCGTTTGCCGTCTAACTGCTGAAATAAACAGCAAAACCTGGCTTTTTACTCAGCTTTTGCTGTTATCTAGTCTTGCCGCAACAGACAGTTCGTTGTGATTAGGTTATACTGACCGCTATTAATTTGACTCTGTGATTAGCGAAATTTACATGCAACAGTTTGAGTATTTTATTCCCTGCGGGAGAGGCCTTGAAGAGCTTTTACTCGCCGAAGTAACAAGTCTTGGTGGCGAACAAGTGAAAGCCACCAATTCAGGTGTTCATTGCACTGGTAGCCTCCAATTGGGTTATGAATTATGTTTATGGAGTCGACTCGGCAGCCGTGTACTCATGCGCTTAACCGCAGGCGAAGTTCACGATCGCTACGGATTGGAGAAAGTTGCCGCCCAGTTTGACTGGCCCGAGATTTTTAATGAGCGCAATACCTTTGCGGTGCGCTTCAACGGCACGAGCGAAACACTCAAAAATACACAATTTTCAGCACAAGTCATTAAGGACGGTGTCGTCGATTCATTTCGCCGCCGTGGCTTGCGGCGTCCTGATGTAGCCGTGCAGCGCCCGGAAATTAATATCCAAGGTTACTTACATAAGAGTGAAGTAACGATTTACCTTGATTTGGCCGGCAGTGGCCTACACGAGCGCGGTTATCGACAAGCCAAAGGCGCAGCTCCAATTCGCGAGACATTAGCTGCCGCATTGGTGCAAAGAGCTGGACTAACCGAATCAGCAATTCTTGCACCAGACCAGTGGCCTGCGTTAATTGCGGACCCAACCTGTGGTTCAGGGACTCTATTAATCGAAGCAGCCATGGTCGCCACTGACCGAGCACCCGGTTTGGGGCGCAGCGATTGGGGGTTCAACGCTTGGCGTGGACACAAAGCGCAAGTCTGGAATGACGTTAAAGCTGCGGCGCAAGAACGTTTTGAGCGCGGCCGTGCTGCATGCAAAACGCAATTTCATGGTGTTGAAGAAGATGCACAGATTGTGCAAGCAGCACAACAGAATATTCATGCGCTTGAATTTGATGATTTGATTAAAATCGAGCAGGGCAATGCAACAGCTGACTGGGTATTGAAGCGTTACCGTCACGCCAGTAGCGGTTTAATGTTGGCGAACCCACCTTATGGCGAGCGGCTCGGCAATACCTTCAGCGCTTGGCGTTTCTACCGCGATTTCGGGCGTCAGTTACGTAAAGGCATTCCAGGTTGGCGAGCGGCAATTTTGGCACCAGATGAAGCCATGATTAAAGCGATGCGTATTCGCACTGAAAAAAAATACAAACTGAATAACGGTGGTATTTCTGTTTTGCTCGCAATTCTGCAACTCAATGATGAGCAAGAAGAGTTTGCTCGACCAGAAGTTGAAGCATTACAAAACCGATTACTTAAGAATTGGCAAGCACGGGAAAAATGGGCAGCCAAAGAAGGGGTTAACTGTTTTCGAGTGTATGACGCCGATATTCCTGAGTTTAATGCTGCCATTGATTTTTACGATGGTCATTTGATTATTCAAGAATATGCAGCACCTGCAAATATCCCGGTGCAAGTCACCGAGAAACGTTGGTGGCAAATCATTGAAGCCGTACTCGATAGCTTACCGATTGATGCTGACAAGATACATACCCGGCAACGCCAACGTCAGAAAGGCGAGTCTCAGTATAATCGCGTTGCTGAAGAAGGCGTTATGATTGAAGTTCAAGAGTATAACGCTAAGTTCCTTGTGAACCTCACCGACTATCTTGATACCGGGTTATTTCTCGATCATCGCTGGGTGCGTAAAGATATTCAAAAACGCGCAATGGGTAAACGCGTGCTTAACTTGTTCGCTTATACAGGCTCGGCATCGGTGCATGCAGGGTTAGGTGGTGCAGAGCAAATTACCACGGTTGATTTATCAAAAACCTATTTGAATTGGGCGAAAGATAACTTCCGTTTAAACCATCTGACGATTAATCGTCACGAGTTTATCCAAGCGGACTGTGTGAAATGGCTCGAAGAGCAAAGTACGCAAGCTGAACCAGAACAATGGGATTTAATCTTTATCGACCCACCAACGTTTTCGAATTCAAAGCGTATGAGTGATGTCTTTGACGTGCAACGCGACCATGTTGCGATTCTTCGCGCAGCGAAATCATTACTGAGTAAGAATGGTTTACTTATTTTCACCACCAATAAGCGCGGTTTTAAGCTTGCTAGCGAGGAACTCGCTGCACTTGGTTTAGTGAGTGAAGATCACACCCGTGACAGTATTCCGCCTGACTTCGCGAAACAGCGAGCGATTCATTACTGTTGGTATTTGCGTCATGCGTAGTTTCTATTTGTTGACGAAGGACAACTGTCCACTCTGTATCCAAGCTATTCAGATTATTCACCTCACTGAGCTAGAAGAGCCGATTGAGCTCGGGGTAGTCGACATCGCGACAGATGCTGATCTGCTAGAAGAGTACGCCACCTTGGTACCCGTGCTAATCCGTGGCAGTGACGAACAAGAATTGAAGTGGCCGTTTCAGGCGGAGAAGTTGAAGGAATTTTTGCAATCATGAGTGTTGTTCTGCGCTTAGCTAACGCCCAACTTGCGTTTGGCACCGCGCCCGTTCTCGATCAAGCTGAATTGGTCGTGGAGCAGGGTGAACGTGTGTGTATTACTGGCCGAAACGGTGCTGGTAAATCAAGTTTATTGAAAGTATTGCAAGGGGATCTTCAACTCGACGGTGGTGAATTGCACTATGTCGGCAATACACGTGTCGCGATGTTACCGCAAGATCCGCCGCCGCGCACCGAAGGCAGTGTCTTTCACTATGTGATCGGTGCTTTCGCGGAAACTGGCGCCTTATTAGAGCAGTATCAAGAGCTCAGTCAGCGCTTAGCGAACCACCCTGATGACGCAGCAGCATTAAGTAAATTAACGCAGATTCAAAGTCGTATCGAAGCGGCTCAAGGCTGGCAGTTACAAACTCAAGTCGAACAAGTCTTAAGTCGCTTAAGTCTCGATGGCGCGCAGGCGATGGCGAATTTATCCGGCGGTTGGCTGCGCCGTGCTGCACTTGCACGGGCCTTGGCAACCAATCCAGATATTTTGCTCCTTGACGAGCCGACCAACCACCTTGACGTCAACGCCGTTAAATGGCTTGAGAATATGCTGCTCGAATTTCGTGGGGCGATTATTTTTATCAGCCATGACCGGGCGTTTATTCGTCGCTTGGCAACTCGAATCGTTGACCTTGATCGCGGCACGTTAACTAGCTTTCCAGGGGATTACGCAGCTTTTCTCGTGGAGAAACAACGTTTACTCGAGGTTGAAGCTAGTCAGAATGCTGAGTTTGATAAGAAATTAGCTCAAGAAGAAGTTTGGATCCGGCAGGGAATTAAAGCCCGTCGCACACGCAATGAAGGCCGCGTACGTGCGCTACAAGAGCTACGGAAACAGCGCTCGCAACGGCGACAAGTACAAGGTCAAGTGAAGTTCGATAGCACAACGTCGGAACGTTCAGGCAAGGTGGTTTTCGAAGCTAAAGACTTGGCATTGGGCTTTGGCGATAAGACATTGATTGAAAATTTAACAATCACGATTCAACGTGGTGATAAGTTAGCACTCGTTGGGCCGAACGGCTGCGGTAAAAGTAGTTTGATTCGCTGTATCTTGGGCGACTTAGAGCCGCAAAGCGGCACCTACAAACTTGGCACTAATTTACAAGTTGCATACTTCGACCAGCACCGGCAATTACTCGATGAAAACCTTTCGGTCGCAGATAACGTTGCTGAGGGTAAGAAAGAAGTTACTCACGGCGGGCGTACACGTCATATCTTTAGTTACTTGCAGGACTTCTTATTCTCACCACAGCAAGCGCAGATGCCAGTCCGAGCGTTATCTGGCGGTGAGAAAAACCGCGTGATGCTGGCAAAAATCTTACTTCGCGAAAGCAACTTATTAGTATTGGACGAACCGACTAACGACCTCGACATCGATACCCTTGAACTATTAGAGCAGGTCGTTGTTGAGTATCCGGGAACCGTATTTGTTGTTAGCCATGACCGAGAATTTATTGACAACACAGCAACGTCTGTATTGCTTTTTGAAGGTGCTGGGAAAGTCACAGAGATAGTCGGTGGCTTCAATGAAGTGGCTCATTACCAAGCTGCACAACAAGAAGTGTCGGAAAAAGCGAAAGAAAAAGGAACTATTTCAACCAGCGAGCACTCAGACAAGCAATCCTCTTTAGCTAAGAGCTCGAACAAGTTATCATACAAATTAAAGAGGGAATTAGAGCTGCTGCCAAAACAAATTGACGAATTAGAAGCAGAGCTAGAATTGTTACAACAACAGATCAATGATCCTGAGTTTTTCCGCAAACCGGTTGAGCAGACGCAACCAATTACCGAACGCTTCGCCACCGTGGAGCAAATGCTGATGGAAGCTCTTGAGCGTTGGGATTATTTAGAAAACTTACAAGGTAATTAAATGCGCAGAACTAAGATTTCACTAGCTATTGCAGCGCTAGCCGCCACTTCTTTGAGCATGGCACATGCAGATGTAGGCTACCGAGTCACCGACATCGGCAGTGTCGATGGTGTCCTGCATACAGTACCTCGCGATTTGAACAACCAAGGACAAATTGTTGGTCAACTCGCTGACCTTCGTAATCAGAATATTCGCTTTGAATTACTTGATCCTGAAGATTTCCCGTTTCTAGGTGAAGATGTCGACATGACTGACTTGACCGAAGAACAACAATTGCGAGTTCGCAATGCATTGATCAATGGTACACAAATTGGTGGCAATCCAAAGTTCCAAAAGATTGCGGTTGAGCTTGGTTATCTCTTTCAAGGCGGAAACCTAAGTGAAGTAGCAGGGTTTGATAGTCTTGACTCTGAAACCGGCCTGCGCACCGACAGTGTTGATTTGCGTCTTCGTGCAATCAACGATCAAGGAATTATGGTAGGACAATCTGCATTGCCTTTCTACTGGGGCGAGGGGACTGACCTAGAAGGTGAAGAAGCACGTTTTCATTTGCGTGACGGCTTTCCAGTTGCAGCATGGACTGACGGTGTTGAATTTAAATTAGTCGGCACCGACCCAGATAAAATTCTCGGTGGCGTGTCTGGGTTTACCGATATCAACAACAATAACGTAGCGGTTGGGTTTGGAACCTTCTTAAATGGCGTCCGCCTAGAACAAATTTACGAGCAGTGCACAACCGAGGTTGACGAAGATGGCGAAGCGATTAACCTTGAGCCGCTTTCTGCATGCCTGTACCGCTTCTGGTACAACAATAGCTCGCGTGTTGGTGTCAATGCCCCAATTACCGAAGAACGCGCCTTTGTGTGGGAACTAAGTGCAACAGGCGATGTGCTCGACTCACGTTCGTTTGGCGTCGCTTTCGATCCAGAGGAAGATGAAGAAGACCCATGGCAAACCGTGCGCTATGTCAGTATGGCGAATGCGATCAATGACAATGGTATCATCGTCGGTAGTTCAGTTCGCCAACTCGTGCAAGGTGCGTTTACGCGCGCAACGCTATTCACGGACGAAGGTGTCGTCAAAGGCTTTGCTGACGACAGCCCTTATCGCGATGTAAGCTCATTTATTGACGTCAATAATGCAAATATTGCTGTTGGTTCAGCAACCGTATTTGCTTTCGGTGTTCAGCGTCAGCGCATGTTTTATATGGACGTCAGCAATGGACCGGGGGAAGCAGTATTCCCTAACGGTCTATTTGTGGATACGAACTGGACGCCGCGCGCAATTAATAACCACGGTCAGGTGGTGGGCGCCGCAACATTACGCTCAGTGCAAGGCGTTCAAGCTCGGAATGTCGGCTTTTTATACGACATAAATACCGATATGACTTATGACTTGAATTCGTTTCTGCCGTGTAACAGTGGTTACAACATCAATGAAGCAGTTGCAATCAATGATAACGGTGAGATTGTTGTGACCGCAGTGCGCAACATGGAAGTCAGTGTTGATGGTGAACCTGTCAATGTGAACCGTTTGCGAACCTTGATCTTAACGCCAGATAGCAGCGAAACCGGTTGCCAAGAGCAAAGTGATGATCAAACGAGTCGCAAAGGCGCAGCTTTTCACCCGGTTTGGCTTGCGTTTCTTGGCTTTTTCTCACTTATAGCGATACGTCGCCAAAAGTCAAAGCGTTAGTCTTTATTGGTCTAACCTAAAATTCAACGGAACCTCAACACGTTAATCAAAAACAGTGCTGAGGTTCCGTTTTTTATATTGAACTTTCCTGCCTAAATCACTATCCATATAAGTACGGAAGAAAAATTAACTGCCGTAACCAAATCTAGACAATTCTCAATTCCACAAAAAATAGGAGCTATTTTCCAAAGTTTCACCAACTCGTTTACTTCGCACATGCGAACAACGAGGTATCGCAAGTATTGTTCAAGGCAATACTGAGTACAATGAAAACAGAGAGGAAAGTATAATGAGAAGACAAAAACGTGACCGGATGGAACGTGCGCATTCTCAAGGTTTTAAAGCCGGCGTATCAGGCCGCTCAAAAGAAACCTGTCCTTATCAAAATAGCGATGTACGCTCACAATGGTTGGGAGGCTGGCGAGACGCAATCGAAGCCCGAACCGACGGACTCTTCCGAATATAAGACGTTCTATTGGTTAACGAGAAAAGCCCCCACATTTGGGGGCTTTGTTGTATCGAGCAAAAGCAGCGAACTTAGTACAGTCGCAGGCTTTTAGAAGCCTGAAGTGTCAGTAAACAGGCCAACTTTGAGGTCTTTCGCCTCGTAAATTAAACGACCGTCCACTTCCACATAGCCATCACCAATACCCATAAACAAACGGCGCTTCACAACGCGTTTCATATGAATCTTATACGTAACTTTTTTTGCTGTTGGCAAAACTTGTCCGGTAAATTTAACCTCACCGACACCCAACGCACGACCGCGCCCTGGACCGCCAGAACAAGCAAGGAAGAAACCGAGAGTTTGCCACAGGGCGTCAAGACCTAAACAACCGGGCATCACCGGGTCACCTGGGAAGTGACAGGCAAAGAACCACAGGTCTGGGTGAATGTCGAGTTCAGCTTCGATATAGCCAAGACCATGGTCACCGCCATCATCATTCATGATCGTAATACGATCCATCATGAGCATATTAGGCGCAGGTAATTGACTATTGCCTGGGCCAAACATTTCGCCGCGGCTACAAGCTAAAAGTTCTTCACGGGTATAACTCGATTGCATAAATTGTCACCTGATGGGCCCACGTTTTTGCGTAGGCACTACATTGAAAATAAAATCAGGTGCCAAGATTAGCGAACACATGTACGCCTAACAAGTCCGAACAGTTAGTTTTCTGCAGAATTCTCAGCACGGCGACCGGAAAATAAGCGTTTCCACCATGGTTCCGGACTGCTTTGTTGAGCGGCTAACGCTGTTTGTAGGCGCCGATAGATCAGCCCAAAGATGGTTTGGTCATCGAATTTCAGCGCTTCGCCACATGGGGTTTGCATCAATAACTCGAACGCTTCTGTTGCATGTGATACCGCATAGATCGAAAACTGGTTGGCTAAAACTGCTGCGCGCACCTCAGGGCTTAAGTGGATATTCATCACATTTGACTGCGGCACAATCACCGCATGCTTACCATTTAAGCCACGGCGTTTGCAGATTTCAAAGTAGCCTTGAATTTTTTGATTAATCCCGCCAATTGCTTGGACATTACCAAACTGGTCAATAGCACCGGTTACAGCAATGGTTTGTTGAATCGGCAGTTCACTCAATGCGGATACCAAGCAGCAGAGTTCCGCCAATGATGCGCTATCGCCGTCGACTTCATGATACGACTGCTCGAACACTAAAGTCGCAGACAACGGCATTGGTTCTTGGCGAGCAAACAGGTTAGCCAAATAGGCCGTCAGAATCATGATACCTTTGGTATGAATCGCGCCACTGAGCTCAGCTTTGCGTTCGATATCGATAATGTCGCCGTCACCATAATGGATAGTTGTCGTTATTCGTGAAGGCTCGCCAAACTCGACACCGCCCATATGGACAACTGTAAGTCCATTAATTTGGCCAATAACTTCGCCGTCGGTGTCAATTTTGATTTGTTGCTCTAAAATCGACTGCCAGTTCAATTCTGCTAACAAACGGTCTCGATGCTCGCTTTCACGTTCAGCTTCGCGCAAATGTTCAGCGGATATATTCGGTTCGCCCTCTAAGGCAGCGAGTACCTCCGCTTCTTCAAGAAGCTGCACTAACATTACCGCATCTAAGCTCAGCTCATGTTGGTGCTCAGTAAATCGCGACGCTGTGGCTAATAGTTCAGCAATTGCGTCAGCCGTTAAAGGACGGCAGCGCGCGCGATTTTGGACATAGGTCAGAAAGTCGAAATAGGGCGCAACTGGCTCTTTCTTAGTTGGGTAGTAAGAACTAAGCTCAGCAAAGTAGGGGAATAGATTAGAAAACTCGCCATCGAGGTCTTTAAGCTGGCTATACAGCTCGCGCCCACCGACGAGAATGACTTTAAGGTCGATCGGAACCGGATCAGGTTCATAATGGATTGCAGTTTGCTGCGCTGTCGGCTGCGCCCATTCAAATTTGCCCGTGCGTAACACGTGCTTTAATTGGTTCCAAAGGTCCGGTTGCGTTAACAGCTGCAATGCATTGACGACAAGGGTGCCGCCATTCGCTTTTAATACTGCGCCTGGTTTAATTAAATGTAATTCCGTACTAATTGTGCCTTCGACACTTTGCAGGCGGATATCGCCAAATAAAGTCGTTTGCGACACCCGATCACAAAAATACCACGCCTTGCGTTCAGTATGGGAGACGATTACTGTGGCTAGTTCGGAGCCAGGAATATCATCGAACGACATGGTTTTGACTAAATCTAAATAGTGTCGGAATTCAGCGGAGCTAAAGTTATCAATTAATTCTTGATACTTAACTTCGCGTTGCTCAGGTGCTTGTTCTAAATATTCCCAGAGGCCAGTCAGCGCTGCTTCTGCGGTTCCTGGCGGCAAGCTCACACAAATAGGTGCACGCTCATCACTTGGATTCGCTAAATAAACCCAATCACGTAAGTTCGCGCAACTCCATTGTTGCCGTTGACTCATTGTATCGAGCACGTCCTCAACAATGACGCCCGCAGGGGTAGCCATGTAGATATGCGAAAGATTGGAGCGAATTTGCTGTGCTCTTGCAATTGCCGTTGTTGCGCGTGTTTGACCAACCAAGGGATCGGGATTAGACACGGCGGGCAAATGTTCTAGCCATGGCCTAACATCGGCTTGTAACTGTTCGACAAGCAACCTAAGCTTTTGCCGTTTTGCTTGTATCTGCTGTTCTGAATTGAGTTCCGAAGTTTGCGAGGTTGTCATGTATCGATTTGATTCCGTTTGCTAGCAGTGGCTGGACACATATTTAAAGCAAGAGCGCCAATGAACTTTTAACATACCGTTAAGTTCACAACGAAGCCAGAACATAAAAATCTATGTTAAATATAAACTAAGCCACAAAGATTGCCGTATCATACGTGAATCACGGTGCTGCGTGAAGCTTCTCGCATGTTACGCAATGCTGAATGACATGAATGTCTACCGTCGCCAACAAACCGACCGATTGGAATAGAGGAGGTCATTGATGACCCGTGTACCTAACTACCGTAAAACGTTAATGGAAAGCCCCATAGCACAAGCAGTCCTGGCCTTAACGCTTGCCTCAGCCATAATGACATCGGAAGCTCATGCGTCTGCGGATGAACCCGTGATGACAGGACCACCGCAAGGCCTAAGCGCTGGTGCTGCGTATGTTTCGTCGAACCAAAGCTATCGCGGACTAAGCGCAGATTCAGTGGCAGTACCTTTTCTTGGTTACGAGGGCGAACAATTTTATCTTCGTGGTCTTACCGCGGGTTGGTATTTGCAACGAGATCGCCAGCAACAACTGGCATTAACCTTGAATGGCGAGCTGTTTCGCTTCCGTCCTGCGGAGTCTACTGATGCACAAATGCAGCAATTGGATCGTCGAAACCTAAGTCTAACGCTTGGCTTACAACACCGTTACAGTAGTCGTTACGGTGTGTTCTCGTCACATTTAAAGACCGACATTACGGGACGTCATGAAGGGCAACTGTTTAATTTTCGCTATGGTTACCCCTTGAATCGCCCGGGTCAGGCTTGGCAAGTTACGCCAGAGATTGGCTTTAATTACTATAGTCGTAGCTACGTTCGTTATTACTATGCAGTGAGTGCCGCTGAAGCACAGCGCTCTGGGCTAGCTGAATACCAACCGTCCGACGCGATAAGCCCATTACTTGGACTTAATGTGTATCGGTATTTCACACCACAATTCAGCGCTGTTGCGAGCTATACAATCGCTCGCAACGACGGCTCCATTCGCAATAGTCCAATGGTAAGAGGGCGCTCAACACGAAGTTTATTTCTTGCTGTGAGTTACCGATTTTAGCTAGATTGAGTAAATAGCTGTGTGAGCAAGTAAAAAGCCCCGAATATCGGGGCTTTTTGCTTATGAACATGTTCATCTAAACATTCGCTGGCTCATTAGAAGCGATAAGCAACACCCAGCTTAAATTCGTTGCGAACGCTGTCGGTATTTAAGCTGTAGCTGCCTTGTACCGAGAGATTCTCGTTTAGATGGTACATCAAACCACTGCGGAAACGCCAAAAGCCATCACCAGCTGTATCGTGGTTTAATTCGAAAATACTGTGGATATTGGTATCTAGCGGATGCGTAATACCAGCACCGAAATACACACCGTCAAAGCCACGCGAATAATCAGCATAACCAAGACTTAAGAATAGCGGTGCTGTACCTAAATCGACACCCGTTAAGAAACGACCACCAATACGTACGCTGGTGAAGTTCGTGTCACCAATTTCGGCATTAAGAACGAATTGTTCATTCACTTGAGCCGCACCGTCAATGAAAAAACCGCTATCGCCGAAATCATAATAACCACCGCTAATGTAGTTGTGCCATGGCGTCTCCGACGCAGATGCTGAGCCTAAAGCAAGTGCACCAACAATAGCAGAACCGATCAGTAAAGATTTCGCAGATTTGTTTTTCATATATTTCCTTCCTTTATTTGGGTAACTTAGCGTTACCGGGAACATCAGCAAGTCTAGACGTGCTTCCATTAAGTCTCAAATGTTAACACGTAAAATCTCAGTAAAGTCATGGAATGCATCCGTTTGGCGAGAAAACATACGATGACAAGCCTTCCTAGCAATTAATATATGTATTCGCATAATGTATATTATGTTAAATTAACGATTATATCAATCTTTATGGATTAGCCTCTAGCCTCCGAACCTAGTTACACTCCTCCTACTATTCATGTACACGCCCACAAAAAAGCCCCAAACAATTTCGTTTGAGGCTTTCATTCTTTTCTGTGCTTAGCTCTCTTTACTGCGATCTCTTTACTCAGGACTCTGTAATTAGAACTCCACACTTAGATTTCAGTACTTAGATTTCAGTACTTAGATTTCTGCAGTTAGAGCGAAGAGTTGCTAAACACCACTAACGCATTAACCACGTGACTGGGTTTGTTTCAGTACTTCGGTAATTCCGGCAACCGCACCACCAATATTCGCAAGTTCAGCTGGAATAATCATGGTGTTATTGGCCTTCGCTAAATTGCCGAACTCCTTCACATATTGCTCAGCGACACGCAAGTTTACGGCGTCTTTACCGCCTGGCTCGCTAATCGCATTGGCAATTTTACGCAAACCTTCTGCGGTTGCTTGCGCAATCAATTCAATCTCACGTGCACGACCTTCAGCTTCGTTAATTTGCTTTTGCTTCTCAGCTTCTGACAAGTTAATCACTTCTTGGCGATTACCTTCAGAAACGTTAATCATGGCTTGGCGTTCACCTTCAGATTTCGCAATCGCAGCTCGACGTTCACGCTCTGCACGCATTTGTTGCTCGAGCGCGTCCTTGATTGATGCGGGCAGCTCAATGTCGGAAATTTCGTAACGCAATACCTTAATACCCCAAGGTGACGCTGCTTCATCAAGTGCTTTCACAACTTCTTCGTTAATAGCTGCACGTTCTTCAAAGGTTTTATCGAGGTCGGTTTGACCGATTACTGAACGCATTGTGGTTTGTGCCAGTTGTGACGCCGCATAGCGGTAGTCGTTAATCCCGTAACTGGCTTTGTAGGCATCGATGACTTGGATGTACAACACACCATTGATACCAACTTGAATGTTGTCTTTAGTCACACAAGCTTGCCGTTCGACATCAATCACTTCTTCTTTAAGCGTGTGAATATAGGAAACTTTATCAATAAACGGGATTAGGATATGGAAACCTGAATCCAAAGTCCGGCTATATTTACCGAGACGCTCAACGACATAGTTCGAACGTTGCGGCACGATGCGTGCGGTTTTGACGATAATGATGATAACGGCAATCGCAAAACCAAACGATAAAACCGTACCTATTTGAAGTTCTTCCATTTTTGTCCCTTACCTTGCGTGTTGTGATTATTTATCATGCCACATAAACAAATCAGCATAATTCAATCCGTTTAACTTATTGACTTAGTTTTGTTTTTGTAACTTTTAGCTTAATGCCTTCATTGCGTTCAACCCAAGCGACATCACCTTTCTCTAAGGCATCGTCGCTGTATGCGTCCCACTGCACGCCATTCAAAACAACGCGTCCGGCTCCATTCACAAAAGTTGTGTGGACAGTCACCCGCTCACCCAAATCTTTCTGAAAGACCATGCCGTGCTCACCCGCATTGGCGGTATAACCACGAAACCATCGCTTAAACTTACCGCGTGCGGTCAATAGCATAATAAGGCTGACCGAACCAAAAACGATGTACTGAGCGCTCGACGATTCGATTATTCCGAACTGCAGTAGAATGCCAGTAACAATGGCGCCAATGCCAAGAAATACAGCAATGACACTGGTCGCTAATAATTCTGAAATAATTAGAACAACGCCAATGATGATCCAAATTAAAGCACTACTCATGCAGGCTTCCCTCATGTTTTAATAATTGATTTTATTATTGTTTCACGTGTTCTTTTAACGCAAACGTCCCATCGAGAAACGCTTTGCTAGCTTTTGCATCAGTCACTATGAACTTCGACGACGTGTCCGCGTAGTAGAAATGCGCTTCAGCCGGGAGAATGAGCGGTCGACGGAAGACGACATCCATCATCGTAACGGGTCTCTGTAATTCTTGTTCAAGCTTGGCTTGTGCGCGCGCAACGGAATACATGCCGTGGATAATTGGCCTCGCAAACCCAAACCAACGTGAGAGCCACGGGTGTAAATGAATTGGGTTAAAGTCACCCGATAATGTTGCATAATGCCGACCGAGCTCACTATTGAGCTGCCATAGACCGGTATCTGTGTACCCGTCGAGTTCTGGTGCAGGCATTTCCCGTCGACGACCACGTGCAGGCGGTTCACCACCACCTACTTGGTAGGTTGAGAGACACTCGACCACGAGTTCATCGCCTTGGAAAAACTCCACTCGATAAAGCGGCCGCACCCGTTTTTTAGTCGCGGCACGTTCCGGCATTTCAATCGTCACATTAAGGCGATACCCCTGCTCTTCGCGTATTTCAGCTAGTTGTTCCATACGATTAGCGACATGCACCATGCCGAGAATTGGCCACGGAAAGTGAGGATCCAGCATCGCTGCTAAATGCGCTCGTTGTGCAGCTAAATAGAAATAAGTGAGCGGGATCGAGCTCACCATACCCGGAAACATAGCATGGTATTTTTCAATGTGACTGCGCTCAAAGGCCTCAAGCTGGAAGGAGAATTGAAGATCCTGTGGTTCTTCTTGTAAGACTTTTTTGCGGCTGACCATAGTCGGCACTGCACGTATTAACATCCCTGGAAGTGCTGGTAACTGCTCTGCCATAATTGCCTTCTACCTCGAAAAGATGGATAGCTTATGCCCTGCTAGCAATACTATGATTGATTCTTAAGACTCTAAGCATAGCAAATTTGTTGTAATCAGGTGTAACGAAATCGTTAAAAAACATTTCAAGGTCGGATTTCCGCTTTGACCACCATTTTGTTATGGTTAGGACTGATTAAATCACCCAATAAGAAGGTTTACTATGAGTATCGTTGCGGCATTCATGTTAAGTAGCACAGTTTCAATCCCCACTCACGACGCATTTTTTGACAATATCCGACAATACTGTGGACAAGCGTTCGAAGGTCAAGTGGTCGAAGACAATTTTAAAGGGGTAGAAACCTTTACTGAGAATCGACTCGTGATGCACGTACGTGAATGTAGTGATAATGAGCTGCGGATTCCGTTTCACATTGGCGATAACCATAGTCGGACTTGGATTCTAACCAAGACGGGTTCAGGTATTTCTTTGAAGCATGATCATCGCCAGCCTGATGGTAGCGACGATGATGGCACCATGTATGGCGGCCATACTGTTGATGCCGGTTGGGAATTCGCGCAATCATTTCCGGCCGATCAATACTCAAAAGAAGACTTCATTCGTCGTCAAATCCCACAATCGATCTGGAATACCTGGCACATGTATATATATCCGGGTAATTTCTTCAGTTACCGTCTGACACGAGAAGGCCGAGAGTTGCGTGTCGATTTCGATCTGACTAATCCAGTTGAGCTGCCCCCTACGCCATGGGGCTATGAAGACTAACTCGAAACATACTGCACAAGTAGAAGCATTGAGTAAAAATAAAAACGGGCGCTAAAAGCGCCCGTTTGCGTCTCACGAGTCTCACAAATTTTATTCGCTAGGAATTAGCACGCTGTCAATAACGTGAATAACGCCGTTGTCTGCGTCGATATCAGCAGTCACAACACGAGCATCGTTAATGCGCACGCCGTAGCTGCTGGCACGAATGCTTAACGAACTACCCTGCACCGTTTCTGCGTAGGTGTCGCCATTAATATCACCACTCATTACTTTACCTGGAACAACGTGGTAAGTAAGAATTGCGATGAGCTGGTCGCGGTTTTCTGGCTGTAACAAGCTTTCAACCGTGCCTTCTGGTAATTGCGCAAAGGCTTCATCGGTCGGCGCAAATACTGTAAATGGCCCTTCTCCAGCCAGTACGTCTACCAAGTCAGCAGCATCAAGCGCTGCAACTAAGGTGTTGAAGCTACCATTGTTTGCCGCAATCTCAGCGATCGTCCCTTTTTTCTTATCGCTGTAATCTTTTGAACCGTATTCAGAACGCTCTTTCTGGCGATCGCCACCGTGATGATCAGCAATTGCGACGCCAGTTAAAGCCAAACCTGAAGCAAACGTCATTGCTAGGGTAAGAAGATTCAATTTTTTCATCTTAAAGTTCCTCATTTCCTGGGGGAGAATTGTTGTTGCCCACTAGAAACGGAACGAAAGCCGAATTTAGATTACTTTTCACGCAAACTTTTTTGTAAAGATTACGTTAACGCGCAGCTTCTAATAATAAATTAGCCAAGTTTTCACCGAGGTGCTCATGCATAATCTCACGATAACGTTCGGTTAAAGTGAATCCGCCTTCAGCAGCAAAGAACGCCGTCAGTAAAGGCGCCCAGTCATTATCTAGAGGCATAATAATGCCAAAGGTCTCACCGGGATCATCAGCTATCGAGTGATGACGGATTGCTGCCCCGCCCGCAACTGCCCGCCAATAATTATAAGCGTCGATATAGCTGTAATAATGACCACTGGCAACGGCTTCGATGATCTCTGGGTTACTTGTAGCGGCCCGAACTTCGGCATCCGGTTGATAGCGATCACGCAACTGCTTAATGCGAGTTTCATGTAAAGTACCAGCAAATGCCATCGGTTGGAGGCCAGTAAAAACCTGTGGAAACTCGTCAAAGCTAGTGAGCTCGGCAGTCTCTGCCGGGGAAATAAGAACGGCTACATTTGTCATATAAGGTGGCGAGAATTGCAGCTCTTGGCGACGGGCTTCTGTAATTGTCACATTGCCTAAGCCAAATACACCGCCGCTCGCATTGCGAATTCGTTGGTAAAATACAGACCAATTTTCTTCTTCGACAAAGTTGAGATTAATTCGCGCAGCATGATAACGCTCAAACCAGCGCACAAACTCATGCATGATGTCGACGGTGACGCCGGTTAACTCACCTTGTTCGTTGCGAAATGCAAAACCATCAGCGTTCACGTACAACACTTTTAGCGTTACCTCAGTCGGGCCTGTGGAGTCACTGCGATATGGCCCGCTGTCGACCGTATTTGAGTTTGGGCTACAGCCTACAAGCAAAACCAATGTGGCAATTAGAAGCAGCCATGAACGACGAATAGAAGACATTAGAATAGTCCTGTAATGTAAAATTAAATTACCAGCTAGACTGGAACGGAATAATGAGAGTGTGCCGATCGCCGGCGATGTTTTCAACGTTGAGGCGTAAATTCCACACCATATTAGGGTCACTGCAGGCGCCGAGTAACAATTGTGCCTGCCATGTGGCAGACGTAGCTAGCTCCTCATCGGCGTCACGTTGTTCCCAGACAACTGGTATTCGCCCCATATACATCGACACGCCAACAATATCACTCATGATCGGTTGCACAGCCGCTGGCGTAACTAGGGTTAGTTCTAAGAGTTGTTCGACAGTCATAGAAAGGTCGCTTGTGAACAGGTAGAGGTCACCGTCGGCGAATTCAGCAGGTAATGGTACCCGACATTGGTGGTAAGCTTGTTCCAAATCTGTGCCTACAGTGCAGAACTGGTTGTTACCAATGTAAACCTCTGGTTCACCCCCACAGGCTCCCAAAAGAGGTATTAAGGCAAGAGCCAGAGTGCATCTGCAAATTCCTATTAACTGCATAATAATGTTCTCTTTTTCAGCAAAAGAATTATTAATGTTAATCCGACTCATAAGTTTTACTACAAACGACCTACCCAATCGGGATTAGTTTGATCTTTATCATGCTTTCGGGGTATTGATCGGCTGTATTTTCGGGCCGAAAACCCTTACAATCCGAGTTGAAATGCATAACCATATCAAATTACTAATTTTTGTGGTTATGGTTCATACTCACTGTCTGTTCTGCAAACTACAGCGGATTAATAATAATGAGCACAACTTCCAATCAGCCTGTCGACTATAACCTGAAAGTCGTTAAACAGTTTACTGTGATGACGATTATTTGGGGAATTATCGGAATGGTCGTCGGTGTCTTAATTGCTGCGCAACTTGTTTGGCCTGCGCTGAATTTCGATACACCGTGGTTAACCTATTCTCGTCTACGTCCATTGCATACGAACGCGGTAATTTTCGCCTTCGGTACCAGTGCATTGTTCGCCACCGCCTACTATGTTGTTCAGAAGACCTGTCAAGTTCGACTGTTTTCTGACCGCCTCGCAGCGTTTACATTTTGGGGCTGGCAAGCGGTTATCGTATCTGCGGTAATCACGTTGCCACTGGGCATCACAACCACGAAGGAATATGCTGAACTTGAGTGGCCAATTTCAATTCTAATCGCAATCGTTTGGGTCGCGTTTATTATTGTCTTCTTTGGCACCTTGGCAATTCGTCGAACTTCACACATATATGTGGCCAACTGGTTCTATGGCGCATTTATGATTGCCGTTGCCATGCTGCATATTGGTAACAACCTGGCAATTCCAGTGTCGTTCTGGAAGTCGTACTCTATCTACTCTGGCGCAGTCGATGCCATGATGCAGTGGTGGTATGGCCATAACGCGGTCGGCTTCCTGCTGACAGCCGGTTTCCTCGGTATGATGTACTACTTCGTGCCGAAACAAGCCGAGCGTCCTGTCTATTCGTATCGTTTATCGATCGTGCACTTCTGGGCCTTAATCACTATTTATATTTGGGCCGGCCCACACCACTTGCATTACACTGCGCTGCCAGACTGGGCACAGTCAGTGGGGATGGTCATGTCGGTGATCCTTTTCGTACCGTCTTGGGGTGGTATGATCAACGGTATCATGACCCTGTCAGGTGCATGGCACAAATTGCGGACTGACCCAATTCTGCGCTTCTTGATTGTCTCCCTGTCGTTCTACGGCATGTCGACATTCGAAGGCCCAATGATGGCGATCAAATCGGTTAACGCGTTATCGCATTACACCGACTGGACCGTTGGTCATGTTCACTCAGGTGCTTTAGGCTGGGTTGCCATGATTTCCATCGGTGCTATCTATCACTTGATTCCAATTTTGTTCGACCGCGAGCGTATGTACAGCATCAAGCTGATCAACATGCACTTCTGGTTACATACCATTGGCGTTGTCCTTTACATCGTTGCAATGTGGATCTCCGGCGTCATGCAAGGTCTTATGTGGCGTGCAGTTAACTCTGACGGCACCCTGACTTACAGCTTCGTTGAGAGCTTAGAAGCGTCGTACCCATTCTATTTCGTTCGCTTCGTCGGTGGCGTGTTTGTCGTCGCGGGTATGCTGATTATGGGTTACAACGTTTGGAAAACCATCCGTTCTGATAAAGTCCGTAGCAATGAGCCGTTAGCTGCGGCGCAACCGGCGTAAAGGAGGCTAAATCATGAGTAAAAATAAACATGAGAAGGTCGAGAAGCACGTCGGCTGGTTCGCGGTCTTTTCAATCATCGCAATTTCAATTGGTGGTCTCGTAGAGATCACCCCCCTACTGTTCCAGAAGCAGCTACAAGAACCAGTGAAAAACCTGCGCCCGTATACTGCCCTTGAACTTGAAGGTCGTGACATTTACATCCGTGAAGGCTGCGTTGGCTGTCACTCGCAAATGATTCGCCCTTTCCGAGCGGAAACTGAGCGCTATGGTCACTATTCAGTCGCTGGCGAGCACGTTTGGGAACATCCACATTTGTGGGGTTCAAAACGGACTGGCCCTGATCTTGCTCGCGTTGGCGGCCGTTATAGTGATGAATGGCACTATGTGCACTTAGTGAATCCACGCGCAGTCGTTCCAGAGTCAAATATGCCAGCCTATCCATGGCTTGCAACGAACACCCTCGACGGCAAGTTGACTGCTCGGAAGATGCGTGCTTTCCAACGTCTTGGTGTGCCGTACACGGACGAAGACATTGACGGTGCGCAAGCTGCTGTACAAGGGAAAACAGAGATGGAAGCGTTAATCGCTTACCTGCAATCCTTAGGAACAGCGTTGAGGTAATCATGGGTGCTGAATTTCAGGCGGTTCACACAGCCTTGGTGTTCTTAGTCATCATTATTGTGATTGTTTGGGCATTTTGGCCGAAAAACAAAGATAAATTTGAGCACGACGCAAATTCGATCTTCGAAGAAGATAAGAAGAAAAACGTCAAACGCTCACAACAGGAGTCAGATAAAGATGAGTAGCTTCTGGAGTTGGTGGATAATCGTACTCACCCTCGGGTCGTTGGTCGCTATTGGCCTACTACTCTGGTGGAACATGAAGAACTTCACGGATGTCGAAGAAGGCGAAAGTATGGGGCATGAGTTCGATGGTATTATCGAACTGAATAACCCATTGCCGACATGGTGGACGGTTCTATTTTGGATTTGTTTAGCTTGGGGTTTGCTCTATTTAATCCTCTATCCTGGTTTAGGTAATTTCCCAGGTTTGTTTAAATGGCAAAGCGCGAACCAATTCGTGTTATCGCTTGACGAATCACGTCAAGCGGCAATCGATTCACGTGAAGCTGGTCTGAACATTCAATATGACGCCGAACGTCGTCGCGCTGATGAAGTCTACGGTCCAATCTTCCAGCAATACGCAAGTATGGCTATTGAAGAGATTGCTCAAGATCGCGACGCCCTACGTATTGGTCAGCGGTTGTTTTTACAAAACTGTGCCCAGTGTCACGGCTCTGACGCACGCGGTGCGCAAGGCTTCCCCAACCTAACCGATGGCGTGTTTAACTGGGGTGCCTCAGCACAACAGATTCACACCACCATTATGGACGGACGTCAAGCTGCAATGCCTGCCTTCGGTGAACAACTAGGTGAACGTGGCATTGAAGAAATGACGGCCTACGTGCTTAGCTTGAATGGTCGTATTGTTGACCGTGAACTTGCTCGCGCCGGTGAACAGAATTGGATGGTTTGTGCGGCTTGTCACGGCCAGGATGCGAAAGGCAACCCGGCTCTAGGTGCACCAAACTTAACCGATAATGTATTCATTTACGGAGCGACAGAGCGCGCAATTGCAGAAACGCTGCGCTATGGTCGCAACGGTGTCATGCCAGCATGGAAAGACATCCTAGGTGAAGACAAAGTGAAAATCTTATCCGGTTACGTATTAAGCTTAGCCGAATAACACAGTCACTTGATAGGCATGGAAGCCCCGCTCGTCGGGGCTTTCTGTTATTCAACTCGAGAACACTATGACGACAAAACAGCAAACGAATCACAGCAACGCTAACAACCATACTCCTTGGTACAAAGTGACTTGGGTTTGGTACATTATTTTCATGAAATTCGCCGTTATTACAGCGTGTATCGTTACTGCAATTTTGATATATCGGAATCCGATTTCGATGGTTGTTGACGACTACTACAACGAAGGCCGTAGTATCAATCTTCAACTGCAGCGTGTTGCCATCGCAGAAGAACGGAATATTTCTTTTTATGCTGAGTTTAAAAACGATAACCTCGAGCTTCGTTTTCGCTCGGGTGCACCGAATGACGGTTCTGCCTTAGTCGTCACATTCTATCATCCAACCACTCAACAGTATGACTTTGAACTGCGTATGACTCAAAGCGGTGATGGCGTATATCGGCAAATGCTACCGCGCGAACTCGATGGCCATTGGCGACTCGACATCGAACCTTTTGATCGCGAGTGGCGAGTTAGCCAGAATATCCACTTACCAGTCAGCCAGCGAATTACGATTTTGCCGGTGAACTACGGTATTTAACGCTTATCGCGTGCTCGACAAAGCAGTCATTGCGCAGTTGCTAAAAAGGTCATAACTCAGTAGGTCGATGTGAGTACAACAACAGCTTGTTTTCATTGTCATCAACCGGTACCACGCGGGGTTGATTTAAGTGTCGAAATTGACGGCCAAAGCGAGCCGATGTGCTGCTATGGATGTCAATCAGTGGCGGCGACGATCGTCGACCAAGGACTGACCCATTTCTACAAGTTTCGCGAGAGTAAACCTGGTGAACTAATTCTCGTTCCCGATGAACTGCAGGCTTTGGCGAGTGAACTAACACGCTATGACGACCCAGACATTCAACAAGAGTTTGTGCATAGCGACGGTGACCGGCAGTCGGCAACATTAGCACTCGAAGGCATGACTTGCGCTGCCTGTGCATGGTTAATCGAACGCCAGCTTATGAACTCCCCCGGTGTCAGCAAAGTTGTTGTTAACTCTGCTACCGAGCGCCTCTACGTTGAGTGGCAGGCAGAAGCAACTCGCCTCAGTCAAATTCTGCAGGCAATTCATCAAGTCGGCTATAAAGCCCTGCCTTTCCAACAAGCTGACTTAGAAGCCACTTATGAGAAGAAGCGGCGTGGCTACATTCGTCGTCTCGGCGTTGCTGGTATTGCCTCGATGCAAACCATGATGGTTGCGTTCGGTTTGTATTTTGACGACATTGATGACACCACTCGCCTTTACTTCTGGTGGGTCTCACTGCTCTTTACCGCGCCCGTGATTGTTTACAGCTGCCAACCATTTTTTGTCAATGCGATTAAAGCCCTTAAGGCGCGAAGTTTGAATATGGATGTGCCGGTGGCACTGGCCATGGCCATCGCTTTTGTCGCGAGCTTTTATGCGACAGTGACTGACAGTGGCGAAATCTACTATGAATGCGTCACTATGTTTGCCTTTTTCTTGCTGTCCGGTCGTTTTTTAGAAATGCAAGCGCGGCATAAAGCGGTAGCAAACGCTGCAAACTTAATGAAATTGATTCCAGCGATAGCAGAGCGCCAAACCGACGACGGTTGGCAACAAGTCATGGTGAAATATCTCGAGCAAGGCGATGTCATTCGCGTTAAGGCTGGTGAAGCAATACCCGCCGACGGTGAGTTACTAGAACAAGAAGCTTGGTGTGACGAAGCCTTGTTGACCGGTGAAAGCCGTCCGGTACAAAAGAAATATCTCGACACTGTATTTGCCGGTGCGATTAACCAAGAACACCCCATTACCATCCGTATTCAAGCGACCCGGCAAGAAACCTTGTTGTCCGGCATTATTGCGTTACAGGACAGCGCTCTCGAACAGAAACCTCGGTTTGTTCGACTGGCAGATATTGTGAGTCGCTATTTCGTTGCGGCAACCTTGATCATTACCACCCTCACCTATATCGCATGGATGTTCGTCGACCCGTCGAAAGCGTTCTGGGTTATGTTGGCAGTGCTTGTTGCAACCTGTCCTTGCGCACTTTCCCTTGCCGCACCAACCGCAATGAGCGGTGCGGTGAGTCGCCTCAATCGCAGTGGCATTCTAATGAAGCAAGCGGTATTGCTCGAAGCATTGCCGAAAATGAAAACCTTGTGCGTCGATAAAACCGGCACGCTCACGCATGGTAAATTTGCGATTATCGAACGCTACTACCCGCCGACAACACACAACCAGCCGCCGACAACACACAACCAGGAACTGCTTGATCCAGCACGGGTTGAAACCCTAGCTGCGAGTCTTGAAAGTTATTCTGAACACCCGATCGCACGACCGCTACAGCGACTCAGTACGCATGTGGCAGCAAGCGGCGTTGAAAACCATCCAGGTTTTGGTTTATCAGGTTTTATTGAAGGTCTTGAGTATCGCATCGGTAGTCTCGAGTTTATTCGCCAATGGCACCCGAATTTTGAACTAGCGCTGCCGCAAGCAAACGTTATTCTAGCCTCGCGTGAGCAAGTATTAGGTGCTTGGCAAGTCGATGACCAATTACGTCAGGACACCGCTGTAACGCTTGATTGGTATCGCCGCCACGGCTTCCGTATTGTTATGCTAACGGGCGACTCCCATGAGCGCGCAACTAGTCTGGCCGCAACGCTAGCGATTGATGAAGTTCATGCAGGCTTAAAACCTGAAGACAAATTGACGGTACTGCAAACTTTGCGTGAGCAAGGTCCTGTGCTGATGGTCGGCGACGGTATTAACGACGGTCCAGTTTTAGCGGGAGCAGACGGCTCGGTCACTTTTGCTACCGGCTCTGACCTCGCGAAAACCAGCAGTGATGTGGTTATTCTCACGGGGGAGCTCGCAGCTCTGCGCCGTTTGCACGACACCGCCCGTTTGACACGCCGTGTGATTCGACAAAACTTCACCTGGGCACTTGGCTACAACCTCGTTATTCTGCCATTAGCCGTGACTGGTCATGTTGGTCCCTTACTTGCTATGCTTGGCATGTCTGCTAGCTCGTTGATCGTGATGACAAACTCGCTGCGCTTAATGCGTGATGCTCGCTAAACCGGAGTCGCAATGGAAATACTACATCTCATGGTGCCGATTGCCATCATCCTCGTGGTGATTGCGATTGTGATTTTCTTTTGGGCGGTACGTAGCGGCCAATTCGATGATCTTGAACGTCAAGGCTACAATATTCTGTTAGACGACGATCAGCCCAAACGGAAAAAATCGACACGCCAGCAAAGCCAGACCGATGCTGACAAAAACGATGAAAAACACGACAGCGACAAGGACTCCCAGTGACAATTGATTGGCTCGCCGCGCTAATAATGGGTTTGGCTGGCAGTGGCCATTGTTTAGCCATGTGTGGCGGCCTTGCCGCTGCCATGGGCATGAATCAGTCACCTGCCCGCCTATTACTCTACAATCTAGGCCGCATCAGTAGTTATGCAATCGCTGGTTTGTTGATCAGTGGCGCGCTGTTCTCGGTGACTGCGCTCTATCCCAATGCCCTTATTTATTTGCGCGGGCTTGCCGGCGTCATGATGATTCTACTGGCACTTTATTTAATCCGCTGGAACGGCGCTTTAATCTGGCTAGAACGACTGGGTGCTGTGCTTTGGCGCCGAATTCAACCGCTCACTCGGAAATTACCGCAACAAAACCGTCGCGGCGGCCAAATTTTTCTGGCCGGTATGCTTTGGGGCTGGCTACCGTGTGGCTTGGTTTACAGCGCATTGGCATGGGCTGCATTAAGTGCAAACCCTGTTCAAGGTGCAGGCTTCATGCTTATTTTTGGGCTTGGAACCTTTCCTGCTATGTTTTTAACCGGTGTCTTAAGCCATAGACTTTCGCATATCATCGCTTCAAAAGGATTTCGTTGGATTGCAGGTCTACTTCTTTTGGGGTACGGTATAGCAACACTCTGGATTGCGATTCAGCAGTTGCAGCGAATGGTACATTAAACTGAGCCGACAGGTGTAGTCGACAAACATTTACGGTAGAATATCCGCTCAGTCTTTTAAGGAGTCAGCATGGCCGGTGAGTCTAAGCTCAACAATCACATTAACTGTCAGAATTGCAGCATTAGTCAGTTGTGTCTGCCATTCACGCTAGATGCTAACTCTCTCGACCGCCTTGATTCGATGATCGAGCGTAAACGCCCCTATCAACGCGGCGATGCGCTTTTCCGAGCCGGTCAGCCGTTGCAAGCGCTCTATGCTGTACGCTCGGGAAGTATTAAAGGCTACACACTCAACGACGCGGGTGAAATGCAAATTACTGCATTTCATTTACCAGGCGATTTAGTCGGCTTTGAAGCTATTGGTAGCGGCAAACATCATGGTTATGCTGAAGCCATGGAAACATCAATGATTTGTGAAATTCCTTATCACAACCTCGAATCATTAAGTGGCCAAATCCCTGAACTTCGCCGGCAATTAATGCGTCTCATGAGCGACGAAATTAATGCGGATAAACGCATGCTAACCCTACTGAATACACGCACCGCTGAACAACGGCTGGCGACCTTCCTGATCGAGTTATCCTCGCGTTTTCGTACGCGCGGCTTGTCATCGAAAGAATTTCGCCTAACCATGACTCGTGCAGAAATCGGTAATTATTTGGGTTTGACCGTTGAAACGGTCAGTCGCCTACTCGGTAAATTTCAAAAATCGGATCTCATCGCGGTTGATGGACGCTTGGTATCATTGAAACAAATCAATGCCTTATGTGACCTTGCGGGTTTGCCAGGTATTCCTTGCGACGACTAACAACAGCCAACTCCCATTGGAAACTTTGATTTAAACCAATCTTCTTGTTAAAAAACGTGCGAATTTATGTACTTGCGCTATGCTAGTGGAAACAGTGTAGCGCGAGGAATGCTCGTATGTTTCAGAATATTTTAGTTGTTCTCGATCCCAACCATAACCAACAAAAAGCGTTAGCGCGGGCTTTGCACATTGCCAAGCTTCAGCCAGCCCGCTTGACCTTGTTCTTATCGATTTATGATTTCGCTTATGAAATGACAACCATGCTTTCAGGTGAAGAGCGCGAGCAAATGCGCCTGGGTTTAGTCAAAGAACGCGAACAGTGGATCAAAAGTGTCTTAGCTCAGTATGAAGCAGAACAGCACAAAGTGGATATTTTGGTGCAATGGCATCATCGGCCTTTCGAAGCAATTATACGCACCGCGATTGAAGGCAATTACGACTTGATCATTAAAGGAACGCGTAAACATGACACCTTACAGAGCGTGATTTTTACGCCAACCGATTGGCACTTATTGCGCAAAGCTCCGCAACCTGTCTTGTTAGTGAAAGATCACGACTGGCCACAGCATAGTTCTGTACTTGCTGCAGTTAATGCGGGAAGTGATAGTGAAATTCATCAAACACTCAACCATAAAATCCTCAAAGCGGCCGGTTACATTAGCAAAAAACTCAACTCACATTTACATTTAGTTAATTGCTACCCCGGCGCACCAGCCGCTATAGCCGTTGAAATACCTGAGTTCGACACTCATCAATATCAACTTAATGTTCGAGAGCATCATGAAAATGCGTTAGCGGAAGTGGCACGCCATGCCGAAGTCAGTTTTAGTGGATTACACCTCCGTGAAGGCATTCCCGACGACGAAATTCCGCAAGTTGCCAAAGAGCTTGACGCTGAACTCGTTGTTCTCGGCACCATTGGCCGCACTGGCATAACCGCAGCCTTACTCGGCAACACAGCTGAACATGTTATTGAGCAGTTGGATTGTGACCTTTTAGCAGTAAAACCTGAGGGATTTAAATCACCGATTAGCAGTTAATCGAAAGTACAGGAATTGCTTTCCGATTAGGCCGGCAGGTATACTACCCGGCCTATTTTCTATGCTACTTTTTGGGAATCCATCATGAGTCAAGTTGTGCAAACTCACGCTACAGCGAACGCCCCTACAGGTGAAACTTCGCGTCGTTCTTACAGCTTTAATAAGCTAGAAAAACGCATTCGGCGTGCTGCAGGTAAAGCAATTGACGACTTTGGCATGATCACGGATGGTGATCGCGTCATGGTTTGCCTTAGTGGCGGCAAAGATAGCTATACCTTATTAACAACTCTACGTTATTTGCAAAAAGTAGCGCCGATTCAATTTGATATTATTGCGGTTAACCTGGACCAGAAACAACCAGGCTTTCCAGAACATATACTGCCCGCTTATCTGCAGCAGGAAGGCGTCGACTTTCGGATTATTGAAGAAGACACCTATGCCATTGTGAAAGAGAAAATTCCGGCGGGTAAAACAACTTGTTCGCTCTGTTCTCGCCTGCGCCGCGGCATTCTTTACCGCACCGCGAAAGAGCTTGGTGCAACAAAAATTGCCTTAGGTCACCATCGTGACGACATTATTGAAACCCTCATGCTGAATATGTTTTATGGTGGCGCACTGAAATCAATGCCGCCTAAGCTCGTCAGCGATAACGGTGAGCACGTGGTTATTCGCCCGCTCGCTTATGTGCGTGAGAAAGACATCGCTAAATATGCGGCACAAATGGAATATCCGATTATCCCTTGTAACTTATGCGGTTCGCAGGAGAATCTGCAACGGAAAGTGATTAAAGATTTATTGAAAACCTGGGATCGTCAATACCCTGGACGCATTGAAAGCATGTTTAAAGCCATCACCAATGTCGTACCCAGTCACCTTGCCGACACCAGCCTATTTGCATTTAAGGATCTAGTCGCGGACGGTCAAGCCAATGCCTTGGGCGATACCGCATTTGATCAAGCGCCAGTTGGCGACCCAAGCGTCTTTCTAGATGACGAAGAGCGTCAGGAACAAGCTGCACAACCCATTCAGATCACAGCTTTGTCCTAACGATTTGGCACCTAAAAAAAGACCTAGCGCGAAAGCCTAGGTCTTTTTTTATTAACCGACTAATCGGTTTAACTTTCCGATTCACTTATCGAGCATTTATTCCATCCGAGCCATTTGAATCACTTCACGATTGACCCGAATCATTTGGTTCAGCTCGACGATATAATCCTCACCGCGCTCCGAATAGGCCATGAGACCAAGTGTTAAAGGTTGCGCTGTAATCGGTATATTTCGAGAACGTAGTTGCGCACGGATTTCTCGCAGCTCTTGGTAAGCGAAATGCGTATTCAAATTGCGCATGTAACTTTGAATGGAAGCATCAACACTCTCAAAGTACTGAACTTCGTGTTGTGCGCCCTCTGGCCTTGAATTCGGTACAATCCCGCACCCTTCGACCCAACACCACTGACCAAAAAAGTTGCGTGCGTCTTGCGCAAAGCGTGACGTTCCCCAACCTGATTCATTCGCTGCCTGGATTAAAACGAGCGTGTCTGGGACTTCGTCAACACGTCGCAATAATGTGGCAAGAATCCCAGCCATTTCTTCTGCCTCAACCCGATAATAGCTAGCGAGATCACGCAGCCAACGACGCTCTTGGCGAGCCAGGTTGCCGTCTCGATGATATTTGTCGTGCAAACGCTGAACCGTTGCTCGCAACGCGAGAATGTGCGCATTCTCTGCATCAATTGATGGAATGAGATAATTGAAAAATGCGATTTTGCGATCGGTGACGTCTTGAATTGCTGAAAAGTCAGGAACGTTAGAATCAACTGCAATGATTGGACGTTGAATAACAGGTAACTCAGTTCCCCGATACTCTTCCTTATCGTCATGGTCCGGCTTCAACAGTACAAAGGGCACCAATATGGCGGCAATAAAACTGCCGAACAACAGTACTAATGCTATCGTTCGCAGTACAGCGCCACGCTGGTTATTTAACTTAGATTGTTGATTGACAATCGCTTTCATCGGGCCTCTCAATGTTAAACGCTAAGCTTGAAAATTGTCTCGATCGTTCTTGTCTGTCGTGTTTGAATTCTCGACATCCTCGGCAGCGTCATCATTGACCGAGTCGCCACGACTAAGTTCCTCGAGATACTCAGCATAATCATCAGTAGGCTGCTCCGCCAAACCAAAAATCTCAGTGTAATAAAGTGCAACACCATGAAAGAATAATGGTGCAACCCAAAACAACAATGCGTAGATCGCACCAACCGCCAGCATAATCGCAACGAAAGTACCGATCCCCTCAACGGCTGCGAATGCCGCACCGATTACTGTTGCTGGCAGAACAAGCAACAAAGAAAGTACGGTGATCACAATATAAAAGACCAAGAAGCTCGCAATACGGCTCTTAATAATCATGACTGATGCATACAGGGCGTTACCAATGCTGCATTTAGTGCCAACTGCGATGATCATAGCAAATGAAAAAATAAAGCTAATTGGCAACGACAAGAACACCGCAGTCGTTTCATTAACGCCCGGAATTAAGTATGGCAACTGGGTTGCGACAAAGATAAATGCGGTAACGCCGATAAATGTCCATGGTTGGTGCAGTAAAGCAAAGGCGTCCGTACCGCGGCTGTTTTCGCCGGTCACATTGCGTAAGCCCATAAGCAATAGCCCGGCTAAAAGTGGTGCCCAGATAATCGATGCGGTCGCACCTAACAGCAATTCACCAGCTGGGCCTTCAAGATCAATGCTGAGGGCTGAGACTAAAACGGAAACCATCATTACAGCGGCTACCAATACAAAAAACGACCACAGCACGCCGAAACCAATGCCCGTGCGCTTTTCCTTAGTCAACTGCCACGCTGCGAACAAGACTTTATTTGCATCAGGCTTCACCTGACTGCTAAGACCTTGTTTTAATTCTGTATTCCAACGCGGCTGCGATGTTCCATTGTTCATGTTAAAATTCACCTTATTATTGATGTTCTCGCTGCATTATCTCTGCTCAGAAAAGAAAATGCCAGTGAAGAAACCTAGAGACAAAGCATGCCAACTTCGCCAACTCGACGCCGACCAACACGGACTCAACAAACAACTAAACGTCCACGACCGACGACTGTCCGTGTTGTTCTTTTGAATAAACCGATGAACGTGCTGTGTCAGTTTACTGGCAACCCCGGTGAAGCCACGCTCGCTGACTATGTTCCAGTTAAGGATGTGTACCCGGCAGGACGGTTAGATAAAGATAGCGAGGGGCTTGTCGTTTTAACCAATGATGGGCAACTGCAAGCTAAAATCTCGTCACCTAAATTCAAACAAGCAAAAATTTACTATGTATTAGTGGAAGGCATACCAAGCCAATCTGCCCTTGCGCAGTTACGTGCCGGTGTCGAGTTAAATGATGGTAAAACCCTCCCCGTCGCCGCCGAGATCGTCGCTGAACCGGACTGGTTATGGCCGCGACAGCCACCTGTTCGCATCCGCCAGTCGATTACCGATACTTGGATAAAATTGACGTTACGTGAAGGTCGTAATCGCCAAGTTCGCCGTATGACAGCTGCAATCGGCCACCCGACTCTGCGACTCATACGCTATCAGGTGAGCGACTGGACAATTGAAGGTTTACTCAATGGCGAGTACCGCGAAATCAACGCCTCCACGGCGGGTCGTTGATGACACTCTTTCATGACACTCGTTCTTGTCACTCGTTCATGAGATTGAAGTTTTATAGCAGAGCGAACTACGTCAAGGACGCGCGGCTTTTTACTAGGCAAAGGAGCTGAAAAAATGCTAAAATCCGCCGCCATGAATACAGTTAGCAAGTGAGTTCTGACAGCGTGAATACTGAAACAAGCCATTCCCAAAAACGTGTCATCGTCGGTATGTCCGGTGGTGTCGACTCTTCTGTGTCTGCCTATTTGTTAATCCAGCAAGGTTACCAAGTCGAAGGCTTATTCATGAAGAACTGGGAAGAAGACGACACCGATGAGTATTGTGCTGCCGCAACTGACCTAGCTGACGCTGAAAAAGTATGCGCAACGCTCGGCATTCCCCTGCACACGGTTAATTTCGCTGCTGAGTATTGGGACAACGTCTTTGAGCATTTTCTTACTGAGTATCGGGCTGGTCGAACACCAAACCCAGATATCATGTGCAACAAAGAAATTAAATTTAAAGCCTTTCTCGAGTTTGCTGCTGAAGCCTTAGGTGCTGATTACATTGCCACCGGCCATTATTGCCGCCGTCAGCTGCAGGATGGCAAATGGCAATTAATGCGTGGCCTCGATAATAACAAAGACCAAAGTTATTTCTTGTACACATTAAGTCATGAACACATTGCGCAAACACTTTTCCCGGTTGGTGACTTAGAAAAGCCTGAGGTTCGCCGCATTGCTGAAGAACAGGGCTTAGTCACCGCCGGAAAGAAAGACTCCACCGGTATTTGTTTTATCGGTGAACGCAAATTTAAAGATTTCCTCCAACAATATTTGCCTGCTCAACCAGGCGATATTGTTACCGTTGACGGTGCAGTGATTGGTCAACATGAAGGCCTCATGTATCACACCATAGGTCAACGCAAAGGCTTGTACATTGGTGGTCTCGCCAACGCTGGGGACGATCCTTGGTATGTGGTCGACAAAGACGTCAGTAACAATCAACTGATTGTTGCTCAAGGCAAGCAGCACCCTCGCCTGTTCTCTAAAGGTTTAATTGCTGGACAGTTGCATTGGGTCAACCGTGAACAACCGCAACAACCATTTCGTTGCGCCGTAAAAACTCGCTATCGCCAGGAAGATATTCCTTGCCTAGTCACACCGCTTGCTAGCGGAGATATTGAAGTACTTTTTGACGAGCCAGTTGCAGCCGTAACTCCAGGCCAGTCTGCCGTATTTTACGACGGCGAAGTGTGCCTAGGTGGCGGGATTATTGAACAACGCATTACCGACTTCGAGGTAGCACTGTGAGCGAATTTACCGTTTGGGAAGAACGGATGATCGCCTTAGGCGGCGTATGTTTAGCCGCTGTCTGCGCGCAACAATTAGCACGACGCGGTGAAATTCAGCCGCAAGAGCATTCTGACGTCATGATTCATGCTTTGTTGGAAATGAACCCAGCAAGCACGGAAGCTGTGTTTGGTGACCTGAGTGCACTGAAACCTGCGTTACGTCTGCTGCGAGCACAACTCAGTGGTGAAGGCGCAAAAGACGTTGAACAAACACGTTATGTGGTTGGAATGCTGGCGTTAGAGCGTCGCCTTGTCCGCAATAACCAAGCGCTAGAACAACTCGGTCGCGGCCTCCAGCAAATTAATCGGCAGCAAAAAGAGTTCGACTTCGAGCCTAATTTGATTATCGAGAATGCTGGCAAGCTATACATGGACGCAATCAGTCCGCTTGGACCACGTATTCAGATTAGTGGCAAACCAGAACACCTTAAACAAGCAGCGGTACAATTTCATATTCGGACAATGCTACTGGCTGGCATTCGCTGTGCTGTTTTGTGGCGACAACTCGGGGGCAAACGGCGTCAAGTCATTTTCAGTCGACCACGAATGATGGCAGCCATCGAATCCCTCTTGAAACGATTTTAATTTTCTCCAGCGGCTGCCGAACACAAAGGTGGCTTGCTGAACGCAATTCAACTTTGGAGCAGGACATGCAGCTAACTCTTTCAGAACTTACCGCAATTAGCCCAGTGGACGGCCGTTACGGCAGCAAAACCGCAGATCTTCGCCAACATGTGAGCGAGTTCGGACTGATCTATCAGCGCGTTCTGGTTGAAATTCGTTGGTTGCAAAAATTAGCGACAATCGCCGATATCGTTGAAGTTCCGGAATTGTCGAGTTCAGCAAACGCAGCACTCGAAGCCATTATCACTAACTTTTCCGAGGCTGATGCGGCGCGCGTGAAAGAAATTGAACGCACAACCAATCACGACGTGAAGGCGGTCGAATATTTCTTAAAAGAAAAAGTTGCCGACCACGCTGAGCTTGCGGCTGTGAGTGAGTTTATTCACTTTGCCTGTACGTCTGAGGACATTAACAACCTCTCTCACGCATTGATGTTAACCGCTGCGCACGAACAGGTTGTAAAACCTTATTTGCAACAGATTTTGAGCGCTTTAGTTAGTCATGCGCAAAGCTACCAGAGCATTCCAATGATGGCTCGCACTCACGGTCAGCCGGCTACACCAACGACCATGGGGAAAGAGTTTGCGAATGTCGCAGTGCGCTTAGACCGCCAGATAAGCGCCCTGAATCAGGTTCAATTCCTCGGTAAAATTAACGGTGCAGTCGGTAACTACAACGCTCATTTAGCGGCCTACCCGCAAGTGGATTGGCATCAAGTCGCCGAAGAATTTGTTACCTCACTCGGTTTAACCTGGAATCCATACACGACCCAGATCGAACCGCATGATTATATCGCCGAGTGGTTTGACGCATTGTGCCGTATTAATACCATTCTGATCGACTTAGACCGCGACATGTGGGGTTATATTGCACTCAACCACTTTAAGCAAAAAACCATTGAAGGCGAAGTCGGCTCCTCGACCATGCCGCATAAAGTCAACCCGATCGATTTTGAAAACTCGGAAGGTAACCTTGGCATAGCCAATGCAGTTTTAGGGCACTTAGCCGCCAAATTGCCAATTTCACGTTGGCAGCGCGACCTCACCGACTCGACTGTATTACGCAACCTCGGTGTCGGCCTCGGCTATGCGGTGATCGCCTATCAAGCAACCTTAAAAGGTCTGTCGAAGCTCGAAGTCAATGAAGCAAACCTGCGCAACGAGCTCGACCAAAACTGGGAATTACTCGCTGAGCCAGTGCAAACGGTCATGCGCCGCTACGGTATTGAAAAGCCCTATGAAAAGCTCAAGGAACTGACTCGCGGTAAACGCGTTACAGCTGAAGACTTAGCTCGTTTCATTGACAACCTTGAGCTCACCGAAACGGTGAAAGCTGAACTCAAGCAACTGACGCCAGCGAACTATATCGGTCGCGCAGAAGCCTTTGTCGCTGAGTTGCCGCAACACTTGAAACATCTTTAACAAGGACGATAACGCTCATGGCGAATCTTGATTACGTGCTTAATCACTTTGCATTTAATGCAGTTGCGTTTATCCGTGATTATTGGCAGCAAAAACCTTGCGTGATTCGTCAGGGCTTTATCGACTTTCAAGACCCAATTAGCCCAGAAGAGCTGGCTGGTTTAGCACTTGAGCCTGGTGTTGACTCACGTGTGGTGAGCCAACAACCAAGCAAACAAGGTCATGAGCCAGTTTGGGATTTACAACACGGCCCAGTCGAAGATTACACGCAGTTTGGCGACCAAGGTTGGAGTTTATTGGTTCAGGCAGTCAATGAACATTACCCTCCAGCACAAGAACTATTGCGTGCATTTCGTTTTCTACCAGACTGGCGGATTGACGATCTCATGGTGAGCTACTCCACTGCTAACGGTGGTGTCGGTGCACATTTAGACCAGTATGACGTGTTCATTATCCAAGGCATGGGTAGACGTGTGTGGCAAGTGGGGCCGCGCGCAGACTACGAAGTGTTTTGTCCGCACCCAGACCTCAAGCAAATTCGCGGCTTTGTTGCTGATCTTGAGGTTGAACTTGAACCGGGTGATATTCTCTATATTCCTGCAGGTTTTCCGCATGCTGGATTCAGTTTAGAGCCTGCTTTGAACTACTCAGTCGGTCTGCGTGCGCCAAGTCAGGCTGAATTACTTTCTGCTATTGCTGATGAAGCGCTCGACCAAGACAAACTACAACAACGTTTTCGTGATCGGGCATCCGATTTATTAAATACCAATGGTAACGAGTTAAACAACGACGACCCTTGGTTTATTTCAGATGCTGTGATTGAGAATTTTAAAGCGCTGATTCTAGAAGCATTTGACAATCAGCAGGATGTGAAACGTGCCATTGTCAATTTGCTCTCACGTAACCCGCGCCCTCCTTTGCCTGAATGGCCGCAGCAACCGTATACGGAAAGCGCATTAAGTTATGCGTTAGAGCGTTACGATATTTTGTTAAAAGCAGTTGGCGTGCGCATGGTCAGTACCCGCTTAAACGATCGTCACTATGCGGTTGTGCAAGGGAATTGGTATGCGATTGATGACGAAGACGCTGAAGCCCTCTTTGTCATTTTACTGGAAATGACCGACTTTATTGACCTCAACGACTGCAAGCCATACCTCGAGTCAAGTCAAGCGCGTCAACTGCTCGTTGGCATGTTGAATGAAGGTTTGTTCTTGCTCGATAACGAAGGTCATCACGACAGTGATAGCACTGCTGAAAGCGATAGCAGTCATTAAACGACTCTCAGAAGAATGGCGAGCAAAGTATGTTGAACACTCGCTCTTTTAGAAACCGCTTAAGCAAGAAAAAAGGAGCTTCTTGAGCTCCTTTTTTGTTTAGCCTGTGCTCTCGCAACGCAAGATTAAAACTCTTGGTCAACCCAGAGCTCTTCGCGCTCAACGATATCGTAGCAGGCTTCAGCGTGGTTAATTAAAAGCTGCGCGAACTTCTGCTGAGTTTCATCCGCATTTGCATCATTAAGAATATTGTCTGCGCGCAACTGCCAACGCAGTGAGAAATGGCGCAACGCATCACGCGCTGTTGTCGCTACACCAGCGTCAACGTAATCCGATGGACACACCCCATTAATTGCCCATACTTTGTCGGTTGAACCGCGCAAAGTAAATTTCCAGATTGCGATGTGCGGGATTAAATAACGACATTCTTTCGTTAAAACTTTATCGGTGACTAACCCTTTTTCTACCAGATAACCATTTGCTTTTTGAAAGTGTTCCCGGACCCAGGTTGCCTGTTCAGCGTTTGCTTGTTCTTGTTCTGTATTCATGGCTATCTCACTACGACTTTGATTCATGACTTAGTTTCATCAAGAAGAAAAAACTCCCTGCTTTTGTCGCATATTATCAGGCTTCGGAAGGCCTGAAAACCACTGAGGAAAGAATTATTAACCAATCTGCAACAAACTGGACAGACCTCAAAAGGTGTAAAGACAAGTTGATAGTTTCCTGCGACGAAGCGTTATTTTTTGCACGCATTATGCTAGTAACACTTTACGTAAAGTGTTAGTTTACGCCACAAATTTGTATCCCGGGTTGATGCTTTCATCAGCCCTTGAAACATCAACAATGAGGTTAGCGGAAATGGCGCTATTCGAACACAAGGAATTTGATAACCACGAACAAGTGGTTTTCTGTCACGACAAAGTTACCGGTCTTAAAGCGATCATCGCTGTGCACGACACCACTATGGGTCCAGCACTTGGCGGTACACGGATGTGGAGCTATGCCAACTCAGAAGAAGCGTTAACCGACGTGTTACGTTTGTCACGCGGTATGACTTATAAAAGTGCCCTCGCCGGCCTACCTTTAGGTGGCGGTAAGGCCGTAATCATCGGCGATGCCAAGAAAGATAAAAGCGAAGCTTTCTTTAAAGCCTATGGCCGTTTCGTCAATGCCTTAGGTGGTAAATACATTACTGCAGAAGATGTTAACATTCGTACCAGTGACATCGCCATTGTTGCAACTGAAACAGCTTATGTTGCCGGTACTGAAGGTAAAGCGGGTGATCCATCACCACATACCGCAGAAGGCACTTACTTAGGCCTGAAAGCAGCCGCAAAGCATGCCTTTGGTAGTGAAGACTTAAGCGGTTTGCGTATTGCCGTTCAAGGCCTTGGTGCGGTTGGCTACGATTTTGCTGAATACTGTGCAAAAGAAGGCGCGAAGCTAGTGGTCTGTGACGTTAATCAAGAAGCAGTTGACCGTGCAGTAGCAGAACTTGGTGCTGAAGCCGTAAGTATTGACGCTATCTACGACGCTGATGTTGATGTTTACGCCCCGTGTGCTCTTGGTGCAACAATCAATGACGAAACCCTGAAGCGTATTAAAGCGAAAGTTATTGCTGGTAGCGCAAACAATCAGTTAGCGACGCCTGCACATGACAAAATTCTGAAAGACATGGGCATTCTTTACGCGCCTGATTATGTTATCAATGCGGGCGGTGTTATCCACGTCTGTTCAGAGGCTGCTAACTTCAGTTTTGAAGAAACAGCTGCGCGTGTTAAAGCGATTTATAACACGCTGGATAAAATCTTCACTCGTGCCACAGCAGAGAATCGCCCTACCGGTGAAATCGCTGACGAAATGGCTCGTGAAATTCTTGCCAAGAAACTGGCTGAGAAAACGGCTTAAAACTGTTGTAAGTTCAAGTTTGGTGAACGACTTGAGTAACAACAAGTCGTTCCTTGCTTAAGTTGCCCGATACATCTGTCGAACAGTACTTATGAAACTGAATGTACGAAACTTAAAGTAAAAAACTTACAATAAGTCGCTTAAAAACAAAAAAGAGCTTTCACCGTCAGGTCAAAGCTCTTTTTTTATGTGCATACTTTATTACTTTCAGTGCTCGTTAAAACAACGCGCTAACCACTGCACCGGATGCAATGGCTTCTGCGCGCCCTTCTTCCCTTTAGCGGCAGTCATACGTTCAACTTGGCAGCGACATGAGAAACCACTAGCGACCAACTGGGGGCCATGCTGTTCGACCTGTTCTTGCCAACTCAATGCATAGATCTGCTTGCTCAAACCCTGTTGTTCTCTTTCGTGCCCAAAGGTACCCGCCATGCCACAACAACCGACCGCTGGTGTGTTCAGTTCAACGCCGACCTGGGCAAAAATTTGCTGCCATCGCTGCATGACACGCGGGTCTGCTGTTTGCTCGGTACAATGCGGCAAAAGAGTGACTGACTTGGCGGATGCCTTGGCGTACGCGCTCGCATGCGCTTTCGATACGTTTGGCCAATTGCCTTGCGACAGCTGGGTTGCAAGAAATTCGTCGATGGTCAGAACGCTAAACGTCTCACTCAAGGGTATTTGTTCGTGACGGTACTCATCGCGAAAAACTAACGTTGTTGCTGCATCCATACCAACCATAGGACAGCCATATTGCTCCGCATAGCCGGCGAGTTTTGCTGCAGTATGGCCAGCTTGATACTGGAATGTGGCTAAAAAACCTTTGACGTGGCTGGCTTTGCCATTCGCCATTAATGGCAGTAACACTGGTGTTTTACCCAATTGAACGAGAACTTTTGCAAACGCGGCAACGACATCGGCGTTAAAACAACTGGTAAACGCGTCCTGAACGATGAGTACATACTGTTCGCGAATCTGTGCTTGAGTTAACGTCGCCGCCGCCGATTCGAACTGAGTCAGCGACATCACCTGCTGCGGTAATTGTCGGCTTAACTTTGGCACCGAAAACCGCGGTATATCCTGATAGCCAAACCACCAAGCCAAAACTTTTTTGCTAAACAAATTTTGACTCAACAAATTGCCTAACCTTGGCGTCTTTGCGAAGCGGCTAAAGAACTTCTCACCATCACGCACGAGAAAGTCCCGCCACGGTCGGCGATAGCGTTGGTGATAGGTTGCATAAAACAACGCTCGCTGACGCGGAATATCAACTTTCACTGGACATTGGCTGGCACAGGCTTTACACGCTAAACACGTATCGAGACTGGCACGGACTTCATGGTTGAAATCTGCTTTCGTCGTAGATTCAGTCGCCAATCGAAGGTTTTGCCACATGCTTGGCTCGGCTAGCGAGTTGCTTAGCGCATAACCCTGCTCACCCGCTTGTCGTGCCCACTCACGCAACAAACTAGCTCGACCCTTGGGTGAATAACGCTTGTCTTTACTGGCTCGAAACGAAGGACACATGGCAGCTTGTGCATCAAAATTAAAACATAGGCCATTGCCATTGCAATCCATTGCGCCGCCGATAAGCGCTTGGCTAGCCAGAGGTATTTGCCGATCGTACCAGCCGCGCTTGCGGGCATCGACCGAGACCAAACGCTGTTGTTTTCGTTCACTTCCCAGTGGTGTACAAATTTTACCCGGATTAAAGCGATTGTTCGGGTCGAACGCCGACTTAATCTTCCGTAGTTCGGTAAACAGTTCATCGCCAAAAAACTCAGGGCCATATTCAGAGCGAAAACCTTTACCATGCTCGCCCCACATGAGTCCGCCATATTTAGCCGTTAACTGCACAACCTTATCGCTAATCTCGCGAACGAGCTGCTCACTTGCAGGATCTTGCATATCTAGCGCTGGCCGCACATGCAACACACCGGCATCAACATGACCAAACATGCCGTAGTGCAATCCATAACTATCTAGCAAATGGCGAAATTCAAGAATGTAATCGGCAAGTTGTTCTGGTGGCACTACGGTGTCTTCGACAAAAGCGACCGGTTTTGCAGACCCTTTTGTTGCACCCAAGAGACCGACTGCTTTCTTACGCATGGCATAAATGCGCTGAATACTTTCTGCGTCACGACAGATTTGATAGCCAATCACACCACTCGCATGGGGATCGAGCGCCTTTAAATTATTCAGTAATGCTTTTACTTTATCCCCAAGCTCAGCTTGGTCATGGGCGGTAAATTCAAGAATATTAATGCCGTCCATACGATATGGCGGCACATCGGTAAGCAAGTCGCTAACTTGATGCCAGACGATATCGTTGCGGGCTAAATCGAGTACATTACTGTCGATGGTTTCAACCGAAGTCGCCTGCGCGCGGACTAATGCAGGGGCATGGCGCAACGCATCCTGAAAATCTAAGTACTTAATGTTCACCAACACCTTAAAGTTCGGTTGTGGTGTGATATTGAGTTTGGCTTCTGTGACTAAGGCAAGCGTGCCTTCTGCCCCCGCGATTAAGCGACTAAGGTCGACGCAATCGGTGTCTTCATCATATGCATGTTTGAGATCATACCCCGTCAGGAAACGATTCAACGGCGGAAAGCGCGCATCGATCTCAGCTTTCATCGTCTGACAAGTCGCTAATACTTGCCGATAAATTTGCCCAACGGTGGTTTCTTCCGTTGCTATTTTCTCCGCTTGGTTGCGACTAAGCGGTTGTGAATGCAACATTTCGCCGTTAGCGAGGACACTCTTCAGTGCCAAAATATGATCGCTCGTTTTACCGTAAATAAGACTGCCTTGACCTGAGGCATCGGTTGCGATCATGCCGCCGATGGTGCAACGATTACTCGTTGACGTGTCCGGCGCAAAGAAATAACCATGCGGCGCTAGGGCTTGATTCAATTGGTCTTTAACGACGCCAGCTTCCACCCGCACCCATCCCTCTTGCGGGTTAATTTCGAGAATTTTATTCATGTGCCGACTGAGGTCGATGATGACCCCAGTGGTTAACGATTGACCATTGGTACCCGTTCCGCCGCCGCGGGCGGTAAAGGTGATTGAGTTAAATTCACGGCGATTGGCTGTGCGTACGATACAACGCACGTCTTGACTGCCACGTGGATATAAGATGGCCTGTGGAATCGCTTGATAGATACTGTTATCGGTTGCGGCAACGACGCGCGCGGCATCGCCCGCTTCAATGTCACCGATAAAACCAGACTTCTTTAATTGCGCGAGAAATGCCCGAGTTTCCTCGGGCAAATCCAGTTTTTTATCCAGTACGGGTATTTGTGTGCTCATATCCGCACCTTTTACGACAATTAAGACTTCTGTAAATGCTCAGCAAGGTAAATCCAAGTATCAACAACGGTGTCAGGGTTTAGTGAGACAGAATCGATTCCCTGTTCCACTAGCCACTGTGCAAAGTCAGCGTGATCTGACGGACCTTGACCACAAATACCGACATATTTACCCCGTCGTTTTGCAGTTTGAATCGCCATCGACAACAAGGCTTTCACCGCTTCGTTACGCTCGTCGAAGAGATGAGCAATAACGCCTGAGTCACGATCTAAACCAAGGGTTAGCTGGGTCAAGTCGTTCGACCCAATTGAGAAACCATCAAAAATATCAAGGAACTGATCTGCCAACACCGCGTTCGATGGCAATTCACACATCATGATGACACGTAGACCATTTTCACCTTGGCGTAAGCCATGCTTAGCTAATAAATCGATGACTTGGCGCCCTTCTTCAAGCGTCCGCACAAATGGAATCATCACCTCAACGTTGGTTAAACCCATGACGTTGCGCACGCGCTTAATCGCTTCGCATTCAAGCGCAAAGCAATCAACGAAGTCAGCTGATAAATAACGCGATGCACCGCGGAAGCCCAACATCGGGTTTTCTTCCTCTGGCTCGTACTGACGACCACCGATTAAGTTGGCATATTCATTTGATTTGAAGTCAGACATGCGCACGATTACGCGCTCTGGCGCAAACGATGCACCGATGGTCGAGATACCTTCAACAAGACGCTCAATGTAGAATTCACGCGGGCTTTCATAGCCTGCGATAATATCTTTAATGAGGGCCTGCAACTCTGGCGTTTGATCATCAAAATGTAGTAAGGCTTTCGGGTGAACGCCGATCATGCGGTTAATAATAAACTCAAGACGCGCTAAGCCAACACCTGCATGGGGTAAACGAGCAAAATCGAATGCGCGATCTGGGTTACCCACGTTTTGCATGATTTTTAACGGCAACGGCGGCATATTGCCAACTTCCGAATGACTAACTTCAAAGTCAAGTAAACCCGCATAAACATGGCCCGTGTCGCCTTCTGAGCAAGACACAGTGACATCGTCACCGTCGTTAATCTTCGCTGTTGCGTCACCACAGCCAACAATAGCTGGGATACCCAGTTCGCGCGCAATAATCGCCGCATGGCAGGTACGGCCACCGCGGTTAGTGACAATTGCTGCTGCCCGTTTCATGATCGGCTCCCAGTCTGGGTCGGTCATGTCAGTGACCAAAACATCACCTGGTTGAACCTGATCCATATCCGCAATCGAATCGAGCACGCGCGCCTTGCCTTTGCCTATTTTTTGACCAATCGCACGGCCTGTGACTAACACGTCGGAATGGCCTTTCAGTGCAAAGCGTTCGATTTGGTTACTACTCTCGTTTGAGCGCACTGTTTCTGGACGTGCCTGTACAATGTACAGTTTGCCGTCGAGACCGTCTTTCGCCCATTCGATATCCATTGGCCGGCCATAATGCTGCTCGATAATGACCGCTTGTTTAGCCAATTCGAGAATTTCGTCATTGGTTAATGAGAATTTCTTCTGACGTGCTTCTTCAACGTCCTGAACTTGCACTTGTTTACCGTGGTCATCACTGCCGGAATAAACCATTTCAACTTTTTTGCTACCCATAGTGCGGCGAATAACCGCTGGCCGTCCGGCCATCAACGTAGGCTTATGCACGTGGAACTCGTCCGGGTTTACGGCGCCTTGCACAACCATCTCACCTAAACCATAGGACGAAGTAATGAACACGACTTGGTCAAAACCCGACTCGGTGTCAATTGAAAACATGACGCCAGAGCTTGCAAGGTCGCTGCGCACCATGCGCTGGATACCAGCCGATAGCGCTACGCCGCGGTGGTCGTAACCTTGATGCACACGATATGAAATGGCGCGGTCATTAAACAACGAAGCAAAGACGTGCTTAATGGCTTCCATGACAGCGTCGATTCCTTTTACGTTCAAGAACGTTTCTTGCTGACCAGCGAACGATGCGTCAGGCATATCTTCCGCTGTAGCCGAACTACGCACTGCAAAACTGGCGTCTTGCATACCGCCGCTGAGCTCCGCATAACTCTCACGAATCGCAGATTCTAGTTCTGGCGTAAATGGTGTGTCGATGATCCATTGGCGAATCTTGGCACCGGCTTCGGCAAGGTCTTTGATATTATCAACGTCGAGGGTATCGAGGAGGTCGTGGATTCGGGCGTTAAGGCCGCTTTGTTCAAGGAAGGTATTAAAAGCATAAGACGTGGTCGCGAAGCCGCCGGGGACGGTAACGCCTGCATGGGCAAGGTTACTTATCATCTCCCCAAGCGAGGCGTTCTTGCCACCGACTCGGTTAACATCGCCCATTCCTAAGTCTTGATACCAAAGCACGTAATCTTGCACGGTCTATTCCTTTTCACTGTGGGATAAAGTTGCAATCATTTTACACGGTAGGTCGCAACAAGTTAACATCTGAATTCCATTCCTTTGAGTGTTTTTATCATGCGCACAGCTTTTTACATCTCTGACGGCACAGCTTTAACCTCTGAAACCTTTGGCCATGCCATATTATCGCTCTTTCCGGTTGAGTTTCAGCACAAAACACTGCCCTTTATTGATGACGCTGAAAAAGCTTTACGCGCCGTCGACGAAATCAATTCAGCATTCGCCGAAACCGGTGAACGGCCGCTGATCTTTCATACCTTTGTTGATCCGGCTATCAAACGCGTCATCACCACCAGTGACGGCGTCTGCTATGACTTTCTCGACCATTATGTTGCTCCAGTTCAAGCCGAACTCGGTGTTGCTGCACAGCCAAAAACCAACCGCACTCATGGTCTCAACCATGAATATAACTTCCGGATTGATGCGATTAATTACACCCTCGAAAATGACGACGGTGTCACGACGCGTAATTATCCAGAGGCCGATATTATTTTGATTGGCGCCTCACGCACCGGTAAAACACCAACCTGTATCTATCTAGCATTGCAGTATGGTATTAAAGCAGCAAACTACCCACTCACAGAAGAAGATATGGGTCATTTAGAATTACCTTACGAACTGAAAATGCAGCGCCACAAGCTCTTTGGCTTAACGATTGATGTTGACCGTTTACAGAGTATTCGGGAAGCACGCAGAGCCAACAGTCGCTACGCTTCGTTGGAGCAGTGTCAGCTGGAAATTGATGAAATCGAAGGGTTATACCGACGCGAGGCGATTCCATATCTGAATTCAACCCATGCGTCGGTTGAAGAAATTGCCGCTAAAATTATGACCATCGCCAAATTAAAGCGGCATCGTTATTAAGCACCCTGCCCTTGACGTGCTTTGCCAAGCGACTCAGACACAAGAAAGGCTAACTCTAAGACTTGGTCCGCGTTAAGACGCGGATCGCATTGGGTTAAATAGCGTTCGGCCAAATCATCTTGAGAAATTTTATAGGCGCCACCGGTACATTCAGTGACATCTTCCCCCGTCATTTCTAAGTGAATACCACCGGCATAGCTACCTTCAGCTTGATGCACCGCAAAAAACTGCCGCAACTCACGAATAATCGCCGAGAAGTCACGGGTTTTATAGCCATTTCCCGCTTTCACTGTATTGCCATGCATTGGATCACTTGACCAAACCACTAAACGCCCTTCATTCTGGACACGGCGAATGAGTTTCGGCAAATTCTCAGCCAAATTATCAGCACCCATGCGGGTAATAAAGGTCAAACGACCCGGAATATTCTGCGGGTTGAGCTTGTCGATGATCGCCATGACATCGTCTTCGGTCGCATTTGGGCCAATTTTCACGCCAATTGGGTTTTTAATGCCACTGAAAAATTCCATGTGGGCATGATCAAGTTGACGGGTACGTTCACCCATCCAGACCATATGCGCTGAGCAGTTATACGGCAGCCCCGTTAAGCTATCGGTGCGGGTCAAGGCTTCCTCGTAAGGCAGCAATAACGCCTCGTGGGAGGTAAACAACTCGGTTTCATGAATGGTTGGATGCGTTTCTGCGGTAATTCCGAGTACTTCCATAAAGTGCAAGGACTCTTGAATACGCTCGGCAATGGCTTGGTATTTTTCTTTCATGGGGTTCGCATTGACAAAGCCCATGTTCCATTTGTGCACTTTGTGCAGGTCGGCAAAGCCACCTTGAGCAAAGGCACGCAATAGATTCAAGCATGCTGCCGAATGGTGATAAGCAGTCAACATGCGATTGGGGTCAGGCACCCGAGCTTCGGCAGTGAAATCAGCTCCGTTAATGATGTCGCCACGATAACTTGGCAACTCAATCCCATCGATGATTTCAGTGTCACTGGAGCGCGGTTTAGCAAACTGCCCCGCCATTCGTGCGACTTTGGTCACCGGCACCGACCCTGCGAACGTTAGTACTATCGCCATTTGCAACATCACTTTGAACGTATCGCGAATTTTCGGTGCGGTGAAGTCACGAAAAGACTCGGCGCAATCGCCACCTTGCAGTAAAAAACCATTACCTTGGCACACTTGTCCTAAATGGCCTTCGAGGCGCCGGATTTCCTCCGCAAAAACTAACGGTGGATATCGTTTTAATTGGCTTTCCACATAGTGCAACGCGTCCTGGTCAGGATAGTGCGGTTGTTGCTGAATGGGAAAATTACGCCAACTTTGGGGACTCCACGTCATTTTTGAATACCTCGTTACTGCATTTAGGAAATAACTGCCCAGAAAGACAGCCAAACAACATTAATTAAGTTGTATAAAATTATTGGGCAAGCCTTCAATTTAGCGACTGCCAGCTGGGAATGCAACGCTTTCTTAGTGAATTTGCTATTTAGGCCGTGGAACTGTCAAAATCTCACCTAGCGTGCCGTATTGATTAGCCCCTAATCGGGCCAATGGCGCGATACCGTCAGCGGCGATTTCGAGTCGCTCTGACACCTCGCCGTTCGGCTTTTCAATCCGCGTTGTGGTCACCACGTCATCAGCAACGTAAAGCTGAATGATTTCGCCAAAAACCAGCGTTTGTGGTGCTCCTGGCACGGCTTGTTTGGCGTGTAATCTACACCCAAAAGCGACCTTGCAATCACGTAACCGCGGCAATGGAAAGCCCTCAAATTCGACCAATGCCTCATTGATATGGTCTAACTCCGATTCTTCTGCAGGTAATGTTCGCGAACTCTCGGTCACCGCTGCCGCTTGACGCGCTGAGGCAATGTGGACGACAAAATACGGCTGATGATCGAGGTTGGTTTTACTATCTTTTCCAACTCCCGGAGTCTTATCACCGACTGAAAACATTAATAGAGGTGGCTGCGACGACACCGCCGTAAAATAAGAAAATGGCGCTAGATTGAAGTGTCCGTTGGTATGTTCCGTCAATACCCACGCCACAGGGCGTGGGATGAGGGTTTGCGTGACCAAATGATAGATTGCTGTACTGCTTTGTTCCGCAAAGGGAATAATCATTAAAACCGTCCTTCTCTCAGTGCCTGAATACGCTTTTCGAGCGGCGGATGCGTCATCATTAGTTCGCCTTTCGCTAATTTGCCTTTAATTCCGAACGCCAACATCCGATCATCGAGTTGCGACTCGCGGCCTTGCGACAAACGCTGCAGCGCAGCAATCATTTTGTTGGCGCCAACCAGTTTTGCAGCGCCAGCATCGGCACGATATTCACGCTGACGCGAGAAATAAAAGACAATCAAGCTGGCCAAAGCGCCAAAGAGAATTTCAAACAAGATAACCAAGCCAAAATAAGCAAAACCGCCGCCACCATGATGGCCGCCCTGTTGATTGCCGCGCAAAGCGCTATTAATCAAACCCGCAACAACCCGCGCAAGGAAGATGACGAAGGTGTTCACAACGCCTTGGATTAACGTCAAGGTCACCATATCACCATTCGCAACATGGCTGACTTCGTGTGCCAGTACTGCTTCGACTTCATCTTTCGTCATACTACGCAATAAACCAGTGGACACCGCCACTAACGAGTCATTCTTACCTGGTCCAGTGGCAAATGCATTGGGTTCTGGCGAATCATAAATGGCCACCTCTGGCATTTTAATGCCCGCTTGCTTGGCTTGCCGTTCGACAGTGGCGACTAACCAACGCTCAGCATCGTTGCGTGGTTGCGTAATTACCTGCGCCCCAGTTGAACGCTTAGCCATCCATTTCGACATAAACAGAGAAATGAATGCCCCACCAAAACCAAATAGCGCAGCAAAAACTAAAAGGCCCTGATAACTACCAAAGTCGATACCAAAAACCGCCATAAGGATGTTAAGGACAATGCTTAACACCACAATGACAGCTAGGTTTGTTGCAAGAAAAAGGACGACGCGTTTCATGTGATACCTCTTAACTCAGTCGTTGTGACTGCCAATTAGGCTTAGATTAAGGCTCAACAGGCAGTTGCTATTTAGGTTATGATATGGGGAAAATTTTCCGCATATTCAAGCATGAATTCGGTGTAATCAACAGGAAATTAGTGACCATGCGCAACCTATTACTCATGAGCAGTTCTAAATACGCGAATACGGGCTATTTGGTGCACAGTCAAGACTGGCTCAAACAGCATTTTCAAACGCAAATCGACGCGCAACAAGAGATTCTGTTCATTTCTTACGCTGGAGTCACGACACCAGGCGCCGAATACACGGCAAAAGTTGCAGCGGCACTTGCTGGAATAGGTTTACGTCTTCGAGGCATTGAAAGCTATGCAAATGCGCGCGATGCCGTCACTTCAGCGCATGGTATTCTCGTCGGTGGCGGTAATACTTTCGCCCTCCTCAACGAACTCTATCGCCATGGCTTAATTGACCTGATTAAACGCCAAGTTCAGTCAGGAGTACCTTATGCCGGTTGGAGTGCAGGTGCCAACATTGCTGGTCTCTCGATTAAAACCACCAACGATATGCCAATAGTGCAACCGCCGTCGTTTACGGCACTAAAACTCGTTAATTTTCAGTTGAACCCACATTACATTGACCAACACCCGCCCGGGTTTCATGGTGAAACGCGAGCACAGCGGTTGGCTGAATTTATGGAGTTAAACCCAGCAACTGCAATTATTGGTTTACGTGAAGGCACTGCATTGAAAGTGCAGCAGCGCATGCACTTGCTCGGCGCTCATGACGGCGTCTATTTCCGCGATGGTCGTGAGCATTTGATTAAGGCCGGTCAAGACTGCTCATTCTTGCTCGGCTAATGAATGCATGTAAGGCACCTTAAGGCTTGCGCTGCACAACTTTAAGTATCAGGTGGGCGGACTATTAGGCGCGCTGCAACCGCTCTAAAGGCGATCGCGGGATATAGCCAAGACGCTCAAGTAAGTCGGTGCGCTGTAACCAAAGCTCCCGGTCGCCCAAACACGTCAAATGCGGAACCTCAGCGAGCAACGGCGCTTGAATTCGTTGTTTTAAAGTTTTTAAGTTGGCTTTATAAGCCATCATGGGTGTCGCCGTCGCTTGGTTAGCGACCCAGCCGCGCAATTTTAACCCTGCTGCTTCGATTGCTGCGACGGTGAGCAAGGCATGATTCAAACAGCCTAATTTCATGCCCACCACAAGAATGACGTCTTGTCCGGTTTGCTGTACAAAGTCCGGAAACGACTCTGTGCTATTCAGTGGCACCAACCAGCCGCCTGCACCTTCGGTAACAAGAAAGTCCGGTTGTTGTTCGCGCAAAACGCGCCAATGCTCGACTAAATCTTGTACTCGGACGTCAACACCAAATTGTTCGGCGGCAATATGTGGCGCAATTGCCGGTGCAAGTGCAATTGGATTCACCGCCTCATAAGGAAGCTTAACGGTTGCCGCTGATTGCAATTTCAAAGCATCCACATTACGCAGTCCAGCGGCAGTAATTTCACAACCGGCCGCGACTGGTTTCATGGCGATCGTGTTGTAGCCAGAACGGGCAAGTAGCTCTAAAACAAGCTCTGACACGGACGTTTTCCCGCAATCAGTATCGGTTCCGGTAACAAAAAAACATTCTGACATAATATTTTCTCAACCTGAAAACGCTTAGCAGTTCCTGCTTAAGCTTAATACGGTGGTCACTTTCACCACCTTTATATGGATTCTATTGTGACCTAAGCAAGAAGAAACCGATATGATAATGAAGGGGTAATCCTTTCGGTGTTCGATACCCCTCGTAACCTGCATTGAGCTGTGCCCACATTTGCTTGGTCAGACGCAATCGTTTCTTATCATCTGCCGCATCGTGATGCGCAGGCATGGCATCAGCGCCCACTCCACTGATGCTTTTGAGTAGCGCTTTACAATCACGAAAATGGCCGCTCACTTGGCGTACTTCACTGGCTAGCAACTGTAACGGCGAGTCGGCAATAAGTTGCTGCCAGTCCGCAAACGTCCGCTGTGGGTTAACAAAGTTAGGTAACAATTGGTCTAGCGGTGCGAGGCTGTTTGGCAACACCACAGAGCATAATAAATACCCACTTGGAGTTAGAATCCGAGCACATTCTGCGAGAGCAAGGTCAGGACGATTAAACCATTGCATGGCCATATTTGAATAAATCAGATCAATCGATTGCCGTTGCAGTGGTAATGCTTCGCCATCTCCTTGCACGACGGAGCCATTCACCTGTAAATGCGCTAGGTTACGCTGCGCTGCTTGCACCATAGCCGCGGACAAATCTAAACCCACATACTCTAAATGCTGCTGCCTGCGTTCTTGCCACATAAGTTGCTCAAACAACAGCCCTTGCTGACTGCCCGGGCCACAACCAAGGTCGAGGCAGCGGAGCGTCGGCACTTTAGTTAAATCGTGCGGCAACCATTGCAACAGCAATTCTGCTGCCTGATCTTGCACTTGGCTGTGACATTTATACTGGTCCGCCGCGCGACCAAAACGCTCGGCAACGTGAGTTTTAAGATACATACATGGCTTCCGCTAAGGCCGAATCTTGCTGTAAACAGTGTTCTAAACTAGTTAATAGTCGGTCGATATCATCGATGCTATGGTTCGCACGAATGGAAATTCGCAAACGCGCTGTACCAACGGGCACCGTCGGTGGTCGAATCGCGATGCAGTCGATCCCTTGTGCTTGCAGCCGACTAGCAAGCGTAACTGCGTCGTCATTGCGACCAACAAGTAACGGCTGGATAGGCTGCTGATGATCCGCGACAGCCAAACCGAGAGAACCCAGTCCTTGTTGCCAATACGAAACATTCTGCTGCAGTTGCTGCCTTAGCTCAGGGGTACTGCGAATCAGCTTCAATGCAGTTTGAATAGCTACGGCCTGAGCTGGCGCAAAGGCTGTACTGTAGATGTAATGTCGACATTCTTGCAGAAGAAACTCAATCACGTCCTGGTCGCCAGCCACAAATGCGCCACCAAGACCACAAGCTTTGCCGAAGGTGCCGGTAAGAATATCAATGCAGTCACTGTCGTCATGTCCGCGAATGCCCTGCCCATCTTTACCAAGGACGCCAAGAGCATGAGCGTCGTCGATCATCAATACATGCTGCTGACGCGCTTTGAGTGCAGCAAGTTGACGGAGATCAACTTGGTCACCGTCCATGCTAAACACGCTTTCAGTCACGACCAAAGGCTCTTCAGCGTTGCTCCGCAGTTGCTCGCACAGTTGCTCTAAATGGGCGTAGTCGTTATGGCGAAACCGTTGGAATTGGCGCGGTTTCACCGCATCGTATAACGACGCATGGGCTAATTTGTCGAGCACGGGGGTTAACTTCAGGGTCTGCAACGCTTGTAAGGTGCCACTATTAGCGGAAAAGCCAGACGAGAACAATAAGACCCTCGCATAGCCAAGCCAATCGGCTAAATATTCAGCAAGTTCATGGTGTGGGCGGCTATAGCCACGAACCAACGGGCTCGAGGTACTGCCACAGCCCCACTGCTGCAGACCTTGTTGATACGCAGCAATGATTTCTGGCTGCTGACTCAATCCAAGGTAATCGTTACTGCTAAAATCTAAACGCTGACGCTCAGCAACCTGCAAGCAACGCAATGCTGCGTTAGCGCTCTTGGTCGCTAAATGAGCGCGCAAACGGTCTTTATACATGCTCGGCACGGCTGCACTGGCTCGTTTTACAGCTTGCAGACACGGTAGCGTCTGTTGGCGTTTCTGCCGTTGCGACCCCAGGCGCTTGTGCCGTTGCATCATAATAAAGCGGCTGACGTGGTTGTTCCGGCGCCAGCCCTAAGCGCTCAAACAGCGCCAAATCATGATTAGTACCCGGGTTAGCGGTCGTCAGTAATTTCTCACCGTAAAAGATCGAATTAGCGCCCGCAAAGAAACACATTGCTTGCAATTCGTCGGACATAGTCTCGCGACCAGCCGACAGACGCACGTATGAGGTCGGCATCAAGATTCGGGCGACGGCAATACAGCGGACAAACTCAAATGGGTCAAGATCAGCCACATCTTCAAGCGGAGTACCGGCAACTTTCACCAAATTATTAATCGGTACGCTTTCCGGTGGGATTGGCAAGTTCGCCAGTTGTTGCAATAAACCAATCCGATCCTTTTGTTCTTCGCCCAAACCAACAATGCCGCCCGAGCAGACTTTCATCCCAGCGCTACGAACATTTGCCAACGTGTCTAAGCGGTCTTGGTAAGTCCGCGTGGTAATAATGTCACCATAGAACTCGGCTGAAGTATCGAGGTTGTGGTTGTAGTAGTCGAGTCCAGCGGCAGCCAGTTCATCCGCTTGCTGCGGCGATAACATGCCTAAGGTCATGCACGTTTCCAATCCCATCGCTCGGACGCCTTTGATCATCGCATTGAGTTTCGGCATGTCACGCTCTTTTGGATTACGCCAGGCTGCGCCCATACAAAAACGGGTCGCACCCGTTGCCTTCGCTTGTTGTGCAGCATTAAGTACTTTCTCAACTTCGAGGAGCTGTTCGCGTTCAAGTTCGGTATCGTAACGGGCACTTTGCGGACAGTATTTACAGTCCTCTGGACAGGCCCCTGTTTTTATTGAAAGTAAGGTACTCACCTGAATTTTACTGGGGTCGAAATGCTGCCGATGAATGCTATGGGCCTGAAACAAAAGCTCATGCAAAGGCAATTGAAATAAAGCTTCAATTTCTTGTCGGTGCCAAGTTTTACGATGTGCGCTTGAAGTGGTTTCTGTTGTCGTTGCAGTATGGGTCATGAGCGAAATTCTCACTTGCTAGCCAAGGAAATTGTCGACTAGCTTAATCTCCCTCAGTAAACTGTCAATATAAATACATTTGCCATGTTTACATCTGGATAAATATTAATCATGCCGACAATTGACCTTGAGTTTGATCGCCACCATATTTGGCACCCCTACACGTCACTGATCAACCCATTACCTACCTATCCAGTGCGCTCAGCAAATGGTGTTTACCTGCACTTAGAAAGTGGTGAGCAGCTGATTGATGGCATGGCAAGTTGGTGGTCAGCCATTCATGGCTACAATCATCCGTTGCTGAATAAAGCCGTGACTGAGCAAGTTGCTGACATGGCTCATGTGATGTTTGGTGGCATCACCCATGCACCAGCGGTTAACCTTGCCAAGGCTCTAATCGCGATGACACCAGAGCCATTAGACGCTGTATTTTTAGCGGATTCAGGCTCAATTGCGGTTGAAGTTGCCATCAAAATGGCCATTCAATACCAAGTCGCTCGCGGGCTGCCACAGAAATACAAACTAGCGACCATTCGCAATGGCTATCATGGCGACACCTTTGCCGCCATGTCAGTGTGTGACCCTGTGAATGGCATGCACGAGTTGTTTAGTGGGATTCTGGCGCAACATTTCTTTTTGCCAAGCCCGAACATCAAGCCTGAAGAAACCTGGCAAGACACCGAGCTCGACGCTGCGCGCGCCTTGTTTGCCGCTGAACACGAGAATATTGCCGCCTTCATTCTGGAACCTTGTGTGCAAGGCGCCGGTGGTATGCGTTTCTATCATCCGAATTTCCTAGCCGGCATTCGGGCTTTATGTGATGAATATGACGTGCTTTTGATTGCCGATGAAATCGCCACCGGTTTTGGCCGAACCGGAAAGCTCTTTGCTTGCGAACATGCGAATATTAGCCCTGACATTCTCTGTTTAGGGAAAGCATTGACCGGTGGTTATATGACCCTAGCAGCGACGCTCACGACACGTGACGTTGCAACGACAATTGGTCACGGACCGGGTGGCGGTCTCCTCATGCACGGGCCGACGTTTATGGGTAATCCATTGGCTTGTGCCGTTGCGACCGCAAGTTTAGCTTTAATTCAACGGGGCGATTGGCGCGCACAGATTCCAGTGATCGAAAGTCAATTAAAGGCTGAGCTGCTGCCCTTGAAAGAGCACGAAAGTGTGGTTGATGTCCGTGTCTTCGGCGCAATTGGTGTGATTGAAATGGCCGAGCCAATTCATGTTGCGGCTGCTCAGCAACTGTTTGTGCAGCGTGGTATCTGGATTCGTCCCTTTGGTCGTCTGCTCTACATTATGCCGCCCTACTGTATTCGTGCCAATGAGCTTTCAGCGTTAACCGCAGCAATGACTGCATACGTTAATCAGGTGTCGTCTAGTTGACCTGCAAAAGCGTGATTTATAGCGCGAGCAGTGAACTTTATATAAACACGCTGCAGCCGTTGCGCTGATTGCGTCAAGCAAGTAAGATTAGCGGCTAATTTTAGATCTTTTCTCTGCCGTTATGCTGACTTTATCAGCGTCAAGCGGCTAAACGCTCGTTTCGGAGATTTTGTTTCATGACCATTGCGGTAATTAAAGATGTCTTGGGCGGTCGCTACGCAGAAGGTAGCACCGTAACTGTACGCGGATGGGTGCGCACACGTCGCGACTCCAAAGCCGGTATTTCGTTTATCAATGTGCACGACGGCTCATGTTTTGACGCTGTTCAAGCCGTGGTACCAAGTAATTTGCCGAATTACAGCAATGAAGTCACAAAATTAACCACCGGTTGTGCGGTGATTATCACCGGTACCATTGCCGCTTCAGCAGGCCAAGGTCAAGCGTTCGAAATTCAGGCAACCACCGTCGAAGTGGTCGGCTGGGTTGAAGATCCAGACACCTATCCAATGGCACCGAAACGTCATAGCATGGAATACCTGCGTGAGTTTGCGCACCTGCGTCCACGCACCAACATTACTGGTGCGGTGACTCGCGTTCGCCATTGCCTTGCTCAGGCGGTACATCGCTTCTTCCATGAACGCGGTTTCTATTGGATCAGCACCCCAATTATCACCACCAGTGACGCTGAAGGCGCAGGTGAATTATTCCGAGTATCGACGCTTGATCTGATGAACCTGCCATTAACCGACGAAGGTAAAGTTAACTTCAAAGAAGACTTCTTCGGTAAAGAAGCGTTTCTAACTGTTAGTGGTCAGCTTAACGTCGAAACCTATGCCTGTGCTCTCTCAAACGTTTATACCTTTGGACCGACGTTCCGCGCCGAAAACTCGAACACCAGCCGTCACCTTGCTGAGTTCTGGATGATCGAGCCGGAAGTGGCATTTGCTGATTTAGAAGATGTCGCTAAGTTAGCCGAAGACATGTTGAAGTATGTATTCAATGCAGTACTCACTGAGCGCGCTGACGATATGGCGTTCTTTGCTGAGCGCATCGACAAAGAAGCCATTACGCGCTTACAACACGTCATCGACAACAACTTCGTGCATATGGACTACACCGACGCGGTTGAAATTCTGAAGAACTGCGGCAAAGAGTTCACCTATCCAGTTGAATGGGGTACTGACTTACAGTCAGAGCATGAGCGTTATTTAGCTGAAGAGCACGTTGGCGCACCGGTTATTTTGAAGAACTACCCGCGCGATATCAAAGCCTTCTACATGCGCCAAAACGCCGACGGCAAAACCGTAGCAGCCATGGACGTGTTAGCACCAGGCATTGGCGAAATTATCGGCGGTAGCGCCCGTGAAGAGCGTTTAGATCTGCTCGACAAGCGTCTTGAAGAAATGAAATTGCCGAAAGAAGAATACAGCTGGTACCGCGACCTTCGTCGTTATGGCACTGTGCCTCACGCTGGCTTTGGTCTAGGTTTTGAGCGTTTAGTTGCCTACGTGACTGGCGTGCAAAACATTCGCGACGTCATTCCATTCCCGCGTTCACCGAAAAACGCTGAGTTTTAATTGCGCGAACACTAAGTTGTAACGTGGGTTGCATCGTAACCTATAAAAAATCCCCAGACTGCGAAGTTTGGGGATTTTTTTGTGAGCCTCTATTCTTACAGCCTACTTTCTTACGACCTACTTTCTTACGACCTACTTTCTTACCACTATAAGCGGATCTCTAAACCGGTTTCATCACACGCGTGCTTGCGTGGACAAAACTCGCAATCCTTCATGACTTTTTCCGGCCACCGACTCTTATCTGCAACTTCAAAGCCAAGTTTTGCGAAGAAAGCTGGCGCACGTGTTAGCGCAATCACTCGCGCTATACCGAGGCTGCGCGCTTGATCTAGCAAAAACTGGACGATTTCTGCGCCAAGGCCTTTACCTTTTAGCGCTTCTTGTAAACCCAGAGAACGGATTTCCGCAAGTCCAGTGCCATACACATATAACGCACCACAGCCAACGACTTTGCCATCAATCTCGGCGACCGCAAACTGATGAATCGCTTGCATGATGTCTTGCTCTTGCCGTGGTAAATGCTCGCCTTTACCTGCCCAGTAGCGAATAAGATCGGCTATCGCCAGCACATCGGTCAAACGCGCTTGGCGAATGTGCGTCAGTGCCGCCGCGTGCGCTTGATAACGTAAGCGAGCTCGGCGAATGGCACCGTGAACCCGTACCGGCGCAGTCCCGCCTAAAGCACAACGACGGTTCATGCCAGCGGACAATGCCAATGCGGGGTACACATCCTCATGAATGTCAGGACAAACAGCTTGCATGATCGTGAGCGGCAGTTCCTCAAGCGCACACTGTTGCTTAATGGCTTGGAGCACCAACTGACCGCTCAGATGATGGGCATCACGAAAAGCAATGCCCTTGCCGACCAAGTAATCGGCTAAATCCGTCGCATTGCTGTAGCCAAGCATGGCCGCTTGTTCGGCTTTTTGCTCATCCACCGTTAAAAATGGAATCGCATAAGCACTAATAGCTAAACACTTCTGCCATTGATCTAGCGCATCAAAAAAGCCTTCTTTATCCTCTTGCATGTCTTTGTTGTATGCCAGTGGTAATCCTTTCACCGTCATTAACATAGCTTGTAAATGGCCGGCTACGCGCCCGGTTTTACCACGAATCAACTCGAACACGTCTGGATTCTTTTTCTGTGGCATCAATGACGAACCACTGGAAATTTGATCACCCAATAAAAAGAAACCTGCTTCGCCAGACGTATAAAACACGATATCTTCCGCTAAACGCGATAGATGCACCATGCCGATGCTTGCAACCGAAAGCAATTCCAGTACGAAGTCTCGGTCCGAAACTGCATCTAAACTGTTCCGTGCTGGTTCGCGCAGATCCAATTCTTTCGCAATCGCTGATCGATCGATCGCAATACCGGATCCCGCCAATGCCCCACAACCGAGTGGCGCGATCGCTGCACGATCACTTGCCTGTGTTAAACGATCAAAGTCACGCTCAAGCATTTCAACATAGGCCAAAGCCCAGTGTGCCACTAAAACCGGCTGTGCACGTTGCAAGTGGGTATAGCCTGGCATTACTGAGTTTTCATAGCGTTCAGCAAATTCGATCAGTGTATTGATCGCCGCAAGGATCTGCTCGCCGAGTAATTTTGCTTTAGCGATCGCCCATAAGCGTAAATCCGTAGCAACAAGATCGTTTCGCGATCGACCCGTGTGCAGCTTACGCGCAACATGACCAATTCGGTCTTGTAGTTCAGCTTCAACCCAACTGTGAATGTCTTCTGCGTCGGATTGCAAAGGTAACTTTGGGTTCAACGCGACGGCTTCACTCAGCTCTTGCAGGCCACTTAAAAGCTGCTGTTGCTCTGCTGCCGTTAATAACCCCTCGCCTGCTAGCGCATTCACCCAAGCAGTACTTGCCTGAATGTCGAATGGCGCCAGCACATAATCAAATTTAAGCGAGTCGTTAAAATCCCGAAATTCTTCGGCACTGCCCTGCTCAAAGCGGCCGCCCCACATACTCATGCTAAACCTCCTTGCTTCAGTGCACGAATGCGACTGGCTAAACTAAACAAGCGAATGAAGCCTGCCGCATCTTTTTGCTGATACACTTCATCTTGTTCAAACGTCGCAAAAGCTTCTGAATACAAACTATACGGTGATTTCCGGCCGAGTACGGTAATGTTTCCTTTGTAAAGACCAACACGCACGGTGCCGGTTAACTTACTAGCTAACACCGCAACCGAGGCTAATAATGCTTCTCGCACCGGCGTAAACCACTGGCCGTCATAGAGAAGATCCGCCAGTTGTTGCCCCAATTGATGGCGTAGCCGTTGGCATGGACGATCATGAACGAGCTCTTCGAGACCCCGCATGGCTTGATACCAAATTGCCCCACCTGGCGTTTCATAACAACCGCGCGATTTCATACCAACTAAACGGTTTTCAACAATATCGATTCGACCAACACCATGCTCTGCACCAATGGTGTTAAGTGCCATGAGTGCTTCTGTTTGCGTCACTTCAGTACCGTTAATGGCCACCAGCTTACCCGCATCGAATGTCAGTTCGACCACTTCTTGTTGGTCTGGCGCTTGCTGTGGCGAGTTGCTTAGCGTCCAAACCTGATCGGTCGGCTGTTGCCATGGATCTTCAAGCTCGCCACCTTCGTGAGAAATATGCCATAAATTGGCATCACGGCTGTAGATTTTAGTCGCTGAAGCAGTCGTTTTAATGTTGCGCTCAGCAAGGTAATCCAAGAGTTCTTGACGTGAACGCATGTGCCATTCCCGCCATGGTGCAATCACTGTTAAATGCGGAGCAAGTGCAGCAAAGGTGCTTTCAAACCGCACTTGGTCATTTCCTTTACCGGTACAACCATGGCAAACCGCGTCGGCACCGACTTCGAGGGCAACTTGTACTTGTGCTTCGGCAATAACTGGCCGCGCGAGTGCGGTTCCGAGCAAATATTGTTCTTCGTAGATTGCACCTGCTTGCATGGCTGGCGCAATCAGTTCATTGACGAACTTGTCTTTGAGGTCAACCACGTAGCAAGCTGAAGCGCCCGACTTCAGCGCTTTTTCTTCGATTCCTTCCAGCTCTTCATCACCTTGACCAACATCGGCCACAAAGGCCACGACTTCACAGTCGTAGTTTTCTTTTAACCACGGCACAATCGCCGACGTATCTAAACCACCCGAATAGGCTAAAACAACTTTCTTAACGCTTGTATTTAATTTGCTCATGAGTGGCTAAACTCCTCAAAAAGATGATGTAAAACTGCTTTCTGTACATATAACCGGTTTTCAGCTTGTTGCAACACGGCACTAATCGAACTATCCATGACTTCATCGGTAATTTCGTCATTCCGATGAGCAGGTAAACAGTGCATGACTGTCGTGGCTTGCAAGCGCTTAACTAATGCTTGGTTAACTTGGTATGGCGCAAATATTTTCTTAGTTTGCGCATAGTCGCGAGTGTCACCCATCGACAACCACGTATCGGTGTAAATCACATCGGCATGTTCCACTGCCGTTAAATCAGTACCGATTTGAATCTTATGTTGCGGATAGCGCTGATTCAGCTCAGCTAAGAATGCTTGCTGTGGACCAAAGTCGTGCGGACAAATAACGGTCAGTTTGAGATCGAGAGCTGCGGCACCGACCATCAGGCTTTGGCAGACATTGTTCCCCTCACCCACATAAAGAATATCCACAACTTTCATGTCAATCGGATACCGCTCTTGAATCGTCAGCAAATCGGCGAGGCTCTGACATGGGTGATGTTGATCGCACAAAGCATTGATCACCGGTATATTAGCCGCTTTTAATGCATGGAGAGTTTCGTGTTTAAACACTCGCGCAACAATGCCATGTGTCCAACAAGCCAAGTTACGCGCGATATCTTCCACTGATTCACGTTGACCCGGTTGCACCATTTGCGCATCGAGATACAAAGGCTGCGCACCGAGCTGCTGAATACCCACCTCAAAACTGACGCGAGTACGTAAACTCGGTTTTTCAAACAGCATAGCAATCGACTTGGTTTTCAAACTGGTTTGAAAACTAGCTGGGTGCGCCTTCATGTAACCCGCTAAGGTTAGAACATGACGAATCTGTTCGGCGCTTAAATCAAACAACGACAATAAATGCATAATCTTTCTCTTTACTTCAATTTTGTTCGAACGATAAAAAAGTGCGCTAACCACCGATTAATACAAGCTCGGCAGAGCCTAGGCGACGTAACGCAAGGAAAGTATTAAATTAAACGCGGATATGCGTGCCCAAACACTCGCCCTGCAATACAGCGACTACCGTCTGGGCGTCGGCCCAACCAGCAATCGCGGTGCTTCGTCGCGAACGTTCGGCAGCTAAAATGGCGGCTTTCAATTTCACTTGCATACCACCTTGAATGAAAGGTTGGCTGAGCAATAAGCGCGCTTCTGCTAGCGAAATTTCGTTAATTGGATTGTTATGACCGTCGAGAATCGCCGGCACATCACTGAATAATAATAATTCTGCATTCAATGCCATTGCGATTGCAGCTGCCGCATAGTCAGCATTGACGTTACACAGTGTTTGGTCTTGATCCAAACCAATGGAACTGACAATTGGGAAAAACCCTGATGACAACAGCAACTGCAAAAGTTCAACCCCGGGAAGTTTCTCGGCATTCGCCATCGGCTCACCGACACAGCCAAGCGCAGCGACCCGTTTTAAAGCGCACATTGGGCCATCAGCCAAACTCAAGCCGACTGCTTTAAGGCCAGCGCCATGGGCTGCCGCCACAATCTTTTTATTGGTTGTGCCTGCCAAAGCGCCAGTAATGATCGGCATGTGTTCCACGGCAGTTACCCGTTGGCCATTAACTTTTTCACTAATAAAGCCAGCTTGCTGCAATTGTTGATCAACCGTTGTTCCGCCGCCATGCACCAATACAACAGGCACTTGACTGACCGCAATGGCCTGCAAAAATGCAGCTAAAGCTTGCGGGTTATCGAGGATCGCGCCACCGACTTTGGCGACCTTAATTACTGCACTAGTCATGCTGCGCTGCTCCACTATCAACGACCGCTGCAGCGCGAGCTGAAACGCCACCAAGAAACCGTTCAAAGCCCGTTGTAGCAGGCAAACCATAAACGATATTAGCGACCTGCACGGCTTGGCTTGCAGCACCCTTCAACAAATTATCTAGCGCTGCAATTACAATCAATTGTTGCCCTTCCACCGCAACGTATAAATCACAAAATGGTGTATAGGCGACATGCTGCACCGCAGGCGGCGCATGCACTAAACGTACAAATGGTTGGTCTGCATAGGCCTTCTGAAACGCATCGAGAACCATTTCCGCAGACACCCCCCCGCGAAGTTGCGCCACGCAAGTAGCGACTATTCCGCGCGGATAAGGTCCAAGTATCGGCGTAAAAACGACGTCGGTTGCTAAGTTACGCGCTATCTCAGGACGATGACGATGATTAAACACACCATACGCTTGCACACTCACTTCACAAAATGAAGTGCGTAGGTTCGCCGCTCGCCCTGCCCCAGAAACACCGCTGATGGCTGTCACCACGGGAACTGTTGCAGGGTCAAGAAACGCACTCTCACACACAGGCGCTAAGGCTAAAGTCGCCGCCGTTGGATAGCAGCCGGGAATACTGTATAGCGCAATGTCTTGAAAACTATTGGCATTTAAGTGCTCGGCTAAACAATAAGTCGCTTGCGCAAGCAAGCCAGGAAATGGATGAACAAATCCGTAGGTTTGGGCAAATAAATCGGCATCAGCAAAGCGGTAAGCACCGGAAAGGTCGAAGACGGCAATTCCTTGTGCCAGTAACTTTGGTGCTAATTCAGCACTCGCTTCGTGTGGCAATGCCAAGAAGGCAAGGTCAACGTTGGCTAATACGTCGGTGTCACCGGTAAAGGGTTCAATGACCAGATCGGAAGTTCCGGCCAGTTGTGGCGCAATGCGCGCCCATGGCATGGCCGAACTGCGCTCGGAAGCGAACGCATGAGTGACTTGGATATATGCATGATTATGCAATAGAGCCAATAGTTCTGAACCGCTGTAACCACTGGCTCCAAAAACGACAGCCTGTAGCTTTGACAGGCTGTCCAATTCAGCTTTAGGGGGGTGATTTAAATATTTCAACGTGAACCATTCTATTAGCGACAACCAAACATGCGCCTAGGGTAACCAAAGCGACAAAGCCAGTCAATATAATTATGCCAATATAATGATTATTTATTCACAAAAAGTGATTAAGGTAATTTGAAAATCCGTTTTTCCTTTTTCGGTTTAATCGGTGTCGGAACTGCGGGCGTACCAACATACAGAAAACCTACAATGTCGTCGGTTAATGCGATCCCAAGCGCTTCTTTCATGTGATCCGATTCTGCATAAACCCCAGTGCGCCAAACTGCCCCCAGTCCTAAGGCAAACGCCATTTGTTGCATAGCCATCATGGCACAGGCGGCACTCGCATATTGTTCTTGGCGCGGAACTTTTGGCTCTTCCATATAGCGTGTCGAAACAATCAGCAAACATGGCGCCCGGAGCGGCAACTGAGCCGCACGTGACTGCTCTGCGTCACTTAAGCCCTCAAGCCCGGCAACTGCAGTAAATATTTCACTGAGTCGCTGTAATTGCTCACCCTGATAAACGGTGCATTCGTAAGGCGTTAAGTTCATATGATCGGGGACTCTTAACGCGGCAGCCTCCAATAATTCTAACTGTTGCTGATCAGGTCCAGGCGCAACAACTCTTGGCATTGACGAACGATTTAATAATAGCTCTAACGCATCCATAGTGATTTCCGACAACGAAAGTAAAAACGAAAGTGAAAACTCAGGTAGAACAACGACGCTACATTAGCATTGGAATAGAATTGTTACAAAAGAGTGCTACGCAGAAGTGAATTAAATGGTTAAACTATATCCAGATTCTGCCGAACTGCTGTCGACATAATTAACATCAGTAAACCAAAAACAACGACATGGACTGATAAACATGAAATTTTTAAGCCGCCTACTGCGCCCGATTTGGAATTTTATCAATACGGTGCGACGTATCATTCTCAACATCCTCTTCTTTGTGATCGTTATTTTCGTTACCGTCGCATTATTTTCTGGCGACAAAGAGCCGACGGTACCAGACGGAGGGCTCTTAGTCTTAAACCCACGCGGGATGCTCGTTGAAGAGCCTCGCTACGTCTCGCCAAGTGACCGTTTCGTTGCCGATGCATTGGGCAATACGCCAATTCTCGAAACAAGTTTGCATGATTTTCTCGCTGTGATTGAGCACGCTGCCAACGATGACCGGATTGCGGGCGTCGTCCTCGATTTGCGGTCATTTTGGGGTGGTGGCGTTGGTAAACTAGAATTAGTTGCCGAGCGTCTCGAATTAGTGCGCGCCGCAGGCAAGCCCATTATTGCTCATGGCAATCTCTTTACCCAATCGCAGTATTACTTAGCGAGCCAAGCGGACACGATTTATTTGAATCCGCAGGGTGCGGTCGCGATTGACGGCTACCATTCTTATCAGACCTACTTTAAAGGGCTGTTCGACAAGCTACACGTTAAGCCCTACATTTTCCGTGTCGGTGACTTCAAGTCCGCTGTCGAACCCTATAGCCGTAGCGATATGTCGCCAGAAGCGCGTGAAGCAAATCAAGAATTTATCGACAGTCTATGGCAGAATTACTTAGCGGGTATCACTCGCCATCGTGAAATTGCGCCAGAACTTCTGTCTGGACGCATGGATGATTATCTTGCGTTATTTGCCGCTGCTGAAAACAGTCAAGCGCAAATGGCATTGCGCGCCGGTTTGGTTGACGAGCTCGCGCATGCAGAAGAAATCCGCCAAAATCTCATTGCCTTGGGTGGCAAAGACTCCGATACCAATAGTTATCGTCACATCGGCTGGCGCGATTACCATCAGGTCATCCAAAATGAAAATATTGTGAAACGGCCAGACACCCGTCCACAAGTTCATGTGGTTTTCGCCGCAGGTACCATCCTTGATGGTCGTCAGCCACGCGGTACAGTGGGTGGTGAAAGTTTAGCGGCCGAATTACGCCGTGCCCGTCTAAATGATGACATTAAAGCGGTCGTCTTACGGATTGACAGCCCCGGCGGCAGTGCGTTTGCTTCCGAACAAATTCGCCAAGAGCTATTACAATTACGCGAAGCCGGTAAACCAGTTATTGCATCGATGAGTTCGGTTGCTGCATCGGGTGGTTATTGGATTGCTGCTGGTGCCGATGAGATTTTCGCAACCCCAGCGACCATTACCGGTTCAATCGGTGTCTTCGGTATGTTCTTATCCGTCCAAGACACGTTAGCTGAAGTTGGTGTGTTCACGGATGGTGTGTCGTCGACTGAATTCCCTTATGTCAGCATTGATCGGGATTTGAACGAAGCTGCACAAGAAGTGATTCAGCGTGGCGTTGACCGGATTTACCTCGAGTTCCTTGAGTTAGTCGCAAATGCCCGCGACATGACCGTTGATGAAGTTCACGAAGTTGCCCAAGGTAGGGTCTGGACTGGTACTCGCGCCCTCGAATTGGGGCTAGTCGACCAACTTGGCGAACTTGAAGATGCCGTCATTGCTGCGGCGGCACGCGCTGAACTCGAGGACTATCAAGTCACTTTCCCAACTTATGAACTCAGTGGCTGGGATGCATTTATTGCGCAAATTCTCGATTCTGGGGTTAAGTTTGCACCAAGCCTATTTGCACCAAAATCACCGACATTGGTTGATCAAAAGCTGCTACAATTACGCCGCGAAATTGAAGCGATTAACGAATTCAATGACCCGCAGCATATTTATAGCCGTTGTTTAGAATGTAAGGTGCAATAAGTGTCAGAACCGAGAAAGCGGATTTATATTGCCTATACCGGTGGAACCATTGGCATGATGCGCTCGGCACATGGTTATGTGCCAGCGCCAGGGTTTCTCGCCGAAAGTATTCAAGGAATGCCAGAATTCTACCGGCCTGAAATGCCAGAATTCACACTCTGCGAATACTCGCCATTAATGGATTCTTCCGATATGACGCCAACGGATTGGCAACGTATTGCCGAGGACATTCAGCAGCATTACCATGATTACGATGGATTTGTCGTGCTTCATGGCACTGACACCATGGCGTATACTGCATCAGCGCTTTCTTTCATGTTCGAAAACTTAGGTAAGCCGGTCATTGTGACCGGCTCACAAATTCCGTTAGCAGCTCTGCGTTCAGACGGTCAAACCAACCTTTTGAACGCGCTATATTTAGCTGCGCACTATCCTATTCACGAAGTTGCCCTCTTCTTTAACAATCGTTTATTCCGCGGTAATCGAGCGACCAAAGCCGATGCCGACGGATTTAACGCGTTTGAGTCGCCGAATTACCCTCCCTTGCTCGAAGCAGGGATTGAAATTGAGCTTATCGCCGGTGAAATCTCAGAGATTTCCAATCAACCTTTGCGTTTATCACCAATTACGGCGCAAGAAATCGGCGTCGTTACTCTTTACCCTGGTATGCGTGCAGAAATTATCAATAGCCTCGTTCAGCATCCGGTCAAAGCCTTGATTATTCAAAGTTATGGTGTTGGTAATGCACCGCAAAGCGGCGCTTTGATCGAAGCCATTCGAGCAGCAATTAAACAAGGCATTATCGTCGTGAATTGTACTCAATGCTTCAAGGGGACTGTGAATATGACCGGCTACGCGACCGGCAATGCTTTAGCAGATATCGGCGTGATTAGCGGTCATGATATGACGATCGAAGCTGCTTTAACCAAGCTTCATTATTTATTAAGTACTTACGATGACACTCAGGTGATACGTGAGCTGCTGGCCGACAACCTACGTGGTGAGCTGACCATTTAAAAAGTTGATGGTTAGTCAGCCATTTAAAATATTTTTGTACACTTTCTGGACAACTCCGAGAAGTTGACTATTATTACTGATCCCTAATGAATGAAATTTGGGTGCAAGTGGTTCGGAGTTCTTGTATTTCTAGCTGAAAAGCATGTGTCATGCCTCTAGCGTCCCTCGCTGCCGTGACAATGAACCAAACTCGATAGTTCGACGAACCTTATCTTTGCGCAAAGCCCAGTGGCAAGTTCGCTGGGCTCTTCCCCTAAGCTCGAAACGCCCCCCTTAGTTTCGAGCTTTTTTCTTGACTCAGTTTTGCCAAGTTCATGTAAGTCTCTGCAACTGCGATGGCACTAATTGTTCAGCGCTGTACGCTGCAATTTGAACAGTTCATAAAAGTTATTTCGCGTGATTTCAGCCACTTCTGCAACGTCTAATCCCTTCAACTGAGCAACACATTCGGCTACATGCTGCACGTACGCGGGATGGTTTTCTTTTCCGCGGTGCGGAATTGGCGCCAACCAAGGTGCATCGGTTTCAATTAATAATCGTTCAATGGGAACATTTTCAACGACATGTCGCAGCTCTTTTGCGTTGCGAAAGGTGACAATGCCGGAAATTGAAATATAAAAACCCAAGTCTAAGGCTTGTTCAGCCATTTCCAGGCTCTCGGTAAAGCAATGCATGACACCGCGGCAATGCTGCGCCTGCCCTTCGCGTAACATCGCAATGGTATCTTCGCGCGCATCACGCGTATGAATGATCAAGGGTTTTTGCACGGCGTTCGCGACTTCAATATGGTGGGCAAAGCTATCTTGCTGAGCTTGGATATGATCTTTATCGTAATAATAGTCGAGCCCAGTTTCACCTACAGCAACGACGTCTTCGCGGGCACAAACGGCCGCTAACTGAGCGCCGACGTAGCCGTGTTTGGCGACATACAATGGATGCACACCACAAGAAAAACTCACGTGTCGATGTTGACCGACAATACCTTGCATCTGTTCGAAGTCGTCAAGTGCGACACCAATACATAGCATGTGCTCCACGCGAGCCGCTTTGGCATCCGCAAGAACTTGCTCGATACCGAGTTCCTCGGTTACTTTTAGTTTGTCTAAATGACAATGAGAATCTACAAACATAATACCTAAATCTAAGTTAACCCGTTAATACATCACGCTTACGGTAGACCTGCATAAGTAGTTCACTGCACCAGGCCTGCAATAGTAAGCTTAAATTAAGCCCGGATTGTTTTGCCAGAGCTCGAATTTCTATGCCGCGCCGATACGCAGCAGCCAAAATGTCCGCAGCCTGCGCTGGGGCCAAACTTTTTGGCAGCATTGCGGTTTGTTCCGCACTTAGTTGATCACTTAAACATGCAACATAGAGCATTTGCAGTTCCACTAACACCTGCTCAAACCAAATCGCTAATTGTGGCGCATCGGATTCCTTTGGAAACTCACCACGCAAAAGTTGCCCAAGGCTGACTTGAATACCCGCTTGATCTTGCTGGTGCTCTGCCTGCCAAGCTCGTCGTTGTTGATAACTTGGTAATGGCAGTGTGTAGAAGGTGCTACGGCTCCGAATTGTTGGTAACACTTGACTGTACTGCTTGGCAAACAAACAAAAATAGGTATTGTTTGGTGGCTCTTCGAGCGTTTTCAGCAACGCATTCGCAGCTTGTACGGTCATGTGGTCGATAGCCATGACAGTAATGACCTTATTACCGCCCTGCGCTGCTGTTTTTTGTACCTGGGTCATCGCCTGACGAATTGCATCAATGCCAAGTTGCTTACCTTCTTCCGCGACCACTTCAATAAAATCCGGGTGATTTCCCGCTAAATAGAGTTTACAGCTTTTACACTCACCACAGGCTTGTTGTCGCTGGAGACGTGTGTCACAGAGCAAAAATTGTTGGAGCTTCGCGCGCAAGACTTCGCTACCCACTTCTGGTGAGTCGGAGAATGCCAAAGCGTGCGGCAAGCGCTGCTGTTGATAGCCGCTAACCAATTGCTGCCAAAGTGGCCGTAACCAAGGCATGTTGGTCGCTGTTGGTTGCGCGTCGTTATTCGCAGACATTATCTGGCCACCTTGCTGCTAATGCAGCTTGCAGCTGAACTTGCACCTGCTCAAGTTCACAACTAGCATCGATTACGACAATGTTCGGTTCGCTTGCAGCAATTTCTAAGTATCGCTGGCGTGTACGTTGGAAAAAGTCGAGGGTTTGCTTTTCAATCCGATCGAGTTCACCGCGACTGTGGGCTCGTTGTAAACCTAATGCCGGGTCGATATCTAAATACAGCGTGAGATCGGGCTGAAAATCTTTCATGGTTAGCTGGCGTAATTGCAGAAGAACAGCGTCACCGAGCTCACGGCCACCACCTTGATATGCGCGCGACGACAAGTCATGGCGATCACCAATAACCCATTCACCGCGCGCTAATGCTGGCTTGATCACATTCTCAACGAGTTGTACCCGCGCTGCGTACATTAGCATGAGTTCTGCTTCTGCTGTAATCGACTCATCCCAGTCCCGTTTTACGAGCTCCCGTAACGCTTCAGCGAACGGTGTACCGCCAGGCTCGCGAACTAATTGAGCAATTTTTCCGTGCGCTTCAACCCAAGTTTTAACCGTATTTACGGCAGTACTTTTGCCAGCGCCTTCTAAACCCTCAATGACAATAAACTGTCCTTTCATCGGTTCCTCTGATAACGGAATACTGCTCGATTATGCTCTTCGAGCGTACGTGAAAATACATGCGTGCCATCATTGCGACTCACAAAGTAATAATAGTCAGACTCTGCTGGCATCAAAGTTGCGGCAATCGCAGCGCGGCCTGGCATGGCAATCGGCGTTGGCGGTAGTCGGTCAATCCGGTAGGTATTATACGGAGTATGTTCTTGAATGTCAGACCGATAGATCACCCCTCGGTAACGATCACCAAGCCCGTAGATAATAGTTGGATCGGACTGCAAACGCATACCTTTGTGTAAACGGTTGACAAAAACTGATGCCACAAGCTCTCGTTCATCGGCTGCTCCGGTTTCTTTTTCGACAATAGAAGCCAATACTAACGCCTCATACCAAGATTCAACCGGGACTGAACGATCACGTTGCGGCCATAACTCTTCGACGACACGCTGCATGCGGCCGTAAGCCTGGCGATAGATTTGCAAATCCGTGGTATACGCATAAAACCGATACGTATCCGGAAACAGAAGCCCTTCAGGGTGCTCAAATTCGCTACCCAATTGAACCATAAGCTCGCTAGGCTCTTGGGCTGCGATACCGGATCGAATATAAGGATGACTGGCTAGAATTTGCTGCCATTGTGTGAACTGAGTGCCCTCAACGAAGGTGATTGCAAATAGATACTGCTCACCCGCTTGCAGTCGTTGCCAAAAATCCGCTAACGGCTCATGTTCGCGAAGTTCATAAACCCCTGCTTTCACACCGCTCTTTCTTTGGAATAAACGCAAGGCATATTCAAGGCGCTTCGGTGCGCTGACATAGCCTTCCTGGAACAATTGTTGGCCCACTCGGCGAGAGTGACTGCCACGAGGCACTTCCAACAAGACAGGTTGCACGTCGCTTGTGACGTTGGTCAGTGTCGCACCATGATGGAACCACCAGTGCAAGTAAGCATAACTACCCGCGAGCGCTACGAGAGCTAAGCAAAAAAGAGCAATCACACTGCGAACAAAAAACTTCATACAGGTTCCAATATCGATTCGAGTTGTTGCGGATAACAGCGAAAGCCTGGTAAGTCTCGGTCAGCAAATCGTTTAACGGGCACGATACCAAGCAAAGAGTTCGACAATACTATTTCATCTGCGTGAGCGAGATCGCTCATGCGGTAGTGACCAACCTGAACATGGGGATTCAATGCTAAGACTTGTTCCCGTGCGACCCCAGCAATACCTGCGGCACTTAAGTCCGGCGTAAACCAAGTGTTGCCGCAGCGCCAAAATAAATTTGCGACCGTAGTTTCAATGACATATCCAGCGGTGTCAGTAACGACTAAATCATCCACAAGTTGGGATTGCTCCCCCTGTTGCTTTAACTCTTGCTTCAACAGCACTTGTTCCAAACGATTGAGCGTTTTTAAGCCAGCAAGCGCTGGTTGCCGCGCTAATTGCAGTTGTGCTTGCCCTAATAAAACACCATTCTCACGCCATTGCTGATAGTGTTCAGGGTAGCCACTTAAACTCAAAACCCGGCGGGTAACCGGCGCATCAGGTACTTGATATCCTCTACCACCGTCGCCACGAGTCAGCACAATTTTGAGCACAGCGTGGTGTAATTCTGCTGCCTGAAACTCCGCTTTCAATAACGACCAGTCTGCCAATATGCGCTCTTCGGTCACTACGGCTAAGCCGAGCTTCTGCTGACATAACAACAGTCGTTGCCAATGCCGATCCCACGCGACTAGCTCGCCGCCAGCCACGGCCACTGTGGTAAAACAGCCGTCGCCATATTGCCAACTGCGATCGGTGAGCGGCAAACACTGAGTGCTTTTGCCGTCAACCAATGTCTGAACTAAATGTGCCTTCGCAGTCATAGATAGATAATTACCAATTGTTACCGAGAACAGAACTTTTTATTGTGCCTGAATTCCACCGTCGTGCAACCCCGAAGAGCTCGCTGCAACAGCTGAGTTAGGCAACTGTCGACGATCAAGCAGGTAATAAAAAAGGCGGAATTTTCATTCCGCCTTTCTAGAAACAAGTCGTGTTCAGAAACGATTACGCTGAATGCTTGTTGATGTAATCGATTGCTGCCTGAACGGTACGGATTTTTTCCGCTTCTTCGTCAGGAATTTCAGTTTCGAATTCTTCTTCCAGAGCCATAACTAGCTCGACGGTGTCTAATGAATCTGCACCCAGATCATTTTCAAAAGAAGCTTCTGGTTTTACTTCTTCTTCTTTAACACCTAATTGTTCAATGATGATTTTCTTTACGCGTTCTTCGATAGTGCTCATGTTTAACCCTCAATTCAAGGTATCTTTATTAAATTTGCGTGTAGTGTAGTCAATCAGTCGACACGATTAAAGCAAAAATTACAGATTTTGTGGAGGTCTTACCTCGTCTTGCTGCTATTTTCGGCAAAAATGCTTACACCATACTCATGCCACCGTTGACGTGAATCGTTTCACCGGTGATGTATCCCGCTTGCTCCGAAGCTAAAAAGCTCACAGCGGCGGCGATTTCTTCTGGCTTACCAAGACGCGCAGCCGGAATTGTTTCAAAAATTCGTTCACGCTGCTCATCAGTTAATGCCTTAGTCATATCGGTATCGATAAAACCAGGTGCCACGGCATTGACTGTGACGCCACGCGATGCAATTTCTTTCGCTAACGCTTTGGTAAACCCAATTAATCCTGCTTTTGCAGCGCAGTAGTTAGCCTGCCCTGGGTTACCTGTCGTGCCGACCACTGAGCCAATATTGACGATACGGCCGTAACGATTTTTCATCATACCACGCATGACCGCTTTGCACATCTTATAAACCGCGGTCAGGTTGGTATCAATGACGCTATTCCATTCGTCATCTTTCATCCGCATCAACAGATTGTCACGGGTAATCCCAGCGTTGTTAACCAGAATATCGATCTTGCCAAATTCTTTCTGCAAATCGCTAACCAGCGCGTCTATGGCACCCTCAGCCGTGACATTTAAGACACAACCACGGCCGTTACCATTCAGATATTCACTAATGGCTGCAGCGCCACTTTCACTCGTTGCGGTACCAATCACGGTGGCGCCGCCAGCTGCAAACGCCTCAGCAATGGCTTTACCGATGCCACGCGTCGCACCTGTGACAAGCGCAACCTGTCCGGCAAATGAGTTCGACATGTAAATTCCTCTTTTTAATGATTAGACTTGACGAATGCTTTGAACTGACTCGGCGTCGTTCACCGCAATGGCAGTCAAATCGCCGTCAATCCGCTTCGCTAAACCGGTTAGTACTTTCCCCGGTCCAACTTCGTATAAATGGGTCACGCCGCGAGCTTTCATTTCGAGCACTGTTTCGGTCCATCGGACTGGCGAATAAAGCTGAGCAATTAACGCTTCACGCACGGTCTCTGGTGAGGTTGCCTCAGCTACATTGACATTGTGCAAGACCGGAATTTGCGGCAAACGCACTTCGATTTGCCCAAGTGCTGCGGCCAGCTCTTCAGCCGCGGGTAACATTAACGCACAATGCGATGGCACACTAACAGGTAATGGCAGCACGCGTTTCGCACCCGCTTCTTTACAAGCCGCAGCCGCTCGGTCAACGGCGTTCTTCTCGCCGGCAATCACAACCTGCCCCGGCGAATTGTAATTCACTGGCGCGACGATATCGTCCTGCGCCACGGCTTTGCAAGCAGCGGCTACCTTGTCGTCATCGAGGCCAATCACTGCAGCCATCGAGCCTAAACCCGCTGGCACCGCTTCTTGCATGGCTTTACCACGCAGTTCAACTAATTGAATGGCATCGGCGAAGTCAATTGCTCCAGCACAGACCAATGCTGAATATTCACCTAATGAGTGGCCAGCCATGATGGCAGGTGCCGGACCGTCAGCCAAACAACGCCAAATTGCGACACTTGCCGCTAACAACGCGGGTTGGGTCACTTCGGTCGAGTTTAAACGACCTTCTGGGTCGAACTGGACGACATCCCATAAGTCGTAGCCCAAAACTTCTGAAGCTTCTGCGAAGGTTGCTTCAACTTGTGGAAATTGCTCTGCGAGGTCAGCAAGCATACCCACAGCTTGCGAACCTTGGCCGGGAAATACAAAAGCAACGTGTTGACTCATCGTCTTCTCTCTCTATCTGATACGGTGTAGGCGGCCTGTTGGCAAACGGCAAATTAATAACGAATGAGCGCCGAGCCCCATGCAAAACCACCACCAAATGCTTCTAATAATAATGTTTGCCCACGCTGAATGCGACCATCGCGAATGGCCCAGTCTAAGGCAATCGGTACAGACGCTGCCGATGTATTGCCGGTTTCTGCAAGCGTCATCACCACTTGTTCTAACGGTAAACCTAACTTTTTTGCTGTCGCTTGAATAATTCGAAAATTTGCCTGATGTGGAATTAACCAGTCTAGTTCAGCCGCACTCATTTGATGATGAGATAAGGTATCTTCAACCAAACTCGCTAGTTTTTCCACTGCGACTTTAAAAACTTCGCGGCCACGCATATACAACCATGCTTCCTGCTGCAGTGCGCTATCATCTCGGCTCGGGTGATCGGCACCTAATAATGATGCAAATTCACCCGCACTGTAAATGTGCGTCGACAATATGCCCGGCTCATTGGCAGCGGACAAGACCGCAGCGCCTGCGCCGTCACCAAATAACACAATGGTATTACGGTCGTCAGGACGACACATGCGCGACAGTGTATCACTACCGACCACAAGCACATGCTTCGCTGCGCCGCTGACAATATATTTCTCTGCCACTGAAAGTGCAAAAATAAAACCAGAGCAAGCAGCCGCCACATCGAATGCTGGCGTATCGGTAATACCTAATGCGTGCTGTACTTCACAAGCCGCACTTGGGAACGCTCGGTCTGCTGATGTTGTCGCGAGCACAATGAGATCAAGGTCTTGGGCAGCAATGCCGGCAGCTTGAATGGCTTCTTTTGCAGCGGCAGTCGCCATTGTCACCACTGACTCGTCCGGCCCAGCAATGTGACGATTTTGAATGCCCGTGCGCTCTCGTATCCAGCTGTCAGACGTATCGACACGCTGTTCGAGTTCTGCGTTTGTAAGAATTTGGCTCGGCAGAAAATGTCCGGTGCCACTGATGCGTGCAAACAGTTGTTGTACAGATTGCGGTGTTGTATTGGCAGATTGCCGAACCGACATAATCACCCTCTCGTACCGACTCTCCCGGCACGAACTGGCGGGAGGTTAGCTTTGTTCGCTGAGAACAGCTTCAACCTGAGCTTGAATGCGCTCAGGCAATTGAATTTGTGCTTCTTTGATCGCGTGTGTAATTGCGCTATAAAATGCGTTGGCACTCGCGTTGCCATGGCTCTTTACCACAACTCCGCGCAATCCTATCAGACTTGCACCGTTATACTGGTCGGGGTTCAGCCATTGCCACGACTTTCGTTGACGTTTAACCAACAACCAGGCTAATGCTTTGCTCAGCCAATGATCTTTCATACTCGCTTGAAAGTGGTCAAACACCAGCTTGGCCATACCCTCACAGCTTTTTAGCGCGATATTGCCAGTAAAGCCATCGCAAACAACAACATCTGCTTTACCAGTAAAGAGGTCAGAGCCTTCGATAAACCCGCGATAATTTATGCTTGGCGACTGCGCTAACAATAATCCCGCTTGTTTCACCACATCGGGACCTTTGATTTCTTCTGTGCCCATATTCAGTAACGCCACCTTGGGCTCACTGACGCCGACCATTTCTTTCGCAAGTACGGTTCCCATGACGCCAAATTGAAACAACGTTTCAGCATCACAAACTGGATTTGCGCCCAAATCGAGAAGAAACCCTTGCGAACCACCAGCGGTTGGAATCGGTGCGACCAGTGCAGGACGAATAACGCCTGGCAATGTCTTGATATGAAGATAAGCCATAGCCATTAACGCACCAGTATTGCCGGCACTCACGCAGGCATCCGCTTTGCCTTCGGCAACGTAATCAATAGCAACGCGCATGGAAGAATCTTGTTTCTTGCGCAAACACTCACCAGGCTTATCGTCCATATGAACAATCTGGGTAGTATGATGAATAGTGAGGCGAGTTAAATCGAGGTTTTTATTAACTTTACTTTCCCGCGCAAAGAGAGCTTTGAGACGCGGTTCATCGCCAGTGACAATAAAATTGACATCTGGAAACGACTGCAGCGCTCGGGCGAGCGCTGCAACAACGATGGAGGGACCACGGTCCCCGCCCATCGCATCGATAACAAGGGTTAGATTGGCCATACGCCTTAAGCGATGACTTTCTTACCTTTGTAGTAACCGTCAGCGGTTACGTGGTGACGCAGATGAGTTTCACCGCTAGTCTGATCTACAGACAATGCAGCACCACTCAACGCATCGTGTGAACGACGCATACCACGCTTAGAACGGGTTTTGCGGTTTTTTTGTACAGCCATTTGACTCGTCTCCTGAATCGTTTATTTCTTAAGCTTTTGTAACACAGCAAATGGGTTTGGTTTTTCTGCATCAGCAGGCAAATCGCCCCAACTCATTGCGTCACTCTTAATCGTACAGTCCTGCTCAGTATGCTTTGCCACAATGGGCAATGCTAAGAGCAGTTCGTCTTCAACTAAGGGATGAAGTAAAACCTCCCCTAGTTCATTTAATTCGACTGCTTCGTAATGCTCCGGCATATCTTCTGCGGTGACCCGCTTAGTTACCGGCGCATACTGAAACTCTGTCTCTAGTTGCCAAGGCATGGCACTGCCACAGCGTTGACAAACTAGCTCGACGTTAGCTTTCGCTTGACCACGAAAATAGTGAATCTTTTGCTCATCTGTATCGAATGTTAGCGTGACCTCTACATCGGTACAGGGTGATGCCAGCACTTCATTGAAACGAGGTAAGTTCTGTCCTGGAATAACTCCGTCAAAAGACAGCCGCTTACCTGAGTTTCGTACCGGATCAACCGAAAGCGGTATACGAACCTTTTGCATAGCGCGCGAATGATAATAGTTGATAAACCGATAGTCAAAGAAAATTGCGTGCTAAGCCGCTGTTTTCTTGAAAAACAGTCAACTTTTAAAGCGAGCTAGCAATTTCCACCCTTATAAAGGCGGCATTCTAACATAACATCTCGCAGCTGTCTGTTCCCTTCCTAAGGAAAAACCAAGAAATGATAGTGATGTTCGATACTCTTCCAGTTAAGAGTCTGGCAAAATAAATAGTGGTACGAGATTTTCGCAGTGAAGCGCTTGTTTAACGGCGTCGCTGTATTGCATTAGGAGTTAACTATGTCGCAGGTTCTACCTTTAGTATTAGCCAGCAGTTCAATTTATCGACGTGAGCTCCTGACTAAATTCGGTATCTCTTTTGTCACAGACTCACCAAATATCGACGAGTTGCGCCTTCCTAATGAGCAACCCACTGACCTAGTGAAACGCTTAGCGATAGAAAAAGCGCAAGCTCTAAGGCAGAAATATCCACACCATTTAATTATCGGCTCCGATCAAGTCGCTGTTTGTCGCAACACCGTGTTAGGTAAACCACACACACGCAGTAACGCCATAGCGCAACTCGAAAAAAGCAGTGGCGAAACGGTTACCTTTTTAACCGGACTGTGTTTACTCAATAGTGCAACCGGTGAATACCAAGCAGTCGTCGAGCCATTTAACGTTGAGTTTCGTCATTTGAGTCGCGCCGAAATTGAACGCTACGTTGACCAAGAGCAACCGTTTAACTGTGCTGGAAGCTTCAAAAGTGAAGGTTTTGGTATCACCCTCTTCGCCCGGCTCAGCGGCGATGACCCCAATAGCCTCGTCGGGCTGCCACTCATTCGCCTAGCGGAGATGTTACGCGGTCACGGTTTGCAACTGCCTTAATAACTGCGGTAATTCCTCAATATGATCGATAATGCCGTGTGGCTGTTCCTGCGATAATCGCGGCGCATCGTGAACGCCCCAAGTAATGCCCGCTGCCGGCATACCCGCATTGCGCGCCATTTGTAAGTCGTAGCAGGAGTCGCCCACCATTATCGCATTCGCCTTATTAATGCCGGTTTGCTGAAGAATTTCTTCAAGCATCTGTGGCGCAGGTTTACTGGCCGCTTCATCGGCACAGCGTGAGCTTGTGAAAAAACTCGCGGTATCGGTTTCGTGCCATGCTCGGTCTAACCCTGCTCGGGCTTTTCCCGTCGCGACGGCCAGTACAAAGTTCTCAGCCTTAAGTTCCGCGAGAACCTCGCGAACACCTGGGAATAATGGTGAGGGGGTGACGTCTTTGTGAACATATAGGTCGCGATACACGGCAATGAGTTTTGCTTGTTCGTCACTGTCGTAACAATCAAATAAGCGCTCAAGTGCAACCCATAAACTTAAGCCAATAATATCACGCACAGCGCTTTCACTCGGTACTGCTAGGCCCGTTTGTTGCGCCATTTTTTGCATGCAAGATACAATGCGCGGAACAGAATCCATTAAGGTGCCGTCCCAGTCAAATACCACTAGTTTTGTATCGTTGAGGCTTTTTATCATTAATATTTTCTCATTGCGTGATTACAATTATTAATTAATTGAAAGCGCCCTAAGGCGACTTTTATACGCCTTTGCGTAACCGCTCAATCACTGCTTGCAGCTGATCATCGAGGGGAGCAAAAAAGCGCATGGGTTCGCCACTTTTCGGATGTTGGATGGTTAAACTTTCGGCATGCAAAAATAAGCGGTGCAACCCTACCACTTGCAATTGTTCATCAAACCCACGAATACCATATTTGGTGTCCCCGGCGATTGGATGACCAACGCATTGCGTGTGCACACGAATTTGATGGGTACGGCCGGTAATCGGCGACGCTTCAACTAATGTGGCGCTGATTGCGCTCTGCGGAAAACGCTCTCGTACTTTAAACCGAGTTAACGACGCTTTTCCGCTGTCGTTAACACGTACAACCCGCTCACCCGATTGTAAGGTGTTCTTTAGTAGTGGCGAATCGACGGCTTTTATTTTCCCTGGCCAACTACCATAAACCAGTGCAACGTAATTTTTTTCCATTTGCTTGTCGCGTAGTTGCTCGTGCAAGGACCGCAGTGCTGAACGTTTTTTAGCGACCATTAATACGCCCGATGTATCGCGGTCAAGGCGATGCACAAGCTCAAGAAACTTAGCCTGTGGTCGCAGCGCACGAAGCCCCTCAATCAGGCCGAAACTTAAACCTGAGCCACCATGCACGGCTAAACCCGCTGGCTTGTTCACCACCAACATGACGTCATCTTCGAAGAGAATGCACTGTTCCAGACTAGCAATTTTATCTAGTTTTGGGTTCGGTAACTCTTGTTTCGGTGCTGTACGGACTGGAGGAATACGTATTTCATCACCAGCAACCAGCTTTTGATCCGGTTTACAGCGCTTTTTATTGACGCGCACTTCACCCTTGCGAACAATCCGATAGATCATGCTCTTCGGCACACCTTTTAATTGCGCAAGTAAGAAGTTATCTAGACGCTGGCCTGCTTCGTCGGCATCAACAGTATGCCAACGTACACCCGGATTCGTCGATTGTTCTGCCGGAGCGGCGGAATTTGAGCTGGTCATGTCGTTATTTCGTTCCTTTAATTGCCTATCGCAGGCAACAGAAAAATTCCGAGGAATTGTACCACGGAGAAAAACCTGGCGCAGTATATACAGAGATCGACCAGCAAACGGCTATCACGGCATATTTGTTGCTTGTCAGCGGCCTGTGTTAATGCGACAATACGCTGTCAGATTTTCTAATCTGTACAGTTTTTCTCGATGAATTTTCTCGAAAAACACAACACTGATACGCAGTGAACGCCTGTTTCGGCAGTTAAGAAATTTATTGTTACACGTAACTAAATATAGAGTTGTTTGACGTTTTTGGTCACCTGTTGATACGTAAATCCGTACGTACAGCAGCACAGAAATTTGTGCGTTTAGTGGCCTCTCAAACGACCTAATTAGCCAGCAACCTGGCGCAGATACGGGTAACCTCGCGGTTCAGATTCTGGCCGCGTTAAAGATAAACAGAAGTCATACAAATAGCATAGAGACCGCTTACCCAAAAAGCGCGCACCAGCAAAACATATACGGTGCCGGTAAGTCCTTTAGCAACGGAACAGAACCGTCTCCGGCGGTACAGTGTTGTGATTTCGTACCCTTTAAAAAGTATGAGTCACACAATATGAAAAGAATGCTAATTAATGCCACGCAGCAAGAAGAGTTGCGTGTCGCGTTGGTCGACGGCCAACGCCTATACGATTTAGATATTGAAAGCCCAGGTCACGAACAAAAAAAATCCAACATCTACAAAGGTAAAATCACCCGCGTAGAGCCAAGCCTCGAAGCCGCTTTTGTCGATTATGGCGCTGAACGCCATGGCTTCTTACCTCTCAAAGAAATTGCCCGTACCTACTTCCCTGACGGTTATAGTTTTAAAGGTCGCCCAAACATTAAAGACGTCATTTCTGAAGGTCAGGAAGTGATTGTCCAAGTCGATAAAGAAGAGCGTGGACAAAAAGGCGCAGCACTTACAACCTTCATTTCTTTGGCCGGTAGCTACTTAGTATTAATGCCAAACAATCCGCGCGCAGGTGGTATTTCACGGCGTATTGAAGGTGACGAACGTTCAGAGCTGAAAGACGCCCTGTCAACGCTTGAAGTACCTGATGGTATGGGTTTAATCGTGCGTACTGCGGGAGTGGGTAAATCTGCGGAAGAACTTGCTTGGGACTTAAATGTTCTGCTTCACCATTGGCAAGCGATCGAGCAAGCTTCAGCAACACGTCCCGCACCATTTTTAGTGCACCAAGAGTCGAATGTTATTTTCCGTGCAATCCGGGATTATTTACGCCGCGATATCGGTGAAATTCTCATTGATGACGCGACGATTTACGACCAAGCACGTGAGCACATCAAAATCGTTCGTCCTGACTTTATGAACCGGGTTAAGCTCTATCAAGGCGAAATCCCGCTATTCAGTCATTATCAAATTGAAAGCCAAATCGAGTCTGCGTTTCAACGTGAAGTCCGGTTGCCTTCAGGTGGTTCCATCGTTATTGATCCAACCGAAGCATTAACCTCCATTGATATCAACTCGGCGAAGGCAACGAAAGGCGGTGACATTGAAGAAACTGCCCTGCAAACCAACTTAGAAGCAGCCGACGAAATCGCTCGTCAATTGCGGTTACGTGACGTCGGTGGCCTGATTGTCATTGACTTTATTGACATGACGCCACCAAAACACCAACGCGAAGTTGAAAATCGTTTACGCGACGCACTGAAGCAAGATCGTGCGCGCGTGCAAACCGCTCGTATTTCTCGCTTCGGTTTATTAGAGATGAGCCGTCAACGCTTGCGCCCTTCCCTTGGCGAATCGTCAAACCAGGTTTGTCCGCGCTGTGATGGTCAAGGCACAATTCGTGGCGACGAATCGTTAGCCCTGTCGGTACTGCGTCTAATTGAAGAAGAAGCGCTTAAAGACAACACGGCGCAAGTCAATGCACAGGTACCAGTTACCGTTGCAACCTATTTGTTAAACGAAAAGCGCTCGGCATTACGTGTCATCGAAGAGCGTAATAAAGTGAATATCTTGGTCATTCCAAATCAGCATTTGGAAACGCCACATTTTGACGTTGCCCGTATTCGCAAAGACGAAATCACTGACGTTCAAAGCTATAAACTATTACAAGCAGCTGAGATTAAAGAAATTGAATTCTCAGCGCCACGTGAAAAAGCAGCCGACGAACCGGCACTTAAAACACTCGTTGCACCAGTACCGCCGGCACCAACACCGCAGCCAGCTGTCGTCAAGAGTGCCGATAAAGCATCTGAAATCGGTTTATTCGGTCGCTTTGCAGCTTGGTTAAAAGGTATTTTCACGAGTGACGACGATAGCCAAGAAAAAGATCAGAAAGCAAACCAGTCGAAGTCAGGTGATCGTAACCAACGTGGTGGTCAGCGTAGCGATCAGCGTCGCAATAACAATCGTCGCCGCAACAATAATCAAGGTCGTGGCCGCAATGGTGGCCGTAATAACGACCGCAATGACAATACCAATAACCGAGATAAGCAAGACGTTAGCGCTGAAGAGGTAAACACCTCTAAAGCTCCAGCGAGTGCTGGCACTGAGCAGCAGGACAAGACAGCTAAAGGTTCTGAGAACCGTCGTCGTAACCGTCGTCGGAAGTCTGCTGGTGGCAATAAGAAAGATTCCACAACGCAAGCACCACAAGAGCAGAATCAGGCTCAGAGTCAGCATGACGACAACGAACTGAAAATGCTGAAACAGCGTCGTGAGCGCCGTCAACTTGAAGGTAGCGTGCGCACCACTGGTGCTGCTGCAAAAGCTGCAACGCCGGTTCAAGATAAAGAAGCAGCTCAGCAACAATCAGCAGAAGCAACTGCGGAAGAACGAGCGAAACAAGATGCTCAAGCTCGAACTGACGAAGAAGCTGTGCAGCAAGTAAGTTCTCAGCAAACTCCAGAGCAGCAAGACGCAGAGGCAAGCGTCAGCGCTGAAACAACTGAGACAGCTGCAGAAGCAAACGAAACGAATGGCAAAGCGCCGCGCCGTCGTTCGCGTCGGAAGCCAAATAAAGCGAAAACAGAAGTTGCTGATAACGCAGACGTTGCTGACCAAGCCGCAGCAACTGCAACCTCTGCAAACGAAACCAACGCAACTGCAACCGACAGTCAAACTGACGATTCGGTCGCTGAAGATGAAAGTAAAGAAGCTGTGAAAAGCGAGAAAGCTGCACCTGTAGACAAAGACGACGCAGTTGCAGGGGCATCTTCGCAGGAGAATGCTGAAGTATCTGCTGCTGAACAAGCAGAAACGGCAGCAACCGAGCAAGCAACAGACGAGTCTGCGAGCGAACAAACTGGTAAGCCGCTTGAAGTAGCTGCAGATGAGCCTGCAAACGCCTCTGCTGTACAGGGTTCACCTGAACAGGTTGAGCCTGAACAAGCAGCTAAGGAAGAAGTTGAAACCGCCTCTCAAGCCGCGAGTGAAACTGCAACGCAAGCCGAAGTTCCAGCTGCAGCAGCGGACGTGAAAGCAGACACAGAAGTGAAAGCTAAAGCTGATGCCAAAACTGACGAAGCAACGGAACAGGCAGCAGAAGCTCCATTAGAAGCCGACGCTGCAGAGGAAGCGACGGCTGAAGTTAATGATAACGCTGAAGCAGCAGTCGCCCAGACCGAAGAGGCAACAGCGAAGCCAGCTAAAACTGTGCCGCCAAGCCGATCGAAAATAACCGTTCGGAAAGCGACAGCCCAAGCGCCAATGACGAAAGCTAGCGCAGTTGCGAGCTCTGAAGGTTCGGCACTAAACGCCCTTGCAAATGACAGCCGTATTGTGGTTAATCATACTGGTCGCTATTCAGGTGTGACTGCAGCGCAAAATCGCGTTCAAGCTGAAGCAGCTCGGTGTCAAGTTAGCTAAAACTAACGAAACACATAAGTTAGAAAATGAATAGCCAGGCAAATGCCTGGCTATTTTTTTGCACGTTTCTTAGCGGAATTGAAACTCCTAAGCAGCAAACACCAGCCGCTAACGATAACCGACGTTAAAGTTCCATCTTCTCGCGGTTGTCGTTGATGACTTTCATGCCGAGGCCACGCACCATGAGCAATTGCTCCACATCGCTAAAGCCACCGAGCTCTTCGCGTAACGCAACAATAGCTTCGGCACGCGCTTTGCCCACCCCGCGCAACGCAGCTGCGAGTTCAACCGCACTCGCTGTATTGATGTTGATTTTGACGACTTTCGTTTCGCCATTCACCTCGCCTGGCGTTGTTTCGCTCAGAATAGATTGCTGGCCTTCCATCGATTGAAGATAAGAAGCATAACCTTGCGGTGCGTTTTGCTCGTCTACTAGCATTGAAGCGTGAGCCGCTGTTACTGAAGTCATCAATAACGCGGATAACACAAGCTGTGCGGTTCGAGTTTGACGCCATTTAGATAGTTTAGTTTTCATCACATATTCCCTCTTATGAATTCACTGTCGTCCTGACAGCGAATTCAGTATCGATGAGTCAGTGAAGAAATGCTAGTGCGCAAGGCTGCTGATTTCGTCAGCTATGGCTGAAAGAGTGGCGACTGGATTTTTGCTTTCGCGAATTGGTCGGCCCATGACGAGGTAATCGACACCAGCAGCTACCGCTTGCTGTGGTGTCATGATGCGTTGTTGGTCGTGCGTCGCACTGCCCGCGGGGCGAATTCCGGGGGTGACGAGAATAAAGTCGCGCCCTACTTCAGTTTTAATTAACTCAGCCTCTTGTGCCGAACAGACCACACCATCGAGACCGCATTGAGCCGACAACTTGGCCAAGGCAAGAACATGCTCTTGTAATGGCCGCTGGACACCGAGTTGTTTTAATTCCTCGGCACTCATGCTGGTGAGCACTGTCACCGCAATTAACAGCGGTGCTTTCTCACCGTACGGCTCTATCGCTGCACGTGCAGCTTTCAGCATCGCTTCGCCGCCGCTAGCGTGCACATTCACCATCCAAACCCCAAGTTCGGCTGCCGCAGCGACTGCTTTCGCCACTGTATTCGGAATATCGTGGAATTTTAAATCGAGGAATACTTCAAAATTACGAGCGTGAATTGCGGCGATTAAGTCTGGACCACCAGCGGTAAAAAGCTCTTTGCCGACTTTGACACGACACTGTTGTGGGTCCAAGGTATCAATAAACTTTAGAGCTTCATTTGGCTGAGCAAAATCGAGAGCAACAACAATACGCTTATTCATCTATTCTCCATCTAATCCACGAGTAGGTTTAATCGAACCCCAAGTTTTACAACTTGGACAATGCCAATACAAAGTCTGTCCTGAAAAACCACAATGGCGACAACGATATCGCGAACGTTGTTTCAATTGTTCACTCACCATATCGCCCAATAATTTTAAACTATCGCGCGCACGCCCTTCGTCAGCAGAAACAACATGGAAACGAATCAGTTTATGGAAAGCTTTCATCGTTGGGTTCTTCTGTAACGCCGCCAACATAAACTGTTCGGCTGCTGCTAAGTCATTCCTTTTGGCAATAATGTCCGCCAACATGACGACTGCGGTTGCGCACGGGTGACTTAAAACAATGTCGTGGAGTACAGCAGTAAAGCCTTGTTCGTCATCGGCTTGGCTATACGCTTCTTGCAGTAATGGCAGCACTTCTGGAATAAAGTCAGGAGACTTCTCAGTAACCGGTAACAAGTAGTCGATAGCACGTTGTGCTTTACTGTGTCCGAGCCACCAGCGGGCTAAGGCCAACCGTGCTCTGACACACATATCATCATGTTTCAGCGCTTTTTGATAATGTTTTAGAGTGAGTGCTGGATCGTCTTGTAAGTCGGCTAACTCACAATAGAATTGCGCAATCGTTGCTTCGATTTGTTTATCTTTGCGACGCAATTTTAGGGCAACGCGAATCGCTTTATCCCATTCATGGGTGGCTTCATAAAGTGCAAGCAAGCTCATTAAGCTTTCATTTTGGTAATTTGAATGCTCTTGTAACTCAGAGAACATCTGTTCAGCACGATCATATAAACCCGCGGACAAATAATCTTGACCCAGTTCATACATGGCATGCTGACGCTCTTGCTCCGAAAGTGCAGGCCGCGAAATTAAATTCTGATGGATGCGAATTGCCCGCTCTACTTCGCCGCGGCGCCGGAACAATTTCCCGAGCGTCCAATGGGTTTCGATGGTTTCACTATCAATGTCGAGCATATCGATAAACAAATCGACGGCTTTGTCACTTTGCTCAGATAGCAACAGGTTTATGCCCGTCACATAATTCTTGGAGAATTCTTCTTGTTCTTTGCGCTGTTCAACGCGAACGCTATTGCGGCCCATGAACCAACCATAGGCTGCCGCAATTGGTAATAAGAGGAACAGCAACTCAAGCATAAAAAACTAGGAATCCTTATTAGTATTTGCTTTGATTTCCTTAATCAGCAATCTTTTTAACCGTTTGATTTGCCATTTTAAACGGATGTAGCCAAATAAATTCGTCAGCAACCCAAGCGCGAAACCAATCACCAGCACCATGGCCAGTACCATCGCAAGCGAAGTTTGTTGAGTAACGAACAGCCAATCGACTGTGACCGGCGTCGCATTATGCTTACCGAGCATAAACGACAATAACAGCAGAATTATAATCGGAATGAGGCTAAGTATCAGACGTACCATAAGTTTTCCCTTGCCTGACGCAGAAAAATAAAAAGGCATGCCATTATAGCATGCCTTTTTTTAAAAGTTCGGCTTCTGCAAAGCGTTACCCGTTTGCTGCTTCGTTAACCCGCTCACGCAACGCTTTCCCAGGTTTGAAATGAGGGACATATTTGCCTCCCAACTCAACCTGCTCGCCGGTTTTCGGGTTACGGCCGACTCGTGGTTTCCTAAAGTGTAGTGAAAAACTACCAAAACCTCGAATTTCGATCCGGTCTCCAGCAGCTAAAGAGTGAACCATGACTTCGAGAATCTCTCGAACGCCACGCTCAACGTCTTTAGGTTGCAGCTCTGGCTGCTTATTTATCAGTTTTTCAATCAGTTCCGACTTGGTCATTACAGATTCCTTACTCTGATAGCAAACAGCCAGTTTTGACAATCTTAATCGTCAGTCTTTGCTGCTTTAAATGCTTCTGCCATTGCGTTGTTGAACGCGTTGTCGTCAGCATTGTTTACGCTTTCCAGTGCAGCTTTCTCTTCAGCTTCGTCTTTCGCTTTGATTGACAGGCTGATTACACGGTTCTTACGATCGATGCCCATATAACGAGCTTCAATGTCATCACCTGCTTTCAACACAGTCGAAGCGTCTTCGATGCGCTCACGAGAAATGTCTGATGCACGGACGTAGCCTTCTACACCTTCACCTAAGCTCACAGTTGCGCCTTTCGCGTCAACTTCAGTGATACTACCTTTAACAATAGCACCCTTCTTGTGAGCTGCAAGGAAGTTGTTTACTGGATCTTCAGAAATTTGCTTGATACCCAGTGAGATACGCTCACGCTCTGCGTCAACTTGCAGAACAACAGCTTCAACTTCTTCGCCTTTCTTGAAGTCACGTACGGCTTCTTCGCCAGCAGCGTTCCAAGAAATATCAGACAAGTGAACAAGACCATCGATGTTGCCATCAAGACCGATAAAGATACCGAAGTCAGTGATTGACTTGATCTTACCGCTAACTTTGTCACCTTTCTGGTGGCTCTTCGCGAACTCTTCCCATGGGTTAGGCTTACACTGCTTGATACCCAAAGAAATACGACGACGTTCTTCGTCGATTTCAAGAACCATAACTTCAACAACGTCGTCTAAGTTAACGATCTTAGATGGGTGAACGTTTTTGTTCGTCCAATCCATTTCAGAAACGTGAACCAGACCTTCAACGCCTTCTTCTAACTCAACGAAACAACCGTAGTCAGTTAAGTTGGTTACACGGCCAGTCAAAGTTGAGCTTTCTGGGTAACGGTTAGCAATGTCGCTCCATGGATCTTCGCCTAACTGCTTCAGGCCTAAAGATACACGAGTGCGATCACGATCGAACTTCAACACTTTACAGTTGATTTCGTCGCCAACATTCACGATTTCACTTGGGTGCTTAACGCGCTTCCAAGCCATGTCGGTAATGTGTAACAGACCGTCTACACCGCCTAAGTCTACGAATGCACCGTAGTCAGTCAGGTTCTTAACGATACCTTTAACTTCTTGGCCTTCTTGTAGGTTCTCAAGCAGCTCATCACGCTCTGCACTGTTCTCTTTCTCGATAACTGCACGACGAGAAACAACAACGTTATTACGTTTCTGGTCAAGCTTGATAACTTTGAACTCAAGGTCACGGTTTTCAAGGTGGGCAGTATCACGGATTGGACGCACGTCTACCAATGAACCTGGTAAGAAAGCACGAACACCGTTCAGGTCGACTGTGAAGCCGCCTTTGACTTTACCGCTGATCACACCGATCACTGTTTCTTCGTTTTCGTGTGCAGCTTCAAGCTGCAACCACGCTTCAAAGCGCTTCGCTTTTTCACGAGACAGGATGGTTTCACCGAAGCCGTCTTCTACCGCATCAAGTGCTACTTCAACAGTGTCACCGATAGCGATTTCCAACTTACCTTCAGAGTTAAAGAACTGCTCTGCAGGGATGGCGCTTTCAGATTTCAGGCCGGCGTCAACCAGAACAAGGTCTTTCTCGATAGCAACAACGGTGCCTTTAACGATAGAACCAGGACGGGTTTCGATTTCTTTGAGGCTTTCCTCAAACAGCTGGGCAAAATTTTCAGTCATAAGTTTAATTAACTTCGCTTAATGGACATCCACCAGAATTCCTTCTCGGCGGGGTTGTTTAACTTTATCGGTACATTCCAGTGCGCCGACCCTTGAAATACGTGCTTTGCACGCCACTTCAAAATTTTCTAACGCTATTTTTTCTGCTGAGACATGCGTCGCAATGTCTGCTGCTAAGCTGGGTTAGACAGCTTGCTATGAGCGAACTGCAGGATTTCTTGCAGAACCTCATCGATGCTCATGTCTGTTGAATCTAGAATGAGCGAACCCTCCGCAGGCTTCAATGGCGCTACAGAGCGGTTGGTATCTTGATCGTCGCGAGCTTTAATTTCGTCGATCAAGCTGTTCATATTAGCATCAAAGCCCTTTTCCTGCAATTGCAGAAAGCGGCGCTGGGCACGTTCTTCAGGGCTCGCGGTTAAAAATATTTTTGCTTCGGCGTCAGGAAAAACAACCGTTCCCATATCGCGCCCGTCAGCAACTAAGCCAGGGAGCTCTCGAAATGCCCGCTGACGGCGTAACAAGGCTTCACGAACGCGCGGAAGCGCAGCAATTTTCGACGCTTGCATACCCACTTCTTCAGTGCGAATGGTCAGTGTAATATCTTCACCTTCAAGAATGACGTGTGTTAAGTCAGTCTCTTCGTTTGCAACAAATTCGACATCGAGATCAGTTGCTAATGCAATTAAACTTTCTTCGTCTTCTGGCCCAAAATCGTGGTGAGCTGCCGCAATTGCAAGCACACGATAAATTGCGCCACTGTCGAGTAAATGCCAACCAAGTTTTTCCGACAGCAAACGGCTGACGGTTCCTTTGCCTGACCCACTCGGACCATCAATGGTAATGACTGGCGCGATGACAGGCTTTGTCACTGTGTTGGTTGGTTCAATATCGGACATGTCGACCTCTTTAACTGCAACATCGAGCTTTAAACCCCATGTTTGAAAACCAATCTCGGATTCAGTTCCAGCATACACCGAGACTTTTGCCCCACCTACCGCTACTTTTGTAAGCCATAGCGGAAGTACTGGATAAAATCCAAGGCGCGAAAATTATACGGATTTTTGGCGAAATTGCACCTTCTATCGTACTTCCACGCAAAATCTCCAGTTTATGGATTTTGCGGTAAGCGACACAAAGCTAGAAAGTCTTGGAAAAAATGCGGATATGTTTTTCGGCAACAGTCTGGATCTAAAATAGTCACGCCTGCCGGTGTAAATGCGAGCAAAGCAAAGCACATGGCCATGCGGTGATCATCGTAGGTAGCGATTTCAGCGTGCTGAATTTCTAACGGTGGTGTGATGATAATGGCATCTTCGAGTTCTGTAATTTCAGCGCCTACTTTCTGCAACTCAGTTGCCATAGCATGCAAGCGGTCCGTTTCTTTTAAACGCCAGTTATAAATATTGCGAATTGCCGTCGGCCCTTTAGCAAACAACGCTGTTGTTGCGATGGTCATGGCGGCATCGGGGATTTCATTAAGGTCGAAATCACCACCTCGCAATGGCTGGACACCTCGGCTCACAGCAATGGAACGGGGCTGATAATCAACTTCGGCTCCCATTTGCGCTAACACCTTGGCGAACTCTTTATCCCCTTGCAAGCTTTCCGTGCCGACCCCGTGAACGGTAATCGTACCACCGGCAATTGCTGCTGCAGCAAGGAAATAAGAAGCAGATGAGGCGTCACCTTCAATCCAATACTGTTGCGGACTGCGATAGACTTGGCCACCAGCAATGACAAAACGATGCGGTTCCGGCCATTCGACCTGCGCACCAAAGTGACGCATCATGGCAACCGTCAAAGCAATATACGGCGCTGATACGATTGTGCCAGTTAAAACAACTTCGCTGCGCTGCGGCAATAAGGGTAAAACCATTAATAGTGCGGAAATAAACTGGCTGGACAAACTGCCGTCAATACGAACTTGCCCACCGGTTAGCGCGCGACCGTGGATCTGTAATGGCGGATAGCCATCCTGCTCAGGGTAGTCAATTTCCGCACCTAACTGCCGCAGAGCGTCGATTAATGGTCCAATTGGGCGCTCATGCATGCGTGGTTCACCATGCAAGAGAAACTCACCCTGGCTGGCTGCTAACGCTGCTGTTAAAGGGCGCATTGCCGTTCCAGCATTACCAAGAAAGAGTGCCAATGGTTGCTCATTCGACGTCGTTGGTGCATTAAATAGCCCACCACCACCGACCACGACTGTTTCAGTGCGCGCGCCACCTTCTTGAGTACTAACTCGATCGATGACCTCGATACCTAAAGCCCGCAGCGCTGCCCGCATGTGCTGGGTATCGTTACTATCGAGCATGTTTTCAAGTACAGTCGTACCCTCGGCTAACGCCGAAAGTAATAAAGCTCGATTAGCAATGCTTTTCGAGCCAGGGAGGAAGACTTCGCCCTGGCAACCAGAGCGATAATCCAAAGTTAAAGCGTTTTTCGTCAAAGCAAGGTTTCCATTGCTGCACAGAACTTGGCGTTTTCTTCTGGTAAGCCGATGCTCACGCGTAGATGATTTGGCAATTCATAGCCAGCTATTGGACGGACAATCACGCCCTGCTGCAATAACTGTTGATAGATTTCAGCCGCCTTAGGGCCAACTTCGATGGTGACGAAGTTGCCGTGTGAAGGGATATACGGTAGTCCATGCGCATCACAAAACGTAGTGATTTGAGCCATACCTTCGGCATTCAGTTGCACAGAACGCTGAATGAAGTCGTCATCTTGCAACGCTGCAAGTGCTGCAGTTAGCGCGAGTTCATTCATATTGAATGGTTGGCGAATGCGATTCATTAGGTCTGCAACTTGTGGATGCGAAACTGCATACCCTGCGCGTAAGCCGGCCAAACCATAGGCCTTTGAGAATGTCCGCGTAACTACTAGGTTCGGGTAATCTTCAATCCACTGCAACGACGGTGCGCGATCACGCTCAGGAACGTACTCGTAATACGCTTCATCCAGTACCACCAACACATGACGAGGAACTTTGGCAATAAAGTCCTGTAGCTCTGCGGTCGTTAAGAATGTACCCGTTGGGTTGTTCGGGTTAGCAACAAAAATCATCCGCGTTTTTGGCGTAATAGCGGCCAACATGGCATCGAGATCGTGACCATAGTTTTTCGCTGGTACCGCTACTGGTTTTGCGCCGATTGCTTTAGTAACGAGTGGATAAACCACGAAAGCGTGCTGAGCGAAGATGACTTCGTGCTCTGCAGTGACGTACGTGCGTGCAAGCAGTTCAAGGACGTCGTTGGAACCATTGCCTAAGGTGATTTGGTTCATCGCAATACCGAATTTATCGGCTAACGCTTGTTTCAAGTAAAAGCCATTGGCATCTGGGTAGCGTGCAAGGCTGGAAATCTTTTGCGTGAGCGCTTCACGAACCAAATGACTGATACCAAGTGGGTTCTCGTTGGAGGCTAACTTCACAATATTCTGAATCCCTAGTTCGCGCTCAACTTCTTCAATCGGTTTACCTGCTTGATATGGCTGCAACTGACGAATTCCTGGCAATGCTAGGCTTGCCGCATCAAAATCTTGCATAACTTCCTCTATTTATTCTGTGGTTATCGTTATTATGAATATTGCTTCTCAAATCGAGTCATGAAGTCAACTAAGGCTTGGGCGCCAGCAAAAGGCATCGCGTTATACATACTGGCACGCATACCGCCAACAAAGCGGTGCCCCTTCAGTGACATGAGTCCTTCCGCTTCGGCTTCGCGCAAAAAGACTGCATCGAGCGCGTCGTCGCGTAATTGAAATGGCACATTCATGCGAGAACGGTTGGCAATGGCGACGGTGTTTCGGTAAAAGCTTGAGTTATCAATACATTCGTATAACAACGCTGCTTTACGCTGATTCAGATCAGCCATTGCTTCTACACCACCTTCCGCCTTCAACCACTTGAATACTTCAGCGGCGAGATACCATGCAAAGGTATTTGGCGTGTTGTACATCGACTTATCTGCAGCTTGCACTTTATAGTTCATCACAGTGCAAACTTTGTCTTGGCAGGTTTCTGCTATCAGGTCGTTACGCACGATAACAACAGCAAAGCCTGATGGGCCGATATTCTTCTGTGCACCCGCATAAATCAAACCAAATTGGCTAACGTCGATGGGCTCCGCAAGAATAATCGAGGACATATCTGCAACCACCGGTACGCTAACATCGGGTACCGTATGTAATGCGATGCCATCAACGGTTTCGTTTGGGCAATAATGCAAATAAGCGGCATTTTCACTGAGTTGCCAATCGCTCACTTGCGGAATAGCTTTACCCGCTGCGGTTTCGGTTACTTTCGCAACCACATTAACCTGCTGCACGTATTTAGCTGCTTCGCGAATGGCAAATTGTGACCAGATCCCCGAGTCGAGATAATCAACGGTTGCGTCGGGTTTGGCGAGGTTTTGTGGGACGGCAGAAAATTGTCCGCGCCCACCGCCATGCATGAATAAAACCGTGTAATTATCAGGAATGGACATTAAGTCGCGTAAGTCTTGTTCGGCTTCTTCAGTCATCCGCACGTAAATGGGATCGCGGTGGCTAATTTCCATCACTGAAATACCAAGACCTTGCCAATCACAGAGTTCTTTTTGTGCTTTCTTTAGAACTGGGGCCGGCAACATCGCCGGCCCCGCAGAGAAGTTAAACTTCATCACCTGACTCTCCAGCTGCAGGAGACTCTTCACCCTCACTGCCGCCTTCTGCTAACAACTCATCATCGAGCTCAAGCTCTTCTTCAATTTCTGCAATTCGCGCCATACCGACCACGAATTCTTGGTCGCCCGTGCGAATTAAAGTCACGCCTTGAGTATTACGACCAACTTGTGAGACTTCGTCGACACGCGTTCTTACCAAGGTTCCCCGGTTGCTGATCAGCATTAAGTGCTCACCTGGCACAACTTCCGCTGCACCAACAACGGCACCGTTGCGCTCGGACACTTTAATCGACACAACGCCCATAGTCGCCCGGCTCTTTGCTGGGTAGTCTGCTAACGGCGTGCGCTTACCATAACCATTTTCAGTCACGGTTAAGATCGCACTTTCTTGGCTGCGCGGAACAATCAGCGATACAATTTTTTGACCTTCGCTAATTTTCATACCGCGAACACCCGTTGCTGTACGACCCATCGAACGAACTTGATCTTCGCTGAATCGAACCACTTTACCGGCGTCAGAGAACAACAGAATTTCGCTTTGACCATTCGTCATGTCAACGCCGATCAGCTCGTCGCCTTCATTCAGGTTCAATGCAATAATCCCGCTAGTACGTGGCCGTGAGTATTCCACCAATGGTGTCTTCTTAATGGTGCCTTTGCGGGTTGCCATGACAACGAACCGATCTTCGTCAAAATTCGCGACCGGAAGAATGGCGGTAATGCGCTCATTTTCTTCCAGCGGCAATAAGTTCACGATTGGTTTGCCGCGCGCTGCACGACTCGCATACGGCAACTGGTAGGTTTTCATCCAGTACACACGGCCACGACTTGAGAAACAAAGAATCATGTCATGGGTATTGGCTACCAGCAGACGCTCAATGAAGTCTTCGTCTTTCATTTTCGTTGCTGCTTTGCCTTTACCACCACGTTTTTGCGCTTCGTATTCTTTCAACGACTGATACTTCACATAGCCTTGGTGCGACAAGGTCACGACGACGTCTTCTTGTTCGATCAGATCTTCCATGTTGATATCGTGGCTAGCGGCAGTGATTTCAGTACGACGCTCGTCGCCGAACTCCGCTTTGACTTGCTCTAACTCTTCACGAATCACTTCCATAAGCCGCTCCGTACTACCCAAAATATGTAGTAATTCGGCAATTGCTTCGAGCAATGATTTGTATTCGTCGAGAATTTTTTCGTGTTCTAAACCAGTTAACTTATGCAAGCGCAAGTCAAGGATGGCTTGTGCTTGGACTTCAGTTAAGTGGTAGCTTGAACCAACGACACCAAAGCCGGTTTCGACCCAATCTGGGCGTGCAGCATCGACCCCTGCCCGTTCAAGCATGACCGCAACATCGCCAAGCTGCCAGGCTTGCGCAATTAGTTGCGCTTTCGCTTCGGCTGGTGACGGAGAGGCCTTGATAAGGTCAATAATTTGATCAATATTCGCCAGTGCAATCGCCAAACCTTCGAGGGTATGCGCACGCTCACGCGCTTTGCGTAACTCGTATACCGTCCGACGCGTCACTACTTCACGGCGATGGGTAATGAAGCACTCGAGCATTTCCCGCAAGGTAAATAACTTCGGCTGACCTTTATCTAGCGCAACCATGTTGAAGCCGTAAGCTACTTGCATTTGGGTGTTCTGGTATAAGTGATTCAGCATCACTTCGCCCGATTCGCCACGCTTCAGCTCGATAACAATACGCATACCGTCTTTATCCGACTCGTCGCGTAATGCACTGATACCTTCTATTCGCTTCTCTTTTACCAGGTCCGCAATTTTTTCAATCAGTTTTGCTTTGTTCACCTGGTAAGGGATTTCATGCACGATAATGGTGTCGCGACCGTTATTTTCATCGGTAATGACGTCGGCACGTGCACGAATATAAATTTTGCCCCGCCCTGTTCGGTAGGCGTCAATAATACCTTGACGACCAGACACAATCGCTGCAGTTGGGAAGTCAGGGCCCGGAATATGCTCCATGAGCTCTTCTAACTGAATATCCGGGTTGTCGACCATGGCTAAACAGCCATTGATGACTTCAGTCAGGTTATGCGGTGGGATATTGGTCGCCATACCAACAGCGATACCCGAAGAACCATTGGCAAGAAGGTTCGGAATGCGCGTTGGTAAGACTTCAGGAATCTGTTCAGTACCGTCGTAGTTGGGTACAAAATCAACGGTTTCCTTGTCGAGATCGGCAAGTAATTGATGGGAGATCTTTGCCATCCGAACTTCGGTGTAACGCATTGCTGCTGCAGAGTCACCATCGACCGAACCAAAGTTACCTTGGCCGTCAGCAAGCATATAACGCAGCGAAAATGGCTGTGCCATCCGAACAATTGTGTTGTACACGGCTAAGTCACCATGGGGGTGATATTTACCGATGACGTCACCAACAACCCGAGCTGATTTTTTGTATGGTTTATTAAAGTCGTTACCGAGCACATTCATCGCAAACAAAACACGACGGTGAACCGGCTTCAGACCATCTCTCACGTCCGGTAATGCCCGGCCAATGATAACGCTCATGGCATAATCAAGGTAGGAATTCTTTAGCTCATCCTCGATATTGATGGGCATGACTTCTTTGGCAAGATCACTCATATTTTTTCCCTAACTAGTACTCTTAGTATCGTTATAATTTTCGAGTCAATCGTCTTACTTTAATAACCGAGCAGCATACCACAGGGTTCTGCCGTTGACGACTCCTGCCAGCGCTCAATTTAGAGGATTTTTGTGCTGATTTCGTAAAGACTAGCCTGTACGCAGAGGTTTCGGTAAACTCTGCGGCAATACAGACAAGATAGCCTAGGAATTCAATATGCAGGACAACGCTAAAGGCGCCGCATTCAACAACGTCGACCCAGCAGAAATCGAGAAGTTTAACGCCATGGCTTCGCGTTGGTGGGACCCAGAAGGCGACTTTCGTCCGCTACACCAAATCAACCCACTACGTGTTCAATTTATTGACCAATACGGGCTCGGGTTTGCCGGTCGTAAAGTTGTCGATATCGGTTGCGGCGGCGGCTTATTGAGTGAAGCAATGGCACGTGCTGGTGCGCAAGTCACAGGGATTGATATGAGTCCCGACGCCCTCAGCGTCGCGCGCTTGCATGCACTTGAATCCGAACTAATCATCGATTACCAACAAGTCACTGCCGAGGAGTTCGCCAGTCGTCATGCGGGACAATACGATATTGTCACTTGTTTAGAAATGCTCGAGCACGTGCCTGACCCTGCAGCTGTCATTGCCGCTTGTGCAGAACTGGTGAAGCCGGGTGGACGAGTCGTTTTTGCAACTTTAAATCGCACACTAAAAGCAAAATTACTCGGTGTTTACATGGCTGAGTATGTGCTGCGTTGGGTACCGCAAGGAACTCACGATGCGAATAAATTCATTCGCCCATCTGAGCTCATGAACATGGCTGAACAAGCTGGCTTAACCAGCATCGCGGCCACTGGTATTCATTTTAACCCGTTGCTGAATCAATTTTTCTTAAGTGACCGTAACCTTGACGTTAACTATCTTGTTGCATGCGAGAAGCCAGCTGAAGGCTAAGCCTTGGTAGCGAAGTCTGGGAGCAGTAGATGACGAAACTAGCAGTATTATTTGACCTTGACGGAACCCTACTCGACACTGCGCCGGACCTTGGCGCTGCGCTGAATTGTGTTTTACAGGACTATGGTCTGAGAGCATTACCCTTAAGTGATACACGCCCGTATGCTTCACATGGCTCTACTGGGCTTTTAAAGTTTGGCTTTGGCGAGCAATTTAGTCTAGCCAGTCCCATGCAACAACAACGATGGCGTCAGCAATTTCTTGATTACTACGAAGCCCGCATTTGTGAACAAACCCAACTATTTGCCGGTGTCAGTGAACTCCTTGCGAATCTTCATGCGCGTCATCTCGCAATTGGTATCGTCACTAACAAACCAACGCGTTATACCGACTTGGTGCTGCAAAGCTTTCCAGAGCTAGCCAAACTCGGCAGCGTGGTCTGTGGTGACACTCTGGCGGTCAACAAGCCCGACCCTGCGCCGCTGCACTTAGCTGCTGAACAACTGCAAGTGCCAAGCTCGCAGTGTATCTATGTTGGTGATGCGGAGCGCGATATTATTGCCGGGCGCAATGCTGGCATGGAAACTGTTCTTGCTCGCTATGGTTACATTCGCTGCGAAGAACAACCCGAAAACTGGCAGGCTGATTATGACATTCACGCACCGTTAGAATTACTGAAGATATTGGCGTAATTTTCAACGAGTTGTTTATCTGTTTTGTTATATATTCCAAAAGCCGTTTACAACATTTTTTATAAGTATAAAAAATTCTTAAGTGCTTGACTCGGCGCAAACACGCGCCAGTCGTACAGGCACAGAAAAATCAAGTCATTTCCGTGGCAAGAAATTAAATTTCCTACTTGATCAATTGCCATTCCATGACTAGCATAGCGGTCATCAACGCAACACTATATATTGTGTAAAAATCCCCCACTGATGAATATCAGACACAATATATAGTGATAAGAACAACTACTGCGAGGGACCCATGAGCCAGTCAATTTTTGTCACTAAACGCGATGGCAATCGCGAACCGCTTGATTTAGATAAGATTCACCGTGTCGTTAGTTGGGCGGCTGAAGGTCTGTCAAATGTCTCTGTTTCAGAAGTTGAGTTAAAAGCCCGAATTCAGTTTTATGACGGCATTAAAACAGCGGATATCCATGAGACCATGATTCGCTCTGCCGCAGATTTAATTAGCGAAGACGCGCCTGACTATCAGTACCTCGCAGCTCGCCTTGCTATTTTCCATCTGCGCAAGAAAGCGTATGGCCAATTCGAGCCTCCGCACTTGTACGATCACGTCACCAAGTTAGTCGAAGGTAAGCGCTATGACGAACACTTGCTGGCCGACTACAGCAAAGAAGAATTCGAAGAACTTAACAGTTACCTCGATCACAGTCGCGATCTGAACTTCTCCTATGCGGCCGTGAAACAGCTCGAAGGTAAGTATCTGGTACAAAACCGGGTTTCCGGTGACGTCTATGAAAGCGCGCAGTTTCTCTACATTTTGGTTGCGGCTTGTTTGTTTGCAAACTACCCGAAAGCAACACGTTTAGATTACGTACGTCGTTTTTACGATGCCACGTCGACATTCAAAATTTCCTTACCAACACCGATTATGTCTGGAGTGAGAACGCCCACTCGCCAGTTTAGTTCGTGTGTCCTGATTGAATGTGGTGATAGCCTCGACTCAATTAACGCCACCGCAAGTGCTATCGTGAAGTATGTTTCCCAGCGCGCTGGTATTGGTATCAATGCTGGACGAATTCGTGCGCTTGGAAGCCCCATTCGCAATGGCGAAGCGTTCCATACCGGCTGTATCCCGTTTTTCAAGTATTTCCAAACCGCTGTAAAAAGCTGTTCACAAGGCGGTGTACGAGGTGGTGCTGCTACCCTCTTCTATCCAATTTGGCATTTAGAAGTTGAATCACTGCTCGTATTAAAGAACAACCGTGGCGTTGAAGAGAACCGCGTTCGTCACCTCGACTACGGTATTCAGTTTAATCGAACCATGTACCAACGTTTGGTCAAAGACCAACACATTACACTGTTCAGTCCGTCTGATGTTCCAGGTCTGTACGACGCATTTTTTGCCGACCAAGATGAATTCGAGCGTTTGTACAACCAGTACGAAGCGGATGATTCGATTCGTAAGAAGCGCATTAAAGCGATTGAGCTGTTCAGTTTGTTCATGCAAGAACGCGCGAGTACTGGCCGTATTTATGTTCAGAACGTTGACCATACCAATACGCACAGTCCGTTTGACCCGAAAGTTGCACCAATCCGTCAAAGTAACTTGTGCTTAGAGATTGCATTACCGACTAAGCCACTACAACACATCAATGACGAAGAAGGTGAGATTGCACTGTGTACATTGTCTGCTTTTAACCTCGGTTCATTAGAGTCGCTTGACGATTTCGAAGAATGGGCAGACTTAGCCGTGCGTGCGCTTGATAGCCTACTCGATTATCAAGACTACCCCGTACCAGCCGCGCGAAATGCCTCATTAGCTAGACGTACCCTAGGTATTGGTGTCATTAACTTTGCCTACTACCTCGCCAAGAATGGTGTGCGTTACTCAGACGGCAGTGCGAATGGCCTTGTCCATCGTACGTTTGAAGCCATGCAATACTACTTGATGAAAGCGTCAAACGAACTGGCGAAAGAGAAAGGCGCTTGTCCGAAGTTTAATGAGACCACGTACGCCCAAGGCATCATGCCAATCGACACCTACAAGAAAGACCTTGACGCCGTCTGTGCAGAGCCATTGCATTACGACTGGGACAGTTTACGTGCCTCGATCAAGCAATACGGTTTGCGTAACTCGACCTTATCGGCACTGATGCCGTCAGAAACCTCATCACAGATTTCTAACGCCACCAACGGTATTGAGCCACCTCGTGGCCATGTTAGCGTGAAATCGTCGAAAGACGGTGTTATGAAACAGGTGGTTCCAGAGTTTGAGCGCTTACGCGACCAATATGAACTATTGTGGTCAATCCCAAGTAATAAAGGCTATCTGGAACTGGTTGGTATCATGCAGAAGTTCATTGACCAAACTATTTCTGCGAATACAAACTACGATCCGTCTCGTTTTGAAAGCGGCAAAGTGCCAATGAAGCAGCTGTTACAAGACTTGTTGTATGCCTACAAGTTGGGCGTTAAGACCTTGTATTACCACAACACCCGCGACGGTGCTTCGGATAGTCAAACCGACATGCCCGCTGAACTGCGCAAGAAGCTCGCAGAAAAAGAAGCTATGCAAGCGGTCACTGCGGTTATCGAAGAAGACGACGACTGCGCCGGTGGCGCTTGTAAAATCTGAGGAACATCATGCGATATTCAACGTTTAGTCAAGAAAGTGTGAATCCATTAGGAGAGCCGATGTTTTTCGGCAATCCAGTAAACGTGGCGCGCTACGACCAACAGCGCCACCCTATTTTTGAAAAGTTGATTGAAAAGCAACTCAGCTTCTTCTGGCGTCCAGAAGAAGTTGATGTCAGTCGCGACCGCGTCGACTTTCAAAAAGTAAGCGATAGCGAAAAGCACATCTTCATTTCTAACTTGAAGTACCAGACACTGCTTGACTCGGTGCAAGGCCGCAGTCCAAATATCGCATTTCTGCCGATCGTTTCTTTACCAGAGCTCGAAACCTGGATTGAAACTTGGTCATTTTCAGAAACGATCCATTCGCGTTCATACACGCATATTTTGCGTAACTTGTTTACTGACCCGAGTCATGTGTTTGATGACATCGTCAACAACACCGAAATTCAAGAGCGTGCGACTGATATCTCTAAGTACTATGACGATTTAATTTTCTATACCCAGCTTTGGCAAACGCATGGCGAAGGTGATGTCAGCATTGATGGCGAAACCTACTCGGTCAGTGTTCGTGGACTGAAAAAGAAACTCTTCCTGTGCATGAACTCAGTGAATGCGCTTGAAGCGATTCGTTTTTACGTCAGCTTTGCCTGCTCGTTTGCGTTTGCTGAGCGCGAACTGATGGAAGGTAACGCCAAGATCATTCGCCTGATTGCGCGCGATGAGAACCTGCACTTAAGCTCAACTCAGCACATTATTAACCTTTGGCAACACGGTGAAGACGACCCTGAAATGAAAGAGATTGCTGCTGAGTGTCGTGAAGAAGCCTTAAATATTTTCCGTTCAGCGGTTGAACAAGAGAAAAAATGGGCGGGCTACTTGTTTCAGCATGGTTCAATGATCGGCCTGAACGAACAAATTCTTTCTCAATATGTTGAATACATCGCAAACTTGCGGATGCAAGCCATCGGCTTTGATGCTGAGTACGCTCAGAAAAGTAACCCACTGCCTTGGATGAACAAATACTTAGTTTCAGACAACGTGCAAGTGGCGCCGCAAGAGGCAGAGATCAGTTCTTACTTAGTTGGTCAAATTGACAGTGCAGTCAGCGTTGATGACTTCGGAGACTTCGATCTCTAATTCCCATGACTAGCTTTCGGGTAACCATTAACCAGACGATAGTCACAGAGGTCGCGGCAGATGCCCCGACCTCTTTGCTTGAAACCATAGAAGCTGCCGGTATTGAAGCTCGCTTTCACTGTCGGAACGGATTTTGCGGAGCTTGTCGCACCCGTCTTATCAGCGGGAATGTGCATTACACTACCGAGCCACTGGCTTATGTGCGCACCGGTGACATTCTTCCCTGTGTCTGTCGCCCGAGCACGAATATCGAGATCGAACACGAATAATCGATTCTTTCGAACACCCCATTCGCTTAAACACATTTTGTAGTTTTGCTGGCATCTGGCATAATCGCCACCAATTTTTCGCTGCAAGAAACAAACAAAACAAATTTACAAATTCTGGAGAGACGTATGTTAACTGTTATTTTTGGTCGCCCTGGTTGCCCTTTCTGTGTTCGCGCGGTGCAAATCGCGAAACAACTCAGCACCCAGCTGGAAGATTTCGAATATCGTTATGTCGATATTCAACAAGAAGGCATCACCAAAGCAGATCTCGAGAAAACAATTGGTAAGCCGGTACTCACCGTGCCGCAGATTTTTGTCGATGAAACCCATGTCGGCGGCTGCACTGAATTTGAAGCCTACGCGAAAGAGAACTTAGGTCTCTACGCTTAACCAAAAAGCTTAACCACAACTCTTACCCACAACACGGCTTTCTACCCTTGTTTTAAAAGAGTTTCGAGTTCATCCAGACGCTGTTTTAAGCGTTGCTCCGACACCGGGAACGCCGTTCCTAGTTGCTGAGCAAACGTGGAGACTCGAAACTCTTCTAAGTACCAACGAAAATCATTTAGTTCTTGAGGCGTTGGATCGCCTTTCGGCACTAAACCATACAACCCCTGCCAACGTTGTTCCAAACGCTCAAACAGTAACAGGCGCACACGATCTTTGTTCGGGTCGACCGGCAGCTTTTCAACGCGCAACGCTAATGCTTTCAGGTAACGTTCTGCATCTGCTAAACGAGCAACACCAAATTCACTGACAAAACCCGGATACACCAAACGTGCCAAGTGCGCTTTGACGTCACCGTATGACTGCACAAGCGTCAAGGGTACTTTTCCTTTGATTGCCTTTTGAATTTGATGACTTAACAGCAAACAACGCTCAACATGGGCGGCAATTGCTAATGTTTGATCATTCAGCTCGGCACGAACCATGGTGGTAAGTTGCCGAAACTCAGTTTCGTTCTGTGGCAACTGGGTACCGATAAGGTGGTCAATGGCTGCCAACATACAATCTTCAATGAGAGCTTCAACTTTCCCCCAAGGATTAAAATACATTGCTAGCTTGGCTTTATTGGGCAACTTCTCGCGTAAATAGGCCACCGGCGATGGAATTTGCAGCATCACTAATTTACGTAAGCCAGCGCGGTGGTGACGTTCCGCTTCATCGGCACGGTCAAACACCCGAATTGCAACACTTTTACCTTCATCTTTTAAGGCTGGGTAGGCTTTGATGGCAAATCGACCTTGTTGCTTCTCGACCGCTTGCGGTGCAGGCCCAAACGTCCAATCAGTTAAACCTGTCTGTTCAATATCGTCGCCTGCTGTCGCCTTTAACGTTTCCTGCAAGGTCGGTTGCAACTGTTGTTGCAAGCTCTTTAAATTACGATGACGAGCAAGCACCTTGCCTTCGCCATCGAGGACACGGAAATTCATCCGTAAGTGCGCATCCACCTGATCCCAATCCCAAGCTTCGGCCGGCACTTCAACGCCGGTCATACGCTTTAATTGTTTGGTTAAAACCGGCAACAACGGCTCTTCTGCAACCTGTTCTTGGCCAGCTAGAGCTTGTAAAAACGCGCGTGCGTAATTAGGTGCGGGCACAAAATTACGTCGCCATGCTTTCGGTAATGATTTAATAAGCGCGATGACCAAGGCTTCACGCAGTGCCGGTACTTGCCAGTCAAAGCCATTGGCACTGACTTGATTTAAAACGGGCAGTGGAATATCAACGGAAACGCCGTCATCAGGATCTTTCGGATCAAACACGTAAGTTAACGGCAGACGCAAACGCCCTTGCACCCACTCGTCTGGATAAGCCTGGGCCGTGACGTGCTCAGCCTCTTGTTGCATCAGCTGGGCACGGCTAAAGCGAAGCACATCTGGATTTTCTTGGCGTGCTTGTCGGTACCAGGTGGCTAAACTGCGTTCGTCCGAGATTTCGGCAGGCAATTGCGCATCGTAGGCTTGCACTAATGCGTCTTCGTCAATCAAGATATCACGACGCCGAGACTTTTCTTCAAGCTCACGTACGTCCTCTATTAAGGCCAAATTTGCCTGAATAAACGGCAGCGGTTGGCGCAACTCACCGGTCACTAAGGCTTCGCGAATAAATACCTCGCGTGCAACCACAGGATCAATCTGACCATATTGCACGGTTCGCTTCGGCACAATAACTAAGCCATACAAGGACACTTGTTCAGTGGCAACAACAGCTCCGCGCTTCTTCGACCAACGCGGTTCATGATAATTACGCCGAACCAAATGGCCAGCTAACGGCTCTATCCACTCCGGTTCAATGCGCGCTGCATACCGCGCATACAGTCGACTTGTTTCGACCAGCTCGGCAGCCATCAGCCATTTCGGTGCATGTTTAAATAGACCCGACCCCGGGAAAATAAAGAAGCGACTTTGTCTAGCACCTTGATACTGATGCTTATCGTCTTTCTGACCAATTTGTGACAGCAAGCCGGTTAACAATGACTGGTGAATTTGCTGGTAAGTTGCCGGCTCACTATTGATTCTTAAGCCCAGTTCACGCACGACCTGCCGCAACTGGGCGTATAAATCTTGCCACTCCCGCACCCGCAGATAATGAATAAACTCCTGCTTACACGCTTTCCGAAATTGGTTACCACTGAGCTCCTTTTGCTGTGTTTGCAAATAGTCCCATAGCTTTAAATAGCTCATAAAGTCCGATTGTTCGTCATGAAAGCGACGATGCAATTCATCCGATTTTTGCTGCTTGTCATGCGGACGCTCGCGCGGGTCCTGAATACTTAGCGCTGCAGTAATAATCAGTGTTTCCCGTAAGGCATGCTGTTCCGTCGCAGCGAGAAGCATCCGACCTAAACGCGGATCCACTGGTAATCGGCCCAGTGAACGACCAATTGCGCTCAGTTTTGGCGGCCGCCGGCGTCCTCCTGGCTTCTTACTTTGCGGTACCATGGCCCCAAGCTCTTCTAATAAACGAATACCGTCATTGATAAAGCGATCATCAGGCCGTTGTAGAAATGGAAACTTACGAATATCGCCTAGTTTAAGAGTTGCCATTTGCAACACGACGGACGCCAAGTTGGTACGCAGAATTTCAGGGTCAGTGAACTCGGGACGGTTTAAAAAATCTTCCTCACTGTAAAGACGCACACATATACCCGGTCCAACCCGGCCACAGCGCCCTGCCCGCTGGTTTGCGCTCGCCTGCGAAATCGGCTCAATCGGCAAACGCTGTACTTTGGTACGATAACTGTATCGTGAAATCCTTGCTGTACCTGGGTCAATCACATAGCGAATACCCGGCACTGTCAGCGAGGTTTCGGCAACGTTAGTCGCCAGAACGATGCGGCGCCTGCCGTGGGGCTGAAATACACGGTTTTGCTCAGCTGCCGACAAGCGTGCGTATAGCGGCAGGATTTCAATGCTCTCGCGATGCTGACGGAAGGTTTCAGTTAGCGCATCAGCGCTATCACGAATTTCCCGCTCACCACTCAAAAACACCAGAATATCACCCGGTCCCTCTGCTACGAGTCCTTCCGCTGCGTCACAAATACCTTGAATAACATCAAGGTCATATTCGCCGTCTTCGCTTTCTCTGAGTAAAGGCTCGTAACGCGTTTCCACCGGAAACGTTCTTCCCGAAACTTCGAGCACAGGTGCATTGTTAAAGTGTTTTGAAAAACGCTCTGTTTCAATGGTGGCGGAAGTAATGATCACCTTAAGGTCGGGACGCTTATCGATCAACTGACGTAAAACACCGAGCAGAAAATCAATGTTTAGTGAGCGTTCGTGTGCTTCATCAATAATGATTGCAGAATACCGTTTTAATAGTCGGTCACGCTGCAACTCCGCCAAGAGGATGCCATCGGTCATCAATTTAATCGCGGTTTGCTCAGACGAGCTTTCTTGAAACCGAATTTTGAAACCGACAGTTTGCCCGATTGGTTCACCAAGCTCTTCGGCAATACGCTGTGCGACTGAACGCGCTGCAATTCGCCGCGGCTGGGTATGACCGATTGTACCGTGCTCAGCAAAGCCCATTTCTAGCAACATTTTCGGTAACTGCGTGGTCTTGCCGGAACCCGTTTCACCCGCTAGAACCACAACCTGATGGTCACGAATCGTTTTTTGAATGCGTTCGCGCTCGATAACAACAGGAAGTTGCTCGGGGTAATTGAAATTTCGGCTTGTCTCGGTTTGCATGATATCGATGTACTTCAGCTCTAATTGTTTTCTGCATAAGAAAGGCCGCCAAGTTTACCAAAACCGGCGGCCTCTGTAGACGAGTTTTTCGCGTTAACGATTCCGGTACGAATCTTTCAAATGCAAGTCAATTGCTCTTAAAACATCAGTACGGCTAATCACGCCAATTAAACTTCCACCGTAATCAATAACCGGATAAAGCTTGGGTTTTTGATTACCCAATTGTTGCGCTAAGTCGAGAATCGCCATGTCACCATTCACCGTGAGCACCTCTGCGTGCATGCAGTCCTCCACGGTTGCGGTTTGTTCTTTATGATAAGTGTCCTTCAGCATCGATGCTAAGCAATCTTGTTCTGACAGAAACCCTACCACATGGCCTTGCTCATCAACTACCGGCCCGCCCGTTTGCTGTGTTGATACGAGCATCGCAACCGCTTCCTCAATGGGCATGGTGCGCTTAAATTTCAAAGGATAGCGATTCATGTAGTCCTGTACTTTCATCGAACGCATAAAACTACTCCTCTTCTTGGTAAATCCCGATCGTCACCTTGCCATTGACTTTACTACCGCGATACATACCTTCGGTATTAAATGGCATGCTGACGTTGCCGTCCCGATCAAGAATTATTACACCGCCGGTGCCGCCTGCAGGTAACAGCGTGTCGTGAATGACATACTCACCTGCGGTTGCAATTGACTCGCCTAAATACTTCACGCGTGAGCAAATCGCCGCAGCAACATGAAAACGAATAAAGTACTCGCCATGACCCGTGGCCGACACGGCACAGCTGCTATTGTCCGCCCACGTGCCGGCACCAATAATCGGCGAATCACCAATGCGACCGTACTGTTTCGCGGTCATGCCACCAGTTGATGTTCCCGCAACTAAATTACCCTGACGATCAAGCGCAACCGCGCCAACTGTCCCCATATTAAAGTTTGGATCCCAATTCGACTGATAGGCGATGTGATCCCCTGTTTTCTCTTGCTCACGCAGCTGTTCCAGCGCTCGCTCTAATTGTTGATAACGATGCTCGGTATTGAAAAAACTGTTCTCAACCCGCTCAAGCCCCTGCTCACTTGCGAACTGCTCGGCTCCTGCACCACTGAGCATGACATGTCGCGAGTTCTCCATAATCGCGCGCACTAAAGCAATCGGGCTGCGCACCGTTTTTACGCCGGAAACTGCACCTGCATCTAGCGTGTCACCACGCATAATCGACGCATCTAATTCGTGTTCGCCGGTATAAGTGTACACAGCTCCTTTACCAGCATTAAACAGCGGGTTTTCTTCCATGAGTTGAATGGCTGCTATCACAGCGTCAATACTTTCTCCACCTTGCTCAAGAATGGCATAACCTGCGTCAAGGGCGTCTTGCAATGCTTGTTTAAATTGCGCTTCCCGTTCCGGCGACATGTTCTCACGGGTAATAGTCCCAGCGCCGCCATGAATAGCGATTGCTATCGGCTGCTGCTCATTCGTCTCAGCTTGCACTGCCATCGGCACCAACGCTAGTGTGCATACCGTGCTAATTAGCGCCGCTATTGAAAGCTTTTGCATACCTATTGCCATGGATATCCCCTTGTTATTTTTAAGTTTAGACGGTCTTACAGAAAATGCTGCAGTGGTTGGCGTTCTTTAAACTTCATCTTCCCTATTTTATCCGTCATTATCAACAGCTGTGCCCCTCGCAAACAAGCCTAACACGATGATATGCTTAGCAGTACAGTTGAACGTTCGCAGAATAACGTCAAATTCCTAAAAGAGAGTTCATCATGACCGCATCGATCTACTGGTACGATTTTGAAGCTGGCGGGGTTAACCCGCGTGCTGACCGCCCTATGCAGTTTGCCGGCATACGTACCGACCACAATTTAAATATCATTGATGAACCGTTTAGCGCCTATTGTCGTCTTGCACCGGACTATTTACCACACCCGCAAGCTTGCTTAATTACCGGCATTACCCCACAAAAAGCGCAACAATTGGGTCTGCCAGAATACGAGTTTGCAGCAAAAATCCATGCCCAATTCAAGCAAGCTGACACCACCATTTGCGGTTATAACTCCATTCGTTATGACGATGAAATGACGCGCTTTTTGTTTTATCGTAACTTCATCGACCCGTATGCTCATACCTGGCAAGACGGAAATTCGCGTTGGGATTTGTTGAACTTAGTTCGAGCAGCCTTTGCGCTACGACCAGACGGTATCGAATGGCCAGAAAATGACGAAGGCCTAGCTAGCTTAAAACTTGACCAGCTCGCGCCGGCAAATGGCATTGAACATAGCAATGCCCATGACGCCATGGCCGACGTATACGCAAGTATTGAGCTTGCCAAACGGATTAAATCGGCACAGCCAAAGCTCTATGAGTTCTGCTTTAGTATTCGCCGCAAAGCTGCGTTGATCAAACTGATAGAGCGCGCTATTAACGAACAAAAACCGCTTGTGCATGTGGCAGGCTATTATGGCGTTCAGCAACGTTATTTAAGCTTGGTGTTGCCGCTTGGCTTTCACCCAGAACAGCCCAACCAGCTCATCGCCTGGCGCCTTGACCGCGAACCGACGCAATGGCAACACAAGTCCGGCGCAGAAATCCTCGCAAGCTACTTTACTGCTGAAGATGAACTGAACGGTGAACGCCCAGGCTTTGTCACCATTACAGTTAATCAATGTCCGTTTATTGCGCCCGTTGCAACCCTAACGCAGGAACAGGCGGCTCTTGCCGGTTTCGATTTGAACCAACTACTTAGCGTTGCTGAGATGCTCACCAACCAACCGCAATTACGTGAACATCTATTTAACGCACTCGTGCACCAACTTCCTCGTGAAGCTGATGAATCAACGAACCAAGACGCTGACCTAGCACTCTATTCCGGCGGTTTAATTAGCCAACAGAGCCGTTCTCACTGCGACATGATCCGTCAAGCATCACCGGAACAATTAGCAGGTTTAAAATTACCATGGGACGATGCACGTCTACCGGTATTACTATTCCGTTACCGCGCTCGTAACTTTCCAGAGAGCCTAACTGCCGGCGAAATGCAACGCTGGCAACAGCATTGTAAAGACCGTTTGCTGCACGGCAGCGAGCACTTTTTAAGTGTCGATGATTACGTACTTGCACTCGAAAATCTAGCCGAAACACACCAGAATGACCCACAAAAAATGCGTATTCTGAAGTCACTAGCCGACTACATTATGGCGCTGTAAACGCCCGTCAGCTCAGGCATTGAACATGAGGAAATTGTTCGCTCTGCCACAATCGACGAACACAAAAAAAGCCCCGCACAGTGCGGGGCTTGTTCTTGGTCGTTAAGTCTTCTAGAACTTAGAACTGATAGCCGAGATTGAAGAATACACGGCGACCTAACTGGTCATACTGTGAGTAAAGCATTGCATTACCAACAGTAGTCGCACGTGACGGGCTACCTTTCGGTGGCTTCTTGTCAAACAAGTTGTTGACACCGAAGGTTACGTCTAAACCGCTATCAAACTCTTTATTCAACGAGAATGTGTGGTACAGAGTGGTTGGAGCGCTCGCTACGAAACGAACTGTCTCACCACGGTATGTACCAAACTCGCCATTCTCATAGAGGTGGTCGTTTGACACTTTACCGGTATAGCGAATTGCGTAGTTATAGCGCCATGAGTCACGGGTTAAACCAATGTTTAATGTACCCGAATGACGTGGGCTACCCAAACGGCCAACAACGTTGTTTGGAATACTGGTTGGGAACTGCTTCGCCGCACGCTCAATTTGGATCGTGTGATCTAAACGGATACGCAATGCACCGAATGGCGTTTGATCCATATAGGTAAAGACAACATCCGCACCACGTACTGTTTGCTCAGCAACGTTGACGTAACCGCCACGAACCTCAGTAATGTTGTAGTTGTCGCCTGCATCGCCACCGTCGTTACGATCGAACTGGTCACAGAACGGTTCGTTCGGGAAGTTCTCAGAGTTGTAACAGAGTGACAAAATACTTGCGCCACCCACGTTACTGATCTGGTTACGAATGATTACGTCATAGTAATCAATTGAACCGGCAAACCGGTTATCAGCCGAAGACCACACTAAACCGATACCTTCAGAGACTGAAGTTTCGGCCTGCAGGAGTCCACGACCACCACCGGTGACTGAGGTTGCAGAACCATAGTTAGAGCTATAATCCGCTGGAATACCGTCGGCCGCACAGTTTGCTGCAGCGATTGGGTTTAATGTACCTCCATCTAAACGCTCACCCCAAGCCCAGCACGGATCTTGGTTCTGGTTAAAGAAGCCAGTTTGGTTCTCTAAGAAGAGTTCAAACAGTGCTGGTGAACGGAACGAAGTACCACGTGAAGCACGAATACGGAAACCGTTACCGATAGTCCAGTTTGCACTTAGTTTGTAAGTATCACCTGAACCATATGTAGACACGTCGGTATAACGCGCCGATGCAGTCAGGTCGAGTGCTTCAATCAGCGGCAGGTCACGGAGTAACGGGGCTTGAATCTCGGCATAAACTGCTTTGGTCGTTGAACGGCCGGCAGTAATACCAGAGCTCGTCATACCCCATGAGTTACCCGCCAAAGTAACCTCGCCCGGAGTGTCTTGGATTTCATCCGTTTGGTAAGACACACCAACCGCAGTCGCTAATGTACCTGCTGGTAAGTCGAACAAGTCACCAGTGATATAAGCATCAAGAGTGTCTTGCTTATAAATGGTTTTACCTGTTTCGGTATCAAACAAGAAGTCACGCGTGCCTTGATCGAAGTTACCGTAGATATAATCCGGTGTGAAGAAGTCGATTTCATAGCACGGACGGCCAGAAATAGGCGACAAGAAACCTTCACAAGGGTCACCCCAAATTGCATCTGACGCCATAAATAATGCGTCTTGTAGGATAACTTTCTGGAAGTATTCACCACGGTTCAACGTACGCTGATAAGACACATCCCAGTTCCAATACCCAAGTGCCCCCTCAAGACCTAGTACAGCGCGCGAGTAATCAATCGTCGTCACACTACCTGAATGGTCGGTAACTGCGGTCGGATCAAGGAATACGTTACCGTCCCAACCATCAACCAAACCAAGCCATGCTGGAATGAAGGGTTCCCAGAACTGGCGATAGCTATGAATGGTAGTTTCCCGGCGACTGTGTAAGAACTCGCTGTAGAACGAGACGGTGTCGGTCAGATCATAATCACTTTGGAAGTACAAAGACGCGACTTCCGTTTTCGGTACCATGGTTTGGATTTCTTGGAATGGATGCGTTGAGTTCAACCAACCGTCTGACTCGCGGCTATAACCCATTGGGAACCAGCCTTCTGGTGCCGAGATGTCACCAGGTTGGGTCGGGTTATATCCAGGAATTCCGATCTCACGCAAACGACCGGTGTGGTCGAAGCCTGTGATTTGTGAGGTGTAGTTCGGCGCACCATTCGGCGGACTTAAATTCCATAACCACATACCGTAAGGTAAATCGTTACAGTGGAACTCACCAGTGCGCGGATCGATTGGATCCACTTGTGTGCTTGATTGTGCGTCGAAAATATAGCGCGTACCACATTTGAAGTGATCCCGGTCTCCACGTTTCATTTCTGACTGCAAGTTGTAGTCTGCAACAAAACGCAATGAACCACGGTCAAATGAACGGCCAATCGTACCATTAACGCGGAACGTTTCACCGCCCGACTCAATCGGTTGGTTCATACTGACGTTAAAGCTCGATTCGTCACCACGCTTAGTAATAATGTTAATTACACCAGCAACAGCGTCAGAGCCGTACAGTGATGAAGCACCGTCTTTGAGGATTTCAACACGCTCAACAGCAGAAACTGGCAGTGCGTTCATATCAAACGCAGCAACCTGACCACGGGTACCCGCAGGCCCTGCACGACGGCCGTTTAATAATACAAGAGTACGGTTAGCACCTAAACCACGCATTGAGATTGACTCAGCGCCTGCGCCACCTGCTGTAACCGAACCCACTGACATTGCAGAGATAAGCTGGTTCGAACCAGAAGCGACGGTTGAAGTACGAAGTAATTCACCAAGGGTGTTTAAACCCTGCTCGGTGGCAATTTCAGTACTGATGATATCGATAGGCGTGGCGTTATCTAAACCGTCGGTGCGAATACGCGAACCAACGACTTGAATACGCTCAGGGCGATCCTGTTGCGCCTGCTCTTCTTCTTCGTTTTCGTCTTGTGCTGAAGCTACGCCAGCGAATGCAAGCGTCGAGGCAGCACCGAAGGCCAATGCCAGACGAACTGATTTACTCAGTTTTGTATTTGTAAACATTCCAAGACTCCCTGGTACATTGCTCATACTACATTTTATATAGACATGTAGTTTAGTGATGTAAGCGTAAGTTTTATTATTCGAGACAGCTGCAGCTGTCGACTGCCCATTCAGGCGCTACAAAGGCATTAAAAACCCAAATTAACAGTCAAAAACTGGCACTGACAGACCATATTAAAGTTAAAACACTGTTAATTGCAACGCTCAATGCTGATTTTATGCGATTCTGATGGCTTTTTATGTGAATTTGCCGCAAAAAAAAAGCACCAACCCCGAAGGATTGGTGCAAAAAGAAACTACAAAATGTACGTTTTATTGCTGTGCTTTAGAAACTATAAGAGAAGTTCACAAATGCACGGCGACCTAACAGCTCATACTGAGAAGCAAACAACATGGTGTTACCCGCGGTGTTTACTGCTGCAGGAGAAGCTTGTGGTGGACGTTTATCAAACGCGTTCGCTAGACCAACAGTGATATCCATGCTGTCCATCAGTGTTTTGTTCACTGAGAATGAATGCATCAGATACGTTGGCGCGTCGGCGATGAAACGAACGTCTTCATCACGATATGTAGTCAGGTTACCACGCGTGTAAAGGTGGTAGTTTGACACACTGCTGACGTACTGAATGTTCCAATTAAAGCGCCAGTCGTCACGCGTCAAGGTAGTATTCAAAGTACCTGATTGTTTCGGGTTACCTAAACGGCCGATATACTGAGTCGGTACGCTATCCGCAAACTGTTTGAAGTAACGCTCGATTTGCGTCATGTGGTTCAGACGCATACGTAAGTGACCAACCGGAGTTTCGGTTTGGTAAGTGATGACAACGTCAGCACCACGAATACGCTGTTCAGAAGTATTCAGGTAACCACCACGGACTTCGTCAACACCCCAGTCGAAGTTGTTTGCTTCGGTACCAGTACGACGGTCAATTTGACGACAGAACGGTTCGTTTTCAAAGCCATTCTCTGAGTAATAACACTGGCCAAGAACGCTTGAACCCGCAACGCTCGAGATCTGGTTACGGATCGTCACGTCATAGTAGTCAACTGACGCAGCAAAGGTATTCTCAGGGCTAGTGTAAACTAAGCCAACACCTTCAGAGGTCGAAGTTTCAGCGTTAAGTACACCTGCACCGCCACCAGTTACTGAGGTCATTGAACCACCAACACCAGCAACGTAAGTTTCAGGTACGCCAGCAGCTTGACAGTTTGCTTGTAGGATTTCGTTAGTCGACTCAACCCAGTTAATACATGGATCAACGTTCTGACCTAAGAAACCAGTTTGACCTTCAAGGTAAAGCTCGAACAATGCCGGTGCACGGAACGAAGTACCACGTGAAGCACGTGCCCGGAAGCCGTTACCGATTGTCCAGTTTGCGCTCAGTTTGAAAGTGTCGCCGCTACCATAGGTATTCACGCGAGTGTGACGTGCAGAGGCAGTCACATCTAATGCTTCAATTAACGGTAAGTCACGCAGCAATGGTGCTTGAACTTCAGCGAATACTGCAGTGGTTGTTCCGCGACCTGCGGTGATACCAGCAGAGCTTAAGCCCCACGAGTTACCATTTCGGGTATGGAAACCAGGAGTGTCCTGAATTTCGTCAGTCTGGTAAGACACACCAACTGCGGTCGCTAACGTACCGTGCGGCAGGTCAAACAAATCACCGGTGATGTAACCTTCAACCGTGTCTTGCTTGTAAACAGTCTTACCTTTGTCTTCACCGAATAGGAAGTCAGCAACGCCTGGGCCTAAGTCCGTGCCACTTAAGTGACCATGAGTAAACCAGTTCACTTGCGTGCACTGACGACCAGAGTATTCAGTCACACCGGTGCAATCATTCAAACCAAGTAAATTCTCATGAGCCATGAGCATCGAATCAGCGAAGATAATCTCTTGCTTGTATTCACCGCGGTTAAGTGAACGCTGCCACGAAGCTTCCCAGTTCCAGTAACCGAGAGAGCCTTCTAAGCCCGCAACAAAGCGCGTGTAATCGACAGTGGTTTCACTGCTGTAGTGATCGGTTAATGCAACCGGCATCACGGCTAAGCCAGCACCGTTATCCTGCCAACCAGGTAAAGTATTGATTGGAATATATGACGCCAAACCAGGGTTGTTGGTCCAGAACTGGCGTACACTGTCAATTTTTGTCGTCCGTTGGCTGTGCATTAATTCAACAAATGCAGAAACTGTATCGGTAATGTCGTAATCGGCTTGTTGGAACACAGACCAAACAACAGACTCTGGGATCATGGTTTGATTGCGATGTAAATCACTGGTGTTATCTAACCAACCATCGGTTTCTTTAGTGTGGCCAGCCCAATACCAACCATCTGGAGCTGATACAACGAACGGGTTACCGTACTCGCCTTCAGAAGCTAAATGTGGGAAACCAAAGCCAGTGTTATCGAACTGGAAGCGACCCATGTGGTTGTTCCACAAGCCATAACCACTACCATTACAATGATATTCACCGGTGCGCGGATCGATCGGATCAGCACGCTCACCTGTGGTTGGATCGAAGAAATAGCGTGTTGGGCAACCAAAATGGTCGCGATCGCCACGTTTTAAACCCGAATTGTGGTTGTAATCAGCAACAACGCGGTACGAGCCACGATCAAATGCAGTACCCCAAGTACCGTTGACACGGAAGGTTTCCCCGCCTGACTCAAACGGTTGGCTGGCAGTCACGTTGATACTCTTCTCGTCACCACGCTTGGTGATGATGTTAATAACACCAGCAACAGCGTCTGAGCCGTAAAGTGAAGACGCACCGTCTTTCAGAATTTCGACACGTTCAACGGCAGAAATTGGCAATGCGTTCATGTCGAAAGAAGCGACCTGACCGCGGGTACCCGCTGGTCCGGCGCGACGGCCGTTTAATAGTACTAGGGTACGGTTTGCACCAAGACCACGCATTGAAATCGACTCTGCACCTGCACCACCGGCGGTAACAAAGCCAACCGAATAAGCTGAAATCAGCTGGTCTGAGCCCGACGCAATCGTCGACGTCCGCAGTAATTCACCGAGGGTATTCAGACCCTGCTCGGTCGCAATTTCAGTACTAATAATGTCGATCGGTGTAGCATTATCTAAACCATCGGTACGAATCCGTGAACCAACAACTTGAATTCGCTCAGGACGATCACTAGAGCGCGCTTCACGCTCTTCTTCGTCGTCATTTTCTTGCGCACTCGCAACGCCTGCTAGTGCCATGGTCGAAGCAGCACCGAAAGCAAGTGCAATGCGCACAGATTTGCTTAATTTTGAGTTCGTAAACATCCCATTACTCCCTGGGGAAAACTGCAACAGTGAACAGTCATCCACTCGTATGTGTATATTATTTTTCTTGAGGCAATAACTACACCATTGGTCAATAACCAATGACTTACAAGAATCGCCTGACGCCCGATACTAGGAGGAATGGATTAAAATCGATATGAAGCTGAACGCTGAAAACCTACTGTTTATCTCATACTTGACCAAATAGGATAAAAACTAAACAGTTACTTTACCGTTGGTTTTATTCCATTATGTTATATATGAACTTACATACTCTGAGCTTTGTTAAAATTAGTAAAGATGCATGCAAGCATCCACTAGTAAGTAAAATTGCATAAAAAAAAACACCAGCTTCGAAAAGCTGGTGCTTATTCAGTTAGACCTAAATTCTAAAATTAAGATTAGAACTTGTACGAAGCATTCAAGAATGCACGACGACCTAACAATTCGTATTGAGAAGCAAACAACATGGTGTTACCTGCAGTGTTAACTGCTGCTGGTGACGCCTGTGGTGGACGCTTATCAAACACGTTTGAAAGACCTAAAGTGATATCTAAACCGCTATCATACTGTTTGTTCACTGAGAACGAGTGCATCAAGTAAGTTGGTGCGTCAGCAATGAAGCGAACGTCTTCACCACGATACGTTGTCAGGTTACCACGAGTATATAAGTGGTAGTTAGACACGCTGCTTACATAACGAATGTTCCAGTTATAGCTGATGCCGTCACGTGACAAGGTCGTATTTAAAGTACCAGTCTGTTTCGGGTTACCGATACGGCCTACGTACTGAATTGGTGTACTATCGTCGAACTGCTTGAAGTAACGCTCGATTTGCGAGGTGTGGTTCAAGCGAACACGTAACATACCCCATGGTGTTTCGTCTTGGTAAGTTACCACGAAGTCGGCACCACGTACGCGCTGCTCAGACGTATTCAAGTAACCACCACGAACTTCTTCAACACCCCAGTCGAAGTTATTACCTTCGTTACCGGTACGGCGCGTGATTTGACGACAGAATGGTTCGTTTGCGAAGCCAGCTTCTGAGAAGTAACAACGACTCATGACTGAACTACCAGCAACGTTTGAAATTTGACCACGAATGGTTACATCGTAATAGTCTACAGACGCTGCAAAACGGTTTTGCGGGCTAGTGTAAACTAAACCAATACCTTCAGAGGTTGAGGTTTCAGCGTCGAGCTGACCTGCACCACCACCGGTTACTAACGTCATTGAGCCACCCACTGCAGCAATGTAGCTTGCTGGTACGCCAGCGGCTTGACAGTTTGCTTGCAAGATTTCGTTGGTTGACTCAATCCAGTTCACACAAGGGTCGGTGTTCTGGCCGGCGAAACCGGTTTGGTTCTCGAGGAACAATTCAAACAGAGCTGGCGCACGGAATGAAGTACCACGAGATGCACGCATACGGAAACCGTGACCGATGGTCCAGTTCGCGCTGATCTTATAGGTGTCACCGCTACCGTAAGTGTTCACTTGGTTGTAACGAGCTGACGCAGTTAAGTCTAACGCTTCAATCAGTGGTAAATCACGGATTAGAGGCGCTTGGATTTCCGCATACACGGCTTTCGTGGTTGAACGACCAGCAGTGATACCTGCACCAGTTAAGCCCCAAGAGTTACCCATGCGAGTGTGGTAGCCCGGAGTATCTTGAAGTTCATCAGTTTGATACGACACACCAACTGCAGTCGCTAAAACACCCGCTGGTAAGTCGAATAAGTCACCAGTGATATAAGCGTCGATTGTATCTTGCTTATAGATAGTGCGACCCACTTCTTCACCGAATAAGAAGTCTTCTACGCCAGGGCCATAATCGGTACCGTTGAGGTGGCCATCGGTGAACCAGTTCACTTGCGTACAAGGCTTCAGTGAAATTGCAGTAATACCAGTACAGTCATTTAAACCAAGCAATGCTTCATGAGCCATGACCATTGAGTCTTGGAAAATAATTTGGTTGCGGTACTCACCACGGTTTAATGAACGCTGCCAAGAGACGTCCCACGTCCAGTAGCCAAGTGAACCTTCTAAGCCAGCAACAAAACGGCTGTAATCAACGGTTGTTTTGCTGCTGAAGTGGTCGGTTAATGCTACAGGCATAACACCTAACGCAGGGTTAGACGCTTCCCAACCTGGTAAAGTGTTCACCGGGATGTAAGAAGCCAAACCTGGGTTACTGGTCCAGAACTGACGCACTGAGTCAATGTAGGTTTCACGCGAGCTGTGCATTAACTCTGAGTAAATTGAAACTGTGTCAGTTAAGTCATAGTCTGCTTGTTGATAAATTGACCACACGCGAGTCTCAGGAATCATCGTACGGTTACGGTGTAGTTCGCTGGTGTTGTCGAACCAACCATCAGTTTCTTTGGTGTGACCTGCCCAGTACCAGCCAGCTGGTGCTTGAGTAAGTAATGGATTGCCGTATGGCGAGCCAGACGCTGCACCAGGGAAACCAAAACCATCGCGGTCAAACTGGAAACGGCCACCGTTGTTTACCCACAAACCGAAGCCTGTGTCGTTACAGTGGTAGTCACCCGTACGTGGATCGATTGGATCAGCACGCTCACCGGTAGTTGGGTCGAAGAAGTAACGCGTTGGACAACCAAAGTGGTCACGATCGCCACGCTTCAAGCCAGTGTTATGGTTGAAGTCGGCAACAACACGGTATGAACCGCGGTCAAATGCAGTACCCCAAGTACCATTGATACGGAAGGTTTCCCCGCCTGAGTCAAATGGCTGGCTACCACTAACGTTGATGCTCTTCTCGTCACCACGTTTAGTGATGATGTTGATTACACCAGCGACCGCGTCAGAACCGTACAGTGAAGACGCACCGTCTTTCAAGATTTCAACACGCTCAACTACCGTAACTGGCAGTGAGTTCATGTCGAACGCTGCAACCTGACCACGGGTACCCGCAGGACCGGCACGACGGCCGTTTAACAATACGAGAGTACGGTTCGCACCAAGACCACGCATTGAGATTGACTCGGCACCAGCACCACCGGCAGTAACGAAGCCAACAGAATAAGCAGAAATCAACTGGTCAGAACCAGAAGCGATGGTTGAAGTACGGAGTAACTCACCTAGGGTGTTAAGACCCTGCTCGGTAGCGATCTCTGCACTGATGATGTCGATTGGCGTAGCGTTATCAATACCGTCGGTACGGATACGTGAACCAACAACTTGAATTCGTTCAGGACGCTCGCTCTCACGAGCTTCGCGTTCCTCTTCATTTTCTTCTTCTTGTGCGCTTGCCACGCCGGCTAATGCCATTGTTGAAGCTGCACCAAAAGCTAGCGCGAGGCGCACTGCTTTATTTAGTTTTGAGTTTGTGTACATTTTGAGCTCTCCCTGGATCACTACACAGTGATTTTGGATTTATTATTATTTCGTGCGAAATCTAACATGCGGTTTCGCACTAGTACGGGGCGGAAAGTCCGCCCCGTGAGCTCAAGAATAAATGTAAACGAAATGAAAAATCAACCGAATGTTAAAAAAACTTTATGTACTTAACATCTAGTGATTATAAACCGGCTGCCGGTTTCTTCGGCTTTACGCCAAAAATCCGCGCCAGCGCTGGGATTAGGATGAGTGCACCTAACATATTCCAGATAAACATGAAGGTTAATAATAAACCCATATCTGCTTGGAATTTAATCGGTGACCAAATCCATGTGGCAACGCCTATGGCAAGTGTTAAACCCGTAAAGCCAACTGCTTTACCAGTTTTTGACAAGGCGTACAGGTAACTCTCGGTTAAATCCATGCCCTGTTTCAGCGCTTCCTGCATCTTACTATAGATATAAATGCCGTAATCGACACCGATACCGACTCCTAGCGCAATCACGGGCAGCGTTGCTACCTTGATGCCGATGCCGAGCATAGCCATCAGCGCTTGGCTCATAATGGTGGTGAACATCAGTGGTAAGACGATGCACAGTACCGTGCGAATGCTACGGAAGGTAATCAAACACAGCGCAATCACCACGCCATACACCCACAACAACATGCGGAACTGAGCATCTTCGATAACTTTATTGGTTGCGGCCTCAATTCCAGCATTACCAGCGGCAAGTAAGAAGTCGAGATCATCAGATGGGAACGCAGCTGAGAACGCACGAACTTCGTCAACTACACGGTTTAGGGTGTCAGCTTTGTGATCGTTCAAATAAATAATCACTGGCGCCATGCTACAGTCGCCATTAATGAGGCCCGAAGGTGCTTGCGAAATCGACGCATTCATGACGAAGTTGTCACGATTAATACTCGACCATTTCAAGTTACCCTCGTTAATGCCTGCCATACCGAGTTTTGAAACATAGGCAATCGACCGAACGGCTTGCACACCTGGAACGTTTTCCATGTGCCATTGGAAACGATCCATCAGCGCCATATTCTGATAATGAATACAAGCGCCTGGAGCAGTCTCAGCCATTACTACGAAAATATCGGTACTGGCACTGTAGTTCGCCACTTGGAAGGCGTTATCGAGGTTATAGCGCGAATCTGCACGCAATTCCGGCGCCCCTGTATCTAAGTCACCGATTTGCAGGTCTTGCGCCTTATAAATGCCCCAAGTTGCCATCAAGCCCGCGATAACCACTGCGCCAATGGCCCACTTTGGCTGCGTAAAGCGATCGAATAATTGGAAGATCGGATGGTCTTTCTTTTGCACTTCTTCAAGGTACTTGACGCCGCGTGGGCTAACACCGATGTACGAGGTTAAAATTGGCAGCAAACCTAAGTTGGTTAAAACAATGACGGCAACACCAATACTTGCAGCAATCGCGAGTTCCTTAATGACCGCCACGTCGATGACCATCAAGGTAGTGAAACCCACAGCATCAGAGATCAATGCAGTCAAGCCCGCAACATAAAGACCACGGAATGCAATTCGTGACGCCCCTACTTTGTCGTAACCTTCAACGCGGTTAGCAATAACTGCGTTAATGATCTGAACGCCGTGACTGACACCAATTGCGAAGACTAAGAATGGCACCAACATTGAGTATGGGTTAATGCCACTACCAATCAGTTTGATAATCCCCAACTGCCAAATAACTGCGATACCCGAGCAGAGCAGGACTACAATTGAACTGCGCACACAGCGGCTATAAGCAAACAGCATGGCAAACGTAATCAGCATAGCGAGGAAGAAGAAGCCGCCGACTAAAAGCGCGCCATCAATCAAATCACCAATGACCTTGGCAAAACCAACAATTTGAACTTTTATCGTGTCAGTTTCATAACGGGCTCGAATCTGAGACTCAAGCTGCTGTGAAAATTGATGGTAGTCAAGGCTTTCTCCTGTTTCCGGATCGATTTCATTCAGCGGCACATAAATCAGTGCGGAACGGAAATTATTTGCGACTAAATCACCCACGGTGCCTGAACGGAGAATATTTTGCTGCAATTGCTCCATCGACTCCTGCGAACCATCGTAGTTCTGCGGAATAACCGGACCACCAACGAAACCTTCTTCGGTCACTTCCGACCAACGTACGTTCGGCGTCCAAATAGAGCGCATACCAGAACGATTAACACCGTTCAAAAACGAGATTTCATCGGTAATTTCACGCAGTAAGTCTTGATATTCTGGTGTGAAAATATCGCCTTCAGTAGTTTCCACCGATATCCGAACTGCATTCCCCATCGCCGCTAAGTCATCACTATACTTAAAGAAGTTTTGAATGAACTCGTGGTTCCCAGGAATCATTTTCTGCAAGCTAGCGTCTGGACGTACTTGTGCTGCGTGATAAAACAGAAATGCAGTAATGACGGCGAAGAATAATAACCAAGGCAAACGGAAGTTAAATAAAATCTTTTCAAATCGCCCGGAATGACCGTGAATTTCAACTAGGTCGAATTTCTTGTTATTTGTGTCGTTCATTCGAATGCTATCCCCTTAAATGCCGTGCATTGCCGTCACTGCCGGCAAGGAAAAGGTGAGAAGTCCTGAGCGACCGATTAGAATTAATTGGTCGTCAGACATTTGCCGTACACCAGCTAATGGTGAACTGGACTCATGCTCAAAACGGAGTAATGCGCGAGTTTCTGGGTCTATCACTAATAACGTCCCCGAGTGACCTGCTAGAACTACGCGACCATCATTAAGAATTGTGCCCGCATTTAGGTTATAGCGGGTATTGGTATCGACTTGCTCAAAGTCATAACCGTCGCCCGACACAAACACATTACCGCGTAATCCGTAAATCCAGAGTTGCCCTAAATCATCAAATAGCGCCCCAAATAGCGAACCATGGTAAGGCGAGTCGAGCATTTCAAAGGTTTCGCCCTGATCATAACTGCGTGCCAACAAGCCTGCTTCGCCAACGAGGATAAGCTCCCCATCTGGCCCTACAACCAACTTATTAATATGATTGCCAATAATATTATCGATTGCGCCATTGTTTACCGACCAACTGCTGCCACCATCAGTGGTTCGCAACATAGTCCCGTAAGCACCAACCGCAATCCCTACTTCACGATTAAAGAAGTGTAAATCAAGAAATGGTTTCGTTGGCCCGACATCAAATTGAATTTCGGCACCGCCAATATGGAAAAACAGCTCGTCGAGCTCAAACTCCAATTCTTCTGCTTCGAATTCGTCTTCAGCGTTTTCAATCGCATCCTCGAGTTCAATTTGGCGTTCTTGCAACCATTCATACTCAAGGGCTAATAACTGATGTCCATCGAGACGCATCTGCCAGCTTTGTCCGCCATCGGTACTTTGCAATAAAACACCATCGTGCCCTGCTACCCAAATGTGCTCGTCATCGACTGCGTGAATTGCAGTTAACAATACACTGGTCGGCACTTCGCGTTGTTGCCAGTTTGCGGGGTTATTAAATTCAATAATGGTACCGAAACCACCCACAGCAATAAAATGTTCACCATGCTGAGCAATGCCGGTAATAAGACCCTGATTCGCGCGTTGTGCTTGTGGCGCTGGGGTATGCAGCGGGTCATAATTCTCTATTGGCTCTGGAGCACTTGCATAAGCTGTTGCAAGTGCGCTGGCTAAGATTCCCGCAAAGGCAATCCGTTTCATAGATTAACTCCAGTTTTTGTTGTCTGCGAAACTGGCGTTTCGCCCAAAATTTGTTATTGTTCACGATTGTATAGTCTAACAGGCGTTTGAAAACCCTTCTAACCTAATTTTTCTTGTATTTTATTTTCTTTAAAATTGGTGTAGCTTACAGATTAACCCATTCGGAACTAATTTCCGGACTGGTGTTCATAATAAAAGAACGCACAGGAACTAAGGACAACGACAATGAAAAAAATCATGCTTACTGCCGGAGTCATGGCACTTTCGCTGGTATCAGCTGGTGTCAACGCAGCGGTTTCGCAAGAAGAAGCAGCCCGCTTGGGTCAGGATCTGACTCCATTAGGTGCTGAGCGTGCGGGTAATGCCGACGGAACTATCCCCGAGTGGACTGGCGGTTATTCACGTCCAGGTGAGGATGTAAACCGTCCACAAAACCCATTCCCAGACGACCGTCCACTTTTCACTATTACCCGTGAGAATTTAAATGACCACCGCGACCGCCTGAGCCCAGGTCAAATCGCGATGTTCGAACGTTACGACACCTTCAAAATGCACATTTATGAAACGCGTCGTACTGCTGCTTACCCGCAAGACATTTACGACATCGTCCGCAAAAATGCGGAGAATGCTCGTTTAGTTGAAGGCGGTAGCGGCCTTGTTGGTTTTGAAGGTTATGTCCCCTTCCCAATTCCAAATTCAGGTTTAGAAGTCATCTGGAACCACCTCACACGCTATCGTGGTGGTGCAGTACAACGAACCGTTGGCCAGTTCCCAGTGCAAGCCAACGGCCGTTTCGAAATGGTACGTTTGCGCGAACAACTCGTTTGGCCTGAGCACCTTGAAGGTGGCCGTACTGACGCTGATGACAATATTTTGTTCTACTTCTTACAAGAAGTACTGGCTCCAGCGCGTTTAACCGGTACCGTATTGTTGGTTCACGATACCATTGACCAAGTGAAAGAAAGCCGCCGTGCGTGGTTGTACAACGCTGGTCAGCGCCGCGTTCGTCGTGCACCGAACGTTGCTTATGACGGCCCAGGTACTGCGTCAGACGGTCTGCGTACTTCTGACGGTCTTGATATCTTTAATGGTGCTCCAGACAAGTACGAATGGAAACTCGTTGGTAAGAAAGAAATGTACATTCCGTACAACAACTACAAGTTGATGGATCCGTCATTGAAGTACACCGACATCATTATGCCAGGTCACTTGAACCCAGAACATCTGCGGTATGAGTTACACCGCGTATGGGTTGTCGAAGCCACGGTAAAAGATGGCGAGCGTCATATTTATGCTCAGCGTAACTTCTTTATCGACGAAGACACCTGGACAGCGTCAGTCGTTGACCACTACGACGGCCGTGGTGAATTATGGCGTGTTGCTGAAGCCTATAACGCACAATTCTACGGTAGCGACGTACCGTGGATGGCAGCAGAAGCACTCTATGACCTCAACAATGGTCGTTACATTGCTTTAGGCTTAGCGAATGAAGAAGGTGATTTCATCGACTTCAATATTACGCCTCGTCGCCAAGACTTCACCCAGCAAGCATTACGCCGCATGGGTATTCGTTAAGCAGCCCTAGCAAGCGAAACTAAAACGGCAGCCCATGGCTGCCGTTTTTTTATTGTTCTATAAGATTTAGTTTCGCAGGATTTCGTTTCACACGACTCTGTTTCAAAAGATTCACTGCAATCACGTTACTAGGTGTGTTTTTTTGCCGCAGTGCCAAGACGGGTAATCAGGCTTGAGGTATCAAAACGTTGACCTCCTAACGCTTGAACGTCAGCATAGAATTGATCAACGAGTGCAGTTAAAGGTAACCGGCTACCGTTGCGCCCGGCTTCCTGTAATGCAATCTGCAGATCCTTGCGCATCCAATCCACGGCAAAACCAAACTCAAACTCACCGCGCCACATTGTCGCACTACGGTTATCCATTTGCCAACTACCTGCTGCGCCCTTGCTAATTGCCGCTACTAATCGCTCTTGGTCAAGTCCGGCATTCTTGGCAAACTGTAACCCTTCGGCTAAGCCTTGGACAACACCAGCAATACAGATTTGATTAACCATTTTCGCTAATTGCCCACTGCCTGCCGGACCTTGCAAACCAACGTACCGGGAGAAACAATCGAGTAACGGCTGTACTTTGGCAAGTACTGCTTCCTCACCGCCGACCATCACTGTCAGCTGGCCATTTTCCGCCCCTGCTTGACCGCCGGAAACAGGCGCATCAAGAAACTCAACCTGTTGGCTCGCACATGCACCAGCAAGTTCACGCGCTAGTTCAGCAGAAGCGGTCGTGTGGTCAACGAGCACCGTTCCAGCTTTCATGGCCGCTAAAACGCCTTGTTCGCCGTACACGACGCTGCGCACATCGTCATCATTACCAACACAAACAAATACCACATCGGCACCTGTGGCGGCCTCAGCTGGCGTGTGAAACGCACTGCCGCCGAAACGTGTCACCCACTGCTCAGCTTTTGCAAACGTTCGATTGTACACCTGTACCTGATGGCCGCCTTGTTGCAAATGGCCTGCCATCGGAAAGCCCATTACCCCTAAACCAATAAACGCAACTTGCATGCTCGCTCCCCTATTTCATCAATATTTTGCGTATGTGTTCTGACCACGCCTGAATCTGTGATGTCACCGTATTGACAGCACTTGCTAATCGGTTCGACGTAACAATAAATGCTGATATCGTCCAAGCTGTCGATATGGTTCTTGCCCACGATACTCGAGTTCGAGTTCGATTAACTCCGGACTATTCTGCAATGCTTGCGCCGCTTGTTGAATCACCTGTGTTGCAACGGTTGCCGAACCAGCGTCACCTAACCCTCGGCGTTGCTGATACACCATTTGGTGGGTGGGTTCGCGCAGGTAATCATGAAAGCAACGAACACCACTATGTCGATACAGCGTAAACGGCTGTTGAGCGAACTGATTCAGCACTTGCTCTGGCAGCAAAGGTGAATTCGGACTAAAGCGAACCTTTTTCTTGACCTGCAGGCCCGCCTGCACGTACGCAAAGTTGCCATAGACCATGTTCGCCATACGCTTTGCGTGCAGATTGTAAAACATTAGTGATAACCAACCACCCGGTTTCACTCGGGCACAAATTTCCGGTATCGCCGCTAAGGGATCAGCTAACCATTCCAGTACCGCATGGCAGAGCACAACCTCATATTGTTCATCGCCGATTACCTGTGATAAATCTTGCAACGCTGCAGTATGGTATTGGTAGTTCTCGGCAAGTCCCTGCTGACGATGGTTCTCTTCCGCGCTAGCGACCATTTCTGCAGCAATGTCCGTATGCACAACCTGATAACCCGCCTGCGCAAAAAGGCTGTTCACTTGGCCGATACCACCACCAATATCGAGAACACTGCCCTTGGCTACATGCGGCTGCAGCAAAAAACCTAAATCGGCACTTAGTACCGCCTGCCGAATCTTGCCTTTGGCGGTCGCATAAATATTTTGCTGAAAGCGACTGACGTCATCGGTAAAGGCACGATCAGTCGCTTGCACTTGTTCTAATTTTTTATCGGTCACAGTGAATCTCTTTTCGCCGAAATTCGACAGTCGTGACTAAGCAGGATTGTCGATGTCTATAAACTCAACGTCTAGCGAACTGGCTTGCGCTAGTTTAACACCAAGTGCTTGAACCCCGTAACGCTCAGTAGCGTGATGTCCTGCGGCAATAAACTGAATGCCGCATTCCCGCGCAACATGTATGGTTTGTTCAGAAACTTCACCCGTAATAAAAGCGTCAGCACCCGCCTGCAGCGCCTGTTCAATAAAGCCCTGACCGCCACCCGTACAAACCGCCACGCGTTGAATGGGTTGCTCATTTAATTCGCAAGCAACTAAGGTGCGGCCCAGCTTAAATTCGATGCGATCAGCAAGTTCATAGCCGGATATCGGTTCAACGAACTGGCCAAGCTGGAGAATCCCTTCAGGCTTAACGCCTGCAGCGGCATGAATCGCTTCGCAGCCGAGTAAATTGAGTAACTGGCGGTTATTACCAAACTCAGGGTGAATATCCAAAGGTAAGTGATAGGCAATTAAGTTAATTTGATGCTCGAGCAATGTCTTAATTCGATTGTATTTCATACCAACAATCGGTTCGGCTTCACCTTCCCAGAAATAGCCGTGATGAACAATAATCGCATGTGCTTGCGCTGCAACAGCTTGGTCGATTAGAGCTTGACTGGCCGTGACCCCGGTCACTACCTTATGAATCTCGGCTTGTCCTTGCACTTGCAAGCCATTGGGGCAGTAATCTTGGACGAGCTCAGGCTGCAACCAGTCATTTAATTGAGCTAACACTTGTTCGCGTAACATGAAGCACTCCTCGTCTATCACCTTGCTGTTAATATGCTTGCTTTCGGCCGCAAATTAGACAGCAACATAAAAAATCGGTATAAAAATAGAGAATCCATTATCTTAACACACAGGGAAACCACGATGAGCAAACTTGATAAAGACCAGGTGCTTGCCGACTTCACTGCGGCCTATGAAAAAGCCAATGGTAAAAAGCCAGATATCGCCGAGAACAACGGCTGGTTTAGTGTCGATGGCGGAAAAAACGTCCGCTTAGCTCAGTTAGCGGAACAAGCTTCTGAGCTAACTGGTGGTCAAAGTAGCGATAGTAAGCCCGCTAAGAAAGCGAGTACTGCCAGCAAAAAAACAGCGACAAGCGACAAGAAAGCCAGCAAAACGCCCGCAACGAAAAAAGCCACGACTCAATCAAAGTCGAGTAGTGGCGGGCTAAGTGCGAAAGAATTGTGGCAACAGCGCCTCCGTGAAACTAAAGGCGACTCGCGGTTGCCACGCGGTATGCAATAGACTTACTGCGCTTGTTTACGCTCGATGAAAATAGTGATATCACCAACGCGGAAACCGAATTTGCGCATTTCCGTTTTGTTAATTAAGCGGTTTTCATCGAGCAAAAACATCCAATCATCAAGGGTGACTGATATCGTGCCATCACGAAATGGCACTTCTAATTGGTAGACCCAGTGCAGTGCGTTACCCACGGTGGTACCCCGGGCTTCGCCAACCACATCACCGGCTGTACCGATATAAGTATTATCGGCCACTTTGGTTAAACGCCAAACTCGCGTTTGCTCGCGGCCGTCGTCCCAATAAAAGACTTCATCGAGCACGCCGTTGGCACCTTCCCAACTGGCGTCAATTTCAGCTCGAAAGCGCTGAGTTACTTTGCCTGAGCGATCTTGTACCATGCCATACGCGACTAGGTCGCCAACAAAGAACTCATCTAAATGTAATGCTGGTTCCACGCCCTGATAATCCTCGATCTTGCTACTGCAACCTGCTAATAAACAGACTGCTATCAACCCTAACCAAACTTGTTTCATCCCCGCTCTCCTACTAATTCGTCGCGACTGCGACGAAAACGTGCCTGTTCTGACAGCCAAATGGCAAAAAACCGTTCCGCGAATCCGGGGGCTTCAATTACACCGAGCTCGCGCTCACGCGAAAAGAATCGGGTTCCACCCTCTTCATTACGTACAGCAACGATACAGTCGCCTGAATTAACGTCTGGCCACATAGCGTTGAGTTCAGCAAGCCAAGTTTCCGAATCAGAGGTCACGAGATCCATACGTTCCCACTCGTCACGGGTTTGATTGACCAACTGTTGTGCACTGAAGTTTCGCGCGTATTCGATAGCTAAAGCGACTTGTTCGGCATTGTCTAAATCACCGCTATCGGTAAACAACGCAGCATCGTAGATACGCATGAATAGAACTCGTAAACGCGTCTCACCGACAGGCTTTAACGCTTCCGCGATTTGCGCTTCGTTTTGGCTTTTAGCTGCATTTAAACATTGTTGTGAAGCCTGTACTGGCAACGCAACACACGCTGCACAAAAAGCGAATGAGACGAGAGCTTTACTTAACTGCACCATAGACAAACCTCTTAGTGATGCGATGACCAACCGGTATATGTTGCTATAGTGCTCAGGATCGAGAGTCAGCTGGCGCTCGATGTGGTTGCACTATCGCAGCAATAATCACCATCATTACGCTCCAAAACAGGCTATAGACCACCAGCGCAGGTAAGAAATTGACTTGGAGCTCGGCCGCACCTAAGCGCTCACCGGCGAAATAGGTAATGGGGCCAAAAATAGCTCCGAGCACCGCCGCAATTACGAAGCGTTTGCGCAAGTAATCAAAAACCACCAATGCCATGCCGCTAAAACCAACCCAAAGCAAAATCAGCCAGAGGGGAATCCAGTCTGTGCCAGTAAAGCGGATAACACCGAAGGTTACAGTCGCCAACTCGAGCAAACAACCTAGCACCACTAAACCCATTAACTGCCAACGTTGCCGCCAGAGTATCTTGGGTGTTGCCGCAAACATCAGGAAAATCAGTAAAAATGTCAGCCAAAGCCAGCCTTCGCGCCCGAGCACTGCTGCTAACCAGACAAAGTCGAAGATGAAAAAAGCTGCTAAGCGATGATTGCCTAACAGCTTCCAAAGTAAGGCCCTTAGGCGCGGGAAGATTTGCTGGCGCATAATTGAATGGCACTGATTGTACGTTGTTTAAAACCACCTTCGCAGTAGCAGAAATAGTAATTCCACATGCGTGCAAAACGTTCGTCATAGCCTAGAGGCTCAAGCTCATGCCGACGGGCGTTAAAACGCTGACGCCAAGCATTCAAGGTTTTGCCATAGTCAAGACCAATGTCACTCACAGACCGAATAACCATATCGGTGTGGCGGCGATACATTTTGCCCAGTAACTCAATCGACGGCAAATAGCCCCCTGGGAAGATATATTTTTGAATGAAATCAACGCTGCGGTTATAACGCTCAAGGCGTTGATCAGCGATAGTAATCGCCTGTAGAACCATCAACCCACCTGGCTTCAATAACGCATTGCACTGTTTGAAAAAGGTACTCATGTATTCAGCACCGACCGCTTCGATCATCTCGACTGAAACAAGCTTGTCATACTGACCACGCAGGTCACGGTAATCTTCAATCAACAAAGTGATTTTATCTTCCAGCCCGCGTTCTTTCACCAAAGCCTGGGCATAGTCATATTGCTCACGAGAGATGGTGGTCGTCGTCACCTTGCAGCCATAATTTTCTGCGGCGAAAATAGCTAAACCACCCCAGCCCGTACCGATTTCCAACAAATGGTCCTCGGGAGTTAGAGCAAGTTGATCACACAGGCGCTTCAATTTTTCGCTCTGCGCTTCATCAATGGTCATCTCGTCGGTCGCAAAAACAGCACTTGAATATTGCATACGTTCGTCGAGGAAGCGTGTATACAACTCATTACCCAAATCGTAGTGCGCTGAAATGTTCTCTTTTGCCCGCGCTTTACTGTTTCTGCGACGAACATGGCTGAGCATATGTAGCGGCCAAGACAGCCACGCTAGGCGCTTGTCGAGTTCATCGAGAACGTTTAGGTTTGCGGCGAACAGTTCGATCACCGCAGTCAGGTCATCAGATTCCCAGTAACCGGCCATGAAAGCCTCACCGGCACCAATGTCACCAGAGAAAACGAGCGCACGATAAGTGCGTGGGTCATGAATTCTAATCTCAGCTTGGGGGCCAGGGTGATTGCCGCTAAACCTAGCAACTTCTGTTTGGCCTTCACGAATCACTATGGTTCCATATTGCAAGCGTTTGAGAACGGTAAATAGAATCTTGCGCGCAAAGCGGTCGAAACGACTAAACGACTGACTTTGGGTCATAAATGATTCACTCGTTGTTGATGGCATATCAGTTCCTTGGAAACTTATTTGAGCGTTCTTATTGACGCTTGTTTTTGCCGGGATGGCCGTAAAATGGGACGCGTTTGACTATTAAACGCAAAGCTTGCCAATAAATCGCAGCAACTGCTTTTGCGGTCATCCAAGGCGTTTGCTTAAATACGTAGCGAATGCTCGAACGGTTTAATGGCATTCGTTTTAAACGCATTGACGCCGTAAATATTTTTTCTTGTCGCCACAGCTCAATTTGCACGCCTAGCGGCGAATCTGCAACGAATTTAGGCAGCTCTAAGCGCCACCGGTAATCCATATCGATGGGATTAAACGGTGACACATGAAAAGCTTTTTCATGTTCAAGTGCTTGGTCGAGAGCCAACAAGTAGTAATGACGCTCATTCCAGGGTGTATTACTTACCTCAGCGAGAACATGGGTGAATTCGCCGTCGTCATTCTCAAGGTAGTAGCAATTCAGGGGACTGAAGTACACACCAAAACAACGGACGTTGCCAAGTAAGTAAACTCGGCCCGTTAGTTCGCGTTCGGCTAGCTCAGACATTTTTCGACGCACGCAATCGGCTAACGACTCGTTAGACTCGCGGGGTTCATCGCGAAGGTAATCTTGTTGACGCAACGAAAAGGCAGCAAAACCACCGTCAACCCGCAAAAGCCGACTGTTGTCCCCTGCCGTTGCAAGATCATCAAGGTCGAGCCACCACTGTGACAATTGATAACGGAAACCATGTCGCTTTGGTGTATAGCGTTGGTGGCCGACATGGCCGATGTAAACCGCATGATTACTCATAATAAGCTGGTTCATCCGGTGTGATTTCTATTCCTAAGCGACGCACTACGTCAATGGCACTGCGGACGCCGTCCTCATGAAAGCCGTTGTACCAGTATGCACCACAAAAATGCGTTCGATTCTGACCACAGATTTCATCACGGCGTGCGCGTGCTCTAAATGACGCCAGCGAATACACCGGATGCGCGTAAGTGAAGCGACGTAGAATTTTGTCCTCAGCAATTGCGGCGGTATTGTTCAACGTCACGCAGAACGTTACCGGAGCGTGTTCGATGCCTTGCAGAATATTCATATTATAAGTCACGGTCGCTGGCTTCTCTTCGGCCTGCTCACGCACAGATGCCGGCAGTAAATAGTTCCAACTAGCCCAGGCGGCTTTGCGTTTGGGTAGCTGACTCACATCTGTATGCAAGACCACATCGTTATCTTGATAAGGAATGCCGCCCAGCACTTCTTCTTCAGCCACAGTAGCATCGGAAAGTAACGCCAGGGCTTGATCACTATGGCAAGCAAAAACAACCTGATCGAATTGTTCAATGCGCCCGTCGGCAAAGTAAAGTACCGCTGCATTCACATGGCGCTCAACCCGCTCAATTTCTGCGTTTAATTCGATACGTTCAGCGAATGGCTGTGTAAGAGCAGGAATATAGCTTCGGGAACCACCTTTAATTACATGCCATTGCGGACGGTCTTGAATGTTCAACAAACCATGGTTCATAAAAAAGCGCAGGAAAAAACCAAGTGGGAATTGTGCCGACTCTTTTAAACTCGCCGACCAAATCGCCGCACACATCGGGTATAAGTAGTTGTTTGCGAAATCCTCGCCAAGCTGCAATGCCGATACGAAGTCAGCCAAAGTTTGACCATCCACCTCAGCTTCCGAGCGTGTTTCAAGAGCCTCTTTAGCCGCCTTATTGAAGGTCACAATATCACCGAGCATACGATAGAAGCTTGGTCGTAAAAGATTGCGTTTCTGTGCAAATAACGTCCATAGACTATGGCCGTTGTATTCAAGACCACTCAGAGGATTCTTGACTGAAAAGCTCATTTCCGTGTCTTGCCATGCCACCCCATTCCGCCGCAATAAAGTTTTAAAGTAAGGGTAAGTACGGTCGTTAAAGACAATAAAACCGGTATCGATTGCGAAACTCTTGCCGGCAACTTCAACATCAACTGTCGCAGTATGGCCGCCAATATAATCACCTTTTTCAAAGACCCAAACTTCATGCTGCTCACTTAACAAATGCGCTGCCGTTAATCCAGCAATACCCGAGCCAATGACGGCAATTTTCATATGAAATCCTTTAGTAAAACAAGGGTGACACAAGCACCCAAAGCAACAACGAGTGAAATTTTATAAGGTTAGATGTAGTCGCTTACCAAAGGTTACGAGCGCATACGGGACGATAGTCCTACTTGCCAACGGTAAGGCAGCCGATGTAAAAACGCCAACATCCAGCCAAATATACGTGGGAAAGCGATATGTGGTTTACCACCCGCTAAACCTTTTTGAATGGCGATACTTGCCTTGGCAACCGAGATTCGCATGGGCATTTCAAAATCATTGGCATCGGTCATGGGCGTTTCGACAAAACCGGGTGAAATAGTCGTCACCGCGATGCCATGATCTTTCAGATCCGTCCGCAAGCTGCTGGCGAAATAATGTACAGCAGCCTTGCTTGCGCCGTAGGCTTCCGCTCGGGTGAATGGAAACAGCCGCGCCATGCTATCGACGATCGCAATCCGAGCTCCGCTTTGCATGTGCTGAACTAAGGTTTCACAACAGTACACCACACCGAAAAAGTTCGCGGCAAAAACTCGTTCGACGAGAGCTGCATCGAATGACTTTGCATCGTCGATATATTCACACACCCCAGCGTTGAGGATCGCTAGGTCTAACTGTTCTAGGTTGCTCAGTGCATTTTGTACCTGCTCGCGCTCGGTAACGTCAAATACGACGGCATGAAAATGATTCTGCTGAGTCGGTGGCAGTTCACTTTGCAGCGCTGCTAGTTTTTCCTGATTGCGCCCGCAAGCATAAACATCATGTCCAGTAGCAAGGTAATCAAGCGCCAGCTGTTTCCCAATTCCTGAGCTTGCACCGGTAATTAATATGTTCATACACCCGCCAATTTATTGCGTACTTTGCCAACCACCCAGCCTAACAGTGGAATATGTTCATAAATCATCGCGCCAAGGTCATAGTAATCAACATGCTCTTTGATCCGATTTTCATCCTCAGCAAACAACAAATGACTCGTGCCCGGAATTTGAATCTCGCGCCCGCCAGCAAGTTTCTCGTGTTGTAAACGCATTTGCCAAACGAGAAAGGCCTGTTCGCGGTCGACCATGGTTTTTTCTATGGCAAATTTGCACGTCAATGCATTTTCCAAACCATGGGCTAAATAGTCACGTAACTGATCGCGACCTTGAACTAATTGCACTGGATCTTTAAAAGTCACATCGTCAATGTAGATTTGCTTCAAACTTGCCAAATCACGATCGTCGAGTTCGGCATAAAAATCGCTAAACGTAGCAATTAACTCTCGACGTTCTGCTGTTTTAATCATGTCATGCCCTTTCGCGTATGAGACCGAGTCTGAAGCCTAACCAGAGGCTGCAGACTTCGCTACCTTAAACTTAGCAATAAAATCCGTTCGGCGCTCAGCATGATCAACGATTGGTACAGGATACGGTAAATCCTGACCATACTGAGCCGCCAAGTAGCTCGCTGGGTCGTGAATATACTTAGTCGGAACATCCGCTAACTCTTTGACCCACCTACGAATATAGCTTCCTTCCGGATCAAATTTTTCGCTTTGTCGGAATGGATTAAAAACACGAAAATACGGTGCAGCATCGGTGCCTGTGCCCGCACTCCATTGCCAACCACCATTGTTGGCCGCAAAACTACCGTCAATGAGTCGTTGCATGAAATAGCGTTCGCCCCAGCGCCAGTCAATATGCAAATCTTTCACGAGGAAACTTGCCACAATCATCCGCACTCGGTTGTGCATCCAACCTGTCTCATTGAGTTGCCGCATACCAGCATCAACAATCGGAACACCGGTTTTGCCTTCGCACCAAGCGGCAAATTCAACTTTATCATTGCGCCATGGGAAACCGTCGGTCTCCACTTGAAATGCTTCACCGCGACTCAAGCGTGGCTCATGAAACATTAAATGTTGGTAAAATTCTCGCCAAGCCAATTCCGACAACCACGTGTGCGCACCTTCCGACAGCCCGAATGGAAAATCCGGTGATTGTTTTTGGAGTAAGTGCGCAGCCACTCGGGGCGACAGCACACCGATTTCAAAATAAGCTGAAAGCATTGATGTCCCGTCTAGGGCAGGTAAATCACGTTGCTGCTTATAATCCTGCACTTGCTCGCGTACATAGCGCTGTGCCTTGCGCCGGACATCACCCTCTGTTACCGACCAAGCCTCGCTCGTCAAGACGGGTCTGGCAGTTTGTGCGGGTGCTTGGGCTGTTACATCATGTTTGGCAGTATTCTGATTGGCGCGTTTGATTGTTTCGCGAGTATAAGGCGCGGGTATGCCAACGTTGGCCAAATGCTGAAGCCAGGCTTTGAAAAACGGCGTAAACACTCGATAGTACTCACCTTTGCCGTTCTTAATTTGTTCCGGTGCCACTAGCACGTTGCTATCAAGCTGATTAACGTGCACATCAACTTCGACCAAAACCTGCTCAACTTGGTGATCGCGCCGGACTTCATCGAGTGCATAATCACGATTCCAGTAAACAGCAGTAGCATTGTGTCGTTGCGTAAACTCACACAATGCATCAGGAATCGCCGCATAATCCGGAACGTCAAGGACCGTCAATACAATCCCGAGCTCGGCAAGTTCATTGGCTAAAGTAACGAGACGACGCTCATATAAGTCCCATTTAATCGCTGACCAGTCGTGCTGCAGCCATTGTTTCGGAGTTCGAAGGGCAACTGCATGGACGCATTCATGATTCACACAGGCTCGCTGCAGCGCATCATTATCGAGTACTCGCAAATCCTGGCGAAACCAAACTATTGCCGCACTTGTTTCTCGGTGACTGGTCTCTGCTTTAACTGTGGATGCCACGGCCTCTTCCTTCTCACGATGACGACAATTTTCAGCTGATGGTTTAAGTTTTTAACCACAAGCCTTCGATTAGAGCCAACAATTACAGCCCATAACGCAGTTTTAGATCATCGGGATAAGGTTGAAAATACGATTGCTCCTGCAAATATAGGTCGGGAAACATGTGAAGGTAATGCCGCATCATAGTTAGTGGTGCTGCTAACGGTTCAGTTCCGCGGCGATAGTCTAAGACTAATTGTGCTAAGGCAGTGCGTTGCTTCGAGTCAATGTGCTTTCGGAAATACCCTTGTACGTGCTGCAACACGTTGGTGTGATCACGGCGTGAAGCAGGTTTGCTAAGAGCACGCATTAAACGAAATATATAATTAGTCAAAAATTCATCACTCAGCAAATCTTGCTGCGCAAGCTCTTTGCCTAGCGCACGATAGACGCCCTGATTATGCGCAAGTAATAACAATTTATGACGGGCATGAAAACGATACAGGTCTTTCTTCGTGAGCGGTTGTGGTAAGTTTTTCCATTCGTAGTACACGTACATGCGTAAGACAAAGTTTTCCCGCAAAGCCGCGTCATTTAAGCGACCATCTTCTTCCATCGGCAAGGCTGGATAAAGTACACGTAATTTAGCTGCAAAAATGCCCATACCTTCCTTGCGATTAGCGTTGCTCTCTTCGTTGTAAAGCCTCACCCGCTCCATCCCGCAGCTCGGTGATTTCGCACAAAGAATATAACCCGACAATTGATCGAGCTGCGATGTACGAACCGTGGCGAAATTGGCTAACTTATCGGTCACATCCTCACCCGTCTTTTGCACCACAGCGCGCGTGTCTTCGGGCGTGCCAACCAAACGAATGGTGGGTCGCGGTACGGACATGCCAATTCCGACTTCTGGACAAAGCGGCAAGTACTCAACATGTTTTGCAAGTTGATGCTGACAAAAATCGTTAGCTTTATGGCCACCGTCATAGCGAACTTTTTTTCCAACTAAACATGCGCTAATACCCACGTACACTGGCGCTTGACTCATTTTCTATCCTTTAAAATAGTTTTAACCAACATAGATCCACTTTCTTCATCCTGACGTAAAAATTTGCATACGCCAACCTCTGGCATGAAATTGTTTGATCTTAGTCGTATTCATAGGCACAGGAATTTAGTAATGGCGACGCCAAACTCAACAACATTAGGGTTATTTCCTTTGACCTCCACGGTACTCCCGGGCGGTCGCATGCAGTTGCGTGTGTACGAACCTCGCTACTTACGGCTCGTGCGTGAATCGTTACGTGAGCAAACCGGCTTTGGATTGTGCATGCTCAATCCAAATGGTGACCGCGACCTAAACACTCACGTCTACAAAGTTGGTACTCTTGTACGAATTATCGATTTCGAAACACTCGCAGATGGCTACTTGGGTATCACGATTCTTGGCGAACGTTTATTCGAAATCGATGAAATTGAAACTGAGTCAGACGGCTTACGACGCGGCCACGTGCATTTTAAGTCGCCTGCTGCCTCGATTCCGATGACCGATTCGGAAGTTTGGGCACATGAATTGAAACAGCGTCTCGAAGAAGTTTTTAATAACTACCCAGAAATCGCGCGACTCTATCCGGATCGAAACTTTGAAGACCCAACTTGGGTCTGTAATCGTTGGTTAGAATTATTGCCGCTGCCTGGGGAAGTGAAACAGGATCTCTTGAGCGAAAATAACTTTAGCCAGATGTTGGCTTACCTCGCCCAACTGTTTGCGGAAAATGAACAACAAAACGAATTAAACTGATCTCGATACTGATCCAAAATTACAGCCATTACGTTAATCCATGTAGTCGATAATTCAAGTTTGTTTGGTGCGGGTTAAATAAAGGCGTACACTATGATGCAAGTCATGCCAGAAAAGCGGGTCAACCGACAGTACATGAAAACGAACAGTGCAAGTCCGCAAGACATTACCCCAGAACACCTCGCTGCGTTGTTAGCCGAGGTAGCAGTGCAGCGTTCGCGGCGCGCCTTTGCCGAGCTCTTCAAGCACTTCGCGCCACGCTTGCAAAGCTTTGCAACCCGTCAGTTCGGCAATGAACAGACAGCGATGGACTTGGTTCAAGAAACCATGACCAATGTTTGGCACAAAGCGCATTTGTTTAGCCCTGAGAAAGGCTCGCCCACCACTTGGATTTTCACCATTGCGCGAAATATTCGGTTTGATATCTTACGGAAAAGCAAGAAAAACCAAAATGACATAAGTGCTGAAGAGTTGTGGCCAGTGTTGTCTGAAGAAATGTCTGACAGCGACGATGAGTTCGCCATCGACCAAACCATTCTTCTGCAAGAAATTACAAGTTATTACAACCAATTACCAGACGCACAGCGTGAGGTAATTGTTTCCATTTATATCGAAGGCAAGTCGCAACAAGAAGTATCGGACGAGCTTGGTATTCCATTGGGTACGGTAAAATCACGTACCCGCTTGGCGTTACAGAAACTTAGAGAGTTGATTACTGACCATGATTAAATTCCATCCAAACGAAGAACTGCTTGTGCAGTACGTACAGGGAAATCTCGACAGCGCCCTCGCCGTTGTGGTTGGTACCCATATTGACATGTGTCAGCACTGCAAAGCTCACGCACGAGACATCGAAACTCATTTATCAGCAAAAGAGCTCGGTGCCAGTACCGACTTCAGCGAGCTGACGATGCAAGCGATGCTTGAAGATATTCTCAATTCGGCTGCGCCAGCAATCAGTGCGCCACAACAGATCCTTGATAAAGTAACGGTTGAAGGCAAGCAGTTCCGCCTCCCACCGGCGCTTAAGCGCGTTTCTCACCGCTTAGGCGACTGGAGCAAAGTGCCTGGCTCAGTATGGCGTGCACCATTAAAAGTAGATGATCACAGTGCAGTGAATCTAATCTACATGGGTGCAGGTGCGTCAGTACCTGAACATACTCATCGCCAACACGAAGCCACTTTGGTAATCAACGGTACCTTCAATGATGAACACGACCGCTATCACGATGGCGACTTTGTTTTCCTTGGTGCGGATCATCGTCATTCGCCACAAACTGCAGAGGAAGACTGCTTAACCTTGGCTTGGCTCGATGCCCCACTACAATTTACTTCAGGTATGGCTCGTTTACTCAATCCGTTTAGCAGTTTATTCTTTAAGTAAGAAACAACCTATAAGGTTGTTCTCTCCCAATAAAAAAACGAGCAGGAACTTCCTGCTCGTTTTTTATTTCGTCTCTTTTTTACTTCGTCACTATTAAATGGCCACGACAATAGATTAAATTGCAAACCTTAATAGCACCCGACTAGAGGAGCTAACATCGAGTTACTCTTCAAAGTTAGCGTCTTCAACACGCGCTTTAAACTTCTGACCGGGTCGAAAGGTAACCACTCGACGCGCCGAAATTGGAATATCTTCACCAGTTTTAGGGTTACGTCCCGGGCGCTGTGCTTTGTCACGCAAGTCAAAATTCCCGAATCCAGAAATTTTAACCTGTTCACCACTTTCAAGCGCTTGGCGAATTTCTTCAAAGAATGTTTCCACTAACTCTTTGGCATCCCGCCGGTTCATTCCTAATTTTTCAAACAAATGTTCGGCAATTTCAGCTTTGGTCAGCGCCATATTAACTGTCCCTCAACACCGCATTGAATTCATTTCGCAGCGCGTTTATCACCTGTTCCATCAAGGAATTTACTTCCTGATCTTCCAGGGTACGATCTGCCGCCTGTAACGTCAGAGCAATGGCCAAGCTCTTCGACTCGGCTGGCACATTTTCTCCGGTGTATACATCAAACAAGTTTAGGTCAACTAACTGATTTGCGCCAATTTTTTTAATTGATTCTAACACTTCACCCGCTGCAACTTGGCGGTCAACCAAAATAGCGATATCGCGACGGATAGACGGGAACTTTGAAATTACGCCAGCTTGCGGTACTAAACGTTCACGCAACAGGTTTAAATCAAGTTCAAAGACAAACGCACGCCCTTTCAGGCCAAACAGCTTTTCGAATTGCGGATGCAACGCCCCACAATAACCAACTAACGTTTCGCCACGATAAATCGCAGCGCTCTGCCCTGGATGCAAGGCTGTATGTGCTGATGCAACAAAACGGAACTCATCAAAACGACCGGTCGCCCGCAACAGCGTTTCGACGTGCCCTTTTAAATCATAAAAGTCAACGGCACGAACGCCATCGCGCCAGTGTTCGCCTTGAACAGTCCCCATAATCACACCCGCGATCATCGGCTGTTGCGCAATACCATTTTCAGCACTATTGTCCGGCACAAAACGTAAGCCAGTTTCAAATAAGCGGATATTTTGTTGCTGACGTTTTTGGTTATAACCCGCAGCCGACACCAGCCCTGGCCATAAGCCTAGACGCATCGATGACATTTCAATCGAAATTGGATGCGGCAGCGTTAATGCAGCAAGCTCTGGATACAATTGCGCTTGGTGTTTTGGGTCAACAAAACTGTAGGTAATCGCTTCCTGATAGCCTTGTGCGAGCATAACTTGCTGCACGGCGCGCAGCGGCAAGTGAATTTCTTCAACTCGCGTCATGCGTAGTTCTGCAGTTGGGGCGACGGCTGCAATGTTGTTATAGCCGTAAACCCGAGCAATCTCTTCGATTAAATCTTCTTCAATTGCAATATCAAAGCGATAAGTGGGGACTTGGACTTGCCAACCACTAGCGTCTTTCGCAACGGTAAAACCTAAACGTGTCAGAATCGCTTCAACATCCGTCACAGCAATGTCAGCGCCTAAGACACGACTTAACCGTTCTGCCCGCAGGTTGATATTGGCTGGTTTTGGCAGATGATCAACGCTCACTGCTTCCACCACTGGGCCTGCTTCTCCGCCACAAATTTCAAGGATTAACGCCGTAGCGCGTTCCATGGCAGTGCGCTGCAACTCAGGGTCGACACCGCGCTCATACCGATGCGAAGCGTCAGTATGTAAGCCGAATCGACGTGCTCGTCCCATTATCGCGTCAGGTGCAAAGAATGCACTTTCTAGGAAAATATCTTTTGATTCAGTGGTTACACCGGTTTGTTCGCCACCGAAAATGCCCGCCATCGCTACCGCTTTTTGCTCATCCGCAATGACTAAAACGTCGTCCTGCAAGGTGACTTCTTGACCATCAAGTAGCGTTAGCTTCTCTTCCGGCTTCGCCATACGCACATGAATATCACCATGCAGCTGACTTAAATCAAATGCATGCATCGGGTGGCCGAGTTCAAGTAAAACATAGTTGGTGATATCCACAACGGCATCGATTGAACGCACGCCGGCGCGACGTAAACGCTCTTGTAGCCACAACGGCGCTTGCGTATTGGCATTGATATTGCGAATAACGCGGCCCAAATAGCGTGGGCAAGCGTCTGCAGCATCCAAATGAATGGCCCGTTGGTCGTCAATAGTCGCAGCAACTGCCGCAAATTCTGGTACATTGACGTCAATCCGGTTTAACACCCCAACTTCTCGAGCTAAACCACGAATACCTAAACAGTCCGCCCGGTTTGGGGTTAAATCAATTTCAATCGCATGGTCGTTTAAACCGAGCCATTCACGAAAGTCAGTCCCCACCGGTGCTGCGGCAGGTAGTTCTAGAATACCGTCGTGATCATCACTGAGTTCAAGTTCCGACGCTGAGCACAACATGCCGTGGGAAGGTTCTCCACGTAGTTTGCTCTTTTTGATTTTAAAGTCACCTGGCAATTCTGCGCCGACCGTTGCCACTGCCACTTTGATACCAGTACGGCAATTCGCTGCACCGCAAACGATGTCCAATAACTCGTCAGCACCGATATCAACTTTCGTTACCCGCAACTTGTCTGCATTCGGGTGTTGTTCACAAGCTTTCACTTCGCCAACAACAACACCATGGAAAACACCGGCAACTGGCTCGATACCATCAACTTCTAAACCAGCCATGCTTAATTGTTCGGCTAATTGCTCGGTGCTCAGCTCTGGGTTGACCCACTCTCGTAGCCACTGTTCACTGAATTTCATAATCTATTCTTCCCTCTACCGCTTAGCCGAACTGTTTTAAGAAACGTAAGTCATTTTCAAAGAATGCGCGTAAGTCATTAACGCCGTAACGGATCATAGTTAACCGTTCAACGCCCATACCAAACGCAAAGCCCGTATATTCTTCTGGGTCGATATTGACTGCTTTCAGGACATTCGGATGCACCATCCCGCAACCTAATACTTCTAACCATTTGCCGTCTTTACGACGCACATCGACCTCAGCTGAAGGCTCCGTAAATGGGAAGAATGACGGCCGGAAACGAATTTCTAGATCTTCTTCGAAGAAGTGGTGTAGGAAGTCATGCAGAATGCCTTTGAGCTCAGCAAAGCTGACATTTTTGTCGACCATGAGGCCTTCAACTTGGTGGAACATCGGCGTATGCGTCTGATCATAATCATTCCGGTATACCCGACCTGGGGCAATAATCCGCAATGGTGGTTGTTGCTTTTCCATGGTGCGAATTTGCACACCTGAGGTATGCGTACGCAACATCGCGTCAGCATTGAAATAAAAGGTGTCATGGTCTGCGCGCGCTGGATGCTGAGGAGGAATATTCAAGGCATCGAAATTATGGAACGCATCTTCCACTTCAGGGCCCTGTTTAACGCCGAAGCCAAGTTGACCAAAGTAATCTTCAATTCGTTGAATCGTACGTGTCACCGGATGTAAACCACCGAGTTGGTTCATGCGCCCTGCTAACGTGACATCAATGCGCTCAGCTTCTAAACGCTGATTCATTTCTGCGTCTTTCAGCTCGTCGCGACGTGCATTGAGAATCTCTTGCAATTCTTGCTTGGCTTGGTTGATTAACTGACCTGCTTGCGGACGCTCTTCAGGGCTTAATTTTCCAAGGCTTTTTAACTGCTCGGTTAAATGGCCTTTCTTACCCATATATTCAACTCGAACATCTTCGAGTTGCGCTGGCGTAGTCGCAGCAGCTGAGGCTGCTTTACCCGCTGCTAGAATTGCTTGTAAATCCATGACTTTCCTCAATGAACCAGTTACTCAGGAGTTTTGCATCACGTATTAAGAACCGAGTATTTGGCGTCTTCAATGTATTCAGACTATCGCCCAAGTCACGGTCAATAGCCGACCTTCTAAAAACGCACCCACGCTCACAAATAACGTTGAAAAATAAGCCGATATGATAACAGATCGCAACGCCAACCTGCACATAAAATTGCGAGTAAAAGGTACATGTTCAAAAAAGTAGCCAGCGCAAAACCGGCGCTGGCTACTCATCATGACAGTAAGGCCGCTAAACTCTAAAACCACAAACCATCGTTTTATTTAGTTAGCTATTTAGGGAAAGTTCACTGGGCACATCTCCCAAAAACCGACCGTTTGCGGTAAACATTGACGCGTATTATCGTCATTGACGATACAGCTTTGTGTTTTCACGGTTTTATAACAGCGTTCGACAAAAGGACTCGCTGGGTTGTCTGGGTTTTGGCGAACAAACTCTGGTTCGCCGTGTGATATGGGCTCAAAGAATTCAGGATTATTTAATAATAACGATAAGCATCCGATATCACCTAACGAACGTAAACTTAAGTGTGCGCCACTGATTAAATCACTGACTAAAACGCCACCAATCGCCGAGGTGCCTGGGGCTAAGATAAACCGAACGAGGTGCGGTTCTATGGGGCCTTCTGAGACATTACCTTCATAGCTGACTTTAAAGTTCAAACGGTTATTCCACGGGTCTGAAAAGCGGTACATGGTCCACAAGTCATTGCGGCTATATTCCCAACTAACCCCGACTTGTTGTTTCCCAAAAGACAAGCCATTCAAACGTTTATCTGTCACCACTGCTTCAAATGAACGAGTACCGAAGCGACTACTGATCCCGGTTGCCAACATGCGGTGGAATGCGTTACGCCAGTTTAAATTTGTGAAATACTGCACTGGATGCCCCTCACAACTTTCTGCCGACAAATTGTAGTTTTCGACAACGTCAAGTTCATGCGTAGTCCAGTCCACTAAGGGTATTGGTTGAGTGACTACTTCGAAATCATTTTGCGCCTGTAATGCGGCTAAAAAGCGTTGGTGAAAACTATAAAAGACAGCTAAATCTGCTAACTCCTCTGCTGTCGGTGCCAATTCTTGAGTCGTTGGATTACCTGACGCACACCAGGTACCATGGCATTGAACTTGAACGCGAAATTTATACGCTCGCTGTTCGATGGGATTAACGACCATGAGCACTCGTGGCGCTGCAAAACAAGACATATCATCGGGCGTAGGAATTTGCCCCTGTTCCTGTGTAAAGGTACATTCCGCCAACGGTGCCTGTGCATGCGCTATCGATATTGCTTCCTGACGATTACAGGTTTCGCAAACAAAGACTTTTTCGAGTCGTTGCGCGTCCGAAGAGGATTGAGAATGAGCAAACGAGGGATTAAACGCTGCGCTAAAAAACAACCAAGCGATTGTCACCAATAAGAAATTAGAGCCAAATAATAATCGCCACTTTCGCTGTCCTTGTGCCTGTTGACTATTCTCCATGTGATTGTTCTCCATGTGATTGTTCTCCATGTGATTGTTTATAAAACAACCAACAACAATTTTGGCCAAGATTTCAGCAGGATGCAAGGTCTATATTTGTTCTTAGTGTAGTTACCTTCAATTTCATATCGAAATTTAGCGGCCGTGAGATATCTGTGAAGTGAAATGAAATGAAATGAAATGAAATGAATTAAGAAAATTTAATACGTTTGCCTGAGCAAGAATTCATAAACGTCAGACAGCAAAAAGGGAGCCAATGGCTCCCTTCTCTATTCTAGCTTGAAGCTGTTTGCTTACGCAGACAGACCTTCTTTCGCTTTCTCTACCAATGCAGCAAAACCTGCTTGGTCGTGAACAGCGATATCAGCCAAAATCTTACGGTCGATCTCAACAGATGCTTTCTTCAAACCGTTGATGAAACGGCTGTAAGAGAGGCCACCTTGACGAGCCGCTGCGTTGATACGAACGATCCATAATTGACGGAACGTACGTTTCTTCACGCGACGGTCACGGTATGCGTATTGACCAGCTTTAGTTACAGCTTGCTTCGCAACGCGGAATACGCGACTGCGAGCACCATAGTAACCTTTCGCCTGCTTCATGATTTTCTTGTGACGCGCGCGCGCCATCACACCACGTTTTACTCGTGCCATGTGTCAGTCTCCTCTCTTATGCGTACGGTAACATGCGATCGACTAAAGCAACATCGCTCTTATGAACCATGCTCTTAGCCCGCAGGTGACGTTTACGCTTTGAGCTCTTCTTGGTCAGAATGTGACGCAAGTGAGACTGCTTGCACTTGTAACCGCCTGAAGCAGTTTTCTTAAAACGCTTAGTAGCGCTTTTTACACTTTTCATTTTTGGCATTGCAAAAACTCCGCATTGAGATTGCCATTAAGTAGCCGGGGTGAAGCTTTCCGATTGAAAACTTACTTGTAAACCCACGTTACTTGTTACTAAGTGGTGCCAGAACCATAATCATCTGACGCCCTTCGGCCCGACGAGGGAACGATTCACAAGTTGATACTTCTTCGAGATCGGTTTTAATCCGCTCAAGAAGGTCAATACCAATCTCCTGATGTGCCATTTCCCGGCCACGGAAACGAATAGTGACTTTTGCTTTGTCACCACCCTCAAGAAAGCGACGCAGGTTGCGCAGTTTTACCTGGTAATCGCCTTCATCAGTACCAGGTCGGAATTTAACTTCCTTGACCTGAATCTGTTTCTGCTTTTTCTTCTGCTCTTTCTGTTGCTTACTTTTCTCGTACAGGAACTTTCCGTAGTCCATGACGCGACACACAGGCGGCTCAGCATTTGGACTGATCTCAACGAGATCAAGCCCTGCTTCTGCAGCAACTTCAAGTGCTTCGGTTAAGCTTACAACACCACGCTGTTCTCCTTCGCCGTCGATTAAACGGACTTCTCCAGCCGTGATGTCTTCGTTAATACGTGTTTTGTCGGCCTTTTGGCCTTTTTTTCCGCCTTTAATTGTGTCTTCCTCCAATCAGTTCTAAGAAATTACGCGGGTTGTTACTTCTTCGCGTAAGCGAGCCATGAAATCGGCCACGGCAAATTTGCCGAGGTCTTCACCTCGCCGGGTACGAACCGCGACTTGTCCTTCCTCTACCTCGCGATCTCCTACCACCAATAAGTACGGCACGCGCTTAAGCGTGTGCTCGCGAATTTTAAAGCCTATTTTCTCATTTCTCAAGTCGGCTTTTGCTCTAAAGCCCTGTTTTTTCAATTCTGAGACGAAATTTTCGACATATTCGGCCTGATTATCGGTAATATTCATCACCACGACCTGCGTTGGTGCCAACCAAAGCGGGAAATAACCAGCGTACTCTTCGATCAAAATACCCATAAAACGTTCAAGCGAACCTAAAATCGCGCGGTGAATCATCACTGGTATGTGACGTTCGTTGTCTTCACCCATATAAGTTGCGCCCAAACGGTCAGGTAATGCAAAATCGAGCTGAATTGTACCACATTGCCACGCTCGACCGAGACAATCATGTAAAGTAAATTCAATTTTCGGTCCGTAGAAGGCACCTTCACCCGGTAAATACTCAAATTCGATGTCGTGGCTCTTCAATGCATCGGCTAGTGCAGCCTCTGCACGATCCCACATGGCGTCATCACCAAGACGTTTCGCTGGGCGGGTTGATAGCTTCACGACGATCTTGTCAAAACCGAACGCCTGATACGTTTCATAAACCATACGGATACAGCCAGACACTTCGTCTTGCACTTGATCTTGGGTACAGAAAATGTGAGCGTCGTCTTGCGTAAAACCGCGCACCCGCATCAAACCATGCAAAGCACCGCTCGGTTCGTTACGGTGACAGCAACCAAACTCAGCCATTCGCAATGGTAGATCACGGTATGACTTCAGACCTTGGTTAAAAATCTGTACATGGCCCGGACAGTTCATTGGTTTGACTGCATATTCGCGGTTTTCCGAAGATGTTGTAAACATCAACTCCGAGAACTTTTCCCAGTGGCCAGATTTTTCCCAGAGTACGCGGTCCATCATCAATGGGCCTTTTACTTCCTGATAGTCATAATCATGCAGCTTTTCGCGGACAAATTTTTCTAGCTCTTGGAAGATAGTCCAACCATTGTGGTGCCAAAACACCATACCTGGCGCTTCTTCCTGCCAGTGGAATAAATCTTGAGTTTTACCGATTTTCCGGTGATCGCGCTTTTCTGCTTCTTCTAAACGTTGCAAATAAGCTTTTAATTCTTTTTTGTCAGCCCAGGCAGTGCCGTAAATCCGTTGCAACATTTTGTTATCGGAATTACCACGCCAATACGCTCCAGCCACTTTCATGATTTTAAAATGCTGACAAAAACGCATGTTAGGCACGTGCGGGCCACGACACATGTCGATGTATTCTTCGTGATGATAAAGGCCTGGACGGTCGTCACGGGCAATGTTCTCATCGAGAATTTCTACTTTGTAGCTTTCACCACGTTGCACAAATACTTCGCGAGCTTCATCCCAGCTTACTTTCTTTTTAACCACGTCGTAATTAGTGCTTTGCAACTCTTGCATACGTTTTTCAAGTGCATCAAGGTCTTCTTGCGAAAGTGGTCGATCGATATCAACGTCGTAGTAAAAACCATTATCGATTGTCGGGCCTATCGCCATTTTTGTATTTGGCCACAACTGCTTGATGGCGTGCCCTAACAAATGCGCGCATGAGTGCCGAATAATCTCCACACCTTCAGGATTCTTAGGGGTAATAATTGCGAGCGTAGCGTCGTTTTCAATCACGTCACAAGCGTCAACTAATTCGCCATTCACACGACCTGCAACCGTGGCTTTCGCTAGGCCTGGACCGATATCATTGGCGACATCAAGAACAGATACAGGGCGGTCGAATTCGCGTTTGCTACCATCGGGGAGAGTAATTACTGGCATGAGCGTTCCTTTTTTACAGTGGTGACACCTACCAAGTGCCACTTGTATGCATTGATTACATAAAATAAGTAAGAGAAGAATTTAACCGGGCAACTATACCGAAGCCAGCCCGATGACGCAATCAAGAATCGCTTTGAACCACAGCAAGGCCGCAACTTATCTGGTCGCGGCCATGTTGGCATTAAAGCAAAAATAGAACACTAATACCGATCATCGCCACTAAGGTTCCGACGACAGCGCGAAAGCTTACCCGCCGGCCCCGGATAACGTTGAGGCCAAGCATAAACAGTGGCGCAGTTGATAGAAGTGTTTGCGCGATGCCTGGCGTGACATAGGCGATTGCCGTTTGTTGTAACCAAATTGCCAAGAAGGTCCCTAAAACAATCGCACTGAAGAGTGTTGGTAAATGCGTGGCTCGAACTGCAGTAACGGTCTGCTTTAACATCCGTGGCTTTAACACCAGTAGTGCAACCGTTAACATGATCGTGCCGGCGGCAAGACGCAACATCGCGGCCTGCAAGGCGTTAATACTGAAATGTTGAAACGCATAAAACGCCATGACCAAACCGACGGCTTGGCAAATCGCAGCGGCAACACCAAATAGTACGCCACTGCGCGACAATGGCACACCTGCGATCGGTTGCCGCTCGGTTAGCACCAAAAGAACGCCGGTAATGACGACTAAGGCTGCAACGATTTGTCCGCCACTTAGGGTTTCACTGAGAAACAACCACGCGATTACAGCCGCGAACGGAGGCGCTAGATACTCAAGTAAGATGGTATGCCCTGCCCCCAAGCGTCGTAGAGCTGAAAAATAACAGGTGTCGCCGATGGTGATACCAATCACACCGCTTAGCAATAGCAGCCAAATTGGGGTGCTGTCCCAACTCAGTTGTTGCATGTTGGTAAAGAAGAACAACCCGAACGCGAGTAACGGTGTTGCGATTAGGCCTTTCACCAAATTTAACTGTGCAGAACTTAAGTGATGGCTGCTACGGGCATACATAAGTGTTGCTAACGCCCAGCAGAACGCAGCAAGTAATGCGGCAAGTTGGCCGATAAACGGACTCACTAAGCTACCGAGTTCCTGGATTGACGAAGCTCCAACAACGACGTTCATCGGTGGCAATTTTCCAAGAAAATTTGTTGATATGACGTCACGTTACGCTCTCCAAAGGCGATTCTGCAGCAGGTTATCAGTGTCATTGCTATAGTTAACAAGGTGAAGGTTTTCCTTTTCTGCTGACATAGGACATGACTATGGACCAAGAAAAATTGCACGATGCAGCAGCGCATTGTCCGCATTGCGGGCACACCATTCACTTTTATGTGGATCTTTCCGAAGATGATCCACAAAATTATGAAGAAGAGTGCCCTGTTTGCGGTGATGTTTTATACGTCGAACTTTTTCGTGATGTTGGTGACGACAAGTTCCATGTGCGCATTAAAGCGGACGACGAACAATACTATTAGGCAGCAACGCTTATTGCCGCTGCAACACGCGTTTCACTGTCTCGACAATCGTCACTGTTTGTTGATCCGCTTCGATGTTGATACGTTGACCAACCTTCGCTTCACCGAGAATCGTTAGGGCTAAGGTTTCTGGAATTAAATGCAGCCAAAACCCCGTGGCGTCGACCTCGCCAACCGTTAAGCTGGCGCCATCCACAGCAACAAACCCTTTCGGCAGAATATATTCGAGCCACGACGGTTCTATTTGCAAATACAAACGACAATTATTGTCGCTGTCAATCCGTTGCGCCAAGGTTGCGGTGGTTTGAATGTGGCCTGAAACTAAGTGTCCACCAAGCTCTCGACCGAGTGTTAACGAACGCTCAAAGTTTACTTCGCTACCAACCTGTAAGTCGCCTAAATTGGTCAGTCTTAAGGTTTCATCGATGACATCAAAGCGAACCCAAGATTCGGTTGCTGAAACATTTTGGTCAAAGCCGGTTACCGTTAAGCAACAACCATTAATGGCAATACTGGCGCCCGTTTCGACAGCCTGCAAGTATTCAGGAGCAACGGCAATTTGGAGCTGACGAAATTGCCCCTGATCGTGAATCGCGTTAACCTTAGCTTTCGTTTGTACAATACCGGTAAACATGTAAAACCCTTAACTTCACTGTGGACTGCCGACCATGTCAGCTCAATTTGCCGCTAGTGTAGCGCAAAAGAAATATCTTGGCACGACTCTCATACCTACGCTTGTTAGCGTATTTTTGGTTCTGTTTTTGAGTGCCTGCTCGCGCACCAGTGATGATGCTCTGCTTGATTACCAAAAGCGTATTGCTCGTTTAACCGATGCACCATTGGTAGCGACTGAACGGCCAGAATTTCCGCAGCCGCCACGCGTCCAAGTCACACGTGAAGCTATCCCTGAATTCACCATTAGTTTAGTGGCAAGCCAGAGACTCAATCGTTGTCGGGCCGGACAACTAATTGCCGAACGCAATAGTTCGCTTGGCCGTGTTCAACCACCGAATGCGCGCTTACGGCATGAACTTGCCATGCTCACTGCCCTCCCTGAATGTTTGCAGGATGCTCACATCGCTGACAGCTCGATTGCCAGTGAACTAACCGCAGCCATCGCCCACAAAACGTCGACATTACCAAATTGGCGGCAACGCATGATCACCAATGACCCGATTATGCGTGATAGCTTGCGCCCGGGGCGTAACTTACTGGCGGTTGAAACTATGGCCGCAGCGTCAGAAACACTCGAAGCCATTGATTACTTTTTGTACATATTTACCGAGATAGAGCGATTCCTTGCTGCTACACAAACGTCAGGCAGTCTCACAGCTGAGTCTGACTTGCAGGTCATCGAAGTGAATTTAAACGATTGGCAAGTCGCCGTTGCTGCGCTCGGTCAAGGGGATTTCTTAGGTCGTTACCTACGCAGTCAACAGCACGCCCTAGGCTATATGCAAGCATTGAATCAACAGCTAACCGACGCTGGCACCTTGGTGGGTTGCCGCCCAAATCACCAACCCGCTGCTGCAGATTACCTGCATAACGTGCTCATGGCATTTTGGATAGGTGAATTACAGCCCATGTTTGCCCGCTGGGATGGTTATCAGCAACAGCTTGAGCCACGTATTCAAGCTTTATCTGACTATGTTGATCATCCGCAATGGCATGCGTATTTTCGCTATTTAGCAGGTTCTGAAAGCATTGCTCAGCAGCTACAGCAGGAAGTTCGCCACCATGCCGAACTGTGGCAACAGGTGCTGCAGACTTGTGGCCTTGAAGCCGGCTTACGGTAAGTTATCATCGTAATTAGTCAACCGCGCGCAGAAGGAATGCGGCGGGAATCGTTCGGATTCGCACTGGGGTCATGCCAATCAGTTCACCGTCAGCCTCAACGGGTAAATTCGGTGTTGTTATTTCAAGTGCCGAAAATTGACCTGTGTGCACCTTGTGAAGGTTGACATGGGCGCCACGGTAAAGCTTTTGTAACGCTAGCAACTTCCGCCAAAGGGGCATTTTTTCAACTAAACAATAAGCTAAGTAGCCGTCATCTACCAATGCATGCGGCGCAATGTGCATACCAGCACCAAAAAACTGATTATTCGCTGCAATTAACATAAACGTCGGTCGTTGCGACACTGCCAGAAGCTTTTGCTGCGTTCCACGAAGTGCCAGCGGCTGTTCACGATAACGCAACAAACTTAAGCAGGCCGACCAAAGATAGCTAAACCGCGGCCAAAGAAACTTTTTGACGCCCATGCGACGCACCAGATCACCGTCAAAACCGACACCTGCAACATTAGCGAAATAGCGTGAACCAACTTGCCCTAAGTCAATCGCGTGTGGTGTCCCATGCAAAGCTTGTTCCACCCAGTCAGTCAATGTCGCAGTTGAGGTAAAAGCTGAAAACCAACCGCGGGCAAAGTCGTTACCAGTGCCGCATGGCAAATAACCAACCGGCAAACGACTTGCTACTAAAGCATTGACTGCTTGGTGTAACGTGCCATCGCCACCAAGCACCACCACGCGGTCAAACGTTTCTTGCTGCAGTAATGTTTCAACTGCAGCAACTGTCCGTTCTAATTGCGCGAAAGTTTCGAACCGATGCCATGTACTGCCCTCTTGCACGAGCGCATGTTCGAGCGCCGCAAGCAATTTTGCTTTGCGGCGATTCGGTAGTGGATTAAGAAAAATTAGGGCACGCCCTGACGTCGCGAGTTCGTTTGTATTTCCCTGAGCTCGCGCGTCTCCTCCGTGAGCATGAATTGTCATTGCGTACCTATCAGTTGTGCTTAGTCAGCGTCACGTGGGCGGAGGTTTTCAAAAACTTCACTGGCTTTGAAAACATTTTCGTCATCTGGAACAGGTCCTCGTCCGAGGCGAATTTCTAAATTCACTTCAACTTCGCTGCGGCCGTCCCCTAAGGTCATCCCTAGGTGATACCGAGTAAAAGGCCCTGGATAACCCATGCCGAAGCCAACGTGGCTGCTACTGACGCGTTCACGATCAACAAAAGTTTCGCGGTTGGTCACCCGAAACCAGTCATAACCGCGTTCAAGGGTAATTTCAGCAGCGCGAAGCATGGCGTAATCGACCGCCATCCCAATATTATCGCCGCGGGCTTTGAAGTTCACCCGGTATTGCTCTTCCGTAATTTGACGTTCGGAATAGCCAAAGCCACCACGCTCAGCTGCCCGGTAGGCCGGCTGTCCCGCACAGGCAGTGACGACGAAGACAGTCATCAAACTCAATGCTATTAGTTTAAGTCCATGGAAATTTAATCGCGAAAATATCTGCATAAATGACCTCTCATGTTGGTCTCAATGACGCTATTAATTATAGTCGTCGCCGACGATTTGGGTTTAATTCTTTATCGAATCTTTGCCAATTCGGCAGAAATCGGTCCATTAATCGGTAAAAACGAGCACTATGATTGGCTTCATGTAAATGAACGAGCTCGTGCACCAAGACGTAATCAACCAACTCGAATGGTTTGTCCGCTAGCATCAAGCTGAGCCAAATTCGCTTACTCCGAATGTTACAACTACCCCAGCGACTGTGCATTTTTTTAATCCGCACTTCGAGTGGCTCGACACCAATACGTTCCGCCCAGTAAGGTAAACGCTGCTCTGCATATCGTTGCAAAGCCGCCCTTTGCTCTTCGAGCTTGTGCCAGTCCAGTGTTTCACCTTGATCCGGTTGCTGTTTAATTTGCTCAACATGGCCACGAATCCAGTCACTTTTCGCCGCTACAAACGCAAGGACTTGTTCCGTTGCCACTCGATGCGGTGCGGAAACAAGCACATCGCCCGATCGTGCTTTAATGCGTATGCGCATGGTTTTCATATTTTTCCGCGTCAGTTGAAAACGTACGCCTGCATGCTGGCACCACATTGAGTTCACCACTCCACCCGTCTCGCTATAGTTGTCGTCTGAGTTGTCGTCTGAGTTGTCGTCTGCACAGCATACTGCCATACTGCTGAAAACTCTATGGTTTAGACGAGATGTTTAGTCAACTTAAAATTAGCGTCAGCGACACAGTAGGAGTATAGCCATGCACCGAACTCAGGACCGTCATTCACACCGACATCAACACCGTCATCCACGTAGTACAGCACATCGTTTAGTTGCCGCGGCATTGCTTTTTGCCTCGCCGCTCGTGTTTAGTTCAGCCTCTGCTCATGACCACAGCTCACTTCATACCATCAGCTCAAACCTTGAGCAGCAAGTCATTGAGTGGCGCCGCGACATCCATCAACATCCTGAGCTAAGTAACCGCGAATTTCGCACAGCCGCTTTAGTCGCCGAACATCTTCGAAATTTAGGTATTGAGGTACAAACAGATATTGCCCACACAGGTGTGGTTGGGTTTCTCCGTGGCGGCCAGCCCGGCCCCACCATTGCGTTACGCGCAGATATGGACGCACTCCCCGTAAAGGAGTTAACGGATGTGCCATTCGCCTCACAAGCAATGGGTGAGTATCGTGGCCGAGAAGTACCGGTGATGCACGCTTGCGGCCACGACCTGCATGTCGCCATGCTCATGGGTGCGGCCACGCACTTAGCTGCTCATCGTGACGAAATTACAGGTAATGTGATGTTTATCTTCCAACCTGCCGAAGAAGGTGCGCCAGAAGGCGAGGAAGGCGGCGCTGAACTCATGCTCAAAGAAGGGATTTTTGCCGACGTGCAACCCGACGCAGTGCTCGGGATTCATGTTTGGTCAGCAGCCAATACCGGTGTTATCGGCTATCGTAAGGGCCCCTTGATGGCTTCTTCCGACCGTTTCGAAATAACCATCAAAGGCGAACAAACTCATGGCTCACGGCCATGGGGTGGCGTCGACCCTATCGTCACTGCAGCGCAAGTCATTAATAATGTCCAAACCATCGTTAGTCGCCAGGTGGATATTACTAAAGCGCCAGCGGTCGTCAGCTTTGGAATTGTTGAAGGCGGTATTCGTAACAACATCATTCCAGACGAGGTTTACCTCGAAGGCACTATCCGTAATTTTGATATGGGTATTCGCTCTGAAATTTTCGATAAGCTAACCCGCACTGCTGAATACACCGCGCGCTCTGCCGGTGCCGAAGCTCACGTGCACATTCACGAAGGCTACCCAGTCACGGTGAATCATCCTGAATTGGTTGAACATCTATTGCCACTCACGCGACAAGTAGCCGGTGATTCCAACGTACGTGAAAATGACTTAGTCACCGGCGCTGAGGACTTCTCGTTCTTTGCTCAAGAAGTGCCTGGCATGTTTGTTTTCCTTGGCATAACACCGCACGATCAGGATCCTGCGACTGCACCAAGCAATCATTCGCCCTACTTCTATGCTGACGAAGCTGCATTAAAAGTCGGCACCGAGCTTTTCATTAACTGGGTGATGTCGTTTCCAGAGGAATTTCTGGCTCGATAACCCATGGGCGCCATTGACAAAGCTCACGCAAAACTGCGTGAGCTTTTTTGTTGGTCATTGCTGGAAGTCGATATCGAGGTAGCAATGAACGGCTAGTTTGCCCGTTCCGACCAAGTTGGCATCGTGATCCGTGGTTCGGATACTGCTTGTTCATGTGGCCAAATCACACGTTTTTCGCCGTCTTGCCACTGCACAAACACGCCTTGATGAGCCGTTTGATAGCCGCGCTTATCAACTGCGAATGGGCCAAAAACAGTGGTCATTTCTAAATTCAGTAACACATCGCGAATGGCGTCACTATTCAAGCTACCTGCGCTGGTAATCGCGTGGGCAAGCAGTTGACAACTGCCATAAGCGCCAGCGGCATGGAAGCTTGGAGCGCGCTGAAAACGAGCTTGGTAATTACGCACAAACTGTTCTGAACCAGGCAGTGGAACCGACGCTTCCCATGCCGACAGCCCCATTACATAATCAGCGTCGGCACCAAGCGCGTGTTGAAACTCGTCCACGGCCCCCGAGGTACCCATGAGTTGAACATTAATATCAAGCTCTTTGAGTTGTTGCGTAATGGTGACAAAGTTGGTCAATGCGGACGCCGCTAACGCTAATACCTGCGTTTCTGCGGTAGCGATGTCGCTAAGGTAGCTACGGAAATCCTCCGTGCCGCTGGTATACGCCTGTTGAAAGACAACGTCCATGCCTTTGCTAGTAGCTAAATCGATTGCTCCTTGTGCAGCAGCAGCCGGAAATAATGCGTCTTCATACAACACAGCTACGCGCTGATAACCGTGTTGTTCGGCCATGTTAATCAACCCAGCAAGGAAAACATCAGCGGGCGGCAATACCATAAATAAGTGATGTCGCCCTTGTTCCCAAATCGAAGAAGTCGCGGCCAATGGTGAAATATGTACGTAACGATGTTTCTCTGTAATCGGAGCAACCGCTTCGGTAAGTGTTGAACCATAGGGACCCATAATGGCGTCAACTTGTTCCACACTGATTAATTGCTCGTACAAGGCACGCGCTCGCTCTTGGCTCGACTCGTCATCATAAACAACAAACTCAACCGGACGTCCCAAGAGTCCTCCTGCTGCATTTAAGTCCTGCTCGCAGAGTAAATAGCCGTTGCGTGCTGCCTGTCCTTGGGTTTGATACGCGCCAGTCTGCGACATCGTCGCGCCAATGCGTAGTGGTTCTTGAGCTTGCTGACCACATCCAACAAGATGTAGCAGCAGAGCACTCGTTAATAGCGTACCGACCTTCTTGGTTAAATTCATTCTCTCCCCCTTTTTATTATCTTTTTCATCGGCAATTCTCACGCTTGCAGTCCTTAACTTACGCCCTCTCGCACTGAAATGTAAGGGTTAACCGATTGGATTTTTACACCAATTTGACAATTGTTGACGATTTTTGCCACAGCGAAATGACAACCTCCAGTATACACTTAGGGCTGTTAGTCTCTGACTATAACGACAGGAGTAAGACCATGAAGATGAACAAAACGACTGGACTCATTGCCTTAATGGTCGGCGCTTTACCGCTAACGACTATGAGTGTCGCCGCCAACGAGCCGGCTTTCGATTATATTGCGGCGCAATACCAAGAAACACGCGTGAACAATACAGACCTGGACGGTTATAAGTTAGCCCTCTCCGCATCTGTCACCGAAGATTTCTTTTTCCGCTTAAGCCATGCTAACCAATCCGTACAAAGTTTCGATGTCGACCTCACCAAGCTCGGCTTTGGCTACAAGCATTATGTTCAACTTGATACCGTCGCTTACGGTGGTGCGGGTCTAGTGCGTGAACGCTTTAAGTTTAACGGTATTTCAAGTTCAGATTCAGGATTCAACGTGTTTGTTGGTGCCCGCCACAAGCTCGCTCATAACCTTGAACTTGGCGTTGAAGCTGAGTATATCGACGTGAATGACGACGATGATGTGGTGATTCATTTACAAGGACGCTACTGGATTGCCCCGACCTTTAGCATTGTCGCAGGCTATTCATTTGCGAATAACGATCGCTGGATGTTAGGCGCTGCGTTTCACTTTTAAGCGCTCTGCGGTTTAGGTAAGGACTTTTGCCGCTAGGCAATAGCATTGGCGTCTAGTTAAGAACATTGCGACAAGGTTCTTCTTGCAACAACTAATTAAGCAACAGCTAAACAAAAGGCTTGCGGTTCAACCATAAAACCGCAAGCCTTTTTCGTATACCTGAATTGAACTTGCTTAGGTGCGATCACGCAAGAACGTATATGGTGCTCCGACGCTGACGGCAAATACTCGCCGCTCACTGTCTGGACGATAGATACCGCCGTTGGCGGCACTTCGTACTCGGCGTGCATCTGCTGAGTTTTTCCAGCGCACAATTTCACCCACCGAGCTGGTCATCGACGGGGTCACTTCTGCGACGCCAATGGGGGTTGCAAAGCCGGCTTCGTACTCAAAGATGATCATGGTTTCGTTCGGCAGTACACCGGCGTTTTGACCACGGTCTAAACTAATTTGATCACCACGAATGCCGACCACCTGTGCAGTAGCTGGCATTTCTGCCAACATCCGGGTAAGCAAAATATCGATTCCGCGCGACGCCATATCATTGAGTACTGCTTGCACGTGAGCCGAATCAAAGTAACGGAAACCACTTACGTAACGGTCATTGGCGGTGACAAACTGCAGTTGCCGACGATCGCGAACATCGGCTGAGTCCACTCGCACTTTACCAAGATTTGGATACGCCATAATCTCACGGCTAAACGGGTTCAATACCGACGCGGTAATTTCGAAGCTGTAATCCATCCAACCTGTGATACTGCCTTGGTTTTTTACTGACCGTAAGGTGTCGAGTTTAATCACATAATCCGGCGCCAGAATTCGCTGCTCGGCAGCACGTGCATCCGCAGCGGCATCGCCCTGTTGCTGACGAAATGTCGCTAGCTCTTGACTCACAACTTGGTCGTCACGAGTCACGATCCGAAAACGATTAATCCCAGCGAATTGATTTTCTAGCATGTTCACTAAGCCGCGAGCGTCGTAATCACGCACCGCGTCGACACCAAAACCTTCACCACTGACGTCCGCCACGTCAAAGTACATGCGCACAACCGGCCGATACAACGGACAGTTCGGGTGCTCATTTTGAACGTCGAAGGTACAAAACTCGAGCCCTTGGGTGTCGAAGTAGTTCGGCACCCGAATATCAGCGTCACGGAAATCAAACGCGCGCCGAGCAATGGAAGCCGTAGACGGGTCTGAGGTTGTCGCAACACGACGAGTTTGCTCTGCTGGCTGTGTGCTACAAGCTGCGATCGTTAGCGCGCCAAGCGCGATAAGTACAGCAAGTGCTGATTTACGGAAAAACGGTCGCCGTTCTTGTGCGATTGTTGCTGTTACATATTGCATCAGAGATTACCTCTCATCACTGGTTAAGTCTTTCTAAGTCGCGTTGCAAATCATCGATAGCGGCAATGGTTGCCTGCTCAATTCGAATCAAAGCATTAGCTTCCCGAGCTAACTGCAATTGGTCTCGTGCCCGCAGCAGCGCTAAAATTAAATCGTTATCATGAGTTCGGTTGCCATGCCCTCCGGTCAACCCACTTAACATATTAGCAAGCGCAAAGACCATAACCGCATCGCGATGCTCCTTCAGCAAATACCCAGCCACTAACATTTGCGCTGAAATTTCTACCGCCAGAGCCCGATTGCGTTCTTGAATGCGTCGGTTAGCCAGTTGGTACGCGGCTAACTTCGGCGCTATCTTGTCTTCGTCAGCGCTTGCTTGGGCATCAAACGCACGCGCCGCCGCTTGCAACTCATCAGTACTCGCACCTTGATAGGCCCACAAAAATGCTTGCACATCACGATGAAATTCCGCGCGGATTCGGTATTCGTACATCAGTTCAGCTTGCTGCTCTAATATTGCTGCGGCGACATTTAAAAACTCGTCCACGCCTGGCGATATGCGCACGCGCCGATAACCGACCCGCTCAATTCGTTGGCTCAATTCAGTCATCGCGGCTTCCCGATCGAGCGTATGGGCATTTTCGGGTAGACGACTTGCGCAGCCCGTTAACTGGCCAAGCAACAGCAGAATTAATAAGATAACGCTTCGTTTCATAGCCTTCAGACTGCTTCAAATGAATTAAGTTGCTAGCTCGTACTCGCAACATAACTGAGAAAAGCGCAAGAAACTGTCAAAGATTGTTAGTCAAGTAACCGCAGGCATTGGCTGCGCTCGAGCGAGTCATCAAACTTTTCCTGGTTTAACGTGGACCACTGCGGGTGGGCGCGAGCGCGGGCAAGAAATAATTTAAAGCGAGCAGGCTCATGGAACTCAGCGTTCTCGTTAACTAGACTAAGTGGTGTGATTGCAGCGTGACCGCGCCGCATGAGGGCTTGAACGAGCTGTTGTTGGCGAGCTGCCAACAACCGAATAATTTCTGGTTGGATATGGATTTCACTGTGCCCTTGCACCGCATGTTTAATCCGCCGGCCATACTGCTGCCAGCTTTGCCAAAGCCCACCCGCGGCCGCACCGATAACCGTACCAGCACCAAGGCTGAGGCCGCCAACCATCAAATCAAAACCAGCACCCGCTGCACCACCGGTGACGATGCCTTTCGACGCTTTGATGCCGAATTCTTTAAGTGTTTCCGGCGCAAATAAAGGGGCTTGCCAAGCTTGTTGACCAACGGCCAGACGTTGCAAGGTCGCGGCATTGGCTGGGAAACCAAAAATCTGCAAAATTGCCGTCACGCTACGCTGTTCACGGGCCACCACGCGCTGTTCCATCGCTGCAGTTATCTGACTCAATTGGTCGAGCTCATCACTCGCTATTCGTTCTGAATAGGCCGCCACGTCTAAGAGTAACTCACTTATTTCCCGGCGTGCAGCGATTATTCTTTGTTGCGCTTGGCGTTGTCGTTGCTGCTGAATGGTGTGTAAGTGCGTTCGATGTTTCGGTAGTAAGGTTGCTAGATGCTGGAAAATCTCGCTGTCGCCATGTTCGGGCAAACTCACCGTATCGAATTCAATCCAGCCATGCAAATTCACTTGCGCTAACGCTTGTTGCCAAGCTGCTGATTGCTGATCAGCATGCGCGGTGAAATTGAGCACCGGTAAAATTGGTTTCCCGCAGCGCCGTAAAATATCGAGCTCGTCTTGATATTTCGGCAGGACGGGATCGCGGCAATCGATTAAATAAAAAGCCGCGTCAACCTGAAGCAATTGTCGCAATACTTTTGCTTCTTGCTCAAATTCATCTTTTGCGGCTGGCGCTTGCAGAAATGTCCGAATCTGTTCCGGACCGTTGTGGCGAGACCTGTCTTGGTCAGTCTGCAAGGACTGTAAATACTCATATAGGCCTAGCCCATCTTCAAGACCTGGAGTATCAAATATTTCGAGCACGACGTCGTCGCCTAACTTCAGCTCCGCTCGACGGACGTCACGGGTTGTGCTTGGACGATCTGACACCTCACCAAAACTGGTATTCTGCAGCAATGTCCGCACAAACGAGGTCTTGCCAGTGTTAGTATGGCCAACCACGCAAACTTGTAATGCTTCAGCCATGATCAATATCCTCGTCGCGTAGCCACCGAATTGCTTCGTCAGGAAAGGTAAAGCCGGAAATGTGTTGTTCTGCTAACAGCTCCTGCCATTGCGTTTGATACTTACCATGACCGACACACCAAACCGCAAGTTGATTACAGTGCGGTTGCAGTTTCGCCAGATAGCGCAAACTACCGCGGTCTGGTGTAATTTGTGTATCAATCCGAACCAACACTTTGCGTGCAGGTTTGGCCGCTAATGCCTGCAATAGCGTCTCGCGCTGAGCTTGAGAGGCAACCACACCACGGTCTTCAAGTAAAAATACGTCATTCCACTCCGGAACAGGCTCGTAATCTAACGTGAAAACTAAATAGTCCTTCCCTATGACCGCCGACCGTTGACGTCTCTGCGTTGGAAGCGCATCGGGTTCTGGATCAACCACGTCCGATTGTTGCGGTTGCAATCGCGGTATCAATTGAGCTAAGCCGGGTTGGGTGAAGTCGAGCTGCATACGCCGTTGGCGACGTTGATACAGCTTCCGAGTGACTAGCCATAAAATTAACCGCGGCAAAACACCAAACAGGATAATAACACTGAGAATCCATAACCCTGTGCTACGTGGCGACAGGATGTAACTGTATGACTGACCTGCTTGGTGGGCTTCAATTAAGGTGGGTGAAGCAATACCGAATAGTTCAGTTGCCCACGTAAACAGCGCTAAAAATACAAAAACGCTGTCGTCGCTAAGAATCGTCGTTGACCAAACGAGCTGGTAGCCTTCAAATGCGAAACGCAGACTGATATGAATCGCCGCTACAACCAGTGTCGTCAACCAAAATAAGTGTGTCCATCGACTCAACCACAGTTGCAATAAGCCAGCTTGTTGCTGCACCGCTAACCAACTTTGCAACGTGCTTTCGCGCTGCTTGTTGCTTTTCTCTTTGCTCTTCTCTGGGCGAAACGTTTTTTGCATCCAACTAAATAAAGCCAGAACGCGCCCCGCAATTCCGCCCTGCCACGACGGTCGCCAAACCATGCTGATGCCCCACAGTATGAGCATGATAAAATTGACGAACAACACCGCAGCTAACAGCCCGAGTACATTGATATTCGGGTGCGAAAACATCAATGCTGAATTCACCAACGAAAACCCCGTCAAAACCGCTAAGCCCAGAATAATCCAGCGTAACGAAGACAAGGCACCTTGGGTGCTTTGCATTGCACTCAGAACTTGCCGTGACTCGGCTAGATGATGCGCCCGCGCCACAATTTTCTGTGTCAGCGATTGATCGCTATTGTGTAGCTTCGCAACCACTTCGCGATCGTCAAACCGCTCCTCATGAGCGTCTTGACGACGGATGTGTTCCACGACCCAAAAATCCTGCTCCCTGTCTTGCGGGGAAACCGGTACAACATTCGGCCGTTGATCGCGTTGGCGCTGTAATCCTTTTCGCACGGTTGGTACGTACTCCTTCCTCTTACGATGTTCTTGATAAACATAGCATAAGGCACGAAAAAGCCGAACATAAAATGATTATTCTCCAACTTCCCTTTTTAATTACTTGACAACTTAGTCGGTTTTACGGGAGAATCTCGGACTGACTAGTCCGTCCGATGGTTTGTAAACTCATTTTTTGACCACATATTTTGATGAGAAGGTATGACTTCAAACGCTATGGAATCGATTGAAAAGCCCCCTAAACGGGTTCATAAACCAGCCGAACAGCGCCAACAAGAAATTATTGCCGCTGCCGTTCGTGCGTTTGCTGACCGTGGTTATCAAGTCACTGATATGCAAACCATTGCTGAACTTGCCGGCGTCGGCAAAGGCACCTTGTACCGTCATTTTCCGAATAAGGAAGAGTTATTTAAGTTGGTTCTTGCCCACCAGCTTGATATTTTGCGTGACCGGATGTTGCAAGCGCGCGATAGCACCACCAACCCACTCTGTCGGCTTTACGCCATGATGCATGCCTACCTTGAGTATTTTGATACGCACCCAGACACGGTCGAACTGTTTATTCAAGAACGCGCCGAATTTGGTCGTGAGGTTACACCACAATATTTCCAGCGCATGCACCATAGCAAAGATGATTGGTTATTCGTCTTTCAAGATATTAAAAACACCTACCCAGTGCGCGAATTTTTAAGTGCCGAAGAAATGTCGTCTTTGTCGGGCGAGCTGCTGCATGGTGCCGTTTATCTCAGTATGGCAAGCGTACCGAAGCGCGCTTCACTCACGCGCCTTGATCAAGTTTTTTCATTTTACCTCCACGGCATCATGCACGTGCAGAACCCTCTCAGTTTTGTTGAGCAACTTCGTGAGTGCTCAAAGAATTCTATTTCTCAGCAGACCAAAGAATTGGAGAATTATTAATGAACGCATCATTTCGCGCTCACTCTCACCCTCGTCGTCACACTTGGGTTACACCAAAGCAGATCGCCCTCAGTGCCAGTGCGCTGGTTATGTTAACCGCTTGTAGCGGTGATGCTAGCAACGGTCAGGGCAATGGCCAAAATGGTATGCCGCCTTCACCAGTCACCATTGCTGAAGTGCAAACTGAATCAGCAATTTATACTGCACAATATCCAGCGCGAGTGCGTGGTGCTCGAGAGGTTGAAGTTCGCGCCCAAGTCGGTGGCATTCTTCAGCAACGCAATTTCCATGAAGGTCATGCTGTCAGTCAAGGCGATACCCTCTTTCAAATAGACCCAGAACCGTATCAATTGGCTGTGAATGCGGCACAAGCAGAGCTTGCCGACGCCACTGCTATGCACCAGCAAGCGGATCGCGAATGGCGACGCGTGTCTGGTTTGTTTGAGAGTAACGCAGCCAGTGAGCGCGAATACGACCAAGCTCGTTCGGCAATTGAAGCGGCAAAAGCGCGTTTGGCACGCGCCGAATCAGGCCTTGCAGATGCACAACGCAACCTTCGTTATACCCGGGTTGAAGCGCCTATTTCTGGTTTGGCCGGCGTCGAATCGGTGACTGAAGGAAATCTCATTAGCACGGGCACCTATTTGACCCACATCGTGCAAACCGACACGGTCCATTTGCACTTCGCTATTCCAGAAAGTGACGCGCAACTCTATCGCGTTCATTTACAACAAACTCATGCGCAACAAAGCAACGAGCAAGGCAGCTTCGTTGCGGTTACCAACAGTCAAGGTCAGAGCTACGCTGTGCAAGGTCGCATTAACTACGTTGCACCAAGCGTCGATACACAAACTGGTCGCGTGGTGATGCGTGCCGAAGTCGACAATACCAATGCAGAACTATTACCAGGCCAGTTCGTTCGTGTAGAACTCGCCCTGCAAGCGTTTGACGACGTCGTGTTAATTGACCCAACCACAGTGAGTCAAGGCCCGGACGGCCCGCAAGTGTATGTGGTGAATGGCACTGAACAAGCGCAAGCGCGGCCAGTAACATTGGGACCGAAAGTCAATGGCAAGCAAGTTGTACTTGAGGGTCTATCAGCCGGCGACAAGTTAATCATTAATGGTCATGTTGCTGTTCGTGACGGCGCACCAGTGATGATCACCAACGGTCAATAAACGACTAAAGGAAGGTTTATGTTACGTTTTTTCATTGACCGCCCGCTGTTTGCGTCGGTTATTTCAATCATTATTGTCATCGCCGGGATTGTTTCAATTCGTGCGCTGCCGATTGAGCAGTATCCCAACGTTGTACCACCTCAAGTGGTTGTAAGCACCATTTATCCTGGCGCAAGTGCGGACGTTTTAGCGAGCTCGGTTGCGGCTCCCTTGGAGCAGGAAATTAACGGTGTCGACAACATGTTGTACATGGAAACGACCACCACCGACTCTGGTATGCTGCAAATTACCATTTCCTTCGAAATGGGCTCAGATCCGGATCAGAACACCATTAACGTCAACAACCGTGTGCAGGCTGCATCAGCGCGCTTACCACAAACGGTCCGCGATCTCGGTGTTCGCGTGGAGTCGCGCTCGACCAATATCTTAATGGTGGCGACACTCTTCTCTGACGACGGTAGCATGAGTACCCTGGATATCAGTAACTACACCCTACTGAATATTCTCGACGAATTAGTTCGTGTTGAAGGGGTTGGTGACGCTTCACTATTTGGTGCCCAAGATTATTCCATGCGGATTTGGACTGACCCCGCTAAGTTGGCTGAGTACGGCTTAATGCCAGCTGACGTGAGCAATGCGATTCGGGATCAAAGTGCGCAATATGCGGCCGGTCGTTTTGGTGCAGACCCAGCACCAAAAGGTAATGCATTTACCTTCGCAGCGACCACTAATACGCAATTAAGTAACCCAGAAGAATTTGCCAACGTAATTATCCGCACCGACGACACAGGCAATAGCATTCGGGTTGGTGACGTCGCTCGCATTGAGCTTGGCGCTCAAACCTACGGCTTCTCAGCAATCTATAACAACCAAGACGCGGTGCCTTTTGGTGTCTTCTTGCAGCCTGGCGCGAATGCCCTAGAAACAGCGGAAAACGTCCACAACAAACTCGAAGAGCTTGCCGCACAATTTCCTGCCGGCCTGTCCTACTATGTGCCGTACGACACCACTGAGTTTATTCAAATCTCGGTAAACGAAGTAATCGTGACTCTGCTCGTTGCGGTCGTACTTGTTGTTTTTGTAACTTTCCTGTTTTTACAGCACATTCGCGCCACATTAATCCCAGTAGCGGCTATTCCAGTTTCACTGATCGGGACGTTCGCGGGAATGCAAGCACTTGGTTTCTCGATCAACATGTTGACCTTGTTTGGTCTCGTGCTCGCCATCGGGATTGTCGTCGACAACGCCATTATCGTCATGGAAAACGTCGAACGATTAATTTCAGAAAAAGGCATGAAAGCCAAAGAAGCGTCGATCGAAACCATGAAGCAAGTTTCTGGTGCGGTGGTGTCCTCAACCCTAGTGCTTGTGGCCGTATTCGCGCCAGTGGCGTTTTTAGGTGGCTTGAGTGGCGAATTGTATAAACAGTTTGCCGTGACCATTGCGGTATCGGTGGTGGTGTCTGGGGTTGTCGCTCTGACCCTCACCCCTGCGATGTGCGCACTCTTACTTGACAAGCAAAGTCACAAAGTATCGAAGCCGTTTGCCTTGTTTAACGCTGGCTTTGATAAGTTGACGAATGGCTTTGTGAGCACAGTCGCATTTTTTATTCGGCGATCTGTTTTTGGCGTACTTTTGTTTCTTGCCTTTGTGGTCGGTACCGGTTTCCTCATGAGCCGCATGCCAACTAGCTTAGTACCGGGCGAAGACCAAGGTGTCGCCTTAGCTGTTGCACAATTACCTGCAACCGCGTCGCTTGAACGCGCTGAAGAGTTCCGTAACGAACTGTCGCGGCAGATTCGCGAGCTCGATACTGTACAAGATTTCACCACCTTCGCCGGTTTCGATATTATCGCCAGCGCGTTGCGAACCAACGCACTAGCTGGCTTTATTAACCTAACCGATTGGAGCGAACGGACAGCGCCAGGGACAAGTGCACAAGAGATAGCGCAACAAGTAATGGGCATGGGCTTTGGTATGCAGGAAGCAAACGTATTTGTGTTCGTACCACCTCCCATTCAAGGTTTATCGCTGACTGGTGGCGTTGAAGGCTACCTGCAGTTACGGGGCGACTCAGATCCGATTCGATTAAACACGATTGCCCAGCGCGTTGTTGCGGCAGCAAACGAACGGCCTGAATTAATGGGTGTGCGCAGCACCTTAGAAACGAACATCCCGCGTTACATGATTCATGTTGACCGTGAAAAAGCGCAAGCCCTGGGTGTGCCTCTCAGTGCGCTGTTCAGCACCATGCAAGCCACATTTGGGTCAACCTATGTGAATGACTTTACCTATCAAGGACGTTTGTGGCAGGTCAACTTGCAAGCCGAAGGCGAATACCGCATGTCACCAGAAAATCTGCGCGACGTATTTGTCCGCGCAAATTCGGGTGCAATGGTGCCGGTGAGCAGCCTAGTGACCGCTGAGCGTGTTTCAGGTGCCGATATTCTTAACCGATTCAACCTTTATGTATCGGCGAAAATCATGGCAGACCCTGCTCCGGGGTTCACAACTGGACAAGCCAAAGATGCGCTCGATGCCGTGATCAACGAGTTACGCTCAGAAGAGAACATTCAAATGGGCTGGGTTGGTGAAGCTTATCAGCTCGAAGCCGCATCTGGTGCAGCTGCGTCAGCATTCGGCCTAGGTTTACTGATGGTTATCCTCATTCTTATCGCGCAATATGAGCGGATTACCTTGCCGTTTGCGGTTGCAACCGCGGTGCCATTTGCTGTGTTTGGTGCGGCATTGTCATCGATGCTGCGTGGCTTCCCGAACGATGTTTACTTCCAAGTTGGATTGCTTGTATTGATTGGGTTAGCGGCAAAGAACGCGATTCTCATTGTTGAGTTTGCGGCCCAAAACCGCAAGCAAGGCATGAGCTCAAGCGAGGCTGCGATCACCGCTGCCCGTCAACGTTTTCGTGCAATTATTATGACTGCTGCAACATTTGTCGTCGGTAGCTTCCCGTTAGTTATCGCTTCAGGTGCGGGAGCGGTCAGCCGTCAAGAAATCGGTACTGTTGTGGTGGGTGGCATGTTAGCAGCAAGCAGTCTTGCGCTGATATTTGTGCCGCTCGCTTACAAACTGCTCGAAGACTTTAGCACTTGGCGGAATGACCGATTAGCTAAGTCTGAAACTGACGCACAAGTATAAGGACGAACCAATGAACAAGCATTTCTCAAAGTTAGCCTTGGTGTCCTTCGGAGTCGCAACCACTCTATTTCTGAGTGGTTGCACCATGGGGCCTGACTATCAAAGCACTGAGACAGAGTTATCTGAAGAATGGATCAGTAGTTTTCCGAGTGAAGCCGAACTGACCCGTGAATTGCAACAATGGTGGCAGCAGTATCAGGATCCGAATCTGAACGCATTAGTCGAACGCGCTCTTACTGACAATTTGAGTTTACAGGTGCAACTCGCACGAATCGAACAAGCGCGCGCAGAACTTGGATTTGAAAACGCTAACCGCTGGCCACTATTAAGTGCTCAAGCTTCTGCAGCACGTGAGCAACAGCCAGAAACCTTGATGCCGACAGCGCTCGGTGGTGGCACGCCACGCAATCAGTTCAGTGTTGCTGGCGTGCTCTCGTATGAGGTTGATTTATGGGGACGTTTAGCACGTCAGCGCGAAGCTGCAGGTGCGATGTTGGCCGAGTCGATGTTCGGAACTGAAGCCGTCAAGTTAAATCTAGTTGCTGACGTAGTTACCACGTATTTCAACTTATTAGCCATTGAGCAACAGTATGCGGCCCTGAATAGCAACATTGCATCGCTCGAACAAACGCTGGAGTTAGAGCAACTGCGCTATAACAGCGGCTCGACCAATGTTTTAAACCTGCGCCGTGCCGAAGCTGCGGTTGCGGCTGCAAAAGCGAACGTGCCAGACTTACGCGAAGCTCGTCAACTTGCTCGCAGTGCACTCGCCATTTTAGTCGGCGCAACACCAGAAGAATTGCTGCAAGGCTTCAACACTGACCATGGCAAACTAACTGAGTTGCAATTGCCACAGGAGCTACCGGCACATACACCGTCAGAATTGCTTCAGCGCCGCCCTGATGTTCGTGCAGCTGAAGCGAGCTTAATTGCCGCCAACGCGCGCATTGGTGTGGCCCAAGCTGCTCGTTTTCCAAGCCTTAACTTAATGGCATTGGGCGGTAGCGCTGCAATGACAACTGGCGACCTGTTCAGTGCAGCAAGCGAAACTTGGAGTGTTGGTGCCGACCTTGCGGGGCCGCTGTTTGATTTTGGTCGCTTGGCACGCCGTGTTGAAAGTGCCAAAGCCCAACGCGAACAAGCTGAAATTGGCTATCAACAGGCCATTCTTGCTGCTGTTCGTGATGCGAGTGACGCCATTGCACTGCTGCATATTGCAGAAGAGCGTAGTGTTGCCGTGCAAGCACAATATGATGCAATCGCCGATACCTATCGCTTAGCAGAAATGCAATATGACCTCGGCGCCATTGGCTTTTATGAATTGTTAGCGAGTCAGCGGGAACTGATTAATGCGGAACTCGCTTTAACAACTGCTAAACGCGATCATTTCGCTGCGTATACCAATGTCTTTAAAGCCTTCGGTGGCGGTTGGGCTGCTAACGAATAAGGCCTCAGCGACATCCAGTCAAGCGGCTAGTTCGTTACCAAAGAACACTTGCAACTAGCCGCTCTACTCTTCAATGCCATACCAAACACGCACCTTGGCAATACCGTCAACATCGGCAAACTGGGTGCGATAAAACTGCGCCAAGGTTCTAAGTTGCCGTTCATCGCGCTGCAGCTTATCTTGTGCTTCGTTGGCACTCATCGGCACGTCAAGTTTGACATCAATGACGATGCCTTCTGCTAAATAATGTAGATTCAGTTGTGAGCCTGAAACCAAATCTTTTAAATTGGCCGGCAACCGCGCATGAAACTGACTAAATAATCGTTCTATTTCAACTCGATTCGGCAAGGTTAACTCGGCTCTTGCTGTTGCCTGATCATTGCGCGTATCAATGTGATAAATCACATAGGTCACTTCATCAAACGTCCTTAGCAGACGCTCCACGACCTGTTCACCAATATAATGCCCCTCGGTTACGGTTAATTCTGGTGCAACCTGAATATGCAACTCGAGGAGAATATTGCCACCACTGAAACGGCTTTTTGCGCTATGTACGTCGAGGACACCATCAATTTCTCGTGCCGTCGCTTTAATTTTCTCCAGTTGTTGAGCTGGTACTGCTGTATCCACGAGCTCTTTGGCGTTGGTTAATAGCATATCGAGCGCAACTTTACCGATCAGCAACGCCACCAGCACCGCTGCTAATGCGTCAAGCCACCAAATGCCCGCGATAGCACCAGCAATGGCGACGAGTACCACAATCGAAGACAGGCTATCGGTGCGATGGTGCCAAGCATTGGCGATCAATAATTGCGAGTTGGCTTTTTTACCGGCGCGAACCGTTAGCCAATACAGCCCTTCATTAGCAATAATCGATATGGCGGCAACAATAAGCGTCCATTGACTCGGTGCACTTAACGGCTCACCAGCAAGAAGAACTTGTACGCTATCCCAGGCCATCAGCACGGCCACAACACCGAGGATGACTGCGAGTGCAATGGTCGCGAGGGTCTCGATACGTTTGTGCCCCCACGGATGCGATGCGTCAGGCGCGCGGTGAGCTACCCTAAATACCCAATAGACCAATACATCTGTGATTAAATCGGAGAACGAATGGAGACCGTCTGCGACTAATGCAGCTGACCCACCGAACCAACCTACGAGCATTTTCATTGCACTCAAAATGGCATTCACAAATGCGCCGATTAACGTCACCCGTTTACCTTCTTTTACACCTTCCATCGCCTGAAAACCCCTGTAAGATTGAATAAAATCGCGTTCAGTGACATACTATCGCGCGAACTTTTTCCAGCACATTGCAGTACACTTGCAACGGTGATCTAACCAATAGGAATGACAATGTCGACTGATAAATCAACGATTATTTATACCGAAACCGACGAAGCGCCACGTTTGGCCACCTATTCTTTACTGCCGATTATTCAGGCTTTCACCAAAGCTGCCGGTATTTCGGTTGAAACCCGTGATATTTCCCTTGCTGGTCGTATTATTGCTAACTTCCCTGAGTACCTTAAGGAAGAACAACGTATTGGCGACGCATTAGCTGAGCTTGGCGAAATGGCGAAAACGCCAGAAGCGAATATTATTAAGCTGCCAAACATCAGTGCTTCTATTCCACAGCTTGTGGCAGCAATCAAAGAATTGCAAGCCCAAGGTTACGCGCTACCAGATTATCCATACGAACCTAAGACCGACGAAGAGAAAGATGTTAAAGCGCGTTACGACAAGATCAAAGGCAGCGCCGTTAACCCGGTTCTGCGTGAAGGTAACTCGGATCGTCGTGCGCCAACGTCAGTAAAGAACTATGCGAAAAAGCATCCACACCGCATGGGTAAGTGGTCGGCAGACTCAAAAACCCGCGTTGCACACATGCAGGACGGTGACTTCTATGGCTCTGAGCAGTCAACCACCTTTGCAGCAGAAGACACCTTGAAAATCGTTTTAAATACACCGGCAGACCAAACCGTTTTGAAAGACGGCATTAAAGTTCTAGCGGGTGAAGTTGTTGACGCTGCGACCATGAGCGCGGCCAAACTACAAGCGTTCTTCGCTGCCGAAACAGCCAAGGCAAAAGAAGAAGGCGTATTATTGTCGCTGCACTTGAAAGCGACCATGATGAAAGTATCTGACCCAATCCTTTTCGGCCATGCCGTCAAAGTCTACTTCAAAGACGTCTTTGCGAAGCATGCCGACCTGTTCCGTGAACTTGGTGTCGATGCAACCAACGGTTTTGGTGATGTGCTAGCAAAAATCGCTGAGCTACCAGCCGAACAACGCGCTGCTATTGAAGCTGACATAGAAGCGACATACAAAAACCAAGCTCAGCTCGCCATGGTGAACTCAGACAAAGGAATTACAAACCTTCACGTTCCAAGCGACATCATCATTGATGCATCAATGCCAGCGATGATTCGTGATGGGGGCAAGATGTGGGATCCAGCGGGCGGTCAACAAGATACCCTCGCGATGATTCCAGATCGCTGTTACGCAGGTGTGTACCAAGAAACCATCAACTTCTGTAAAGAACACGGCGCCTTTGACCCTGCGACCATGGGTACAATTCCAAACGTCGGTCTGATGGCACAGAAAGCTGAAGAATACGGTTCGCATGACAAAACTTTCGAGATTCCTGCGAATGGCACCGTGCAGGTTCTCAACAGCAAGAACGAAGTTGTTTTCGAACACGCAGTCGAGAAAGGCGATATTTGGCGCATGTGCCAAGTGAAAGACGCACCAATTCGCGATTGGGTGAAACTGGCAGTAAACCGCGCCACATTAAGCGGCATGCCCGCAGTGTTCTGGTTGGACAAAAACCGTGCCCACGATGCCGAGCTGATTAAGAAAGTTGAAACTTACTTAAAAGAGCATGACACCAGCGGTATCGAGCTACACATTATGGCGCCTGTTGATGCAACTCGCTTCTCATTAGCGCGCATGAAGAATGGCGAAGACACCATTTCTGTTACCGGTAACGTTTTACGTGACTACCTCACTGACTTGTTCCCAATTTTAGAACTTGGTACTTCAGCGAAGATGCTGTCTATCGTGCCATTAATGAATGGTGGTGGTTTATTCGAAACCGGCGCGGGTGGTTCAGCTCCGAAACACGTGCAGCAGTTTGTTGAAGAAAACCATTTGCGCTGGGATTCACTCGGTGAATTCTTGGCATTGGCCGCATCACTTGAGCATTTAAGCCAAGTTACAGGCAATGCTCGTGCACAGGTTTTAGCCAACACCCTGGACAGTGCAACGGCGAAGTTCCTCGAGACGAATAAGTCACCGTCCCGTAAAGCCGGTGAAATTGATAACCGCGGTAGCCACTTCTACCTTGGTATGTACTGGGCAGAAGCTCTTGCAGCACAAAGCGATGATGCTGAATTGCAGCAGCGTTTTGCAAAACTTGCAGAAGCCCTAACCACCAATGAAGAAGCGATTGTTAAAGAGTTGAACGACGTTCAAGGCGTAGCAGTCGAAATCGGTGGTTATTACCATCCAAACCCAGAGCTAGTCAGCAAAGCGATGCGTCCGTGTCAGTTATTTAACGACACACTCGCCAGCTTATAAGTCTCGGTTTAGCGGTCAATAGATCGTTACAAACAACCTCAAAGCCCAATGTTGCGACATTGGGCTTTTTTAATGCCTACTGTCCTCGCCTAAAGTCGAATAGTATTCTCGGAGAATCCGACTACAGTAAGCCTATAACAACGAAAATAGGCAAAAAAAAGGACGATTATGAGTTACCAACTGCAACATCAAGAATCAATTAATAATCCTGAGCAGTACTGGCGTCGGCAAGCAAGCAAACTCGCTTGGTACCAACAGCCAACTCAAACTCTCAGTTACACTGATGGTAACGACCCAGAAAGCTACCAATGGTTTGCAGATGGTGAACTAAACTTGAGCTATCTGACGCTTGACTACCATGTTGAACACGGTCGTGGGGACCAAGTCGCTATTTTTTATGATTCGCCTGTGACGGGCGTACAAACGTCCTATACCTATGCGCAATTACGTGATGAAGTCGCCTGTTTTGCGGGTGTCCTGCAAAAACACGGGGTGAGCAAAGGTGACCGCGTTGTAATTTATATGCCGATGATTCCGCAAGCGGCCATTGCTATGCTTGCGGTGGCACGCTTAGGAGCCATTCACTCGGTCGTTTTTGGAGGTTTCGCCGCTCATGAACTCGCAGTGCGTATTGACGATGCTGAACCAAAAGTTGTGGTCTCTGCGTCACACGGGATCGAACCACATCGATTGGTACCCTACAAGCCGCTGCTCGACAAAGCCATTGAAAAAGCCGAATTCAAACCACAAGCGAGTATTATTTATCAGCGTCTGCAGGTTCCTGCTGACAAGCAAGTCAAACTTGATCTCAACCCAGGCTTTGACTTTGATTGGCAAACCGAAATGAGCGCCGCACAGCCGGTCGCTCCGGTCGCGGTAAAGAGCACCGATCCGCTATACATTTTATATACATCGGGCACGACCGGTAAACCGAAAGGGGTGGTCCGCGATAGCGGTGGTTATGCAACCGCTCTGCACTTTAGCATGCAATCTGTCTATAACTTGAAGCCCGGTGACACCATGTTTACCGCCTCCGACGTCGGTTGGGTTGTCGGTCACAGTTATATCGTCTACGGCCCATTGCTGCTCGGTTGTAGCACCGTTCTGTACGAAGGAAAGCCTGTATTTACGCCCGATGCTGGCGCGTTTTGGCGTATTGCCGAACAGTATCAAGCCAAAGTGATCTTTGCCGCACCAACCGCATTTCGAGCAATCCGCAAAGAAGACCCGAATGGTGATTTTCTAAAGCATTATGATTTAAGTCGTGTCGAAACCATATTTATGGCTGGCGAACGTCTTGATCCTGCCACTTATGAATGGGCGCAAGACGTCAGTGGTAAGCCTGTTGTCGATCACTGGTGGCAAACTGAGAGCGGCTGGCCAATCTGTGCTAATCCGACAGGAATTGAAACACTGGCTACGAAAGTTGGCTCATCTTCTGTGCCGGTGCCGGGCTATCAAGTGCAGGTACTCGATGACCTTGGCGAACCCGTGGCGGCAAACCAACAAGGTAATATCGTTATTCAGCTGCCCTTGCCCCCGGGCTGTCTGGCTGGTATCTGGCAAAACCCAGAGCGTTTTCGCAGTAGTTATTTACAGCAATTTCCTGGCTATTACAGCAGTGGTGACGGCGGTTATATAGACGAAGATGGTTACGTGTTCATTATGGGGCGTACCGATGATGTCATTAACGTTGCCGGGCATCGACTCTCGACCGGAGAAATGGAAGAAGTTGTTGCTAGTCATAGTGCCGTCGCTGAATGCTGTGTTATTGGTGCCCATGATAGTCTCAAGGGCCAACAACCGCTTGGCTTAGGGATTATGAAGAATGGTGTCGATATCAGCGCAGAGCAACTCGAGAAAGAATTGGTTGCCCTCGTACGTGAAGAAATCGGCGCTCTCGCCTGCTTTAAAACCGTAGTTGTGGTAAAGCGGCTACCAAAAACGCGCTCAGGTAAAATCTTGCGTAAGATTGTGCGTAATATTGCCGATGGACAAAGCTATAGTGTCCCTTCGACGATTGATGATCCGGAAAGTCTAGCGGAAATTGCAGAAGCTTTAGCGCAGCGCACAACTAGCTAAACAGAACGCCGCTCTCATTCAAAAAACCATAAAAAAAGGCAACTTAATTAAAAGTTGCCTTTTTCGAATCACTGTAGCAGAGCTACGTAGTCAAAATGTTTAGCAGCGCGGCTTCTCAGCTAGCTGCGTAAGCACTTACAGAGCTACGATGTTCTCAGCTTGAGGACCTTTCTGGCCCTGAGTAACAGTGAAAGAAACTTTTTGGCCTTCAGCTAAGGTTTTGAAACCGTTGCCTTGAATAGCACTGAAGTGAGCGAATACATCTGGACCGCCTTCGCGCTCGATAAAACCAAAGCCTTTAGACTCGTTGAACCACTTAACAGTACCAGTAATTGTATTAGACATAATCTTATCCTGAAATTTTAAAAAATAAATGTGCGCTTTACTTTTCGGCACCGAAGGGTGCTGATAAAGACCAAACGCGGGGCATGCTGGAAAAATAAACTGAAACTTAAAAACTACAGGACGATGTTGAGCTTATGGCTTAATACAACGTGTGGAGCATTAAATTGTACTTTTCGTGCATTAGCTCCGCACTATACAGCATTTGCGCAGAAAAGATACCGAAACTTCGAGTTTGCAGCAAAAATCTTTGCTTTTTTGTGAAGAGATGAACATCATAATGCCGAATTATTGTTATAACGAGGAGCAAACCATGCGTAAATATGCCGGTTTAGCCTTGTGTTTTATGGCTGCTAGCCTGTTGGTCGCGCCAGTTACAAACGCACAGGCTGAACAAAAATTACTCTCCGCTGAGCTTATTTGGGAGCTTGAGCGAATTGGCTCACCTGTCATTAGCCCCAACGGCCAACAAATCGTGGTGCCAATTACAAAATATGATCTTGCTACCGACCGTGGTCAGTCGCAACTGTGGCTGTATTCACCTGACGCTGGTGAACAGCGTTCACTTAGTGCTGCTGGCACCCGTGCAAGCGAAGCTACATTCTCACCTGACGGCAGCATGCTTGCGTTTATTTCTCAACGTGACAAAGACGACGCTGGCCAAATTTATTTACTGCCGATGGACGGACCGGGTGAAGCTAAGCGCTTAACCAATGTACCTACCGGTGTGTACGGCATCCATTGGGCTGGTAACTATTTATACTTCATTAGCAATATTTGGCCCGATAAAAACTGGGAAGAAATGAGCGAGCAGCTCACTGCAGAAAAAAACAAAAAAGTATCTGCGCATCGCTGGACTGATTTACCTTATTCCTCATTCGATCGTTGGTTGGACGAAAACCGTGAAGCACATGTGTTCCGGATTCCTGCCTCCGGTGGTGACGTCGAAGCCGTCACGCAGCCTCTCGGTTATCAGTTACCACGCTCTTCGCAAAGCGCCTCAAGCTATGCGGTTCACCCAAACGGCGAGTGGATCGCATTTAATACCGATACGTCCGACTCTGTCGTACCGAATATCGATTTATTCTTAGCCAAAATTGGCAGTGGTGAAGCGAAAAACTTAACCGCAGACAATCCAGCACCAGACGCAAATCCAATGTTCAGCCCGGACGGCAATACTCTAGCCTTTACCCGTCAACGTATTGTTGGGTTTTATGCTGATCAAACTAATTTGGTTTTACACGACCTTGCTTCAGGCAACGAGCGTGAAATCACTTCAGATTTCGATCGTTCTGTCAGTGGTTTAGTCTGGACCCCAGACAGTCAAGGCTTCTACGGCTCAATTGATGATGCCGGTACAGTGCGGGTTTATCATATTAATGCCAACACGGGTGCGACCCGGGCGATTACCGGCGCAACCAACTTTGGTGGTTTAAGTGTTGCCGCCAACGGTACACTGGTCGGCACCAATGAAAGCTTCCTCTATCCAGCACGGTTAGTCAAAATCAACCCAACTACTGGTGAGATTACTCGTTTAGACAGCCGCAATGACGAACTCCTTGCCGATGTTGACCTCGGTCATTATGAGTCAGTGACCTACGAAGGTTACAACGGTCAAGAAATTCAAATGTGGGTGCACTACCCTCCTGGATTTGACCAGAATAAACAGTATCCATTGTTTTTACTCATCCATGGCGGCCCGCATAGCGCGATTACCGATGGCTTTCACTACCGTTGGAATGCGCAAACCTTTGCGTCATGGGGTTATGTGACAGCATGGCACAATTTCCACGGCTCAAGCGGCTTTGGACAGGATTTCACTGACTTTATTAACCCCGACTGGTTAACAGCCCCTTATGCGGACACTCTCGCAGCTGCAGACTGGTTTATGGAAAAAGACTGGATTGATAACGAGCGCATGGTCGCCGGTGGTGCAAGTTACGGCGGTTACTTAAGCTCAATTTTGCTGGGTCACGAGCATCCATTCAATGCCTTACTGATTCACGCGCCAGTGTATAATATGTACTCACAAATGTCGGCCGACTTTGCGGTACATGCTGATCGCTTTGGCGGTTACTGGGAAAACCCAGAAATTTACCAAATGATCTCGCCGCATTATTACGCTGAAAACTTCAATACCCCAGCGCTCGTCAGCCATGGTCAGCTTGACTATCGAGTGCCTGTTGGTCAAGGTTTTGAAATTTTCCGCACCCTGCGCAGCCGCGGCATTGAGTCACGGATGATTTACTTTCCAGACGAAAACCACTGGATCTTAAAACCCAATAACTCAATCTATTGGTACAACGAAGTGAAAGACTGGATGGGTAAATTTGCCGAGCCAGGCGCTCGCTAAAGCCGCCAACGTCCGCCATTTATCGCATCAACGATAATCGAAAGCGCCGCAGCTCAAGCTTGCGGCGCTTTTTCTTTAACCAATCTATACGCTCAGACGACTACACACTCACGCAAAAGCAAGCTAGTATATTTATCAAGACCTTACTGAATTCAAGGAGCGTGCTTTGCAGGCTGTGCCAATCGTTTGTGTCACCATGAATCCCGCGGTCGACCTATTTGCCGTGACTGATACCATCTATGCTGACAGCAAGAGTCGATGCGACAAAGCCCAAGAAGAGCCCGGCGGAGGCGGTATTAATGTCGCCCGCAATATTCAGCGTTTAGGCACGAATACTCTCGTGGTCTTTCCTGCTGGCGGCTTAAACGGCGAACGCTTACAACAATTATTAGAGCGTGAAGGTTGCATGTTTCGTTCGGTACCGGTCGCTAGTGAAACTCGGCAAAATTTTGCGATCACCGAACGCACCAGCGGGGCCATGCACCACTTTGTATTCCCCGGCCCCGATTTATCGACCGATGAGTTAGCTGCCTGTCGGCGCGCTATTCTCGAACATCAACAGCCGCCAGACTATCTGGTCTTAAGCGGCAGTATTCCTGCTTCTGTGCCAGCTGATTTTTACGGTGAACTCACGCGCAGCGCCAGCGCCCTTGGCACGAAAGTTATCCTCGATAGTTCCGGTCGTGCGTTACACGGTGCGCTGTATCAAGGTGCTTATTTAGCTAAGCTCAATCGCTATGAGTTTGCTGAGCTCGGTTATCCGACCGACGCCCCCATTCATGAATTAAAACGACAAATGGAAGAAGAAGTCGGCAAAGGTACGGTAGATGTCTTAATCGTCACCTTAGCACGTGGTGGTGCGCTGCTCTGCAGTAAAAACGGTGAACACTATTATTTTATGCCGCCGCCAAGCCCAATTGTCAGTCATGTTGGTGCCGGTGACAGTTTTGTTTCGGCTTTAGTGTTCCAATTGCAGCAGGGAAATTCATTGCGCGAAGCGTTTCGTTACGGCGTCGCAGCAGCGAGTACGAAGGTACAGACCGAAGGGAATCAACTGACAGACTTTAACAAGCTTGCAGCTGTTTATGCACAAACAGATACTCCGCAAGTGGAGGCTTAACGGATGGCAAAGGCGACATTTACTTACCACGCCAACGACCATCGCCTCGAATTGCACGGGCATTGGACCGTTGATGAGTATCCTCAGCTGTTACGCGCTCTAGTGCAATTTTTTCGAGCCCGCAGCGCTGACAGTGCCACACAGCAGCCCATTCAACAGCTGGATACCAGCGAATTAGTCAATATTGATAGCAGCGGAGCGAGCCTGCTGCATTATTTCTTCGATCAGGAGCAGCTAGCGGCCGCTATTCGCAATAACTCTGCGCTGTCGCCGCAGCAACAAGCCCTTATGCTCACCGTAACCGAATCGCTCGCGAACGACGCCCCTCCCCCTGCTAAACCCTATCGGTTTGGTGACGGGCTAGCGAAGCTTGGCGAACAAGTCATGCGCCAAGTGAAACACAGCAAAACCTTATTTGCGTTCATTGGTCTTACCATGATTACGCTCTTCAGTGTGTTGTTGCGTCCATGGCGTTGGCGGATCACTTCCTTGGTCTATCACATGCAGCACTCGGGTGTGCATGCTGTGCCAATCATTGCCTTATTGACCTTCTTAGTGGGTGCCGTAGTTGCATTCCTCGGTGCAACTGTCCTCAAAGATTTCGGTGCCACAATTTATACGGTCGACCTCGTGGCCTATGGCTTTATGCGTGAGCTTGGCGTGTTATTAACCGCTATTTTACTCGCAGGACGCACGGCCAGTGCTTACACTGCCCAAATCGGTTCCATGAAAGTGAACCAAGAAATTGACGCCATGCGGGTTCAAGGTCTAAACCCCATCGAACTTTTGGTCATTCCGCGCTTGCTAGCACTGCTCATCATGATCCCGATACTCACTTTTGTTGCCATGATTTTCGGTATCCTCGGCGGCGCCACCGTTGCGCTGTTTTCACTCGATATCAGCACCACGCAGTTCCTCTATATCTTACAAGAGATTCCAGCCAAACATTTCTGGGTGGGAATGAGTAAAGCACCGGTTTTTGCCGCTGTTATCGCTATTATTGGTTGTTTAGAGGGCTTTAAAGTGGGTAACAGTGCAACCTCTGTCGGCATTCATACAACCTCAAGTGTTGTTCAAACTATATTCATCGTGATTTTATTCGATGCCCTCGCCGCACTGTTTTTTATGGAAATGGGGTGGTAAATGGCAACTCAACCCATTATTCATATTCGCGGTTTACGTAATCAATTTGGCGCTCAGGTGGTGCATGACAATCTCGATCTTGATGTCCACCGTGGTGAAATCCTTGGGGTTGTCGGCGGTTCTGGTTCAGGTAAGTCTGTACTCTTGCGCAGCATCATCGGTTTACAAACACCTGCGGCGGGAACCGTTGAATTACTGGGTACTAACGTACGTAACATCAAAAAGTCCCAGCTTGAAAAACAAACCGGTGTATTGTTTCAATCTGGCGCACTTTATTCGTCTATGACGGTTGCTGAAAATATTAGTGTTCCGCTGATTGAACATGCCAAATTCAGCCGTCGTGAAGCGGCCTTATTAGCGCGGATGAAAATTGCTTTAACCGGTTTACCTGCCCACGCAGCAGATTTGTATCCAGCCGAGTTATCCGGCGGCATGATTAAACGTGCTGCGCTGGCACGTGCCCTAGCCCTTGACCCAGAAGTGTTATTTCTAGACGAACCGACTGCGGGGCTCGACCCCATTGGCGCTGCAGCTTTTGATAAACTGCTTGTGACATTGCGTGACGCACTCGATTTAACCGTATTTTTAGTCACCCACGACCTCGACACCCTGTATAGTAGTTGTGATCGCGTTGCCGTATTGGCCGAGAAACACGTCATTGTGGCTGAACCATTGGCTACCGTGAGTGAGTTTGATCACCCATGGATACAAGATTATTTCCATGGCCCACGTGGTCGTGCAGCAATTCAGGCGCAAACTCGTTTGCACCAGGAGGATTAACATGGAAACACGTGCCCACCATTTATTGGTCGGACTCTTTACCGTTATTGCATTAGTGGCAGCGGTGTTCTTTACGTTATGGCTGACGAAGGCAGGCAGCGAACGTGCCGTTAGTGAGTACGAAGTTGTGTTTACTGACGGTGTTTCGGGCCTATCAATCGGCAGCCCTGTGCAATTCAATGGTATTCGAATTGGTGAGGTCGCGACGTTACAGCTCGACCCTAACGACCCGAATCAAGTTCGCGCTCGCGTCCGTATCGATAATCAAGTCACCATTACGCCGAACACTTCGGCCCGCTTAGCCCTATTGAATGTTACCGGCGCCACTGCCATCGACCTGTACGTCAATGAAAAGCGCTTGGACGAACATGTCTACAATAGCCGCGGTATCCCCGTGATCGTGGCTGAACCGAGCCCGTTTACCCGCTTACGGGTCAGTAGTGAAGAGCTACTGGTTAATTTAAATAGCTTTTTGAATAACGCTGCGAACATCGTATCCGATGAAAACAGCGAAAAAATCGCAAGTATCTTAACCAATCTCGATCAGCTGAGCGCTTCTTTGGCGCAGCAAAGTGACTCGCTTGGATCGGATTTAAGCGCACTCATGGCCAACTTGAATACAACCAGCGAGCAATTTAACCAAGTACTTACTCGTGTGGATGAGAATATTCTGAGTCAGAGTGAGCCTGTTATGGCAAATGCGGCAGCAGCCATGCAGCATCTCGCTGATATGAGCCAACGCGTCGATGCGCTGGTCGCTCAGCATGAAGGTTCCGTTGCCGCTGGGCTGGACGGAGTTAGTGAAATTGGCCCAGTTATCCGTGAGCTCCGCAATACCATTCACACCGTAAATATGATTCTACTGCAAATCGACCAAGATCCTGCCGGCTACCTGCTTGGCCGTGAACAACTGAAGGAGTACAAGCCATGAGATATGCCCTGCTTGCGCTACTAACTTTAAGCTGGCTGAGCGCCTGTACCGTCTTACCTGAAGCCGAAACCGTTGAAGTTTATCGCCTGCATCCGGTCACCACAGCAAGCTCTGCAAGCACTGAGCCGTTTCCTCATGCTGTTCGTGTTACACGCCCCCTGGTCACCGATTTGCTCGCTGGTAATCGTATTCTGCGCTTGCATTCAGACCAAAGCCTATCAGCCTACGCAGGGGCACGTTGGAGCAATGCAATTCCGGTGTTATGGCGGGACTGGATGACGAATGCACTCACACAACACCCAGCATTCGCTCAGATCAGCAGTGATGTTGACAATGTCGCGGCTGACTTTGAGCTCGCCGGAACCTTAAGAAACTTCCAAATTGAAAGCCGTGATGGGACAAGTTATGCCATTGTACAATTTGATGCGCGCTTGGTTGCCCTGAGTAGCCGGAGCGTCGTCGCCCAACAACGGTTGAACGCCCGCATACCAGTCACTGGTAATTCGAGTGCTGCCGCTGTCGCAGCGCTCAGCCAAGCAACCGAATCTGTCTATAGTGACTTGGTCGCTTGGCTGCTCAGCACAAACGCGGATTAACGCTTCATGACGAATGCGTATGCAGTCATAAATGCAGTTTGTTGAAAGCCTTTTAAACCGGTTTCTGCGTAATCCACTGCAAGCGGATTACGCTTCAGGATTTCTTTCTGCTCGGTGCCATTGAGGATATGCGTCTGCACACCTTCAAGTAACTGCATGACGGTTTCAATTTTAAACCCTACTGCTCCTCCAGCAAATTTACCTTTCTGCGGGCGCTCTTTTATCACCACATGTTCAACTCTGTAGTCGACCATGAGTTTTTGCAGGGTAAAGTGAAACTTTTGCACCTGTTCTTGCATCGCATCTTTGGTTAATTGTAGACGGACTGTTCGACAGTCTGGCAGGCCAATTAATCCTTGGTCCATATCCATGAGAACCAAAATAGCTTCATTACTTTTAATTTCTACACCACAAACACGCATGCTTGCTCCTTAATGAGATTGAGCCTGTTCACCTAAAATATAGGTGGCGGCGACGGCGCGATCATCCGCCAATGTATTTAACACAAAAATCGTTTCTTGAATGCTACGGCAACGTGCAGTTCGGCTGGCTAATAGTGGCGTCGCGGCTAAATCGAGAACAACAAAGTCTGCTTCTTTACCATCGGTAAAGTTACCAATGCAATGATCAAGTGACAGTGCTTTTGCTCCGCCAAGTGTGGCCAGATAGAGCGTTTCAAGCGCTGCTAAACTCTGACCTTGTAACTGCTGAACTTTGTAGGCTTCGCCCATGGTCTGTAGCATCGAAAAACTCGTGCCAGCACCAACGTCTGTGCCTAAACCGACTCGGATACCATGCTGCTGTATCTTGCGTAACGGAAACAAGCCGGAACCAAGAAATAAGTTTGAAGTTGGGCAATGGGCAACGACTGAGTCGGTTGCAGCTAAACGCTCGCAACTTGCTTCACACAAATGCACACCGTGCGCAAATACACTGCGTTTACCAAGTAAGCCAGAGTGCTCGTAAACATCAAGATAGTTATCACTTTCTGGAAAAAGCTCAGCAACCCATGCGATCTCGGCTTCATTCTCGGCCAAGTGTGTATGCATGTAAACGTCGGGGAATTCTTGCAATAACTCCCCTGCTTTATCGAGTTGCGCACGGCTGCTTGTTGGCGCAAAGCGCGGGGTTACTGCGTAAAGTAGGCGGTCAACACCATGCCAGCGTTGAATGAGTTCTTTGCTCTCAGCGTAGCCCTGCTCGGCTGTATCACACAAATTTTCTGGCGCGTTGCGATCCATGAGGACCTTGCCAGCAATCATCCGCAACTGACGTTGCTGTGCTGCTTGAAAGAAAGCGTCTACCGATTGCGGATGCACCGTACCAAAAACGAGCGCAGTTGTGGTGCCGTTACGCAATAGTTCATTCAAGAAACGTTCTGCAACGTCGCGTGCATGATGCTCGTCAGCAAACTTTGCTTCTTCAGGGAACGTATATGTTTCTAGCCAATCGAGCAACTGTGCGCCGTATGCGCCGATCATATCAGTTTGCGGATAGTGGATATGGGTATCGATAAAACCTGGAATAATAAGTTTGCCGCGATAATCGACCACCTCAAAATCTATGGTGTGCGTATACTCACCGACAGCGACAATTTTGCCTGCTTCAACCACCAATAAACCATCGGCAAAATACTCCCATGCTGCATCACCAGCGATCGACGGGTCATCCAAAAAATGCAAAATGGCAGCACGAAAACCACGCTTCCCCATATTCGTAACAATCCTTTACTCAGCTTGAATTCAAAACGAACCGCATATTATACATGAAAAGCTGTTCAACATGCCGCTTTAAAAACGTAGGAGCTACGAGGCGCGATAGCGGAGTTCCGCTTCGCGCACTTTCTGCAAATAATTGCGGGTTTCAGCAAAAGGATGGTAGCGCAAAAGATGCTGATAGACTTGCTCGGGAGTCATCCCATTAATCCGCCGTAAAGCTTCATCACGATTGCTAGAAAACGCTCGAAAGACATTTCCCGAACCGCCGTTGTAACCAGCTATTTTCGCATACTGCCGGCTAAGTGGATCGTTAATTTGCTGCAAGTAAACGTCATCAAGCAAGAATAGATAAGCACTACCAATATCGATGTTGTAGTCGGGTTTAAATAAGTTTTCCCGGGTTGGCTCGCCCGGTAACCCTTTTACCCGCTCATACACATCCCGTCCGGCTGTCGCTTGGACAATTTGCATGAGGCCGAGCGCATTTGCATGGCTCACAGCATAAGGGTTAAAACTACTTTCAACCTCGATCACAGCGTAGACCAAAGTCGGTGGAATGCGATATTGATTGGCATACCGCAATACCGAATCGGAGTACTGTAATTGCCGTAAATGTAGATGATTATCCACTAGGTTCACGCGCACAGAGCTAATCAGACGGCCTTCACTTCGGCGTTGGCGAAATTGATTCGTAATCAAATGCTGGGCAAAGCGCTCAGCGCGCCATTCATAACGAATTGGCTCACCATCTTGGTCGAGAATTTGCTGATATAAAAACGGTTCGTCACCAAGCTGCGGTTCTTGGTCGGTAAAAATGTCTTCAACTGTTAGGTCTTTGGGTGTTAAAAGAGTGAGGATAAGTGCTTTCTGAAGCATGGTTCGTGGGGCTTCTTCGTCAATCGTTTCAACCTGCAAATAGCCTTGCTCAAAATCGATGATAGCGCGCGCTAAATAATCATTACTGTATTTAACGTATCGCTTTTCCGAAGGCAGTTCTTCATTGTCTTTGCCCCAGACGTCTTCAAGGATAATGGCAATAACTTCAATAATTTCACGAATTGACGAGATATTTTTTAAGCCTTCAATTCCGCCATAGGGCTCAAGGCGATCGTTAACTATAATCCGTGCATAATCGCGGGCGCCTGTACGCTCGGCGATCTCGCGCCAATCATCATGACTAAGTGCACAGCTCACTACTGATAGGGCAAAAACCGCCAGAATAATGCCGCGAAGGGTATTTCCGGACCATAACGTACAGTTCAACATTGGTTTTCCTCAAGCTGCCCATAGACTCATTCAATTGCTAGTTTAACTAAGTTCCACGCGCTCATCGGCTTCGCTCAAGGTTTTTTACCGAAATTTTGCTAACGCAAATCAACCTCGACATCACCATTTGCTGCTTTTCGAACCAGATAGCTAATTGGAATTTCAACGCCAACCGGCGTTTGTAATCGACCGATACAGGTCACTTCTTGATCTAAATAATTTTTATGAGCTTCGCGGCCATACAAAAATTTTAGCTTACTCGCTTGTAGTCCAGCAAAACGTTCAATCGCATCATCTGCATCTAAGTTTATTGCTGGGTCGACCTCTCCACGCTCGTTGGTCACAGGCCACGCTTGGTCACCGTTACGGTATTCAAATGCCAATTTTTCGGCAAATAGTCTTTGACTTTGACCACGCACTTCATCGACAACCGTGTCACTGTCACAGCGAAAAACTGCATCGCCACACGCAGTTAGTGAAACAATTAGAACAACGACTAAAGACGCTTTGAAAGGAATGTACGTGCGCATGAATGGGCCTCTCCTTGTGAAGTTGCCACATTCTACCAATGCCCATTTAATAATCAATACATATAGTTAAGCTCATTATTACATTATGTAACAATTTGTAACCGTGTCATTGGTTAGTTTTGTTGGTCCTTCGCAATCAGAACTTCCGCTTGGCCGTAACGCGGATGCTCTGGTGCCAACTTTGCTGCAACTCGCGCAGCATCAAGAGCTTCTTGATGTTTCCCTTGGCGTTGAAATGCCCAAGCTAAATTAAAGAATCCGGCCGCTTGGCGAGGTTGTAGCTCAGTCACGCGATAGAAGTGTTCTTCGGCGTCAGCAAAGTCCCCCTGTTGGTAGGCAAGCCCTCCTAGCCCAAGGTAACCAATGGCTTCGTTTGGCCAGCGCTTAATGCCGACTGTATATCCTTGCGCTGCTAACTCGCGGCGACCTTGCTGTTCAACTGCTGTAACGGCGGCGTAATAATCGAGCGCTGACAACGTGCGCGGCGTTTGACCGACCGGCGGTACGACCATGCCCCAATATTGACCAAGCCGCCAACTACGCTCGAATTTGGCGAATGACATCACTTCTCGCTCTGTGGTGCCCGAGCGCAAGATAACGTGTTGCTGTCTTGGATCAACACCAATGACCACCGCGTAATGCCAGATGGGAAAGCGCGAGAAACCAAGGTTTTGTAAGACTAAAACTGGATAACCCGCGTTTACTTCGGCGAACAGTGCATCAAGCTGACGTGGGATAACGAATGGAATTCGTTCAGCTCGTCTTGTCGCAGCGAGCAGCTCTGTTTGTAAGCTACCTTCACGGCCAGGAATGTAAACCTGAGGCGTCAGATCATCTGGCTCGATATCGCTGACGCCGGCTACTTGCAGGACTGTCGCAAGGGCCGCTGGACCGCATTGAAATTCCTCTTGCGGATGAAATGGTGTTGCGCTGAGCTCAACCGCCGAGAGTGATTGAATATCGATATGCGGATACTGGTAGGGAGCGGTTGCACAAGCGCTTAACAGTGCACAACCAAGCAGGACCAAGCTGATACGAAAAGACTGCATTATTCGAGTCATGGGCATCCTTGAGGTAAAGAAAAACGCTTGCTAGGGCAACCTAACAAGCGTTCATAGCGACAATCAATTATCTAAAAAATACGAGCCAAATAATCAAGGCAATTAAAATAACCGTGGTACTTACACTAATTCCCGCGCCAGCAGGTAATTCGTCTAAGTGAGCGGTTAACTCAAGGACTTCAGCATCTGTCAGTGCGTCAACCCGGGCAATTGCGTCATCAGGGTTTACGCCATAACGAACGAGCTGTTCACGCACTTCATCACGATGCAGCTGTTCAACCAATTGCGCTCTGTTCCAGCCGGATTGTTGCTCGGCAACAACATCTGCCGTAGACACAATATCAGCTTGTGCAGTTGGTACGACCGCAGTCGTAAGGGCAAAGCTAGACAATAACATTGTAGTTCCAAGGAACAGTGATTTCTTCATGACAAGTCTCCGTGTTTTGTTGTCACTTTTGTTGTCATTTATAACCGTAGACCATTTTTTTTTACTTGTCTGTAAAGTTAGCGTTATTTTTTCATCTTCGCTATGCTGATAAATAGATAGTCTGTTCAATAGTTTAAATGTCGGTAACGGCAAATCCTAAGGAGCTTGACCATGAGTACTGCAAAATCCCAAGTCACACTTTGCACCAATATCGTTCGCTATGAACGACTCCTTGAATTGAGTAAAGCTCAAGCAAATGCAGCCGTGAGTTTTCAACAGCATACTTTATCGAAACTAGCCGAGAATTATGACGGCTATATAAGTGAACGTGTTGGCGGCCGATTGATGGTAACGTTTAGCAGCCCTGACGCCGCTATGGCTGCTGCACTGAGCCTACTGAAAGCGATTGAAGATGAGCCTTTTTACGTGCGGATTGGCATGCATTTCGGCGACACTAGCGGCGTCGGCCAACATGTATCAGGGCTTGGTGTGGTCATTGCGACTGAGCTAGAAGAATTGGCGAGTCCAGACCACATCGTCATTTCCGACGCTTTACGGCAGCAGCTTAGCAGTCTTCCGCATGTCAAAATCTACCCATTGGGGGAGCGTTTTTTACCTGGCGTGCCAGAACCGGTAGTCGCTCATCGAGTTGAACGAGTTTAGAAACGGACACTACCCTGCTCGATCGCCTGAACAACATCAGTCGACATGCGCTGATAACCTTTCTCGCGGTCGAGCAAGACGTAGACCATATCGGTTTCAGTGAGTAACTGAAAACCCTGGCGTTTTAACTCTGTTTTCTTGATTTTGAACGTGCCTGTAACCTCGTGAAAATCGCGCAGGCGCACAAATAGTGGAATCGCATAATCCGGCAAGGTTTGCCGCACATGTTGATAAAATGCTTGCGGATTAAAACGACGATCTTCGGCAACTGTCAATGAAGCCATGCCTGCTCGACCCTCTGCATGAGGCACTTTGACGCCATAAACCACCGCTTCAACGATATCGCTATATGTTTGCAGTTGTGCTTCCACTTCCGTGGTCGCAACATTTTCCGCTTTCCAGCGGAAAGTATCACCAACGCGATCGACAAAGGCTATGTGACGGAAGCCCTGATTGCGCACAAGATCACCGGTATTAAACCAACAATCATCGGCCTTAAAAACGCCACGTAATAATTTAGCTTCATTCGCCTTCGGATTGTTTGCATAGCCGTCAAATGGTGTTTTTTCGGCCACTTCGGCTAGGAGTAAACCGACCTCACCTTTCTTGACCGGAATTAACCGTCCCTTTTGGTCTAGAATGACCTGCTCGTTATCAATATCGAATTTGACAATAGCGTAGGTCATTGGCGAAAAACCGACTGTGCGCTTTAGATTAAACGCATTAACAAAGCCGATATTACCCTCACTTGCGCCATACAATTCACAGATTCGTGATATTCCGAAGCGCTGTTGAAAGTCATCCCAGATTTCAGAGCGCAAACCATTGCCAATGGTGGCACGAATTGTATGCTGCTGGTCGAGGTTCGAGACCGGTTGATTCAGCAGATAACGACACATTTCACCAATATAAACAAACACTGTGGCTTGAAGTTCACACATTTGCTGCCAAAACTGCGTCGCACTGAAACGGCGACCAAGTAGCAAGCAGGAATGAGTCATGACCACGGAGCTTAATGCAATTGACAAAGCCGTATTGTGATACAGAGGCGAGCAGCAATAGAGACGGTCCTGAGACTTAAGACCGGCCGCCATTTGGCCAAAGCCGATACCCGCTTTGTACCAACGCAAATGCGTCATTGGCGCTGCTTTAGGCAATCCGGTAGTGCCCGAAGTGAAGACGTAGAAACAAGGTGTTCCAAGAGTAATCGTTGCTGTCACGTCAGGGTTGTGCGTACTGGCTTTGATACTCATCGACATGAGGTCTAAATAACCCGCTGGGCAGCCCAGTGTTTCCTCTTGTGACTGTGGTTCCATGACAGCCGAATCTGCGCCTTGAGAAAAGTCGTCAGCCATTGGATGTAGCTCCGGATCTGCCACAAAAAAGCGAGGAACGTCGTCGATTAAGCCTTCAGCTGTCGCTAACGCCGCTAAACACTCTTCACCGACGACCAACATGCTTGGCCGGATTAAACTGAAGCTATGCGCAAGCACATCGGCCTTTTGCTTGTGGTTCATCATGCCAGCCATTGCCCCAAGTTTGTTTGCAGCAAACACACAAGCGAGCAACTCCGCCCGATTTTCCATCAGTAATGCAACGCAATCACCGGCGTTGAGCCCTTGGGCTTGCAGGGTATGGGCGATTTGGTTTACCCAGCGGTTAAATTCTGCGTAGGTATATTGACGGCCATCACATTCAAGAAATACTTGCTCGGGAACACGCGCAGCCGCTTGCTGCAAATAGAACCCCGTCGAGCCGACGTCGGATTTCTGAGCTCGTTTAAGCTTTATATTGGACCACAAAAAACTCGGCAAACGCGGTAAGAAACGACCCACCGCTAACAGTACGTCGCCCCATGAATGCGTATTTTTATTATTATTTACACTCATAACTCCCCCTCTAAGTTTTCATCATAACCAACCCTGTGAAAGTCGCCAAGTAATTCCAGCTACGGTCCGGAATGCGATTCCAGCTACGGTTCACAATGCCATTCCAGCTACGGTCCGGAATGCCATTCCAGCTAAGGTCCCTACCGGGCGCGCGCAATGGCTTGCCTTTTATTTTTTGTGGGCTATGATGGTGGTTCACGTGTTTGAGGACGCCATGTTTAAATACGATTATTCAATTCTGAGTACCGCACTCACCTTTCCAGTCTAAAGCCGATCGCGTTCAGCGCTCGGCGGTAAATCCTGTACATTTTGTTTGTGTTCTGTTGGTTCGGTTGGAGAAAAAGCCGTGCTGTCACATTCGTGGAAACGTATGTTCAGGTTTTGCAAAACCTCAATTTGCTACACCCATCCAATGCTACAAGATTCGAGTCATAGTCTGTTACTCGATCCGGTGCAATTGGCCACTATCTTAAATCAGCTCGAAGCGTCTCAGCGCCCTGCTTCGCGTCTATACGCTCGGGTGCGATTAGGCAGTTTCGTAACGCTGACGGCAAAAGACTACAGCGAAACATTGGAGTTGCAGTTAGTCGAGCCCGGGGACAGTAATCCCGCATTAAACAAAGTGTCGTTTTTATCACCTGTTGGAGCAGCTATTTTGGGCAAACGCAGGGGGGCAGAAGTCGTCGTTAAAACCAGTATTGGTGATTTTGAATGGATTATTACCTGCGTACGCCAGCATCGAGGAGATTTTTAAAAGGCTTGCCACAATAACCTGTTACCAATGGAGGGCCAACGCCATGAAGTAACCACTGGGTTTAATTCGAACTGCGCAACCCACGCAGTATGGTTTTTAACTTAGATAGGTGACGATCATGAGTAAAGAAAAAGCGAAAAAACCCGCAACAAAAACCCTAAAAGAGAAACGTCGCGAGAAAAACAAAAACAACAAAGCGATTAAAAAAAAGCCCGGCCATTTTGGCCGGGCTTCATTTTAGCTATTCGCGATTAAAACTGATAACGGAAACCAATTTCAAAAGCACGTTCTGGACCAACGTAAATACCCTGGCGTAAACCGGCAATGTATTGCTTGTCAGTTAAGTTTTTAACTGAGCCAAATACCGTAAAGCTCGGATTAAACTGGTATTGTGCAAAGAAGTCATACACAGTGTAAGACGGCAGTAATCCACCCCAGATACCACCTGCGGCATCGGCTGGAATATCAACGCGATTGCTCGGGTCACCAAACTGCTCGCCTTGATAATGAGCCATTACAGCTGCGCTAAAGCCTTCGAAGCTATACGTTAAACCTAAGTTTGCAAGGTACTCAGGCGCGTACGGTAAGCGATTACCGCGGTTGTCTCCGGACATAAATTCAGACTTAGGAATCCAGGTTGCATTGCTGTCGAGCATGAATCCACCGCCTAATTCGAATCCAAACTGTAATTCGACACCATAGTGTTCGGTTTTACCAGCATTTGACTGGGATAGATTCGGGTCGCTGTTACCTGTTACAACTTGATTATCAAAGTCCATCATAAAGGCTGCAACTTCATAGCTTAAGCGGTTATACACGCCGCGGACACCAATTTCGTAATTCGTCGAGCGTTCACCGTCAAGCTGCTGATCTTGCAGACCATCTAGCGCAACACCATTCGATGCGGGTGAAAATGCCCGATAAACACCACCGTACATCTCGGCGGTTGCAGTGAGCTCAAAAGTCGCCCCTACGCCTGGCAAAAACTCTGTGTTCGAGGTCTTTGCAGAAGCATTACCGTCACTCAGTACCGTACGCACTTGTTCGTATGACTCAACACGCAAGCCTGGTGTTACTGCAAAGCGATCAGAAACGCGCAGTTGCGTTTGCGCATATGCAGCATAGCTATCCGCTGAATCTTGAATATGACGGTCATTCACGCCGGTGCGATCATTGGCACGGGTCGCGCGAATACGCGTGTCGTCAGACTCTTCGGTCATAAAGCGAAGGCCGAATTCACTATTGGCGTCCATGTCCATCAGTGTGTGGCGATAAGCTAAACGTGTCTCGACACCGAAGCGTTCGAAGCTGCGGTTGTTGCCCGTTAACGCATCGGTATAGACCCAACGACCAGCCTCATTTGAAGCAGCGGTGTCGACATTATAGCGCCAGTAATCACGTGATACGTCGCTCCAGTAAACTAATGTATTGAGCGTCATTGCTGAATTAATTAACCATTCGTGATTCACGTCGAAGGCAATACGCTCTTGCAAATACCAATCATCTGGAGCTGGGTTATAACGCTCGCCATTGCGATAATCATCAAGCAACAAACCACGATAGGAAATATTGGCGTCGTTTTGGTGGTATGAGAACTTCAAGCCGACCCGTTGATCACCCGTCAACGCCATACCGGCTTTCACCATCACGTCAGTTAGGTCATAGCCTTTGTCCATAAAGCCATCACTGCTCGCGTGAGTAAACACCACGCCCGCAAACGCATCACCTGCAGCATTATGATTACCTGCTTCGAGATTCAATTCACGCATATTGTGTGAACCGACACGGCTAGAAAGCAAAACACCCTCGTCTGGCGTTTTGGTTTGATAGTTGACAACACCACCGATTGTCGAAGGGCCATAGCGCAACGAAGACGATCCTTTCAGGATTTCGACCCGCTCAACACGCTGAATGCGTGGATTGAAGTAACGGTCATTACCAATAAACAATCCAGGGGCAACCGGAACGCCGTCTTCAAGGACAAGCGATTTGGATTCGCTAGCTGAAAGGCCACGAATACCAAAATTGGTCACAATTGAAGATTCTTCTTCACCTTTGACGTTAATACCCGCAATACGCCGTAAAACGTCTTCATTCGAAAGCGGCTGAACGCGCTCAATTTGGTCGCGGCTAATTAAGTTCACAGTGCCGGTTTCATCGTAGCTATGAGCACGGCGTTCACCATGAACACGGATAACTTCAATGCTCGGCATACGCGACTTACGTGCTTCTGAATCCTCTGCGTCTGATGCGTCTGTTTGGGCAAAAGTTACCGCTGGTGTTAACACAACTGCAATCGCAAGCGCTAGTTTTGAAACTCGAAGTGAAGAAGAAAAATGCATAAATGTTCCCCTAAAAAAATGAATGTGTTTCGCTGACAGGGCGCATATTAGATCTAAATGAGAATGATTGTCAATTAGATTATCATTTATATTTAGGTACCCCTTATTAGGGACCGTAGCTGGAATGCCATTCCAGCTACGGTTCAGAATGCGCAGTAAATGGTCTATGCGCTGAAAATCGGCGTATATAGAAACCCGAAATAAGTGTGTGAATGAGGCTGTATGGCAGGAATTACTTGGTTTCGACGCAATCTACGGATCACCGACAATGCTGCATTCCAGCTACGGTTCACAATGGCTGGGGTGTTCTTCTTTGATCAGCAATGGACTGGTGATTGGTTAGGCATAGCTCGTTGCGGGGAGCATCGCCGTAATTTTTTGCAGAAGTCGCTGCATGACTTAGAAGAAAACTTGCGCGCACTGGATGTGCCTTTCCACAGCATAACCGCTGAGCCGGAAGTTGAGTTGCCAAGGCTTTGTCGTCAGCTCAATGTCGACGAGGTTCACACCCAAGCTTTACCTGCCTATGCCGAGCGGCAGCAGGCAACCAGAGTACGTCAAGCCTTGATGGCTATTGGTGTTAGGCTAATTGAACATGATGATTATACCCTCTTCCCTACTACTCTTGTTGCCGAGGCGCATCCGACAAGTTTTACGTCATTTAGTAAGTTTCGTAAGAAACTGACGCCTTATCTAGACCAGATCATCGTGGCTGAGAATTCGCCATCGTTGCACCTGCAGTCGCTAACAAATCAGCAAGCAGCGGTCATCAACGAGTATCAAGATATTACGCCGCCAGATCCACGCGCTGTCATGAACTTTATTGGTGGTGAGACGTTTGCCCAACAACACCTTGTTCAATACTGTGAATCTGCTCTATTTCACTATAAGGAAACCCGCAACGAGTTAATTGGTCAAGACTACTCCAGTAAGCTCTCGCCTTGGTTGAATCTCGGTTGTATTTCACCACGACAGGTGCTCGCTGCAGTCAAACAAGCGGAACGCATCGGCGGTGCAAATGCATCGACCGAGTGGCTCATTGTCGAGTTAATGTGGCGTGACTTCTTCCAGTTTTGCGCGCTTGAACGCGGCCATGAACTTTTCGGCGGCAGTGCCAATCGTCTTGTTGAACCCAACTCGTCACTATCGCTCGAAAAAGACAAGGATTTCACGCGCTGGCAACACGGCGCAACCGGCCATCCATTTCTCGATGCAAATATGCGTGAACTTGCTGCAACAGGTTTTATGAGTAATCGTGGTCGACAAAATGTAGCGTCTGCATTAATCCATGACTTAGGCTGTGACTGGCGACTCGGCGCAGTCTGGTTCGAGCAGCAGCTAATCGACTACGATCCCGCCAGTAATTATGGCAACTGGCAGTATATTGCCGGTATTCATGCGAACTCGCGTGGTGGAAGTTGGTTTAATCTCGACAAGCAAGCTGCTCTGTACGATTCCGAGCAGCAATACCAAGCACTATGGCTCACAAAAAGCTAAATTTGGCGAGTAAAGTCTGCCCAGTATGCCAACGCCCGTTTGCGTGGCGTAAGAAGTGGCAACGTAATTGGGCGGAGATTGTGTATTGCTCTGAACGTTGTCGGCGCAATCGTCAATACCGGTAATGGTCAATACCGTTAACCGTCCAAATTCACAACCTGCCCTGCAACCGGCAGACTAGTTAAGTCGTGCCCGAGCACCAAAGCCGTTTTCCCGCGCAGCCATGTAGTGACGTTGGTCATTAGTTTGGTTTGGGTATGTCGGTCAATTCCAGTGAATGGTTCATCAAGAATAACCAGGTCGGGATTCTGCAAATAGAGGCGAGCTAGCATCAAGCGACGCGCTTGCCCACCCGACAAAGACGTTCCCGCTGTGCCCACCCAAGTGTCGAGCTGTGCTGGCATCGCGCTGACTTCTGCCTTTAAACAGGCAAAATCAAGTGCTTGCCAGAGCTGTTCAATGGACGCTTGCGGTGCAGCAATTCGTAAATTGGCAGCGATTGTTCCGGATAAAACAAGGTTAGCTTGCGCCATGTAGCCCATGGACTGCAGCCAGGCCGATGTACCGACTTGCTCAGCCCAAGTACTGTCGGCATAAACCACCTGCCCTGTATTCGGTAGCAAACCTGCCGCCATTTGCCCTATGGTTGATTTACCCATACCTGACGCGCCAATCACAGCGGTGATTTGCTGCGGAGCAATGCGCACCGACTGGCCAAGAGGTAAGGCAACAAAACGGCGATTACCCGTGTCTGTCAGCGTAAAGCTATCATGAATTCGTGCTCGCGCTTCGTTAACCAACCCAACCTGTCCAGCTTGCTCGGCCACCGGTTGGATTAGCTCGGCGAGCGCAAGAACGGCCAGCACATGCAACACGACTATCGGTAAGCTAAGGGTTTCCGCTAAATAAGCATTAAGGCCGTACAGCAAAATAACGACGGCTAGCCCCTGCACGGTCGCGGATATCACGGCATCAATGAAGGCAAGCCTCTGCAAACGATGCTGTTGCCACGCATTCAAGCGTTGCGCTGAAGCAAGCAGCCGTTGGGTATTGTCCTGCCAAAGCCCTGCTGTCTTTAATTCCGCGCCGCCATCGTACAGGTCTAAACTCGTTTGCCGAATCAACTCCTGTTGCCGCACTTCACCGCGTCCTTGCTGATTGGTTAATCGTTGCGATATCGGTCCAGCAAGTAACCAAAGTAAAACAAAAACACTCAAGGTAAGGACATGGAGCCAAAAATGTCTGGAACCACTGGTTAGCACTATCAGTAGCCAAACGACAACTAGCGCGAGTGCTGCTAGTCTCGGCGGTGCTATGAGACGCATATACCACGCATCAAGCGTGTTTAAGTCTTGAGTTAAGCGCTGTAACATCGAAGCTGTATTGACCCGTAAGAACTGAGCCGGTGATCGTTGGGTTAACTGGGAAAACAGCTGATTGCGCCACCAAGCTTGAATTCGTAGAACAGCATCATGATGAATCACTCGCTCAAAATAGCGAGCCACTGTGCGCAACAACGCAAAGAAGCGAATACCCGTACCAGGGGTGAAAACATCAATCAGCACAACAGTCGCAGTCAAGCCGACCACTGCGGTCGTCGTGATAAACCAACCTGAGAGCGCTAACAGACCAATGCCGGCTAAAGCGGTTAAGACTAAAAATACAAAGCCAAGCAACAAACGCTGACGTTCTAGCTGGAAACCTGTGCGGAAGAACCCTTTTTTTAACCGCATGGTGCCTCCGACGTGCCTGTCTCATCAAGATTAACCACAATATCCGCTAAATCGTCAAAATGCGCTGCATGGCTCGCAATCACAGTGGTGACACCCTGCTTTTTCAGTTCCAATAAGGCCAGATGTACGTAACTTGCACTTACACTATCAAGGCCTGCACTAGGCTCATCGAGCAATAAAATTTGCGGTGAAAAACCAAGACGAACAGCCAGCAGCCAGCGCCCTAAGGCTAACCGCTTTGCTTCGCCACCAGATAAACCAGCGCCGAGTTCAGATACATGCGAGTGCAATCCGAGAGGCAAACGAGCAAGTGTCTGTTCAAGACCCAGCTGTTGACACACAATCATTGCCTCGTCGAGCAACGTAGACTCCATTGTGTTTTCAAACACATAATCTTGCTGTGCTTCCGGCAGCAGCGCACAGAGGTTCTGCAATACGCTGGCATTGCTCAGCCATGGGCTCTGGGGTAAGTAGCCAATGCGAGCTAAATCGGTGGCCTGGAGCTGCTGTCCCTTCGATGTTGTTATTTCTAATCCTGGTAATAAACCAGCCAGAAGCTGCAAAATGGTACTTTTGCCACTCCCTGTCACGCCCTTGAGCAGGACAACCTGACCTTCCTCGATCGCCATCGCTGGCACCAAAAATACCTGATCACGTGTCGCATACTGAAAGGTCATGGACTTAGTCTGTAGCGGAAAATGAGCGGCGTGCTCTTTACTTGGGCTTGCTGCTTTTGTTTGCTCACTTAACACACTCGCAGCGCCTAGTGCCGCTGCTCGATCATGATAGAACTGAGACAACTGCCGCAACGGCTGAAAAAACTCAGGAGCGAGCAATAGAATAAATAGCCCAGAGAACAGCGTCAGTTGTTCTGCGGCTGGAAATGAATAATAACCAAGTAACGAGAAGCCAATATAAATGGCTAATGCGGCGATGGCGATGGCTGCAAAAAATTCAAGCACTGCTGAGGACAAAAAAGCAACACGGAGTGTTTTCATGTTGAGCTGACGATACTCGTCATTGGCTTTTTCAACCTGACGTTGTGCAACAGGTAACTTTTGCATCAAGAACAACAAAGTTAAATTGCGCACTCGATCAATAAAAATCCCAGCTAAACGCTGCACTGAAAGAATGTGCTGTTGGTGGATACGTTCGGCTCCCATGCCGATCAGTGCCATAAATAGTGGAATTAAAGGTGCACTGATCAGTAAAAACAAGCCAGCAAGCCAGTTTAAATAAAACACCACAGCCAAAATAACCAGCGGCTGCCAAACCGCGAGCCAAACTTGCGGTTTATAGCGGCCAAAATAACCGCTCAACTGCTCAATGGGCTCAATATAATCATTGGCTGCGTTAGTATTTCGCTGTTGCTGCCACTCACCACTTGTCAGTTGCCAATGCCAGTGCTCAAGTAAACGCTGTTGGGCACTATTCTTTGCACTCTCTGCAGCTCTTAATGCAGTGGCTTTGTGACCATATCCCGAACCTGCGCGGACAAGAATAGTGACGAATAGTGCGACTAAAATCGCTGTGATTGACTCAATATGTTGCTGAAAAAACAGCTGCACAAGCCAGGCCATTAAACCCAATTGAATAACAGTCGCAATAGCATGAATACTGCCCCAGCAACGAGCCCAAAGCAAAGAGCGGCTTGACGCCGCTCCTAACTGATTTAAGTAGGCTTTTTCTAGCTGAAAGGTCGTTCGCACTTATTTACTTACCTGCATTAGTGATATCCCGCCCCTGCTTTCACCTTGCCACGAAATACCCAATAGGTCCATGCGGTGTACACCAGCACAATTGGAATAACGAATAACAAGCCGAGCAGCAAGAATAGTTGCGACGAGTGTGCTGAAGCAGCGTCCCATAGCGTGTAATTCGGTGGCACGACATACGGGAACTTACTCGCGAGCAAACCTAAATAAGTAAATAAAAACATGCCCATTGTTGCCACGAATGGCGAACCATCGCGGCGTTGTTTGAGTGCGCGCAACAACCAACCGGCACACAGCACCGCGAACAGAGGCAGTAACCAAATCACACTCACACCATTAAACCAACGCTCTTTCACAAATGGGTCGACAAATGGCGTCCAAACACTAATGACTGCAAAAACAATGAGCACGGCAATTAAAAGGTAAGGCGTAATTTTAAACGCCCAATTTTGAATGCTACCTTCTGATTTCATAATCAGCCAGGTCGCACCTAATAACGCATAACCGGCAACCAGTCCGAAACCTGTTAAGATCGTAAACGGTGTCAACCAGTCGAACGCGCCGCCGACATAGGCCATGTTCTCAACCCGAAAGCCTTGAATGTATGCCCCAACCACTGCGCCTTGGGCAAAAGCCGCAACCGTCGAGCCAATCGCAAACGACCAATTCCAAAGGTAGCGCGACGTTTTTGCCTTAAAACGAAACTCAAAAGCAATGCCGCGGAAAATCAAACCAGCGAGCATTAAAAACACACCAATGTATAACGCCGGTAAAAACACCGCATAAACAAGTGGAAACGCTGCCAACAAACCTGCACCACCGAGAATAAGCCACGTCTCGTTACCATCCCAGACCGGGGCAACCGAGTTCATCATGACATCACGGGCGTCCTCACTTGGGGCAAATGGAAATAACACGCCCAAGCCAAGGTCGAAGCCATCCATCAACACGTACATGATGACCCCAAACGCAATAATGCCGGCCCAAATAATTGTTAAATCAAATACCGGATCACTCATGATTCAGGCTCCTCTTCCCAAGACGCACTTGCCGCTGAGAACGGACGTTTCGCCCGTTGTGATGGATCTGCAGTTGTCATTTCATGCTCGGGTGCTAAACCAACGCGCAATACGCGCATGAGGTAATACAAGCCAGCAGCAAAAACAACCGCATACACTGCGATATAACCGATTAAAGTAAACAGCGCCATGCCACCAGTTAGCGACGGTGTTAGCCCCTCGGCATGGGTCATCACTTCATAAATTAACCAAGGTGCTCGGCCGACTTCGGTCACGAACCAACCCGCCAGCACGGCTATAAATGGCGTAACCGCCATCAAGCGCAAGCCTTGTAAGAACCAACTTGTGCGCGTATAGGCCTCCTTGCGCCGCAACGCCAGGCCAGCGACGGCGAACACTAACATTAAGATACCGATGCCAACCATAATCCGAAACGCCCAGAACACAATGGCCACAGGTGGCTGCTCTTCGCGCGGCACTTCATTTAAGCCGGGCACTTCACCATCCCAGTCGTGGGTCAAAATATAGCTAGCTAAGCGTGGAATACCTATTTCAAAGTGATTGGTTTGGGCTTCTTGATCTGGCCAAGCGAAGAGTAGCAGCGGCGCGCCATTCTGGGTTTCCCAAACCCCTTCCATCGCTGCAACCTTAGTCGGTTGATGCTCAAAGGTATTGAGGCCGTGGATGTCACCAACCACTACCTGAGCGGGAGCTGCAATTAGAATCAGCCATAACGACATCGATAATGCACGTTTATGCACATCAGCGTCTTTGTTGCGCAACAAATACCACGCACTCACCCCAGCAACAACAAAGGCGCCGGTTAAGAATGACGCGAGCCCCATGTGGAAGAAGCGCGGCGCTAGGCTCGCATTAAAAATGGCTTCACTCCAACTGGTGACGTACACCAAACCGTCGCGTAACTCAAAACCTGCGGGGGTCTGCATCCAGCTGTTGGCTGAAAGAATCCAGAACGAAGAAATGAATGTACCGGTAGCAACCATGACCGCAGAAAAGAAGTGAATACCTTGCGGGACTTTTCCTCGTCCAAACAGTAAAACGCCAAGGAACGCGGCTTCAAGGAAAAACGCAGTAATAACCTCGTAACTGAGGACCGGCCCAAGGAAATTGGCTCCTGCATATGCGAAGTTGCTCCAATTGGTGCCGAACTGAAAGGCCATGACTATTCCCGAGACCACGCCCATGCCAAACACCACGGCAAAAACTTGAATCCAGAAGCGTGACAGGCGCTCCCAAACTGGGTTTTGAGTTCGCCACGAAAGCCCCTCTAAGACCGCAATAAACGAAGCAAGACCGATAGTAAAGACAGGAAATATCGCATGAAAGGACACTACAAACGCAAATTGAATGCGCGACAGCAAGAGCGGATCAAGATCCATAGTCGAGCTCCTTTGGGTAAAGTCATTAACACCAATGAGGTAGCTGTATACTATACCCCCCACCCCACAATTTCAAAGTCTTAGCCGCTGTGGCATATGATCACAACTGCTTTCTAGCAGCGGTTATAGTTCCGGTACGCTAGGCGATTTGCTAGTATCAAGGCATGATAAAAAGACATGGAAAGTAACAATGAAACTGCTGCATACATCCGACTGGCATTTAGGGCGAGTCTTTAATCATCATTCGTTGCTTGACGATCAAGCTCATATACTCAAACAGATCACCCAACAGGTCAAAGATCATCAAGTTGATGCGCTCATTGTTGCCGGCGATATTTATGACCGTGCCCTGCCACCGGCAGACGCAGTTCAGCTCCTCGACCGAACATTGAGCAAAATCATCAACGAGCTAAACACACCTGTCGTGATGATTTCAGGTAACCACGATGGTGCCCAACGTCTGGGGTTCGGCGCAGAACTCTTCAAACAAGCGGGCTTGCACCTTTTTACCTCGTTCGATGATCTTTTTAACCCGGTGATCTTAAAGGCGCCTTTCGGTCAAGTCGTGATTTGGGGCATTCCCTATTGCGATCCTGAGCATGTCAACGACTACTTCGATACCAAAGTCAGTGACCATCAAGGTGCTCAAGAGTATGTAACCCAGCGGCTGCAAGCACACATTGCTGAGCACTTCCCTGAAAATTGCGCGCATGTGGTTGTCAGTCATAGTTTTATTGCCGGTGCCAGTACCAGTGATTCTGAACGCCCGCTTAGCATTGGTGGCGCCGAGTGCGTCGACGCTGATCTGTTCAAAGAATTCACTTACACCGCACTCGGTCATTTGCACCAAGCACAGTTTAAAGGTTACCAACATGTGCGTTACAGCGGCTCACCTTTAAAGTACAGTTTTTCCGAAGTCTCTCAGAAAAAATCAACGACGCTGGTCACTATCAAAGACAGTAAAACCGTTGAACATGAATTGTTACCATTAAAAGCGATTCGCGATGTACGTGTAATCGAGGGGTTGTTCGACGATATTCTTGCTGAAGGTGCGAATGATCCACACAACCTCGATTACGTGCATGTGAAGCTAACCGACAAGCACGCCATTCTAGACCCACTTGCACAGCTCCGACGGGTGTATCCAAATATTCTTGATTTAAGTAAAGCAACACTCGAGCGACAAGCTAACGACACGGCCCAAACGCGTGAACAGCTAGCTCGCCCGCACATTGAGATCATTGCCGATTTTTATCAAAACATGCGCGGAGAAAATCTCAGCGACGAGCAAACCGAGTTATTAGCAAGCGTTTTAAACGACATAAACAAAGCTAAGCAAGACGCCTAGGAAGCTAACATGAAACCGATTTACCTAAAAATGACTGCGTTCGGGCCGTTTGCAACCAGTCAATCCGTGGCATTCGACGAGCTTGGCGAAAACCCGTTGTTTCTGATTAATGGCCCAACAGGTGCAGGCAAAACCTCGCTGCTCGATGCCATGGCGTTTGCCCTCTATGGCGTCACGACCGGTGATCGCAGCGGCGAGTCCATGCGTTGCCACCATGCAGCGAACGATCTTGAAACCGAAGTTATTTTCATTTTTGCTCTTGGCAAAAAATACTACCGGATTGACCGCAAACCTGCGCAAACCACGAAGGCCAAACGAGGCGACGGCGACGCGTCACGCAATGCCACCGCAAATTTATACGCTGTGCAGCCAGACCACAATCTTGCGCCGCTTGATTGGCCAACTGAGTTACTCAGTGCTCGCAGTGTCACCCAAGCAAGCGAGCAAATCAAAACACTCATTGGTCTAGACGCTAGCCAATTCCGCCAAGTGGTGGTTTTGCCACAAGGCCGTTTTCGCGAATTACTCGTCGCGAGCTCGCAAGATCGCGAGAAAATTCTCGCCAGTTTGTTTCAAACGCAAATCTTTAAGAACATTGAAGAGGCGGTAGCGGCAAAAGCCCGCAATGTGCATAACGCTTACCATCAGTTAAAACAAAATCTAGCGTCTTTAGTCGCCGATGCGGGAGTCGAGACAATTGAGCAACTTGAGGCCGAAATCGAACAGGCTCAAGAACCATTGCAACAGGCGAAGGAAGAACTGGCGAACAGTAAATTAGCCCACGACCAAGCAAAAACGGCCTACACACAGGCCGTTGAGCTGAATAAACGCTTTGACAGTCTGATTGACAATCAGCGCAAATTTGAGCAATTAAGGTCACAGCAAGCGACTATAAATGAGCAGCGCGAGCTACTTCAGCAGCACCGCCATGCGACTCAATTACAACCAACTTGGCAAGAACTACAAAAGGCCACTGAGCAACTAAAAGCCAGAACAATCCAACAACAGCACGCAACGGAACAACTCAGCGTTACACAAAAAGCTGTTGAACAAGCAACCGCCGATTGCGCCAAAGTAAAAAACCACCCTGAGCAAATCGATGGATTAAAAGCACAGTTAAATACGTTAGCCAAGCAAGCTGATTTAGTCGAACAGCTGCAATCGCTACAAAACCAACGACGCGAAAACTCAGATAAGTTACAACAATATCAACAAAAATTAACGCAAGTGACCGCAGAACAAGCGGATATCGATGCTAAAGTTGCCGCTAGCGAAGCGCAGCAACAAGCGCTCCAAACGCAAATTGAGCAACACCAGAATACCGAAGTGGCGGTACAGAAACTCGAGCGACAAATTGCACAAGCGCACAAACTTGCTGAACAAGAAACCGTAATCACGGCCGCACAAGCGCAACTTCAGCAAGCAGAACAACCAGTACAAGCAGCTCGCGAACAGCTTGAACAAGCTAAAACCACACACAAACGGCTACAGCTGCAATGGCATAGCGAACAGGCCCATGCCCTCGCACTCCAATTAGAGCCGGGACTGCCGTGTTTGGTATGCGGCAGTACGGAACATCCAAATCCTGCGCATGCGAACTCAGATCAAGAGTTGGTCAGCCAAGAGCAACTTGAGCAAGCGGAGCAACACATTCAGCGTCAGCAAACAGCACTACAAAGTGCCGAGCAGCATTACGCTAAGCAGCAACAGCAAATTCAGCATCGCATCGAGATGCAAACCGAATTGCGCACTGAGCTTGGCGAACTTGGCGAACTTGGCGAATTAGCCCAACAACCGGTACCAGAGCTGCAGCGGTACTTGCAACAACAACTACAAGACATGCAAGCGGTTGCAACCAGACAGCTGTCGGAAAAAACACAACTTGCGCAAGTCACTCAGACCTTGCAGAAGCTTAGCCAGTTGAAAACGACACTCACGAAGCAAGCTGGGGAGCAACAGCAATTATTCAATGACTGTGCGACTGTTCTTGCCCGACTAACTGGCCAGATTGACTCGCTTGACCCTGAACAGTCGCTACAGAAAATGTCGGTTCAAGATATTCAGGAACAACTGAAAACCCTGCGCAGGCAATGCGAAAAGCTGCAACTCGAACAGGAACAAGCACAAGCTCGTTTGCGCCAATCCGAGCAGCAATTAGCAACTGCAAAAAATGGCGATGACAGCGCACGAAAAGAGCTGCAAGACAGTCAAGCTAGTTACACTAGTGCTCAGCAAGCGTGGCAAAAGGCACTGGCCAGTGCACCTTGGGACAACGAACAAGCCTTTCTCGCTGCTCTACTCAGCGCCGACAAGGCAACGCTAATTGAACAAGCGCTTGCCGATTATCAGAGTCAACTCATTGCAACGGAAAGCCAAATCAAACAAGACCAAGATGCGATTGCTCAGCAGCAGCGACCAGACCTCTCGGTACTTGAAGCGTATACGCAAGAACAAGCTCAGCGCGAACATGCAAGCCAACAGACATTCGACACCTTGGACAAAGGTTTGCACCTTTTACAGTACAGCCAACAGCGCTATCGTAACCAAGAGGCCAAATCAAAAGAGCTAGTTTCTGAATACAAAATTATTGGTGAATTAGCGGAAACCCTGAGCGGCGATAATGATGCCCGCGTTAGCTTACAACGCTTTGTTCTCGCGGTATTGCTCGACGATGTTCTGCATGAAGCGTCATTGCGACTCGAGAAAATGACTCATCACCGCTATACACTTTTACGCGGCCAAGCCACTGGTGATCGTCGGAAGCATGGTGGCTTAGACCTGATGATTCATGACAGTTACACCGGTCAAAGCCGAGAAGTGAATACCTTGTCCGGCGGCGAAAGTTTTATGGCCGCCCTAGCCCTCGCGTTGGGGCTATCCGACGTGGTGCAAAGCTACGCGGGAGGCATTCGCATTGAAACCTTGTTCATTGACGAAGGCTTTGGCAGCCTCGATAGTGAAGCGCTCGATTTAGCGATTGACGTACTTGCTAACTTGCGTGCGAGCGGTCGCACTATTGGGATCATTTCCCACGTTGGCGAACTCAAGCAACGAATTCACAAGCGCATTGATGTGGTACGCCAAGCTGATGGTAGTTATTTAAAAATGCAATAATGCGACAGCCATAAAGAAGCCGCTCAAGTACAGAACGACCTTGAGCGGCTATTGCTAGTTCAGCGTCTTAAGCCTAAAGCTTTACTCTGCAGCCATTTCTTTACTTGCTCGCCCTTCAACAAACGTTGCTTTCACGCGCTTCGAAACCAGCATGTAAGGGATCCAAATACACGCAGATACCAACACTCGAATAAACTCTTGCAAACTTTGTGCGTCGAACAAAGGCTCACCGGGCAACACTTGCGCCACTAACCAGGCGTCGAGTGGGATAAAAACCAGCGCGACCAGTACAACAATGATATAAACCTTTGGAAACAAATAGTGCTTACTGAAAAACAGATAAACTAAATACAAAGACGCTAATAACATGGCGAAGTTAAAAATAATCTCGCCGGTTAACAAGGGTGCCCAGAGCGAATGATAAACCTCGGACCCCGGAGTGGTTAAAGCTTCCCACGTTCCATCAGCGAAAATTTCGTTATAAATCGGTAGCTGTACAAATAATATACGAATTGGCGATAAAACCAGCCCAAGCGCAACTAACAGGAGCCAACCGCGTAGGCCTTTTAAATTCTGTTCGTTCGACACTATCTATTCCTTAATTTCATATTCTTGCCAAAGTTGAATCGGGTTCCCTTCAGGGTCTTGCAAACGAGCGAAACGGCCATTTGGATATTCATTCGGGTCAACCTCCACGTCAATCTCGGCAGCGCGCAACTGCGCAACCATGGCATCTAGATCATGTACCCGAAAATTAATCATCCACTGCTGTTCAGAGCGACCAAAATAAGTCGAATTGGCACCAAAGACACCAAATATAGTTGTGCCACCCTCTTGCTGCCAAGGCTCCTCTTCATAGCTTCGTGGTGTGCGTTTCACACCTAAATGTTCTTCATACCAGAGCGCCAGCGTCTGCGGGTCTTCCGCTTTAAAAAAGAAGCCGCCGAAGCCGGCAACTTGTTCACGATCTTCTGCATGTGTTGGCATGCTTAATGTGGCGAACGACAGTAAAAAGCCCACTATAAAAAAATATTTTGTTGTCATCATCATAGTTCCTAATGCTCAACGACTTCTTGGCGTTTGCGCATATATTCTTCAAACGAAGTCTCAACATCACGCATACATTCTTCGTATTGGTTTGGCGGTAACCGCCGACACTCATTTCGCTTAGTTTCTTGTGTAATATCAAAAAGTTGTTTATTACTACATGCGCTAAGAAAAACAACCAATAAGACCAATCCTAAGTGTTTCATTTTTATGACGCCTATAACGAAACGTAAATTATTTAAACTTTAAAATAACAAGAGGTATACAAACCAGTCATGCTCTAGTATACATGGTGCAGAAGAAAAAACATGAAGTGCCCCCTATGCTGAAACGACACACTAACGAGACTTTAGCTCGTGCATTTTTTGTGATTGCTGCCTTGTCCGTCATTTTTATTGGCGGCATTGCGATTCTATATATTCTCAGCGGTACCACAACAAGTATTTATCCGCGTTTTCTGGCCTTCTCTGGCATTGCTTGTATGTTGCTTGGTGCAACCTTGTTGGCTACGTTAACAAAACGCGCCGCAGTTAAAATTCCGTTCGCGGTGACCTGCTTAGTTTATGCCAGTTACATTGTTTATATTTTAGCCACGCAAATACCAGACAACACCCCTCTTTCGTTTTACAGTTCGCCAATCATAGTCACCTCAATTCTTTTCGCGATAGGGATTCACTCGATCCTACCAGCGACTCACTGGCTTGCTTTAATTCTATGGCGCGCAATCGCGACTATGGTGACTGGCGGTTGTCTTGTTTTAGTCATCATGATTTGGGTACCTGAAATCAATCAGTATCTTGCTCCAAACCCTACAGCTTTGGCGGCTATTGCAGTCATTTTGTTAATGGCAGGGATTGCCATGTTTACGTTTGATCACCGTAAACAAAAAGGTATCCTTGTTCAGCTCCGCTCATATCTAATGGCCAGTATAGCGATTGTATTGACCATGTTGGTTTGGCTTACCTTGTCAACGCGTGACGCCAATGAAATGGTCGCTCGTGCCGAAGCCATTATCAGTGAAGCGAATCGCTACCTTGGCGCCGAAGTGTTCCAATACGACAATACACTTCGGCAAATTAGCCAGCGCTGGAGCCTCAAAGAGACCATCCCCTCGTCCTCTACCGACTTAGCCATCGAGCAGTACATGCAGGCGCATCCGCACGTCTTCCATATGCGTTTAGTTAACCAAGCCGGTGAGCGTCTCAGCGATGTGAAAAACCAAGATTTAGAATTCAGTGAACGTGAAGAAGCCTGGTTATTAGAAACGTTTGGCACTGAGAGTTACGCACTGTCGATAGACTCAATTGTCGCAGGACATCCTATTCTTATTTTGACCAAGCCGGTTGTTAGTTCACAAGGCGAAGCTTTGCAACTAACCGCAGCAATCAACTTTAGTCAATTTGTCCGGCATGATGTGCCCGAGTACTTAAGTTTTATGCGAGTCTTCGTTGAGCTAGCGGATCAAGTCATTATTTCTATCAACGATCCGGCATTTGAGCATTACACCGCGAAGACATTACGCGATCAGTATCCGTTTGTGTTCAGCCGCAGTTTAATGCTCACACCAGATTTTCAAGCACAATATCACGCAACGATTTTTAATTATGAGCTCATATGGGATAACGCCCGTTTGAATCAGCTGGTACTCATTTTTGGCTGTCTTTTTTCAATTTTGCTTCTATTCGCATTCGACACGAATCGCAAGTTACGACAACAACAAGTGAAGCTGCAAGAAATCGCCTCATTTGACACTGTGACTGGCTTGTTACGCCGCGACATGCTGGAGTTTGAAGTGAATCAAGCAATTCAATCAAACCAAGCTGGTAACGCTCATATTCTCTTTATTGACCTTGACGGCTTTAAGCCCATTAATGACAGTCTCGGTATTGAAATGGGTAATACCTTATTACGCCAAGTCGCCGAGCGAATTAAGTCTTGCGTTCCAAGACAGGCGCTCGTCTCTCGTTTTAGTAGCGATGAGTTTATTGTTTATTTGCCGCAATTAGCTGAGAAAGAAGCTATGACGGTGGCTAACTCAATTCTGAAACGGATTGGCGAGCATTTCGTAGTCGACGATCTTGAAGTGCATTTAACCGCAAGTATCGGTGTCGCCCCGGTCGTATTAACCACGAACACTGCCACACAACACATTCAGCATGCGGACGTTGCCATGTCAGCGGCCAAAGCGCGTGGTGGTAATACCGTGAGCGTCTTCTCGCTTGCCATGGCCGCCGAATCTGAAAAGCACTATCAAATGCGATCACGGATTAAAGCTGCGTTAGAACGCAAAGAGTTCGACGTCTTCTTTCAAGGTATTGTTGCTACAAAAACTTATGCCACCATTGGTTATGAAGCATTAGCGCGTTGGCCACAGGAAAACGGCGGCTTTACATCCCCTGCTGAGTTTATTCCAGTTGCTGAGCAAACAGGCCAAATTGTTGAAATAAGTCATTTTGTGCTTGATCGTTCCATCTCATTTCTCGCCAAACTTAATCAAACACAACCTGACTGTTATGTCGCAGTCAACTTATCGGTTCAATTGTTTGAACGCATCGACATGTTTAAAACATTGCATAGCTTATTAGAAATTCACCATGCCAACCCGAGAAACCTGCACGTGGAATTGACCGAAAGCGTATTTATTGAAGACTTTGATTTAGTCAGTAACACCTTGAGGCAGCTGCGTGAACTCGGTATTCAAGTGTCGCTAGACGACTTTGGTACCGGTTTTTCAAGCCTCAGCATGCTGCATAAATTGCCTATCGACATCGTTAAAGTCGACCGCAGCTTCGTATTGGAATTAGGCCGCAATAGCGAAAGCCGAAAAATTGCCGAATCAGTCATGTTATTGGCGAAAACTCTCAACAAGAAAGTTATTGTTGAAGGTATTGAAAACCAAGAGCAAATTGAGTTTAGTGAGTCTTTTGAGTGTGACGGCTTGCAAGGGTTTTATTTTCATAAGCCCTTACCGGCCGCAGCGATTTTGCCGAACAATCGATAGTCACATCGGTCGCTCACAGGTTATACGCGTATATACCCGCCGCGGACGCCCGTTGGCGACAATATCCACTGCCACAATTGAATGTCGCGTGCCCGAAACGCTCCAGCACAGGATAATAAATAGTAACGCCACATTCGCTCAAACGTGTCGCCCCGCTGCGTTTGGAATTGAGGCCAAGCGCGCGCAAAATTTGCAGGCCAAGCCATTAAGGTTTTATCGTAATCAGCACCAAAATTATGCAGATCCTCAATTACAAATTTACCGCCAGATGCTTCACCAATATGCTCAATCGAGGGGAGTTCGCCATTCGGAAAAATATAGCGGTCAATCCAGGGATCTGGCGTCGACTTCCGTTTATTCTTGCCAATCGTGTGCAGTAAAAGAAGACCGTCAGACTTGAGACAACGCCGCGCGACATCAAAGAAAGTGCCGTAATTTTTACGCCCCACATGTTCGAACATGCCGACACTCACAACACGATCAAACGACCCATGAAGGTCCCGGTAATCTTGCAACCGAAAAGTCAGTGGCATCTTGCTATACCGTTGTTCGGCCCATTCCACCTGAGCTTGCGACACCGTCACGCCAACACACTCAATCGCATATTTCTCGGCAGCGTAGCTCATTAAGCTACCCCAACCGCAACCGATATCAAGCAATCGCATACCGGGTTCTAATTTCAATTTTCGACAAATCAGTTCAAGTTTAGCCTTTTGAGCTTGCTCAAGGCTGTTGGCATCACGCCAATAACCACAGGTATAAGTCATTCGAGAATCAAGCATAGCGGCATAAAAATCATTACTTAAATCATAATGTGATTGACCCACCTGCCATGCTCGGTTTGGTGTTTGTCGGTTTAAAAACTTCGCCCGCAAATAGTGCCCCAAAAGGCGAACAGGATTGATTTTTTGCTGCAGATTGGCGCTTAGAACACGGTCAAAAAACTGGTCTAAATGCGCACAGTCCCACCAGCCGTCCATATAACTTTCACCTAAACCAAGGTTTGCTTGAGCAATAATGCGGTCATACACTCGAGAGTCGTGAACTTGCATATCCCATGGGTTGGAACCATTGATACTCACATCAGCAATTTCCAGGAGACGTCTTACCAAGGATTCAGATTTTTTTACGGACATAAAAAACCCCTTCAATAATATAGCGGTCAACAGCCAGCCAATTACTTCATCCTTAAGCATATACGCTTTTCGTGTGGTCGCTTATTTTCTTGCTTTTTTACTGTGTATCACCTAGTATCATATTACTGTGTGCCAACTAGTATGCATCACACAGTAATAGTCTGATAGAAGGATACGACATGACAACCACACCGAGTGATAAATTAAAGCTCGAACTGCGCCGCGGTGTACTTGCGCTGGCTGTGCTTGCGTTATTGAAGGAGCCGCATTATGGCTATTCGCTGCGGCAACAATTGCAAGATTCTGGCATTGAGATTGACGAAGGAACCTTATATCCACTGATTCGGCGACTCGCTGACCAAGGGCTATTAGACAGTGAATGGAGACATGCGAGTGGTCGTGAACGTCGATATTACCAATTATCCGCGCTTGGCCGTGAGCGGTTAGAACAACTAACGCAGGAATGGAGTTCATTAAACAATGCTCTCAGCCCCCTGCTTACACTTAACAATGCATTGGAGGGAGAGTAATGGACTTAGTAGAACGTTACATTGCGGCGGTTAAACGAGAGTTGCCGACACGCAGCCGCGAGGATATTGGTCGCGAGTTAGAAGCCAACATTATGGACAAAGTAGACGCACTCGAAGAGCAGCATGGTCCATTGAATCAACAGCAAGTGAATGATCTGCTACTTGAAATGGGGCATCCGCGCACAGTCGCGCGCGAGTTTTACCCACCAAAGCCGCTTGTATCTGTACAGCTCATGCCTATCTATTTAAACACTTTATATATGGTACTCGGCATCCTGTTTGTGATTTCGTCGCTAGAAGTCGCTACCCGCTGGTTAAGTGGCTCCGAGATGACGCTCTTTCTATTGATGAAAGGTCTATTGAGTTCGTTCTTGAATGCCGGCTACTTCGCATTCACTTGGGTCACTATTGCGTTTATCATCATGACACGTGATAACAAAAAGCAACAAGATAACGACAGTTGTCAGTGGAGTCCGACACAACTGCCATCTGCTTTGAATAACTGGCAACATATTCGCTTGCAGGATATCTTTACCGACCTTGCGTCACTGCTGTTTTTAGCCTTGGTCATTTGGTATCCAATTTTGCGTCCAGGTCCCGATATTGAAAGCATCTTCAATAATGAAACTTGGACTGTTCTGCAGTGGTTTACACCGATAATCGCTATCGGAGTGGTCAACAGCTTATGGCAACTGCGCACACGAATTTGGACTCGGCGCCTACTTGGCATCAACATCGGTGTCAGCAGTGCATTTGCGGCGATGGCGCTTTGGTTAATGGCAACAAGACCTATTCTGCGACTCGATGAAACAACCTGGGAAGGGACGCTGAGCGTTGCTAGCATTGAACTCAGCGTGCTTGTCTTCGTCTTCGTTGTTCTAGTTATCTCACTTTATGAAGTTATTCGCGATTTGCGACGGCTAACTAGGCTCTAATGATTTAACCTCTGTACGATGATGCTGAATTTGAGCTAGGAACTCCTCACGTTCAGCGTCATCTGCAAAGGTCGCAGCAGGCACAATTAGCGCCATGACCTTATCTAAGAATAAATAAACGTTTCCTTGATGTTCCTCTACCGCCGAGAAGCCTTCCCAAGCATAAAAACATTCTTGCAGATCATCTGCCCAACGCACGCCCTCTGGTTTTAATTCCAACGTCTTAGTTCTAAATAAATTTGAATTGGGGTCTGGCATGCAAGCATGACGCATGCGGCTCATAGTGATCACGAAACTCACCAAGAATACAGTGGGTAATAGCGCCCCTACACCGGCCGAATACCAGTGAAACCCACCCTTACTTGAATTTAGGTAGAAGCCCAACAAGAACACAAGAAAAATAGCGACCCACATAACTAAGCCACGTAAAAATCCGCTGCTGTTTGTCTTGTTACAATAGGCACGATTGACGCCGTAATCACTAAATTCGACAAAGTCCTTTGCGGTTATATTGATTGTTTTCGACATACCTTTCCCTGTTTATTTTTATGGTTAAAATGACGATCCTGGTTGTTTTAAAAATGCGATTTCTGCGTCGGTCGAAGCTCGACCCAACAGCTCATTTCGGTGCGGATAGCGACCAAAGCGCACAATAATATCGCGATGTTTAATTTCAAACTCTAGGTTATATTCAAGGCCTGGCTGGTCATAAAGTCGCAACGCAACATCATGAATCGGCAGCGACTTGCTGTGCATATAAGGCATGTAAAGAAACGCTTTCTGTGTTCTAGTTAGCTCGCTATCAAGGCCTAACCGCACCGTTTCTTGTGCCAAAGCGAGTGCTAATGCGTCGTTCGCAAAAGCTTCCGGCCGGTCGCGATAGATGTTTCGCGAGAACTGGTCGAGCACAATAATCTCAGCTAAACGCCCTGCTGTTGTTTCCCGCCAATCAAATAACTCACATTGCGCAGCTGCGCTTAACGTTGCCTGAAAACGCTGGCTTATGGTTTTATCAAGCGCGTCGTCTTTCGCGAACCATTGCGCCTGCGAAAGCTCTTTAAACCAAAAGTCGAGAACGTCTTTAGCAGAGACTACCTTACTCATGATTCACCCCTCGTTCACAGACCGATATCAATGAAGCCCGCTGCTGGATACGTTTCCCGGTGTTGGTGATACATGTCCATGTGCACGGAGATTGCTTGTTCACCTCCACTTGTCTCGCAAATTACCTCATACAAATCGACATAAGTGCCATATGGACCTGCACCGACGTTGCCAATTCGCTTAAATGACAACGGATGCTCGTGATTGGCACAAATCAGCCGCGACAAATACTCACGCTGGCCACCGGGTCCCCAAGCTCTTACAGGGTTCTCCGCCGAGCCCAGAGGAAATTGTGCTAAAGATTCCGGATTCGGCATAGCGCAGTCCTTCCCATCCATAACGAGAAAAATATCGCACGGAGCAAGCCCGGTCTCTGCTTGCTCATCCGCAAAGCGATCTGAAGTGTCCTGCTGCGTACTCTGGCAACCGGTTAGTGCAATAACCAAAAGCCCTAAACCAACCACTAGTTTTCTCATTGTCGTTCCCTGTTATTGATTATTATTCTATTCACGTCGGATAAAACGGAAGTAGACGAAGTTCTGAATCTGTCGCGCTGGCGTCATATGTTCTTCGTAACGTTCTTCTACTAATTCAAATTCGTTACCGAGCTCAGCCGAGATCGTTTTGGCATCATATTGAACAACCGGCAAGCCGCTGCACTTTTCTGGGCCGCCAATAGCGAACGCCGCCAAAATCAGGTGCCCGCCAATCATTAAAGACTGCTTTAAATTGGCGACATAAGCCTGACGATCGGATGCTGCCGTTAAGAAATGGAAAACAGCGCGGTCGTGCCAAAGCATAAATTGCTTATCACTCCGGTATTCGGTGATATCAACAACAACCCATTGCACCAAGCCACTTTGGGCAGCCAATCGCGCTTGCGTCTTAGCCAGCGCAGCAGAAGAAATATCCAACACCGTTAGGTTGCTGTACCCCAACGCCAACATGCGATCCACCAGCACTGAAGCGCCACCCCCGACGTCAATAACTGGCTGATTTGCTGTAAGTTGACAGTTGGCAATGAGTTCAAGTGACACCGTTGGCTCAGTTTGAAACCAACTGACCTCCGACTCGTCCTTATTTTCATAGACCTGCTGCCAATGCGCTGTTCGATCCAAGTCTTGCATAACACCTGCTCAATACGATGGGGATACCGACACAATAACAAGCAACCCTTTGTCAGGATAGTTCTGAATTGCCTGCCACAATCTGTTTGCGTCATTAAATGTCGCAGGAGCGGATAGACTAACTATAAACACAACTAAGAGCTAAATACCCTATGCCCCAAAAACTCGTTATGACGTTAAGCCCCGCAGCGACAGAAAAATATCTCGCTATTATGTCAAAACAAACGGAAGCAGAGGTGAATGCCGACTGTGAGCCTTCCGGTGCGATTATCCAAGTTACCTTTGATCATATCTTTTCATCTGCAGATTTAGTCACAGGCTCTGGCTACATTGACCTCGGTAACGTTGATGTTGATTTGGTTGATTGTGATTTTTCAAGTGATTGATGTACGATTTCAGGAGGACATAATTACTCAATTCTCGCAGAAGAAATTAACTTTGACTTCAACTTCGAGAGCTCAGCCTTAAGATTTTCCAACTCTTGTCCTAAGCCACATTTACTTAATTCTTCCAATACTTCTCCTGATAGCTCCTTAAAGCCGTTGTCAGCCACAAGACTTGCTTCTTCAACCCTCTTTCGCCCGCCCTCTGCTGTAAGCAAAAAATTTTCCATTTCTGTAAAAATACGACTCGCTTCACGAGCCAATGAGTGATTCAAAATTTCAGTAGTAGCTTGAACTTTAATGAAAATCTCTCTGAAGTCTTTAATTATATTAGACACGATAAAATAGTCCGGTGCTTCTTTTTTTATGACCTTCTCCGCTTCAACTATAGTATTCTCCAATTTAATCACTTGCTCTAATGCATCAATGGATAACTTTGCAAAAAGCAATTTAGATTCATTTTGTTTCCAGCTTATTAACCCGAAATAAGCTGAAAATGCGAGAACAACTGTAGCAATTGCCGTAATCATTACCCAGATACTATCGGCGAAAATTATTTGATGGCCGAACGACACAAAAATAATCGTATGCGGCAAAATTAAAATGCTCAGAACAACAGCTTTTCTGAGTTTCAAATTATCACTCATGGAATTTAAACACTCCAGCTATTCGACAATACCTCAGCCTGTTTGAGCACTAACTCAACGGCTTCTGCTGCTTTGTCTGGGGGGTACTTATAGCGCTGTAGAGTTCGTCGCACTAGAACACGTAGCTTTGCCCGAACGCTTTCGCGCACCTGCCAATCTACTGTCGTAGAGTTGCGCAGTCGGGTTGTTATCTCAATGGCGATTTTCTTCAGTGTGTCATCACCAAGCTCGCGAACTGCGCTCTCGTTATTCGCTAAAGCGTCGTAGAAAGCGATTTCGTCCGGGTTTAAGCCAAGCGATGCTTCACGCTCTATTTCAGCTTGAAACTGTTTCGCCATGGCAATCAGCTCTTCAATGACCTGAGCGGTTTCGATGCCACGGTTGTTATATTTGCGCAGCGTTTCTTGCAACCGTTCGGCGTATTTTTTCTCTTGCACCACGTTGTTGCGGGTCTTGGCTTTGATATCGTCTTTCAGAAGCTTTTCAAGGAGCTCCACAGCAAAGTTCTTGTAGGGCATTTGCCGCACGTCTTCCAGAAACTCGTCGGATAACAAGCTTAAGTTCGGCTTATCCAAGCCGCACATGGCAAATACGTCGGTTACACCTTGCGCCACAATGGCATTGTCGAGGATCTGCTTTAACGCTGAGTTCTTCTCGTCTTGCGTCAGCTTCTTATCGACACTGGTAAACTTGGTGATCGCGGCCTTCACCGTGGAAAGAAACGCCACTTCTTTTTGGTAAGGCTTGGCCTCGTCTAATGTCGAGCAAAGGCTGGCGGCTTTGTTTAGTTGCAACACGGTGTCTAAAAAACGTTTTTTGCCATCTGGCAGGCCTAAAACATAGTTTACCGCGGCAGGTATAAGTTTAAGCGGGTCGCTTTCAAAGCCAGTGTAATCAAACCCCGGGCCATCGGCGCTCTTTGCAAACATGCCGTGAATTACATCGAGTTTTTCGATCATGAGAGCAAATGCCTCATGAGCGCTATGCGTCGGTTCGCCGCGCCCCTTCGAATCTGAATAGGTTTTCAGCGCTTGTTTTAACTCATTGGCAATGCCGATGTAATCGACCACCAAACCACCCGGTTTATCTTTGAAGACTCGGTTAACGCGTGCAATGGCCTGCATCAGGTTATGGCCTTTCATGGGCTTATCCACATACATGGTGTGGCAAGCTGGAGCATCAAAACCGGTCAGCCACATGTCACGCACAATGACTAAACGAAGCGGGTCGTTCACGTCTTTAAAGCGCTTTTCTAGGCGCTTTTTCGTCTGTTTGTTGTATATATGCGGTTGCAGTAGAGATTTGTCGGAGGCTGATCCCGTCATCACTATTTTGATCACACCCTTTTCAGGATCTGGGTCGTGCCAGTCAGGGCGCAGCGAAACGATTTCATTGTAGAGATGCGCACAGATGTCACGACTCATTGCGACAATCATGGCTTTACCTTCCATCAACTCTGAGCGCGTTTCAAAATGCTCAATCAGGTCTGCAGCAACCTGTTTCAAACGAGGGCCGGCACCCACCAGCTTCTCTAAACGGCTCCACTCGCCTTTCGTTTTCTCACGTGAGTTTACGTCCTCGTCGTCTTCTACCACCTCATCAACTTGGTCAGAAAGGGCTTCTATTTCTTCTCGGTTGATATCTAGCTTGGCTAAACGCGATTCATAGTAAATTGGCACGGTGGCGCCATCATCTACCGCGTCTTGAATGTCATAAATAGACACGTAATCACCAAACACAGCGCGGGTATCTTTGTCTTCACTTGCCACGGGTGTGCCGGTGAAACCAATGAATGCCGCGTTAGGCAACGCATCGCGCATGTGCTTGGCATAACCAAACTTATAAGTGCCATCGGCTTTCAGTGTCGCTTTAAGCCCGTACTGGCTACGGTGCGCTTCATCCGAAATCACCACAATGTTATGGCGATCGTTCAAGATCGGGTGGCCGCCCTCGTCATCCAACAGGGCAAACTTTTGTACTGTGGTAAATATAATCCCGCCGGATTCTCGCTCTGCGAGCAGTTTCCGCAGGGAATCTCTGTCGAGTGCCTGAGCAGGCTCTTGTTTCAAAAGTTCTTTTGCTGAACTGAAGGTTGCGAACAGCTGTCCGTCTAAATCATTGCGGTCTGTTACCACAATCAGCGTCGGATTATTCATCTCAGGCTGCTGCAGTAACTTACCGGCATAGCAGCACATAGAAATACTTTTGCCTGAACCTTGTGTGTGCCAAACGACCCCTGCTTTTTTGCTGCCTGGCACGACATTATCAGCATAGGTCGCACGCTTTTCGCCAAGCTCTGTCGCTTGCTCTCTTTGGGAGGCAATGACCGTTGCCCTCACCGCTTCACGCACCGCATGAAACTGGTGGTAGCCCGCGATCTTTTTAATCAGCTTGTCTGAGTCAGTCTCGAAAATGACAAAAAACCGGATGTAATCTAAAAACAGCTCGCGGTCGAAGAAACCACGAACCATGGTTTCTAATTGCCATTCAAAGTGCGGCCGATCATCTTCATGTTTGACGGTTCGCCATGGCATGAAGCGCTCTTTATTCGCCGTTAACGAACCAACCCGTGCGTTATAGCCCTCGCTAATAACCAATGCTTCGTTGTAGGTAAAAAGCTCAGGTATTTCGTCTTTGTAAGTTTGAATTTGGTTAAACGCATCCCAGATACTGACATTGTCTGCGTTGGGGCTTTTAAGTTCGATCACCACAACAGGCAGGCCATTGATAAAGCAAATAACATCCGGGCGGCGTAACTGGCGGGAGCCTTCTAAGGTAAACTGGTTAATCGCACGAAACCGGTTGGCGCTAACCTCTGAAAAGTCGATCAAAAACGCGTGATCATGAACTACCTCATCATCACGTTTATATTCAACCGGAACGCCTTCAATTAAATAGCGGTGGAAACTGCGGTTGCTTACAGTGGTATCGAGGCTTTCGGGCTTACGAACAACGGCAATGACTTGCTCAACAGCAGAATCAGGTAAATGCGGGTTAATGCGGCGTACAGCACTTTCCAAGTCAGCCAGCAGCAGTACTTGCTTATAATCAGTGCGTTCAGGCGACGGCCCGTCATGGGCAATATCAGGTCCATGCGCGACTTCCCAGCCACCTTCTTCAAACCAAGCTAAACATTGTTGCTCGAGTTGTTCTTCTGTCATTCCATTAACCCTTTAATAACAATGGGTTCAATTTAGCTTATTTGCGGCGCTGGGTAAATTTTCTTAATTGTGAAATTCACAACTCTCTACTCTCACATGAAATGTTCATTTATTGATTCGAAAAAAGTGCAGAGGCCAAAACCAAGTGAAAAATAAACTATTCATATTTATTTCAACAGGTTAAATACTGTGTCTGCCCAGTAGTTTGTCAGGAAAACGACACTCTTTTCCTGACAAACATCATGGTCAACCGGTCGCCGTAAATCATGATAGTTTCGACAACAACTCCAACATCGCCCTTTTTGGCCACAAGGTGCCCTTTCCTTTCACTGTTCTTGGTGTATCGGCAAGCCAGGCTCCCGCGCTGTAGCCGGTCATTTCGGCAATGTTCAATCCGTCGTAATAAAGAAGATGTTCAAACTCATCTTTCATGCGGTTCAAAGTACCTTGCACTGAGCGATTACAGTCCGTGTCTATTTGCAACGGGCGCAGGTATTGGTGCGCAGCTTTAAGGTGTGCTTCCTCAGCACCGCATTTGAGCAAAGTATTCATAAACACATCAACAAAGCGATCATTCAGCTCCGCAAAATCAGGTTTGGTTAACGTAGGCAGCACCAACGGAAAGCGCGTAGTGTCGTGGGCCATTAAAATGCAATTTCGTCGCTGCAATACCACCACGTGCGCATGCCAGCCACTGAGCGGATTAATGTCCAACGTAGGTTGGTCGTAGAGCCACTCCGTGCGCTCAGTTCGTGGCAAATAGCCGTCGTTATCGACAGGCAGTTTTTCAAACAGCTTTTTTGTAGCATGGATTTTTAACATTAGCTCACTTCTTCTGCACTACTAGCGAGTATTCTCGTAATGTCCTTTTTTCGTGGCCCTCAAGATGTTGCAATTGCTTTTCTGCATTTCAGTTTGTGTTCTGCACGCCTTTCTTAAATAGGCGCACCATGCAGCGATTTGTTCTTGATTAAACTGATTGTTGTTGGTCTCGCTAACAAAAGTACTCTGGCTTAAGGGCTGCTTTGTGCCATTAGCGGACGACTTAAGTGTTTACTCTTGCGCCAAGCCTCACGCCTTTAAAGTATTAGTTTACTGAATATCTAGGACAGTACTTGCGCGGCGTTAAGTGCCTTGAACAACACGCTTAATCGCCTCTTCTAGCCCGTCTTCTCTCACGTTACCCATATCGACGTTATAACACTTAAATTGCGGCCCAGAACCCGGAAGCCAGTCTTCAAACTGTATTACTTTCATTGACTTATCTTGAGGGGGGAGCAAAAAGTCAAGCAGCCTATTCGTCAAATCTTCATGATGGCTGGTCACAATGACCTGCCTTTTCCAACTATCGCTAGCATCGGCGTAGGCCAGCTTGCGAAGCAAAACAGCAGCAGGGATTAGCTGATTCATATCTAGAGAAGTAGTGAAGTCATCAAATCCTATAACCCTATGCTCTAACTGTTCTGACATGGCTAGGTTCAAGTTTATTGTCCAACAAATTGCTAACTGAGACTTTTGGCCTGTTGATAAATCTTCGAATTTCACCCCTGACTTTGTCGCAAAACCCCACTCTGGCGCTCTCGATGTACCATCTTTTTTTATTTCAATAGGAAGAAAGTCAACAGGAAAATGAAAGCTTGCAAGAAGTTGGTTTAAGTTCGCTAGCAACTGCTGAAGTTGAGCCTGTGGTATTTCATCAACAACCGATAACAACTGACTTCTTGCACCAGACTCCTGTTTACTTATAGTCAAAGCATCGGAGATCATTTTCTCTGCTTGCTCTAAACTATCGAGATCAGCTGCACTGGCGTCGTCTTCTTCTTTCTGGATCTCTAGAATTGACCAGTTCATAAACACTCTACCAAGCTGATGAATAATATCCGATTGATCAACGGTAGAAATCTTATCAGGAGCTGGTTTTTTTGTTGTTTCAAGATACTCACTAACATAGTCCGTTAACTCTTTAACCGTAAAATCAGGACCATTCAGGATATGTGAAAGCTGACTTGAATGAGCATTTAAATCTTTCACTACTTGCTGAGAGCGCTTTATCTGATTGAGCCTAGCGGTAGCAGCTTGACCTTCTCCGGTAACCATCTCTATCTTCTCTTTGAGCTCAACAGAACGTGAGTCCGTCAATGTCGACAAACTTTTTAATTGAACCTCGATACCCTTTTTCAAATCAGTAACATCCGAAACATCTGGGTGGTCGTCCCAAACCTCTAACCAATTACTGATATTGTGAGTAAAATCATCAATCCAGCTTGAGAGCGAGATTTCATCGCCTTGCAGCCGGCTTTGCAATTTAATAAGCCTTTGATATTCCGACGTTAACTCAGTCCTCCGTTTCTCTAGCTCTTCTATTATCCGAACGTATATTTCAGTACTTGAGCCTACAAACAATGCACTCTGTAGGTCAGAAGGAGCCAAAAAAGTATCCGGTGACCACTTTTTTATGGCCAAATTTGCTGGCAATGATTTAATAGTAGATAAGAAGCCTTCGGTCAAGGCAAGTGGCTCGCCCCCTTTCTCAGAAGAGTCGGCCTGAAAGCCTCGGTATTCCAATAAACTATGCCCGATATGGCTCAACTGGTCAGGAAGTCGCGAACCTACTGGTTCAGCCAAGTTGCTGAAGCTACCAATGGCCTTAGAAAGGTTACGGATTTGAGAATCCCATTTACTTTGTAGATTGCCATTCTTTAAAGTTAAAGTTCTATCGACTAACTCCTGACGAAGTGGCAGCTCTTGTGGGAGCTTGCCGACAAGCTCATTAACTTTTCCTGCGAGCGCTTTTCTCTCCTCTTCATAGTTTTTTCTATACTTCATTTTGTGTATCTGACGCTGCCAGTCTTCTAACTTTACTTGTAATGCTTTCAAGCCCCGCTTAATCTCTTCACCTGGCTTGTTCCCTGGCTCTAATAGCTGAATTATCTCATTACATGCAAGCTCTCTAATGTTTTCTTGATAGAAAAATGAAGCTATGGTACTAAGCTTTTTATGATCTGTTTTAGCCTTACCCTTAAGCTCGAATCTCACATCATTTATAGTTATGGCGCCATTACTCTGATCATTCGTTATATAGCCACCTGCGCCAACATCAGGCTGATTAAGTACCCAGTCTATTGCTTCTAACAAAGACGTTTTCCCAACTCCGTTTTTGCCAGTCACTAGAATAAGGTCGGCAGGCTGACCCCTTATCGTAAAGTCAATCTCTTTTACTGCATCCGGTGCTGACACTCGGTAGCCTTTGAAGTTTTCCAGTTTTATCGACTGAATAGTATCGATGTTGTTACCCAAGAGAAGTCACCTCCAGAACTGGCCTACCTAATAAATTATTAATATCCTGAGCTAGCTCATCTTGCCAGCTTTGAACAACTCGATAGTTTTCACCTGCCTCCACAGAGACCTTTAAAATATCCGCAAATCGATTAAACAGCTGCGGCTCAACCCCTTTGGGAGGTTTAGCGCTTTCAATAGCTTCAAGAAGTGCAGTGCCAAAGTTTTCAGGTGTTATTTTCTTAGGGGTATATTCAATTGTCGACAGAGCCCCCAACCAACGGTTCTTCGCAGCCTCAATTGATTCCTCTTTAAATGACCTTAAGGCCTTTAGAGCAAAACGCCCCCGATGCCAATCTTGATCCCCAGTAATCTGCAACCAAGCATCAGACTCCTTTTGCATATCAATAAGTGCAACTAAAGGCGCAAACTTCTGGTAATCATGCATCAGGTCTGCGAGGCGGTCCATCAGGCGGGCAATATATTTCTTAATCTCACCCATTTCCTCCTGATTTGGATCAGATCCAGCCCGCCAAATCACCAGATTACATGCAGAGTGGCAATGGACCGACACTGGATATATATCTGTCTTTATTTGCTCACAGTCATCAAAGCTAATCGTCATTAATGATTCCATCTTTAAGCTTCTCGTAAATAAGTTCGCCGCTTAATACTCGGCTGGTTCGCGTAAAAATAATTTGTTGGAGAGTCAACAGCATCAAGGATTGTATCTGCGACCGTATCTTTATTTCCGTCATAAGGCTTTTGGTAAAAAATATGTTGCCATCCCAAAGTAACTATCGTTTTTGGTGTGATAGAACCTGCGGCAGCATCTTTATTGATAACCCTTCGTAGACTTGGTCGAACATGCGTACCAGCCTGACCTAAAGCGAGAACAAGATGATTATTTCCACTCGGAACATGCACTTCGTCGCCCGAGGAGATAAAGGTGGGATTTGCATTAAGATAAAGAACCTTGTTATTGGGGCCCCCCGACATATGGGATTTTAATGATAACACCATGCCATCGTTTAGCTCTTTTCCCGAACTTGGAGAAAGGCGGCCTTCAAATAAGAACAGCAAGGTTGAAAGCTCGGACATAAGAGCCCTGTTTTCATTTATAGGATCATATTCTTTCTCTGGCCTACCATTGAGCTTGGACAAACTAGCAGCTAGTGCAGAATATGGTCCCTGATTCTCGCCGGTGGCGCAGAAGTCGTCATAGATAGAATTCAACCACGGCGGAGCTGCTGTGCCGAAATCAGAATCACTTTTGAGAGTCCCCTCGAGTGTTGATATGACCTGATGAAGAATCACTTCGGAAAATGGTAAGACAGAAGTAAAACTGGCATTCATTGACTGAATACTAGTTTTTAAAGCATCAGCAACTAAAGTTCTTGCCACCCGCTCATAAATCCACCTCCAGAGTTCGTCTGCCGTTAAAACCTTTTCCCTATCGGGATTTCGAATGATTAACTTATCCCCCTCCTGTGCATGATTCTTGTGATGCAAGGCATAGGTATTAATGATTTGCTGTTGGTGAAAAGTTGGGCAAGCGTCATAAACTGCAACAATTGGTGCAGAATACGTAGCCAACATATCGTGACTAGTGTCTTCAAGTTGATCTGCATACTCGTCCAAAACGGCCTGTATTGTGTGATGTACTTGTGGCTCGTCACTACCAAAACCGACAAAAATTAGGGATTTACTCCTAAGTCGATCTTTAAAAATATCTGCAGCCCATTGTCTGTTCCTCCACTTCTGGAGCTGTCGCTCAGTTAAAAGTATCGACTCGTAGTTCTTGTCACAAGCATCAATAGTAAGTCGCCCAGCACAACCATTAACCTTGAAAACTTTTAGACGATTGACCTCTCCTATCTCAGCGCCTTTTTTACGATAATCATCAAGACTGGAAATCACGTCTGAATTACTTCCACTGCTCAATTCACTATAGGCCTTTTCAAAGTTGCAGTCGTAGTTTGTCGTTATTACTTCATTAATAAGGCCCTCTCTCGACAATTTAGCTATGTACTTATGAGCTAGTGTGGGCTGAAGATCTGAATACTGGTCAATTTTTAAAAGCTTTATCAAGCTCTTATAAGGATTATCAAAATTACCAAACTCCCATAAGTAGAGTTCAGACAGGCACCCCAACTGCTTCGCACCTGCTGCTCTGGTAATATCACAGAAAAAACAGACATCTTTACAGCTTTTACTAGCTATTTCATAGCCAAGTACCTCGAGTTCATGCGAACAGCAGCAAGTGCATATAGCCCCATGCTTTTCAGCCTCATATCGAGCAAATCGACTTCGAAACAGTTCTTCTTTTAGAACTCTGACCATCCAAGTGACATTATGAAACTGCTCACCACTTGGTAAGACACTTGGCATAGATATACCGGCACCAGCAACGGGTACACAACGTCGTCTCAATATTCTGTTAACTGTGTAATCAAACGCATTCGTTGCAATCATCTAGTACAAGGTTCCGAGTTTTTTGGGGGCTGAGTAAAAGCTCTTGTTGTCCGCTTTGGGCCGATAGTTGACGCTTCAAAGCATATAATACGCCAAGCTAAACGGCGAGCGAAGCAACGCATAGCGAGTTCAGTTGAGGCCTAGTCTTTTGTGGCCGGAAAGTGTTTAAGCTGTTTGTTATTCATTGCCTTTTAGCCGATCTATTTCAGAGTATGCTGTTTCCATTATTTGTTGTTCAGTTGCACACCCTGTTGTTGTAACCAAGTGCATTAAACTATCGCAAATACCCTTGTGGATAGATCTAGCCATATCCGTGAAAGCTAACACTTTGTTGGCAAATTGCTCTCTGCCTTGATCAGTGTATAAATCTTCTCCATTTTCCCTCATTGAGTTATGAACAACCCACTTTCTTAATGAGTTGAACTCTTTTAGATCAAGCAGCATTTTCTCTTGCACTTGGCCAGTATTTTCAAGCAGCCTAATAAGGTGACCAATAGTCAGCTTGCTAATTTTCGCAAGTTTCTTTTTAGCGTTATTTCTGTCAATGCAGTCACAGTTAAAATGGACGCAATACATGATATAAAACTTACACAAAGCATCTTCCACATACTGTAACTGCCAAATGGCTTCGCCTGTTGCTCTATAGAAGAACCCAAGCTCTTCGGGGTAAATTTCTCTTCGCACTTGAAGCCTCTATTTATGCATAACGCTGCAAGCATGCGCGCCTTTGCAGTGGAGGCGAAGCCACAACGAAAAAGGTGTCGCCGTGCCTGGCCTTGATACTCATTGAGCCTTCTCCCCAGTTTACCCAACTTGGCTAAACTGAAAGGCAACTAAACCAAAAAGGAGAAGACCCAATGAACTTTTACAATACCACCCATCGCCACCATTGTGGAATAGATCTACATGCGCGCTCACTCTATGTGTGCATTCTCAATCAACACGGAGAAACTCTCCTACACAAGGAAATACCCGCTAAGCCTGCACCGCTTCTTTGCCTTATTGAACCTTATCTTGATGATTTAATTATCGGTGTTGAATGCATGCATTGCTGGTACTGGCTCGCTGATTTCTGCGAAGAACACAATATTCAGTTCATTCTTGGCCATGCTTTATATATGAAGGCTATTCATGGCGGTAAAACTAAAAATGATCGCATCGATTCTTATAAGATAGCGGCTCTCATCCGCGGTGGCAATTTTCCTGTCGCAGCTTTGATTATCCATCCTGCTGGCGTGCATCAATACTCTGAGCTAATGTGCTTACACCCGCGCTGAGCCTTAAACTAACTGGAACTGCAAAGTAACCCGCTTTTTGAATAGGCCTGATGCCGGTTAACCGAAGAATGTCTAGTGCCCCAAACTAACCTGCAAGGAGCAAAACAGTTTGGCAGTGGTGATATTCATCACATTAAAGAGAGCCTCAATAGGTGTTTGCTGTAAGCCATTAACAGCCCACAAAGACAGATGAAGCAGGCTCATTGGCTCAGAGGTTTGGTATTGGCTGCAAGCGCAGCCAATAAAAAACTAATGCCTATTGACAAGGTGAAGGCTCATAGGTGTTAGGTTTTTTTCCTTGTGTATTCACAGCAAACCCGCTGACTGGGCATCGAATTGAGTGATTACTTGAAAAAGCTTTCCCTTGTCACTCTTCTTAAACTTTCTACCTCGAAAGAACATCTTGGCGATCTTTGCTGCTTGGTCATCACTCAACGGAGAGTACGAAACAACTTCAAAGTACATTGCTTTGATGGCAAACCGCTTCGGATGAACAACTGATGGCATTTCCATTTTTATACCCTTAAAATTTGAATACTAAGCATGCGCGGTGTATTGACGGCAAGGAACGGAGTGCGAGCACAATGAATACTGAGGATTTCATTAACGGCTTCCTGTGTTCTCGTGTTACTAACTGTGCATGCTCATTTATCTTCGGAGGCTCGCTTATTATTTATTCTGTAGAGTAGACCATAAACGGCTTGCAGCCATTAAGCAAGTTGATAACGTGTGTCAGTCGATGAGGATACTGAGCTGGTAACATCCGAAGCTTGGCAACCACAACGTGGGCGGGCCAGTCACTAAGCGGATTAATATCGAGCGCAGGATTATCACAGAGCTACTCATTGCGTTTCGTTCGGTGGCAAATAACCTTTTGTGGAGTAGCGCTTTGGTATTTGTTCCATTCTCGTGAGGCTAACAAGACGCTGCTGCCGTGTTTGTTGCACTATCATCCGTAACCTCTACGTTACGTTCCATGTGAAAGCTGGATAACGGCATGCTCAACAGTTCCGCAGCTTTATAATCATCCGAAACGCAGTCATCATTACTTCACTAGATAGCTCAACGAGAGTCAATCCACGAGCAGGTAGGTCAGCATGTTCTTCAGAAAGCTCTTCCTCAAATAGGATGTCAGGAATTATGAAATCGTAAGGTAATGCAAAGAACGCGTTTAACAAGCCACCTTCCTGCATATCTATAAGTATGTTAGCGTCGCTAACAAGAAGCTGCTGCGGTGCTTGTGGCACTGTCATGCGTCACCTCTAGCTTACGTTCCATGTGAAAGCTGGATAACGACATACCCAACAGTTCAGCAGCCTTCGACTCCCCCATGTACTCTTCGCTTAGTGCTCGATAGACAAGTTGTTTAAACAGAAACGTTGTTTCCGATAGATAAGCGTCGCCGGGCTCTTGTTTGCGCCAACCATTCACGCTAAAGCTCTGCATGATTCGCCGATAATAACCGGGGTTAATAACATTACACTGCATAGCACGAATGCCAACAGCAGCCATGCTCAGGCCATATTCATGCTTGAGCATATAGAGCTCTCGAGCTTCAAGGTGGCTTCGTTTTTCGCCGAGCTCTTGTTGAATCGACGATTTCGGCTATAAAAACGCTCCGGCAAAACGATTACAGGCTTTTTCTTCGTCCATCTCATCTGTGAGGCGCCCTTTAAGCACTAAATGCCCCAACTCATGAGCCAGAGTGAAACGCTGCCGATCACCATTTTGCGACCCTGAAATCACAATCAGTGGTTTGTCTTCTATGCTTCCAGCTAAACCATCAAATTTATTATCGGTATCGACATGCGTAAGAATAACCATCAAGCCGCGTGACTCGAAAGTGTCCACAAGGTCTTGAATTGGATTCAGGCCCAAACCCCAATAATCGCGCATGGTATCTGCAATAGCTTCGAGATCTTCGTAATCATCGACTAATGCCGGCAACTCGTTAGGAAGCATGAATTCCTTGATCGGTTTTGCTGAGTCTGGAAAAAAATTGAGTAATTCATACCATCGCTCAACCTGATCGAGCACATCACCATGAATTTTAGCGAGCGTTTTCTGCGGAGTGCTTGCGCGTTTTCGGTATTCAATACCTTGCACTTCAACCTTCATCGGTCGGAAAAAGTATTCACTGCGTACATTCAAGGCTTTCGCCAACTTCATTAAGTTCGACGAAGATGGCATCGCGTCACCGTGCTCATACTTTTTTATTGCATTCGCAGAAAGCCCTACTTGATCAGCAAGCGCTTGCATGGAAAGGCCAGAGGCTTTTCGCGCTCGAACGAAACGCTCAGCGAACATATAATCTCTCCATTGGTTTATAGATTCAATTTATTTCTCACAATTATAAACCAATAATTGTGTTTGATCGAGCTCAAGTGAAAGTGTGCGAATAGGCGACGCTCTCTTGCGGCAAGCGTTTCAACATTGCAGGGGTTACCAAAACAAGGCCTATTCGTGAATTCGCCAAGCCTTTATCGATGGCGCGCATCATGGGTACGCCGAGCCCAAGATCATTCTCACTGAACCAAACTTTAACACCAGCAGCCACTAATAAATCATGCAACTCTTTGGCTGCACCTTTACGATCGTAAACGTAACGCCAACCACACCTATTCAGCCATAATTTAAAACCATAGGCTACCATCAAGTTTAATTAATAAGGTGGTAGCAATATGAGCCGAGCGTACCGAACCCGCGAGCAATGGCGTGAGCTGATTGCTGAATTTGAACAAAGCGGCATGAGCCAAAAAGACTTCTGTGAGCAGCGAGGGCTCAGTACCGCCTACTTTGGTAAGCGGCGTTTGCGACTTCAGCGTGAGGCAGAAGATAACGACACTGGTTTTGCGTTGGCGGTGCCGCAGTCACCGAACTCACAGCAGACGCTGCAACTTCGTATTGGCCAGACGGAATTGATGCTGCCGCTGTCGGTATCACCGCGCTGGATTGCGCAACTGGTCAAAGAGCTCAGCGCATGAAGATGTTCGTTGATCCGCCGGCCATCTATTTACACAAAGCGCCGGTTGATTTTCGTAAAAGCATTAATGGTTTAAGCGCCATTGTTGAGAGCGAAATGGCACTGTCGCCGTTCAGTGGTGCGCTGTTTATCTTTTGCAACCGCCAGCGCGATAAACTCAAGGTGCTGTATTGGGACAAAACGGGCTTCTGCCTGTGGTACAAGCGCCTGGAAAAGGCGAAGTTCAAATGGCCGCGCAAGATGCCAGGGCAAACCATTACCCTCACTGAGCAGCAGTGGGCCTGGTTACTCGATGGCCTCGATATCACCCTAATGAAAGGCCATCAGCCGCTGCATTTTAGCTCGGTAACCTGATCGTATTTGGCTATATAGGGATCAAGCATAACAGTCATTTATCGATCATCAATCGGTCTAACAAGTGCCCGATTCATAGCGGATTAGCGCCAAATCATGCGGTATAATAGCCACATGAAAAAACGTGATAACAACACACTTCCAGACGACATTGAAGCGCTCAAAGCGATGGTGCTTGAACTACAGAATCAGCAGCTTGCGCAACAGGCTGATGCTGCGCGCTTGCAACAAGAAAGTGAGCGCTGGAAGCGTGACTTCTATCAGTTACTGGAAAAGTGGCAACTAGAGCTGAAGAAGCGTTTTGCTGCCAGCACCGAAGGCCTACCTGGCCAAGGCGACCTGTTCAACGAAATCGAAGATATCCTCCAGCCTGACGCGGATGAAGTGGCGGCCGAGCAGCATATCGCTTACACGCGTAAAGTTGGTCGCCGCGCCCGTTTAGATGCCTCACTGCCGCGTAAAGAAATCGTTCACGACATCAGCGACGATGAGAAAACCTGTGAGTGCTGCGGCACCGACATGCATCGCATGGGCGAAGATGTGAGCGAGAAGCTCGACTTCATCCCGGCCAAGGTGCAAGTGATTCGGCATATACGCCCCAAGTACAGCTGCCGCACCTGCGAGCAACACCGTACGGAAAGTAATATCAAGCAGGCACCCGTACCACCGAGCATGCTGCCCAAGAGCATTGCTACGCCAAGCTTATTAGGGCAAATCATCACGGCCAAGTTCCAGTATGGCTTGCCGCTGTACCGCCAGGAAGCCATGTTCAAGCAGTTCGGTGCCGATATCAGCCGCCAGACCATGAGCCGTTGGTTGGTGGCTGTGAGCCAGAAGCTGGAGCCGTTATACCAGCGCATGCACGATATCTTAGTGCAACAGCCGGTGCTGTGGACAGACGAGACAACACTCAAAGTCATCCAGTCAGAAAAAAGCAAATCCTACATGTGGGTGTATGGTTGTGGCGGAGACAAACCGCCACCTGATAGCACTTCACCACCACCCAACATCGTGCTCTATGACTATCAGGATGGTCGCGGCGGCACACACCCGAAAGACTTCCTGAAAGGCTACCGCGGGCCCTTGCAGGTGGATGGCTATCAAGGCTATGAGCAAACTGACGCCAAACTTGCGGGGTGTTGGGCACATGCCAGACGTAAGTTCGTGGATGCTAAAACCGTGCAAGGCAAAAAGAAAACCGGCAAAGCGGATATGGCAATAGCCTTTATCCAAAAGCTGCATCGCGTTGAAAAACGCATGGCCGACAAATCGGCAGAGGAACGCTTAAGCGCTCGTCAAACAGAATCGATAGCTATTTTGAAAGACTTCAGAAAGTGGTTGGACACGCAGGCCATGCACGTGCCACCGACCAGTATTATCGGCAAGGCCGTGCAATACACATTGAATCAATGGTCCAAGCTGCAGGTTTACTTAACTGACGGTCGCATCAACATCGACAACAATCGAGCGGAGCGTGCTATCAAGCCGTTCGTGATTGGCCGCAAAGCCTGGCTGTTCGCCAACACTCATGGCGGTGCTGATGCCAGTGCGGTACTCTACAGCCTGGTCGAAACCGCCAAGGCCAACGACCTGCAACCGATTGACTACCTGGTGAGCCTGTTCGAGCAATGGCCGCTTCTCAACGACAACGATAACATCGACCACTTACTGCCTTGGAACATCAAAACCTCGCTCTAGCGTATTAAGCAACCATTATAGTGCCCGGTTAAACGGCCAGCAAAACTATTCCACTTGAGCGCGTTACTGAAATCAACGTGTGCTTCCAGCGACGCTTACGGTCGAATGGCCAACAAAACTGAACCACCATAGAATAAAACCACGGTCAACGTGTGCTATTAGCGACGCTTACTTACGATCTCGCCAAGCATGGCACAGAAAAGAATCTCGGAGATAAGGTTACTGTATTGTTCGAGCTTTACCTTGTCCCGTCTTGGCGTCAGCAACTGGATTTGAGCATGTGTATATGAAACTGAGGAACTTTGTTTCGACCATCGTGGTCTTGAGCGCCCGCTTGGACTAATCCTACCGCTGCTATTACTGCTTCCGGAGCTACGATGGCCGAATGGATGATCACATAGACCTATGAAAATTTGGCTGACACAGAATATTGAACACCCTCGTTTTTACGCATGAAGCTCTCCGCCAAGTTCCGTTAAAAGCCAATTTAATTGATTTCTAGCGCTAGAGATTATTTCATCAAATATTAAGACCTCAGAATTAGGCTCTTTATTGTAGTGAGGAGGAAGATCCTGCCCCCTTTTCCCTCCAACCAAAATGATTTTCATCTCTGCGTCAGTGTACGGAACAAAGTCATTTCTATATGCTGTTGCCTGCTGATAATCTTTGTATTTCAAACTATGGCTCGGTCGCTTAAATTCAATAAGAAGGTATTCATTCGCATAGTTGACGCTTAAAAGCAGGTCAGGCCTTTTTTTTGATCTTTTGCCTGTGAATTTTTTGCCAAGATATTCATCAACTTGTCGCTGTAATGTCTTGTTGCTACTAAAAACAGAATACTTAACACCAAATACCCACAAACTATTTTCTAATGCTGAGTGCACAACACTTTCTTCGGTGTCTGCGTTTCTACACAATTCTTCCAATCTATCGAGAAACTCTAACCTACCTTTCGCTTGCTCTCCGACTATTGCTATTTCTGCCAATCCAAACTCTGATAAAGCTTCTGCTAGCCTTGCAATATCCGAATGTTTTGCCTCGTTGATATAGTCGAGAACTGCTCTATAGTCTGTTCTTTCAAGAGCATCGAGCAAGACTCCAACAATAGGCTCTACTTTTGTTTCGGGTTCTCCGTAATATCTGCCTATAATCGATTTAATAGCTTTATCGGCATACTGCCTCTTATATTCCGGCAGCTGAGAAAGTCTTTCATTTATCCGTTTCTTCAATCTCGCCTGGGAGAGATTCATCTCACGCCCATATTCCTCTTTTACTTTTTCCTTGATTATCGGGCGAATATACTCAGAAAGTTCTTGATAAAGTTCGCTATTTTCAACCAGTGCACCCCAGTCAGCCGTAACATGGTCGAACAAACCATCTACTTCTACTTCACCATAGATTTTTTCAAGTAGCTTAGGTGGAAAGTCTTCTTCGTTATCCAACCCAAAAAAGTCTGGATTTCCTACTGTTTTACCGCCTACCCGTGAACTGGTCTAATGGATCCGGACACATTAATTAGCGACAATTACTAAGTCAGCAATTAAGGTGTCAATATGAGTCAAAAACGTGCATACAAGCAGTACTCAAAAGAGTTTAAAGAAGAGGCCGTAGCCTTGGTTAACGATCAAGGTTACACCGTGCCGGAAGCTGCGAAATCATTAGGGATTAACCCGAACATGCTATATCGGTGGAAAGAAAAACTAGACGAAAGCAACGGACGGAATCAGGTGAGTGAGTCTGAGCGCGAAGAACTTCTCAGGTTACGCAAAGAAAATCGTAACTTACGGATGGAAAAGGAAATTTTAAAAAAGGCGTCGGCCTTCTTCGCGAAAGAAATGAAGTAAAGTTTGACTTCATCATGTGTGAATCAGCGCATTACCCGGTCACCGTATTGTGCCAGGTAATGGGTGTAAGTCGCTCAGCATTCTACGATTGGAAGCAGCGCCCAGGTAAGTTGATTCCAGCTCAAGAGCTCAAAATGCGACGTCGTATGAAAAAGCTTTTTGAACTCAGCCGAGAAAGTTTGGGCAACCGAGAAATGATGAAGAAACTGCGTGGAGAAGGCTATGAAATCGGGCGTTACAGGGTACGTAAGCTCATGAAACAAATGAAGCTTATCGTGCGTCAGCGAGTGGCCTATAAGGTGACAACAAAGCGCAAACATGGTGACGCTGTTGCTGACAACCTGTTGAATCAAAACTTTAACCCAGCTGGCCCCAACGAAGTTTGGGCTGGCGATGTGACCTACTGTCGTACTGCCGAGGGCTGGATGTATCTAGCGGTCGTTATGGACTTGTACTCGCGACGGATTGTCGGGTGGCATATGGATAAGCGCATGACCACCGATTTAGTATGCAAAGCGTTGAGTAAAGCCTACGACATTAGACGGCCACCGGCAGGACTGGTTTTCCACAGTGATAGAGGTTCTCAGTACACCAGTAAACGCTTTCGCAAGCTGCTTCGCAGCTACAACATGCGGGCGAGTATGGGGGACGTAGGGGCTTGTTGGGATAATGCCGTGGTCGAGCGATTCTTTGGTAGTTTAAAGCACGACTGGCTTTATAAAGTGCCTCAACCAACCCGTGAGCACATGAAGGCTGATGTGGCCGCTTACATGCGCTATTACAACTTGGAGCGACTGCATACCGCTAACGGTGATATGTCACCAGTAGATTACGAAAACACGCTAAGAAAAGTGTCTGGTTTTAGTTGACCAGAACACCGAATGGATATACCAGGCTGTTTAAGCTTCCCTTTTTGACTGGAAACAGTGAATTGTAAATTCATTGATCCTGCAGACGGCAATTCGGCTTCATATTTAGTGTAATTACCTTGTATGTCGTCAATTCCTAGAGCTTTTTCATTAACCTTAACATTGAACCCTTCTTCGCGACCGTACTCTTGAAGAAGAAGCTGCCTTAATTTGTCTGGATTCGGGAAAGATAACCCTTGTATAAGTTTCGATAGAGTAATTCTTGTTCCTTTCAGATCGCCAGAACAATTCTCCACTGTAAGGTCAATAGGTAAATCTTCGATATCAGTTGCGTTTTCAAAGTCAGACGTTTTAATCGAAAACTCACACTTTATCCCTCTTGACCACGTTTCCAACTTCATCTCTTTTGCGATCATTAACCCCGCAAATTTTCCTATACCTTTTTTTCCTTTAACCTTTCTCTTTTTCTCTGCGGTTAGCTCTCCTCGCCTTTTTCTACGGTCACTAGCAATAAATAGATATTCCCTCAATAGCTCCTCTTCCGTCATGCCAGAGCCGGAGTCGTGTACGATAATCGGATTATCTGACAGAGGCTCTGGGAGTGAAATTTTTATTGATTCTGCGTCAGCATCCCAAGCATTATCTATCAGCTCCTTCAAAGCCCTCTCAGTAGATCTGTAATTTTCTGAGAGAAGCTTGGCCAGTCTAGTATCAACTTGAAATGCAATTTTCTTCACTATTTAATCCTTTGGTCGATCTAGATCTATGATTGCGTATAACGCTGAACGAAGCGGCGCGTCTCACGCGTCCGCGTTCCGTGACTTATTAATAATCACCCCAAGACACTTGCTTTTATATTTTTAACGCTCAGAGTGGCTTTTGTCGATCTATAAAAATCCAAACATTTCTTGCGAATCGATGGGCCGTGCTTTGGTATTCTTGTGGTAACGGCATAACACTCTCTATTGTAGTCTCTATATCTTTCCTTAGTATGTGACAGGGTAGACTTAAGTTGGGATATCGCTTTGTCAATGTCGCAGCCTTTCAGCTCAATATACAAAACTCTTTGCTTTGGCTTTTCAGACGCAATAATCCAGTCGCATTTCTCGACCCCATCACCTATTAAACAGCCATCGACCTCAATTTTCTGGAAATACTTTCTTTCTGGGTTCTTCAACTCAAATCTACTTCTATTCTCCTGAACAACGATCGTTGAGTCATTTGCCAAAGTGCTACATTTATCATAGTCCATTATTTTACCTCTCAGAAAGCAGAAGCTCATTCATTACACTTTCAAAGTGCTCTGATACACCATCAAGAATTTCCCCTCCGACCATCCGATATTCACTATCGCAAATTAGTTCGCTTTCTCCATGAATAATCGTATAAGCTGAAACGTCTTCAAATTTTACAGGTAAACCAGAACCATTAAGCTTTAAAAATTCTTCGTTAGATATTTTCCCGCATTCAACAGCATCGCTAGCTAAAATAAAATTATTCAATGCTGACAAGATATATGGACTATGCGAAGTCACAAAAAAGTTAGTCCCAAGGTTGTTGTATAAGAGTGATAATATTGAAACGATGTAGCCTTGTGAAGTAGGAAACAAATGTGCCTCAGGCTCTTCTATAAAGAACATACTTCCTTGTCCAGAATTTCTCAACATTGGCCATACGCACAAAACCAATAACATTGGTAATGATTCCTGTTGACCGGACGAAGCATTTGCTAGATTAATTCTTTTCCCTTTAGATATTATCCAGTCCTGCTCGTCATGATATTCATAATCGCCGTTTACGATTGCCTCTAGCGCTCTATACATATCTTCAAGAAGAGCTTTATGCTTTCTTAAAAAAAATGAATCCTTGTACATACGCTTGGATGTTTCGTAAAGACTTCCAAATTCTTTAAGAAATGGGTCAATATCAAGGTTAGAGGCCAAGAAGGTAAATATATTCTTTTGCAAGTTAGCAAAAAACGATCTAGATGCCGGAATAAAAACAGATTCGGAAAAAAATGCGGAGCACCTTTCATCTTTCATAGGTTCTATGATATGCTCAAACATCACTCTTCTTTCAGCATCAAGAATCCTACCATCTTTCTTTTCTTGCTCTTTATATTCAGCTAGCCTCTTCTTATAAAGCCTCTTCTTATTATTAAAAAGCCTCACCAAATCTTCAGAGTAATTAACTGAAATGCTTGTTTTTCCCCTGGTATTCTTTTCACCTAATATTGAAAAATAAATCCCATCGATAAGATACTGTATTTTAAAAGAACTATTCTCCCACGAATATCTGGGAAACTTGGATTCAAATTCATCAATTATTTTTTTATCAAGCTCTCTCTTCGTGCTTTGAGCTCGAATTCCACCAATGAATTCTTTGGAAACATTCTGGAAAAAATATAACAATTTTGCAATCAAACTTTTCCCATTTGCCTGGGGACCAATAATGACATTTATTTTTTTAACTTCAATGTCAACCTTCTTTAGAACAAGAAAATTCCTTACCTTTAATATCTGATTCACAACCTCTCCTTTTAATCTGTACTTAAGACTGAATCTAAATAATTAACGCCGCCATAATGTGCTGACTGAAGCGCAGCGAAAGGCAGTCAAATTGATGGCCTTGTTACAAGCTGACGGACTACAAGCCAAAAGACTATGCCTGAAACCGCACCGCAAAAGCCAAAACCCAGCAGGAGCTTTGCTTGATATAAAAGACCTGCAGTAGTGTAGCTGCCATTCTCAATGATTATTGTTTGCCCCACAACACTGCGAGTGGTGCCACCAGGAAAACTCAAAAGCAGCCAAGGAGTAACTGAAATCAGTGCGCCGCCTAAAGTTAAAGAGCGCAAGCTAATACAACCTATAGCTTTCAGAAGACAATAAGTTGGTATGCCAATAACTGCGGAAATAACCCAGCTTACAATAATCGCCAAAGTAGCTATTATGCCAAAAATTTCGCCAATACCACCATTTAGCACAACCCATGTTAGAGCTCCTATAGGCGGAGCTATTAAAAACCCACAAATTGGATACAACAATGTTCGATTCATTTTGCCTTGTAACATTGTATTACCGCGCATCCGCGATATATCAAGCAAACCGTGCATGCTCAATATCATGCCGTGGGAGGACTTTAGAAAGGCTCATTCCTTGAGGAATACTACCTGAGCGTTCTTTTGCCGAAACTCCATGGCTTCGTGTTTGTTCATTTAACGTACTGAATGTTGCCCATAATGGCAACAAGTAACTACTTATTCCATGCGCTTTTAACCACCCTGCCGGTTTGGTTATAAATGCCGACTTGCTCGATGTAGTGATGAAAGTCACTATTTTCAGCGACGATTCGATTTGCAGATTGCCAGTCGACGGTTGTGCGCTCGCGTGCTGGTATGAGTATTTGGCTGTCGAAGAGCGATTCGGTGTTTAGCAGCAATACCCCGATCCCATGAAGGCTGGCGAGCATTTGTAATTCACCTTCTACGTCGCTATTTAGGCCGGTTGCGACGAGGTAACCGAAGTTGGCCCAGCTAGAGTTCGAAACTGCTTGGAAAAATGATTTTCGTACATTGCCTTTGGTCAGGTGCTTTTTTACTTCGAACGACCACAATCGCACCGCACTTTGATTGCCTGTCCGCACACAGTCTTTCACGACGCCTTCCCAGCCCATATCAAGCGCTTCGAGCGCAACAATATCGGGATGCAACCAGTGATTACCGCCACTTCCGTGTATGTTTCTTGACTTGCGCTCATCGATGCGCTGGCAATATAGGCCATGTTCTTTGTGAAGAAATTCAATGAGCAAGGGATACAAATCATGCTCACTCAAACCAGGGGTTGTTAGTGGTGTGTCGACATTTACTTCATCGGGATCATCGTCTACTTCAATGAGTTGCTGTGCCAGCTCAGGGTTCGCCTCCCAATAGTAAATGCGTGGTCGAGGTTTATCTCGCGTCGCTACATTCGGGCATTTCTCCATAGCGGTCCGCAATCGACTCCCCCCGACTTCTGCCGCTAGTTGCGCAATAAGCTTTTCTTCAGTGTTGTAACGAGGGTTCTGCTGCTTCTCGGCTATTTCTTCTGGATAACGCTCGATAAAATACTGTGCCAACTCCCTAGCCGTGAACTTCTTATCTGGGTGGGCTTTGAGGGTTTCGATAATCATTTCGACGCGTGTTGTCATGAACAGCTCTCCATTTCTTGTTCCAAACTTGCAATATTCAATTCACCAGAGATGAGTCGCGGCAATAAAGCGTCACGTAAATCAGATAAAGTAATGCTTTCATTTGAGTAAACCTTATCAATAAGTGGTAGGGCAAGCTTAATGAAGCTAGAAATTAAATCTTCATCAGGAAGAGCGAGCAACTCATTCTCAAGGAAAACTTTAGTTTGAAAGTTACTTATCCCGGTACTTTGATTCTGATACTGCCAAGTTTTACCCTCACTGTATATTTGACGTAAATGTAGGCCTAATATCAGCCCTATAGATTCATTGATCGGCCGAAATAGTCGACAAAAACTTGCAGGCTCGCAAACACCTAGTCGATTTAAAAAGTCTTTAGTCAGAAATAGTGAACGCCCTGTTGGCTGGTCCTTGCTCCCTCCTGAGACCTCTATAACTATATCTCCGGGTCTTAACTTCCTGCTTTTTAATTTTTTAGGCTCAACATATCTAGTTGGTACCTTTTTGTCGTTACCTAGATAAATATTCGGTAGATCTGTACCTCGCAGAATTTTCACTTTTTCCGTGTGTTTCTCGTCTGGTTGTTCTTTTCCCCAATCTCCACCGATTGTCTTTTCTAGTAGCTCGCCAAACGGTAAGGCATTCCACCCCTCGGGAATCTCGCCAAGTTCGCTGTCTTGCATGGCGGAGGGGAAGAGTTCGGCGGTGGTGCGGAGTTCGTTGTATTGCTCGGGTTGTTCGGTTTTGAAGCGGGCAAGTTGGCCTTGGTCTTTGCCGGAAATGGCTTGCATGGCGGCGTTTAATGCGTCTTCTTCGCTGCCGCCGGCTTCCAGTGCAGCCATCTTGGCTTTAACGGGTTCGAAATCGACAAACCAGCTTTTGAATATGGCTTGCGCCATTTGCTCTAGAGTCTGATTAATCTGTTTGTTGAGTTCTATTTTACTCGATACTGTTAACCATATCGATGAAATTACTGCCATTTCATCCTTGCTAGGAATGACAACTGGTAAAGAGCTAAGAATAGAAGTGTTTAAGTTTGGCATCGTAGCGCCTACAGCATGACGTACGATCCACTCTCGAACAGAGGGGTGACAAAGGTAAGCATGTAAATATTCGGTACTGACTTCGTTTGAATTAACGCGAACCCTGAGACAACCAGTGCCGCAAAGCCAACCATCCTCTTTTTCAGTTACACGCGCGCATTTCTCAACATCGCCGCGGCGACTGTAAACAATATCACCAACGTGCACCTTGTACTTAGATAATCGCTCTACATCCTTTACTGAGACGCGTGCAATATCATCTGTGGTAATTGCATCAACAGTAATATTTTTTGGCATAATCGAAGGTATACCATGATCAACATAATCGCTCGCATGCAATTGGCTACCAAAAGGGCCTGTTTGTATATCCCCTCCAGATGCTTTGGCTAGCTCACCAAGGGTCGTAATTCCCCAATGGCTTGGAATGTTGTAAAAAATATCTTCGAAGCTCACATTTGCCCCCTGAGATTCTGCTTCATATCTTCACCTGCCAATATCCTCTGGTGCCGCCTACGCGTTCAATTACCCCTAGCTCTTTTAGTTTTTCTAGGTGCTTCTGCACGGCCGAGGGGTTGATATTCAATTCTTCGGCTATTTTGCGGTACGGATAACTTGGGTTGGCCTGAATAACGGCCAAAACAGATTGTTGTGCGGTGGTCAGATTTTCGATTGCACCACCTATTGCACCACCTATTGCACCACCTGCTTTTTCTTCGACCGTACCTTGTAAACTTTGATCACGCAGAAACTCGATGTCAAAAGAGTCGCCTATTTCTTTAAACACCGGTTTTGGTGTTTTTGCTTCTTGGCATAACTGGCGGATACGCGCCATGCCGCTGCCCCATTGTTCTATGTACCCGAGTTCGCGAAACACCCGCGCCACCACTTTGTTTCGAATTTCAGAGCGACCTTGCAGCGCTTCTTCTAAGGTGATGCCGTTGGGCAAACCGCCGGGCGAAACAATGTTTACGCAATCGTCGTAAATGCCCAGTTTAATATCGCGACCAAAATTACTGTAATCACGATGTACCACGGCATTAATCAGCGCCTCGCGAATGGCTGGAATGGGGATTTCGTAGGTGTCGGTGCGTTGCAAGCCAAGAATTTCAGCCCGCAAATGCAGGTGGTTTTTAATAAAAATCTCGGCTTGGCTTAATTGCTGAAATAAGTCTCCACGGTATTCCTTTTTATCGAGGAAAACCGCCATATTGTCGCCCTTAAAGCGGGCACATTTTATTTCCACATGCTCATAGTGGCCAAGCAGGATTAGAAGCCCGTGTGTGGGCCGCAACTGATCATGCTCTTGCTTTACCAGTTTAAGGCTCTGTAGGCGTTGTTCATCGAGCGTTTTTCCCTGTTGGGTGAAAGCATTATACAGTGGGGTTAAATCCAACTGCTTCAGTTCAACTTCCCAGGAGGCTTGCTCGTCAAAGCTTTGGTTCAACCGTTGCCGTTCCAACTCATGGATCATATCTAAGCTCGCAGGTCGATTACTTGCACCAATACGCACATAGGTGCCGTCATCACGGCCCTTGCTCTTCAGGAAATACGGCAGCTGACTTCCACGATGAACCTGTACCACCAAAAGCGTTTTCTGTTTAATGGTTTCTAAGTAAATACTCGGCAATAGCGTGGGTAAACACTGTGCATGCACTATAGATGCAACCTGATCCATCAGTTCAAACTCATCGCCTTGAATACCCACAATTCGGCGCTGATCATCAACGCCGATAATCAGCTTACCGCCGCTCGTATTCGCAAAGGCAACCAGCGTTTTCGAAAGTTGCTCACCTTTGGGCAGCTCTCGCTTGAATTCGAGTGTTTTGCTCTCGCCCTGCTCAATTTCATGCTTGAGCTGGCGGTTAAAGCTCATACCCCAGCCCTCCAAGATTTCGCTTAATCTCAGCTTCTAACCGCTCGCTTTCGGCAAACTGTTCACTTAACTGGGCGGTAAGGCGTGCCATTTTCTCTGCAAAGGGTTCGCCGTCGTCTTCTTGTTCCACTGCGCCCACATAGCGGCCTGGGGTGAGCACATAATCGTGCTTTTTAATGTCATCTAGGTTGGCGGATTTACAGAAGCCGGCGATGTCTTCGTAGTTGTCGCCGCGCTGCCATGCGTGGAAGATGTCGGCGACCTTAGCTATGTCTTCGTTGGTGAAGTCACGCAGTACCCGGTCACGCATAAAGCCGAGGTTACGGGCATCGATAAACAGAAATTCGTTACGTCGGTCCCGTTTTTTCTCACTTCGTACCATACCGTTGGCTTTGTCTTTGCTTAAAAACCAAATACAGGCGGGAATTTGCGTGTTGGTAAACAACTGGCCGGGTAAAGCAACCATGCACTCAACTAAGTCTTCTTCAATCAGGCGCTTGCGTATTTCCCCTTCGTTGTTGGTGTTTGAACTCATGGAGCCGTTGGCCAACAATATCCCCATGCTGCCGGTCGGCGCTAAATGGTGCACCATGTGCTGCACCCAGGCAAAGTTAGCGTTGCCTTTGGGCGGCGTGCCATATTTCCAGCGTACGTCGTCGGCGAGCGATTCGCTCCACCAGTCTTTGATGTTAAAGGGTGGGTTTGCCATGACAAAGTCGGCACGCAAATCGGGGTGCTGATCATCCAAAAAGGTATCGGCGTTTTTCTTACCGAAGTTAAAGTCGATACCACGGATAGCCATGTTCATGGCCGCCAGCTTCCATGTGGTAGGATTCGATTCCTGCCCATACACAGAAATGCGCTTACGCTGCTCTGAAGCGTCGTAATGATGTTCTTTGGCATGCTCTTCGATGAACTTATCGCTTGAAACGAAAAAGCCGCCAGAACCCATTGCCGGGTCATATACGCGCCCTGAATACGGCTCTAGCATTTCAACGATGAGGGTTACGATGCTTTTCGGGGTGTAATACTGACCACCTTGTTTGCCTTCTGCCAAGGCAAACTGACCCAAGAAATACTCGTACACATGGCCGAGAATGTCTTTGCTGTGTAAATTGAGTTTCTTGCCACCAAATACCGGCTTGGTAAACGAGGTATCAGAAAACGTATTAATTAGGCCGATGAGCTTATCGTTATCGAGCTGGTACTGGCTAATTCGGTTCAAAATACCTTTAAGTTTGGCGTTACTCTTTTCAATTTCTTCTAGGGCGTTATCAATCAACCAAGACACCGAGCGCAGCTTTACATCGTTACCGGCTGCGTCTTGCCAAAGCATACTGTTGATCGGCAACACAGCTTTTTCTTTTAAGGTGCTCCAACGGGCAGCTTTTGGCACCCAAAACACATTCGCTTCACGATAGTAGTCGAGCTGCTCGAGCTCATCCTGTATGGCTTGCTGATAGTCGGCGTCGCTGTCGAAATCATCGCGCGGCATGTAGTAAATGTTATCATCGCTTTCTTGCCCAAACAGCTCAATAAGCGCCTCTTGGCGTTCTTCAAAGGCATCTGACACGTACTTTAAGAAGATAAGCCCTAATACCACATGCTTGTAATTAGCAGCGTCCAGGTTGGCGCGTAGCTTGTCTGCAGCCTTCCAAAGTTTGTCATCCAATTCTTTTAGAAACTGCTGTTCAGTGTTGTCCATGTTGCTATCCATATCTCTTTTATATTCCCGACTAATCGGTTGTTTTTAGTGCTGAAACTTCATAAGGGAACTATCCGGAAATTCCGGAGCGTTAGTTCAACAAACCAGTTGTTTCCACTTTGGGGGAACTACTAAGGATTTTGTAGTAGTTGTTGAGTTATCTACCTCAAGCTGCGCCTTTCCATCTGCACTGGTGAACAGTTTTATGCTTTGTATGTCGGTCATGTTCATCTTCCATGTTTTATTCTCGTGTACCGCGGTGCAACACCTACGCATACCCTGGGGCAATCGCCAAGTTACTTGTATTCATCAAGCACACGCGGTTCGTGAGCGTGTAGCCCTGAATTAAGTGGTCTTTTAGGGTTTGTGTCGCCCACTGTCGGAACTGAGTCGCTCGTAGTGAGTTAACTCGATAACCAACAGAAATAATCGCATCAAGATTATAATACTTCGTCTTATACTTTTGGCCGTGGTCAGCCACATGTTCCAAAACGGAACATGTGGCTCTTTTGTCTAACTCGCCACTTTTATATATATTGCTCAAATGCTTGGTTATTGCCGGTCGCTGAATGCCAAACAACTCCGCCATTTGCGCTTGGCTCAACCATACAGTTTCCTTTTCAAGCGCCACTTCTAGCTGCGCCTTTCCATCTGCGCTGGTAAACAATTTTATGCTTTGTGCGGTCATAATGTTCCTCTTCCTTTGAGTAACGTTTTTAGGACGAGCTCATTTGAGCCCGGTTCAAACATTTGTTCATCACCCAGTACCGCATAGCGATTACCCTGTTTCATCGAAGGTCACCCATACCCTGGCGCAATCGCCAAGTTCGGGGTATCCACCAAGGTGACGCGGTTGCGCAACCATAACTGATACTCTGGCCCGCGCAAATCAGCATCTTCAGTGCAGTCGACATTCCAACGTCGTAACAAATAACCCGCCATAGCGGCTCGAACTTCAACGGTTAATACGCCGTTTTTCATGCCGTAGTCACGCTCAATTGCGCTTTTGTGCTTGATATTGTGCGGGTGTGGCACCAGCTGCAGTGGAATCATTCGTTGCCATTCATGGTCATTTTCAGTGCCTTCAAAGTCTTCAGCACTGCCGCAAATGTTCACCTTTTCAATTCGGGTCAGCACAAAATCACGATAACTTTGCGACACGCGATCAAATGCCCGCAAATGCCAACGTAAACCGTTGTCGACAATCGCATGCGGTACTAGCTGTTTGACCGAATTGCCACTGCTGAGTGAGGTATAAGTCACCTCAATCGCTTTCTGATTTAAAATCGCCTGCACGAGGCGCGCCACCACAAACAAATCGGGGACATTCAGGCGTGACGGCGCTTCAACCGGAAAATGAATATCGCCAATGGCATCAAAACCGTCGGAAATATCATTGGCGAGTTTGACCAGCGTGCGTTGCGGATCATGTTGGAACAGCGGCTTAAACGCATCGGTTTGGAAATAGCGTTTTTGCTGTTGGTCATAACGGAGGTTCTGCGGCGCTAGTTGCTTGTACAAATTAAAATCGCGAGAACCGGCTGAGAGCCCTACCTCAAAACGATTAATCAAATCATTACGATAAATTGAACCGCGAAAAAGCAGGCAAAAATCGATATAAGCAAGGCGCTGTTTTTGCGCAAATGAAACTGAATCTAGCATCGTCCGTGGCCACTGTTAAAATTATTATAAGCTCAGTGTGGTTTATTTTGATGGGGTTGTAAAGTCAAAATCAATGGCGCGAATGGAACCAATAAAAAAACACCAGTCGCTCTCGCAACTGGTGTTTTTCTGGGAAAAACTAGGTTATTCAGTGATTGGCATGTCGTACCATGCTTCGCCGTCGACAGTGACCTGTAACATCATTTCAGCGCCCTCATCGTCACCTTCGTACGATAAGCTTCCCGGTACCATAGTGCTTTCCCAACCTGGGCCGCGCGGAACACATTCGCCAATTGACGCATAATCCGGTGCGCTACTTTGATCAAAGCCATTCAGCAAAAAGCCGGTGACTTGACCGTTGCGGTTTTTCCGAGCATCGACACTCACGTCAGCATCCATAGAGAGCGCCACTGGGCCTTCTGATCGGGCTGGAAACTCTCTGCCACCCGGGTTTACATCGACACACTCCCACGTTGCAACTCCACCCGGCATCACCATCCGAAACTGAATAAACTCCGCGTTAGCTTGCAGTTCGTGATTATTCCAGCCAAACAAACTCTGAACGTCACCCTTTCCTACAAATCCAACACCTTCTTCATCATAAGTAACGGAAGCATTTGCAGCGAACGAAAGTGCTAACACTGAAGCTAGCGTTAATAATTTTGTTTTCATTTTTAACTCCGACAGGCAAAACTACATTATCCATACACGCAATTGTTTAATTACGGGTAATTTAACCTGATTCGGCGGCTCGGCCGTCTTGCTGAAGCTTATTGAAGTTCGTTAAACAAGACCCGTAGCTTTGCGACCCTACCTCACGATAGGTGTACCTGTTCGTCAGTGCTGCGTTTAGTTGAGCGGCAGTTTCCTTGAAAAGCGAACGCCGTTACAGCCAGCCAAAGACAGTGAAATTAATTTAGTATACTTTTTGTACATGTCAACAAATTATTTACAAGGGTTCTGGTCGGTGAATGTCATAGCCTTGTCCGAGGCTAATACCAAGTGAGTGCAAATGCTCCAAAAGTTCCGGCTCTTCAATGCGTTCGGCTATCGTTGTTAAGCCCATGACTTGGGCTATGTGTTGAATGGAAGAAACAATCGCTTGGCTAACGGGGTTGTCTTTTACATTCTGAATAAATTCACCGTCAATTTTTACAAAACGAATAGGTAGTTTATCAAGGTAGCTAAACGTTGCCACGCCGCTTCCGAAGTCATCAAGCGCAAACTCAATACCGCGCTCACGTATTTTATTCATCATCGCTGCCGTCCGTTGAATATTGGTTACGGCTGCTGTTTCAGTAACCTCAAGGCACAGCTGACTCGTATCCACGTTCGGATAAGCCGCTAACAGTTCGTCAATATAATCAACAAAGCTTGGGTTGCTTAAAGTAATACCAGAAACATTCACGAATAATCGACACTTTGCGCTTGTTGGATCATTTAAACGCGCGAAGACTTTTCTAAGAATATGGCGATCAAGACGCTCAATTAGGCCATAACGCTCAGCTGCAATAATAAAGGCTCCAGGTGCGACAATTTCGCCGCCCTCGTTCACTAAACGACTTAAAACCTCTTTGTGTAGCATCTGGTCTGGTGCATCTAGCGCAACAATTTGCTGACCAAAGAGCACAATACGGTCATCTCGCATTGCGTTCTTCAGTCGATTCACCCAGTCCATGTCATGGCTTTGCTGGCTGACGTCTGAATCGGTTGGGTCGGCAATTTGTATGCGGCCACGCCCTTTGTCTTTCGCTAAGAAGCAGGCAGAATCTGCGGCAGCAAGTGCTTGGCTGTAACTATATCCCGTGTCGCCACCGAAAAATGCCACGCCAATACTGGCGCCAACACTATACTTATTACCTTCCCATACAAAGGTGTACTGGTGAATCACTTGCAGAAACTCTTCCGCAACTTTCACTGCCGTTATCGGCAAACAAGCCTGCAGTAAAACCACAAATTCATCGCCCCCCACCCGCGCTAAGCGTCCATTATGGGAAATTGCATCCATACACTGAGCGAGTTGGCTTAGCAGCTCATCGCCTGCTTTATGGCCACAACGATCATTAACAATTTTAAAGTGATCGAGGTCAAGGTAAAGCACTGCATGAGTTCCCTCGGTTGCCTCTAAGAACTCGCTGTAATTATTCATTTCACGCCGATTAAACAAACCTGTTAATGGGTCGTGCAACGCTTCGTAGCGGATTTGCTGAGTCAGTAAATGTGATTCTGTAACGTCGTAGCCTTGAACAAAAATCCCTGTGACTTGGTTTTGACTGTCAAACATAGGTTGATAGACAAAGTCGATGTAAACAAACTCAGCTTCCTGTTCTTCGCCACGTTGTAGTTGAATAGGAACAGCTTTACCAAGATAAGCTTCACCCGTGCTAAATACTTGATCTAACAGTTCAACAAAGCCTTGACTGACAATTTCTGGCATGACTTCCGCAACTGTTTTACCAATGATGTGTTCGCGACCAATTAAGTTTAAATAGGCTTGGTTGGCTAGCTCAAAGGTATGCTGTGGCCCTTGCAAAATACAAATAAAACCAGGGGCTTGATGGAATAGCTCATTCACGCGAGAGCGTTCTTTGGCAAGAATCTGCAGCGCCGTTTTACTACTTTCCAAAATCGGTAGATTCATGCCTAAAGAGTGAGAAAATCCGTCACCCGCACTGGCTTGTAAATTCACCAAATCGGTAACGTTTGTGGGTTGGTTGAGAATATACTCAACCTCTCCCTGTGCATTTAAGATTGGCGTGTTTAGTACCTGCCAATATATGCTTGCGACTGCTGAACGATCGGGTAAATCATAATGCAGCTGCGTAATTAGGTCAGGCTGTTTTGTATCAAGCGTTCGCTGTAATGAATGCAAAAGCGGCAGTCGCTGCGTTTCATTAGCGACGGGAAACGCTTCAAAGACACCGAGACCAACTAGAGTCTCGCGCGCAAAGCCGACAACTTCTTCATAGGCTTCGTTGCACCAAACAATCGTCAATGAATGGTCTAACAGTAGCGCTGGCGACTGGCTTTTATTAAAGATAAGCTCAAAATTCATCGGACTTTGGTTATTTCCCATTCCCGTTTTAGCCTCCTGCAACCAAATCAATAATTATTAGTTAACTTGAAAATGACTTTTAATTAATCTAGAAAGCTAAATTATGGCACAAATTGTCGCACTTCGAAAATGAGAACATTCACATCGAACGCATTCACCATGAATAATTTTGCAGCCACCCGAAAATTCACCTAGTATTCCGCTAAAGCTCAACTTCAAGTGCAGTAAATGCCTACAGGATACGTTATTCGTCGATGGATAAAGCGTTAGAAAAATGAGCTCTCACTAGGCTGCAAAATTTTTCGCTAATATTTTGATTCACTGCTACATTATGCTTTCTATGTGATGTGAAAATGAATCAGGAGTGTCAGTGGGACGACAGCTTACGCAACATGGGTCTGGATGGCTGCATTTCCTTCGCTACATCGCTGCAGCAATTGCAGCGGTAATTTTTGTACAAGCAGTTGCTGCCGAACAAACCGATCAAAACCATCAGGAACCACGAACCATTCGTTATGTTGGTTCACAGTACTACCCGCCACTAGAGTCACGTGATGAACAAGGCCAAGCTGTTGGTTACATCTCCGATTTAGCCCGCGCAATGGCCGCCAGCTCTGGTGATCAAGTTGAGTTTGATTTAATTCCATGGCACGAAGCGCTTGCTGCGGTGCAAAACGGCGATGCCGATATGATCGCCCTGATTGCGTCGGAAGCACGCCGAGAGTTTTATGACTTCACCACGCCTTTTTATTACGTCGCACATAGTATTTTTTCGCACCGGCGAGGCCCACAGTTTGGGGCACTCGAGCAACTTGCTGGACATCGTGTTGCTTTCGTACGCGGTTCGTTTTCCTTTGCGCAAGTTTCAGAATCTGAACAGCCATTCGAGATAGTCACGGCTGAGCACGAACTGGAATGTTTAGAAATGGTCGCAAACCGGACAGCAGACGCCTGTATTGAAGTGTCGATTACATCCAATCATTTAGCGCAAATGTATCGTTTGCCGGTTGAAGTCACTAGCCCACCTTTTTGGCCGCAGCCCTATGTTTTTGCGGTAAAGAAAGGCAACACGGAACTTTTAGACCTGCTGAATATACAACTCGCCACGATAGTCGTCGACGGATCCTATCAAGCCGTTTATCGGAAGTGGGCGGCAGAAATTGAATGGAAACCCCATTCAATTTGGCAAGCAATTCAACACGCGTTGTGGATCTTCCTCGTCATTCTTGGTCTTGCCGTTACGTTTTTTCTTTGGTCGTGGACGCTTCGTAAACAGGTGCGAAAACGTACCGCGGACTTATTCGCTGAACTAAAACGCAGCCGTCAATTACAAAACGATTTACGCTATGCCTCAACGCATGACAGCGCAACTGGCCTGTTAAATCGAAGTGCATTCTTTGAAAACCTCGACAAATCTCTGTCCCAGCCCCAAAAAACTAGCAATAACACTCTAACTCTTTTGGTGATTCAAGTGACTAACGTTGACCGAATTGCGATTACGCTAGGTTATCAAGCAACGTTGGAAACAGTTAATAACGTCGCCCGGCGCTTACAGCGATTTCCTGACACGACGAATGCACATTACGGAAGTGGTCTTTTTGCCATGCTTTACCGTGGCGACTTGCCAATTAACGATGTCGTTACGATTGTTGCTCAAGCGCAGCTGTCAGACGGGACTCGCATCGAGCCTCAGCTCGCTTTTGGTGTTGCCGGATGCTCTACCGATAACAAACACCAAAGTAACGTTTGTAACGCAGCTGAATTGGTGCGCCGCGGTATGACAGCGCTTGCCTACGCCCGCAAAAAGAAAACGACGGTTGCTTATTACAGCAGTGAGATTGAACCAAACAGTTTGAATTTGCGCTTACTGAATGATTTTCAGCGTGTTCATTGCTCACAGTTTGTGTTGCATTATCAACCGCAACTCGACTTGCATGACAACGAAATCACTCATATCGAAGCATTAATTCGCTGGCAGCACCCTGATTTCGGTCTACTACCACCGGTTAAGTTTATTGCCCTATTTGAAGAGACTGGTGCGATCAACGTCATCACTCGCTGGGTGATTCGTGAGTGTATCGCCATGCTCAAGCACCACCATGAGTCACTCAAGGTTAGCCTGAACATTACAACACGGGACTTGGTCGACGATGACTTCGTACCCTTGGTGAAAGAGCTTATTCAGGGGATAAACCCGGAACGTCTAGTGTTTGAAGTCACGGAAACGGGGATTTTTACTGACTCTCAGCAGGCACAGCGCAGTATGAAAGAGCTACATCAACTTGGCATTCAATTCGCAGTTGATGATTTCGGAACCGGCTATTCGTCGCTGTCTTACTTAAATGAACTCGCTATTCAAGAAATTAAAATCGATCGTAGCTTTGTTGCTGAGCTTACGCAACAATCGCGGGCGCTTGCTATCGTACAGTCGACCATCGCATTGGCTAAAGAACTTGGTCTTGATGTCGTCGCTGAAGGTGTCGAAGATAGAGAAACCTTAGAGCTTTTACGGAAGCTAGGGACTGACCGGATTCAAGGTTATTACCTTGCAAAACCAATGCCGGAAACTGAGCTTGATCTCAAGAAAATAGTTCGCAGTGACTAAGTGAAAAAAGGAGTTCTGGTTAAGCAGGTCAGAATAAATAAGTCAGGTGGAAGTAAGTCAGACTGAATGGTGCGTCCGAGTAGACTCGAACTACCGACCCCCACCATGTCAAGGTGGTGCTCTAACCAACTGAGCTACGGACGCACATTTTAAGAGGTGTTCATTCAACAAGTTCGCTGCTGCGAACGGGCGCTATATTAGTAATTTGCGCCTTGCGGTGCAAGCGTTTTTTCTAACAACGGCAAGTATTCTGATTTAATCGCTGAGTTTTTAACCTACTTTTCAGTAAATAACTTTACGCTAGCAGGCAAACTTATCCTAAAAACAGGTCCACGACGCGTTTATTAAGCGCGCCGTGGGCCTGCAATCCATCAACCAACAAGCATCACTGCCAGGGTTAACGTAAGTTACTCGCGTGAAAACGCAGGTGGTCCTCAATGAAGGTCGCAATGAAGTAATAGCTATGGTCGTAGCCCGGTTGCATGCGAATGCGTGCACCGGCACCTACCGCTTCATTGGCTTCGACAAAGAACTCCGTGCGTAATTGCTCTTCCAAAAAATTATCCGCCTCACCTTGGTCAAGCAGAATCGGCGGTACATTCTTGCCTTTGCTCGCGCGCAGCAAGACAGTAGCATCGTAGTCTTGCCAAGCGCTCTCATTGTCACCCAGATAGCCGCTAAAGGCCTTTTTGCCCCATGGCACTGCTGTCGGATGAACAATCGGTGAAAACGCTGAAATAGACGCATAACGGCTGCTATTGCGTAAACCAATCACGAGTGCACCATGGCCACCCATGGAATGACCACTAATGGCACGTGCGTCAGACACTGGCAAATTTGCTTCAACCAACGCTGGCAGCTCATCGACAATATAGTCATACATGCGATAGTGCTGTTGCCAAGGCTGTTCCGTCGCATTCACGTAAAAGCCTGCGCCTTTACCGAAATCATAAGCGCCATCGGCATCGTCCGGCACATCATCACCACGCGGACTGGTGTCTGGAATAATCAAAGCTAAGCCTAATTCGGCAGCAACACGCTGAGCACCGGCTTTACTAGAAAAGTTCTCGTCAGTGCACGTTAGCCCAGACAGCCAATAAACCGCTGGTACTTTGCCCTGCTCTACTTGCGGCGGCAGAAACACCGAGAACTGCATGGTGCAATTGAGCACACTCGAGGTGTGCTCATAGCGAATTTGGCGACCGCCAAAAACCTTTTTCTCTTCTTTTAAGCTGATAGTCATTATGGCTCCAAAACTTAAAAGTGAATGACACTGCGAATTGACTTACCTTCGTGCATGAGGTCAAACGCCTCATTGATCTCTTCTAAAGGCATCGTATGGGTAATAAACGTGTCGAGCTCAAACTCACCATTCAGGTAACGTTGAACATAGTCTGGTAATTGCGAGCGGCCTTTCACGCCACCAAACGCACTGCCGCGCCAAACTCGACCGGTTACCAACTGGAACGGACGGGTGCTAATCTCTTCACCCGCACCGGCAACACCGATAATCACCGACTCGCCCCACCCCTTGTGAGCGCACTCGAGCGCTGCGCGCATGACTTTCACATTGCCAATGCACTCAAACGAATAATCAACCCCGCCATCGGTCATTTCAACAATTACATCTTGAATGGGCTTGTCGAAATTGTTGGGGTTCACCACGTCTGTTGCGCCAAGCTTCTTGGCAATATCAAATTTGTCTTCGTTAATATCAATCGCGATAATCCGTCCGGCTTTCGCCATCACCGCGCCGATAATCACCGACAAACCAATACCACCTAGACCAAACACGGCAACGGTGTCACCTTCTTGTACTTTCGCCGTATTTTTTACCGCGCCCATTCCCGTGGTGACGCCACAGCCAAGTAAACAGACTTTCTCAAGTGGAGCGTCTTTTGAGATTTTCGCCAAAGCGATTTCCGGAACGACTGTATGCTCCGCAAAGGTTGACGTGCCCATGTAATGGAAAATTGGTTGGCCGTCTTTCGAGAACCGGCTGGTGCCGTCTGGCATTAAACCTTTGCCCTGCGTTGCTCGAATGGCCTGACACAGATTGGTCTTGCCAGAGGTACAGAATTTACAGGTACCACACTCTGGCGTGTACAAAGGAATCACATGGTCACCCACTGCAACTGAGGTCACTCCCTCACCCACAGCTTCAACAATTCCGGCGCCCTCGTGGCCAAGAATTGCTGGAAAAATACCTTCTGGGTCAGCGCCGGATAACGTGTAGGCGTCAGTATGACATACACCTGAGGCGACAATTCGGACGAGGACTTCACCTTTCTTCGGAAGTTCGAGATCGACTTCCTCAATGGTCAGTGGCTTGCCTGCAGCCCATGCAACTGCTGCGCGAGTTTTCATTGTTGGCATTATATTACCCCTTGGTCGATGTCGACTGAACGTTGTAAGTGTAGCTCATTGTAATTATTTCTTTTGCTTTATAAATAGCACTGTATACAATTTACTTTTTCATATACGCAATAATTGGAACACACCATGAAACAGTGGTTAGGAATTAGTGAGTTCGTGGCAGTTGCCGAACATGGCAGCTTCACAGAGGCCGCCCGGCAGCTCCACCTATCGGTTGCGCAAGTGTCCCGCAACATTGCTGAATTAGAGTCACGCTTGGCGCTGAAGCTTTTGTATCGCAGTACCCGTCGAGTAAGTCTGACCGAAGAAGGTAAGCTATACCTTGTCCACTGTCGTCACTTGGTCGAAAGTCTCGAACAAGCCAATCAAGCACTGTCCTCACTCAAACAAACTCCCAGAGGGCTTTTGAAAGTCACTGCCCCGGTTTATTTTGGTGAAACCAAACTTGCGCCGCTGCTAAATCAGTTTTTACGTGAACACCCCGAAGTCGAACTCGATTTGCAGCTAACGAATAGTAAGTTAGACTTGATTCAGGGCGGCTATGACCTAGCAATACGCCTCGGCACATTAGAAAGTTCATCTCTGATTGCACGCCGTCTTGGCTCACGCCAACAATATATTGTGGCGTCGCCAGACTACATTGCCACGCACGGACGTCCGCAACAACTTAGTGACCTTAAGCCAAGCCAGTGTTTACGCGGTAGTGTCGACTATTGGCGGTTGCAAACTAGCGACAAACAAACGATCCAATTTCGCCCGCAAGGCCGGATTCATTGTAATAGTGGCCCATTTTTACTTGAGGCCGCATTGATGGGCTTGGGTTTTGTGCAGCTACCTGACTATTACGTGCAAAACGAAATAGCGACGGGGAGATTAGTATCGGTGCTCGACGAATTACAAATGCCCAACGAGGGTATTTGGGCGGTTTATCCTCAAAACCGTCATTTGTCCGCAAAAGTACGGCATCTAGTTGATTATCTCAAAGAGGCTCTTGCGGCTTAGCTGCGTCTGCGTTTGCTGCGAGTTGGGTTTTGGATATAGGCCTTTTCATAACCACCACTCGGAAACTTGGCACGTAATGGCTTCGTCATCGCTAAATCGAGCGTCGGATACATCGCTAGCATTTCACGGACAAACGTATTCATGACTAATCGCGCAAAGGGTTCACCAGGACAGCGGTGAATACCCTTGCCGTAGAGCAGGTTCTTATCTGGATCACGGTCGAAACGAAACTGCTTCGGTTGCGCAAAAACTCGTGGGTCCCGATTGCCTGCACTCCAAAGAATGGTCACTTCCGTATCAGGCGCTAAATCGTCTCCGCCGATGTGCACGGGGCATGTGGTTCGGCGCCGATTACTCAATAATGGCGCATCAATACGGAGCATTTCATCGACGCTGTAATCGATTAAATCCGTGCGGTTGCGCAGCATCATTTGCAAATTCGGATGACGGGTCAAAAACACCACTATCGAACCGATAGCCGCTGCAATTGTGCCGAGTTCACCGACAGTCCAGTTGCGAATGATACTGACGAGCTCTTCGTCTTTTAATGAACGGCCATTAATTTGCAGTTGGCACAGCTCAGCCGTGACATCCTGATAATGACTCGAGTTTTTCCGCAAACTAATAATTTCCCGAATGGTACTGTCAAATGTCGTCGCTAAACGCTGTAACGCTGCCCTATCTTGTTCGTGAGTTGCTTTCTGTTGCGCCTTAATCCAGTCTGCTAATGGACGCTGATAGCGACGCGGCCATCCCATGAATGCCGCTAAAATTTGTAACGCATACGGAGTCGCCCAGTTTTTCATGACTTCAATACTGTTTGCGCGCGGTAGCGTACTCAGTACATTACGAGCAACCGCAGTGGCAATGGGCTGAAACAGAGTTAACCGTTCTGCAGCGAAAAATGGGTCTAATAGCTGGCGGTACGCTGTATGCTCAGGCGGGTCCATACCATTGGGTACTTGCAAATGGGTGGAGACGCAATTACTAAACGTTTGCGGATCATGCAACGCAGTGACAATGTCCTCGTGTCGCAACAAAGGCCACTGCACTTTATTCAATTGCGCTGGGCAAACCTGTTCACGTAACTGGTCAAAACAAGTAACTGGGTCGGATTGATGTTGAATAAAGGCCGCTTGCTTGTCCACACTCACCCCACATTTAAACGGTTATGGTTAAATCAACGTCAACGCAGGCGCTGGCCCAGCTGGTTCTGAGCAATGAGTCGAAACACGTAAGAAAGTTTAAATAGCCCCGCTAGCACGATTTGCGCTAAGTGCAAAATGGCTGTCGTCATTAAGCCAAACGCACCTTCCATTCCCCATGCTAAAAATGCGGCACTACAAAAAAGTCCAAGCGTTACACCCATCGAGGTATTTGCTACGCGCAGTAATCGTTGACCTTTCATAAGATACATTCCTCTTGCATGTTTTATAAGTCGCATTATTAATGTATCTTTAATTGAGATCAATGTTTTTGGAAATATTTCGTTCCCTCTCTCCTCTGGGGTATGATTAGAATGCGCCAGCGCCCAGCACCGCAGCTGAACAAACTCGACTGAACTGAAATAAGGCTTCACTCATGCAGCTTAAAAAATATACAGATTACGGCTTACGCATACTGATGTATTTAGCAAGCCGTAACGACGCTAAGCTCACTACAATTCGCGAGATTTGTGAGGTCTTTGACTTGTCAGCAAACCACGTGAATAAAGTGGTGCATCATTTAGGGCAGCTTGGCTTGATCACCACCAAGCGCGGTAAGAACGGTGGTTTCAGTTTATCGAAAACACCTGAAACCATTCACCTCGACTATGTCATTCGCCAATTAGAAGGCGATGAGCCTTGGATTGATTGCTACAGTAGCTATTGTGTCGCAGTGCCCGCATGTAAGTTGCGCGGGCTTATTTTGCGCGGCAAAGAACAGTTTTATCAGTACCTGCACGAGTATACGGTTGCCGATTTAATGAGTGGCAGTGGTGCCGAATTAGCCACTATTTTTCGTCAACGACTAACGACAGCTAATGCGGAATAAATAGACTGCGGTTCTTTCTTAAAATCTAGCTATTTTCGCTAATTATTGTTTCCGTGATTATCTAACCGACGCCAGTATTTTTTATTATTCTTTTATTTTTCAATAAGTTAAAAAACATGGCTCATAAATTGCTTATTCCTCACTGACTTTAATCAAAGAAGAGAAAGGCAATGAAATTATCGAAAACATGGTCCTATAATACATGGCCCCATAAAACATGGTTTGCATCATTTGGTTTTTTAGGCCTGAGTTTACTCGCCCTAAAGTTAATCGCAGTTTCACACACAGCTGAAGTACAAAACCGGACGCAACAATTCCATCAATCGGCGCGGACGGACTTACTGCACATCTTTGAAACCAGCATCCCCGAAACGGTACCCGGCGCCATTATTTTTGCAGTCCACAAAGGCGAAGTACTTATTGAATCAGCACTCGGCTACGCTAACCTTGAGTTAGAAGTACCCATGCAACCGAACCAAAGCTTTCAGATTGGTTCCGTCGCAAAACAAATGACCGCTGTTGCTATCTTACAACTGATTGCCGAGGAAAAAATCGCACTCCAAACATCCGTTGCAGATTTTCTTCCAGATACTTGTAGTATACCTATCGACATCACCATCGAGCATTTACTCACGCATACATCAGGTATCCCCAATTATCTCGCCCAGCCCGGCTGGCGAGCTCAAGCCAGATTGCCAGCCAACGCTAGTGAGGTGCATCATTTGTATTGCAATTTACCAACACATTTTCCCGTTGGTGCAGCGTGGGATTACAGCAATTCGGGTTACTTTCTCTTAGCGGATATTGTTGCCCAAGTGAGTGGCACATCCTTCCATGAGTATTTACAGGCGAGCGTATTCGACGCTGCTGACATTAATGAGATTTGGCCTCATGAGCCTGATGTTATCTACCCAGGGTTAGTCAGTGGTTATATCCCCCATGGTGCCGGTCATCGCCCAGCAGATTTTTATGATCCCTCTCAGATTCTTGGTGCCGGTTCACTCATTGGCACAATGCATGGTCTTTATCAATGGTATCAAACCATGCAGTCCAATGTTTTAATTCCTCAAGCATTACGTGATAAAGCTTGGCAGCCATTTTATACAAGCACGGGGCGCAACACTGAGTACGGTTATGGATGGGAGATGAAGCACGTTCAGGGCTATGCAACAGTCGAACATGGCGGCTATTTTCCGGGGTATTTTACTTCTGTTTTAACGGTGCCTGAGCAAGACTTATTTGTCGCTGCTTTTGTAAATACCCGTAGTTATGATCCCATTGATCTGACGACGCGATTGGCCGCTGCGATTTTAGGCCAGCCTTTCCCAGAACCGAACTATGTCTCAGTAACTGATAGTCTCGTCGAGCAATGGCAAGGGATTTGGGTTGATAGCGACGGTGTGCAACGTCGTATTGGTTTGCGCAATGGGGAATTATACATTCAACGCGGTAACGGAAGCGCATTTCGTTTATTACCCGACAATCGAGGTAATCTACACTATACCGATTCGGTTAGTTATTTAGCGCTTGAAACAAGTAACAATGCACAGGAGCTGGTTCTCTACAACCGTGCTGGCGAGCAAAGCCGTTCTGAACGAATTCACGCTGAAGGTCAACATTACCAAGAAGTCGAACTAGGCGAATCGCAACAACAGGCGCTCAGCGGCTATTATCAACTGGCACCAGAGTTCGGCTTTCGCCTATTTATTGATCAAGGAGAATTATATCTTCAAGGCACAGGCCAGAATGCAGGTCGTTTGATGGCCCTGACGCCCTTGTATTTGGTGAGCGAAGACTTGATTGCCGAATTTGAATTCAAAGCCGACGACGACGGCAATGTTACCCAGATGGTCATTCATCAAGGTGGCCAACGTATCCCGGCATTGAAAGTCAATTAATAGTGGGTTGTTTACCAACCCACTTGTTTCAGTACGCCGTCGAGCCACTGGTGCAATTGCTGTGGCGCCATGGCGCCGCTGGTGCGAGCAATTTCTTGGTCATGTAGAAACACCGCTGTGGTTGGTATGCTGCGAATGTTGTAGCGCTGGCCCAGCGTGGTTTCGACTTGGGTATTACACTTCGCAAAACGAGCGCGTTCGGCAAACGGTGCGGCGACCATTTCATAGATTGGGCCAAACTGCTTACAAGGCCCGCACCAGGGTGCCCAAAAGTCAACGACCACAGGCATATCACTGCGCATGTGTGCTTGTAAGTTATTGACGGTCAAATCAAAAGGTACGCCTGTGATTAAGGCTTGTTTACAAGCACCACAGTGCGGATGTTGACTAAGACGTTCTTTGGCGAATTTATTGCGCTGACCACAATGGGGACAAGCGACAATCACAGCTTCACTCATGTTTCAACCTTCTTTAAGTCCGCGACGCCTGCAGAAGACGTCACGTTTGATTTAATTAGCTGACTTTAATATTTGGCTTTATTCAACGAATTTCAAGTACAACCTAGAAACCCAGTGGAATACCAAAGCTAAAGAAAATAACCAGAAGAATTGACCAAACCACCATAAACGCAATCGAGTACGGCAGCATCATAGCGATCATCTCGCCAAAACTAAGTTTTGGATTGTACTTGCGCATAAACGCTAGAATAATCCCCGCGTAGCTCATCATTGGGGTAATAATGTTAGTCGCCGAGTCCGCAACTCGGAATGCCGCGGCCACGAGGTCTGGCGTCATGGCTGGATTCACCATGTACAGCATCGGAATAAAGATCGGACCTAACAGCATCCATTTTGAGGTTAAACCACCGACGAAAATATTAATAATCGCGGTGACGACAACGAAGCCGAGTAATAATAATACCGGATAGCTTTGTAAACCCAACGTTGTCAGTGCAGTCGCACCTAAATAGGTAATATAAGCGCCTAAACCACTGTAGCTCAGTACACCGAGGAAGTTGTAACAAAAGAACGTGAGAACGAGAATGTAGCCCATGGTATCCATTTGTTTCACCATGGCTTTCACGACATCCATCATGCTCGTGAATTTGCCACTAGCAATACCAAAGGCAATACCCACTGCTGCAAAGACAAACGTAATTAACAAAATTACGTTATTCAAATACGGTGTGACTTCCTGCCCTGCTTCATTGGTATAAGGCGCTAACGGCCCCATTGCTAAACCGAGCACAGCCAATAAGCTCAACACCAAGGCGACACCTGAGGCACGCAATCCGCGTTTTTCCGCTGGGGTGACGTCAAAATCTGAAATCTTCAGTTCGTCCGGAACCGTATATTCTTTTTGCTCAAGGCGTGGCCCAACAAACTTTAAGGTTACCCAGGCACCCACGGTTGCAAGCACAAAGGTCGACACCAAAATGAAGTAATAATGCATGGTTGCGGGCGTTAATGGCTCTCCGTTAGCATTCACGAAAGGTACACCTTGCGCTTCTGCAAACACTTGTGCATTCACACCAATAATTACATCAATAGGCGTTGCCGGAATTAAGTTGGCACTAAAGCCAGCAGAAACGCCCGCAAATGCTGCAGCCATGCCTATCAGGGGGTTTTTGCCAAGTCCTGCATACAGCAAGCCAGCAAGCGGAATTAGGATCAAGTAACCCGCGTCGGTGGCTATGGACGACATAATCCCGATAAACACTAAGAATAACGGTAACCATTTAACCGGCAAGCCGCGGCTGACCTTTTTCAAAACGGCAGCAAATAACCCTGAATGCTCGGCAATACCAACGCCAAGCATGACAATTAATATGACGCCAAGTACGCCACCACCAAACCCAAGCCAGTTCGCAAGTAATGCATTGTCAAATAGCCAAACCACATTCTCACTGGCCAGCATATTGCGAATTTCATGCACAACGGGTTCGCCGCCGGCACCAAAAGTTTCGAACGTTAAACCACCAATTAAGGCCGTTAACAATATAGCGCCAATGAGGAAATAAATGAAAATAATGACGGGATCTGGAATGCGTTTACCAACGCGCTCAACAAAAGCAATGAAGCCTTTTTGAGTTTCGGTGCTAGGACTACTCACAGCTGAATTCCTTGACTTGGGTTCTAGTTATTTTATGTTTGTTCGAATGCTAACGGCTGAGAGTATAAGAATACGCCAAGCGCCTCAAGCTAGAATATGCGCCTGCGGCTATTAAATTGCTGTGCAGATGAGACTAACGGCAGTCATTCGGACCTCTCAGTTTTATGAACGCAAGATACTCAATGTAATGCCGATGAAGATTGTCATGCTGATAATCACCAAATACAAGACGCCGATGAAAGTAAATTTAAGCACGGTCAGCGGCCAGCCTTGCTTGTAAAAACGTTTTTGGGTGATAAGTAAGTAGATTGGCATCCACCAAGCCAGAACCGTGATCATCCAACCTAATCCGCCAGCTGCTAGTCCGAAATGGGCAAACATTGCCTTTAGAGCACTAATGCCAATAATGATCGATGTGGTTAAGAGTAGAAAGGCATGCGTATGCAGGGCGACCACCACATGCTCGATGTAGTAGCGCCCCGAAAAAGCGTAAAACAGCTTTAGAACCAAGGCAAAAATCGGCAGCATGATCAACATCATTTGCGGGGCAATCGACAGGAATCGATCAACAAGTAGTTTTGGACGCTGGGCTAAAAACCGTACTTTCTCGGTTAGTTCTGCGTTCTGCTCGGCCGATAAAAAGCCAACATTAAATGCCTGCTCTCCTCGTGCAAGACGATCCAAATCATTGCCGCTACCTGGCGGTGCCATAACGCGAGGTCGGGCTTCCGAGCTTGCTTCTGCTAAAGGCTGTTGCTCGGCTGAAGGCTCTTGGTTAGCTGAGGGCTCTTGGTTAGCTGAGGGCTCTTGGTTAGCTGAGGGCTCTTGGCTAACTGGACTCTCTTCACCGGTCGGTTCAGCAAGCAGGCTCGGGTCGACCAGATCGCGGCCAAAGCGTTGACGAAACTCTTCATTGGTACGACGCAAATTGGCACGTTCATCTGCACTTAACTCTATATCGGCGACATCACTCAGGTTTGAACCTTGCAGAAAATTCAAATTACCTGACGCTTGTGAGAAGACAATAAAAGCAAAAATCGAGATAAACAGATACATGCGTAAAGGCGGTACATAGGGCACGCGTTTGCCACGTACGTATTCAAGACTTAAAAACGCGGGTTTGGTGAGCAATGGCCAAATGGTTCGCCAAAAACGGCCATCCCAATTGCCCATTTCACCAAAAAACTCATGAAGCAGGCTTAACATATTGCGAATCGGGTTGGTATTTTCTTGGCCGCAGGCATGACAAAAGCCGCCTTGCAGTGGCGTGTTGCAGTTTGCACACAGTTCCGGTTCCGCTACCGTCTCTGTTGCTTCTTCAACTGACTCTTCTTTAGCAGGCGTTAGTGCAGCTGAAGTTGCCATTCCTTCCGTGTTCATTGTGGTTCTCGCTGGGTGATTATTATTGTATTCAGCTTAAAATTTAACGTTACGCCGTGCACAACCAGCGTAACGTTAAAACTATTAACCACATTACACAAAAATGCTATTCATTTTTGCGAAAACAACGACTTATTGTGATTGTTGTTTACGCAGAACGTGTTTGAGCACTTTGCCGTTAGCATTGTGCGGGAGTTCCGCCAATACTTCGATATGCCGCGGAATTTTGTAACCTGCAAGCAAAGGCTGTAAGTGCGCCTTTAAAGCCTCCTGTGGGTTGGCCAATTCGGTTTTCAACACCACACATGCTTTTACCGACTCACCCCATTCGGGATGAGGAATACCAATCACAGCAGCCTCTAGCACAGCAGGATGCGTGGCTAGGGCATCTTCAACTTCCCGCGGATAGACATTCACACCACCAGAAATAATCAGATCTTTCATCCGATCTTTAATCCAGTAGAAACCGTCTTCATCGCGTACTGCAATGTCCCCAGTGCGGATCCAGCCGTCTTCGGTAAATAACTCAGCAGTTGCTTCCGGGTTTTGCCAGTACTCCAACATCAAGCCTTCACCGGTAATTTGCATTTCACCTGGCTCGTTATCGCCCACTGGATTATTAAAGTCATCTACTAATCGGACTTCCGTAAAGACCGCCGCGCGTTTACCACATGCACCAGCTTTCTCTGCATGTTCGTGTGGTAATAACAAGGTTCCGGTTGGTCCTGCTTCGGTTAAACCATACACACAATAGAACTGTTCGCTCTTGAAGGCTGCTTGCGCAAGTTTGGCATGTTCAGGCGCCATCGGCCCACCGCCATAAATCCAATGAGTGGTGCTACTTAAGTCGCGCGATTCGATGGTCGGGTGTTGCGCCGTCAACAAATAGGCCACGGGAGCACCAAAGAAATGCGTTGTACGCTCTTTTTCGGTGAGGTCGAGTAATAAATCAGGGGTAAACGTGGGTGCAATAACATGGGTACAACCAACAATCGTACCGCCAATGAGCTCCAAATTTAAAGGCGCTGAATGGGTAAAAGGCATCAGACTTAATAACCGGCTTTCGGGTTGATACTGCATTTCAACTGCAAACATCATGCCGACATGCAGCAAAGCCGAATGGTTGAATAACACGCCTTTTGGTTTCCCTGTTGTGCCTGAGGTGTACAACAAGGTACACGGGTCTTCGGCGTCACTGTCACAATTGATTTCCCGCGCAGGTAAGCCATCGAGCATGGCATTGACGTCATCGAGCCAAAGTGCTTGCACGCCTTGTTCCTGCAGAGGTTTCACTGCTGCGTCCGTCAATTTGCAAGTCACCACTAAACGAGCGCCACTGTTCTCGAGGATATACCCTAATTCTGGCGTTGCTAGACGGACATTCACCGGTACGACGATCGCACCAAGGCGTTGCACAGCGAAATGAGCAACCACAAACGCATAGGTATTCGGCAGGAATAACGCCACACGATCTCCGTCCTCGATACCATGTTCGTGTTGCAAATAATGCGCAAACTGATTGACGTGAATATTCAGTTCGCCCCACGAATGACGACTGACGCCAGTTGGCTCGTACGCGACTACGGCCTCGTGGCGGGTATACTTGCGGGCGTTACGCGCCACATAATTTGGTATGTTCATACGTCCTCTCCGATTGTTGTTATCTTCAATTATTCGTTTGGCGCTGCGCGCTCTATAATTGTTTTTGTATCGACACCACGAGGCAAGGTCCCGTAGTTCAGTCCTTCCTGTCCGCCTAAGCGACCGGCACAAAAAGCATCGGCAACGGCTGTCGGGGCATGCTGCACAAGTAACGCGGCCTGCAAGGTCAAGGCCATTTGGTCTGCCATGCTGCGAGCACGATATTGCAAGGTCTCGGCATCGCCACCTGCAGCGAATTGCTGTTTCAGTTTCTGAATGCTTGCGTCTAGTCGTTTATCGGCACCCTGCGCTCGTTCAACTTCGGTGAAATAAGCGGCGAGCACTTCCGGCTCTTTTTGCAAAGCCCGCAAAATATCGAGGCACTGAACGTTACCGCTACCTTCCCAAATCGCATTAATGGGTGACTCGCGGAATAACCGAGCTGTGATATGGGTGTCCATCGTGCCTGTGCCACCAATAACTTCCATGGCTTCATAGGCGTGATTCGGCGTGCGCTTGCAAATCCAGTATTTGCCCACGGGAGTGGCAATGCGCGACAGTAAACGCTCATGCTCATTGTCTTGTTGGTCCATTGACCGTGCCACTCGCATCGTCAGCGTCATTGCTGCCTCGTTTTCAATGGCTAGGTCGGCCAATACATTCTGCATAAGAGGTTGCTCCGACAATCGCGAACCGAACGCAGCACGGTTCTGAGCATGATGAATTGCTTGCGCCGCTGCTTGGCGCATGCCGGAGGACGAGCCGATCATGCAGTCGTAGCGAGTCATGGCGACCATTTCAATAATCGTTCTGACTCCACGCCCTTCTTCGCCGACCATCCAAGCCAGAGCCCCACGCAATTCGGTTTCACTTGAGGCGTTGGCGACATTCCCCATTTTTTGTTTCAACTGCTGAATTTGCAGCTCGTTCTTCGTGCCATCAGGTCGCCAACGTGGCAGGAAAAAACAAGATAATCCCCCTTCAGTTTGGGCGAGCACGAGGAAAGCGTCGCACATCGGAGCCGACACAAACCATTTGTGTCCAACCAGCTCATAAGCTTGCCCTGGACCGCGTTGACCGACTGGATACGCACGAGTAGAGTTGCTTCGAACGTCTGAACCACCTTGCTTCTCGGTCATCGCCATACCAATGGTTAACCCTTGTTTTTGGCCATCGGGAACATTCCGTGGGTCGTAGGTATTGGCGATGATCTTCGGGCCATAGGCTGCCAACAGATCAGGTTGATGTTGCAGAGCTGGAATAGCGGCAAACGTCATGGTAATCGGACAACCATGAGCAGCTTCTACTTGCGTATGCAAATAATACTTTGCGGCTCGGGCAACGTGAGCTCCTGCGCCTGGCGATTGCCAAGGACTCGAGTGCAGGCCATTCTCAATAGCGATTCGCATTAACTCGTGATACGCCGGGTGGAAGTTAATCTGATCAATCCGGTGACCATAACGGTCATGGGTGCGTAACTCGGGTTTATAGTGATTGGCGTCAAACCCAAGTGCAATCGTTGCAGGTAAACCAGCTAAGCGACCAAAATCGACTAAGTCTTGTTGTGCCCAAGCTGCGCCCTCGCGCACGACGGCTTCTTGTAAAGCACGATCTGCACGAAACAGATTGTAGTTTTCGAGTGCCACAGGTTGATTATCGACACTGTGTGTGGTGCCTAAGTAATGACTAGTCATGAAACTTTTCCTCATATGGGCGGCCGGTAAGGCCCTGCAGGCAAAAATTGACAATCGGCGCAATAATGAGCGCTGCGCTGCGGGTTTGTTCTGGTGAGTTAACTTCTTGGCTTCGAGCGGGTGCTAAGGGACCAACGAGGCTTTCGGCAATACAACCTACGAGGGCGGTACTGCTCAACTGTGCATTTTGCTCGGGTAATGAGCCGTCACGAATACCGTCATGAATAGCCAACTCAAATAAGCGAGCATAACGTTGGCGGTAATCTAACCGTGCTTGGTCAACCGTTGGGTCGACGGGTTCGGCAATCAGCGCCCATGCCATAGTTGGTGCACGCAGCGCTCGTTCAGCGAATGTTCGTAAGGCGGCAGCGATCCGTTCGGCACCATTGCCAGAAGTTTCAGCGAGTGCCTGCTGTACTTTACTGACCTCCACGTCGGTAGCGCGCTGAAACACTTCGGTGCATAAAGCTTCTTTGGAAGGAAAATAGCGATACAAGGTGCCAGTCGCGACTCCTGCTCGCTTCGCAAGGTCTGCCATTTGCACGGAATTAAAACCCTGCTCAGCGACCACATAGAGTGCTGCGACCAGGATTTTATCAAAGGTTTGTGCTTTACGACTGCGGACTTTATCCGTTTCTCGGTAGGCCATAACCTACTCCTCACATGAAGGACTCATGCAAGAAGTGAATCATGGTTCATATTTTGTGTCAAGCCAACTTACTTTTGCTTTTGGTTGTGCTGCTGGTTGTGCTGTAGGTTGCGCTTCTCTTCTTCTTTACGGAAGAAATAAATGAGGTAGCCGGCAATCAATGCGATTACCGCAACTGGAATAAAGACCAGCATTAAAACAGGGCCCATGGCCATAACTTCACCATTCTTATTATGAGTATCGTTGCCGTAGCTTACTTTTTCAGCCAGCGCTTGGCAAATTCATCCGCACTGACGGGCTTGCCACGCAAGAACCCTTGCATGGTATCGCAGCCCAATTCGACTAGGAGGTTATATTGCTCTTCGTTCTCGACACCTTCGGCAACGGTTTTTAAGCCAAGCGCTTTGGCCATCGCAATGATTGTTTGCACAAGTGCAAAATAGCTCTGCTCTTTTTCCATTCGTTGTACAAACGACTGGTCGATTTTTAACGTCGACACGGGAAATTGGCTCAAATAGGACAACGATGAAAAACCTGTACCGAAGTCATCGATGGCAACATGATAGCCATGTTCCCGCAAACGCTTTAACAACTTCATCGAGCGGTCTAGATTGCGCACCATCACACTTTCAGTCAGCTCAATGCCAATATGTTCAGCAGGAATCGCGTGAGTGCGCTCAAGGAAGTAATTGACCATGTAGGGCGTATCAAACTGGTGCGCTGAGGTATTGATACTTAATAAACCAGGATACGGTAATCCTTGCTTATTCCATTTTTGTAACTGCGCAACCGCGGTTTGAATCACCCAGTCCCCTAATGCGCGAATGAGCCCACGCTCTTCCGCCAATGGAATAAACTCAAGCGGACTAATTTGTCCGAGTTCGCTGTCGTGCCAGCGACAAAGTGCTTCCGCACCCACAAGTTTACCTGATTGCAAATCAAACTGAGGCTGGTAGTACAGCTCCAGTTCATCGTTTTGAATTGCAAGCTTCAAGCGATCAAGCAAGTTTTGGCGGTGGCGAAGCTGCTTACCCATCGACTGGTCATAAATACGTGAATGGGTTTCAACTTGACGGGCGAAGTCGAGGGCTATGCTGGCTTGTTGAAACAAGTTAACTGCTTTCCCACCCTCACCATCGAAACTATCAAGGCTATACGCATGCGCCGCACCAATGTGTGCTTCTAGCGATAGATTCATGTCATGCACGACAAATGGTTCTAAAAACACCATTTTCACGTGTTCGATCGCTAGCGGCAAGGCAGCACCGGAAGTACCAGGTAAGAGAATGGCATACTCGTCATTCGCAGAGCGTGCCACAAGTTCATAGGGTTCGAGTTGAGCCTGCAGTCGTTTGCCAATTTCCCGCAGTAATGCATCACCAACCTCAAGGCCATAAGTATCGTTGACTTCTTTAAATCGACGAACGTTAACCAGGAGTAAGGAAATGTGGTCGTGACTAGCGCTCGATTGCAAAACATCGGTGCTCGCAAACCGAAAATATGGCGGCAGTTCAAGAGCGACAGCATCGAAACCATCTCGATGACACCCATACAGCGCGTCCAATGTTTCTACTAACGCGGCTCGATTCGGTAAATCTGTAATAGGGTCTGCGTAGGCTAAACGCCACAAATACTCTTCCGGCTTCACGGCAGTGCTCGCGAAGGTCGTTGGAATAACCTCATTGTGGGCCTTTTTGGTCATAAAATCTTCACTACTTTTAGTGGCTTACATCGACTATAGCGGCAATTTTTCAACTTGGATATACAATCAGCTAAAGATAGGTGTAAACCCTCACTTACACTATGTGACAAACCTCATAGTAACCAATCGATGGGTAATAATGAGAAAAAACGCATATTGAAACGCTGTAACCACGTGGTATAGGGGTCTTTTTCGTGGCGAATGATGTGCCCAGGCTTACGCTCGAGCCAATACAAACGGCCTTGTGGTGATAGCTGGAGTTCATAGGCTTGCATTGGCATACGTTCCGTAAACGTTTGGTCAATCATTTGCGCAAGTTCTGGACTATCGATCACAAAACCGAGTTCAGTATTCAACAATGCCGAACGCGGATCAAAATTAAATGAACCGACAAAAACCCGTTGGCCGTCAATTGCAAACGTCTTCGCATGCAGACTTGCCGCACTGCTGCCTAACCGACCAACGGCTGGCTCTTCGTCCATGAACGGGTCAAGTGGTAAAATTTGTCGCTTTTCAAAAATCCGAATACCGGCACGTAACAGTTTTTTGCGCCATTTTGCATAGCCGGCATGCACGATTGCAACGTCAGTTGCTTCTAGCGAATTGGTTAAAATGATGATTTCAACGCCCTGTTCAGCCATTTCGATTAGCGCGTCAACGCCCCAGCGGGTGGGCACAAAATAGGGAGAAATCAATTCAAAGTAGTGCTGCGGCTCACCAACAGCCTTTTGCAGCTGATGCATGATCATCTGCTCTTCTTCGGCTTTCCCTAAACCTTTGAGTGGGTCATCGCTAACCATGGTGGTTTCGGCCCACATAAAGGTTACGTCACCGCGCAGTGCGTCAGCGGCAAACGTGGTCGCCATGACCTCGTCCATAAATTCAACTAATGCGTCGTTAGCGGCTAACATTTGTGCGACGGGCTGCGGTTTATAGCGCGAGCGTTTGCGCTGCATGTCAACAAGCTGATGCAACGGGTAAGCCGAAGGGCTTGACCAAAAACGGTCAAAGTCGTCTGAGACGTCTGTCACTACAGGGCCAATTGCAAGCACATCTAAATCGGTAAAAAGAAACCCTTCACCAGCACCAAAATAGGAGTCGCCAATATTGCGCCCACCAATAATTGTTACCTGATTGTCTGCAGTGAACGACTTGTTGTGCATGCGCCGATTGGCACGATTAAAATCGGTTATAAAACCAAGTACCCGCGAACGTCGCGCGGGAAAAGGATTAAACATGCGAACTTCGATATTTGGGTGCGCATGTAAGTGAGTCAAAATGCCTTCGAGCGGCCCTGAGTTAAGATCATCGAGCAGCAAACGAACCCGCACACCGCGTTCTGCTGCCTCATGCAACGCCGACAGCAACAGCCGACCGGTATCGTCGTTTCGCCAGATATAATACTGCACGTCCAGTGTTTTTTCGGCGTTTTCAACTAACAGCAAACGTGCCGCAAATGCTTCTAATGCGTCAGTTAACGCAACAATGCCGGACTTATCAGGATGGTCAGCAACTAGTGGCGATAGGGTTTGTCCTAACGCTGTCTGATTAGCTTCTTCAAGGGTTAACGCTGTGGTTATGGTGCGCTCTTCTAACGCAGGTAAAGTCACCCCAGGTAGGTCGTGTGGCAATAACGAACAGCCAAGCAAAAACGTACTCAACAGAATAGCTGTCGCGTAATGCAGCGTTTTCTTCACGGTAAATACGAGCCTCACTTCGTGGCAGATGCCCCTAGTGTAACAGATACTCATGCAGGCGCATATTGAATCAGCTCCTGAATAGGGACCGGCCGACCAAGGTAAAAACCCTGATAACCATCGCAGTGTCGCGCCTGTAAAAAGTCAAGTTGCTCTGCTGTTTCGATACCTTCCGCTATCACCTTGAGCTTGAGCTCAGCGGCTATGGCCATAATCGCGCGGACAATGCTTTCTTTACCATTTTTCAAGCCAATCTGCTGGGTAAACACCCGATCAATTTTAACTACATCAATCGGTAGTTCATGTAAATAACGTAAACTCGAGTAACCTGAACCAAAATCATCGAGGGCGATGGTAAATCCGCGTTCATGCAACGCTTGTAACAGTTCTGGCGCATGCGTGAGCTCATTCACGAGCACGTTTTCAGTAATCTCTAAAGTTATCTGTTCGGGCTGAACTTGATACTTCGCCAGTGTGGTATCTAGGTCTTCGATAAATCGGTTGCGGCTCAGTTGTAATGGCGACAAATTGACGCTTACGGTTTGCACGCCCAATTGAATTAAGCGCCCCATATCGCGACAGACCTGCTCGAATACCCAACGTCCAATTGAAATAATTTGGCCGGTGTGTTCGGCAATTGGGATAAATTCGGCTGGCGACACTTCCCCTTGCTGAGGATGCTGCCACCTTAGCAATGCTTCAACCGAACGCATTTCGCCAGCCGCATTGGTCATGGGTTGATAAACTAACCTGAACTCATCGTTATTCAAGGCTTCTTGCAGCTCATGGCGAACAACAACGTGACGCTCGACCTTGCTATTGATGTCATGGCTAAACCATTCAAAATTGTGGTTACCTCGGCGCTTGGCTTTGTACATCGCCATGTCAGCCTGTTGGACGAGAACATTAGGCTCTTGAATGTCTTCGTTGCCCTGCGCTATGCCAATACTCGCCGTTAACGTCAGAGCCTTCCCTTCAATTTCATAGGGCTCGGCAAGGCTAACCAGCAAGCGCTCGGCAATCGCATTCACCTCATCAGTGTTACCAGCATTGGGTAACACCACAACAAATTCGTCGCCACCAAATCGTGCTAGCGTGTCACCATCTCGTAATACGGCAGCTAAACGCTTCGCCACAATTTTCAGTACTTTGTCACCAATCGCATGACCGAGGGTGTCGTTAATCGGCTTAAATCCGTCGAGGTCAATAAACATCACGGTTAACTGCAAATGATAACGGCGAACAAAGCGCAGAGCCTGTTCTAGGCGATCAGCAAGCAAAGCACGATTGGGTAACTCAGTTAACGTGTCGTGAGTCGCATGCCAAGCAATTCGTTCTTCTTGCTGCTTACGCTCAGAGATGTCATTTTGAATTCCGATAAAGTGCGTCACCACACCTTCTGCATCTTTTACTGGCGCGATATAAAGGTCATTCCAAAACGGCGTCCCGTCTTTACGGTAATTGCGAATAACCGTTTGCACTTCTTTAAACCGACGCAACCGATTACGAATTTGCTCAATCGCACGGGGATCGGTATCTTCGCCCTGCAGCAACCGACAACTTTTACCCAGCATTTCTTCTTGGCTCCAGCCAGTAATGCGAGCAAATGCAGGGTTGATATACACCAACGGATTACCTGGCTTGCGGGCATCAGCAATGACGATGCCATTCACACTTGCGTCAATGCCACGCTCGAGTATCCGCATTTGCGTTTCACTCGCCTGACGCCGCTCGCGCTCTTGTTTTTGCTGTAAAATTAACGCAACCCAATCGAGTGCTTGGTTAATAACAGCGAGCGCTTGTTGCGTCGGTACTTTAATCTCGGTGAAGTAAACGGCGAATGTTCCAGCCACCGCTCCGTCTTGATTGGTAAACGGATGCGACCAGCAGGCTTTTAACTTGTAAGCATTTGCTAATGGCAAATAGTCTCTGAATCGGGGGTCTGTGTGCATGTCGGCAACCAACACCGGTTCATTCCGCGCAGCTGCCGTGCCACAGGCACCAATACCGTCAGCAATGGGCAGTTGTTGTAGTTGCTCAGCAAAACTGGCTGGCAAACGAGCGTGCGCAATACACGCTAAAGTATCGCCGCCACTTGCGACTTCCATGACGGTGGCATGGGCGCCCTCGTGCTTCGTTTCGATTAACCGACATACAGCAGTGAGTTTATCGTGCCACTGCGCATCACTCATCGCGCAATGCAATAGCTCAGCTTCAACTTTGCGTACACGTCGAAATTGCTTGAGTTTCTGTGCGAAGACACCAGCACACAGAAGGCTAACGAGCGCAAGTAACACGCTCAGAACTACGCCAGTTGTTGTCAGTTCCATGCCTACCCTAATTCGTTATTTTTAATTTTTGGTATACCGACATCCGCTGTCGTAATGCTTTTTCGAGTTCTAATATCAAGAAAACCGCGATCCCGATCAGAACCGTTGCCAAACCATGTACCAACAGTAAACTTTCAGTCTGGAATAACCGTTGTAACACAGGTGAATAAGTAAATGCGAGCTGTAACACGAACACCAAACTGACAGCTATTAGCACCGCTTTGGTTCCTTTTACACCTTCCTTGAATAGTGAGCCTCGGCGCAAATAGCGCACACTGAATAAATACCAGACTTCCATCGCCACTAAGGTATTTACTGCAAATGTTCGCGCGTAACTTTCACTATATCCATTCGCTAGCGCCCACTGAAATGCAGCGAAAATACCGATGGTAAATAACACCGAAACCAACACAATACGCCATAACAAGAAGCGCGAAATCAACGCCTCTTGTTTCTGGCGGGGCGGTCTTCGCATAATATCGCGCTCAGCCGGTTCAAAAGCGAGGGCAAGTGCTAAGGCAATCGAACTGACCATATTCACCCAGAGGATTTGTAACGGCAGTATGGGTAAGGTAAGCGCAAACAGCAGCGCAAGTACTATTGCGAGCGACTCGCCACCATTGACTGGCAATAGAAAGCCCATAGCTTTTTTAAGGTTATCATAAACGTTTCGGCCCTCTTTGACAGCATCGACTATAGTCGCAAAGTTATCATCAATGAGTACCATTTCACTGGCTTCCCGGGCCGCTTCAGTGCCGCCTTTGCCCATCGCAATACCGACATCAGCGCGCTTGAGCGCTGGTGCATCATTGACACCATCACCTGTCATCGCCACAACTTGACCATGTGCTTGCAAGGCTGTAACGAGACGTAACTTATGTTCTGGCGTAGTACGAGCGAAGATGTCGACATCGAGTACCTGAGCACGTAAGTCATCGTCGCTCATGGTTTCAATGTCATGTCCCTCAAGCACACGGCTTGTGTGTTCAAGACCTAAGTCTTGGCCAATTGCCTTTGCGGTTGCGGCGTGGTCACCGGTAATCATTTTCACATGAACCCCAGCTTCCTTGCAGATCGCAATGGCAGCTTGTGCTTCCGGGCGAGGCGGGTCAATCAAACCACAAAACCCTAAGAACTCAATGTTGTCGGCGAGCATGTCGTCGCTCAGTTCACGAACGTCACCATCCACCCACTTAACAGCAAAACCTAGCACGCGCTGACCAGCCGCTGCGATGCGCTCAATTTGTTTTTGCTGTTGCTCCTTTTCAGTTGGGCTCAGTGTGCACATGGCTAGAACTCGCTCTGGAGCTCCTTTGATGAAAATGACCTGCGCTGATTGAGTCAACGTCGTTTGCGTGGCGAACCACTGCGAAACATCTACCTGCTCAGCAACCGCGTGCAAAGTCGCCATGTATTTATGACGGGAGTCAAATGGAATGCTATCAAGACGCGGAAAATCTTCCTGTAAACGCGATAAATTCTGCATTGTCTTATGCGCTAAGACTAACAATGCGGCTTCCATCGGGTCTCCGGTTATTTCTGGACCATCACCCTTACTACCATCCTTGCCCTGCAACTCGCCCATATGAGCATCGTTACACAAGGCACCAGCAAGGGCTAAACCCGTCAGAGGCTGTAATTTATCCGCAGCTTCCGCTTGCTCTGCTCGTTGATCCAGCGCTAACAGCTTGCCTTCGAGGCTATAACCGCTGCCGGTAACTTGCCACCGTCCTTGCTGGGTATACACCTCACTGACCATCATTTCATTGCGCGTTAGTGTGCCGGTTTTATCTGAACAAATGGTCGATACTGCGCCGAGTGTTTCCACCGCAGGTAATCGACGAATAACGCTGTGTCGAGCGGCCATTCGCGTGACACCGATTGCCAATGCGACTGTTAGAATAGTGGGTAAACCTTCCGGGATGGCGGCGACAATTAGGCTAACAACCGCCATAAATAAATAGGCTGGGTCATTACCACGCATTAAACCGAGCGCAAATACGGCGAGGCCAATAGCGAGAACAACCAAAGTTAAGTATCGAGCAAATTGGCTCATTTGTTCGAGCAGTGGCGTGGTTAATGTGGTGACCCGATTAAGGAGCTTATTAATTCTACCCAGCTCCGTGTCACCGCCAATCGCGACAACAACCGCACTTGCTCGCCCTTGCGTGACCAGCGTTCCCGAATATGCCATGCAGCTTCGCTCAGCGAGAACAGCGTCAGCAGAAACCGCGTGAACGTTTTTAGCGACGGGCACCGATTCTCCGGTTAGCGCAGCTTCCTGAGTATGTAAGTTACGAGCGTGTAGGAGACGAACATCCGCGGGAACTTTGTCACCCGCTTCAAGCACAATTAAGTCACCAGGAACAAGTTCTTTGGCTAAAACTTGTTGCTTTTTGCCATCGCGAATCACGATTGCATGAACAGTGAGCATGTTCTGAATGGCACTTAGCGCATGTTCTGCTCGGCCCTCCTGAACAAAACCGATTGCTGCATTTGCAACGACAACGGCAAGAATAACCGCCATATCGAGCCATTCTGTCAAAACCCCTGCCAGTACCGCTGCCACCAACAAAACATAGATGAGTAAATTGTTAAACTGGCGTAATAATCGCTTCCAAGCAGGCGCCACCAAGCGCACAGCAAGTTCATTGGCGCCATACTGCTGTTGTCGTTCGCGTACCTGAGTTGTTGTCAGCCCCTGCTCGCTATCACTACCTAAGTCGTTAACAACTGCTGCACCAGTTTGCGTAAATGGAGTGGATGGTGATGGTTCTTTGCTCACAGGGGAGTCCTCCATAAGTTTTAAGCGAGCTAAATGCGCAAGCCCCAAATATCTCGAGCTTCGCGAGCAAGTTCCTCTTGAAACTGCGGTGCGGCAACTCGCATGAGCTCTGCCGCGCGCTCACTGAGGCTTTTCGCACGTAAATTAGCCACACCATATTCGGTCACAATGTAGTGCACATGCGCTCGAGTGGTCACAACGCCTGCGCCTGGGCTGAGCACTGAACTAATGCGCGATACTTTCCCGCCACACGCCGTGGCTGGTAACGCAATGACAGAACGTCCGCCTTCGGACAAACTCGCGCCGCGAACAAAGTCCATTTGCCCCCCGACCCCTGAATAAATCGAGGTGCCTAAAGAATCTGCGCAGACTTGGCCACTAAGGTCGACTTGCAAGGCGCTATTAATTGCCATGACTTGTTTATTTTGACGAATAACCGATGTGTCATTGGTGTATTCCACATCGAGAAACGCCACTTCCGGATTATCATCAATAAAGTCGTAGAGTGCCTGGCTGCCCATGGCAAAGGTAGTCACGATGCGACCACGATGCTTGCGTTTGCGAGAGTTATTAATCACCCCGCTTTTGACTAACGGCAACACGCCATCGGAAAACATTTCCGTATGAATACCAAGATCACGCCGATCACCTAGGCAAGCCAAGGTTGCGTCAGGGATTGCACCAATACCCATTTGCAAGCAATCACCATCGCCAATCAAGCTCGCGACATGACGACCGATTTGCATCGTTACTTCATCTTGTTCTGCGGGTGTATGCAACGGCAATGGTGCCGCATGTTCAAAGTAACGGGTAAAACGGTCGACATGGATAAAAGAATCGCCGTGGGTGCGCGGCATATTCGGGTTAACCCAGGCGATAACTTTCTTGGCAACCTGCAAGGCCGCCCGCGTCGCTTCAACCGAAATGCCGAGGCTACAATAACCATGAGCATCCGGAGGCGATACCTGCACAAGCACCGCGTCAACCGGTTGATCTCCCGAGCGAAATAACTTCGGAATTTCAGACAGGAAGATCGGTACATAATCAGCCAGACCATCGCGCACAGCCGAACGTGTTGCGGCTCCAACAAAGAACGCGCGCTGACGTAAATGACCTTGTAATTCAGGGCGACACAGCGAGCCGCTTTTTTCCGTATGCAGCTGTAACAAGGTCAAATTACGCCGCATGAGCGCCACTTCGGCTAAGGCGTCAAGCAATACATAAGGTGTCGCTGCCATCGACTGACACCAAATAACTTCGTCGTTTCCAATCACGGAAACTGCTTCTGCAGCAGACTGCACTTGCATAATTTTTTCCTTAATCGTCGATGTGTAAAATGCTCATGTAATCGGGGATATCTACACTAAACTGCGTTTTTTCGGACAGATAATCACGGAAACATTCAAGCGCATTAGGCTCTCCATGAACTAAATGAATCTGCGTTCCGGCAGCTATGTTAGAAGCCTTCAGCCAGTCAGTTAGCTCTGCATAATCTGCATGACCAGAAAGACCGTCGAGTATGCGAATGTCAGCTCGCACCGGTATCCAGTCACCATGAATTTTAATGTTTTCCATACCTTGCAACATTTTGTCGCCGCGGGTACCGCCAGCTTGATAACCGGAAAACAGCACAGTTGCTCGGTGATCTGCCAACCAATGTTTGAAGTGATGTAAAATTCGACCGCCCGTTGCCATGCCCGAACCCGCAATAATAATGTGCGGGCCCTGTTGGCTTGCAATCGCTTTCGATTCATCGACGCTGTGGGTATATTCAACCACGTGTTCAGCGCGCTCACATTGCTCGGCCGTCAAACGATGGTACTCATGATGACGGCGATAAATATCAGATACCCGAATGGCCATCGGGCTATCAAGAAAAACCGGAATACGCGGTATCTTGCCTTCATCCATTAACGTGACAATCAGATGTTGTAGCAACTGTGCGCGCCCTACCGCAAAACTTGGGATGAGAATTGGCCCACCCTTCTTCGCTGCGTCATTTATGATATCTGCGAGCTTTTCCAGAATATTGTTTTCTTCATGGCGCCGATCGCCATAAGTCGATTCCAGCATCAATACATCGACTGGCGGCAACGGTGCTGGCGGCTTCATTAGAAGGTCGTGCGGACGACCCACATCACCGGAAAAGCCAACTCGCTTACCATTGCTGCGCAAAATCACCGCAGCAGCACCAAGAATATGGCCAACCGGGTGCAACTCAATGTGAATATCACCAACTTTAAATGATTGCCGAAAATCCACTGTACGGAACAGCTTTGCAGCCTTTTCACCTTGCTCAGCGGTATACAGAGGTTCTGGAGCTTCATGTTTACTTAAGCCGTATTTACCAAGGTACTTGGCGTCTTCTTCCTGGATTTTTCCGGAGTCAGGCCAAAGTACTTTGCATAAATCAGCTGTCGCTTCATGAGCGTACACCGGTCCGCGATAGCCATGTTTATAAAGCACCGGCAAAAAGCCACTATGGTCAAGGTGCGCATGAGTCAGGATCACAGCATCCACTTTGTCTATACTGAGAGGCAATGGTTGCCAGTTGCGCCGACGCAACCATTTGTAACCTTGAAACAAGCCACAATCGACGAGAATCCGAGTGCTGTCCGTTTCAATTAAATATTTCGAGCCTGTAACCGTTTCTGTACCGCCAAGAAAAACAATGCGCATCCTGTGCTCCTTTTTAAAATGAGAATCAAAAGTATGGCTCAAATTTGCCAATTACTCCTGCTCGTCACTCACTTACTTTGAGTTCACTTAATTTTTTTAACCAATCCAGTGCGGGCTCTGGACGGTGAAAATAAAAACCCTGAAACTGCTGGCATCCGAGCTCCCGCAAATATTCAAACTGTTCAATAGTTTCAATTCCTTCGGCAACCCGTTCTAAACTTAAATTTGCACCCATCGTCACGATCGTATCGAGCAAGGCACGCTCTCGCTCAGATTGCATACCCGCGTGAACGAAGGCCCGGTCGATTTTCACTTCACCGACAGGCATCCATTGCAAGCGCCGCAAATTTGAATAGCCCGTGCCAAAGTCATCAATTGAAAAAGTAACACCATGTGCCTTCAGACGTTCCATCGTTTGTTGCACCTGATCGCTATCATCGACCAATAGACTCTCTGTAATTTCCAGTTTCAGCCCCTCTAAAGGCGCATTAAGACGCTGAAATGTGCGTATCACGTTTTCTGCAAAATGTTCGCTACGAAACTGCCGTGGGCTAACATTCACAGCGATTTCAAAATTTGGAAACAGTGCTCGAGCACGCGGAAGAATTCGCGCAACAGACTCGAGCATGAACTGACCTATCGGCACGATGAGACCTAAACGCTCCGCCAACGGGATAAATTTGTTTGGTGGAATCCATTCCTCATAATGCCGCCACCGTACCAACGCCTCGGCCGCAACCCAACGTTGATTAGCATCAACCTTGCTTTGCAACCAGCATTCCAGGTGACCTTTCTCAATCGCATGACGCAGCTGCTCTTCGCGACGAAAATCATCGACAACTTGCGCCGTCATCACACGTTTATACTCAGAATATTGATCGCGCCCATTGGCTTTAGCTTCATGGACTGCAGTTTCAGCATTCGCAATAACTTGTGACGCTTCGTTGCCGCGATCAGCCCGCGCCAAACCGATACTGCCGGTGAAATAATAGCTGCGCCCTTGCACAATCACTTCCTGTCGCAGCAACGCCAACAATGCTTTCGACCGATCATGCCGAAACTCACCTGCACTGTTACCACTGACAGGAACCGCTAACCAAAACCGGTCTTCGATGTCCTTTCCCACAAAGCCACCAAAACTCGCGACAAAATGCTCTAAACGCCGAGCGATCACACGCAAAATCTGATTACTTTCGTCTGGACCAGCGACAATATTCACGCGGTTAAAAAAGTCCATGTTGACGGCCACCACTTTAATACTCTGCTCCTTTAGGATGTGAGCAACGAGTTTCAAAAAGTGGGTTCGATTGGGCAAACCCGTGTTGCGATCAAACAGAGACAAAGTCTCAATCGTTTCGGCTGCTTTGCGTTCTTCACTAATGTCCCGCAGCGTTGCGATATAACGGTGTTCAGCACCCCACGCGACCTTGCTCAGATGAATCGTGATTGGGAATCTGCTGCCATTTTTTCGTTCTGCCTCTAATTCCCGAGTTTTGCCGATAACGTAGTTTTTTCCTTCTGGATAATCGAGCGCACGCTGCATTAACTGTTCGTGCTGCCCAGCCATCGCTGCAGGCATTAAAATGCCGACATTACACCCAACCAGCTCTTGATACTCATAACCAAACATTGCAGTGACAGCCTGGTTCACTTCAATGATCGTACCTCGCAAGTCGGTGACTAAAACCGCATCGATTAAGCTGTTATATAAGGTATTCAACCATTCCTTGTTCGTCATGGCCGAACTTGCTTGGCTTTCTGTTAGCGCCGCTTCCGTGGCTGAGCTCGATGAGCTCGTTGTTTCACTCTTTGAATGCGCGCGTTCGTCACGAGCACTCGACACGGATTTATTGGCCATAACTCTCTTAATACATGCTACTTATTTCATTAAGGACTCACTGCGAGTGTACTGGAATTTTATTTGCAAACCAGCTCAACAACGACTGTGCAATTTGACGCAGCGCAAAGTTCCGCCATTTTGTTTCCCGTTGAGTTTCGTTACCCTGAGAAGAATAAGGCAAAACCAACTTTAAATTAACAACGTACTCACCTTAACAATGCCTCTAAACTATGGCAAATTAGCGACTAAATTTAGCCAAGGAACAAACATGAGCAATCTCGATTTTAACGTCCAAGCATTCCTCGATGAGGATAGCGAAACATTTACCTATGTCGTTTTTGACCAACAAGGTGGTCAGGGCGTCGTTATCGATCCGGTGCTTGATTTCGATATTAAATCTGGACGCACATCAACTACAGGCGCCGATCGTGTTTTGCACTTTGTTCAACAGAATGAACTTTCGATTGCCTATATTCTGGAAACCCACGCTCACGCTGATCATTTATCCGCTGCACCTTATTTGCGTGACAAATTGCAGAGCAAAATCGGTATTGGCGAACACATTCGTGATGTCCAGAAAATATTCAAAGACGTTTTTAACCTCGAGAAAGAGTTCTTACCGAACGGAGCGCAGTTCGACCGCTTGTTTAAAGATGGCGATACCTTCTCTGTCGGCGGCTTACATTTCCAAGTCATTCACACCCCTGGGCATACCCCTGCAGATATTGCCTATTACTTGAATGGCCAAGCTCTTTTTGTCGGTGACACTTTGTTCTTACCTGACGTCGGAACTGCACGGTGCGATTTCCCCGGTGGTTCAAGTGCGACGCTTTATCAGTCAATTCAAAAGTTACTCGCGCTGCCCGCAGACACACAAATGTATATCTGTCATGATTATCCACCTGAGGGTCGTGCCCATCAGTTTGTCACCACAGTGAAAGCACAGCGCGAAGAGAGCATTCATGTGCGCACTGGTGTAACAAGCGCAGAGTTTGAACGGATGCGTGACGAACGCGATGCGACATTAGCCATGCCAAGACTCATTTTGCCAGCAATTCAGGTGAATATTCGTGCGGGCGAAATGCCACCCGCAGAAGCGAACGGCGCGGTCTATTTGAAAATTCCAATTAACCAGCTGTAAATCAGGAGCTGTTCCATGTCGATTACTATCGGGCCTTTTGCGTTTGCGACGACGCATCTCATTTTCATTCTTGCTGCAGTTAGTGCCCTGTTGGTTGCGTGGCTTCTAGCTCGGCGTACTGAGTTGCGCGTAAGCGACTCTGTATTCAACATTCTGGCGGTCGGACTTATCGTTGCTCGCGCGAGCTTCATTATTCGTTATTTTGATTTGTATGCAGACGCACCGTGGCAAATGCTGAATGTTCGCGATGGTGGTTTTGATCTTTGGGCTGGCGTTATCGGCGGCGCACTAATGGCGGTTTGGGAGATATTCCGCCGTCGACCACTATGGAAACCCGTATTAATAGCCTGTGGCACGGGCGTCATTGCCTATACCGCAATGACCGGTTTTTATGACTACAAGTACGGTGACGAGTTGTGGGTTCCTGAAGTACGTGTCGCGACCCTAGACGATCGCCAAGTATGGCTCAATCGCGAATACTTGGGCCAACCCTTAGTCGTGAATTTATGGGCAACTTGGTGTCCGCCATGCGTACGTGAAATGCCATTACTCGAAGACGCTCAACAGAAGTGGCCGGACGTTGCTTTCGTCACCGTAAACCAAGGCGATGACAAAGAGATGGTCTTACAGTTTATTGCTGAGCAGGGCTTAAACCTGAGTGACATGCTGATGGATTACAACAGTACGTTGAGTAATGAAATCAACTCGTTTGCGTTGCCAACCACATTATTTTTTAATCGTGATGGGATGCTCATTGATAGTCACGTCGGTGAGTTTTCGGCGGCCCGCTTGCAGCAAGCCGTCGATAAAATACTCTAACTAAGCGTATTTGAGAGGCGTTTGAGTCTTCTTACAGTAGCCGGTCGATGGCCTGACTCAAACCCTCGAGACTAAACGGAAACATGCGTTGGTCCATTAAGTCTGCCATCATCCGAATCGATGGGTAATAGCGCCAGCGCTCCTGCGGTTGGGGGTTGATCCAAACTGCTTTTGGATACTGCCGTAACAGGCGCTCCATCCACACCTGCCCTGGCTCTTCATTCCAATGCTCGACGCTGCCGCCGGGGTATGCAATTTCATAGGGGCCCATGGTCGCATCGCCAACCAGGATTAGCTTATAGTCACTGCCATAGGTATGCAGCACTTCCTGCAAAGGTATTTGCTCCTGCCAGCGTCTTTGATTGTTTTTCCACACCCCTTCATACACACAGTTGTGAAAATAATAGAACTCGAGGTGTTTAAACTCCGAGCGAACCGCCTGAAATAATTGTTGGCATTCGTAAATGTAATCATCCATCGAGCCACCAACATCAAATAGAATAATGACTTTGATAGCGTTGTGTCGCTCCGGTTGCCAACGCAAATCAAGCATACCTTGCTTACCCGTCGCCCGAATGGTTTCGGCTAAATCAAGCTCCGTTGCCGCTCCTGTCCGAGCAAAACGGCGCAGCTTACGCAACGCCAATTTAATTGTCCGGTTATTCAGTTCTTCGTCGCTGTCGAGATCTTTAAATTCGCGTTTATCCCACACTTTGACGGCACGCCGAGCATTGCTGCCGTCCTGCCCAATTCGAATACCTTCAGGGTGATAACCATAAGCGCCAAACGGTGAGGTACCGCCGGTGCCAATCCATTTATTCCCACCGGCATGGCGCTTTTGTTGCTCGGCTAAACGCTCACGAAATTGCTTGAGTAATTCATCAAGTCCACCAAGCGCTTTCAATTTGGCTTTGTCTTCAACGCTTAAGTGGCGTTGCAAAGAGCGCTCAAGCCACTCCTGCGGAATACTCGCGGCAATGTCAACCTCATTCACACCTTCAAAATATTCAGCAAATGCGCGATCGAAACGATCATACTGGCTTTCATCTTTAACTAACGTCATGCGTGCTAAGACGTAAAAATCTTCGATGCTGGCAAACACAACTTGCTGCTCAAGCGCTCGCAGCAGGTCCATAAGCTCGGTCAGGCTTACTTTCAGTCCGTGCTCACGTAACTTGAAGAAAAATTCAATAAACATAATTTACCACTTGTTCACGGCGGCGAAGATACCGAGACTATTTCGACTGGCGGCGGCTCATAAATGCGAGCTTTTCGATCAGTTCAACGTCTTGCTCGTTCTTCAGCAACGCACCAAACATCGGCATCAGACCGCCGTGGGCTTGATTTGACTGTAGTTGTTCCGGGCCGATGTCCTCAACGAGAAGCAGCTTTAACCAGTCGAGTAGCTCGGAGGTGCTTGGTTTCTTTTTCAAGTGTGGCACGTCACGCAAGTCGAAAAACACCTCAAGTGCAGCATTCAGCAATTTCGGCTGCAAATTAGGAAAGTGAACCGACACAATTTGCTTCAATGTTTGTGCGTCAGGAAAACGAATATAGTGAAAGAAACAACGACGCAAGAATGCGTCCGGTAGCTCTTTTTCATTATTTGAAGTGATAATCACGATAGGACGATGCGTCGCTTTAATCTGCTCCCCAGTCTCGTAAACATAGAACTCCATTTGATCGAGTTCGTGCAGCAAATCGTTGGGAAATTCGATATCTGCCTTGTCTATTTCGTCGATCAACAGCACAGGTCGCTTGTCGGCAGTAAAGGCCTGCCAAAGCTTCCCCGGTTTGATGTAGTTGGCAATATCGTGAACCCGTTCACTACCAAGTTGGCTGTCGCGCAATCGTGACACCGCATCATATTCATACAGCCCTTGCTGTGCTTTAGTCGTTGACTTGATGTGCCAACGCAATAAGTCAGTATCGAGTGCGGCCGCTAACTCTTCGGCAAGTTTCGTTTTCCCGGTACCTGGCTCGCCTTTAATCAACAAAGGCTTTTCTAATGTCACCGCGGCATTTACCGCAAGTGCGAGTTCGGGAGAAACAATATAACTTTCGGTACTTTGAAATCCTGCTGCTTGACGAGCCATGCTACTTCATCCTGTCGACGTTCTAAGGAGCTTTAGTGTGCCACCTAAAATGAACCAAAAATAAAGCGCCATGATAACAAAATCATGGCGCTTATACAGACTTGCGATTCGCACAAATGCGAGGATTTGGCGTTACTTCTTCATTCCAGAAATAAAACCGCCAATACCAACGATAGTTAGTACGGCACCTACAATTAAGAACCACATGGCATTATCGGTCGGCTGACCCGTGAACGCTTCCGATACTTGTGATGCGGCAGACTCTTTTTCCTGCCATCCAAAATACAACACAATTAAACCTGCGACTAAGATGGCTAACGAAACAAACTTATTCATTCAACATTACTCCTTGTGTACACACATAGTTACTTATGCTTTTTCTAGGTATGTTGTTTAACGTATGTTTTATAGCGAAACTACATGACTAAATTTAGTCGATGATCCGCAGATGTCCAGAAACTAAATGCAATATTCTCCTAATTTACAACATTTTAGCGTTATATAAGGGAGAACACTCAGTCCTCCCAGCGTTGTACTTTCTGGCGTATCTCGCCGCTTTCAATCCAATCTTGTAATTGCTCTGCAAGCCGGTATCCTGCGTCCGTTGCTTGCTGCCAAAACTTCTGACGGCTGGCCACGTCAAGGTTGGCAAAATCGTGGCGGTCTGGAATTTTTTGATAGGGTAATGCATCGATAAATTCTTGAGTCGGCATGATCAGTACGGCATTTGGCCACTGCTCAGCGCGAGTTCGACGCTTTTTTAGGCCCTTATCAAACCAGCCTGGAATTATCTCACGTTGAAAATGTGGATACAGGATTAAGCCGTCACGTGCTCCAAGAGGAAGGTCGAAATGGTAGTCAGTGACACCACCGTCACGATAAATGCCTGGCGGTGCGCCAGGAATATCCTTCACTCCCGCCAAAACCATCGGAATGGAGCCACTCGCTAACAGCGCTTCTCGAAAGTTATCTTGGGTTAAAGTCACATGTTGCGTAGGTAAATCATTCCAGTCAGAACCCAAAGGTGGCTGAGCCGAGGGATGATGAAAAACGACACGCTCAAAACTACTTGCTAATGTCCGTCGCGAAATTGCGTTCAGCGCTGCAGCCTTGAGTAGACCAATACTTTGACCTAGGCGACTCTCAGACGCCGACAAGCCTTTACTGCGCACCACAATCATGTGATGGCGGAAGGTCTGTTGGTTGAGAATTTCTGTAATCGCCTCGTTTGGCACGTACTCGTGCAGCAACTCGATCGCTTTGTCGGTGATTTCCCGCACATCAGGCTTGTCACTATAGACAGTTGCTCGATATAAACGACTAAACAACGCACTTGCTTCGGCCGCATTGCTTCGCCCTAAGCTTGCGAAACGCCAAGCCCCCGCAGACGTGCCCAGAAGTTCAAGCGGCGCCTGCCGTTGGCTAAAAAAGTCACCAAAGAAATAGTTATCTAGGCCTTGCAAAATGAACCATTTGGGACCACCAGAGGCACCGAGCAGCAGCGAGATATCGTCTTGTCGTAAACCATGCTCTTGAATCTGTGCAAAGGCACGCTGACCTGCTTTGACTTCAACCCAATTTGTCATTATCCAACCTTACTCATTCTTATTATGCATGGCCGCCAGTATACTTCTGACAAGCCTGAATTACACCCCAAAATCCGTGAGCTGCATATTCCTGCGAGCAGTGGTATCCTTAGCTCACGCTTTTTCTTTCATGCCAATAAAAAGAATCGTTTTATGAAATTTATTAGTTTTAATATTAATGGTTTACGTGCTCGCCTTCATCAGTTGCAAGCACTCATCGATAAGCACCAACCGGACGTTATTGGTTTACAAGAAACCAAGGTGCACGACGAAGCATTTCCGCTCGCCGACGTCGAAGCGATGGGCTATCAAGTCTATTTCTTTGGTCAAAAAGCCCATTACGGCGTTGCCCTCCTCACCAAAGTTCCAACCACCGATGTGACTTATGGTTGGCCTGGCGATGATGCCGACGCCCAACGGCGCATGATTATGGCCACTGTCACCTCACCGGCTGGCGAGCAAATCCGGGTTATGAATGGCTACTTCCCGCAAGGTGAGTCACGTGACCATCCGATTAAGTTTCCAGCAAAAGAAAAGTTTTATCAGGACTTAATGAGCTACCTAGATAGCACACAGTCACCAGACCAGCCTGTCGTTCTCATGGGTGACATGAACATTTCAACCACCGATCTTGACGTGGGTATTGGCCCCGCAAATGCCAAGCGTTGGTTACAAACCGGTAAGTGTAGCTTTTTACCTGAAGAACGTGAATGGATGCAGCGTCTATTAGACTGGGGTTTTATTGACACCTATCGCCAGCTCAAACCGGAGTCCGATCAAGAGTTTAGCTGGTTCGACTATCGTTCACGCGGTTTTGATGACAACCGAGGCTTACGCATCGATTTGATTTTAGCGACCAAAGAACTCGCTAGTCGCTGTATCGACGCAGGCATCGACTATGAATTGCGTGGTATCGACAAGCCTTCAGACCATGCGCCCATTTGGAGCGAGTTTAAGGACTAATGTTCTTCTGGTGGTAACACCGATAAAGCTTTCCGTAACACTCTGGCCAAATCAATGTACGCCGGTCCTGGTCGATGACCAGGCAGGCGTATATCTTCTCCCGCCTGATTGAGCTTATGTTGCAAGTCTAAAAACCAGCTTTTCAATGGCGGTGGTAGTACTTTGTAACTGCGCTTTCCGAGCCAATAGTAGCCCTGTAGCGGCAACACCAATAAGAACAATGTGGTCGCGATAATTTGCGGTAGAAACTCCATGCCTAAATATTGGAACTGCACGTAAAAGTTAGCAACAGCTGCAACGGGTAACAATTTACTTCCTAGTTTCAAAGCGGGAATGAGTCTTGATTCTGGTAAGTTGCCAACTACCGCATGGTTTGGCCAAACTTTCATGTATTGGTTACCGCGTTTCAATGTTTTGATCATCTTTGCTACTTCCTCTCGACTACCCTTAAATTATCCACACATTGCCTAGCTGTTGCTAATATATTCGCAAAAAGAACGCTTTTCGATCAATTTCCAGATGCCTGAACAAATCTCACTCAATTATTTTTAAACTTATATAACAATGACTTATCAAGTTGAATTCAGCTAATTAACAAGGTTATCCACAGAAACGGTGGATGAGTTGAATAACATTTTTGAATAAACCGTAAACGTCAATACGCCCCTTGGGTCAGGTCTGATTTGCAGTGTATACTGCAAAGGCATTATTTCTTTTTAATTCAAGCAAGAGGAAGCCCTTATGAGCGCGGTCGTGTTTGGCATCAAAAACTGTGACACTGTTAAAAAAGCATTGAAATGGTTAAAAGAGCATAAGGTCGATTTTCAGTTTGAAGACTTAAAAACGACGCCTTTAGCCGCCTCTACGATTGAACATTGGGTAAAAAACCTCGGTGCTGATACCGTCATCAATAAACGCGGAACGACATGGCGAAAATTACCAGACGATGACAAAGGTGAACTGACCTTACCGCGCACCGTACATTTAATACAAGCCCATCCAACGTTAATTAAGCGTCCTTTAGTCGTTCGCGAAGGTAAAATTATCGTTGGTTTTGACGAAGCCACTTGGCAGGAGTTTTTTGGTGTCTGATTTGTCCCACCCTACTCTAGAGTTAGCACGCGATTTAATTGCTCGCCCATCGGTCACACCGCATGATGCGGGCTGCCAACAGCTCATGGCCGACCGTCTAAAACCTCTTGGTTTTGACATTGAAACCATGGTTTTTGAAGACACCACGAATATGTGGGCTCGGCGCAATCACAGCGGCCCTGTATTCTGCTTTGCCGGCCATACTGACGTCGTTCCGCCAGGACCTGAATCTGACTGGCATACGCCGCCGTTTGAGCCGACCGACAAGGACGGTATTCTCTATGGCCGCGGCGCCGCAGATATGAAAGGCAGTCTCGCTGCAATGGTCGTCGCAACTGAGCGTTTCGTTGCCAAACACCCTGAACATGCTGGAAGTATCGCGTTTTTAATTACCAGCGACGAAGAAGGCCCATTTATTAACGGCACTGTGCGCGTGGTTGAAACTCTTGAAGCCCGCAATGAAAAAATTAAGTGGTGCGTGGTTGGTGAACCCTCCAGCACTCATTACTGCGGCGATGTCATAAAGTATGGTCGCCGTGGCAGTTTAACCGGTTTTTTGACGGTTCATGGCATTCAAGGTCATGTTGCGTATCCGCACTTGGCAAGCAACCCCGTTCATGCGGCAGCGCCTGCGCTAGCTGCACTAGCAGGTGAAGTCTGGGACGAAGGCAATGATGCATTCCCACCGACCAGTTTTCAAATCGTCGATGTGCACGCCGGCACAGGTGCAAGCAATGTGGTACCAGGCAAGCTCAATGTCACTTTTAACTTGCGTTTTAGCACGGAGTCGACGGCTGACAGCCTGAAAGCAAGAATTTACAAGATCCTCGACCAACATGGGCTGACCTATGAGTTAAACTGGATATTGAATGGTCTGCCATTCTTAACCGATAAAGGCACCTTGATTGATGCTGCGACAGCTGCTGTCGCAGATGTGATTGGTAAAACGCCTGAGTTGTCGACCGCAGGGGGGACTTCCGATGGTCGTTTCATTGCACCAACGGGCGCCCAAGTTCTCGAACTCGGTCCTGTTAACGCCACCATTCACAAAGTCAATGAACAAGTGAGCCACGATGATTTAATTAAACTGACCGACATGTACGAACGCATTCTTGAGCGCGTGCTTGTCAGTGACAATATGGGTTGATCATTCATGCTAACGCCGCGGTGTACACTGCTACCAGCACAACTTTACGGACTTGATGATAGTCACGTGGCGGCAGTGCGCGGCGCGAGCTCACACCTCATTCGTTTACAACCTGCTGCAGCGCGGGCATTTTTACGCATGCAAGAAGCCGCGGCGCGAGCTGGACACAACTTGCAAATAGCCAGTGGCTATCGAGATTTTGCGCGCCAATGCAGTATTTGGTCACGTAAGTGGGCGAACAGCAACCAAAACCAAGATGCTCTTATTGAAATACTGCATTGGTCGGCGTTGCCAGGCACGTCACGACATCACTGGGGTACCGATCTCGACGTTTTTGACCCCGACGCTCTCGGTACTGAAAAATTACAGCTCGAGCCATGGGAATACGCAGAGCATGGTCCGTTTGCCAAACTTAATCAATGGCTTGACGACCACGCCGCCCGGTTTGGTTTTTATCGTTGCTACGCTGACTCAGCAACAAGTGGCGTTGCCATTGAGCCTTGGCATTTCTCATATGCACCACTGTCGCAAGCGTACCCAGAACAAATTCAACCTCAAGAACTTGCGCAGCGACTTACCGCGGCGCAACTACCAGGCCTGAAATTGGTGTTATCTCAGCTTGAGTCAATTGTTGCTAACTACGTGCTGCGCACAACGCCTGCGCCGACGGAAGCATTGGCCGCACGAACGCATGGAGACCAGTAAATGTCACTCGGTGCTTGGATTATTATTGTGTTAGCCCTTGGCATTATTCTTAGCAACATCATGTTGTTGAAAAAAACGGCGAACATGAAAATGCCAACCAAGTCGAAGCCTGACGCTGGAAACAATCCACAACAGCAGGATCAATGGCAGAAGGATGATTGGGACAAGGATAACTGGGGTAAGGACGACTGGGATAAAGAAAATTGGGAAGACGACACTGCACAAAACAGTGACAAAAAGTCCGAAGACAACAAAAAGTAAAGGAGGCTATTTAGCCTCCTTTGTTGTTATAACTTGTCTTATAACTTGTGTTGTGAAGTGCGCTGGCAGCCAAGAGTTATAATGGCACACCCAAACGTTGTGCAACTTCTTCGTAAGCTTCAACGACGCCACCCAAACCTTGGCGGAAGCGATCTTTATCCAGTTTGGTTCGGGTTTCTTTGTCCCATAAACGGCAGCCGTCTGGGCTAAATTCATCACCCAACACCACTTCCCCGTTAAAGACACCGAACTCTAGCTTGTAATCGACTAGCAACATACCAGCATTGGCAAAAAGTGGTTTCAGAACGTCATTCACCGCGAAGGTTAAACGCTTCATTTCCGCCATTTGGTCGGCCGTTGCCCAACCAAAAGTAGCAACGTGTGACTCATTCACCATGGGGTCGTGTAATGCGTCATTTTTGAGAAACAACTCAAACGTCGGAGGATTGAGTTCAAGCCCCTCTTGAACGCCTAAGCGGCGCACTAATGAGCCCGCAGCAAGGTTGCGTACGACACATTCAACCGGAATCATGTCGAGCTTTTTAACTAAACATTCATTGTCTGATAGCAGCGCTTCCATCTGCGTTGGAATTCCCGCAGCAGCCAGCTTTTCCATAATGAAGTAGTTAAATTTGTTGTTCACCATGCCTTTGCGAGCAAGTTGTTCGACTTTCTCGCCGTCAAAAGCAGACGTGTCATCGCGAAACTCTAAAACTAAAAAGTCCGGATTGTCTGTGGTGAATACAGTTTTTGCCTTACCGCGGTACAGCTCATCACGTTTTTGCATGGAAGTTTCTCAAGTTCCTAGTCATCACTATCCCGGAATGCTCGCGCAAACACCGGGAACCAAGCGTCCAGTTGCTCTGCGCTTACTGGCTCGTCATCAATTTGCGCGACGATATAAGTAACGCCGTCACGCTCGTCTACTGTAAATACCACTTCGGTGCCACGATCAAGCGGAAGATCACCTTCTTGCGCACGCGACCAGAAGGCTAAGCGACGGAATATGCTCCGTTTGCCACCTGGCTCATAGGAGGTGTAATAGGTACCTTCACTTTGATTTAAATCATCAATTGCAAAACCAGCGCGTTCGAATACGCCCGGCATTAACGCCCACGCAACGGTAAATGAACTGTCGATAATAAATGCTGCATTGGCATCAGCGTTTTCACCGCGACGAAGATCGATGCCAAGTTGCGCTGCTTGTAAGCGCTCGCCCTCATAAGAGCGGGCTAAGCGTTGTGAAACCTGATTTAAGAAACCAACTTCCAGATCACGTTGCAACATCACTGGCACATTTTCGCGACTGACCGCTTGTCCATTGCGTAACCAGCGGATATCAGTGGCGGTCACATCAAGCGCCGCACTGCGGCGGTGTGATGCGGCTTGCATTTCTATGCGTAACGCTTGCTCCGAAGAAAAACGAATGCGCTCACGACTGAATAATGAAAAGAAACCACCACGACGTTGGCTATATTGCTCAATGCGATAAGGTGCTGTCACGATCAAGCGTTCGCTATCACGCTCAATAATCTGTGCGCCCGTTTCTGCGACAACCTCTTCAACTGCATCCCAAACCCAGCTTGGCAAGTCAGAAATGCCTTCGACCGCGTCAAAGGCAATACGTGATTCACGTGTTGCTTCGTCAACGCGACTACCGGGAGCTAATGAAAGAACTTGCGCTGGTGAACGCACGCTCACAGCTTCACCGAGTGAACCGCCACGTTGTTGGTCTGATAATGGTGGGATTTGGAACTGGGCTCGTTGTTGCCGAGCTTCTAAGTCATCGGGAAAAGTTAATTGCCCACGATCTTCAACTTCTAAATAATCGAAACCACCTTCGGCAAGTTCGCGTTGGGCAGCGCAACCACTCACCAAAACAACTGCGAGACCGATAATCCCTAATTTATTAAACGTCATCCGAACTCCGCTCTGTTAAATATCCTGCATCTTTGAGTGCTTGTTCGATTACTTTTTCGTTCTCAAGTTCCGGAGGAGTGAGCGGTAATCGATAATTAGCTTGAATCCACCCTAACCGAGCCATTGCCCACTTCACCGGAATCGGGTTAGCTTCAATGAATAAGGCCTGATGGAGCGATGCTAGCTTAGCATCAAATTCTTCCGCCGCTTGACGATCGCCACGACAGGCGGCGTCAACCATGCGCTTCATGGTTTGTGGCATCAAGTTAGCTGTCACACTAATCACGCCATGACCACCCGCTAGCATAAACTCGCGCGCTGTTGGATCGTCACCAGACAGCAGCAAAAAGTCATGGCCACACAAACGTTGTAATTCAGCAACTCGCGAAACATCACCAGTCGCTTCTTTAATGCCAATAATATTCTGGTTCTGTGCTAGCTCTGCAACGAGTTCTGGTGGCAAATCGCAGCAAGTTCTGCCCGGTACGTTGTAAAGAAACTGTGGGAGGTCGCTCGCCTCACTCACGTGTTTGTAATGCTCAAGGATACCGCGCCGGCTTGGCTTGTTGTAATACGGAGTGACATTTAAAAAACCGTCGACACCGAGTGGTGCAATGCGCTCTGTGAGCTGCACTGCTTCATGGGTTGAGTTTGAACCGTTACCTGCTATGACGCGTATTCGTCCTGCAGCCAGTTCAACGGTAGCACGCACCACGTCCACATGCTCATCGTGGCTCAGGGTTGGCGATTCGCCTGTGGTTCCTACCGAGACAATTGCGTCGGTTCCATACTGAACATGGAACTCAACTAATTCTGCGAGGAGTTTATAATCAACATTGCCGTTGCTGGTAAACGGGGTGACAAGCGCCACCATACTGCCGGTTAGCATAGATTCTCCCTCTTAAAATAAGGGCTCAATCTTACTTGTGTGGCGGGTTAATGACAAGTGTAGTTCACTGGCTTCTGCATGGATTCTATGCTTTCATGTGCATACGAGGCTTTACAGTTAATGATGAGGATGTTTATTCATGAAAACTTTGCAAGTTGGCGACGCTGCGCCAATGTTTACTTTACCCGACCAACAAGGTGAAGCGGTAAGTTTAAAAGAACTGCTGAAAAGTGCTCAGGTTCTCGTTTATTTCTACCCCAAAGCGATGACTCCGGGCTGTACTGTCCAGGCTCAAAAGCTCCGCGATACGCGCGATGAACTGGCGTCGAAAGGTGTCACTGTGGTTGGCATTAGTCCAGACGCCCCAAAGCGTCTAGCCAAGTTCACGGAACGAGATGAACTGAATTTCACGCTACTTAGCGACGAGCAGCACGAAGTTGCCAATGCTTTTGGTGTGTGGGGTCCAAAGAAATTCATGGGGCGCGAATACGATGGTATTCACCGAATCAGTTTCTTGATTGGCAAAGACGGTAAAGTCGCTCACGTCTTCGACAAATTCAAAACCAAAGATCACCACGAAGTCGTTCTAGCGGCTCTGTAAGATATCTGCGCCGGCTCTCACGCTCAGCGCTGGGAGCAGGCTTCCGAGTCGGGGCATAGGGGATGTCAGAGACGCCGTGAACCCATCCATGGGGGCTTATATTCGGCATCCATGCCTCATATACTCTGTCATCCCCTATGCCCCGCCTCTCACGCCTGCTCCTGCTGAATAAAGCTTGCCTGCTCCTGCTGAACTGACCTTGCTTGCCCTGCGCAACCTAGCTTGTCTGCCCCTACTCGTCTAATTTACTTCGCTATTGCGGGCGTCTTCTGCTCGCGTCGAGAGAGCGGTGATGACGGCTTTGACTAGGCTGGCTAATGGAATTGCGAAGAAAACGCCCCAAAAGCCCCACATCGCGCCAAATATAAGCACTGCGGCAATGATATAAACCGGATGTAAGGCAACGGCTTCTGAGAAGAGTATGGGCACCAACACGTTACCATCGAGGGCTTGGATGATGCCGTAAGCAAAGATTAACCAGAACAAGGTCATCGACGGGCCGAACTGGAACAAGCCGACTAACGCAATCGGAATGGTCACAACGGCGGCACCGATATATGGCACAAGTACCGAGAAACCAACGAGGGTCGCCAATAACGCCGAATAGCGCAGGTCAAATAAGTAAAACACGCCATACGAAACGACCCCAACAATAACGATTTCCAGCGCTTTTCCGCGGATATAGTTCATGATCTGGAGGTTCATTTCACTACCAACTTGGCTGATTAGGCGGCGCTGTTCTGGTAAAACTCGGTTAAAATGTTCTAAAAGCAGAACTTTGTCTTTGAGCATGAAGAACACGAGCAAGGGCACAATAATCATGTAAACCAAGAGCACGGCTAACAACATGAGTGTGTTCCATGAACGCTCAAGGATGGTTTGTCCCAGTGCCAATAATCGGTCATTCACTTTATCGGTAAACATTTGAATTTGGCTTGCGTCAATAAAGGTAGGCGCGATTTCTTCAACGCTCTCCATCATTTCCCGCCAGGCCTGGGCAATTTGTGGTAATTCGGCAAGTAGGTTGACACTCTGTTGCCAAATGACCGGAATTAAAAAGAATACGAATGCGAAAAACAAGGTGATAAACAGGGTGAACACGACGAGCACGGCATAAAGTCGTTTAAGTCCCACGCGTTGTAGCCGATTCACTGGCCATTCAAGTAGATATGCAAGAGCAATTGCAACAAGTATCGGAGCGAGTACTGTGCCGAAGAAGATAATGAGGCCGAAGCCAATCAGCAATAGTAGTGTCAGCGTGATCGCGTTAGGGTCGGAAAAACGGCGTTGAAACCAGTCACGTAAATATCCAAGCATTTCAGCTTTTCCTCTCATAAATCCGGTCAGGCTCACCTGCCTTTTCGGGCTGTCACTCTATACTAACGCAGAATGCTCGACAATACCTACTGCCACCCTTAAACTCAAAGCGTGAACCTGAGGGGAAAGTTTTTCGTATCGAGGAACTACCACTGCCTTTTAACGTCCTAGGATATTATTGTAGACAAGGAGACTCCGGCGCATGTTGAAAGCCTTTTGGCCTAAGCTTTTATTGCTGTCATGCACGGCTTTACTAGTTTTTTTCGTGCCCTTTTCCCATCAGCAAGCGCAAGCCCAAAGCCGTGAGGTACCCACGATTGGTACAACCGGCGGTGCTTTTATGTCGATTGAACGCGAACGTTTAGTTGGCGAGCATTACATGCGTGAAGTCCGCGGTTTAGCGCCGATGATCGAAGACCCTGTCTTACGCGAATACTTAACCGGCGTGGGTAATCGATTAGTTCGCCATGCTGATAATGTGCGCTACCCTTTTCACTTTTTTTGGATTCGTGATGACAGTATCAACGCCTTTGCATTTTTAGGCGGCTATATCGGCATGCATTCAGGCTTAATGCTGGAAACACGTGACGAGTCAGAATTAGCTGCTGTCATAAGCCACGAGATTGCACACGTCACCCAACGGCATATTGCTCGCAATATGGAGCGCATGACAGCATCTGCCCCGCTCACCTTAGCGCAAGTATTAGGGGGCATTTTAATCGGAATTGTGAACCCGCAAGTTGGTATGGCAGTTCTGTCGACTGGTTTAGCAGGTGCTCAACAACGTGCGATTAACTACACCCGTCAGTTTGAATTAGAAGCTGACCGAGTTGGTATGACGACCCTTGCTCGGGCGGGTTATGACCCTGAGGGTGCGCCGCGCTTTTTCGGTCGTTTAGCGGCTCGCTACCGCTATGCGACGCAGTTACCACAGTTTTTAATGACTCACCCATTACCTGAATCGCGCATTGCTGACACGCAATCGCGTGCACAAGCGCTTGGCGCCCGACAACTGGAACCGTCACTCGACTATGAATTAGCGAAGATGCGCTTGCGGGTACGTTATTCGAGTCGCTCTGCACGAGATCTCTTGCTCGACTTTAACGAGGAAACTCGGCGAGTTTCGCACCCTATTCAACGGCAAGCGATTGAATACGGTCGTGCTCTAGCACTGCACGAGCTGAAGCGGTTTGATGAAGCGGAGACAATTATTACGAAGCTCCTTGCTGACGAGCCGATGAATTTGTTTTACCTCGACACGCGCACGGACGTTTACATCGGCCAGCAGCAGTATGACCGGGCGGTTGAATGGCTGACTCGTGAATATATGCGACGGCCGAACAATCAGGTCGTTACTCTGAATCTAGCTTACGCGGCCAATTATGCCGGTGAGTATCAACTCTCTCGAGCTGTGCTCAACGACTATCTCATTCACAACAAACAAGATGTGGTGGCGTGGCAACTGCTGCAAGAAGCGCATCAACGCAACGGCAACGCGGTGGCCGCGCATGAAGCTACAGCAGAAATTCTTGCGTTGCGCAGTAATTTTCAAATGGCCATAGAAGAGCTGCACTCTGCTTTTAGTAAGACGCCAGAGTCACAATCAGCAAGTCGACAACGTATTCAAGCTCGAGTGCAACAGTTCCGTGCTCTTGAAGCAGAAAAGAACCGTGCTTTTGACTTTTAGACAAAACTCAGTAAAGTGCAGCGCAAATGACATCGAATCTTGAGGTAGCTATGAGTCAATTCACGATTTATCACAACCCGCGCTGTTCAAAAAGCCGCCAAACGTTGCAGTTACTGCAAGACAATGGCGTTGAGCCGCGAGTGATTGAGTATTTAAAGACTCCTCCGTCGGCAGCTGACGTTTTGAGCATTGCTGCGAGCTTAGAGCAACCGGTCAGCGCGATACTCCGCACCAAAGAAGACGAATACAAACAATTGAATCTAGCAAGCTTCACTGGCGACGATGCGGCGCTCGCAGCTCTGGTCGCTGAATATCCAAAGCTTCTTGAGCGTCCAATTGTTGTTCGCCACTCAGACCAAGCGGCACGCATTGGTCGTCCACCTGAATTAGTTTTGGAGTTACTGTGAAACCTGCTTGGTTAACGTCTGCTGCGTTCTATCGCAAACTCACGCTCGTCTGTTATCCGGGGCTATTATTCTTTGTCATTCTTTGGCATGCACTGCTCGAGCCAAATGAATTTCTGAGTACCTGGTTAGTACTAGTGATTTGGGTAACCCCTTTGTTATTCCCGTTGAAGGGAATCTTGCAAGGCAACCCTTACACGCATGCATGGGCGAACTTTATTCTAATTTTCTACTTCCTTCACAGCTTAACGACGTTGTGGACGCACCCAGATGAGCGCCTTTGGGCAGCTATCGAGCTGCTTTTAACAACCGGTGCATTTATTGGTGCAACCTATTACGCCCGCTATCGTGGCCGTGAGCTTGGATTAGGTATTAAGCGGAAGAAAGATGAGGCGGTGGTCACCAACGCGGGTAAATCTGCCGATTAAAGCACCAATACCTGCTTAACAAATGGCACAGTCAGCCGCCGCTGCTGTGCCATTGATGCTTTATCGAGCCGATCAAGCAAGTCCATCAATACCTGCATATCCCGTTCAACGCGCAACAATAAAAATTCCCCTACTTCGCGAGATAATTCCAGCCCACGCATTTTCGCGTGCAATTGCAGTGCATGAACTTTGGCATCATCAGGCAATGGCTGGAGCTTAAATGTTACCGCTAACTGTAATCGTGAGCGTAAGTCGGGTAAAGCAATAGCCAGTGAGTTGGCACCGCTTGCAGCGCTCATCACTAGCAGGCTCTGACGTTGATCACTAAAGCGATTAATCAATGCAAAGAGTGCTTCGGCCCAGTCACGATCCGCACACACCTGATCAATGTCATCGAGCACGACGAGATCATAATGCTCGAGTCCTTGCAAAACGACGTGAGCATCGGGTTGGTTCAATTCGCTGAGCGGCAAATAGATACTTTGTTGACCCATATCGGCAGCTTGCTCACACAACGCACACAACAAATGACTTTTACCAGTACCCGATGGCCCGACTAACAGCGTAAACTGTTGGTCGGCACGCCATTCACTCTGATTCAGCTGCAGCAGATGCCCAACGGCGGCCTCATTTTGCGTGCCAATAAAGGTTTTAAAGCTCGCATGTACCGGTAACTGCACGGGTAAGGCCAATTGCTGAGCTAACTCCGCACTACGCCTGCTATTTGAGTCCGCTACTGCCATTGAAACTCCACATCGGGCTCGCCACTGCGAGCAGGCGCTTGCTCAGAATCAAGCAACTCACCAAAACTCAGGTCATTCTCCTGCTGCGCTTCACGCAGCGCAGTGCGACGTACTCGGCGCTCGAAGTCGAGTGCTGTTGCGAGCGCATTGGCTCCGCCACGCACTTGTACTTGAAAGTCTGCAACGCCTTGCTGGAATCCTTGCAAGTGTACCCGTTGCACCTGGGCTTGCTGCTGCAACATGGTTTCTGCAGCAAGCACCTGACTCAACTGGCGTACATTGTGAATGCGAACCCAAATAGTTGCGAGTTCACGATCTTCGCGACTAATAAACAATGCTGCAATTCGGTCTGATACAGCGTTCACAAACTTTTCCGCCAACGCGGCTTCGTCATCTGCCACAAAGAACTCATTAAAGCTGTTCTCACCTACTAAAACTGTCACTTCGAGGACGAGCGGCAATGCTTCCAAATCTTCTTCGGTGACATCGCTATCAGCCAATTCGTTATACTCAGGGTCCGCTAAACCATAATCGTCGTCGAGCTGACGATACATGCGCGCACTTACGATGCCATTCACTGGATAACGCTGCGAGGCACGAATAACTTCACGCTGAAATCGGCCCCATACGTCGCGAGCACCAATCGACAATTGGTCTTCCAAGTCCATTAGTGGCATCAAGAACTCGACGCCACGTCGTTGCATGGTTGCACGCATACTGTCGAGAAACGCTCGCTCTTCATTACGCGTGACTAGACGCACGCCGCGCTCGGGATGATCCTCAGCGAGCCAGAGTAATAAATTTGGTCGCTGACCGGTCCAGATAGGCATGTTGACTTGTTCGAGTAATTGACGCACCCGGGTTTCGTCAAAACTTACCTGCAGATAGAGCTGGCCGTCACGTTGCTGATAACCAAACTGCAGGAGGTAATCGTTCACTTGGCGTAATTCAGCGCGCACACGATCATACTCCAGTACTTCAGTGGTACCGGTTAAACGCACGAGCACATCGCGAAAAATGTTTGGTAGTTCACGTTGACGCTCATTTCGCGTTTGCCCTTCCACGGCAATTTCGCCGCGCAACAAATCGCTTAATTGCCCCTGATTGGCTGCCGCTGAAGCACTGTACAACGTCATTGTCATCGCGAGGGTAATCAACAACATGAATGCCACGACATAGGTCATGCAGGCAGATTGATTAGACAACACCCGGTTGCCGTTGCATGCTGCTGCGAATGAACTTTGGCTCGAGCTTGTCGGTTGTTGCTCAGCAGCTTCACTGCTGAAGAAAGTTTGCTTGCGCACAAAGACCGCCTTTTTAACTACGTTGCAGTGATAATAAACGCCTACCTAGGGAACAGCAAGTAACAAACTGTGGATAAGTACCGGAGAATTTTGGGGAAATTGTGGCCAAATTTAATTCTCACTGTTAGAGTACCTGCTACCCCAAGAAAACATGACAAACCGTACTTGCGGACCCGACCACAAGGATCGCTGCCCCGATGCTCAGACAACAAATTCGCGCTGTCAGCTCACTACTCTCAACCATGACCCTCATCGGCCTCTGCGTCGGGATGACCAGTACCTTACTCGGTCTGCGCGGCACCATGGAAGGCTTCTCCACTGTTACTATCGGTTTGATCATGTCCGCCTACTTTGTAGGTTACCTGTTTGGTGCCACGCGTGCACCCAAAGACATTCGCCGGGTTGGCTATATTCGTGCCTTTGGTAGCTTAGCCGCCCTCGCCTCCGTGGCTGTCTTGGTGCAAGCAATTTGGATCGACCCCGTAGTATGGTTTGTCATGCGTTTCGTCAGTGGTTTCGCAATTTCCGCGCTATTTGTCATTGCTGAAAGTTGGTTGAACACCATGGCCGATAATCGCAATCGCGGTGCCATGTTGTCTGTTTATTTAGTCTTAATTTACGCAGGCTTGGTCGTCGGCCAATTAATTTTAGGTTTCGCTGATCCGGCGACGTTTGTGCCGTTTGCCATCATCGCACTCCTGATCAATTTATCGCTGATTCCGATTTTAGCCACAGTCACTGTCGAGCCGACCACGCACGAGTCACGTAAAGTACCGCTGAAACTGTTACTGGAACAAGCGCCTCTTGGGATTGTCACCGCATTCATCGTACAGGCCTGTAGCGCTATGTTCTATGGCGTTGGCCCCGTCTACGCAACAGCTATTGGCTTAACTGTGGGTCAGGTGACTATTTTTATGGCGGCATTCTTGTTTGGCGGAATGTTGTCACAGACACCAATCGGCCTGCTTTCCGATCGCTTTGACCGGCGATTGGTGCTGGCTTGCTGTGCGATTGTTGCAGCCGGTTTGGCGTTAGTGTTGTCACAAATACCAGCATCACAACCAATTCTCATTTATCTCGTCATGGCTGCTCTTGGTGGCGCACTACTGCCGCTTTACTCACTGGCGATGGCGCATACCAATGACTACCTCACAAAAGATCAAATGATCGGCGCAACAGGTGCGATTATTAAGGTTGGTGGCGTCGGCGCAATCGTTGGTGCCCCGCTTGCAGCAATACTCATGCAGTTTGGTGAGATGTATTTATTCTTTGTTCTCATGGCAGTGTTCACCACCACAGTATCCGTGTACGCGTTCTATCGCGTCAGTCAACGCGAACGTGCGCCAGAGCAGGTGCATTCACCTTTAACCGCTCTAGCGCCAGCCGCGCCGTCTGAAGAACTCTTAGCGAGCCTTGTTGAGGAAGCCAACGAAGACTTCGAAGAACCGGACGGTAATATCCCGGTTAAACCTGGCTCCGATGGCGTGGTTTAGGCCTTGAGCCAGCCACTTAACAGCTGCTGTGCCTGTGCCTGAATCGCCGCAAGGTGTTCAGGCCCTCGCAGACTTTCGGCATAGATTTTATACACCGGCTCAGTACCCGACGGGCGCACCGCGAACCAACCATTTTCGGTGGTCACTTTAATCCCACCAAAACCAGCCTGATTACCGGGCGCTCGATTCAGTACCGCAGTCACAGGCTCTCCTGCAAGACTATCTAGGGTTGGCGGATTCGCCTCTAAATCGGCAAATGCAGCCATTTCTTCGCTGGTTGCCCGACAGTCGATTCGCGCATAGCTCGATTGACCGTACTGAGCTTCAAGTTCGCGGTAATATTCGCTTGGCGATTTTCCGGTAACCGCTTGAATTTCTAATGCTAATAAGCACAGAATTAAGCCGTCTTTGTCTGTGCTCCAAGCCTTTCCTTGACGATCTAAAAAGCTTGCGCCGGCACTTTCTTCACCAGCGAACGCCAAACTTCCAGCTGCCAAACCTTCAGCAAACCATTTAAAGCCGACCGGTACTTCCAGTAGCTGACGTCCAGCACCTGCCACCACTCGGTCAATAATCGCGCTCGATACTAATGTTTTACCGATGACTTTATCTGCTGACCAATCACGATGCTTACACAAGTAGTCGATGGCAACGGCTAAATAGTGATTTGGATTCATCAACCCGTCTGGCGTCACAATACCGTGACGGTCGTAATCGGGATCGTTACCCAAGCCAAGATCGAACTTGTCTTTTAAAGCGAGTAAACTTGCCATTGCATCGGCAGATGAGCAGTCCATGCGAATGGCCCCGTCTTTGTCGAGCGCCATAAACGAAAAACTTGGATCCGCATGATCATTAAACAGCGTTAAATCTAAATGAAATTGTTCTTTAATGGCTCGCCAATAAGCGGCGCCTGCACCACCCATTGCATCAACCCCGACACGCAAGTTGGCTTGTTGGATAGCTGCCATATCAATGACTTGATCGAGACTCGATACATACGAACTGATCCAGTCGATTTTCTTCACCCGTTTCGACTTTTCAGCTTGCGCAAATGACACCACGTTGACACCGATCAGGTCGCTACTCAAAATTGCATTCGCGTACTTCTCAATGACTTTAGTGACATCACTGTCAGCTGGTCCGCCGTGCGGAGGATTGTATTTAAAGCCGCCATCTTGGGGCGGGTTGTGCGACGGCGTAATGACAACACCATCAGCCAAACCTGAGCTACGACCTTGGTTATAAGTTAAGATAGCGTGACTAATGACCGGTGTCGGCGTGTAACCGAGGTCAGCTTGAATATGCACTTCAATACCATTGGCGATAAACACTTCAAGAGCCGTGATAAAAGCGGCTTCTGATAATGCATGGGTGTCTTTACCGAGCATCAACGGGCCGGTAATGCCATGTTCTTCACGATAGGCCACGATGGCTTGGCTAATCGCCAAAATATGAGCTTCATTAAACGAGTGCTTCAATGCGCTACCACGGTGCCCCGAGGTACCAAAACTCACTTGCTCAGCTTCTTTACCAGGATTCGGTTCATTGACGTAATACGCAGCCATCAACGCGGGTATGTTAATTAAGTCCGCTTTGGTAGCCGGTGTGCCTGCACGTGGGTGTTTGCTCATGATAAAAAGTCCCTAATTTTTTCAGCGTCACTGCTGCTATAACCCATCTCTGTGGCGACAGCGGTCAATATCGATTTCTTCTTCGTGGTGTTGTTGTTGGTCACAACCCAATACGGTGAACCCGGAATTTGTTTCGGATTCGTGCTATTTCCTGCGGCCAGTAATTCTTGCTCTGTGGTGGCGAAGTACAAGCGATTGCGGCCACGAATGTCCAAAACCTGCGTAAACTGAGTCACATGGCAGCGGTGAAGCATCGACAGAATAAACAAGAAGCGACCAACGGCGCCCTTTTGAGCGGCTAAATCAGCGCGGTCGAGGACGTCAAAGACGCTCGTTGAGCTGGCTGCCGCTCTGGTAGCTGCTACAGCTGCTGAAGTTCGCGGTTCCTGTACAGAGCCTTCTTGCTCATTACTTGTATGCAAAGAGCTAGTCTGCAAAGAACCGGTATGCACCGCCACTGGGCTTAATCCGAGTAAACGGCGTAGAATAGTAGAGGCGCTTTCGCCGATATGCTGCGTATGTGAAGCGATATACGTATAGAGCTCTTCGTCGATTTCAATCTTTTTCATAGTTGGTGAACTTCCAATTCATTCGCGCAAGCTGGATGTACTGCTCGATTATCTCGTCGATTAATTGCGGGAAGTATACCGAAGTCGATTGCTATTTGCACCGCACAAGCAGCTAGGCGACAATAGAAATTCAGGTCTTTGTTGGAATTAAAAGGAAACCGAAGCATGAGTGAAGCGGTAAAGCTGAATTACGAAACATCTGGGGATCGCGAGAACCCTGCATTAGTGTTAATTCATGGCCTATTTGGCGATGCTGATAATCTCAAAAGTATTAGCCGCGAACTCAGCGACAGTTACTATGTTGTCAATGTCGAATTACGTAATCATGGCAGCTCGCCTTGGACTGACAGTATGCCTTTCCCGGCCATGGCTGCAGACATTAGCGCTGTTCTCGACGCCGAAAACATTGAACAAGCCCACCTCCTTGGCCATTCCCTAGGTGGCAAAGTCGCCATGGAATTTGCGTTACGCCATCCCAAGCAAGTGTTGTCGCTCGTTGTCGCCGACATCGCCCCAGTTGCCTACGACGCGCGCCATACCAGTATTTTAGATGCGCTTGAAGCAGTGAAACTGAGTGACTTGAAAAGTCGTCAGGACGCTGACAAACAGTTGAGTGAGTCAATCAATGAAGCCGGTGTTCGCATGTTCTTATTGAAAAACCTACGCAAGAATGAAGATGGTGAATGGCATTGGCGCCTTAATCTTGAAGGCTTACGTAAATGCTACGAAGACTTAATTGGTGAGCCGCAGCGTGAGGGCAAGTACCAGGGCCCGGTTTTGTTTATTCGCGGCGGACGTTCCGACTATATCCAGGAACAACACCGAGACGCGATTACAAGTCGTTTCCCGAAGGCTGAAGCGAAAACGATTGCCGAAACTGGCCATTGGCTACACGCAGAAAAACCGGCCGTATTTAACGGGATTGTGCGCCGCTTTTTGGAAGAACAAAACACTTAACTGAAGCTTTCATACCAATGCATTGGTTCGCACGACGTTAGGTTGAAAAAATTTCCCGCTGACTCGCACCAACTGGCGCTTTGTGGTATTCTCCGCGCCGAAACACAAGTGGAGTAAAAAACGCTATGTTCGCTGAAAATTTAGAACAAATTGAATCACTCATGACAAACTTTGCCATTGCTGCGCTGTTTGTTCTGATCGGTTTAGCAATTCAAGATGTTCTAAAGAAAGGTAATGTGCCAAAATTTGGTCGCATTGCCGTTTGGCTGGTACTCTTTTTGGGAATGCTCGGCTTTATTGCCAAAGGCATTATCCAATTTGTTCTTGAAGCTCAACTACAATAATAACCATGGCTAAAGAAAGCAGCGATCTTGTCACGCCTGATTTATTTCAGAGCGACCGTCGCCCAGGGCGACCACGTACTAATCCGCTTCCTCGTGAAGTGCAGGTGCGTGTAAACAAACGTCGGCAACTTCAGCGCGACCGTAAAAACGGTTTACGCCGGGTTGAGTTAAAACTCGACGAAACGATGTACGAAACATTGAACCGTCAAGCCGAAGAGCAAGGTATCAGTCGTAGCGCATTAATCGAACAGATACTGCAGCAAGCTTTGGCAGACAAGTAACGAATAAATTGATCACTTTGGAATGAAGTAACTATGGCGACTGTTGGCTTATTTTTTGGTAGCGATACCGGCAACACTGAAGCTGTTGCACAGATGATCCAAAAAGAATTAGGTAAGCACCTAATTGACGTGAAAGACATCGCAAAATCAACCAAAGAAGAAATTGCAGATTACGATCTGCTGATTTTTGGTATCCCGACTTGGTATTATGGCGAAGCCCAATGTGATTGGGATGACTTTTTCCCAGAGTTGGAAGAAGTTGATTTCGAAGGTAAAGTCGTGGCCATTTTCGGCTTAGGTGATCAAGAAGACTACGCTGAGTATTTCCTTGATGCGATGGGCATGATCCGCGATATCGTTGAAGCGCGCGGCGGCATTATTATTGGTCATTGGTCAACCGAAGGGTATCACTTCGAAGAATCGAAAGGCATGGCCGACGCCAACCATTTTGTTGGCTTGGGCATTGACGAAGATCGCCAACCAGAGCTGACCAAAGAGCGCGTTGAAAAGTGGTGCGCGCAGCTCCGTGAAGAAATGGGGTTAGACGAACTCGCCTAAACTCGTCTTAAATCCAACGACGCCCGCCTTTGTTGCGGGCGTTTTTGTTTCATTCCCTACTCAGTTGTGGCTATAATCGAGAATGGTAGAGCAACAATGAGGATTGATAATGAGTAATGCTGATGTTCAACTCAAGAAAGCTGGCTTAAAAGTCACATCACCGCGAATTAAAATTCTCGAGGTGATGAAAAATCCAGCGCACCAGCATGTTAGCGCCGAAGAGGTGTTTAAGATTCTCCTTGAGCAAGGTGACGAGGTTGGGCTTGCAACTGTCTATCGGGTCCTCAATCAGTTTGACGACGCTGGTATTGTCACCCGCCACCATTTCGAAGGTGGGCGCTCAGTCTTCGAGTTAAGCGCCAAAGACCACCATGATCACCTCGTCTGTTTAGACTGCGGCCGCGTCATTGAATTTGAAGACGATACCATAGAAAAACGGCAATTAGCTGTGGCAAAAGAGCATGGCCTCAGTTTGACTAATCATAGCTTGTACCTCTATGGTGAATGCAAAAATGCAGACACCTGTGACTATAATCGCGAAGATGCAGAGCATCATCGCATTGAACTTTAAGTCCAATTTGGATGACAAACAGGCCGACTCCGGCCTGTTTTACGTTTTAAGGTAAAATTATTTATGCAGTGGATGATATACGGCGCGAATGGCTACACCGGTGAGCTAATTGCCAGAGAAGCGATAGGCCCATCAACAGCAACCCATTTTAGCTGGCCGCAATAGCGAGAAAGTAGCCGCTTTAGCGACTGAACTTGGGCTGCAAGCGCGCGCATTCGAATTAAATAGTGTGGGTCAGGTTGCCAAACAACTGAAAGACATTGATCTCGTTGTGCATTGTGCTGGTCCTTTCGAGCTTACAGCTGAAGTGATGATGAAGGCATGTATTGCCAGTAAAACCCATTATCTTGATATTACTGGTGAACTTGATGTGTTCGAGCTTGCTGCTAGCTTCCAAGACCAAGCCAAAGCTGCCGGCGTCGTGCTCTGCCCCGGTGTCGGTTTCGACGTTATCCCGACCGACTGTGTCGCAGCTCAGTTAAAGCAACAAATGCCCGATGCAACGCATTTACGCCTCGGCTTTGACTCTCGCTCACGAATGAGTCGCGGGACCGCTAAAACCAGCGTACGCCGTATTGGTGAAGGTGGTGCAATTCGCAAGAATGGTAAGATTACCGCGGTACCACTCGCCTATAAAGCCGAGAAAATCGATTTCGGCGGTGGTGAAAAAATGGCAATGACCATTCCGTGGGGGGATGTTTCAACCGCTTATTACAGTACTGGCATTGGTAATGTTGAAGTCTTTATTCCAGCGCACCCAAAACTAGTCAGCCGCATGCGCCGCATGAATTGGTTCCGTTGGTTATTCCGCACCGAAATGATGAAAAACTGGTTGATGAAGAAGATTGATAATCAACCGGCGGGGCCAAAAGACGAAGAGCGTGAAAAACACTACACGTGGGTTTGGGGTGAAGTTAAAAATGCACAAGGCGAGACTCTCACAATGCGCAAACAAGTGCTGAATGGCTATACCCTGACAGCTCAAGGCGCAGTGTTTATGGCGATGCATGTACTTGCAACTGGTCCAGCGGGAGGCTTTTATACGCCATCGAAACTCTACGGGCCTGAGTTAGTTGAAAAGTTTTTGTATCAGCCAAGCTGAATAAACAACTATTCGCATCAGCAGTATGAGCACTTGAAGTGTTAACACCGACAAAAAAGCGGCTGACTGATTTACTCAGTAGCCGCTTTTCTAATCAACTAAATGACGCGATTTTTAATAACTTGAATTAATCATCGCCACTAATTTTGGCCCAACTATCACGTAGACCGACTGTCCGATTAAAGACCAACTTCTCGGCACTTGCGTCACGATTGTCTAAACAGAAATATCCCATCCGCTCAAACTGGAACCCTTGTTCCGCTTGCGCTTGTGCTAGAGAAGGTTCGACAAAGCCTTGCACCACCACGAGTGACTCTGGGTTTAAAGCTTCGTCTAAGGTTTCCGCTGCACCTGGATTTGGAATGTTAAACAAACGGTCGTACAAGCGAATCTCCGCTGGAATTGCATGCGCTGCTGAAACCCAGTGGATGACCCCTTTCACTTTACGGCCATCAGCAGGATCTTTACCCAAAGTATCCGCATCATAGGTACAGAAGATCGTGGTAATTTCACCATTTTCGTCTTTCTCAACGCGCTCCGCTTTAATCACGTAGGCGTTGCGCAGGCGAACTTCTTTACCTAACACCAAACGCTTAAATTTCTTATTTGCTTCCTCGCGGAAGTCTTCTCGCTCAATGTAGATTTCGCCACTAAACGGAACTTCACGTTGACCTAATTCATCACGGTTCGGATGATTCGGTGCCTGCAACGTTTCACTAGCGCCAGCTGGGTAGTTCTCAATCACTACTTTCACCGGGTCGAGCACAGCCATTGCCCGTGGCGCGTTTTCATTGAGGTCATCGCGGATACAGGCTTCTAAAATGCCCATTTCCACCATGTTGTCCATTTTTGTCACACCGATTCGGTGTGCGAACTCGCGGATTGACGCTGGCGTATAACCACGGCGGCGCAATCCAGCAATAGTCGGCATGCGTGGGTCGTCCCAACCACTCACATGGTTCTCAGTCACTAACAGATTAAGCTTACGCTTACTCATGACAGTATATTCGAGGTTCAAACGCGAAAACTCGATTTGCTGCGGGTGGCACGGAATTGAAATGTTATCCAATACCCAATCGTACAAGCGGCGGTTGTCTTGGAACTCCAGCGTGCACAATGAGTGGGTAATGTTTTCCAACGCATCCGAAATACAATGCGTGAAATCATACATGGGATAAACACACCACTTGTCACCGGTTTGGTGGTGATGCACATGACGGATTCGATAGATAACTGGATCGCGCATGCACATGAACGGCGATGACATATCAATTTTCGCTCGCAATGAGCAATGCCCTTCGGGATATTCGCCTGCGGTCATTTTGGCAAATTCAGCTAAATTCACGTCAACCGCTGTGTCGCGGTATGGACTGTTTTTGCCAGGTTCTTTCAACGTGCCACGCATTTCCCGAATGATTTCTTGCGACGAGAAATCAACGTAAGCTAAGCCTTTTTCAATCAGCTCAATGGCGAAGCCGTGCAATGCTTCAAAATAATCCGATGAATAGCGCTCTTTACCTTCCCACTCGTAACCTAACCAACGGACGTCAGCTTTGATTGCACTCACGTACTCCATGCTTTCTTTCAATGGGTTGGTATCGTCGAAACGCAGATTACAGGTACCTTGATAGTCTTCAGCAATACCGAAGTTCAAGACAATCGATTTTGCGTGACCAATATGCAAGTAGCCGTTCGGCTCTGGCGGGAAACGGGTGTGAACCGATGTGTGCTTCCCTGAAGCTAAATCGGTGTCGATAATTTTGCGAATAAAATTCGTCGGACGCGAGGCACTTTCGGCCATTCAGGACTCTCCGTTACAGCAAAACTTAAATAATTCATTGTCGATATGGCGGGAAACGCGCCCACGCCGCACCGACGCAAAAAACATGGGCGCTATGATCGCAATATTATGCGCAGCTTACAAGCCGAAAAAGCGAAGATATCTTCGCATTTGTTGCTGGGCTTCAGCAAGCGAAATGGGTTGGAAGCGAACTTTTGCACCTGGGGCACATTGTGCGAGCTCAAAACCATCCAGCGGCAAAATATTTCCGAGCTTCGGATAGCCGCCTAAGGTTTGCCGATCCTCGAGCATGATTATCGGTTGACCGTCCGGTGGTATCTGAATAGCACCATAACTAACACCTTCCGATAGGAAGCTGCCACTCGGCGCCTCTATTTCTGGACCATGCAAGCGCGCACCTTGGCGATTACTGTCGGTCGACAAGGTAAACTCGCTCTGCCACAACGTTTGCCAAGCATCTTTACTGAAATGATGCTGTTGATAGCCAGGAATTACGTGCAACACCACCTCGTTCGTCCATTGCGGCAAATAACTTTGGGGAATTTGCCGGCTCAATGTTTCGTGAATTAAATGCTTACAAGGTAACTCGTCGCCAGCTTGCAATGGCTCACCATTGCCATTCACGCCACCTAGGTGATCACGCATAACCGTTGAGCGGCTGCCAAGCACTTCTGGGGTTTGGAAGCCGCCGCTAACAGCTAAATAAGCGCGAAAGCCATAGCGTGGCGTACCAAATTTTAGGCGGTCGCCCTGACGCACCCAAAAACTCCGCCAAGGTATCTGTGGCTCACCATTGACCGTTAAATTTAAGTCACCACCTGTAATCGCCACCATGGTTTGCGTGCGTGACTCAAGCTCGAGTCCGCCCGCTGTCACTTCAATCACGGCAGCGTCCGGCACGTTATCGAGTAAACGGTTTGCCCAGTAGGCAGAATTTGCGTCTAACGGACCACCACGAGTCACGCCTAAGTGTTGAAAACCAAGCCGACCCGAATCTTGAATTAAACTTAGAATACCGCCCTTAATCACCCGAAAGCCGGTCATTATTGCGCTCCTTGCTCAGCATAAGCTTGATACTCACTCAGCGTAATGGCTTTAAATTGAATACGATCACCCACCTGTACCGCTGTCATGGGTGTGCGTTTCGGATCAAACCATTGTACCGGACTGCGACCAATGATATTCCAACCGCCCGGTGAGTCTTGCGGATACACGGCAGATTGACGTTCTGCAATACCAACACTGCCCGCTGGCACATGTGTGCGGGGGGCATCGAGACGCGGGACTTTGAGTGCGTCTGGTAATGAGCCTAAATAGGCAAAGCCCGGGGCGAACCCAAGAGCATACACTTGCAACTGCTGGCCACTATGCGCAGCAATGAGTTCTTCCGCTGTTAGCCCGGTGTGTTGTAATACGCGCTCTAAATCCGGAGCCATAGTAGGGTCGTAACAAACCGGTACGGTTACCAATTTACCCGGTGCATTCGCATCTTCTGCCGACCACGGACTGCATAACCATGGCACTTCATCAATAATACCTTGCAGCGCTAACTGGAGGTCATAGACACGAACATTCCGCGGTTCGTAATACACTAACAAACTAGCGTACGCTGGAACCACTTCATTGACGACATCGGCGAGTTGGTTCAATACACGTTCGCGAATGCTTGCCAGATAACTTGGCATACAGGCGTCTATCTCGTCGCCAAACTTAACCAGTAAAGCGTCAACACCGGCGTTACAAAACTCTGCGACGGGTGCCGCAAGTTCAGTTTCTTGAGCAGTTGTGACCAAATTGGTCATAGACTGACTACTCCTTTCTCAAAGCGTAAATTTAATGCGTCTGCGCGGCATTCTCGGCATGGGTCTTGCTTATCCGTTCGACAGTGAGTCGTTACTGTCCCTGCAATGCGGCGCGAATTGCTTGGATAGCGGCCAGTGCTTGTGGTGTGTCACCATGAACACAAAGCGTGTCGATAGGTAGTGTCAGAACTTCCCCATCGCAACTTGTCACCTGCCCAGCAGCAAATTGTATTGCTTGCGATACCATAGCATTTAAATCGTGATGGACAGCTCCGACTTGGTTGCGTGGCACGAGTTTTCCATCGCTTTGGTAGGCTCGATCGGCAAAGCCTTCAAACCACAGCGCAATGCCGTACTCACCAGCAATTTGGCGCCACGGTTCTGGGTTCGATTGCGCCGGAAGTACAAGTTTTAGCTGCGGGTGATAGGCGCGCACAGCAGAAAGTATTGCGCGCAACGTTTCTTCGTCGCGCATCATATCGTGGTACAAGGCACCATGCGGTTTAACGTAATGGACACGGCTGTTGTGGCTGCGACAAAACGCATCAAGAGCACCAATTTGATACAACACAGTGGCCTGCACTTCAGCTGGCGACAGTGCCATTGATCGACGACCGAAACCAACTAAATCCGGGTATGCTGGGTGGGCACCAATTTTAACTTGGTGTTGAGCAGCAAGTGCTACGGTTGTTGCCATCGTGAACGGATCTGAGGCGTGAAAACCACAAGCGATGTTGGCGCAGTCAATCAACGGCATAACCGCGGCGTCATCACCCATAGTCCAGGCGCCAAAGCTTTCGCCAAGATCACAATTTAACAGTAGCTGTTTACTCACCGTTTATTGCCCTTGCTGATATTTCTCTGAAAAACGCAGCTGCATTAAAAACAGCGCATAGATGCCGATACCTAGTGCCGCCAGCCAAAGTGTTGGCCAAGCAAGATACCACAATCGATGTTCAAAATAGATGGCAATTGAGCCAACCAAACCGAACGTCGTCAATGCCGTTGCTAACCAAGTTGAAATTTTTGCTGCCACTTGAACTTTATCAAAGCGCATCAGACCAAGAATGGCGCCGATGATGATTCCCCAGGCAATGGGACTGAACACTTGGTACCAATTTAGCCCTGTTGATTGAATCAGGCGCAATAAATCTTGGGCGTCAGACAATAAAAAAATCAAACCGATAGGTGCAGTGACCAAGGCAATGGTTTTTTGTATGGTTTTCTCTTTGCTCACAGGCTGCGGAATAAAAGGTTCGCGGTCTTTATCGGTCGGCATACAGGTCTCATTTAACTGAACTGGGTTAGTCTTACTAATAGTTAGTCTTGATAATCGTTAGTCTTTATCATGCCAGATACGCACTCGAAAACAAACAAGACCATGGTCGCAAATTAGTTTTCTATTCGTTGTCATAAAGTTGTCATGCCAGTTTGCTAAAACTTGGCAGCAAAGTTTAGGACAAAAGAGAGCTACTGATGCCGTCGCACACCCCCCGATTTGATATTAACAACGAAGATCCGCGCACTAACTTTAGTGATAATCGTTCGTTCGCCGATGTATTGAATGTCAATATGAGTCGCCGGCGCTTTCTGCAAGGATCTGCGGCCACTGCCGCAACCATGTTTTTAGCTGCCTGCACAACACCAAGTCGGTCCGTGTTGGCGCCCCAGAAACCGGGTCTTGCATTTAATGCCGTGAGTACCAGCGTTGCGGACGCAGTGCGAGTGCCTGCTGGCTACCGCGCGCAAGCATTTTTACCTTGGGGAACCCCGCTGACGAACACCGAAGCAGCCTGGCAAGGCGATGGCAGTGATAGCGCCACTGCTCAAGCCCAGCAAATTGGCGCACACCACGACGGCATGCACTTCTTTCCGATTGACGCGCGTACGACGGCACAAAACTCTGAAGAAGGCTTGCTGGTTATGAATCACGAGTATGTCGACCCAGCTTTCCTGCACCCGAACGGCCCAAATGCAGCGCCGAGGCCACTAGAGCAAGTCGCCAAAGAAATAGCAGCCCATGGTGTCTCCGTTGCCCATATCCGCAAGTCGGCCGGGCAATGGCAGTTAGTTGCAGACAGCGCTTATAACCGCCGCATTACTGGGTCGACGCCGATGCGCTTAGCTGGACCCGCTGCTGGTCATGAAAAAATGCAAACTCTGTATAGCCCAGACGGCACCCGCGCTCGTGGCACCCTGAACAACTGTGCGCATGGCGTAACGCCTTGGGGAACTTACTTAACTTGTGAAGAAAACTGGGCGCGTTGTTTTGTCAATCGAGACGAACACAACCGTGAACAGACGCGTTACGGTGTTGCCTCGGAGCATGGCCGCTACTATTGGGAAACTGCGACCCCAAGTGCTGACGAATATCAACGCTTTGACGTCACGCCTAGGGGTGCTAACCCACACGAAGATTACCGCAACGAAGCCAATACTTATGGTTGGATTGTCGAAATTGATCCATTTGATGCCAGCAGCACACCGATTAAGCACACCATGCTCGGTCGTTTTGCGCACGAAGGCATTATTTTCGCAGAAGCAATCGAAGGTGAGCCACTAGTCGCTTACTCGGGTGACGACTCACGCTTTGAGTACATTTATAAATTTGTTTCCGCACAGCCTTATCATCGCGCAACCGCTGGCTCTCACCTACTGGAAACCGGTACCCTCTACGTCGCTCGTTTCAATGACGATGGCAGCGGCGAATGGTTGCCGCTCGATATTAACGACCCTATTTTTCAGCGCCGTGCTACTGCTGCGAACGTCCAATTCAGCGACCAAGGCGACGTCCTATTGAATACACGTTTAGCCGCGGATATTGTCGGTGCAACACCGATGGACAGACCTGAGTGGGGAGCCGTTCACCCACAGACGGGCGAAGTTTACTTTACCCTGACCAATAATACGCGCCGTAGCGCAGAGCAAGTCGATGCCGCAAACCCCCGAGCAGAAAACTATGCCGGCCACATCATTCGTTGGCGCGAACGCAGTGACGAAACCTTTGCATGGGATCTCTTTTTGTTAGCCGGATCACCAGGAACTTATACGCGAGACACCGCCATTACCTTAACCGACGACAATCACCACGCGTGTCCTGACGGGCTGTGGTTCGACAGTTCTGGTTTACTGTGGATTCAAACCGACATGAGCGGTGCAATTCAGGGCGGTGAAACCTACGGCAACAATGCGATGTTGGTCGCAGACCCTGATCGCGGCATCGTCAAACGCTTTTTAACCGGCCCGGTGGGCAGTGAAATTACCGGCGTTGTGACGACACCCGACCGGCGTACGATGTTTATTAATGTGCAGCATCCGGGCGAAGGCTCAACACCAGAGTCAGCCTCGAGTCACTGGCCCGATGGTGGCAATAGCCGACCGCGTTCCGCCACAGTGATCATTGAACGTGAAGACGGCGGCATTATTGGCACTTAACTGACCGCAAGCGCACCATGAAAAAGCCCGCAAATCATTTGCATTGCGGGCTTTTTCGTAGGTGTAAGTTTATGCTACAACGACTGCAGAAATTGCAACATTGTCCTCTGCACTTCCTCTGGGCGTTCAAGATGCGGTGCATGACCAACGTCCGGAAATGCCAAAAAGTCCACCACAAGCGCATCGGCACGAACACCTTCAGACTGACGAAATGGCACAACATTGTCCCGCTCGCCCCAAATCAACAAAGTCGGTTGTCCATGTTCCTGAGTTTGTCGGTAGAAGCTCGGGTGATCTTCCGTGGTAAACGCATAAAACGACGATGTTAGCGCCCGTGTAAAGCCACGAATTTGCATTTGCGCATCATAGGCCTCGAGCATCTGCTCTTGCTGTTCTGGCGTTAGGTAGTCCGCTGCAAGGCTCGCGCGCAGGGTTGGTACATAGAAACCAGAAATCATATAGTGGCCAATACGCTCCGGCATCGGTGGTGGCTGCAATGGTTGGTGTAGCGGTGCTAAAAGTATATTACCACGCACCCGTTCTGGGTGATTCGCCGCAGTGCGCATAACCACCGCCCCACCCATTGATAAGCCGGCTAGAACAATCGGCTGCTGCACATGCAATGCATCAAGCAAATCGATTAACTGCCGTTCAAATACCTCGCCAGTGTACATCACCCGAGGACGTTCGGAGTAACCTCGGCCGTATAAATCATAGGACAACACTTGGTAGCCTTGCGCCAGCAAAAACTCCGCTGTCTCGCCCCACGCTTCAGCTGGAATACTAAAGCCGTGCACCAACACAACCATCGGAGCATCGCTTGGCCCCTGCAAATGATAATGCGTATAGCCTTGGCTTAGCTGGACAAGTGAGCCCGGAGCCTCGAGGCGGACTTGCTCATCATAGTTACGGTGCTCAACAAAGTTCTGACGATGACTTACAAACACAAAAATCAAAATTGCGATGAGTAGTAAAACAAGCGCAATACCGAGCCACTTTAAAATTTTCATGTATGGTTTCTCTTATCGGCGGTTACTCAGCACAACACCGAAACTAAGGATTAACGAGTGTAATCGTACCTTGGCAGTAGTCAGCGACTGTGCCCTTTAATTCAACGCGCTGGTGACCATCTCCTGTGATTCGACAATGCACAGTACCACCCCGACGAGACAACTGCTTGGCGACAAACTCTGAACGTTCTTGTTGCCAACGCGCAAACCAATAAGGCGCTAGCTCACAGTGTGCCGAGCCTGTCACCGGGTCTTCATTGACACGTAGTTTCGGGAAAAAGCAGCGACTAACGAAATCACAATCGTCACCGGGTGCAGTAATCACAACACCACGGCCATCAAGTAGACTCAGTTGACCATGGTCGGGCACGACAGCTTGCACATCGGCTGCACTGGCAAACTCCACGATATAATCGAATGCACTCGCTACTGCGACGGGACGCACCCCGAGCGCTCCCTCAAAAAAGTTCAAGAGCCCAGCCCGCGCTTCGCCACTGATCGCTTGCGGATAGGACGCTGGAAAGTCCATAGTAAGCGCTGGGCTGTCGTCCTCTTTACTGACCACTAATTCACCGCTGCGCGTATAAAAATGCAAACTTGGTTTTTCGCTGTGTAAGTGGGTGTATAAAACGTGAGCGGCGGCCAAGGTTGCATGTCCGCACAAATCAACTTCCGCTTCTGGTGTGAACCAACGTAAACGAAAACCGTCCCCTTCCGGAACGAAAAACGCTGTTTCCGACAGGTTATTTTCTTCGGCTATCGCTTGCAGCATATCGTCATCAAGCCACGCGCCTAATGGGCACACTGCGGCTGGATTACCCGCAAACGGACGGTCACTAAACGAATCGACTTGATACAACTTAATCTGCATGGTTTACCCCATTTTCATCACCACTTTCAGCGGCAAACGTTTCATCAAAAATGCCACGAGTCGCCACGGCCAGCCTGGTACAAATGCAACTTTTTTCTCTTTTTCAATCGCATTGACCATACTGCGTACACCCGGTACGGTATCACACATAAACGGGGTATTCTTAACCTTTTCGTTGATTTCCGAGCGGATAAAACCTGGGAGAATACAACTAACCGGAATAGGCAAGCGGCTACGCATTAAGTCAGCACGAATTCCTTCGGTTAGATTTAACAACGCTGCTTTGGTTGCCGCATAGGTGGTCATGGCACGCGGCATTCCGCGCAAGGCACTAATCGAGGCAATGGTCACAAGGTGACCTGAATTCTGCTCCCGAAATATCTCTAGTGCGGCTTCACACTGTGCTAGTGCGGCAACAAAGTTCGTTTCGGCAGTCATTTTATTGTATTTGAACAAGCCCGTACCTAAAGGACCACCCTTGCCCATGCCCGCGTTGACAATGACTCGATCAATCCGACCAAATTCCGTGCGATATTCATTGAACACCCGAAACACAGCATCATGATCATTGACGTCGAGTTCTTTTAAAATAACCTTTGCTTGTGAATCAGCAGCTTGAATTTCATCGCGCAAACTTTCAAGGCGCTCTGTACGGCGTGCACAAAGACCTAAGTCATAGCCCTTCGCAGCAAACTGCCGTGCCATTTCCGCACCAAGACCTGAGCTTGCGCCAGTAATAATGATTGTTTTTCTCATGATTTTTCTCGTTCGTTGCTTAACGGTCGCACCTAAATATAGGTTAATAGGTGCTGAAACTTACCGCCAAAATGTTGTTGTTCATTTAAGCTGAGTAGCTCACGGGACGACTGTTCAGACGCCACTAGAAAGCGCGTGAAGCCGCCATTCACTAAACGCTTATTAAGACTAATGAGAGATTCAGCGGGTAACTGCAAGCTAGCCATCACCGACAACGAAATCGGCCCGCCAGAGGTCAGCACTAAAACGTTTTGGTGCATTGCAATCGACTCTTGTGTCGTTTGCCAAGCTTGATCCACGCGAGCGAGGAACTGTGGCCAGCTTTCCGCGTAATCGGCATCATGTTGACCACTCTGCCAGCGCACAACAGCTTCTCGAAATATCTGCATGACCTGCTGTGTTTCTGCGCGCGAGCCGGTGTCGATTGGTTTTGGGTTCGCCAACCATGCTCTCAATTCCGCATGGTCTTGAGCGTAGGCGTGCATCACTGCCCGATGATCAAACTCATTCCACTCGGGCACTTCGACCACATCGGGACTGCTGCCTGCTGAACTGCCATAACCACGAAGTAGTGCATCAACACTTTGTTCATGGCGAGCTAAATTACCACGCAGAATAACGTCTATCTGCTCTTCTCGCTGCGCTAAATGGGCACCTACATGTTCGAGCTGCTGCATGCCAAGCGGTGACAACTGATCGTAATTTTTCTGGCCAAACGAGGCTTGACCATGGCGTATTAAAGAAACCGTGGTGCGTTTTTTAGCCATCGGTTAACCCTGCTTCTGCTTCATCAGGCGGCGACAACGCCGGTGCAGATAGTGCACGACAAACCAGAAATTCTTAAACGCTGGATTGCGCGTTTGCTTGTGGTAGTAGCGATAATAGATTTGTTGGGCGATTACCGATAAACGAAACAATCCAAAAACCTGATAGAAGGCCATATCGACATCCTGCAAGTCCATCTTGTCGCAGTAATAAGCAATCACTTCATCACGAGTCAGCATGCCCTCTAGGTGAGTGGGTTGACGGCGAGTGGCCTTGGCGACGCGGTCATCGTCCGCTTGCACCCAATAGGCGAGCAAGTTGCCCAGTTCAACCAAGGGGTCACCAATCGTTGCTAGTTCCCAGTCTAGAACCGCTAAGATCTCAGTGGGATCATCGGGGTTTAATACTAGGTTATCGAAACGAAAATCATTATGAGTCAAACATAAACGCTCATGCTGCGGTTTATTTGCGCGCAGCCAACGCATAATTTTCTTACCACTTGGGACATTCCAAGTTCGCGCTTTTTCGTAGCGACCACACCAACCTTCAACTTGGCGTTCGATATACCCTTCACCTTTACCCAAGGCATCGAGCCCGGCGTGAACGTAATCGACTTTGTGCAGTGCAATAAGCTGGTCAAGCATATTGGTACACAACTCCCGAACTTGTTCGGCGGGCATCGCGACGCCGCGAGGAAGGTTTTTGCGCGGCACAATTCCGACAATCCGTTCCATCACATAGAAATCACTGCCAATTAAGCTGGTATCGCTGCAGTAACCAAACATGGTTGGAACCTTGTCGAAATGCGGCTTGAGCATGAGTTGTAAGTCATGTTCACGTTGCATATTGTGCGCTGATTTGGCTTTAGTTCCTGCTGGCGGACGGCGCAGAATTAAATCTGCATTCGTATACTCTAAGCGGTAAGTCCAATTCGATGCGCCACCAGGAAATTGCGTGACTTCTGGCTGCCCCGTAATGTCGGAACGCTTTTGTTTGATCCAACGGTCCACCGCAGCAATGTCAAATTGCTCCTGCTCACGAACCGCTACCCCCTGATCAATCACTTGATTGCTCATTATGATTCCTGTCGATATTTCTTAAGTTCTTGGCGTAACACCATGGCTTGATGCACTTCATCTGGCCCATCGGCAAGACGCAGAGCTCGCGCCATCGCGTAAAACCCGGTGAGCATGTAATCATGGCTTAAACCACCACCACCGTGGATTTGAATGGCATCATCGACGACGCTTTGCAACACACTTGGAATAACCGCTTTAATGCCAGCAATTTCACTCATGGCCGCTTTCACGCCATGATTATCAATTACATTGGCAGTGTACATGGTATACAGACGCGCTTGGTCGATGGCCATGCGATGTTTCGCCACTTTAGTCCCGTTGTCACCCAACTTCAACAGTGGCTGGCCAAACGCAACACGGTTCATTCCCCGCTTAATGAGCATCTCTAACGCACGCTCGGCGGCGCCTAACGCTCGCATACAATGATGCACGCGCCCAGGGCCAAGGCGACCCTGAGCAATCGCAAAGCCGGCGCCTAGGCGTCCAATAACATTCTCCTTTGGCACGCGCACGTCATTAAAGCTCACTTCACCATGACCATACGGCGCGTCGTAGTCACCAAACACCGGCAACATCCGCTCAATTTTCACGCCAGCGGCATCCAGCGGAACTAACACCATACTGTGACGTTGATACTTGTCCGCACTTGGGTCAGTTAAGCCCATGACAATCGCTATCTTCGCATGCGGGTGACCCAAACCGGTTGACCACCATTTCGTGCCATTAATCACTACATCATCGCCATCAGCAATAATGGTCGTTTCCATATTCGTCGCATCGGAAGACGCAACCTGTGGTTCGGTCATCCCAAATACCGAACGAATTTCACCGCGCAGTAAAGGTTCCAGCCACGCTTTCTTTTGTGCTTCTGTACCAAAATGGTATAACACTTCCATATTGCCAGTGTCTGGGGCGTTACAGTTAAATATCTCTGGGGCAATAATACTGCGCCCCATTTGCTCGGCAAGCGGCGCATATTCAACTGTCGACAGGCCTTTACCTAAGCGTGCGTCCGGTAAAAACAAATTCCAAAGCCCTTCTTTTTTCGCCAGCTCTTTTAATTCTTCAACTTTGCTATGTACACGCCATTGCGTCCAATCACTATGCCCCTGCTGCGTGACATAATCGCGCAAAATTTGTTCTTCATAGGGCAGCACATGCTCCTGCATAAATGACTTTACGCGAGCAAGGTATTGCTGAGCATTCGGGTTCAAGCCAAACATTTTCGACTCCTTGGCGTATGTGCCAATTAAAAACAACTCGCCTCATGCTAATAACTCCACTAACATGAATAAAGTGAAATTTACTAAGGCACTAACATGAATGAAATTCACTTTCGTTTAGATCTCAATCTACTCCGTGTGCTGGTGGCTATCTATCGGGAAGGTCAGCTCAATCGCGCCGCTGCGGCATTACACATCACGCCGTCAGCCATTAGCCATGCGCTGAAACGTTTGCGAGAGCATTTTAACGATCCATTATTCGAGCGCGACAACCGACGCATGCGCCCTACTGTTCTATGTGAAAAAATGCTACCCGAAATGCAGGAACTCCTTGCACGCATGACTAGCCTCGTCGAGCGCAGCCAAGACTTCCAGCCTATTCGCAGCTTGCGAACTTTTCGCCTTGGCATACCTGAAGCCATCGAAGCTGAACTGTTTCCCGTTGTGTATCGAAAATTAGTCAAGCTTGCGCCAAACTGTCGCTTCGAGAGCATTGCGATACCCCATGCGCAGCTAGCCGATACGCTGCTGCAACGCCACGCTGATCTTGCGATTGACGTCGCCTTACCGATCGGCAGCCCAGTGCAGCAACGGCCTCTATCACAAGAACCTTTTGTTGTTCTGCGGCGGGACAGCAACAAGGAACAATTAACCGTTAACAGCTACTTAGCCAGTCGCCATATTGCTGTATCGTCACGCGCCCGAGGCACCGTACTGGAAGATTATTTACTGCGGGAACTGGGTGTAGAGCGACAATTAGCGGTGCGCGTACAAAGTTACCAAACCGCCGCGAGCCTTTGTGCGTCCTCAAATGCGCTACTAACACTGCCAGAGCGTATCGCCGACCGCTTAGTTACCCAATTTCCACTGCGTAAATGGCCTGTCCCTTTGCCCATAGCGGACACGCGCTTACAACTTTATTGGCACGACGCTCATAGCGCTGACCCCGGCTTACAGTGGCTATTGAATAAAGTGACTGCCGTCTTATCACCGGCCATAAAAAAGCCGTGACTTATTCAAATCACGGCTGATAGCTTTGTTTTGGGGGGCATTTGCAGCTTAGTCGACTAGGTTACCAACACACATACGACACTCACCTGCTTGTGCGGGTGCAGACGCTTCGACATACCGCATTTTGTGCCGTGCTGAACCACGGTTGCTCGACACTTGAAAAACGCGCTCCCGCGCAGCGGTTACCGGAACCGCCTCTGGCGTAGTTTGAGTTGTGCGTGCTTTGTTCGTGGTCATAAGAGCCTCCGCTATGTGAATAGCCAGATATTAGAAGATCCTAATTTAATATGCAAGTTTGCGAAACACCCTGTTACAAATTCGTCTCACGAATAACTATACCTTTTAGTCTTGCTGAACTATTTTAACTATATATCAACCAGATAAAGGCTCTGTTTTATGATGGCTTGGAAGACAAAAGCAACGTCAACCCTGTACGCAACTGTCCTTATTACGTCCACTGCTGTTACATTCGGGCTCCAGCACGCAGTCGCTTCTGACCTGGCGGCTAACGAGCGCCCAGCGATAGAGCAACAAACAAGCAGCGGTCTCTGCAATGACGGTTCGTGTCGTCCTCATATTATGATGTTGCATCGGCAATCACGCTACGGTGACCTGACGTCCATGTCTATTCTGGCGATGCTGTATGTTACCGGCGATGGTGTCGAGCAAGACATTGAGCGTGGTGTAGGCTGGATGAAACGTGCTGCTAGCGGTGGTAACCCCATGGCAAACTTCACTCTTGCAACTTGGTATCGCCAAGGAACATTTGTTGAGCAAGACGCAGCCGAAGCCGATCGCTATTTACAACATGGCGTTGACCATCAATACGCCCCAGCCCAATACCAAAAAGCATTACAACTGTATATGGAGCAAAGTGATGAAAGCACAGCTGCCGCTAATCAGCTCCTTGAGGCTGCAGCACAACGTGGGTCTGCACCGGCTATGTTCTTACTGGCGCGACTCAAGTTAAACGGCCAGCTATTTGAGTATGATCTTGAAGGTGCGACGCGTTTACTGCAACGTCTCAGCGTCAATGGCCATACCGAAGCTCGTGCGTTGTCGCGACAAGTTATTGCACAACTGCAACAGCAAGCTCGAGATGAAAAACAAGATGAGGCTGAATTGCAGATCGCCAAGCAATTGCAAGAGGCACTCGACATTGAACGGATTAGCGTCGTTGGAACACCGCTTTGGGGTCGCACAGAATCAGCCATCGCCAATGTCACCTTTCAACGTGACGCATTGTTTAATCGAGGTACCATGTTCAGAATTCGCTCACAGGAATGTGACTTCGGCACTAACTGCGCCAGTGTGCGACCAAATTCGCGCCATAGTGACTTGTTTGATGTCTTGAACGACCAATAGCGTTGCAGCCGCTGTCCACCGTCAGTTCCGCAAGCTGACAAAACCAAAGGCGGCTTTACGCGGGTATGTTAAAGGCATCCGAGCGCTGGTCACACCCAGTTCAACTGAAACCTGACGCTGCCGCAACTGAGCATCCACTTTGAAGGCCGACTGGATCATCACATAGACCTATGAAAACTTGGCTGACACAGAATATTGAACACCCTCTTAGGATACCGTCTTTACCAGTAAGGTCTTTGCCTTCACGCAATTGCTTTAAGGCGGCTTCCATATCGAAGTTTGGTTTGGTCATGTAGTGTCATCTCGTTTTTGCTTAGTTTATCGAAATGACACAGAATTCTGAACACTACCCCTCTCGCTGCCAACTAACCTTTCGATAAACTCTTGTTGAAGTAACTGAACGGGTTTACATGTAAAGCACCATCTTTAGTGTGTTTGTCCAGGACTTCTCGAACGCTTAAGTCGGATTTATACATCATTTGAATGCGATATATACGCTTCTCTAAATCATGAAAATCCATTAAATAACGCTGGGCACCTTTCGAAAATGAAACTATTTTCACTTTGATAAATTGCTTAGACAACTCCTCTCCATGGACGTTTTTTATGATTCTATTTTCAAAGTCGATGATTAAATCTCGAGGGGATGATACATATTTAATTACATATTGGAGCAAAAGATATCCAATGCATAAGATAAAAACAACGCAAGCATAATATATTTTTTCAACCGAAACTAACGTTTCGGTGCTTGTTGGTATTATCAAAAATCCACCGACATCCATGACGTGTATTGCAAAAAACAAGCTTCCTAAAGCGGGGGAGATACCGATTAGAAACGCTAACTTAGACTTCCTTAGATTCATGTTAACCTCTTTATTTAAATCCTGAATTCAGGTATAATTAAATTTTTTCATTAACGCAATAAACTCCCACAAGTAGCCAGCGCAACTACCATACCTAATCCTACAATACCTTGAGTTCCTCCAAAGATAGCTGCTGGTGAATAATTTCTTCTGCTTTACTATCGCCGGGAACCGGGCATATACCACTTACTGCATTCCCATCTGCGTCAGTAGAACACATTCCAGTAGGATCATTCGAATAGAAGCGTCCGATGACTGGGTCATAATATCGTGCCTGCATATAATTCAGACCCGTGGCCGCATCACGAATATGTCCCGTATACCCTGCTTGGTTGTCGTTCGCACTGATACTCTGAAGCTCTTCACCAAATGGCGTGTATTGCTCACGCCATTGCACTGCCCCACTGCTATCCGTCCCGCTTTGCGCACTACCCAAGATATCAGGGTGTAAGTAGGTTATATCATTATTTTTAATGCGTGCGAGTGTTCCCTGCGGACCGACAAGATAGTCCGTTAGTTCATTTGCCGTTACTGCATCGATGTGAACCAGTACCCCAGCACGGTCATACACTGAATAAACGGTGTTGCCATTTATTTCTTGTTTCACTCGCTTAAAATGGCCGTCGTATCGGTAGCTGCCATCGGCGCTTCCAATGCCATTGGCGGCTCCAGTGATTGCGACCGGCTGCTCTGACCTATCATAAACGAATTGCAACTGACCGGCAGTTGTTACATTGCCGCGGGCGTCATATTCGAAATCCCGAGTCCCGTTCCAGCCGCTGTCCACACTGCCGGTCAGGCGATTTTGCCTGTCATAATGAAGTGTTACTGTGCGCGCCTAAGGTTTGGGTGAACTGCTGAGCATTGCCATAGGTCATCGCTGTTACTTGCCCCGACGGCTGGTAGCCTACCTGCGAAAGGACGGTTTGCCAAGCGAATAAGCGCTAGATGACTGGTCTGTTTGGTACTGGTAATCGGTTGTATACGTATCGCCATCACGCGACTGAATCACTGAGGACAACTGAACGTGTCGTGCACTTGACAGCGGTCGGAATGTCGACCGCCGACAGCGTTTTCGATTGAACTGACATGGCTCGCTGCGGACGTTAGCATGGGATTCCCTTATCAGCTCACTTTGATGAATCTTATTAAATCCAACCTACAGCAGCCGGTACAAAAGCGCAATAACGAATATGCGCGAGATAAGGAGCTACGCAGTATCAATCAAAGTGAAAATGGGAAATGGCGGCAATAAAAATGCCAGTCAGCAGAAACTGACTGGCATTAGCCCAAAGGCGCTTTTTATTTGGCGAAAGCTTTAAGCTTACCAGCCAGTTTTCTCGCGTAACGCTTTACCGATATCGGCAAGGCTGCGAACGGTTTTAACACCAGCAGCCTCAAGCGCAGCAAATTTCTCGTCAGCAGTACCTTTACCACCAGAGATAATTGCACCGGCGTGGCCCATGCGCTTACCTGGAGGAGCAGTAACACCTGCGATGTAAGAAACCACTGGCTTAGTTACATTGTTTTTAATGTATTCAGCCGCTTCTTCTTCTGCTGTTCCGCCGATTTCACCGATCATGACGATCGCTTCAGTTTTCGGATCTTTCTCGAACATCTCTAGGATATCGATGAAGTTAGAACCAGGGATCGGGTCACCGCCGATACCAACACAGGTCGACTGGCCAAACCCTTCGTCAGTGGTTTGTTTCACTGCTTCGTACGTCAACGTACCTGAGCGAGAAACGATACCAACTTTACCTGGCTTGTGGATGTGACCTGGCATGATACCGATTTTACATTCACCTGGAGTAATAACACCCGGGCAGTTTGGACCGATCATACGCACGCCTTTGTGCGTTAGGTATTCTTTCACGTAGAGCATGTCTAACGTTGGGATACCTTCAGTAATACACACGATCAATTCGATACCTGCGTCAGCAGCTTCGATGATTGAGTCTTTACAGAATGGTGCTGGAACGTAAATAACTGATGCAGTTGCACCTGTTGCTGCGACCGCTTCTTTTACTGTGTTGAATACTGGTAAATCTAAGTGCGTTTGACCGCCTTTACCAGGAGTTACACCGCCAACCATTTGTGTGCCGTAGGCAATCGCTTGCTCAGAGTGGAAAGTACCCTGACCACCGGTGAAACCTTGGCAGATAACTTTGGTGTTTTTATCGATCAAGATAGACATTATTGACCTCCGGCTGCAGCAACTACTTTCTGAGCTGCGTCTGTCAGGCTGGTAGCTGCTTGAATGTTCAAGCCGCTCTCGGCTAATTTCTGCGCACCTAGTTCTGCGTTGTTACCTTCAAGGCGAACAACAACTGGAACTTTAACGCCAACTTCTTCAACGGCACCGATGATACCTTCAGCGATCATGTCACAACGGACGATGCCACCGAAGATGTTTACGAATACTGCTTTAACGTTGTCGTCAGACAAGATGATTTTGAACGCTTCCGTCACACGCTCTTTAGTTGCTCCGCCACCAACGTCAAGGAAGTTAGCTGGCTCACCGCCGCTTAACTTAACGATGTCCATGGTACCCATTGCAAGGCCAGCACCGTTAACCATACAGCCGATGTTACCGTCAAGGGCAACATAGTTCAGTTCGAACTTAGCAGCGTGAGCTTCACGAGCGTCTTCTTGTGAAGGATCGTGCATCTCTTTGATTTTTGGTTGACGATACATCGCATTGCTGTCGATGTTGATTTTACCGTCAAGGCAATGCAAGTTGCCTTCGTCAGTAATAACCAATGGGTTGATTTCTAACAGTGCGAAGTCATACTGTTCGAACATCTTCGCCAAACCTAAGAAGATTTTTGTGAACTGCTTCACTTGCTCTGGGTTTAAGCCCAGTTGGAAAGCAAGGTCACGACCTTGGAAAGGCTGAGGGCCTACCGTTGGGTCGATGATTGCTTTTAGAATTTTTTCCGGGGTTTCTTCTGCAACCTTCTCGATTTCCACACCACCTTCAGTTGATGCCAGGAAAACGATCTTACGGGTAGCACGGTCAACCACTGCGCCTAGATAAAGTTCTTTGTCGATATCAGTGCAGCTTTCAACCAGAATTTTTGCAACTGGCTGGCCATTGGCGTCAGTTTGATAAGTCACTAGGTTTTTGCCAACCCAGTTCTCAGCAAATGCACGTACTTCATCAAGGCTGCTTACCAGCTTCACACCGCCCGCTTTACCGCGGCCACCAGCGTGTACCTGACATTTAACAACCCACTTGTCGCCACCAATTTTCTTGGCCGCTTCGACAGCTTCTTCTGGAGTGTCGACCGCGAAGCCTTCAGAGACTGGCAGTCCAAACTCTCTGAACAGCTGTTTTGCTTGATACTCATGCAAATTCATGATGCTTATTCCGTTTGTTCATTCAAAACGAAAGCAGCCGAGGCTGCTTACCCGATTTTCGCGCGGGATTATACGTTTTTCCCGCCCAAAATAACAGCGGCAGTCAGAAATTAGACTGCCGCTCGAGTGCTATTAGATATCCAGCAGGAGACGCTGAGGATCTTCAAGCAGGTTCTTCACGGTGACTAAGAAGCCAACCGACTCTTTACCATCAATGATGCGGTGGTCGTACGACAACGCTAAGTACATCATTGGTAGAATTTCGACTTTTCCGTCCACAGCCATTGGGCGGTCTTGGATTTTGTGCATACCCAAGATTGCGCTTTGTGGTGGGTTCAGAATAGGCGTTGATAACAATGAACCAAATACGCCGCCGTTGGTAATTGTGAAGTTACCGCCTTGCATTTCGTCCATGGTCAATTTGCCATCACGGCCTTTAATCGCTAACTCTTTGATACCGTTTTCAATTTCGGCCAAGCTTAGCTTGTCACAATCGCGTAGTACTGGCGTGACCAAGCCACGTGGTGTAGACACCGCGATGCTCACGTCAAAATAGTTATGATAAACGATATCGTCGCCGTCAATCGACGCATTCACTTCTGGGAAACGCTTCAACGCTTCGACCACAGCTTTCACGTAGAACGACATGAAGCCTAAACGAATACCATGACGGTCTTCGAATTCTTTCTGATAGGTCTTGCGCAAGTCCATAATCGGCTTCATGTTGACTTCGTTGAACGTCGTTAACATCGCCGTTGAATTCTTGGCTTCAAGCAAACGTTTTGCAATGGTCTTCCGCAGACGAGTCATTGGTACACGCTTCTGTGTCCGATCGCCGCTCACTGCTGGCTGGCTGCTTGGCTTGCTTTCAGACTTGCTCTCAGATTTTGCTTCTTTCTTCTCACCAGCAGATTTGACGTGTTTCTCAACGTCTTCTTTGGTGATGCGGCCGTCTTTACCTGTACCTTTGACGTCGCTTGCGCTGAGGTCGTGCTCGGCTAATAAACGACGTACTGACGGGCTGACTGCGTCAGCGTCTTTGTCAGAACCACTGTCGTTACTTTCTTCGTTGCTCGCTGACTCTTTCGAAGATTTTGACGATGCGCCACTTCCGCCTTTGGTAATTTTACCAATGACTTCTTTCGCGCCAACGTTTGCACCTTCATCATGCAAAATCTCAGCAAGGACGCCGTCTGCTTCAGCAACAACTTCGAGAACCACTTTGTCGGTTTCGATGTCGACCAGGTTTTGGTCACGGCTAACTTTATCGCCTGCTTTCACGTGCCAGGTTGCAATCGTCGCTTCAGAAACTGACTCTGGCAACTCTGGTACTTTCACTTCGATGGTTTCACCAGAATCGTCATCAGCGTCGGATTTCTCTTCTGCTTTCTCTTCTGCTTTGTCTTCAGACTTCTCTGCTTTCTTCTCAGACTTCTCTTCTTTGTCGTCTGATTTCGCAGCGCCGCCCTCTTCAATGCTACCGATGACTTCTTTGCTCTTCACAGTCGCACCTTCTTCAGCGTTGATTTTACCAATCACGCCGTCAGCTTCAGCAACGACTTCCAGAACCACTTTGTCGGTTTCAATATCTACCAGGTTTTGGTCACGGCTTACTTTATCGCCTTCCTTCACGTGCCAAGTTGCGATAGTGCCATCCGCTACGGATTCCGGTAATTCAGGTACTTTAATTTCAATCGCCATGTTTTATCTCACCTGTTAAATACTTAACGCTTCGTTAACGAGTTTCTGCTGCTGTTCTTTATGCACCGACGCATAACCTACTGCCGGAGATGAAGATGCAGCGCGGCCTGCATAGGTCAGTTTCGCACCGTCTGGGATTGCGGCCCAGAAATGGTGCTGACTGCAGTACCATGCGCCTTGGTTCTGTGGTTCTTCCTGACACCAGACGAAGTCTTTCACGTGCTGATAATCTTTCAGAATTTCTGCCATTTCTTCGTGCGGGAATGGGTAGAGTTGCTCGATTCGAATAATGGCAACATCTTCCTTTTCGGCCTCGCGACGAGCGGCTAGTAAATCGAAGTATACTTTACCACTACAGAACACTACGCGTTTCACTTTTTTCGGATTGATCTTATCGATTTCTCCGATGACGTTATGGAATTTACCTTCTGCCAATTCTTCTAATGAAGACACGGCATCTGGGTGACGCAACAATGATTTCGGTGTCATTACAATCAACGGCCGGCGAACTGGGCGTAATTGTTGACGACGAATCATGTTAAACACTTGCGCAGGCGTCGTTGGTACACACACTGACCAGTTATGGTCAGCTGACATCTGCAAGAACCGTTCGAGTCGCGCCGAGCTATGCTCTGGGCCCTGACCTTCGTAGCCATGCGGTAACAACATCGTCAAGCCACATAAGCGGCCCCACTTCTGTTCACCTGAGCTAAGGAATTGGTCAATAACGACCTGGGCGCCGTTGGCAAAATCACCAAATTGCGCTTCCCACAATACCAACGTATTCGGCTCTGCAGTTGCATAACCATACTCGAATGCTAAAACAGCTTCTTCTGACAACACCGAGTCATATATTTCAATCGGTGCTTGCTTGTCATCAATCGCCGTTAACGGCATAAAGGTCGACGCGTCTTTTTGGTTGTGCAACACCGCATGACGATGGAAGAAGGTTCCACGTCCGCAATCTTGTCCGGTCATTCGCACCCGGTAGCCATGTTTGACAAGCGAAGCATAAGCTAGAATTTCAGCCATACCCCAGTCTAACTTGCGGTCACCGTTCGCCATCTTCACGCGCTCTTCGTACACTTTATTCACGCGCGAATTGAGTTTAAAGCCGCTCGGAACGTGACTGACTTTATCACCAAGGTCTTTTAGCTCTGCCAAGGTAATTGACGAGTCATACTCAACATCCCAGTCTTTATCCACAAATGGCGACCAGTCGACCGAATGATTTTTCATCGGCCGCCACTCGTCAACGACGCAATCGCCTTTGTCGAGCGCATCCCGGTAATCACTGACGAGCTGTTGCACCGCGTCCTCGCTGACCACACCAGCGTCAATTAAGCGCTTGGCATAGATTTCACGTGGCACTGGGTGTTTCTTAATTTTTTGATACATCAACGGTTGAGTTGCATTCGGCTCGTCTGCTTCGTTGTGACCGTGACGACGGTAACAAACGAGATCGATGACCACATCACGCTTAAATGTGTTGCGATAATCAACGGCCAGTTGGGCAACGAACAATACCGCTTCTGGGTCGTCAGCATTGACGTGGAAAATCGGTGCCTGCACCATTTTCGCGATGTCTGTACAGTACTGAGTTGAACGCGCGTCTTCACGTTTTGACGTGGTGAAACCAACTTGGTTGTTCACGACAATCCGGATACTACCGCCAACTTGGTAAGCGCGGGTTTTTGACAGGTTAAAGGTTTCCTGTACAACACCCTGACCAGCGATTGCTGAGTCGCCATGAATGGTGATTGGCAGTGCTTGTGAACCGTCTTTACAGCCACGACGATCCATCCGCGCACGGACAGACCCCATAACGACCGGATTGACAATTTCAAGATGCGACGGGTTAAACGCAAGCGCGAGGTGAACATTACCGCCATCGGTTTCAAAATCCGACGAGAAGCCCATGTGATACTTCACGTCACCCGCTTTGTCGGTGGTGTTTTTACCCGCGAATTCATCAAATAACTGCTGCGGGTGCTTACCCAGCACGTTAATTAATAAATTTAGGCGACCACGGTGTGCCATACCAATGACAACTTCTTTCGCGCCTTGCGAACCAGCACGACGAATTAGCGACTTGACCAAAGGAACAAGTGCGTCACCACCTTCCAGCGAGAAGCGCTTCGCGCCTGGGAATTTCGTGCCTAAATATTTTTCCAGACCATCTGCGGCAACCAACTCTTTTAGAATCTTCTGGCGATCTTCCTCAGAAAACTTCGGTTGGCCAAGTTGCGATTCTAAGCGCTGCTGAATCCAGCGTTTCTCTTCGGTGTCTACAATGTGCATGTACTCTGCACCAATAGAGCCGCAGTAGATGCTGTCTAGCGCTTGATGAATGTCTTTTAGCTTCGCAGTTTCTTTGCCGATCACCAATGAGCCGACATTGAACTCAGTGCTCATGTCGTCTTTGGTAAGGCCATGAAACTCCGGGTTCAAATCAGGCACGTTTTCCTGTTTCCACAACCCAAGTGGATCGAGGTTAGCGTGCTGGTGACCACGGAAGCGATAGGCGTTGATCAGTTGTAGTACTCGTACCTGCTTTTCAGCAAGCTCCGAGTTTAAAGAGCCAGAGCCTGACTGCTTTAACTTATTCTTCGCGGCTTCGCGAAATTGATCACGAATTTGACTGTGCTTAACATCCATCGCGGCACCGTCAGTTGGCAGGCTGTCAAACAGCTTGCGCCACTCACTTGGGACTGCGCTCGGGTCATCAAGATACAGTTCGAACAGCTCTTCGATGTAAGCTGCGTTACCTCCAGAGAACTGGGAGGACTCAATCCAGGCTTGCATTGCGCCTTCTTGCATTGCTTTTCCTTTCACTGGTTTGGACTGCGAAAAACAGCAGATACGCGTTAAAACCACAACCGCTTCGTCTTGCAGCGATCTTTTTAAAAAAATAGCCATCCGTAGCGGGATGGCTATTTGTACAACGTTACCACTACTATATCAGAACCCGTTCCGTTTCGCTAAACAGCGCGGGCTAATAGCATGGACTTAATGTGACCAATAGCCTTTGTCGGGTTCAGTCCTTTCGGACATACGTTGACACAGTTCATAATACCGTGGCAACGGAACACACTAAATGCGTCGTCAAGCTCGTTTAAGCGCTCTTCAGTGGCAGTATCACGGCTATCGATTAAGAAACGATAAGCATGTAACAAGCCTGCTGGGCCAACGAACTTGTCTGGATTCCACCAGAACGACGGGCATGAAGTTGAACAACATGCACACAAAATACACTCATACAAACCATCAAGCTTAGCACGCTCTTCCGGGCTTTGCAGACGCTCGCGCGCTGGCGGTGTTTTGTCGTCGTTGATTAAATATGGCTTAATCCGCTCGTACTGCTTGTAGAACGCAGTCATGTCAACGATTAAGTCACGCACGACAGGTAATCCTGGTAGTGGGCGAATAACGATTTTGCTGCCTTTTAGCGAAGACAGTGGCGTAATACATGCCAAACCGTTCTTACCGTTCATGTTTAAACCGTCAGAGCCACATACACCTTCACGACAAGAGCGACGGAACGAAAGGCTTGGATCTTTTTCTTTCAACAATAACAGCGCGTCAAGCACCATCATGTCACGACCTTCTTCAACTTCCAGCTCGTATTCCTGCATCCGTGGTTTCGTGTCCACGTCTGGGTTGTAACGATAGATGGAAAACTTCAACTTCTTCATCGTTAGCCCTCTCTTAATAAGTCCGCGCTTTTGGCGGGAATGCGTCACGAGTCTTCGGCTGCATGTTCACTTCACGCTTCACCATGGACTCATCTTCTGGGCGATAAACACTGTGGCACAGCCAGTTCTCGTCATCACGCTCTGGGAAGTCTGCACGGCTGTGCGCACCACGACTCTCAGTACGGAAGTTCGCTGCAACTGCCGTTGAATAGGCAGTTTCCATCAGGTTATCGAGCTCTAAACACTCAATACGTTGGGTGTTGAAATCGGTACTGGTGTCGTCCAAACGTGCATGTTTTAAACGCTCGCGGATTTCTTTCAGCTGCTCAAGACCTTCTGCCATAGCGTCGCCTTCACGGAAGACCGAGAAGTTCAACTGCATGCATTGTTGCAGGTCTTTACGGATTTGGAACGGATCCTCACCCTTCTGCGTGTTGTTCCAACGGTTCGTCCGCGCCATTGCCGCGTCAACGTCATCTTTTGATGCTTCACGTGCTTCAGTGTTAGCCGCTAGTGCTTCACCGAGGTGCAAGCCGGTTGCGCGACCGAAGACTACAAGGTCAAGCAGTGAGTTACCGCCAAGGCGGTTAGCACCGTGTACAGATACACAAGCAATTTCACCACAGGCAAACAAGCCTTGAATTGGCGTTGCATTACCATTTGCGTCAATTTGTAAACACTGACCGTTCACGTCCGTTGGCACGCCACCCATCATGTAGTGACAGGTTGGAATGACTGGAATTGGCTCAACCGCTGGGTCAACGTGAGCAAACGTCTTCGACAAATCACAGACGCCCGGTAAGCGTGACTCAAGCGTTTCGCGACCTAAGTGGTCCAGTTTCAGCTTGATGTGTGGACCCCAAGGACCATCACAACCACGACCTTCACGGATTTCGGTCATCATTGAACGGGCAACAACGTCACGACCCGCTAGGTCTTTCGCGTTTGGCGCGTAGCGTTCCATGAAGCGCTCACCGTCTTTATTCAACAGGTAGCCACCTTCACCACGGCAACCTTCAGTGACCAAGGTACCCGCACCGGCAATACCGGTTGGGTGGAATTGCCACATTTCCATGTCCTGCATTGGCGCACCGGCACGAATCGCCATACCAACACCGTCACCGGTGTTAATGTGAGCGTTCGTGGTTGAGGCGAAAATACGACCCGCACCACCTGTTGCCAAGACCACAGCTTTCGCTTTGATGTGATACATGTCGCCAGTTTCGATATCAATCGCAGTCACACCAGTGACCGCGCCATCTTGGTTTTTCACCAAGTCTAAGGCGTACCATTCTGACAACACAGTTGTTTTGTTTTTCACGTTTTGCTGGTACAGCAAGTGCAACAACGCGTGACCAGTCCGGTCTGCCGCTGCTGCCGTACGTGCCGCCTGCTCGCCGCCGAACTCTTTCGACTGACCACCAAACGGACGTTGATAAATACGGCCATCTTCAAAACGAGAGAACGGTAAACCCATATTCTCAAGTTCTAAAATTGCCTCTGGACCAGTTTTACACATGTACTCGATTGCGTCTTGGTCACCGATATAGTCAGAACCTTTAACCGTGTCAAACATGTGCCATTCCCAGTTGTCTTCATGGGCGTTACCTAACGCAACGGTAATACCGCCCTGCGCCGACACCGTATGAGAACGAGTTGGGAATACTTTTGACATCAGCGCACAGCTCATGCCGTTTTCTGAAATTTGCAGCGCAGCGCGCATACCAGCACCACCGGCACCAATAACCACTGCATCAAATTGGAGTTCTTTTAACTTGCTCACTTAAACACCCCACAATACGAATAAGCCGGTGAACCAATACACAACGAGAGCAACAACAAAAATATATTGAATAACGCCGCGTAAACGAGAGCATTTCACATAGTCAGTTAAGACTTGCCAAATACCAATCCAGCCGTGGATTAATAAGCCCGTTAGCGTGAGTAAAGTGAATACTTTCATCGCTAGGTTGCTATACAAACCAACCCAGACTTCATAAGTAACTGCAGGCGTTGATAAGAACCAGCACACCATAAAGATGAGGTAAGCTGCCATGATCACCGCGGAAGCGCGAAGTAACACGAAATCGTGAGTACCGCTGCGGCCAAATGTCGATGCGATTTTTACCATAACCAAACTCCCGCCAGAATCGCTAGAATGACACCACCAACGATGGCGATGATTGCTGTGATTTTTCCGGATTCTTTTTCTTCACCGAAACCGAGATCCATGAAGATATGGCGAATACCGGCCAGCAAGTGGTAACCGATAGCGGCAAGGAAACCCCAAACCACAAAACGCACGAAAGGATGTTCAATGACGCTTTGTGCTTCAGCGAAGCCTTGTGGAGAGCTTAGTGATTTAGCTAGGAGCCAAACTAAAAGTCCGACAAGAACCAACATAATCACACCAGACACCCGGTGGAGGATCGACGAAAGAGCCGCCGGAGGTAACTTGATCGTAGCCAAGTCGAGATTAACAGGTCTTTGTTTTTTCACTAGTGTTTGCCTTTTCTGAAAACGCTGTTGAAATCAGTGCGCTAAAGTATATCGGGCGCGCTGTACAATTACAATTACCAAGGAAGGCTAATTCTGGTTCACGAATATACGTGATATCGTAGAAAAAATCAGGAATCGGTCACTCACAAATTCCTAACAATTAGACTAAAGTTGTAGTCGAAAATCAGTAGTCATCCAAACCTCTACCCTTTACGTTAAATTGACAGATACCCCCAAGATCAAGTAAAACTAGCGCACTTTTTTATCCAAGACGCACAGAATACAAGGAGATTTCCATGGCTGAGCGTAAAGCCACTATTCAAATCGATGGCAATAGTATCGAGCTGCCGGTGCTTTCAGGCACCGCCGGGCACGATGTAATAGATGTACGGACCCTAGGCAAGCACGGCTACTTCACGTTCGACCCTGGCTTCTTAGCGACCGGCTCTTGTGAATCAAAGATCACCTACATTGACGGTGACAACGGTGTGTTGTTGCACCGCGGCTATCCAATTGAACAACTAGCCACTGAAGCAGACTACCTTGAAGTTTGTTACATGCTGATTCACGGCGAAGCGCCGACCTCAGAGCAATACGAAGAGTTCAAAAAGACCATTACCAAGCACACCATGGTCCATCAGGGCATTCATGAGTTTTTCGGTGGCTTCCGCCGTGACGCTCACCCAATGGCAATGCTTTGTGCGGTGACTGGTGCATTGTCGTCGTTTTACCATGACGACTTAAACATTGCTGACCCGAAACAGCGCGTACGTAGTGCTTACCGCTTAATCGCGAAAATCCCTACAATCGCGGCAATGTGTTACAAGCACAATATCGGCCAGCCGTTTGTTTATCCACGTAATGATTTAAGCTATTCAGAGAACTTCTTAAACATGATGTTCTCGGTGCCAGCTGAAGAGTACAAAGTCAGTCCGATTATCGCCAAAGCAATGGATCGGATCTTCACTTTACACGCTGATCACGAGCAAAACGCTTCAACATCAACGGTTCGTTTAGCCGGTTCTTCAGGCGCTAACCCATATGCGTGTATTGCTGCTGGTGTTGCATCCTTGTGGGGTCCTGCGCACGGTGGTGCTAACGAAGCCTGTTTGAAGATGTTAGCGGAAATTGGCTCAGTCGAGCGTATTCCTGAGTTCATCGACAAAGCGAAAGACAAGAACGACCCGTTCCGTCTCATGGGCTTCGGTCACCGTGTTTACAAGAACTTCGACCCACGTGCAAAAGTAATGCGCGAAACCTGTCACGAAGTTCTCAGCGAACTGAACATTAAAGATCCGTTATTAGACGTAGCGATGGAGCTCGAGCGCATTGCCCTTGAAGACCCATACTTCGTTGAGAAAAAGCTGTATCCGAACGTCGATTTCTACTCAGGTATCATCCTGAAAGCAATTGGCATTCCAACCAATATGTTTACAGTTATTTTCGCCCTGTCACGGACAGTTGGCTGGATTTCACACTGGCACGAAATGCTCAGCGAGCCGAGCCAGAAAATCGGTCGTCCACGTCAGCTTTACACCGGTGAAGCAAAGCGTGAGTTTAGCCCGATTAAAAAGTAAGTAATTCCAGTCGAATAGACTGACTAAAAAGTCGCCTGCGGGCGACTTTTTTTATTCTCGATCATTTATTTAAGCCATTCACTGGTGCTTTTACTATTGCCCTCCGTGCTTCGCAATGCCATGATTGTTTTTTCTAATTAAGTAAGCGAGGCTCTAGACTTCATGCCTGTGATTGTTCACCGCCCATTACCCGCTGTCGAAATCTTACAGGAAGAAGGTTTAGATATTCGTTTTGCGCCTAAGGAGCGTGGCTCAATTCGGCTCGGTTTTTTAAATTTAATGCCAGAAAAAGAAGTCTGCGAAAGGCAGTGGTTGCGTCTATTTGCCCAGGTCGACGTCAACATTGAAATTCATTTTCTTTTTCTCAACCGTTGGACCCCAAAAACCACCTCGCTCGACCATATCCGCCAATACTATTCACCGGTCAGTGATTTGTTGCAACTTGATGGTTTGGTGATTAGCGGCGCACCACTCGGCACCAAAGAATATGACGAGGTTGGATATTGGCAAGAGCTCGAAGAAATTTTCGATTACGCTGATGATATCGCCGAAAGTACGTTGTATTTATGTTGGGCTGCAAACGCCGCTTTGTACCACCACTACAACATTCCTCGTAAGCAAAAAGCTCGAAAAATAAGCGGTGTGTTTGGTCACCGTATCGTGCGCCCGCACCCCCTTGTACAAAACTTAACCAGTGGTGTGCAATTTCCCCACTCGCGCCACGCTGAAGCGAGGCAACAACAGCTCTTTGCCCATAACGAAATTCAAGTTTTAATGCATGCACCGAATGCTGGAGCCTTCCTCGCTGCCGACGACTTACGCCGACGCGCATTCATTTTCGGTCACCCCGAGTATGAAGCCGACACGCTGTATAAAGAATTCCGTCGTGATTTCGACAAAGGCTTGTCGCCACAAGCACCTGAATACTATTTTCTTGATGAAGAAGGGAAAGAACTCCCCACCGCCTTTTGGCAAGCCAGTGGGGTGCAATTACTGCAGAATTGGCTACAAGCTTGGGTGGCTAAATAACGCGTAAGTTACGCATAAGTAACGCGTAAATAGCCAGCCCTATATGCCCAGCACTAAGCGGATTTTAGCGCTGGGCGTTGCGATGCAGTGAGCGCCTGCTCAAGATCGGTAATAATATCGTCAATATGTTCAATACCAACCGATAGACGCACTAGACTAGGGCTAACACCAGCTTTCGCCAGTTCGGCGGGTGATAATTGCCGATGAGTAGTCGACGCCGGATGACACGCCAGCGACTTGGCATCACCAATATTGACTAAGCGCAAGAATAACTGCAGGGAATCAATAAATTTCACCGCGGCTTCATGACCACCTTTGACAGTAAAGCTCAGAATTCCAGAAGCTTTGCCTTGGGTAATTTTCTGGGCCAACGCATGATGTTTGTCGGTTGGCAGACCGGCATAATTGACACTTTCAACCGCCGGATGTTGTTGCAGGTACTCCGCAACTCGTTGGCTATTTTCACAGTGACGCTCAAGCCGTAACGCAAGTGTTTCTAAACCTTGAAGGAAGTTAAACGCACTTTGTGCCGACAGCGCCGAACCGGTGTTGCGCAGAGGTACCACTCGTGCCCGACCAATAAACGCAGCAGGACCCAAAGCCTCGGTATACACCACCCCATGATAGGACGGGTCCGGTTTGTTCAATTGCGGGAATTTCTCCGGATAGTCAGCCCACGGGAATTTGCCACTGTCGATAATAATTCCGCCAATGGTGGTGCCGTGACCGCCAATGTATTTCGTTAATGCATGCACCACGATATCCGCACCAAATTCAATTGGCTTACACAACACCGGCGTCGGCACAGTATTGTCGACCACCAACGGAATGCCATGCGCATGAGCAATTTCAGCCAGGCGTTGAATATCGACAACGTTACCTGCAGGGTTACCAATCGACTCACAGAAAAGCAGCTTCGTTTTATCGTCGATTAAAGCGGCTATGCCCGCAAAATCATCAGCATCAGCAAAGCGCACATCGATACCCTGTTGCGGCAATGAATGCGCAAAAAAGTTATAGGTGCCACCATACAGTTGGCTGATACTGACAATATTGTCACCCGCAGCGGTAATCGTCTGAATCGTGTAGTTAATAGCGGCCATCCCTGAAGCCACCGCTAGTGCTCCCACGCCCCCTTCAATCGCTGCCAACCGTTGCTCAAGCACTGCATTCGTCGGGTTCATGATCCGCGAATAAATGTTGCCCTCTTCTTTCAGGTCAAACAAATCAGCACCGTGCTGAGTGTCACGAAAGGTAAATGATGTGGTTTGATAAATCGGTACCGCCGCTGCGCGCGTCGTCGCTTCCGCCGAATAACCATGGTGTAACGCTAAAGTTTCTAACCGCATTGTGAATCTCCTCATTGCATTTTTTGGCATTCTAGCCATTTAGCCATCTAAATGTCTAGTCCTTTTTTCATTCCAGCTACGGTCCGCAATGGATTTAGGGACCGTAGCTGGAATGGCGATTTTCACTAACGATTGGTGCGGAAACTCACTAACTTTATTCATTAGACGCCTCTAATTGACAAATTATTACAATCAGATCAGTCATTTATGGAATATAATAAAACTGGCACGGTTTTAGCATATCTCTGTGTATGTGAGGCAATTTGGTTAACTGGACAATACAATGAAAACTTTAACTGTTCGTTCGCTCTATGTTGGTGTCATCGGTGCTTTAGCGCTGTCTTTAAGTGCTTGTGGGAATGCAGGTGGTGTGCAGCCATCAACGCAGCAAGCAGCAGAACGCGGAATTCCGGTGGAGGCAGTCTATGTCGGCAAGGGCTCGGTACGAGCAAGCTTCCAAGCTAGCGCCATTTTAGAAGCCGACGAGGAAACCGATGTCATCGCCCGGGTAAGCGGCATTGTCGAAGAAGTTCTTGTGGAAGAAGGCGACTATGTTGAACAAGGGCAAGCACTTGCTCGCATTGAGTCAGCGCGTTACCGTTTTATCCGCGATCAAATCGCAGCTGAACTTCGTGGCGTCGAGCAAGAGCTGAGTCGTTTACAGCAACTCGCACGCCAGCAAATGGTCAGTACTGAGCAACTTGAGCGCTTACAGTCACGTCACGATGCACTCAATGCGCAATTACAAATTGCTGAGCTGGATTTAAATGAAAGCGTCATTCGGGCACCAATTAGTGGTCATATTGCCCACCGTTTCGTCAAAAACGGCAACATGATTCAAGCTTACCAGCCAAAAACATTATTCCACATCGTCAATGCTGACAACTTGCGAGCCACGGTACACTTGCCTGAGCATGCTTTGTCTTCAATTCGCGTTGGCCAAAATGCCGATCTTGAACTACAAGCTAGTCAACGCAGTGAAAAAGTGACAGCGCAAGTCACTCGTATCAGCCCAATTATCGACTCTGGCTCTGGCACCTTCCGTGTGGTCTTAAATATTCGCAACGACGACCATGCACTGCGCGCTGGCATGTTTGCTCGAGTGCAACTGCACTATGCCCAGAAAGACCAAGTGTTGCGGATTCCAAACCAAGCGATTGTCCGGGTTGACCAAGACAGCTACGTGTTTATTGCTAATGAAAACAAAGCGCAGCGTGTGAAAATCACCACAGGTATTCGTGAGAATGGTTGGATTGAAGTCATCGACGGGATTAGCGAAGGCACCCCGGTGATTGTGACTGGCCAGAATACTCTGCGCGACGATGCCACCATTGAAGTGATTCAACTTTAAATTGCTCTGATCGATTGCTAGCGAGACAAAACAATGAAAAACAAAGGCATAGCAGCATTAGCAGTGCGTCGCCCAGTGACTATCACGATGTTTACCTTGGCGGTTATTCTGTTCGGTTTAGTCGGCTTAGGTCGCTTGCCGGTAAACCTCTTACCCGATTTAAGCTATCCAACGCTGACGCTGCGCACCGCCTACCCTGGCGCAGCGCCGTTGGAAATTGAGCAGCTGATTAACCGGCCTTTAGAAGAAGCCGTCGGCACCGTGCGCGGTGTTCGTACCATCACTTCATTTGCCCGGGCCGGTCAATCCGATATCGTTCTCGAGTTCGCTTGGGGCACCGATATGGACTATGCGGGTATTGAAGTACGCGAGAAAATTGACATGGTCATGTTACCTCTCGACGTCGAAAAACCTGTGCTGTTGCGTTTTAACCCCAACCTTGAACCGATTATGCGCTTAGCGCTAGCCGGTGGCGACGAGACAAGCCCTGGCGCGCTACAAGAAATGCGCCGCTATGCGGACGACGAACTAAAACGGCAAATCGAGAGTATTACCGGCATTGCAGCTGTCCGTATTGGTGGTGGCTACGAGGACGAAGTGCAAGTGCTGATTGACCAGCAACGAGCAAGCCAACTGAATATTGACATGCAAGTTATCGTCCAACGCTTACGTGCAGAAAATATGAACCAAGCTGGCGGGCGCGTGCAAAGTGGCCGTCAAGAGTTCTTAGTACGCACCGTGAATCAGTTCCAGAGCCTCGATGACATTGGCAATATCTACATTGCCACTCGCAATGGAGCGCCGATTCAATTGCAAGATATCGCCGAGATTCGCAGTGGCTTTAAAGACCGGACATCGATCAGCCGTGTGAATGGCCGCGAGAGTATCGAGCTAAATCTTTACCGCGAGGGCGATGCTAACACTGTACTGGTGGCCGATGCCGTGCGGGCGCGCTTACCGCAAATCCAACGTACTCTGCCGAGCGGCTATGAAATTGAGATTCTCGCCGACCAGTCAACCTTCATTCGCAACGCCATTAAAGCGGTAAAAAGTAACGCTGTCGTTGGTGGATTACTAGCAATGGGGGTCATTTTATTATTTCTGCGTCAGCTTGGACCGACCATTATTATTTCTCTGGCCATTCCTGTTTCGATTATTGCCACCTTCTTTTTCATGTTCATGACCGGTCTTAGCCTGAACTTGATGTCACTAGGTGGGATCGCTTTGGCCGTGGGGCTGTTGGTCGACAACGCGATCGTTGTTTTAGAGAACATCGACCGGCGCAAACAACTTGGTGACGATCAACAAACCGCTGCTGTTGCCGGTACGCAAGAAGTCACCGGTGCAGTCACGGCTGCAACCCTGACCACACTTGCGGTGTTTATCCCTTTAATCTTTGTTAGCGGCATGGCGGGGCAACTTTTCACTGACCAAGCTCTGACCGTCAGCTTTGCCCTCATTGCGTCATTATTTGTCGCATTAAGCTTGATTCCCATGCTTGCCAGCCGTGAGTTTAAACGCCAAGCCCAAACCACAGAGTCAGCGCACCCACCGGCGACCCCAACCCGCCGTTGGGTTCGTTGGCTCACTTGGCCATTTCGGATGCTCAGTCGCGTATTCTTCTACTGGCTGCCAATCTTGGTACTCGCTGTTCTGCGCAAAATTACACAAGGGTTAGGTTTTCTGGCGAAACAGCTGTGTCGTCCGATTGTCTGGGTATTTGAGGCCTTCATGACCCAAGTTAATCAGCGCCACGCGACAAGCCTAAAAGCTATGCAAGGTAACCCATGGCCATTCTTTTTAATGTTTGCCGCCATTACCCTTGCCAGCTTTACCCTCGCACCACGCCTTGGTATGGAACTGATTCCGCAAATGGAACAGCGTGAGTTTTATGTCGATATTCAACTACCGCGTGGTACCCCGATTGCCGAGACCGATGCATTTATGGCCAAGGTTGCCGAGCGCCTCCAAGCCGATACCCGAGTTCTGCGCTCTTACTCTGTAGCCGGCTCTGGCTCACTGATGCAAGTGCAAGCGAATCAAGGTGGCGATTTTTGGGGACGCTTTAATGTGGTGGTCAAGCCGACAGCAACTGCCGAGCAGCGCGATGGCGTCATTCGCGATCTACGGACATTTCTTGAGCAACAACCCGACGTTCAAGCGACTATCGATTTTCCTGAATTAGTCAGTATTGACTTACCGCTTGTGATCGAGCTCTCAGGCTATGAATTAGAGCCCTTGCTGATTGCCGCTGAACGCATCAGTCAGCAGCTCACCGAACACCCGGACTTTGCCGATGTGCGGAACGGTTTGACACGCGGTCAGCCGGAACTGGAGATCATTTTCGACCACCTGCGCATGGCTCATTTAGGCCTTACCGCCCCCGATGTGGCGCGGTTAATTAGCACGCAAATCGGTGGCCAAGTCGCAACGAAGTACAACTTGCACGACCGCCAAATCGACATTCGTGTCCGTTTGCCAGACAGTGTTCGTAATGACCCAGCCAACGTCCAGCAACTGATAGTCAATCCAGGTGGTAGCCCGGAGATACCTTTGAGTGCGATTGCCACCATTCGGCAAATTACTGGCCCAAGCGAAATAACCCGCCTTGGTCAGCAACGTGTTGCACTCATTAGCGCCAGTCCAAGTCAGGGCAACCTAAAAGCAGCCGAGCAAAGTCTGATTACGCTATTGCAAGATATGAGCTTGCCTGCCGGAGTAACCGCGAACATTGGTGGTCAAAGCGAGTTAGTTGAGCAATCGTTTAATTCGTTGTTAATGGCCCTCGCCCTTGCCGTGTTCTTGGTTTACCTGGTCATGGCTTCACAGTTTGAAAGCTTCGGTCACCCATTCCTGATTATGTTCTCGGTACCATTAGCCGCTGCTGGCTCATTGATTGGCTTGTGGATCACCAATACACCTTTGAGTGTGGTGGTCTTTATCGGTTTGATCATGCTCGCCGGTATCGTCGTTAACAATGCGATTGTCTTGATTGACCGAATTAATCAACTACGTCGCGAAGGTATCGCGAAGCTCGAAGCGATTCAGCAAGCAGCAGCGCAGCGTCTACGCCCGATTCTGATGACAACGCTCACCACTGTGCTAGGTTTAGTGCCTCTTGCACTGGGCATTGGTGAAGGTGCCGAACTTAGCGCCAGCATGGCCATTACCGTCATCAGTGGCTTGCTATTTGCAACCTTGCTAACTCTGTTCTTCATTCCGTTGGTTTACCAACTGTTTGATCGCAAGCACTTTGCGCAAGGAGACACGCATGAATAAGTTGCAATTAAGCGCGCCTCTTGCCGCTTTTGCGATGCGGCGGCCCGTAACCGTCTGCATGATCTTCTTAAGCCTGTTATTACTTGGTTTGGTCTCGAGTCGCTTGTTACCACTGGAGAAATTCCCTGGCATTGATATTCCACAAATCATGGTGCAAGTGCCCTACCCGGGCGCAACGCCCGCTGAGGTTGAGCGCCTAATCACGCGACCATTGGAAGAAGCGTTAGCAACCATGTCGGGGATTCAAGAGCTGAATTCATTTTCGAATGCGGAAGGTGCCAACGTTAACCTCATGTTTCAGTGGAAAGACAATATTTCCGCACGCAGCATGGAAGCGCGTGAACGCATTGAAACTGTGCGCCACTTGTTACCAGAAGACGTTGAGCGGGTATTCATCTTTCAGTTCAACACCGACGATATGCCGGTGTTGCAGCTACGGATTTCGAGCCGCCAAGATCTCTCGCTCGCCTATGACCTGATTAATCGTCAACTTAAGCAACCACTAGAGCGCTTAGAAGGTGTCTCGCGTGTTGCGCTTTATGGCGTAGATCAACGTGAAATTGTCATTCGCCTACAGCCAGAGCGACTCGTTGCCGCAAACTTAACCGCCAGCCAAGTCGGGCAAATTCTCAATCGGGCAAATTTCACCATGAGCGCCGGTCATTTAGAAACCGATGCCGAACGCGTGTTAGTGAAACCTGCGGGTGAGTTCCGTAACCTCGATGATATTCGTCAATTACCAATCACGCCGTTCATTACCGTCGGTGATATCGCCGAGGTCAACTACGAGTTGCCACGCCGTCTTGCCGGGCGACACTTTAATCAAACCTACGCAATTGGCATTGATATTTTCAAAGAATCGAGTGCCAATCTCGTCGACGTTGCTCGCTTAGCAACAGCGGTCATTGAGCAGGCCCAAACCAGTTCCTCGTTTCAGGGAATCGACCTGATGGTGATGGACAATACTGCAGAGAGCGTAACAACCTCTCTGCGCGACTTGCTTTTAGCCGGCGGAATTGGCGCAGTTCTCTCAGTTATCGTGCTGTTCTTGTTTATTCGCGATTGGCGTACCACGCTAATTATCGTTTTGTCGGTACCGATTGCGATATGCCTGACACTCGGCATTATGTATCTGCTCGGTTATAGCCTCAACATCCTGTCCATGATGGGGCTCATGCTCGCTGTCGGCATGCTCATCGACAATGCTGTTGTTGTCAGTGAGAGTATTAAACACGAGCAACACGACGAACAACTCGCGGGACGCACGCCGGATCGCACAACCGTTTTGAATGGTAGTGCCCGCGTATCCCTTGCAATCATTGCCGGTACGCTCACTACGGCCATTGTATTTTTACCCAATTTATTTGGCCAACAAGAAGAAATCACTATTTTTCTTGAGCATGTCGCCATTGCCATTTGTATTTCGTTACTGGCCTCGCTGTTAGTTGCACAAACCCTCATTCCATTGCTGATTAGTAAACTTAAGCCGGCTAAATTGCCGCAAGCTAACCAGCACAGTCGCATAAAAGATTTTTACCTACGAAGTCTGCGTTGGTCTCATCGTCATCCGAAAAGCACCACGTTTATTATTTTAGCGATGCTAATTAGTACGGCCTTTCCATTTCACAATATTGGTTCGGATCAAACTCAGACCGCTTACAACAACCGACTATTTATTAATTACAATATCATCGGGCAATATACATTAGATGAAGTAGAACAAGAGGTAAGCCGCTTAGAGGCCTATTTGTATGCCAATCAAGATGAGTTTGAGATTGAGCACGTTTACAGCTATTTCACACCGGGTTATGCCAACTCGGTACTCTTGCTGAAAGAGGATCGCCAGTTATCCGTCGCCGAAATTCAACGCCGAGTACGCGATGGCATGCCACCGTTGGCACGCAGTAAGCCGGTGTTTGGTTTTCAAGGCGGCCCTCGGGATGGCGTACAAATCACCCTCCAAGGTCGCTCGACAACCGAGTTGGAGCAAGTCGCTGAAGACCTCATTCCAATTCTCGGACGCATTCAAGGCTTAACCGATGTGCAAACCGACACCGGCAATGCGCAAGCTGAATTGCGGATTCAAATTGATCGTGAACAAGCACAGCGCTTTAATCTCAATACCCAAGAGGTTGCCGAGCAAATTGCGGTTGCGCTGCGTGGCCGCAACTTACGCTCATTTCGCCACCACCCCACTGGAGATGTGCGAATTCGTATGACCTACCCTGAGTTAGTCGCTTTGTCACTCGCTGAGTTGGAAAACTTAGTCATCGCTCGCGACCAAGAAGCGTTAATCACCTTGCGCCAAGTTGCGGATATTCAGCAGGTTCCGCAATTGGGCACAGTGCGCCGCTTCAATCGCCAAACCGCCATACGTATCAGTGCCAATTTAGACAACATGACGATTGCCGAAGCACGTACCGCCATTCAAGAAGTCATGCAACAAGTGAGCTTACCTGACGGTTATCGCTGGACTCTCGATGGCGGTTTTCGAACCCAACAGCAGCAAAACTCGATTATGATCGTCAACATGCTGCTGGCTGTCGCCTTGGTTTACATGGTGATGGCGGCACTGTTTGAGTCGTTACTCTTACCATCGGCAGTTATTGGTTCATTGTTATTAGCCATTACCGGCGTGTTTTGGGGGCTTTGGCTAACTGGCACAGGTATTGAGCTCATGGCGCTGATTGGCATGCTGATTCTCATGGGAATTGTGGTGAATAACGGCATTGTGTTGGTTGATGCGATTAACCAACAAATCGACGATGGACAAAGCTTAGAAGATGCCATCATCGAAGCTGCATCACGACGGGTACGGCCCATCCTGATGACGGTTGCGACCACCATTCTCGGTATGTTGCCGCTCGCACTCGGCAACACGCAAATTGGTGGTGACGGCCCTCCCTATACACCCATGGCAATTACCATTATTGCGGGGCTATTATTCAGCACCCTAACGAGTTTGTACTTTGTGCCACATTCGTATAGCCGACTGCTTGCATGGCGTGCGTATTGGGCAAACGTTTGGCATACTAGCGGCGCGTTTACTTGGCGTCGGGAGCGGAAATGCCAACACTCATAATTATCACGTTACTTTGGGCTTTTAGTTTTTCTTTAATCGGTGAGTTCCTTGCCCGCGATGTAGACGCCTACATCGCGGTCTTTATTCGCATGATTCTAGCCTTAATTCTATTATTACCCTTTCTTAAAATCGGCCATTTGAGCCGCTCTCGACGGCTACAGCTCATGGCCATCGGTGGCATTCAAATTGGCGTCATGTATTTATTGCTCTATCACGCTTTTTTATACATTAGTGTCGCTGAAGTTTTACTTTTTACTATTTTCACGCCGCTTTATATAACCTTGCTAGACGAGCAAATTCTCAACCGCAAACCACTGCCAAAAATCTGGTGGTTAGCCGCAGTTATTTCCGTTGTTGGTGCCGCGGTTATTCGTTATCAGGGGCTTAGCCCAGATTTCCTTACTGGCTTCCTACTCATTCAAGGTGCCAATATCTGTTTTGCCCTCGGTCAGGTGGCTTATAAACGTTTACCGCTAGGTAGCGATCGCGAGCAGCTCCAGGTCTATGGCTTGTTCTTTCTTGGAGCCACGTTAGTCTCTGGACTTGGTATGTTGCTATTCGGTAATTTCGAGCGTTTACCAACCACATGGGTGCATTGGACGGTCTTGTTGTGGCTTGGCCTTGGTGCTTCCGGTTGTGGTTATCTAGCGTGGAGTATCGCCTCGAAAAAGGTCAATGTCGGTCAACTAGCCACGATGAATAATGCTCTTATTCCGGCTGGGCTACTCGTTAACTTTTTACTCTGGGGGCAAGACGTAAATTGGGCCACTCTCACCTTAGGCGCAATCATCATCGGTTTTGCGGTGTGGTTACCAAGCTATTATCGAACCCGTCACAAATAACTGCAAAGGCTGCGATTAAAGCTTGATTTTCCAAGCAGAAAGCGCCATATATAAGATATACATTAAATACCTAACCGCCTGTCTTGAGCAGGCGGTTTTTTATTCATTCCGCTAAGTTTATTTTGCAATCACCTTGGTGGAAGAAATTAAGGAGACGTAGTCTGTGACTGAGCCAATTAAACAACCTGAATTAATTATGTCTGAACTCGATGTTATTCGCATTGAATCGCTAATTGAAAAAACACCAGCTTTAAGCAAACAAGTTGCACATTTAGAATCAGAGCTTGCTCGAGCAACAGTGGTTAAGCCAAAAGATATCCCTGCCGATGTGGTCACCATGAACTCGCGGGTTCGCTTTCGTTTAATTGAAAGTGCGAAAGAATTTGAAAAAACCTTAGTTTATCCGGCCGACCTTGGCAAAACTGAGGACGCCATCTCAATTTTCGCTCCCATTGGCAGCGCGCTCATTGGGGTGCGTGTCGGTGAGACCATCGAATGGCCAATGCAATCGGGGCTTGCCCATGTCGAAGTCATCGAGATAGTTTATCAGCCTGAGCGTGACGGTGATTTCGTCAGCTAAACAGTACCATCCGAGTCTCAAGGAAAAGGAGTGACAGCAGTGAGCAAACAGGACACCAACATGCAGCCGGGATTTGATATTATCGGTGACGTTCATGGAATGGCCGACAAACTCTTTGCCCTGCTGGCGAACCTAGGATATCAGCAGCACGAGGGTGTTTACCAACACCCTTGTCGTGAAGCCATTTTCGTCGGCGATCTCATCGACAACGGCGACCAAACCGTGGCTGTTCTCGAAACCGTCAAAGCCATGGTCGACGCTGGCCATGCGCGGGTTGTCATGGGTAATCATGAGCTCAATGCTGTCGGCTGGTCGCTGCGCCACAGTAAAACTGGCGAATTCCTGCGCGAGCACAGCGCGACTAATCAGGCTCATCACCAAGCATTTCTGGATAATTTACCCGATATCGCCGACCGTCAACCTTGGTTGGACTGGTTCAAGACCTTGCCGCTGTTTCTCGACCTCGGCGAACTGCGGATTATCCACGCATGTTGGCATGAACCTTCCTTTGCCGTGGTTAAACCCTTTTTAAATCCTGATAACTCGCTGCGCGAGGACGCTTGGGAGACTATTTTTGAACGCGACACCGCACCTTTTATTGCGGTTGAGAACCTACTGAAAGGTGTGGAAGAAACACTGCCTGAAGGTGTTTCGTTTGTGGATCACAAAGGTAAGGAACGCTGGGAAGTGCGAATCTCTTGGTGGCGCTCCGATGCTGACACCTTGGCCGATATTGCTCACATCCCAAATCCAAGCAAGAACCAGCACGCGATGAACCACCTCTTACAAGTTCCGGCCGACACAGCCTTGCTAAAGCGTTTGGCTTACTTAGGCGATTGCCCGGTGTTTTTTGGCCATTATTGGCTCGCTGGAACACCGCAAATACTGACACCAAAATCAGCTTGTGTGGATTATTCCGCTGGCCGCACTGGGCCATTAGTTGCCTATCGCTGGAGCGGTGAACAAGAGCTCAGCAATGACAACTTTTGTACATCCGATAATTAAACTCAACGAACACCATCACGCAGAATATTAAATTGACGGTTTTGGTGTTCATCTAATTCAGCATAAAACTGGTCCAAGATTCGCGCATAAAACGCATACAAAGTAGCGACGGTTTCTGCTTGTTCGTCTGCTAATGCTGCCATCATTTCTGCTTTCATACTTTCTCGATTCAATGCTTCATCTGCTTTGTTGAGGCCGTAGTCGGTACTCAACCAAACAGTAGCAATGATGGCTGGCGTGCAGACAATCGCCCAAGGTCCGCAAACTGCGCCAGCGCCGCCTGAGGTGACCGCCCCCGCTCGCGCAACACCACGAGTAAATATTGCGCTAATCGCCCGCCGCACCCCAGAATGTGTTGCTGTTCGTGTCCCAGCTGCCAGCGCAATACGTGCGGCTAATGCTGCCCCCGCACCGAGACCAACGAGGGATTTGTCGACGTACTGACTCGGATCAAAGTCGAAATCCGGTAATTGTAAACAGGCGGTTTGTGCCGCGAATTGATTGAAAAGACGCTGATAAGCTTGCCCCGCACGTTGCACTTCGACTTCCATGTTGCCATTGAAGTGCTGCTGAGCCGCTAGCAGAGCCGGCGTTAGCGGCTCACGGATAAAACCATTCATCTTACCGCTGAGGTAATCGGCAAAACTCGCTTGGCTCACACTTGCTCCAGCCAAATAGATGAGTTGGGCATATTGGCCGGCAAGACTAAAATTCCAATCAAGAAATGCGTCGACACCCGCTTCTGCTTGCGCATACGCCGCTGCAACTTGCATTTCAATGTCTCGTTGCAAACGCGCTTGAGCTTGCGCATGGTCGGTTTGCAACGCGGCTGAAAGAGAGCTTTCGAGACTCGCTAATTCAGCTTGCCGACGCGTTTTGCCTTGTACGTCAGTACCAGCGCCCGCACCGTTATTTGCCCAAATACGGTCGCAGGGATCACTTGGCTCCCCGTTTGAATTAGCACTAGCCGAGCTGACTTCATTCGCGCCTTTCTCGCTAGCGGCGCTCCATAGCTGTGGCATCTTCGTCAGCGCTAAGTAACTAACAAACACCAAGGCAATAGGTAATAACACACTGCGTCGCCATAGGCGTTTGCGTAATACCTGACGATTCGCTCCCGAGCTTGCAGTGACAATACTCACTAACCCTAATATGACGAGCTGCAGCACGCCGAGCTTGGTTGCTTGAATCATGAGTACGACTAACCAAGCCGCAATTTTCATCGTCACGGGTAATGCCACACCACTCGCCTGTTGTAGCAAGTACCATTGCACATCTTGCAGTGTTCCAGCCACAGCCAGCAATATCGCGAAAACCGGTACAGATGCGTGCTCAAGATCGTATTGTTGCCAGGCGTAAGTCACATACTCGCTCACGGCAAAAGCCCGGGTATCGGGTAAATCCAGCCAGAAAAACTGCACAAGCGCTAATGCAATGACCATCACAGCGAGATTACACCATGCGCTCAGCCGCAGTGCTACAACCGCTAGAAACTCAGGCTGCGCTTCTGCACGCAAACCACGGGAAAACAAACGATAAAAGATCCCCAAGGAAAGCATACCGCAGGCAAATACGAGCCACTCCAACCAATGTAAGTGTGCCATGACAATGATGGCAAGCAGCGCCATGATCATGGCAATGAAGACGTAACCAATTCGCAGGATCAGGCTGTCCCAGAGCCAACGACGAATCTTTCCTGCACTTGCATAGACAAACGCTAAAAAGGCTTGGCGACGCAACATTCTTACTGCGTCGAGATAGAAGAAGATAATCAGGGTCACGACCAGCAAGAGCAACAGCCATACCGGCTCAGGGAGCTGAATCAACCAATGATAGAGTGGTGTTGTCGACACAAAAAAGCACCTTATACATCCGCTTACCGCATGAGTGTAACTGATTGCGCAAATCAATGATGAAAAAAGCGACAAATTTTAACCTTGATCAAATAAGGTTTACTATGTATAGTTAAAAAATGAAAACTGATAATGAACAAATTCTCAAAGGACTTTTGGACACGCTGGTCTTGAATGTCCTCACCCAAGGCGAAAACTACGGTTTTGGTATTCGCGAAGCACTGCACCAACAACTTGGTGCGGATGCAGACGTCGTCAAAGAAGCGACACTTTATCCCCTACTTCATCGTTTAGAACGGCGCGAACTCTTAATTTCCTACCGCCAGCCGGGTGAGCGCGGTACGCCAAGGAAATATTACAAAATCACGGATCTCGGGCGCAGTTACCTGCGCACGAAAACAGCAGAATGGCGCAAGGTAGCAAGCTTGCTTGAGCGTACCATTTTCACTAACAAGGACTAATTTATGCGTTTATTTCGCGTTACTCGACTTTTTTCACCACAATTCCCTCAAGAATTGGCCACTGACATTCCGGCTATTGACTCGTACCTGCAGCAAATTGAACAGGAATTGCCAGGCCGCAAAGCCTTGCGTTGTCAAATGCTCGAAGAAGTTCGCGACCATTTACTTGAGCACCATTCGCAGTTAGTCGCGAGTGGCGAAAGTAGCGACCTTGCAGCCGAACAGGTGACGACACAATTTGGCGATCCGATTCAATATGGGCGAACGCTTCGGCGCGACAAGTTAATCAAATTTGCCAAAATCTTCAGTATCAGCACCCTCGCTTTTATCGCGATAACATTGTTTATGGGTTGGTCCTATACACCGACAGAGTACCCTCTAGTCGAAACTCCTGGCTTCTGGACACGGTTGTTCGTGCCTATGCTCAACGCACCGCTCTTTGCTTTGCTGATGAGTTACACCATGAGCTTCGTCGTGGTCAAAGCCAAGCCGGACCCAAAAAGTGCATCGCATGTGTATGTCGATCGGAAAAAGAAGTACGCTGCTTTATATATCGTTCTCTATATGTCCGCACTGGCCGTGATCGCGATCCTCGGGATTTTCAATATCGGCATGTTCCGCAACATGCATCCGCTCGTATCCGCTGCATTTGCCATTTTGTCGGTACTAACGGTTTACTGGAATCGCATTCCCTGGAACAGCTACGACCTCAAAGACGACACACTCATTGTGAGAAGCGTTTTTCGTGAGACGCAAATCCCTCTTGTACAAATTATCTCAATCAAAGTAAAACGCTACTGGATAGACCGTTTCAGCGGTTTAGACAGCCGCTCATTAATGATTCAATGGCGCACCAGCACAGGCCAGGTTCAACGTTTGCAGCTGCCCTTAAATGACAGCATGCACAATGCCGATCGATTACAGGCGAAACTTTACAGCGCACTCGAACATCCGCAATAAAACTCGTGCGACCCATTAATCGATTTCATGCGAATAATCTCCAAAAAAAGCTTGCACGGTATATAATATGGGCGTCTGAAGATTGAAGCGCCCAGACACCTATTCCTGCTTCAAGTTAATTATATTATTGACTAAGGAGTCAGCCATGATCGAAGAAATCCGCAAAAACCTACTTGTTAACGTTATCGTGCCAGGCATTTTAACTGTAGCAGGCATCTTGGTTGGGTCGGCCTATCTCTACATGTATGTGCTGTAGGTCTCGGCGCTGTCATTAACCCAGGATTCGCGACCTGTTGGTTAATGTGTCAAACCAAATCAAACACATAAAAAAATCCCCGTAGCCTCCCAACCGGCGACGGGGATTTTTTCTATGCAGTGAATGCTATTAGAGCATTTCAACCGCTAAAGCGACGGCTTCACCACCACCGATACACAGTGAAGTCATACCCTTGGTTTCACCACGTTGTTTCAAGGCATGCAATAGGGTCACTAACAAGCGCGCACCGGAAGCGCCGATCGGATGGCCTAATGCACAGGCGCCGCCGTGAACGTTGACTTTGTCAGCATCCAAATCCATGTCTTTGATGGCAATCATAGTCACCATGGCAAAGGCTTCGTTGATTTCCCAAACATCGACGTCGTCTTTCGACCACCCTGCTTTTTCAAGTGCTTTGTTCATTGCACCGACTGGCGCCATGGTGAATTCAGACGGCTTTTGCGAATGCGTCGCGTGGCTGACAATCCGCGCCAAAGGCTGCAAGCCCTTCGCTTTGGCGTCGCTTTCACGCATCAGAACTAATGCAGCAGCGCCGTCGGAAATCGACGAAGAGTTCGCTGCGGTGACGGTACCATCTTTAGCAAACGCTGGACGTAACGATGGAATTTTATCAATCCGCGCTTTACCTGGCTGCTCATCGGTGCTCACGGTGACTTCACCTTTACGATCACTGTAAGAAACCGGCGTAATTTCGTCGGCAAATTTGCCGCTCTGAATCGCTTCTTGCGCACGAGTTAATGAGCGAATGGCAAAATCGTCCATCGCTTCGCGAGTAAAACCATAGGCATCGGCGGTATCTTGCGCATAGCAACCCATCGCTTTGCCTTCGTAGGCGTCTTGCAGGCCGTCGAGCATCATGTGATCGAGTACTTGACCATGGCCCATGCGATAGCCGCTGCGTGCCTTGTCGAGCAAATACGGTGCATTCGACATACTTTCCATGCCACCAGCAACGACTACGTCGGCAGAGCCGGCTTTAATCAAGTCATGGCCAAACATTACGGTTTTCAAGCCTGAGCCACAAACCTTATTGATGGTGGTTGCGCCAGTACCTAATGGCAGACCTGCCGCCAACATAGCTTGACGTGCCGGTGCTTGCTTTAAACCTGCAGGTAAGACACAGCCCATAATCACTTCACTGACGTCTTCACCGGCAAGCCCTGAACGCTCAATCGCAGCGCGAATGGCTTGGGCACCAAGGTCAGGCGCACTTACTGCGCTGAGTTCTCCCATGAAACCGCCCATTGGGGTGCGCGCAGCGGCGACAATGACAACTGAATCTGAGCTCATTTAACTTCTCCTGCTGTAATAAAATTGTTAGGCTGAGCATGCTCAGCACTTTACGTTAACGTAAACTTCGTGATAGCTTAACGCCTGTGAATGCCTCATGGCAAGTGACCATTGGATTCGAATCATGAATAAACCGCAAATTGACACGCCTGAGTTTGAAACTAGCCCAGAACGGGTGCGGCGAACTCAAGACACATTTAGCATCGGCGACCTTGCTCGCGAGTTTGATATTACCACGCGCAGCATTCGTTTCTACGAAGACCAAGGCTTACTTATCCCAGAGCGTCGCGGCCAAACGCGTATCTACCATCAAAAAGACCGAGTGCGGTTAAAACTCATTCTACGTGGCAAACGTTTAGGCTTTACCCTCGCGGAAACCAAAACCTTGTTCGATATGTATGACCGTGACGGTAGTAGCGTGAATCAATTACAAACCATGTTGCGTTTAATTGAAGACAAAAAATCAGCGCTACGCCAGCAATTAGAAGATATTAAAGTTGTTTTGCACGAGCTCACTGCGGTTGAAGCCGGCTGCCGTGCGGAACTCAATGAAAAATCCAAGGAGTCGTTATGATCAGCACCTATAAACCATTTAATTTTGACCTCGGCGAAACAGCAGACATGATTCGTGAGCAAGTCAATGCTTTTGCTCGTGATGAAATCGCTCCGCGCGCGGCTCAAATCGATGAAAAAAATGAGTTTCCTGCTGATTTATGGCGCAAGTTTGGTGACATGGGGTTGCTCGGCATTACTGTCCCTGAAGAATTTGGTGGCTCAGACATGGGTTACCTCGAGCACGTTATCGCTATGGAAGAGATCAGCCGTGCATCAGCATCGGTAGGCCTCAGCTATGGTGCTCATTCAAACCTGTGTGTGAACCAAATTAAAATCAACGGCTCGCAAGCGCAAAAAGAGAAATACTTACCTAAGTTAGTCAGCGGTGAACACGTTGGTGCGTTGGCTATGAGTGAGCCAAACGCTGGTTCTGACGTCGTCAGCATGAAACTGCATGCGAAGAAAGACGGTGATCACTACATTCTAAACGGTAACAAAATGTGGATTACCAACGGTCCTGATGCTGACGTTTTGGTGGTTTACGCGAAAACCGAGCCGGGTTCTGGTTCAAAAGGTATTACTGCTTTCATTATCGAAAAAGACAACACCCCTGGTTTTAGCACGGCGCAAAAGCTGGACAAGCTCGGTATGCGCGGTTCGAATACCTGTGAGCTAGTGTTCGAAGACGCTCGCGTCCCTGCCGAAAATATCTTGGGTGAACTGAATCAGGGCGTCAAAGTTTTAATGAGCGGCCTTGATTACGAGCGTGCAGTGCTGGCTGCGGGTCCATTAGGTATTATGCAAGCCTGTATGGACGTGGTCGTACCGTATATTCACGAACGTGAGCAATTCGGTCAGTCCATCGGTCAATTCCAGTTAGTGCAAGGTAAAGTTGCTGACATGTACACGCAAATGAACGCTGCACGTGCATACGTCTACGCCGTTGCGAAGGCCTGTGATCGCGGTGAAACCACTCGTAAAGACGCTGCCGGTGCCATTCTTTATGCTGCCGAACTGGCGACAAAAATGGCGCTCGACGCCATTCAATTGCTCGGTGGTAACGGCTACATCAATGAGTACCCGACAGGTCGATTATTGCGGGATGCTAAACTCTATGAAATTGGTGCCGGCACCTCGGAAATTCGCCGTATGTTGATCGGCCGTGAGTTATTTACCGAATCCAAATAAAAGGAACCGAACTGTGGCTATCCTTACTAGTAAAGTGAATCCTCGCGATGAGGGCTTTTTAGCCAACCGCGAAGCCATGCTTGATGTGCTTGCTGACTTACAAGCCAAAGCCGAACAAATTAAACAAGGTGGCGGTAAAAGCTACCAAGAGCGCCATGTGGCGCGAGGTAAATTACTGGCACGTGACCGTATCCAGCGCTTACTCGATGCCGGCTCGCCGTTTCTTGAAATTGGTCAATTTGCCGCGTGGGAAGTCTACGAAGACTACGTACCTGCAGCGGGCGTTGTGGCTGGTATTGGCCGCGTGAGCGGCACGGAATGTATGATCGTCGCCAATGACGCGACCGTGAAAGGTGGAACCTATTATCCGCTGACCGTGAAGAAGCATTTGCGCGCCCAAGAAATCGCCGAGCGCTGTCACCTACCATGTATTTACTTAGTCGACTCGGGCGGTGCGAATTTGCCACGCCAAGACGAAGTCTTTCCAGACCGTGATCACTTTGGCCGTATCTTCTTTAATCAAGCTAATATGTCGGCCAAAGGCATTCCCCAAATCGCTGTGGTTATGGGGTTATGCACTGCCGGCGGCGCCTACGTGCCGGCCATGGCGGATGAATCAATTATCGTTAAAGAACAAGGCACGATTTTCCTTGCTGGCCCACCATTGGTGAAAGCGGCAACCGGTGAAGAAGTCAGCGCTGAAGAGCTTGGTGGCGCCGATGTGCACACACGTATTTCTGGCGTGGCTGACCATTTTGCCTTAAACGACGAACATGCCCTTGAACTCGCACGACGCTCAGTGTCGCGCCTTAATCGTCCGGAAAAAGCCAAGCTTGATGTCGCTGAAGTGAAGCCGCCGCGATACCCCGCCGAAGAGATTTATGGCATTGTCGGTACCGATTTACGTAAGCCGTACGACGTGCGTGAAGTGATTGCCCGCATTGTCGACGACTCTGATTTTGACGAGTTCAAACAAAACTACGGTAATACACTGGTAACTGGTTTTGCCCGCATTCATGGTTTCCTCGTGGGCATTGTCGCCAACAACGGTATTTTGTTCTCCGAATCGGCGCAAAAAGGCGCACACTTCATTGAGCTCTGCGCTCAACGCAAAATCCCGCTGGTGTTTTTACAGAACATTACCGGCTTCATGGTCGGTAAAAAATACGAAGCCGAAGGTATTGCCAAGCATGGCGCGAAAATGGTGACCGCCGTCAGTTGTGCGAAAGTGCCGAAATTTACAGTCTTGATTGGTGGTAGCTATGGTGCCGGTAACTATGGCATGTGTGGCCGCGCTTACGACCCAACTTTAATGTTTATGTGGCCGAATGCGCGTATTTCCGTCATGGGCGGTGAGCAAGCCGCTGGCGTGATGGCGCAAGTCACTCGCGACGGTAAAGAGCGTAAAGGCGAGAGCTGGAGCAAAGAAGATGAAGCCAGCTTTAAGCAGCCGATTATCGACACCTATGAGCAGCAAGGCCACCCCTATTATGCCTCTGCCCGCCTCTGGGATGACGGTGTCATTGACCCTGCGCAGACCCGCACCGTGCTAGCACTGAGCCTAAGCGCAGCCCTTAATGCACCAATCGAAGACACCCGCTTCGGTGTCTTCCGCATGTAATGGAGGGTCTCATGTCTACTGAATATACCCAGCTCGTCATTGACGAGCGCGGCGTGGCAACGTTGACGATGAATCGTCCGGACGTGCACAACGCGTTTGACGATGTCATGATCGCGGAATTACGCCAAGCATTGCAGCAAGTTGCCGAACACAACGACGCCCGCGTACTCGTCTTGCGTGCCAATGGTAAAAACTTTTCAGCCGGAGCGGATCTGAACTGGATGCGCTCGATGGCGACGAAAAACTACCAAGAAAATGTCGAAGACGCTGGTCATTTGGGCGCTTTGATGTGGGAGTTGGATCAGCTCCCATTACCAACTATCGCGCTGGTCAATGGCGCTGCGTTTGGTGGTGCGGTTGGTTTAGTGGCCTGCTGTGACATGGCCATTGCCGATGAGCGCGCGAGTTTTTGTTTATCGGAAGTGAAAATCGGTTTAATTCCAGCGGTTATCAGCCCCTACGTTGTCCGTGCACTTGGTGAGCCAGCGGCGCGCCGCTATATGCTGACTGCTGAGCGTTTCTTTGCCATGGAAGCGCAGCGTTTAGGTTTAGTCGACATCGTCACGACAGACTCCCTCGACGAGGCGCTGGAGCCATTATTAACGGCCCTGTTAGCGAACAGCCCGGCGGCAGTGCAAGCCTGTAAACGTTTAATTCATCATGTTAGTAATCACCCACTCGACCCAGAAGTCGTTGCCGAAACCGCCCGTCGCATTGCTGCAATTCGGGTATCAGCAGAAGGTCAAGAAGGGTTAAGTTCATTTTTAGAGAAACGCGCGCCAGCCTGGCAACAATCGAACAAAAAAGATGGAGGCCACGCATGAGCCAGTCAATTCACAAAATTCTGATTGCCAACCGTGGTGAAATTGCCTGTCGTGTCATTCGCACCGCTCGTGACATGGGGATTAAAACAGTCGCCGTATTTTCTGATGCCGATCGCAACGCTCAACATGTTCTGCAAGCTGACGAAGCAGTTTACATTGGCGGCTCGGCCAGCAGTGAGTCGTACTTACGCGCCAACAAGATTATTGCCGCAGCAAAGAAGACCGGTGCGCAAGCTATTCACCCCGGTTACGGCTTTTTGTCAGAAAACGAATCATTTGCCGAAGCGTTGGCTGACGCGGGTCTGATCTTTATCGGTCCACCGGTTCCAGCCATTGCCGCGATGGGTTCTAAAAGCGCAGCAAAAAACATTATGCAAGACGCTGGTGTACCGTTAGTTCCTGGCTATCACGGCGACGATCAAAGCGCCGAGCTTTTGGCAGATGAAGCTGAAAAAATTGGCTATCCGGTGCTGTTAAAAGCGGCCTATGGTGGTGGTGGCAAAGGCATGCGCGTGGTCGAAAAAGCCAGTGATTTCGCTGAAGCGCTCGCCTCGGCCAAGCGCGAAGCAAAAGCCGCGTTTAGCAACGACAAAATGTTGGTAGAAAAATACATCACCCGCCCCCGCCACGTTGAAATTCAGGTCTTCTGTGATCAACATGGCAATGCGATTTATTTAGCCGAGCGCGACTGCTCGGTTCAGCGTCGTCATCAGAAAGTCATTGAAGAAGCTCCGGCACCTGGTTTAACCGCTGAAACTCGCCGTGCCATGGGTGAAGCAGCAGTACGTGCCGCGCAAGCGATTGACTACGTCGGGGCTGGAACTGTTGAATTCCTGTTCGACGAAGATCAAAGCTTTTACTTCATGGAAATGAATACTCGTCTACAAGTTGAGCACCCCGTCACTGAAATGATTACCGGTGTTGACTTAGTCGAGTGGCAAATTCGGGTTGCCGCTGGCGAAGTCTTGCCCATGCAACAAGACGAGCTAGTACTGGACGGTCACGCCTTTGAAGCGCGTATTTATGCAGAGAATGCCGACGACAACTTTATGCCCAGTACCGGAACTGTCGCCTTTTTGCGTCACCCCGAAGCCTCCCCATACTCGCGTTGGGACTCCGGTATTGTGGCTGGCGACGAAGTAACGACCTTCTACGACCCCATGATCGCCAAACTCATTGTTTGGGACGAAGATCGCGAGAGTGCTTTGCGGCGGTTAGCCAATGCCCTACGCGAAACCCGGATTGCCGGTGTGACCACCAATACCGACTATTTACATCGGATTGCGACTCATCCAGCCTTTGTAAAAGCTGAACTCACCACTCGCTTTATCGAGCAATATGGCGACGATCTGCAGCAAACTGAGTTTAATCTCAGCACCGACCAAGCTCTGCTCATTATTGCTGCATTCCGTATTCAGCAACAGCAAGCCAATACCGTGTCGACCGACCCATGGGCGGCGACGAGCGGTTGGCGCATGAATGCCGCGGCGAAACATCATGTGGCATTAACCCCTAAAGGTAGCGAAAGCCATGTCGTGCTCGACTTACAACAACATGGCGAGCGTTTCCATTGGCCACTGCACAATTTAGATGTAGCGTTTACCGCCGACGGAGCTGTGTTGCTCGACGACCAACGCTTACCCGTTGAAGTGGCTGAGGTGAACGGCGAATATTCCTTGTTTACCGACTATGGTCGCTTCCAAGCCACACTCTTTGACGAGTTGGCTGAATTAGCTCATGACGAAGAAGCTGGCAGCCTGACTGCGCCAATGAACGGCACGATTGTTGCCGTCAACGTTGCCGCTGGCGACACCGTTAACGAAGGCCAAGCCTTGGTTGTCATGGAAGCAATGAAAATGGAATACACCATTCGTGCGCCGTTTGCTGGCACGGTCGAACAAGTTTTCTTCCAAGCTGGCGAATTGGTTAGTGATGGCGCGGAATTAATTAGTCTTAGCGCTGCGGACGAATAAGGAGTCAACGTCATGGCATTACCGAAACACGTTCGTATTGTTGAAGTTGGCCCACGCGACGGCTTGCAGAATGAAAAAGCTGTTACCACTGCTGCCAAAGTGGCGTTAATCAATGCATTAAGCGCCTCTGGCTTGAGGACCATTGAGGCTGGCAGTTTCGTCAGCCCCAAATGGGTACCGCAAATGGCCGACAGCGCCGATGTCATGACCCAGATACAACGCGCCAGTGGCGTTACCTATTCGGCACTCACGCCAAACCTGAAAGGCTTTGAGTTAGCAATGGCAGCGCGCGCCGATGAAGTTGCTGTGTTTGGTGCCGCATCAGAGGCATTTAGTCAGAAGAACATTAACTGCTCGATTGACGAGTCGCTTGAGCGATTTGCGCCGGTTATGGCCGCTGCTAAAGCTGCTAATATCCGTGTCCGCGGCTATGTGTCCTGTGTGCTCGGCTGCCCCTACCAAGGGGAAGTGCCGTTGACCGACGTCGTACGCGTCGCTAAAGCCCTATACGACATGGGCTGCTACGAAATATCACTCGGCGACACCATAGGCGTGGGTACACCTTTGCAAGCCCAGCGCATGCTTGCAGCGGTGGCAGACGTTGTGCCTATCGATAAGCTTGCACTGCACTTTCACAACACCTATGGTCAGGCGCTGGCGAATTTAGCCATGTGTTTGCCGCTTGGGGTGAGCGTCATCGACAGCGCCGTGGCCGGCCTAGGTGGCTGCCCTTACGCAAAAGGTGCCAGTGGCAACGTCGCTACTGAAGATGTTCTGTATATGCTCAACGGCATGGGCATTCGTACCGGCGTCGATTTAGAACAAATTATTGATGCGGGCCAGGTGATTTGTGCAGAACTCGGCACCCAGCCACGCTCGAATGTTAGTGTGGCACGACGCGCATAAATTGCTGCAATTCAATTTTTAATCCAAATATAACAAAAACGCATAGGAATTTAAAAAGTCATGTCTGAAGTGAATAATCCGCTCTGGCAACCCAGTGCAGCCCAAATTGAAAACGCGCAAATGACGCAATTTATGCGCACCGTTGAAGACCAATTTGCGCTCTCGTTTGCCGGTGATTACCACAAATTCTATGACTGGTCTGTCACCCACAAAACGGACTTTTGGTCATTGTTATGGGATGAGTTCCATGTCATTGGTGACAAAGGCTCGATACTGCTCGAAGATGCCGAGCGCATGCCCGGTGCACAGTGGTTTCCGCAAGCGCAGTTAAACTTTGCTGAGAACCTACTGCGTTATCGTGATGACCGCCCGGCCTTGGTTTTTACCAATGAGCATGGCCAACGGCGTGAAATCAGTTATGCCGAACTCTATCGGGAAACCGCTCAATTAGCGGCCAGTTTGCGCGCTGTCGGCGTAAGTGCAGGTGATCGTGTCGCCGGCATGCTACCGAACTACATCGAAACCATCATTGCCATGTTAGCGACCACCAGCCTCGGTGCAGTATGGTCAAGTTGTTCACCAGACTTTGGCGTACAGGGAGTTCTTGACCGCTTCGGCCAGGTTGAACCCAAAGTGCTGTTTACCGTTGACGGTTATTTTTACAATGGCAAAACCCTCGATATCAGCAGCAAAGTTAACGATATTCTGGCTGACTTACCGTCCGTGCAAACTCATATTGAAATTGATTTTGCCGGCATTACGTCACCGCAAGTCGCCCTCGAGCATCGCGTTCGTTGGCACGACTTCCTCGACCCGAGTGCGACTGAACTGACATTCGTTCGCCGCGCATTCAATGACCCGCTGTACATCATGTTTAGTTCAGGGACCACCGGCGTCCCTAAATGTATTGTCCATGGCATTGGCGGTACCCTACTACAACACATCAAAGAACATGCGTTGCATACTGACTTGCGCCGCAGCGATACGCTCTTTTACTTCACGACATGTGGCTGGATGATGTGGAACTGGCTGGTGTCAGGCCTCGCCATCGGTGCCCGCCTAGCCCTTTTCGATGGGTCGCCATTTTATCCGACACCTGCCGCTATGCCGGATCTTATCGATCGCGAAGGGATTACCGTTTTCGGCACCAGTGCCAAGTATTTAGCAGCGCTAGAAAAGGCTGGCGAGACACCGAAAACAAGTCATAACTTAGACACCTTGCGCAGTATTTTAACCACAGGCTCAGTCCTAGCACCCGAAAGTTTTGACTATGTCTACCGTGACATCAAAACCGACGTCTGCCTTAGCTCAATTTCTGGTGGCACCGATATTATTTCTTGCTTTGCCTTGGGTAATCCGATTCTGCCAGTGTATCGTGGCCAATTACAGTGTCGTGGCTTAGCGCTGGCGGTGAATGTATTTAACGACCAAGGTGAGCCGGTTCGTGGTGAGAAAGGTGAATTAGTCTGCGAACAAACCTTCCCATGCATGCCAACCGGTTTCTGGAATGACGCCGACGGTAGCCGCTATCAGGCCGCCTATTTTGATCGTTTTGCCAATATTTGGGCACATGGAGACTACGCTGAATTGACCGCCGAGAACGGCGTGATCATTTACGGTCGCTCTGACGCCGTTCTCAATCCAGGTGGCGTCCGTATTGGCACTGCAGAAATTTACCGACAAGTGGAAAAAGTCGACGCAGTGCTGGAAAGTATTGCGGTTGGTCAGCGCTGGCAAGACGACGAACGCATCGTTCTATTTGTGAAGTTACGCGATGGAATCGAACTCGACGACGGCTTGCGCGCAGACATTAAACAAATCATTCGAGCGAATGCGACACCGCGCCACGTGCCGGCTGTGATCGCTCAAGTTCCGGATATTCCGCGCACCATTAGTGGTAAAATTGTCGAAATTGCCGTGCGCCAAGTTATTCACAATGAAGTGGTAAAAAACACCGACGCGCTGGCAAACCCAGAAGCATTAGAGTATTTCCGTGATCGTCCTGAACTGCAATAAGGTCGCTGATAATCCGCTTTGAGCCGCTGAAAATCACTAACGACAAATTATTCACCAGCTGAGACAGAAACAACTATTTTTCAGTCAGTTAGCGGTGGACAATTGTTGGCGATTCAGGCAATGTTGTACAGACAAGAATAAAAACAATAAATTTGGGTGCACATGCGCAAATTACAGCGACATCGTCACGCGATACGAGCGGCTATTTTTGGGGTCATTATTACTTTAGCTGCCACCCTCGGGCTGCGTATTGCGGACGATCAATCGGTGCAAAAACAACTTAGCCAAGAGCTCACCAACCTGCAACTGGAAATTCGCCGGGAGTTGCAGTTGCACCTGTTTGGCTTCAGTTGGATCAGTCAGAGCGACGCGCAACAGCAAAATTGGTTAAACAACGGTCCAGAAATTTTTAATTATTACCGCCACTTCCGGCATTTATTCTGGCTCAATCAGCAAGGCGAAATTAGCGCCATTTATCCCTCTGAATCCGAAACCGCCACCCATGTATCCGCAGAAACCCTAACCTGGTTGCAGCGATTTAATCACGGTATTCGCTATTTGGTTCCGGCGGGACAGCTAAGTGAACACCCCGCTGACTTGCTGCTGGTCATTCCACAGCATGAGACACCGGCCGTTGGTTATTACGCGGCAACGATTAACATGCATCAATTATTCAGCTTTATTGCGTTAACCCATTTAGCCGAAAATACCGAATTCCAAGTAAAACGGGTCGACGACGAGCAGTTGCTCTTCAGTCATATCCGCTCCTATCAACTGCGAGAAGATTGGGGGCATACTCAGCCATTCCAATTATTCGGTGAAACCTGGGAGTTTGAGCTTTGGCCGTCACCGCAACGATTAGACGCACTGCGGAGTAATTTACCGATTCTCGTTTTTGTGGCCGGAATTCTCGTTACCTGCTTACTGACCTTCGTGTTGTATCTTTTGGGCATCAGCCGCGTGCGCGAAAAGCTCCTGAAAGACGCCAACCGCGAGCTATATGATGAAATTGAAGAACGCGAAAAAGTTGAAAAACGCATCGCTTATCTTGCCGAACATGACCCGTTAACCGGCCTCGCCAACCGGAATGCTATCCTTGCCCAGCTCGAGCGACAGCTCCAAATTAAGCAAGCGAACGCAAAACATATTGGCTTGATGATGATCGACTTAGATCACTTCAAAGAAGTGAACGACACACTCGGTCATAACATCGGCAACCTGCTCCTAAAGCAAGTTTCAAAACGTATTTCCGAAGTCATTTCTAGCCCCAGTATCCTAGCGCGTTTAGGCGGTGACGAATTTGCTATCCTCGTTCCCATTGTGCACAGCCAGCTCGACCTTGAAAAATTTGCCGAAGAGATCATTCATGCTCTCGACCAGCAGTTCAATTTAGAGGGTTACGAAGTATTTGTCACCGCGAGTATCGGTATCGCCCTCACCCAAACCGGTGACGAAGACGGTGAAACACTGATGCGCCACGCGGACACTGCGCTACATCGTGCCAAGCAAAAAGGTCGTAATACATGGCACGTGTATAGTCAGGAACTCCACGATGAGCTTGCCAGCCGACTCGAGATTTCAAAACGCTTACGGCATGCAATCGAACATGAAAAGCTAACCTTGTACTATCAACCGCAAGTGGATATGACGACCCGTAAGATTATTGGTTTAGAGGTACTCGTCCGGTGGATAGAAGATGACGGCACTATCATTGGTCCGGATCAATTCATTCCAATCGCTGAAGATTCTGGCCTTATTTTACCTATCTCTGATTTTGTCTTACAAAATGCCTGTAAACAGCTCGGCCGTTGGCGTCAACAAGGCTTCACCGACTTACGTATTTCGGTGAATTTGTCTGGGCGTCAATTCCAAACGCCAGACCTGACTAAACAGATTCTGTTTGCGATTCGCAATGCCGGCATTCCGGCTGCGTACGTCGAGCTCGAACTGACCGAACAAGTGTTAATTGAGAACCAAGAGTCACATACCCAGTTCATGCACGATATGCGTGAAAACGGTATTACGCTTGCCATTGATGACTTTGGTGTTGGCTATAGCTCACTGAGCTACTTAAAGCATTTCCCCATCAATGCTCTGAAAATCGATCGCTCGTTTGTTAAAGATATTCCTGAAGACAAAGATGACGCGACTATTACCCAAACCATTATTAGTTTGGCGCACAACCTTGACATCGGGATCGTTGCCGAGGGGGTCGAAACCGAAGAGCAAGCGCAATTCCTCATCGAACGTGGCTGCACCATTGCACAAGGCTTTTATTACAGTAAACCGCTGCCAGTGGACGAAATTACTCAGCTATTGTCGCAATCAAATGGCGTAATTCCTGCTAAAATCAGTTAAAATCTACGAAATTTAAACACATTATTCATTCTTTCTTTATTGCAAGGAGTATCCGCGATGGCGAACCATGAAGTGGAACGCGAAAGCATGGAGTTTGATGTCCTTATTGTCGGCGCAGGCCCTGCTGGACTCAGTACTGCATGTAAATTAGCTCAACTCAACCAAGAGCAAGGTGGCGACTTACAAATCTGTGTCATCGAGAAAGGCTCTGAAGTCGGTGCCCACATTCTTTCTGGCGCTGTGTTTGAGCCGCGTGCCCTTGCAGAGTTATTCCCAGATTGGCAAGAACGCGGTGCTCCACTTTCTACTTCGGTAAAACGTGATGACATCTTCATGTTTAAAAACGCCGAGAACGCGAGCAAACTACCTAATTTTATGGTGCCAAAAACCTTCCATAATGACGGTAACTATATTGTTAGCATGGGTAATGTCTGCCGTTGGCTAGCCGCACAAGCGGAAGAGCTTGGCGTTGAAATTTTCCCTGGCTTTGCTGCCGCTGAAGTCATTTACGATGACAACAATGCCGTCGCAGGTGTGATTACTGGTGACATGGGTGTTGGCCTTAATGGTGAACCGAAAGACGGTTACATGCCGGGAATGGAGCTGCGCGCGAAGTACACCGTGTTCGCCGAAGGTTGTCGCGGGCATCTTGGCAAGGAGCTGATTGCTCATTATCAGCTTGACCAAGACAGCACGCCACAGCATTACGCCATTGGCTTTAAAGAGATTTGGGATGTGCCTGCCGAGCAACACGAAGAAGGTGTCGTGGTTCATAGCACAGGCTGGCCATTAAAAGATCACGCCACTGGTGGTGGTTACTTGTATCACGCTGAAGGTGGCCAGGTCTTTGTCGGCTTAATTGTCGACTTAAATTATACCAACCCACATATGAACCCATTTGCAGAGTTCCAGCGTTTCAAGCAACACCCACAAATTCGCAAGGTTTTAGAGAACGGCAAACGGGTTAGTTATGGCGCTCGGGCAATTGCCAAAGGCGGTTTCTATTCACTGCCCAAAATGACCATGCCAGGCGCTGTATTGGTTGGTTGTGATGCCGGTACATTGAACTTTGCCAAAATCAAAGGCAATCATACCGCCATGAAAAGCGGTTTATTAGCGGCTGAAACGATTTTTGCCGCCCTGCAAAGCGACAAGCATGCTGCCGATTTAACCGAGTACACAGAAGCCTTCAAAAGCTCTTGGCTCTACGATGAACTTTACCGTTCGCGTAACTTCGGCCCGGCCGTGCACAAGTTTGGTATGTGGCTGGGTGGCGCCTATAATACGATTGACCAAAACTTCTTTGGCGGAAAACTGCCGTTCACGATTAAAGACACGCAGCCGGATCATGAAGGCATGCAGCTTGCGTCAGCAGCGGCAAAGATAGATTATCCAAAGCCTGATAATAAGATTTCGTTTGATCGCAATTCGTCGGTTTATTTATCGAATACCAACCACGAAGAAGATCAACCATGTCACTTGCAACTAGCCGACGCTTCAATTCCTATCAGCGTTAATTTAGCGAAGTTCGATGAACCAGCACAACGCTATTGCCCGGCTGGCGTCTATGAAGTTGTCACCAGTGATGATGGTGAAAAACGCTTTCAAATTAATGCACAGAACTGTATTCATTGTAAAACCTGTGACATTAAAGACCCAAGCCAGAATATTCGCTGGGTGACTCCAGAAGGAACTGGCGGTCCAAATTATCCAAACATGTGACAATCGTCCTCAATGTAACGTGTGACGACTTACCAAATAGAAAGCTCATTGGTTTTGCCAATGAGCTTTTTTAATTTTAAATTCGGCTGCCATTTTGCTTTGCTATTCACTCTTCGCCGGAACACTTGCCGCTAACATCAAGGCTGCAAGGGTTAATCCGCAGCTAATCTGACCGGTTGCAATTAAGCGAGTCAGTTGTGCAGGTTCAATTAGCTCGACACTATCCACTTCTTGAAACCCTTCCTGACCCTTGGCGACCTGCTCGGCATGCTGACGCTCGGGTCGGCTGTCTGCTGGCAGGACACATCGAAATACATTCACATTGGTCATTAAAATTGCGCTGTTGGGTTTCACTTGACCCAGCGCTTGCAAGTCGCTCTCGCTAACGCGATAGCCGGTTTCTTCAAACAGTTCGCGTGCAGCTGCAGCCACTGCAGTTTCCCCTGGGTCACCGTAGCCACGTGGAGCTTCTAGCAACGTTGTCTCGTGAGCACGCCTTGGCACCTTAACTAACACTAAACGGTTACCGACGTAGCACAGAACCAAAGCACCGTTGTCTGAGTTCTCTTCTTTGACAAAAAACCACTGGCCGCTATTGAGTACGCGAAACCAATTATTTTGATAGACGACTTTTGTTGTCACTGCTTTATTTCCAATCCGATGTAATGACGCAATTTTGGATACAAACCAAACCAATTTTTGCGCGTGAATCCGTCATAGCCTTTGTCGACAAGTTTTGTCTCGGCATAGTTCATTGTTTCCGAATAGATAAACTGCGCTAACTCCCCCGCCCCAAGCGCACTGACGAGTTGAAATAATTTATATGGAATAGCTAAAACCATTAGCTCGCGTTGTAAACTTTTAATCGTTAAACCCGCATCGAGAAGTGACTGCGGTATTTCGGTTAAGTGTTTAATACGGTCTTGTAAAAAACCATCGCCTGCTTCAACAAATAATGAGTGGTATTCTGGGTCGATGACTTCAAGCCGAAACTCTTCTTCTGTCGTCGACGCAAAACGCTGGTTATTCGCGAAATAATCATTGGCAAAATGATACCAGTCAGAGCGGCTGCAGGTACCAGAAGCCCGATGCATAAATAGTTGTCGTTCGCCGTCATCTTTAAAATAATGCGCAAATACTTCCGGGTCAGCTAAACGGTTAAAAATCGCATGCTGCAAACTATCAGGTGCAACTTGAATTGTTTTGTACTGCGGCTGTAACGCCCTCAGTGCAAGTTCAGTATCGCGCAAGCGTTGACGAAAACTACGCACTTGAATCTGCGTAAGTTCACGTTTCATCGGCGCACCGTCTAGGCTAGAAATAATATAAGTAGCTGGCAAAGAATCAAAATAATCATCAAGGCTCATGTCTTGGGTAATATTGAATCCATGAATCACGAGGCGACCAGCACCCTCTTCATTTAGGTATTTTTGGACATTCCGTTTAGCCAGAATTGCCGCTATCTCTCGATTATCAAGAATTGTATTCGGCGAAAGTACCACACCTGAAGCCATGGTTAAGCCGAGTAAGAAACGCTTTTGTAATTCGGTTGCTGGCAAGGCTCGCACTGAATCACAATTAGACAAGTACACTTTTTCTTTTAGCAACATAAACGTGCCTTATTATTATGCAAATACCAAATAGCCATGGTTGCGAGATTCATAATTCTTGTAAGCCATGGATTAAAACAATGTAAATAACTGAAATTAACTTGTCGTCATTTATTTTTTTAGTTTATGATCAATCCAATTAAATGCAGCTAAACGTATTTAAATGAAGTGTTAATATGGATTTACAAACATCGAGCAGTATAAAGGATTTCGGCAGATTCCTTCTACAGAAATTGTAGAAATCAATAGTAGATTCAATCCAACTAAAACAACGGGATACCCAATGAAAGAGTTCACCGATATTCTGACCCATGCCCGTCGCCTAAATGCAGCGACTAAGACCCTAACTTCTGTCGAACTTGAAGATGTGGCGACAAAATTAGCCAGTGTCATTGAGCAACGTAAAGCCGACGAAGAAGCACAGCGTGCTGAGCAAGCTGAAAAATTGGCAGAAGTCGAACGGATTCGCAAGCAAATCGAAGCAGCTGGTTTACGCCCTGAAGACTTTTTTGGCGGTGACGTAGCAACAAGCACTGTTAGCAAACCACGCAAGAAGCGTGCACCTGTCGCTCCGAAGTATGCTTACACAGACGCAAATGGAGAGCGTAAAACGTGGACCGGGCAAGGCCGCACGCCAAAGGTCATTCAAGCTGCTTTAGATCAAGGTAAAAGCCTCGACAGCTTTAAAATCTAATACGCCTGAATTAGACCCTTTAATTAAAAGCGTCTGAGTCGAAAACATCAAAAAGAGCGAAACAGTTCATCTGCTTCGCTCTTTTTTATTTGTTTATACTGTAATTCGATTTATTCGTTTTGGCCAAGTTTAACGCAGACGTACTTCCACGTCGCCAACGCCGACTGTCGCATCAATATTAAACTCACCGTCAAGGCGTAAGTCAGCACTTTCGGTCACCACGCGACGCCGCGTTTCAACTTTATCACTGCCTGAAATTCGCGCTGCGCCGACGCCCGAACTCACATCGACTTTTCCTATAGAAGCCAAAGGTGCTGTTACTTTGATGTCACCAACGCCTAAGTCGACCGTCAAGTGCGACGCGCCAATTACAGCGTTAATCGTACCGACACCTTGTTGAATTTCGATATTCGTTACAGCCGGTAAGGTAATTACCCAAGCAGCATTCACATTGTTCTCTTTAAAACTTAGTGCCAGTGTGCTGTTGTGTTGCCAAATTTCGATGTCGAGATTATCAACATCCGGTTTACGACGAAAGAAGCCATGGCCTTTGACTTCAAAGGTCACCTCAACTTTTGCTTCATTCGAGCTACTCGTGCGCAAGGTAACTTCACCGACCGCATTATTGATCACCACATTTTCAATGCCACCAAGATCAAACGTATGCGTCACTTTGCCGTTATTCGCATAGCTCAATGGCGCCATAAATAGAAACAAAGTTAGTCCTAAAGTGACTATCGTTGCTAGTTTTTTCATTGCTGTTGTTCCCCTTTTGTCATCATGCAATTAAGATCAATAAAGCAAGGTTCAGGCCAAAACGACTAACGTATTGTTTTATAAGAATATTAAATAAATAATAAAGCTATCTCGGCAAGGGTAGCGTAGTCATTCTGACAAAATTATGGTCAAATACATCAAATTCGCCAGTTCATTCTGCAGAAGGCACTCGTCGTGAGCCATTCACCCACAGAAAACAGTTATCGTATTGAGCCGGTCGGTTATATTCGCTCGCCTTATCGACAAAAGTTCGCCATTCCCCGCCAACCTGGCTTAGTTAAAAGTGCGATTGGCACACTCGAACTGGTTGCCCCCTACAATCATCCCGACTGCCTGCGTGGCATTGAGGAATTTAGCCACCTGTGGCTGAGCTTTGTTTTTCACGAGACCGCCGATAAAGGCTGGAAACCGTTAGTCCGCCCACCACGTTTAGGTGGCAATGCACGCAAAGGTGTGTTTGCGACCCGAGCAACCTTCCGTCCGAATGCACTTGGTCTGTCAGTGGTGGAATTAGTCGACGTGCAACTCCAACCGACTCCACGCTTAATTGTCAGAGGCCTTGATCTGCTCGACGGTACACCTATCGTCGACATTAAACCGTATTTACCCTATGCCGACGCCATTACCGACGCTCGTGGTGGTTTTGCTGACGATCGGCCAACAACCGATATGCGGATTGAATTCAGCGCGGCAGCGGAAGCAAGTTTAACGCGTGCTCATCATGTGCCGCATTTGCGCCAGTTAATCTGCGAAGTGTTGGGGCAAGATCCGCGTCCTGGTTATCAACGCGAACAGAATTGGGACAAAGAATACGGTATGCATTTGTATGAGTTTAATATTAAGTGGCGTGTGCAAGAGCAGACAAGTACGGTAATTAGTATTAGCGTCGATTAAAGCAAGTAAAACACTTTGTTGCCTGCGCTCAGGCTGCTAGAATGCGCGTTTATTTATCACCCCATCTGTGCGAGAAAAAATGACATGCGGACGAGTCAGTACCTTCTAGGAACATTAAAAGAAACGCCAGCCGATGCGGAAGTCATCAGCCACCAGCTTATGCTGCGTGCAGGCATGGTTCGTAAAGTTGCTTCTGGCCTTTACACTTGGACGCCGACCGGTTTAAAAGTGTTACGGAAAGTTGAGCAAGTGGTACGCGAAGAAATGGAGCGTGCCGGCGCCATCGAAATTTTAATGCCTATGGTACAGCCTGCCGATCTTTGGCAAGAATCAGGTCGCTGGGAAGATTACGGTCCTGAGTTATTGCGGCTTAAAGACCGTCACATGCGTGACTTCGTGCTCGGCCCGACCCACGAAGAAGTTATCGCTGAACTCGTGCGCAAGGAAATTAGTAGCTATAAACAGCTGCCCATGAATTTGTTCCAGATTCAAACCAAATTCCGCGATGAAATTCGTCCACGCTTTGGTGTCATGCGAGCTCGCGAGTTCCTTATGAAAGATGCGTACTCATTCCATACCTCACAAGAGTCTTTGGAAGAAACGTATCAAGCGATGTACACCGCCTACTGCAATATTTTTACCCGTTTGGGTCTGGATTTTCGTCCAGTCATAGCTGACACCGGTTCAATTGGCGGCAGCATGTCCCACGAGTTTCACGTGCTTGCAGGCTCTGGCGAAGACGATATCGCCTTCTCTGATAGCTCAGACTACGCAGCGAACGTTGAGTTAGCCGAAGCCGTTGCGCCAGCTCAAGCGCCGGCCGCAGCGACCGCAGAAATGACCAAACTTGCCACCCCTGATGCGAAAACAATTAAAGCATTGGTCGAGCAATTTGACGTCGTCATTGAGAAAACAGTCAAAACACTGATTGTCCACGCGGCACCGAGCGAAGAAGCCAATGCACCAAAATTGGTGGCCTTACTTGTCCGTGGTGACCATGAATTAAACGAAATCAAGGCAGCAAAACACCCGGCAGTTGCATCACCGTTAGTGTTTGCCAGTGACGAAGAAATCCGAGCTGCCATTGGCGCTGGTCCAGGTTCGCTCGGTCCGGTGGGTTTGACAATGCCATGTATTGTTGATCGTAGCGTTGCCGTCATGAGTGACTTTGCCGCAGGCGCTAACGAAGACGGTTTCCATTTCTTCAATATCAACTGGAACCGCGATGCGAATTACACCGAAATCGCTGACATTCGTAATGTCAAAGCCGGTGACGCTAGCCCAGACGGTAACGGAACACTGAGCATTGCTCGCGGTATTGAAGTCGGTCATATCTTCCAACTCGGTACCAAATATAGTGACGCCATGAAAGTCGGCGTTTTGAATGAAGAAGGCAAACATCAGACTCTTATCATGGGTTGTTATGGTATTGGTGTTTCACGCATTGTCGCTGCAGCCATCGAACAAAACCACGACGACAACGGCATTATCTGGCCAGCTGCGATGGCACCGTATCAAGTCGTATTGCTGCCAATGAATATGCATAAGTCTGCCCGCGTACAAGAAGTCACTGAAAAACTGTACGCTGACTTGAAAGCAGCAGGCATTGAAGTACTCTTTGACGATCGTAAAGAACGTCCAGGTGTGATGTTTGCTGACATGGAACTCATTGGTATTCCGCATACCATCGTGATCGGCGAGCGGAACCTTGACGAGCAAGCGGTTGAATATAAAAACCGCCGCACTGGTGAAAAAGATAAATTGGCGATTGCCGACGTTGTCTCTTTTGTGCGGAATCTTGCTTAGATAGAATCGAAAATCGAGTAAGTCTTATCTGAAAACAAAAAGCGAGCCAGAGAACACCTCTCGGCTCGCTTTTTTATGTTTCACTTCATGCTTCTAGAACTAGAGTTCTGCCAGTTAGCGGTCTTCACCAGCGAGCGGGTCGACATAATGCAAATGCATGTCCCAAGGAAAATGAATCCACGTTGCTTGCTCTACTTCGCCTTCGTACTCGTCAACTAATGGCATACCTTCTGGCTTAGCATAAACAGTAATGAACTTAGCCTTCGGTAAGCGTTTGCGTAAAAAGCGCAAGGTGTTGCCGGTATCCACCAGATCATCAATCACCAAAAAGCCTTCGCCGTCTTTGGTCGCAGTTAATTCATTCAAGAGTTCAGGCTCTGCCGATTGTTCTTGATGGGCGTAACTGCGCACACAAGCACTTTCGACGAGGCGAATGTTGAGTTCACGGGCAATGATTGCTGCAGGAACTAAACCACCGCGACTGACTGCGATGATGCCCCGCCACTGCTCAGCCGGTAACTGTCGACGCGCTAATTCGCGAGTCGCACGGTGCAACTCTTCCCATGAAACAAAGTATTCCTGATGATCGTGCAATCCCATGCGTGCTCCTTTTATGCTAGCATTCAATTCTTGATTGCAACTGAGTATAACACTAAGCCAGTGCTAATTTTTGATTGGAAACAAATAGGAAAAAAATAATATGCCAACCGCAATAATTATCGATAGTAAAGGTGGTCAATACGAGATAGAGGTTGAAATCGGTCAGAACCTTATGGAAGCCGCGACTGACCAAGGTATCGATGGCATTATTGGTGAGTGTGGCGGCGTCATGTCCTGTGCTACCTGCCACGTTTACGTTGCCCCGGAATGGTTCGACAAGCTACCAGCGGTTGGTGACATTGAGGAGAGCATGTTAGACGTCGCCCGCGATCCGCAGGACAACAGCCGCCTGAGTTGTCAGATTGAAATGACCGAAGAGCTTGACGGCATCGTTGTCCATTTACCGGTGAGTCAGTTTTAACCCTCACAGGCAAATAACCGCAACGATTAAATTGCCGTTATCGCCATTAATGTCCGGTCGTGATAACCCGTCACGACTGGAATAAAACCACTTAACTCTTGATCAAGTTTGGCATCACCGGTGTCCACTCGTAACGGTCGTCCGTTCAGTTGTTGGAGTTTACTTTTACTCGCCACAACGACAAATCGCTCACGGCCAACCGCACGAATAACCGCAGGTGTCAGCTGTTGGTTACCACGACCAAACACATGACCTTGACCGCCAATTAGAGTCAACACCAGATAGACAGGTTGTTCTTGCGCTTGTGCTTGGGCAACCCATTGCTCCAATTCTGCACCAGTGACATCACTCGCCACCACCGACTGATTGCGAATTAAATCGACACCTAGTAGCGTGTTCGGAAGCCCTAGCTCCTGCATAATAAACTCTACAGTCGAACCCGAGCCCATAATATACCAAGCATCGTCTTCCATGCTTTCAATCACGTCTGCGGCGATATCCGCAAGAACTAGTTCATCTGACTCTTTGCCACCAATTTTTACCGCTTGTAAATACTCAAGCTCCCCAGGGACTTGCATTTCACCATACCGCCGAGCTCGAACCGTACCGGCCCGAAAAGCAGTTTCGTCAATGTCCATGACATCTGCTGCCCGTAACGTCGTCAGCTGACCGGTCACTAATTGTTCGAGGACTTTACCGGCAGCGACCGGCGTAATTGCATACACGCCAGAATGAATTTTAACCCCGGCAGGAATTCCTAAAACAGGCAAATCTGGTTGCCCAGCTGGGCTATTCAAGGCGCGGTATACGTCCCTAGCGGTGCCGTCACCACCCGCAAAGATCAATAAATCCGGTTGTGCAGTCAGTAACGATTGTACCGCACGCTCCGTATCGTCTGCTTCGGTTTGGCTATGCGGCGCACGATACAGAACCTCGTGTTCAAATCCTAAGGCGGTCAGCAAGTCGGCCCCCATCGCACCGCTCGCAGTCACAAAGCGAACTTGCTCTCGATAGGGCTGCAGCAGCGTTAAGGCTTCAGCGACGCGTTGATTCGCTTTCGGAACGGCGCCGCGTGCTAAGGCTTGTTGACGGGTTTCAGCTCCATCACTGCCTTTTAACGCAACTGCACCACCAATCCCTGCATACGGGTTAATGACGAGCGCTAAGGTATAAACAGTGGTGGTCATGATAACTCCTGTAACCGAGATAATTCGCGGCGGATCATAGCCGCGCCAGCTAATTTAAACAATGCGGTATCCGGCAATGGCTGGCGATAATATACCGCTAAACGCTGAGCAAAGCGCCACGCTCGCGGCGGCCAACCCTGTTCGCTGCGCAATATAGCTCTTGCCAAAACTTGCTCAGCAAACTGTAATCGATTGGGTGGCTCATCGCCGGCAAGATTATCAACGCTGATTTCAAAGTTGATGCCAGCCGCAAGACTAAGCAACCATTCCACTGCTTGCGGCGTAATTTCGACGGCTTCAAAGGCAGCCTGTTGCTCCGAACTACGGCCGTCAGGCGCATACCAGTAACCAAAATCGAGCAGTTGACGGCGAACCTTACCGGCGACGCACCAATGGGCAATTTCGTGCAATGCTGAGCGGGCAAATCCATGTGCAAAGATGATCCGATGATACGGATAGTTACCGTGTCGTGAGTGGCTTGCAGGCAGATAAATGGGTTCAGCAAAGCCAGCGCGCTGACCGTCAACAAGGACGGTTTGCTCGCTTTGCTGAAACTCACTATTAAACAGGCGGATCAATTGATCCGCCTGTACCGTTTGAGTTGTTGAAGTTGCTGCTACCGTTGCTTCAGCGGCAACCATAACCTTTACTCATAGTGTTGATACTCTAGTCCTTCTTGCCACCAACTTGGTGCTGGGGCGCCTTTTAAGAAGTGGTCAAAAAACTCGAGCATTTTAATGCTGTAGTCGATCTTATTTGCGAACCGCTGCAAGTGATGTGGCTCGCCTTCGTACTGCAGCATGACCACAGGCTTGTCTAAGCGGCGCAGGGCTAAATAATACTCGATTCCCTGCTCCCATGGAACCGCTTCATCTTTGTCACCAAACTGAATTAACATCGGTGTATTGATGCGGTCAGCAACAAACACCGGTGAATTCAAAAGATACGGTTCGAGGTTGTCAAACATGCTCTCACCAATGCGGCTTTGCCCAGTTTCGTATTGGAACTGGCGAGCTAACCCTGTGCCCCAACGAATACCGCTATAAGCACTGGTCATGTTGGAGACTGGCGCACCCGAAACCACAGCCGTGAAGATATCGGTTTCTGCGACTAAGAAAGCGGCTTGATATCCCGACCAACTGTGGCCATGCAAACCAATCGCATTCGGCTCTGCTACGCCCATCTCGATAATCTTCTCAATCGCAGGTACGAGTGATTCAGTCGCACTGGGACCTGGAGCACCAATTCGGAAATGTACGTCCGGCAGGAACACCACATAATCCTGACCCAAGTAGAATGGGAAATTAGGGCGATGGTTCACACGCATTTGATTCCACTGGTACAGGCGCTGTGAGAACTTCTCATAAAAATAGACCATCACCGGGTAGCGTTTGTTTGGATCGTAGTTGTCCGGCTTAATTAGCACTCCTTGCAATGGTTCACCACGGGTAGATTCCCACTCGACGAGTTCCGCATGGCCCCAAATGAATTCGTCCCGTTGCGGGTTCACATCGGTGAGGCGCTGGCGAGTCGAGAAGTCGCGCGGTGCAATCCACAAGTCTGGGAATTGACGGAAGTCTTGCTCGGTAAAGAGCAAACGTTGATGGTCATCGCTATGCGCAACAAGGGAATAGGTTTTCTGATCTTCGAGCAGTGGTACTAATAACGCCTGTTGTCCCTGATTCAGTTGTGAGCTTTGCACTTCGAGCTGATAGAAACCCGAGTGTTTTAACTGCTCGTGGTACATCCGCACCAAAACCGGCTGTGTCGCGTCAATGTGACGCTGCTCGGTAAACATCGCAACGCGGAATTGTTGATTCTGGTCACGACCCACTCGAGTTAAGTTAGTTGCAACGTTATCAACCGTCACCTGCCAAATATCGAAGCGGTCATAAATCCAGAAACCGCTGCTATGAGCCAACCAGCCGGCAAAGCCATAAGGGCTTGGCTCAGCAGGACGATCATTCTCTTCGTCAACCCATGACACCGCAACGTCGGTTGCTAATGTTGTTACCTGCCCATTGGCTGCAGTGAACAATTGCACTTGGCTATCAGCCATAAAGACAACGTATTGACCGTCCGGAGAAATTAGGCCGCGCTGACTCGACGTTAAACGTTCAGCAACACGCTGACGTTCACCGCTGCGTAAATCAACATAATATAAATCGTGATAAAAACCGTCCCAAGTTCGGTCCCGCAAGTGTGGCTCTTGGTTTGACACCATCACTGCATGAGGGTTGTCACTGATCATGACGTTTTCATTCACATTGTCGCTAAGCGCTACTAATGTGCGCTCATTTAGGTGCAACACCGAGGTCGCCGTCGCGCGTTGACGTTGGCTATGGGTTTGCCGCTGCTGTGGCATAATCATGCCGTCATCACCGTGCCAAACTTGCAGTCGGCGATCAACTAATAAGCGATCAAGGTCGTACAGATCAGCCATGCTTTCTGGCTGTGGGCGTGACTCTGCTTTCACCGCTGGTGTTGGCCGGTGGCCAATGAACAATCGCGCATTGTCGTCGCTCCAACGAATTGGACTATGCTCCGACAAAATCATATTGGGGCGGTCTGTGTTAACCGCTTCAGCACCGCCACCCGCTTGCCACAACCACAGTGTTTGCGGTGTTTCGCGTAAATTACTGTCGCTGTCGGCAACCAAGAATGCCAAGGCTTGGCCATTTGGTGCAAAAGTCAGTTTGCTAGCCACTTTGTTTGCTGTTTGCAGTAAGGTGCTGCCACTATGATTGGCAAGGTTATAGACCACAACAGCATGCTCAGTTGCAGGCTTCTTCTCTTCGCTAGTTGCCTCGCTGCCCGTCGATTCGGTATTCGCAAGTTCCCGCACAAGGTGCAGTGCTAAACGATGACCTTCGCTAGCAGCGACAATGTCGACAACATTATGAATCAACGTTTGCTCACTTGAATTCAAATCAATCAAACGCAACAAAGAACCATGTTCACTGCCGTTCTCTTTTGCGTAAGTGTCGTTGTGTAGCACATAGAAAAACTGTCCGTCTGCGGCAAAACCGGTCGCTTGAGCGTGACTGAATACTTCCTGCTCACCACTCGTCACGTCCACTAAAACGGCATTTTGAACCAACTTACGGCGCTCTTCCCGACTCGTTGCGCGTTCGCGCTCAAGTAACGGTGGCTCTTGCAAAAACACCGCAAAACGGCCATCACTAGAAAGCTGTGGACGCATCCCTCGCTCGACAAGATAGATAGTTCCGTCGTTAGTACGCACGACTTGACCTTCACGATCGCCATAGTCTGGGTTGGCAGAAAAGGCGATGACACTGAGGTCATCGGTGGTAACTTGCTGTTGAATCTCGCGGAACTGCATAATGTCGGTTAGTTCCAACGCCCGCGGTTGTGTCGTTGCTGAACGGTTCTGTGCCTGAGCATCACTAGTCTGCATGCCGAATGGCAACAGCGCGACGATCATGACAACCGGCAACCAACGATGGCGCAGTCGGTTAAGCATGTGTCGAGTAAACATGTGCTGCATGAGTGTCCTCACTTTTTGTTTGATTTAGAATGATTATCGCCAAATCGAAGTGAATGCTCTAGCCCCTTAATCGCAGCGGTCGGCACGTTAATCTCGCGGAATGGCCGCAGCCGCAAAGAATCCAAGCAAAGTGGCGAATGCCGCAAACATAAACGTGGTTTCCGCACCAGCCCCCTGCTGCCAAGTTAAACCGGCTAACCAAGCGCCAAGGGCACCGCCACCACCGAAGCAAATACTGACATAAATTGCTTGGCCACGGCTGTGTTGTGCAGCGGGGAAATACCGATGGACAAAACGCATGGCGGCGCTGTGATGAAGGGCGAAGCTAAAGGCATGAATCAGTTGAATACCAACCAACCATAGTAATGATCCGGCAAACTGGGCAAGCAGCGCCCAGCGAATGGCAGTCACAGCTAAACAGAACATCAGTAAATAACGCACTGGGTAGCGAACTACGGTGCGGCCAGCCACCATAAACATTACCACTTCAGCGGCAACTCCAAGCGCAATTAACCCACCTACCGCCATTGGCGCATAGCCAAGTTGGTTTAAATATAAGGCGAAAAAGGCATAAAACGGAGCGAAACTGATTTGTAGTAGCAAGGTTGAGAGCATAAACATGACGAACGGTCGCCGCCGCACACGTCGCCAGAACTTTTCTTCGTCAATGTCGCCGTGACTGGCCGTATGGCTGCTTGGTTCTTGTAATAAACTGACGGCAATTAAGAGCGGTAATAGCAGCACCGCGGCGACCAGCGGAAAGCTTTGTTTGCCGCCCCAAGCGAGGATTTCAGCGGTGATCAAGGCGACGATGATAAAGCCTATCGAACCACCCATGCGAATCCGGCTATACAAGTGCTGTTGGGCGCCAAGTGAGCCGAGCGTCACGACTTCGAGTTGGGGTAAAATTGCCGACCAAAAGAAGCTGATCAACCCGAGCATGAGTGCCACACTGGTATAACTTTCCAGCTGTGTTAGCGCCAACAAAAGCACCAACGAAGCAACAACCCCTGCGCGGATTAGTGGCAACAAGCGACCAAGGCGATCGCCGACACTCGCCCAAACCGGTGGGCCTATAATTCGACACAAGGTCGAAATGGCAATCAGCTCACCAATTTGTCGTGATTCAAAGCCAAGCGCATCGAGGTAAACCCCAAGATACGGCACCATCAATGCGAGCACGGCAAAATAGCCAAAATAAGACCAACTCAAGCGCCGGCATTGGCGCTTAAAGGCAGCCGTTGTATCGGTCATTGCTGACGTCCTTTTTATGGGAGATAGGCTGGGCAGCGCAGCCTACCCGCCACGCTATTTTAAAATTGGGAATTGATGTGAAACGGCACCATTTTGGGCACGTTGACGTAAAATATGATCAATTAAAACTAATGCCATCATCGCCTCGGCGATCGGTACGGCACGAATACCGACACACGGATCGTGCCGACCATGCGTGCTGATTGTTTGTGCTTGGCCGTGAACGTCAATGGTTTGCCCTGGCTTCTTAATGCTGGACGTCGGTTTCAGAGCAATTTCAGCAACGACCGTTTGACCGCTGCTAATACCGCCTAAAACACCACCGGCGTGATTTGAGCTAAATCCAGTCGGTGTCATCTCATCACGATGTTCTGAACCTCGTTGTTCAACCACCGCAAAGCCATCGCCAATGCTCACTGCTTTTACTGCGTTAATTGACATCAAAGCTTTCGCTAAATCCGCGTCGAGGCGATCAAATACTGGTTCACCAAGCCCCGCAGGCACGCCAATGGCCTCCACGCGAATACGCGCACCAATCGAGTCACCCTCTTTTTTCAATTGACGAATGAGAGCGTCGAGATCATCGAGGCGAGCAGGATCTGGAAAGAAAAATGGATTCTCGTAGACTTGAGTCCAATCATATTGCTCGGCGTGAATGGCACCCATTTGGGTCATTGCCGCACGCACAGTTATGCCCATTTGGGCTAATAATTGCTTGGCAATTGCACCGGCCGCAACACGCATTGCCGTTTCCCGTGCGGACGAGCGACCACCACCACGATAATCGCGAAAACCGTATTTATGCGCGTAGGTGTAGTCCGCATGACCAGGACGGAATAAATCTTTGATGTCTGAGTAATCTTTGCTGCGCTGATCCGTGTTTTCAATCACCAACCCGATCGGTGTTCCGGTTGTCTTACCTTCAAATACACCGGACAAAATTTTCACTTCGTCAGCTTCTCGGCGCGGTGTAGTGTAACGATTAGCGCCCGGCTTGCGGCGATCAAGCTCAGCTTGAATGAATGCCTCGTCAATCGCTAAACCCGGTGGGCAACCATCAATAATAGCCCCTAATGCAGGACCATGGCTCTCGCCAAACGTCGTGACTCGAAATAGTTCGCCAAAGGTATTTGCACTCATGCGTAACGTCCTCCAGAGCGAATGGTTTCAGCGTGGTCGAGTAATTGTTCGCGCGAAATCATAAAGACACCATCGCCACCGCGTTCAAACTCGATCCACATGAACGGGACATCCGGCCATTGTTCATCCATGTGCACCATACTATTACCCACTTCACAGATAAGTAAGGCGCCAGGGGTCATGTGCGCAGGTGCGTCGAGCAGAATACGACGGACTAAGTCCAAACCATCTAGACCTGCCGCTAGTCCTAATTCTGGCTCGTGATGATATTCGTCTGGCAGATCGGCCATATCTTCCGCATCAACGTACGGTGGATTGGTCACAATCAAGTCATATAAACGGCCTTCTAACGCGTTAAAGCCGTCGGACTCTATTGCTTCAACTCGATGACTTAAACCATGTTCCTCGATATTCATGCGCGCCACAGCCAATGCATCGAGACTAATATCGACGGCATCGACTTCGGCTTCTGCAAATGCATAGGCACAAGCGATGGCGATACAGCCTGAGCCGGTGCATAAGTCTAAGATACGCTCGGGTTCATGGGTCAGCCACGGCTGAAATTGTTTCTCGATAAGTTCCGCAATCGGTGAACGTGGGACTAACACACGCTCGTCGACGTAAAAAGGTAGGTCGCAAAACCACGCTTTGTGGACGAGGTAGGCAGCTGGTACCTTGTCGCGAATGCGCCGGTTGACTAATGCCGCAAGTTGCACTTTTTCGTCATAGGTTAAGCGGCAATCACGGAATTCATACAGCTCTGGAAACGACATCGAAGTGATTGCGGAGAGTAGTAGATTGGCTTCTTCCCAGCCATTCGCTGCACCGTGACCAAAATAGACATCTGCACCATGCAAGGTCGACGCAATGTAGCGCTGCCAGTCAGCAATCGTTAGAAGATCGTCGGTAAGTTGGGCATATTCATGAGTCACGTTTTACTCTCCAAACTAAACGTTTTGTATTGTATAACTGCCTATTATACGCATGATTTTGTATCATAGGGCGACCAAGAATAGAAAGAAGCACAGAAAACTGTAAGGATTTATCTGCAATGGCGAAAAAACCTAAGGCTCCGGCGGACACGAAAGCCCCAGAGCAGCTAAGTGCCGAAGAGTTGGCATTATTCCAAGCGGCAGTTGCCGGTGCGACGCCATTGCAACAAGACGAAATACCACCGCCGGCCCCGAAGCTAAAAGCTAAACGAGTTTTTCAGCAACGCCACGAGAAAACCCTCCAGCGGGTGCAAGCCACAGATCCATTCTCTGATCACTTTCAGCCCAATTTACCAACAGGGACCATGCAATGGGTGGCGACAGGCGACGAGCCCTATTTGGCTAAACGCTTGCGCCGCGGCGATTTTGACCCGGAAATGATTTTGGATTTGCACGGTTACACCAAGGCCAATGCGCGCTTAGAGCTTGCCGCTGCAATTGCCGCATGCGTTGCGGAAAACATAGCCTGTTTGTGTGTTGTACATGGTATTGGGCATGGCATTTTACGCCAACAAGTACCAGCTTGGCTCACTCAGCATCCGGCGATACGTGCATTCCATCAAGCGCCACTTGAGTGGGGCGGGCAAGGCGCTTTGTTAGTGTTACTGCGTGTCACTGAAAACTAGCAGCTGCCAGTGAAGGCCGACGGTTTAAGCGTCCAAACTTAAGCGCCCAAACTTAAGCGCCCAAACTTAAACGCCACAAGACCCTCACTGCGTCGACTAGTCTTGGCAATGCATGCCTTGCCAGAATCCCTGCATTGCTAAAGGTTCTAGGTCAAGTTGCGCAATCCCTGCAGTAGGAAATAGCGGTGGCTGCACCGTGCGGTCAAGGTACGCCGTGAGATAACAAACAAATGGCATGTGGGAAACGAGCAAGACGTGCTCAGCGGGTTCGATCTGTAATCGTGCCAACAATGAGCTCGCAAATAACTCTGCATCACCTTCAGGCGTGATTTCACTGGATGTTTCAATCACTTCAGCGGCAACATGTTGAGCGACTTCATGCCAGGTTTGTTGGGCACGCACGTAAGGGCTGACAATAACTAAGTCAATTTTCTCGACTTGGCTTGCTAACCATTCGCCTGCGGTTTTCGCTTCCTCGTGACCGTGGGCCGTGAGTTCACGCTCTTGATCAGGTTGCACAACACCGGCACACAGTGTGGGTGAACAAGCTTCACCATGACGCATTACATACAATTTCATTTACTTCTGACTCCGCTGTCGATCAGGTCGACCACCGGTGACTTTGTCTGCCCGTCCATCTTCTTTCGCTTGTTCAGCGCGACGACGACGGATTTCTTTTGGATCGGCAATCAAGGGGCGATAGATTTCGATGCGATCCCCTTGCCGTACCGTATCGGTCGGTTTGCAGGTCTTATTCCAAATACCTACCGCATTGGTTTGTAGATCAATCTCTGGAAAATAAACCTGAATTCCCGACTGGATAATCGCATCTGCAACCGTCGTACCTTCGATCACCGAAACTGGAATGATCTTCTGCTTTTCCGGTGTGCCATACACCACTTCAATACTAATTAAACGTTCAGCCATGGCCATAAACCTGTCGTGCTCGCGCAGCAAATGCGTCCACCATACGTGTGGTGACTTCGTTGAAGACTTTACCGAAGGCAAACTGCAACATTTTACTCGAGAATTCGAAGTCTAAGCGCAAAACCACTTTACATGCTTCGGCGTTTAGAGGCTTGAATTCCCAGCCGCCGCGTAAGTGCCGAAACGGTCCTTGCACCAATTCCATGGCAATTGCGTGCTCATTCACGAAGGTATTTCGGGTGGTAAACGCATGGCGAATGCCTGCCTTACTAATTGACAGTTCGGCGACCATGCTCGACTCGCTTTCTTCCAAAATACGCGCCGCCACACAGCCCGGCACAAATTCCGGATAAGCAGCAACGTCGTTTACAAGCTCATACATTTGACGGCAGCTATAAGGCACCAAGGCGCTGCGTTCAATTTGTGGCATCCAGTTACCTACTTCCTTTCGTCCTGCGCAACTCCTTTAGCCAATTTACGGCGAGGTTTGGAGCCTAATGCGCACGATGTGTTCAAGATTTCGACAATCGGCGAAGCTGCGCATTCTAACTAATCTAAAAAGGATGTGCATCTTTTCTTTCAGCCCCTTTTGCTAAGGCGCGAGCAAGCGTATAATACGTCTCATGAAACAGAAAAAAAATCCATCATCGACCATCGCACTGAACAAAAAAGCTCGCCACGAATATTTCCTCGAAGACAAGATGGAGGCGGGTTTAGAGTTGCAGGGATGGGAAGTCAAAAGTATCCGTGCCGGCAAAGTCAATATTGCCGACAGTTACGTGATCCTGCGCGACGGCGAAGCTTACTTGCTCGGCTCGCAAATTCAGCCTCTCAACCAAGCCTCAACGCATGTCGTTTGCGATCCCGATCGCACGCGCAAGTTACTGCTGAAAAAACGTGAGTTAAACACGCTAATCGGTAAAGTTGAGCGCGAAGGCTACACCATTGTAGCCACCGCTATGTATTGGAAGAAGTGCTGGGTCAAAGTTGAAATCTATTTGGCGAAAGGGAAAAAATCCCACGACAAACGCGATACCATTAAAGATCGCGATTGGGCGCGCCAAAAAGAACGACTGATGAAGCACCAGCAACGCTAAGGCACATGCGGCGCCTGCAAATGCAATAAAGCTTCGAGCAAAGGTGACCGCTTACTCGTATGGGCTTGGCCATTAATTAGTGTCTGCGTGGCTAAACGCAAATACACTAATGCCAAATTATGATGCGCCAATAATAACGAATCATCCCGCAGAATAGCTTGCTCATAGGCATGTTGTGCTGCATTTAAACGCTGTTGGCGCAGCTGAATATTGCCAAGTAATAACCAGCCTTGCGCATCGTTATCCTGTTGTGCCAGCAATCGGTGCAGATAGCTCTCCGCTGCCAATAAATCACCATAGCGATACGCATTTAAAGCTTTCTCTTCAAGTCGACTGACTTCGTCGGAACGCATCGGCGCTGCACTATTACAGGCACTTAGAAACAATACACTCAAAACCACAATTAAATGAGCTCTCATTGGATATCCTCTGCCGGCTGAATGTGAATGGCATGAGGTTGACGCTTTAACGCCAATGTATCGGCAGCTAGTTCAATGACTCCTGTTGCTTCTTTACACCAAGCGATTCGGTATGGGCGCAGGGTTTGCTCATGTACCACTTGTCCGGCGTCATTCAACCAGATTAATTGCAGTGTCTGATGTAAGAAAAAACTATGTACGACGCGACAATTCGGTAGCCAAATGCCACTGCAGCGTTCGCCCGCATTGCCGCGATGACGCTGGCGCCAACCGAATAGGCGCGGAAAAAACCGCCGAGCTATCCGCAAATAGCCAATAAACAGCCAATGTTCCTGCTGTCGCACAGCAAAATTGGCGTAGCTGCCATATTCTCTTAAACGTACATCAAGATATTTATCACGATCTTTCATAACCCCTCCATGGGCGCAGCAGCGCTTAAGTCTGCCACATAACTTTGGCGGCGATAATGCCGATAAATGGCAACATAGTTGCCGGAAAAACAAATACGATTAACGGTAACAGCAGGCGCACTGGCAATTCTTGCGCCTGCTGCTCAACCTCTTCCGCTAACGTTTGGCGAAACGATGCAGCTTGTTCGCCTAGTAGGCCTGATAAAGCACCACCATGCTGACTTGATTGAATGAGCATGGTTACGAACATACTGACTTCAGCAACAGGATTACGCTCGCGAAAACGTTGCATGGCGTTTACCCATGGCTCGCCAGTGCGCACCGCAGCAACGACCATGCGCAGTTCCTTCTGTAAACTGTTATGACTGCCTTGTGACAATAACTGCTGCATCGCAGCCATTAGCGGCAAACCTGCCGTAAGCAGCATGGCTAAGAGCTCCATCATGGCGGGCAATTGACAACGAACTTGGTGCAAACGCTGTTGCCGCAGTTGGCGCGCGTTAAGAGTCTGATAAAGTGCCGTTGCCACGATCATCAAGACAAAACTCAGACAGCCTGTCGCTAACATCGTCACGGCTACGAGTAACATTACAGCGCCACCTCAATCTTCAGCAATCTTTGCATGAGCCAATGTCCGCCAAGCAGCATCACCACCAAGAAAATGGCCAGCCCCCAACCGATCGGGTGTTGACTCAACTTTTCTAGTGATTCACCTTCGATGCCCCAGAGCACGAGAAGAATAAACAGCGGCATTGCGGTCATCACTTTGCCCTGCAAACGCCCTTGAGCGCTGAGGCTTTTAATCCGCTGCTCAAGTTGCTGCTTGCGCCGTAAAGTTTGCGCGAGGCTGTCGAGTAATTGAGCTTGCTTACCACCAAGCGCTTGGCCATGGTCGAGCGCCAGATAAATTCGATGGAGATCGTCGGACGGGTAGCGTTCGGCAAACACTTTAAATACCACTGGCAAACTCTTACCAAGGCGCAACTGCCGGCTGAGGATTTGTAGCTCCTGCCCCAGTGGTACTGCCATTTCTGCAGCAGCAAAGGCAATGCCTTGGGCAACTGTGCCGCCGCTGCGTAAGGTTGTCGACAACAGGGTCAACATGGCCGGTAATTGGCGCGTGACTTGTTCTTGGCGACGCTTTTGCATGCGTTTATAGCCCTGCCATGGCACGAGAATTCCAAGCCCAGTTAGAACGCCAATACTTAACCATGAATCGAGCGTGAAACTGGCAATGAGGACGATAAAACTAAGCACAATAAACCAGATTAAGACAAGGTCTCGGACGCGCACAAACAAAAACAAAGAGGTCAGGTTATTTTGCCAACGCTGCTCATAGTGTTGGCGATAATCCTGCAATAAGCCGCGAACCACAACGCAGAGCATAAAACTTAAACTAGCAGCAATTAGCGCTGCTGCTAACGTTGCCCAGAGCAACTCACTCATGACTACTCACCTGCTGTAAGCGACGAATTAGCTCACTTCGCTGTGATTCTGCGAGGTCGTCAATAAAGCTGGGGATTTGCCCCGTCCATTCATGTTGATCCGTTGCTTGGTTATAGCGCATGATTTCCGCTAGCTGCATGACATCACCAGCTTGCCCACGCACTTCGGTTAAGCTGCTGACCACACGTTTACCATTGGCAAGACGACAGATTTGCACAATGAGCTGAATCGCACCGGCAATTTGCTGCCGCACCGCATATAACGGTAGGTCAAGCCCAGCCATGAGCACCATGGTTTCTAGCCGACTTAAGGCGTCGCGCGGTGTATTTGCGTGCAAGGTCGTCATCGAGCCAGCGTGACCTGTATTCATCGCTTGCAACATATCGAGGCTTTCGCCACCTCGACACTCTCCGACCACAATACGATCAGGACGCATCCGCAAGGCATTCATAACGAGCTGCCGGATCGACACTGCGCCAGCACCTTCTTGGTTAGCGGGGCGAGCTTCCAAACACACCAAATTTTCATGATGCAGTTTTAGTTCTGCAGCATCCTCAATGGTAATCACCCGTTCGCCTGCATGTATGTGATCAGCCAAAACATTAAGGAGCGTGGTTTTGCCGCTACCCGTTCCACCGCTAATCACTAGGTTTTGTCGATGCTTAACACCAATTTCAAGCAGGTCTGCTAAAAGCGGCGAAATGCTGCCAAAATCAACTAAATTAGCCATGAAAATGCGCTGATTACTGAATTTTCGAATCGTTAAGCAAGCACCAGCTACAGCTAACGGAGGTAACACCGCGTTGACTCGTGAGCCATTCGCCAAGCGCGCATCAACCATCGGTGAACTTGCGTCAATGCGTCGACCGAGCGGTGCTACAATGCGCTCGAGTACTTGCCGCAAAGCGGTTTCATGCATAAATTGCACGTTGCTTAGCTGCAAACGCCCCGACTGCTCGATAAAGATTTGGTTGTAACGATTTACCATGATTTCTGACACGGATTCATCGCGCAGCAGCCCCTCAAGTGGACCGAGGCCAACCACATCGTCTAGTACCCGCTGCGTGAGCTGCTGTTCACTCTCTTCAATTTGCCAATCTCGCCCTTCTCGAAGCTGCTCGCGCAGCCCTTGGCGCACGAGTTCTCGCAATGCATCATCATCGAGTTGAAGCACATCAGTTTGATGTAAATTCAATGCTTCGACGGTATGGGTGAGTAATTCCGCATAGGTTTTCATCGGCTCTCCTTGCCTTGTTATCGGTTTAGCGTACTTGTGCAATTAATCTACTTGTGGATTTAGCGCTCTTCCATGCCCGTGCAACCGAGTGACTGAAACAACTGCATGAATTCTTGTTGCTGCTCACGCTGAAGCTTTTGTTGACGCTGCACGCGACTAACATTGCGCGGGGTAACAAACACCACAACTTCCGTATGCTGTTGGCTGTAATCCTCCGCACTGAGCAGGTTGCTGCCCGTTCCTGGGCCACTCATCGCACCCGGCAAGCCACTCCGTGTCGAGCTTTCCTCGTAACTGATTAAGCCGGCAACCACCAGCGTTTCACCATCAGCAACCGTGACTGTGGTTTCGGTACGGCGACTGCGTAATCCGGGTACCCCTTGTACCGCAACACTTAAATCAGGATGGCTAAGCTCACTAATTAGATGGGTGCGAATTTGCTGATCCGCGAGCAGTTCCGGCAACACATGAAGTTGCACCCCATAGTTTTTAAAGGTGACTTCCGTTTGTCCAAGGCCATTGGTTTGCGGAACAGGAATTTCACCACCGGCCAAAAAAGTCGCTTGGGTACCACTTTCCACCCGTAGCCTTGGCGTTGCCAAGACTTTACCAGCACCGCGTTCTTGTACTAATTGTAAGATACTGCGCAAACTCGCCATCCAGCCTAAATAGCTACGTTGTCCCCGCCCCAGTTCCTGTAATAAGTCTTGGTCACCCGGTACTATGTTTAAGTCCATGGCGCCTTCCACGCGCCAAAGATCACCTCCAACCCCATCGGCAAGTACTCCGAATACGGGTCCTGCAGCGGTTTGTTGCCAACGTAATCCGAGTTGTTGCAACCAACGGGTACTGACTTCGTAAACTTGTACTTCAAGTTCAATAACTTCAGCAATTTCCGGTGTGTAGTGCAAACCATGCAAATCCAGTTGGCTGTGGTGCTTTTGCAGTTCACTAAATTGAGCAAGTTCTTGCGCATTGACTTCACCGCGCAGAAAAAGAAAACCGTCTTCCCAATGACTGGTTACTGGAGCAAGCTCGCCGAATGTCTCTTCTGCATGTTCGCGAGCCGTCATGATAGCGCGTACTTGTCGCTCTAATTGGCGATCTTGTCGCGCCACGACACGCACCCGCTTGCTGTGGCGCACACCTTTGGTTGTCCACCACCACAAATCCACTTCGCCAACTTGCAGTGCCAAAATGAGTAGCTCGCGCTCATTCATTAGGCGTGCTTCAATAATGTCGGTGCGCGCCATGGCAATGCGTTGAATCTGATCGTGACTGACAATCAGTTCGGCACTATCGACCACTAAACTGAGCGTTGCGATCTCAGCGTCGCTCGCTACGTGTTGGTTCGCCGCTATAACTTGTTTAGCAGCAACAACTTGGTTCACAGCAAATACTTGGTCGGCAGCAAGCGCTGCCCGATTAAACAATGCGATACAGAGAACGATAACGACGACAATCCACAGCGCTTGATTGTTATCTGTTTTGTTATCTGATTTGTTGCCTGCTTGGTTGTCGCTTGGTTGTGGTTGATTGCGAAGCCGTTCCTCGGCCTTATTTTGGTCCTGCATCCGTGCTACCACCCTATATCGGTTGTTGGTTGTGTTTGTGAACTTGGGACAATCCATTCTACTTTCGGAATACCATATAGACGCCGAGGCGACGTGACTTCCTGCTGCCGTGTACGCAGGAATACCAGTAATGACTGTTCCGCATACGCTTCTTGAAAACGCACGGCGTCTTGCAGCGGAATGGCAACGGTTACTACATTCATACCGCCTCTTTGTTCACCTTCTTGCAAGCGGCCATCGATTGCCAACACTTCCAATGCCGACGCCAACAGCTTTGTGCCGCCAACAGCGTCCGTATAGAGATCAATCCGGTCGCCAATCTGCAGCGCGTTACCATGATGATCTTCGTCTCTAACTCGAAAGCTAAACGCCGTTTGCTGTTCGTTCAAGCGACTACTTAAACGGTGATCTTGATACGGCAACAAGTGAATACGCTGCAGCGGTCGGCCGGGCGCTAGCTCGCCAGCGAGATCGTTACGCAGCACGCGACCAATAATCGACTCAGCATCCTGTGCAAGTATTGCGTCAGCCGCAAGACCATCAGGATGAACCTGACGAACACGCATGTTTTTAGCGGTAAGTTGCTCCCCTGCGATCAATGCTTGTGCTGGCACCACAACGGCGACTCGTTCATTGGCAATTTGCAACGTTTGATACTCTCGGCGGTACTGTTGTTGCAAGTCCATCTCCGTTTGCCGAAGATAGTTCTGCAAGACAAACCATGCGAACAACGCCGCCAGCACTCCCACGAGCAACGGGATCAGCAGCCAGAGTTTACCTTTTAAGCCGGCAGCCAACTTCATTCGCGAACCTCGAGCGTATGGGTTAGCCAAACGACACCCGGTTCCTGTTCCCAGCCTACCACTGAATAAACCCCTTGGTCGGTCTGGTAACTCAGGACAAAGCTCCCTTGATAGCGGTCATGGATATATGCCGGAGCAACCGCATTGGCCTGCATCTTATCGATCGCTGCATAGTAGTGCGTTGCTAACGGTTGATTGGAAATCTCACTGCGGACTTCACCGCTTTGCGAACGATACACATAGACTTCATCACCATGATGTTCCGCATCGGTGAGTAGCGTCTCAGTCCACAGCAAGTTGTCGTCATGCCACATCAAGGTCAACATAAAGTTGTCACCTAAGCAATCAACTCGCAGCTCATCTGAGCTTGGCAGGATTAAGCAGTCTTGCACGCCTGCCATCAGTTCTAAAATTGGTTCATGACGCGATTCGAGCAGCCAAATTCTTACGTCGAGACCAAATACTTTGGCGACGTCAATAATTTTCTCTGACACTAGAGGCCGCGGCAGATAACTCGGTCGTTCGGTTAAAAACTTTGCTTGCACAGCCCCACTTCCTGCACACAATACAACGCCAAAGCTGAGCATGAGCGGATACAAAAATTGAATACGCATGATTTGCTCCTTTAGTTACAATTGGCGTTTTGACAACGAGCATGGGCAGGAACGACATCCACATCCACATGTCCGACGCGTAATTGGTCAGGGCTAAATTCGCGCGCAAACGGAATTAATCCCAACAGCGATTGAATCTCCTGAAAGCCAAGTTGGTTCAGAAACTCCGTGGTAGTCAGGGCTTTGGGCCTACTACTTAAGTGCGCTAAGCTCTGGGGCTGCCACGCATTACTTAGACGACTAAAGGTCAGCCAGGGTTGTTCGGACTCTTCATGCTGCAACTGAACAACAGCTAAGTTGTTGGTTGGTAGTGAAAAGCCACGTTGCGTACTAAGGATGTCCCAGACCGGCGCAATTAAGTTAGCAAAGGCGTAGTCGCTCGTGGTCCGATAATCAAGTTCATAGTCGTCACCCACCGGAAGTCGAAATTCTTTTTCATAATCTTCAAGTTCACGACTTTCGAGTCCAGCGGTCGCGCGCAAGGGGTGATCCGCCAATACCACAGGCAGCAACTGTTGTCCGCGCCAGCGCTTCGCTAAACTTTGCTCAACCTGTGGCATGGACACCAGTAAGAGAAGCCCAAGTAAACTAATCGCAAGCGTAATTTCAACTAATGCCTGTCCAAAATTCCGTTTCATAATTGCATCCTTAAAAATTCAAGTTCCCAAATTGGCACAGCAACCGCTCGGGTTTGCCACAGCGCATTGTGCAAATTCGCTCGCTCTCCCCTGCCATCACGACGCTGCCAAAAGTTTCTCGGGCGCGAGAAATACAGTTGTTGACGACCAACGCCCCAGATCACCGGGACAAAGTGATTGTCTGCGCTTTCATCATTACTATGAGCCACTTCAGGACGCTTGGAACGCACAACCAAGGTGATCTGTGGCTCGCGATTGCTATCGCTTAAACGATAGAAGTTAGGAATCGAATGGCCGACGCCCAAATTGCGGCCAAAACGGCCTGCTTCTGCGCTAGCGCGCCGATTGAAGCGATAACTCTCCCCAAAACCGGGGGTGCGACCACGACTCGGTAAACGCTGACGAAAATAGGCCGAACCACCGCCAAGAGGCGCTTCCTGCCAACGATAAATGGCATTGACATGAAACGAGAAGGTATCAACGCTTTGCCACTCAATGCGACCAAGCAAGTTTTTTACATCCGAGCCTCCGGCTTTATGGGCATAGATAATTGGCCGGGCGTCAAATAGCCGGTACGTTCGACGTTGACTGAACGGGTCGCGGCTTTCCATCGCCATGCGGATGTAGTCGTTCTGGTCGGTCATATTTGACGTCCGCGTTTGCATTCGCAGCCACAAATATTCCGCATCAATCAGCGTCTGGTGATTAAACATGTGTAACTCAAGTTCCGGATCGTTCTGCTCCACCACTTCCGTTGCCGTTGCGATCGTGCTCAACCAGCTGGCTTGATGAAACGTAAACTGTGCCAGTTGCAACATTTCCACGGTTGATTGCTGCACGATAATCAAGCTCCGCATGGTTCGCTCCATCGGCACGCGCATGCGTTCCACCGCTCGCGCCATATTGAGCGTAACGATATTCACTTTCGGTATCCATGCGGTGAACTGAGCAATTCGGGTCATACTACGACGATTCATGTCGTACCAAGAATGAATCCCCATGAGCTGACCAATGACAATCTCATTGGCCAGCATGGCTCGGTTAGTAATACCTTTGAAGTTGAGATCTCGGGCAGCAATGACGGCAACACTTTCAGCCGCATATTCTGCGACTTGCGTTGCTGCTGACTGCTTTTGTAGCTGACTGGTGAGCTGCACCGTAAGGAGCACAGCCACCAGCAACCCAGCAAACAGCAAGGTCATCGCAACGAGATAGAAACCTCGATGACGTGAACTTAGGCGCATACTTAATTACCCGAATGGGTACCTTCGTCGTAATTGCCTAAACCGTAGTTTTGGTTTGCAGTACTTGAAGCGGTGTTGGCCGCTTGTTCTGCTTGACGTATTTGTTGATCAGCGGGCTGGCCAGAAATTTCTTTCGCAACCCCTGCCATCTGCGTGCGTACCGTTTTTCCAAAAAACGAATACACACCGATCGCAGCAACCACCACCAGGGCTAATACAACAATATATTCTGTCATCCCTTGGCCGCGCGCATAGCGTGCAGCCTTAGAATAACGTTGCGGACGTACAGAGTGAGATAAAGCATGATTTTTTGACATAGCGCCTCCATGGCACGTGAGTTTTCCGTCACTTAAATTCCCAATTAACCGAGCCAACATGGCCGGTCAAAGAGAGCTTAGAGAACGCTATGCAAAAAGAAAAGTGTTGAGCTGCGTTTTAATCGATTGCCAAGTATTTATGTAATTGAACGGACAAACGCCAGTTCCGTTGCCGACAAATTCTCATCGCCAGTTCGGTCGCATGCGGACGCTGACTAATGGGTTGCAAACAAATGGTTGTGCCCGGTTGTACAGGACAATCAAGCAGTAACTGATCAAGTTGCTCGATGTGCTTGTGCATGGCAACCGGGTACTTCACTTCATTTGCACGTAACATGGCATCGGCACGCACCGCATAACCGCCGGGCATGTCCACTTTCGGGGACACCGTAACCCATGTTTGCGGGCTCGTTAATACCTCAAATGTACCGCTGGTTTCGATTTGTAAACGATAACCTGCCGCTTCAAGCACTGCTGCAAGTGGCCGTAAGTCATACATACAGGGTTCGCCGCCGGTAATCACCACATGTTTAGCCGTAAAGCCGAGTGCTTGGATTTGCGCCAGAATATCGTCTGGACTCACTTCTGCAAATTGTGTGCTCGCTTGTTGCTTGGCCAGCACATCAGTAATGGCAATCCGATCGTCAGCGCTTTTGTCCCATGTATGTTGCGTATCACACCATGGACAACCGACTGGGCAACCTTGGAGACGAATAAAAATAGCCGGCACACCGGTATACACACCTTCGCCTTGAATTGTTTCAAACAATTCATTAATTGGGTAAATCATAACGCTCCTGCGGCTTCTGTCAGCTACTTGAATCGGGTAAACTGTGATTATACGTGAGTCGGCATAGCAGGAGCAAAAAGATGCAGGAAAAAACTCCAAGTATGAAAAAAGCAGTGGTTATTTATTCCGGTGGCATGGACTCGTTTACTGTGCTGCATCGCGCGATCGCCGACGGCTTTGAGGTCTATCCATTGTCGTTTCATTACGGCCAACGCCACAGTAAAGAACTGGATTGTGCTGCCGCAGTCTGCGAGCAATTGGGCTTGGCGCACAAATTAGTGGATATTCGCAGCATCAATACCCTGCTGGCGGGTTCAGCGCTCACTGATGACATTGAAGTGCCGGCGGCCGACTACGCTGAAGGCAATATGAAAGCGACTGTCGTTCCCAACCGCAACATGATCTTATTATCGCTCGCGATCGGCTATGCCGTGTCTATTGATGCCGATGAAGTGTATTACGGCGCTCATTCCGGTGACCATGATATCTATCCTGATTGTCGCCCCGAGTTTGTCGAAGCCATGAACCAAGTTAGCCAGCTCGCCAATTACAAAGCGATTCCAGTGCGCTCTCCTTACCTATACAACAGCAAGGCTGAAATTCTCGCCGATGGATTAAGTATGGGCCTTGATTACAGCCAAACCTGGACTTGCTATAACGGCCGCGAATTCGCCTGTGGTAATTGCAGTGCCTGCCGTGAGCGACTCGGTGCATTCGCAGCGCATCAGTTGACTGACCCGCTGCGCTACGAAGAACAAGCCAACTAAGCGAACGACTTATTGCGCTCGTTGCGCGAGTAACGTTTGTACGTCCTGCCAACGCTGACTCGCTTGTACGCTTGCAAGTGAGTCAAAGGCACTTTGGCCGGCCAAAATTTTCACTGGATCACGTTCGGTCATGGGAAACTCGACTGTCTCTAACACAACTCTGGCTTGAGCTTGGTCATTGCACACCAATAACAGATCACAACCAGCAGACAGTGCTTTTTCTGCACGTTGACTGATATTTCCAGCGACCGTCGCTCCCGCCATCAAGAGGTCATCACTAATAATCACGCCCTGAAAGCCTAAATCCTGACGCAGAATTTTCTGCATCCAGAAGCTTGAAAAACCTGCTGGGTCTGGATCAACTTGCGGATAAATCACATGGGCGGGCATCAAGGCTTGGATATGAGGCAGCAGCTCAATAAAAACTTGGGTGTCGAGCTGAAGAATCTCAGCCAAAGGTCGATCATCGACAGGAATATCGATATGCGAGTCAGCAACCACAGTGCCATGGCCAGGAAAGTGCTTACCTGTGGTGCGCATACCGGCTTCGTGCATACCGCGCATAAACGCTGCAGCGAGCGGCACGATTGCCTTGCTGTCGACACCAAACGAGCGATCGCCAATCACAGAACTTGGGCCATGAACATCTAAGACAGGTGCAAAACTATGGTCAACGCCACAAGCCAACAACTCACTCGCCATTAACCAACCTAGTTCACGCGCATAAGCGGCATTGCGAGCCGGCTGGTCAGAGAAACTAGCAAGCGATGCCATAGCGGGTATGGCGCTAAAACCCTCGCGAAAACGTTGCACCCGACCACCTTCGTGGTCAACTGTGATTAAGATTTCCCGCCCTGCCGCTGCTCGAATAGCCTGAGTCAACGCGGCTAGTTGCGCTGGATTCTCGTAATTGCGGGTAAATAAAATGACACCTGCAACGCGCTCATGACGCAAGATCTCTTCGTCCTGTGCCGTTAGTTCAGTTCCTTCGATATCGAGGAGCAATCCAGTATGAAACATAAAAATCCTATACTTAACAAATGCATGCTAACGGACATTCGACCGCGAGAAAGCTGTAATTGAACGAAAACTGTTATTTCAAAGTATCTAAAATATGACTATGCTAGGAACAGACACGTTCCTTGTATGTATGGATGCTACAACAAGCATGCCGATACACGAACCAGCTATAGAAAAGTGAATCTTATACCAGATTTACGGTCTATGTTGTAAAGACTTCGCCAGCGAGATGATTGCCATGTTAACAACCAAACAATTTTTACTCACCACCCTCAGCGCTGGCTTATTAGCAGCCTGTGGCAGCGATTCGGTCTTAACCGGAGATTCTCCGAATCTCGGCAATGCACAGTGCTCGGTCGTTGGACAAAACCAACAACTGCTTAGTTTTATGGAGAATCGTTACTTGTGGCTCGACGATATGCGCCGCAACGTGAACCCAGCAAACCATGGTAGCATTTATCAAATGCTTGATGCCTTGCGCGCACCGCAAGATATTTTCTCTTTTATTCTCACCGAAAGTGAATATCAAGAGCGCTACATCGATGCGGTATTTTTTGGCTTCGGCTTCGGGCGTCGCGACCGCACCGACTTAGGTGTTATCCAAATTACTTATGTCTATGAAACGTCGCCAATTGCGCAAGCAGGTGTGCGTCGTGGTGACGAAATTACTGCCGTCAACGGCGTCAGTATGGCGACTTGGTTTAATCGCATTGCAAGTGGCCAAGCCACTTGGGTTGATGTCTTTGGGCCCAACGAAGATGGTGTCGAGCGTGAGTTCACTTGGCGCCGCCCTGACGGCACAATGCTGACTGAAACCGTGCGCAAAACCCAAGTCGAAACCAACACCGTCATGGCCGTTGACCGCTTTAATGTGGACGGCAAAGAGGTCGGTTATTATGTCTTTGATAGTTTCATCAACCGCTCCGAAGACGATTTAAATGACACTTACGACCAATTAATTGGTGTTGACGAGCTAGTCATTGACCTTCGTTACAATGGCGGCGGTTTGGTGCGTGTCGCCAACCAATTAGCCAGCCAAGCGGCTTGGAATAACGTCGACGGCGAAATCTTCTTAACTTACCAGTACAATCGGAATTTCAACGACGAAGATTATTTATTTAGCCTCGGTCGTGGTATTGAGCGTTTAAATCTTGATCGCGTTTATGTGCTCACCACGGGTGCTAGCTGTTCATCATCGGAGCTGGTGATAAACTCGCTGAAGCCATTCGTTGAAGTCGTCACCATTGGTCAACCAACCTGTGGTAAGCCTGTTGGCCAACAACCCGGGCAAATTTGTGACAAGATCGTCTTTGCGATTACCTTCCAAACCGTAAATGCCGACGGTGAAGGTGATTACTTCGATGGCTTGCCGGTGAATTGTGCAGCCAGCGACACCATCGTTGGTGACTGGGGCGTGGTTGGCGACCCATTACTCGATAGCGCACGTTACCATATCGCGAACGGACAATGCCCTGGCACTGCCGGTGTGAGTGATGTCGACGGCGCAATGACACTTAGTACGGATGAAACGGTTTCTCGTGGCATCCCAGAACAGTGGCAAGAGCATCCGCTGCTTTGGAAGTGGCGTCACGAGCACTAATGTGTCAGGACTTGCGCTTCAACACTGATTGCAAGCACGAGTGCCTGAACATGAGATAAGCACCGGCACAACAGAGCTGATAGCTAGAAAAAAACCGTGATTCAAGTTGAATTGAACCACGGTTTTTTGTTGTCACTATTTGCTGACATGACTTGTTAACACGACAGTTTTCGCAAATGAAGCAGCTGCTAAACAACATCGCGGGCGATGTAACGACCTTTGCTCATCGCTTCTGGCTCAAAACTATCGACTGCAATGGCACGCTGTCGTAAGCGCTCAGCAACCGCAAAACGTTGGCCCTGTTCGACCGTAATTACATCGGCTGCAATTGCTGCCTCAGCCAGTGCATCGCCACTCAAATTGCTGTCTAAAACGCCCTGTTTCTGCGCTTTATAAACCTTCTTGAACACAGCTTCGTTCTCATGCATATGCAGGAACGCAAGTTCCATATGGCCAGTGACATCATTCTCGTCATCTTGCCAATAACTTAAGAAGGTGTGCCGCTCACGTAATACGCCCGGCTCCATCATTGACTCTGCAATCTGCTGAGCGTAATCATCCGCTGGACGGTCATAACGGTTACCCCAAGGGAACACTAAGAAGGATAAAACGCGACCCATCCAACGCTTCGGGAAGTTCTTGAAGAAGCCGCGGAACGCTTGCCCAATCAAGTGTAACTGCAATTGCATGGCATAATGCACATAAGGCAAATCAGCAACCTGACGACCATCATCTTCAAATCGCTTGAGAATGGCGGAGCCAATATACAAGTGGCTCAATACGTCACCAAGACGCGCTGAAATCATTTCTTTGCGCTTAAGGTCGCCACCCATGGTCAACATCGCAACGTCTGCACATAACGCCAACGCCCGACTCATGCGCGAGAGCTGTTGATAGTAGCGAATCGTTTCACCACCAACCGGCGCATTGGCAAAACGCGCACCGGTAAGACCATGCCACACACTCGCGAATACATTACTGATGGCGAAGCCAATGTGCTTGATCAAAAGCTGATCAAAACTGCGCAGACCAGCCTCTTCATCGCTGTCAGCAGCAGCTTCCATTTCTGCCAGAACATAAGGGTGACAGCGTGTTGCACCCTGGCCAAAAATCATTAAATTGCGGGTTAAAATATTCGCTCCCTCAACCGTAATCGAGATTGGAATGCCCATGTAGTTTGACGCAAGGTAATTCAGAGGGCCCATTTGAATGCCTTTACCCGCATGCACGTCGAGGCCATCGTTTAACACTTGTCGGCCCATTTCAGTCATGTGGTATTTCGTCATTGCCGTAATCACGGATGGGCTATAGCCTTCATCAAGTGCGGTTAACGTTAAGCGCCGCATTGATTCGATACTGTAGTTGAGGCCACCAATTCGGCCCATGGCTTCCTGCACACCTTCAAACTTGCCAATAGGCAAGCCAAACTGTTGGCGAACATAGGCATAAGCGCCGGTGAAGCGTTGGACATTGTGGCCCGTGGCAGTGGCAAGCGCCGGCAAAGAAATTCCTCGCCCTGCAGACAGACACTCAACGAGCATGCGCCAACCTTTGCCCGCGTAATCGACGCCACCGATAATCCAGTCCAGTGGAATAAATACATCTTTACCGTAGGTGGTGCCGTTCATAAATGCTTGCATTAATGGTAAATGACGGTCACCGATTTCGACACCCGCGTGGTTAGTTGGAATTAACGCACAGGTAATGCCGATATCTTCTTTGTCGCCGATGAGCTGTTCGGGGTCATATAACTTAAAGGCCAAGCCTAATACCGTTGCGACCGGCGCCAACGTGATATAGCGCTTACTCCAATTCAGTTTTATGCCAACGACTTCTTCACCGTTAAACTCACCTTTGCAGACCACACCGGTATCTGGGATACCGCCAGCGTCGGAACCTGCTTCCGGCCCTGTTAATGCAAAGCATGGGATTTCTTGACCTTTTGCCAAGGCTGGCAACCAATGTTCTTTTTGCTCCATGGTTCCATAATGGGTGAGCAATTCGCCCGGCCCAAGCGAGTTCGGCACCATGACGGTGACGGCTGCTGATAGTGAACGTGTCGCAATCCGCGAAACAATGTGTGAATTGGCACTAGCAGAGAAATCTAAGCCGCCATACTCCTTGCCAATGATCATTGCGAAGAAACGATGTTCTTTTAAATGTGACCAAACTTCAGGCGGCAAGTCATGGACTTCTGTATTGATTTTAAAGTCGTCGAGCATGGCCAGTAGCTGCTCAAGTGGTCCATCAATGAAAGCCTGTTCTTCCGCTGTAAACTGATGCGGCTTCGTCTTTAAAAGCTTAAACCAGTCTGGACGACCGGAAAAAAGCTCACCGTCCCACCACACGTCACCTGCTTCCATCGCTTCGCGTTCAGTCGCTGACATGGGTGGTAGTATCTTCTTAAAAACCTGAAAAACTGGCTTCGATATCAGACTGCGGCGGATATCCGGTACCCCAAATACAATCAGTACGGCCACCAGTAAAATAAGTAATATGGACATAATCCAACTCCTCGAATGCCCTTGTGTCACCAATCTACTTTAATAGTAGTCTAGTTTTGCGCTTCTGGATCCACCGCTGAAATTCCTGCGGCAACGAAAGGTAATAGTTTTAGGAAGGTCTCTTCGGCCTGTGTTGCTTCGCCAAAGTCAGCTAGGGCTATCTCACGCAATGCTTGGCCGGAAACCTGAGCAAAGAGCATGGCGCCAAGGCTAAAGTGCAAGCGCCAAAATAGCGTTTTACGACTCAAATGTGGATTCGCGGTTTGAATCATTTCGAAGAAACCTTGAACCACGTGGCCATAATGAGTCATGGTGAATTTCCGCAAATGACCTTGGATTTCGCTATAAGCGTAACCAAGTAGCCGCAAATAAATAACCGGCCCATCAAGGCGTACCTGCCGCAATGCGATTAATGGCTGGGTCATGCACGCCAGTACATCCGTGGTCGTGTAGTTTGGTTGCTCAGCTAAACGCTGCAACTCGACTTCTAATGCCGGTAGGAAGACCATTTGATAGCGCGCCATTACCGCCTGAATTAAGGATTTCTTCGAGCCAAAATGATAATTGACCGACGCTAAATTGACGTCCGCCTCGGATGTTATTTGGCGCAGCGACGTCTGTTCGAAACCGTGTTCGGAGAACAGCTTTTCTGCGGCAAGAATAATTTTATCTTTAGTTTTGACCACGACCCGTGGCACCTCACATTTAAAACGCACGTTTAATTTGCAGTCAATTTAACGTACTTATGAGGTTGCAGCAAGTCCGATGTGCATCAGCCCCGACCAAATGAATCGGGGCTTAGGGGATGTTAATGAAGGGATTTTAGTTTGCTGAAGTATCCAGCACCGGAAATGATTTAACCAGCTCATCAACGGCTTGCATTTGTTTTAAATAGGCCGGTAACTTATCGAGCGGTAACGCGCATGGCCCATCACACAGAGCTTTGTTCGGATCCGGATGCGCTTCTAAAAACAAACCAGCGATGCCCAGCGCCATGCCCGCTCGTGCCAGCTGCGCTGCTTGTGCACGGCGACCGTCGGCGGAATCTGAACGCCCACCTGGACGTTGCAACGCATGTGTCGCATCAAAAATCACCGGAGCCATCGCTTTCATGTCATCCATGCCGAGCATATCGACCACCAAGTTGTTATAGCCGAAACACGATCCGCGCTCACAAAGGAGAATGTTCTGATTACCCGCCTCGGCGAATTTATTCATGATGTGACGCATTTCATGTGGTGCTAAAAACTGCGGTTTTTTGATATTCACCACGGCGCCCGTTTGCGCCATTGCGACAACTAAATCAGTTTGTCGTGCCAAAAACGCTGGCAATTGTAGGACATCAATGACTTCTGCAGCCGGCGCCGCTTGCCAAGGTTCATGGACGTCACTAATCACCGGCACTTGAAAAGTTTGCTTTATTTCTTGCAGAATTTTCAGACCTTCATCGAGGCCTGGACCACGAAAAGAATGAATCGACGAGCGATTTGCTTTATCAAAAGATGCCTTAAAAACATAGGGAATACCAAGCTTAGTGGTTACTTCGACATAATATTCTGCCACTTGCATTGCCAAATCACGGCTTTCTAAAACGTTCATGCCGCCAAACAAGACAAACGGTTTATCATTTGCAACGTCAATACCGGCAACATTCACCTGTTCTACTTTCATCATGCTTCTATTCTCTGTACCTGAAATTAAGACTTCATACTGCTTGGCGGTTGAAGACGCTCTTGCAGTATCCCAAGGTAATCCTTCACTGCTTTCATCAACTCAGGCGCAAAACAGCCGTCGGCGGCTTCTAAAACTTTGCGCAGTGCTTGTTGCGGTGAGTCGCCCTGACTTTGCAAAGCGAAAATTTGCATAACAAGAACCAATAACTGCAAATCGAGAGGAAAACCTTTGCCTTGCAATACACCGGGAAAGCCTTCGCCGTCGACTCGCTCGAAACGCGCGTCTGCCGCAGCTAAGACCAACGTCATCACGTCTGTTTGGTCGTTCTGGAGACCCCGTAAAACCCGCTGCAAACGCTCATAGCCTAAGCGTGCTTGGGTGCGCTCATGACCTTCACCAACGGCACTATACGGCGCCAGCAAAGCAGCGATCATCGCTGCTAGTGCAACATTCTCATGATTTTCCAATGGTAAACCAAGTGCTTGTGCGAGTACCGCCGCAACTTTTGCCGCTGGATGCAGTTGCTTGTCTTCGCTAAATAGATGATCACGTTCTAATTCCTGAGCGTGCTCGAGCGTACGGCGAATAAAGTCCTGAGTATCTTGTTCACGCAGTACGTTATTTAAAGCCAACTGAATTTGTTGCGCGAACAAGTTCAGCAAATCTTGTTCTTTCTCACTGAGCGAGCGTGCCAAACCGCTTAAGCAAAGTAAGCCGCCAAGCTTAGCTCCAGCTTGACAGTACACAAGTGCTAACTCATCACTGAAATAAGGCTCTCGCGTTGCAATCACTTGCTCAAGTTCACGCAATGCAGAAACAGGTAAGGCTGCTTTGAGCGGTCGCTGGACAACAACTTCTGCTTCGTCACCGAAGGCTGCCCGCACGGTCAATTTGCATTACAAGCTGCGAGGGTGATTACTCACCACCCTCCGCCAATGCTGCGAGCAGATCCGCTTGATGCTCTTGAATGATAGGTTCGAGAAGCAGCTGTAACGATCCTTCCAATACTTCGTCAAGACGATACAGGGTCAGGTTAATCCGATGGTCAGTCACTCGCCCTTGCGGATAATTATAGGTGCGGATTCGTTCTGAACGGTCACCACTGCCAACTAATGAGCGCCGAGTACTTGCTTCTGCGGCCTGACGTTTAGCGTCTTCCGCTGCTTGTAAACGAGACACTAACACCGACATCGCCTTGGCTTTGTTTTTGTGTTGCGAGCGCTCGTCCTGACATTCAACCACCACACCGGTGGGAATGTGGGTAAGCCGTACAGCAGAATCAGTTCGGTTGACGTGCTGGCCGCCTGCCCCCGACGCTCGGTAGGTGTCAATCCGCAAGTCGGCTGGGTTAATCTCAATCGCTTCGGCCTCTGGGATTTCCGGCAATACCGCAACGGTGCATGCGGATGTGTGAATCCGCCCTTGCGATTCAGTTTCCGGCACGCGTTGAACGCGGTGCCCACCCGATTCGAATTTAAGCTGGCCGTAAGCACCATCACCTTGAACGTGCATGATGATTTCTTTGAAGCCACCATGCTCACCTTCATTCGCGCTTATCACGTTGGTGCGCCAGCTATTGCGCTCTGCATAACGGCTGTACATACGGAATACATCGCCAGCAAAAATTGCCGCTTCGTCACCACCTGCTCCAGCGCGAATCTCAACGTAACAAGCGCGATCATCATTCGGATCTTTCGGTAACAAAAGAATCTGTAACTCATCGGTTAACTTGCTTTGGCTCGCTTTTGCAGCAGCAACTTCTTCTTCCGCAAGCTCACGTAGTTCAGCGTCGCCTTCTTGTAACATTTCTTGTGCAGTCGCTAAGTCTTCCGCTGCTTGTTGATAAGCACGAAAACACTTCACGGTTTCTTCTAAATGCGCATATTCCTTCGACAGCGCACGAAACTTGTCCTGATTACTAATAATTGTCGGGTCACCGAGTAACACTTCGAGTTCTTCGTGACGTTCCAGCAAGCCTTCTAATTTGCTTACTAATGAAGCTTTTAGCATCAATTAATCCTGTGCAGTTTCGTTAAGTAGTTTTTGATAAGCCGCCAATGCCGCCAAGTCTTTTTGCTTTCCAGCTTCTTGAATCGCGCGGGTCGGTTTATGCATTAAAGTATTGGTTAGGCGTTGGGTCAATTCTTGGACCACTTGTTGCGGGTCCTTGCCGGCTTGTAAGGCCACGAGTGCGCGTTCTTTCAATTGCTCTGCGACCTCGTTATTTTGCTGTCGATATTGTCTTAACAAATCAACACTGTTCAGGCTTTCCATCCACGCATTAAAATCAACAACGTACTGAGCAATAATATCTCGCGCTTCCGCGGCCGCTTGCTGCCGTTGCTCCATATTGCGACTAACAATCGACTGTAAATCGTCGACCGTATATAAATAAATGTCGTCTAATTCACTCACCTGCTCTTCGACGTCGCGCGGTACCGCAAGATCCACCAATAACATGGGTTTGTGCTTGCGTTTGCGAATAGCGCTTTCCACCAAACCTTTACCGATAATCGGCACAGGACTAGCGGTCGAACTGATGACGATATCAGATTGTGGCAGTAATTCCGGCAAACTCGATAGAGCATAGGCTTCACCGCCGACATGGCGGGTTAATTCCTCTGCTCGCGCAACCGTGCGATTCGCCACCCGTAATGTTTTCACACCCTGCTCACGCAAGTGTCGCGCCGCTAACTCGGCGGTTTCACCGGCGCCGACTAAGAGGACTTGAGTTTTCTCTAGGTTGGTAAAAATATGCTTAGCTAAATTGACCGCCGCATAGGCGACTGACACTGCGTTTTGGCCGACATTGGTTTCGGTCCGAATCACCTTAGCAGCAGCAAATGTCGACTGAAATAAACGCTCAAATACCGTGCCGACCGTACCGGCGTCACGCGCATTTTGAAAAGCTTGTTTCACCTGACCGAGTATTTGCGGCTCGCCCAACACTAAAGAATCAAGACCAGCAGCCACGGCCATTAAGTGCTCAACTGCCGCGCTATCGGCATGATGATAAACATATTTGCGCAGCTCTTCGGTGGGAACTGCATGGAAAGTCGCAAGCCAGTCAACAATCGCATCCATTTCACTGGCGTCCGCATGGCAATAAAGCTCGGTACGATTGCAGGTAGACACAATCACGGTTTCACTGACACGACCTTGCTGCACCAACGACTTCAGCGCCAGCTCCAAGTGTTCGGGCTGGAAAGCGACGCGTTCGCGAATATCAACGGAAGCCGTTTTGTGATTAACGCCTAAAGCTAAGATGGTCATAGCAAATGAAATTTAAAACCTCGTGCCCTGCGCGCTTGGCTTGATCGTGCAGTTGCAAAAATGCATACATCAATGCATACAATAATTCGAATGGTCGCTATTGTATGCGAGTTACGCCCGCAATTAAAGCATTGGCCGAACATAGCAATAGCGAAAAAAACTGCCTACAATGGCGTTTTCGTCTTTGCCGTACCCTTTTTTGTTTCGAGGTTGGTTTATGTCTTCGTCGCTGTTGCGAGTTTTTAGCATCTTCTTGTTAACCCTAGCGCTATTTGGCTGTAGCGCACGGCCACCGAGTATCGAGAATACCTTGCGCAGCCACCAAATTGACCAGCGTTTACATCAAGCGCATCAAGAGGATATCGCGCAGATCAACGGCTACCAAATTACCGGTCAGGTGGCATTTTTTAATGACGCTGACGGCAGTCGTGATGCCGGTCGCTATAGCTGGAATCACAATGAAACCACAACATCCTTTCGACTTTTTCATCACCTAAGCGGTACCTTGGCTCGAATTGAACAAGATGAAAATGAAAGCCGATTTATTGACCGTCATGGCAATGTTTTTCGGGGTAACGATTTAACCACCTTGCTTTGGCAGCACACCGGAATGGTTATTCCTTTTGAATTACTTCAGAGCGCAATACTAGGTCAGCAACCCGATCAGCAACACCAAGTTCGCCTAAGCCAACGCTTGTGGTATCCAGACGGCACCTTAGCGCATTATCAAGCGAGCTACCCGATCTGGACAGGCGGCGAAGAGCGCTGGCAGGTGTTATTGGGCGATTACCAGTTAGTCAGTACCAACACCAACAGTGTTTTACTGCCTCATTTTATAGAAGCAACTCAAGATCAATTGCGTGTGCGTTTGACGATTAGTCGTTGGCGGGATGTGAGTCGGGCTGATGTCACTAGCCTTGATATCACCAAGTTGGCTGCGATTGAAGGCTCTGACAGAGAATGAAACAACTCACTCTCCCAGCACCAGCGAAACTCAATCTTTTTTTGCACATTACCGGTCGACGCGACAATGGTTATCACGAACTTGAGACCCTGTTTCAGTTTTTAACTATCGCAGATACGCTTGAATTTACGCTCAATGACGACGGTGTTATCCGCTTAAATAGTGATTCGCCAGAACCCATTGCCCTCGCTGATAATCTAATATACCGAGCTGCGCAGGCACTGCAGCCGTATTGCGCCAACTCAAAGTTGGGTGCGGATATCAAACTGACCAAGCGTCTACCCATGGGGGGCGGTGTCGGTGGTGGTTCATCCGACGCGGCGACAACCCTGCTTGCATTGAATCAACTTTGGAATCTACAACTCAGTCCAAGCAAACTTGCCGCCATTGGCTTAGCTCTCGGTGCCGATGTGCCCGTTTTTGTCCATGGCCAAGCAACCTTTGCCCGTGGCGTTGGTGAGCAATTTTTACCAGCAACACCGAAAGAAAGTTGGTATTTGGTCGTTCATCCGCAAGTTCACGTCAGTACTGCAGAAATATTTCAACATTCGGATCTGCCGCGCTCAACTGCAAAATTACCAGAGCCTACGCGGCATTGCTCGGACTTAGCATGGCTTGAATTACACAATGACTGTGAAAAATTGGTCTGCTCACTAAACCCACAGGTTGCCAGCGCCCTCGAGTGGTTGTTAAAATACGCTCCGTCCAGATTGACGGGGACCGGAGCCTGCGTGTTTGCTGTTTTCTCCACCCAACAGCAAGCGGAGCAAGCTTTGCGAGAGCTTCCGGAGCAGTATCGGGGGTTTGTCGCCCAAGGAGTGAATCACTCACCTGCTCACGTGGCTCTAGCGCAAGCGCTTCAGTCGGAGTAACGAGTGGCCGGCACCTCCTCGCGACAACATTCGGAAGCCAAGATACCTGTCGTAATCCGCTCATAACTTACAAACTGGTCGAGGTTAACCGTGCCTGACATGAAGCTCTTCGCTGGCAATGCAACACCCGAGCTAGCCCGCAAGATCGCTGATCGCCTATACATCAAACTTGGTGATGCTGATGTAGGTCGTTTCAGTGACGGCGAAATCAGTGTTCAAATCAATGAAAATGTTCGCGGCTCAGACGTCTTTATTATCCAATCCACTTGCGCGCCTACCAATGACAACTTAATGGAATTAATCGTCATGGTTGATGCGTTGCGCCGCGCTTCGGCGGGTCGTATTACAGCTGTTATTCCCTACTTTGGTTATGCTCGGCAGGATCGCCGCGTGCGCTCTGCTCGTGTGCCAATTACAGCGAAAGTAGTTGCCGACTTCCTCTCGAGCGTTGGGGTCGACCGCGTTCTAACGGTTGACCTGCACGCTGAACAGATTCAAGGGTTCTTCGATGTGCCGGTTGATAACGTATTTGGCAGTCCGGTCATTCTCGAACACATGAAGCAGCAGTCTTGGGATTCCCCTGTGATGGTTTCACCAGATATTGGTGGCGTCGTACGTGCACGGGCGATGGCTAAACTAATGAATGACGCTGATTTAGCCATCATCGATAAACGCCGCCCGAAAGCGAACGAATCGCAAGTGATGCACATTATCGGTGACGTCAACGGTCGCGACTGTGTGATGGTCGACGACATGATCGACACCGGCGGTACCTTGTGTAAAGCAGCTGAAGCATTGAAGAAGAATGGTGCGAAGCGCGTATTCGCCTATGCCACTCACCCAGTGTTCTCAGGAAACGCATACGAAAACCTGAAGAACTCTGTGATTGACCAAGTCGTTGTGACCGATTCAATTCCGCTGTCGGAACAAATGAAATCGCTCGACAAAGTTACCCAACTAACCCTGAGTGGTATGCTCTCGGAAGCCTTGCGCCGAGTCAGCAACGAAGAGTCAATTTCAGCGATGTTCGAGTACTAAACTCAACTGTAACGTCTGCAAGAAAAGCCAACGCATGCAATGCGTTGGCTTTTTAATTTTAGGTCGGTGATAAACAACTACTCAATTCAGCGCTCTGTTGGCTGCAAGCGAATCACGAGCGCGACGCCGCCAAGAATCACCAAAGAACTCAAAACAATTCGTAATGTCAGCGGTTCGTTGAGTAAAAATACCCCGGCCACCGCAGTTATCACCGGCACACTGAGCTGTAACGTTGCTGCACTCGTTGCGCGTAACATCGGTAATACCGCATACCAAAGTGCGTAGCCAGCGCCTGACGCAATTGCACCTGAGAGAATCGCATAGAATGCGCCCGTTGCGGCGGATATACTCACATACGCAAACGAAAATCCGGCGGCATAAACAAACAGCATGCAAGCTGACTGCCAATTTCCCTTACTCAGGATTTGAATGGTTGCGAACCGTTGGCGGCTCATGACAATACAAGCGAGCATCAACGCCCCCGAAATTAAACGCAGTGAAGTAAAACTCGCTGCGTCTATATCGGTTTCCAGTAACGCGGCTCGGCACAAGAGCGAATTCGCTGCGAAAGCCAGCATGGCCAATGCTGTCCATGCCATAGTACGCAATGAACTCGCAACTAAACTCATGCCAGACTTAGCCGCGTCGTTTGGTTGCTAGCCACAAAGCAATGAAAAGTGCGAACACATTCACACCAAAATAGAATGGCTGATGACTCTCGAAGAAAGACGCACTGAAGGCACTGCCAAAGTGGAGATTAAAATGATAACCCCAGTTCGACGGTTGCAGAATGAAGGTGATGAAGCCACCTGCCGCGAAAAAGTAACCAAAAACAGGTGAGCTTAATACCGGTACTTGAATGAGCCAGTACCAGAAGCCCATGCGGGCACCACTTGGATGATTCTCGAAGATTCGAATACCACACCAAACACCCCAAGCGTAAATTAAGAGAAATGCGGCATACAGCAACATGGCCAAGGTATTGCTAATTTTGACCATTTCACCGGCAATAAGCACCATGCCGACAAAACTACCACCGAGCGTTAACGTACCAAGAATGCGTTGTTGCAAACGTCCCATAATGAGATTTTTCCTTATTCGTTATTATTGTTAGCTTTTTATAAGTTGCTGCAGATTACCGCAACTTTCTTTAAAAGATAATAACCAAAGAATAATTTTACGCTTGAATTGATCCGCTCGACGCCTCATATACCTATACAACATTTATTTACTTGTTCTGCCTACGGAGTTTGTATGGCCCTTACTGCTTTATTTCAACCTATCACCCTCAACGACGAACTAACGCTGCCTAATCGTATCACCATGGCTCCGTTAACCCGTTGTATGGCCGATCCAGGGCTTGTCCCGACTGAGCAAATGGCCGAGTACTATGGACGTCGCGCCGAAGCCGGCTTGATTATTTCTGAAGCCACGATTATTCGTGCCGATGCCCAAGGCTACCCGGACGTACCCGGAATTTTTACCACTGAGCAAATTGAAGGCTGGAAAAAAGTCACTGCCAAAGTGCATGCCAATGGCGGCAAGATCTTTATGCAGCTTTGGCACGTCGGTCGCGTTGCGCATTCTTATTTTTCCGGCCTACCGCCGGTTGCGCCCAGTGCAATTCGACACGAAGGCACCCTGCCACGCATGCGTGATTTAAGTTATGAAACTCCGAAAGCGCTCACTTCTGACGACATTCAAGTGCTGGTGAATGATTATGTCACGGCTGCTAAAAATGCGATGGCGGCAGGCTTTGATGGTGTTGAAATTCATGGTGCCAATGGTTATTTGATTGACCAGTTTTTGCATTACGACACCAACAAACGAGATGACGAATACGGCCAAACCCCGGAGAATATGAGCCGCTTTGCGCTCGCTGTCGTCGACGCCGTCAGTGCTGCCGTTGGCGCCAAACGCACAGCCTTGCGGATTACTCCGGGCGCCTACGCCCACATTCAGCCCGACCCACGTGACCGCGAGGTCTTTGACTACTTCATTGAGCAGCTTAATCAGCGCGAGCTTGCCTACTTACATCTTGGAATATTTGACGACAGCCTCGAGTTTGACTTTCTTGGCGGCCGCTCCAGTCAGTATATCCGTGAACACTATCGTGGCACCTTCATGAATGTTGGTGGTTTAACGCCTGACACCGCTGCTGCCGGTATCGAGTCCGGTGCATTTGACCTTGCTGCGATCGGCCGATTGTTTATTGCCAACCCTGACTTTGTTAAGCGTGTTCAAGACAACCAGCCGTTGGTTACTTACAAGCCAGAAATGCTCGCTGAATTGGTTTAGTCTCCTTGCTCTAAAAGCGCATTCGGTGTTAGAATGCGCGACCCCTGAATTCAGGGGCTTCTACTGTGTTCTGGTCGCGGAGCACAGTCCATTAATTTTCGGAGAAACGAAATGAGTCAACCAGTTTACGAATTCAACGCTGAAATCCGTACTGACTTGGGTAAAGGTGCGAGCCGCCGCCTGCGTCACGAAGGTAAAGTTCCTGCCATTCTTTATGGCGGTGATAAAGAAGCTGTGTCTTTAACTTTAATCCATGACAAAATCATTAACGCTGCAGACCACGAAGGTTTTTACAGCCACATTTTGACTTTGCACATTGATGGTAAAAAGCACCAAGCAATCTTGAAAGACGTTCAGCGTCACCCGTTCAAGCCAAAAATCACTCACTTAGACTTCCAACGCGTCAGCGCGAAAGAAGAACTTCACACCAACGTACCTTTACACTTCATTGGTGAAGAAGCAGTGAAAAAAGCTGGCGGCGTTGTTGTTCACCAGTTGAACGACATCGAAATCACTTGTTTACCAAAAGACCTGCCTGAGTTCATCGAAATTGATGTATCTGGCTTAGGCGTTGGTGACAACATTCACTTGAGCCAAGTTACTGCACCAAAAGGCGTTACTTTCGTTGAACTAACGCGCGGCGCTGATCACGACTCAGTGGTTGTAACCGTGAGCAAGCCGAAAGGCGAAAAAGTTTCTGACGATGCTCCTGAAGCACCAGAAACTGACGTAGCAGGCGAAGACAAAGAATAATCTGCGGAATCGTATCGATGTCAGCAGACATTCGTCTCATCGTGGGCCTGGGAAATCCAGGCCCCGAATATACAGCAACCCGGCACAATGCCGGGTTCTGGTTTGTTGAAGACCTTGCTCGGCAATTCAACGCACCGTTGAGCCCTGACAGTAAGTACTTCGGTCAAACCGCTCGCTTAGGCCCTCCCTATAGCGATACTCGCCTCCTCTTGCCGATGACCTTCATGAATAAAAGCGGACAAGCTGTAGGCGCAATGGCGAACTTTTTTAAAGTCACGCCCGAACAAATTCTCGTGGTTCACGATGAGCTCGACCTGCCGCCCGGAGTGGCGAAGTTTAAACAAGGTGGAGGTCATGGTGGCCATAACGGCTTAAAAGACATTATCCGAGCACTTGGAAATAACAATAATTTCCATCGTTTAAGAATCGGTATCGGTCATCCCGGTCACGCCTCTCAAGTGACGGGTTATGTGCTTGGCAAAGCGCCGAGCCAAGAGCAACAGCTCATAGACGACGCCGTGCGAGCGTCTTTACGCGGTGTCGAAATTGCCTTGCGCGACGGCTGGACCGCCGCCAAGCAATACTTACATTCCATCAAACCTGAATAAGTTGGACTGCACTCATGGGATTTAAATGCGGAATCGTTGGTTTACCCAACGTTGGAAAATCAACCCTCTTTAATGCTTTGACCAAAGCCGGCATCGACGCTGCGAACTTCCCGTTCTGTACCATTGAGCCCAACACAGGCGTGGTGTCAGTACCAGATACACGCTTAACCGCATTGGCCGACATCGTCAAACCACAGAAGCTCATTCCAACGACGATGGAGTTCGTGGATATCGCGGGCTTGGTTAAGGGCGCATCGAAAGGTGAAGGTTTAGGTAACCAGTTTCTTGCCAACATTCGCGAAACCGATGCCATTGGCCACGTCGTGCGCTGCTTCGAAGACGACAATATTGTCCATGTTGCTGGTAAAGTGAATCCACTCGACGACGTCGACACCATCAATACCGAATTAGCGTTGGCAGACCTCGACTCGGTTGAAAAAGCAATTCACCGTCTTGGCAAAAAAGCCAAAGGTGGCGACAAGCAAGCGAAAGCCGAAATGGACGTGCTTGAGAAGTTGTTACCGGCGTTATCAGAAGGTCAAATGGCGCGAGCTGTCGAGCTGACTGATGACGAGCGTAAAGTCATTCGTTCTTTTAACTTATTGACGTTAAAGCCGACCATGTACATTTGTAACGTGAGTGAAGATGGTTTTGAGAATAACCCTCACCTCGAGACAGTACGCAAGATGGCCGAGAGCGAAAACGCTATTGTTGTACCAGTCTGTGCTGCAATTGAATCAGAAATTGCAGAGCTTGACGACGAAGACAAGGAAGAGTTCTTGTCGAGTATGGGTCTTGAAGAGCCCGGCTTAAATCGAGTCATCCGTGCTGGTTATGAACTGCTTAACTTGCACACCTATTTTACTGCGGGTGTGAAAGAAGTGCGGGCGTGGACGATTAAAAAGAATTCGACCGCACCACAAGCGGCTGGCCGTATTCATACTGATTTCGAAAAAGGCTTTATTCGCGCTGAAGTCGTTGGTTACGACGACTTTATTAACCACAATGGCGAACAAGGTGCCAAAGACGCTGGTAAGTGGCGCTTAGAAGGCAAAGAGTACATTGTGAAAGATGGCGACGTTATTCATTTCCGCTTCAACGTTTAAACACTCGACGTCAGAGTAAGTCCAAAAAAGCTGCCCTTCAAGTTGAATTGGCAGCTTTTTTATTGCCTGCTAGATGCTTATCGCCCAACAATCTCGTCATGCATCGGCGCCAACAGCGCAAGCAACCGGTTTTGAGCTGATATCGAAATATTCAAGTCGTCCATCGCTAACTGCAGCCCCTCCACCAGTGCATTAAAGTCACTGCGTGTCACGCCCATGCCAGTATGCGATTTAACCATATCATCGCCCGTGTATGTACACGGACCACCGGCCAACTCACAAATTTGTTCACTAAGTTTTTCGTGTAAACGCACAACATCAATATCCATAAAATGATGACGAATGCGGCGGTCTTCAGCGACGTTAAACAATAATTCTTCGACTAATTTTTCAATGCCGTCTGTACCACCTAAAGCGTCATACAAGGAATCATTTGCATGCGCTACCGTACTAGTTATCGGAGAAAAACCGATCGCAACTATGAAGATTAAGCCAACGAGATGAATACAACCTGTTTGTAATTTATTCATACCCTCCCCCTAAAACGACGCTTGCAAGTTCAAGTAATAGCCCGTTTGATTGTCGGCTCCTGCAATTGAACCTAAATCGAGAAATGCACCCACGAGAGCAACGCGCTTCGACGGAAACCAAGCAATGAAAGCTGACATTGCATCGTCCTCACGAGCAAAACTCAAATTATTCGGCTTTTGTCGGTACTCAAGTCCAATTGCCAACGAACGATGCAGAAACACACCCGTCGCCGCTTCAACACGAACATCATAACTATCATTCAAATCGCCCCCAAAGCCGAGCAGTCCAAACTGATTCGCTCGAGTGGCGCGAACCGTCACATTCGCAAGCCAAGTTCTGTCTAATGGTCCAGCAAGCCAAACCTTGCTCGCTGCAATGTAAGCCTCCCAGTCATTCTCTCGCTGCGAACCAACGAGTTCAGGAATGTCATAACGGGTATTTCTTTTATAGAGCGCTCCAACGCTGACTTGGGGCATTGCGGTGTAAATTAAATCGCCAGCAACGCGATATTTCATACCAAAAACTTGTTGGCGCAATTCGGCACCGAGATTTTCAAGCGTAAATTGTTGGGCCGCTATCGATATTTCGAAACGGTTTTTATATGAAAAACTTGCGGCCGTTACATCGAGGCGATAATCATCAACTTGTGCACGAGTCAGCGCGACCGTGCCACCCATTTCATCATCTTCCGTGTAACCACTAATCACCGCCCATGGGACTAATCCGCCACCGGCAGCTCCCTCCGTGGTGGTCGCTCCGCCCGTCGCCAATAAGCGCCCTTCGGCCGCTTCAGCTCCCCATGGGAGGAAAGCCAATAAAGCGCTGGTCATTACTATCTGTTTTATCTTCATAGAGATCCCATTTTAACCCTGTGACTGCTTCAGCCATTCCGTTAATTCTGCTGCTGATATAGGACGGCTAAACCAATAACCTTGAAATACATCACAATCATACTGGCGCAGCAAATTTGCGGTTGCTTCATCTTCAATCCCTTCTGCAACAACTTTTAAGCCGAGCTGATGCGCCATTTGAATCGTCGACTGCACAATCGTTTGGTCGCCCTCATGTTGGCTCAAATTCATGATAAAGCTGCGGTCAACTTTTAATTCTGTTGCCGGCATGTCGCGCAATTGCGCTAACGATGAATAGCCAGTTCCGTAATCATCAATGGCAACTTTAACCCCAGCGGACCTTAGTTTGCTGAGTTGCGCTAAGGCTTTCTCCGGTTCGCTGATTACTGCACTTTCAGTGACTTCGACGGTTAGCAAATCAGCCTGAACATTGGCTGCGGCGAGCGCACCAAAAACTTCATCAAGTAGTTGCGGTTCCATTAAGTCGCGAGCCGATAGATTAACCGAAAGTTGAAGTCCCGGCTGCACGACTTGCCAGCTTGCAAGTTGCTGAATGCTGCTATGCAGTACCCAACGGGTGATTGCAAAAATATTTCCTGATTGCTCTGCTAAGGGAATAAATTCAGCTGGACTGACAAAACCAAGTACCGGATCGTTCCAACGAATTAAAACTTCGACACTCAAGGTGTGTCCACTTTGACTATCAATCTGTGGTTGGTACACAAGAGAAAATCGTTTTGCTTCGATCGCTTGCGGGATGGCTGCTGAAATCGCCAATGTTCGCAAGTAAGGCTTATCTTCGCCCTCTTGATATTCTGCAAAACTGCTCTTCATTTGCTTTGCCTTGTTTCGCGCAAATTGGGCTAAGCGAACCAATTCATCTCGAGAACTTGCCTGACGTGGTGCCTCCGCAGCTCCGGCGCTCAGTGTGATGCCGTAACTCACTTCCGCAACAATAACCGGTTCCGACGCCTGCTCGATCAACGACTTTAACTCGATCGCTGCGTGTGCCGTTGAGCCGTCATAAGTCAGAATGAATTCATCACCCTGTAATCGGAAAAGTTTGAAGCGATCGTCAGCTAATTGCTGTAAACGCTGAGAAAAAACTACCAAAAGAGCGTCACACACACTGCGCCCAAACATCTCATTCAAGCGGCGGAAATTATCGAGATTTAAGACAATAACAGTCCAATCTTGTTGACTGACTAGACGTTGCTCTGCAACCTCATGAAACGCCCGCTGGTTGGGTAAGCCGGTTAAGACGTCATGTTGTGACTGAAACCAGATTTTTTGTTCGCGATCTGCAATCGCATTTTGCATGCTATCGAGTGCAAGCGCTAAGAGGCCAATTTCATCGCGACCTTGGTGAGGGATTTTCTGCTCATACTTACCACGAGCAATAGCGTCTGATACCTTTGCAAGGTTTCGTAGCGGCTGAACAAAGCGTCGACTCGCAATGAGTGTTACTGCAACTGTGATTAAAAGCGTTAAGATGACAATCGCCAACAGTTGCGTTCGCAAGACGGTAAAGGGTTCCGCGGCGGCAGTTTGACTTGCGGTCAGCAGAATATCGATAGGATATTCGGCCACATCGCTACTCCCACCACTTAATGTCAACCAGCGTCCCGCTTTTGATTCTGCTTGAAAAAACAAGTCCAGTTCGTTTGCCATTAATGCCTGTTGCAGGTCATTTTGAATCTCTGCTTGAGCAGAAGAAATTACCTTAGGTTGTGCGGTATTTCGACCAATCACAAAATGCACATACGAATTCGTCAATTGTTGTAATTGTTCTGCAAGCGCACGATCAACAGCGAAACCTAACGTGAGCCAACCAAGTAAATGCGGCGCTCTTATCGGCACCCAAACCACTTGAAACAATTCACCCTCAGCAAGAATCATCACGCCGCCTTGCGCATGTTGCGCCGATCCGTCGAGGGTCATATAGCGATTTAATCGAGAACGTTCTTCAGTGCTCATTTCGTGACTAGCTAAGACCGTGCGTTGTTGCGGGTCGAGCAACATAACCAGTTCCGCATTTAAGCGTTGGGCGTGGTTTGTGAGGGCGGAAATAATAGTTTCTTCATCCTCACTAACTAACGCTTGGCGAAATCCAAAATCATCGGCCAACACAAAAGCAGCCTGCCGCAGTTGCTGATCACGATAATCGATCACTTGCGTCAGGACTCGCTCACTTACCGCTAACTCACGATCCGTGTGGACAGTAATACTTTGGTTCGTCGCAAACACAATGGCCACAACCACAACAAAAAGAGCGGCAGCAATGCAACTTGCGATAAGAAGGAGCAAACGGGTCCGAAAATTAATGACCACGCTGCAATCTCCTGCGAAAACGCGACTCTAATTCCGATTCTTCGCGTGCGGGAGGAGCTTCAATTGCAAGACGAAAAGGCTCTGTTAAGGCAATCTCAGTGAGTGCTATCGGTGCTAAACCGGCCGCTGCCATCCAAGGATGCCAGAGATACCAACCGTCAAAAACGTCGAGCATCGACACATCAATATTCCCCGCCTTATCACTTTCGTAAAATTGCCCAGAGCTACTGACAATAATATGACCAATCATGTCATCGTGAATATTACAGCCAACCACGATGTAGCCAGCATTCGGGAAATCAATCGTTGGTGCGGTACTGTTGCCGTACAATTCCAAATCAAAAGAGCGTGCCGTTGAAAATGAAAAAACATGATGGCGAATAGAGTCACTGTTGGGAAACTTGACCGTGTCACCGGCTTGGATCATCAATACAGCTGGAACGAATTGCCGTTGTACTTGGTCCATGATGTGCTCTACCTGAGCTGTATTCTCGGCACTCGGCGAAGTATCAAACAAGACTGCACCGACTAACGGGGCATCGTTCGCATCAAGTAGTTGCAACTGTGAGCTATACTTTTGGTTCTCAATCTGGTCGTTCAATCCAATTGGGTTAGCAATCGGCTTGGCAACGAAAAAAAGGGCAAGCACCAAGGTAGCAGCCGTTAATTTATTCAATTCGTTGAACTCCGAGGTCAATAAAACGCTCACACGTTTCTGAAAACATTATGTGATAAGCTAAATGCAAACACCTATAGACTGCAAATAATTCTTTTTCCTATTTTTATGACTATGGTTTATGAATCGCATCATTAAACGGAGTGAAGGTGACATGGCTGAGAAATTTCGAACTGAAAGCGACAGTATGGGTAGCGTGGAAGTGCCTTTTGATGCGCAGTGGAGCGCGCAAACCCAGCGCGCAATCAATAATTTTAAAATCAGTGGGCTTACTCTGCCGTTTGCCTTCATTCGCGCTGTTGCATTAATTAAATATTGTGCCGCAGAAGCAAACAGTGAGCTTGGTTTACTCAGTCAAAAGAAAGCCGATGCCATCATGCAAGCCGCTCTTGAAGTTTTTGAAGGCCGTTGGCAAAACCAATTTCCGGTGGATGTGTTTCAGACAGGCTCAGGTACCAGCACAAACATGAACGTGAATGAAGTGTTGGCCAATCTTGCCAAGCGAAATTCTGGTGTGGAAGTGCACCCAAATGATGACGTCAATTTAGGCCAAAGCAGTAACGATGTCATTCCAACTGCAATTCAAGTGAGTGCCGCTCGTCGAATTCAACGGAAATTATTACCGGCAATGGCCCGCTTGCGTCAGACCATTCAACAGCAAGCGCAAGCGCATCAAACAACTGTAAAAACCGGTCGCACCCATTTAATGGATGCGATGCCATTAACGCTTGAGCAAGAATTGATGGCTTGGGATGCACAACTTGAGCAAGCCCAACAGCGCTTAGAAGCGATATTGCCGCAGTTATATAGTTTGCCACAAGGTGGCACAGCAATTGGCACTGGTATTAACGCGCATCCTGATTTCGCTGCCCTATTCTGTCAGTCGATGGAGAACTTTACTGAGCTGCCCTTCACTAGCGCTGCCAATAAATTTGCTGGCATTGCTGGTCAGGATGTTGCGGTTGCTACTGCCGGTATCATGAGTTCTGTAGCGACCGTCATGATGAAAATCGCCAATGACTTACGCTGGATGAATTCGGGGCCACTTGCTGGCTTGGGCGAGATTAGTTTGGCGCCACTGCAACCTGGCTCAAGCATTATGCCTGGAAAAGTCAACCCGGTGATTCCGGAAGCCGTTGCCATGGCCTGTGCGCAAGTATTTGGTAATCAAACAACCATCAACGTCGCTGGCCAAAGTGGTAATTTCCAACTCAACGTGATGCTCCCTGTTATTGCTTATAATCTTTTGCAGAGCATTGAGCTGATGTGGAAGAGCGCAAACACACTTGCTGAGCAATGTATTGCTGATTTTACCGTGAACCACGAACAACTGAATGCCGCCTTGGAACGTAACCCAATTCTAGTCACCGCACTCAATCCAGTGATTGGTTACAATCAAGCGGCGGCCATCGCCAAAACAGCTTATCAAGAAAATCGACCTATTCTCGAAGTCGCGGTCGCCATGACGGATTTAAGTGAGTCAGAACTAAAACGCTTGCTCGACCCGTTAAAACTAACCGAAGGAGGATTATCCAAATGAGTCAGTTGAACGTTTTAATCACGGGTGCTAACCGTGGGATTGGTTTACAACTTGCAAAACAATACGCTGAGTCTGGAGCCAAAGTTTTCGCAACTTGTCGCAAGCCAAGTGCCGAGCTCGAGCGCAGCAAAGTCGAGATTATCAGCAATATCGATGTTGCCGCTCCAGACGCGCCACAACAAATTAGCCAAGCGTTGGGCGATGAAAAAATTGACTTGTTGATTAACAATGCAGGCATCTTAACCCGTGAAACCTTAGACGATGCGCCAGCGGAAGATATTCAACAACAGTTCAAGGTGAATGCCTTAGCGCCTTTAATGATCACTCTCGGGTTACTCCCGCACTTAAACAAGCATGCGAAGGTCGCGATGATCACCAGCCGCATGGGGTCTTTAACCGATAACGGCAGTGGTGGTTACTATGGCTATCGAATGTCGAAAGCAGCGTTAAATGCCGCAGGTGTTTCACTTGCTCGAGATTTAAAAGATCACGGTATTGCCGTCGCACTGCTACATCCAGGTTACGTGCAAACCGATATGGTCAACAACACCGGTGACATTTCTGCTGCGGAGTCGGCCCAACGCCTACGCCAACGAATCGACGAACTGAGCATGGCAAATAGTGGAACTTTCTGGCACAGTAACGGAGAAGTTTTACCGTGGTAATTATTTTGCGCTGAGTTCGAATGGATCGAGCGCTGCGCAAACTTGCTCAACAAAATTGAGCAGTAAATTGAATATTTTGCTGCTCTTTTAGCCATTTCAGTGTTTTTTTGAGCAGTTGACAGTGAAATACATTTTTTTTTCCGAAAAGGTGTTGACTGCACGGCGGTGGATTCGCATAATACGCGCCGCTGAGACGCACAGAAAGTACATCAGTAAAACGGCTACGTAGCTCAGTTGGTTAGAGCACATCACTCATAATGATGGGGTCGCAGGTTCGAATCCCGCCGTAGCCACCAACTGATTCACTTCGTTTTTATGGGCGGGAGTGGTGGAATTGGTAGACACGCTGGATTTAGGTTCCAGTGCCTCACGGCGTGAGAGTTCGAGTCTCTCCTTCCGCACCAAAAACGAAATGATAAAGAACGTCAGTTGGGGTATAGCCAAGCGGTAAGGCAGCGGGTTTTGATCCCGCCATTCCCAGGTTCGAATCCTGGTACCCCAGCCACTTTCTGTCCGAGCGCGTTCCATGACACTATGGCACTTCAGCAAGTAAGATCTTCTGCTGGGGTATAGCCAAGCGGTAAGGCAGCGGGTTTTGATCCCGCCATTCCCAGGTTCGAATCCTGGTACCCCAGCCATTTAGTCCGAAGCATCGAGTTGCGGTGGTGGCGGAATTGGTAGACGCGCTAGCTTCAGGTGCTAGTGTCCGAAAGGATGTGTGGGTTCGAGTCCCACCCTCCGCACCAACTCACGCTTCGGTACTTCAGTTCTCAGTTACATTCCCTTGTTGTTCGTAAAGCCCCTAGTTTTCTGTTCCCAAGTTAGCTTTTTTAGCGACGAATACGATTGGTCGCTCATAGTACAAACCACAGCACAACCCACTGTGTGATGACGAGCAACGCTAGCGCTGCCCCGCCATTTTCCCAAGTAATTCACGCACGCCCGGTAATGTTTGTAAACCAACGAAGCCAAGCCGACGGGTCCACTGCAGCAGCGGATTGCGACTACGAAAAACCCGTGCCACAGCGTCTAAGCCTTGCCCCATGGCGATATTCGTAACCTGACGGCGACGCAACACACGTTCTATCTTGCTATCGAACGCCGTGTCTTCATCGGTCACTTGCTGCAACAATTCATTTAAAGCAGCAACGTCGCGTAAACCTAAATTAACCCCTTGCCCGGCCAGTGGATGAATTGCATGCGCTGCATCGCCTATAAGTAGCGCTCGTTGTTGACGGTCAAACGTGCGAATAGCTTGCTGGTGCTGCAGCGGGAAGCTTGCATAATTCAACAGTTCAAATTCACCAAGTTCCGCAGCAAACCTCGCCTGTAATACCTCCGCGACACCATTTTTTGCACGCTGCCAAGCCTGAATAACAGGGCTATCAGCATATACAATTAAACAAGCTTGGTTCGCGCTGAGCGGTAATAGCGCATGCACTTCTCGGTCGGCAAAGGTTTGCCAGGTGCGTTCGCCGGCTGGTTCGTTTAATTGCACCACACTCAATAAACAACGTTCGTGATAGGAAGCTCCGACCGTCCCCATTCCCAATGCGCGCCGTGCATGAGATTGAGCACCATCAGCAACAATCAAACGAGCATAGGGTACGGTAGCAAGCGTGTCGTCTGACATTTTAATCATGACGGCGGGGTCCTCAGACTGATTATTAAGTCCGGCAAAACTTGCAGCTAGCAACTCAACACCCGGCGTAGACTGCAGACGCTGCAATAAACAGGCCTGCAACAAATTGTTTTCGACCATAAAGCCTAAAGGCTGCTTTGGCTTCGCTTCATTCTGAGCCGCAACAAGGCCACCAAATTCGAGCCAGTCGCCGCCATTTTCACGCACCGCCAATTGGTTAAATGGCTGCGCACGCAAAGCGACAACCTGCGACCACACCCCAAGCTCTTCGAGTAATGCGATATTGTCAGCAGTTACCGCGGATATACGTAGATCATAAGGTTGGGCTGTATAGTCTGCGTCTGTTTTAATCGATAGCATCTGTTCTAATTGCGGCTCAAGCACAACGACTCGACGACCACTCTCGGCGAGACTCAGAGCCATTGCCGCGCCGACCATACCGCCACCGACCACGACCCATGCTGCTTGTTGTGTTGGGTTATTTTTCATGCTGAAACTCACCACCTTATGTTTTGTCTGTTTGCATTATGCCATAATTAGGCCATTGTGAATCGCTGTCATCTGGAGTCCACGCTGAATCCGGTCATTCTTGCATCATTGCTGCTATTACTTGCTGAGCTTTGTTTTGCTGGCACGAGTGCCATGGTTAAACATCTCGGCAGCGATATTCCGTCGACACATCTGGTTTTTTTTCGTAACTTTTTTGCTCTTTTAGTCTTGTTACCATGGCTTTATAAGCGGCGCGCTACAGCATTCAAAACGACACAGTTAAAATTACACCTGTTGCGATGCGTAACCGGTATCGGTGGCATGTACCTCTTCTTTTACGTGATCACCCAAGTTGAATTAGCCAAAGCAACTCTCGTCCTTTTAATGGCACCGTTTATTATTCCGGTCATCAGTTGGTTTTGGTTTAAAGAGCGGGTCTCGGCAAAACTTTGGTTCGCGATAGCGTTTGGCTTCTTAGGCGTTATCGTCTTTCTCAATCCATTCAGTGGCCCCTTCCCGATTATTATGTTTGTCGCACTGATTGCTGCTGGACTCGCTGCGTGGGCAAAAACCGTGGTGCGGCGACTCTCGGTTCATGAGTCACCAAGTAAAATCGTTTTTTACTTTTCTTTTTTCGCGACACTGCTGACCGCAATACCCGTTTTGGTCAATTGGCAAAACCTAACCACCCAATTATGGCTTGGCGTCATGATCATGGGGGTTTTCGCAGTTGCTGGTCAGTTGGCAATGACGCGGGCATTTGCCCTTGCTTCGCCCTCGCAAATCGGTGTGTTTACTTATAGTTCAGTCTTGTTTGCTGCGCTTATCGGTTACCTCGTATGGGGCGAAGCCTTTACTATTCACATGCTCATTGGCTCGCTCATTATCATCGGTGCTGGCTATATTGCGATTCGTTCTGGGCGCAGTCCTGCAATTAAAATACCACCCACGGGTACAACCAACCCATAGCGCTGCGCAGATGGTAGCCACTTTGCTGTGAACCATGTAGAATATGCTCCCCTTAGCACACGCGGTAAATGAAGACGAAGGTTATGAGCAAAAAGGTCTATATCAAAACCTGGGGCTGCCAAATGAACGAGTATGACTCGGCAAAAATGGCAGACTTACTCCACGCCCATATGGGTTATGAGCCAGCTGCAGAAGCTGAAGAAGCCGATTTAATTCTTTTGAATACTTGTTCTATTCGGGAAAAGGCCCAAGAAAAAGTATTCCATCAGTTAGGTCGCTGGAAGCTTTTGAAACAAGACAAACCCGATTTAATTATCGGCGTTGGCGGCTGCGTTGCCTCTCAAGAAGGTGCGGCTATTCGTCAACGTGCGCCTTATGTCGACTTAGTTTTCGGCCCGCAAACGTTGCATCGTTTACCGGCAATGATTAAAGAACTCGGTGAAGGCAAAGAATCCGTTATTGACGTCTCTTTCCCTGAAATTGAAAAATTTGACCGCTTACCCGATCCAAAAGCTGAGGGTCCAACTGCGTTTGTTTCCATTATGGAAGGCTGCAGCAAGTACTGTACTTTCTGTGTGGTGCCATACACCCGCGGTGAAGAAGTCAGTCGTCCAGTTGACGACGTCTTGTATGAAATTGCGCAACTTGCTAGCCAAGGTGTGCGGGAAGTAAACCTACTCGGTCAAAACGTGAATGCGTTCCGTGGTGAGCATTTCGATGGCAGTATCTGTACTTTCGCAGAATTACTGCACTTAGTCGCCGCCATCGATGGTATTGACCGCATTCGCTACACCACATCGCACCCAGTTGAGTTTACTGACGATATTATTGCCGCCTACGAGACAATTCCGGAGCTGGTGAACCATTTACATTTACCGGTGCAAAGTGGTTCTGACCGTGTGCTAGCACTGATGAAGCGTGGTCATACGGCCATCGAATATAAGTCACAAATTCGCAAGTTGAAGAAAGTGCGTCCGAACTTGGCGATGAGCTCAGATTTTATTATCGGTTTTCCAGGTGAAACGGATGCAGACTTCGAAGCGACAATGGACCTGATTCAAGCTATCGACTTCGACCTGAGCTTTAGCTTTATTTATAGTGCGCGTCCGGGCACGCCAGCCGCCGACTTGCCAGACGACGTCAGTGAAGACACCAAAAAGCAACGGCTGCAATTGTTGCAAGCTCGCATCAATCAACAAGCTCAGCGTCATGCACGACAAATGCTCAATACCGAACAGCGTATTTTGGTCATAGGCCCGTCGAAAAAGAACCCAATGGAGCTCAGTGGTCGCACCGAGAACAACCGAGTTGTAAACTTTGTTGGTCGCCCCGACATGATCGGCAAGTTTGTCGATGTCGTCATCACTGAAGCATTACCGAACTCACTGCGCGGTGATATTATTCGCGAAGAACACGAAATGGGCCTGCGCGTTGATACTGCACCGCACGCCATTTTAGCGAAGAATAGCGAGAATACCGACGCATTGGGCGTCACGACATTCAATCCAGCGTCATAAACGAGGAATCTAGTTGAGCACGTCTATCGACAGTTTTGATCTTTACTTAGAGCCTGCCGACTCACAACGGCTGGCAAGTCTTTGCGGTCCATTCGACGACAACATCCGCCACATCGAGCGCCGTTTAGGCGTCGAAGTGATTTACAAAGACAATCACTTTCGGATTATTGGACAGGCTGCGGGTATTCAAGCAACCCGCGACATATTAACGAACCTATATGTCGAAACTGCGCCAGTTCGCGGTAAGCAGCGTGACATCGAGCCGAATCAAGTGCATCTTGCCATTCAAGAAAGTAATGCACTGGAACAGGACGAATCGCCGGACGATGATCCGGTTACTTTGATCAAAACCAAGCGTGGCTTAATTAAACCTCGCAACAAAAACCAGCAAGAATATGTGCGGGCGATCGTGACCAATGACATTAACTTTGGCATTGGCCCAGCTGGTACCGGTAAAACCTACTTAGCAGTCGCTGCTGCCGTTGATGCGCTCGAACGCCAAGAAGTACGCCGGATTTTATTAACGCGCCCGGCGGTAGAAGCCGGAGAAAAGCTTGGCTTCTTACCCGGTGACCTCGCTCAAAAAGTCGACCCGTATTTGCGCCCTCTTTACGATGCGCTCTTCGAAATGCTGGGCTTTGAAAAAGTCGAAAAACTTATCGAACGCAGTGTTATTGAAATTGCGCCGCTCGCCTACATGCGTGGGCGCACATTGAACGATGCGTTTATTATTCTGGATGAAAGCCAAAATACCACGACGGAACAAATGAAAATGTTCCTGACCCGGATCGGCTTTAATTCAAAGGCCGTAATTACCGGTGATATTACACAAATTGACTTACCTCGAGGCCAAAAATCAGGTTTACGACAAGCCATTGAAGTGCTGAACGATGTCGAAGGTATTAGCTTTACCTTTTTCAACGCCAAAGATGTTGTTCGCCATCCGGTCGTCCAACGCGTGGTCGTCGCTTATGAGAAATTTGACAGTGAGAGCCAAGCCAAAGCTAATGCTGCCGCAAAGGAACGTAAAGCCGCACAAAACGTCGCTCAAGCGCAGTCAATCAGTAGCGGAGCGCACAAAAATAATGGCTAATTATATTGATATCCAATGGCATGACGACTGGCCTGAAAGCTTAAGTGTAGAAATGCGTCAACGTCTGCCAAGCACCGAGCAACTGACTGCTTGGGCAGAAGCCGCTCTAGCGGCTGTCGATCAAAGCGATGCCGAACTAACCATACGCGTGACCGACGACGCCGAGGTTCAAGAACTGAATCGCGACTACCGCGGTAAAGACAAGCCCACCAACGTCTTGTCGTTTCCATTTGTTGCGGATCTCCCCGAAGGAGCTGAATTCGATATTCCTCTGCTTGGCGATATTATTATCGCTGAACCGACTGTGGCAGCCGAAGCCGCTGCGCAGGGCAAAGTTTATTGGCATCACTTTGCGCATTTAGTTGTGCATGGTACCTTGCATTTGCTAGGTTATGACCACATAGAAGAACAACAAGCAGAAGCGATGGAAGCACTTGAGCGTGTGATTCTTGCTGGTTTAGGTATTCCTGACCCGTATCAAGACACAGAAATAGTGCGCGACTAAGTGAGCCTATGCTAATCTGCAATTTCGATTTTTTTGCCACGGAGCGAACGACCATCGATGAACGATGACAAACCCCACCCAAGTAGCGGTTCATCAAAACGTACTTGGGCTCAAAAACTATTCCAAGCATTTAATGGTGAACCGAACACTCGTGAGGAACTCGTTGATTTAATTCAAGATGCCGAGCATCGTGACTTAATCGACATCGATACCAAAGAAATGATCGAAGGCGTACTCGATGTTGCCGAACTGAAAGTTCGCGACATCATGATCCCTCGTTCACAAATGGTCACGATCGACAAAAATCAATCGGTTGAAGAGTTTTTGCCGATTGTCATTCAAACCCAACATTCGCGTTACCCTGTCGTCAGCGAGAACAAAGATCACATCGAAGGCATTTTGCTTGCGAAAGACCTACTCGCATATGGTTTTCACCTCGTCGACGAGCCTTTTTCTCTCGAGCAAGTCATGCGCCCTGCAGTGATTGTGCCGGAAAGTAAGCGCGTGGACGCTTTGCTGAAAGAGTTTCGTTCTAAGCGCTATCACATGGCCATCGTTGTTGACGAATATGGCGGCGTTTCAGGTCTTGTCACCATTGAAGATATTCTTGAAGAGATCGTCGGTGATATCGAAGACGAAACTGATGAAGACGAAAGCCGTGGTGATATTCGCCGTATTAGTGCGCATCGCTTTAACGTTAAAGCGCTCACCACAATTGAAGACTTCAACCACTATTTCCGAACTGATTTTGCCGATGATGAATACGACACCATCGGCGGTCTGGTCGCACATAGTTTTGGTCATTTACCAGAAATAGGTGAGTCCGTCTTTATTGGCGAATTAAACTTTAAAGTAACCGCTGCCGATCGTCGTCGAATTCAGCAACTGCAAGTGACCTTGCCAGCCGACGACAAATAAAGCCGGTAATCGTTTTCGCAAACAATGACAAAGGTGTCTTTGGTGTTGTTACAATCTGTGCAAAAGAAACTAATTCAGCCCCGTTGGCGATATGGGTTAGCGCTCCTTGCAGGCGCTTTACTAACCTTCAGTTATGCGCCCTTTTCACAAGCTTGGCTGACCCCTATTTTACTCTGCTTGTGGCTGCTCTTGTTAGTCCGCAGCCAGACTGCAAAGCAAGCTGCGTTAACGGGCTTTAGTTTTGGCTTCGGTTGGTTTGCAGCTGGCATCAGTTGGGTTTATGTCAGTATTGACCAGTTCGGCGGCACGCCCATGCTGGTTTCAGTGTTAATTATGGCCCTGCTGTGTGCCTATCTCGCTGTCTATCCGACGTTAGCAGCTTGGACCTGGTTTAAACTCCGACGTTACACCAGTGGCTTGAGCTTGTTTGTCTTGCCATTCATTTGGTTAGTCAGCGAATTCTTGCGTGGCTGGCTGCTGACGGGTTTTCCTTGGTTAGGTCTCGGCTATACGCAAACTTTCTCGGCGTTAGGCAATCTCGCCCCACACCTTGGCGAGCTCGGCATCACCTTAGCTTTGTGGTTGATCGCACTCGGACTAACCTACTTTATCCTACATCGTCGCTATGAATGGCTATTTTTGCCATTGGTTGTCGTTCTGTTCGCTTGGAACGCGCCACGCCTCAACACCCTTGAGTACACCGGCGAACAAACCTCTGTGGCGCTCGTACAAGGAAATGTTGTCCAAGACCTCAAATGGGACGCCGAACAACAATGGCCTAATTATGACACCTACGTCGAGCTGACTCAGCCTTATCTCGAACATGACTTGATTATCTGGCCGGAGTCAGCAATTACTTTCATTGAGCCGCTCGCACAAAGGCCGTTGGCAAACCTAAATCAGTTACTATTAGCGGAAAAGACCACACTGATTAGCGGGATTATTGATTTAGATCGCTACACGGGTGAGTTTTACAACAGTATGATTGTCATGGGTGAACAACCGAGTGGTGGTTGGTATTACGGTCACGAGAATCGCTATCAGAAGCACCAGCTCTTGCCAATTGGCGAGTTTGTGCCGTTTGAAAGCCTCTTACGTCCGTTAGCGCCGTTATTCAATTTACCGATGTCATCGTTTAGTCGCGGCAGTTACTTGCAATCGAACTTGAATGCCAACGGGATTAATATCGCCGCCAACATTTGCTACGAGGTGGCTTTTGCACGACAAATTCGTGCCAATGTGAATGCCGACACCCATTTTTTACTAACCATTAGCAATGATACGTGGTTTGGGGATTCCCACGGACCCCATCAACACTGGCAAATTGCTGCCATGCGGGCGCGCGAATTGGGACGACCCATGTTGCGAGCAACAAACAATGGGATTACTGGCGTGATTGATCACACCGGAGCGACGTTAACTAAGATACCGCAGTTTACTGAGGCGGTCGCAACGACGAACGTTCTGCACGTGACCGGCATGACCTATTTTGCCCGTTTTGGCGACACACCTGTCTGGCTAATTGCGTTGTTTCTTGCCAGCGTGAGTTGGCGCTGGAAAAAGCGAAATTCAGCGTAGTCAATTCATAGTAAAGATTATACACTTAAGAGCTAGTCAAGTTGAGGATATGAGCATGATGAGTCATTTGTTTGATGCAGTTTTATTTACTGGTCTCGTAGCTGCTGCAGGTTTAGGGATTGCATATTTAATCGTCGGCTTTTTACCTGCGCCAGAAAGTACCGAAGAGCACGCCAAAGTAAAATACCGCATCGAGAATTTCTTTTTTGGCATTGGCGGTATCGTCGTTGCATTGGTTTTATGGTTGGGCATCATTTTTAATAGCTAAATCGTTTCAATCGAATCGAAGAGCTAGCCCATTTAAAGTAAGCCATTAAAATTAAGCCAGCCAATTTTAAAAGACAAAAATACAGAGCATACAGGTAGTATACATGACCCGGAGAATTGAAGAACAATACCAACCGAGCGCCTTGGAAAGCGAAGTCCAGCAGCGCTGGGAAGCTGAGCAAGTATTTGCAGCTCATGAAGACGAAAGCAAAGAGAAGTTTTATTGCCTCTCGATGTTTCCGTATCCGAGCGGCAAACTCCACATGGGTCATGTTCGCAACTACACACTGAGTGACGTTGTCTCACGCTATCAGCGCTTACACGGTAAAAACGTACTCCATCCAATTGGATGGGACGCGTTCGGCTTACCGGCGGAAAATGCGGCGATTCAAAATAATACCGCTCCGGCGAAATGGACCTACCAAAACATCAGCGACATGCGCGGCCAGCTAAAAGCCCTTGGCTTTGGTTATGACTGGGATCGCGAGTTCGCAACCTGTACCCCTGAGTACTACCGTTGGGAACAGTGGTTCTTCACGAAGCTCTACGAAAAAGGTTTAGTATACAAGAAGAACGCAACCGTAAATTGGGATCCAGTCGACCAAACCGTGCTTGCCAATGAGCAAGTGATTGATGGTCGCGGCTGGCGTTCGGGTGCAATCGTTGAGCAGAAAGAAATTCCTCAGTGGTTCGTCAAAATTACCGCCTACGCTGAAGAGTTACTGCAAGATCTTGACCAGCTTGAAGGCTGGCCCGATCAAGTCAAAGCAATGCAACGCAATTGGATTGGTCGCTCAGAAGGTGTTCAAATTACCTTTAACGTTGACCAAATCGACATGCAAGTGAGTGTCTACACCACGCGCCCAGACACCTTCTTCGGCGTCACCTATATGGCAGTTGCCGCACAGCATCCATTGGCACAGCTTGCCGCAGCAGAACATGCTGAAGTTGCTGCTTTTGTCGAAAGTTGCAAACAACAAAAAGTCGCTGAAGCCGACCTTGCGACCATGGAAAAGCGCGGCGTTGCCACCGGTTACACAGCCACCCACCCGTTAACGGGCGAGCAAGTGCCAATTTGGGTCGCTAACTTCGTGCTCATGGATTACGGCACCGGTGCAGTGATGGCCGTTCCTGCCCATGATCAGCGCGATTATGAATTTGCCAAAGCCTACGGCTTGGCTATCAAACCGGTCATCCAACCGTTAGAAGGTGAGCATGACTTCGCAGTTGAGTCTTTTACCGACAAGGGAATCTTGATCAATTCCGGTGAATTCGATGGCCTAACCTCAGCAGACGGCTTTAATGCCATCGCCGATAAGCTCGCTGCGATGGGCATTGGTGAGCGCCAGGTCAACTATCGTTTGCGTGATTGGGGCGTGTCTCGCCAGCGTTATTGGGGTGCACCAATCCCAATGTTGAACTTAGAGAATGGCGAATCAGTGCCAGTTCCAGAGCAAGAGCTACCCGTGGTTTTGCCAGAAGACGTTGTAATGAACGGCGTGACATCACCCATTAAAGCGGATTCTGAATGGCGTAAGACGACATACAACGGCCAACCTGCAGAGCATGAAACCGATACATTCGACACCTTCATGGAGTCGAGCTGGTATTATGCTCGCTATTGTTCGCCGAATGCTGACACGATGCTAGACCCAGAGAAAGCAAATTACTGGCTACCGGTCGACCAGTATATTGGCGGCATCGAGCATGCTATTTTGCACCTACTGTATGCGCGTTTCTTCCACAAACTCATGCGTGACACTGGTCTTGTGCAGTCTGACGAACCGTTCAAGCGCTTACTCTGTCAAGGCATGGTTTTGGCAGACAGTTTCTATCGCGAAGACCAACACGGCGGCAAGACTTGGTTCTCGCCAGTTGACGTGGAAGTCAAGCGGAATGAAAAAGGCGAAGTGGTCGAAGCGATTTACGTCAAAGACGGTCTCCCCGTGATTCACGGCGGTGTAAATAAAATGTCGAAGTCGAAGAATAACGGCATCGACCCGCAAATCATGGTCGACAAGTACGGTGCCGATACCGTGCGTTTGTTTATGATGTTCGCCGCGCCACCAGAACTCACTCTCGAATGGTCTGATTCCGGCGTTGAAGGTGCCCACCGCTTCCTCCGCCGGGTCTGGAAATTGGTTTACGATTTCCAAGAGTTTGCTGGCCAACAGCAACTTGATCTGGCAACTTTAACTGGCGAGCAGAAAGCACTGCGCCGCGAAATCCATCGTGCAATTGCCAAAGTAACCGACGATATGGGTCGCCGTCAAAACTTCAATACAGCCATCGCGGCTATCATGGAGCTGAGCAATCACCTGCAGAAAGCACCATTAGCGACCGCGAATGACAAAGCCTTGATGCAAGAAGCGCTTGACGCTATTGTGCTGATGCTGTCACCGATTACACCGCACATCTGTGAACGGATGTGGCAAGCGCTGGGTCACGCGAATGATATTAACTTCGCCGAATGGCCTGTCCTTGACGAAGCTGCATTAATCGAAGACGAGAAACTTGTTGTGTTGCAGGTTAACGGTAAAGTACGAGCGAAAATTACCGTACCGGCTGACATTAGCAAAGAGGACATCGAGCGTGAAGCGCTTGCGCAACCACAGATTCAGAAGTTCCTAGAAGATGTGACTGTGCGTAAAGTCATTTACGTTCCCGGCAAATTGGTGAATATCGTTGCGAATTAATCCGTCTCGTAAAGTAAATCAGCACCTTTATAAGGCTGGACAAGTGCTACTTGCGCTTGTTCTTGCCGCGGCTGTCAGTAGCTGTGGCTTCCAACTGCGTGACGACTACCATATCGCCACAGAAATTCAGCATTTACGACTCGAAGGCGACAACCGCAGCGAAGCCTACCGTGCCGTTGCGGGTGCCCTCGAGCGCCGCGCCGTCGAGCTTAAAGAAGGCTCTGATTATTTTCCTGCCGTCATTCTTGGTGATGATCGTCTCGAGCGGCGCATTCTCTCGATGTTAGCGTCCGGACAAGTCGCAGAATATGAGCTCATTTACGTCATGCCTGTCACTATCATCCTTGCCAATGGCGATGCCCATGAGCATAACATCCAGATTCTACGTGACTACCAAGACGACCCTAATTTTGCCTTAGCAAAAACTCGGGAACTTGAGTTACTCGTTCAGGAAATGCGCTCAGAAGCAGCGCGCCGCCTTCTTATGCTCTTGAATCGTACAGTTCGGGAATAACTATGCAAGTTTATCCCGAACGCCTGCCGCAACAGTTACAAGACAAGCTTGTGCCTGTCTATTTGGTGTTTGGAGACGACCCCTTTCTCGTGGCCGAAGCCTGCGATCGCATTCGCCAGGCCGCCAAAACACAAGGGTTTGACGAACGCAAACGGCTCGTTCAGGACAAAGACTTTGACTGGCACACACTGTTTGAAAGCAGTCAGACGCTATCTTTATTCAGTAGCCAACAGCTGATTGAACTCGAATTACCTGAATTAAAACTTGGTCGCGAGGGTGGCAAAGCCTTAATTGATTTTGCCGCGCAACAGGCTCCAGATCAGCTCTTATTATTGTTTGGGCCACAACTGAAAAAAGCTCACAAAGACAGTAAATGGTTCAAGACTTTGAGCCAGAACGGGGTCTTTGTTCCGGTTTACACGCCGAGCCTTGCGCAATTACCGAATTACATCCGCACTCGAGCGCAACAATTGCAATTGCAGCTAAGTAACGATGCAGTCCAGCTTCTTGCAAGTCTGTATGAAGGGAATTTACTGGCTCTCCAGCAAAGCCTCGAAAAATTGCAATTACTCTCTCTCGACAGCGCCAATACGCCAGCGAGCGAATTGCAGGCCGACCAGGTTCAGAGTATGGTTGAAGACAATAGTCGCTACGACCTTTTTGCTTTGCAAGACGCCATCTTGAATCAGGACTACGGCGCATTCGTGCATTGCCTACAGCGACTACTCGAGACCGGTACCGATATTGTTCTCGTGCATTGGCTGCTCCTACGGGTACATAATAGTTTAAAGAAGGTTCGCCACGCCCAACGGCAGAATAAGCCGTTAAAAGCAGCAATGGAGTCTGAGCAAATTTGGGACAAGAATCAGTCTGCGTTTTTAGCCCTATTAGCTGCCGATAGTCCGACGCGAAACCATGCTCGAATTGAACTTTTAGAGCGGCTCGAACTTGCAATTAAACGCGATAGTGGCGAAGATCCAATCATCTTAGCCCTGCATGCAGGACTTCTATTTTTTCAGCAAGGAAATCGTGCGCTTGCACTTAATACCTATGCCAAAGACGAATTCTACAGCAACTCGCCATATAGCCATTTTGGGTGGAACCTTTGACCCCGTTCACTGGGGACACCTCAAACCTGTTCTTGCCCTAGCCGACCAATTCGATTGGCAACGTATTCATTTGTTGCCGACCTGCGCGCCACCTCATCGCGCGCAACCGCAAGTGCTCGATACCCACCGTTTAGGGATGCTCGATGCTGCTGCAACACTCGATAGTCGTTTCCATGTCGATGATTGGGAGCTACGCCAAGGTCTACCCTCGCGCACGCTACCAACTCTGAAACATTTTCATCAAGAATGTCCCGATGCCTGCCTATACTTTGTTATCGGCATGGACAGTCTACTCAACTTGCCTGAATGGCTGCATTGGGAGCGATTATTTGATTACGCAAATTTCGTGGTGATGCCGCGCCCTGGCTATCAGCTCGAACAATGTCGCCCAGAACTGACTGAGCTATTGCAGCAACGTCAAGTCAGTGCCGACGAATTCAGAGGTGGCGTCGGTAAAATATATCTAGCCGAGTGCGAACCGGTCGATAGTTCCGCAACGGAACTGCGTGAACAACTGGTTAATCTAACCGAATGCCCTGCCATGTTACCAGAGCCAGTCTGGGACTATATCCGCACCCATAACCTCTACGCCATGAGCAATAATAACGATGCGGCCTTAAACAATTAAAGATGGCTTTACCCGCCTTCATGCTGCACCGCGGACCGAACTCGTGGTACACTTGCGCGGTTAAAAATTCATGAGGAGTAAGTGAACCTTGCAAACTGAACAATTGCGCGATTTCGTTGTCGATAAAGCAGACGATTTAAAAGCCCGTGACATTCAAGTATTAGATGTTCGGAAAAAAACTGATGTAACTGATTTTTTAGTTATTTGCTCGGGAAATTCAAAAACACACGTTCGCAGTATTGCTAGCCATGTTGCTACTGAAGCAAAACACGCCGGCGAAGCTCCACTTGGTGTCGAGGGTGAAAACGACGGCGAATGGGTGTTAGTTGATTTTGGTACCGTGGTGGTGCATGTCATGCAGGATGCAACACGCGACTTCTACCAACTAGAGAAACTTTGGGGTTAATTCACTCGCATGCGTTTGCAGCTAATTGCCGTTGGCAACAAAATGCCCGACTGGGTCAGCACTGGCTACCACGAGTATGCCAAACGCATGCCCCCTGAATTACCACTGGAACTGATCGAAATTACCGCGGGTAAGCGAGCAAAAAAAGCCGATATTGCCAAACTTACGCAGCAAGAAGGTGAAAAGATGCTCGCGGCCTTGAAAGGCCCAACCCACGTTGTCACACTCGAAGTGAACGGCAAACCATGGGACACCCATAAGTTGTCGCAGCGACTTCAGCAATGGCAACTCGACGGCCGCAATGTTGCCTTTATGGTCGGCGGCCCAGAAGGCCTCGCACCAGAGGTGCAAGCGCGCAGTGACGAACGCTGGTCGTTATCGCCACTGACCTTGCCACATCCGATGGTGCGTGTCATTCTTGCGGAAGCTTTGTTCCGCGCATGGAGCTTATTAAATAACCACCCTTATCATCGCGAATAATAATGCCAAAAAAACGCGTCGCTATTAGAAATCATCAAGCCGAGGCCGCTTTATTTAGCCGCCGCGCCGTAGTGACATTGGGTATCGTTTTCGTCGTCTTCTTGGTGTTGTTGAACAATCTCTACACCCTCCAAGTTAAAAACTTTCAAGAATTTCAAACGCGTTCCAACAGCAACCGCATTATGGTCTTACCGGTAGCGCCAAATCGTGGGCTTATTTACGATCGCAACGGTGTCCTACTTGCTGACAATATTCCAGTTTACAGCCTTGAAGTATTACCCACAGAAGTTCACGACTTGCGGGCGACACTTGAAGAACTGCAAACGATTCTAGAACTCGATGCCAACGTGGTCGATGACTTTTATCAACGTTTGCGCCAAGCACGCCGCTTCCCGCAGGTAACCTTCGCCGAACAACTGACGGAAGACCAAGTCGCTCGATTCGCTTCCATTCAGCATCGATATCCAGGTATTAATGTCGAAGGCCGCTTGCAGCGTTTTTATCCACACCGTGAGCTCTTTACCCATGCGCTTGGCTATGTTGGCCGAATTAACCAGCAAGATGTTGCGCGCCTGCGTCAGCAAGAAATTTATGCAAACTACGCCGCCACCCGAAATATCGGCAAGCTTGGTATCGAACGTTACTACGAAAACCTCCTCCACGGTCAGGTCGGTTATCAAACCGTTGAAGTAAACAACCGTGGTCGCGTGGTGCGTACTCTCGACTTTACCCCTCCACAGCCGGGTCAGGATATTTACCTGGAAGTCGACATTGGTATGCAGCAGCTCGCTCAGTATCAACTTGGCACGCGGCGTGGGGCGATTGTCATTCTCGATGCAAATAACGGCGCTGTTCTGGCCTTGTATTCGAATCCGGGCTACGATCCGAACTTATTCGTCAACGGTATTTCAAGCGCGGATTATCGTGAGCTCTTGAATAACCCTGCTAACCCGCTAATCAATCGAGCAACCCAAGGCCGTTACCCGCCCGCGTCAACGATTAAGCCTCACTTAGGCTTACTTGGGCTCGAACAAGGTGTAATTACTGCCGAAACACGTATTTGGGATCCAGGTTGGTATCAACTTGAGGGTGTTTCTCGCCGTTTCCGCGACTGGCGCCAACACGGCCACGGCTGGGTCAATGTCACTAAAGCAATCGCTGAGTCATGCAATACCTTCTATTATGATCTCTCGCATAAGCTTGGCATTGATGAAATCTCCTCGTTTATGCGACGCATGGGGTTTGGCGAACGCACCGGCATTGATATCGCCGAAGAAAGCCCTGCTCTGATGCCTGACCGTGGTTGGAAACGCGCTCGCTTCAATGAACCTTGGTATCAAGGTGAAACCTTATCAGTAGGCATCGGCCAGAGTTTCTGGACCGTCACGCCTTTGCAATTAGCGACGTCGACTAGCGTACTCGTGACCAACGGACGACGCATTCAACCTAGCCTATTACATGCGGTTGGTGAAGGAGAGCAACGGACGACTCGCGAACTCATTGAGCAAGAACCGATTGTGCTGCGCAATCCGCAAGCTTGGCAAACCATTCGTCGCGGCATGGAAATGACCCACACCGATCAGCACGGGACTGCCCGCAATGCATTTCGGGGCGCAACCTATACTAGTGGTGGAAAAACCGGCACGGCTCAGGTCGCAGCGCTCAGTGATGAAACCAACGAACGCCCAGATATCGAAGATGTCGCCGAACACTTGCGTGATAACGCCACCTATATTGGCTATGCGCCAGCAGACAAACCAGAAATTGTCATTGCCATGGCCATTGAAAACGTTGGTGGTGGTGGCCGTAATGCAGCTCCTATCGCACGTGCACTGATGGATTATTACTTCGCTGACGAAGAAAGCCGTCAGGCACTACTCAAAGCACAAGCAGAAAATTATCGTCAGCTTCTTGCCGAGGCAGAAGAAAGAGCGGCTGCACGCGCGCAAGCTCGTGCCGCAGCAGAGCAAGAAGCGAATCGGAGGCAAGCGCAAGATGATGCAAACCACTGAAGAACGCCAGCGTAATCCTTGGCTTGCCAAAGTGCACTTGGACGGCCCTCTGTTGCTCGGCTTAATTGCCTTAGCGATTATTAGCTTATTTGTCATCTACAGTGCCGGTGGGCAAGACAGTGGTCTGGTCCAGCGCCAAGCAATTCGAATGGGCGTGTCGTTTTTCATCATGCTGATTGTTGCCCAAATCAACCCCAAGACTTTCCGCCATTACGCCCTTCCCATCTACCTTGTTGGCGTGCTTTTGTTGGTTGCGGTTCTGCTCTTTGGTGAAGTTGGTAAAGGCGCCCAGCGCTGGCTCGATATTGGGGTGACACGTATTCAGCCTTCTGAAATTCTCAAGTTATCCGTGCCGATGCTCATGGCATGGTATTGCTCTCGCTCCCAGATTCCCATTCGCTTGCAGCATGTTGCTTTAGGCTTGATTTTTATCTTAGTGCCAACCTTGCTGATTGCGAAGCAACCCGATTTAGGTACCGCCATCCTAGTCGCAAGCTCCGGTTTTTTCGTTCTGTTTTTGGCGGGCATGAGCTGGCGTACAGTCACCTCGGGTGGCCTTTTAGCTGCTGCATCTCTGCCCATATTTTGGTTCTTTCTATTACGCGATTATCAACGCCAACGGGTATTAACTTTCTTAAATCCAGAAACGGATCCGCTTGGCTCCGGCTACCACATTATTCAGTCGAAAATAGCGATTGGCTCTGGCGGCGTCGAAGGCAAAGGCTGGCTGCAAGGCACACAATCACAGCTTGAATTCTTACCGGAGCGGCATACCGACTTCATTTTCTCGGTATTTGCCGAAGAGTTTGGCTTTTATGGCGTCATTGGATTGTTAATCCTCTATGGTTTTGTCATTTTCCGTGGCATGCTAATTTCAATGCGAGCGCAAAGTAATTTTAACCGCCTTCTTGGCGGTAGTATTACGCTCACATTCTTTATATACGTGTTGGTAAACATCGGCATGGTGTCCGGATTACTACCCGTGGTGGGCGTCCCCCTGCCACTCATCAGTTACGGTGGTACCTCCATGGTCACCATGATGGCAGGTTTTGGCATTCTTATGGGCATTGCCACCCACCGCCGATTGGTTATTAGTCCTAGTTAATTACGTAAGGAATTTGTATGCTCAAAACGATTATTCCCGCGCTCGCTGCCTCCTGCGCACTCTTATTCTCTGTTCCAGTCACTGCAAACGACTGGTCTCCAGCTGAACGTGAGTTCATTACGCAAATGGAAACTGAGCACAATATTCCACGCGCTAAGACAGAAGAATTACTGCGCCAAGCGCAATTAAGCCAACCCATTCTTGATGCAATTAGTCGTCCGTGGGAAGCGCGACCTTGGCACCAGTATTACCCTATCTTTCTAACTGAGCGTCGTTTGCAACAAGGCATTGAATTTTGGGCGAAACATGAAGACACCCTCGCTCGGGCGGAAGAAAAATTTGGTGTGCCGGCTGAAATTATCGTCGCCGTACTTGGTGTGGAGACGTTTTACGGCAATGTCATGGGTACCCATCGTGTGCTCGATGCTTTATATACACTAGGTTTTCACTACCCGCCGCGACAAACCTTTTTCCGTAGCGAATTGCGCCAGTTTATTTTGCTTGCAACAGAAGAGAACATTGACCCAACCACGATCAAAGGTTCCTATGCCGGCGCCATGGGCTACGGACAGTTCATTTCATCGAGCTACCGACACTATGCCGTTGATTTTGACGGTGATGGCGTACGTGACCTGATGGGAAATGTCGTTGACGGTATTGGCTCAATTGCGAACTATTTTGCCGAGCACAGATGGCAGTCAAACCAGCCGGTTGCAATTCCTGCTTGGGTTGGAGCTGAAACGCCAGTCACTGAGCTCACCGCTGGCCGCGGCCAAGTACTCACTCATACGGTAGGGGAACTCAAGGCTGCAGGTGTGAAGTTCATTACCGCCATGCCAGATGAAACTCGCGCACGCCTGTTTGCGTTTGAGGAAGCTGACGGTTCACACTCCTATTGGGTGGGATTACCGAACTTCTATGCCATTACTCGTTATAACCACAGCCCGCTGTATGCGATGGCTGTTTATCAATTAGCACAGCAACTCCGAGCGCACCGATAAGGAGTCGATTATGCAGCAGTCGTTGGTTTTGTCGCTGATATCTATGTTCGCAGTACTCGGATTGAGTGCCTGTGCGAGTAGTCCGAATGCTGGGACTGAGCGCTATCGAACCGCTCAAGATTATGCGCCACCACGAACACCAACTGCTGCTGAATTGTTTCCCCTGACGCCGCGACTTGAGCCGCTATCGCAGCGCGGCAACCTACCTTATCAAGTGAATGGGCAAGCTTATTCGGTTCGTGACACTGCCGAGGGATACTTTGCCGAAGGCATTGCGTCTTGGTACGGTAAAAAATTCCATGGTCATTTAACCTCGAATGGCGAGTTTTATGACATGTATAGCTTGAGCGCTGCGCATAAAACCTTGCCATTACCAAGTTGGGTGCGTGTGACTAACTTGAACAATAATAAATCGGTGATTGTTCGTGTGAATGATCGCGGCCCATTTCATGCTGAGCGGATTATCGACTTGTCATTCTCGGCCGCCTATGCGCTTGATATGCACCTACACGGTACCGCGCCGGTGCGAGTAGAAGCGATCGAGTTCGATCAACCCACGCCTGTTAGTACCCAGCAAACCTATATCCAAGTCGCCGCCGCACGCGAATTAAATAATTTAGAAGCGTTGCGCCTGCGTTTACAAGAAATTTATGACCTCGATGCAACTACTCGCGTGCATCAAGGTCTGAATCGGTTGATACTAGGTCCCTTTGACGATCGTCAAACCATCTACTGGATGAACCGCCTGCAAGCAGACGGCTTTGAAGGGATATTCCGTTTACCGCAGGAACGCCTGTAAAAACGGAATAAATTATGCAGCAGAGTTAGTTACTCGGAATCACCATTTTGCTATACTCGTTGCCCATAATCTGTGCCCTGATAAAGTCGCATACAGTGCAGGCTATTCGCCTAACGCAAAACAACAGAGAACGTATTCGATCATGAAAAATAGCCGTTTAGTTGCAAGTCTCGTTGCCGCGGTCACCCTGACCGTCACTCATTTCACCATTCCCGCTCATGCACAAGGCGTAGTCCCGCCGACCCCAACTGTGAATGCCAAAGCATGGGTGCTCATGGACTATAAAACCGGTCAGATCATAGCCGGTGAAAATATCGACGAAGGCCATGGACCTGCTTCTTTAACTAAGATGATGACGAGCTATATCATCGGCAAAGAAATCAAAAGCGGCAACATTAGTCTCGATGACGAAGTAACCGTAAGCCGCAATGCGTGGGCACGTAACTTCCCAGGTTCGTCACTAATGTTTATTGAAGTGGGTCGCCAAGTCCGCGTCGAAGACTTGAACCGTGGTATTATTATTGCCTCAGGTAATGACGCTTGTGTCGCTATGGCCGAGCACATTTCTGGAACTGAAGACGCCTTCGCCAACCTGATGAATGCCTACGCCCGTGAACTTGGTATGCACAACACCGTCTTTGCCAATAGCCACGGCTTGCCACATCCTGATCAAATCACCACAGCGCGCGACATGGCTGTCCTTGCGCAAGCATTAATTCGCGACGTCCCAGAAGAATACGCCATCTATGCTGAACGTGAATTTACCTTTAACGGTATTCGCCAGTACAACCGCAATTCATTATTGTGGGATCGCAGCCTGAATGTCGACGGTATTAAAACTGGGTTTACCAGTGAGTCAGGCTATAGCCTTGTCACCTCCGCAGTGGACGGCGATACTCGCTTGATTACCGTTGTTATGGGTACCGCAAGCGAGCAAGCGCGTGCGGCTGAAAGTAAAAAACTACTGAACTATGGTTTCCGTTACTACGAAACGGTGACAGCTTATGAGGCCGGTGAACAATTAGTGAGCCAGCGGATTTGGGGCGGTTCTGTTGACGAGATTCGTTTAGGCACAGGAACTGAAGTTGTGGTTACGTTGCCACGTGGCCAACGTCAGAACTTACGCGCTAACTTTGTTCTCGATCGCACGCTTGAAGCGCCGCTCGCTGCTGGCGAAGTGGTTGGCACGGTAAATCTAACTTTAGGTGACCGTGACATTGCCAGCTTCCCGCTCGTCACCCTGCAAGCCGTTGAAGAAGGTGGTTTCTTCAAACGGATTATCGATAGCATTAAGAAGAGCTTCAGCGACGAATGAGCCTGATTTATCTCAATGGGGACTATGTTCCTCATGAACAAGCAAAAATCTCCGTCTTTGATCGGGGATTTTTGTTTGCCGATGGTATTTACGAAGTGGTGCCTATTTATAATCGCCAGCCATTTATGTTTGACGGCCATATGCAACGTCTGCAGAACAGCCTGCACGAAGTTGGTATAACTCCACCGTTAAGCTCAAATGAATGGCGCAGCATCCTTACTCACCTGCTAACAGAAGAGGCGCTTGACCACGCGATTCTCTATTTGCAGATTACCCGTGGTAGTGAGTTCCCTCGTAATCATTCCCCAAGTCCTGATATCCAACCGACTGTGATGGCGTACTTAGTACCTTTCACTCCACCCGTTGGCGAACCAACGCCGGTGCGTGTTGAATTGCTTGAGGACATTCGCTGGTTACGCTGTGATATCAAATCAATCAGTTTACTCGGTAACATCTTGTTAAAACTCCAGTCCACAGCTGGGGGTGCTCAAGAGCCGATTCTTCACCGCGCCGGGCGTATTACCGAAGGTGCGTCGTGCAATTACTTTATCGTCAAAGACGGTGTGCTCATCACACCACCTGCGGATAGCTTAATTCTTGCCGGATTGACTCGCCAACACGTCTTGAAATTGGCTGCTGACGCCCATATAAAGGTGCGAGAAGCAGCGTTCTCAACCGCTGAACTGTATGCCGCCGATGAGTGTTTTATGACCAGTGCCACTCGGGAAATCATCCCTGTTGGGCAAGTTGGACAAGAAGTCATTGGTAATGGTCAGTGCGGTCCTGTGACCCGCACTTTGATCGAACGATTTAGAGCAAGTCGCCCACGGTGACTTGAGGAGTAATGCATGAATACCAAATTTGACGAGTTGCTCGACTTTCCGTGTGACTTTACTTTTAAAATCATGGGCGTTGCCACACAAACTCTCGCAGACGAAGTCATTGCGGTGATTCAAGAGCATGCGCCTGGTGATTACAGCCCAGAGATTCGGCCGTCGAGCAAAGGTAACTATTATTCGGTATCGGTTTCTGTGGTCGTTACCAGTAAACTCCACGTTGAAACATTATATCGATCCTTATCTGATATCGACGACGTACGTTACGTCTTATAAGTCACATTCGCTTGTGCGAGCTAAAAAAGAACACGGAACATGAATCGACTAACTATTCGTCAGCTCGGTCGTATGGATTACGAGCCAGTCTGGAAGAAAATGCAAGCTTTTACCGACGCTCGCGATGAGTCAACCGTTGATGAGCTGTGGGTGGTCGAACACCCACCTGTTTTCACGCAAGGACAAGCGGGGAAAGAAGAGCATTTGCTTGCGCCCGGTGATATCCCTGTGGTTCCTGTCGATCGTGGCGGGCAAGTGACCTATCACGGACCGGGGCAAGTCGTGGTATACTTTATGCTCGACATTCGCCGGCGCAAAATGGGCGTTCGCGAACTTGTCACACAAATTGAGAATTCGATTGTGAATATGTTGGCGCAGTACGGTGTCACCGCTGCCCCAAGACCTGATGCACCCGGTGTGTACATTGGTGCAGAAAAAGTATGTTCACTCGGACTAAGGATTCGGCGCGGCTGTTCTTTTCATGGTTTAGCCCTTAACGTCAACATGGACTTATCACCGTTCCTGCGCATTAACCCTTGTGGTTATGCAGGGATGGTCATGACACAAACAAGCGCCCATGGCGGGCCAACCACATTTGCAGAAGCTGCTGAGCTGGTCACATCCGAATTTGCTCGCCTGCTGCAATACTCTGAAATCGACGAACAAACAGGTTTACCAGAACATGGCTAATTCAGACGTAGTAAAAGTTGAGCCAGTAAGTCAACAAACTAGCGCGAAACAAACTGCCGCTAAAAGTGCACGTATTGAGGCGGGTACCAAGCTCCGTGACGCTGACAAAATGTCTTTGATTCCGGTACAAATTGTTCCTGTTGAACGTGAACAAATGCTTCGCAAGCCTGAGTGGTTGAAAGTGAAGTTGCCAGCGTCAACTGAGAAAATTGATAACATTAAGAAAGCGATGCGTAAGCATGGGCTGCATTCTGTGTGCGAGGAAGCTTCCTGCCCTAACCTACCAGAATGTTTTAACCATGGTACCGCAACGTTTATGATTCTCGGCGATATTTGTACCCGTCGCTGTCCGTTTTGTGACGTTGCCCACGGTCGTCCATTGCCGCCAGATCCGCAAGAAGCACACAAGCTGGGACTGACCATTCGCGACATGGGCGTTAAGTATGTCGTTGTTACCTCTGTCGATCGTGATGATTTGCGCGATGGTGGAGCACAACATTTCGCCGATTGTATCCGTGAGATCCGTGCCCACAGTCCTGGGATTCGCGTTGAAGTACTCGTGCCTGATTTCCGTGGTCGTATGAACGTGGCTTTAGATATTCTTGAAGGTGAAGCGCCTGACGTCTTTAACCATAACTTAGAAACCGTGCCGCGCTTATATAAAGCAGCTCGTCCAGGCGCCAACTATCAGTGGTCGCTAGATTTATTGAAGCTATACAAAGAGCGCCGCCCAGATGTGCGTACCAAGTCAGGACTAATGGTCGGTCTTGGCGAAACCAACGAAGAAATTTTAGAAGTCATGGAAGACCTGCGCCGTCACAACGTCGACATGTTAACGATTGGGCAGTACCTGCAACCGAGCCGTCACCATATTCCGGTTGCACGTTATGTTACCCCAGACGAATTTGCCATGTTTAAGCGCGAAGCTGACAAGATGGGCTTTACCCAAGCTGCATCTGGCCCACTTGTGCGTTCGTCCTACCATGCTGATTTACAGGCCGCTGGTATTGAAGTGAAATAAGCTTAAATAACCTTAGGTGAATTCACTAAATCATGAAAGGAGGCAACCTAGCCTCCTTTTTCATTTCTAGTTCACTGCGCCGAAACGCCATCCATCGCTAATTTCATCAATTAATCTCATCAGGCTAGCCATCCGCATTAAAATCAGGTTTCATGGTGAATTGTTTCATACTTCAGGGAGACCTCTCATGGCACGTTTAGTTAGTGCATTCGCACTTTTGTGCTTCATATTTAGTAGCGTCGCTTTTGCGAATCCGGTTCACACCGGTTACCAAGAGCCCGCTCAAGAAATTATCGATATCGTCGATGCGGCGCCAGCTCCTGGTGCTAGCCTTAGTCCGAATGGGGATGTTCTTCTCGTTCTTGACTACCCTGCGCTGCCAACCTTAGTGGACTTGGCTGCCAGTGAATACCGCTTGGCCGGGATGCGAATTAATCCTGACAACCAAACCATAAGCCAAAGTCGTTATGTGTCAGGCTTTCGCCTGCTAAATATCGCTGATGGCTCCAGCCGGACTATTCGTGGTCTGCCGCAAAACATGCGCGCTATGGGCATGAGCTGGTCACCGGATGGCAAAACCATTGCATTCTTGAATATGGAACAGAACGGCACCTACTTATGGCGCATTGACGTTGAACGAGGTCGCGCTAGCCAGTGGAGCAAAGCTGCAGTTAATGCGGTTTGGGGCGCGCAAATCGAGTGGAGCCATGACTCGCAATCGGTCTATACGTTATTAGTTGACGCGAAGCGCGGCGCAGCACCACAACGTTCACGCGTACCTGCAGCACCGGTTGTAACTGAATCTCGTGGCCGTTCAGCACCTGCTCGGACGTATCAAGACCTCCTCGCCGATAGCCACGACGTTGCTCTTTTCGACTATTATTTTTCTAGCCAAGTTGCTCGCATCGACCAACGTGGTCGCAGCCACAACCTTGGTAAAGTTGGTGTGATTAACAACATCAGCCTGGCGCCAAATAGCGAGTTTATCCTCGTCACTGCGCTGCAAAAACCATATTCTTATGCGGTGCCACACTTCCGTTTCGCGCGCAATACAGTCGTTTGGGATAAGCAAGGTAAGCCAGTCTATACCGTTGTTGAACAAGGTGTGGCGGACAACTTACCGATCGGTTTCGACGTCGTTGTTCCGGATCGTCGTAGCATTAGCTGGCGTAACGACGCTGACGCGACCCTAGTTTGGGCGGTTGCCGGCGATGGCGGTAACTCACGCGCCCCCGCTGATATTCGCGACCGCGTTTATCAATTACCTGCACCATTTAACGCAGAGCCTAAGTTATTAGCAGAATTAGAAACTCGCTACGCGCGTTTACTAGCAGCTGACGGCAATACCGCTCTCGTGTGGGAACGCTGGTGGGCTGAGCGTCAAGAGCGTTTATGGCGCATAAGTCCAGACGGTGACGCTGAACCAGTGCTTGTTTGGGAACGCGCTTATGACGACAGCTACAATGATCCAGGTCAGCCGTTAACCACCACCTTAGAAAATGGTCGCCGCGTGCTGCTGCTCGATGACGGTCACTTAATTCTAACTGGTACAGGCGCCTCAGACGAAGGTGATCGTCCATTCATTGACCGTCGCAACCTCTTAACAGGCGAAACAGAGCGTCTCTGGCGTTCAGAAGCACCTTATTACGAGCGCCCATGGTCACTGATCGATTTAGAGAACAAGGTATTCTTAACCCAGCGTGAAAGCGTCGATACGCCACCTGACTTCTACCTTCGTAATCTGACTGATGAGAGCTTAGTGGCATTAACTAATACTGCCCACCCAATGCCTCATACCTTGGACATCAGCCGTGAATTAGTTAATTATGAGCGCGCGGACGGTCTACCGATGTCAGCGAACCTATTCTTACCAGCCGGTTATGACCAAGAGCGCGATGGCCCATTACCAACCATCGTATGGGCTTATCCGCGTGAGTATCGCAGCACAGCTGCCGCAGCTCAGGTAAGTGGTTCACCCTATCGCTTTAATCGCATTAGTTATTGGAATCCGCAATTCTTAGCCACTCAAGGCTATGCGGTATTTGACGCAGCAACCATGCCGATTGTCGGTGAAGGTGACGAACTCCCGAACGATACCTTTATTGAACAGTTAATTATGAACTCAGAAGCTGTCATCAATTACGGTGTTGAGCGTGGCGTTAGTGATCGAAATCGCTTTGCATTAGGCGGCCATTCGTATGGTGCATTCATGACTGCAAACGTGCTTGCTCACTCAGACCTGTTCCGTGCAGGTATCGCCCGTAGCGGTGCATACAACCGGTCGCTTACTCCGTTTGGTTTCCAGCGCGAAGAGCGGACCATTTGGGATGACCCAGCACTGTATCAGCGGATGTCGCCTTTCTTTGCTGCGCATCAACTGAAAACGCCTTTACTACTCATTCATGGTACTGACGACAATAACTCGGGTACCTTCCCGATGCAGAGTGAGCGTCTATACCAAGCTGTAAAAGGGAATGGTGGCACCGTTCGCTTAGTCATGCTGCCGCTTGAATCTCACGGCTACCGTGCACGTGAGTCGGTCCTACACATGTTGTGGGAAACCGTCGAGTGGCTTGACGAGTTTGTTAAGAATGCCGAGTAGTTTCGGTAACGATAGCGCCAGCTAATCGCTATAAAGGCCAGTGGTATCACTGGCCTTTTTATTTAGCCTAGTTTGCATGAGACGCAGGTAAACGTTCGGCATTTGCCCCACCTCATGTTGCTGCATCAGGGTGACATACCCAACTGGTCGCCACGCGTAGAAACCTGTATCTTCGCAAGTTGCAACCGGATGCAATCCTACTCGCAAGGGGTCGGTTGAACCTAACTGCCAAACATTCTCAGCGCGTTTCTGCGCAATTGGCTGCTGCAGATGCTGCACCCATGGTAACGTTTGGGTTAAACTCACCAGCTCCGCAGTCGTTAACTCTTGACGATCAGTAATGATCATATTTAACGCTGAAAAGTCGAATTCACCTGCACAAAAACGCTCAGCCAAATCACGGCTCATTGGATATTCATCGGCTAAACCCAGCGTATGGCCAAGCTCATGAGCCAACACGCGACCCCGCGCTTGGCGATCAATAAACACTAAACCATTACGGGTATTCGCTAAACCTGAATCAGTGAGTACGACGTCCACTTGCTGAGCCGCCGGCCAGGCCGGCTGCATCCAAACCTGATCATAGGTGTCGGGATCAAGCAATTGACAGGTTGCTCGACCATCTCGATCCGCACACTCTTCCGCCCAAACTGCAGTAATTAAACGTCCACAAAAACGCACTTCTGCGTCCTCATGAGTATACAAATTCTGAGTGGTTTCTAACCAAGACTGACTAGACGGAAGATCGTCTAAACGACCAAAGAAATTCAGCAAAACGTCACAGTGTGGCGCGGGTAGTTGCACCGGAACTTGCTTGCTAAAAGCGGCGATAGTTTGCGGTGATGATTCTTTTTTCTGTAACCAGCTTTGCCATTGATCGGAACTGCTGGCCCACCAGACAAAAGAGGCAGCACCTAATGCTACCCCTAGCATGGGCCAAACAAATGCGCGACTAGTCTTCGAGTTGCTGGCGGAGTTTTTGAATTTCAGTTCGCGCATAACGATGTTCTAAGTAGCTGTAAGCGTTGGTCGCTAAGGCCAGCTTGAAATAATTAATCGCAGCAAAGGTTTGCCCACGTGTCGCAGCCATTTTTCCCATATAGAAGTATGCTTCGCATAAATAATGATTCAACTCTTCTTGATCATTGCTGCGTTCAAATGCACTGCGAATTAACTCTTCTTCATTTTTTTCGCCAAGAATATAAGCAATAATCTCTTGGCCCCAAGGATTCTCCGTCGCAGCTGGCCAATGTTCACGGAGCTGAGTCTCGGCGCGGCCACTATCGAGCTCGCGACCAGCAAAGTAATACCAAATCACTCGAAATGGGTCGGCAGGATTTTGAAAGTAGAAGTCGGCAAAATCAGTGTGAGCGAGGAAATACTGGCCATTGTAGTACGCAGCTAAACCGCGATTCAGATAGACATAATCATGATCTGGCGCCAGTTCAATTGTGCTATCAAATGCTTCGAACGCGGATTGGTAATCGCCCATTGCGGTCAAATAAATCCCCATGACATGATACGCATCGACCAAGTCTGGCTTTAATTCGAGTGCTTGATTTGCATCCACCAACGCAAGTGTACGCAAACCAAGTTGATCGTGTGTCACCGCACGCCGTTGCAGTAAATACGCTCGTTGCTCATCATCGAGGTTGCCGGAGCTGAGCAATTCGTTTAACTGAAGCAGTTCAATCTCAATACTTCGGTTAACGGGCAGAGGCTCAACCAAGTATAAATTTGGTTCGTAACCGGCCATAGAGTCTGGCACACGCTCAACCGGTTGCTGTTCCCCGTTTAAGCCCGCACTACTGGTACAACCGCTGATCAATATCAGTCCTAGAACAACACCAACTATACGCAATATTTTCACCGTACTCTCCGCCTTTCAAGCATGAATTCTCATTTAATCACATCCACAGCGGAGCGCCTAGGGGCGCGGAGAATTTTAAACAAAACCTAACAATAAAACTTCAGCATGCTTTAGTCTTGTTGGCGTAAACGCCTGATCTGATTCTCCAGTGGTTTGTTCCAAGTTGCTTGTAAGTTTTTCATCGTCATTACCTCCAGTTATTGCGAATGACACTGAGATAACGACTCAGATCACACTCCTATTCCGTCAAGATTTTGTAAACATAGCAAAAACCCAAAAAAAAGCCCCGAGCATCATGCTCAGGGCTATTTCATTTCACCTATTCGATGAATTACTCGGCTTGGTCGCCAGTTGCTTCCGCACTGTCTGTCGACTCTTGCGCTTCTTTCATACTCAAACGCACGCGGCCTTGACGGTCAATTTCAAGAACCTTGACCTTCACGACTTCGCCAACTGACAAGTAGTCGTTCACATCTTCAACGCGCTTGTCGCTGATTTGCGAAATGTGAACTAAGCCGTCTTTACCTGGTAATACGGTTACAAACGCACCGAAGTCGACGATACGTGCAACTTTACCTTCATAAATACGACCTACTTCGACTTCAGCAGTAAGCGCTTCGATGCGTTTCACAGCCGCTTGTGCAGCAGCTTCGTCAGTCGCAGCAATCTTAATGGTGCCGTCGTCGTCGATTTCAATGCTCGTACCGGTTGACTCGGTCAACTCGCGAATAACCGCGCCGCCTTTACCGATAACATCACGAATCTTCTCTGGGTTGATCTTCATGATGTGGAAACGTGGAGCAAAGTCAGAGACATCGTCACGCGCCGAGCTAATTGCTTGGTCCATCACCGACAAAATGTGTAAACGGGCAGCTTTTGCTTGTGCCAACGCTTTTTCCATAATGTCTTTGGTAATCCCTTCGATTTTGATGTCCATCTGTAATGCAGTCACACCGGTCGCACTACCAGCAACTTTAAAGTCCATGTCACCAAGGTGGTCTTCGTCACCAAGGATATCAGAAAGAACAACGAAGTCGTCGCCTTCCTTAACAAGGCCCATAGCGATACCAGCAACTGAAGCTTTAATTGGCACACCAGCGTCCATCAACGCCAATGAGGTACCACAGACTGAAGCCATTGAGCTTGAGCCGTTTGATTCAGTGATTTCAGACACCACACGAATGGTGTACGGAAATTCTTCTGGGCTTGGCATAACCGCTAACACACCGCGTTTTGCTAAACGGCCGTGACCAATTTCACGACGCTTCGGTGAACCGACCATACCCGTTTCACCAACACAGTACGGAGGGAAGTTGTAGTGCAACATGAAGCGATCCGTGCGCGCACCCATAATCTCGTCGATATTCTGTGCATCACGCTCAGTACCTAAGGTAGCTGCAACGATTGCTTGAGTTTCACCACGAGTAAAGACTGCTGAACCGTGAACGCGCGGTAACACGCCGGTCGCTACGTCAAGTGCACGAACCATGTCTGGTTCACGACCGTCGATGCGCGGCTCACCCGCGATAACGCGACGACGCACCACTTGTGATTCGAATTCGTGGAAGATGTCACCCACTTCTTTTTCATTCAGTTCTGCGTCGTCCGCTTTCAGTGCTTCAATCACTTCTTTCAGTGCCACACCTAAAGCGTTTTTACGTTCAACTTTATCGGTGATGCGGTAAGCTTCGCCGATTTTGCTCTCAGCCAATTCTTTGATTTTTGCAATCAGTGGTTCATTTTTAGCAGCCGGTACCCAATCCCACTTCGGAGCATTGACTTCGGCAGCAAACTCATTAATCGCTGAAACGACTGTCTGCATTTGCTCATGACCGTAAACCACAGCGCCTAACATCACTTCTTCGCTGAGTAAGTTCGCTTCTGACTCAACCATTAATACGGCAGCTTCAGTACCGGCAACAACGAGGTCAAGTGCTGATGACTCAAGCTCAGTCTTCGTTGGGTTCAAAGCGTATTCATTGTTGATGACACCAACCCGCGCTGCGCCGATTGGACCATTGAATGGAATACCAGAGATTGTCAATGCGGCAGACGCACCAATCAAAGCAACGATATCTGGGTTAACTTCAGGGTTTAGCGACATAACTGTTGCAATCACCTGAACTTCATTAAAGAAACCTTCTGGAAACAGCGGACGAATTGGACGGTCAATAAGGCGACTCGTTAATGTTTCGTTCTCTGAAGGGCGGCCTTCACGCTTGAAGAAACCACCTGGAATTTTACCCGCAGCGTAAGTACGCTCTTGGTAGTTAACGGTCAGCGGAAAGAAATCAGCGTCTGGACGCGCTTCTTTTTTACCAACAACAGTGACTAATACCGTTGTGTCGTCCATGCTTGCCATAACAGCGGCTGTCGCTTGACGAGCAATTGCGCCCGTTTCGAGAGTGACAGTGTGCTGACCATATTGGAATTGCTTAATAATCGGATTCACGTTTTGTTTTTCCTTTACTTACTTAATTTCGCCCCTACTTTTCCCGGGCCCTGTGCTTTTTTAACTACTTTCAACGCTGCATTATAACGGAATAAGCTCACCTAAAGAAAGCAAGTGCGCAATCTTTAAGCAAAAACCTGACCATAAACCACAATTCAAACGCCAAAAATAACAAAGGGGCCCTGAGGCCCCTTTGCATGTAAACTGTTAGCGACGTAATTCTAGACGCTTAATCAGGTCTACATAGCGCTCTTCATTTTTACGCTTCAAGTAGTCCAACAACTTACGACGTTGGCTTACCATGCGCAGCAGACCACGACGTGAGTGGTGATCGTGCTTGTGCTCTTTGAAGTGACCTTGCAAGTGGTTGATTTGCGCAGTTAACAAAGCTACCTGAACTTCAGGTGAACCTGTGTCGCCTTCGCCACGTGCGTAGTCGGCTACGATTTGTGCTTTTTGAGCAGCTGTTAGTGACATAATGTTACTCCAGTTTTGATGATGCCCGAGCCGATCACTAATTCAGCCCAAGCGGGAGCGCGAATTATACGCGCGTTACTAGCCGATTACAACACCACAACGCGCTTTGGCCAGTATAAACCGTCGCTTTCTCGGCGTTCACCAACGCCAAGAAAAACTCCGTCACTGGCACGACGCACACGTAATAATGGCGTTGTAGTCTCCGCGGCGACCGGTTGGCCGTGCAAGAAACCACCCGCGGCTTTATCAGACACCTTTACTTCCGCAAGTTGCTGCACCGGAGCGTCAATGGGGAGCAAAAAAGCGTCAAGCGTCGAATAATCAAACTCAGCCGGATCGTCACGATCCGCGACCAGCGCTTGCAACTCTTCCAAAGAATGCATTGCGTCAGCTGGATAGTCGCCAACGCGCGTACGATGCAAGCTTTTAACATAGGCGCCACAGCCTAACGCTTGGCCAAGATCATCCACTAGAGAGCGAATATAAGTGCCTTTGCTACAGTGTACATCGAGCGTGACAAAAGGAAGCTCAATAGCGACAACGTCTATCGAGTAAATTGTAATTGGACGGGCTTTGCGCTCGACTTCAATACCGCGACGAGCATAATCGTAAAGTGGTTTACCTTCATGCTTAAGGGCAGAAAACATCGACGGCACTTGCAGAATATCGCCTATAAATGGTGTGATCGCAGCGCGTACCTGCTCGGGCGTAACCGTCACGTCATGACGCTCAACAACTTCGCCATCGGCGTCACTCGTGTTGGTGCGAATACCTAGCTCCGCAACCACTCGATAGCCTTTATCAGCGTCGAGCAAAAACTGAGCAAACTTAGTTGATTCACCAAGACACACCGGTAGCATGCCCGTTGCTAATGGATCTAATGCGCCTGTGTGTCCTGCTTTCTGGGCGTAGAACGCTCGTTTTACTTGTTGCAGTATCCGATTAGAAGATTCCCCTGACGGCTTATCCACCAGGATCACACCATCGACTAATCGACCACGTGTTCGTCTCGCCACAGCTTATTCCTGTTCGTCGTCCGGATTGTTCTTCGCTCGCTCTTCGTCGCGCTCACGTGCTTCACGCACTAGGCTCGCCATGCGAATCCCTTCAAGCAAACTTACATCATGCACAAAGCGTAGCTCTGGCGTCACCCTCGATTTAATTCGCTTACCGAGCAACGAACGAATATAACCCGCCGCTTCGTTAAGCACACCTAGTGCTGTTTTGACCTGCTCTGGGTCATCCTGTAAGAAAGTCACAAACACTTTGGCATAGCCAAGGTCTTTCGACACTTCCACATCGTTAACAGTCGGCATTAAAACTCGCGGGTCTTTAATTTCACGCTGCAGAATCATCGCAATCTCGCGCTGCATCTGCTGCGAAAACCGATCGGTCCGACTAAATTGCTTCTTCATAAATACTCCTCAATCCTGCTTACGAGCTCGGATAACAACGCTAATAGTTTAGCGTTACGTCGACTTTTGTCTGCACCCGCAGGGTATTGCAACATGGGACGCCGTAAACCCGTCCATGGGGGCTTGGCCTCGCCATCCATGGCTCGGACTCCCACTTATGCAATACCCTGCAGGTGCAGTCGTCGCCGTCATTGATCACGGTAAGCGTTGTCATCTTCGCTTGCGTATCAGTTAACCGATACCGGTAATCTTTCGACTACTACAGGTATAAACCATCAGCGTTGTACGATAAAAAATCAAACAGATTAAAAAAGTGGCATGAGTGCAGCCAAAGCCGGGCGATTTAGTCTGCAAGCACTGAAGGGAATGGACTTTGGCAAAGTGTCTGAGCCAAGGATGGCGAAGACAAGCCCCCATGGATGGGTTCACGGCGTCTTTGCGAAAGTCCGTTTCCTGGTGTGCGTAAGCAGACTCACCTCGAACTACAAGCTGCAATCATGCCACTTTTAAAAGCGAGGCAGCGCAAGCGCTGCCTCAACATTTTACAGTGTGCGTTCGACTTGGATGGTTTCGAAGACCTCAATTTGGTCGCCGACTCGGACGTCGTTGTAGTTCTTAACGCCGATACCACATTCCATGCCGTTACGAACTTCTTGCACGTCGTCTTTAAAGCGACGAAGTGACTCAAGTTCGCCTTCGTAAATCACCACGTTGTCACGTAGAACACGAATTGGCGCAGAACGCTTCACAATACCTTCGGTAACCATACAGCCGGCAATAGCACCAATTTTCGGTGATTTAAAGACATCGCGAACTTCAGCAAGGCCGATAATTTGTTGCTTAAACTCAGGAGCAAGCATACCGGTCATTGCTTGTTTGATCTCGTCGATCAAGTCGTAAATGACGCTGTAGTAACGCAATTCAATACTTTCGTTCTCGGCAGTTCGGCGAGCAGTTGCATCAGCACGCACGTTAAAGCCAATTACGATTGCATTCGAAGCACCAGCCAAACTCATGTCGGTGTCTGTAATACCGCCGACACCATTACCGATAATATTGACTTTTACTTCATCCGTAGAGAGCTTAGTCAAAGATTCGATAATAGCTTCGAGAGAGCCTTGAACGTCCGCTTTTACCACTAAGTTCAGTTCAGAAACGTCGCCTTCTTGCATGTTGCTAAACATGTTTTCCAGTTTCGCTTTCTGCTGACGTGCTAACTTCACTTCACGGTATTTACCCTGGCGATAGTTCGAGACTTCACGCGCTTTGCGCTCGTCTTTCACGACGTTAACTTCGTCACCAGCAGCTGGAACGCCCGACAAACCGAGAATTTCTACTGGAATCGACGGACCAGCAGTTTCAACATCCTGACCTAGCTCATTGCGCATAGCGCGAATACGGCCGTATTCCAAGCCACACAGAACGATATCGCCACGATTCAACGTACCGTTTTGGACCAAAATGGTTGCCACCGGGCCGCGACCTTTGTCTAGACGCGATTCGATAACGATACCCTTCGCCATGCCATCAAAGCTTGCTTTCAGGTCAAGCATCTCGGCTTGCAGCAATAATGCTTCTAGCAAGCCGTCGATGTTCTCGCCGCTCTTCGCAGAAACGTGAACGAACTGAACTTCACCGCCCCATTCTTCAGACAATACGTCGTGCTGAGCAAGCTCAGATTTCACACGGTCCGGATCAGCTTCTGGCTTGTCAATTTTGTTTACGGCAACAACCAACGGCACACCAGCTGCTTTCGCGTGCTGAATTGCTTCTACAGTTTGTGGCATCACACCATCGTCTGCAGCAACAACTAGAATGACGATATCGGTTGCGCTCGCACCACGTGCACGCATTGACGTAAACGCCGCGTGACCCGGAGTGTCTAAGAAAGTAATCATACCGTGGCCGGTATCAACGTGGTACGCACCAATGTGCTGAGTAATACCACCTGCTTCGCCCGCTGCTACTTTCGCTTTTCGGATGTAGTCCAACAATGAGGTTTTACCATGGTCAACGTGACCCATTACAGTAACAACCGGCGCACGTGACTGTAGTTCACCTTCATCACCACGGTCTAGAAGAACTGCTTGCTCAAGTTCGTTGTCATTTACCAATACGAATTTGTGACCTAGCTCTTCAACCACTAACGACGCTGTTTCTTGATCAAGCACCTGATTGATGGTCACCATTTCGCCCATCTTCATCATCGCTTTAATCACTTCAGTCGCTTTAATCGCCAGACGGTTCGCAAGGTCCGCAACCGTAATGGTTTCCGGAATCCGAACTTCACGCTCTACCGGTGCTGCTGGCTTATTAAAGCCATGCTGCATGCTACTTGGTGAGCGCTTGCTACCTTTACGGCGGCGTTCACGACGTGGCGAATCATCTTTTTCGTCGTCTTTACCACGACGCTTGGTTTTCTTCGGCGTGCGACGACCACGACGTTCTTCTTCAGTGTCTTGCTGCTCTTCGGCAAATTTAGCCGTGGCAGAGGTTGTGAAGTGAACGTCTTCTTCTTCCATTTTCTTGCGGCGGGCTTCTTCTTCTTCCCAACGCGCTTGGTTCTCTTCAGCTAAACGACGAGCTTCTTCAGCTTGACGCTTGGCTTCTTCTTCCGCTTTCTTCGCCGCTTCAGCTTCTTGTGCTTTACGCAGTTTTTCTGCTTCAGCGCGGGCAGCTTCAGCTTTCGCCTTTTCTTCTGGCGACTTTTCTGGTTGCGGCTTCGCTTTTTCTTTGGCTTTTGCTGCGTCAGCTTTTGCCGCAGCATCTGCTTTCGCTTTCGCCTCGGCTTCCGCCTTGGCTTTTGCCTCAGCTGCAGCTTTCGCTTCGGCAGCTGCTTTTGCTTCCGCAGCAGCTTTCGCCTTCGCTTCGGCTTCAGCCTGCTCAGCAGCTAAACGCTCTTCTTCTAAGCGCTGCTCTTCTTCTGCAGAACGCTTCACGTAAGTGCGCTTTTTGCGAACTTCAACTTGAACTGCCTTCGCTTTACCCGGGCCAGCATTAATGCTGAGGGTGCTACGTGTTTTCCGCTTCAGTGTCATCCGACTCGGAGCGGCGTTACCGTCGCCACCATGAGCCTTGTTCAAATGCGCCAGTAATTGCGCCTTTTCATCTTCAGAAACTGTATCACTTGCACCGGACTTCTTAATTCCAGCTTCGCTTAATTGCGTGAGCAAGCGATCAACGGAGGTTCCGATATCACTGGCAAGTTTTTCGACTTTGACTTCTGCCATCTAATTCATCCCTCACTTGTACCGATTATTCTTCGTTGCTGAACCAGCAAATATTACGAGCTTTCATGATCAGCTCACCGGCCATTTCCGGAGTTAATGACTCGATTGCTTCGAGATCATCAATTCCCTGCTCGGCTAAATCTTCCAATGTCCGTACACCTTGAGCCGCTAGTTCGTAAGCTAGGTGACGGTCTAGGCCTTCCAGCTCTAATAAAGTAGAGTCTGGCTCAGCACCTTCCAATGATTCTTCATTCGCTAATGCTTTGGTCGTTAAGTAATCACGTGCACGATTGCGTAACTCTTCCACGATGTCTTCGTCCATACCTTCAACTGACAACAGTTCAGAAGCTGGTACATAAGCAATTTCTTCGAGTGATGAGAAGCCTTCGTCAATCAGAACAGCTGCGAAATCTTCGTCGATTTCTAAGCCTTCCATAAACAACGACGTCAGGCGCTCCGACTCAGCTTCGTTACGTGCATTGAAGTCTTCAACCGTCATCACATTCAATTCCCACCCAGTTAACTGGCTAGCTAATCGAATGTTCTGACCGTTACGACCAATCGCTTGCGCTAAGTTGCTGGCTTCAACAGCGATGTCCATGGTGTGCGTTTCTTCGTCCATCACAATCGATGATACTTCCGCTGGTGCCATGGCGTTAATGACGAACTGTGCAGGATTGTCATCCCACAGTACGATATCAACACGTTCGCCACCAAGCTCGCTAGAAACAGCTTGCACTCGTGCACCGCGCATACCAACACATGCTCCGACTGGATCGATGCGACGGTCGTTGCTTTTCACAGCAATTTTAGCGCGTGAACCCGGATCTCGTGCAGCACCTTTTACTTCGATCATTTCTTCGCCAATTTCCGGCACTTCAATGCGGAATAGCTCGATTAAGAAGTCAGGGTGCGAACGGCTAACAAATAACTGCGCGCCGCGCGCTTCTGGACGCACTGCGAATAAGAGACCACGTACGCGGTCACCTGGACGAACACTTTCACGCGGCAACATATCATCGCGGAAAATGACCGCCTCGGCGTTGTTGCCGAGATCGAGAATGACGTTGTCACGAGTGGCTTTCTTAACGATGCCGCTAATTAACGTGCCTACTTGATCCTGATACTGCTCAACCACTTGTGCGCGCTCTGCTTCGCGAACTTTTTGCACAATAACTTGCTTTGCAGTTTGCGTGGTAATCCGGTCAAACACGATTGAATCAATTTGCTCTTCAATGTATTCGCCGACTTGAATTTCAGGGTCATCAATTTGGGCCGCTGACAGTGAAATCTCAGCATATGGGTTTTCCAGAATTGTGTCTGGATCTTCAACCACGCGCCAACGACGGAACGTATCGAAATCGCCGGTTTGACGATTAATGGCCACACGGACTTCGATATCCCCATCGTATTTTTTCCGGGTTGCAGTCGCAATTGCAATTTCTAACGCTTCGAAAATCTTCTCGCGCGGAACCGCTTTCTCGTTGGACACTGCCTCTGCAACCAGCAAAATTTCTTTATTCATGATCTTGCCTCGTCAACGCTTTAATTTTAGTCAAACTTAGGTACCAGATTCGCTTTCTTAATTGCGTTGACTGGTACAGTGAATGATTCTTCGCCAATAGTGAAAGTGACCTTGTCGTCTTCTACGGCGCTAATTTGTGCCTTAAAGTTACGGCGATTCATAATCGCAGCCGTCAATTGCACAGAGGCTTCTTCGCCGATAAAACGCTCATAATGACCACTATTAAACAGCGGTCGGTCGAGACCCGGAGAAGACACTTCAAGGTTGTATTCTGTATTGATCGGGTCTTCTACATCCAAAACAGCGCTTACCTGATAACTAACATCAGCGCAATCGTCGACGGAGATACCGTTTTCATGATCAATGTAAACGCGCAAGGTCGAATGTTTACCTGCACGCACGAATTCGATGCCTACTAATTCATAACCCGCTGCCGCAACAGCCGGTTCGAGCATATTTGTCAGTCGTTCAACCAAAGTTGCCAACTCAACCTCCAGAAACAAAAAAAGGGCGTAACGCCCAGTTCTTCGGTGTCAAAACTAATGTCAGTCAGGCTAGATAGCAAAAAGCCCCGGACTAAGTCGGGGCTTAAAACCTGGCACGCCTTTCGACCTGAGTTTAAACATTGTAATTTGAACCTGTCAAAATACCAATGGTTAAACTCGAACTGGTTGCGGGGGCAGGATTTGAACCTACGACCTTCGGGTTATGAGCCCGACGAGCTACCAGACTGCTCCACCCCGCGTCCGAATGGGTAGCATTATACTCTCTTCTGGTAGGTTTTCAACCGTACCGGCAATTTAAACCGGACTTTAATTTGTTGAAAACAAGCGAATTAACAAGAGCATAACAATATTTTGGTGCCGAAGACGAGACTCGAACTCGTACGCTCAGAAGAGCACCACCCCCTCAAGATGGCGTGTCTACCAATTCCACCACTTCGGCAAATCTTTTGCTAGAAAACTGTTCGTTAGAATTTAGTTTCCTGGCGGTAAGTCGTTTTGCGGTAACTGCTGAGTCGCAGGTACACTTAAATCAATAAAGTCGTCTTCCGCAGGAGCTCGCTCGCCAGCAACAAGGCTACCGAGAATTAAACTTAACAAGAAGAAGCTTACCGCAATAATCGCAGTCATTCGGGTTAGGAAATTTCCCGCACCACCAGAACCGAATACGGTGTTTGAAGCACCGGCTCCGAATGAGGCACCCATGTCTGCGCCTTTACCTTGCTGAATCATGATCAAAGCGATTAAAGCAATCGCGACCAATAAATACAGCACTAATAATGTTTCGTACATAAATTCAACTGTCCTTTTTTACGTTGGCGGCTTGGCAAATTGCAGCAAACTGCTCTGTGTCCAAACTTGCTCCGCCAATCAGGCCACCATCGATATCGGCCTGCGAGAACAACTCAGTGGCATTATCTGCCTTCACGCTGCCACCATACAAAATTTGTATCTTTTGCGCTGCTTCGGGAGCTTTTGTTGCCACCCAATTGCGAATCAGTCGGTGCACGTCTTGTGCTTGCGCTGGTGTCGCAGTTTTCCCAGTACCGATTGCCCAAACTGGCTCATAGGCAATGACTAGGTTTTCAAAATCTACTTCTTTACAAGCACTGCTGAGCTGTTGCTCTATCACTTGCTCGAGCTCACCCGCTTCGCGTTGCTCGAGCGTTTCGCCGATACATAACACGGGGGTTAAGCCGGCCGCTTGTGCCTGTTGGACTTTTCCTGCCATCACTGCATCACTTTCAGCAAATAACGCGCGACGCTCAGAATGCCCAATTAATACATAACGACAGCCACTATCAGCCAGCATCTGCGCACTGATTTCACCGGTGTATGCACCCTGCTCGAACTCGCTGCAGTTTTGCCCTCCAACCTTCACGCCAATGGCGTTAAGAAGAACGTCAGCGGTTTTCAAATAAACTGCTGGCGGGCAAATTGCGACACCAATGTGTTGCTGTATTTCGCTCTGATGGAAGTGCTCGGCAAAGCTTTTCAGCAGCTCGGCATCCCCATTCAACTTCCAGTTTGCGATGACTAGTGATGTTCTCACAAGACGCTCCTGTCCAGTTCGTTGAGCGGCGCAGATAGTACCCGACAATAGGGTTTGATACAAGCACCGCGTGAGAAAATTTTGTTAATTGCTCATGCTTTAAGCAATTCGCGTTCTTCTTAGTCAACCGCCTCGACTTCACTGGCGATTTGTTGTGCGAAGGCCTTCACTTGTTTGCTATCACGACCTTCGACCATGACCCGTACTAAAGGTTCTGTGCCTGATTTGCGCAGCAATACTCGGCCTTGACCAGCTAATGCTTTTTCGACTTCAGCCACGGCTGACTGCACGTTTTGCGCATTAAGCGGGTCGGTGCCTGGGGTAAATCGAACATTGACGAGCACCTGGGGTAGTTTCTTCATTCCGGCAACCATGTCTCGAGCTGAGCACCCCTCTCTAACCATGCCAGATAAAAACTGAATCGCTGCCAGAATACCGTCGCCAGTACTGTGATACTTTAAGTTGATGACGTGACCTGAGCCTTCACCGCCGATACACCAACGGTTCTTCCGCAGTTCTTCCATGACATAACGGTCGCCCACCTTGGCACGGACGAATGGTACATTCAAGTCAGCAAGTGCCAACTCCATGCCCATATTGGTCATTAAAGTACCAACCACACCGCCTTCTAGGTTGCCATCACGAATGGATTGACGCACAAGTGCATAGACGATTTCATCACCGTCGATGGTTTGACCATCGGCATCAATAATCATGATCCGGTCGCCGTCGCCATCAAGTGCAAGGCCAATTGCCGCGCCTTCCGCTTGCACGCGCTGTTGCAGTGCTGCTAAATCGGTGGCTCCGCAGCCTTTATTTATATTCAGCCCGTTTGGCGTAGTACCCATTTCAATGACTTCGGCACCGAGCTCACGGAATACATTCGGTGCAATGTGATAGGTTGCGCCATGTGCACAGTCCACCACAAGCTTAATCCCAGCTAAGGATAAATGGCTTGGGAAGGTACTTTTACAGAACTCGATGTAACGACCCGCTGCATCTTCGATCCGAGATGCACGACCGAGCTCTTCTGATTCAACACAGTCAATTTCTTGGTCTAGGTAGCTTTCAATCCGCGCTTCGAGCTCATCGGATAGCTTGTGGCCCGAATCAGAGAAGAACTTTATGCCGTTATCGTAATAAGGATTATGTGACGCACTGATCACAACGCCTGCGGCAGCACGAAAAGTTCGAGTTAGATACGCAATCGCGGGCGTTGGCATTGGCCCAAGAAATTCAACGCTGACACCGGCAGCGGAAAATCCAGCTTCAAGCGCCGATTCGAGCATATAACCCGAAATCCGCGTATCTTTGCCGATTAATACCTTCGTGTTTCCCTTTGCAGCTAGCGCTTTACCAGCAGCCCACCCGAGCTTTAAAACAAAGTCAGGCGTGATTGGCCGTTCACCAACTCGACCACGAATTCCATCTGTTCCGAAATACTTACCCATCCTAGCTTCCATCTCCTGCGATTGTTGCCTGAACCACTTTCATGGCGTCAACCGTGGCTGCAACATCATGTACTCGAATAATCTCTGCGCCCTGCAGCATCGCAATGGTTGCGGCGCTAACACTTGCAGCTAAACGTTCTGAGGTGTCGCGTCCAGTCACTGCACCGAGCATTGACTTGCGTGACACACCAATTAATAACGGTCGACCCAATTTGTGCAAGTCGGCTAAGTGTGCCAACAATTGGTAGTTGTGTTCAACCGATTTTCCAAACCCGAACCCGGGGTCAAGCCAAATTCGTTCGGCCGCAATACCCGCAGCGACACATGCGTCAATTCGTTCGGCAAGAAAACGTTGTACGTCAACAACCACATCGTCGTATTTCGGTGACTGTTGCATGGTACGGGGCTGCCCTACCATGTGCATTAAACAAACCAGCGCATTGCTTCCTGCAGCTGCTGCAAGAGCACCTGGTTCACGTAGTGCCCGCACATCGTTAATCATATCAGCGCCAGCCGCTACAGCAGCTGTCATAACCGCAGCTTTGCTTGTGTCGACCGAGATCTTGACATCAAACCGCGCACTTAAGGCGGCGATTACAGGTACAACACGATCGAGCTCTTCGTTTTCAGCGACATCAACAGCGCCAGGGCGCGTCGACTCACCACCGACATCAAGCCAAGCAGCGCCTTCATTAACCATTTGTTCGGCGCGATAAAGAGCCGCATCGAGCGAATTAAACTGCCCGCCATCAGAGAAAGAGTCTGGCGTTACATTCAAAATACCCATGACTGCTATTGCACGTTTATTTTTCAAAGCTCAGTCCTTGTCTTACCCTGCACGGCGGTCAATGCTACCAAAAAACAATGCAGTTCGCTGCAAAAAATAACCCCACGGCGCCGAACGTCGTGGGGTTATTCTGTTTCTAACCAACCCTTATTTGGCGGGTGGTGAATCCGGTGCGTCGATATCTAAGCGCTCGTTACCGTCATCTTTTTTCTTTTTGGCCTTCGGTTTCGCAACGGGAGCCGCGTCGCCCGAAGACTTGTCACTGTCATTTTTGTCATGCCAGTTAGATGGTTCACGAACATCGCGGCGCTCCATCAAATCGTCAATTTGTCCGGCATCTAACGTTTCGTACTTCATAAGAGCATCTTTCATCGCATGGAGAATATCGACATTCTCCTCTAAGATTTTCTTCGCACGATCATAGTTGCGGTCAATCACTTCCCGAATTTCTGCGTCGATAGCACGCATGGTGTCGTCTGACATTTGTTTGTTCTGTGCAACTGAGCGACCTAAGAACACTTGTCCTTCATCTTCAGCGTACAGTAATGGTCCCATTTTGCTCGACAAGCCCCACTGGGTGACCATTTTGCGTGCGATTGCAGTTGCTCGCTCAATATCATTCGAAGCACCGGTCGTCACATGTTCGTCGCCATAAATGATTTGCTCGGCGATACGGCCACCGTACAAGCTCGACAGCATACTTTCCAAATGCTGCTTACTATGGCTCACGCGATCTTGTTCCGGCAAGTACATCGTCACACCCAACGCACGACCACGCGGAATAATTGACACTTTATATACCGGATCATGGTCTGGTACTAAACGACCAACGATAGCGTGACCTGCTTCATGGTAAGCGGTCATGGCTTTCTCTTCCTCAGTCATGACCATCGACTTACGTTCACTACCCATGAGGATCTTGTCTTTCGCTTTCTCAAACTCAGCCATAGAAACCATGCGGCGATTCTCACGCGCGGCAAACAATGCAGCTTCGTTAACCAAGTTCGCTAAGTCAGCTCCTGAGAACCCAGGTGTACCACGGGCAATCACAGCTGGCTCGACATCGTCTGCAATTGGAACCTTACGCATGTGAACTTTCAGAATTTGCTCACGACCACGGACATCAGGCAAACCAACGGTCACTTGACGGTCAAAACGACCTGGACGCAATAACGCAGGGTCAAGAACGTCTGGACGGTTCGTCGCAGCGATGACAATGATACCTTCGTTGCCTTCGAAGCCGTCCATTTCAACCAACATCTGGTTTAGTGTTTGCTCGCGCTCATCATGGCCACCGCCCAAACCGGCACCACGTTGGCGACCGACCGCATCGATTTCATCAATAAAGATAATACAAGGCGCCGCCTTCTTGGCCTGTTCAAACATGTCACGCACACGCGATGCACCAACACCGACAAACATCTCGACGAAGTCCGAACCAGAAATAGTAAAGAATGGTACTTTCGCTTCACCGGCTACTGCTTTCGCAAGCAAGGTTTTACCAGTACCTGGAGGACCCACCATCAGGACGCCCTTGGGAATGCGACCACCAAGACGTTGGAATTTGCTCGGATCACGCAAGAAGTCAACGAGTTCAGCAACTTCTTCTTTTGCTTCTTCACAACCTGCTACGTCAGCTAAAGTTGTTTTCACTTGGTCTTCGCCCATCAGGCGTGCTTTGCTCTTGCCAAACGACATCGCGCCACGTCCACCACCGCCTTGCATCTGGCGCATGAAGAAAATCCAGACCGCAATGAGAAGCAGCATAGGGAACCAAGAAATGAAAATGGTGCCTAGCAAGCTGCGCGACTCTGGCTCTTCGTAACGAACAGTCACGTTGCTTTGATTCAGAAGATCATTCAGCAGGTCTGGGTCTTGCGCTGGCATGACAGTACGGAACTGCTCACCGCCCGAACGCACACCTGAAATTGAACGCTTCGACTCGTTAATCGTCACTTCTCGGATTGAGCCGCGATTTACATCACGAACAAACTCCGAGTAAGCATAGGTTCGCTGGTCACTCGTGCCTGGGTTCATGCCTTGGAAGACACTCATTAGAACCACGGCAATCACCAGCCAAAGAATGAGATTTTTCGCCATATCGCTCAACGTTATTTCCTCTCTACTGCTAAGCAGAATCTGCTAACTCGTTTATACTCTACATTCCCTATACACAGCATAAACCGCAAAATATTAAAAACAGGGTACTATATTTTGTATCCAGTCGCTACCAGATACACCTCACGGGAGCGTGCTCTCGACGAATCGGGCTTGCGCACTTTCACCGTGGTGAATGCCTGTCGAACTTCTTTTAAGAAGACGTCAGAACCCTCGCCCTGAAACACTTTGACCACAAAGGCACCGCCAGGTTTCAGTACCGACCGACACATCTCTAAGGCCAACTCAACTAAATACATGGAGCGAGGTTGGTCAACAGCGTCGGTGCCACTAAAGTTTGGCGCCATATCTGACAATAAAACATCAACATTGGCACCGCCAATCCGTTCTAACAAGGCATTTAAGACCGCTTCTTCACGAAAATCGCCTTGCAGAAAATCAACGCCAGCAATTGGGTCCATATCGAGAATGTCACAAGCAATGACTTCACCATTGCCATTTTGGAGATCCGCAACGAATTGCGACCAACCACCAGGTGCGGCACCTAAATCTACTACGACCTGACCTGGCCGAAGGATCTTATCGCGCTGCTGAATTTCATCGAGTTTAAAAACTGCACGCGAACGCAGGCCCTGCTTTTGGGCTTTTTGCACGTAGTGATCGTCAAAATGTTCCTTTAACCATCGGCTACTACTGGCTGAACGCTTCTTTTTCGCCATGTTTCCTCTTCTTTTGCTAACTCGGACTGGCTCGTATTAGGAGATGGCGGTAGAATACCGCAAATTCAAGTGTTTCGCTCGCGAACTCAGGTAAAAACATTTCGATTGCCTTGTTCGTCTGTATCGAAAGGCGATTTTATAACCAGATTAACAACAGGCATCAACCATGCAACTTAGTAATAAACAGAAGCAATTCTTAAAAGGCTTGGCTCACCCGCTCAAGCCAGTCGTCTTACTCGGCGCTAACGGGTTAACTGAAGGTGTTGTCGCAGAAATTGACAGTGCACTTGAGCACCATGAGCTGATAAAAGTGAAAGTTCCTGAAGAAGATCGGGAGCTGCGTGTCGCTATCTACGAAGCGATAGCGCGTGAAACGGCGGCAACGCAAGTTCAAGTTATAGGCAAGACCTTGGTTCTTTATCGCCCTGCGCGGGAACCAAAACTGCGTTTACCGAAAGGTTAAAGCAATCTTTATCGTTGTTGGCGTGCTGCTCTTGTTCGCTCTTGGCCGGCAAGAGTAGCAGCTAGAGACTCTAACACCTGCGTGCGCAACTCACTGGCCTGCGGAAAGGCCCGATACGCAGCCCATAACAGTTCCAAGTTTTCGGCGCTCGTTTGTGCGTGATGACGCGTCAAAAGTGCATAGAAGTAGGCGACTGCTTTTCCGAATTCCCCGCTAGATTGCACGGAATCACCTTGTTGAGTTTGCTTGGAAGGCTTCGCTTTCCCTCTCGCATTGGCTCCACTCGCATAGGTCCCACGCTCATTCGTCGCAGAAGCAGCCACCAAATTCTCTGACACAACGTATTCTGGCACCCGAAGGCCGCCTTCCGGCTTCAACATCCAATCAATCGACATGTGCTTGTCGAGAAGCGCCGGAATCAGTGTTGAATAAGGCACATGTCCACGTTGCCGGCAGTTATTAATCGCCGAACGAGTTAATCCATACCACTTTAAAACATCTAACTCATCGCTCAGACCAGAAGCCTGCCGGCCCATTTGGAGGAAGTGGTCGAGACTAATTGAGTTTGCTTGCGCCTTTCCCTTGCTATTCATCATGGCCTGTGCTTTTATTGATTTTAATATCACTCATTTGAGTGCAATCTAAACTCAAATGAGTTCAAACGGAATTCACAACTGCCAGTATGTAAAACTAATTATGGATAAAAATCAAATTAAAAAAGCACTTGCGGCCAATGGCTACGACTTTTCGATAGTCGCCGCTGCAATTGAGCGTAGCCCATCCCTCATTTCTAAAGTAGCAGCTCGTAAGGCACGATCGCGAATTGTCGCCAACGCGATAGCAAAAGCGATTGGTATGCCTGTACAAGAGGTTTTTCCAGATATTGAGGATTATCACAACCCTCTTCCCAGCGGAAATTCTGCTCGCGAACAAAAGGCTGCTGAGCTGGCCAAGCTGCTGAACGATTAACCGGTGTTATAACAACTCGCGTGAACCTCAGAAAGCGTTAACTGAGATGGGTTCATGCAAGCAAAGCCAACGAAAAAGCCCCAATTAGTCGCAACTAACTGGGGCTTTGCTTATATTGATAAGCTCTTTTAAAGCAAGCGCTTACGTTTACAAGTACTCGACGTTCACGATTTCGTATTCGACTTCACCGCTCGGCGTCGTCACCACCGCAACATCGTCAACTTCCTTACCAATTAAGGCACGTGCAAGTGGCGAGTTCACTGAAATCAAGTTTTGCTTAATGTCAGCTTCGTCGTCACCAACCACACGGTAAGTGACTTCTTCGTCGGTTTTAGTGTTGTATACCGTCACTGTCGCACCGAAAACTACTTTGCCGTTATTCTGCAATTTCGTTACATCAATAATTTGCGCATTCGAAAGTTTGGCTTCAATTTCTTGAATTCGACCTTCGCAGAAACTTTGTTGTTCACGTGCAGCATGATACTCAGCATTTTCTTTTAAGTCGCCGTGCTCACGCGCATCGGCAATCGCTTGAATAATCCGCGGCCGATCTTCACTTTTTAAACGCTTCAACTCGTTGCGTAGTGCCTCCGCACCCGCAACTGTCATCGGAATGTTTGTCATTGATTCAAAATCCTCTTGTGCAGTTCTTGCACCGAGCTCACCCGCGCTCGGTCGTTGACAGTATGGGCTTTCACTGCCGCAAAACCTGCGTTCAATGTGGTGGTGTAACTGACGTTATTCAGCAGCGCTTCGCGACGAATGTAGACTGAATCTTCAATCGCCTGGCGCCCTTCCACCGTATTAATAATATAGCTGTATTCGCCGTTTTTCACAGCATCGACAATATTGGGTCGACCTTCTTGCAACTTGTTCACTACGCTACAGTGAATTCCTTGCGCCTGCAAGGCTTCGGCTGTGCCGCGCGTTGCTTCGACGCTGAATCCTAACGCAGTCAAGCCACGAGCCAAGTCGATGACGCGCTTTTTATCACCTTCACGCACCGACAGCAAGGCTTTACCCTTCGCAGGTAGTGCTTGGCCTGCACCTAAGTTTGCTTTGGCATAAGCCTCTTCGAAACTCTCGCCAACCCCCATAACTTCGCCCGTAGAGCGCATCTCTGGCCCACGAATTGGGTCGACGCCTTGGAATTTAGCAAACGGAACAACAACTTCTTTAACAGAATAGTAAGGCGGAATGACTTCGTCCAAGCAATTTTGCTCTTTCAAAGATTTGCCAGCCATCACTCGAGCCGCAACTTTGGCTAACTGAATACCCGTTGCTTTGGACACAAATGGTACTGTCCGGGCTGCGCGTGGGTTTACTTCAATGAGGTAAATCTCATTGTTTTGAATCGCAAACTGCGTATTCATCAAACCGCGTACATTCAGCTCAAATGCCAATTTCCGGACTTGCTCACGCAATTCAGCTTGGGTAATGTCACTCAGTGAGTACGGTGGCAACGAACATGCTGAGTCACCTGAATGGACACCCGCTTGCTCGATGTGCTGCATAATACCGCCAATGAACACGTCTTCACCGTCACAAATTGCGTCAATGTCAACCTCAATGGCGTTATCTAAAAAGCGATCCAGCAGAACCGGTGCCGAGTTTGACACTTTTACGGCTTCATTCAAGTAACGACGTAAATCCGCTTGGTCATAGACAATTTCCATAGCGCGGCCGCCCAAAACATAGGATGGACGCACAACTAATGGGAAACCGATGCGCTCTGACTCAATCATCGCTTGCTCAACGGTTGTTACCGTGGAGTTCTCTGGTTGTTTCAGACCTAATCGTGTCACCGCCGTCTGGAAACGCTCACGGTCTTCAGCGCGGTCGATTGCGTCTGGCGAGGTACCAATAATTGGGACACCATTCGCTTCGAGGTCTCGCGCTAGTTTCAGTGGTGTTTGACCACCATACTGGACGATGACGCCTTTCGGCTTCTCGATACGAACAATTTCTAGAACGTCTTCTAGGGTAATTGGCTCGAAGTATAAGCGGTCTGAAGTGTCGTAGTCGGTTGAAACCGTTTCTGGGTTACAGTTGACCATAATCGTCTCGTAACCATCCTCACGCATGGCAAGCGCCGCGTGAACACAGCAATAGTCAAACTCAATCCCCTGACCAATGCGGTTTGGACCACCACCGATGACCATGATCTTCTCACGATCACTTGGGCGCGCTTCACATTCTTCGTCATAGGTTGAATACATGTACGCAGTTTCTGACGCGAATTCGGCGGCACAGGTATCAACACGTTTGTAAACCGGGAAGATCCCGAATTCTTCGCGACGTTTACGAACTTCGCTTTCATGAACATCCAAAATTGCCGCTAAACGCGCGTCCGAGAACCCCTTGCGTTTAAGGTAACGCAAGCTGTCCGTGTCCATTCCCGCTAAGCCAAGTTGGCCGACTTCCTTTTCCAACTTCACAATTTCTTCCAGTTGCACGAGGAACCAACGGTCAATCTTAGTTAAATTGAAAACGTCGTCGACACTCATACCCATGCGGAAGGCATCACCAATGTACCAAATACGCTCGGCACCTGGCTCTTTTAGCTCACGAATAATCTTGGTTTTTGCTTCTTCCGGCTCATTTAAATCGACAATTGGGTCCAAACCGTTCATGCCCAATTCAAGGCCACGTAACGCCTTCTGCAGCGACTCTTGTTGGTTACGACCAATGGCCATCACCTCGCCAACCGATTTCATTTGGGTCGTCAGACGGTCGTTAGCGCCAGCAAACTTCTCAAAGTTGAACCGTGGGATTTTAGTAACCACGTAGTCAATCGCTGGTTCAAACGATGCTGGTGTAACACCGCCGGTAATGTCGTTGGCGAGCTCGTCGAGGGTATAACCGACTGCCAGCTTCGCGGCCACTTTAGCAATTGGGAAACCGGTCGCTTTTGACGCCAGTGCAGAAGAACGACTCACCCGCGGGTTCATTTCAATAATGACCATGCGTCCCGTGTCTGGACAAATACCAAATTGGACGTTCGAGCCACCGGTTTCGACGCCAATTTCACGCAGTACCGCCATCGAAGCGTTACGCATAATTTGGTATTCTTTGTCAGTTAAGGTTTGCGCTGGTGCAACGGTTATCGAGTCACCGGTATGCACCCCCATTGGGTCAAAGTTTTCAATCGAACAAACAATGATGCAGTTGTCGTTCTTGTCACGCACCACTTCCATTTCGTACTCTTTCCAGCCGATTAACGACTCGTCGATGAGTAACTCTTTAGTTCGAGATAATGACAGTCCGCGCTTACAGATTTCTTCAAATTCGTCACGGTTGTAGGCGATACCACCGCCACTGCCACCCATGGTGAATGACGGTCGAATAATACACGGGAAGCCAATGCGCTCGAGCACATCGAAAGCTTCGTCCATGCTGTGAGCAATTTCTGCGCGCGGTGTTTCAAGACCGATTTTTTTCATCGCTTTATCGAAACGATCACGGTCTTCCGCTTTATCGATCGCATCTGCCGTGGCGCCAATCATTTCAACGTTATACTTCTTCAGAACGCCCTGGGCGTCGAGTTCGAGCGCACAGTTCAATGCGGTTTGCCCACCCATGGTTGGCAGGATGGCATCCGGACGCTCACGTTCAATGATTTTCTCGACCACTTCCCAATGAATTGGCTCGATATAAGTCGCATCCGCCATTTCTGGGTCAGTCATAATGGTTGCTGGGTTCGAGTTCACCAAAATAACGCGGTAACCTTCTTCCCGCAGTGCCTTACAAGCCTGCGCTCCCGAGTAATCAAATTCACACGCTTGGCCGATAACAATAGGACCAGCGCCGATAATCAAAATACTTTTAATGTCTGTACGTTTTGGCATCGTGGCACCCGTCCTTATTGCTTCGCAGCTTCAAGCAGTTCAATGAAATGATCGAACAGTGGCGCAGCATCCTGCGGCCCTGGACTCGCTTCTGGGTGACCTTGGAAACTAAACGCCGGTAGGTCAGTGTGATGAATGCCTTGCAGCGTGCCATCAAAAAGCGACTTGTGCGTCGCTTTTAAATGCGCTGGTAAAGAGGCTTCTTCAACTGCGAACCCGTGGTTTTGACTGGTAATCATTACCCGCCCAGTTGCTAAGTCTTGCACCGGGTGGTTGGCACCATGATGGCCGTGCTTCATTTTGACTGTTTTCGCACCGGTAGCGAGCGCTAAAAGCTGATGGCCTAAACAAATCCCAAAGACTGGCAGTTGTTTTTCGAGGAATACTTTTATAGCCGCTACCGCATAATCACACGGCGCTGGGTCACCAGGACCATTCGACAAAAAGACACCGTCCGGACTCAATGCTAATACTTCTTCAGCAGACGTTTGTGCGGGTACCACTGTGATTTTGCAACCGCGGTCAGCTAGCATGCGCAGAATGTTGAACTTAGCGCCAAAATCGTAGGCAACTACATGATATTTGGTTTCGCCCTGTTGCGTGTGTCCCTGTCCGAGTTTCCAGGTTCCCTCGGTCCAAGGGTATGGTTTGCTGCAAGTCGCAACTTTCGCAAGGTCCATTCCTGCAAGACCTGGAAATGCTTTCGCCGCTTCGAGTGCCGCAGCGACAGGTGCGTCTTCACCCGCATTATAGGTCATGATACAACCGTCTTGAGCACCGGTCTCACGCAAACGATTAGTCAATCGACGCGTATCGATGTCGGCAATACCGAGAATGTTTTGCGACTTTAGATAATCACTCAGAGATTGAGTACTGCGGAAATTACTGGCAATTGGAGAAAGATCGCGGATGACTAGACCTTTAGCCCAAATTCGATCGGACTCGGTGTCTTCAGGATTAGTGCCGTAATTGCCAATGTGTGGGTAAGTGAGGGTAACGATTTGTTCTGCGTAAGAGGGGTCGGTTAAAATTTCTTGATAGCCTGTCATGGCCGTATTGAAAACAACTTCACCGACAGCCTGCCCTTCCGCACCAATTGCAGTGCCATAGAAAACAGAGCCGTCAGCAAGAACCAGAATGGCCCTACGCGTGGACTTACTCGCCGAAATACTCAAGGGTACCTCCGAACATAAAAAAACGGGCAAGTTTGCGTTCACTTCCCCGCTTTACACCGAATCATGCACAGCCAGACCCACTTCAGTTTCGCTACCTTTTACCCTTATTTCCCACCTAAACACGGCTTGCGTTCAGCCGAAAGGAGCACGCTTAGCGTTCCTTTGCATTGTTTTATGCTTGAATAAGTTAAAAAGGTAACCGACGAACGGATGGCTGCACCTGTGCTTGCCGGCGTTCGGCAAATTGTTCGTATTTTACGTAAAATCGGCTTTCTAGTCCAGCCCAAGAACGTCCTTCATTGCATAAATCTGCGGATTTTTCCCTAACGTCAACCATGCTGCGGCACGCAGCGCTCCGTCAGCAAAGGTACTGCGGTTTGCCACGCGATGAGTTAGCTCAATTCGCTCACCGCCAACCACTAAATAAACAGTGTGTTCACCAACAATATCGCCGGCCCGCAAGGTTGCGAATCCAATACTGCCTTTTTCATAGACATGGTCGTCCGCATTCCGATTAAGCTCAGCGACATCGCTAAGGATTTGGCCTCGGCCACGTGCCGCAGCTTCGCCGAGCAACAACGCAGTTCCCGAAGGTGCATCAACTTTGCGGGTATGATGTGCTTCAAGCACTTCAATGTCCGCTTGGTCACCAAAAACTGCACTCGCCTGCTCGGTTAATGCAGCTAACAAGTTAACACCCACACTAGTGTTTGCTGCATAAACGATCGGCACGGAAGTCGCGGCTAATGCTAAAGCATCTCGTCCAGCTTCATCTAACCCGGTCACACAAACGACTACCGGCTTGGCAAGTTCAATATAAGTTTCGGCGCGCTGTGCTAGTCCTTCTGGTAAGGCAAAATCAATGATGACGTCTGCGCCAGCAAGCGCAGCTAAGTCGTCAGTGATTGCAACACCATTGGCTTGCCCACTTGCCAATACACCGCTATCAAGGCCAATAGTATCCGAGCCTGCGCGTCCAATTGCTGCGGTTAACTCAAAGTTGGATTGTTGCGTTGCGGCACGCACCACTTCGCGCCCCATCCGCCCACTTGCGCCAACTACTGCGACTTTGATTGATGCTGTCATGCGATTCCTTGTTTTTTCTAATTTTGGCGTGGCTCGGAGCTGTAATCTCTCTGCGTTTGTCCGCCATTGCTTTGGCGCTCAAGTTCCGCCACGAGCACGCTCTCATCGATCATATTTTCTGAACGCGCTACGGTAGCCGATACGGCCATATCGCCAGTTACGTTCGTTGCTGTGCGCATCATATCAATAATTCTGTCAATTGCAGCAATAAATGCAATGCCTTCAAGTGGCAAGCCAACTGCCGATAGCGTGACGGTAAGCATCACCATCGCTGAGCCAGGTACCCCTGCGGTTCCGATTGACGCGAGCGTTGCAGTTACCATGATAATTGCATATTCAGTAAAGCCAAGCGGAATACCATACAAGTGCGCAATGAAGATGGCGGCTATCGCTGGATAGATACCACCACAGCCATCCATATTAATGGTGGCTCCGAGCGGCAGCGAAAAGCTTGCGTACTCTTTCTTTACGCCCAGACGTTCTGTGGTCGTTTTCAAAGTCGATGGCAAGGTCCCGAAGCTACTCGACGTCGAGTACGCAATAACTTGGGTTGGGAAAATCGCGCGGAAAAATTGCATCGGCTTAATTTTTGCACCCCAACGCACCAAACTGCCGTAGACAAAAATAATGTGGATTAAGCACGCAATGTAAATGGCAATAATAAACTTACCAAGCGGCAACAGCATTTCTAAACCGTAGGTACCAACAACCCATGCCATTAAACCGAATACGCCAATTGGCGTCAGCTCAAGTACATAGCGGGTGATTTGGTACATCACTTCGGCGCCAGCTTGAAAGAAGTCACGTACCGGCGCGGCCTTTTCTTTTAATGCGTTAAGCGCAATCGCCAGCAACACAGCAAAGAAGATAATCTGGAGTACTCGGCCTTCAGCCAAGGCAGCAAACGGATTTGTTGGAATGACGCTCAGTAAAACTTGCGAAACCGGTGGAATGTCACGTTCCACAACTTCAGCTGCGGTTAATTCAACCGTTGGCGTTAAATCCATGAACGTGCCAACGGCTAAACCAATTGCGCTAGCGATAAAAGCTGTCAGCAAGAATAACCCGACCGTTTTCGATGCTAAACGCCCCAAATTACTTTGGCTTTGCATGCTTGTAATGCTACTAACGATTGCAAACAGGATAAGCGGTGCAACTAGCATTTGAATCGAGCGCACGAACAACTGTCCCAGCGGTTGCATGGCTGCGCCAATTTCAGGGAGGCCAAAACCAAGCACTGCGCCAAGAACGAAGGCACCAAGTACCCGTTGCCAAAATGGAATTGCAAACCAAGCTTTCAACATAACTTTCCCGTGATGTTAGACAAAACAAAAAACCGCTCTGATCCTATACTGTATCGATCAGAACGGTTTTGCGGAAAGAATAGATTAATCTTGGTTAGATCAATTTGTTTTAGTTGCTTTCTTCTTCGTGCATTTGGTCAAGCACACTTGGGCGTGGGCAATTCGGTAAGCGACCCTGAGCAGCCCGCTCTTGATAGTAAGGCATCACGGCTGGAATTTGGTTGGTTAAGTCACGAATCCGACTTGAGGGAGATGGGTGCGTCGATAATAATTCAGGTGTACTGCCGCCTCCAGCTTGTGCCATCAATTCCCATAAGCGCGGCGCCTCTTCTGGCTTGAAGCCGGCTCGCGCCATTAGATCTAAACCAATTTCGTCTGCTTCTGACTCGTGTCGACGACTGTAAGGTAACGCTACAGCGAGCTGACTGGTGATACCAAGTCCAGCCATAATTGCAGCACGTTGGCCTGGCGAACGATCAGAAGTTGCAATGTCAGCAGCCAGCAAACCAGCACTAATGAGCAGGTTAGTCGACAACCGCTCACTACTATGATCAGCCATGACGTGGCCTATCTCATGACCCATGATTGCAGCGACTTGATGCTGGTTTTCGGTCAATTTCAAAATGCCGGTGTAAAAGCCAATGTAACCACCAGGCAAAGCAAAGGCGTTGATTGTAGCGGATTCGAAGACCACAACTTCCCATTCAATATGGCTATATTCATACGGTAAAACTTCAATAATCGCATTAGCAATACATTGAGCGTACTGATTTAATGCCGGATCGGTCGAAACTTTTTCTTCCTGCTTAATTTGCGCAAATGCTTCGGAACCCATTGAATTCAGCGCACTCCCGGAAAACAGGTTTAACTGCTTACGTCCAGTCGGTGAGGTCGTACAGGCAGCAATCACAGCCACCGTGATCAGCACGGTTAATACCTTCATAAAAGATTTCATCAGACTCTCCTTGGCCACATATTGACATAAAGTATAGAGTTCACTACTCAGCAATACCAAGTATTAACTTTAACTTTAAACAATCTCTTACAATCTCGGCTTCGTGCTCGCAGACTTGAACGACGGTAGATAAAAAAATACCAACCTGATTCAAGGTTGGTATTTTCGTATAACTGGATTAATTTCCCGTCAGGTCATCAAAGAATTTCTTCACACCGTCAAAGAAACCACGCTCCTTGGGCCGATAGCGAGCGGCTTCATCACCGACGCCCATGGAGTCCTCGAGCTCTTTTAGCATCGCTTTTTGTTTCGCTGACAAGTTCACCGGCGTTTCAATGACCGCTTTACACACGAGGTCACCCATTGCCCCGGAACGAACCGACTTAACCCCTTTGCCACGTAAGCGGAACATCTTCCCGGTTTGCGTCTCAGCTGGAATTTTCAGTTTAACGCGACCATCGAGTGTTGGCACTTCCACTTCGCCACCGAGTGCAGCTTGGGTAAAGCTAATCGGCACTTCACAGTATAAGTTATTGCCATCGCGCTTAAAGATACGATGCTCACGCACGTGCACTTGCACGTACAAATCACCGCTTGGCGCGCCATGTTCACCGGCTTCGCCTTCACCACTCAAGCGCACACGGTCGCCAGTATCGACACCTGCTGGGATTTTCACGTTCAAGGTCTTGGTCTTTTCAACGCGGCCATGACCGTGACAACTGCGACACGGGTTCTTCACAATCGAGCCACGACCGTGACATTGTGGACAGGTTTGCTGCACGGCAAAGAAGCCCTGACGCACTTGAATTTGCCCTGCACCGTGACAGTAATCACAGGTTACTGGCGTGCTGCCGTCCGCAGACCCTGTACCGTCACAATCATCACAGTGACTCATACGCGGAATACGAATTTCCATTTCCTTGCCGCGCACTGCTTCTTCAAGGGTCATTTCAATGTCGTAACGTAAATCAGCACCACGTTGCGCTCGACGACCACCGCCGCGGCGTCCGCCACCGAAAATGTCACCAAATACATCCCCAAAAATGTCCGAGAAATCCGCACTGCCGCCGCCAAAGCCGCCGGCACCGCCGCGCGATTGATCAAAAGCATCATGGCCATATTGATCATACATGCGCCGTTTGTCCGGATCGTTGAGGACTTCGTAGGCTTCTTTGACTTCCTTAAACTTGGCTTCTAGTTCTTTATCGCCCTTGGTACGATCCGGGTGATACTTCATCGCAAGCTTTTTATATGCTTTCTTAATATCGCGCTCGCCTGCGTCTTTGGCCACGCCTAGGACTTGGTAATAATCAGGTTTCGACATAAATTCTCGCCACAATTTACTGGATTGTTCGCGCCTGTTGCAGACACACACACGGGCGTTCCCGAAGGATACGCCCGTGCTATTTAGTCATGAATCACGCGAGCGTCTTACTTTTTCTCGTCGTCTTTCACTTCTTCAAACTCAGCGTCAACGACATCGTCTGCCGCATCGCTCGCAGCACTGCTATTAGCGCCACTTGCTTGTTGTTGCTGAGCTTTCTGCTGAGCAATTTCCATCAACTTCGCAGACTTCTCCATCAAAGCTTGTGACTTCGCCTCAATAGCTTCTTTATCACTCGCTTTGATTGCATCTTCTAGCTCGCTAATCGCACCTTCAATCGCAGATTTGTCACCTGCAGGTAGGTCGTCGCCAGCTTCTTCAACTTGCTTCTTGGTCGCGTGAACTAAAGCATCTGCTTGGTTCCGCGCTTGTACCATTTCTTCAAATTTCTTGTCTTCTTCGGCGTGCGCTTCCGCGTCACGAACCATTTTTTCGACTTCGTCATCGCTTAGACCAGAAGACGCTTTAATCGTGATTTTCTGTTCTTTGCCAGTGTCTTTGTCTTTCGCCGACACATGCAAAATACCATCGGCATCGATATCAAAAGTCACTTCGATTTGCGGCACACCGCGCGCCGCTGGACGAATACCTTCAAGGTTAAACTGGCCTAATGACTTATTGTCACTCGAACGCTTACGCTCACCCTGTAACACATGAATCGTTACTGCAGACTGGTTGTCATCCGCTGTTGAGAAGGTTTGCGATTTCTTCGTTGGAATCGTCGTATTCTTCTCAATCAAGGTGGTCATGACACCACCCATCGTTTCAATACCAAGTGATAACGGACACACGTCAAGCAAGAGTACGTCTTTCACGTCACCTTGAAGTACACCAGCTTGCACCGCTGCGCCGACGGCAACTGCTTCGTCTGGGTTCACGTCTTTACGTGCTTCTTTACCAAAGAAGTCGGCAACAACTTGCTGGACTTTCGGCATCCGCGTCTGACCACCAACCAAAATAATGTCGTTGATGTCACCCACTTTCAGACCTGCATCGGCAAGGGCTTGCTTCACTGGCTCAAGGGTTTTCTGCACCATGTCTTCAACTAACGACTCAAGCTTCGAGCGCGTCAATTTGATTGCCATGTGCTTCGGACCCGTCGCGTCAGCAGTAATATAAGGCAAGTTCACTTCAGTTTGTTGCGCTGAAGACAACTCGATCTTGGCCTTCTCACCGGCTTCTTTCAGACGCTGCATCGCTAACGGATCTTTCCGTAAGTCGATACCTTGGTCCTTCTGGAACTGCTCAACTAAGTAGTTGATAACACGGTTATCAAAGTCTTCGCCACCTAAGTGAGTGTCACCATTGGTCGCTAATACTTCGAACGTATGTTCGCCGTCCACTTCGTCAATTTCAATGATGGAGATATCAAACGTACCACCACCTAAGTCATACACAGCAACCGTGCGATCACCAGACTTTTTGTCCATACCGTACGCTAACGCTGCAGCTGTTGGCTCGTTGATGATCCGCTTCACTTCAAGACCGGCAATACGGCCTGCGTCTTTGGTAGCTTGACGCTGAGCATCGTTAAAGTATGCCGGAACGGTAATAACCGCTTCGGTGACTTTCTCACCAAGGTAGTCTTCCGCTGTCTTCTTCATTTTCTTCAGAACTTCAGCAGAAATTTGTGGTGGCGCTTTTTTCTCGCCTTTCACTTCCACCCACGCATCGCCGTTATCTGCCTTGGCAATACCAAACGGCATAATGCCGATATCACGCTGTACTTCTTCGTCTTCAAAACGACGGCCAATTAAGCGCTTAATTGCAAATAAGGTGTTTTTCGGGTTGGTGACCGCTTGGCGTTTTGCCGGCGCACCGACTAACACTTCACCGTCATCGGCAAAAGCAACCACTGACGGAGTTGTACGATCGCCTTCCGCGTTTTCAATCACGCGAGCTTTGTCACCATCCATAATGGCAACACAAGAGTTGGTGGTGCCTAAATCGATACCAATGATTTTACCCATAACTATCTCCACACTTTCAAATTGGTTCCGGGATGTCTTCTATTTGGGGACTACCCGTAAAGATTTCAATACATTTAATAAGGTTTTTTTACGACCAGTTATTCTGGCGCTTTCGAAACCATCACCATGGCTGGGCGCAACAAGCGGCCGTTCAAGGTGTAACCCTTTTGCATCACATACAGCACAGTATTCGCCGGTAGTTCTGCGTTCTCTTGCATGCCCATTGCTTCGTGCTGCTGTGGGTTAAATGGTTGACCTTGCGGGTCGACCACTTCCATGCCAAATTTTTCAATGGTGTGCACAAAGCCTTTGTGCGTCATTTCGATGCCTTCGGCGACGTTCTTTTGTGCCGCGTCATCGTGGTCGATATTTTGCAGAGCACGCTCTAGGTTATCGATCACCGAAAGTAATTCACCGGCAAATTTTTCCAGCGCAAAATTTCGGGCTTTCTCAACTTCTTGAGCCGCACGGCGGCGAATATTTTCTGCTTCAGCAGCTACTCGCAAAGCCTTGTCACGTTCGTTCTGTAACTCCTGACGCAAGTTAGCAACTTGTTGTGCTAGCTCGGCTTCCCGTTCGCTTAACACCTCTGACTGTTCTTGCTGGTCGTCCGCGTCAATCTCTTCCGCAGCGTTGGTGACTTGTTCAGCACCCGCTTCAACCTCGGTCTCTTGATTCTGCTTGTGATCTTCTGGTTGGCCTTGCGTGCTCATGCCATTCTCCATCTTCAAACTCAATCCCATGCGAACGCGTCCGTGAACGGTCGTTGCGCACCAAAATTTTCAACTTGCCTCGGATATGGGGACGGTGATTTTTATTTCAAGCAATAATTTTCACTTTCTTTTGTGATTTGGTGACCGCTATAACACCGAATTGGCAACAAACTTCTCTATTGATCTCAACGCTTAAAGGCCGTAGCTTATGCAACAGAACGCCAATGGAGCCTTGCAATGACTGAAAACAGTGCAGACAATGCCAAATCAAGCAACCACCCGCCGTTCCGGGTTATCGGTTTACTCTGTAAAAATGACTCGGATACAGCACAAGAAACGTTGCTGCAAATTGCTGCGCTACTCATTGCAGAAGGCTATACCGTATTGGCTGACGAAAGTGGTCCAGTGCACATCTTGCCGACCACAATTGAACGCTGCTCGCTGGATGAATTAGGGCAACGGGCGGAACTAGCAATCGTGATTGGTGGTGATGGTAAAATGCTCGGAGCGGCGCGCTGTCTAAGCCTCTATGACATTGCCGTGATTGGTGTAAACCGGGGCAACCTTGGCTTCCTCACGGATCTTTCACCCGACGACGCAGCCACGCAATTGCGCGATGTATTACAAGGACACTACCACACTGAACATCGCTTCTTGCTCGACGCTCGAGTCGAACAGAATGGCGAAATCGTGCAGCGCAGTAATGCAATGAATGAAGTGGTGTTGCACTCTGATCAGGTTGCGCACATGGTCGAATTTGAAGTTCAAGTTGACGGTCAATTCGTGTTTAGTCAGCGTTCTGACGGTTTGATCGTTGCTACGCCGACAGGGTCAACGGCTTATTCACTGTCAGCGGGCGGCCCAATCTTAACGCCAGGACTGGATGCCATGACCTTGGTCCCTATGTTTCCACACACACTGAGCAGCCGTCCTATCGTCGTCAGTGGCGACAGTGTGGTGCGAATTCTGGTTGCACCTGACGACCAACCTTTGCACATCAGTTGTGACGGTCACCTGAAGTTGCCTGTTGCTGCCGGCGCTGAAATTGTCATTCACCGGCAACAGAAACCACTGCGTTTAATCCACCCTCTTCACTACAACTACTACCACGTCTTGCGCAATAAACTGAGCTGGGGTAGCCGCCTGTTCTGAATATTTTTTCAACAGCCTCTTGCACTACTGGATAACTACTGTATATTTACTGTATATAACAACAGTATTCGTTATCACGAGGCTCAATCATGCTTACACAACTGCATATTCGTCAATTCGCGATTGTCGATGAACTTAGCATCGATTTTCGTCACGGAATGACAGCCATCACAGGTGAAACAGGTGCCGGTAAGTCCATTGCACTCGACGCGTTAAGTCTCTGTTTAGGGGCTCGCGCTGAAAGCGGCATGGTTCGTAACGGCAGCGATAAAGCCGAAATTACTGCCTGTTTTCAAATTCAGGCGTTGGCAGCCGTGCAAAAATGGTTAGACGAGCACGAGTTGGCCGTCGCTGACGACGAAGAATGTATTTTACGGCGGATTATTACCAGTGAAGGCCGTTCGAAAGGTTTCATCAATGGTGCGCCCGTGCCAATGAACCTATTGAAAGAGCTCGGTGGTTTATTGGTGAGTATCCATGGCCAACATGATCATCATTTACTGATGAAACCTGACTATCAAATGCAGCTACTTGACCAATATGCAGGCCACCGTCAGTTATTGAACACCTGTGCTGAGTTATTTCGCGAATGGCGCCAGCTTAAACGCGAAAAGCAGCGCTTGCAAAGCCAACAAGATGCTCAAGAAGCTCGCAAACAATTGCTCGATTATCAGGTGAACGAACTACAAGAGGCCGCACTTAGTGCCGATGCTTATGCTGAGTTAGAAAGTGAGCACAAACGTTTGGCCAATGCGTCGGAGTTATTAGCCGACAGTCAATATGCTGTCAACACGCTCTACGACGGTGAGCACAATAATGTGTATAACCTAGTGCAAGCAACCATCGAACGATTAACCAACAGTGCTGAACTCGATCCGCAATTGCAGCCAATGGTTGCTTTGCTGAACGAAGCGAGTGTTCAAATTGAAGAAGCAGCGCGTGAATTGCGCCATTATCAAGACCATGTTGAACTCGATCCCGAATTGCTAAACGAGTGCGAAAAACGCATGAGTGCGGCAATGCAACTTGCGCGTAAACATCAGGTTGCGCCTGAACAGCTTGGTGAATTGCTCAATAGTTTACAGGCCGAACTTAATGAATTAAATGCTGCTGAAACTCGCCTGGCTGATCTTGATCCAGCCATTGCTGATGCTGAGAAAGCCTATGTGAAGGTGGCAAATGAATTAACTACGAGTCGTCAACATGCAGCCGAACAGCTAGCGGTTAAAGTAACCGACACCATGCATAAACTAAACATTCCGGACGGCGAGTTTCAGGTTAATATTCAATCGAGCGCACAGGAATTCGCTTCGGCCTTAGGCATCGACCAGATTACCTTCACCGTGAGCGCGAACGCAGGACAGCCTCTACAACCGATTGCAAAGGTTGCATCTGGTGGTGAGTTATCGCGCATTAGCCTTGCGATTCAAGTTTTAACCGCAAGCACAAATGCGAAGAATCAAGCATCTTCTCGTGCGACTGGTATGCCAACGCTCATTTTTGATGAAGTGGATGTCGGTGTCAGTGGTCCAACAGCAACCACCGTTGGTAAACTTCTGCAAGCACTCGGCGAGCAAAATCAGGTAATTTGTGTCACTCACTTACCTCAAGTTGCCGCGCGAGCCCATCAACATCTATTCGTAAGTAAAGAGTCGCGTAACGGCCAAACCGTGACATTTATGCAGTCTCTAGACCAAAACGATCGTGTCCACGCACTCGCTCGCTTATTGGCTGGTGATGCAGTGACCGACCATTCCTTAGCAAATGCACGAGAGCTATTAGCTAGTTAAAGGGAACTTCTCACCGCAGCTAGAGACAAATACTCGCAACCTGAATAAATAACCGCCTCGCCTCTGGTATCCGAGGCGGTTTTTGCGATAAGATTTGTGCCTAACTAAGAGAAACGGAAGAATTATGAGATTACCACTTGCTATCGCGGCTACGCTGCTACTCACACATTGCTCAGTAATCGATCCTTTGGTGTACAAGATCGATATTCCTCAGGGCAATTATATTGAGCAACGTGATGTTGATAATCTTCGCGTGGGTATGACCCGCGAGCAAGTTCGCTATGTCCTTGGTGCGCCAGTTGCAGAAAACGCATTTAACCATGACGAATGGCATTACGTGTTTCGCTTAAAGCCTGGTCGTGGTGACGTGCAATTACGACAAATGACACTCAATTTTGAGAATGGTCAACTTGTCTCGGTGACCGGTGATTACGAACCTCACGCGGATTTCAATATTCCTATCGAACAATAAGTTCGCTGGGCACTTTGTGCCCAAATCAAGTCATCTCGTTGTTACGGAATTGACGGTGCGCATGCGGTATTAGCACCTTTTTAGATTAGGAAGTTAGCATAAATTATAAGGTTAACCCGCATGCACTGTGCGCAAAATGCGTTTACCCCCGAATCGAGCCCACATGATAGCCATGAATATCAATGGCTGTGGCTCGATAATGGGCTGCCAGTTCTCCTTGCGCACAATCCTCAGTTAACGCAATCTGCCGCAGCCTTTGCGGTCAACGCCGGTCACTTTCAAGATCCTCAAGACGCTGCTGGCGTTGCTCATTTCCTCGAACATATGTTGTTTCTCGGAAGTCGCCCATTTCCTGAGCCTGAAGCCTTTGCGAAGGCCATACACGCTGCTAGCGGCCACTATAATGCGTGGACGGCCACCGAACATACCAATTATTACTTAACCGTGCGGCCCGATCGCTTCGAGCCCATACTCGAGCATTTTTGTAGCCTTTTTACGCAGCCCCTACTAGCAAGCGAGTGGGTTGAAAAAGAACGACAGTCGATCGAGGCCGAATACCAGTTAAAACGTAACGATGAGCTGCGCCGGTTATACGAAGTACACAAAATTACAGCGAACCCATTGCACCCGTTTGCCAAGTTTTCCGTGGGCAATGCAACCACCTTGGCAGATTTACCCGACCTACCCGTGCGCCAGCGCTTGTTTGATTACTGGCAAACCTACTATACAGCGGCTAACGCCGCGCTCGTGTTAATTGGTCCGCAATCCATCGCTGAGCTGACGGCTCTGGCACAAGTGTTTGCATCTCTGCCGCGCAGTCGTCTACCTGAACCCATGCCAGAGCAACCGATTTATTTGCCCGAACAACTTGGTTGTAAAATTTTCGTGCGGCCATTGAAAGACGCCAGCCGACTGATCGTCACGTTTTCATTTCCGGAAATTAATAGCGACTACTTGCATAAAACCACCTCGTTTATTGCCCATATTCTTGGCGACGAAGGTCGCGGTAGTTTATGCCACCTGCTCCGAAGTAAACATTGGATTAGCGAGTTATCCGCTGGCGGTGGAATGAGCGGCTATAACTTTAAAGATTTCAACTTGAATATGATGCTCACCGATTTAGGGCTTGAGCATATCGACGATATTCTGCAAACCTGTTACCACTATATTCGAGTAGTTGCTCAGCAAGGCTTGCGCGATGATATTTATGCCGAGCGGCAGCAAATGCAAGCGCTGAATTATCGCTTTCCAGAATCACAGCGGCCTATTGATTTAGCCGCACAGTTGGTGATCAACATGCTGCATTATCATCCGCAGCACGTCATCAGTGGTGATTATCGGATGGACGGTTTGCGCCACCAGTTTGCCAGCCGCTTACTTGCAGAAATGACGCCGGAAAGAAGTCGTATCACAGTCATTCACCGCAGTGTCGAAACGAACCAGATGGGGCATTACTATGGTGCGGAATACACTATTCAGCCCTTAACGCCTGAGCAGCTTGAGTATTTTCGCCAAGCGCCAGCAGATGCATCTGAATTACAACCACCACAGCCGAATCCATATATTCCGCAGCGCATTGAGCCACTTCCACTTGACCAACAAGCTGCCACGAGCGCCTCTGCCGGAAGTGATGAACGCAATGGTTACTGGCCGAGTTTAAAGAGCTCTTCAACGAGCGAAAAGCAAACTGGGGTTGAACTTTGGCACCTGCAAGACGCAACCTTTCGCGAGCCGCAAGCGCATATTTACTTGTCCTTGCGCTTACCAATGACGACAGCAAATGCGCGCAACAATGCAATTAGCCGTATTTGGTGTGAGCTGGCGTTAGAAGAACTTAATGAGCGCTTCTATGCTGCTGAAGTAGCCGGTATGCATTTTAATTTATACCCGCAACAGTCGGGGGTTACGCTTCATTTAGCCGGTTTCTCTGACCGCCAGTCAGAGCTATTCAAAGCCTTAATGCAAAGCTTAAATGCTCATCGCAGCACCGAACAGCAATTCTTAACAGTGCGCAATCAATTGGCTCGTGAGTGGCAAGCGATGAACCAAAACAAGCCGATTAACCATTTGTTCGCTCTTTTACACCACCAATTGCAGTATGGTGCGTATACAGCCCAAGAGCTTGCGGCCAGCATTGAAGACCTCGACTTCGAGCTTTACTGTAACCTTCTGCCCGGAATGTTGCGTGATGCTCAAGCAACGCTTTTGGCTCATGGCGATATCGATGAGAAAACGGCACAAGAACTCGCGCATTGGGTGGAGACCACCCTACCGATCGTTGCCGAACCTCGATTACAGGTACAACGCACGGTTAAACGCTTAAGCTCAGGTGTTGTGAGCACGAAGTTTAGTAGCCAACATTCTGATCATGCCTGCGCTCTATTTGTACAAGGGCAAACAACAGAGATCACTGAAAAAGCATCATTTTTAATTCTCAATCAATTACTCGGCCCGCGTTTCTTTAATCGTTTACGAACGCAGGAACAACTTGGTTATTTAGTCGGCAGTAGTTATGTCCCCATGCATGGCTTACCCGGTTTACTTTGTTATGTGCAGTCGCCTCATAGCTCGCCGGCAGTGCTCAATGAGGCCATGGAAGCTTTTCTCGCAGATTTTAATCAGGTACTCGAGCAATTGAGTGAAGACGAGTTTACGAGCGCCCAACACAGTGTGATTCGGCAAATGCAAGAGGCTGCACCAAGTTTACGCGTGCGAGCCCAGCGATACTGGGGCGCCATTATTAACAACAATGCCAATTTTGGCCTCGCCAACGACATATGTCACACCGTTGAAGTGCTGACACTGCCGCAAATTCAAGCATTTTTTCAGCGGCGTTTTCTTAGCGAACGCTGTGCAATGACGCTACAGTCCTGTAGTCATACTGAGTAATTTCACCAAGCAATAAAAAACCCGCGGTGCACTGATTTAAGCGCATGACGCGGGTTTCTCTTAAGCGTTTAAATCGCTATTTCTTATAGAACGACTCTCCTTTCGCAGCCATATCTAACAGTAACTGACATGGCGTAAAACGTTCACCCTCAGTCTCCGCATAGTGCTGCAGACGTGCAACAACGTGCTGCACACCTAAACTATCCATGTAACGGAATGGACCACCACGGAATGGTGGGAAGCCAATCCCGAAAATTGCACCAATGTCGCCGTCTCGCGGTGAGCGAATAATCTCTTCTTGCAAGCACCACGCTGCTTCATTCAGCATTGGTAAGACACAGCGTTCAATCATGACGTCTTTATCGAGTTTGGCGGCCGGCGTTATGCCAAACAAGGCATACACTGAGCTATCAACTTGCTTGCCTTTCTTCTTGCTACCGTAAACATAAAAGCCTTTGTTACTCTTGCGGCCTTTACGGCCGTCGTCAAGCAACTTACTGAATGCATCTGGTGCCTTAAATCGATCGCCCAATTCGTTGGCTAAAATTGGTGCAACCTTGCTGGCAACATCAATACCGACTTCGTCGAGCAAAGTCACTGGGCCAACCGGGAAACCAAACTTCACAAATGTCTTATCTAGTACTTCTATTGGTTCACCTGCTAACAGAAGCCGCGCTGCTTCATTCATGTACGGTGCAAGAATACGGTTGACATAGAAACCTGCTCCGTCACGCACAACAATTGGCGTTTTACCTTGGCGCTTGGCAAACTCGACCGTTGTTGCAATTGTCTGCGCCGAAGTACCCGGATGGGTAATAATCTCCGCCAACGGCATTTTCTCAACCGGCGAGAAATAATGCAGACCAATGACCTGTTCTGGCCGGGCTGCTTTCGCCGCAATTTGCGTAATGGGCAATGACGACGTATTGGTTGCAAAAATGGTGTGCGCTGCGGCGTGTTCTTCGACGTCGGCAACCATTTGCTGTTTCAAGTTCAGATCTTCGAAAACTGCCTCAACTACGATGTCAGCATTCTTGAAGCCCGAGTAATCAACTGTTCCATTCAACATCAACAATTCTTGTTGAAACTGTGACATGCGCATAATCTTGCGCTGTAACCGCGGCATCAATAATTTGTGATGATAAGCCAATGCGTTTTTAATGCCTTCTTGATTAATATCTTTCAATCGCACAGGTACTTTGGCTTTATTAATAGTGACGTGAGCAATACCACCGCCCATTAAACCGCCACCTAGTACCGCGGCTTTTTTCACTTTCTCAGGCTGGACACCCTCAGCACCAGTTTCCTTCTTCATTTCTGTTGTGGCAAAGAAGATATTTCGCAACTGATAAGACACGTCTGACATCGCCAGTTCGCCAAACTGTTTAGCTTCGTACTCTAAGCCAGCTTGCATGCCCTTGCTCATGCCATACATGACTGTATCGATAATCTTGTCGATAGCCGGGTAGTTACCAAGCGCTTTCTTTTGGGCTTGTTCCCGCGCTTTTTTATACAACACGGAACTCAACGGCCCTTCGAGGACTTTACCGACAAAATTTAATTGTGGCTTTTTCTTCTTTGGTTTGCCTTTCAGTGCCAGTTTTACCGCAGCTTCAAGAAGGATACTTTGCGGTACAATCTCGTCTGCCAAACCCATTTTCAGCGCTTGCTTAGGACGCAACTGCTTACCTGTCAACATTAGCGTTAAGGCATTCTGCACGCCGACTAAGCGCGGTAGTCGCTGAGTGCCGCCCGAACCTGGCAACAACCCTAGCTGCACTTCCGGCACACCTAACACTGTTTTTGGTGAGTCACTAACCACCCGCGCATGACAAGCTAACGCCAGTTCAAGGCCGCCACCTAGCGCTGGACCATGAATCGCCGCAATCACCGGAATCGGTAAACTTTCAATCCGGTCAAATAACGCCTGCCCCTGCCGCGCTAAGCTCTCTGCGTCTGCTGCAGTTTCACATTCATTGATCATGCGAATATCAGCACCCGCAACGAACGAGCTCGGTTTACCGCTGATAAACACTAACCCTTTCAACTCGGTTTCCCGCTCAATGCGAGCCATCAAGTCTGCCACTTCATCAGCAAATGTGGCTTTCAATGTATTCATGCTTTCGCCGGGCACATCAATTGTGATCACACCAATGCCATCTTTGCGCAAGTCGAGTTGGAAGGCGCTTTTCGTCTCTGAACTAGCCATTATTCGGTCTCCAATATTACTGCTGCACCTAATCCACCAGCTGCACATGCAGTTGTTAATGCAGTGCCACCACCACGTCGATGTAATTCGTTTAAGGCTTGCGTCATCATCCGCGCGCCCGTTGCCGCGAACGGGTGACCATAGGCAATCGAACTTCCCATGACGTTGAACTTAGCTTCATCGATCTCGCCTATTGCTTCACTGCGACCAAGCTTCTCTTCAGCAAATTTCTTACTCGCAAAGGCTTTAACGTTAGCAAGCGTCTGCGCCGCGAAGGCCTCGTGCATGTCAATTAAGGTAAGGTCATTTAAGGTCATGCCCGCGCGCTCCAATGCAATCGGTGTCGCATATGAAGGCCCCATCAGCATGTCTTCCCAAACATCGATAGCACTGAATGCATAACTACGAATGTAACCGAGCGGGGTATAGCCTAGTTCCTTCGCACGACTCTCCGTCATCATTAGCACCGCTGACGCACCATCGGTTAATGGCGTCGAGTTAGCTGCTGTGACAGTGCCATGCTTTTTATCGAAAACTGGACGCAACTTAGCGTAGCTAGCAAGTTCAGAGTTACCACGGATGTTATTATCGCGGCTAAGGTAATCTTTGTAAGGTGGGACATGAGCCGTCATGACTTCGTCGACTAATTTACCGGCTTCCCACGCTTCGTGCGCAAGTTGGTGTGACCGATGAGCCAGTTTGTCTTGGTCTTCACGGCTAATGCCATGGCTCTTGGCCATTTGCTCAGCGGTTTGGCCCATACTTAGGCCCGTTGAATATTCTGCGACGGCCGGTGGAACTGGCATCAGATCTTTGAGTCCAAGCCGTTTCAAGATGCTTAGGCGTTGACCAAGGCTGCGGGCTTTATTGAGGTCGACTAAAGCGCGAGCAAGTTTCTTCGAGACACCGATTGGGAGCACTGAAGAGGAGTCTGCACCGCCGGCAATGGCAACACTAATTGTGCCTGCGGCCATGGCTTCAGCGACACTGACCGCGGACTGAAAGCTAGTTGCACACGCGCGGCTAACACTAAATGCATCGCAAGTTACAGGTAAACTGGTTGCTAGGACAATTTCACGGGCAATGTTAGGCGCTTCCGGCATTTGGACCACTTGGCCAAAAACTAATTGTTCTACCAATGCCGGGGCTAAATTGGTACGCTGAATGAGTTCCTGTACCACCATCGACCCCATGTCGAGAGCTGGTACACCATGAAAGTAAGTTGCTTGTTTTGCAAACGGTGTCCGTAAGCCGGCGACGATTGCAATTCGGTCGCCATTTGCAGTAAGCAAGCGTTGCTTGGTTACGGAATGTCCTGAAGCTGACATAGATTACCCCTGTTGTCGTAGTGGTCAGACCACAAATTATCTTACGATTCTATACACAAATGTAGAAAAATAAAACCATAGCCGTAAGATGAGCGGTTCGCACGAATAAATAATGAGGAAGTTATGAGCGCAGTAAACGCTTTTCACCAATTGCAAACGTACCTCGACAGTCAAGTTCTCGGCCAGCCAAGTTTAACTGAGCACTTACTCATTGCAATTCTCGCCGATGGTCACTTGCTTGTTGAAGGACCGCCAGGTTTGGCGAAAACTCGAGCCGTACAAGCTTTGGCTAGTGGCATTGAAGGTGACTTTCAACGCGTACAATTTACCCCTGACCTACTACCGGCTGATTTAACCGGCACTGACGTATATCGGCCAGAAACCGGTGAGTTTCTCTTTCAGCAGGGGCCGCTCTTCCATAACCTCATTCTAGCTGATGAAATCAATCGTGCACCGGCCAAAGTTCAATCTGCTTTACTTGAAGCAATGGCCGAGCGGCAAATTAGTGTCGGTCGTAATACCTACAAGCTACCCGCGCTGTATACGGTTATGGCCACGCAAAACCCGCTCGAGCAAGAAGGTACTTACCCACTTCCGGAAGCACAGCTCGACCGGTTCTTACTGCATCTTTCGCTAGGTTACCCTGACGCTGAAACGGAACGTGAAATACTGCGTTTAACGCGCAGCGAAACGTTAGCAGGTCAAATCGAGATGGCTGAGCCAGTTGCACAAGAAACTATCTTTGCTGCGCGCCGGGAAACCATGACGATATATATGGCACCCGAAGTTGAAGCCTATCTGGTTGCACTGATTATGGCGTCGCGAGAGCCAGGTGCTTACTGCGAAACTTTGGCGAGCTGGTTAGCCATTGGTGCCAGCCCACGAGCAACCATTGCACTGGATCGCTGCGCACGCGCCAAAGCTTGGCTTGCTGGACGTGATTTTGTCACCCCAGATGACATCGCAAGTCTGCTTCATAATGTTCTCCGTCATCGAATCATTCTGAGTTATGCAGCGGAAGCCGATGGCATTAATGCCGATCAGGTCATTGACCGCATACTCGAAACTGTACCAGCACCTTAATGTTGAAAAACGACGCTATGGACAATCCGGTCAGCGCTGCCGCGCAAGAAAGCCGCGAACCAATGACCGCACATGAGCGCAGTGCATGGTTAGAAAAGGCGCACAGTAATGGTCACTCGGTCACCCTGACGGAGCTTCTTGCCTATCGGCAACAACCATTACGCCTGCCCTTACCGAAACGTGCTGGGGTCACAGTGCAAAGTGGTCAGCGTTTAAGTAAAACTCGTGGACGCGGCATGGAGTTTGACGAAGTTCGTCATTATCAAGCGGGAGATGATATTCGTGCTATCGACTGGCGCGTGACCGCACGTACAGGAAAAACGCATACCAAATTGTATCGTGAAGAAAAAGAACGCCCTGTGTATCTGTGCGTCGATTTAAGCAAGAGTATGCAATTTGGCTCGCAACTCCTGTTTAAGTCAGTGCAAGCGGCACATGTGGCCGCTGGCTTGGCTTGGCATACGGTGCAGCGCGGTGACCGCATTGGCGGTCTAATCTTCAACGACTCTGAGCATCACGAAATCAAGCCACAGGGGCGCCAACATGGTGCACTGCTGTTGTTACGTCACTGCGCAGGTGAGACTGAATCACGTGGCAATGTCGTTGACTCCAACAAAAGAATGCTAGGGTCACAAACGCTGCTCACGCAACTGCGCCGGTTACAACAAATCTGTCGACCTGGCACTGATATTGTGATTATTAGTGACTTCTTCCAATGTCAGGACGCTGAGTTACAGTTAATGCGTGCACTTCGTCGCCATCATAGTGTGACCGCAGTGCAAATTTTTGATCCGTTCGAACGGCAGTTACCCCCTGAGTTTCGTCAAGATATCGATATCATCAATGCCGCACACGAACGGAGCCAGTTGAGTGCAAGCCAAAATCGCGTGCATCTGAACTGGTTAGAGAGCGCTAGCGCGCGGCAACAACAGTTAACCACGCAGCTGCGCCGTGCCGGTATTGCTCATGTTGAAATATCAGCGGCCGAGCCGGTTCAGCAACAATGGTTCCTTGGGAGAGTGCGCTAATGATGAACCCGCTCGACCACTTACACGATATCCAAGTCACCGAACCTGTTGCGTTTGCCCCAGTTAGCTGGGGTTGGTGGCTGCTATTCGGTCTAATCTTGGGCGTCGTCATTTATATTCTTGTCTTACTGGCCAAACGCCGGCAGCAGCAAATATTAAAACAGCAGATACTCACTCAGCTCGAGCAGGCCGATAGCTTACTTGCCATTCACACCCTCGTTCGGCGAGCAACATTAATGTTATGGCCAAGTGCGGCTGTTGCTGCACTAACAGGGAGACCCTGGCAAGAGTTTTGGTTGGCCACGTGGCCAGCAAAAGAACAGATCAACGTTGCTGATGACTATGAACAAATTACCGCAGCGCTGTATCGCCCTCAGCCAGCTGATGAACTCGTTGAACACTATCGCAAGATTGCCATGCAGTGGGTGACGATCGCTTGGTGGCCGCGCCTAATAACCATGAAGCGGGAGGTACGTTAGTGTTTACTTTCGCACTGCCATGGATTCTTGCGCTCTGGCCTCTACCTTTTATTGTTCGCAAGCTATTACCGCGATCGCCACAAGCGGCCCTCTGGTTACCACAACAAGATTATCTCGTGCCAACAGCGAGCAGCGGGCAAAAACGACGTTGGTCTTGGCTGCTTCCAATTCTAATTTGGAGTTTATTAATTAGCGCTGCAGCGCAACCTCGCTGGCTTGACGAGCCGATTCCATTAAATCCTGAAGCGCGCGAAATTATGATTGCCCTCGACCTTTCAGGCAGTATGGAAATGGACGATATGACGCTCAATGGTCGGCGGGCAACTCGATTAGAAGCGGCCCACAAAATTCTTGCCGATTTTATTCGCCGTCGCAGCGGGGACCGAATTGGCTTAATCGTATACGCAGACGATGCCTACGTTTATGTGCCGATCACGTCCGATTTGAATACCGTTGCAACACTAGCAGAAGAAGCCTCTATCGGACTTGCCGGACAACGCACTGCATTAGGTGATGCCATTGGTTTAGCGATTAAGTACTTTGAAGATCGACCAAGCGACAATAAAGTTGTTTTAATGCTTACTGACGGCATGATTAATGCGGGTGTCATTGATGCTAATGCGGCCATTCATTTAGCGGCAAATCATGACGTTAAGATTCATACCATTGGCATCGGCTCTGACGAAATGGTGGTGCAGGGTTTGTTCGGTGAGCGTCGAATTAACCCAAGTACCGACCTCGATGAACAATTTCTTACGACCATTGCACAAGTTTCCGGAGGCCGATATTTCCGCGGCCGCAGCACTGAAGAAATGGAAGAGATCTATCAAATCATTGACGAAATTGAGCCTATTGCGGCGGCGGAGCAATATTTCCGCCCATTCCAGAGTCTCGCCGCCTTCCCGCTCGCCGCAGCACTGTTTTTTGCGTTCTTGCAGCTTCTGCTTGGTCTTCGTCTCGGCAGCCTGAGAACAGTTCGGAGGCCGTATGATTGAGATATTTTGGTTGCGCCCACAAGCTTTGTGGCTGCTGATTCCGTGGCTGTTTGTGCTGGTTCCACTCATTATCCTGAGAGTTCGCCAACGCTTAGGACTTGAACAAATTATTGCGCCTCATTTGCAGCAATTGATGATTCAAGGTCGACAACCCCACAGCAAACTGTGGCGCGGATTAGGTGGTATGGCATTCTTCGCAATACTCATCGTTGCGCTTGCCGGGCCAGCATTACATAAAGTCGACATGCCTGTGTTTAACCAGGACCGTGGTGCAGTCCTGTTGCTCGATGCCAGTATGCAAACTAGAGCGCAAGATATCGCGCCGGATCGATTTACCCAAATGCGCTTCAAAGCTATCGATTTAGTCGAGAAATTTAAAGACGGTCAGCTTGGTTTTATTGCTTACTCTGGTGATGCATTTGCGGTGAATCCGCTCACCCGCGACGGTGTGACCATTCTGCAAAACCTGCGAGTAATCACCCCAGAGATCATGCCCATCGAAGGCCATGATCCGGTTCTGGCCATGCAAGCAGCGATTGCGCAGTTAGCCAACGCAGGCTACCAAACTGGCGACATTTTTTGGTTAACCGCCGGTATTAATCAAAGCGACATGCAAGAACTGCGCACGTTACTCCGAGCCCACAGCTACCGCATTAATATCTTGGCGGTAGGAACTTCGGAAGGTGCACCGGTGCGCGACGCCCAAGGAGAGTTATTGAGAGATCAGCGTGGACGCGTCATGTTGCCACGACTTATCCCGGATTATTTGCAGCGTATAAGCTCTGAAACCGGTGGTCGATTCCAAAGTATGACCGCCGACAACACTGACGTTGCCAATCTCTTCGCGCACGCTGAAGCATCCGCAAGTCGTCATGAAGGTGAAATCAGTGCGAGCGACCTAAGTGGCGAAATTTGGCTCGACGCTGGACCGTGGCTCGCCTTATTGTTGCTGCCCTGGTTATTACCACTTGCGCGTCGCGGACAACTATGGATGTGGCCAGCGCTAAGTTTGCTGGTATTGACGCAGATGCCAGTCACTGCCGTTGCGGCGTCAGAACCAAGTTCAACGGTGTCAGGACGTGATATACCTATTTGGCAGCGACCGTTTTTAACCCGCGAACAACAAGCTCAACAACTTTTCGATCAGGGTAACTACGTGGCTGCCGCAGAGAGGTTCAAAGACCCCATGCGCCGTGGTGATGCGCTCTATCGAGCCGGTGATTTTGCGGCGTCTGCAGCAGCTTATGCTCAATCTGCTGAGGGGAATGCGCAGGCACACTTTAATCGTGGTAATGCACTCGCTCAATTAGGTGACCTTGATGCTGCTCTTGCTGCCTACGATGAGGGCCTCGCGTTAGCGCCCGATTGGCGTGAATTACAGGAAAATAAAGAACTCGTTGAAGCACTGCGAGACCAACAAGAAAAAGAGCAGCAACAACAAGGTGAGCAACAGGAAAATGGTGAGCCTCAAGAAAGCGAAGACGGCCAACCCGAGCCTTCAGAAGAGCAAAGTTCGGAGCAAGACCAACAGAATCAAGAGCAATCGCAAGAGCCCAGTCAAGATGAACAAGCTCAAGAAGGACAAGAGTCAGAGCAAAACGATGCAGCACCTCAAGACCAAGACAGCGAAGGTCAAGAGCTCGCAGATGCAGACGCGATTGAGGTCGATAACTTGTCTGCTGAAGAGCGTGAAGAACTGCAGCAATTGCTCAATCGACTAAACGATGATCCGAGCTTATTGTTGCAAAATCGACTGCGTCGCGAAGCACAACGTCGTCGACAACAGTTACCACCACGGGGATTTTAAAATGCGCACATTGCTATCGCCTTCTCGCGCTTTGGTTTTCATCGGCACACTTGTGCTGTTAACGCTAATTACTTTAATGACCTTAACGCCTACAATGGCGGTACAAGCGAATCAGCTCAATGTCACAGCAAACGTGGATAAAAATCCTGTCATTGCCGGTGAATCACTGCAGCTCACCATTCGTGCTGACCAGTCCCTGGCTCGCAACGCTCTCACTATTCCTAGTGACCTGGGTCGGTTAGTACTGCGGAATACAAGCTTTCAGCAGTCGATGAGTACGATTAATGGTCAAACTCAGCACGTGACTGAATGGCGCCTCACACTGCTTGCGCGTGAACCAGGCCGCACGACGATTCCCTCTTTTGTCGTTGCTGATGCACAAACTTCAGCAATTGAACTGGAGGTTTTAGAGCCTGTTGATACGGGGGAAGCACCTGATTACTTTATTACATTAGAGGTGGATACCGAATCACCTTATGTCCAACAGCAAGTTCGTGCGCAATTGCGCTTGCACTTTGCGATGAATCCCGAAGGCGGCGGAATCAACTTTCCGGATGTCGAACACTTACAAATTGAGCAACTTGGTCAAGACCAACAAACCCAAGAGTTAATCGACGGTAAACGCTACCTTATTATTACTCGCAACTATGCGCTTACCCCGCGTCGCAGTGGCGAACTAACTATACCGGCTATTTATTTTGATGGCCAAATTCGCCGCTTACCTGCAACCGGATTCAGTGCACTCGGCCGCATCGAACAAGTGAGCATGAGCACCCGCCCAATTTCCTTAATGGTAAAGCCGCGGCCATCTAATTGGGTCGGTAACTGGCTGCCGACGCCTCGATTAACACTAGAAGAACAGTGGGAGCCGGACAATCAGACCTTTACCGTCGGCGAGCCAATTACTCGACGAATTACCCTTACCGCGGCCGGCTTGCGGTCAGAGCAGCTTCCTGAAGTAAGCGTTGACTACCCTCACGGGCTAAGAGTCTACCCTGATCGCGGTCAAAGCGAACAAGTCGCGACCCGGGGTACGCAATTGGCACGTATAGTCTATGCAACGGCTATTGTGCCTGCCGCGCCGGGTGAATTCGAACTACCGGAAGTGCGAGTACCATGGTGGAACACAGAAGCTGATCGAGCCGAGGTTGCTGTCCTTCCAGCGCGCACAATTAACGTGATTGAACCTCCCGGAGGACTTACGGTGCCTGGCTCGATCGTCGATCCAGAACCCGTTCAAGCTGATCCGCAAGAACTGCAACCGAGCCTTCCTGAGCAGCCCGCTGAGCAGGTCGAACGTGCGAGTTGGTGGCGATGGCTTGCTGCGGCATTTGCAGGCCTCTGGCTGTTGACCTGCGCCCTTCTGGTCTATTTTTGGCGACGCACGGCGGCCACTAAGAAAAAAACAACGAGCAATCAACAGATTCCTGTGCACGCTCGTGAGCCTTTGCAAAATTTAAAGCAAGCCTGTATGAAAAATCGCGCTAGCGCTGCTCGTAAAGCCTTACTTGTGTGGCACCATAGTCGCACCGGCAAGGTCGCCAAAGGATTGAGCGACGTCAGTCGTCACCTTTCCGATTATGAGGGGCATGAGAGTTTAATCACAGCCATCAACACCCTTGAGGAAAGCCTTTATAGCGCCAATAAGCCAGACTGGAATGAAGGTAAGGTGCTTTGGTCAGCAATTCAAAAGCTGCATCAAACAGGTAGCAAAAAAGCAGCGCAACCGAAGTTACCGCCGCTTTATCGGGTCTAAAACCAGCCCCCGAAGCCTCAAGATTCATGAGGCTTCGGGACTAATTTAATAGCGCCAGAAACTGAAGCGCTCGAACCACTTCATTAACAAGCGATCAATGGTCGTTTGCGCACCATGCGCAAGCTTATTCGCCAGCTTAAGTTTCTCTTTATATTCCACTTTAAATAATCGCGCTTCTTTATTTAAGGCTAGTAACAAATCATCACTGGTACTAATTTCGTCAATAAGCCCCTTCTCGAGTGCTGGTGTTCCATACCAAATCTCCCCCGTTGCGACGGCATCAATGTCCAGACTCTGGCGATGTTCTTGGACGAAGTTTTTAAACAGGCCATGAACATCTTCAAGATCTTGCTGAAACTTTTTGCGACCTTGCTCGGTATTCTCGCCGAATACGGTTAGCGTTCGTTTAAACTCTCCCGCCGTGAGTTGTTCAAAATCGATGTCATGGCTCTTTAACCAACGGTGAAAGTTCGGTAATTGCGCTAAGACACCTATCGAGCCGAGCACAGCAAACGGAGCAGCGACAATGCGGTCGGCAATACAGGCCATCATGTAGCCGCCGCTGGCAGCAACTTTATCGACTGCGACCGTTAAATGGATTTCTGCATCGCGCAAGCGCTTCAGTTGCGCTGCTGCTAAGCCATAACCATGGACAACACCGCCTGGACTTTCCAAACGAACAACCACTTTGTCTTCTTTTGGGTTAGCGACAGCAAGTACAGCCGTCACTTCACGGCGTAATGATTCCGTCTCTTTTGCATCCATCGAACCTTTAAAGTCGATGACAAACACGCGTTGGCTGTCGTTATCCTTTGGCTTTTCTTTCTTCGCCGCTTTCTCTGCCTGTTTCCGCGCTTTTGGGCTAAGCATTGCAAACTGCATACGCTGTTGTATGTCTTTTAAATCTTCACTTAAATTGTGAATATGCAATTCGCCCTTTTTCTCTTTTTGTCGCTCCGCTGCATTAAATATCATGCCAAGAATTATAATAATGGCGACCACTATCGTGATTGTTTTCAGTAAAAATACACCGTACTCAGTTAAGTATTCGATCATTGAAAAACATCCTTACTTCAAAGTTTTGGTCATCGTTTGCATGGTTGCAGTATGTGAACATTTACGCCGTGATGCAACCATATCCGCACTCGTGTGCGACCTAATAAAAAAGGGCTAGCATCGCTGCTAGCCCTTCTATCAGTGCTTAATTGCCTTTACTGAAGCAATTGTGGTGTCACCATCAGGATACGAGCACCTGATTCGAAGTACACACCAATCGACTGTTGCATGTCTTGAGTAATCGCAGCACGTGTGTCTGGGTTGGCATCTGCGTCTGCTGGGTTCAACAGCGACGAGTGTCCAGCACCAACATAGCGAGCTGCACCACTAATTGGGTTGCCGTCTTGTGACTGGGTTGGGCCAGAAATAAACGGTAAACCAAGTTCACGAATTAACGGTAAAGTACCGCCAAGTGGGTGCGGCGTGCTGTTCGGTACAACTTTGTCACCATTCGCTTGAATGAGATACAACGGAGTGCCTGTCGCACGTAATTTCGCGGCATAGTTAATCGGGTCACCGGAGTCAACCACAGTTTGTGCTGCAAATTGGAACTGGCCTAAGGTCGCTTGTAACTGCGCTTGGTCAGCTGAAGTGGCAACACCACCCTGATAGAAGCGAACGTAAGCAACTGGTAAGAAGTCCATGAAGGCAAGGCTTTGTGGATCAATACCTTCACTCATAGCTTCTTGAATCGCATAGTTACGGAAGCTCTCAAATGACTGGAACGCAATTTGACCACCGATAACTGGTCCAAAACGTTCAGAAGCAACTAGGAATGGTGCAATACCGCCACCTGGCATACCTAATGAACCCGCTTGCACTTGGAACAAGCCTTGTGCTTGCGCAAGATCACCGGTTAACGGAGTATTTGCCACTGCCATAAAGTTAGTACCAGCAATTGCACCGAGCGAGTGACCAACAAACTTCACATTCGTTGGGTTAATCAAAACACCAGCAACATCTGAGAAGTTTAGGCCAACACGCAAACCAAGTAAGTCAGCTGAAGACTGGCGCAAGTTATCACGCGCAGTTAACAAACTTGCTAGGTTCAAGTAATCAGTTGGCGAGCCACCCTCACCGGTCGTCGCATTAATCACACGAACCACGTTGCCAGAAGCATCGGTAATTTCAAAACCACGCTCACCGTGTAATGGATGGTCAATTGCCACAACTGCGTGACCTGACACCGCTAAAGTACCAGCGATCGGCAAGAAGTTCTCTTTTGAACCCGTGATACCGTGTTGGAAAATAACGACCGGCCAGCCGCCTGCAGGCATAGTGATCGGGTCCATACCCAGTTGAGCACGCACTGCGTTCACCACTGTGACGTCAGGGACAGACATCCATAACGGTACAGAGTTAATCGTGGTAGGACGTGGAATTGGGTTGAACTTCGTTAAGTGACGGAAACGGTCAAGTTGCGCCAATGCTGAACCTGCTGCCGCTTCATATGGAATTTGCCCTGCTAAGGCTGCTGGGTTACCAAGCAACGCTGGATCAAGACCCATGCCGACAAGCTCTTCAACGGTCACTTGACCAGATTGAACACCAATAATGATTGACGCTGGGCTAACAAAGCCTGCACGCCAGTGGTCATTCAATGGCGCAGTTGGATTTTCTGCACTTGGGATCGGGCTGTAGTAAGGCAGAGTAACCTGACCGCCGTAAATCTGCGCTGCACTGGCAACCACAAAGCTTTGACCCATTTCAGGCGTTAAACCAAGCAGGCTCGCTGCAGTTTGACCGGTCGGGAATGTGCTCATGCTCGGACGCAAGTCTTCGCGCAACAGCAATTGCTTGGTGACGTCGAGAACATCGTTCACAGACTGAGTCGTGAATCCTGAACTGTAAATTACGCTATCAGTTTGCACACCCGCTTGACCTAATACCGCATGGTAGCTGTTAATAATGCCTTGGAGTTGTGACTCTTGGCTTCCATCAGCACCAACTGGAGCAGTTGCCCGCGGCTTGCTTAAAAGGTAGTAGGTTGAAGATGGACGCACTGGGCGACCAAGTTCATCGACAATGCTGTCTGTTAATGCCGCAATATAGCCAGTTTTTGGCTCATAAGGACGCAGCGGAATCACTTGAATTTGGCCACCGCTGAATACAACCGTAAAGTCTTGACCATGTTGCAGCTCGGCGACAAATTTACAGGCAGTACCTGACGGGCGAGTCATACATTCTGAGTCGCGCGTATCGCCACCCATCACGACTTTAAACACACGTACAGAACCGGCGGCTTCAACTGAGCTCGCGCGGATACCAATTTGTCCATTACCGTTTGGATCGTCTGGCAAAGTGAATCCAAAGGTCAAAGGCATGGCGGTAGACCAACCATCCAATGCGTTGATGGCATTCTGTGGGTTACTGAAATCGGTAGCATCCGGAACTGGAATGTTCAGGGTACCGTCAGTTGTACCACCTAACAAAATATCACTTGGCACTGGTAAGTTGCCCGCACCCGGGTCAAACGCTACGCGCGCAAATGGGATTTGCACATCTTCTTGAGTCACCGGAGCTCGATCACCGTCGGCGCCACAGGCTGATAAGCCAATTGCTGAGGTGATTGCTAAAGACAAAAACAGTTTTTTCATGAGGTATCCCCAATCCTTGTTGTTCTATTTATCGCGCTGGGACAGCAAATGCTGACTTTCAGCAAACGTTAACAGAAAGTTATACACTTCTGCTAATGATTATTAAAGATTTTTCGTAACTCGTGCGCACATTTACTGAGTTAATTCGCAAAAAAAGGTACAATATCGTTACAAGTTTAAACCTAAAGTTGAAATTATGCAGCAATATCAATCCTATCAAGCACCAGCAGATGCGCTTGCTGGTAAAGTTATCCTTGTTACTGGGGCTGGCGACGGCATTGGTCGTGAAGCCGCTTTAACTTACGCTAAACACGGCGCAACCGTTATTCTACTAGGTCGGACAACGGCAAAATTAGAAGCGGTTTACGATGAAATTGAACAACTCGGTGCTCCTCAACCGGCAATTATTCCGCTCGACATGAAGGGTGCGACAGAAAGTCACTACCGCGACATGGCTGCAACAATCATGGATCAGTTCGGTCGTTTGGATGGTCTCCTACACAATGCATCCATTCTTGGTGTTTTATCACCGTTTGCGCATATCGATAGCGCCAGCTTCCAAGACGTGATGCACGTCAATGTGACCGCGCAAATGATGATGACCAAGGCATTATTGCCTGCACTGCTTGCAGCGCCAGCCGCGTCAGTCGTGTTCACCTCCTCTGGCGTTGGTCGCAAAGGTCGAGCTCATTGGGGTGCGTATGCAATTAGCAAGTTTGCCACCGAAGGGATGGCGCAAGTATTAGCTGACGAATATGAGAACTCGACTCTTCGGGTGAATGTGATTAACCCCGGCGCAACACGCACAAAAATGCGTGCCAAAGCTTACCCAGCTGAAAATTCAGACAAGTTGAAGACGCCTGCAGACCTGATGCCGTTGTATTTGTACTTAATGAGCGACGATAGTAAGGCGATTACCGGAGGATCGTTCGATGCGCAAAGTCATTAGTGGATTGATTATTGCGGCCTTGCTCGTGTTACCAATGCGTGCATTTACGTGGGGCTTTCAAGGGCACGAATACATTGGCGCCTTGGCTTGGGAATATTTAACGCCAGAAGGAAAAGTCTGGGTTGAGGAACGCCTCGCGCTCGTCAATGAGCCTTCGCTAAGTAAGGTAACAACCTGGGCCGACCGAGTACGAGGCTCTGAAGAAGGTTTCGCACTTGGTCCCTTGCACTTCGCTAACATTGACCCAGAATCCGATGAGTTTGACATGCAACGCGATTGTCCAAATCGGCGCTGTGTTGTCGGTGCCCTGCTTGATGACCTCGCAGTTATGGCCGATGCAAACCAAAGCAAACAGGCTCAAGCAGAAGCATTGCGGACGTTCACGCATTGGATTACCGACATGCACCAGCCATTACACATGGGCTATGCACGCGACCGCGGTGGTAACGATATCCGCATTACTTTCTTTGGAACCGAGCAAAACCTGCATCGTTTGTGGGATACTGTCATGATTCGAGGCATGGACAAACTGCTTAGCCCAGCTGAACAAGCCGCAGCGAACCCACTACCCGCGATCGGCATTCAAGCCGACTGGGAAGCGTCCGTTGTTGACTGGGCCAATCACTCATTTGCACTCGCTCGCGAATTTGCCTATGCCGAACTCGAACCAGGTGAAGCAATTGGCGAAAGCTACTTTGAGCAAGCTCGGCCAGTCATTGAACAGCAATTAGTTCTTTCAGCTCAGCGCATGGCGATGATTATCAACGCCATCGCGGCAGATTAAATCGACGTACTGCGGGTTAGTCTCTAACCTGCAAGCGCAGGCGGACTCGTTCACTGTTCGCCTGCCAGTTCCCTTCCGAATACGCCATATGCAATTCAGTTAAAGGCGTTTCTTCCCCAGAACGGTATATTCTTATCCGCAATTCTTCTGGATCGTACACGTTACCAAGCACTTGTATTTCATGCCCAAAAAACTGTGAGCCGTCAGCATCCATCAGAGCGACACGCTGCTCATGATCGTTTAGCGGTTGTCTTGTCGATGCAGAAATCCAGGCTTCATCATCACTCGCATTAGCTCCCGCTGGTAAAAACTGAATATCAGCCGTGAAAAAGCGGATACGTTCATTCACCACAGGTACACCGTCAACTTGACCAATAATTTGTTCACCTTGGCTGGTAACTGCAACATCGTCGACTGCATATTGATATGGATTCAAAGTTAACCTCGTCTGCCAATGAACTTCTTCACCATACTCATCAATAAAAGAACAGTATTCTCCGCGACGCTCACCTAAGAACTCAGTCTCACTTGCTGTCCAGCGCACTTCACAGCCCTCTAAAGCCACAAGATTTTCTAATGAGGCCTCCGAGAAAGAAGATGACTCCAATACCCCAGCATAGGTTTGCGCAGTCAGCGGATAAATCATTTGCTGGATACTACCGTCACGATTTTGCTGAAAACGGAGTAACTGAAAACGATAACCCTGTTGTGGCTGACTCAACCATGATTGTTGCACCACAATCGCTGGCCTACCCTGCTCTTCACGGACAACTCGATGTTTAAGTAAGATGGGCGGCTGGCCGCTACCACCATGCTCAATGATAAAACGCATGTTGGAAAAATCACCTTGCATCCAGGTCGCGAGCCGCTCAATAGTTTGATCGGCCGAGTGATCCGAAGTCGAAGCTGAAACGAAAAATAAACTAGCAACAGAAATGGTCAATAAAGACAAAATTTACTTCCTTTCTCGCCACCGAATGGCGGCTTTGTTTGTGTAATAGCGAGATTCTTGGCACTATATCATAAGCTGATTCACGCATTAAAAAGAGATTCTGTGACCTATGAAAAACAAAATGGTTCAGGTTTTACTCGTTAGTAGTGTTGCTATTGCACTACCTTTACTAACCCATGTCGCGGCTGCTGAAGAGTTACCCGAAGCTCCGTGGCGAACTATTTTTAAGGTTGATGAGTCCACCATTTGGTTAGGTAGCGACGATGGGCGTATCGCGGTGACTGCCGATGCAGGAGAGACTTGGCGCAACTCCCACCCGGGTGGACGGACTTCCGATCTCAACTTAAGCCAGATTATTGCGTTTGATGAGCGTCACGCATTTACACTAAGCACCGGTCGAGGCGAGCGCAGCCGTTTGTATGTCACTCGCAATGGTGGTTTTAGTTGGCGTCGCCTTTACCGCGGTAATGGCGATGAGACCCTCCGCTGTTTTGACCTTATTCCTGATGGCGAGGCTTGGGTACTTGGCGACACGTTACTAGATAACTGGCATGTTGTGCGCAGTAGCAACGGCAACCATTGGTTAAGTTCTCGCAGTGGCTTTGCCGAACGCGCGTTATTTGCCGAAGAAGGTGCCCAATCGGGCCAATGTGTGCGCTACGCGAATAACATGTGGGCGATGGGAACTCGGAATGCAGAGACCGCACGCTTAATCTACAAGACCCGCACTGCATTGCGCTTTCAAGTAGCTAACACGCCATTAAGTGCAGGAACCAATGCAGGTGTTGAGGCTGTTTACCCTCTCGGCCCAGGGCATATTTTAGTCGCTGGCGGTCGTGCAGGCGACAACCCAAGTGCTGAGCTATTCCGTTACCAAGCCGGTGAGTTCAGCCCAATTACTCTGCCAAGCCGAGACGAGAATGGCGCCACAGGCAGCACAATAACCCAACCAATCACGCAACTTTTCGCATGGCAGGACCGAATTATTATTGGTAATAGTGAAGGTGTACTTACCACCACAGACCAAGGTGAAAACTGGGTGACCTTGCATGCAAGTGGAATTATTAACTTGTCATGCACCACAACCGGCTGTTGGGCAATCTCATTAAATCATGCTTTAGAACAGATCACTTTTTGAAGCAGGTGTGTTACCCCTAATTCAGCCGAGTACTGTTTGGGCGCACCGAGTTTTGCTGCCAAAGCAGCAATAACCGAACTACGTCCGCCCGAACGACAGATAGTCACATAGCGTCCTTCTGTTCGCTCAGGCAAGCTCAGTAGGAATCTAATCCATTCTGCACGCGAGGCAGTGCAGCTATGATGGAATGGTGCAATAATTGGCTGCGCCGCTGTCTCAAGTGGCTCCCTGACGTCGACAAGACAGTCGACGTCAGCCTGAATATCCATCAGTGCAATCACGTCAACCGACTGCTTCTCCGTTTCTGTGAAACTGACACCATTGATGCCAAGTTCAACACTGCGTCCGGTACGTCGATTCGTTATCGACATAGCCTGATCCGGGCTCCGTGACAGATGCCAGTCATCAATAGTCAGTTCGTGTGTGTCGATATAGTTCCACACCGCGGTGGGAAAGTTGCCCGCTAGCCAATCCGCATGGTCGTCTTGATGACCAAAAACATATAACTGTGCCCGCTCAGCATCCTTAACCGCGTAAACGGTAAAGTTTGACGCAGTTGGCTGCGGTACGAGCAGTCCTCTTAGCGTTGGGTCTATAGCGTTAACGCGCTTTGCAAGCTCTCGAATCCGAGTCGCAGCAGAGTCAATGTAGGCGGCCGAGGTCGCTGGACCAAATGACAACCTAATCGCTCCTTCTGATTGCCACGCCGGCAATCCCATAGCATCTAAAACGAAGCTTTTCGGCTTACCCGTGCTGCAAGCGGACCCTGCACTAACCCGAATACCTGCGGCATCGAACATGGAAATCAACTGGGCCGAGGAAAAATCCGGCACAGAAAAATTAAGCGTTGTTGGCAATGAGTCGGGATAAGGCTGATTTAAAGCCAAGTTCGGGAAAAGCACACGCAAAGCGTTGAGAAGCTGCTCTCGATAGTTCTGCAGCTTCGTCATCGACGCAAAAGGTCCCTTGCCTAGGTCACTGCTGCTGCTCAACAACCACTGGAATATCCGACCCAATGCTGCGATACCTGCTACATTCTCAGTACCACCGCGAGCGCCTTGTTCCTGACCGCCGCCAACAGTCAGCGGTGAATAAGTTGCTTGCTCATGCACGTAAAGGCAACCGACCCCCTTAGGGCCATAGAGTTTATGAGCGCTAAAGGTTGCATAATCGACGTCTATGGCTGTTAAATCGAGCGGGACTTTACCAAGTACTTGTACACAGTCCATCAACCATGGAACTCGAAGCGATGCTTTTCGAATACACTGGTTTAGCGCAGGTAAATCGGCCACAACACCTGTTTCGTTATTCGCGCCCATGGTGCAAACAATCAGTGCGTCAGCCACATGCTCGCCCAAAAATTGAAGGTCAAGTTGACCGCGTGAGTCCACCGGTATTGCAATCAATTGGGCACCAAGCTGCAGGACAGTATTCCAATACTTCAGTGCCTCTGGCACCGCTTTATGTTCAGTTGCACCGTAAAGTAGAAATTTGCCGGTACAATCCTGTCCGAGGTGCGCTTGCAGCACTGAGAAAACCGCAGTATTGATCCCTTCAGTGGCGCCACTGTTAAAGATGATTTGGCCAGGAGGATGATTGAATAGCGCAAGCGCTGATGCACGTGTGGTGTCGAGAATTTGCTTTGGAGTCAGTGCAGCTAAATGTGGACTACTCGGATTGCCAAATTGCGCACAACAAACATCTTCCATGAGCTGACTAATTTCCGGGAGTACCGGAGTCGTTGCGTTAGCGTCTAAAAAAATCTCCGGAACACAAAACGTAGCAGGCACAAACAGCTCCATAATAACTTGTTATATATTATTTCAAATGATTATATCGTTAGCGAGACATAAAAAAAAGGCGCATCACCGACATGCACCTTTTCTCGAATTTGAATAATCGTTACTCGTTCACTTTAGTGAATCCGATCTTTTAACCAAGCCTGCTCTTTTTCTTTGCGCGCTTCTTCAGCAGCCATTTTTGCTTTTCGGTCGTCACAGGGGTCATCGCAATCACAGGCTTTTTCCATACCGAGTGCACCGATTCCGCCGCAACTGCCGCTAATGGTCTTACGTTGCAACAAAAAGCCAATCGCCATACCTAAGATGACAATGAGCATTAAAACAAAGGCTAAAATAATCGTTTGCACTGTCGTTACCTCTATGACAAGAACCGGCGAAATAGGCCGCTAGTATAACGCTTTTCTTCACCTTTTTCATTGAATATTACCAATGTCGCTATAGCATCTTGCTCAACGAATTTGATAATTTCCGGTGCTTCTTCGATGACTAAGGTTGTGCTAACCGCATGGGCGACAGAGGCCGTTTCGTGAAAAATTAAAACAACTTGAGTGCTATTGTCAGGCGTCTGGGCATAACTGGCTAACCCAAAAGCCTTGTCTTGGTTGTACGGCATGGAAACAAGAACGGCTTGGTCGTTGACCTCAACTGGAAATTGATGCCGCTGTTGTTGGCGGCCAGACACACGCAATCGGGTCGCACCATTCACTTCTATTTGATAGTCGGTTACTTGTAACAAGCGAAAAAGTTCGCTGATTCGATCAGCAATGTAACCATCGAGTAGCGCTGACAAATTGACTTCAAATTCTTCATCGTGCTTCACCACGACGTGATTATCGAGCGCAAACAGGCGATTTAAATCATCCGCCTCAGGGCTGAATACTTGCACTCTCCCGTCAGAAATTTCGTGCGCAACAAGCCCGTGCTGAAAAAGCTCTTCTAGCTCTCTCGTCAACACAAAGGACTCATTGACCGGCCACCGATTTAACCGAGACACTTCTGAGTCCATATTGTCGACACTAAACTGCGTGACAATATGACTTATAATTGCAGTAATGCGCGTGTCCATTTGATATTCATTCAAATTGTGTTTGGTTGCGCGCCAACTGACTTGATATTCAACACCGTCAAGTTTTCCAGTCACTGCTCTTTCAGTCATTGAACTGTCTGTACAAGAGACAAAAAAGGCCAGCCCTAGAAGGGCCAGCCATTTTTTTTGGTACCAATTCACGAACTTCATTTTGTTCATGGTTCGATGTTAGCCACCGAAGTCGTCCAACATGATGTTTTCGTCTTCAACACCTAGGTCTTTCAGCATGTTGATAACGGCAGCATTCATGACGGGTGGTCCACACATGTAGAACTCACAGTCTTCTGGCGCTGGATGATTCTTCAGGTAGTTCTCAAGGAGAACGTTATGAATGAATCCAGTATAGCCTTCCCAGTTGTCTTCCGGCATGGGGTCGGACAATGCTACGTGCCATTCGAAATTGTCGTTTTCTTCCGCAAGCATGTCGAAGTCTTCAACATAGAACATCTCACGCTTCGAACGTGCACCGTACCAGAACGACATCTTCCGTTTCGTTTTCAAACGACGGAGCTGGTCGAAGATATGTGAACGCATTGGCGCCATACCTGCACCACCGCCAATGAAGACCATTTCCGCGTCAGTGTCTTTCGCAAAGAACTCACCAAACGGACCAGAGATAGTGGCTTTGTCGCCTTTCTTCAAATTGAAGATATACGACGACATTTTACCTGGTGGTAACGTCATGTCGCTCGGCGGAGGTGTAGCAATCCGCACGTTCAACATGATGATGCCGAACTCTTCTGGATAGTTTGCCATTGAGTAAGCACGAATAACTTCTTCGTCAACTTTCGACTCAAGATTAAAGAAGCCGAAACGTTCCCAGTCACCACGGTACTGTTCTTCGATTTCGAAGTCTTTAAACTTCACATGGTGAGCAGGCGCTTCGATTTGGATATAACCACCCGCACGGAACGGCACTGATTCGCCATCTGGAATCTCTAGCACTAACTCTTTAATAAAGGTTGCAACGTTGTCATTCGAACGAACAGTACAATCCCACTTTTTGATCCCGAAGATTTCTTCTTCAAGCTCAATTTTCATGTTCTGTTTGACGTTAACCTGACACGAGAGACGCGCACCTTCACGAGCTTCACCGCGTGAAATATGATCACGCTCAGTTGGTAAGATTTCACCGCCACCTTCTTTGATGTGAACGATACACTGGCCACACGAGCCACCGCCGCCACACGCTGAAGATACGAAGATACCCGCGTTGGCTAAAGCACCGAGAAGCTTGGTGCCTGGTTGCGTTGTAATTGTCTTCTCTGGGTCATCGTTAATGACGATCTGCACATCACCTGAAGGTACCAACTTTGATTTAGCGAACATAATCACTACAACCAAAGCCAGTACGATAATGGTGAACATGCCTACGCCAAGATATATTTCTTGCATCGACTTGTTCCTTATATTCCTGCTACTTCATTACACCGCGGGTTATAGGGATACGCCGGAGAACGACATAAAGCCTAAACCAATCAAACCAGTGCTGATAAAGGTGATACCCAGACCGCGCAGGCCATCAGGGATATCCGCATATTTCAGCTTCTCACGTACTGCGGCAAGGAGAACGATGGCGAGCGCCCAGCCCACACCACTTCCGATACCGTAGACAATACTTTCTGCGAAGTCATAGTCACGCTCAACCATGAATAGTACGCCACCGAAAATTGCACAGTTTACTGTGATTAACGGTAGGAAAATTCCGAGCGCGTTGTATAACGCAGGTAAGTATTTATCGAGAGTCATCTCAAGAATCTGAACCAACGCCGCAATAATACCGATAAAGGTCAAGAAGCGGAGGAAGCTCAAATCAGCGTCTGGGAAACCGGCCCATGACAATGACCCTGGTGACAGAACATAGGTGTTAACGATATTACTGACTGGTACTGAAATACCAAGTACCACAATAACAGCAACACCAAGACCCATCGCAGTTGTAACTTTTTTCGATACTGCAAGGAATGTACACATTCCCAAGAAGAATGATAGTGCAAGGTTCTCAATGAACACCGCACGGACGAACATGCTGATATAGTGTTCCATTTACCTTACTCCTTCGCTTCAACTTGTTCTGGACGGAAAGTACGAAGTACCCAAATAAAGCCGCCGATAATGAAGAATGCACTTGGTGGTAACACCAACAAGCCGACTGGTGTGTACCAGCCACCTTCAGTGATCAATGGCAGAATCTGATAACCGAACAAGCTACCTGAACCAAACAGTTCACGGAAGAAAGCAACAGTTAAAAGAACCACTGAGTAACCGAGACCATTACCAAGGCCGTCAAGTAAAGCCATTCCCGGCTTTTCTTTCATTGCGAATGCTTCCGCACGACCCATAACGATACAGTTAGTAATAATCAAACCAACGAATACTGAAAGTTCTTGTGCGATATCGTACGCAAAGGCTTTCAAAAGTTGGTCTACAACAATTACCAAACTCGCGATAATAGTCATTTGTACGATAATCCGCACACTCGAAGGAATGTGATTACGAATAATCGAAATAGACACGTTCGACAACACCAATACAAAGGTCAATGCAATACACATAACCAAGGTGTTCTCTAGCTTCGACGTTACTGCAAGAGCAGAACATACGCCGAGAATTTGCAGTGCAATTGGGTTATTGGCAAAAATTGGCCCAAACAGCACTGATTTCATTTCTTTAGTGCTCGCCATTAGATAGCCCCCTCTTCACGCAGCTTAGTTAGGAATGAGCCATACGCGTTACCACTAAGCCAGAACTGGAATGTCCGGTCGACACCATTGCTGGTGATTGTGGCACCCGACAAGGCGTCAACTTCGTTTTGCTCTGGGTTAGCACCTTTGGTAACGCGAATTGCAACATCGCCACCGTCAGTTACTGCTTTCTTCCCTTCAAAACGACCAGCCCAGCGAGGGTTCTGAATCTCGCCACCGAGACCTGGAGTTTCAGCATGCTCATAGAAGTTCAATCCACGAATGGTTTGACCATCCGCTTCAATCGCTAAGAACGCATACATCATGCCCCAAAGACCAGCGCCGCGCACATCAAGAACGTAGCTTTGCACATCGCCACTTTCGTCGCGAATTGCAAAAACAGGCAGCTCAGGACGGATAGTCCGAACACCGGCCACATCGTCTGAACTTGCTACAGACTGAGCACGAATGTCAGCTAAAGCTGCTTCCATTGCGATCATCGAATCGTATTGAGTGATTTCACCGGTTTCACGATTGAATGTCATCACACCGACACGCTCAGAGAATACTGCTTCTGCGCCACGACCGGCAAAGTCAATGCCCGCAGTTGCAAGAATATTCGCTTGCTTCGCAAGTGCAGCGTTTGCTTCTTGGCGTTCTTTTAGTCCTACCGCCGAGCCTGCAACGATAATCGAGCAAACTAAACAGAGTAAGATGACGACGGTAAACGTTTTCGCCATTGTATCGTTCTTACTTGCCATGACGTAATGCCCTCCGCTTCACGTTGGCCTGTACTACAAAGTGGTCAAACAACGGTGCAAACACGTTGGCAAATAGAATTGCTAACATGATCCCTTCTGGGAAGGCTGGGTTAATAACCCGAATCATCACGGTCATAAAGCCAATCAAAATACCGTATGCCCACTTACCTTGGTTCGTGAATGACGCTGACACTGGGTCAGTAGCCATAAACATCATACCGAATGCTAAGCCGCCGATGACAAGGTGCCAGTACCAAGGCATAGCAAACATGTGGTTAGTGTCACTACCAATCAGGTTCAGTAATGAAGAGAACACGACCATACCAATGAGAACACCACCGACAATGCGCCATGACGCAATACGGAAGTAAATCAGGGCTAAACCACCGATAAGGATTGCGAGTGTTGACACCTCACCGACTGAGCCTGGAATACGACCGATAAACGCGTCCATCCATGCACTCATGTCTGAGTAGTCTAACGCGCCATTAAAGGCTTCGGTTAACTTCGTTGCACCTGAGTAACCGTCTACTGCAGTCCAAACTTGATCACCAGAAATGGCTGCTGGGAACGAGAAGTACAGGAACGCACGACCAGTTAACGCTGGGTTCAAGAAGTTACGGCCAGTGCCACCGAAAATTTCTTTACCGATAACAATACCGAATGTGATACCTAGAGCAACTTGCCACAGTGGAATGGTCGCTGGTAAGGTCAATGCGAACAGCACAGATGAAACGAAGAAGCCTTCGTTAACTTCATGCTTACGAATTGATGCAAACAGCACTTCCCAGAAACCACCAACAGCGAATGTCACCGCATAGATAGGTAGGAAGAAACACGCACCGTACCACATCATGGTGCCCCAGCCTGCGTCAGCACTGAATTCACCACCAAACATTTGGAACAAGCCAACTTGCCAAACATCAGCAAGTTGATAGCCTTGCGCTACCGCAAGTGACGCCTGAAAACCAACGTTGTACATACCGTAGAACATCGCTGGGAAGGTCATCATCCAGACTAGAATCATGATCCGCTTCAGGTCGATATTATCGCGAACGTGAGTTGTACCTTTGTTCGTCGTACCTGGGGTATAGAGAATCGTCGCAACTGCTTCATACAGTGCATACCACTTCTCATGCTTACCGCCTGGCTCGAACTGAGGCTCAAGACGCTCAATAAATTGTTTTAAGCTCATCGTTAGCCCTCTTTCTCAATCGTGGTGAGGCATTTACGCAGCAATGGACCGAAGTCGTATTTGCCTGGGCACACGTAGGTGCACAATGCTAAATCTTCTTCATCCAACTCTAGGCAGCCTAGAGCTTGCGCGCTTTCGATATCGCCGGCACATAAATCACGTAACAACAGAGTTGGGACAATGTCTAAAGGCATAACGCGCTCATAGTTTCCAATTGGAACCATGGCACGATTCGAACCGTTAGTTGATGCGTTCATATTGAAGAGTTTCTTCGGACGCAAATGTCCAGTAAACGTACGGGTGATCGAGTGCATTTCTTTACCTGGCCAAATCCAGCCAAGGAAATACTTCTCGTCACCTTCTTCAAGTACTGAGACTTGATTATGGAAACGACCTAGATAAGCGTGTGGACCGTTTGCGTTATGACCATTAAGGACAGAGCCAGAAACGATACGCTGTTTACCTTCAGCCAGTTCACCTGCAGTCAGTTCATTTAGGTTTGCACCTAAACGAGTACGCAGCAAACGCGGATTCTTAACGCCAGGGCCAGCTACCGCAACTACGCGATCAGTAAATAGCTCACCGGTGGTGAATAATTTACCGATAGCAATGACGTCTTGATAGCTTACATGCCATACTACGTAGCTCATACTCACACCTTCAAGGAAGTGAATATGAGTGCCAACGTTACCAGCAGGATGCACGCCGCTAAATGTCTCGTGAGTTACCGGTGCAGAATCGAAGTCGATTTTTGCATCGGGTGCACTACAGACATACAGCTTTCCAGTGGTTAATCGGCTAAGTACTTTCAAGCCGTTACTGAAGTCTTTCGCATATTCGTTGATAACGAGCAGCGGATCGCCTGCTAATGGATTGGTATCCATCGCATTGACGAAAATTGCTTTTGGCTCAGAGTCGAGCGCTGGAGACTTCGAGTATGGGCGTGTACGCAGGGCTGTCCACAAGCCAGAGTCGACGAGATTTTGCTGTACATTCTCGCGGCTCAGTTGCAACAACTTGCCTTCATCGTACTTCGCAAAAGTTTCTTGGTCGTCGCCATCGATTTCGATCACAACAGACTGCAAAACCCGCTTCGCACCACGGTTGATTTCTTTAACTACACCAGCGGCTGGAGCAGTGAATTTAACACCCGGGTTCTTTTTATCTAGAAAAAGAACCTGACCTTTTTTGACCCGGTCTTCGACCTGGACATGCATGGTCGGGCGCATACCCACATACTCTTCACCTAGCGTAGCAACGGTAGTGATGGCTGGGCCATCTTCAATAGTTTGTTGGGGAGCCCCTGCGATAGGAACATCCAAACCTTTCTTTATCGTAATCATACGCGTTTGCACTACTCAATTTAGGGAAGATTGAAAGCTCAATTCGTTTGTCGCGACAGAATACTACCATAAACACAAGCCCCGCAGACCCTCGTTTCCGAGGTACGGAGCTTGTTAGTTACTTTGCATGGTTACCCTGTAACTTCCAGCGCAGTATTCTACATGGTTTTAAGAAAACTGGCCAACGCAATCTAGAAATTTAATTGGCCTACCTCTTACGGTTTACTACCAAAGTCTAGTGCGTTAAAGCAAAATCACCAGTTCACTTGTGGATCAACATCAGCGTCGTAATCAACGCCTTCGATCCCAAAACCAAACAGACGCAAAAAGTCAGAATGGTAACCTTCGTAATCTGCCAACTCATGAAAATTGTCTTGGGTTACTTGATTCCACAGCGCTTCAATTTTTGCCTGTGTCTTGTCGTTCGTTTCCCAACCGTCCATACGTAAACGGTTCGACTCGTCGATCTGTGGTGCTTCAACATAGAGGCCTTCCGTGAACAAACGATAAATTTGTTCAATACAACCCTCGTGTGTTTCTTCTTCTTTCATCACACGATAAATCAACGAAATATACAGCGGCATGACCGGTATTGCTGAACTAGCTTGGGTGACCAGAGCTTTCAATGAAGAAACCCATGCTTTTAAGTTAAGATGTTTATACTTAACCCGCAATTCATGTGCAGCTCGGTCTAGGTCCTCTTTTGCTTTACCAATGGTCGCATGTCCATAAATTGGCCAAGTTAGTTTCTTACCAATGTAGGTGTATGCCGTGGTTTGACAGCCTTTAGCTAGAACGCCTGCCGCGTCTAATTGCGCAATCCACCGTTCCCAATCTTCGCCGCCCATAACTTTAACAGTCTGTGCGATCTCATCGTCATTGGCTGGCTCTAAAGAAATATCATGCACCAAATCTTTATCGGTATCGTAAGTCTTCGTGGTGTAAGGCTGACCTACAGGCTTCAATGTTGAGCTAAAAAGTTCACCCGTCTCTGGGTCTCTGCGCTTTGGAGACGCCAAGCTATAAACAACAAGATCAACCTGACCGAGGTCTTCTTTAATCTTGGCAATCGTTTCCGCTTTAATTTCGTCCGAGAATGCATCACCATTAATTGTGTAGTGATATAAATTCTCTTCAGCCGCGGCTTGATGAAATGCAGCCGTATTATACCAGCCCGCAGTGCCGGTCTTTTTCTCACTCGGCTCCTTCTCGAAACAAACACCAAGCGTTTGTGCGCCACTGCCAAAAGCTGAAACAATTCGTGATGCCAAGCCATAACCAGTAGAACAACCAATTACTAGAACACGTTTTGGTCCGATATTAATTGGTGGTTGCGCTTTTACATAGTTAATCTGTTGACGTACATTTTCTGCACAGCCAACTGGATGAGCGTTGGTACAGATAAATCCACGAATTCTCGGTTTAATTACCATGCTTTTTTATTCCTGTTGTTATCACAAAGTCTTTGTCTTCGACATTCTAACCCATGATGTAACGAACACACATCAGATGTGCTAGTTCTGAACAATACCACTAACTTTATTATAAATTAGGCATCTAGCTTGCTGCCGCCGCGGCACGCAGGCGAAATCGGTGCTGTGCCGGATTTTTTATGCCATTCTTCTGGCGTATAAGTATGCAATGCAAGAGCGTGAACTGTGGAGCGCAGCTCGTCCTTTAAGGTTTCATTAACTGCGCGGTGACGTTGAAGAAGTCGCAAACCGTCGAAGTTACGTGTGACAATAACGACTTTAAAATGTGTTTCGTGTAGCGTGCCGCCGCCGTGTTGGTGACTTTCGTCGATCACGTCCAGAAACTCCGGAGAAAAAGCAGCCTTTAATTTTTCTTCAATGCGGCTATACATAGACGACATAGCGATACTCCTGACACCGATATTTCCGATGTTAATTGTGCGATTAAAACTATGGATAAAAGTATAGCCGAAAACATTTCGCAACGCTTTGCCAAGCGATGATTTGTCGTAACTTACTGGCCATCATCAAGGGGTTATTATGCTACGAAACGTTAAGTTGATTCGGGGGGCTTTACAACGTTTGCGTTGGGGTAGCTGATGATACCAGTTTGCTTGCGTCTCGCCAGCCATGATTAATAGGCTACCATGGGTTAAGTGAAGACTTACTCTTTGGTCGCTGCCTTTATGGCGTAGCTGAAATTCACGTTCGGCGCCAAGACTGATACTCGCAATAACCGGCTGATGACCAAGCTCTCTTTCATTATCGCGATGCCACCCCATCTTATCGCTACCATCACGATAAAGGTTCAGAAGAACAGAATTAAAATCGTAGCCGCATGTCTCGAGTTTGCGTTTTATGCTGTGCAAAGCAGGTGTCCAGGGCTTTGCTAAGAGTTGTTTACCAGAATAAGTGTAAGCGAGACCTGGTTCACCATACCAAGCTTGGAGTCTTGGGATTGAATGCCAGCGGCCAAAGATGAACACTTGCCCCTCTTCCCAGTCAATCTCGTGTTGGAGGGCAGCAAAAATAGACCATGCTTTTTCGTACTCGAGCCAACTTTCATAATAGAACAGCTGGCCATCGGGAATGTCGATTTGCATCCTGACTCACCTAAACCGATTTAAGTATCATTAGTTTAAACGTAATGAAGCGCAAAGACGATCGCGGATATTAGCGAGGAAAAATACAAAACAAAAACTGGGCGTTTTACTCGAGAGTAGGCCACACGGTGAGCTCAAACGAAAAAAGCCCTTCGCATGATAGCGAAGGGCTTTTCCGTATTAGGTGCCTGGCGGTGTCCTACTCTCACATGGGGAGGCCCCACACTACCATCGGCGCTGACATGTTTCACTTCTGAGTTCGGAATGGATTCAGGTGGTTCCACGTCGCTATGGCCGCCAGACGAA
>NZ_PIPI01000010.1 GCF_003987315.1 Aliidiomarina haloalkalitolerans
AAAGGCCGCAGGACTGTCGGTTTCTGCCAATGGAGGCAAGCGTCAATCTGGTCACGTACCAGTTGCTGCCTGAGAAGTTGGAAGCCTCGCCCGTGGCGCTTTAGCGCTTAGGGCGGGGAGCAGTCACCACAACTCCTGCATTCTGTTTGCGCCCTATCTGATGTAAACTTACGGGCAATGAAACCAAAGATGGAGAAAGAAAATGAAAGGACAAGCCGTAACCAAAGTCATCATCCCTGTGGCAGGGCTTGGGACACGGATGTTGCCGGCAACCAAGGCAATCCCAAAAGAAATGTTGCCGTTGGTCGACAAGCCGTTAATCCAATTTATCGTTAATGAGTGTGCTGCAGCGGGCTTGACCGAAATTATTTTGGTCACCCATTCGAGTAAAAACTCCATCGAAAACCACTTTGATACCAGCTTCGAACTCGAATCAATTCTCGAGCAGCGCGTGAAGCGCCAATTGCTCGACGAAGTACAGTCTATTTGCCCGCCAGGCGTGACCATCATGCATGTCCGCCAAGGCGCCGCAAAAGGCCTCGGCCATGCCGTCTTATGTGCCAAACCACTCGTCGGTGACGCACCATTTGCCGTCGTACTGCCTGACGTACTGATGGACGATCAAAGCTACGACACACGCAAAGAAAACATGGCAGAGATGATCGCTAACTTCCGCGAAACCGGCGTTAGCCAAGTCATGGTCGAAAAAGTACCTAGCGAACTTGTCGACCAATACGGCGTTGCCGACATTGGTGGCGCAGAATTAAAGCCGCGTGAACAAGCGCCTATCAAAGCCTTGGTCGAAAAACCACCGGTTGCCGAAGCGCCTTCAGACCTCGCCGTTGTTGGTCGTTACGTGTTCTCGAAAAACCTATGGCCATTACTCGAGCGCACCCCTATCGGCGCTGGCAACGAAATCCAACTCACCGACGCCATCGCTATGTTACTTGAACAAGAAGGCGTGAACGCTTACTACATGCAAGGTCATAGCCATGACTGCGGCAACAAGCTAGGTTATCTACAAACCTTCGTCACCTACGCCATGCGCCATCCAAAACTAGGCAAAGACTTCACCGCCTGGTTGAAAAACCTGAGGTAAATTAGCGAAGCACTTCTAGCGGCCGGGCGTTAGCCCGCGCCGCGAACTTGGGCGCGAAGCCAGGTTTGACCGCAGGCCATGTAGAAGCCTTGGGTATCGAGAGGCGCTTGGTTTTGGCGGAAAGTCGCGTTGGCCCAGATGCCGAGAGCCAGATCAGGTTGGGTTTCGTGACTGAGCATGATCTTGTCGCCCGCTTGACTCCAACGTGCAACACCCGTGCGCGTATCAATCCAGACCACAGCCATATCGAAAGCCGCCCGAATCCGAGAGTGACAGAGCTCACTGTTGAGCCGCGCTAAAAGCTTGTTTGGATGCATCAAAATCGCAGTGGTTTCCGCGAGGGTTGCCCGCAACAGCGGGTTAAATAAGGTTTTTAACACCAACAGCGCCAACACATCTTGACCGCTAAGCGCTTGCGCCCGCGCCAAGACCATAATCAGTTGATCATTCGGTAAACGATAGTAATCAATCCAGAGCCGTTGCTCGTCGTCAGCGCCAATCTGTTGCGCCACCTGAAATGGCCCCACCGAAAGCGACTCACGGCGAATTAAATCATGACTTAAACGCGCCACCACACTGTCGTCTTGGAATAGCACATCGAGGTGGTCGTCGAATTCCCAGCGTTCGTGCTCATGCTCTTTTTCCAGCGCCACACGGTCCAGACAACTTTCTAGCGCGTATTCCAACACGTCCAGCTTCGCCACCGGTTTCACCAAATAGTCGACCGCGCCCAAACGCACCGCTTCACGAATGTCTGACATCCGGTCTGAAGCAGAAATAACAATCACAGGAACAGCGTCTGGTGAATGAACAAGGTGTTCAAGCACCTTCAAACCAGACATATCAGGTAAGTTGAGGTCACAGAGCACCACGTCAGGGTGCTCTTGCGCTAACATCGCCAGAGCGCTTCTGCCGTCACCGGCTTTGCTCGGGCTAAAACCTCTTTCACTGAGAAAATTTTCCAGAATCGAGGCATAAACACTGTCGTCTTCCACGATCAGAACTTTTCGATTCATGCTCGGAACTCCAATTCCACATCCTACTTCTTTTAAGCCTCGTCTAGAAACAGCCTGCCGTCAAACCCGCAGGTGATAATTTTTGGTAAATCACGCCCTGCAAACAACAATCACTTACGGTGCGGTCCGAACTCGCACCACAATGTAATTGTCGGGCAACGTCATACTGGGCTTATTTAAATCGAGTTTATACGAAGCAGGCGTCAGCACCGGCGAATGCGCGCTGGAATTATTCCCCTCATTACCCCAGCCGTCATCCCAGTCATCGCCCCAATCATCGCCCCAATCATCAAAATCATCGTACAAATCGTCTATCGGTGGATTACCGTCATAGACCTTGTCGCGCCACGTCGAGAAGTATGCCTCGCGCACGAACGCATATTCGTCAATCGCATTGTTCAGCATGGGTTCAAGGTCACGCAAAGCAATGCGCGTTTCTAAGCCACGAATTGCGTAACGCGCAATGCTGACCGGCCAGCTCAAGAGCGTTGCCGGCCAGACATAGCCGTCAACAAAATCGCCACCACGGTCGATAATCACCGTTGGCCCAGCACCCGGCAACATCACATAGGGACCGTCCGGCACCCCATACACAGCCAGCGTTTCACCAAAACTTTCTTGCTCTTTGCCAACGCCCATTTTGCTGGCAACATCGAATAGCCCAAACAGACCAATCGTCGAGTTCATCAAAAAGCGGCCGGCACTAATACCCGCAGCTTTGAACTTGCCTTGGAGTAAATTGTTCACCGTCGAAGCCGGCTCAACAATGTTTTCCGTGGCATTAAACAAACCGTCACGCACCGGTTGTGGCACCAATGCGTAGGCGCTCGCTGCGGGGCTAATCAAGTACGGGTCAAGGGTATTGCGATTGAAGTTATAGAACGGACGGTTCATCCGCTCCCAAGGGTCACGCTCGTCGCGAAAGTCAAAGTCAAACTGCGCCGCAGACGCTGATGTCGTATCCACATCAACTTCCGCAGCACTTTCACTATCCGGGGTTTGCGCGCAACCACTGACCAACAGCAGCGCCAACCCCGCACTTACGCCCTTAGCGATCGTCTTCATTATTCAACCATGTCCACAAGCGTAATCCGAATCTGACGACCCGACTCGCGCTCAATCAGCATTGGCCGCGATTCGAAATCGCCACGACGACGTTCCATAGTCTCACCTGTGGTTAAGCGCGCTTGCACCAACCAGCTACTCGCTGACGACAAGTCGACACCTTCGAGCATCGCGTCTTCGTCCGTTAAGGTAATGGTGACTGGGAAGTCGGTTACCCGTTGACGTGTGACGGCAATCGGTTCGCGGCCACCGTCTGGGTCGCGAACAAATACATACAGATTCGTCACCCAGGCCATTTCGTTGCGCAATGCTTCGGTAATATCAACCGTCACCGTTAAGGTCGTCACCGTGCCATCTAGACGGTCTTGTGCTTGCTGTAACGAGTCAGCAATAGCGCTGTAACGTGGGTCTGCTTCGTCCATCAAGCGTAAAGCCATGTCCCAAGAAGCCGCAGCCCGTTCAAAATCGGCGCGTTCAAAGTGGACAATACCGAGTAAACCGAGCGCTTCGATGTTGGTACCATTTTGTTGCAACACCATGCGTAAATTACGCGCAGCTAATGACAAGTCATGGTCACTGCCCGACATGATCAACGCTTGGCTGTAGGACATCAGGTTATTGTAGTTATTCGGCTCTAACCGATAGGCCATTTCAAAGGCTTCGAGCGCTTGTTCAAGTTGGCGCACTTGCATCATCAAGCGACCATACAGGCTCCACGCATTCGGTTCCGGCTCTTCCATCAAGCGTTGACGCAAACCGAGCGCATATGTCCATAGATCGTCTTCTGAACGCGGCGCTGCACTTTGGTCACCTTGCAACCAAGCACTCAAACCAGGTAATGCCTCGTGCGCACGGTCCGAACGCTGTTGTTGCTGCCAAGAGCCATCATAGATATAAATCCCAACGGCGAGCACTACTAATATAACCGTCGGTATTAAAATTCCTGCTGGCTTCTTCTCAACCTTGGCGTCGGGGTCGTGAATGTCCGTTACAAAGGTTTTTAGCAGCTCTTTCTCAGCATGCACCCGCTCTTTTTCCGAGATCACACCTTGGCGCACGTCTTCTTCGAGCTCAAGAATTCGGCTCTCGTAAATTTCTTTATTTGCCTGTTCAATGGTCCAAGTTTCCCATTGATTACGGCGCGCAAGCACCATGAATACAATGGCTAGGACTAACAGGAGCGCAAGAAGGAAATACCACATTAGTTAGTGTGCTCCTCTTTCTTCGATTCATTGCTATCGCCTGCGGCCATGACCGCACGCAAACGTGCTTCTTCTTCAGCAGTCAACTCGGCTTCGGCGTCATTGCGGCGCATCCGCACGTTAATCACAATCACGATAATACCGATTAAAAATGCCAGTAACGGCCCGAACCAAAGAATCAAGGTTGAGCGGTTAACCGGTGGCCGATAATGCACAAAATCACCGTAACGCACTTTCATAAAATCGATGATTTCTGCATTGGTGTTGCCCGCCATAATCATCTCGTAAACACGTTGGCGCATGTCTTGCGACAATGGCGCATCAGAGTCCGCAATGGTTTGGTTCTGGCATTTTGGGCAGCGCAGTTCACCAGTTAATTGATTAAACCGACGTTCTTGTTCGGCAGTTTCAAATTCATAAAACTCTGCCGATGCCATGCTTTGCCCAAGCCCCAACGTGAACGTTAAAGTCAGCAGTAAAAAGAGTAGTCGCATCATAGTACTAACTCCCTGCGGTGCTCAGGAATCGGCAAGCCGGCATCCCGCATCGCTCGGTAGTAAATTGGGCCTACTTCTTGGCGCCAAACCCGCTCGTTCAAATCGCCCACGTGACGATAAAGAATCACGCCATGTTGGTCGACCACATAGGTTTCTGGCGCACCGTAAACACCTAAGTCCAGCGCCAGCAAACCGGTTTCATCGAACAAGTTAATCGCATACGGGTCGCCTAAGTTTTGCAACCAGCGTACCGCAGCACCGCGCGAATCGTCTTTGTAATTCAAACCAATGATGTACACCTGCTCTTCGGCAAGCAATTGGTTTAAAAACGTATGCTCGGCGTAACAGGTTGGGCACCAGGTTGCCCAAACGTTAATTAATAACGGCCGAGTGCCAATAATGCGATTGTCATGGGTAACGTCCGGTTGGTACAGGTCCGGCAGTTCAAACTGCGGCACTTCGCGGCCGACTAGTGCCGAGTCAAGGCGCGTCGGGTCCGAAAATAAACCTTTAAATAAGAACACCGCAACCAGTAAAAACAATACCAACGGCATTAAAAAGAAAGCTAAGCGAAGTTTTGGACTCATACGCGCGCCTCCTTCTCGTTCGCAATTTCAGCGTCATGTTCACGTTTACGCTCAGCTTTCAAGCGGCGACGCAAGCGATAGCGTTTATCGGTCATACTAAAAATACCGCCGATGGCCATCAGAATCGACCCCGCCCAAATCCAGCGTACAAACGGCTTAATATGAATCCGGACCGCCCAGCTACCATCGTCAAGCTCTTCCCCTAACGCAATGTAAAGGTCACGGAACGCGTTCACTTGTAAGCCTGTTTGCGTTTGAATTTGACGTGTCACCACATAGAAACGTTTTTCCGACTTGATAATACCGACGCGGCTACCATCCGTTCGGGTCACGCTAAACGTAGCTGTGTCACTAATAAAGTTCGGGCCTTCCCATTCGTACATTTCGTCAAAGGTGAACACGTAGCCACTTTGTTCGAAGGTGTCGCCAGGGCCCATGCGCACGGTGCGCTCAATTTCATAGTTTTGCACCATGGCAATACCAATGACCATGACCGCAAAACCAAGGTGACCGAGCACCATACCCCAATGGCTGCGACCGAGTTTCACCAATGCCGGCCATTTTTGTTCACGGCTCGCAACGCGCATGCGTAACTCGGCAACTGTGGTAAACACCACCCACAGCGCTAAAATCAGGCCAATTGCTGCTAAACCATGCACCACATCGGCGAAAATCCACGGCAATGCGAAACCGAGTGCCACCGCTAACACGAATGCCAACGCTAAGCTATTGCGAATTTCACTAAAGTCCTGACGACGCCAGCGCGTCAGTGGCCCTAAGCCCAAGATGAGCGCGAATGGAATGGTCATCCAGAAGAACATTTCGTCGAAGAAAGGTTCGCCAATCGAGATATTGCCAAGGCCGAGCTGTTGGAAAAACAAGGGCAACAAGGTACCGATCATGACCACCACAGTGGCCGTTACCAACACCACGTTGTTGCCCAGCAATAGTACTTCTCGCGAGAACAAGTCGTAGCGGCTGTGGCTTTGTACTTTCGCTGCGCGAATCGCGTACAACAGCAATGAGCCGGCAATAACGACACCGAGGAAGCTCAATAAGAACATCCCCCGTGTTGGGTCAGCGGCAAACGCGTGCACCGAAACCAGTACGCCCGAGCGCACCAAGAAGGTACCGAGCAAACTCAAACTAAACGCGGCTATTGCCAATAACACGGTCCACGACTTAAACGTACCGCGTTTTTCGGTCACCGCCAGCGAGTGCATTAATGCCGTACCGGCAAGCCATGGCATGAAACTGGCATTTTCAACCGGGTCCCAGAACCACCAGCCACCCCAGCCAAGCTCGTAATAAGCCCACCAGCTACCGACCATAATCCCCAGCGTGAGGAATACCCATGCGGCAATCGTCCATGGTCGTGACCAACGCGCCCAAGCCGAGTCCAAACGACCACCGAGCAAGGCGGCAATGGCGAAGGCAAAGGCTACCGAGAAACCAACGTAACCCATGTACAGCAATGGCGGGTGAATGATCATCCCCGGGTCTTGCAACAATGGATTTAAGTCGCGGCCATCCACTGGAATAAGCGGAATGGTGCGCTCAAACGGGTTCGAGGTCAGCAACATGAACAAGTAGAAACCGACTCCGATCATCCCCATTACCGCCAGTACCCGTGCGGCAAACACTAATGGTAAACGGTTTGAGAATAACGCTAAGGCAGCAGCCCAACTGGCTTGCACCAGCATCCACAAGAGGAACGAGCCTTCGTGTGAGCCCCACACCGCAGTAAAGCGATAAATCGCCGGTAGTGCGGTATTCGAGTTATTCGCCACATAGGCAATGCTGAAGTCATTGGCTAAAAAGCCCCAGACCAAGGCGATAAACGAAATTAAAGTAAACACGAACATGCCGTAGGTCAGCGGTCGGGCAAGCGCCATTTGACCGCCATGACCACGCGCAACACCAACGAGTGGAATGATCGCGAGGAGCGCTGAAAACGCAAATGCTAGCGCTAGGGCAAAATGTCCTAACTCACCGATCATAGTAACCACCACCTGATTCGTTTTCTGATTTGTCGTCTGCGCCATTATCATTGCTGCGGTACTGACTATCGTCCCACTGCGATGGCGGTACATGCTCGACGCCTTTCAGCGCTTCAGCCAGCCCTGGCGGCATATATTCTTCGTCGTGACGGGCCAATACTTCACTCGCTTGCAAGCGGTTTGGCGCAATTAAAATACCTTGTGCGACAATGCCTTGGCCTTCACGGAATAAGTCCGGCAGAATGCCTTCGTAATCAACAATCACTTCCGCTGGACCGGTGTCGATTAAGTTAAATGACACCGTTAGACCCGAGCCTTCGCGGCGCACTGAGCCGGGTACCACCAAACCACCAACACGAATGCGCTGGCCCACTTCTGGGCGCACTTGTTCCGCACCTTTACCGTTGATAATTTCGGTTGGGGTGTAGAACAGATCGATGTTTTGGGACAATGCGTACAGCACTAATGCAGTGGCAATGGCAACGCCACCGATAATCCCGCTGGTCATTATGAATCGCTTTTTACGTCTTGGGTTCATGATCTTTCTCGTTACGTCAATTTAGAAATCAGTGTGCAGCTTTTTGCTGCTTACGGGCTTGGCGAGCCTGCAAAATTCGTTCAGCGCGAGCGGCGTGTTTACGCGCTTCGCTCACTAACGTTTTGCGGCGCATCACGGCTTCAAACGCTAAGAGCGCGAAACAGGCCAAGGTGCCTACAAAGGACCACCAGACCCAAACGGCATAGCCGCCCATGTGCAAGAATTCGGTGAAGCTCTCAAACTGCATTGGCTTACTCCTTCCCGGTTGTCGCAGCAGGCGTACTGACCGCAATGCCTAAATACTTCAGGGCCCATGGCCGGTGTATTTCGCGGCGTAAAATTTCGTTGTTTAAGCGCAGCATAACCAGTACCGCGCTAATCAGCATCATGGCGACAATATTCACCAACAACGGATAAAGCATTTCCGGGGCGATACTTGGCGCCTCTAGTCGGGTAATAGCTCGGGTGACCGTCGATTGTTGATGCAGGGTGTTCCACCAATATACGGAGTAATGAATGATTGGGATGTTAATCACCCCAACTAATGCCAAAATACTTGCCGCTTTGGCACCCGCCCGCTCGTCTTCGAAGGCAACGTACAAGGCCATCACACCTAGGTACAAGAACAGTAAAATGAGCTGTGCAGTTAAGCGTGCGTCCCACACCCACCACGTGCCCCACATGGGCTGGCCCCACAAAGCACCGGTAAATAGCGAAATAAACGTCAGTACCGCACCGACCGGCGCAATGGCTAACAGCGCCAATTCTGCGGTCCGAATTTGCCAAACTAATGCCAGCAAACCGGCGGCCGCCATGGCCACATAAAAGCCCATCGACCACATGGCCGCGGGTACGTGCACAAAAATAATGCGGTAGCTTTCGCCTTGTTGATAGTCCGGTGGCGCAAAGGCTAAGCCCCAAACCAGTCCAAGCACTGACAACACGATTCCAGGCACAAGAAACCACGGTAGCAGCTTTTGCACCAAGTGGAAGGTTGCTTCAGGTTTTGCATACGGGTGTAACCATCGCCACATATTAATTTACACTCACTCGTAATCCGGCTTTCACCGCCAACGGTGCTAGCGTGACACTCAGCACACTAAAAGCACCAATTAATGCCAATGGACCTGCTGGTGAAACACCAGCTAGGGTGGCCTCGACTGCTGCGGTGGCAAAAATCAACAACGGCACCAACAGCGGCAATAATAACAAACTTAGTAGCGCCCCGCCCTTATTCAGGCTAACAGTGAGGGCGACACCAATGGCGCCTGCTGCGCTTAAAATTGGCGTACCGATGAGCAAAGTGAGCCACAGCACACCCCAAGCTTGCACCGGCAGGTTCAGCAGTAATGCCAATAGCGGCGTAATCAGTAACACAGGTACGGCAGTTAGCAACCAGTGCACCACGATTTTGGCTAACACACTGAGTTCCACTGCGACCGGCAATAACAGCATTTGTTCCAACGCACCGTCCCGAAAGTCATCGCGGAAAATGCGCTCGAGGCCGAGCATTGCTGACAATAACGCTGACACCCAAATGACACCAGCGGCGATCCGACCAAGAATATCGGGGCCTGGGCCAACGCCTAACGGAAACAAGGTAATCACAATCAGCAGGAAAATCAGCGGGTTGAGCAAGTCACTGCGTTGGCGCATGGCCACGCGCAGGTCGCGGCGAATAATTTGCTGAAACACTTTGCGACTACTCACAACGCGCTGTGACTGACGGGTTTTTGTAACCGCAGTCGTGACCGCTGCCGTGCCTGCAGTTGTGGCGCCTGTCGCGATTGGCGCTTGGGTTTCTGCTTGCGCTTGGGTTTCTGCTTGCGCTTGGGTTAGCTGGTCCGTCATCAGTGCTGATACCTCAAGGTTAAGCGCTGTACCGGATAGCTCATGCTCTGCAAGTCTTGGTGTGACGTTAAAATAATTGCGCCACCATGAGCGAGGTGTTGCTGAAAACGTTCATGTAATAAGGCAATACCACTGACGTCGAGGGCGGTGAATGGCTCGTCAAGAATCCACAAACGCGTTTGTGAAAACCACAAACGGGCTAACGCAATGCGGCGTTGTTGACCGGCCGACAAACGTTGTGCAGGAATATCTTCAAGGCCAACTAAACCCACTTGCGCGAGCAATTCATACGGCGGCTGGGTGAACTCGAGGCCTTCCACGGCGGCGTAAAACTCAAGGTTTTCAATGGCCGTTAATTCAGGCTTGATACCTGCTTTGTGGCCAATAAAGAGAAGGTCGTAATAATAGCGTTCGCGGCATTGCTCAATACTTTCACCTTCGAACAACACAGCGCCGTGCTGAGGCGGCAAAAGCCCCGCAAGAATACGCAACAAACTCGACTTACCAGCGCCATTGGGGCCTTCAATCTGCCACAATTGACCACTCGTAACGTCGAGGTTGATGTCACTAAATAAGGTCCGCTCTCCGCGCACCGATTGCAGTTCTCTGCCTTGCAATAGCACCGCTCTAACAACCTTGTACACATAGATTAAATTGGCCTCATCCTACCACAAAAAATGCTCAGTCTGCGACAATTTCCGGCCAGAGTTGGTACCGATTCAGTGCGCTGGAATGATCTCCCCCCAATGGGTATACCACCCTTGCTCAAGCGGGCTTTGCTCACTGTCGCGGACTTGCCAAGACCAACCATGCGCTTGCGGTGTAATTTGCCAATATCGGCCGTCACTCAACTGGCCATGAACTGCGTGTTGCGGTGGTTGCTGTTGCCACTGCAATAACCACTGCTGTAACTCAGCGTCAGCACGATAGCTCCGCTCCATATGCCACCACAAAGCGCTCACTTGTGCCGAAGCATGAATAAAAAAGACCAAGGTCGTCACCAGCAGTGCGCTCGCTAGCATAATTTCTGGCAAGGTAAATCCCGCTTGCTTGCGGTTCTGGCTCTGGCTCGGCCTCTGGCTTAGCTTCTGGCTTGGCCTCTGGCTTAGCTTCTGGCTTGGCCTCTGGCTTGGTTCGCGCCGCTGAAGGCACTGCTGTTGAAGCTGCCCCTTCGGGTATAAACATGCCATCTCACTTATCCTCGCAACGGCCAGACAAAGCGCAATTGCTCCGCCTCGTCCCAACCATAAATAACCGTCAAACTGCGTTCCAGCGCATGGTGAATATGGCGGACGGTGAGCTGCAGCTGCAGACAACGGGCCACACTCGGTTCTGCGAAACCCGCAGTTAAGTGCGCTGGACAACTGACTGGCAGCCAGCTTGCTTGCAACAAGAACTCAGGCATAAGCGGTGGCACTTGCGACACTTGCGACACGCTATGTCGCAGATTGGCTAGATTTATTTCACCACGCCCCTCAATTGTACCGTCAACCGCAGCTTTAACTAAGGCTTCAACCCCAGCGTCAGCTTCACCTGCTTGTAAGCGCATACTAAACCAAGCCGCACTGCTGGTTAACGCCCGTTCAGCTTGCGCTAAACGCAGGTCGACAGCCATTAAAGCGGTGGCCTGCTGACCCGACGTAATCGCTGCGCTCAGTTGCAACCCCGACAAATGAATAAGTACAAGAACCAGAACCAGCATTAGCGCCTACCCCACCAGGAGTAACACCAAGGCGCCGCCACCTGCCCCGTTTGCTCTCGTTCAACAGCGCGTTCAAAAGCGGGCCACAAGCACAGCTGCACCTGCCCAGAAGACGAGATAGTGAAGTCGAATTCTTGCAATGAAAACAAGGCTGGGTCATGCAAATTTAACCAACCCGTACTGTTACAATCGCCCTGCTCCGGCTTCCACTGCAATGCCTTCTGGCGCAGGCGAATACCGCTAACCGTGCCGTTCACACGCAAATAGAGTAAACACCGCAGGCTCGCATCGTAGTGCCATGGGTTCGCCGCGAGCACATCACTGTCCATAGCTAGTGCTGTAACTTGTAATTCCTGTTGCAGTTCACGTTGTAACCAATAGCCAAGCGCGTAAAAGCCCTGGCGCGCGGCACTCGCTTGCTGCTGTTGCCAGGCTGCCGCCCATAAATGACTATGCACCGTCAATGCCGCAACCGTCGTCACCGCCATCACCGCCACTGCTAGCAGTAGTTCGAGGAGGGAGAAGCCATTAGCTGGAAAAAAGCCATTAGCCGGCAAAAAGCCATTAGCCGGAAAAAAGCCATTAGCTGGCAAAAAGCCATTAGCTCGTAAAGAGCCATTAGCCGGCGCAAAGCCTTTAGCCGGAAAACAGCCTTTAACAACCAGCCTCTTCAGCATTGCGGCAGCCGCAACTGGCGAATGCCAACCCGACAAACACGAACGCGCCCAAGCGACGAAACGATCACCCGCACCGCCTCATGAGGCAGCTCGTAGTGACGTAACTCAAAGCGGCCGGTCGCAAATCCCGCCATGCCAGAGCCGCCATAAAAGCGCGTCGCTTCAAAGGCACCAAACAATGCTTCAACTTCCACTCGGGGTGACAGCGGCGCATTCAAGCCGTCCGCTGCTGGGCAGTCAAGCGGCCGTTGTTCCTGCTGCCAAAAACATAAGCTTTGGGCATGGCTTTTACCGACCCACACCGCACTGTCTGTGGCAATGGCCTGCAGCCGAGCTGCGCGCACTAAGGCGGTTAAATTATCTGCTGCATCGTCGAGTTCGGCGCGATAGCGCGATTCTTGTAAGGCTGGCCAACTCATGAGCGCCAGCACCGCCAACATGCCTGCGACTATCATGAGCTCAATTAACGAATAACCGCCAACCCGGAATTCCTTGAAGTTTTTCATGCTGCATTCCTTGCGCCATTGATTGTTTTGTAGCTCTAATTAAAAGCCTGCAACAAAAGTAAATGGCAGCAAAAGGAATAACAAGGGAGTTCGGTTTTAGCTGACAAAAACAGCACAATTATTTGTGCTGTTTTTTGTTCAAGGTAAACCGATAAATGACACCCAAAAAAGGCAACTAAACCGCTTTAATCCGCAGTTCAGGAGGAATTGAGAAGGTAATATTTTCTTCGCGGCCTGAGCGTTCTTCAACGCTATTGCTCGCATTACGTTCTTTCAGCCAGTTCACCACGTTTTGCACGAGGATTTCCGGTGCCGAAGCACCCGCAGTCACGCCCACTTTAGCAGCGCCCGCTAACCATGCCTCGTCAATGCAGCTCGCGTCATCAATTAAATACGCGGGTGTGCCCATTTTCTCAGCAAGTTCACGTAAACGGTTGGAGTTCGAGCTGTTGCGCGCACCCACGACCAGTAACACGTCCACTTCGCCAGCTAAGTCACGTACCGCGTCTTGGCGATTTTGCGTCGCATAGCAAATATCGTCTTTGCGCGGCCCTTGAATCTCAGGGAAGCGAACACGTAACGCATCGATAATTTCTGACGTGTCGTCAACCGACAAGGTGGTTTGGCTCATGTAGTGCAACTGCGTTGGGTCTTTCACCTGCAAACGGGCGACATCGTCGACCGACTCAACCAGGTAAATACCGCCTTCGTCGCTGCTGTACTGGCCCATGGTGCCCTCTACTTCAGGGTGTCCCGCGTGGCCAATCAGCACGCATTCTTGATGACGCCGACTGGCTCGGGTGACTTCCATATGAACCTTGGTGACTAACGGACAGGTGGCGTCGAACACTTTCAGACCACGGTTTTTCGCGTTCTCACGCACCGCTTGCGACACCCCGTGCGCACTGAAAATCACAATGGCGTCGTCTGGCACTTGGTCTAGTTCTTCCACAAACACTGCACCGCGGTCACGCAGGCCATCAACCACATGTTTGTTGTGCACAACTTCATGGCGCACATAAATGGGTGGCGAAAACAATTCTAAGGCCTGCTCCACAATGGTGATGGCACGGTCAACACCGGCACAAAAACCGCGTGGGTTGGCGAGGATTATTTTCATGGTGCCTCCACACTCAAAATTTCCACGGCAAAGGTCACTTCTTGCCCTGCCAATGGATGATTAAAATCAACGGTGACGATATCCGGCGTTACTTCCCGGATAATTCCAGGAATCTCACGGCCATCAGGTTGGCCAAACGCAATAATCGCGCCCACTTCAGCAGGCGTGTCCGACGAAAAGCGCACCCGTTCAATATGATAAATATTTTCTGGCAACGGCTGACCAAATGCGTCTTCCGGTGCCAAGGTAAACTCGCGGTTGTCGCCCGCTTGCAAGCCAAGTAAGCAGTCTTCAAAGTTCTTGGTCAGGTTGCCATCGCCAATGGTTAAACGTGCTGGCTTGCCATGCACACGCGTACTGTCGGCCGCCGAGCCGTCCTTCAACTTAATCGAGAAGTGCATCACCACGTGGCTACCTGGGCCAATTTGTACTGCTTCGCTCATACTGACATTTACCTTTGTTGATCAATCACTTCGCGTTCTTGCCAGCATCCTTTGCGGACTGGCCAAAAAAGCCTTCGTAAATCATTAAACCGGCACCGATGACAATGGCGCTGTCGGCGACGTTAAACGCTGGCCAATGGTAACTGCCAACATAAAAGTCTAAGAAGTCAACCACATAACCAAGGCGAGTACGGTCAATCAAGTTACCCAGCGCGCCACCGAGAATTAAAGCAAACGCCCAGTTCGCGGTCGTCATTGCTTTTGGTTGCCGACGTAACAGCACCGCAATTACGGTGCTAATGGCAATTGCAATCGCGGTAAAAAACCAACGCTGCCAACCGCCTTGATCACTTAAGAAACTAAAAGCAGCCCCATAGTTCCGTACATGCACTAAATCGAAAAACGGCAGCAGGTTAATCCGACTGAATAAGTCCATGTTGGCGACAACCAACCACTTAGTAAATTGGTCGGCCACCACCAGCGCGACCATTAACCACCACAGGTGCCAACCGCTTTCCTGCCAGCGCTTAGGCGTTTGCGCCGCCGTCATTAGGCAAACTCTCGGCTTTCGCCAGCGCCGTCGACGTTCGTCACACAGCGACCACACAGGTCTGGGTGCTCAGCAACCGCGCCAACGTCGGCACGATGATGCCAACAACGACCACATTTTTTGTGTTCGGTGCGAGCAACAACGACTTGTAAGTCTTTCAACTCAGTGTTTTCTGCCGCTGCTGGTGCACTATCGAGCGCCGCCACCGTTACCGCTGAGGTTAAGAGGACAAAACGTAGTTCGTCGCCCAACACTCGTAAGGTTGCCGCCAATTCGGGCGCTGCATACAAGGTGACTTCTGCTTGTAACGCACCGCCAATGACGTCATTTCGACGTGCAGCTTCAAGCGCACCGTTAACCGCATCGCGTACTTCGATAAGCTGTTGCCACTGCGCATTAGTGACTTTGCCGGTACTTAAATCGCTTGGCCAATCTTGATACCACTCGGCGGTGAACACGTACTTGCTGCGCTCGCCTGCAACTGGCTGCGGTAGTTGTTCCCAAATTTCTTGAGCAGTAAAGCTACAAATTGGTGTCATCCAGCGCACTAAAGCTTCAGCAATATGCCACAACGCCGTTTGGCACGAACGCTGTGCGTTGCTGTCGGCTTTCGCGGTGTATTGACGATCTTTGATGATATCGAGGTAGAAGCTGCCCAGTTCAATTGAACAGAAATGCATGAGCTTCTGCACCACGCTTAAGAACTGATAGTTGTCGTAAGCATGTTGGATTTCTTCCTGCAACGCTTGCGCACGGCCGACAATCCAGCGATCCAGCTCAACCATATCGGCAGCCGCAACTTGGTGCTCAGTCGGGTTAAAGCCATTAATGTTCGCTAACAAGAACCGTGCCGTATTACGAATGCGACGATAGGCGTCCGCTGAACGTTTCAGAATTTCGTCCGACACTGTCATTTCGGCCGTGTAGTCATTGCTTGCGACCCAAAGGCGCAGAATGTCGCCGCCGAGTTTGTTCATGACATCTTGTGGTGACACCACATTACCAAGCGACTTCGACATCTTGCGGCCGTGCTGGTCAACCGTGAAGCCGTGCGTCAGCACTTGCTTATAAGGTGCTTTACCTTGGGTCGCAACACCGGTTAGCAACGACGACTGGAACCAGCCGCGGTGTTGGTCAGACCCTTCTAAATAGAGGTCTGCTGGCCACTGCAAGTTTTCGTCTTGCTTCAAGACGCAATAGTGTGTGACACCCGAGTCAAACCATACGTCGAGGGTATCGGTTAATTTTCGGTACTGCTTCGCTTCGTCACCGAGAAGCTCGCTGGCGTCTAAATCAAACCAGGCTTGAATGCCTTCTTTTTCCACCCGTTGCGCCACTTGTTCAAGCAGCTCAAGTGAACGCGGATGCGGCTCAGCCGTTTCAGTATGAATAAACAGGGTAATTGGCACACCCCAAGTACGCTGGCGGGAAATACACCAGTCAGGGCGGCCGTCGATCATACCGGCGATACGGTTTTCGCCCCACTCTGGGATCCAACGAACTTGCTTAATTTCGCTCAAGGCTTGCGCACGCAGGCCTTGCTTATCCATGCTCACAAACCATTGTGGCGTCGCCCGGAAAATAATCGGCGTTTTATGGCGCCAGCAGTGCGGATAGCTGTGCTCATAGGCTTCATGATGAATGAGATTGCCGGCAGCGCGCAGCGCATCGACAATTGGCGTATTGGCTTTAAACACGTGTTGGCCAGCAAACAGCTCGGTGTCTTCTTTATAAACACCGTTGTCGTTCACTGGGTTATACACTTCGAGGCCGTATTGTTGACCGACTAAAAAGTCGTCCACACCGTGGCCAGGAGCAGTGTGCACACAGCCAGTACCCGAGTCCGTGGTCACGTGGGTACCTAAAATAAGCGGTACTTGGCGGTCATACAACGGGTGCTGCAGCTGCACCAGCTCTAAGTCAGCGCCTTTACAGAAGCCCAACTTGTGGTATTTGCGCACGCCATAACGCTCCATTGCCGAGGTCACCAGCTCACTGGCCAGAATTACTCGCTCCGCGGCAATCTCGTTGTCGCTATCGGCTTCAATTTGCACCAGCGCATACTCAAGGCTTGGCTCGATGGTCACGGCTTGGTTAGCAGGAATTGTCCACGGCGTCGTGGTCCAAATTAAAACGCTGACTTTACCGGTCCCATTGTGGTCTTGTGGCGGGTTAAATTTCGCGACCACAGCGTCGCTCTCAACCACCGGGAAACGCACGTCAATCGCTGGTGAGGTTTTGTCTTTATACTCAACTTCCGCTTCCGCTAATGCAGAACCACAGTCGGTACACCAATGCACTGGCTTAAAGCCTTGCTGTAAATGGCCGCGGTCAATAATCGCACCCAATGCCCGAATAATGTTGGCTTCTTGAGCAAAATTCATCGTTAAGTAAGGGTTGTCCCAGTCGCCTAAAACCCCCAACCGTTTAAAGTCTTCTCGCTGACCTTCAACTTGGGTCATGGCGTATTCGCGACACTTAGCACGGAACTCAGCGTCTGACAACTTTTGCCCAGGCTTGCCGTATTTCTTCTCCACCACTAGCTCAATTGGCAGTCCGTGACAGTCCCAACCTGGTACGTAAGGCGAGTCAAAGCCACTCAGGGTTTTCGCTTTGACGATCATGTCTTTGATGATCTTGTTCACCGCGTGGCCAATGTGAATCGAGCCATTCGCATACGGAGGGCCATCGTGCAAAATAAACTTATCTCGGCCCGCCCGCGCCTGACGAATTTGACCGTAAAGGTCGTCCTGGTACCACTGTTTTAACATCTCAGGTTCGCGCTGCGCTAAGTTACCACGCATTGGAAACGCGGTATCTGGCAGGTTTAGGGTCTGTTTATAATCACTCATGCCATTGGGTCCGTTTTATTTTACTTCGATGAATTCGTTAACTCTGCTGCCGCACTGTCCGAGTTGTTTTGCTCGTCATGCATGGCCGCAAAAAGCGCCCGTGCGGTGTCGGCGTCAGCTTTAATTTGTGCTTGCAGTGCCGCAAAATCGGCAAACTGCTGTTCGTCGCGCAGCCATACTAAAGGCGTCACTCGCAACGTTTGGCCGTATAAATCAGGCATTGCTGCCGTCGGCTGAAAATCAAAAATATGTACTTCTAATAGCTCTTTGTCGCCGGCAACCGTTGGCTTGCGCCCAACATTGGCAACACCGCCATACAGTTTTCCGGCGGCTTCAACATTGACCATGTACACACCATGTAATGGTGAATGTAACCGCTGCAAGGCAATATTCGCGGTTGGAAAACCAATGGTGCGGCCGCGCTTGGCACCGTGGCGAACACGGCCAACAAAACTAAAAGGTCGCCCCAGCATACGCTCTGCTGCGGCAAAATCAGCTGTCGCTAGCGCACTGCGTATGGCTGTGCTCGACACCCGAATCTCTTCGGTGCGATAGCTTGCTGTGTCAATGACATCGAAGCCAAAGTGCTTGCCCGCTTGTTGCAACAGTTTGAAGTCGCCGGTGCGGCCTTTACCAAAGCGGAAGTCGTCACCCACAACGAGTAATTTTACACCGAGCTTCGCCACCAGAACGTCTTCAATAAATTGCTCGGCGGTTAGGTTAGCAAAACGCGCATTAAATTGCGTCAGTAATACCCGATCCATGCCGTTATCACTCAAGGCACGAAACTTGTCTTGCCAACGACTCAAACGCGCCGGGGCTTTTTCCGGGGCGAACAACTCCAACGGTTGCGGCTCGAAAATCATCACGGCTGCAGGCACGCCATAAGTGGCGGCTTGCTCGCGCACTCGCGCTAGCACCGCTTGATGGCCTAAATGCACACCGTCAAAGTTACCAATGGTGAGCACGCATCTACGATGCTTCGGCTTTATATTATGTAAACCACGAATTAATTCCATAGGCGCGCGATTATACTGCAAACCCCATGACCATGCACCCTTCCGTTTGCCAAATCAGCGCGCACGAATTGCCCGCGGCCGGCCACCAAAAATAAACCAAGCAGCTAAGTAACTCACGCCACCCACTGCGATTAAACCCGCTAGCCAAATCGCACGTTGACTAAAAGCGGCCTCAATCCATGCTGCTTGTGACGGTAATAACCACAGCACTGCCAGCACCATCACCACGGTGGCCAAGAATACTTGCAGAATAAACACGCGAGTCTGCCGGCTTAACAGTAATACGCCTTCACGATACAGAACCGCGCCTAATAAAAGGGCATTTAAGGTACCGGACATTGCGGTCGCTAAAGCTAAACCAACGTAACCATACGGAATCGCCAAAATAATGTTAAACACCATGTTCGCCGCCATGGCGATAATCCCATATTTCACTGGCCGTTTGGTGTCTTGGCGCGAGAAAAAGCCAGTCGCCAACACTTTCACTAACATAAAGCTCAGTAACCCTGTGGCATAGGCCATTAATGCGAATGACGATAAATAGGCGTCGTTCGGGGTAAACGAGCCGCGTTCGAATAACACCAATAACATAGGCTCAGCGAGAACAAATAAGCCGGCCATCGCGGGTAAACCGAGCATGACCACCATGCGCACACCCCAGTCGAGGGTCTGTTGAAATTTCTCTAGCGACTGGTCGACATGGCGCGCCGACAGCGCCGGTAAAATCACGGTGGCGATGGCGATACCAAATAAGCCAAGCGGAAATTCCAATAACCGATCCGCATAATACAGCCAGCTAATCGAGCCGGTTTGTAAAAAACTGGCAATGACGGTGTCGAGTAACAAATTAATTTGGCTCACCGACACGCCGAACAAGGCAGGAATCATGAGCGTGCGAATACGCACCACCCCAGGGTCGCGCCATCCCCAACGCGGCCGCACCAGTAAACCGGCTTGGCGTAGAAAAGGAATTTGGAATAAAAACTGCACCACACCACCAACAAACACACCAATGGCTAAGCCGATTTCCGGTTGTGCGAGCATGGGTGCCAACCACAGTGCAGCCACAATTACCGACACGTTCAGTAGTACCGGCGTAAAGGCCGCGACACCAAAGCGGCCGAGCACATTCAACGCGGCACCAGCCAGTGCGGTTAAGGTAATAAAGAACAAATAAGGAAAGGTAATGCGCAGTAATAAGCTCGCGAGTTCAAATTTCTCTGCCTGTTCGCCGCCTTGCAGCCAGTCCATAAACCAGCCCATACCAAACAATGCAGCGACAACTGGCGAAAAAATCACCGCCAATAGAGTAACTATGCCGACCAGCGTACCGAGGGTACCGGCAACGCGCGCCATCAATAAACGGGTGTCATCGAGGGTTTTACCCCGATGATACTCAGTTAATACAGGAACAAACGCTTGTGCAAAGGCACCTTCGGCAAACAAACGACGCAAAAAGTTGGGGATCTTATTCGCAAACAAGAACACGTCGGCGGCGGCGCCTGCGCCCATCAGTGCCGCAATAACAACGTCGCGAACAAGTCCTAAGATGCGCGATAGAAAGGTCATCACACTGACAATCAGGCCAGAGCGAAGAAGTCGCGGTGCAGGTGCCTTGTTTTTCGGTGGCAAGTCAGATTGCTTTGTTTGTGTAGTCACGAAGTCCCTGCGTGTCGCTGGCTAAAGCGCGAAAAAACCGCGCAAAAATAAATTGCTTAGCAGATTATCATAAAATGGTTGCTTTTCACCGTCCAGATCCGTAATATCCGCGCACAATCTTTCATCGAATCCGTTTGACTTTTAATCGCAAAAGAGGCATGATCCTCGGCCTTAAAAAGTCCGGCACAAGTTTACGAATTATCAGGAGTTTCACCTTGGCTAACATCAAGTCTGCGAAGAAGCGCGCGATTACGGCGGAAAAAAACCGTCGCCACAATGCCAGCCGCCGCTCAATGATGCGCACTTACCTCAAAAAAGTTCAAGCAGCTATCGCTGCCGGTGATCAGGCTCAGGCACAGCAGGCATTCGCTGTTCTGACTCCGGTTATCGACCGCTACGCGACCAAAGGTCTGATCCACAAGAACAAAGCTGCTCGTCATAAGAGCCGTTTGTCTGCTCAGATCAAGGCACTTTCTGCTTAATTGCATCGAGTTGCGAAGCACTAACGGTCGCGAAGCACTAACGAAAAAACCGCCTACTGGCGGTTTTTTTGTATTTGTAGTTTGCCTTTAACGATTTGCCTTTAACGACAGCGACGTACTCGCCACTGCCGCACTGCAAATGCCGCCAACAACGCCAACCAAGCTGCCCATAAACTCGTGCCAAAACTACCACCCGAATAACCACTGCGACGTTCAACCCGCGCAATTTTCTCGTTTTTCACGCGGTCTTCGAAGCGGGCCAATTCAAACTTCAGGTTCTCGTTCATTTGTTCCACCGCTAATACGAAGCCTTCACTGCGTTGCGCACTTAGCTCGGCACTCGCTTCCACTAAGGTGGTCCGATTCGCTGTCGTCGCTACACCGGGCGCTCGGAACAACATGTTACGCGTACGCACATCAAACACGGCGGTGTCGACAAAGGTTTGCACTTCATTTTCGGTGCCTTTGACAACGTATGCACCCGCAATGGTCCAATATAACAGCGAGCTCTTCCGATCAAACGTGTTCACGACTTGGTCATGGGAAACCAGCGCTATCACGTCAACATTGTATAACCGTGCAACTTGGTCAAGCGTCGTAAAACCCTGACCGCCACTGAGGTAAGTGCTTGGAATGACTTCAATGCGGTCAATGTATTCATACTGCGCAAACTCAGTTTTCACTTGCTCAAGTAACGCAATCTGTTGGGCGTGGGGAATTTCACGATGACTACGTTGCGCGGGCACAAAAGCCACGCCCACACGCAGTGGCAGCGATAAAGTCGGAATAGTCGGCTCTAGCACTTCACGCGATTTTTCGTCTGGATATAAAAAATTCACTAAGCTGCTCGACGATGTCGCGGCGTCGTTATAATTCATAAAAGCCGAGCTACAACCAAAGAGTCCAAGCGCTGCTACCACACCGCTGACTGCCAAAAGCCACTTACGCATGCACAGGTTCCTTCTAGAAACACATTGGGATAGGTTTAAAGTTCGCGCTGATAGACAGCAACGAGTTCAGAAAAAGTATGGGGAAATTGCTCCGCGGGTAAACGCGAGAATGGATCGTAACCGGTTTTTTGCTCGAGTCGGGCCACTAAAATAGCAAAACCGAGCGAATCTAAGCCACTGTCACTTAGAACCGTATTGCCTTCTATCACGCCAAGCTCTTCTCGGCCTGTTTCTGCGGCGACTTCATCCATGACATCACGAATGAGTTGTTCTACTTGATAACTTCGAATGGTCACAACGCCCTCTTACCGCCGTTTTGCAGCGAGCATACAACTTCAGCTAAGTTTTATTGTTATGATTATGTTAGCAGTATACTCATTTCGCATAAAATTGCAGCAATTTTTCAATGCTGTCCATTCACCACAGCACTAGCGCCCCGATTTCAATAAAGCTGCGACAGTGGGATGGTGCCCCGAGGCAAAACGATAGGCTTGGGCCAAAAACAGTTCGCCGCAGGCTAGCGCATCATTCAGCGCATGGTGACCATAAAAAGGTGGTAAGCCGTAACGCGCCCGACTCGCAGCTAAGGTTAATGCGCCCTGCTGAAGCTCAGTTTGGCTACGCAACAAACGTCGCCGTTCCGCCTGCAACGTACAATAAACCCCATGCGGTCGCCATGCCGGTTGGCCGATTTTCTGCGCCGCTACCTGCAATACTTCAAGATCAAAACGCGCGTTATGCGCCACCAGTAAGGCGCCCTGCGCCGCGTGCATAAACGCCTGCATCACTTCAGCTAAGGGAGCGCCAGCGGCCAAGTCCGCCGACGACAACTGATGCACAACCGCGGCTTGCGACAAACCGTCGGTGGACTTCACGACGTGATAACCATGCTGGTCAAAGGCAATCACGGGAGGACGCAGTGGCACCCACGCAATACTCAGCATGGCGTCATTTTTTGCATCCAAGCCGTTGGTTTCAATATCCACCACCAACCATTTGCCGCTCTGCCAAGGTTGCCGCCGATGCTGCCAGCGCGCAATGCGTTCCATCATACTCGGTCCTCCGCGCCTACATTCTTTCGCATCTACATATTGCGGCCAAATTTAAAGGCCACCCCTTGCTGGCAGTCTTTAATCACCTTAAAGGCCGCTTTCAGTTGCCGACGCTGCAGCGTCGACAAACTTTCAGGGTCAACCGAGTTGGCTGGAATCTTCGACCCTTCTTGACGATACATTTGCGCATTCATGCGCAGCTGCGTTAAAAACTGCCAAGCTTCGAGTAGGTTTTGATTGTCCTTGTCGCTTAACGAGCTACTGCCTTTCAGCTGCTCTAACCGACCTGGCGTCGACGGAACCGTTAGCCCCGCCGCAAGCGCATATAGGCGCACGATGTCATTCAGAATGGCAATCGCCTGCTTTTTAATATCGATATAGTCAAAGTCGCCTTCGCTCTTGGTTCGAAAGCGATTAAACAAGCCAAGCGGCACATTCAGCTCGCCAATGTGGCGGGCGATATTGCCAAGAAACATATCTTGTTTTGCTAATTTGGCGATTTCTTCACGATGCCGCCGATACAGCGCATTATTGCCCGCAACCGGCCGACTATCGAAGAAGATCATCGAATGCATAATCGCCTGTGGGGTCGGCGAACGAATCCACTTCATAAACTGCTCGCGCCATTCGATTTGGTTCATGCGCCATTTCGAGTTCATGGCCATAATGTCACCAGGACACAAACGAATACCGCAATCGGCCAAGCCTTCATTGACGAACTTCGCCATGCCGGCAAACCATTCACGTTGGCCGTCGCTAATTTCATCCGCCAATAACAAGGCATTGTCTTGGTCGGAGCCGAGTGTCTGATCGCCGCGCGCTTGTGAGCCAAACGCCAACCAAACATACGTCGCAGGGGCGCTACCGTGCTCTTGTTCGTAGAGGCGAATGAGTTTGCGCGTCATGCTGTCGGTGAGTGAGTTCAGCAAGCGTCCGATCATGCTAATGTCTTTCACTCGGCCGGCGAAACTGCGCAAGTAGTCTGGCACTTTCGCCGCCTCTTCCACTAACGCTTCGCGGCTTGCAGCTTTAAACAAAGCGCTAATCAGCAGTACCGGCTCACTGCGCTGTTGGTGCATCAAGTCGGTATTGGTCATGACGCCTATTGGCACATCATTACCGTCCAACACTGGCAAGTGGTGGATATTACTCTGACTCATAGTGGTTAGTGCATCAAACAGGCTTTGGTCGCCGTACACCACTGCCGGCGCTGGGGTCATTACCGCCGCCACCGCAATATCGACATTTAACCCAGCCGCCACGACTCGGTTACGCAAATCCCTATCGGTGACAATACCGCGCAATTGCTGCTCATCAACCACGAGTAAACAAGACACCCGTTCGGCCGACATCAGCTGGGCCGCTTCACGAATAGTCGCTTGGCTGTGAATTTGAATAGGCGTGCGATTGATTACCTCGGCAATACGCTTTTCACTCCAATCAGCGCCTCGCTTCTGTCCTTGTTCTGCGAGCAAGCGCTGACCATGTGCGTTGACAAAGTAACGCTCGAAGTTTTGGTTTTTCCGTCGTAATTGGTTAAATACACTCTCCGGCCACTGCCAAATAATCCCATCGGCAATGACCTGCAGTTGATTGGTAATTTTTCGGCCGGTTAACAACGATGGGAACCCAAACAAGTCGCCGGGTTCAAGGCGGTCTAAGTGCTGGCCGTCTTTGTCGACGAGGTCATACGCACCGGAGCGCACTAAATACAACTGATGCACGTCCGGTTTCATGATTTCTTTGCGGTTATCGTGACAGACATACACAGCCTGCAGCTTGTCGAGCGCAAGCTGTAACTGCTCCGCCTCAAGACCATCGAATGGCGGCGTTTGCATTAAAAAGCTACGAATATCGGCACTGTCAGCGGTCATTACATGATCCTTAGGTCGGCCTCGCCGAACTTTCTTTCAGTCTAGCTTGTTTGCCTGATAAAACAAAAACTTGTGAGAAAAAAGCCCCATGGCACGGATACCACGGGGCTTCCAATCGTCAAGGATTTTGCAGCTCGACCTTAGTGGTGAGTTGCAGCACCTGAACCTTTCGGATAACGAATCGATTCAACCAGTTCTTGAATCTCTTCTGGTGCGTCCTTGGTGAACTTCAGCACGGTTAACGCAACAATGAAGTTCAGAATCATACCCACGGTACCAATCCCTTCTGGCGAGATACCAAATAACCAGTTGTCTGGGGTATCTGCCGCTGGGTTAATAAAGCGGAAGTAAATAATGTATGACAAGGTAAAGACCACACCGACAACCATACCGGCAATCGCACCCGAGCTATTCATGCGTTTATGGAAGATACCCATAATAATCGCAGGGAAGAACGAGGCGGCTGCCAGACCGAACGCGAAGGCGACCACCTGCGCCACGAATCCGGGTGGATTAATACCGAACCAAGCACCGATGACAACCGCCACACCCGCTGCAATTCGTGCGTAAAGCAACTCTTGCCGGTCGGATATATTGGGCATCAAGGTTCGTTTCATTAAGTCATGGGACACCGAACTGGAGATAACCAAGAGTAGACCTGCCGATGTCGACAGCGCCGCTGCAACACCACCTGCTGCGACCAACGCAATCACCCAATTTGGTAAGTTAGCGATTTCTGGGCTGGCCAGTACGATAATGTCCGCGTCAACGCGCATTTCGTTACGCTCGTCAGCTGAGTAGAACATGCGACCGTCTTCGTTGTGGTCATTCCATTCAATTAAGCCGGTACGTTCCCAGTTGGTTACCCAGCTTGGTGCGTTTTCATACAAGACACCTTGCTGCTCAGGGCCGTTCAGCGTGTTCAGAATGTTCACTTTGGTAATTGACGCAATTGCCGGAGCAGTCGTGTAAACCACAGCAATAAAGACGAGTGCCCAACCACCTGATTTCCGTGCATCACTCACTTTCGGTACGGTGAAGAAGCGAATAATCACGTGTGGCAAACCTGCGGTACCAACCATCAGTGCCATCGTAATGGCAAAGACATCGATGCCGGATTTTGTCCCTTCCGTATACGCAGCAAAACCAAGCTCTTGCGACAGGCCGTCAAGACGCTCAAGCATGTACATGCCCGAACCGTCAGCTAATGTCGCACCGAAACCGGTTTGCGGCAGGAAGTGACCGGTCATTTGCATGGAAATGAAAACCGCTGGCACGGTGTAGGCAAACGCTAACACACAGTATTGCGCAACCTGGGTATAGGTAATCCCTTTCATACCACCCAGTAACGTGTAGAAATACACTAAGGCCATACCAATCAGAACGCCTGTGGTGATATCAACTTCCAAGAAGCGACTAAAGACCACGCCAACGCCACGCATTTGGCCGGCAATATAGGTAAAGGAAACCAGAATCGCACAAATTACCGCAACCGTTCGCGCGGTTTGCGAGTAATAACGGTCACCGATAAAGTCCGGCACGGTAAACTTACCAAATTTCCGTAAGTACGGTGCCAAACACAGTGCCAGGAGCACGTAACCACCGGTCCAGCCCATCAAGTAGACACTACCGTCATAACCGAGCATGGAAATCAAACCAGCCATAGAAATAAACGATGCGGCTGACATCCAGTCCGCTGCAGTGGCCATACCGTTGGCGACTGGAGGCACACCACCGCCAGCAACGTAGAAATCAGTTGTTGAACCAGCACGCGCCCAAATCGCAATACCGATATAAAGGGCAAACGTCGCGCCGACGACGATAAACGTCAGTGTTTTGATATCCATTGCTTACTCCTCGTCGACTTTATATTTTTTATCGAGCTTGTTCATTTGTGCGATGTACACAAAAATCAGCACGATAAAGGTGTAAATTGCGCCTTGTTGGGCAAACCAAAAGCCCAACTTAAAGCCGAAGAAGGAGAACTGATTCAGCCAGTCCACCAAAATAATACCGAACCCAAAGGAGACCGTGAACCAGACAGCCAATAGCTTGACCATCAACGACAGGTTCTCTTTCCAGTAGGCTTTGGCATGATCTTGCGATTCAAATGCCATGTGATTTCCTCCACGTATGTTTGTTGGCGCTACTCTTAGTTGAGTAGTTCTACCTTTTTGTCGATAACAAGCATCGTAGAGAAATGGCAATGAGGAAATTGGACGTTAGTCTAATAGGTGAATTATTTGTTAAGAAGACCAGTGGATGGTGTTGGAACAACACCGTTGAAAATCAGTCTTTTGTCCTCAAATAAGTCACTACTTACGCATAATTGTTCGCCATATAGCAAATTATAAATCATTTGGCTATAATGTTTGCCAATTAGCGAACATTAATGGTGGCAAGATGGCAACACGAATCGAGATCGGCAATGCAATTCGCGAGCGTAGAAAAGAATTAGGATACACCCAACAAGCTTTGTCAGAGCTCACTGGTGTTCACAAATCAACGATTTCTGAAATCGAAAATGGGCGCTTTAGCGGCTCTTTCGATATCTTCGAACGCCTGCTCGACAGTGTCAATTTGCAGTTTGAGGTGTCGAGCAAGACCCATCGTTTACCGGACTGGGACGACATTGATTCCTTGTTTTCGGAGGATGAATCATGACTCGCACTGCGAATGGGCGACCTGAGTTACCTGCTAAAATCACCCGTATTCAAGTGTGTGTTGGCGAAATAGAAGCGGGGCTGCTCACGCATGGTTCTGTCCACCATTTTCAGCCTACGCTAGAAGAGCATCACATCTCGCTCACAATGACGAAAAAGGGATTAGATGGCTACGCATCAGGAAGCCTGCATCCCATTTTCTCGCAGAACCTACCCGAAGGTTTTAATCGTCGATTTATTGCCGAAAAATTGGCCAGATACGCGAAAGTAAACGACATGTATCTTCTCGCACTACAAGGCGATCAAGGTATTGGTATGCTGTCCTATCAAAGCGAGATTCAATTACCTGTAATTGAGTCCATAGCACTCAAAGACATCTTGTCTTACAACAGTCCCGAGCCGTTATTCCCGCAATTGTTAGAGAAGTATTATTTACGCAACTCGTTAGCGGGCGTGCAGCCAAAAGTGAGCGTACCGAGCAGCAAAACGCTAGCGACGGATCGAACGGTTGAGCAACGCGACATCATTGTTAAAACGTTTGATGAAGAATTTCCCCTCCTTACCGTGAATGAGTTTGTCTGTATGGAAGCAGCACGTTGGTGCGGACTTAACCCACCGAAAACCTATTTGGCGGAAAATTTAGAGACTTATGTGGTCGAGCGATTCGACACGTCAAGTAGTGGGGGCCGACTTGGGTACGAGGACTTCACCACACTGATGAAGAAGCCAAATGACCCCGACGCAAAATACTCAGGTAGCTATGAAGCTCTTTTGCATGCGACGCTTTTGTACACTAATAACCAAGCAGAAATCGAGAAAATGTATCGATACATTGTCTTTAACTGTCTTATTGGTAATGGCGATGCTCATCTGAAGAACTTTGCGTTACAGTACCTGCCAGACATGAGTGATATCTATGTGTCGCCCCCATTCGATATCACGCATACGCTTATTTACGACACGATCGATAATAAGCTAGCCTTAAAATTAGCCCAGAGTAAATCTTTTCCAGACATGGCAACACTTCTGCGTTTAGCGGAAGGCAAGGGATATCGAATTCGCAAAGCCAGAGAAATCATTGAGCAACTCGCTGAAGGCATTCTCGATTATCTCAGGCAATCACAAGAAGTTGAGCTTTTTAAGGGCTTGCGTGAATCCATTGAACACTCGGTCGCAAAGGTGATGCTCTCCTCGACAGGTACGACAAAATATCGTCATGACCGGATCAAGAAGTATGAATAGCGGATTGACGAGCGTCTTCTAATACGCCACAGTGAGCCGTGAATATTCCATCAATGACATAACAACCGACATGATCTGGATTCTGATTGCATCTGCGCTAGGCTACATTGCGCTGCTGTTTCTTATTGCCCTGTGGGGTGAACGCAAACATTCGTTAGGCTACAAAATTAGCTTGCATCCGTGGGTGTACGGCCTGTCTTTGGCTATTTATTGTACAACCTGGACCTACTATGGTGCGGTTGGAAATGCCATTGACGGGGGCTGGAGTTTCTTGCCCATTTTGCTTGGTCCCGTATTGCTGTATGTGTTCGGGTTACCGGTTGTAACCAAACTCGTGGCCGTCAGTAAGCGGCAAAATATTACGTCTATCGCTGACTTTATCGCCTCGCGTTACGGTAAAAACCACAAAATGGCACTGGTGGTGACGGTTATCGCCGCGGCTGCAGTTATCCCCTACATTGCACTGCAGCTGAAAGCGGTCGGTATTAGCTTTAATGTCCTCAGTGGTATGCCCCCGGAAGTCACTGGCGGCTCGCTGAAAGAGCTCATTGTCGCCTTACTGATGGCGGCATTTGCCATCGTTTTTGGTACTCGGCGACTCGATGTCACCGAGTATCGCAGTGGTATGATGCTTGCCATCGCTTTTGAGTCGACGGTCAAGCTCGTCGCCTTGCTTGGTGTTGCGGTCTTTGCGTGGGTGGCATTTCGTAGCGACAGCGTCTTGACCATCACGGCCCAGCTTGAAAGCCTGCAGCTCAGTAGCAGTTGGGGTTGGCAAGCATTAAACGCAGAGTTTTTCATTCAACTGGCGATGGCGGCTGGTGCCATCCTCTGTTTACCGCGTCAGTTCCACGTTACCGTCGTCGATAACGTCCACTTGTCGCACCTGAAAACAGCCCGTTGGCTGTTTCCGGTGTACTTGCTGCTTACCTCTGCAGCCATTGCCGTTCTGGCGATCACCAGCACACAGTTACTCGGCAGCTATAACGGCCTGCCTGACGAACGCTCCGTATTTCCATTATTGATTCCTTACGTGAATGGTCAAACTTGGCTCGCGATTGTGGTCTATATCGGCGGTATATCGGCCGCGACGGCCATGGTCATTGTCGCTACCTTGACGCTCAGCACCATGATCAGTAATGACGTCGTCATGCCCGTTTGGCTGACCCGCGAAGGTCAGAAAATTCCACAGCCCCACCGTTTTTCACGGCGACTGATTCGCGTCCGTCGCTATGCCATTGTCAGCGTTTTAGTGCTCGGCTGGGCCTGCTATCACCTTTGGTTTGCGCGTTTAAACTTAGTCAGTATCGGCCTGTTGGCGTTCTCCGTCGTGTTACAACTACTGCCTGCAATTATCGGCGGCATGTATTGGCGCCGCGGTCATGCTCAGGGCGTTTACTGGGGCTTGATAGCAGGGATGGTCACCTGGCTAATTGCGATTCTGCTGCCGCTGACACAGTCTCCGCCAGAGCAAACCGACACCATTATCACCCACGGTACGCTGATTGCTATGGCGGCCAACATTGCCGGTTACGTTGTCTTTAGCTATTTGTCGGTGCCCGCTTTGGTCGACAAAATCCAAGCCACCGCATTTGTGCAACCGCGCAGTAGCTATACCAACGTTGGCCCGCAACGACTGCAACAAACGCGCGTCGCTGACTTAGTCTTATTGATGGAGACCTTTCTTGGCGCCCATCGCTGCGAAGAGCTACTCAAAAGTTACCAACGTCATCGCCAACTTGATCGTGACGGCATTGCCGACGCTAAGTTTTCGGACTTCGCCGAACGCGCCATTAGCGGGGTTTTGGGTGCCGCAACCGCCCGCTCGCTCGTCAATGCAGCCATCGAGAATCGCCAACTGAATCTTGAAGAAGTCGTACATTTCTTTGATGACACCACGCAGGCGCTGCAAACCCAACAGTCGATCATGTACAGCTCGCTGGAGAATCTCGCCCAAGGTATTTCTGTAGTCGACAAAGACTTGCGCCTCGTGGTCTGGAACCGACGCTACCTCGAGCTTTTTGATTACCCTGACGGTATGGTGCAGCCGGGACGTCCAATTGCGGATCTGATTCGTTACAACGCCGAACGTGGCGAATGTGGTGTTGGTGAAGTCGAAGAGTTGGTGAACAAGCGCTTGCACTACATGCAAATTGGCTCACCACATCGCTTTATTCGTCGTCGCTCCGACGGGCGCGTCATTGAAATGGTCGGTAATCCGCTGCCTAACGGTGGGTTCGTTACCAGTTTTACCGACGTCACCGAGCACATTGAAACGCAGCAGGCACTCGAAGATGCGAATATCGACCTCGAAGCGCGGATTCGCAGTCGCACCGACGAAGTGCGAGAAATTAACCGTGAGCTGACCGAGGAAATCGATCGGCGGCGGGAAATCGAAATCGCATTGCAAGCAGCAAAAGCTGAAGCGGAAAATGCCAACGCCAGTAAAACGCGTTTCTTGGCATTAGCTAGTCACGACATTTTGCAGCCGCTGAACGCCGCGCGGCTCTACTTGTCGGCAATTGACCACGAGCGACTCGATGGCAAGAATCAGGGCTTAATTCACAAAGTCGATAATGCGCTCGACTCCACTGAGCATCTACTTTCGGCACTGTTGTCTATTGCCAAAATGGAACAAGGGGCGATGCAGCCGCAACTCAAGCACATTGACCTGAATACCATTCTCGGGCCATTAGTACCTGAGTATGCCGTACTGGCAGAACAAAAAGACCTGCAGTTTAAAGCGCGACTGCGCAATTTAACCGTCTATACCGACCCCACTTATTTGCGGCGAATTGTGCAGAACTTCCTGTCAAATGCGGTGAAGTACACCGAAAGCGGTCGTGTTTTATTAACCGTTCGCAAACATGGCGACCATGCCGAACTCGCGGTTTGGGACAGCGGCCCGGGTATTCCAGAGCAAAAACACGAAGAAGTTTTCGAGGCCTTTATTCGTTTGCATCAAGGTTCGATTAGCGGCGTGGGTTTAGGTCTGAGTGTCGCCAAACGCATGGCTGAACAGCTAAACTGCCCATTGGAGATTAAATCTGCACTCGGTCAAGGCAGTCGCTTCTCCGTGCTCGTGCCTCTCGGCTCAGCCGCTATGGTCATTCCGCGTGTGCGGCCTGAACGCTCAAATCAGGCTTACGACGGTCTGAAAATTCTCTGTGTTGATGACGAACCCGAGAACCTTAAAGCTCTAGAAGCGCTGCTGCATAAGTGGGACTGCCATCCGATTCAGTTCACCACCCCGCAGGAAGCACTAACATGGGCAGCAGAAAACCCTGCGCCGGACGGCGTGTTACTGGACTATCAACTAGGCGAACACGGCGACGGCTTAACGCTCTGGCAAGCATTGAGTGACATTTGGCCAAACCGCGTACCGGGAGCCTTGGTGACCGCAGTCAGAGACCCAGATTTAAAAGCAGAAACGCGTAAACTCGGTCTGCAGTTCTTGGCCAAGCCGGTGAAACCAGCCCAGCTCAAAGCTCTGATGCAACATATGCAGCGCCAGAAGGAGACGCAATCATGTTCCGGCTCCTAATTGCTGACGATCACCCGCTTTATCGTGACGCACTCGCTGATGTGGTCCACCGGCATTTTCCACAAGCAACCTTACTCGACGCCGCAAATCTGAGTGAGGTTTTTACCCGATTAGCTGACGAGCCCGCGGTTGACTTAGTGCTTCTCGATCTCAATATGCCCGGCATGAATGGCTTAGAGGGGGTCTCGCAACTTCTTGCCAAATACCCAACGTTAGCCGTCGCCATGCTCTCCGCAGAAGACGATAAGCATGTTGTTCTTGAAGCTATGGCGTTAGGCTGCATTGGTTATATTTCCAAGGCGAGCGAGCGCTCGGAATTAGCACAAGCGATTGAACAAATTCTTGCTGGGAATATCTATTTGCCCGCTGGCAGTTTTCGTGCCAGCACAACAAACTTGTCGGCCAAGACCAGTCCGCCAGCGCTTGAGCAGCCCATCGTGTCGCTTGCGGATCTTACCAAACAGCAAATTCGGGTTTTACGCGAAATGGTTAACGGTGCTTCCAATAAGCAAATTGCCTTTGCCTTACACGTGAGCGAAGCGACGGTTAAATCTCATGTCTCCGCCATTTTCCGTAAACTTAAGGTGAGCAATCGTGTGCAGGCGATTTTAATCGCGAAAGCCGCGGATTTCTCTGCCTATTTACCCGATTAACGAGATTTGCTCCGACTAAACAAAGTCCGCAAGGTCATTCGCAGTTGTAATGGTCTTACCGGCTTATGCAGCAGTTCAAAACCGAGTTCTCGAGCTTGGTCTTGCAGTGCTTGGCTATGATTGGCCGTGAGTAATAGCACCGCTGGCTGTGCGGATGAGAGCCGCTGTTGGAGCAGCTCGGTGACGACATCGGTGCCGAAATCTGCGCCTAAATGATAGTCGACAATCACCGCCCGCAATTCGCGATCTTGCCAAAAATCCTGCGCCACCAATTGCTCGCGATTCTGCGCCAAAACCACGGTATAACCCCAGCCGCTGAGGATACTTTCGAGCGCTTGGCAAATCGCCGGATCATTATCGATGACGCCAATGAGACCCTGCTCTTGAATCGTGTTCGGAATAACTGACGGTTCATCTCTTCTTGCTTGTCGGTCGCTGCTCTGATCTGCTTGCTGCCGTGGTACCTGAATAGAAAACATCGAGCCACGCCCAACCTTCGACTTCACATCCACCACATGATCAAGCAGCCGCGCTAGACGTTCGACAATTGCTAATCCAAGACCTAAGCCACCAGCATGCTCATGCTCTGCTGCTGGCAAACGATGAAACTCTCGAAAAATACTTTTTCGCTGGTCTGCAGCGATACCCGGTCCCGTATCGAGCACCTGAATTTCGAGCTGAGTGCCGCGGCGACGACAACCCAATAAAACCTCACCACCCGCAGGCGTGTAGCGGTAAGCGTTACTAATGAAGTTACGTAAAATACGGGTCAGTAATGCACTGTCGGTGATTATCCAGTCACGACTAGACTGCAAGCGCAGGCGAATGCCTTTACTGGCCAGCATCGCCTCAGCTTCATCTGCGAGTGGCTTTAATACGGCATCGACCGGAATGACCTCAACCTGAGCTGCGAGCGCACCGGCATCTAATTTGGACAAATCAACCAGCGTGCGTAGTAAGTCGCCCACGTCATCCAATGACCGCGCCGCTTTTTGTGCCAGTCCACGCACCTCGGGGCTTAACGACTGGTCAAGCATCGCGCCATTAAACAAACGAGCAGCGTTCAGTGGTTGCAGAACATCATGACTGACTGCGGCAAGAAATTGCGATTTCGATGCGTTCGCAATTTCTGCTTCGTTTTTGGCTTGGCTGAGTGCGGCTGTGCGTTCTTGCACCCGCTTTTCAAGTAATATATTCGCTTGGCGCAACGCCTCTGAGGTGCGTTTTCGCTCGGTAATATCGCGATTCAACACAAAGAAACCTAAAACTTTTCCGGCGCTATCGCGGTTCGGCACATAGGACTTGAGTAAATGCCGCGACACGCCCTGAATATTGGTTTCCGTAATTTCGAACACCACATTGTCACCATTAAGCACCTCGGCTATATAAGGCTGCAATCGCTGATAGCCTGATTCACCATGGATTTCAGTAATGTGCTGTTGGAGAATTTCTTGTCCCGGTTGTAAATAAAACTCTGCATAGCCGCGATTGACAAATTCATATATGCCGTTCGCTGACAAGTAGGCGATCATCGCAGGTACGTTATCGGTAATTGCACGCAGCCAGCGCTCACTTTCGGCTAACGACGCAGCATAGGCGACGTGGGTTGATATATCAGTTAAGGCCAACAAATAACCCGCATCTGGCAAAGGATGGCGTTCAGCGGCAATGGTTCGACCGTCCAGTAACTTCTGTTCACTTCGTGTTTGGCTGAAAATCTGCTGTGGTTGTGACAAGGCACTCCTCATGAGGCAAGCTTGGAAGTCATTGGTTAGCCCAAGTTGACGGCGACTTAGCCCAGTCAAATCGAGTAATTTTGCATTCCAAACTTCAAGTTGCCCTTGCCCATTCACCAACGCGACACCTTGCGATAGGTTGTCGACCGTGTTCTGCAACAGCAGCATTTTCTCAGCGAGGGCTTTCTGTTTACTCACATCGGCACTGTGCTTCAACTCTCGGGTGCGCTCACGAACTTGTTCTGCTAATACTGCCGCATGTTGAAAGGCGGTAAACGGCGAATGGACACCATTGAGCTGCGGCGAACTGCCTTGCTCAATGCGTTGCATCAGGGCTTGGTTAATCCGTTCGAGCCGAGCAATTTTTGCTTCCCGCTCAGCAAGTTGATGCCGCAGCTCAGTTTCAGACGCCATCCTCACCTCGCCCAATCACCACGCCCGTAAAGGTCTGATTGATATGAATGCCGTTAAAATGCTCGCCGTAAGTGTTAAAACCGAGTACTTGATGGCGGCGATAGAATGCGGATGCAGCGGCAACTTCATTGCGCTGTTCACATTCCAACCGCCGCAAAACGCAGTCACAGCCAATCGTTACCAATGGCTCGCCTATGCTTTTTTCGATCTCAGCAAAGCGCTGTTCTAAATCCGGTAAAATCGGTTGCGTCGCCATAGCAGTGAGCACCGCACCTTCACCTACCGCGCAATAAAAAGTTAAGCTGCCATCGTCGTTGACGCGCTGAATCGAACGAACGAAATATTCATTACCCATGCGTACCGCCAACGGATGCATGGCAAAGACCGTCGCGTCGAGCTCGGTCAGCGCACATCCCACATACTGAGCATAAGCTTCTGCGGCGGGCTCAGCGTTCAACTCGTAGACTGTCCGCGTATCGTCGCTCGCAGCGGTGACGACAAATTTTTCCGTTCGCGGCTCCATGTGATGGGTACTAAACACCTCGAACGGCAGCGCAGTGGTAAATATCAGCAGCACTGCCGCATTGGTGTGGAAACTACCGTTGAAATAGATATAAGTATCGGTGAGTTGATTATCATCACCGGCGGAACCGCCAAAATGCGGGATTTTCCCCAGTGCCGTTTGTAACGAGAAGAGCGCCACTTCCTCTTGCGCCGACAGTCCATCGAACAAGGTCAAGGCAAAGCTTTGCCGTTGCTGTGCGCCATACACAGGCTCAGATAACAATAAATTATCGATAAGTTCCTGCGCTTGCAACAAATCAAACTCCGTCAGATTTTGAATCGGGCCAACCGCAACACGGAAATCACTCGCGTGAAAACCGAGCGCGACAATGTGACCGCGCGCATAACCTGCGGGTGTCAATTCGCCAGCAGTCGTGCAGCCGCTTTTCGGTACCTGTGGAAACTGCTCTTCCAATGCGGCAGCAAGTTCCGGCAGATCATATTCTGCCGAACAAAAGAAGAGAATAAAGCCAAGCTTATTATTCCCGAGCTGTGTCGCCAATTCCTCGGCAGCGGTTGCCGAATCTTTTGCTGCCGACATAGCGCTGACAATCGATTTGTCCATCTTGTACGTTTCCCAACGAAGTGACTCTACCCTTCATACTACCCTGAACGTCTGCCGAAAAAAACGGGAGCTCAAAGCTCCCGTTGTCGACGTCCTTGTTCCTTCTCTCCATGCTTGCCAATTGGCTTAGAAAAAGCCCATTGGATTGGTGTCGTAACTCACCAACATATTCTTCGTTTGCTGATAATGCGACAACATCATCTTGTGGTTTTCACGGCCAACACCGGACTTCTTGTAACCACCAAACGCTGCATGCGCTGGGTAGTGGTGATAGCAGTTGGTCCACACCCGACCGGCTTGAATACCGCGGCCCATGCGATAAGCGCGATTCATATCACGCGTCCATAAACCCGCACCTAAACCAAACTCAGAATCGTTGGCAATCTCTAGTGCGTCCGCTTCGTCCTTGAACGTGGTCACCGAAATCACCGGCCCAAAAATTTCTTCTTGGAACACGCGCATGCTGTTGTTGCCTTTAATCAAGGTTGGCTGAATGTAGTAGCCATTGGCAAGGTCATTGTCGAGTTGCTCTTTGTCACCGCCCATGAGGATTTCTGCACCCTCACCGCGACCAATGTCAAAGTAGCTCATGATTTTATCAAACTGCTGCTGCGAAGCCTGAGCACCGACCATTACATCCGTGTCGAGCGGATTACCGCGTTTGATTTTCTTGGTACGTTCAATAACTAACTCAATAAACTTGTCGTAGATACTTTCGTGCACTAACAAGCGCGACGGGCAGGTACAGACCTCGCCTTGGTTAAAGAACGCCAAGACCACGCCTTCAATACACTTCTCTAAATAGCTATCTTCGTAATTAAACACGTCTTCGAAGTAAATATTCGGCGACTTACCACCAAGCTCGACAGTAGACGGAATAATGTTTTCCGCTGCACACTTAAGAATATGAGAGCCGGTTGGCGTTGAACCTGTGAAGGCAATCTTCGCGATTCGCTTACTCGTCGCCAACGCTTCACCGGCTTCTTTACCAAAGCCATTAACGATGTTCAGTACACCGTCCGGGAGCAAGTCACCGACCAGTTCAATAAACTTCAGAATTGACCACGGAGTTTGTTCTGCAGGCTTCAATACGACGCAGTTGCCCGTTGCCAGTGCCGGCGCAAGTTTCCATGCGGCCATCAATAATGGGAAGTTCCACGGAATAATCTGGCCAACAACGCCAAGCGGTTCATGATAATGATAGGCGACGGTGTTTTGGTCAATTTCGCCAATCGAACCTTCTTGGGCACGAATAGTACCGGCAAAATAACGAAAGTGATCGACAGCTAAAGGAACGTCCGCGTTTAACGTTTCGCGAACCGCTTTGCCGTTATCCCAAGTTTCCGCTACCGCGATCGATTCGAGATTAGCTTCCAAGCAGTCAGCGATTTTCAGCAGGATATTGGAGCGCTCGGTAACGGATGTTTTACCCCATGCTTCTTTTGCTGCATGAGCCGCGTCCAAAGCTAGATCGACATCTTCCGCAGTAGAGCGTGCAATCTTACAGAATGCCTTGCCGGTGACCGGCGATACATTATCGAAATATTGGCCTTTGACCGGTGCAACCCATTTGCCACCGATATAATTTTCATACTGATCTTTGACGGTTACTTTTGAATCCGGATGACCGGGATTAGCGTAAATCATTGCATCCACCTCTGTGATTTCATTGTATGATAATCTAGTACCTGTCCATGCTATGCTGCGAGTGACAATCACGGCTATTCCTCATCAGCATGAAAAAATTCATACTTTAGTTGGAGATTTCATGACCGCATTCACCGTGCAACATTCTCTTTTCGACTTAGGCTCGTTCTTTACTCAACCGGCCTCACCGAAAGCAGTACAAGCACCCCAGTGGATTGCGTTCAATCAGACGCTCGCTGAACAATTACAATTGCCTGCTGAATTGCACGCGACTCAAACTGGGCTCAGTGTTTGGTCGGGTAATCACGTGCCAGAATGGGCAAAACCGCGCGCACATGCCTATGCGGGGCATCAGTTTGGTAATCTCGTGCCACAACTTGGTGATGGCCGTGCGCTGCTCCTCGCTGAAATCATTGATAAACATGGTAAGCATTGGGATGTTCAGCTGAAAGGGGCTGGGCCTACTCCGTTTTCGCGGGGCGGTGATGGTCGCTCAGCAATTGGTCCGGTGTTACGTGAATATCTGCTTAGTGAAAGCATGTTTGTCCTGGGAGTGCCGACCACCCGGGCGCTGGCTGCCGTCGCCAGTGGCGAATTGGTTTTTCGTGACCAAGGTGGCGTTCCGGGCGCAGTATTTACCCGCGTTGCGAGCAGTCATTTGCGCATTGGTAGCTTTCAGTTTGCCTCGTTGCACGGTGGTGCTGAGAAAGTTAAACAGCTCGCTGACTATGCCATTGCCCGCCACTATCCGGAACTTCAAGACCGCACAGGAATCGAGCGCTACCTCGCCTTTTTACATGCGGTCGCCATGAAGCAAGCCGAGTTGATCAGTCAGTGGCTGCGCGTCGGCTTTATTCACGGGGTAATGAACACCGACAACACGTCAATTTGCGGCGAAACCATCGATTACGGCCCTGCGGCGTTTCTCGACAGCTATCATCCGCAAAAAGTCTTTAGCTCGATTGACCGCCGGGGACGTTATGCCTTTAGCAGTCAACCTGCGATCGCCCAATGGAACCTCGCGCGCTTGGCGGAGTGCCTTTTGCCGTTGCTCACCGTTGCGCCAGAAAGTAATGACGAAGCCAGCGCAAAGGCAGCGCGTGAAAACGCCATTGCCGTTGCGACCCGTGTCTTAGATGAGTATTCGGCGCGTGCACAAGCACTATGGCTTAGTACGATGGCAAGCAAGATGGGTATTGAACACGCACAGGCTGAAGACGACACATTGATTCAAGATTTTCTCGTTGTATTGCAAACCCATGACGTCGACTACACTCAGGCATTCTGGCAACTTGCCAATGAACTTATCGAAAACTCTGGAGAATCTGCATCGGGGGAGTCTGTACTCGTCGAACCAACTGCGCCAGCCGCCAGCCTCTTTGCCAAGCCGGATGATTACCTCGCTTGGCGCCAGCGCTGGTTGCAGCGACTCAGCGATAATCAGCGTTCAGTGCACGACACCGTCAATGCCATGCGCAGCGTAAATCCCGCACTCATTCCGCGCAATCATCGCATTGCCGAAGCGATTACCGAAGTTGAGGAAAGCGGCAGTCTAAAGCGTTTCTACACCCTGCTTAATGCGTGGAAAACACCCTATCACATGCCAACCAGCGAGCTAGAACTTGAACTCTATCAGGCTCCGTCCAAAGCCGAGGAAGTACAACGAACCTTTTGTGGGACTTAAAGGTCTAGCTCTTAAGTTTCTGCTTCAGGCGGTGAAAGCTGCAGGCGCTCGGCTAACAGTACCGCTTGGGTGCGGCTGTATACGTCGAGCTTACGGAAAATTGCCGTCATGTGGGCCTTCACGGTCGCTTCGGTAATGCCAAGTTGATAGGCGATCTGCTTATTCAGTAAGCCTTCGTGCACGTAATACAGCACCCGATACTGTTGTGGGGTTAAATCGGCCACTTTCTCGGCGAGCTCTTTGTCCTCTTGGCTGACATCAACGATTTGTTCAGCCATGCCCTCCGGCAACCATTCATCGCCATCGAGAATTGCAGCAATTGCATTCGCAATGTCGGCCGACGAAAGTGATTTTGGAATAAAACCGAGCGCACCGAAGCCCATGCAGCGTGAAATTACCTGCAAGTCTTCCGACCCAGAAATCACTGCTACCGGTAACAATGGATAGTCGTTGCGAATGCGGATTAAGCCATAAAGGTCGCCAGCGCCGGGCATATGTAAGTCGAGCAACAACAAGTCAATGTCGTCGTCTTGGCTTAAAGCGTCAAGAGTCGAGTCGAGGGTATCGGCCTCGCGAATATCGAGGTCGGCAAAATGACTCGCGAGGGCCCCCTGCAGGGCCTCGCGAAATAACGGATGATCATCAGCAATTAGTAATCGGGTCATAGCACTTTTTGTGGAAGCGCTACGTGGTCGCTTCCTATCCTTAGCGGTTTAATCGATTCTCAATTAACGAATCTACCACACTCGGATCGGCGAGCGTAGAGGTATCACCCAAATTACTGTACTCATTGCTGGCAATTTTGCGCAGGATACGACGCATAATCTTACCAGAGCGAGTTTTTGGTAGGCCTGGAGCCCACTGAATATGGTCTGGTGTCGCAATCGGGCTAAGCTCTTTACGAACCCACTGCACTAATGTTTTGCGCAGCTCGTCATTCGCTTCAACGCCATCGACCACAGTCACATAAACATAAATACCTTGGCCTTTCAGGTCATGCGGGTAACCGACTACGGCAGCTTCCGCAACTGCTTCATGAGCAACCAATGCGCTTTCAATTTCCGCTGTACCAAGGCGATGCCCTGACACGTTCAGCACATCGTCGACACGACCAGTAATCCAGAAATGACCATCTTCATCAACACGTGCACCGTCACCGGTGAAATACACGTTCTTGTAGGTGCTGAAGTAGGTCTGCTCAAAGCGCTCATGGTCGTTCCATAACGTGCGTGCCTGACCTGGCCATGAGTCTTCGATAATCAAGTTGCCTTCCGTCGCGCCAGTAAGCTTTTTGCCCTCGTTATCGACTAACGCCGGCTTCACACCGAAGAACGGTAACATTGCCGAACCTGGCTTCATATCGGTTGCCGCCGGGAACGGTGCAATCAGAATACCGCCCGTCTCAGTTTGCCACCAAGTATCAACAATCGGGCATTTGCTGTTACCGATAATCTTGTAATACCACTCCCACGCTTCTGGGTTAATTGGCTCACCCACCGAGCCCATAATCCGCAGCGAGTCGCGTTTACTACCTTTCGCTGCAGCATCACCTTTGGCCATCAAGGCACGAATCGCAGTCGGTGCGGTATACAGGATATTCACTTGATGCTTATCGACCACCTTACCAATGCGCGACACGTCCGGATAAGTTGGCACACCTTCAAACATAAGCGTGGTGGTGCCGTTTGCGAGCGGGCCGTAAACAATATAGCTGTGACCGGTAATCCAACCCACATCGGCCGCACACCAGTAAACGTCGTCTTCTTTAATATCGAAGACATATTCGTGCGTCATCGACGCATACACCATGTAACCACCGGTGGTATGCACGACGCCTTTTGGCTTGCCGGTTGACCCCGAGGTGTAAAGAATAAATAGTGGATCTTCGGCTTGCATCACTTCCGGTGGACAGTCGGCGTCACAATCGCCAATCAATTCGTGCCACCAAACATCACGACCAGCGTGCATGTCAAAATCAACGTCGGTGTGCTTCAGAACAACCACGTGCTCAATGGTTGGGCAGGCGTCGCCGCTTAAGGCTTCGTCGACGTTTGGCTTTAAAGCAACGCCTTTACCGCCACGACGGCCTTCGTTTGAGGTGATAATCACTTTCGCACCACAGTCATTCACTCGGTCTGCAATCGCGTGCGGCGAGAAGCCAGCAAAAATCACCGAATGCACCGCACCTAAGCGGGCGCAAGCAAGCATGGCATAGGCCGCTTCGGGTACCATCGGCATATAAATAGCGACGCGGTCGCCTTTCTTCACACCGAGTTTCTTCAGACCGTTAGCAAAACGCGCCACTTCTTCATGGAGTTCACGGAAAGTAATGTGCTTTTGCACATCGACTTCGTCACCTTCCCAAATGATTGCGGTCTTGTCGCCGCGCTCACTCAAGTGACGATCAACACAGTTATAGCAAGCGTTTAGGGTGCCGTCGGCATACCACTGAATGTCTAGCTCGCCCGGCGCAAAGTTAGTTTTCTTAACTTGGCTATAAGGGCTGAACCAGCTAATGCGCTTACCTTCTTCTGCCCAAAACGCTTCTGGGTCAGCAATGGACTGCTGATACTTCTCCGCATAAGTTTGCGGATTCAGCCGTGCAGATGCTTTCACTGCTTCAGGCATTGGATAACTCAGTGCTGACATATTTCATTCCTCCTAAATTTTATAGCCCCATTTGTACTGATTTCGCTGGCTGAAACCTATTAGACCATAGTCTAGATTGACCCAATGCGCATCTTCCCGAATGCTTAAAAGCACGCACAAACAGCAGTAGCTGTGCACTCAAGGCCAGTTCAGAGCCGTTAATGAATACATGATGAGGAAGCTGACATGCAAGGTTTTAACAAAGCGCTGACCGCAACCGCAGTCGCCGCAGCAATCAGCGCTGGTAGCTTAGTCACGATTGCGAACGCAAGTGCTGAAACTGAATTTAGTTACGGTGGTTACATCAAGCTCGACGCCATGATCACCCGCACAGACAGTGGCTCTTTGCCATCTGGCAGTATCGGTCGGGACTTCTACATTCCAGGCTTAACCCCCATTGGTGGCGACAGTAATACTTACACAGACTTCCATGCTCGGGATACTCGTTTCTACTTCCGTGCCAACCAAACGTTGGAGAACGGTGAGACCATTTCAGGCTATGTTGAGTTCGATTTTCTCGGCACCCCAGGTGGCGACAAACGCGTAACCAACTCCTATTCACCACGGGTTCGTCACGCCTATATTCAGTATAAAAATTGGCTTGCAGGTCAGTTCTGGAGTAACTTCCAAGACACCGCAATCATCCCTGAAGCCGTTGATTTTGTTGGTGCGCCAGACGGGATTGTCTTTAACCGTCAACCACAAATTCGGTACAGCAATAATGGCTTCTCCGTGTCCGTTGAAGCACCAGAAACCACAGTAACACCGAACCTCGGTGGTACTGCTCGGGTAACGACCGGTGACACAGCAATGCCAGATTTGACCGCTCGCTACCAAAACAAAGTCGACAATATTCATTACAGTGTCGCCGGTATTTACCGTCGCCTTGAATACCGTCAGGACGGTGTCGACAGCACCGAAACCGGCTGGGGCGTGAACTTAACCACCAAAATTGACATCGGCCCACATGATATTCGTGCAGGCTTTGTCCATGGCGAAGGTATCGGTCGCTATGTTGGTATTAACTCGGTGAACGACGCTGTTGTCAATGAGGCTCTCAACTTGGACGCGCTCGGTTACACCGGGGTGACGCTGGCGTACCGTCATGTTTGGAGCGAACAGTACCGCACGAACCTGATTTTTGCGCGCGGCCGCTTTGAAGATAAACGCGAACTAACTGGCTTGAATGCCAATGACCACACGCAACGCATTGCTGCCAACCTCATGTATCAAGCCAATGAGCGCATGGTTGTCGGTTTCGAAGTTAGCCGTGCAACCCGTGAATTACTTTCGGGTCAAGACGGTAACCTCGACCGCATTCAGGTGAGTGTGCAGTACGCATTCTAAGCGCACGCACAGCAAGATAGCTGCCCCCCCAAGGAAAATTTGTTACACTCCGACGTTCAGTTTGCAGTTAATGAACGTCGGAGTTTTTTTATGGCTGAGTCAAATTCGAACGACAAAAATGACGAGTTAGCGCTGTTTCAAGAGCTCATGCAGGACGTCAAACCGCTAACAAAACCCGACACCGTCGCCGTCGAACGCAGTGCCTTAAGTGCCGAACAACAAGCCGCCCGACGCGCCGCCGCCATGGCCGAGGCCGAAGCGGAAGAAGCCGCAGCCTTGAGCGAGCAAGTGCGTGATTGGATACTACCGAACGACCCCATTGAATGGCGCCTCGACGGCATTCAAGACGGTGTATTTCGCCAACTCAAGCGCGGCCAATACGAACCTCAAGCGACGTTAAACTTGAATAATATGCGAGTGAGCGAAGCTCGGGTTGAAATCACTCGGTTTATCAAGGATTGTTACCGCACTGGGGTACGCACGGCTTTGGTTATTCATGGTATTGGCTTAAAAAGCCAACCCCGTCCGGGCTTATTAAAAAGCTTAGTCAACCAATGGCTGCCAGACATTGAAAACGTTTTAGCCTTTCACACGGCACAAAAATATCACGGTGGCATGGGCGCAACCTATGTCATGATTCGGAAAAATCAAAGTGTTAAACTAGCGACCAAAGAACAAAATCGGAAACGGTAAAGCACACGCCCATCGGCTGCTGCAGTCAGTAAAACAGGAACACACTATGCGTATTTGGCAAAAAATAACTCATTTTTCACTCATTGCTGTTTTGGCAACCTCACTCAGTGCTTGGGCCCCAAGCGCTTATGCGGATGACAGCAACACCGAGCAGCCGCAGCGAATTATTCTCGTTATCGCAGACGGCATGGGCTTTCCTTATTTGACCGCTTATCGTTACTTTAAAGACGGGCGCAATTACACCCGTGCTAGCGATATTGACCCAACAATTTTTGACCAATACCTAGTTGGCGCGGCTAGCACCTATCCGGCCGACGACACGCTGGTAACCGACTCTGCTGCCAGTGCTACAGCACTTGCCACCGGGATTAAAACTTACAACGGTGCCATTTCAGTTGACGCCGACGGTAATCCGCTCAAAACCATGATGCAAATTAGTCGTGAAAACGGCTGGTTAACCGGTGCCATTGCAACGACTCGCGTTACTCACGCAACGCCTGCTGCTTTCTATACGCACGTTCCGTCACGCCGCATGGAAGATGAAATTGCCGACCAATTCGCAACCTTAGACGAAAACGGTCAACCGGTATTCGACTTGTTGCTTGGTAGTGGCCGCAAGCACTTTGTGCGGACCGACGAGGACGGCAATGAAATTAATCATTTAACTACGCTGACCAACGCTGGCGTGCGTGTCGTATCGACTTATGAAGAACTTCATGCCCAACAGCGCCTGCCGGTTCTGGGCTTGTTCTTCGACGACGCTTTTCCGTACGTGATTGACGATGAAATGCGTTTAGAGCAACTCTCACGCCACGGCCTACGTTTGCTCGACCATGCAGAACAACCTTACGTGGTGATGATTGAAGCTTCGATGGTTGATTGGTGTGGTCACGCCAATGACATCGCTTGCGCCATGCGCGAAATGGAAGAGCTTGACCATTTAATGCAGTTTTTAGAAACCTATGCCAATGAAAACCCAGGCACGCAGGTGCTGCTCACGGCAGACCATTCAACTGGCGGTTTAACCCTTGGTGCCGACGGCAACTATCAATGGCGTGCAGCTGACGTTGCTCGCATTGGTCGCGGTTTGCGGACCATGGCTGAAGACATGACAAGCATGCCGTTTATCGACTGGGAAGCCTATGTGGAGCAATACTTGCCATTCCCGCTGACGGTTGATCAACAAAACGCCCTACAAGCCGTTGCGCAAGACACTGGCTCGCGCCATCGTCAACGCATTCAAGATGTCCTTATCGACATCGTCCGCTACCACACCAGCACCGGCTGGACCACCGGCGGTCACACTGGCGAAGATGTCCCAGTCATCGCTATCGGCCCTTGGAGCGAACACTTCCGCGGCTTCCAAGACCAAACCGATATCGCCGACATCATCATCAACTGGCTGCAATAACCCCAACGCGGCTTCGAAGCTCCGTGCTGCGAAGCCGCTTCCGCGGCGCACCGCCGGCTCGGTCAGAGAGCTTGGTTCAGTTCTGCGAAGCCGCTTCCGCGGCGCACGGCAGCCGATGTCAGAGACGCCGTGAACCCATCCATGGGGGCTTATATTCGGCATCCATGCCTCATATACTCTGTCATCGGCTGCCGCACACCGCTAGCGCTGGCTTCGAGTACGAAACTCGTTACTCTGACCGAGCTGAACGTATATCGCTTGCGCTAGCTTCGAACTAAACTCCCTACTCTGACCGCACCGGTCGTAAACCTCTAACACTGGCTTCGAATACGAGACTCGTAATCCTGGCCTACCGTCCAGACGATTAACCAATCTTGACTAGTAACTTGTTTCTGGCACAGCTAGAATTAAACGCGTGTTTAAATTTCTAGGTGAAAGCAAAAATGAGTGACGTGGTGAAGTTTTCCGAAGTTTTAGCGAGTATTCGACCTGATACAGAGCAAGAATTGGTGTTGCCGGAAGGATGGGCCCAAGGCCGCGCGTTTTTTGGTGGTTTTTCGGCAGCGATCGCGTTTCAGCATGCAAAGCTTGGTGTTGATGGAGAGCAGCCGATACGTGCGCTAACCATTTCATTTGTTGGTCCGCTAGAACCTGGCAAAGCGACTTTGCAACGCACCATTTTGCGTGAAGGTAAAAGCGTTACTCAAGTGCGCGTAGAAATCCTCCAAAATGGCGGTGTGCAACTAAGCGGCTTATTCACGTTTGGCCGTTCACGGCCATCGCAAGTCAGCATCACGGACACCTTACCTGCTGAGGTACCGGGTCGTGAATACGGTTTACCATTTCCGAAAACGCCCATTCTTCCTGAGTTTGCGCACCACTTCGACTACAGCGTCACAGTCGGTGGTTTACCGTTTAGCAACACCCAGTCGCGTCAATTTGGAGGTTGGGTACGTTTCTGTAACGAAGACACACCGATCGACGTCGGCCTCTTTCTTGGTCTCGTCGACGCTTGGCCACCTGCGGTACTACCGATGCTGAATCAGCCGGCACCTGCTAGCTCATTAACATGGACAATCGAGTTCCCAGAATTATTACCGACCCACAAAAAAGCCACCGACTGGTGGCAGTATGTTGCCTATATCGACTACGCCGCTGACGGTTACGGCCACACCCATTCCCATGTATGGGACGATGACGGCAACCTCGTCGCCATCAGCCGTCAAACCATCACCGTATTCGCCTAGCTGCTTCGAAGTTTGCGCGAGAGGGGTGGGCTGCGCGATGACAGAGTATATGAGGCATGGATGCCGAATATAAGCCCCCAGGGAGGGTTCACGGCGTCTCTGACATCGTGCGGCCCAACCCTCGGAAGCAAACTTCGACGGCGACGCTAGCCTAAGCTGCGGCGGGCGTTGCGGAAGAGGCGTAGCCAGGCGCCGTCTTCGCCCCAAGATGAGGGGTACCATGAGTTGGCCACGGCACGGAAAACGCGCTCAGGGTGTGGCATCATGATAGCAACGCGACCGTCGGCATTGGTTAGGCCCGTGATACCTTGCACAGAGCCGTTCGGGTTCGCCGGGTAGCTTTCCGTCACCTTGCCATAGTTGTCCACATAACGCAGCGCAATCAACTGATCCGCATTGAGTGCAGACAGCGCTTGGTTGGCGTCATTGCGACTGAACTCGACGCGGCCTTCACCGTGAGAAACCGCAATTGGCATGCGCGAGCCAGCCATGCCAGCAAACCATGGTGACTTATTGTCTTGCACTTCAACCATCGCCACACGCGCTTCAAAGCGCTCAGAACGGTTCGTGACAAAATGCGGCCAATGCTCCGTGCCCGGAATAAGCTCATGTAAGTTCGACAACATCTGACAGCCGTTACACACACCGAGCGCCAGCGTGTCTTGGCGAGCAAAGAAGTTACTGAATTGCTCACGCGCATTGGCATTGAACAGAATTGATTTCGCCCAACCTTCACCAGCACCGAGAACGTCACCGTACGAGAAACCACCACAGGCGGCTAGCGCTTGGAACTCGTCTAAGCTAACCCGGCCGGCAAGAATATCGCTCATGTGTACGTCAATGGCGCTAAAGCCAGCACGGTCAAAGGCCGCAGCCATTTCGTAGTGGGAGTTAACGCCCTGCTCACGCAGAATCGCAATTTTCGGTGCCACACCTTTCAGAATAAACGGCGCCGAAATATCTTCCGCCGGGTCATACGTCAATTGCGCATGTAAACCTGGGTTGTTGGTGTCTTGTTTCAACGCAAACTCTTCGTCCGCACAGGCTGGGTTATCCCGCAAACGTTGCATTTGATGCGTCGTTTCCGCCCAAATGGTACGTAACTCAGAGCGACTTGCTTGATACACCACTTGCTCGTTCTGACGAATGACAAGTGAGTCTTCACTTACCGCACGGCCAAGGTCAACCAACATATCGGCATAACCGGCAGCAGCAAACTCAGCGTTCAAACGCGCAGCGACCGCTTCGGAAACCTGAACGACGGCACCTAACTCTTCGCTGAACAACGCAGCAACCGTGTCTTGACCTGCAGGCAGGTCGATTTCAACACCACAGTGGCCGGCAAACGCCATTTCTGCCAACGTCACCAACAAACCACCGTCAGAGCGGTCGTGGTACGCTAATAATTCGTTATTCGCCACCAAACTTTGAATGGTGTTGAAGAAGAAGCGTAAATGCTCTGGTGAATCTAAGTCAGCCGGCTCAGCGCCTAACTCACGATACACTTGCGCCAGCGACGACGCGCCTAAACGGTTTTGACCACGGCCCAAGTCGATCAACATAAGGCGGGCATCATCGCGCTCCGCTCGCAACATTGGCGTAACGGTTTTGCGCACGTCCTGTACCGGAGCGAATGCGGTGATCACGAGCGACAATGGCGAAATAACCGCTTTGTCGGTGCCGTCTTCTTGCCAGCGGGTCTGCATAGACATGGAGTCTTTACCGACCGGGATAGTTAAACCGAGTGCCGGACAGAGTTCTTCACCCACCGCTTTCACCGCAGCATACAAACCAGCGTCTTCACCTGGGTGGCCTGCAGGCGCCATCCAGTTGGCTGACAATTTAATCCGTTTCAAATCACCAATTGCGGTCGCGGCGATGTTGGTAATTGCTTCCGCTACGGCCAAACGCGCCGACGCTGCATGGTTCAGCAAGGCCACTGGCGTGCGTTCACCCATCGACATGGCTTCACCAGCGTAGGTGTCAAATGACGCAGCGGTCACACCACAGTTCGCCACCGGAATCTGCCATGGGCCGACCATTTGGTCACGTGCCACTAAGCCGGTCACCGAGCGGTCACCAATGGTAATTAAGAATGTCTTTTCGGCAATCGTTGGTAAACGTAACAAGCGGCTAACTGCATCTGCAACGTTCACATTTGCTGTTGCTAGAGGCTTGCCCGCTACTTTGCCAGTCGTCGCTTCGCGATGCATTTTCGGTGGTTTACCAAGTAACACATCGAGCGGCATGTCGACTGGGTAGTTATCGAAAACTTCGTCGTACAAACGCAGTGTTTGCTCAGACGTTGCTTCACCAACAATGGCAAACGGCGCACGTTCACGGCGACAGATTGCTTCGAACACTTCGCGGCGCTCTGGCACTAAGGCTAAAACGTAACGCTCTTGCGATTCGTTACTCCAGACTGCCATGGGCGACATGCCCGGTTCGTCATTCGGAATAGCGCGCAGTTTAAATTCACCACCACGGCCGCCGTCGTTAACTAGCTCAGGCAGCGCATTCGACAAGCCACCCGCACCAACGTCATGAATAAAGGCAATTGGGTTGTCGTCTCCAAGCTGCCAACAACGGTCGATGACTTCTTGGCAGCGACGTTCCATTTCTGGGTTTTCCCGCTGCACCGAAGCGAAGTCGAGATCTTCTGACGAGTCGCCCGACGCCATTGACGAAGCAGCACCGCCACCCAAGCCGATATTCATGGCTGGGCCACCGAGCACAACTAACGGCGCACCGACGAGAGTCTCACCTTTCTCAACGTGGTTTTCACGGATGTTCCCGAGACCACCGGCGATCATAATCGGCTTATGGTAGCCACGAACTTCTTCGCCATTAAAGCTAACCACTTGCTCTTCATAGGTACGGAAGTAACCGAGAATATTCGGCCGGCCAAATTCGTTATTAAACGCCGCACCACCGAGAGGGCCTTCGATCATAATGTCGAGTGCGCTGACAATCCGGCTTGGGCGCCCAAAATCTTGCTCCCACGGCTGCTCAAAGCCCGGAATGCGGAGGTTTGACACCGAGAAACCGACTAACCCGGCTTTTGGCTTGGCACCAATACCGGTTGCGCCTTCGTCTCGAATCTCACCACCAGAACCCGTTGCGGCACCTGGGTAAGGTGAAATTGCGGTTGGGTGGTTATGGGTTTCGACTTTCATCAAAATATGAATTGGCTCGCCATGATAGCGATATTCACAGCTGCCTGCGTCTGGGAAGAAACGACCGGCTTCGCTACCCACCATAACCGCAGCGTTATCTTTGTAGGCTGACAAGACGTAATCTGGCGTCGCTTCATAAGTCCGCTTGATCATCTTAAACAAGGATTTCTCTTGTTCCACGCCATCAATCGTCCAAGACGCGTTAAAGATTTTATGGCGACAATGCTCCGAGTTAGCTTGCGCGAACATGTACAGTTCGGCGTCGACTGGGTTGCGCTGGAGCTTTAAGAAGTTTTCTGTCAAATAGTCAATTTCGTCTGCTGCTAACGCCAAACCTAAGCTTCGGTTTGCCGTCTCAAGCGCTGCGCGGCCTTGGCCAAGAATATCGACAGTGGTAAACGGAGCTGGCTGTTGTTCTTGAAAGAGTGCGGAGGCGGCGGCGAGCTCGGAGAACGTGCTCTCGGTCATGCGGTCGTGTAATAAAGCCGCAGCTTGGGCTTGTTGCTCGTTGCTGAGCGAGCCTTCTGACGCGACCTCTAAATAATAGGCAATCCCGCGTTCAATCCGGCGAATCTGTTGCAAACCACAATTGTGCGCAATATCCGTCGCTTTCGAAGCCCATGGAGAAATGGTGCCAACTCGAGGTGTGACTACAATCAAGGTCCCTGCCGGTGCATGCGCGTCTCGCTTGGGACCATATTGCAATAACCGGTCGAGCACATGCCGTTGTTCATTGGTCAGGGCTGCAGAACTATGCACAAAATGAACAAATTCAGCATAAACTTGGTGAACCGGTAGGCCTGCAGCTTGCAGACGTTGAAGTACTTTTTCACCACGAAAATCAGACAAAGCAGGCGAACCGCGTAGGATATCCACTGGTTAAGCTCCGGATTAACTTGAAGGGACTAGGATGGCCCCGCATTATAAAGAAAAGTGACTGAATTTGCGACAGACAATTTGCACCGCTCAAATTGCAACAACACCGTAAATGCAATGCAGTGACGACGAAGATTTGATATAACGGAGTTTGCTTCAAATGGAATGTGGTTAAATTTACATGCGGACAGTCATGCCGATAGTTTCTCGGGCCCAAGTGCACGCCCAATCGTTGTCAACACAGCACATGAGTCGCTTCTTCAGTCTTTTGCGTCAACGGCTGGCTGGGTGGGTTATGCTTGCTTGTTTTGTGCTTGTTGGCCTAACCGCTTGCGGCAGCGACCGCCTTGAAGACAATCAACTGCAACGTATCCAGAACCGCGGCGTGCTTTACGTCGGCACCATGATGAGCCCAGTCAATTACTATCTGGACAGTCTCGAACAAGAAGCTGGGTTTGAGTATGAACTGGCCAAAGGCCTCGCCGATCAATTGGGTGTTCGCTTGCAAATTGTAAATCGCTACGATTTACGTGAGCTTTGGGACTTACTCGACAGTCAAAGCGTTGACTTTATAGCCGCCGGTATCGATGTGACCGAACAACGGCTGGACCGTTACCGCTTTACGCCGGCGTACCATACCATTGACCAAAAATTGGTCTACAAACAAGGTTCGCGTAATCGCCCCCGTGACTGGAGCCAAGTTGATGGCACCATTCGGGTCGTCGCCAGCAGTAGTCATGAAGAATTGCTCGGGCAAATTGCACTCGAACATCCGCATTTAAATTGGACCACAAGTCACTTATATGACGCTGACGAGTTACTCGACCAAGTTATCAGCGAGCAAATCGCCTTTACGATAGTCGACTCGCACCATCTCGATATCAAACGCCGGACATGGCCGGATTTAAGTGTCGCATTTACGGTGCGCGACCCCGCCCCACTTGCTTGGGCATTCGCTGACAGCGGTGACGACTCGTTGTATGCAGCTGCTATTGAATACATTGGCGCCCAGCATGACAACCTAAATTTGCTCACCCTGATTGACCGCCACTTTGGCCATGTCACCCAGTTCAACTATGTCGACAGCCAAGCCTTTATAACCGCAACTGAAACCGTATTACCGGAATTCATTGAGCTGTTTCAACAGTATTCAGGTCCTTTCGACTGGCGTTTGCTCGCTGCAATTAGTTATCAAGAGTCGCATTGGAATCCGTGGGCGCGCTCGCCAACGGGAGTGCGTGGCATGATGATGCTCACGCTACCAACAGCCGAGCAGCTTGGCGTTTATAGCCGACTCGACGCAGAGCAAAGTATTCGGGGTGGTGCTGAGTATTTGAGCCAACTGCATCGAAGACTTCCCGATCGTATTAGCGAACCAGACCGGACATGGTTCGCACTTGCCGCCTATAATGTCGGTTTAGGGCATTTAGAAGACGCCCGTATTATTACTCAGCGTCAAGGCGCTGACCCTGATTATTGGATTCATGTGCGAGAACGACTACCCTTACTGAGGCAGCGGCAATTTTACCGTAACACCCGCTTTGGATTCGCTCGTGGTGACGAGCCGGTGCGCTACGTTGAGAATATTCGTCGCTATTATGATACGCTGATTTGGCTTGACGAGCAGGGTCGCCTGCCCACAAACTAGCGGTTGCTAGCCCAAACACAAAGGACACGCTTATGAGCATTGCTCGGCGCAGTACCACAAAACGTTTTGTTCGCAATGAACGTCGCCGCCAATTATGGCGCAAGCACTCGCGAACCATCGTCGACCGTCGCAATAAATGGTTTTATCTTACCGAAACCTGTGCGTTGACCAGCACGCCAATCGACATGGCCGACCCTGAGTGTCTCGATGGCGATTTTGAATAAGCGTGGGTTACGTAAGCGTGAGTTGCGTAAGTGTAAATTGAGTGCGCTATTGCTACTCGCCACCTTTAAGTTTCGCTTTTAAGGCCTTCTTATGCGCACGTTGGCGCTGAAAGAAAGTTGACAGCTGAGTCGCGCATTCATCTTCTAATACGCCTGCGGTAACATCGATTTGATGGTTTAACTGCGGATGCCGAACTAAGTCCATTAAACTTCCGGCAGCCCCGGTTTTGAGATCGTAAGCACCATAGACCAAACGCCCAATTCGGCTATGCACAAGCAAGCCTGCGCACATTGGGCACGGCTCTAGGGTGACGTACAGGGTTGTGTCGAGCAATCGATAATTTCCAATCGCGGCTGCGCCTTCCCGAATCGCTTCCATCTCTGCATGCAAACTTGGGTCTAAGCCACCGATCACGCGATTACGGCCGCGGCCAATGATTTCTCCTCGATACACGAGCACAGCTCCGACCGGCACTTCGCCGTCGGCTTCCGCTTGCGCAGCCAAGGCCATCGCTTCGCGCATGAATACCGTGTCCTCTGCGAGGGAATTGACTTCACTCATGGCCACTTATTGTCCTCATTCATATCCGATTGCTAAATCGCGACCAGCCAACCAGCAACTAGGTAGCCGATGGTTGCAAATAGTGCTGCGAGTAATGCATAGGGCAACTGCGTGCGCACATGATCAATATGATCAGAGCCTGACGCCAGTGACGCAATAATGGTTGTGTCGCTAATGGGTGACGAGTGATCACCAAAAATCCCACCGGCCAAAGCTGCGGCAATAAACAACGGGATCGGCAGGCCGAGCGTCATCGCCAACGGAATGGCTAACGGCAGCATAATTGCAAATGTGCCCCAGCTAGAGCCAATCGCAAATGCCGTTAGTGCCGATAATAAGAAAATCAGAGCCGGCAAGGTCCACATCGGCAAGGTTTCATTCAGAATCCCGGCTAAGTACTCGCCGGATCCCATCGCCCGTGTTACATCGCCAAGTGCTATCGCGAGCCATAAAATCACTGCCAACGGCAGGATTTTCCATGCGCCTCGCGCCATGCTGTCGATAATCAGCATAATGGGAGCTTTCAGCGTCAAGATACTACCAATCACTGCAATAACTAATGCCGTCACTATCGCAACAAATACGCTCTGCATACCGCTGCCGCGAACAATCGAGCCATCGCCGGTGTACCAAAGCATTACCGGAACCATCAGCACCATGGTGACTAAACTAATGATAACGGTTGCAACCGCACCGCGGTTAATTGGAAATTCACTTTGACCTGCTTCAATTTGCTCAACTCGAGCATTCAATTCTGCCTTTCGCGCTCGCTCTTGTGCGGCTGCTTCAAAGGCTTTCATCGGGCCGAAGGCCCAGCCAGTCCACGCCACAAAAAGTGCCATAAGCAAGGCGATAATCGCGTAAAAGTTCAGCCCTAGCGAGTACACAAAGGTCATCAGCGGATCTTCGACCCCCTGATTGCCAATCAAGCCTAAGTTAAACGCACCCCAAGCATTCAGTGGAATGAGAATACACACCGGCGCACAGGTCGAGTCGATGATATACGCCAATTTTTGGCGACTGACGCCCAGCTTGTCATACACCGGACGCGAGGTGGTGCCGGCAGTCATAATCGACACATTCGATTCGATAAAAACGACCACCCCAAGCATCCAAGTAAACATACGGGCGCGACGTCGGTTCGGCACAATTTGCTTGCGCTCCAACGCTGCCACAAAATGCTTAAACGTGCCGGCACGCTCGAGTACACCAAACAAAGCACCAATGGCGAGTGTGAAGCCCCAGATAAGCTGATTCGAAGGTTTTATTAAGGTTTCACCAAGGCCGGCCACTGCAGCATATAGGCCAGAAACGGCCGATGGCATGAATAAGATAAGATAGGCAAGAACGACACCGCCGAGTAAGGCAAGAATCACACGGCGGGTAAGAATAGCAAAAACAATCGCAAGCAATGAGGGTAATAGACTTAACCAGCCTAATTCTGAGGACATTGTCGTCGTTCCTTGTTGTTATTATTGTGACTCACGCAAATTCAGAGCATACCGAGCACGCACGGTTTATAGCAGCATCGCATGAGTCACAATTCACGACAATATTATATTGCTTATTCCCATTCGATCGTTGCTGGTGGCTTACCCGATACATCGTAAACAACACGAGAGATACCATCAATCTCATTGATAATACGATTCGACACGCGGCCAAGCAAATCATATGGTAAGTGCGCCCAATGTGCGGTCATAAAATCGATGGTTTCGACTGCACGTAGCGATACAACCCAGTCGTACTTACGCGCATCACCCATGACGCCGACCGAGCGTACGGGTAAAAACACCACAAACGCTTGGCTTACTTTATGATACAAATCGGCTTTGTGCAGCTCTTCAATGAAAATCGCATCAGCGCGACGTAGGATGTCGCAGTACTCTTTTTTCACTTCGCCAAGCACTCGAACACCAAGGCCTGGTCCTGGGAACGGGTGACGGAATAACATGTCGTATGGCAAGCCAAGTTCCAAACCAATTTTACGCACTTCGTCTTTAAATAACTCACGCAGCGGCTCAACGAGTTTCATGCGCATTTCTGGTGGTAAACCGCCCACGTTGTGGTGCGATTTAATCACGTGCGCTTTACCGGTTTTTGAACCTGCCGACTCAATGACGTCAGGGTAGATAGTGCCCTGCGCTAACCAGTCCACTTCAGTTAACTTGTGCGCTTCTTCGTCGAACACTTCAATAAACGCACGGCCAATGGTCTTACGTTTCGCTTCTGGTTCGTCGATGCCTGCGAGCGCATCCATAAAACGGTCAACGGCGTCGACCCGAATGATATTTAAGCCGAAGTGATCACCAAACATTTCCATGACTTGGTCGGCTTCGTTCAAACGCAATAAACCGTTATCGACGAACACACAGGTCAGTTGATCGCCAATCGCACGGTGCAGCAACATTGCAGTGACTGACGAGTCGACACCACCCGACAAGCCAAGCATAACTTTGCCCGTGCCGACTTGCTCACGAATGCGTTGAATTGCATCTTCGATAATTGCACCTGGTGTCCACAGCTTTTCACATTTACAGATATCAATTACGAAGTGCTCAAGCATGCGCAAACCTTGGCGGGTGTGCGTTACTTCTGGGTGGAACTGAACACCATAGAATTTCTTCTCTTCATTGGCCATCGCTGCATGCGGGCAGGTTTCTGTGCGTGCAACGGTAATAAAACCTTGTGGAATATCACTCACTTTGTCGCCGTGACTCATCCATACATCGAGTAATGGCAAGCCGTCATCGCTAATACCGTCTTCAATGTTTTTAAACAGTTTACAGTCCGCAATTTGCTCGACACGTGCATAGCCAAACTCACGCAAGTTAGAGCCTTGCACCGCGCCACCTAGCTGCGCCGCCATGGTTTGCATGCCATAACAGACACCAAAAACTGGTACGCCGGCTTCAAAGACATACTCTGGTGCGCGTGGCGAACCTGCTTCGGTGACACTCTCTGGGCCGCCCGACAAGATAATCCCGTCTGGGTTAAACGCTTTGATATCACTGGCATCGACATCCCATGCCCATAATTCGCAGTAAACGCCGATTTCACGAATACGACGGGCAATCAGTTGCGTGTACTGAGAACCAAAATCAAGAATCAGAATTCGATGCTGGTGAATATCTTGTGTCATGTGTTTTCCAGTTCGTTTAGCAAATTAAAAACGTCGTTCAATTTTGTTGCGCTAACGCCGCCTATTGCCTGCGGCGTTAGCCCATGTGCCGGAGCGTTAGCCCCTGTTGCTAGGCGTTAGCCCATGTGCCGGAGCGTTAGCCCCTGTTGCTAGGCGTTAGCCCATACGCCGGGCGTTAGCCCATACGATAGTTTGGTGCTTCTTTCGTAATCTGCACATCGTGAACGTGTGACTCACCCATGCCTGCTGAAGTCACGCGGACAAATTCAGGTTTTGTGCGCAGTGTTTCAATATCCGCAGAGCCAGTTAAACCCATCGCTGAGCGCAGTCCGCCCATTTGCTGATGGATAATGTTGGCAATTGGACCTTTATAGGCAACTCGACCTTCAATTCCTTCAGGTACCAATTTCTCCGCCTGATTTGAGCTTTGGAAGTAGCGGTCAGAAGAACCATGGCTTTGGTTCATCGCGCCAATCGAGCCCATGCCACGGTATGATTTGTAGTAGCGGCCTTGATACAACTCCACTTCACCCGGTGACTCTTCAGTACCCGCTAACATGCTGCCTACCATCACACAGCTTGCGCCGGCAACGATTGCTTTCGCGATGTCACCCGAGAAACGAATACCACCGTCCGCGATAACTGGAATGTCTAAGCCTTCTAAACCAGCAACAGCGTTAGAAATAGCAGTGATTTGTGGCACACCACAGCCGGTGACAATACGGGTGGTACAAATTGAACCAGGACCAATGCCGACTTTCACAGCATCGACACCTGCGTCTGCCAGGGCTTTCGCGCCAGCTGCAGTGGCAACGTTACCACCAATAATGTTGAGGTCCGGATATTGTTTGCGAGTTTGGCGAACGCGCTCAAGGACACCTTCAGAGTGACCGTGCGACGTATCAATCAGAATCACGTCAACACCCGCGTCAACCAAGGCGGCGATACGTTCTTCCGTGCCAGCGCCAACGCCAACCGCTGCACCAACGCGCAAACGACCTTGGTCATCTTTACAGGCATTCGGTTTGTTGGCGGCTTTTTCGAAGTCTTTCAACGTGATCATGCCACGCATTTCATGCGCGTCGTTCACGATCAAGATTTTCTCAATGCGATGCTTGTGCATTAAGTTCAGGATTGTTTTGCTATCGGTGCCTTCTTTCACGGTGACTAAGCGATCTTCTGGCGTCATCACGTCGGCAACGGTTTTGTTGTTGGCTTCTTCAAACCGCGTGTCACGGCCGGTAACGATACCGACTAAACGGCCGTCATCAACCACAGGGAAACCATGGAAGCCATGCTCTTGGGCTAAAGCTTTCACTTGTTTAATGGTCGTTTTTGAAGTCACTGTCACTGGATCAGCAACAATACCACTTTCGAATTTCTTCACTTTGCGGACATGTGCAGCTTGTTCGCTAATGCTCATGTTTTTATGAACGAAACCAATTCCACCTTCTTGCGCTAACGCAATGGCTAGATCGGCTTCAGTCACGGTGTCCATTGCTGCGGAAACCAGTGGAATATTTAAGCTAATCGTACGCGTTAAACGGGTATTTAGGTTTGCTGTATGCGGCAGCACAGTCGAGTGCGCAGGCAGCAGGAGAACATCGTCGAAGGTAAGGGCTTCTTGGGCAATTCGTAGCATGGCAACATCTCCGCTGAATCGTAGGTGGTGGATTAATGTTGCGGCGGTATTTTACTCAGATCGTGCTCTGCAGTAAACTAAAAAATTCATTTTCTCGATGTCGAGCTCGCTGACAACAACGTTGGGCCTTATATGACCATGCATTCATTCGACGACCCTTTTGCCTCTGAACAGGGTCACGATGACGAAAAGCACAATATATTTACCGTTTCGCGTCTGAACAGCGAAGTCCGTCGACTGCTAGAGTCACACTTTGGCAGTATTTGGTTAGTCGGCGAAATTTCCAATTTCTCCGCGCCTTCTTCTGGGCACTGGTACTTCACATTGAAAGACGAGCAAGCACAAGTTCGCTGCGCCATGTTCCGAGGCAACAACCAGCGCGTGCGACTTGCCGTGAATGGTCGACCCAATTCACAAAACATGCACGGCCTGCAAGTGCTCGTGCGCGCTCGTTTAAGCCTGTATGAGCCACGCGGTGACTACCAACTCATCGTCGAACACCTTGAGCCTGCCGGTGCGGGCTTATTGCAGCAACAGTTTGAAGCTCTCAAGCAAAAGCTCCAACAAGAGGGGCTGTTCGCACTTGAGCGCAAAAAGCCGTTACCTAAACAAGTGCGCACGCTCGGTGTGATTACCTCGCCCACCGGTGCCGCCATTAAAGATGTTCTCAGTGTTTTGAAGCGCCGTGATCCCAGCCTCGACGTCATTATTTACCCCGCGCAAGTGCAAGGTGCAGAAGCCCCTGCACAGTTGCGTCACGCGCTTGCCACGGCCATTCGCCGCAATGAAGTTGACGTACTTTTGCTCACCCGTGGGGGCGGTTCGTTAGAGGACTTATGGTGTTTTAACGACGAAGCGTTGGCTCGCGACCTTGCCGCATGTCCTTTACCAACCATTAGTGCGGTTGGTCACGAGGTCGACTTTAGTATCTGCGATTTCGTCGCTGATATGCGCGCCGCCACACCGAGCGCTGCAGCTGAGCTGGTCAGCCAAGATCAACAACAGCTTGTTCGACAACTGCAACAAACCGAACAGCACGCAACGCGCGCGATGCAGCAAATCTTGCAGCGTCAGCGCACGCAGTTATTGCACTTGCGCCAACGACTGCAGCCATTAAGCCCGCAACAGCGTTTGCAAATGCGTGCGCAGCAGCTCGATGACTGGCAACAACGTGCGGAGCAAGCAATGGTGCGTCGTCTGCGCCAACAGCAGCAACAACTGCAGCAACTCCAACACCGTCTCCAACGTGCCCAACCCGGTCACGCATTACCCGCACTGCGTCAGCGTACTGAGCAGCTCTACAATCAAGGCGTGCGAGCTATCACACAGCGCCTCAATCAAGCGCTCAGCCGTCAACAAGCAGCACAGCAAGCCCTAGACATAGTCAGCCCCTTACACACCCTTAAACGCGGCTACAGCATTACTGTCAACGCCAACGGCGACATCATCCGTAACGCCAGCGCCTTCAAACCTGGCGACGAGTTACGCACCCGCTTCGCCGAAGGCGAAGTCATCAGCGAAGTCCGCCAAGTGAAGCCCTAGCTTAAGAGCTTATATCGGCGAGGATTGCTACAGCACGCTCATCACCGGCGGCAGCAGCTTGTTCGAGGAGTTGCAGACCGCGAGCGCGTGCAGCCTCGTCAGCTGCTAGATCATAAAGCTGCGCGCCATGGAAGGTCATCACGGTGAGATCGCCTTGATCAATGAGATATTGCGCCCAAGTTTGAGAATAGAAGTTCAACGCCATAAAGTGCTGAGCTGGCGGATAACCGCCACGAGCAGCGCGGTCATACCAAACCCACGGGCGATAGTCAGCCAACATAGGATATGGTTCGTTATTGCGGTCCCTTGTCATGGCCAAGCCGCCCAAAAACATTTGTTGTTCCGGAACACCAGCTTCCGCTAAAGGCAAGACGCGATCGAACGCTGCCTGAATGGCTTTCAGGTCTTCGGCGGTATTCAGATCGATTCGATAGTCTAATATGACTCGCGTATACTGAATTTGGTCGCCTGCCGTATAACGCCATTGGGGTTCAACTCGGCGATAGTTGCGGGTGAAATCAGTCATCGGTTCATTTAATACCGTTGACGCCAATACCTGCCCTCGTTTCCCAACCACTTGCACGATATTTACCCAAGTCTGCATGCCCTGCCGACCATAATGAGGTGGGTACTCAGGTTGTGCGCGTCGCCGTGCAGGGCGGGATTCGCGGTCACGACGCTCAAGCCAACCAGCTGAACGAGCGACAATTAGCTCATCTTGCAACTTTGTATAAAACGCTTCCGCTGCAGCGAGCTCTTCTGCGCTTAAGTGCGGCTCAATCTGCACGAGCAAATCCTCTGCACCCTCATGTCGCCACGCTTTCGCAGCGCGCAGATAACCCACCGATTTCACTGGGTCATAATCCGTCCCAAGCTCTTCAATGCTGAACACACCCAAGTAATAGGCAGCATCAGGGCTACCTAACGGCAAATACTTTAACATTTGTTCATAAGCCGACTCATAATTACCGTCGCGGTAGTCAATGATGGCGTGACGAAGCGTGATGGGTTCATCGTTTGCCGCTGCAGGGAAAGCAAGACCAACACTTAAGAGGATCGCGGTTATCGCAGTACTTATCCGGTACATAAAGCCAGTCCTTTGTTTGTTTTTTGTTATTCTCCAATATATCCCACACCATCAAAAAACACAAAAACCCGCTGCGAACCAGCAAACTAGCAGCTCGGGGGCGCGTATGGCTTGCGAATGCTGCTTTCTCGGAATGCAATGTAGCAGCGCTTCAGCGTGAGGGATACCGGAGGGAACTCCTGAGGAACGCCAAACTAACGGCTCGGGGGCGCGAATGGCTTGCGAATGCTGCTTTCTCGGAATGCAATATAGCAGCGCTTCAGCGCGAGGGACGCCGGAGGGAACTCCTGAGGAACGCCAAACTAACGGCTCGGGGGCGCGAATGGGTAGCGAATGCTGCTTTCTCGGAATGCAATGTAGCAGCGCTTCAGCGCGAGGGACGCCGGAGGGGACTCCTGAGGAATGTCGTCGCCATGGATGGCGACGCCATAGCGATACAGGGATGTACTCGAGCGATCCTCAGGAATCCCCTCCGGTGGCCCGGAAGCTGGAGCGCCAGCCTCTAGGTTTTGTCGACCTTGAGGACGCGCATTTCGCCGGCTTCGCCTTCGGGGTGATGAAGGTGAACGTCCATTTGTGGGTATGGGATACCGATGCCGTTTTCGTCGAGGGCATTCTTAATGCGTTCCATTAGGTCCCAATACACCGGCCAATAGTCGCTGCTGTTAACCCATGGGCGGACAATTAAGTCGACCGATGAGTCGCTAAGAGCAGTGACCGCAACGCGTGGTGCTGGGTCTTTTAAAACGCGCTCGTCGTTGGTGATGACGTCCATCAGAACTTCTTTCGTTTTCTTCAGATCCGCCTTGTAGGAAACACCAATGACCAAGTCGACACGACGCGTTGGTTCTTCCGAGAAATTGGTAATTTCGCTACCCGTAATGCGCGAGTTTGGAACGATAACGAGCTTGTTGTCCGGTGTTTTCAAAATCGTGGTGAATAATTCAATGCGTTGCACCGTGCCTTGAATACCACCAGCGTCGACGTAGTCGCCTGATTTAAACGGGTGGTAAATCATAATGAGCACGCCCGACGCGAAATTAGCTAACGAGCCTTGCAGTGATAAACCAATCGCTAAACCGGCGGCACCTAAAATGGCCACGAACGACGTGGTTTGGACACCCACGTGTGACAACGACATGAGAATTGCCGCAACAATAATAATGGCCTTGAGAATACCAGCCAAAAATGACACGACCGCGTTATCAATGTTGCTCTTATCGAGGCGCTTGACCATAAAGTTCGAAAGCGCACGAGCAATCATAAAGCCGGCAATAATAATAATTAAGGCAACGACTACCTTGCCGCCGAATAACAACATCGCGTCTTGATTTTCTGCGACCCAATCGAGAGATTCGTTCATGAAAATTTCCTTATGATATTAGAGCGATAGAGCATTATAGCCGAAAGTTGAAGTAACGACGACCCTCGGCATCTGGATTACCCAACCAAGCCAGTAACTCGGTGAGGCCTTCTGGAGCCCCAGCGCGTGGTGCAATACCAATGCGCAAGTCGACACCTTGTGGCGCAATCGTGCCGTCAACGCTGAGACCAAGTAGGTTGTCGCGCGGCATTTGCACCAACAAACGCCCCTCTGAACAGCCCACACGAACAGTATAGTCGCCTAATGGCTGCCAGCGCCGATTAAATTCGCCTTGTAAGTCAAAAGCTTGCACTTCACCGTCGAGAATGTCACAAACTGGTTCCCCGAGAACATAGTCATTTACCTGCAAGATCACCGGACCACGTAAGGCTATAGGCGATGAGACGGGGCTTAAATCGAGTAACTCAGACAAGTCACCGGCAAAACGCGCGTCGATCACTTGCACTGAACCAGGTGAAGCAATGACCCGCGCGTTACCAGCTAACGGGTTATTCTCATGTCGGGCAACTTGTAGGTCGACCACGCCGTTTAGCGTAAAGACATGCCAGGGCCGCACCTGCCAACTGATGTTGTGTACCGTTAAGTCGGGCGTGACCACTTGGGCAACGCTACCCCGCCAAATAGACCCTTCGACATTGTTCAAGCTCACACCTTGCGGCAAGGTCACAAAAGAAACTGCCAAGCGCGCGGGAAACACCACTACAATGGTAACAACGTAAACCAAAAGAAAAAGAATAACTAACTTCGTCCGAACAGCCATGGACACTTCCTGTAATTAAAATGCGGTTCTAATTAACCTGCAGCACGAATTTGTAAACGGCGCACGCGTACGACACCCGTCGTGTTCGACTCAGCCACATCTAAGTTTTCAATGACGACTCCGCGCTCAGAGAGCTGCTGAATAAACTGCAATAACGCGTTGAATTGCGCCTCGTTAAAGACCAGAACTAACGACTCATTCTGCGGTTGCGAGCGCGAGACTTCAAGTTCTAACTGGCCGGTTAGCTGATTCACCACACTATTTAACTGGTCAGCACGTACCGCTTGTACGCCTTGGCGCTGATTCGCGCGGGCGTATAACACCTGGCTAATTTGTTGCGCAACAAACCGTTGCGTTTCATAGTGCCCCTGCAGTTGCATTTGCGCTCTTGCTTCACGTTCATTCAGCGGTTGCCAAATACCAAACCAAAGTATCGCCGCGACCAGCATAACCGCCATCACTTGAATTAAGCGTTGCTCACGCTCTTGCAGGCCTTGCCAGCGCTGAGTCAATTGACCTTGATACTTAGTAATCGTCGGTTGCATACGCTGCATAACCGGGGCAGTCACTTTCGTCATGACGCTCATGTTCCGCTCCGAATAATAATTGTGCCGTTGATCTGACCACCGCGATTCGCCAATTGCCCTTGTTCAGCATTCAGCGCTTGCTCTCGAGCCGCGCGGACGAACCGCTCGAACGACTGTAAATTCTGACCATTCGCTTGCAAGCGCAGCTCACCACGTTGGTGGTCATAATTCATACTGGTTAATTCAATAGGCGCTGCTTGAAATGCCGGTGCCAACTCATTGAGCAACAGGACTATGCCTCCGCCACCGCCGCCACCTGTGCTTTGCACATGTTGCTGCAATTGCGAGCGGATGTTGGCAATTCGTGTCTCGTCTGGAAAGGTTTGAAAGTACAATGACTCGTATTGCGCTTGCACTTGCCGAGCTTCACGTTCAAGTTCGTAAATGCTCACTAACTTACTGCCAAAAAGCAGCGCAACAGCGACTCCGGCAGCGACAGCTGGAAACTTCCATGGCCCAAAATCGAAGGCACTAGTTTGCTGCACCCGATATTCGCCTTGCAATAAGTTGACTGCTTGGCTGAGGTTGAGTTTGGCACCAAGCTCAAGAGCCAGCGTTTCGGCGCCAGGTTCTAACACCGCCGGTGGCTGCGGCCAATCAAGTTCACCGTAATAGTTAATCTTTGCGAGCACCTCGTCTTCGTCGGGCTGCATGTAGCTGGCCAAGTGCGAGTCGATACTCACCGCTTGCCATTCACCTTGGCGAATGACCCATGCTTCGCCAAAATCGGCAACCGACCATTGTTGCTCGGCAACTGGCAACATAAAAAAGTCTGGATACAGCGCATGCGGATGTAAATTAGCCGCTGCTAACGCAGCCCGCCAGGTTTTAATCGCTTCCTTAGCCACAACTAAGACCGGAATTTGGTCGCTTTTGGGCAGCGGATCTGGCCACGCAAAGTGCAAGCGGTCGATGTCTTCGGCAAGTTCATCTTCTAAAGCAAAAGGGATCATGGTTGCGAGGTGACGACGGGACTTTTGCGGAATCTCGACGTCATGCAAGGCCACTGCCAACGAGCTCACAAATACGCGTAAGCTTCTGCCCTGAGCTTTTTCCGACAGGCTTGCTAGGTCATCGATGCTGTCCAGCTGTCCGCTTGCAACCGTGGTGTTTTCGCTATCGCTCCACACCAACCAATGTACCGGCGCTTTACTGGAAGCTGGAAGTCGGATTATCAGTTGTTCGTTCATCCGGGTCGTACCCTCCCCGCGATCGATGCAAGATATACGCATCGCCGCTGCTTATATGTATCTGACTGACGCCATAGAACTCCAGATCACCATACTGAATGGCTGCGCGCAATTCAAAATAACGGCTTTCGACCGTCAATGCTTGCACTTCTGGAATCCCTTCTAACGTTTGCCCGTCACCGACTAAATTCTGAATTTCGGCTTGCTGTTGAATGGTTTCAACATCTGCAAAGCCATCATCCGGCCGAGCATTAATTAAATTCTGTGCATTGGTGATGTCCATTTGGCCGCGAAAAAATGCAACCACGAGTTCTGGACGATCTTCTGGCACCGTATTTAAGTTTAACTGCCAGCGTGTGTTCGCTGGTATTGCACAAACAAACGGCCGTAACCGCTCGTAAACCTCTTGGGTATAACCCATAATTTGGCGCAGTTCAGAGCGGTGCGACAACAAAGTATTAGCCGCCTGATAGGGTTGCGGTAATGACTCATAGTCCGCGTCTTCCGCCCCAAGCGCGCTGTGCAACTGACTGTCGGCATCGAGCCAATCAATCAACGTTGCAGTCAGTCGCTCCGCGGTGTACTGGTCAAATTCAAGTACGTCCAACAAGGCTTGATACTGCTCAACTGCGACCGTAAACGCCGCAGGATCTTCTTCATTGTTGTAGACCGAATTTAAATTAAAGCAACTGTGCAGGTCTTTAATCTCTCCGGCTATTAACCCATTTCGCACTGGGAATGGGCCTTGCTGGGTCGCCCAGTTTTGCCCCAAGTGGGCACGCATATCGTCATTCTCAAGCTCTGCCAATAACACTTGTCGGCTTAGAGCCTCTGCACTCATCCAGTGCCAAAATGCTTGCTCTGCGTGGTCGCTGCTTACCACACGAGCAATTTGTAAACGTAAACGGCCACTCATTTGCACCGCTAAAACAGTGACAATCACCACAATCAGCAGCACCGTGATAATCGCGACGCCGCGTTGCTTTTGCGGAGTCTTCATGGAATCGCCTCAATTTTTGCGCCACTGACGATCAACCAACGTTCGATGTCGCCAAATTCTTCTGTCTCAAGTGTGACAATCACCACATCGGGCAACGAGTGGGCAATCTCCCACCGTTCGTACTCATCCCCACGAAACAAAAAACGCGCCGAAAACTCAGTGACACCCGTCATCAAATCTTGAATCTGCGGCTCACCGCGACTGTCGTCGACAAACGGCACGTACAAGCGCTGTAACACTCCATCACGCACTCGATAAACCACCGGCTGCAACTCACTGCGCGGTAACATCATGTCTGGGTTTGTCCAACCTGCACGCACAAAACCTAAAGCGCCACTGTCGCTGTCGAGTAACGCGCCGTCATTCGTCAGGTAATAATTGCGACGCTCTGTCGGTACCGCTCTGACCGGTCGCACCACCATTTGGCGGACATCGCGGTCGAGGGTCAGTAATGCAAACTGGAGCGCTTGCAAGCTCTCGTGACGACGTTCGCTGGCACGGTTTGCGTCAATCATATTCGTCAGTACCACAGCACTCGCGGCACCGATGATGGCGATAATCATAATCGCCACCATCACTTCAATCAGGGTAAATCCGCGCATACGCTGGATTCGTGTCGCATGCGACCCGCTCATTAGCGCCGCCCCATAAAGCTGCTGAGTTCGAGCAGCACTGGACCGTCTTCCGTGCGCCGCACGCGAATCGTCACCTCGCGTAAATCACCCGTAACGGTTTCAACGACTTGCTGCTCCCAAAACCAATCACGACTCGCTAGTTCAACGGTGCCAGTGAGTTCGTTTTGCGGCGGCCAAACGCCGGCTACTGTATTGGCGTAGACTTCGGCTAACCGATTACTGGCAACGAGTTGACCGAGGTAACGCTCTTCTAACGTCGACGTGCTCCGCAACTGCTCACCAGCGACAAATGCAGCCGCCAATGCTGCCAACGCAAAAATAGTAAGCGCAAACATGGTTTCAACTAACGTGAACCCCATTTGTCGTCGGCAGTTTCTGGCACTTACCATGTTTCGGCTTCCCGCAAGGCTGCGCTAATACCACTACGCGCATCGACTTCGTGGCTGTCTAAACCATCGAGTAAATTTTCGAAGCGCAATAAAAAACCAATAAATTCGGTACTTTCAAAAATAATCACTGTCGGTCGCGGTACCCGTTCGTCTGGGTTATCCGCTCGACGATCTCGACCAAACACGGACTCACGACCTTCTTGCATGTTATCAAGCAGACGAAACTGCCCCATTTCCAGCTCAAAGGTGATGTGATCAGGCATATGGGTCCGCTGCAATTGCGCCGATTCCGGTGCAATCCAGCGGCCTTGGTGCCAACGATAAAAGCTGTAAAACTGCAGCTCTTCGTCAAACTCAATACCATACACATGGTTGCGTAACAGTGCCCGTTCGCGAGCAAAGTGCAGTTGCTGCATGAACTGCTTAGCGACCGTTTCAGTACCTTCGTTAACCGAGCGCTGCGGAATACTCATGACAATAAACAAAGCGCCAATGCCAATAATCATGGCCACAATGAGGACTTCAATTAACGTAAAGCCCGTCTGTTGGCGCCGTGCTGAGATCATTCGTTATTACGCTCGTGCATATTCCAGTTGCCGATATCGTCTTGCGTTCCAGGCTGACCATCGGGACCCATACTAAAAATATCGAAACGGTTATACTGACCTGGATTCAGTAAGCGATACTCGTTGCCCCATGGATCAGGTGGCAGGCGGCGAATATAGCCACCATTCGGATAATTGCGCGGACGCGGATCAATGGTTGGCGCTGTTACCAGTGCTTCCAAACCTTGTTGTGTGGTCGGGTAAAAACCGTTGTCCAAATAATACATTTCAAGGGCATTCTCGAGCGCGGTAATATCAGAAATCGCCTTCTGACGATCCGCTTGGTCACGCTGTGAAAACACATTCGGCACCACGAAACTGGCGAGAATACCAAGAATGACCAACACCACCATGAGTTCAATCATGGTAAAACCGGAGTGCTTATTCTTTCTCATTTTTACATACCTGCTAATTGGTTGAGTGCCAAAATTGGCAAAATAATTGCCAGCACAATAAACAACACAATGACTGCCATAATGACAATCAATAGTGGCTCAAACACTTTTAAGCTCACATTCACAATTGCTGAAAACTGATTATCTTCGTTATCAGCACAACGCCGCAACATCTGCTCGAGCTCACCGCTTTTTTCCCCTGAGGCTATCATGTGCAGCATCATGGGCGAAAACAGTTTGCTATGGGCTAATGCTGAACGCAAACTTGCACCTTCCCGCACCCGGTCAGCGGCGTCATCGACCACTTCGCGCATGCGTAAATTGCCTAATACGGCAGCGGTGACTTTTAAGCCACTTAATAATGGGACAGCAGAAGCGGTCAAAATACTCAATGTGCGGGCAAATCTTGCCGTATTCACTCCGCGTACAAGCCCGCCAATAAAGGGTAAGTAAAGTAATTGCTTGTGCACACGATAGCGAAATTTTTGCTGCTGTAGAGCCTGTTTCCAAAGAATTATCCCGAGCACAATCGCGATCAGTAGATACAGTCCGTAGGCGCGTAACGCTTCGCTAATGTTGATGAGAATTACCGTAATGGTCGGCAAGTCTTGGCCGAGATCTTCAAACTGTTCAACGATTTGCGGCACGACCACGGCCAGCAAAAACGCAACAACACCGATGGCGACAACGGTCAAAACAATCGGGTAAACCGCTGCCTGAGTAATTTGGCTTTTCATTGCTTGGCGTTGCTCGGTGTAGTCCGCTAGGCGATTTAAAACTTCGTCTAAATGCCCAGACTTTTCACCGGCGGCGACCATCGAACAAAACAGATCATCGAAAATTGCCGGGAAGTCTCGCATGCCATCGGCAAGGCTATAACCTTCGACGACACGACTGCGGACCGACATCAACATACGTTTAATGCGCGGTTTGTCCGTTTGCTCGGCAACCGCTAAAAGCGATTGTTCTATAGGTAAGGCAGCAGCCACGAGCGTCGCTAACTGACGCGTGATCAGTGCAAGGTCTTGGGTGCTAATTCGACGCTGAAACCAGACTTTCTTCTTGGTTGTGCCTTTTTCTTCGGCACTAGCCGGCTCCACTGCGACCGGGAATAAGCCCATTTCGCGCAGTTGTTGGCGAATCTGACGCTCCGTGTCCGCTTCGAGTACACCTTCTTTTTTGCGTCCGTTCTTGTCGAGCGCTTCGTAAGCAAATGCTGGCATGGCTTATTCCTCGCGCGTCACACGAAGCACTTCCTCAAGCGTGGTGCGTCCTTTAAGAATCTTGTCGCGGCCGTCTTGGCGAATGCCCGGGTATAGCGTACGGGCGTATTTCTCAATCGCTTGCTCGCCTTTGCCGTTGTGAATAATTTCACGAATCTTTTCATCCACCACGAGCATTTCATGAATACCGGTTCGCCCACGATAGCCCGTGTGATTACATTTAGCACAACCCTGCGGCGAATAAATTTGTGGTGGATTATCCGCTGCAATGCCCAGCAATTCGCACTCTTCTGGGCTTGCTGTATGCGCTTCGCGACAATCTTTACACAAGGTCCGCACTAAGCGCTGCGACAATACCGCTAATAAGCTCGACGATAGTAAGAATGGCTCAATGCCCATGTCTTCAAGACGAGTAATAGCGCCAGCTGCAGTATTCGTGTGCAAGGTCGACAAGACTAAGTGCCCCGTTAACGATGCTTGCACGGCAATTTGTGCGGTTTCTCCGTCACGAATTTCACCGACCATGACCACGTCCGGGTCTTGGCGTAATATCGCCCGTAATCCGCGCGCAAAGGTCATGTCGACCCGCGGGTTTACTTGCATTTGACCAACCCCTTCGAGGGCATATTCAATCGGGTCTTCGACGGTAAGAATATTACGATCTTTGGTGTTAATTTCACTTAAGCCCGCATACAAGGTGGTACTTTTACCTGAACCCGTTGGGCCGGTAACCAAAATAATTCCATGTGGCTTGTGAATCAGTTGCGAAAAAATCCGCCGATTTTTATCCGTCATGCCGAGTTCGGACAAATCTAAACGCGCGTTATTTTTATCAAGTAGACGCAATACAGCCCGCTCGCCGTGATTTGACGGCATGGTTGAAACCCGCACGTCGACAGCACGGCCAGCAATCAGCAACGAGATACGACCGTCTTGCGGTAAGCGCTTCTCGGCAATGTCGAGCTGCGCCATAACTTTAATCCGCGACACCAGTAGCGACGCCAACTTACGATGGGGGCGCAGAATTTCACGCAACACGCCGTCGATCCGAAAACGAATGATGAGGTCTTTTTCGAAGGTTTCGATATGGATATCCGATGCACCTTCTTTAATCGCCTCGCTCAGCATGGCGTTAATGAGCTTGATAATCGGTGCGTCGTCTTCACTGTCGAGCAAATCTTCCGTTTGCGGCAGTTCTTCAGCTAACGAGAATAAGTTCACTTCATTACCGATGTCTTCCATCAGCTGTTTGGCTTCTGACGAGTCGCGTTGATAAGCCTGACTTAAAAACACATCAAACTCGTTTTCATTCAGCTCATGCACCTGAAACGGCTGCCCGAGCATGCGGCGAACTTCGTGTAAGGTAAAGGCTTTCGGCCGCCCACGGCTATTCAAAATCGGGGTATCGTCTTGCCACGACAACACCACGCCTTCGCGGCGAGCAAAGGCGTATGGCAAGCGTTTGCGCGCTAGCAATAGCTCGTCGTGTTCTTCACCAAGTGGTGCATCATCGAGTTCGACTGCAAGTTGCTCAGCCGCAATGTGGTCATCGGCTTTTGAACTTAACGTTCCCATAGACACCTCTTTCGTCATTACCGGTTGCCGCCCTGACCTTCACGCGCTTCACGCTCAAGCTCTTCAATGTCACGACGCCACTCGTCAAGGAAGCGTTGGTATTCTGGTGGCAACTCAGCGTCGTCATCCCATTCAGGGAGCACTGGCACCGTGTCACGCGAGCGCAGTGAGACACCACGCTGACGTTGCTCAATTTGTTGCGCACGAATATAGCTGTACTTACGCTGGCTTAAATTGCCCATCCGATCGTCATCACGAATAATGGTCGGGCGAATAAAGACCATGAGGTTACGCTTGCGCGTTGTCACGCTGGTCGACTTAAATAAGTGACCTATAATTGGAATGTCACCAAGCAATGGTACTTTCGATAGGCTTTCTTGAACGTCTTCGTCAATTAGACCGCCGAGCACAATGGTTTCGCCATCGCGCGCCAACACCGTTGTACGCAACTCACGTTTGTTGAACGTGACGTCCACTGCGGTTGAACCGGCGATACTCGATACTTCCTGTTCGATTAAGAGCTGAACAGCGTCACCTTCGTTAATTTGTGGTGTCACCCGCAAGCGCACACCAATTTCACGCCGATCAATCGTCTGGAACGGGTTGTCGTTACCTGAACTCGGGGTTGAACCGGTTAAGGTTGGTACTTCCTGCCCCACCAAAATACTCGCTTCTTGGTTATCGAGCGTGGTAATACTTGGGGCTGACAAAATATTTGAGTTGGTGGTGGTTGCGACCGCCTGAATGACCGCAGCCCAACCGTCTTGTACGGTGCCCATGAGCAGGCCATTGGCATTGCCAAGTAAGCTCGCTAGCATGGTGTAGTCACCACGACGATCCGGTTCACGTGTGGTAAAGATATTACCCGCATTATCGACCCGCTCAGTCACTGCGCCAGGCTGTGTACGTGCCGCTTCGGCAGCAACACCGAGCTGTCCAATCGGTACCATTTGGCCATTGCTGTGCTGCATCATGCCAATGTCTTCACTAACCCACTGAATACCAAAGTTAATGCCGTCGCCCTCAAACACTTCAACGATGATGGCTTCGACGAGTACCTGGGCACGACGAATATCGAGCTGGTTAATGACGCCTTCTAATGCCCGTAACATGTCTGGTTGTGCGGTAATCACTAATGCGTTGGTTGGCTCATGGGCTTCAATACTAATTTCGCCACCGGCGCGGCCGCGTGGAGCAGCCTGACCACCTTGACCACCACCACTACTTTGCGCGCGTTGCTCAGCTAAGATCGACTGGGTCATCCCGCGCAGCAAATCGACCATTTCGTTGGCTTTGGCATATCTTAAATAGTAAACCCGCGTATTTCCGGAGGTTTGCATTTCGGTATCAAGCTGCTTAATCAAACGAATAGCGCGCTCACGAGCACGTGGCTCGCCACTAATTAAAACCCGATTAGTGCGCTCGTCTGGCACAATGCGTGGTACCAACATTTCCGGTACGTTACTACCTTGTTGCTGAAAAACGGCTTGGGCAATCCGCACCATTTCCGCCGCTGACGAGTGCTGCAGTTGTACCACTTCAACGTCTTGGTTACCCGCTTGGTCAACGCGACGAATGATTTCGACTAAACGGTTTAACAGCTCGGCACGACCTGACAGCATAATGACGTTCGACGGATCGTACGTCATCACCGCGCCGCCTTTCGCTTGCTCATTCAACTGCCGAAGTAGTGGGCCTAGCTCACGAACTGAAACGTTCTGCACCGCAATCACTCGGGTCACCCACTCGTCACCTGTGTAACTATCGTCATCCACGACTGGGGTTGGCTTGGTGCGGGCGTCACGCTCGCGAATGACCTTGAGGACACCGTTATCCATCCGAACTACGGCGAAACCATACACTTCCAGCACGTTCAAGAAGAACGCGTAGTATTGGTCGCGATTCATGACGTTGTAACTGCGTACGTTAATGCGTCCACGCACTTCCGGGTCAATAATAATCGTCTCTTCAAGGTTTCGGCTAACCGACTGAATAAATTCGGCAATTTCCGTATTCTTGAAGCTCGCTGAGAACTCTTCCTGAGACACGGCTGAAGCTGGCACCAGCGCTAAACTCGCTGCGAGTGTTAAGCCTAGTAATTGAGATAGAAGACGCATGGTTATACCTATTCGTTTGGAATTCGGAGTTCGAGTGTCACTGGTTCGCCATCGCGTAAAACCACGATGGTCGCTTCAGTGAGCGACTCTAAACTTTGCATGAGCGACATCGCTTCTGCTGCATTAGTAAGATCGTAACCGTTTAACATGATGGCTATATCGCCATCACGAAGCCCGGCTGCCCGAAAAATTTCTGGATTGGATTTGGGGCTTAAGCGATAGCCGACTAACTCACCCGCTTCGCTATGAGGCGTAATCGAAATCAATTCCATAACGCTGTCGATCATGACTTCCGGCGTACCGGATAACTGAACTGGCGCTTCAGCCGGAACGCCTTGGCTCCGTGCCGGTGTCGCTGAAAATTCGGGGGTAAAATCGTCGCGGCCATCAAGGTATAAGGTTTCCATGCGCCCCGCGTTTTCGATCAGAATTCGGTCCGCATGAATTTCGCGCACGACCGCTCGGCTCGACTGAATGGTTTCGCCAATAATATAAACCACCTGATTATTGCCTTGCTGCACAATGGCTGCAGACAAGTCAGGGTTGCTACTAGCGGTGACGCCAATCAGGCGTATATTCAATGTGGTTTCAGGTGCACTCGTTGGCCGCACTTGCTGTGCAGGAACCGCACCGTACTCCCCAAATAGGTGAAGATTACGAACACGGTCGACATTAACTGGGCCGGCACTGTCGCTCACTCGGTTCGCCGCAGCCACGGTTACCGGTGTCACATCGGTTGGTGTGAATAGGCGGACACTGAGTAGCGCGACTTGAATCGCAATCAGAACAAGCAACACAACGCCCAACAGCATTGCCGTTGTTGCGATTGTTGATGCCCCTACTGCGGCTAGTCCACCGCGACCACTGACACCAAGGCGTAACCCTGATGAGAGGAAATTTTTCATAAACCCTTGCCTAAACGGCCTATTGAATTTTTGTTATAAGATTTTCATTCTAGCTTGCTAACGCCCGAACAACAACGTGTAAACGGGTAAAAATATGTAAGGAAAGATGTTAAAATTCGCTAACGCAAATTCTTTTACTGGAGCACTGCATGTCAAGCCATGAAGAAACGAGCATCCGCTTAGACAAATGGCTATGGGCTGCGAGGTTTTTCAAAACGCGTGGTTTAGCCCGCACCGCCATTCAAGCCGGTAAAGTGACCTACAACGGTCAGCGCAGTAAACCGGCAAAAGCAGTTGAATTAAATGCGGTATTGACGGTCCCGCGTGGTAGTGAGCGACTCGAAGTGGTTGTGCGCGGTTTGAGTGGCCAGCGCCGAGGCGCGCCAGAAGCGCAACAGCTCTACGAAGAGACGCCCGAAAGCATTAAAAAGCGCGAAGAAAATGCAGCAGCACGCAAACTCAATTCGCTGTATAATCCGCACCCCGAGCAGCGTCCGGACAAAAAACAACGACGCGAGCTGATAAAATTTAAACACCAGTAGTTAAACGAGGATTCACTATGCACAGCACGGATATGATTGCCCGCTTTGCGTTTCGCAACCACGATGTACGTGGCGAACTTGTGCGTTTGCAGGAAAGTTATCAGGCGCTCATCGCCAACCACGATTATCCGTTAGGCGTGCAAAAACTCCTCGGTGAATTAATGGCCGTGACTAGCCTTCTAACCGCAACCTTGAAGTTTGAAGGCCATATTAACGTGCAAGTTCAAGGCAATGGGCCGCTAAACTATGCCACAGTGAACGGTAGCCACGACCAAGCATTACGTGGTGTTGCTCGCCTGACCGAGACACCGAAAGACGAGAGCTTCTTAGGCTTAGTGGGTGAAGGCGCATATTTGGTGATTACCTTAAGCCCCGAACACGGCGAAGAGTATCAGGGCGTGGTGGGCATTGAAGGCAACAGCCTTGCCAGTACCATCGAAGCCTACTTCGCACAGTCCGAGCAGCTGCCGACCAAAGTTTGGTTATTTGCTAACCCAGAGCAAGGCGCAGCTGCCGGCTTCTTCTTGCAAGTATTGCCTGCAAGCGACAAGGACACCGAAGGTTTTGAACATTTATCAACACTAGCAGCAACCTTAACCGCCGATGAGATTACACAGTTATCGACGGAGGAAGTACTGCATCGCTTGTATCACGAAGAGCAAGTGGAGCTTTACCCTGAGCAAGCCGTCCGTTTCTTCTGTGGTTGTTCACGGGCACGCACGGAAACTGCTTTACGCAGTGTTCCGACAGCAGAGTTGCACGACATCATTGCCGAAAAAGGCGAGCTACGCTTAACCTGTGATTACTGCCTTACCGATTACGTGTTTAATGACTTCGACGTTGACGCCCTCAACGCTCACGAAGCCCCAAGCCAAGCACAATAGGCTAACGTTGCGCTGTTATTGATTCTTTCTTTAACAATATTTGTAGCCACATCAAAAAATAAAAAAGTGCCGCAAGTTATCAGCTTGCGGCACTTTTGTTTGTCTGTTCAAATCGTTGGAAACGCTAAACTATTTTTTCTTCACGAACTTCATCAAACGTTTACGCTTGCGCTGTTGCGACAATGTCAGTGAATTTTTACGCCCCTCATAAGGGTTCTTACTGGTACGGAACTCGACCTGAATCGGCGTCCCCATCAGTTTCAATGACTTGCGGAAATAGTTAATCAAATAACGCTTATAACTCACCGGTAGTTCATTCACCATGTTGCCATGAATCACAATCAACGGCGGGTTATAACCACCTGCGTGAGCAAATTTCAGTTTCACCCGACGACCGCGCACCAATGGTGGTTGATGGTCTTCTTGAGCAGCTTCCATAATACGCGTAAGCTGAGCTGTTCCGACACGCTGTGTCGCACTGCCATAGGCTTCTTGTACCGACTCAAACAAATGCCCAACGTTGGTACCATGTAGCGCTGAAATAAAGTGAATACGGGCAAAATCAACGAAGCCTAAGCGACGATCAAGTTCGCTCTTGACGCGATCTTTGTCTTCTTGCTCCATGCCGTCCCACTTGTTCACCGCAATCACAACCGAACGGCCAGCATTCAGCACAAAACCAAGAAGGTTTAGGTCTTGATCACTAATCACTTCGCGCGCATCAATAACCAGAATAACAACGTTAGCCTGTTCGATCGCTTGTAAGGTTTTCACCACCGAGTATTTTTCTATCGCCATATCAATGCGGCCACGACGACGCACACCTGCGGTGTCAATCAAGACATACTCACGGCCATCTCGCTCCATAGGAATAAAGACGCTGTCGCGAGTTGTCCCCGGCATGTCATAAACGACAACCCGGTCTTCACCGAGAATACGATTGGTCAAGGTAGATTTGCCGACATTCGGCCGACCAATAATCGCCAACTTAATCGGCTGGGCTTGTAAACGTTCAATTTCCGCTTCCGCGTCTTCTTCGGTCAGTTCCGTTTGTACTTCAGCTTGGCGCGCTTGTTCCAACATTTCTGGGAACTCGAGCGCTAACGGGTCAAGCACATCACGTAATAATTGCGAAACGCCGCGGCCATGTGCCGCTGCAATTTGGAATACTTGGCCAAGACCTAAGCCATAGAAATCTGCTGCAGCTGCATCGCCGTCCAAACCATCGACCTTGTTGGCAACCAAGTACACGGGTTTGTCTTGCTTGCGCAGATACTCAGCAATAAACTCGTCCGCAGCATTCGCACCTTCGCGAGCGTCAACCAAGAACAAAACCACATCAGCTTCGTCAATCGCAGCCAGCGACTGCCGTGCCATGGCTAGGTCTAAGCCCTCTTCCTTACCATGAATACCGCCGGTATCCACGACAATGAACTGGTAATCGTCATAACGCCCCTGACCATACTGGCGATCGCGAGTTAACCCCGGAAAGTCAGCAACCAGTGCATCACGGCTTTGCGTAAGCCGATTAAAAAGTGTTGATTTGCCCACATTCGGGCGGCCAACCAATGCGACCACTGGTAACATATTTATTCCTCTATAAACTAAAAGACGCCTGAGCTGCTTTGCACAGCTCAGGCGTTGCTTGACCTCTGGCCAAATTCATCGGATGTTTTGCGCTTAGCGCTCGCTTTGACGCACCGAATAAATGCGCCCTGCTGCGTCTTGCACAATAATGCGCTCACCAGCAAGCACTGGCGCACTGCGCACCGCGTCACCATTCAGCTCTAAACGACCAACCAGTTGGCCATTGCTGCGATCAAACCAGTGCATATAGCCAAAGCGGTCGGCAGCAACTAAGTAGCTGCCCAGCGTTGCTGGCTCGGTTACACTACGTAAAAATAAATCAGTATTCCGCCATTGCTCTAAACCATTGTTACGGTCGACGCTAATCAGATTGCTTTGCTGGTCAACTAACACAATGCGGTTTTGCACCTGAACGGGTGAACGCCATGCGCCATAATCACGTTTCCACAATGCTTCACCTGTACGCAAATCAAGCGCAACTAACTCGCCGTTTTGCGCTGCAAGATACATGGTGCCACCAACAATTAATGGTGTGCCATCGGCATCAACAATCCGCTCTAACTCCGTTGAGCCAGTTGGCGTTGCAATGCGCTCTTCCCAAGCTAACTGACCAGTTTGCGAAATTAACACCACGGCTTTACCGGTTGAGCCACCAAACATGACACCACCGCTAGAAATCACTGGCTGTGACGTCCCGCGCAATGATAACAATGACACGTCATCTTCGTGTTGCCATTGAATCCCGCCAGTGCGAGCTGACATGGACACCACACGGCCATTGCCTAAATGCACGACGACGCGACCATCGCCAACCGCCGGAGCAGAGAGAACTTCACCGGGAACGCTTTGTTCCCACTCAAGTTCCCCGCTTTCATTATTGAAAGCGAAAACTTTCCCGTTTTCGGTACCAACGAATAACAACGGACCAGCGACCGTTAAGCCGCTAATACGTGCTGGCTCGCCCTTAAACCAACGGTTTAAGATGCCACGACGACCACCGATTTCGTTACGCCAAATTTGGCGTCCGTCAGCAACGTTCAGTGCGGCAATCGCACCATGGCGATCAGCAACAAAAACTTTGTCGTCTTGCACCGCTGGGCGCAACCGCGAGTAGTGCTGCTGAATTCCTTGGCCGACTCGTGTCTGCCATTCAATGCGGCCTTCCACAGTCGTTGTGATTGGCTGCAATTCCGCATGGCGCGGGCCGTCATCAGAAGAAGAACAAGCAGCTAAGAGAGCTGTTGCAGCGAACGCGGTTAGCCAACGTTTTAATACCATTATTATTGTCCTGCTAAATTGTCGATTTTCATTTGCAAAGCTTGCGAAGCTGTTTCAGCTTGCTCCGTTTGCGCTAGCAGATACGACTCCCGCGCGGCGCTAAAGTTTCCACGCGCATAATGTAAATCGCCACGAATTTCTGCCACCAAGCCTTTATAAGCATTTTGGCGCACTGCATTCAAGTGAGCTTCGGCTTCGTCATACTGACCAAGTTCAATCGCAATACGAGCCAAACGAGTGCGTGTCAGACTTTTTAATTCGTCCGACTTCACTTCATTTAAAGCTTGCTGTAATTGGTTTTGTGCTGCACTAAAATCGCCAATTGACACTAAGCGCTGGGCCATTTGCAAACGAATTAAACCCGCATGCTCAGAGCCGGCAACTTCTTCAAGTAGTTGCTCAGCCACTAACAAACCTTCGTCCGCTGACGAGCGTTGGAGTGTTTCTAACGCTTCTTGATAAACAGCGGTGCGCGCTTGTGCTGCAGCTACCTGGTTATCTTGATAAGTCCGCCAGCCGAATAGCGAGCCCAATCCGATTACTACACCTGCAACAATCCACGGGCCGTAAGTTTTAATAAACTTTTTAATCTCTTCGACTTGTTGATCTTCATGTTCCACGGAGTTCTTCCTCTTATTTTGCAACCCGTTACTTTAAACTCAGTTGTTAACGTCAGGCACTTTAATCGACACCTTGTGACTTGTTCTTGTGACTTGTTCTTGTGACTAAGCAACCAAGCCAGTGAGCACGTCGGTTAACGCAGCATACGACAATGTTTCTTGCGCCGTGTCTTGGCGCAAATATTTTACTGTAATCTGATTATTTTGCACTTCTTCAGTGCCCAAAATGAGAGCGATTTCCGCCCCGCTTTGGTCGGCCTTTTTCATCTGCTTGGCAAATTTACCACCACCGCAGTGTAACATGACCCGCAGGCCGGCGACGTCATCACGTAATTTCTCTGCCAACAGCTGCGCTGGAATCTCAGCATCTGCGGTTGCAGCAAGAATATACGCGTCAACTTCACGTGGTAAGGCAAGCTGGTTCAGTTGCTCGAGCATGAGCACCAAACGCTCAACACCCATTGCGAAGCCAACCGCCGGAGTTGCTTTACCGCCGAGTTGCTCAACCAAGCCGTCGTAACGACCGCCTGCACACACTGTACCTTGCGCACCCAAGCTGTCAGTGACCCACTCGAATACCGTGCGGTTGTAGTAGTCCAAGCCGCGCACTAAGCGTTCGTTGTGTACATACCGAATGCCAGCAGCGTCCAAACGCGTGCATAGCTCGTTAAAATGAGCGCGTGACTCATCATCCCAATACTCACTTAACTTCGGTGCACCCGCCAACATGTCAGCCATGGCGGGGTTCTTCGAGTCGAGAATACGCAATGGGTTGGTTTCTAACCGTCGCACGCTATCTTCGTCGAGCAATTCCATATGACTGCGCAAGTACGCCGTAAGTGCGTCACGGTATTCAGCACGCGCTGCGTTTGACGCTAACGAGTTGAGCTCGAGTGTTAAAAACTCAGTTAAACCGAGCTTCTGCCACAACCGCGCTGTCATTAAAATTAATTCAGCGTCAATGTCTGGGCCTTGTAGGCCAAAGGTTTCAACACCCACCTGATGAAACTGACGATAACGTCCTTTCTGTGGACGTTCGTGGCGAAACATCGGCCCCATGTACCATAAGCGACGCGTTTGGTTATACAGCAAGCCATGTTCGTTACCAGCACGCACACAGCTTGCTGTGCCTTCTGGGCGCAACGTCAAGCTATCGCCGTTCCGATCGTTAAAGGTATACATTTCCTTTTCAACGATATCGGTTACTTCACCAATCGAGCGCTTAAAAAGATCGGTTTGCTCAACAATCGGCATGCGAATTTCGCTATAACCATAGCTACTGAGCAAGTCTCGAATCACCGCTTCGAAGAACTGCCACCGGGTTGTTTGCTCTGGCAGAATGTCATTCATTCCGCGAATGGCTTGAATTTGCTTGGCCACCGTCACTAAATTCCTTGGTTAAAAAATGACGGCTGCTGAACCAGTTTTTGGCCCGCGCCGTCATCTTAGTCAAACTGAGGGCTGATTATACGTATTTCCGTGCCCGCGGTAAAATCCGCTTACTCATCAACCTGCTTAATCGCAATACTTCCTTCGCGTTCAGCTTTGGCGATGTAGTCTCGAATTTGAGCCTCGAGGTCATCAACAATATTATTATTGTCGATTCGTAATTTCTGCCGCTGGCCGTCTTTATAAAAACCGCTTTTGTTTTTTGCGCCCGCAAGGCCAATATTCGCAACCATTGCCTCGCCTGGGCCATTAACGACACAACCAATCACCGACACATCGAGCGGCAACACCACGTCCTCGAGCCGTTGCTCTAGCGCATTCACCGTCGCAATGACATCGAACTCTTGGCGCGAACAACTTGGACAGGCAATAAAATTAATGCCGCGGCTACGAATACGTAGTGATTTTAAAATATCAAAACCGACTTTCACTTCTTCCACAGGATCTGCGGCTAATGACACTCGCAAGGTATCGCCGATACCTTCGCTAAGTAACATGCCTAAGCCAATAGCTGATTTGACTGATCCGGCACGTGCACCACCGGCTTCGGTAATGCCTAAATGCAATGGTTGTTCGATTTGCTGTGACAACAACCGATAAGCATCAACGGCCAAAAACACGTCCGACGCTTTGACGCTGACTTTAAAGTTTTGGAAATCGAAACGGTCGAGAATATCAACATGACGCATCGCCGACTCGACTAACGCTGCACCGGTTGGCTCGCCATATTTTTCCTGAATATCTTTTTCTAGAGAGCCTGCATTGACGCCGATGCGAATGGGAATGTTGCGATCTTTCGCTGCATCGACCACCGCACGAATACGGTCTTCGTGGCCAATGTTGCCTGGGTTAATCCGCAAACAGTCGACGCCATACTCTGCCACTTTCAGGGCAATACGATAATCAAAGTGAATATCGGCCACCAATGGCACCGACACTTGCTGCTTAATTAATTTAAATGCTTCAGCGGCGTCCATGGTCGGCACTGACACCCGCACAATGTCCGCTCCAGCCGCTACAATGCGTTCAATTTGCGCAACCGTCGCGGCAACGTCCGTGGTTAAAGTATTGGTCATTGATTGCACAGCAATCGGGGCGCCATCACCAATAGGAACTTGGCCGACATAGATACGCCGAGTTTTTTTGCGAACGATTGGGGATGGGTGGGTCATGGTTCTACTGCTCTAAAGGAAAATGGGTTCAACCAAACGTTACTCTGCCGGAAGCTGAAAGCGCGCTACACGGCCGCCACTATATTGACTTAAATCGATTTTCTGACCACGGAAATAGACATCGACGACGCTTGGTGCACCCAAGGTTAATTGATAAGGCGCCGCGCTATTTAAGGGCATCACATGGTCCGTTACTTTGACGCCGAAGGCGATTGACTCACCATCCGCGTCTTGAATATTTACCCAACTGTCGCCACGAAACACTAACACCAGCTCATTGTTGCTAATCACCGCGTCTAGAGAATCGGCATTGTCGCTTGTTTGCTGACTTTGTTGCAGGCTTGTTGGTTGGCTTTGTTGCTCGCGCGCAGCAGGCTCACGTGGTGCTGCAGTTTGCTCAGTCAGTGCTTGCTCGGCACTTTGCTGAACAGTCTGCTGAACAGTCTGCTGAACAGTCTGCTGACCAGTTTGCTGCTGACCCGCTTGCTGCAATTGCTCGGCGTTCAAGGTGGCGGTTGACCGCTCCCCAGTCGGGACTGCTGCTTGATTAATTGCCGCCGTTTCTTCAGATACTGCGCCCGCTTCAACAGCACTAGCAACCCCGCTATCAATATCTCCGCGCAAGTCACTACCACCAACGTCTTGACCCCACTCACTGTCCGCACTGTTATAGCTTTCCGCATCTGGGTTAGCTGTTACCGTACTCGCTGATTGTTGCGTTTGTGCTGGGGTGGTCACGCTTTGGCTATTGCCATTCTTGTCGTCAACGAACTGTTGCCAAACAAAAACTGCAACTGAAGCAATTAACAACAACACGATAATCCACGTGATCATCATCAGCCGGCTGTCTTGCGTTTCAATACTGGTTTTCCGCGAGAAACTCTGCATTGTGCTTGATTCCGGCTCTTCCGAGCCGCGAGTCCGCTTGTAAGCGTCCATAATTTCCGCTTCAGGAATTTGCACCAGCTTCGCATAGGCTCGCAAGTAGCCGCGCACGTATGTGCCACTCGCTTGACCGTCAAGCTTGTCTGCTTCCAGCTCATGAATGAGTTGTTGGCGCAAGCGCAAACGGTCAGCAACTTGCAGCACTGACAAGCCGGCCGCCTCACGTGCAGCTTTCAATAGCTCACCGGACGTCGGTAAAGCGGATTCGGCTACATCCTCTTGTTGTTCTTCTGTGTCGTCGTTTAATTGAGTCATGGTTGCCTGAGATAAAGTTCGCTAATGCTTTCCATCGCAAAAAAGAAAGACTCCAGAGCTAACCGACCATATTTACCTTAATCGGTTCCCCAGATTTTTGTTTTTGTTGTCGTTTCAGTAACCGTTTGGTGCGGTCGACAACGTCGCCAACCAATTGTCCGCAAGCCGCGTCAATATCATCACCTCGGGTTTTCCTTACGATAACGGTATATCCGTAATCCATCAACACTTTTGAGAAACGATCAATCCGAGAATTACTAGAACGACCGTAATCTGAACCTGGGAATGGATTAAACGGAATCAAATTAATCTTGCTCGGCGTGTCTTTTAAGATCTTCGCCAGCTGGTGCGCTTGGTCAGTTGAATCATTGATATGGTCTAACATCACATACTCAACCGTCACTTTTGACTGCGCTTTCGAGTTTTCAACATACCGCCGTGATGACGCCAAAAACTCTTCAATTGGGTATTTTTTATTAATCGGTACAATTTCGTCACGTAACTCATTCGTTGGCGCATGCAATGAAATAGCTAAGGCAACGTCAATTTGGTCACGCAATTTGTCGAGCGCTGGTACCACACCTGAAGTACTTAGCGTGACGCGACGCTTTGACAAACCAAAACCGTAGTCTTCCATCATCAGCTCCATCGCTGGAACGACGTTCTTCACGTTCAGCAATGGTTCACCCATACCCATCATGACAACGTTGGTCACTGCTTTGACGTTAGTTTCACCGAATGGCCCCAGTAACTTATTCACCCGCCAAACCTGACCGATAATTTCCGACACCGTCAAGTTACGGTTAAAGCCTTGTTGCCCCGTCGAGCAGAACGTACATTCAAGAGCACAGCCAACCTGTGAACTAACACACAGCGTTGCCCGGTCATCTTCAGGAATCCAAACCGACTCAACTTCTTGACCGTCTGCAAGTTCCATCGCGAACTTGATGGTACCATCGGCAGATTGCTGTTGAGTTTTAATCACCGGCGCTTTCACTTCGGCAATTTCTTTCAATTTCGAGCGCAAGGCTTTGTTGAGGTTCGTCATTTCATCGAAGTCATCGATGCAGTAATGGTACAACCATTTCATCACCTGGTCCGCACGAAACGGCTTCTCGCCCAAGTCAGCGAAGAAGTCTTTTATCCCCTGCCGATTCAAGTCGAGTAAATTAATCTTTTTGGTTTCGGTTGTCATACTGGCGACCTCATACTTACCTTTTTCTTACACTTCTGGCAAAAAAGGGGCTGCGCGCCCCTTTTTTCTTAGCTAATTAAAGCTTCAATGCAGTTTGCTAATGCATGATTATAGCGCTTAAGCGCTAAAAAATCGCTTAGCGAGTACGTGCACACACTTCTTCGTCAGAGAAGAAGTAAGCGATTTCACGCGCTGCCGACTCAACTGCGTCAGAACCGTGTACCGCGTTCTCGTCGATAGTCTCAGCGAAGTCTGCACGTAAAGTACCTGCAGCAGCTTCTTGTGGGTTAGTTGCACCCATGATTTCACGGTTCTTACGAACAGCGTCTTCGCCTTCTAGAGCCATCACAACGATAGGACCAGAAGTCATAAATTCAACAAGTGCAGCGAAGAAAGGACGCTCTTTGTGTTCAGCGTAGAAACCTTCAGCTTGCTCTTTGCTCAAGTGCATCATTTTCTGACCAACGATGCGCAAACCTGCAGTTTCAAAGCGGTTTACGATTGCGCCGATCACGTTTTTCGCGACCGCGTCAGGCTTGATGATCGACAGAGTACGTTCCAAAGCCATTATTTGCTCCTGATATGTATTTGACTCGAATCTTGCTGTATCGAACAGGAAGTATTCGGTCTGACAAGTGGTTAAAAAAGACGCGCGGATTATACGTGATTCAGAGAAAATTTCCCACTAAATTTAAGATTTAGCGCGGCAAACGAAAAGAAAGCTTGGCAAAGTTGTATAACTCAGTTATTTTGGCCGTCTAGATGGTTATTTATTTTCAATGTAGAGGCATTCATGGCAGTTAAGCAACAACAAGCCACCCTAGCCGGCGGCTGTTTCTGGTGTATCGAATCCGCTTTTAATCAAGTCCAAGGCGTCATCGACGCCGAGCCCGGCTATGCCGGTGGTCACACTGAAAGCCCCAGTTACGAAGCGGTCTGCACTGGTGAAACCGGCCACGCTGAAGTGGTTCGTATCAACTTCAATCCAGACGAAATCAGCTTTCGCCAAATTCTCGAAATTTTCTTTGCCCTGCACGACCCAACCCAGCTCAATCGTCAAGGCAACGACATCGGCACCCAATACCGCTCTGCGGTATTCTTTCACGACGACGCTCAGCGCCAAGACGCCGAAGCTATCATCGCTGAAATCAATGCCGAACAAATCTACGGCAATAACCCGGTAGTGACTCTCGTCGAGCCACTGTCAACCTACTACGCCGCCGAGGAATACCACCGCGACTACTTCGCTCGCAACCCACAAAACCAATACTGCCAAGCCGTAGTCTCCCCCAAACTCGCCAAATTCCGCAAAACCTTCGCCGCCAAGCTCAAAGGCTGAGGCGGTGGTGGCTTTCGCTGCTGGGTTGTAGCTCTGGGCATATATGGAACACGATGCGCCGCAGCGTTCGTGGGGCTGGGGTACGGCTGAGAGCTTGAAGCGGTTGCCGAGTGTGGGGTTTAGTTGCCAGCTCGAAGCGGCTGCCAGGGCTGGGTTTAGGGATGGCAGAGTATATGAGGCATGGATGCCGAATATAAGCCCCCAGGGATGGGTTCACGGCGTCTCTGACATCCCTGAACCTAGCCCTGGTGAGCCAAGCGCAGAGCGGGAACAAAGCCCCACCCTCGGCAAGCTAGCGAAAAGTCAGAGCCACACCCCAGCCCCACAAGCAAGCAAGGCGCAAACGCTGAGTCCATAGCCTAGAGCTACAAACCCAGCAGTTAGCTTAGTGGTTTTCGGAGACCATGTTGACGGTGTATTTGGGGATTTCGACGACTAGGTCTTCGTCGTCGACGATGGCTTGGCAGCTGAGGCGAGATTCGGGTTCGAGGCCCCATGCTTTGTCGAGCATGTCGTCTTCGAGTTCGTCAGATTCGTTGAGCGAGTCGAAGCCTTCGCGTACGATAACGTGACACGTTGTGCAAGCGCAGCTCTTTTCGCAGGCGTGTTCAATACCGATACCATTGCGCAGGGCAACATCGAGAACCGTGTCGCCTTTTTCAGCATCGAGAGCAGCGCCTTCAGGGCAGAGCTCGTGGTGAGGAAGAAAAATAATCTTTGGCATACATCACACCTTACTTAACATCGTCAATAGATTGACCTTTCAAGGCCTTACGAATTGAAGCATCCATGCGCCGAGCAGCGAATTCTTGGCTGGCCGCGTCGACCGCTTCAATCGCTTGTTTAATTTCATCGGTACTGGCACCCTCTGCCGCAGCGGCGAGGCTTTGCATACTGGCCGAAAGCTGAGCGCGCTCGTCTGCGTTGAGCAAGTCACCATCCTTTTCAAGTGCCGCCGCAAGCGCAACTAACACCCGCTTCGCTTCCACTTGCTGCTCACGCAACATGCGCGCAGCCATATCTTCTTGGGCGTTCGACATCGATGCCGAAATCATACCGGTAATCGTCTCTTCATCAAGCCCATACGACGGTTTCACCTCAATTGAGGCGCTTACGCCCGAAGACTTCTCCATTGCCGTGACGCTGAGTAAGCCGTCAGCATCCACTTGGAATGTCACCCGAATGTGGGCAGCACCGGCAGCCATTGCCGGAATATTACGCAATACAAAGCGCGCGAGCGAGCGACAGTCGTCAACTAATTCGCGCTCGCCCTGCACCACATGGATAGCCATGGCGGTTTGACCATCTTGAAACGTCGTAAATTCCTGGGCGCGAGCAACGGGAATCGTGGTATTGCGCGGAATCACTTTTTCGACCAAGCCGCCCATGGTTTCTAAACCGAGCGACAACGGAATCACGTCAAGTAATAGCATGTCGGAGTCAGGTTTGTTACCCGCTAAAATATCGGCCTGAATCGCCGCGCCAATTGCAACCACTTGGTCTGGGTCGATGTCGATCATCGGCTCGCGTTGGAAAAATCCACCGACTTGCTCACGCACTAACGGAACACGCGTTGAACCGCCAACCATAACAACGTTGTTGATCTCGTCAGAACTTAAGCCCGAGTCTTTCAATACGCGACGGCAAGTCATTAACGTGCGCTTCACTAACGGACTGATCAGCTCGTTAAACTCAACGCGGGTCATACTCACCGAACCAAGGTCGGCAATCGCAATCGATGCAGACTCGGTGCCGGTAAGTTGTTCTTTTAATGCTCGGGCTTTGTCAGTCAGCTCGCGCTCAAGGCTCGCGCTTACGCGATCTTCTAAGCCAAGCTGCTGTTTAAATGCTTGTACCACCAATTGATCAAAGTCGTCGCCGCCCAAGGCCGTATCGCCGCCGGTCGCCAACACTTCGAACACGCCCTGGTCTAGGCGCAAAATAGACACGTCAAAGGTACCACCGCCAAGGTCATACACAACAATGTGGCCCTGCTCTTGGCTATCAAGACCATAAGCCACTGCAGCGGCCGTTGGCTCGTTGAGTAAACGCAAGACATTCAGACCAGCGAGTCGCGCTGCATCTTTGGTACTTTGGCGTTGGGCGTCATCAAAATAGGCTGGCACCGTAATCACCACGCCGGTTAACTCACCTTGCAGCGTGGTTTCTGCGCGTGCTTTCGCCGCTCGCAAGATATCAGCGGACACTTGCACGGCGTTGACGTCACCTGCAGCAGTTTGAAACACCGGAACACCTGAGTCGGTTTCACTTAAGCGATACGGTAAATTGCTAAACGTTCGTTGCACGTCTGCAAGGGTACGGCCAATAAAACGCTTCACCGACACAATCGTGTCTTCTGGTGCTTGGCTTGCTTGTGCTTGCGCTTGCAAACCTACCAGCGGTGACTGCCCTGCCGCATAACGCACCACGGAAGGAATCACGGCCATACCTTGCTCATCGGTCAATACTCGGGTACTACCGCTTTGTACCGTTGCCACCATCGTATTGGTGGTGCCAAGGTCGATACCCGCAGCTAAACGATGCTCATGGGGACTCGCACTTTGTCCCGGCTCTGCAATTTGTAATAAGGCCATAGTCGTTTCGTCTTAATTTGATGAATTCTAAGTTCGCAGGATTACCAGCTGTCCATTAAAGAGTCTTCAATGCGCTCGAGTTCATCACGTAACTTGTGCATAAACTTGAGTTTACGAATGGTATCAGCGGCAGTGTCGTTGTCGATGGCGATAATCTCGGCGCGTAACGCGTCGGTGAGCTGCTTAATTTCGCTCTGTAGCTGCACGTCCATGTCGAGCACTGCTTCTGGCGTATCAATTTCTTCCAATGCCTCACGCAGTTCCATTTGCTTCATCAAAAACTGCGGATCACGCAACGTCCGTTGCTCATGGGCAAGTTCAATACCACGCAAAGCCAACATGTGCTCGGCGCGGCTTAGCGGCGTTTTTAAGGTTTGAAAACCGTCATTAATTTGCGCAGTCTTTTGCAGGGCCGTAAGCTTTTCACGCTCACTCCCCGAAGCGAAACGGTCGGGGTGAAATTGCTGCTGTAATAAACGATACCGGCGAGCAAGTTCACCGGTATCTAAGTCGAAATCAACGGCTAAATCGAATAGTTCGAAATAATTCATGGGCTCCGCACTTTGCTGTCGGACTTACTTCAGTCCATTCATTTAGACAAGCTGTCGTTTAGACGGTGAAGCTTTCACCACAACCACATTCGTCTTTCACGTTCGGGTTCTTGAAAGTAAAACCTTCATTGAGGCCTTCACGGACGAAATCGAGCTCGGTGCCATCGAGGTAGACCATGCTTTTACCATCGACAATTACGGTGATGCCCTTTTCTTCGAACACCTGGTCGCCTTCTTCGAGGGCATCGACAAACTCCAGCACATAAGCAAGACCTGAGCAGCCGGTCGTTTTCACGCCCAAGCGCAGGCCTAACCCTTTGCCTCGGTTTTCCATAAACTTGCGGACACGTTCAGCTGCCGCGTCGCTCATGGTAATTGCCATACCAACCTCCGTTAGGCGTGCTTTTTCTTGTAGTCTTCGATCGCGGCTTTAATCGCGTCTTCAGCAAGAATCGAGCAGTGGATCTTCACCGGTGGTAACGCTAACTCTTGTGCGATGTCGGTGTTTTTAATCGACGCTGCTTCGTCTAACGTTTTACCTTTAACCCACTCAGTAATGAGCGAGCTCGACGCAATCGCTGAGCCACAACCGTAGGTTTTGAACTTGGCATCTTCGATAATGCCGTTCTCGCCAATTTTCAATTGTAGTTTCATCACGTCACCACACGCTGGTGCGCCAACCATACCGGTGGCGATGCTTGGGTCATTCTTGTCGAATGCGCCCACGTTACGTGGATTTTCATAATGGTCGATAACTTTTTCGCTGTATGCCATGGGAATTTACCTCCAGCCCTGCAAACTAATTCGGTTGTCGCCCAAGCTCTACTTGGGCTTGCGGTTGCTTAGTGTGCAACCCACTCGACGCTGTTTAAGTCGACACCGTCTTTGAACATTTCCCACAACGGTGACATTTCGCGTAAACGGCCAATTGAGTTGTTAATTAATTCAATCGCGTAGTCGATTTCTTCTTCTGTCGTAAAACGGCCAATGCTGAAACGAATTGAGCTATGTGCCAGTTCGTCATTGCGGCCAAGGGCACGCAATACATAAGACGGTTCTAAACTTGCAGAAGTACACGCTGAACCTGAAGAAACGGCTAAGTCTTTCAGCGCCATAATCAGCGACTCACCTTCAACAAAGTTAAAGCTAATGTTGAAAATACCCGGCACACCATTTTCTGGATCGCCGTTAATATAGGTTTCTTCAATGTCTTTCACGCCGTTCCACAAACGGTCACGCAAGTGACGGATACGCTCGGCTTCGGCTGTTAATTCAAGTTTCGCTATACGCGCTGCCTCACCCATACCGACGATTTGGTGCGTTGCTAGGGTACCTGAACGCATACCGCGCTCGTGACCACCGCCGTGCATTTGTGCAACTAAGCGAGTCCGTGGCTTACGGCGCACATACAGCGCACCAATACCTTTCGGGCCGTACATTTTATGACCAGAAAGCGACATTAAGTCGATATCAAGGTCTTGCACGTCCACGAGGATTTTGCCTGCACTTTGAGCAGCATCAACGTGGAAAATAATTTTGTTTTCACGACACAGTTTCGCAATCGCTTTAATGTCTTGAATCACACCGATTTCGTTATTGACGTGCATCACACTAATCACAGTGGTGTCTTCACGAATGGCGTCTTTTAACTTGTTCAAGTCCAATAAACCGTTTTCTTGGACGTCCAGGTAGGTCACTTCCCAACCACGACGCTCCAGTTCACGACAGGTATCTAAGGTCGCTTTGTGCTCGGTTTTCACGGTAATCACGTGCTTGCCTTTGCGCTGATAAAACTCAGCCGCACCTTTAATCGCAAGGTTGCTTGACTCGGTCGCACCAGAAGTAAATACGATTTCCCGTGAGTCGGCGTTGATCAGGTCAGCAATATGCTGACGAGCTTCGTCAACTGCTTCTTCTGCTTGCCAGCCGAAACGATGCGAACGCGACGCTGGATTGCCGAAAATGCCGTCCATTGTCAGGTATTGCATCATTTTTTCTGCTACTCGCGGATCCACAGGTGTGGTTGCCGCATAGTCCAGATAAATTGGTAATTTCATCAAGCTACTCCTCTTTCAGCTGTTCGGGCTCTGGGGGCGACCGACGCTGGATACCAGATAGGAATCTCGCGGTTTACCGACCAAAACAGTCAGCCTAAAACTGCAAGTTTAATTCAATTTTTTCGCCACGCCGTGCTTGCTGGCCTTTCGCAACCCGCTGCACGTCATGATCATCAACCAGTTCACCTAAGGTAATCGACGATAAAAAATCGTCAATGCGGTCACTCAGCCCAGACCATAAAGAATGGGTTAAACAACGAGTACCACCGTGGCAGTCTGACTTACCTTGGCAACGTGTTGCGTCAATGCTTTCATCCACTGCATGAATCACAGCGGCAATTGAAATTTCTGTGGCCGCTAGGCCGAGTTGATAACCACCACCCGGTCCACGCACGCTGGTGACGAGTCCACTGCGGCGTAGTCGAGCAAACAATTGCTCGAGATACGACAGTGAAATTCCCTGACGCTCAGAAATATCAGCCAGCGGTACCGGTCCTTGGTCGCGGTGCAAAGCAACGTCGAGCATTGCTGTGACTGCGTAGCGTCCTTTGGATGTTAATCGCATAGTGGTTTACCTCTGCCTAAATCTGCTCAAGATCGTACCATTCCCGACTATTTTAATCAAGTATTTACCTGACTAAATTAGTAGGGATTACATCTCTTATTGGCAGCGGTCTAACCCTTGTTTTTACTGTTGTCCTCGGTGGGTATAAACTTCTCCACCGACGCCAAAATTCCGCGCAGAATGTTTAACTCATTCGCTTCTGGGCGAGTGCGGGTAAACATACGCCGTAGTTTAGTCATGACTAAGCCCGGGTGCTGGCGAACAATAAACCCAGACTTGGTTAATACTTGCTCGAGGTGGACGTAGAAGCTTTCTAGGTCCTGGTGCAGCGGATACTCAGCTTCTGCTGTTGGCGGCTCTTGCTGTGCCGCCAACCATGCCATACGCACTTCGTAGCAGACAGTTTGCACGGCCATGGCAAGATTCAATGAGCTATAGTCCGGGTTTGCCGGAATATGAATATGGACGTTGCTCTGCTGTAGCTCTTCGTTGGTTAAGCCGTTCGCTTCACGACCAAACACAATCGCGATTTGGGCGGGGTTTTCTGTATTCGCAAAGCCTTCACGGACGATCTTTTCACCAGCTTGACGTGGGTCGAGTTGCGGCCAGTCCAGTGTACGGTTGCGTGCGCTCGTGGCTAACACCAATGAACAGCCCGTTAATGCTTCGGCTAAAGAACCGACCGTTTGCGTATTGGCAAGGATGTCCGTGGCGCCTGCTGCCAATGCTTGAGCTGCACCTTGTGGCGGTTCTTTCGGTTCAACCAACACAAGTCGACTTAAACCCATGGTTTTCATTGCCCGTGCTGCCGAGCCAATATTGCGCTGGTCTGTCGTGCCAACTAAGACAATGCGGATGTTCTCCAACATGGGTGATTCCTCTACCGGTAAAAAAAGCCGGCGAATTTTAGCACAAGCCCTGCCCGCATGCATTAACCTTGATCATTGCAATTAGCAGGTAACCTGCCTATAATGCCGGCGATTTTTTAATCCGTTCTTTGCCAATACAGGAAATTCCCATGCATGCAATGTTAAATATTGCGGTGCGTGCTGCGCGTGCAGCCGGCCGTATGGCGGTCAAAAGCTTTAGCGAACCTCAACACCTTGATGTTCAAAGCAAAGGCTTACATGACTACGTCACTAACGTTGATAAAGCTTGCGAGCAAGTGATTATCAGCACCATTCTTAAGTCCTATCCGGATCATCAGATTCTTGCCGAAGAGTCTGGCGAAAGTGGTGCGCAAGGGGATTACCAGTGGATTATCGATCCTATCGATGGCACCACCAATTTTATGCGTGGCATTCCTCATTTTTGTATTTCTATCGCACTTGCCCATAAAGGCACAGTGCAGCATGCGGTTGTCTACGATCCAGTGCGTGAAGAAATGTTCACCGCAAGCCGTGGGGCTGGCGCTCAACTAAATGGCTATAGAATCCGCGTTGGCGGTGGCAAAGACTTGGACGGAGCTTTATTGGCAACTGGTTTTCCATTCCGCATGAAGCATTTACTGCCTGACTATCAGAAAGTATTTAACAAATTTTTTGAGCAAGCCGCTGACGTGCGTCGTTCTGGTGCTGCTGCACTGGACCTCGCTTACGTCGCTGCTGGACGTTACGACGGATTTTGGGAAGCGGGCTTGAAGATTTGGGACACCGCTGCCGGTGAACTTTTAGTTCGCGAAGCTGGTGGTGTAGTAACGGATTTTGCCGGTGGTATGAACTATTCAAAATCAGGCAACATTGTTGCTGGTGCGCCGAAAGTTCTGCAAGCGATGGTTTCGCAAATGCGTCCACTGTTGCCGGAAGCACTGAAAAAATAAGTAACTGTTTAACCTGTAACACAGTAAGCACGATCAAAAAGGGCCTCGCAAGAGGCTAATGCCAGTCAGTTAAGCTGACTGGCATTTTTTCTTTTAAGGGGGTATTTCCTTGTTTTCGGCTTCACCCACCTCGGGTAACATCTATCCTCACGGCGTTCTGGTAGTTTAAAGTACCCCATCTGC
>NZ_PIPI01000011.1 GCF_003987315.1 Aliidiomarina haloalkalitolerans
CAGCTCTAGCCATTGCTCGCGGGTTCGATGTGTTTGACTCATGATGCCACCACCTTGTTAATTAAAATTGGTGATAGCCTATGGCTTCAGACTATGGCTGAATAGGTGTGGTTGGCGTTACGCTTACAAACCAATATGCGAGATAAGTCATTTTTCAACAGATCTACGCAGATGCTAATAATTTCAGTTTTTTTGGTGTTCGTTGCATCGAGTTGTTCTAAGAGTGATACGGAATCGGACAAGGAGGCAGACCAAGTGTCGATTTACAAACTGCTTCTGTACCCAGAGCGTTATCACAAGAAGAGAGTGAAAACGATAGGGTTTTACGAATATGGGATTATTTCGTCTCTATATCCATATGAGGACGATATGGCGAACCGTTTCTTATTTAGGTCAATGGTTGTTTATAACGTTAAACGAGCGCAAAGCTACGAGCTTGCTGTTTGCGATGGCAACTACGTTGAGCTCGAAGGTCTCATCGTTACCGTAGAGACAGGGACTTCGGGCAGAGTGGTTGTATATTTAGTCGATGTTACCGAAGTAAACATGGTTGTCCGAGAGGGTGATGGGAGTGTCGACCTGATTCCTTGTATTTTATTCTATGACGGTACGTAAGAGGACTTTTACAGCATGAAACTTAAAAAAAGATTATCGCTTATCGTGATATTTATGACGTTCGTGATTGGCTGCTCTGACCAGGATGCACCCACGTGGTCAAATGATTTCGCAATTCTATTCACAGAAAGTGGAGAAGTGGGGCAGTCGGGAGCACTTCATGGATATCTGACAAAGGACGGTCGCTTGTGGCTATATAAAGATGACGCAGAGATTCAAAGGCTTAGCCACAGCGTGCAACTTAAAGGACTGTCGGCGGAAGTATTGGAGGCCTGCCAAGATAGGTATGTTACGATTTTTGGCACGATAGCTCAAACCTCTCCGGTCATCATTGATAATATAGACCCAGTACTGGGTGGACGAGTCGGATGCGATTGGCCTGAAGATCAGTAGCGTGAGCAAGGAGTATTCTACGGGTGGTAAGTCTGCGAATGGGGCAACCTCAGGGGCGTTTGCGCAGATACTGAGTGAAGGAGGAAACCGCAGTCAGTATCGTCGTTCGAGTGGTTCGATATCACTAACCGACGAGCAGAGAGAAGCTTTTGAGCCGCAATTCAGAGAGCTAAAGGACAAAGTTGCGCAGTCACGTCGCTTTAAGAGTAGTGACGACGCTGCTAATTGGCTGCATGAGAATGTTCACTCGAAACTAACGATTGATGTTGAGGTATCTATTTAGGTGTGGGGAGTCCAATTATCTATCCTGCCAGAGGGGGCGTGCGGGGGATACTCATAAAAATAAGTGTTAAGATATAAAAAATGGGCGGCCCCCAATTAAAAACTAAGCCCACATACTCGAATTTCCGATTTTCCTGTAGATCTTTTTGGATATCCTTAGGGATGTTTCCTGGCCACGTATTCATTCGAAAAAACCTCGCCATCCTGCGACCTGCCTGCCAGGACAAGAATAGAAACCTATCGGGGAGATGGTCTGAATAGTATTCATAGTCAATGGAAGCTAGCTTTTTCATGATTTTTTTTCTTCTATCAAATAACACCGTATTCCATATAAAAAATCGGAAGAATGTCACAAAAAAAGACAAGGCAAAAAAATCCGTGAGAAATTCAAGCATAAATCACCTAGTTAGCAAGCAATCCGTTTGCGTATAAATAAATAATAAAAAACACGATGGTCGATAGATATGCGCAGATATAGGCAAACTCAAGCCAGCGATGATGCGCTAACTGATGACGCAATGTACTATCCTCAATACCATCCCATTTCCCAAAAATGAAAAATCGAACTTCATTCATAGCATTTTCGCTATTGAGTTCACTCATAGAGGGAACAAAGCGCTTTTCAAATTGCGGAAGCCCATATTCCTTTATCTTTTTCTTTAATACTTGTCGACGAATGAACGCCAATACTACTGTTACCACAAAAACAACAAATGATAACGCACTAATCCAACCAGCTAGCTCAACGAATAATCTCATATCTACCTCAGTTACACTCAGTATTTTCCCTGCATATAGGCATAATAAACTTTGTATTTGCTGTGGCTCCAATCGTAGTGGTGACTGAGCCTCCTGTAATAAATCCACCGCCGCCGCTCGTCGACAGCCCATTTGTGCCTGCAGTAATATTTCCTTGGGCCCCTAGAAAAGCTCCGATATTTGCAGTAGTGCTAGTTGCAACACCAAAGCCTGTATCACCTATTTCGGAGAAACCCGCTCCCAAGATAGCACTAACAGATGCACTTTTACATACACCACATTTGATAAGCCGATTGAAGTTCGACGTGCCGCCGACTTTAGAACGCTGTTCCGGTATGGCCCAAAGCGAGAGCTTGTTTACCAGTAGGATATTCGCCCTACGGGCACCCAAACGCGCTGGTTGTTCGGTGATTACGAACGGTCGGTACAAGAAAACGGCGATATCGAGCACCGGTTTATGGTGGGAGGCACGGTCATCACCCATACTGAGCATGGGAGTGGTACCACGGAGCAAGTAACGCATCTGCATAAAGATGCGCAGGGCTCGACGGTGGTGATTACCGGAAATGCAGTCCTTGGCAATGTTCTGAAGCAACAGATAGCCTATGACCCATGGGGTAAACAAGCGACCTTGTGGAGCCACAACCAGTTTGTGTTCGGACTGCGGTTAGGGAAGATGCGTGGTTACACCGGCCACACCATGGTAAACGACCTGAACCTGATTCACATGGGTGGGCGCACCTACAACCCGGTGCTGGGGCGCTTTATGCAGGCGGACCCGTTTATTCAGGCGGGCGCGAACCTGCAGAATTACAACCGCTACAGCTATGTGCTGAACAATCCGCTGAGTTATACGGATCCGAGCGGGTATTTGTTTAAGCGATTGAATAAGGCCTTTGGTAGTTTTGCGCCTTTTGTGGGTATGGCCTTAATGGCAAAGCCGCGAGGAAGCAGAAGGGCAGTTGCTCGAAGATCTAGTTATTCCCGCCAACATGCTTGCTTACGCACACTCATTACCAACGTTTGAATTAGCAAAGGGACAAATTCAAAATCCGCCGGGCTAATCTCCTGCGACGGTTTGAGTCTGTCCCTTGGCACTAGCTAGTCTTAGTTCGTTTCTTGTAATTGAGCAATCCACTGACGAACCCGACGTTCGAGAATTGGTAATGGCAATGAGCCACCGCCGAGCACTGTGTCGTGGAATCCGCGAATATCAAATTGTTCACCAAGTGTTTGCTCTGCCTCGGCACGTAGCTCTTGAATGCGCATCATCCCGATTTTGTATGCAGTTGCTTGCCCTGGCCAAACTAAATAGCGTTGAATTTCGGAGCGCACGGAACCTTCGGTAATCGGCGTGTTGACTAAGAAGTAATCAACCGCTTGTTCTTCTGTCCAACCGAGTGCATGCATACCCGTATCGACAACTAAACGCGCAGCTCGCCAAATTTCTGCCGTTAAACGACCGAAGTCAGAGTAATCATCGCGATAGCCACCCATTTCTTTGGCGAGGAGCTCAGAATATAATGCCCAGCCTTCAACATAGACGGTGTGACGATCAAGCGTTCTAAATTGCGGAATACCGGTGAGTTCTTGGGCAATTGAAATCTGCATGTGATGGCCAGGATTACCCTCATGATAGGCAACGGACTCCATGTCGACTTTCGGCATGGAACTCATATCGGATAAATGAGCGTAATAAATACCGGGCCGTGAGCCATCAGGTGTACCTGGGAAATAGTGTTGTGCAGCGCCATCTTCTTCACGAAACGCTTCGACCCGGCGAACCACAAGGTCAGCTTTGGGGAGAATACCGAAATAATTTGGTAGCTCGTCTGCAATCGCATCTAAATATGCCTTAGAGTCGTCGAGATAGGCCTGCCGTCCTTCATCCGTGTTGGGATAAAAGAACTGTTCGTCGGTACGAATAAATTCGAAGAAATCTTGTAAATCACCATCGAAATTGACGCGGTTTTTGATGTCTACCATTTCGGCTTGAATACGAGCAACTTCATCGAGACCGATTTGGTGAATTTGCTCGGCCGTTAAGTCCGTTGTCGTGTGATACCACAACATAAATTGGTAGTATTCGGCGCCGCCTTGATATTTGCTTACCCCAGTCGGATTGCTGTCGGCATTCACTTGGTCAGCTTCTAGCCATGCGATTAAGTTGTTGTACGCAGGGCCAACATGGTTCGTGAGTGCTTGCTGCATGGCATTTGTGAGTTGCTCCGCTTGCTCTGCATTAATCAGATCGTTTGTCAGCAATTGTGCAATTTTCTCGCTCGCATCGGCAAATAAAGGGGCGGGATCTGAGTCTTCCGTAAACGGTTGCCCGGTCACAAGTGCACGTGCTTGCCGCAATGCACCTTGGTAGCCAAAGTCTGGGACACGAATGCCACGATCAGCTCGGTTTTGAGCTTGGTTAAGCAACGACTCAATAGCCTGACCGAGGTGTTCGAGTCGTGCGATGTAGGCTTGCATGTCGGCGTAGTCGTCGACACGGTGAAATGAAATTAAAAATTGCGGTAAATACGAGTGAACGCTCGACATTTGATGAAAGACATAGCTCATGTGCTGGAATTCAAAAGCACGTATGTCACGATCAACTTGATACATCCATAAGTCATACGAGGTTTGTGCTTCACTATCGAGCTGCTCGTTGGGGAAATTAGCTTCAAGCTCTTGAGCTGTTTGTTGTAGCCAACGCACCATGTCGCGTTGCGCTGCGAGGCTGAAATCGTCGAGTTGATCATAGGCGTCTTTGCGACCTAGCATTGTGAGTTGCATAGGACTTTTTTGCAGGCGTTCTTCAAAGCGTTCGTCAAACCAAAGATTGACACGTTCGCTGACGGTTAGAGCCTGACTTTCACTCGTTTGTTGGGTTGCCTGTGTGGTCGGTGAGCTTGGGCTTGGCGCTTCACTGCAACCGGTTAAAGCGGCGGTCGCTGTCAAGGTGAGCGCAAGGGCTACCGCAGTTAAACGAAACATGACATTGCTCCTAGTTGTTTGTTAGGTATGAGTTACAATTGCTCAAGATACGCCTTGTATACAAATTCGACAACTAGTGCATGCATTGAAAACCAATGTGCGGCAAAAATAGGCGGGTTTCAGAAATATGGATGTTATCTATACTTGTCACTCAATGTTATACTGAGCCGTATGAGTCACTGAAAATAAAGTGAAAACCGAATCATCACACGCCTGTCATTTTTATAAGGTAAGACAGCGTGACCAGAACGATGTAATCAAGGCCTGAAGGCCTATTAATTAAAAGAAGAGAAAAATTATTACTAAAATGAACGAAAAAAACACCTCTGAGCAACCACAATATGATGTGGAAATTCCATCGCGTGAGGCCATGCTCGAGGTCATTAAAGCGGCGTTAAAGCCGGTCGCCTTTAGCGACATTTTAAGTCACTTTAAGTTACGTGATGAGCGTGAGCATATTGGCGTAAAACGCCGCCTGCGCGCCATGGAACGAGACGGTCAATTGGTTTATACCCGGAATGATTCCTACGGAATTCCAGAGCGCATGGACCTGAAGAAAGGAACAGTTATCGGTCATCGGGACGGCTTTGGTTTTGTCCAGTTAGACGAGGGTGGTCAGGATCTATTTCTGCCGTTTCATCAGATGCAAATGGTTATGCACGGTGACCGGGTGTTGGTCAAAGCGGGGTCGAGCGACTCCCGTGGTCGTCGTGAAGGGCGAATTGTCCGTACGATTGCAGAAGAGCCGCGGGAAATTGTCGGCCGTTATTTTGTCGAACAAGGTGTATCGTTGGTGGTACCCGACGACACGCGCTTAGCACAAGACCTCATTATTCCGCCGGAATTGGTGAATGGTGCCCGCCATGGCCAAATCGTGGTGGCAGAAATTGTTTCGCGCCCAAGTCGACGTAGTTCGCCGGTGGCACGGATTAAAGAAGTGCTCGGTGACCACATGGCACCGGGCATGGAAATTGAAATTGCCATTCGTGAACACAATATTCCGAATCAATGGCCAGACGCCCTGATTGCTGAAACGAAGAAGATTCCAGCCGAAGTTGCTGAGAATGACAAGCAGGGACGAGTCGATTTACGTAAACTGCCACTACTGACGATTGACGGTGAAGATGCCCGTGACTTTGATGACGCGGTGTATGCTGAACCGGAAGGTAAAGGATTCCGATTATGGGTTGCTATTGCTGATGTCAGCCACTATGTGCGCGTCGGCAGCGCCCTTGATCGGGAAGGCTTGAATCGCGGTAACTCGGTCTATTTCCCCAACCACGTCGTACCTATGCTGCCGGAAGCTTTATCGAATGGTTTGTGTTCGTTGAATCCGCAAGTGGATCGCCTTTGTATGGTGGCGGAAATGACTATTGGCGAACGCGGGAAACTGAATACCTTCAAATTCTACCCTGCTGTGATGAATTCACACGCGCGCTTAACTTACAATAAAGTTGCAGCGATACTCGATGGCGATGCTAAATTGCGTCAGCAGTACGACCATGTCGTTCCACACTTAGAGACCCTTCACGATTTATATAAAGTTCTGCGCAAAAGTCGAGAGCAACGCGGTGCAATCGATTTTGATACGGTTGAAACGCGCTTTATATTTAATGCGCAACGCAAAATTGAACATATTGTGCCCATTCACCGCAATCACGCGCACATGCTCATTGAAGAATGTATGATCATGGCAAACGACGCTGCTGCTCGATTTGTTGAGAAGCACAACGGCGGCGCCTTGTTCCGAGTGCATGACTTACCCGATGAAGAACGGTTATTTGCATTTCGACTAGTTCTTGGTGAGCTTGGTTTGACCATGCCACTGCGAGACGAGCCACACCCGGCAGACTTTGGTGAAGTGCTGGCGCAGGTTGCTGAACGGCCTGACCGCGAGTTGATTCAAACCATGTTGTTACGCTCGCTGCAACAGGCGATCTATTGCCATGAGAACCGAGGTCACTTTGGTTTGGCGCTCGAAGCGTATGCACATTTTACTTCGCCCATTCGCCGTTATCCGGATTTGGTTTTGCATCGTGAGATTAAACGAATTCTCGCCAAGCAGTTCCCAGAATTTGCGGGATTAGAGGGGGCGCATAGTTACGACGAAAATCAACTGGTTGAGCTTGGCCCTCATTGCTCGCAAACCGAGCGCCGCGCCGATGATGCAACGCGCCAAGTCGATGAGTGGTTGAAGTGTGAGTTCATGCAAGACCATGTCGGCGACGAATTCGATGGTGTGATTTCTGCGGTGACTAATTTTGGGTTATTTGTGCGCTTAAATGACTACATGATCGACGGTCTCGTGCATATCTCGAATTTAACTAGCGAATACTTCCATTACGATGCAGAGCGCCACTTGTTGATCGGCGAAAGTTCGGGCAACGTTTATCGTTTAGGCGACAAAGCGCGAGTGAAGGTCGCTGCTGTGAATCTCGACGAGCGTAAAATTGATTTTGAATTGTTATCGGTAGAACAAACGTCGAATGCAATAGCGCCACGGCGCCGGCAGGAGAAAAAAACGCAGCGAAGTAAAAGCGGCTACAAGCCAAAGGCAGCAGAAAAAGCGGGGAAAAAGAAATCCGCAGGAAGCAAAGCTGCAAAAGCTAAAAAGGCCAAAAAAGCAGGCCCAGCGGGTGCGAAAAAACGCGCGCCAAAGAACAAAAAACGGTAGTTGCGCGAGTCACTAAGACAATCGTTGAAACAGCCTTAGAGCCACAATTTGAGACAGCAGTTGAGACACAGTTCATGAGTAAAAATGAAGCGGTATACGGCATTCACTCGGTGAGTGCCATTTTAGAGCACGCACCGGAGCGCGCTGTCGAATTATTTGTCCAGAAAGACCGGGACGACCCAGCGGTGCAAGCGATTATCAAAGCAGCTCGTGCTGCCGGGGTGCGACCGCAATTTAGTCAACGGAAAACACTCGATGAACGAGCCGGTGAAGGCAACCATCAAGGCGTTTATTTAATTGTCACGCCGGGACGCGCTTGGCAAGAGAACGATTTGCCTGAATTAGTTGAGAAGGCTGGTCAGAAGGCATTATTTTTAGTGCTAGATCAAGTGACGGATCCGCATAACTTAGGGGCTTGCTTGCGCACAGCTGACGCTGCAGGTGCGACAGCGGTTGTGGTGCCTAAAGACAAAGCCGCTGGTTTAACCAGCGTAGCCCGCAAAGTTGCCAGTGGTGCCGCTGAAGTTGTACCACTTGTGGTTGCCACGAACTTGGCACGCGCGATTAGGATACTAAAAGACGAAGGTGTTTGGGTCACTGGTACTGCAGGTGAAGCCACAAGCTCATTGTATGAGAACAAATTTGTTGGTCCAACAGCGCTCGTCATGGGGGCTGAAGGAACCGGTATGCGGCGTCTGACCCGTGAATTATGTGATGACCTAGTGGCTATTCCATTAGCAGGCACAGTCAGCAGTTTGAATGTTTCGGTCGCCGCTGGGGTATGTCTATTTGAAGTTGCGCGGCAGCGTCAGCACGGCAAGGGTTAGCAATGTTCCAACGTCTACTGCCAGTCATTGGTGTCACTCTGGTCATTTTGGTGCTCGCGCTAGGTGCGTTTTTTAGCACCCCAGATCAAGACGCGAGCCCACAAAGACCGCAAGTATGGGTTGAGTGGGACTATGACGCCGGTCATCGGTTGTTACTGAACGCCGCTGAAGACTTGAACTATCGGCTGCAAACTCATCACGAATATCGCTTGGTTGCTTCACAAGAGGCGGCAAGCCACGTTTTACAAGTTGAGCTGTTGTTACCTAATTCAGAGCACTTGGTCTTGCGTGGTCGTATTGGTGAACGTTTGATCGTCGTTGAAGGGCCGAGTGCGGTCTGGGCGAGTTTAGTACCCCAGTTTTTTCGCTTGGTTAATGACGAGATTCAAAAACAAAGCTCATAAATACGAATAGGCACTCAGTTAACCATCCGACTGAGTGCCTCATATCCGCATTTCCTCTGTATTTATTCCAGTATTAGCGGCCACTTTTACTTGCGCTCGTTGTTTAACTTGCGTACAATTCTCCGGCTTGATCAGCCCACTAATCTATAGTTCAAGTTCCTTGCCTCCATGTCAGCCGGGCTGAGCTGTACTCAGGCTTTAATCCATAAGGAGCAATAAATGCGTCATTATGAAATCGTATTCATGGTCCATCCAGACCAGAGCGAGCAGGTTCCAGGCATGGTTGAGCGTTATAGCGAAACTGTGACTCAAGCGGGTGGTACTATCAACCGTTTGGAAGACTGGGGTCGTCGCCAGTTGGCTTACCCAATTAACAAGCTGCACAAAGCTCACTACATTCTGATGAATGTTGAAGCAAGTTCAGAAGTAATTGATGAGTTGGAAACCAACTTCCGTTACAACGATGCGGTACTACGCAGCCTGGTTATGCGTAAAGACGAAGCGATCAGCGAACCTTCACCTTTTGCTAAGCCAAAGGAAAGAGAAGATCGCCGTGAAGCGAAAGCTGAGACTGAATCTGCTGAGTGATGTCGGCTACAGCTCAGGAGTCCGCCATTAACCAACTTATTATTCGCGGGATTTTAGTTAAAGAACCGCGATTAACTCGCAGCCCAGCAGGAATTGCGCACTTGTCCTTGTTAATTGAGCATCGCTCAATGCAGCAAGAAGCAGGGTTAACACGACAGTGTTATGCACGCATTCAAGCGGTAGTGAGTGGAGATGGGGCAGATTTCTGGTCAACGAAATTAATTCTGGGAAGTGAAATAGAAGCAAGCGGTTTCATTCAGCGACACGAAAACGCAAATGGCATCGCCCGACTTGTCCTTCACGCTCAGAACATAAAACAGGTTTAATAGGAGAACACCATGGCTCGTTTTTTCCGTCGTCGTAAGTTCTGCCGCTTTAAGGCAGAAGGCGTAAAAGAAATCGATTACAAAGATATCGCTACGCTGAAAAATTATATCACTGAAACTGGTAAGATCGTTCCAAGCCGTATTACCGGTACTTCAGCTAAGTATCAGCGTCAGCTGGCTCGCGCAATTAAGCGTGCCCGTTACCTGAGCTTGCTGCCATACACTGATGGCCACAAGTAAGGGAGACTTTAACAATGAATATTATCCTTCTAGATAAAGTTGCAAATTTGGGCGGTCTGGGCGACCAGGTTACCGTAAAGTCAGGTTACGCACGTAACTTCTTGTTCCCATCGGGCAAAGCAGTTCCAGCGACTAAATCAAACGTTGAAATGTTTGAACAGCGTCGTGCAGAGTTAGAAGCTAAATTAGCGACTGACCTGAAAGCTGCTGAAGAGCGCGCTGAGAAAATCAATGCACTGGACGCTATCGTTATCGCTTCTAAAGCGGGTGACGAAGGCAAATTGTTCGGTTCAATTGGTACTCGCGACATCGCTGATGCAGTTTCTGCTGCAGGCGTTGAAGTGCAGAAGAGCGAAATTTTGATGCCTCACGGCACTATCCGTGAAGTTGGCGAATTCGAAATCGAACTGCAACTACACGCTGACGTTTTAGCGGCAATCACTCTGAAAGTAGAAGCAGAGTAATTCCGGACTTACACGTCTATTACACGAAAAGCAGCACCTCGGTGCTGCTTTTTTTTTATCTCCTGTGTATTATCAACCTCTGATTTCACTGATAGCGAAAATGGATCCTCGTGGCTAACGATAAGAATAAAAGTACAGACGCAAAGCTAGCAGCCTTAAAAACACCTCCGCACTCTATTGACGCCGAACAATCGGTGCTTGGTGGTCTCATGCTCGATAATGAGCAATGGGATAACGTCGCTGAGCGGGTGATTACTGACGATTTCTACTTACATTCACATCGCCTGATTTTCGCTGCTATGGCGCGCTTAAGCGAAGAGTCTAAGCCGATTGACTTAGTCACGTTAACTGAGCGCTTAGAGCTTATTAACGAGCTGGATCGGGTCGGTGGTGCGGCGTATCTGATGGAGATTCAGAAGAACACGCCGAGTTCAGCCAATATTCTTGCCTATGCCGATATTGTTCGCGAGCGCGCACTCATTCGTGAAATGATCGGTGTAGCCAATCAAATTGCCGAAGCAGGGTATGACACGCAAGGTCGTAGCAGCCGTGACCTGTTAGATTTTGCCGAATCACAGGTGTTTCAAATTGCTGAGAAACGTAACACAGGCGAAGAAGGCCCACAGGGGCTAGTGAATATTCTCGACAGAACCCTCGACCGTATTGAGTATTTAAGCCGTCATGCCAATTTAAGTGGTGTGACGGGGGTGTCGTCTGGCTTTGCCGACTTAGATAAAAAGACCGCGGGTTTACAACCGTCTGATTTAATTATCGTTGCGGCCCGTCCTTCGATGGGTAAAACGACCTTTGCGATGAACCTGGTTGAACATGCGGCACTGAACGAAGAGAAGCCCGTTGTTGTCTTTAGTCTGGAGATGCCATCCGAGCAGATTATGATGCGAATGCTGGCGTCTCTCAGTCGAGTTGATCAAACAAAAGTTCGAACCGGTCAACTCGATGACGCTGACTGGCATCGACTCACCTCAGCGATGACGGTGTTAAAAGAACGGGGCAAACTATATATTGACGATAGTTCTGGACTAACCCCGACTGAAGTTCGCTCTCGCGCACGTCGCATAGCGCGTGAACACGGCGGCGTCAGCATGATCATGGTCGATTACCTGCAGTTAATGACAGTGCCGGGTATGGCCGAGAACCGAACTCTAGAAATTGCTGAAATTTCACGTTCACTAAAAGCTTTGGCGAAAGAACTGAAGTGCCCGGTGGTTGCGCTTTCGCAGCTGAACCGCTCACTTGAGCAGCGCTCTGACAAGCGTCCAGTAAACTCAGATTTAAGGGAGTCCGGCTCGATTGAGCAGGATGCCGACGTGATTATGTTTATTTATCGCGATGAGGTTTATCACCCTGACTCGTCCGATAAAGGTCTAGCTGAGATTATTCTTGGTAAACAGCGGAACGGACCCATTGGTCGGATTAAATTGATGTTCCACGGTCAATACTCGCGCTTCGATAACTACACCGGCGCCGATATTGACGATGAGTATTAGAACGATTAAGACGTAACATACACGGGTAACAAGAATGGCTGATCTCATGCGTCCGGCATGGGCTGCAATTGACTTAGCAGCCTTGCAACACAATCTAAAAGTCATCCGCAAGTTAGCGGGTGGTAAACGCATATTAGCCATTTTAAAAGCGAATGCTTATGGTCATGGCCTGCAACGGATAGCACAAGCATTGAGTGATATCGATGCGATTGGTGTCGCTCGCGTTGATGAGGCATTGCAACTTCGTAACGCGGGTATCACTCGTCCAATTGTGCTGCTTGAAGGCTTTTTCGACGCCTCACAAATTCCAATTTTAACCGCCAGCAATATTCAGCCGGTCATTCACAATTTGCGGCAAATGAAAGAATTAAGCCAAGTTGAGAACCTCGGTGACCCGCTTAAAATCTGGTTAAAAGTAGATACTGGCATGCACCGGCTTGGCTTGGAGCCGGACCAAATGCTGAGTGCGTACCAACAACTCGTTGATTTGCCGCAAGTGCATGACCATCCCGTGATTATTAGCCACTTCGCATGTGCCGACGAACCGGAACATCCACAGAATAAAAAGCAAATCCAGGTCTATGCTGATGTATTAGCGCAATTACCGCCAAGCGCGACCTCGTTCGCCAATAGCGCGGCATTGTTGGCTCAAATAGTGCCTCAATACGATTGGGTACGACCCGGCTTAGCGCTGTATGGCGTGAGTCCATTTGCTGGTCAGGTGGGCGGCGATCATGATTTGAAACCCGTGATGAATTTACGAGCGAGTATTATTTCGATTCGCAAAATTAAAGCGGGTGAGTCGGTTGGCTATGGTGGTCAGTGGACTGCGACTGAAGACACTCACATTGGTATTGTCGCAATTGGTTACGGCGACGGTTATCCGCGCCATGCGCCAACCGGTACCCCGGTATTAATTAACGGTGTGATTTATCCGTTAATTGGTCGTGTGGCTATGGACATGGTGACCGTGAACTTAGGTCAAAAATTGAGCGTCAAGCTTGGGGATACGGCGGAGTTATGGGGCGCTGGATTAGCGGTGGAAAAAGTTGCCGAAGCCGTCGGAACTATTCCGTATGAATTGCTGTGCAACGTCGCTCGACGCGTTCAATTGGATTATTGTGAGCGCTAACGCTTAGGTGTGAGCGCTAACGCTTAGGTGTGAGCGCTAACGCTTAGGTGCTCATACTCGCAGGTGCGAGCTAGTGCTTACTTAGCTGTGGTTGCACTGCTCGCAAATACCTACGGCTTCAACCATTTGATGTTGAACTTGAAAACCTTGTTTTTCTGCTTGGGCAATAAACTCTTGGTGAATGCCACTCGAGTGAATTTCTTGCACATTCCCGCAGAGTGAACAAATAAGCATTTGCACAGGGTGATGTTTTTCGAAATGCGAGCATAAAACATAGCTGTTCGCCGATGAGACTTTGTGCACAAAACCTTGCGTTTGTAGAAACTCAAGCGCACGATAAATGGTCGGCGGCTTTGCATTCGGTACTTCAGCTTTCAAGAGCTCTAATAAATCGTAGGCTCCAATCGCCCCGTCTTGCTTGGTCAGAATGGCAAAAACTTCGCGCCGCGTGGGCGTCATGCGGACACCCCGACGTTGGCACATCAGTTCAGCACGTTTGATTAAATGCTCAGTCGTTTCAGCTTGCATCATTGCTTCTTCAAACCTCAATTCTTGTTGGCTCAGGCACTAACTTTTTAGCCTTTAACTAGTGTGCTTCAAAGTGAAACTGTAAACAAGCTTTTGAATCACGTAAAATAGACACTCGAAGCGACTGTAGCACTTTTGAGGAGTATTAAATGATTTCTGTGGCCCCCATGCTGGATTGGACTGATCGCCATTGCCGCTATTTTCATCGGCAGATTAGCCAAACCGCGTTGCTGTATACAGAGATGGTGACTACCGGCGCGATTATCCATGGTAAACAGGATTTTCTTGCCTACCATGAGAGTGAACACCCTGTTGCTTTGCAACTTGGTGGTAGCGATCCAATTGAATTGGCAAAGTGCGCACGGCTTGCGGCCGAGCGTGGTTACGATGAAATTAATCTCAATGTTGGCTGCCCGTCGGACCGAGTACAAAATGGCCGTTTTGGTGCTTGCTTAATGGCTGAACCTGAATTGGTTGCCACCTGCGTGAAAGCCATGCAAGACGCAGCACCAAGTATTCCGGTGACAGTGAAAACGCGACTGGGGATCGACGAATACGACAGTTATGAATTTCTACAAGCGATGTTAGACCCGTTGGTTGAAGTGGGGTGTCCACGGGTCATTCTACATGCGAGGAAGGCTTGGCTAAGTGGCCTGAGTCCGAAAGAAAACCGCGAAATACCACCGTTGAATTATGCGCGTGTTTATCAAGCCAAGCAGGATTATCCAGAGCTAGAGATTCACTTAAATGGCGGTGTGAATACGCTCGCTGAAGCAGAGGAACATCTGCAACACGTTGATGGTGTCATGATTGGCCGTGCGGCTTACGCCAATCCGTGGATTTTAGCGGACGTCGACCGCCTGTTTGCCGGACAGCTGAGCTCGCCTAGTAAAGAAGCGGTGATTGACGCGATGATTAGCTACATTGAAGCGCATATTGCCGATGGTGGCCGCTTTTGGCATGTCGCTCGCCACATGATTGGTCTCTATCATAATTGCCCAGGGGCACGGCAATGGCGCCGCACGCTGAGCGAGCAGGGACCACGCGCAGAGTCAGTTGCGCCGTTACTTGAGGCACAAAAGATTATTCAGAATGAAGCCGAGCGTTTTGCCGATTACGCTGAGAAAAGTGAAGCGGCAGCAGTTAATGAGGAGAAGTAGCCGAATGAAATATCTACATACCATGGTTCGCGTACAGGACCTCGATGAGTCACTGAAATTTTATTGTGAAGGATTAGGGTTACAGGAAGTGCGTCGTAAAGAAGTACCAGAAGGGCGATTTACGCTCGTATTTCTGAATGCACCAGAAAGCCCTGAGGCGGAAATTGAACTGACCTATAATTGGGACCCAGAAGAATATTCAGGCGGCCGTAATTTTGGCCACCTTGCTTTTTCAGTGGCGGATATTTATGCCAAGTGCGCTCATTTGCAAGCGATGGGCGTGACTATTAATCGGCCGCCGCGCGATGGTCGCATGGCTTTTGTGCGCTCTCCAGATGGGATTTCGATTGAATTATTGCAAGCCGGTGGTGCACAACCGCCACAAGAGCCGTGGCAGTCTATGGCCAATGAAGGTACTTGGTAAATTTCGCTAAACTTTAGGCAAATCGACAAAAGGCTCTAACACAGAGCCTTTTTTTAATCGCTAAAAGTAGCAAGTAATCATTATAATTCAACGCATTATGAAATTTGGCATGGGTCTTGAATTAATCTTGTCAGCCAGCCTAAAAAGGCACGTAGTTGGCAACAACCGCTTCAATTACGAGAGAAAGGAAAGACATCATGAAAACTTTATTGATTGCTAGTGTGGTCAGTTTGGCAAGTGCAACAGCCGCGATGCCCACTGTCTATGCGAATAACGAAGGCGACCTCGCTGCGTTGTTACATGTGATGGTTATGCAAGAAAACGCAGTGTTTTCAAAACAACTTCGCGACAGTGTTCCAGCAATTGTGGCCGCACAATTAGAACAGAACCGCGTTGAGTTTGCTGCAATTGCCCAAGTAGAGCAGGACGAGAGCGACGAAGTTGTTAACAAACAGGTTGAAAAAGCGGCGGATGAGCTCGCACCCTAATCCGTTCTTTGTTAATCTCGGAGCTAATTTCGAATAACAATATAAGAACGGAAGTGAGCACCATGAAAAAAGTAACCCGCTTGTCATTAGCGACATTTACAGCCGCAATGCTTGGCTTGAGTGCGAATGTTACCGCAACTGAGGTAACCGCCAGTGAACGAGCATTGCGGATTGCGCAAGAGTCTTTGATTATTGACACCCATATCGATGTACCGTGGCGCTTAATCAATGATTGGGAAGATGTCACCAAGGCAACTCAACGCGGTGACTTCGATTATGAGCGCGCAGTCGCTGGCGGTCTAAACGCACCATTCATGGCGATTTATATTCCCTCAAGCTATGAAGATAACGGTGCCTATACACTTGCGAACCACTTAATTGATTTCATGGAAGCTATGGTTTACCGCGCGCCGGAAAAATTCGCCATTCCGCATAGCGTTGACGAACTGCTGGCGCAGTTCGAGCAAGGCTTAATGTCCTTGCCTATGGGTATGGAAAACGGTGCGCCGATAGAAGGAAGTTTTGCAAAGCTTCAGCATTTTTATGATCGCGGCGTCCGTTACGTCACACTAGCGCACTCCGAAGACAACCATATCTCCGATTCGTCTTATGATATCCGTGCTACCTGGGGTGGCTTGAGCCCATTTGGTAAAGAGCTCGTTGTCGAAATGAATCGCATTGGCATGATGGTCGATGTGTCTCATATTTCTGATAAAGCATTTTATGACGTCCTTGAAATTACTCAGGTTCCTGTCATTGCGACTCACTCGTCTGCGCGTCGCTTTACGCCAGGTTGGCAACGCAACATGAACGATGACATGATTAAAGCATTGGCTGAAAATGATGGGGTGATTCAAGTCACTTTCGGTTCTACTTTTGTTACGCCACAAGCGAACCAGCACCGTGCTCGCCTTGCTCGTTTAACACGGGAAATTAACGAGCGTTTAGGTGAGGGTACTGCAGCTGCACAGGAAGCCATTGCGCGCATGCGCGAAGAAAACCCTTATCCATTTGCGACGCTTGAAGATGTCCTAGACCACATCGACCATATCGTCGAGCTTGTCGGAATTAACCATGTGGGCATTGGTTCAGACTATGACGGCGTTGGTGACACCTTACCGGTGGGCCTTAAAGACGTACGGACTTTCCCGAATTTGATCCAAGGCTTGCTTGACCGCGGTTACAGCGAGAGTGATATTGAACAGATTTTGAATGGTAATACCATTCGCGTCTGGCGCGCGGCCGAAGCATTCGCTGCAGCACAAGAGTAATCGAGAACCCGTGGAGCGAACCTCCACGGGTTTTTTAACGCGACTAGCGCGCCCGTGGACCATGGGTTCACTTGTTAATAAAATGTCGTTACACTGTTTGCTCAATGAAGTTAACAAGAAGAGTAGAATGGTATGCCGACGTCACTAATCGTTGTTGATGATTTTTTCAGTAACGCAAAAGCTCTCCGCGAAGCCGCCCTCAAATTAAATTACCCGCAAGTTCAAGGTCCGTACCCAGGCCGCAATTCAGTTGAGCGGATTAATCTCGAAGGACTCACTGAAGAAGTTTCACGGATTGTCGGTGAGCCGTTAATCGCTATGGACAAAGACCAAGCTCACGGGAAATGTCGGATAGCGCTTGAGACCGATGTTGGCAAGGCAAAAGTTCATGTTGATGCTTCCCATTGGTCCGGCATTCTATATTTAAGTAACCCTGAAGATTGTCGCGGTGGCACAGAATTCTTTCGCCATAAAGAAACGGACACTGAACGTGCTCCATACAATGACCAAGAAGCAATGCAGCGCTTTGGCGCGGCTTCGGCAAAAGAGTGGGTGGCGGACCTGTTGAATCGTGACTCAGTGGACGATAGCAAATGGGATATGACGATGCGCGTGCCTATGCGTTTCAATCGCTTAATCCTTCTGCGCCCTTGGTTATGGCACACCGCCGGTGAATCGTTCGGTACGACGATGGAAAACGGACGCCTGGTTTATCTCATGTTTTTCCGCTCTGCTCGCGGTTAACCCAATTGAGTTCCTGAATACAAGGTGATTAAAGCACCAAATTATTTGACTTTGGTGTGCGTCTCTGTATAATCTCGCCCACGTCTATTTAGGCGTATGTAAGATTTCAGCGCTGTGGTTATGAGCTACTTGTAGTCTCAATGGTTTCACAGCACTGCAACAGCGGCCCCGATTGGGGGTCGAATGGTGGTTTAAAAGGCTTCATCTTCCGGCAGGAATGCGGGGAAGGTGCGAGTTTTTTTATGCTCTTTTTTAAATGCTCTTTATATGAGGCTTTGATTTATGTCTGGTCAAAGAATTCGGATTCGCTTGAAAGCTTTCGATCACCGCCTGATCGACCAGTCTACGGCGGAAATCGTAGATACAGCGAAGCGTACCGGTGCACAGGTTCGTGGTCCTATTCCACTGCCTACGCGCAAAGAACGTTTCACCGTGCTGATCTCTCCGCACGTAAACAAAGACGCCCGTGATCAGTACGAGATCCGCACCCACAAGCGTCTTATCGATATCATCGAGCCAACAGATAAAACTGTTGACGCTCTGATGCGTTTGGACTTGGCTGCTGGCGTTGATGTACAGATCAGCCTGGGCTAAGTGAGCAACAAGATTCTGGATAAGAGGTTTTAACAATGGCTATTGGTCTAGTCGGTCGGAAAGTAGGAATGACCCGCATCTTCCAAGAAGATGGCGCATCTGTTCCTGTGACTGTGATCGAAGTGCTGGCAAACCGTGTGACTCAAGTGAAAGATCTTGACACTGACGGTTACCGCGCACTTCAGGTGACCACTGGTAGCAAAAAGGCCAACCGAGTCACCAAGCCTGAAGCTGGTCACTTCGCCAAAGCTGGCGTAGAAGCTGGTCGTGGTTTGTGGGAGTTCCGCCTGAACGCTGAAGAAGGCGCGGACTTTGCGGTTGGATCTGAGCTCACCGTGGAAATTCTCGCGGATACTAAACTAGTTGACGTTACTGGTGTTTCTAAAGGTAAAGGCTTCGCCGGTACCGTTAAACGCTGGAACTTTGCAACTCAGGACGCTACACACGGTAACTCGTTATCGCATCGTGCTCCGGGTTCAATTGGTCAAAACCAGTCACCTGGTAAAGTATTTAAAGGTAAGAAAATGGCCGGCCAAATGGGTAACAAACAGGTAACTGTTCAGTCCCTGGAAGTCGTCCGTGTTGACGCTGAGCGCAACTTGATCCTGGTTAAGGGTGCAGTCCCTGGAGCTTCTGGTGGCGATGTCATCGTGAAGCCAGCGGTCAAAGCGTAACGTCTGAGGAGATTAGTGATGGAATTAGCATTAAAAGACGCGAAAGGCGCTCTTGAAGTTTCCGAAGCTACCTTTGGACGTGAATACAACGAAGCTTTGGTGCATCAGGTTGTAGTAGCCTATGCAGCTGGCTCACGTCAAGGTAGTAAAGCACAGAAGACACGTTCTGAAGTATCTGGCGGTGGCAAAAAGCCATGGCGTCAAAAAGGTACTGGCCGTGCTCGTGCAGGTACAATTCGTAGCCCAATCTGGCGTTCTGGTGGCGTAACTTTCGCTGCAAAACCACAGAACCATAGCCAGAAGGTTAACAAGAAAATGTATCGTGGCGCTCTGAAAAGCATTCTTTCTGAGCTAGTACGCCAAGATCGTTTACTTGTTGTAGAAAATTTTGGTATTGATTCACCAAAAACCAAGCAGTTGGTTGCTAAGTTGAAAGAAATGGAATTAAACGACGTTCTGATCATTACTAAAGATCTGGACGAGAATTTATTCCTAGCTTCACGCAACCTGCATAAAGTTGATGTTCGTGACGTTCAGGGTATCGATCCGGTTAGCTTAATCGCATTCGATAAAGTTCTGTTCACTGCGGACGCAGTTAAGCAGCTTGAGGAGACATTGTCATGATGCGTGAAGAACGTTTGCTGAAAGTCATTCTGGCGCCTCACGTTTCTGAAAAAGCGACAGTCTCTGCTGAAGAAAACAACACTGTTGTATTCAAAGTAGCAAAAGACGCGACTAAATCAGAAATCAAAGCTGCGGTAGAGAAACTGTTTGAAGTCGAAGTCACTGGTGTACGCACACTGAACGTTAAGGGTAAAACCAAGCGTTTCGGAATGCGCCAAGGTAAGCGTAGCGATTGGAAAAAAGCTTACGTGACCCTGGGCCAAGGTGCTGACATCGATTTCGTCGGCGGCGCTGAGTAAACAGGAGGATATTGAAGATGGCTGTTGTTAAACAGAAGCCTACGTCCCCGGGTCGTCGCCACGTCGTAAAAGTCGTTGGTCAGGACCTGTACAAAGGCAAGCCATACGCCCCTTTGCTGGAAAAAAACAGCAAGAAAGGTGGTCGTAACAATAATGGCCGGATTACCGTCCGTCACATTGGTGGTGGCCACAAGCATCACTATCGTTTGGTTGATTTCAAACGTAACAAAGATGGTATTCCAGCAACTGTAGAGCGTATTGAGTATGATCCTAACCGGTCAGCTAACATCGCTTTAGTATTGTACGCTGACGGTGAGCGTCGTTACATTTTGGCTCCTAAGGGCCTAACTGCTGGCGATAAGATCGTATCTGGTTCAGATGCGCCTATCAAAGCAGGTAACACCTTACCACTGCGCAACATCCCAGTGGGTGCTGTTATCCACGCGATCGAAATGAAGCCTGGCAAAGGCGCTCAGCTGGCTCGTTCAGCAGGCGCATCAGTACAGCTTCTTGCTCGTGAAGGTATGTACGTAACTGTACGTCTACGCTCTGGTGAAGTACGGAAAATCCTTGCTGATTGCCGTGCAACTATCGGTGAAGTAGGTAACGCTGAGCACATGCTGAAGCAACTCGGTAAAGCGGGTGCTACACGCTGGCGCGGTGTTCGTCCTACCGTTCGTGGTGTTGCAATGAACCCGGTTGATCACCCACACGGTGGTGGTGAAGGCCGGACTTCTGGAGGCCGTCATCCGGTTACTCCATGGGGTGTTCCTACGAAAGGTTATAAGACTCGTAAGAACAAGCGTACTAGCAAGTACATCGTGCGTCGTCGCACTAAGTAATAGGCAAGGGGTTTTAAAATGCCACGTTCTCTTAAAAAAGGTCCATTTATTGACCTTCACCTACTTAAGAAGGTGGAGAAGGCGATGGAAAGCGGGGACAAGAAACCAATTAAGACTTGGTCCCGTCGTTCAATGATCATTCCAGATATGATTGGTTTGACCATCGCTGTACACAACGGTCGTCAGCACGTACCGGTTTTCGTTTCTGACGAAATGATCGGTCACAAGCTTGGCGAATTCGCTCCGACTCGCACTTATCGCGGCCATGCTGCAGATAAGAAAGCTAAGAAACGGTAAGAGGTGAATACAATGGAAGCTATTGCTAAACATAAATTTGCCCGCCTTTCTCCGCAGAAGGGTCGTCTGGTTGCTGATCAGATTCGTGGCCAGTCAGTTGCAAAAGCGCTTGATACTTTGGCTTATAGCCCAAAGAAAGCTGCTAGCTTAATCAAGAAAGTTCTTGAGTCTGCAATTGCAAATGCTGAGCACAACGAAGGTGCCGACATTGATGAGTTGAAAGTTTCAGCCATCATGATCGACGCAGGTCCAACGATGAAGCGGATCAAGCCTCGTGCGAAAGGTCGTGCGGATCGTATCTTGAAGCGCACCAGCCACATTACTGTGGTTGTATCGGATAGCTAGGAGATTAGTTATGGGTCAGAAAGTACATCCTAATGGTATTCGCCTAGGTATCACCAAGCCATATAATGCTACCTGGTTCGCGGAGTCCAAGGATTTTGCTGATAACCTTCACAGTGATCATCAGGTACGTGTGTTCCTGAAAGAAGCTCTGAAAGGTGCATCAGTTTCACGTATCGTTATCGAGCGTCCTGCTAAGAGTGTTCGTGTGACTATTCACACTGCACGTCCTGGTGTGGTCATCGGTAAAAAAGGCGAAGATGTTGAGAAGCTGCGTCAACAGGTATCTAAACTGACTGGTGTTCCAGCTCAGATTAATATCTCTGAAGTGCGCAAGCCTGAGCTTGATGCTCAGCTAGTTGCTGAAAACATCGCGGGTCAGCTTGAGCGTCGTGTTATGTTCCGTCGTGCTATGAAGCGCGCAGTTCAAAACGCAATGCGTTTAGGCGCTAAAGGTATCAAAGTTGAAGTTAGCGGTCGTCTTGGTGGTGCAGAAATCGCACGTACTGAGTGGTATCGTGAAGGCCGTGTGCCATTGCACACTTTACGTGCCGACATCGATTACGCAACGGCAGAAGCTGGCACCACTTACGGTATCATTGGCGTAAAAGTTTGGGTTTTCCGTGGCGAAGTTCTTGGCGGCATGCCAGTAACTCCAGCTGAAGAAAAGCCAGCGGCTAACAAGCGCGGCAAAGGTCGTAAGTAAGGAGAAGCATTATGTTACAACCTAAGCGTACAAAATTCCGTAAGGTACACACAGGCCGTAACCGCGGCTTGGCGCAATCGGGTAACAAAGTTAGCTTCGGTACTTATGCCCTAAAGGCTACTGAGCGCGGTCGTATGACTGCTCGTCAGATCGAAGCTGCCCGTCGTGCGATGACACGTGCTGTTAAGCGTCAAGGTAAAATTTGGATTCGAGTATTCCCTGACAAACCAATTACCAAGAAGCCTCTTGAAGTGCGGATGGGTAAAGGTAAAGGTAACGTGGAATACTGGGTTGCTCTGATTCAGCCAGGTCGCGTTTTATACGAGATCGACGGCGTTTCTGAAGAGCTGGCACGTGAAGCATTCCGCCTAGCGGCTGCTAAACTGCCATTCAAAACAACCTTTGTTACTCGGACGGTGATGTAATGAAAGCAAGCGAACTGAAAGCAAAAAGCGTTGAAGAGCTGAATCAGGAGCTGCTTGGTTTGTTGCGCGAGCAATTTAATTTGCGCATGCAAGCTGCAACCGGCCAAATGAATCAGACTCATCTGTTACGACAAGTGCGCCGTGATATCGCACGTGTTAAAACAGTGCTTAACGAGAAGGCAGGTGCGTAATGACTGAAGCTAAATCTATTCGTACTTTGCAAGGTCGTGTAGTGAGCAACAAGATGGACAAGTCTATCGTTGTCGCTATCGAACGTCGGGTAAAACACCCGTTGTACGGCAAGTACATTAAGCGGACTACTAAAGTTCACGCACATGACGAAAACAACACTGCTCATGAAGGCGATTTAGTGTCAATCCGGGAAACTCGCCCGGTATCTAAAACGAAGTCTTGGGCGTTAGTTGACGTTCTAGAGCGTGCTACTGAAATTTAATCCGTAGCGTTAACGCGTATAGAAAACGGTCCTTCGGGACCGTTTTTTTTTGCGTAATTTTATTGAGTTACTATACTAAGAAGCAGTTTTTCTTCGCAGATAAGGAGTATTGTATGCGAATTTCCATGCTTGCCTTAGCGCTGGTACCGTTGATTTACGGTAATCAGGCCTTGGCGCAAAGTCAGCAAGAACTTTCCATCGAAGAACGAATCGCAATCCTCGAGCGCGAGCTACAAGCGCTCAAAGCAGAAAATGAAGCATTAAAAGCCCACACGTCCGAACAAGAAATAGAGCGCAAACGACAAGCCGAGCAAACCTCCGAACGTCTCGCTGAAGTTGAAGAAGAAGTCGACGCCGCGAGCGAAGACGGCATTACCCTAGGTGGTGCAGTGCGCTTTCAATATCAGGTCAATGACTATGACCGCGCACAACGTCGACGAGGTGGTGATTTAGACTTTGATATTTTTCGCCTCGACTTTAATGGTCGAATGGGTGACGTGATTTTGTCAGCTCAGTACCGTTGGTTTGAATACATGGATGCGGTGCGCCACGCCTATTTTGGTTACGATTTCACTGACGAGTGGCAAGGGCAGGTAGGTTTAGTAATTCAGCCATTCGGTATTATGCCTTATAACTCCCATAGTTATTTTTTCAGTACTAATTTCTATGTAGGTATGGAAGATAACCCCGGCTCTGGCCTGCGTTTCCTGAAGCGCACGGACACGTGGGATCTCGATTTCGCGTTTATTCTCAATGACGAACTTGGGGGTGTCACCGGAGGCGTGCGGAGCAGCGCCGATCGCTACAACTACGATGTCGTCGGCATTCGAGTGGAAGGCGAAGGGGTGTATGACGACCCAAGTTTATTAGCGGGCGAAAACAACACCTTTATGACCCGTATTGCGCACAAATGGGACCTTGGTGCCGACGAAATGCTAGAACTGGGTATTTCTGCTCAGTATGGGCGCTTTAATGACGGTGTGCGTAATGTCGGCGATCGCCGCAATTATGGTTTGCATGCACGTTATCAAAACGGCCCATGGGACTTCATGGCGCAATATAGCGGTTATGACTACAGCTTCGATATTGATAATATAGGTGTCGTTGTTGGTGCTTACGCGTTTTACGATACGATTCCGTCGCGCGCTGATGTGTGGACTGCGAATGTTGCGTACAACCAAGCAGTTAGTATCGGGCCTATTACCGATTTAACCTGGTATAACAACTTCAGTTTATTAACGAACAAACGCGGCTATAATGATGACACTATTATGAACGTGCTTGGTGTTGCCGTAACCGCTGGCGGTGTATTTACCTATGTCGACTTAGTTACGGCGCGAAACCAGCCATTTGTTGGTGGTTCAATTGCCCAAGATGGCGGCCGCACCAATACCCGTTTTAATATTAACTTCGGATATTATTTCTAGTAATTAAGCTGCAAATCTGTAGAATAGCGGTGCGAATTCAATGTAATTCCCTCGGTTCGCACCGCCCCTCTTTTTATTGAAATTCCTCTATCATTTTCATTTTTTGTCTGTTACAATTTCGCGCCCTATTAATATGGGGTTCTCCTTACTGAAGAGCAGTTTGGAGGTTTATATGGACTCGGGAGAGTCTGGTTTACTAACTCAAGCGGAGCACTGAGATGATCCAGATGCAAACTATGCTGGACGTGGCCGACAACTCTGGCGCACGCAGCGTACAATGTATTAAGGTTCTAGGTGGTTCGCACCGCCGTTATGCAAACATTGGCGACATCATCAAAGTGTCAGTGAAGGAAGCAATTCCTCGTGGCAAGGTGAAGAAAGGCGATGTTTATAATGCGGTGGTGGTTCGCACCCGGAAAGGCGTCCGTCGTCAAGACGGCTCTGTTATCCGTTTTGACCGCAACGCGGCTGTGATTTTGAACAACAACTCACAGCCAATTGGGACCCGTATCTTTGGCCCGGTGACTCGTGAATTGCGCGGTGAGCAATTCATGAAGATCATTTCGCTGGCGCCAGAAGTACTATAAGGAGTCGACAATGGCGGCAAAAATCAGACGTGATGACGAAGTAGTTGTGTTAGCAGGTAAAGACAAAGGGAAGCGCGGTAAAGTGCTTTCAGTTTCTACCGGTACTAATCGCGTTGTAGTTGAAGGTATTAACGTAATTAAGAAACATCAGAAACCTAATCCGTCTCTGAATGAACCAGGTGGCATTATTGAAAAAGAAGCCCCAATTCATGTTTCTAATGTTGCGATCTTCAACCCAGCGACTGGCACAGCAGATCGAGTTGGTTTCCGATTCGAAGACGGCAAAAAAGTCCGTTTCTTCAAATCGAATAATGAAATCATCTAATTAATATTTGGAGTATACGATGGCGAAACTGCATGATTTTTACAGAGAGACTGTAGTTCCTGAACTGATGAAACAGTTCAGCTACACCAGTGTCATGCAAGTCCCTCGGATTGAAAAAATCACACTCAACATGGGTGTTGGCGAAGCATTAGCAGACAAAAAGATTCTCGACAACGCAGTTGCCGACTTAGAAGCCATTACTGGCCAAAAAGTTGTGCGCACTGTTGCTCGTAAATCAGTTGCTGGCTTCAAAATCCGTGAAGGCTTCCCGATTGGTTGTAAAGTAACTCTACGCGGCGAGCACATGTGGGATTTCCTGCAGAGACTGATCTCTATTGCGATTCCTCGGATTCGTGACTTCCGTGGTTTAAATCCGAAGTCGTTTGACGGTCGCGGGAACTACAGCATGGGCGTTCGTGAGCAAATCATTTTCCCAGAAATCGACTATGACAAAGTTGACCGGGTACGTGGTTTGGATATCACGATCACTACCAGTGCAAAGAGCGACGATGAAGCTCGTGCATTGCTGGCTGCCTTTAACTTTCCGTTTAAAAAGTAAGGTGTAGAGTTATGGCAAAAGTTTCTATGAAAATGCGCGAACTTAAGCGTCAACAGCTAGCTGAAAAGTTTGCTGAAAAACGCCGCGCACTGAAAGCTACTATTAGCAATCCAGCGACCTCAGACGAGCAACGCTGGGAAGCCGTTCTGGAACTTCAGAAGCTTCCTCGTGATAGCAGTCGTTCACGTCAGCGTAACCGCTGCCGTGTGACTGGTCGTCCACATGGTGTGCTGCGCAAGTTTGGCATGAGCCGTATTAAGGTTCGTGAAAAAGCAATGCGCGGTGAAATTCCTGGCTTGAAAAAAGCTAGCTGGTAAGCCACCAATCACGGGAGAAAGCAAAAATGAGCATGCAAGATCCAATTGCGGATATGTTTACACGCATTCGCAACGCTCAGTCTGCGAACAAAGTTGCAGTGGTGATGCCAGCGTCGAAGCAGAAGCAAGCAATTGCACAAGTTCTGCAAGACGAGGGTTACATCAGTGGATTCAAAGTAGCAGATAGCGTGAAGCCAGAGTTGGAAATCACCCTGAAGTATTTCGAAGGCAAGCCTGTCATCGAATCAATTCAGCGTGTAAGCCGTCCTGGTCTGCGTATTTATAAGAAGCGTAACGAACTACCTAAAGTTATGGGTGGTCTCGGTATCGCAGTTATTTCCACGTCTAAGGGCCTGATGACCGACCGTGCTGCGCGTAAAGCAGGACTCGGTGGTGAGATCATCGGCTACGTAGCGTAACGGAGGGTAGGATATGTCACGCGTTGCTAAGGCACCTGTTGCTATCCCTGCCGGCGTTGAAGTTACGTTGAACGGTCAGGAAGTAACAATTAAAGGTACTCAAGGTACTTTGACTCGTGTTTTTAATGATGCAGTAGAAGTTGTTTCTGCTGATCAAGAATTGCGCGCCGCACCTCGCGAAGGTATGGCTAACGCAGTTGCTCAAGCAGGTACTGCTCGTGCATTGTTGAATAACATGGTTGTCGGGGTTACCCAAGGCTTCGTACGTAAACTGAACCTAGTAGGTGTTGGTTATCGTGCACAAGCTCAAGGTAATAAATTAAATCTGAGCCTGGGCTTCTCTCACCCAGTTGAGTTCAACGTTCCAGCGGGTGTTACCGTTGAAACTCCAACTCAAACTGAGGTTGTAGTGAAGGGCGCTGATAAGCAGTTAGTTGGTCAAGTAGCTGCTAATATTCGCGCGTACCGTAAACCAGAGCCTTACAAAGGCAAAGGTGTACGTTACAGCGACGAGCAAGTGCGCCGTAAAGAAGCCAAGAAAAAATAGGGTAATACGATGGACAAGAAATCAGCTCGCTTACGTCGTGCTACTCGCGCGCGTAAGAAAATTCAAGAGTTGGGTGCGACCCGTCTGGTGGTTCACCGTACCCCGCGGCATATCTATGCTCAATTGATCGCAGCTAGTGGTTCTGAAGTATTAGCGACAGCTTCTACTGTAGAAGGTGCGGTTAAAGAGCAGTTAAAGAGCACGGGTAACGTGGAAGCCGCAAAATTCGTCGGTAAGTTGATTGCTGAGCGTGGTAAAGAGAAAGGCGTTGAGTCTGTATCTTTCGATCGCAGTGGCTTCAAATACCATGGTCGTGTTGCTGCACTGGCAGATGCTGCCCGTGAAGCAGGACTGCAGTTCTAGGAGACGAAAATGGCAAATCATGAAGCTCAAAACGGTGAAATGATGGAAAAGCTCATCACAGTTAACCGCGTCTCTAAAGTTGTTAAAGGTGGTCGTATCTTTAGCTTTACTGCGCTGACTGTGGTAGGTGATGGCCAGGGTAAAGTTGGTTTCGGTTACGGCAAAGCACGTGAAGTGCCTGCTGCTATCCAGAAAGCAATGGAAAAAGCACGCCGTAACATGGTGACTGTAGAGTTAACCAACGGTACGTTGCAACACCCTGTTAAAGGTCGTCACTCTGGCTCGAACGTATTCATGCAACCAGCCTCTGAAGGTACCGGTATTATTGCCGGTGGTGCAATGCGCGCCGTTCTGGAAGTTGCTGGCGTTCATAACGTTCTGTCAAAGGCTTACGGTTCAACCAACCCAATTAACGTTGTTCGTGCAACGATCAAAGCTCTAGAGGCAATGAACTCTCCAGAGCAGATCGCTGCGAAACGCGGACTTTCTGTTAAAGAAATCGTGGGGTAGTGAACAATGGCGAACAAGACAATTAAAGTAACTCAAACCAAAAGCTCAATCGGCCGCTTACCAAAGCATAAGGCTACATTGGTTGGTTTGGGTCTGCGCCGCATTAATCACACAGTTGAATTAGAAGATACTCCTTCTGTTCGCGGTATGATTAACAAGGTTAACTACATGGTTAAGGTAGAGGAGTAAGACATGTTTTTGAATTCTCTCTCTCCTGCACCTGGTGCGAAGACTGCTAAGAAGCGCTTAGGTCGCGGTATTGGTTCAGGACTTGGCAAGACAGGTGGTCGTGGTCACAAAGGTCAGAAATCTCGTTCAGGCGGAAGCGTGAAACCAGGTTTCGAAGGCGGTCAAATGCCTTTACAACGCCGTTTGCCTAAATTCGGTTTTACTTCACGTAAAGCGATGCAAACAGCAGAAGTAACCCTGAGTGAACTAGCTAAAGTAGCTGGTGAAACTGCGACTTTAGACACGCTGAAAGAAGCAGGTCTGGTGAAGAAGAACATTTTGTTCGTTAAAGTCATCAAGTCTGGTGAAATCAACCGTGCTATTACTGTACAGGGCATTAAAGTCACTAAAGGTGCGCTCGAGTTAATCGAAGCGGCCGGCGGCAAAGTCGAAGGATAATTGACTCATGGCTAGACCAGGATTGGAAAAAACCAGCGCAAAAGGTGGTTTGTCAGAACTGAAGACCCGTCTTCTGTTTGTGCTTGGTGCGATTATTGTTTTTCGTGCCGCTTCTTTTGTGCCGATTCCTGGGATAGATGCAGCCGTATTAGCTGATTTATTTGCACAGCAACAGGGTACTATCGTTGCCATGTTTAACATGTTCAGCGGTGGTGCTCTGGAGCGTGCTTCGATCCTTGCGTTAGGCATTATGCCTTACATCACAGCTTCGATTATTATGCAGCTGATGGCAGTGGTTCATCCAAAGCTAGCAGAGCTTAAGAAAGAAGGTGAAGCAGGGCGTCGTAAGATCAGTCAATACACGCGTTGGGGTACTCTAGTGCTGGCAACCATGCAATCCATTGGGATTGCAACTGGGTTGCCGAACTTGATTCCAGGTTTGGTTATCAACCCTGGTTTCCCGTTCTATTTCACCGCGGTAGTCAGTTTGGTCACCGGAACCATGTTCTTAATGTGGTTAGGTGAACAGATTACCGAACGTGGCATAGGCAATGGTATTTCAATTATCATCTTCGCCGGGATTGTTGCAGGCTTGCCTTCAGCAGTCGGTCAAACAGCGGAACAAGCACGTCAGGGCGACCTGCACTTGTTGTTACTGTTGTTAATCGGTGTAATCGTTTTGGCGGTTACTTATTTTGTTGTATTTGTAGAGCGCGGACAGCGTCGGATTGTGGTAAACTACGCCAAGCGTCAGCAAGGTCGTAAAGTTTTTGCCGCTCAGAGTTCACATTTGCCATTGAAAGTTAACATGGCGGGTGTAATTCCACCGATTTTCGCGTCGAGCATCATCTTGTTCCCAGCGACCATGGCTTCATGGTTTGGTCAAGGTGAAGGCGGCGTTGCGCAAGTGTTACAGAACATTTCTTTAACTCTGTCTCCTGGACAGCCGTTATATGTCATGCTGTACGCTGCAACGATTATCTTCTTCTGTTTCTTCTATACTGCGTTGGTATTTAACCCACGCGATACAGCAGACAACTTGAAGAAGTCAGGTGCGTTTATCCCAGGTATCCGCCCGGGTGAGCAAACCTCGCGCTACATCGACAAAGTAATGACGCGACTGACTCTGGCTGGCGCTCTGTATATAACATTTATTTGTTTGATTCCTGAATTCATGATGATTGCGTGGAACGTTCAGTTCTACTTCGGCGGCACTTCGCTGTTGATTATCGTCATTGTTATCATGGATTTCATGGCTCAGGTACAAACTCATTTGATGTCTCATCAATATGAGTCGGTACTGAAAAAAGCGAACCTTAAGGGCTACGGCCGCTAAGGTCGTTGGTTACGGAGACTAGCAATGAAAGTACGTGCTTCCGTTAAGAAGATCTGCCGGAACTGCAAGGTCATCAAACGTCACGGCGTTGTTCGTGTAATTTGTACTGACCCAAAGCATAAGCAACGGCAGGGTTAAGTAAGTTTCACAGTCCGGAATAACATCCGGACTGTGATATTTGTATTTGCAAAATTTGCATTTGCAAAAAGTAAACCGGTTGAGTATCCTAACGGGCTTTTCAACTGGTGCCCATTAAACTATAGGAGAAATGTTAGTGGCCCGTATAGCTGGCATTAACGTCCCTGACAATAAACATGCTGTAATCGCATTGACTTCGATTTACGGTGTCGGCCTGACTCGCTCTAAAGCGATCTGTGCTGCTGCTGGTATCGCAGAAGATACGAAACTAAGCACTTTGTCAGAGGAACAAATTGACGTAATTCGTGAGCAAGTTGCCAAATACGCTGTAGAAGGTGACCTGCGTCGTGAAGTTTCTATGAACATTAAGCGTCTGATGGACCTCGGTTGTTACCGTGGCCTTCGTCATCGTCGCAGCTTACCTCTACGTGGTCAGCGCACTAAAACTAATGCGCGCACCCGTAAAGGTCCGCGTAAACCGATTAAGAAGTAAGGAGAAGCGATAATGGCTAAAGCACCTACTCGTACTCGGAAGCGCGTTAAAAAGCAAGTGACCGACGGAATGGCGCATATCCATGCGTCTTTCAACAACACGATCGTGACTATCACCGATCGCCAGGGCAACGCTTTATCTTGGGCTACCGCAGGTGGTTCAGGTTTCCGTGGCTCACGTAAATCAACTCCGTTCGCAGCTCAGGTAGCAGCAGAACGTGCAGGTGAAATGGCGAAGGAATATGGTTTGAAGAATCTGGAAGTGTTCGTGAAAGGACCAGGTCCAGGTCGTGAATCTTCGATTCGTGCCCTGAACGCGGTCGGTTACAAAATCACAAACATTACCGATGTGACACCAATTCCTCACAACGGTTGTCGTCCGCCTAAGAAACGTCGCGTTTAATTGGCGTGAAACGATAGTTGGAGAAAGAACATGGCTAGATATTTGGGTCCAAAACTCAAACTGAGTCGTCGCGAAGGAACTGACCTGTTCCTCAAGAGCGGTGTTCGCGCGATCGATTCAAAATGTAAGCTGGAGAATGCACCAGGTCAACACGGCGCCCGTCGCGGTCGTCTGTCTGACTACGGTCTTCAGTTACGTGAAAAACAAAAAGTTCGCCGTATTTTCGGTGTACTAGAGAAGCAATTCCGCAACTACTACAAAGAAGCTGCGCGCTTGAAAGGCAACACTGGTGAAAACCTGCTGCAACTGCTTGAGTCGCGTCTTGACAACGTAGTATACCGGATGGGCTTTGCATCAACTCGTGCTGAAGCACGTCAGTTGGTAAGTCACAAAGCAATCGTAGTTAACGGTCGCGTTGTGAACATTCCATCGTATCAGGTTAAACCTGAAGACGTGGTCGGCGTTCGCGAAAAAGCTAAAAAGCAAGCGCGTATTGGCGCTGCATTAGAGCTTGCAGAGCAGCGTGAGAAGCCAACTTGGGTAGAAGTTGACGCCAAAGAATTATCTGGTGTTTTCAAACGTCTCCCAGAGCGGACTGACCTATCTGCAGACATTAACGAACAGTTGATCGTAGAGCTTTACTCTAAGTAAGGCCTCAGCATAAAGAGAGGACACAATGCAGGGTTCTGTAACCGAATTTCTGAAACCGCGGCTCGTCGATATCGAGCAAATCAGCACCAACCGCGCGAAAGTAACTCTTGAGCCGTTGGAGCGTGGATTTGGTCATACGCTGGGTAATGCGCTGCGTCGTATCCTTCTCTCTTCAATGCCGGGTTGTGCGGTAACTGAAGTAGAGATTGATGGCGTACAGCATGAGTACAGCACGAAAGAAGGTGTGCAGGAAGACATCATTGAAATCCTGCTGAACCTGAAAGGTCTCGCTGTCAAACTGAACGGCAAAGACGAAGCTACGTTAACTTTATCTAAGTCTGGTGCTGGTCAAGTTGTTGCAGCTGACATCGTTACCGATGGTGACGTTGAAATCTGTAATCCAGACCACTTAATTTGTACTTTGACTGGTGATGTTGATTTTTCAATGCGCCTTAAAGTTGAACGCGGTCGTGGTTACGTCCCAGCAAATGTTCGTCAGCAGAATGAAGACGAAGACCGTTCTATCGGTCGTCTTTTGGTAGACGCTTCATTTAGTCCAGTAGAACGTATTGCTTACAACGTCGAAGCGGCGCGTGTTGAGCAACGTACAGATTTGGACAAACTGGTTATCGATATGGAAACCAATGGTACTATCGATCCAGAAGAAGCGATTCGTCGTGCAGCAACTATTTTAGCTGAACAGCTAGAAGCGTTTGTTGAATTACGTGACGTAAGCGAGCCAGAAGAGAAGGAAGAGAAGCCGGAGTTTGATCCGATTCTTCTTCGTCCTGTAGACGATCTCGAGCTGACTGTCCGGTCTGCGAACTGTCTGAAAGCAGAAGCGATTCAGTATATTGGTGATCTGGTTCAGCGCACCGAGGTAGAGCTGTTGAAGACTCCAAACCTTGGTAAGAAATCGTTGACCGAGATTAAGGACGTCTTAGCTTCACGTGGTTTGTCATTAGGTATGCGCCTAGAAAATTGGCCACCTGCAAGCCTGTTGGATAATGACTAAGGCGACCTTGAGGTCACCTAGGTAGAAGATTTACTGAGAAGGGTATTGGTATGCGCCATCGTAAGAGTGGTCGTCAACTTAACCGTAACAGCAGCCATCGCCAGGCTATGTTCCGTAACATGGCTAGCTCATTGGTTCGTCACGAAGTGATCAAAACCACTGTGCCAAAAGCGAAAGAGCTGCGCCGCGTAATCGAACCTTTGATTACATTGGCAAAACAGGATAGCGTTGCAAACCGTCGTTTAGCGTTTGCTCGCACTCGTGACAAAGAAGTAGTTGGTAAGCTGTTTAACGAGCTTGGCCCACGTTTCGCAGAGCGTGCTGGTGGTTACACCCGCATTCTGAAATGTGGCTTCCGCGCTGGTGACAACGCACCGATGGCTTTCATCGAGTTAGTTGATCGACCTGTTAACGCAGAAGAAACCGTTGAAGAAGTAGCGACTGAAGAATAAGCTACTGAACGACGATTCAAAAGACGGGACCCTTGTGGTCCCGTTTTTGATCGTGGCATTTGCCAAAGATTCTTGTAGACTCGCACTACTGTATGCAACATTGTTTATCTTTAATTTCAGTTCAACGACAGATTAACTCGGCGCATTGAGCTGGAATACAACAACGTATAAAGAAGGAAAAGACATGCCTAGTTTTGATATTGTTTCCGAAATCGATAAGGTAGAACTGAAAAACGCAGTTGATAATACCGAACGAGAAATCGGCAACCGATTCGATTTTCGTGGTGTGTTAGCAGAGGTGTCACTGAAAGAGTTAACTGTCACATTGAAAAGTGAATCAGATTTCCAAGTTAAGCAGTTACTCGAAGTGTTACGAAGCCAGTGTACCAAGCGTGGAATTACATTAGCCGGCGCTGAGATTGATGATGAGTCAACCCATAGCGGGAAGACCTTTAGTTTAGACGTTGAGTTTAAGCAGGGCATTGACCAGCCGTTAGCCAAACAAATGATTAAGCTTTTAAAAGAGAGCAAGATTAAAGTGCAAGCTTCGATTCAAGGTGACAAAGTTCGAGTTACCGGTAAGAAGCGCGACGACTTACAAGAGGCGATTGCGCTATTGAAGAATTCCGATATTGAGTTGCCATTGCAATTTGAAAACTTTCGCGATTAATCACTAACGGGTGTTCATGCTGTTAGTAGCTGACATGCAATAGTGTTGGGCAAGTTATTCTGCACAAAATGATCAAGCGCCGAGCTCTGTATGAGTGACATACTCAACAGAGCTCGAATGTTTTAAGCCTATCTTGATTCAAATTACCAAACGGTCTTAGTAACAAATGCTAATTTATTTCGGTTAAATGCAAGTTTTAATCTGCATAACAGCTTATTTCCTTATCTTTAACCCAGCCTAAGTACCAAGAGTGGTAACCGTGAGATAACGAGAATATGTTATCTCAATGTTAAAACCGCATTGATTTCGTTGACTTTCTGTACGTTTCGATGAAAAAACAAGCAATCAGAAAAAAAACTCAAAAAAGATCTTGAACCCCACGGAATGATCTCTATAATGCGCCTCCGTTGTCAGGGAGAACTTGGCAGCAGCAAGTCCAAGACGTCGCTCAGTTTGAGCGAGATCAAAAAAAGATCGAAACGGCCTTGACTTAAAATTCCGGTAGCGTAAAATTCGCTTCCCTGCTTCGGCAAGCTCCGAAGCAAAACGTTCTTTAACAATATATCAAGCCAAGCAATCTGTGTGGGCACTTGCATCAGAACTGCATCGACCAAAAGCTACTTCGGTAGCGACTACTTCGGTAGTAACTGGTTCAGCACTTTTGAAAGCAGGTAGCTTATATAAGTAACCAAAAATTCGATTGAGTTGAGCCGGATTCTTAAATGAATCCAACTTTGCATCAAAATCTTAAATTGAAGAGTTTGATCATGGCTCAGATTGAACGCTGGCGGCAGGCCTAACACATGCAAGTCGAGCGGTAACATTTCTAGCTTGCTAGAAGATGACGAGCG
>NZ_PIPI01000012.1 GCF_003987315.1 Aliidiomarina haloalkalitolerans
CAGCTCTAGCCATTGCTCGCGGGTTCGATGTGTTTGACTCATGATGCCACCACCTTGTTAATTAAAATTGGTGATAGCCTATGGCTTCAGACTATGGCTGAATAGGTGTGGTTGGCGTTACGCTTACTTCTAAACTAGAGTTTTCCAGTTTTTCCCGGTAAGCCGCTGGCGGTAAATTGCCAAGACTTTCATGGGTTCGTTCTTCGTCAACCAAAATTTTAGCGCAAGCTTTTTGTCTGCTGTCACCAGCCCTTTTTTGCAAAGAGCTCCTTCATCGCATGGTTCTCAAGGCTAACGTCGGCGAACAGCTTTTTCAGCTTCGCGTTTTCTTCCTCGAGCTCTTTAATACGCTTGATATCTGACGCTTCCATACCACCATACTTGGATTTCCAGTTGTAATAGGTGGCGTTGCTGATACCGTGCTTGCGGGGGCAACTAAATCTTCAACCTTCATGCCGGCATCGGCTTCTTTCAGGATTGCGATGATCTGCGTTTCTGAGAATCGTGATTTTTTCATAGTCGCCTCCTGCTATTACTATCGCAGAAAACTCCAATTAAATCTGTCTCAGTTTAGGGGAAGTGGACACACCCAATACAAAGCCTATGTTGACTTCTTCGACCTAACGCTGTGCCTGCAATCGTCGTTGACTAAAATAGGCTGGATTGGAGCCTCGTTGGCTAACAAAAGTTTTTAGGCTGAGGCCGCTTTGTGCAAACTCCCCACTCAGATCGGGCCATTATTCTCGGGTAAGTTGTACTCGACTCATATTGCAACCATCCTGTTGGTTCAACTTGATAGTTGCCTGTGCTTCTAAACTAAGACTTTATAAATGTGGTTTATAATACACCTAAGTATCTTCAACTGCTCAAGTGTCATCGGTGTCGCGTTAGGACTCTCTACGTCGTGCACCTTTCAAAACTGACGAATCCATTTATACATGGTGAGACAACCGACGTTAATGCATTCTGCGGCTTATCGAAATTTGTAATTTTGGTCAGCTTCCAGCTGTGCAGCTTTAAGTCGAAATTTAAGGCTAAAATTAGGCTTCGGTATTCTGATCATGTTGCCGCCTAATTGCCTTCGAGTTGGTGGTAACACCTCTGACAATGTAGCTCAATTAACTATACCGTTGCAACTACAGATTCAAAATATTACTGAGAAAGACTAGTTAGCGTGACGGATATTATAAAAATACCAGTCAACCCCTTCTATTTCGGAATTGACTGGTATAGATACAACTTCATTAGAGTGTATAACTGATCACAGTACTCAAGTCGCTAAAACTAAAGGCTTAGCATCCAGTTGCATTTACTTCAACAACAGGAGGTTCTCCCACAGCTTGAGATACTTGATACCGAACAGAGCAATCAACGTTACTGTCTGCCGTTCCATCTGTTGGCGAAGCTTGGTTTATGTCTGCTCGTTGAAAAAAGTATACTACAGAATTCCCGTCTTCTCCTACAGCTTCAGAACCCCATTCATTACTTAAGTTTAGAGCTAAAATGATGCCGTCCTCGTCAGGATACCCAAACCGAAGAGGGATAGCTGGATCATTACCAGATGCTGGGAGTGTCCCAGTCGCCTCAGTATCTACGCCGCGAATCACTGAACGACCGTAAACTAACGCTGCGGCACTATTCAAGCTTCCTTCAAGTCCTCGCAATGATGCTTCACGAGCATCACCCGCAAAGTTAAAGAACCGTGGCGCTGCAGTAACCGCCAAGATACCCAAAATAATGATCACGATGATCAATTCGATTAATGTAAAACCACGTTGCTTAGTCATAATTTGACCCTCAATTGCTGTTTTTGCATTCCTTGGCAGAGTTACTGCCGTCAGAGACCAGTTGTTGTTAAACTCCGGTTGAGATTAACGTCTACGGTGCCCGTTACCGGGTCGTAGGCGAAATTGTTGCCAACCTCTCGATAATCGTCACCCTCTGGCGGTTCCAGCAGACTCTGTATTGTTGAGGTCTGATAAAACACACAGATTTTAGTGGTGCCGTTTTCTTTCACAGTAACAAAGAACCTTGAGTTCTCTCTTTCCGCGAAATTGGTGCTAACTGCTGCTTCGTTCGAGAACCGAAGCGTTGCTAATAAAAGCTTTTTGCAGTCTTCTACTTGCATCGTGCGAGCAGTTTCATTACTTTTAAAAACTTGATTTTCGATCCGTGCGTGGTCAGATGGGCTAGTAACGGTTCCGGCACTAACCGGATAACCTGTGTCCCTATCAATGACCAAAAACCACGTTTCCTGCTTTCCTGTTTGAGCTTCTTCTGAAGCTCCTTGATTCGTTCGTACTAGGCCACGCCGCTCGCTTAACACCAGTCGATTACTGTCCCTGTGTGACCTTGCCTGCCAAGCTAAGTTTGCTTGATTTGCGAGCTGCTGCAATTGCATGGCTACTTGCTCCAAGCTTTCTTGCTCAACCCGCTCAACAATGGGTAAAAAGCGGTGACTTAATATCACCATTAACATTCCCACAACAATTAATGCGATAACGGTATTGAATCCACCTGCTCCTTGCACCTGTCTTCTTGACTTCGGCTTGAGCTCCTTCATGTGCACTCGCTTCTTTTTTGTTATCTATCACTAATTTATGGGTGCTGTTGTATTCTTTATTAACAATAGTCTAGCAAACTATTCACTGACTTCTGTATGACATACATCATATAAATTAAATTTAGTTGAACCCCAAATTCTTCACAAGTTTACAACCTGGTTTATTAACTTTTAATTAAGTTAGTTGATTAAAGTCATAATTCATCATTGTCATTCTAAACGGCTGATTAGCTGTAAAGCCCCATCATGTCCCACATCGGCAAGAAAATACCCAACGCGAGTACTAATACCATGGCTGCTACACCTGAAATTAATATCGGCTCTATCCAGGTCGTCAGGTTTTTTAAGTCATAATCGACTTCCCGCTCGTAATAATCACCAGCTTCTGCAAGAAGCTGGTCTAAGCTTCCGGTTTCTTCACCAACCATGATCATTTGCAGAACTAGTGGAGTAAATAAGTCGCTAGCTCGACTTACCCGGGTAAGCGACTCGCCGCGTTCGATACCGCGGCGCATTTCTCGCACACGGCGGCTCATGTAGGCATTGTCTATTGTTTCGGAAACTAGTCCAAGTGACTGCGTCAGTGGCACACCGGCGTCAAGCATAACCGAGAAACTGCGGGCAAACTGACTGAGCATCGAGCGCTCAATAACACTGCCAATTAGCGGGAGTTTGAGTTTTCTACGATCCCAAGCTTCCCTGAATTTCGGTATTTGTAATATTCGGAAAACAATCGCGACGGTAATAGCCGCCAGCACGATCATCACCCACCAATAATTCACGAAAAAGTTCGATGTTGCTAATAGAAATAACGTGACTCCAGGTAGCTCGACGCCTGCCCGACTAAACATACTGGCGAACTGCGGAATAACAAAAATATTCAAAATAGCCATGGCGGCAACTAAAAAGAAAATGACAAATATTGGGTAACGCGTAGCTGCTTTAATTCGTTTACGTGTTTCTAATTCGCGCTCTAAATATTGCCCCACTTGTAAAAACGACTCGTCAAGTCGACCGGTGTTTTCACCAACATGCACAACGGCAATTAATAATTTCGGAAAGCAGTTTGGATGGTCGGCCATGGCCGATGACAAAGTACGCCCCCGCTCTAACTGCTGGGCGACGTCGTGCAAAGCTTTACCCAAACGACGGTTTGTGGCGTTATCTGCTAAGCCTTCAATAGCCCTAATCATAGGGACGCCTGCTTTGGTCAGGGAGTACATCTGGCGAATGAACATAATGACATCGGTCAGCGGTACTGAGCGGCTGAGCAGTTCTCGCAAGTCGATGTCGAGCGCACCACTTTTCTTTTCGGCAGTTTCTTCTTGATCGCCAAGCTCAACAATTTGCAACGGCGTAATGCCCTGCGCCAACAAGGCTGTCGCAATCGCCCGCTCATTCACGGCAGACTGGGTGCCCGAAAGCGGTTTCCCTTCTTTGTCGCGTCCTTTGTATTTAAATTGTGGCATGGCGATTTACTCTCATCAGTCTGTGCTTTTGTTAATCTGCGATCAGGGCTTAACAGCTGCTTATAAATCCGAGTCGTCAATGAGTGCTGAAATCGACTTCGGTGTTTGTTCTTTGTTTTTTCCCGCTAATTCTGACTGCACCAGCGCTTCAGCCGCTTTGTCTAATGCTTCTTCACTCATGTCTTTGGCCTCGGCATCGGCTTCATCATAGTCCGGCACACCGGCGACTAGCGACAACACTTCTTCAATACTGGTAATACCTTGCTTGGCGTAGTCGTAGCCAACTTGAGCTAGAGTTTTAAAGCCCTTGCTGTTCATTGCCGCTTGGGCGAATTTTTGCGTGTCCGACTCTCGTAACGCAGCCATCATAGGTTCGTCAATTTCTAACAGTTCGAACACACCGACTCGGCCGCGATACCCGGTCATGTTGCAGGCGTTACAGCCTCGACCTTTTTTGTAAGTTTTACCCGACTGAGACTCTTTAAACACCGCGCGCAATAACGTGCGCTGTGCTTCGTCCGGTGCTTCGTCGGCTTTGCAGTTGTCGCATATACGGCGTACTAGTCGCTGCGCGAGTACCGCTTTTAAGGCGCTGGCAACTAGGTAAGGCGCTGCACCCATGTCAATTAAGCGCATGGCTGAGGTAATGGCGTCATTGGTGTGCAAGGTCGATAAGACCAAGTGACCGGTAATTGCACCACGCAAACCAATTTCGACGGTTTCTTGGTCACGCATCTCACCGACCATGATAATGTCCGGGTCTTGCCGTAAGGTTGTACGCAGTACCCGTGCGAAGGTCAGGCCAATTTTGGCGTGAATCTGCACCTGAGAAATACGCGGCATGCGATATTCCACTGGGTCTTCTACGGTAATAATTTTCTTTTTCGGATCGTTTAGTTCACTGAGCACACCGTACAAGGTGGTGGTTTTACCCGAACCAGTTGGGCCGGTCACCAAAATCATCCCGTACGGGCGGGTCATGTGGTAACGCACCTTTTTCACCAGTTCTGGTGGCATACCGGTTTTTTCGAGCGACAACAAGCCTTGCGACTTGTCGAGTAAACGCATAACGCACGCTTCGCCCCATGCGGTTGGCAAGGTCGACAAACGCACATCGAGGTGGTGGTCGCGCACTTTCATTTCAAAACGGCCGTCTTGCGGCAAGCGTTTCTCAGAAATATCTAAACTCGACATCAGTTCTAAACGCAACACCAAACCGGCGGCGATACTGCGTTCTTCCAAAATAGTTTCTTGTAGCTGGCCGTCGACCCGCAAGCGAATCCGTAAGCATTTTTCATCGGGCTCTAAGTGAATGTCAGAAGCGCGAACTTGAATTGCATCTAGGAAAATCGACTTTAATAATCGTGCTACGGTAACTTCATCGTCACTGGCGTCGATTAAGTTGCCGAGACCAAAGTCGCTTTCATCGCCCGCTTCTTCTTCGAGCTGGCTGGCATATTGTTCAATTTCAGCGGTACGGCGGTAGACGCTATCAAATGCGTCATACAGCTGACGCTCTGAGGCGAGCACAATATCCACGTCTTTGGGTGCGATCAATGAAATAATTGCGTCCACGGCATTTAAGTCCGCCGGGTCACTCATGGCCACCACAACTTGGTCATCGTCGGCGTCAATCGCTAATGCTCGGTGTCGGCGTGCTTGCACTTCGGGTATGTATTTGGCGAATTTCTCGGCGTCGCGAATCTTGGTCAAGTTGACTAAGCGAAGGCCGAGCTGCTGCGACAAAAATGCCAACATTTGGGTTTCTTTCACGTAGCCCTGTTCGATCAAGATATTGCCGAGCTTACGGCCACTCTGGCGTTGCTCGGCAAGGGCCTCGGTAAGTTGTTCTTGGGTAATCACTCGTTCATGAACGAGCAAATCACCCAAGCGCATTTTTAGTCGGGGACGATGTACCATTAACTACCTATTACCTCTAATCGGTTCATAACAAATCGGCGTGAGTCTGCACCTAAGCGCGAGTCACGCAAAGCGCGCTGATAAGCCTCGCTGGCATCGCGTTTGTCGCCACGCAGTTCCAGCGCATAACCTAGCCCGAGCCACCAAGCACCTGAGTCCGGCCGCCAGCTAACCAATTGCTGATAACTGTGTACGGCCACACCGTAATAACCGAGTTCGGTTGCTAATGCGGCGCGCATAATGAAGATATCCGCATCGGTCGGCAATACGGCGCTGGTGCCATTTAACACCTCAAGTGCCGCGTCCGGCTGACCAATCCGTTGCAAAATTCGAGCTTCAACTAAACGGAATTCGTTAAAATGTGGTGCAAGGATTACGCCTGCATTGAGCAATTCTAATGACTCTTCCACGACACCGCGCGAGAACAAGAGTACCACAAGCTCAAGGCGTGCTTCGTGGTGCATATGGTCACGCTCAACGGCCGTGCGGAACTGTTGCAGCGCTGCCGGTTGATTGCCGGCCCGCAACAAGCGCATACCTTCGCGGTAAGCTGCTTCGGCACTGTCAGCACCATTGCTTGAGCGCGACACCCGCATTTCTGGGCTTGCTGTTGATTGCGTTGCTTGAGTTGCTTGTGTTGTTGCTGCCCGTGATGGCTGGGTCGCGGCCGTTTGGGTTTCTCGTGTCTGCGCGACAGGCGCTGGCGTAACAGGTGTCGCAGGCGCAGACGTTACTTGAGCAGACTCGACTTGAGCAGTCGTTGGTGACGATGCCGCATCCGTCGCTTGTGTTGTCTGTGTCACTTGTTGTGAGAATGGTGGTGAGGCAGGCTGTGCAGCTTCCTGAGTAGTTTGCTCAGCAGGTTGCTCAGAGCTTTGCCCTGATGCTTGAGCAACAACCAATTCCTCGTCGCTAACAGAACTCGCTGCGCTTACGTCGGCTTCATCCCCGTTAGCATCGCCGCTAGCATCACCGTTAGCATCGGCAACAACCGCGCTCGTGTTTGTATTTGAGCTCTGGCTCACTTGCTCAGACGCCACGGCAACCTGAGCCGGTGACATGCCAGCTGGGTCGTCCATGCTCGAGCTCCACCACAAGCCAAGTAGAACCAATACCGCTACGGCGCCACCGGCAAGCACAAAGGTCGCACGACGGTCTTGTGCCGGTTTCGGCAAATACACATCCGACGGACGCTCGCTCGGCACTTCCTGTTTGTTCTCGCGATTATCAATGTCGCGTAGCATTTTGTTAATAATGCTCATCGTGTTATCCATCCCATGCTGTACGCAATCGCGACGACAATCGTCACCATGATCACAAAGCCAAAACCAAACCACATCCAGTCTTGTTGTTTCGGCATCACTGCACCTTCGGTGTCCGCTATCGCAGCTTTCACGTCGGCGATGGTGACTTCGTGACGACCATTGCCATAAGCCAACATCAGTGACTTATGGCATAAAATATTGGCAACCCGCGGTACCCCTTGGCTGCCGCGGAATATCCAGTGAATCACCTTGTCGGAAAAGACACTGGCACCTTTGTAACCGGCGCAACTCATGCGGTGGTGCACGTAGCGTTTAAGCTCGGCTTCGGTCAACGTTTTTAGCTTGTACGAAAAGCCGATACGCTGGCGGAACTGTCGCAGTTCGCGCTGGGCAAAACGCTCGTCGAGCTCCGGCTGACCAAACAACACCAATTGCACCAACTTACGGGTTTCGGTTTCTAAATTTGAAAACAACCGCAACGCTTCTAAACTTTCGGTTGGCAGAGCTTGGGCTTCGTCGATAATCAGCACAACCGACTGGCCATTCTTGTTAATTTCTAATAGCCGCTGTTCTATGTGGCGAACCAGTTGATGGGTGTCGGTGTCTTTGGAAAACTCGACCCCCAACTCAGCAGCAATGGCTAACCGCAATTCATGGGGTGTTAAAAACGGGTTTGGCACGTAAGCCGTCACAAAGTGTTTCGACACTTCGTTTAACAGCTTACGGCACAACAAGGTTTTCCCGGTTCCAACTTCACCGGTGACTTTAATGAACCCTTCGCCAGTTTTTAATGCTGTTGTTAAGACTTGCAATGCCTCTTCGTGCACTTGCAGTCCGCAATAAAATCCGGTGTTCGGAGTTAGCGTAAACGGTAACTCCGAAAATCCGAAGTGGTACAAATACATGCAACTTCCTTACTGGCTTTCGTACCAGCGACGCAACAATTCGCGTGAATGCTCTAGCTCGGTGTCCCAGGTGTCAACGCCAACAATGGTCGGCCGCAGCATAATCACCAATTCTTTCTTGGTTTCTCGCTGACGACGGTTTTTGAACAGCTCACCTAACACAGGAATACTACCGAGTACCGGCACCTGCGAAGTTTGGTCGGTGTAAGCGGTTTGCATTAAACCACCAATTACCACTACTTCGCCGTCGCGAGCTCGAATTATGGTGTCGGTTTCGCGAATATTACTGCGCGCTAATGGCAACACCAGGGTTTCGCGATTCAAGGTAATACGCTTTTCTTGTTCTTCGGTTTCAATTACAGACGGTCGAATGTGTAAGGTAATCACACCGTCGTCACCAATTTGCGGGGTCACGTCGAGGGCAATACCCGAGAAGAACGGGGTTAACTGGATGTTTGGTGTCGTGGTGGTCGCTGTACCCGTAATAGTCGTTGTCGACACGTCCGTTACAAAGTACTCGTCTTCACCAATTTTAATTACCGCTTTTTGGTTGTTTAAAGCCGTTACCCGCGGGTTCGAGAGCACTTGCACTTGGCCTTGGGTTGAGAGCATTTCTAACATGCCGGAGAAGTTGCCGGTTTGATATTGGATACCAACAATCCCGCCAAGGGTGCTGGTATCAAGGCTTTGGCCACCAAAACTAAACTCCGCAACCCCGCTACCTAAGCCAGAAGATATCCGGCTCCAGTCAATACCCTGTTGATAGCCTTCGCTCAAGCTGACTTCGACAATGCGCGCTTCCAGTACCACTTGCCGTTGTAGGCTACGTTCTGCTGAGCTTAAAAAGTCGCGCGCCGAACGAATTTCATGTGGATAGGCATGAATGGTCGCTAAACCAGCTTGTGGTGACACCACGACCCGACGGCCGGCGCCGTCACCGACCACGCCGCGTAAGGCGTCTTCGAGGTCTTTCCAAAAATCAGTTTCGCTGTTGGTGGAGATCATCGAACCACTTTGGCCCTGACGACCCATCATACCGCCTTGGCCAGGAAAACCACCTTGTCCGGGGAAGCCACCAAAGCCTCCACCAAAGCCGCCGCCTCCGAAGCCACCACCCATGCCTTGATTACCAAATCCGCCACCGGTTTGGTTGTTGTTATTACCATACTCCGACACACCACCAGAGGAAATCATCGTATTCGACATCCCCATCCGGCTGAGCGCCAAGTAGTTCAAGGTAATCGTTTCGGTGCGCATACCCGCTGGAAACACGCGGTAAATGCCGGAGTCACGGCGAATGTCATAGCCATAAATGTCTTGCACTACGTCCAGCGCTTCTTGCATGGTCACGTTGCGTAAGTTCACGGTAATGGTGCCGTTTATTTCCGGGTGCACCACCACACTGTAGGGTGAGTCATCGGTAATTTGTGCAAAAAAGTCTGCAGCTGGAATATCGCGCGCTTGAATGGAGAAGCGCGGCTCTTCAAACCGACGGTCTTGTTGGAATGCACTAGCAGGACGTCGCAGCTCTTCCCGCACGCCTTCCGGTAACCCCGGAGGTGCCGAGCTTGCGGTTGAGTTACCCGTGCGTAATGCTTCCTCTGCTTCCGCGAGTAGCTGATCGTTAGGCTTGGTGACACAGCCAGCAAGTAAGCTCATTGTGACCAAGGCCGTTAGGCTATATTGTAATTTCATCCGTTATCCCTTACTTCGGTTTTCCGCAGTTCACCAAATACGGACAGCACTTGAACTTCGTCGCCCCGCCGTAAAATCACGCGATCACGCTGAATGCGGCTCACACGCCAGTCATCCAAACGATCCCCTACACGTACGTGATGTTCATTTACTACCGCTTGGTAACGACCACCCACTACCGTCACCATTTTTAATTTGTATTCAATTGCCGCTTGCCCTTGCTCTGCGGCCGGTGTTGCAAAACGTGCCGGCGGCCGCGTTGGGTCGCGTTCACTTTGCTGTGCTTGCACAGCGCCAACCAGCGTTACATTCGCTAAGGTCAAACTCGCCACTGCAAGTGCAAGTAAAACAGGGTTACGCGTTTTCATCGTCTCATGCGCTCCTGTGTCAGAGTGTACATACGTAAAGTCACACGCCCATTCGGATATTGGTCAACATCGTATTGAATGCCTTCCCAATACGCGCCGTAAGGCAGTTCTTGCAGCGTATTCAAATAGTCACGAATTTGGAAATAGCGCCCTTCCACCGTCACTTCGACGTTGTGCCGGTACACTCGCGCGTCCACGCGGTTTTCCAAAAATGGTTGCGGTGGGTGCACGGTAAAGCTAGTTAAAGCCACGAGGCCAGAACCACGACGGCCACCCGCACCTTCGAGCATACGCTGCATCCACTCCACTAACACTTCTGGGTCATTAAATTGCACCACACCGTCGATTTCCCGTTGCAGCCGTTCAGCCTGCATAGTTAGCTGACGTTCTTGCTGTTCAAGCTCGCGGTTTGGGTTGACGTTCAAGCGCTCACGCAATTGTGCAATTTCGCGATCATACTGAGCACTGGTGGTATTAATTTGTGCCAGGCGGCGTTCATTTTCGGCGTACTTCACACTCATAGGTTCAATCAGCAGAATGTACATGAGCCAAGCAATGCCACCGATGGCCAAAATGGCGATAATCCATTGCTCGCGGGTTGGCTTTTCACCAAACCAGTTTTGGCCTTTCTTGGTAATTTGTTTGAAATAAATTCTTGCCATGGTTTTAGCCCCCTAGCCCTAAGAAACGGCGCGACGTGCTGGTCGCAGCGGTCTCATCGTTTTCAACGGCTTCAACGGTCGGCTCACCACTGTCATCGTTTTCAGGTTGCACCGAGCGCTGGCGGAAACCTGGGTGGGTGTAATCGACGCCCTGCAAACTAAACTGCAAGCTGTCATTTTCTTGGCGGGTCATCTGAATACGACCAAACTGGCGTTGACCAAGATTAGTTGTGTCATCAAATTTCTGGACCCAACGGGCGACCAAAGCTGGTTCAGTCACATACCCTTGCAGACTTAACACTCCATTACGCTCGTTGATTTGGGTTAACCAAATACCGTCTTCGTGTATGGTCGCCAGTTCCGTCAGAATGGCTGCGTAGTCGAAGCTTTGAATGGCGCCAATAGCACGGAACTCACTCAGTACACTGCGGCTTTTAGCCACTTCGGTACGTAAGTTTTCCACCCGCCGTTCCAACACCGGGTCAATTTGTAACTGTGCGACTTGCCCAGCTAATTGCTGCATTGTTTGCTGCTTCTGGTTTAGCTGTGTTTGCGCACTTTGCACTTGGTTATTTAAGGCTAAGCCGCGTGCTTCTAGTACCACCCGCATCCCAATACCAATAACCCAAACGATAATAATGGCGACGAGCAAACGCTCGAAGTCCAAAATGGGACGTTTGGGAATCAGGTCGGGGCGGTAGAGGTTTATTGAATGTTTCATGCGCTAGCCTTCCCTGCAAAAGTAGGTTCTTGCCGTGCCGGCTGCCGAGGACCATCGGCAATGACGCTCTCTTCTTCTCGCAACATCCACTGCAAGCCTGCAATTGCGAGCGAGTTCACGTAATCAAGTTTCACGTGCTCACGAGCCCAGTCTGGGTAAGGCGACATATTCACCTGCACCCCGAGCTGCTGTGACAAGGCTTCACGCAACTCGTCGGCCCGTGGGTTATGCAGCACCAGCTCCACTTCATTTAAATGCTCTTGGCGCATCGGGCCTGAATAATAGTCCAACAAACGCTGTAGCTCGAGCGCCAAGCTTTCAATCAGCTTAGTGTCATCGGGCTCCATATTAATCAGGTCGAAGGTGTAACGCAGGCGACGGGTAATAAACCATTTGCCATTGGCAATAATGTGCAGCTGCGCGCGTTCTCGCGGCAACTGGGTAACCAACATCAGCCGTTTGTTCTTTTCTGGCCACGCCGCGAAAACTAAATCACTGTGGATAATGCCTTTAATTTTAAAACCGAAGTCGTGCAGAATCAGCACCATCGGCTCGACGAACTCACGACTGGCTGCCACTACGTTAATTTGGTTTGCAGCGCCCGGAACTGGTGGGTCAAAATAGTCCACTAGCATGTCGGTCGCCGGAATGTTGATCAGATCGCGTAACGACCATTGCAGCGACGCCGCAATGTCGGACGGAGGTAAATCGGGACGATCAACCGTGACTTGTGACACCAGCTCAGAGCTCAGCACCATTTGAATGGACGCTTTTTTGAAACCCAGATGCTTATGCCGCAACAACAAACTGGTAAGCGCTTCGCTGAAATTACCGCCCATGACTTCAACGGTATCGCTTTCAACCAGCTTCCAGTAGCGGTCGTTGATCAACAGCTCTGAGGTTTCGTCAGCCTTGCACGCTTCCAGCGCAGCAAGCGTTAACACCGTGTCACCCACGCCAAGCGCGAAAACATGGTCGGAACGCTTTCCTAAAGATAATTTGCTGAGCAATGACATGGTGTCCTACCTTTTGTCCGGTGGCGTTTCGACGATCACAACCCTGATTCAACGCACACACGAGATTAATTATTTTAGCTTCTGATAAAAAGTGTAGTACAAGTTGTTACATTTTTTGCCAGAACAAATTGCATTAATTCAATTATTTTTATTCTGAGCTAACATTGCGTTCGCATTGTAGCTACGACCCCGAATGCCATAGCGTTGATCTCACAATGAATTTTTTTCACAATTTGACTGTAGTATAGAGACTAAAGCGCTTCTGTGAAGTATGACAAAACTCATAGAAAGCAATGCTTCAACCCTTAAAAATCACACCGCCACGCGCCAATGAATATCCCGCCCCGCCCAATACGGCACCCAGGTTTCGCCGCCGTGCTCAACAATAGTCGGTGCTTGCCAAGTTTCTGCGTGCAGCGTAATGGTGTCTTGATTGCGCGGAATGCCATAGAAATCGGCACCAAAATGACTAGCAAAGCCTTCGAGTTTGTCCAGTGCATTGCCTGCTGCAAACGCTTGGGCATAGAGTTCAATGGCGGTAAACGCAGAAAAACAACCAGCACAACCGCAAGCCGTTTCCTTTTTCTCGCGCACGTGCGGTGCGGAGTCAGTGCCAAGGAAGAATTTTGGATTGCCACTCATGGCGGCTTTTTGCAGCGCTTCTTGGTGTGTGCGACGTTTTAGCACAGGCAAACAATAGTTGTGCACATGCACACCACCGACTAACAAGTCGTTGCGGTTCATTAGAATATGTTGGGGCGTGAGTGTCGCAGCGACACCGTCATGGGCTGCAGCCACGAAATCCGCCGCGTCTTTGGTGGTAATGTGCTCAAGCACAACTTTCAAGCGCGGGAATTTTTCCGTAATCGGCTGCAAATAGCGGTCGATGAATACTTTTTCACGGTCGAAAATATCAATTTCCGGCTCGGTGACTTCACCGTGCACTAACAAAGGCACGCCTTCTTCTTGCATCACTTCGAGCACAGGTGCCATATCTGCAACCGAGCGTACACCGGCCGCTGAATTGGTGGTTGCCCCTGCAGGATACAGTTTAAAACCAATCACATGCGACTCTTGTGCTGCTGCACGAACGGTTTCCGCTGTCGTGTCTTGGGTTAAATACAAGGCCATGCGGGGGTCGAACGTCATATCTGTAGGTACTGCTGCCATAATCCGTTCGCGGTAAGCAAGCGCTAACTCCACTGTGGTTACTGGTGGCACAAGATTCGGCATAATCACCGCGCGATGAAACGTCCGGGCAGTTGCCGGCACTGTCATGCCGAGCATGTTGCCGTCACGTAAATGCAAGTGCCAGTCATCAGGGCGAGTAATGGTTATCGACGAGGGTGAATGGGTGGCCTGAAAACTGCCTGCTGCGAAATTAGTCGACATAAAAAAACTCCCCTGATCAAACTGTTACTACGACATACTGAGTATATAGTGTAACAGGAATTCAGAGGAGTTTTTTTGCGCAGAAACAATTTTCTGCAGGTGACTTTTACGTCACTTCAATTTACTCGCTTGTTATTCACTTGCTAACGCTTGTACTGGGTCTAATTGCGCTGCTTTGCGTGCCGGTACATAACCGAAAATCAAGCCGGTTAAGAACGCACAGCCAAAGGCCAAGATCACCGGTGTCGTTGCAAACATCACCGAGTTACCCAAGCTCGCAATTACCCAAGTCACGCCTAAGCCCAGGGCGACACCAATGAGGCCACCAAGTAAGGCAACCGTCACCGCTTCAATCAGAAACTGCATGCGGATTTGCCCACCACGCGCGCCCACGGCCATGCGAATACCAATTTCGCGGGTTCGCTCGGTCACGCTGACCAACATAATGTTCATCACGCCAATGCCGCCAACCACGAGGGAAATCACCGCAATCACCCCAAGCAACAAGGTCATGGTGTTTTGCGTTTCAGTTGCGGTTTCGATAATCGACGCCATATTGCGGATTTGGAAGTCTTCAACGCCGTGCCGCTCAAGCAATAAGCTATGCACTTGGTCATTTGCTTCTTGCATGACTGCCGCGTCGCTGGAAACAATCGCTACCGTCACGTTGCGCAAGAATCGCTGGCCAAATAAACGCAATGAACCGGTACTAAACGGCACAAACACCACGTCGTCCTGGTCTTGCCCCCAAGGGGACGCGCCACGCTCGCTCATAACCCCAATAACTCGGAACAGCACGTTATTAATCAGCATCACTTCGCCAAGCGGGTCGGTGTCGGGGAACAACTGCCGCGCCACCGTTTGGCCAATGACCGCGACCGTGGCATACAGCTCTTCGTCTTCACGGGTAAAGAAGCTTCCCCGCTCGACTTCCCACTGGCGCGCAATTGGAAACTCCGGATAGGTCGCGTTAATTTGCGCTTCTTTGTCGAAGCCACTGCGACGCAACGTCCGGTTACCGGTAAGTTCCGGCACCGCCGCGAGCACTAACGGCAATTCATTAATGGCGTCAACGTCTTCTGGAATTAACGTGGCCACACCCCAGCGACCACGCTGGTTCGGCGCCCCCGGAAATACCGTCAACAAATTCGAACCCATGGCACTAATGCGGTCCACCACGTCTTGACGTGCACCTTGACCAATCGCCAACATTGAAATAACCGCTGCAACGCCGATGACAATACCAAGCAAAGTTAACGCGGTGCGGAAGATATTTTGGCGCAATGCAGTCAAGGCAGTAATAAATGCACGCCCTGCATCCATGATCGGGCTTGGGTCACCCGCACCAGGACCGGACGGTGCCTGCACCTGCGGTGAACGCTCTCGATTCCAAGCATCTTTCACAATTTCGCCGTCTTTGAGCTCAATGACGCGATCCGCATGGGCGGCAACTTCATGATCGTGAGTAATCAAAATGATCGTATGGCCTTCTGCTGACAATTCTTTCAGCAATGCCATCACTTCTTTCCCACTTTGGCTGTCGAGCGCACCCGTCGGCTCGTCGGCAAGAATAATCTCCCCGCCGTTCATCAGCGCCCGCGCAATCGATACCCGTTGCTGTTGACCACCAGAAAGCTCGCTCGGCTTGTGGTGCGTTCGGTCTTCTAGCCCCAAACGTTTAAGCAGTGCATTGGCGCGGTCATGACGGGCGTCGGTGCCCATCGACGTATACCCAGCCGGCAGCTCTGCATTGGCCAGCGCAGTTGCACCACCCAATAAGTTGTACTGTTGAAATACGAAACCAAATGCACTGCGACGCAATTTCGCTAGCTCGTCACGATCCATATCGGCAACTTTCTGGCCACGGAACAAGTACTCGCCTTCGGTCGGTTTGTCTAAGCAACCTAAAATATTCATTAAGGTCGACTTACCCGAGCCCGAACTACCGACGATGGCAACAAATTCACCGGCGTGAATATCAAGATCTAAACCGTGCAACACTTGCGTCGTAATGGCACCGGTTTGATAACTCTTCTTCACGCCGCGGATCCGAATCAAAGGTTCTGACTGGTTCTGTTTATGCTTTGCTGCCGCCGCGGCTTCCAATTGCTTTGCCATTTTTTAGCCTCGCATCATCCGCGCTGCGCCCGGAGGCATCCCACCCGGCATTGCTTGTTGAGCTGGAATAATCACTTCGTCGCCCGCGTTTAGGCCAGATTTAATCTCAATGTAAACCCGGTCGCTAATACCGGTTTGCACGGTCACTGTTTCAGTCACACCGTTGCGCAACACTTGCACTGTACCTTGGCCGCGACCTGTCGGGCGCACAGCGCCAGCAGGCACTGACAGAGCATTTTCAGCACTGGCCACAACAAAGAAGACTTGTGTGGTCATTTGCGGTAATAAGCGGCCTTCTTCGTTCGGAATATCAAAAAGCGCATTGTATAAAACCACGTTATTTTCCACCCGCGGCGTTGGCTCAATTAAGTCCAGTTGGCTGTACCAACGCTGACCACGATTGCCTAAGGTGGTGAAATACACCGGCATTTCGTCACGTAAACGGCTAATGTCGGCTTCTGACACTTGCGCTTCAACCCGCATGACCGATAAGTCAGCAATAGTCAGAATTGTTGGTGTCGTTTGCGCCGCATTCAACGTTTGACCGCGACGAGCAGGAATACTGGTCACAGTACCCGACATCGGTGCGAAAATTCGAGTGTAGTTGAGGTTCGCTTCGTCAGCACGCAACGACGACTCGGTTTGTTCAATTTGTGCTTTCACAGCGTCTAAGCGAGCGGCCTCACCGCGCGCTGTTGCTTCGGCGCTTTGTACCAGCTCTTCCGAAGTCGCGTTGTCGACTAGTAACCGTTGCTGACGGTTTAGGTTGATCAAGGCAAGGTCGAGCGACGCTTGGCGTTCACGTAACTGGGCTTGCTGGAATTTTAATTGCGCACGCACACCATCAAGGCGTGCTTCAAGGACGGTTGCATCGATTTCCGCTAACAAAGTACCGGCTTCAACATAGTCGCCTACTTCCACATGTAAACGCTCGAGCTGACCCGACACCTGGGCACCAACGTCAACAAAGTCGAGTGGCTGCAGGCGACCGGTGGCGGTTACCACAACTTCAATGTTACGAACTTCTGCTTTGCTTGTGTTCAAGCGCTGCTGTCCATCATCTTCTGGCCAGAAATACCAAGTCGCCGCAGCACCTGCCACAACCACAAGGATAACTATCCATAACCAGCTACGTCCTTTCTTTTTCATGCTACCCAACCTCATTTAAGGGGAATGACTGCTGGTCGACACCCGCAGCCGCTAACGCTTCAGTCCAATGTTTACGACAACAACTCACATATCGATCGTTGCCGCCAATCGCAATCTGTTCTCCGGCATTGACTGCCTTACCATCCGGCCCGCAGCGATACACCATGGTGGCCTTTCGTCCGCAAAAACAAATAGTTTTAATTTCTGTTAATTTGTCCGCAATAGCGAGCAAGGTGGCGCTGCCTGCGAAGGCATTGCCAAATGCATCGGTACGAATACCGTAGCACATCACCGGCACCTTTAATTCGTCGACTACCCGCGCTAACTGCCACACCTGCTCAGGGGTGAGGAACTGCGCTTCGTCGAGCAAAATACAGTCAATTACTTGGGTGTCTAACAGCGTTTTGATCCGCTCGAACAGGTTACTTTTGGTGGTGAACGTTTCTGCACTACGCGATAATCCTAAGCGCGAATGAATTAAACCCTCACCAGCTCGAGTATCGAGCGCAGGTGTTAATAATAAAACCTGCTGATCACGCTCTTCGTAGTTGTAGGCCACTTGCAGTAAAGAGGTGCTTTTGCCGGCGTTCATAGCCGAATAAGTAAAATACAGCGATGCCATAGTCTTCCGTTCTTTTGTCTCGCTACAATCACGCGGACTGTAGAGTTGCTAATCAATTCGCGCAATCGAAAACCGCGCAAATGCATAAAAAATGCGATATAATGCGCGGTTAAATACACGAGCAGGAGTATCTTTCATATGTCGCCAAGTTCGCCTTCAGCTAGCAAGTCAACGCAAAGTCCTTCAAATCAGAACCAGCAGCGCTCAAATACAACTTATTCGCTCGACTTCATCAAGGAAATTCCGAAAGCAGATATCCACCTGCACCTTGACGGCAGTTTGCGCCCTGAAGGCCTGATTGAAATGGCGAAGCGCAGTAAAATCGAACTCCCATCGTACACGGTTGCCGGTTTGAAGGAACTTGTTTTCAAGGAAAAGTATAACAACCTTGGGGAGTATTTGAACGGCTTTCAGTACACCTGTGCAGTACTGCGCGACCTTGAGAATATGGAACAAGCGGCCTACGAGCTCGCTGTCGACAACCTTGAAGAAGGCGTGAACTACATTGAAGTGCGCTTCGCGCCGCAATTGCTCATGGACCCAACCGCTGGCATCGGCTTTGACGATGTCATGCATGCCGTTAACAACGGTTTGGCAAAAGCGAAAGCAGAATATAACGCCCGTGCCGACGTCGGTCTCAGCGCCGGTCTGAAACCACCGTTTGAATACGGCATCATCAACTGCGCCATGCGTATGTTCGGCAAAAAAGGCTTTTCACCGTATTACACGCAGTTGTTCCAATTACTCCGCGACCACGACCCAATGGACGTTATTAAAACTGCGGCCATGGAATTGATTCGTGCCAGCGTGCGTTTACGTGACGAAGAAGGCATGCCGATTGTCGGTCTCGACATTGCCGGTCAAGAGAACGGCTACCCAGCGCATAAATTCAAAGAAGTTTACGAGTACGCCCATCAAAACTTCTTATTGAAAACAGTTCACGCCGGCGAAGCTTATGGTGCGGAAAGTATTTTTGAAGCCCTGACCACGTGTTATGCCGACCGTTTAGGTCATGGCTATTCATTATTCTCACCAGAGATGATTGAAGACCCTAAAATCACTGACAAAGAAGGCTATAGTCAGTCGTTGGCGTCGTATATTGCCGACCGTCGTATCGCCATTGAAGTTTGCTTAACGAGTAACCTGCAAACCAACCCGGCCATTACCGACATTAAAAACCATAACTTCCGTCACATGCTCGACCATCGGATTGCCACGGTTATTTGTACGGACAACCGCTTGGTGTCAAACACCACGGTCAGTAACGAGTACAAGCTGGCGTTGGACAACTTCGACGTGCCATTAAAGCGCCTGAAAGATATGGTCGCTTACGGCTTCAAGAAGAATTTCTTCCCAGGAAATTACGTGGAGAAGCGTGCTTACGCGAAGCATACGTTGGAGTATTTTGACACGGTCGCACACAAGTACGGGTTTATTTAAATTTGTACTGACGGGCCCGAACTTTTGGGCCCGCTACTTCGCGAATTTTTGTGCGAGCTTGTGAATCACTCGTAGCCAGGGGTAGACGTTAATTTGACTGTAGGTAAATGGTCGTTTGGCGTCACGCTCGGTCACAAGATAGTCTTCGGCAACCGGTAATACAGTTGCCACGTCCCGTTCTTTTAGCGCCGCAATTTGTCGGCTAGTCATTCCAAAAAAGCGATTCGGTTGCGTGCCACGCAGCTGCTCTGCTTTGGCCACCGCCCACGACTTCTTCTTGCCGCGAAACACCGGCACTTCCGGTAAGAACATCGCAAATGGATGCAGCATCATGCCCATTTTGCCAAATAGCTTGTCCGCTTGTTCCGCATTGACGGTTTCACCATTGGCGAACTGCCATTTTGCAGCCATAAGCCTCGGCACATTGGCGATCATGGCATCGGCATAACTAATGCCACGCGGGTTTGACTTCTCTGGGTAGTGGCGGAAATACACCGGGTAATCATCAGCAACTTGAGTAATTCGTTGGTCGCGACGCTTACGCATGCCTTTGAGGAATAACGGATTCAAAAATGCCGCTTGTGGAAAGTGCGCGAAGAAGCCTTCAATGTTTTCTTGGTCATCAGCATCTAGGTCACGAACAACTTGCATGTCATCTTGTAGAAACAGCGCCAGCTCCGCCCTTTCACTAGCAGCATGCTCTAGTGCCATTTGCATATTGTTATACAGACCACCATGGCGCGAAGACTCGTGCGCTTGGCTTTGTAGCAAACCAACGCCTTCCGGTAAATCGGCTAAGTACGCTTGGGTATCGGCATCGTTACTGCGGTCGTCCACAACCCAAACAGCGACATCGGTTAGATGTCGCTGTATTGAAGCAATGCAGTTTGCCAAAAAGTCGCCGCGGTTATACGAAAATACGTACACATGCAGCCAAGGTAAGACTCTGCTCATAGGCTAGAACGGAATATCATCGTCCAAGTCATTCGGGAATGGCTTGGGTTGCGCCGGTTGCTGGTTCTGCTGTGGGCTGCTTTGCTGCGGGCTACCTTGCTGCCCACCACTTTGCGAAGAATTACCCCAACTGCCTTGCTGTGCAGGAGCTGCCGACTGGCCTTGACCACCGTAACCGCCACCTTGCTGACCACGTGACTGATTATCCCAATCTGGTGAGCCACCGCCGCCTGGACGACCGTCCAGCATTTGCATTTCGTTGGCAACAATTTCAGTCGTGTAACGGTCTTGGCCGTCTTGACCCTGCCATTTGCGGGTTTGCAAGCGGCCTTCAATATAAACTTTTGAACCTTTCTTCAAATACTCTTTCGCAATTTCCGCTAAGAAACGATAGCAAACCACACGGTGCCATTCGGTCATTTCTTTTTGTTCACCGGTTTGCTTGTCTTTCCAAGTTTCGCTGGTGGCCACGCTTAAGTTTGCAATCGGCACGCTGTTTTGGGTATAGCGCACATCCGGATCTGCGCCTAAGTTTCCAATCAAAATCACTTTATTTACGCCACGACTGGCCATGCTTTTCTCCTAATCGATTACTGGTAGCGCGCAAGCACTCCCTGAATAGCTTGCGCGTCAAAATTTTCGCGTTGAACTTTCAAATAAACCGCACCTTCATCGGCAATCACAATGGCTTCTTCAATCCCGCCCAATGCTGTGAGTTCCGCGCTTAATGTTGCCGCTTGCGCTGGTGTTAAACCTGCCAATGCATAGGTCATCCGCGTTGTCGCTAGTACCTGTTGCAGCCCCATACTGATGAGTAACCAACATACTAGCAGCGCAATGCAGAAAATGATAACCCCTGTTGCGCCAAATTTTTGTAAGCTAAAGCCGCCAATCACACCACCAAGAAATGCACCGGCAAATTGTGCGGTTGTGTAAATACCACTAGCACTGCCTTTACTGCCCGCTGGTGCATGTTGCGTGAGCATTGCCGGCAAACTGGCCTCAAGGTAATTAAAGCCAATAAAAAATACCCAAACCCCAACAATTAAACCCACCAGTGCGTCAGCATAGATCGCAACCGAGGCTAAGGCCGCAATCAGCATGATCATGGCTAGGCGCATACCGAGCACTTGCTGCTTGCGCCGCACGAGAATAATCATCATGGGCACCATCACAGCAAACGACAGAATTAAAGTTGGTAAGTAAAGCCAGCTATGATGTTGTGCTGCCAAGCCAGCGTCGACCAATTGCAACGGCAAGGTTACAAACCATGCGGTCAGCACTAGGTGCAGTACAAACACACCAAAGTTAAGGCGCATGAGCTGACCGTGCTTTAATAAACGTTTCAGTTCTTTCGGGACTGGCAATACATCGCGGCTTGGCACTTGTTGATAGGTCACCGGCATGCCACGCCACATCAATAAAATACCACCGACCGCTAGGGCCGCTGTCATCCAAAACAAGCCCGACATGCCAATAATACCGCCAAGCAACGGCGCAATAATCAAAGCGAGCACAAATGACAAGCCGATACCCATGCCAATCACCGCCATGACTTTCGGCCGTTGTTCTTCACGAGCAGAGTCCGCGGCTAACGCCAACACAGCGCCAGCAATGGCACCAGCACCTTGTAATACGCGGCCCCATATAACACCACTCATGGTGTCGGCCATCGCTGCAACCACACTGCCGATTGCGAATACAGCCAAACCACCGAGAATGACCGGTCGGCGACCGATACGGTCCGACAACCAACCCATGGGTATTTGCAAAAACGCTTGGGCGAGACCATAAGCGCCAATGGCGATACCGACCAAGAATGGCGTGTAATCGGGGTAGCTCTGACCATAAATAGCCAAGACCGGCATAATCAGGAACAAACCGAGCATACGTAAGCCAAAAATAGAGGCTAACGTGATAGCTGCGCGTTTCTCGGTCCGATTTAATCCTGTCGCACTCATGGGGATCAACTTCTCTCACTACAAAAATTGCAGGCAAGTCTAGCAGAAATCTGATCCTGTGTAAGCTTCAAGCGTACCCCTCTTTTGTGTCATAATGGTTGACTGTTTTTCGTGTTACCTCAAGTTTGCTCCAAGTCGCAAAGGACATTATGGATAAAATCGAAGTACGCGGTGCCCGCACCCATAATCTAAAGAACATTAACGTAGTAATTCCGCGCGACAAATTGGTCGTGATTACCGGGTTATCTGGGTCTGGAAAGTCGTCATTGGCTTTCGATACTCTCTATGCAGAAGGGCAGCGGCGCTACGTAGAGTCATTATCTGCCTATGCGCGGCAGTTCTTAAGCCTGATGGAAAAGCCCGACGTCGACTCCATTGAAGGCCTGTCACCAGCCATTTCGATTGAACAAAAATCGACATCACATAATCCACGTTCAACCGTGGGCACGATTACGGAAATTTATGACTATCTGCGCTTAATGTTCGCCCGGATTGGCGAACCGCGCTGCCCCGAGCACCAAGTCACGTTGGCGGCACAAACCGTATCGCAAATGGTCGACCAGGTCTTAGCCTTACCTGAAGGCAGCAAAGTCATGCTGCTTGCACCGATTGTTCAAGGCCGTAAAGGTGAGCACCAAAAAGTGCTCGAGAATCTGAATCGACAAGGCTTCTTGCGCGCGCGTATCGACGGTGAAATTTGCGACTTAAGCGATCCACCCACACTCGAACTACAGAAAAAGCACGACATCGACGTTGTCGTTGACCGCTTGAAAGTACGTGAAGGTCTTGAACAGCGCCTTGCTGAGTCGTTCGAAACCGCACTGGAACTATCGCACGGCACTGCGGTTGTGGTACCAATGGACGACGAAGCTGCTTTCGAACCCATGCTGTTCTCAGCCAACTATGCTTGTCCTCATTGCGGTTACAGCATGCAAGAATTGGAGCCGCGTTTATTCTCGTTTAATAACCCTGCCGGTGCCTGCACGAGCTGCGACGGCTTAGGTGTCGAGCAGTATTTCGATGCCGAAAAGGTCGTTGGCAACCCAGAGTTAAGCCTAACTGGTGGCGCAATCCGCGGTTGGGACAAACGTAATTTCTATTACTATCAAATGCTGCGCTCGTTGGCGAAGCAATTCAGTTTTGACCTCAACGCCCCGTTCGCAGAACTACCAGAAGCTGCTCGCGAGTTAATTTTAAATGGGTCGGGAAGCGAAGAAGTTCGTTTTACCTATATTAATGACCGTGGCGATACGGTGGTGCGCAAGCACCCGTTCGAAGGCATTATCCCGAATATGCAGCGGCGTTATCGCGAAACCGACTCACAGGCGGTGCGTGAAGATCTCGCCAAATACCTTGCGACCAAGCCATGCCGCAGCTGTGGTGGCGCACGTTTGCGTACCGAAGCGCGTCATGTCTACGTCAACAACACCACCTTGCCAGAAATCGTAGAGCTGTCGATCGGTGATGCCTTGCAGTTCTTCCACTCGATTGAATTGGAAGGTCAGCGCGCTAAAATCGCCGAAAAAATTCTCAAAGAAATTAACGACCGCTTGAGCTTCCTCGTCAACGTTGGCTTGAACTACCTGAACTTGTCGCGTTCGGCTGAAACTCTCTCGGGTGGTGAAGCCCAGCGAATTCGCCTAGCCAGCCAAATCGGCGCAGGCTTAGTTGGCGTTATGTATGTTCTTGACGAACCATCAATTGGCTTACACCAGCGCGATAACGAACGCTTACTGAAAACCTTATGTGATTTGCGCGACCTCGGTAATACCGTATTGGTTGTTGAACACGATGAAGACGCGATTCGCGCCGCAGACCATGTTATCGACATTGGCCCAGGTGCCGGTGTGCATGGCGGACAGATCATTGCCGAAGGGCGTTACGAAGACATTATCAAGTGCGAAGGCTCACTCACCGCCGATTACTTGTCTGGGCGCAAAGAGATTGCCATTCCGAAGAAACGCAATAAGCCGGGCAAGCACTGGTTGTCGCTTAAGGGCGCACGCGGCAACAATCTAAAGAATGTCGACGTTGACTTACCCGTTGGCCTGATGACCTGTGTCACCGGGGTCTCGGGCTCGGGTAAATCGACACTTATTAATGACACCCTGTTCCCACTTGCCCACCGTGAGTTGAATGGCGCAACGACGACAACCGTCGCACCTTATGATCACGTCGACGGGCTGCAGCATCTCGATAAAGTCGTCGATATCGATCAAAGCCCAATTGGTCGGACGCCACGCTCAAATCCAGCGACGTACACCGGCATCTTTACGCCGATTCGTGAGCTGTTTGCGGGTGTGCCTGAGTCGCGTTCGCGCGGTTATAAAGTGGGTCGTTTTAGCTTTAACGTCAAAGGCGGACGCTGCGAAGCTTGCCAAGGCGATGGCGTGATTAAAGTTGAAATGCACTTCTTACCAGACGTGTATGTGCCTTGCGATATTTGTAAGGGTAAGCGCTACAACCGAGAGACCTTAGAAATTCAGTACAAAGGTAAATCGATTCACGAAGTGCTTGAGCTGACCGTGGAAGACGCGCGCGAGTTTTTTGATGCTGTACCAGCAATTGCGCGCAAGCTGCAGACTCTAATCGATGTTGGCTTGTCTTATATCCGTCTCGGCCAATCGGCGACAACCCTATCGGGTGGTGAGGCGCAGCGGGTCAAACTCGCCCGTGAGTTGTCTAAGCGTGACACCGGTAAAACCTTGTACATTCTCGACGAGCCAACAACGGGACTACACTTCCACGATATTCAACAACTGTTGACCGTCGTTCATCGCTTGCGCGACCACGGCAATACCATTGTGATTATCGAGCACAACCTCGATGTCATCAAAACCGCGGACTGGATCGTCGATTTAGGTCCCGAAGGTGGCAGCGGTGGTGGTGAAATCCTGTTTGCTGGTAGCCCAGAAGATATTTGTGAACTGCCAACGTCACATACCGGCCGCTTCTTAAAGCCCATGTTGACGAAAAAGAGTTGACGAAAAAAAGTTAACGAATAAAGGTTAACCAAAAGCTAACGGCCAAACGCTACAACGAACATCAACCAAGAGAGGCGCGAATGGAAGGTACTCCCAAGCAACCGAAGAACTGCTCGTCTTTGCTTGAAGAGCTGGTCGAGCAGGCTCGCCAGGCGCCTCGTGGTGGACAAGTAGCTGACTATATTCCAGCCTTAGCGGAAGTTGACCCCGACCACGTTGGCATCGCCGTCGTTGAGCTCGACGGTACTGTGCATACAGCTGGCGACGCCCATGTGCCGTTTTCAATACAAAGTATTTCGAAGATTTTCGGTCTCGCCATGGCCATGTCGCGCACCGACGATACCTTGTGGGAACGCGTGCGCATGGAGCCATCCGGGCAAGCCTTCAATTCCGTCGTGCAGCTCGAATGGGAACATGGCATCCCGCGTAACCCGTTTATCAACGCCGGGGCAATTGTCATTGCCGATGTCCTTACCAGTCGTTACTCCGCTAGTAAAACGGCGTTCTTACAGTATGTCCGCTATCTCGCAGGCAAAGAGTCGATTAGCGCTGATCATCGCGTATGGGAATCCGAAAAACAACACGGCAATCGCAATGCAGCGCTCGCATATTTGATGAAAAGCTTTGGCAACATTGAATCCGATGTGCCTGCAGTACTCGACCACTATTTCTTTCAGTGCGCAGTAAGTATGAGCTGTGTTGATTTAGCCAAGAGCTTAGCATTTCTTGCCAACAAGGGCGTTCAACCTGGTAGCGAAGAACGGATTTGCGACGCCCGCTCGGCGCACCGCATTAATGCCCTACTTTCGACCAGTGGTATGTACGATCAATCGGGCGAGTTTGCCTTTACCGTCGGTTTACCGGCGAAAAGCGGTGTTGGCGGCGGTATTGTTGCTGTGGTACCCGACTACGGGGTGATTTGCGCTTGGAGCCCACCACTCAACCGCTTTGGTAACCCAGCTCGAGCGGTGTCGATGATCACCGATTTTGCCCAACGTTTAGGACTCTCGGTTTATCACTGAGGAAAAGCGTGTGAGTCGTAATTGATAACGACGAATTTGCGTTTGAATGAAAGGGTCGGTGGCAACTCGCTCTAAATAGGCAAATAGCTGACACACCGAGACTGGACTTGTGCGTGAGAAAATCACTTGGGTTTGGTAGTCGTCGTCGTAATACGGCGACTCATATAAACCCGCCACTTGGTCAGGGTCTTCAGCTGCTAACCAGTTCACGAACTCTTCACTCAGCATCGCAAACTTAATCCGCCCATGGCGCAACATATTCAGAACCGTTTGTTGGTTATTCGCTCGGTACATACGATATTCATGTTCCGAGTAACCTGTGTCGGTGACCATATTGGTTAACTGATAGTGATAGCCAACAACCCCGCCAATCCGATCATGCTCTTGGGGTTCCCAATATTCGTTCTGCAGTGAATAAAGACGATCACGCCCACGCAAAATTCCTGGCGAAGCGTAATAGTCATACCCTGAGTCTTGCCAACCCCAATTTTCCGATTCAAAAAAAATCAGGTCACAACAACCGGCTGCCGACAACGCGCTATAACGGTCTTGCGGACGCACTTCCCGAATCACAAACTCAAATTCGTTCTGTACGTCATTCAAGCTATTCACTAAATCGGCTAAAAAGTGTTGGTTGCCGTGCGAGCTATAGTAAGGCGCATAATCATAGGCAGCGACGTAGACTCGCTCACGCGCGACCGATTCAGTATCAGCGGCTAATGGTGCGATAAGGAGTGCAGATAAGGCTAGATAAAAGACAACAAGGCAAAGCCGTAAACCGGCCTTGCCTTGTGAATTTAAATGCAAGTTCGTAGCAAAACGCATGAATTACCTTAACGTCGTTTTAAGATAAAAACCTTCGCGTCTCCTTGCGAATTGAATCAGTCCTATCCTGCTAAGTCGTAATAAGTCGCCGCACCTGGACCAACTGGCATGCCTAAGGCAAATACCCAGATGTAGAACAAGGTCACCCAACCAACAAAGAAGACAATGGTATACGGCAACATCACCGAAATTAGCGTACCGATACCGATATCTTTCTTATATCGAGCAGCGACTGCCAAAATCAAGCCAAAATAGCTCATCATTGGCGTAATAATATTGGTCACAGAGTCGCCAATCCGGTATGCCGCCTGCACAAGCTCTGGTGCGTAACCAATTAACATGAGCATTGGCACAAAGATTGGCGCGGTAATTGCCCACTGCGCTGACGCCGAACCGAGCATCAGGTTAACAAAAGCACACATTAAAATAAAGAAAACAAAGACCATTGGTCCAGTTAGGTTGATAGCTTCAAGGAAAGCCGCACCTTTCACCGCCATAATAGTACCGAAATTCGTCCAGCCGAAGAAGGCAACGAACTGCGCTGCGAAGAATACCAAAACAATGTACAGGCCCATGCTGCTCATGGTTTTTGACATCGCGTGAATGACGTCGACGTCACTGCGCATGGTCCGGGTGACATAACCGTAAACATAACCGGGAATTGCGAAGGTAATGAAAATGTACACCACAATCCCATTCAGGAACGGTGAACGAGCCACACCACCGGTTTCTTGGTTCCGTAACACGCCCCACTCCGGCACGATAGTTAGCGCCAGTAATGCAGCAAGCGACAAGAACGTCAAACCAGCCAACTTCAAGCCGAGCTTTTCTTGCTTGCTCAGCTTTTCCATTTTCACGCTGCCATCGTCTTCATAATCCGGGTCAGCTTCTGCCGCATTGTATTTACCAAGCTTCGGCTCAACAATTTTTTCAGTAACAAAAGCACCCAGTGCAGCAATCAGGAAAGTACTGGCGATCATGAAGAACCAGTTCGCTTCCGGGCCAACAATATAATCGGCGTCGAGCAGCTGCGCCGCTTCAGTTGTAAAGCCAGCAAGCAATGGATCGACCGTACCGATAAATAAATTCGCACTATAGCCCGCAGAAACCCCAGCAAATGCTGCTGCAAGGCCAGCTAGCGGATGACGACCTAAGGAGTGGAAAATCATCGCCGCTAATGGCACTAACACCACGTAACCAAGCTCCGAGGCCGTGTTCGAGATAACACCGGCGAAGACCACCACAATGGTAACCATACGCGGGGAGGCACCCATAACCATGCCGCGCATGAGTGCTGACAGCATCCCTGAACGTTCCGCAACACCGACACCTAAAATAGCGACAAGAACGGTACCTAATGGCGCAAAACCAGTGAAGTTGGTGACTAAATTGGAGACCATCCAACGAATACCGTCACCACTCAGCAGGCTATTGACCGTGATAATCACGCCTTCTTGGCCTGGACGCGGGTCGGCAGCACTGACACCGAAAAATGCGGCAATTCCACTGGCAACCACAACGAGCAGCGCAAATAGAGCAAACAAGGTTACCGGGTGCGGTAACAGGTTCCCTAACCATTCAACTGTGTCGAGGAACCGGGTAAACCAACCACGTTGTCCCGTGCCATTGTTATTCTGCTTGTTTTCAGCCGCAGCCATGCGGGTCTCCTTTTAATTCTTGTCAACGTTTACGTTTAAGTCTTGTCAACGTTTACGTTTAAGTCTTGTCAACGTTTACGTTCAAGTCTTGTCAACGTTTATGTCTTGGCGGCGTCGGAGGGTGACGCTGCTGTGTCGTTTTTAAATAGCCGCTTATTGTACGGGAAACGGCGCCGCGCAACAAATCCGCCCTGCTGCCAAATCCGCACAATCAGTAGCACGCCACTAACAACAAACCACAGACACAACAAACCTAAAGTTGAAATGAGAAGGTTATTAAAATTACGAGCGCCACTATAATCCATAAAGTGTAAACGGTACATCCAGTCTGCGATAACCCACGGATCATTGCGGTGACCGAGCACTTCACCGCTTGCTTCGTCAATATACACGCGCGTGTTTAGGCCGTCGGCGAACTGCGCCCGAAAACCACGACCACGCCAGTTGACCAGTTCAGAGCTCCGATTGATCTGCTCCAAACCCCCGAACATACCTGGTCCCGAGTAAGAATTTACTGCCAGTCGTTGCGCCGTAACCGTCGACGTAAACCACGGTCGACCAGTCAAGGCGTCAAACCAAACGTAATTGAAATCTTGATGGGCAATACCCTCTGCAGCATTGCCGTCCGCCACATTGCCGGTCGCTACTTTGAATTGCGGAATTCCGTCAACCATGCGCAGTTCAACCTGATAAACCTCACCAAGCCGAGCGGTACGGTCCAATGGAAATTCCAGCGCTTGAGCCGCCAAAGGCTCAGCCATAATGGGTTGATGATACTGCGTTGCCGAAAGCGCCTCGCGCCCCTGCCAACTGAAGTAAAAACCTGTCACCGCCCAAATTAACACCTGCAAAAACAAAATGGTGGCAAGCGTTCGATGCAAGCGAATCAGCGCCGAGGTCTTTCGCCCTGTGCGCTTATGCAAACGCTCCATGCGCTTGCCCGTCTGACGATGCTGACGCCGCGTTTTTCGGCTTTGCTTCTCTACTTCCGCCATAGTTGCCTCCACCACCGCGTAGAGAAATGACGCAGCAGCAAATAACTACCCGTGATCGCAATAAAAAAGGTGGTTATGGTAAAGAAGAGAATCCAAGGCGTACTAATATTCTCACGCTCTTGGTAGTCCATAATGTGCAGCATCCACGCTAAGTCAAACCAACGCCACGCGCGGTGACGCTTAGTGACGAGTTCACCTGTTTGCGCACTTAAATAAAGGGAAGTATTGCGACGATCTAAAAAGTCCACTCGCCAAACCGGCAAATGGCGCGGATGCAATTCGCTCGGTCCTGACTCCGACAGGAATTCAACACGATCAACTTGCGCCTGTCGGCTTTGAATCGGCCGGTAATAACGTTGCGCCAAAGCGAGAATGTCGCCTTCAGTTAGTTCAACGATTTCCAAGCCGTCCGCCGTAAGTAAAGACTTACTCTCATTTGCGGTGACTTGGAAAACATAGCGAAACTCACCCGCCACCAAGCGGTTCACCAAAATCACATTCGTAGCACCCGGCATTGCTTGCACAACATCCTGAAAGCGTTGTGACACATTCAGTTCAACAAGCGCCGCCTCGCTAATCGGCTTATCTGCTTCTTGCACCAGATGGTCACCATGGATGTAATGTAACTGCATCAATACCATAAACGAGCCGGTTATCGCCCAGATAATCAGCTGTATTCCAAACAGGAGTGTTAACCATCGATGAACTTTTCGAACGTTCCAGGACTTTTTGCGCATTGTTATTATTATTCGACTGCCAGAGACCATCCTTTTTAGCACGCCCCGCCCTAAAGTTAAAGCTCCGATGCAGCTCGGCCAAGCACGCAACAAAAAAGGCTCCCGAAGGAGTAATGCCGATCAGTTAAGAAATTTTCGCGATCGGTTGACCGATCCTTAGAAGGGTTCAAAATCCGTAATTAGGTTATCTAATTACGGATTTTTTTATGCGTTTTGAAAGTGAATTGGCAGTAGC
>NZ_PIPI01000013.1 GCF_003987315.1 Aliidiomarina haloalkalitolerans
CGCCTTAGCGAGTTTAAGTCGGGCTTTTGCACGACCTTTGCTACCTTTCTTGCAGCGTGATAAGGCTTTTTGTTTTCGGCGCAGATTGGCACTGGCTTTCTTCAAAAAGCGTGGATTCGGTTTTTTCATGCCGTTTGAATCTATGGCAAGATATGTTAAACCCATATCCAACCCGAGCACTTGAGCAGCATTCAGGCTTTGAATGGGCGCAGGAGCTTCTTGCCCATCTTCATGCAGTATTGAGGCATAGTATTCACCTGTCACGGTACGGGACAGGGTGATGCTTTTCAGTTTTCCTTCAATCTTGCGATGAATACGCGCTCTGATGGGCTGTTTTAACTTCGGCACTTTAATCCAGTCATCACCACAATCAACGCTCACGCAATGATAGCTGGACTGTCTGCTGTGCTTGCGCTTGAACTTGGGATAACGAGAAGGCAGTTTGGGATCAAAGAAACTTTGAAAGGCTTTATCCAGATTGATACATGCCTGCTGGAGTGCAATCGAATCAAAATCTTTGAGCCAGTGATACTTGCGAGATTTCTTCGCAACAGCCAACAGCGGCTTGAGGTCTTTTTTAGGCTTTAATTTCAGGCCGTGACGCTTGTACTGGCTGCTAATGATGTGCAAAGCTTTGTTGTACGCAAAGCGCACAGCGCCGAACTGACGGTTTAAAAATTCCGCCTGCTCAGGTGTTGGATAGATACGCACTTTAATGGCTTTATTCATACTGTATATAATACCAGTTAATTGGTATAAAACAATCCATAACTGCGAGCAGTTATCCGTTTATATCCCCGCCCGATTGGGCGAGGGTTTACGCGGAAATTGCTAAACTTTTGTGAAAATGAGGAGAGAAGCTGATGATTTATTTTTCACCAAAAAAAATTAAAGCGTTAGAAGGGTTTACGGCGCTGGAGCGGGCGCAAATTGTGGCGATGGCGGCGCGTGATATGCCTTTTGAGCGCAAGGCCTTGGCGAACACGCTGAAAGTAATTCTGTTAGTGGCGATGTTTTGGATTCTGTTGGACGTGCCGGGTATTGCCTTGAAGATCATTGCGTTAATTGCAGTGGGCTTGTTGTACCCGTTGGTGTTACAGCCGATAACGCTGACACTGGCTATTCCTTATATTCCGAAAGCGGCTGAGCGCTTTAATCGGAGCAAGTCGTTTGCTCAAGACGCCCCTGACGGGGACGGCGAAGACGGCGGCGCGAATTAGGAGGCAATCACGGATTGCCTAGGTTTTGGTTATTTCTCGGCGATGAAGACGGCGCGTTTGGGGGCGGGGTAGCCTTCAATGGTTTTGCTGGCATCGTTGGGGTCGAGGAAGTCGGCGAGGGAGTGGCTTTCCATCCACTCGGTGGCGCGTTGCTCGTCGGTGGTGGTGAGGCATTCGTCAACGACGCGGACGTTTTTCATGCCCAAGCGCTCGAGCCAGTGGCAGAGGGCTGCTGACGAGGGTAAAAACCAGACGTTGGGCATTTGCGCGTAGCGGTCGCCGGGCACCAGGACGGTGGTGTGATCGCCGTCGACGACGAGGGTTTCTAAGATAAGCTCGCCGCCTTTACGCAGTTGGTCGATGCACTGTTGCAAGAAATCGATGGGCGACCGGCGGTGGTACAACACGCCCATGGTAAAGACGGTGTCGAATGCTTGTAACTTTGGCATGTGTTCGATGCCAAGCGGTAATAACTCGATGCGTTGGGCGATTTCGGCGGGTACGAATTTGCGTACGGCGCGAAATTGGCTGACAAATAACTCGCCTGGGTCAATGCCAACGGCGAGGTCGGCGCCGGCGCCTAACATGCGCCAGAGGTGGTAGCCACTGCCACAGCCAATGTCGAGTACGGTGCGGCCGGTTAGGTCGCTGATATGTGGGGCAACCCGGTCCCATTTCCAATCTGAACGCCATTCGGTGTCGATATGCACGCCAAATAAGTCGAACGGGCCTTTGCGCCATGGCATGAGCTGTTTCAATAACCCTTTAATACGAGCTTGTTCGCCGGCATTGGCTTCGTTGGCGAGGCCTATTTGCACTTGCTGGGCAAGGTCGATGTGCTGAGCAGTTAGTGCAGGAAGTTGTTGAATGACTCGTTGCCACTTGTGAAATTCACCGTGCGGTTGTTGTTGCCATTGGCGCAGCACGGCAGGCAGGGTTTCGAGCCAATGCGCAAGCGGGCTGTCTGCAAGAGTCGCGTAAAAGTTATTGTATTCACTGGGTTTATTCATCAGCTTGACCTTTAATAGCGACCCAAGAGGCAAAGTTAAAACAGCGGAACCAATTCTGCACGGTACTGAAACCGGCGTCGCGTAAACGCTGTTCTTGGATAGCCTGGGTGTCAATGCGCATGACGTTTTCAAGCGCTGCGCGTTTTTGGCTGACTTCGAGCTCGCTGTAGCCGTTATCGCGCTTGAACTGGTGATGTAAATCGATAAGTAATTCGTCGGCCAAAGGGTCGTCATGACGAATTTTTTCTGACAAAACCAGTAGCCCATTAGGTGATAGTTGTGCGAAAATTCGGCTTATAAGCTGTTGGCGCAGTTTTGGCTCAACAAATTGCAGTGTGAAGTTGAGAATCACCATGGAGCAGGGTTCGAGCTCGATTTCGGTGATATCGGCACATTGAATTTGCACGGGTGTATCCCCTCGATAGGCATTGACGTAAGTTTGGCAGCGCTCGACCATAGCGCTGGAATTGTCGATACCAATAATTTCCACACCAGGCTGATGACAATGTTGTTTGACAGCAAGGCTTGCTGCACCTAAGGAACAACCAAGGTCGTAGACTTTGGTGTGTGCTTGAACGTAGCGTTCGGCCAAGCGGCCGATGGTATGAATAATATTTGCGTAGCCGGGCACTGATCGGTTGATCATATCCGGGAACACATTGACGACATTGGCGTCAAAGGCAAAGTCACTGACTTTGTCGAGCGGTTGTGAGTAGACCGCGTCGCGCTGGCTCGGCTGTATTGGTTTCATGTACGTTCGTATGTGTCTTAGGTTGTGAATTGTCAGGTTGTAAAAAGGAAGTCCACTAAATTGTACCCGAAGCAGCGTTTGCAGACCACTGTTGCCTATTTTCTTCGCTTTACGTGTATTGCGTTGCTGTTGGCGTGGGTGCTGTTAGCCTTGGCGCAGCCGTTGCAGGCACGTTCGCTGACGGATTCGGGCGATGGTGAATTTGGCCAAATCTGCGTGGCTGATAGTCTGGTTACTTCTGGTTTAGTCAACAATGAAAATGCGTTGCGACACTATGTCATTGCAGTACCCAATGAGAGTGTGCGGCTGCGTTTGCAGCGTGCTTATCCTGAGTTTACGCTGCGGGTATTCAGCGACCAAATCGCGCGCAATGGCCAAAATTTGTCATTTGCTTCTGCAATTCAACAACAAGCGGTGCTCGCCTGGTGGTGTGACGCGAGTGTGGGCGCTGAAACAGACGTTTCTGTGGCGCATGAAGTGATTGCGTTGTCTCGGCCGTTGCAAATTGAGCAGGCACTCGACTTTGAGTTTTTAGCTGAGCATGATCGTGCGATCACGTTACGACCGTCGGAAATAGCCGCGGTACAAGCGGCTGGTATTCTTTATGTTGGCTTGCCGGATGACTCGTCTCCGGTTTCTTTTCGCGATCGAGCCGGTCGACCAGTAGGGCTTGATGTCGACGTGATTCAGCTGCTTTCTGAGCGGGTTGGCTTTAGTTATGAGTGGGTTGATTGTGGTAGCTGGCATCAGTGCGTGAATGCTTTGCAGAATCGTGATATCGACATGCTCTCGTTCATGACTCCCACGGCGGAGCGCTTAAACTTTAGCCGTTTTTCAGTGCCGTACTGGGATGTGGCGTGGGCGACAGTTAGCTTGGATTCAAACCCGGTGCGCGCCAATAGTTTTAATGGTTTACGTAACCGTGTGGTCGCGGTGGTCGAGAGTTATTCGATTCTCGAAGAGATACAAGAAATTGACGGCATGACGCTGCTGTTGGTGGAAAACCCAGAAGATGGGCTCGCAGCGGTTTTGAATGGTGTCGCTGATGTGTATTTAGATAGCCTGCCGCTGCTGATGAACCGGGTGCGCGAGCAAAACTTAACTGGCATGGTGTTGAATATTTTACGCAATGAGCCAGGCGATTTTGTCAGCGTCGGTGTGCATCGGGATTATGCCGAATTGGTGCCGTTGTTGGATCGCGCGATTTTGTCGATTACTCCAGCAGAGCGTCAAGCGATTCTCGAAGCTTGGTTCGACCCGGAGATAGAGCGTGGCGTGCAGCGCGAAATGATAGTGCGATGGGCGCTATTGTTTAGTACTGGGGTGATTGTTTTAGTTGGCTTTGTGCTGATGAGGCTGGTGATTTTACGGCGCAAGATTCAAAGCCAGAAGCTGCGTGAAGATGAAATTCGCTATCAGGCAATGCATGACAGTATGACCGGGCTGCCAAACCGCGCGCACATTTTGGAGCGTATTGCGGCAGAGCTGACTAAGCATCGCGAAAATGGCAATAAACTCGGCTTGTTATTCATAGACTTAGACGGCTTTAAAGCGATTAACGACGAGCGTGGTCATGACGCCGGTGATGAGCTATTGATTGCAGTGGCAAAACGTTTGAAAAACGCTGTGCGCGAGTCTGATTTAGTGGCGCGTTATGGTGGTGACGAATTTTTGGTGATGCTGCCGGACATTAATGCGACGGACCAAGCAACTGTGGTGGCAGAGAAAATTGTTCGTCGCTTGGGGCAGAAATTCCGTCTTGAATCAGGGCCGGCGTCGATTGGTGCCAGTATTGGCGTGGCGATTTTCCCAGACCACGGCGACACGCTTGATGACCTCTTGTCGTCGGCGGATGATGCCATGTATAAGGTTAAAGAGGCAGGAAAGCATGGGGTGTTTATGGCGCGGCCTGTGATTGCTGAGATCTCTGACGATAGTAACGCGCGCTAACCTTCGTTCGTGAATGCCTGACTCAGGGTGACTTTAACCCCCGCTGTCCTTTATACTACTTCCTTTAGAATTTCAGTCGGTATTGGATGTGAGCTGCGGCCACGGCAATGCCAACGTTTCGCAATTTTTTAATTCGTACTTTTAACCGTATTTTTAACCGTATTTTCAACGTGGAAGCAAAGAAGCATGCGCAGTCATTATTGTGGTCAAGTCACTGAGCAGGAGCTCGGCAATCAAGTAACCGTCGCTGGTTGGATTCATAAACGTCGTGATTTAGGTGGTTTGATTTTCGCTGACGTTCGTGACCGCACGGGCCTATTGCAAGTGGTATTCGACCCAGACTTGGCAGACATGTTTGCGGAAGCGAATAAATTGCGGCAAGAATTTTGTGTGCAAATTAAAGGTGAAGTGCGGGCGCGGCCAGAAGGGCAAGTGAACGACCGCATGACCACGGGTAAGGTGGAATTGCTGGCGCACGATATTACGATTTTGAACCGCTCGGCGCCGTTGCCGATCGATTACAACCAACAAGTCAGTGAAGAGCAGCGCTTGCGCTATCGCTATTTAGACCTGCGTCGTCCGGACATGAATGAAAAAATTCAGTTCCGCGCACGGGTGGCCAGTGCCGTGCGTCGCTACATGGACAGCCAAGGTTTCTTGGACATTGAAACACCGATGCTAACGCGTGCGACACCAGAAGGTGCGCGTGACTACTTGGTGCCAAGCCGCACGCATAAAGGTAAGTTCTTTGCGTTGCCGCAGTCGCCGCAGCTATTTAAGCAGTTGCTGATGATGTCGGGCTTCGACCGTTATTATCAAATCGTGAAGTGTTTCCGTGACGAAGACTTGCGTGCGGATCGCCAGCCTGAATTTACCCAAATCGATATCGAAACCACCTTCATGAGCGCCGAGCAAGTGCGCGCGCTAACCGAAGACATGGTGCGTTCATTGTTTAACGAAATGCTGAATGTCGACCTTGGTGACTTCCCGACTATGCCGTATAGCGAAGCGATGCGTCGTTTCGGTAGCGACAAGCCAGACTTACGTAACCCGCTTGAGCTAGTTGACGTGGCTGACTTGGTCAAAGACGTAGATTTTAAAGTGTTCTCTGGCCCGGCAAATGACGAAAAAGGCCGCGTTGCGGTGATTAAAGTGCCAGGTGGCGCAAGCTTGAGCCGCAAGCAAATTGACGAATACACGGCGTTTGTTGGTATTTATGGCGCCAAAGGTTTGGCGTGGATGAAGGTCAATGACCGTGCTGCTGGCCTTGAAGGGTTGCAGTCACCGGTACTGAAATTCTTCCCAGAAAACGTGGTTCAGGCGTTATTGGAGCGGGTTGACGCGGCTGACGGTGACATTTTGTTATTCGGTGCTGACCGTGGCACGGTGGTTTCGGAAGCGCTGGGCGCATTGCGTTTGAAGCTTGGCCAAGATTTTGGATTGGTGGAAGACAGCTGGAAGCCATTGTGGGTCGTCGACTTCCCCATGTTTGAAGAAACCGACGAAGGCTATTTTGCCTTACACCACCCGTTTACGGCACCAATTGGCGTGACTGCTGACGAGTTGAAAGCGAACCCGGGCGCTGCGCTGTCGAATGCTTACGACATGGTTTTAAACGGCTGTGAAGTCGGTGGTGGTTCGGTGCGTATTCACGACAATGCGATGCAACAAGCGGTGTTCGGTATTTTGGGAATTGACGAAGCGGAAGCGCAAGAGAAGTTTGGCTTCTTGTTAGAAGCATTGAAGTATGGTGCGCCACCACACGCAGGTTTGGCGTTTGGCCTCGACCGTTTGGTGATGTTGATGGTGGGTGCGAGCTCGATTCGTGACGTGATTGCGTTCCCGAAAACGACCACGGCACAGTGTCCGTTAACCGACGCGCCAGGTGTGGCGAACCCTGCTGCGTTAGTTGAGTTGGGCATCGATTTACGTAAGGATTAATGGGTGACCCGCATTGTCCTTGGCATCGACCCCGGTTCGCGGATTACCGGTTACGGCGTCGTGCAAATGTCGGCGGGCAAACTGACGTATTTGGGTAGTGGCTGTATTAAGCTGGCGCGCACCGGCGGTTCGACCGACATTGCGCTGGCGACTCGCTTGAAGATGATTCATGATGGGGTGCAGCAGCTCATTGAGCAGTTTCAGCCGACTGAGTTTGCGGTGGAGCAGGTGTTTATGGCGCGCAACCCAGATTCGGCTTTGAAGCTTGGCCAAGCGCGTGGCGCCGCGATTGTTGCCGCTGCAATTGCCGACTTGCCGGTGTATGAGTATGCCGCGCGGGCGGTGAAGCAGGCGGTGGTGGGTACCGGTGGTGCAGCGAAAGAGCAGGTGCAGCACATGGTTAAGCACATGCTGAAGTTACCACGCATGCCGCAAGCGGACGCAGCTGATGCGTTGGCGGTGGCGATTTGTCATTTGCATACGTCGGCGCAGTTGCGCTGAGTTGGCTTGGGGCTTGGTTTGCTTGGGCTTGGGCGTGAGCTGGCTTGGGCGGGCGGTGAAAATAATTAAAACAATGGGACAGCCATGATTGGACGATTACAAGGGATACTTGCGGCAAAGCAGCCCCCGGAACTGTTGATTGACGTGCAGGGTGTGGGCTATGAAGTACAAGTGCCGATGACTTGTTTTTACGACTTGCCAGAAATTGGCAAGCCGGTCACTCTCTGGACCCATTTTGTGGTGCGCGAAGATGCGCAACTTTTGTTTGGCTTCAACACCTTAGACGAGCGTGCGCTGTTTCGGCAGTTGATCAAAGCGCAAGGCGTTGGGCCGAAAATGGCGCTGGGTATTTTGTCGAGTTTATCAGCGCAGCAGTTTATTCATTCGGTGCAGCAGGGCGACTTAACAACGCTGGTGAAAATTCCTGGCGTGGGTAAGAAAACCGCGGAACGTTTGTTGGTGGAAATGCGCGATCGCTTGAAAGATTTTGCGGGAGCGCAGGTTGACACGGGCTTGCCGGGTGTAGCTGCGGCAGCACCGGTTGCGGTGGTGGTGTCGGCGCGTGACGAAGCCTTAAGTGCGTTAGTGGCTCTTGGTTATAAAGACGCGGTGGCGCAGAATACCTTGAAGAAAGTCGCGGCCGATGGCATGAGCGCAGAAGAAATGATTCGCGCGGCGCTGAAGTCGATGTTGTAGCGGTTTGCTTGCGGTGGTGCGGGTTTTTCCGGTTTACTGCGGTTTACTGCTTAAGGGCTGCGGCGCTGGCTGCTGATGAAGTGCTACGGCGCGAAAAAATAGATAACGGCGCAAAAAATAGATAACAATAAATAGGACGGATGATGATTGAAGCTGATTCGATGATGCCAGAGCGACCGGTGCAGGCGCGAGCCACCGGTGAAGACGAGGTCATTGATCGCGCCATTCGTCCGAAACGCCTCGCCGATTACACTGGCCAAAAACATGTTGTGGAGCAGCTCGATATTTATATTGAAGCGGCGCGCGGGCGTGAAGACGCGTTGGATCACGTGTTAATTTTTGGTCCGCCGGGTTTAGGAAAAACCACCCTTGCCAATATTATTGCCAATGAAATGGGCGTGGGCATCAAAACCACGTCTGGGCCCGTACTTGAGAAAGCAGGTGACCTGGCGGCGCTGCTGACTAATTTAGAACCCCACGATGTTTTGTTTATTGACGAAATTCATCGCTTGAGTCCTGTGGTAGAAGAAGTTTTGTACCCTGCCATGGAAGACTACCAGCTCGATATTATGATTGGCGAAGGGCCAGCGGCTCGTTCCATTAAACTCGATTTACCTCCCTTTACTTTAGTCGGTGCAACGACACGGGCTGGCGCTTTAACGTCACCGTTGCGTGACCGTTTCGGCATTGTTCAGCGCTTAGAGTTTTATTCGGTCGACGAGCTGACATCGATTGTGGTGCGCTCGGCGTCGTATTTGAATATGGAATTGGCCGCGGATGGCGCGCGTGAAGTGGCTGCTCGTTCGCGGGGAACACCGCGGATTGCCAATCGCTTGCTGCGTCGCGTGCGCGACTATGCGCAAGTGAAGTCGTCAGGGCCGATTACCGCCGAAGTTGCGGCTGCTGCGCTGAACATGGTCGATGTCGACAAAGCCGGTTTCGATTATATGGATCGCAAATTGCTCGAAGCGATTATTGAGAAGTTTACCGGTGGCCCGGTGGGTTTAGAAAACCTTGCGGCGGCAATCGGTGAAGAGCGCGATACCATTGAAGATGTGCTCGAGCCTTATTTGATTCAGCAAGGGTTTATTCAGCGCACCCCGCGCGGACGGATTGCCACTCAGCGTGCCTATCAACATTTCGGATTGCAGAAGCCAGAGTAGTTGGCGGCTGCTGGTTGTTTGCTGCTGGTAAGGAGCTGGTGAAATGGTTTGGGGATTGGCTTGTTCGATAGGTTAAGCGTGAGACAAAAAAAAGCCCGCTCAAGGAGAGCGGGCGAAGTTGTAACAACAACAAGGAGGAAGTTAAATCCAGGAACTACAAGAGAGCAGCTGCTCTCAAAATAAGGAACGCGACAATCGTTACCTTAAATTCATTCGTCAGGCAGGAACCTTGTGATTGCCCCCTGAACATGCCGCGTATTATACGGCTTCTCCGACCAGTCTCAAACGAGAAAAACTGCGCATTTACATTAGAAAATATAATGTGTTAAAGAAATGTGAAGGTTATTTTTCAACCAACAAATTACTAACAAACCCACGCAACCCTATATAAAACAGTAACTTATGAAATACGCCTGTTTTTTAATCGATAAATAAAAGTCTTGCGAACAAGGTTTTGCTGGCGGTGCGTGTTCGCATTCCAGCCCCGGTCCCTACCGGGCGCGCGGAATGGCATTCCAGCCCCGGTTCGGAATGCGATTCCAGCTACGGTTCGGAATGTGATTCCAGCTACGGTCCCTAATTGCATTCCAGCTACGGTCCCTACCGGGCGCGCGGAATGCGATTCCAGCTACGGTTCGGAATGAGGATAACGCAGGGAATTGTAAGTTTGCCGCAAAGTGAAAGGCTCTTAATTTATTTTTACACCTCATGTATAGTAGCTTGCAGTTTGCGGAGGAAAATTTAAGGGGAACGAAGTTTGGGGGAATTTTCCTGGCCGGTTCGGGTGTACTATGAAGACACCGACGCTGGTGGCATTGTTTATTATGCGAACTACCTAAAATTTTGTGAGCGGGCACGCACCGAATGGTTGCGTGCTTTTGGCGTGGAACAAGATATTTGGTTGCAACAAAATATCGGTTTTGTTGTCAGACACGTCGCCCTCGATCTCCGAGCACCAGCACGTTTTAATGACGAGCTGACGGTGACTGTGGTGCCGCAACGGATTCGCAAAGCATCTATCGAATGCACGCAGGAAGTGCTTAATCAAGACGGAAAAGTTTTATGCGTTGCAACTGTGACTGCAGCGTGTGTCAATTTAGCAACAATGAAGCCGGTCGCAATTCCCGGCGCAATCATAGAGGTACTCGGGCGTGGAAGCTGATATGTCCTTCTGGGGCTTGTTTTTAGAAGCAAGCTTACTTGTACAAGCAGTCATGGTTTTGTTGGTATTAATGTCTATTTTGTCGTGGGCACTGATTTATCAACGTCGGAAAATTTTACAGGGCGCAGAAACTGAAGCTTTGAAGTTCGAGGAACGTTTTTGGTCGGGTGTTGACCTTGCCAAGCTCTACAAAGAAGTCAGTGCTAAAGGCAATAAAATTCAGGGCGCTGAGCATTTATTCCACTCCGGCTTTCGCGAGTATGCGCGTTTACGCCAGCTGCGGACAATGGATTCACTTTCAGTGATGTCGGGAACTCAGCGCGCCATGCGAGTTGCTCATAGCCGCGAAATGGAACGCTTAGAAACGCACTTGAGCGTGCTCGCCACGATTGGTTCGATTAGTCCGTACATTGGTCTGTTCGGAACTGTGTGGGGGATTATGAATAGCTTTATCGCGCTGGGTAGCGTACAGCAGGCGACCTTACAAATGGTTGCGCCAGGTATCGCCGAAGCTTTGATCGCGACGGCCATGGGCTTGTTTGCTGCAATTCCTGCGGTTATTGCCTACAACAAGTTTTCGAATCAAGTGGCTGCAATTGACGGCAACTACATTAACTTCGCTGAAGAATTTACTGGCATCTTGCAACGGCAAACGTTTGGCAGCAGTGCTGCCCAGACTGACGGGCAGGAATAGGAGGGCGGACGATGGAAGCCTTTATTGCGCGCAAACGCCGCAAAGCCATGTCAGAAATTAACGTGGTGCCCTATATCGACGTCATGTTGGTGTTGCTGATTATCTTCATGGTGACGGCGCCGCTGATCACTCAAGGTGTGGATGTCGACCTGCCGCAAGCAGACGCGCAACCATTGCCGGAAGATAGCCGCCAACCGTTAGTGGCGTCGGTGGATCGCGAAGGAAATTATTATTTGAACTTGGGCGACAACCAAGACCAGCCGATGTCGGCTGTGGATGTGGCAACGTTAGTGGCTGCTCACTTACGCATGGACCCAGAAACTCCTGTGGTTGTGCGTGGCGACGGTAACGTTGCGTATGCGCAAGTGGTACAATTGATGGTGTTATTGCAACGAGCAGGTGCACCAAAGGTGGGCTTAATGACCCAGCCGCCGGAGTAAGATCATGAGCGAGAAGCAGGTTACTGCTGCGAAGTCTGCTAAGACTACTAAGTCTGCTAAACATGCGAAAGCGGGAATGCAGGCAGGAATTTTTGGCATTAGCTGGAAGGCCTTTGGCGTTTCGGCTGGCTTGCATGTGGTCATGATTTTAGTGTTTGCGATTAGCATGGCGTATACGCCAGCGCCTAATTTGCAAGACTCGCCGATGTTGTCGACGCCAGATGTTGATATTGTCGAAGCGGTGGCAGTGGACGAAGCCCAGGTGCAAGCGCAAGTTGAACGCTTGCAGCAAGAGCGTGACGCCCAACGTCGAGCGGAAGAACAGCGCGTTGCTGAATTAGAGCGTCGAGCGCGCGAAGCCGAGCAATTGCGCCAGCGCGAAGCAGAACGCGCAGCACAAGTACAACGCGACCGAGAACGCCAAGAACGCGAGCGTCAACAAGCCGAAGCACAAGCACGGCAAGCTCGAGAAGAAGCACAACGCGCTGAACGTGAACGCGAGCAAGCGGCAGAGCGGTTACGTCAGCAGCAGGAACAAGAGCGGCAAGCGGAAGCGGAACGCCAGCGCCGTGAGCAAGAGCGCTTAGAAGCTGAGCGCCAAGCACGCGAGCGGGCGGAACGGGAACGCCAGTTACAAGAACGCTTAGCTGAAGAACAAGCGGCTCGGAACCGAGCGCGGCAGCAGCGGGTCTTAACCGAAGTCGAACGCTATCAGGCGTTGATTCGCCAAACTATTCAACGGAATTGGATTGTCGACTCGTCGATGCGCGGGAAGTCGTGTATTCTGAATATCAGTTTGGCGAGTACGGGTTTTGTCACCAACGTGACTGTTGGGGAAGGTGACCGTGCGGTGTGTGAATCGGCACGGGCAGCAGTATTGCGGGCAGGTAGCTTGCCGATGTCAGACGACCCGGACGTCGCCGAGCAATTGCGCAATATCCGTTTACGCGTTGAGCCACAATTATAAGTTTGAACCTGGAGTAGGGTAACCATGATGAAGTTGAAGCAACTTGTCTTTTGGACCATAGGGGCGATATTCGTCGCAATCAGCGCGATGCCGAGTGCGAAGGCACAGACAGCGTTGGAGATTGTGATCACTGAAGGGCAAGACAGTGCGCGGCCAATTGCGATCGTACCGTTCCAGTTTCGTGGTGAAGGTGAGTCACCGTATAACTTCGCTGAAATCGTGGCTGCCGACTTACGTCGCAGTGGACGCTTTGGGCCGGTGAGCAATAATCAATTACCTGCACGTCCGGGCAAAGACGCCGATGTACGCGACTATGCTGCATGGGCACGTTTAGGCGTGGAAGCCATGCTGGTTGGGGAAGTGACACCTTTGTCAGGTGGTCGCTACCAAGTGACTTATGAGCTAATTGACCCGTTACGTGGCCAAATTACCGGTGGTAGCGCGCAGGCTTTAGTTGACGGTCAGCTGGTTGACAGCAATGACCACATTATTGAAGGGCGCACGTCGGTGGTTGGTGAAGGCCAGTTCCGCCAGTATGCGCACCGAATTTCGGATGTCGTTTACGAAGCCTTAACCGGTGAGCGCGGTGCATTCTTAACGCGGATTGCCTATATTTATGTTGATTTTGATCTCGAAAATCCATACCACCTCATGGTTGCCGATTATGATGGCTATAATGAGCGCGTCTTGCTACGCTCTCCAGAGCCATTAATGTCGCCGACTTGGTCGCCGGATGGGAATAAGCTCGCGTACGTCAGTTTTGAGAATGGCCGACCAGAAATTTTCATCCAGGATATTTACACCACTAGTCGAGAAAAGTTAACCTCTTTTCAAGGGATTAATGGTTCACCGGCATGGTCGCCGGATGGTACAAAAATGGCGATGGTGCTGTCGAAAGATGGCGCCCCAAATATTTATGTGATGGATATTGCAAGTCGCCGTTTAGAACAAATTACTGACCACTGGCGGATTGATACCGAACCGTCGTGGACACCGGATGGCAAGTCGCTGACCTTTACCTCAGAGCGAGGCGGTCGCGCACAAGTGTATCGGGTGGATTTAAGTAGTAAGCAAATTCGTCGCGTCACCTTCGAGGGCGAAGCAAACCTCGGTGGCGTGGTGACTCCTGATGGCAATGGACTGGTGGTCGTGCATCGGGCAAATGGGCGTTTCCATATTGCGCGGCAGGACTTTCCCAGCGGGAATTTAATGGTGTTGACTGAGACGTCTCTGGATGAGTCGCCCAGTGTGGCACCAAACGGTAGCATGATCATTTATAGCACCACGTATCGGGACAAGCAGGTCCTGGCCTTGGTGTCGATGGATGGTCGATTCCGTGCGCGGTTGCCATCACGCGATGGTGAGGTGAAGGCGCCAGCATGGTCTCCGTTTTTGTAAGAGTTTTAATTAAAAGTTTTAATTAAGCAGTTTTTAATTAAGTGGTTCGACTTAAACTATCTGACAGGACGGCAATAATGCAGTTATCTAAATTAGTGAAAGCAATGGTTGTGGCAATTCCAGTGTTAGCGTTAGCAGCGTGTTCAAGCGCGCCAGACGACACTTCAAGCACCACTGCAGACGGTACAACAACCACCGGTCAAGACCGTCGTGGCGTTGAGACTGGTGCAGCGGATCGCGTTTTGAGCCCAGAAGAGCAGCGTCAACAGCGCTTCGCTGAGTTGCGTCAAGAGTACATTATTTACTTCGATTTCGACACGTCTGAAGTACGTGGCGAGTTCGCTGAGTTGTTAGCTGCACACGCTGACTATTTAGTGCGTAACCCATCAGCTCGCGTCGTGATCGAAGGTCACACCGATGAGCGTGGTACGCCAGAGTACAACATTGCGTTAGGTGAGCGTCGCGCCCAAGCAACCGCTGACTACCTGCGTAACCTAGGTGTTTCTTCTTCACAAATGACCACTGTGTCATACGGCGAAGAGAAGCCACTAGCACGTGGTAGCAACGAGCGCGCATGGTCACAAAACCGTCGTGCGGTATTAGTTTACTAAGATTGCTGTTCGCAGTTTTGCAGCAGTTGTGAAAGGCGCAACGCACGCGAGCTTCGCTCACGGCGTGCGCCTTTTTTGTTAGTAAGAAGGGGAGAAACAGGTGATGACGCGCATTAAACTTTCTGGCGTGGTTTTGGCATTAGCTTTCACGAGTGCGGCGTTCGCACAAGGGGCGCCGGTGGTGAATGTTGGTGGCGCACAGAGCAATGAGTCTGCCAGCCAGCGTTTGGACCGCCTAGAGCGTTTGCTAGAGGCTCGTACGCAAGGGCAAACGGCGATGATGGAACAGCTCGGTCGCTTGCAGCGTGAGCTGAGTGAATTGCGCGGGATGACCGAAGAGCATGCATTCCAGCTGGACCAAATTGTTCAGCGTCAGCGCGATATTTACCAAGAGCTTGACCGCTTGTCGCAGCAAATTCGCAGCGGTGGTGCGGGGTCAGGTTCTGGGTTTGCGGGCTCTGGTGGTGCTGGTTCAGGCTCTGGCCTTGCTGGAGCGGGTGGAGCTGGTTCTGGTGGCTCTGGTGCAGGTGGTTCGGGTTCGGTACCGACTTTGCCGGTGCAAATTTCCGATAACGTCAGTGAGAACCAAGCGTATGATCGCGCGGTGCGACTCGTGCTACAAGACCGCCGTTATGACCAAGCTATCCCAGAGTTTCAGGCATTCTTGCAGGCCTACCCGAATTCTTCATACGCGGGTAACGCGCATTATTGGCTCGGTCAGTTGTTCTATGCACAAGAGAATTACGACGAAGCCGTCCCGCATTTTCAGCGCGTGGTGAACGATTTCCGTGACTCGAATAAGCGTGCCGATTGTATTTTGAAGCTTGGCATGATCGCCCAAGCGCGTGGCAACGCCGGTGAAGCACGCCGCCTGTTTGAGCAAGTGCGCAGCGAATACGCAGGCAGCACCGAAGCGGGCATGGCCGCCCGGCAGCTAGAGCAGCTGCGCTGATTCTCGTTCCGCTCCGCATTGCGGACCGTAGCTGGAATGCGATTGCGGACCGTAGCTGGAATGCGATTGCAGCTACGGTCCACAATCAGGCGCGCAGACTGCGAAAACGTTAAGGAAAAGTTGCAAAAATCGTGGTTTAGGTCATTAATTGGTCGAAAGCACCATTTTTCCAAAAAAAATCCGAATTAGACGGAATTGCTTCTTGCATCGAGGCGATAATTAAGTAAAATGTGCCGCCGTTGCAGAGGCAAATCAGCAACGTTTGAAAGTGGGTCGTTAGCTCAGTTGGTAGAGCAGTTGACTTTTAATCAATTGGTCGCAGGTTCGAATCCTGCACGACCCACCACTTTCAAAAATTTCCCAAAAGATGGGTCGTTAGCTCAGTTGGTAGAGCAGTTGACTTTTAATCAATTGGTCGCAGGTTCGAATCCTGCACGACCCACCATCTTCCCCTAGTAAAACCTTTTTCCCTTAAGTTTCGTAACCTTATATCTTGGCAATAAATTCGCACGCTGCGTATGACCTTGTATTTCGGAATTAAAACCCAATATCGATGATACGCTCGCAAGGTTACGCTATAATACTGCCCCATTTGCCATTTTCGGATGTGGAAGGACCATGACTCAAGAAGTGATTGCCGCGTTGGACTTTGAATGGCCAGCAAAGCCAAAACCGCTTTCGGAAGCGGAAAAGAACGCCTACCGGGCGCGCATTAAAGCATTATTAGCGGAGAAAAACGCGGTGCTGGTTGCGCACTATTATACCGATCCTGAAATTCAGGCATTGGCGGAAGAAACCGGAGGCTGTGTTGCCGACTCACTTGAGATGGCGCGTTTTGGTGCTCACCACCCGGCGAAAACCTTAATTGTGGCCGGTGTGCGCTTTATGGGCGAAACCGCAAAAATCCTGACGCCGGAAAAAACTGTTTTAATGCCAACGTTGGAAGCGACCTGTTCGCTTGACATTGGCTGCCCTGCTGAAGAGTTTGGTGCGTTTTGCGATCAGCATCCAGACCATACGGTGGTGGTTTATGCGAATACCTCAGCGGCCGTTAAAGCGCGGGCTGACTGGGTGGTAACGTCGTCGATTGCGGTCGAGTTGATTGAACACCTGGACGCGGAAGGCGAGAAGATTTTATGGGCGCCGGACCGTCATTTGGGCGGTTATCTGAAGAAGAAAACCGGGGCCGATATGCTGTTGTGGCAGGGTGCGTGTATTGTGCACGACGAATTTAAAGCCAATGCGTTGCGCCAGCTGAAAGATCAGTACCCGGATGCGGCGGTTTTGGTGCACCCGGAGTCGCCAGATTCAGTGGTGGCGATGGCCGATGCAGTTGGGTCGACGTCGCAGTTGATCAAAGCAAGCCAGACCATGCCAAACGAGCGGTTCATTGTGGCGACCGACAAGGGCATTTTCTACAAAATGCAGCAACTGTCGCCGGAGAAGCACTTTATTGAAGCCCCAACCGGCGGTAGCGGCGCAACTTGTCGCAGCTGTGCACATTGCCCGTGGATGGCGATGAACGGCCTGGTGGCTATTGAGGACGCCTTGTTGCACGGCGGCGCGAAGCATGAGATTCATGTCGATGCGGCGTTGGCAGAGCGGGCGATGCAGCCGTTGAACCGGATGTTAGATTTCGCGAAATCCTTACGTCCATAAGTTTGTGGGTAAGAATTTTGGCGGCGATCGGATGCTTTTGCGTGCGGTCGCCGTTTGTCGTTTTAGAAGGAAATTTGTATGTCGGTAGAAAAGCATTCGCATGTGGATTCGGATTCGTTCGAGGACGAGCATAACCATGACTATGATCCGGGGCAGCCGGATGATGAGCAGCCGCGTGCGTTGTTGATTGGTTATGGCGATATTGCTAGCCGCGTCGCACCTTTGTTAATCGATTTAGGCTTTGCAGTGACGGGTGTGCGCCGTTCGCCAGAGCGCGCGGAATTGTTGCCGGAAGTGCAGCTGGTTGCCGGTGATGTTTCCCAAGTGGAAACGTGGGCGCAGCTGTTGTCTGAGCCGTGTGATTTGGTCGTGGTGACCTTAACGCCGACGGACTATTCCGAGGCTGGCTATGCGACTGGATACGTGAAGCCCATGCAGGCGTTAGCGACCGCGTGGCATGCACTGCGTAAAGACGAAGCGCCGTTGTTGATGTACGTGTCGAGTAGCAGTGTGTGGGGCGTGCGTGACGGGTCTTGGGTGGATGAATCAACGCCAGCGACGCCAGATTCGGCGACTGGGCAACAGCTATTGCGCGCCGAAGAAGTCGTTGCAGAAGTTGGCATGCCGTACGTGATTGTGCGTGCTTCGGGCATTTATGGTCCGGGTCGCGAGCGTATGTATGCGGCGTTACAGCGCGGCGAATATACAATTACGCCAGCTTGGGCGAACCGAATTCATGCCGACGACTTAGCGTTGGTATTACAGCACTTGGCGTTGCAGCACTTTATGGGTGCTGAATTAGAAACGCTGTATATTGCGACCGAAGACGAGCCGTTGCAGGGCGACGACTATATTCGTCGTTTAGCGAGCGAGTTAGATTTAGACGCGGAAGCGTTGCTGAAAACATTGCCGCGTAGCGACAAGATTGGCCCGCGCGGCAGCAAGCGCCTGCGCAATGACCGCTTGAAAGCGACCGGCTTTAGTTTTTAGGTCGCGCATTGCACGCATTCGGGACCGTAGCTGGAATGCGATTGGGGACCGGGGCTGGAATGCGGCATTGGGGACCGGGGCTGGAATGCGGCACACGGGCGACTATGAGAGCTGGCGTAGCTGCCAGCTCTTAGCCTGTCGCGAGATTAGTCGCCGTTCTTTGTTTTGATAACAAAGAAAATCGCGTAGAACACCATCATCGCAACTAAAATTGCTAAGCCAGTGAACGAGAAAAATAACACTGGATCAGAGAAAAATTCCTTCCAAATACTCATCGTAAAACCCTCTACTTTGTTGGGATATTGACAGTATAGCTGCACCTGACTGCGGCATGATGACGTAGATCAACAATTGCGCGAATCACGGATATCGTGCACCATTGTGAACCGTAGCTGGAATGGCATTCGGGACCGGGGCTGGAATGCGATTCGGGACCGGGGCTGGAATGCGATTCGGGGTCGTAGCTGGAATGAGAAGAATAATAAGGGTGGACACATGGCGGTGAGTCATATTGCGCTAGGGCCGGTGGTAGCGGCCGTGGCACTTGGAGTGGCGACGATGGCTAACATGCCTGCGCCGGCGGCATGGACATTGGCGGTCGTGGTGTGGGTGGCATGGTGGTGGATTACAGAAGCGTTGCCGCTGCCGGTAACCTCGCTGTTACCTTTTGTGTTGCTCCCCGCTGGCGGCATTCTCACGTTCCAAGAAGCGAGCCGCTCCCTTGGCGACCACGTCATTATCCTTTTCATGGGCGCCTTCATGTTGGCGAAGGCCGTTGAAGTCAGCGGCGTACATCGGCGTATCGCATTGAATCTAGTCGGCTGGGTTGGCGGTCATGACGGCCGACGACTGGTTATGTCGTTCATGCTGGCGAGCGCCATTTTGTCGATGTGGATATCGAATACCGCTGCAGTGCTCGCCTTATTGCCTGTTGCTTTGGCCTTAGCAGAGGCCTGCGACGACCATCGTTTTCAACGCGCTTTACTGCTCGGTTTAGCCTATTCGGCGTCGTTAGGCGGAGTTGCGACACTCATAGGCACCCCACCAAACCTTATTTTTGCCTCTATTTATGAAAATATCGCTGGCGAATCCTTTGGTTTCGCCCGCTGGATGACGATCGGGATTCCGATGGTGCTGCTCGGTTTACCGGTTATCGGCTTCTGGTTAACGCGCGGTTTAACGTTGACGTCGCCACTCACTTTACCGAAAACCGGCACCATGACAACCTACGAAAAACGCGTATTGGCGGTGTTCGGCGTGGTCATTTTCCTTTGGGTATTCCGCACCGAGCCCTTCGGCGGCTGGACTAACTTAGTTGGTATGCCAAATATTGGCGACTCGACGGTTGCCTTGGCCGGTGTTGTAGCCATGTTTGTAGTCAGCAACGGCAGCGGTGGTCGCTTGTTGAAATGGGAGCAAGCTGTTGATATTCCTTGGGGAATTCTCTTGTTATTCGCTGGCGGTATTTGTTTGGCCGCCGGTATTATGCAAAGTGGCCTCGGCGAAATTATCGGTGCAGCATTGAGCCAGTTGGGCGGCATGCCGATTTGGCTACTTGTCTTTTTACTCACGCTAAGTGTTTCATTTTTAACGGAAGTCACGTCCAACACAGCAACCGCCACATTGCTGATGCCTATTCTAGCAGCAACAGCGACCGCGACTGGACTGCCGATAGAAGTGCTTATGATCCCCGCTGCGATTGCATGTAGTTGCGCATTTTGCCTGCCGGTAGCCACGCCGCCGAACTCGATTGTCTTTGCCTCTGAGCGAGTATCGATTAAAGAAATGGCGCGCGAAGGTTTTGTTCTGAATATTTTACTAGCGGTTATCACAACGTTGGTGGTGATGGTTGTTGTGGCGTAAACGTCGGCAATTAACGTTCAAAAGAAGGGAAAAGTAGTGAAAAAAGCAGTGTTTCCATTTTTCATGAGCCTCTATATGGCGTTCTTTATGACCTTTGTCATTACTTGGATTAATACGGGTTTAGGCGAAGGTTTTTTGGGTCGTTGGTGGACCGCGTTCTATATTGCTTGGCCGATTGCGGCCTGTTTAATGCTAGTGGGCGTCCAACGAATTCGAGTGTTTAGTGAGAAATTGGGGCAAAAGTTGTAGTGCCGCAAGATAAACGTCGCCGAAAATACGAAAAAACCCGCTAAATTAGCGGGTTCTTCGTAAATAATGGCGGATAGGGAGAACTTCATACTTAAATCCAGTCGGTCTCATTTGTTCTTTATAATCCCTTATTATTCAATAGGTAAAGGCATGCAAGCTTCCAAGTTAGTCTTTATCGTCTTATACTAGCAACAATATTTGACGGTTTTTTTGACGGTTCGATAACTTCGTTTGGAGGCATCATGCCATTAACACAGGCTCAAATTAAAAATGCCAAGCCAAAGTCTAAAGTCTACAAGCTATTTGATGGTGGCGGTCTCTACTTACAAGTGAAACCAACGGGATATAAGGCGTTTAAGTACGATTATCGTATTGATGGGACTCGTGGAACTTACGTTATTGGAGAGTACCCACTTCATAGTCTAAAGGAAGCGAGAGAGCTACATATGGAAGCTCGCAAGCTCGTTGATAAGGGAATACATCCAAAGAGTCATAGAGATGAATTGAGAATACAAGACAGCCACAACTCTAAACGCTTCAGTCAGTATGCAGAAGAGTGGGTATCGAAACTTAACTTGGCCGAAACTACTGAAAAAGATCTTCGACAACGGATCGAAAAAAATCTTTATCCCTATATGGATAAGAAGCCAATGGGGCAATTCACTACGATTGAGATCTTCGATATTCTTAAGAAGGTTAGTGATAGAGGTGCAGTTGAGACTGCTGTCCGTTTGGCAAGTGTACTTAAACGTATATACGATGAGCTATTAATACTCAGATTAATAGATACTAATCCTGCTGCAGGAGTTGCTACGTTGCTTCCCAAACGAAGAAAGGGAGTAGATCAAAACTTCGGTAATATTCAGGATGAGAAAGAGCTGGCGTCACTCCTGCACCAGATACATAACCCCCGCTCAAGGCAAGACTATGCCGTCACTCAAGCGCTCAAGTTAATGCCATTGGTATTCTTACGCCCCCGAAATATTCGATTTCTTAAGTGGGAGTATGTTGATTTTGAGGACAAGCTAATTCGGATTCCTGCGAGTGAGATGAAGTCTCGCAAACCACATGATGTGCCATTAGCAAACCAAGCTATTGAGATATTAAGGGACATTCAGCAACTTACTGGAAAAAAAGAACTAGTTTTTGTTGCTACTAAAGGAATCAACAAGGGCTTGAGTGAAAACACTACGACTAAAGCACTGCAGCGTCTCATTAATCCAAATACAGGCGAACCGTTTGGTTCAGGGTACGTGACTTCGCATGGCTTTAGGCACACAGCCAGTACGCACTTACGTGAACTTGGTTATGAATCAGATATTGTAGAGCTTCAATTAGCGCACGTTAAAAGAGACAAGGTTGAAGCTGCGTACAACAAAGCCAAGCTTATGAGTCGAAGAAGAGAGATGATGCAAGCTTGGGCTGATTACTTGGATGATTTAAGGAAACAGCATGAGCAATAAGCAGAAGGAGTTTATCAAGTTACTTGAACAACAACCTTGCACTGAAAGTTACGTAAGCAGGGTACAACTAATTATAAGTCGGTTGGTTGCTGAAAGCAGGAACTTAAGCTTTAAAACAACAATTGATCTCAACGCTGTGCAGGTGTCGAAAGGTAAGCGTAACGTCAACCACACCTATTCAGCCATAGTTTGAAACCATAGGCTACCACCAGGTTTATCTTAAAAGGTGATAGCACTATGAGTCGAGTACATCGAACCCGCGAGCAATGGCGTGAG
>NZ_PIPI01000014.1 GCF_003987315.1 Aliidiomarina haloalkalitolerans
CTACGTGTGCGTAGTGACGTGAAGGAGTATCGTACTCTACGTGTGAAGTAGAGATGGTGATACCACGCGCTTTTTCTTCTGGCGCGTTATCGATTTGTGCGAAATCACGAGCTGAACCACCGTAGTGCTTAGCCAATACTGTAGTGATTGCAGCAGTCAAAGTAGTTTTACCGTGGTCAACGTGACCGATAGTACCTACGTTTACGTGCGGCTTAGAACGTTCAAACTTTGCTTTAGCCATTGCTCTTTCCTTTTTAAAGTTAAAAGCCCGGTCCGCAAGGACCGGGACCAGACCTCAACTATTCTTTATCTTTAGTTGCACGAGCAGCGATTACTGCTTCTGCGACGTTGTTTGGAGCTTCTTGATACTTCAAGAATTCCATTGCGTATGATGCGCGACCCTGAGTTTGTGAACGCAGGTCAGTAGCATAGCCGAACATTTCAGCTAATGGTACCTGTGCACGAACTTGCTTCAGTCCACCTGGAGCGTCGTCCATACCTTCGATCATACCGCGACGACGGTTCAAGTCACCCACAACGTCACCCATGAAGTCTTCAGGGGTAACTACTTCTACTTGCATGATTGGCTCAAGTAGAGCTGGGTTCGCTTGCAGAGCACCTTTTTTGAAGCCCATGCTACCAGCGATCTTAAACGCCATTTCGTTCGAGTCAACATCGTGGTAAGAACCATCGAACAAGGTAACTTTAACGCCCAATACTGGGAAGCCAGCAAGTACACCGTTGTTCATCTGCTCTTGACAGCCTTTGTCAACTGCAGGGATGTATTCTTTTGGTACCACACCACCAACGATTTCGTTAACGAACTCGTAAGTAGGCTTCTCGTCTTCGTCTTTAGCAGCTGGTGCTGTATCAAGAGCCAATGGCTCCATACGCAACCAAACGTGACCGTACTGACCACGACCACCTGACTGACGAACGAACTTCCCTTCAACTTCCACTTTCTTGCGGATAGTTTCACGGTAAGCAACCTGAGGTTTACCAACGTTACACTCAACTTTAAACTCACGCTTCATACGGTCAACGATGATATCGAGGTGAAGCTCACCCATACCAGAAATAATCGTTTGACCAGATTCTTCGTCAGTCTTAACACGGAATGATGGATCTTCTGCCGCTAGTTTACCTAACGCGATACCCATCTTCTCTTGGTCAGCCTTAGTTTTCGGCTCAACCGCTACAGAGATTACTGGCTCAGGGAATTCCATCCGCTCAAGCACAACGATACGGTCGTGTGAACACAGAGTGTCACCCGTCGTTACGTCTTTCAAACCGATAGCTGCCGCGATGTCACCAGCACGAACTTCTTTTAGTTCCTGACGGTCATTCGCGTGCATCTGTACGATACGGCCGAAACGCTCTTTCTTCTGCTTTACAGCGTTGTATACAGATTCACCTGCATTAACAACACCAGAGTAAACGCGGAAGAAGGTTAAAGTACCAACGAACGGGTCAGTTGCGATTTTAAACGCCAACGCTGCAAACGGTTCTTCATCAGTTGAACCACAAGTCGTTTCTTCGCCGTTTTCAAGTACGCCACGAATATCTTTTACTTCAGTTGGTGAAGGTAAGTATTCGATAACAGCGTCAAGTACCGCTTGTACACCTTTGTTCTTAAATGCAGAACCACACAGAACTGGGATGATCTCGTTGTTCAGGGTACGCTGACGTAAACCGGCTTTGATTTCCGCTTCAGTCAACTCACCGCCTTCAAGATACTTTTCCATCAGCTCTTCGTTTGCTTCTGCTGCTGCTTCGATTAGCTCGTTATGCAGCTCTTCAGCTTCGTCCAACAGATCTTCTGGGATTGGATCGTAAGTAAAAGTCATACCCTGGTCTTCTTCATTCCAGTTAATGGCTTTCATTTTTACGAGGTCAACAACACCTTTGAAGTCGTCTTCCGCACCGATTGGAATCTGTAAAGGCACAGCAATAGCGGCCAAACGGGTTTTCATCTGCTTCACAACGTTCATGAAGTCAGCACCCATACGGTCCATCTTGTTCACGAACACCATACGAGGAACTTCGTATTTGTTCGCCTGACGCCATACAGTTTCAGTTTGCGGCTGTACGCCTGAAGAGGCACACAGAACAACAACTGCACCATCAAGAACACGCAAAGAACGTTCTACTTCAACAGTGAAGTCAACGTGACCTGGGGTGTCAATGATGTTGATGCGGTGTTGTGGGAACTGCTGATCCATACCAGCCCAGAAGCTAGTTACAGCTGCTGAGGTGATAGTAATACCACGCTCTTGTTCCTGTTCCATCCAGTCAGTAGTCGCAGCACCGTCGTGTACTTCACCAAGCTTATGCGATAAGCCGGTGTAGAAAAGTACACGCTCTGTGGTGGTTGTTTTACCTGCGTCTACGTGAGCACAGATACCGATATTACGGTAACGCTCGATCGATGTTTGTCTTGCCACAATTGCTTCCTCTTAATTAGAGAGTTTAAAGCGTGAAAAATATTACCAGCGGTAGTGAGCAAACGCTTTGTTCGCTTCTGCCATGCGGTGTACGTCTTCACGCTTCTTCACTGCAGAACCTTTGTTCTGAGAAGCATCTAGCATTTCACCCGCTAGACGTTGTGCCATTGACTTTTCGCCACGGCCACGTGATGCGTCAACCATCCAGCGCATTGCTAGAGTGTTACGACGTACTGGGCGCACTTCTACTGGTACCTGGTAGGTTGAACCACCAACACGGCGAGACTTAACCTCAACCGCTGGACGGATGTTGTCCAGAGCATCTTCAAACACTTCTAAGTGATTTTTACCAGCTTTTTGCGCAACGATGTCTAATGCACCGTATACGATTTTTTCTGCGACTGATTTTTTACCATCAACCATGACAACGTTGATGAATTTTGCCAACAACTCTGATCCGAACTTAGGATCCGGCAGGATTTTACGTTGGCCGACGACGCGTCTTCTAGGCATTGGAATTCTCCGATATCTTCAGGGGTTACCCAAAACTTCAATAAATTTAGTTTGGCCTTACTTCGCAACGGAGAACCGTTAGGACTTAGGCCGCTTAACGCCGTACTTAGAACGGCCTTGCTTACGACCGTTTACGCCAGCACAGTCAAGTGCGCCGCGAACGGTGTGATAACGTACACCTGGTAAGTCTTTAACACGACCACCACGGATAAGGATTACGCTGTGCTCTTGTAAGTTGTGACCTTCACCACCGATGTACGAAGTTACTTCGTAACCGTTAGTTAAGCGTACACGACAAACTTTACGCAGAGCTGAGTTTGGTTTCTTAGGAGTGGTTGTATATACGCGAGTACATACGCCACGTTTCTGTGGGCAAGCTTGCAGAGCCGGAACGTTGCTTTTCTCAACCGGCTTCTGGCGACCTTTGCGCACTAATTGGTTAACTGTTGCCATGGTTTCTCCAAAATATTCATTTTACAACAAGCCAAAGCGCTCGGTTGGCTACCACCATCCAAGCGCGGGCCTCTTTTTATGGTATCAGTCGCTTAAAATGAACCATAAAAAAGGTTGAATCCCCGGAAATGGGGAGGCGGAATTTTATAGGTTATTCTTTGAGCCGTCAAGTAAGACAAGCCAGATAGCGGAGTGCTATTCAGGTCAGGTGTCGTTAATTGTTGTCACAAACCAATTAACTTATTCGGATGTTACTGATGTATATAAAAAAACCCTCAATGTTAGCGTCGCCAACGATTGAGGGTTTTGTATTACTGAATGGTGTTCTTATTCAGCGTCAGATGACTCCACGTCATCGTTACCTTCATTAAGCGCTTCGCTCAGTGCAGCTTCAGCATCTGCGGCAGTAATGGTCGGAGCCATGGCTGCTTTGCGACGACGAATCCGCTCTTGGTGATACGCGAAACCGGTACCCGCAGGGATTAAGCGACCCACAATAACGTTCTCTTTCAAGCCACGTAATGGATCTTCTTTGCCCTGAACCGCAGCTTCGGTAAGTACCCGCGTTGTTTCTTGGAACGAGGCCGCAGAAATAAACGACTCCGTTGACAATGACGCTTTGGTAATACCAAGTAACTGACGCTCGAAACGCACTGGCATTTTGCCATTCGCTTCCAGTTCACGGTTAACTTCAACCACTTTCGAGAATTCTGCCTGCTCACCTTCAAGCAACTCAGAATCACCAGCGTGGCTAATGATAACTTTACGCAGCATCTGACGAACGATAACTTCGATGTGCTTATCGTTAATCTTAACACCTTGTAAGCGGTAAACTTCTTGAACTTCGTTGACGATGTAGTTGGCAACCGCTGACACACCACGTAAACGCAGGATGTCTTGTGGTGCTTCTGGACCGTCGGCGATAACTTCACCGCGTGCCACTTGCTCACCTTCAAACACGTTCAATTGACGCCACTTCGGAATCATCTCTTCGTAATGGTCGCCACCGTCTAACGGGGTAATCATCAAGCGACGCTTGCCTTTGGTTTCTTTACCAAACGACACGGTACCACTGATTTCAGCAAGAATTGCTGGCTCTTTTGGTTTCCGCGCTTCGAACAAGTCCGCAACCCGTGGAAGACCACCGGTAATATCGCGTGTTTTTGAACCTTCTTGCGGGATACGCGCCAAGGTGTCACCGATATTTACTTTCGAACCATCGTTCAAGCTAACAATCGCGTTACCTGGTAAGAAGTACTGAGCTGGCATGTCGGTACCAGGGATCATCACGTCTTTGCCTTTGGCATCAACGAGTTTCACCATCGGACGCATGTCTTTACCAGCTGTCGTGCGCTGACCAGTCTCGAGAATAACTGTGCTGCTTAAGCCAGTTAATTCGTCGGTTTGCGTGGTAATGGTCACGCCGTCGATCATGTCAACGAACTTAATGTGACCCGCTACTTCGGTAATGATTGGATGCGTGTGCGGATCCCAGTTTGCAACGATTTCGCCAGCGGCAATCTCATCACCATCACGCTTCTTCAGAATCGCACCGTAAGGAACTTTATAACGCTCGCGCTCGGCACCGAACTGGTCGATCAGCGTTAGTTCTGCTGAACGTGAGGTAATCACTAAGTGATTATCACTGTTTTCTACAGACTTCGCGTTATGTAGCTTGATGCGACCTGCGTTCTTCACTTGCACTGCGTTTGCTGCAGAGTCCCGTGATGCCGCACCACCGATGTGGAACGTACGCATGGTTAACTGTGTACCCGGCTCACCGATTGACTGTGCCGCGATAACACCAACTGCTTCACCATCGTTGACCATGTGGCCACGTGCGAGGTCGCGACCATAACAGTGCGAACAAACACCGTGAATGCTGTCACAGGTAATAACCGAGCGAACTTTAACTTCGTCCACAGAGTTCTGTTCAAGCAAGTCACACGCTTTCTCGTCAAGGAGCGTGTTACGTGGTAACAGGACTTCATCAGTACCTGGAACCATCACATCGTCACACACCACACGACCAAGTACACGCTCACGCAATGGTTCTACAACGTCACCGCCTTCGATCAATGGTTTGATCGTCAAGCCGTCGAGAGTGCCACAATCAGACTCAGTGATAACCAAATCTTGCGCAACGTCAACGAGACGACGAGTCAGGTAACCTGAGTTCGCTGTCTTCAATGCGGTATCCGCCAAACCTTTACGCGCACCGTGAGTTGAGATGAAGTACTGAAGAACGTTCAGACCTTCACGGAAGTTTGCAACAATCGGTGTTTCGATGATTGAACCGTCTGGTTTTGCCATCAAGCCACGCATACCGGCAAGCTGACGAATCTGTGCGGGTGAACCCCGTGCACCAGAGTCGGCCATCATGTAAACCGAGTTAAATGATTGCTGCTCTTCTTCTTCACCTTTCGCGTTGATAACCGTCTCTTTCGAGAGGTTTTCCATCATCGCTTTTGATACTTTTTCGTTCGCAGTTGACCAAATGTCGATAACTTTGTTGTATTTCTCACCCGCAGTTACCAAACCTTGCTCGAACTGTTCCTGAATTTCCGCTACCTGCTTTTCAGCATCTTCGATGATGTCAGCTTTCGCTGTTGGGATTTCCATGTCGTTAATACCGACAGAAGAACCCGACACCATGGCGTAGTGGAAACCGGTATACATAAGTTGGTCAGCAAAGATAACGGTCGCTTTCAAACCACAGTCGCGATACGCGCGGTTCAATAAGCGAGAGATCTGCTTCTTACCCATGTTTTGGTTAATCGCTTCGTACGGAATGCCTTCTGGCAAAATCAAAGAGAAGATCGCGCGGCCAACGGTCGTGTCGACAACTTTCACTTCTTCAGTACGCTCACCTTCTTCGGTAAACAGTACTTCTTTAATCCGAACTTTAACCCGTGCATGCAGTTCTGCCATACCAGTACGGTAAGCTTTCTCTGCTTCTTTCGGGCTCTTCAACAACATGCCTTCGCCACGACCGTTTACTTTCTCACGCGTCATGTAGTACACACCCAAGACAACGTCTTGTGAAGGTACGATGATAGGCTCACCAGATGCTGGTGATAACACGTTGTTGGTTGACATCATGAGTGCACGTGCTTCCATTTGCGCTTCAAGCGTCAATGGAACGTGAACTGCCATTTGGTCACCGTCGAAGTCAGCGTTATAGGCCGCACACACGAGTGGGTGCAGTTGAATCGCTTTACCTTCGATAAGAACTGGTTCGAACGCCTGAATACCCAAACGGTGCAACGTTGGTGCACGGTTTAGCAGCACTGGATGCTCACGGATTACCTCGTCGAGGATATCCCAAACTTCCGGCAATTCACGCTCAACCATTTTCTTCGCAGCTTTGATCGTTGTTGCTAAACCACGCGCTTCTAATTTGCCATAGATAAACGGCTTGAATAGCTCAAGTGCCATTTTCTTCGGCAAACCACACTGATGCAAACGCAGTTTTGGACCAACGGTGATTACTGAACGGCCTGAGTAGTCGACCCGCTTACCCAAGAGGTTTTGACGGAAACGACCTTGCTTACCTTTGATCATGTCAGCTAATGATTTCAAAGGACGCTTGTTCGAGCCAGTAATCGCACGGCCACGACGACCGTTGTCTAATAACGCGTCAACTGCTTCTTGCAGCATCCGCTTTTCGTTGCGCACGATAATGTCCGGTGCCGCGAGGTCTAAAAGACGCTTCAAACGGTTGTTCCGGTTAATTACGCGACGATACAAGTCGTTCAAGTCAGACGTTGCAAAACGGCCGCCGTCAAGTGGCACCAACGGACGTAAGTCTGGTGGTAACACTGGCAACACGTTCAGAATCATCCACTCTGGCTTGTTACCAGACTGGTGGAATGACTCAAGCAACTTCAAACGCTTGGTAATTTTCTTACGCTTAGTTTCAGAGTTCGTTTCTGGTAACTCTTCACGTAGCATCTTGATCTGAGCTTCCAGATCAACACCTTTCAATAGGTGTAAGATCGCCTCAGCACCCATTAACGCCGTGAATTCATCACCATACTCTTCGAGTGCGTCGAGGTATTCTTCTTCACCCAACAGTGAACCTAGTTCAAGCGACGTCATACCTGCGTCGATAACCACGTATGATTCGAAGTAAAGAATACGTTCGATATCACGCAAGGTCATGTCGAGCATCAAGCCGATCCGGCTTGGCAATGACTTCAAAAACCAAATGTGGGCAACTGGGCTGGCTAGTTCAATGTGACCCATACGCTCACGACGTACTTTGGTCAAAGTAACTTCAACACCACACTTTTCACAGATTACACCACGGTGCTTCAAACGCTTGTATTTACCACACAAACACTCGTAGTCTTTCACCGGGCCAAAGATACGTGCACAGAACAAGCCGTCACGCTCTGGTTTAAAAGTACGATAGTTAATGGTTTCTGGCTTCTTCACTTCACCATATGACCAGCTCCGGATTTGGTCCGGTGAGGCCAAAGAGATACGAATCCGATCGAACTCTTCGCTGTCTTTTAGTGGCTTCAGAAACTTTAATAAATCTTTCACGTTTCATCTCCTGTCGGAGTTAAACAAGCCGGGGCTACGCCCCGGCGGCGCTGACTCAATACCTTACGGCTGCTTATTCGTCTTCCAACTCGATGTTGATACCCAACGAGCGGATTTCTTTCAGCAATACGTTAAACGATTCAGGCATGCCCGGATCCATGTCGTGGTTGCCGTCGACGATGTTTTTGTACATCTTCGTCCGACCGTTCACGTCATCAGATTTCACAGTAAGCATTTCCTGCAACGTATACGCGGCACCGTATGCTTCGAGGGCCCACACTTCCATCTCACCGAAGCGCTGACCACCGAATTGTGCTTTACCACCCAGCGGCTGCTGAGTAACCAAGCTATACGAGCCAGTTGAACGCGCGTGCATCTTATCGTCGACCAAGTGGTTCAGCTTCAGCATGTACATGTAACCAACAGTTACAGGACGCTCAAACGTGTCACCGGTACGGCCGTCGAACAACTTCACCTGACCTGAGTCTGGTAAGTCTGCAAGGCGTAATAGTTCTTTAATTTCGGTTTCTACAGCACCGTCGAATACTGGTGAAGCAACTGGCAAACCTTTCTTCAGGTTTTCTGCTAAACGCAATACTTCTTCGTCACTGAAGGTATTCAAGTCAACGTCTTGACGACCTTTACCGATGTTATAAACGTTCTGCAGGAACTCACGCATTTCCGCGACTTTCTGCTGGGCGGCTAACATGGCTTCGATTTTCTTACCGATACCACGTGCAGCTGCACCTAAGTGAGTTTCAAGAATCTGACCCACGTTCATCCGCGACGGTACACCCAACGGGTTCAGTACGATATCGACTGCTTCACCGTTTTCGTCATAAGGCATGTCTTCAACTGGAACGATCGTTGAAATAACACCTTTGTTACCGTGACGACCAGCCATCTTGTCACCAGGCTGGATGCGACGTTTCACCGCTAAGTAAACTTTAACGATTTTTAGAACGCCAGGTTGCAGATCATCACCTTGGGTGATCTTGCGACGTTTCTCGTCGTAACGCTTGTCGTAGTCACTGCGTAAGTCTTCATACTGCTGGGCAATTTGCTCAAGGTCTTGCTGAGCTGACTCGTCTTTCAAAGACTGAGTTAACCACTTGCTACGATCCATTGAGGCCAATTTCGACTCATCGAAACCATTTGCCAACAATAAGCTGCGAACGCGAGCGTACAAGCCTTCTTCGAGGATCTTGAACTCGTCAGTTAAATCTTTCTTCACCTGCGCCAATTGCATTGCTTCGATATCAAGCGCACGCTTGTCTTTTTCTACGCCATCGCGAGTAAAGACTTGGACGTCAATAACAGTACCGTTGACGCCGTTTGGTACGCGCAACGAGCTGTCTTTCACATCAGACGCTTTTTCACCGAAGATAGCACGGAGAAGTTTTTCTTCTGGCGTTAGCTGAGTTTCACCCTTCGGCGTCACTTTACCAACAAGGATATCGCCGCCGTTAACTTCTGCACCAATGTAGACAACGCCTGACTCGTCAAGCTTGCTCAGTGCTGATTCACCAACGTTCGGGATATCTGCCGTAATTTCTTCTGGACCTAATTTCGTGTCACGCGCCACACAGTTCAATTCTTGAATGTGAATGGTGGTTAAACGATCTTCTTGCACGACACGCTCAGAAACGAGGATCGAGTCTTCGAAGTTGTAACCGTTCCATGGCATGAACGCCACGCGCATGTTTTGGCCAAGTGCCAATTCACCGAGGTCGGTTGAAGGACCGTCAGCTAACACGTCACCACGCATGACTGGCTCGCCAGACTTCACACATGGTTTTTGGTTAATACAAGTATTCTGGTTCGAACGCGTGTACTTGGTCAGGTTGTAGATGTCGATGCCCGCTTCACCTGGGATCATCTCTTCTTCGTTAACCTTAACCACGATACGACCTGCGTCGACGTAGTCAACCACACCACCACGGCGTGCAACAACGGTTACACCAGAGTCAACCGCTACAGTGCGCTCAACGCCTGTACCAACTAATGGCTTGTCAGCACGCAAGGTCGGTACTGCCTGACGTTGCATGTTTGAACCCATCAATGCACGGTTAGCGTCATCGTGCTCAAGGAATGGAATTAAGCTTGCGGCAACAGACACGATCTGTTGTGGCGCAACGTCCATAAATTGAACTTGGTCACGTGGCGTTAAGGTAAATTCATTGTTGAAACGGCCTGGGACCAATTCTTCAACGATTTCGCCTTTGTCATTCAATTGAATGCTAGCCTGAGCGATCACGTACTTGCCTTCTTCAATTGCAGACAAATACTCAACGTCATCGCTGACAACGCCGTTCACAACTTTACGATATGGCGTTTCAAGGAAACCATATTCGTTCGTCCGCGAGAATGTCGCTAACGAGTTGATTAGACCGATGTTTGGTCCTTCAGGCGTTTCGATTGGACAGAGACGACCGTAGTGCGTTGGGTGAACGTCACGGACTTCAAAGCCTGCACGCTCACGAGTTAGACCGCCTGGACCTAAAGCAGAAATACGACGCTTGTGCGTGACTTCTGACAATGGGTTGTTTTGGTCCATAAACTGAGACAACTGGCTCGAGCCGAAGAACTCTTTCACCGCTGCCGAAATTGGCTTCGCGTTGATTAAGTCTTGTGGCATCACCGCGTCGAGGTCACCTAAGCTAAGACGCTCTTTTACAGCGCGCTCAACACGGACCAAACCAACACGGAATTGGTTTTCTGCCATCTCACCTACCGAACGAATACGACGGTTACCCAAGTGGTCGATGTCATCGACAACGTCTTGGCCGTTACGGATTTCGATCAGCTTGCGCATAACATCAACGATGTCTTCGCGGCTGAGTACGCCAGAACCGGTCAACTCGTCACGACCTAAACGACGGTTAAACTTCATGCGACCAACAGTCGACAAGTCATAACGGTCTTCAGAGAAGAACAAGTTTTCGAATAGAGCTTCAGCAGCTTCTTTGGTTGGTGGCTCACCAGGACGCATCATGCGGTAGATTTCTACCAACGCTTCCAAGCGGTTTGAGCTTGGGTCGATGCGGATGGTTTCACTCACGTAAGGGCCGTGGTCAAGGTCGTTCACAAACAGAGTTTCGAACTTCTTGAAGCCAGCTTCACGGAGTTTAGCAAGTAATTCTAAAGTGATAACGTCATTCGCACGAGCAACGATTTCACCGGTTTTCTTAGCAACGTAGTCTTTGGTCAGTACCTTACCGACTAGGTAATCTACTGGTACTTCCATCTCTTCGATGCCTTGGTCAGACAATTGCTTGATATGGCGCGCAGTAACACGGCGACCTTTTTCAACCAATACTTGACCGTCTGCGCCTTTGATATCAAACAGCGCAGTTTCGCCGCGTAAACGCTCAGCGATTAATGTCATGAAGACTTTGTCACGACGAATCTCGAAGTGGTTCTTTTCAAAGAACATGTCGAGGATTTGCTCGTCATTGTAGTCTAATGCACGCAGGATAATGGTTGCAGGCAATTTACGACGACGGTCAATCCGCACAAAGACGTTGTCTTTCGGATCGAATTCGAAGTCTAACCATGAACCACGGTAAGGAATAACGCGCGCATTGTAGAGAACTTTACCGGATGAATGGGTTTTACCACGATCGTGATCGTAGAACACACCAGGTGACCGGTGGAGCTGAGAAACAATAACCCGCTCGGTACCGTTAATAACAAAAGTACCGTTTTCGGTCATGAGCGGAATTTCGCCCATGTAAACTTCCTGCTCTTTGATTTGCTTGATCGTTCCTGCAGGAGCGTCTTTGTCATACATAACCAAACGCAACGTTACACGTAACGGTGCTGAATAGGTTACGCCACGAATTTGACATTCGTTGACGTCGAAGACAGGCTCACCTAAGCGGTAGCTGACATACTGCAGTTCAGCATTACCAGAGTAGCTGGCAATTGGGAAAACAGAGCGGAATGCTGCTTCCAGCCCGTATTCGCCTTCTGGATCGGCTTCAATAAACTTTTTAAATGAGTCGAGCTGAATAGAGAGCAAGTAAGGTACTTCAAGCACCTGAGGGCGCTTTCCAAAGTCCTTACGGATACGTTTTTTTTCAGAGTAGGAGTACGCCATGGGGTTCCTCAGCTAGCTGATTTCTGACCCTAGCTACCTTTGGAAGGTAGCTGCCAACAGATTTCGTCACAATCCGTTCGCCTGCATTTTTACTGTCGATATATCCCGAAAACACAGGAAAATGAGATATATCCTTTTTAGCGCAAAAGGCCTGGTGATTGTTAAATCACCAGGCCAAAGCCATTACTGGCCTCGCTGTAAATCAAGTGTATTACTTGATCTCAACTTCTGCACCAGCTTCTTCAAGCTCTTTCTTCAGTGCTTCAGCGTCAGCTTTTGAGATGCCTTCTTTCACAGCTACTGGAGCTGATTCAACCAAAGCTTTCGCTTCTTTCAGGCCAAGACCAGTTGCAGCGCGAACAGCCTTGATAGCGCCAACTTTGTTAGCACCAGCAGACTTCAACATCACGTCGAACTCAGTCTTCTCTTCTGCAGCTTCAGCAGCAACAGCAGGACCAGCAGCTACTGCAACAGCAGCAGATGCGTCAACACCGAATTTTTCTTCAGCAGCTTCGATCAACTCAACCAGTTCCATTACTGGCATTTCAGCGATCGCGTTTAAGATATCTTCTTTAGTCAGAGCCATTTCTCTAAACTCCTGGGTTATGTAAATAAAAGTAAATTGTTAAATCGCTTATTTGGCGTCTTTGATTGCCGACAAAACGCGTACAAACTTCGTAGGTACTTCGTTGATAGTACGAACGAACTTGGTAACAGGCGCTTTGAAGGTAGCAAGCAATTTTGCCAACGCTTCGTCGCGTGTCGGAAGTGATGCAACGGCTTCGAGCTTGTCTGCGCCGAGCAAACCAGAACCGATAGACAGAGCTGTTACTTTCAGGTGCTTTGATTGTTTTTGCGCGTCTTTCAACATGCGAGCAGCAGTGCCCGGAGCGTCGATAGAGAACGCATAAACCAATGGACCTTTCAGTGCAGGCTCGATATCTTCGAACTTCGTACCTTCAAGAGCGCGCTTAGCAAGAGTATTCCGAATAACTTTCAGGTATACGCCTTGTGCACGAGCTTGACGGCGAAGAGCGGTCAGTTCTGCAACTTCCATTCCACGATACTCAGCAACAGCGACGGATAGAGCTTCTGAAGCAACTTCGTTAACTTCTTTAACGATTGCTTTTTTTGCGCCTAAACCTAGTGCCACTAGTATCACCTCTTCTTTGGGGATTGAGCCAAGGCTCGCCTCCCGAACGTTACAATGTGATGAATTTGGCTTTAAGGCCGCCTTCATCGCTTTGTTACGGTGAATCTCTACCCAGAGAGTCTGAGTCGGATATCACCATCTGCGCGGGCTTTCATGATTAAGCTTATAACATCACGTTATGAGCGCCTGCGGTCTTGGATGGGAGCCACATCTTACTGAGAGGCGACTCCAACCCTAAAACTTTTACAGATTTTAGCTACGTACGTCCAAAGAACCTTGGTCGATACGTACACCTGCGCCCATAGTGGTCGACAGGCTAACACGGTTGATGTAAGTACCTTTTGCAGATGAAGGCTTCGCTTTTTTCAGCGCGCTGATCAATGCTTCAAGGTTCTCTTTCAACTTCGCGTCTTCAAAATCTACACGACCGATCGTGCAGTGAATAATACCGTTCTTGTCGTTACGATACCGCACCTGACCAGCTTTTGCATTTTTAACTGCAGTTTCTACGTCAGGAGTTACCGTACCAGTTTTCGGGTTTGGCATTAGGCCACGTGGACCTAAGATTTGACCCAACTGGCCAACTACACGCATTGCGTCTGGAGAAGCGATAACAACGTCAAAGTTCATTTCGCCTTTCTTCACTTGCTCAGCAAGGTCTTCCATGCCCACAAGTTCAGCACCAGCTGCTTTTGCTTTGTCTGCGTTTGCGCCAGAAGTAAATACTGCAACGCGAACGTCACGACCAGTACCGTTAGGCAGTACAGTTGCACCACGAACGTTTTGGTCAGATTTACGAGCATCGATGCCCAAGTTTACTGCAACGTCAACGCTCTCAGTGAACTTCGCAGTTGCTAACTTTTTCAGTAAAGCAACAGCTTCGTTGAATTCGTAATCGCGAGTGTTATCAACAGCTTCACGAATTGCTTTCATACGTTTAGTTAAACGTGCCATGGTGATTACCCCTCTACCTTCAGGCCCATTGAACGAGCAGAACCTGCGATAGTACGCACAGCGGCGTCTAGGTCAGCTGCAGTCAAATCTGGCTCTTTTGTTTTAGCAATCTCTTCCAACTGAGCACGGGTAACAGTACCTACTTTCTCAGTGTTAGGACGGCCTGAACCACTCTTGATGCCAGCTGCTTTTTTCAGCAAGAAGGCTGCAGGAGGAGTTTTGGTAATGAAGGTAAATGAACGATCTTCAAATACTGTAATTTCAACTGGAACTGGCGCGCCTTTTTCAAGCTGGTCAGTTGAAGCGTTGAATGCTTTACAGAATTCCATGATGTTCACACCGTGTTGACCTAAAGCAGGACCAACCGGTGGTGACGGGTTTGCCGCACCAGCTGCTACTTGCAGCTTGATAATGGCGGAGACTTTCTTAGCCATGATAGACCTCTATTATAAAGGGTTAAACGCCTCGTAAGCCAAGAGGAGACTTACTCAATCGGCTTCCCTAATGTGAAAAAACGGAGGCGGATTGTATAGTAATCCGCCAACGGGATCAAGTCTTTTCGACTTGGCTGAAATCTAAATCGACCGGTGTTGAACGACCAAAAATAGATACAGAAACTTTCATGCGACTCTTGTCGTAGTCCACTTCTTCAACCGTACCGTTGAAGTCTGCGAATGGACCGTCATTAACACGAACCACTTCACCTGGTTCAAACAAGGTCTTCGGACGTGGACGGTCCGCATTTTCGCTAATTCGATTTAAAATTAAATCAGCTTCTTTTTGCGAAATTGGTGCTGGACGCTCGGCAGTACCGCCGATGAAACCAAGTACCCGAGGCGTACTCTTCACGAGATGCCACGTGTCTTCGTCCATTGCCATTTCAACTAAAACATAACCTGGGAAAAACTTGCGCTCAGCCTTGCGACGCTGCGAACCACGCATTTCCACGACTTGCTCAGTTGGCACTAGAATCTGGCCAAACTTTTCTTCCATGCCGTGCGTTTTGATGTATTCCGCAAGCGTTTTTGCAACTCGGCCTTCATAGCCAGAGAATGCTTGCACCACATACCAACGTTTTTTCTTTGGTTCGGTCATCGAAAGGACTCCTTAGATACGAATACCGGTTGCCAGACCGACAACGCGAACAAAAATACCGTCTAAGCCCCACAAGATCAAAGCAACAATAACGGTCGCAACAATAACGATTAAGGTCGTTTGCGATGCTTCTTTACGCGTTGGCCAGACGACTTTGCGAACTTCTGTCCGGCTTTCTTTAGCAAAACCTAAGAAGGTCTTACCTTTATTGGTTTGAGCAGCTACTAAACCAGCAACAACAACCAACACTACGACACCTAAAGCGCGCAGAACCACGGAAAGATCGTCAAAGATATAATTTCCAATGACGGCTGCGGACAATAATGCCGCTACAGCAACCCACTTGACTAAATCGAGCGAATTGGTTTGGTTTTCTGTATTTACACTCATTATCTGCCGGACCTGCGTTGACTCAGCTAAAAACTGGCAGGGGTGGAGGGATTCGAACCCCCAACCGTCGGTTTTGGAGACCGCTGTTCTACCAATTGGAACTACACCCCTGAAGAATTCTTCTTCATTCCGAAGGCACACCAACCTTTCCTAAACATCTTGGTAAGTATAGGGTTTTTAAGGAGGCATTCGGAATGGACGCGTCATTATACCCGCGAATTGCATAAAAGCAAGTAAAGACGCGTCTTAGGATCGCAAGGATCGGATCAAAACTGATAACCGACAGCAATGTTCACATTGGTCATGTCACGATGGCGGCCGCTGCCGTGGCCAACACCAAAACCAACCGACCAACCCGGAGCATTAATACCGCGACGATAGTAATGATAATTCACGCCTGCACCCCATACCGCTTTGTAGTCGCGGGTTTCGTAGAAACCATTGCGAAACTCCGCTTCGCCTTCCGTGCCCACAGGTCCAATAAAAACACCGAGCGCGTGACGATTTGGTTCACCACCACGAACACCAATTAAGTCGGCTCGCTGATAGCTAAAAGCGGCACCATAAGCAGCGCCATAAAAATCACTATAACCGGCCAAACCAAGCCCAAGTGACCAACGGTCATAGTCGCTCGTGCGCGCTAACTGCACACCCAAGCCGCCATACTCATTACCGCCACCAAGCGCCGCACGCACCTGCGCATTTTCTGCAGATACAGGCGCCGACACCAAAACAGCCATCCCTGCGACGGCCAAAATCCCCAATAACTTCATAAACATCCCTTTCCATTATCAATACATTCTCATTCCGAACCGTAGCTGGAATGGCATTCCGAACCGTAGCTGGAATGAGGTTAACATGCTGAAACGATGATGTTAGCGGCTATTTTGTCAGAAAATGTTTCAAATGAGCGTGATTGGTGAGCAGTTGGTCGACACCTGCCGCAAGCGCTCGCTCGTGATCAACTTCGGATTCCGGTAAGTAGCCAATGACGTGAGCGGAACGGGAATGAAAGCGTGTAACCAGCGACTCAGACAACAGGGGCACACCTTTGAATGTCGGCGGTACCGCGTAGAATTGCCCAGGCTCAATGGCTCCAAGCGCGGGTATCCCAAACAGTGAAGCAACGCCAGCACGATAGCAAGCGCCCTCGCGAGCCAAACAAAACGCTTCAGGTAACTGGTTCGTCAGTTGTTGCTCATGGGACACATCCCAAAACAAATAGCGTGTTTGCTCTTGTAGGAATTGGTCAATTTGAGGATCTGAGCGCATGGCGTTAAGTGCAGCAATTGTTCGCTCGGCTGTTTCTGGCTTAATATCCAGAATCCAGCGCAGATGCGCAAAGTGCTCGAGAAATTCATCAAAGAACAATAATGACTCACCGTGCTGTAAACGCTCTTTTTGCAACTCTTTGCGTGTTAGCTCGTGCACTGCCACTTGGCGACCACTAATGCGGCTTAAGTCTGGGTCGTGGCACAATAGAATATGACCGTCACGCGAAACACGTAAGTCAGTTTCAAGATGATCAAAGCCATGCCCTATTGCAGCTAAAAAAGCTTCCGCAGTATTCTCAGTTGCAATCGGCTCGTCGGCAGTACCACAAAAACCGCGATGGCTAATCCACTCCGTCATGACATATTCACCTCGACCACTTTCGTTTCATTATAGCCGAAGGCAAGCTGCAACAAAAACCGAGCCACAAATGAAAGAGCGCCAATCGCTGCAGGGACGATTGGCGCTCTTAGGGGGGTGTTATCCAACTAGCGTTAAGCAGAATAGTTTTTAGCTATCCGCACCAACGACTATTTCAAGCGTGACACCTTGTTCAATATCGATGTTTTCGCTGTGGAAGAAGTTCAATTCTGTTTCTTCCTCAGGATCGTCTTCCGTGTCGCATGTCACCGCAATGGTGTACTGACCTGCTTGGATAAAACCGATCGCAAAGTTATATGCCGCAGCACCGTCAAAGAATACAGCGGTACTTGCGTATGGGCCGTTTTCGTCGTCGCTGTTATCGCTCATATCAGCGAAGTCAACGTCGTGACCGTTATACAGGTAAACTGCAGCAACTGGCGTAGTTAAGTCTTCTGGAGCGACCGCACACTCATTCTCAAGTAACAGTGTTTCCGCTACCTGACCTTCAATATGACCCACCTCAGCGTTATCAACTAAACGCAAGCCACGAGGCTTTAACAAATAATGAGGCAGACCTGGAGGCGCAACAACTGCCTTACGCAAGTCAAATTCTAGGGTGTAATTGAAGGTCTGATTCGCCGTCAACGTCGGGCCGTCTAAGCGTAACTGATTCGATGGCACACGTAAGTCATGAATTGTACCGTCAGTTAGCTCGATTTCACTGCCGTTAGCAATGTCCAAACGCATTTGACCATAAGTACCCGCCGGAACCTCAGCACCGACAACTAAACTTTCTGCATTGGCACCTTGCAAGGTCAATAAGTCAACGCCACGAGTATTTGGAATTGGGTTACCGCTATCGTCCAAACACAAGTCATTCGCTGGCACAGCACCGTTATCGCCACCAACTTCAAAACGTTGGCTACCTTCGCCATTACCTACCAGCTCAACACTTGAAAAACAAACTAGCACGCGCTCTGCCGAGTCAACCGGAGCGTCACTCACTGCTAGTGAGAAAATCGCGGTGTTATCATCTGAACTCGATGAGTCACATGCTGCTAATGTACCTACAGCTAAAACAGCTGCTGTCATTTGCATGACACGATTCAGTTTGAATTGCATACCTTGCTCTCCTCATTTTTACAACACTATAAGTCTAACAAGTGCCTCGAGGGTCGCAAGGTTAACTAGCGTAAAGAAAGGTTAAATACTAAACGCCTAGATAAGTTTCTAAAAAGTCATACTGATAATAACTTACTTTGAAGCTTCCTTATCAGCCTTCTCTTTTTCTTTCTTATCCTTTAGGCTTTTCGAAAAAGCTGGGGTTAAAGCTACCGCAAATGCAACACCAAGCGCGATCCCCAACCCTATATTTTGCATCGCCGTCCCAAGTGCGACTCCAATACCGATACCTATCGGTAACGCAACAGCAAATCCCGAAAAATCTTTCTCTTGTTTTTCCGCCATGTCACTCTCCTTTTTTCTTAGCATAGACCACTTTCCCTCCACATGACTACCAGAGTAGGAAGTTGCGGGCTTCCGAGGGTGCGGCAACCTCGGCCAAGCACGCAACAAAAAAGGCTCCCGAAGGAGTAATGCCAGTCAGTTAAGCTGACTGGCATTTTTTCTTTTAAGGGGGTATTTCCTTGTTTTCGGCTTCACCCACCTCGGGTAACATCTATCCTCACGGCGTTCTGGTAGTTTAAAGTACCCCATCTGC
>NZ_PIPI01000015.1 GCF_003987315.1 Aliidiomarina haloalkalitolerans
GGAGCAAAGTGGGGGATCTTCGGACCTCACGCCATCAGATGAGCCCAAGCAAGATTAGGTAGTTGGTGGGGTAAAGGCCTACCAAGCCGACGATCTTTAGCTGGTCTGAGAGGATGATCAGCCACACTGGGACTGAGACACGGCCCAGACTCCTACGGGAGGCAGCAGTGGGGAATATTGGACAATGGGGGCAACCCTGATCCAGCCATGCCGCGTGTGTGAAGAAGGCCTTCGGGTTGTAAAGCACTTTCAGTGGTGAGGAAGGCTTGCAAGTTAATAGCTTGCGAGATTGACGTTAGCCACAGAAGAAGCACCGGCTAACTCCGTGCCAGCAGCCGCGGTAATACGGAGGGTGCGAGCGTTAATCGGAATTACTGGGCGTAAAGCGCACGTAGGCGGTTTGTTAAGCAAGATGTGAAAGCCCCGGGCTCAACCTGGGAATTGCATTTTGAACTGGCAGGCTAGAGTTTTGAAGAGGGTGGTAGAATTTCCTGTGTAGCGGTGAAATGCGTAGATATAGGAAGGAATACCAGTGGCGAAGGCGGCCACCTGGTCAAAAACTGACGCTGAGGAGCGAAAGCGTGGGGAGCAAACAGGATTAGATACCCTGGTAGTCCACGCTGTAAACGATGTCAACTAGTTGTTCGTTTCATAAATGAAGTGAGTAACGCAGCTAACGCACTAAGTTGACCGCCTGGGGAGTACGGCCGCAAGGTTAAAACTCAAATGAATTGACGGGGGCCCGCACAAGCGGTGGAGCATGTGGTTTAATTCGATGCAACGCGAAGAACCTTACCATCCCTTGACATCTACAGAAGATTCTAGAGATAGAATTGTGCCTTCGGGAACTGTAAGACAGGTGCTGCATGGCTGTCGTCAGCTCGTGTTGTGAGATGTTGGGTTAAGTCCCGCAACGAGCGCAACCCCTATCCTTAGTTGCCAGCACGTTATGGTGGGAACTCTAGGGAGACTGCCGGTGATAAACCGGAGGAAGGTGGGGACGACGTCAAGTCATCATGGCCCTTACGGGATGGGCTACACACGTGCTACAATGGCGCGTACAAAGGGCAGCAAGCTAGCGATAGTGAGCGAATCCCATAAAGCGCGTCGTAGTCCGGATTGGAGTCTGCAACTCGACTCCATGAAGTCGGAATCGCTAGTAATCGTGAATCAGAATGTCACGGTGAATACGTTCCCGGGCCTTGTACACACCGCCCGTCACACCATGGGAGTGGGCTGCACCAGAAGTAGATAGCTTAACCTTCGGGAGGGCGTTTACCACGGTGTGGTTCATGACTGGGGTGAAGTCGTAACAAGGTAGCCGTAGGGGAACCTGCGGCTGGATCACCTCCTTAACGATGAGATGCAGATTGTGTTGTGAGTGCTCACACAGATTGAATTGGTTTGATATAAAGAAGCAGAGACGATTGCGAGCCGGCGAAAGCTGGTTTTTTTAGCGCAATCGCACGGATACTGGGTCTGTAGCTCAGCTGGTTAGAGCGCACCCCTGATAAGGGTGAGGTCGGTAGTTCAAGTCTACTCAGACCCACCAAATTCACTTAGATGCTGCGTTGCTTGCGTCGTCGTGTATCAACACACACGTCCTCCTTAGCGCCTTGCCTCTAAGCGAATTCCGAGATAAAGGTGAGAAAAGCACCCTATCGCGGCTATCGAGGCGCAGCCCTATGGTGGTTTGCCAAGGCATGCAACGAACGACTGAAGGCGCATACCTCAATGGTATGTAACTGAGGAAGATAGGCGCATAACGCCGGCAAAGCGACATAGAGCAAGCTTGATAAGGGGCCATAGCTCAGCTGGGAGAGCGCCTGCCTTGCACGCAGGAGGTCAGCGGTTCGATCCCGCTTGGCTCCACCACCTTCCTTTTGACTGCGTTGGACGACGCGTCGTGTGTAAAACACACGTCCTTATCGCCCGCCTTGGCAAAAGAAAGCTGGCTAAGTATCCGAGATAGTTATCTCTGCCGCATGAATTGATTGATAAGCGATGTGCACATTGTTTACCAATCACGTTATGTGATGTGCTCTTTAATAATTTGGACAAGCTGATAAAGAAACAAACGAAGTTTGAACAAGCCAGGTATAACTCACCAGATTATTTGGTGGCGTATCGTTCATGTCATGTTCATACAATTCGAAACGTTTTGAGCGCAGCGGTGTGACTGCGTACCTTTTGTATAATGGGTCAGCGACTTACATTTTGTAGCAAGGTTAACCGAATAGGGTAGCCGTAGGGAAACCGAGTCTTAACTGGGCGTGTAGTTGCAAGGTGTAGACCCGAAACCGGGCGATCTAGCCATGGGCAGGTTGAAGGTTGAGTAACATCAACTGGAGGACCGAACTCACTAATGTTGAAAAATTAGGAGATGACCTGTGGCTCGGAGTGAAAGGCTAATCAAGCCCGGAGATAGCTGGTTCTCCCCGAAATCTATTTAGGTAGAGCCTCGGACGAATACCATTGGGGGTAGAGCACTGTTTGGGCTAGGGGGTCATCCCGACTTACCAACCCCATGCAAACTCCGAATACCAATGAGTACTATCCGGGAGACACACGGCGGGTGCTAACGTTCGTCGTGAAGAGGGAAACAACCCAGACCGCCAGCTAAGGTCCCGAAGTCATGGTTCAGTGGGAAACGATGTGGGAAGGCATAGACAGCTAGGAGGTTGGCTTAGAAGCAGCCATCCTTTAAAGAAAGCGTAATAGCTCACTAGTCGAGTCGGCCTGCGCGGAAGATGTAACGGGGCTAAACCATGCACCGAAGCTGCGGCAGCAAGTTTACTTGCTGGGTAGGGGAGCGTTGTGTAAGCCGTTGAAGGTGGATTGAGAAGTCTGCTGGAGGTATCACAAGTGCGAATGCTGACATGAGTAACGATAATGGGGGTGAAAAACCCCCACGCCGGAAGACCAAGGGTTCCTATCCCATGCTAATCAGGGTAGGGTAAGTCGGCCCCTAAGGCGAGGCTGAAAAGCGTAGTCGATGGGAAACAGGTTAATATTCCTGTACTGCTGCATACTGCGATGGGGTGACGGAGAAGGCTAGGCAAGCGCGGCGTTGGTAGTCCGCGTGAAAGTGAGTAGGCAGGGGGATTAGGCAAATCCGGTTCCCTATATGCTGAGACACGAGACGAGGTTCTAAGGAACCGAAGTTGTTGATGCCCTGCTTCCAGGAAAAACCTCTAAGCATCAGGTATGCAGAACCGTACCCGAAACCGACACAGGTGGTCAGGTAGAGAATACTAAGGCGCTTGAGAGAACTCGGGTGAAGGAACTAGGCAAAATAGTACCGTAACTTCGGGAGAAGGTACGCCCTTATTTGTGAAGGCCTTGCGCTGTAAGCAGATGAGGGTCGCAGTGACCAGGTGGCTGGGACTGTTTATTAAAAACACAGCACTCTGCAAAATCGAAAGATGACGTATAGGGTGTGACACCTGCCCGGTGCCGGAAGGTTAATTGATGGGGTTAGCTTCGGCGAAGCTCTTGATCGAAGCCCCGGTAAACGGCGGCCGTAACTATAACGGTCCTAAGGTAGCGAAATTCCTTGTCGGGTAAGTTCCGACCTGCACGAATGGTGTAACCATGGCCACGCTGTCTCCACCCGAGACTCAGTGAAATTGAAATCGCTGTGAAGATGCAGTGTACCCGCGGCTAGACGGAAAGACCCCGTGAACCTTTACTACAGCTTGGCACTGAACATTGAACCTACATGTGTAGGATAGGTGGGAGGCTTTGAAGCGTGAACGCCAGTTTGCGTGGAGCCGACCTTGAAATACCACCCTTGTATGTTTGATGTTCTAACTTAGGGCCATTATCTGGCTCGAGGACAGTGCCTGGTGGGTAGTTTGACTGGGGCGGTCTCCTCCCAAAGAGTAACGGAGGAGCACGAAGGTTGGCTAAGTACGGTCGGACATCGTACGGTTAGTGCAAAGGCATAAGCCAGCTTAACTGCGAGACAGACACGTCGAGCAGGTGCGAAAGCAGGTCTTAGTGATCCGGTGGTTCTGAATGGAAGGGCCATCGCTCAACGGATAAAAGGTACTCCGGGGATAACAGGCTGATACCGCCCAAGAGTTCATATCGACGGCGGTGTTTGGCACCTCGATGTCGGCTCATCACATCCTGGGGCTGAAGTCGGTCCCAAGGGTATGGCTGTTCGCCATTTAAAGTGGTACGCGAGCTGGGTTTAGAACGTCGTGAGACAGTTCGGTCCCTATCTGCCGTGGGCGTTTGAGAATTGAGAGGGGTTGCTCCTAGTACGAGAGGACCGGAGTGAACGAACCGCTGGTGTTCGGGTTGTCATGCCAATGGCACTGCCCGGTAGCTACGTTCGGAATCGATAACCGCTGAAAGCATCTAAGCGGGAAGCGAGCCTCGAGATGAGTTCTCACTAGCATGTAATTGCTCTGAAGGGTTGTTGAAGACTACAACGTTGATAGGCAGGGTGTGGAAGCGCTGTAAGGCGTTGAGCTAACCTGTACTAATTGCCCGTGAGGCTTAACCATACAACACCAAAGCGGTGTTTGGTATGGATATGATATGAGCGTCACCGAATGCACAGAAGTGCGAGGTGAGAGAGTCTGGCTCGAACTTTGATTGTATTAGCTTGTTCAAATTAACCAAATTCGTCTGGCGGCCATAGCGACGTGGAACCACCTGAATCCATTCCGAACTCAGAAGTGAAACATGTCAGCGCCGATGGTAGTGTGGGGCCTCCCCATGTGAGAGTAGGACACCGCCAGGCACCTAAT
>NZ_PIPI01000016.1 GCF_003987315.1 Aliidiomarina haloalkalitolerans
TCTACAAGTATTATTCCTAATGCTAAGCATAGCTCTTTTTTCCTTGCATCTCTCTGCTTTAGAGCTTTCAGAGCTTTCTCTCCGCCCCAAGATTTCACTGGCCTATAATGCTGCTGTCCTTGATATTCAATCGCCAAGTTTATCTCTGGCAAATAGATATCTAACTCTAGCCCGTCTAACCACGCTGGGCGAATATTTCTGATTATTTTCTGAGTCGGATAAAGCTGAGTTACAAGTTGGTAAAGAAGCGTCTCGCTAACCCATTGTTCTCCTACTTTTCTGAAACCAAACTCTTCTCTAGTCAGATTTTCAATGATTTTCACAATCTCCCTATGCCGCTTAGACAACTGTTTTTCCATCTTTCGCTGTACCTCCCACTCGTCCCGATTTATCTTCCCTCGAATAGTTCCGTCTGTACTCGGGTAAACCTTTGATGTGAGGTCATTTCGCATAACTTTCAGATTTTTTACTTCAGTTAAAAGCTTTTGGATTTCCCTTGGGCAAATATCGCTTAAGAAGTTTGATTTGTTCGCTGGGTCAACACCTATTCTTAAGAAGTTTTGTCGAATATACCAGCCGTAAGACTGTGTAAACTGCCCCCCATACATAGGCGCACAATGTTTTTTCTGAGGAGTTCGTTGTAAACACCGATGGCATATTTCATTAGCGAAGTGAAGTTGATCTACATTAAGTGTCGGTGTAGAAACATTCAACAATGAGATTTGCTCAGGAAAGTGCAAGGAATCGAAAGTGACGTTTCTTAATGGATTAGAATTATTTGGTTTAGCAATCTGCTCTTGAAGCCTCATAAAGTTCTTCATACTGGACTTTGAGCATGAACAAAAAAACAGGTCTGAAGTCCTGCTGTCCGAAAAACCTATAAAAGTGCCACCATGAACACTGTAATGCGCATATGGCTTGGGTAAGCCATCCTCAAGTACAATCATTTTACTCTCAGTCTATTCTGCACAAGCCTCATATTGCCACTAAACGTAATCAAACTAAACAATTGATGCCAAGTTATCTTGGCTTCCCCATACATACAACATCCCCCCTAAAGGGGGGAATGTATGTATGGTTGTGATGCCCTTACAGCATAACCACAAATCCATTAATCTCTTCGATCTTACCATCCTTTATCAGCTGATTTCTCGCTCTATTAAAAGCTTGCTGTTGCGAAGGAGGATTCTGTATTGAAGAGCTCAAAGCACTATAGCTCTGACTCCTCCATTCACCTACATCGACCCATCGCTTCTGAGTCAGTTCAGGGCGTTGATTCGTTTGATTAATAGGAATAGCAGAACCTTTTGCAGCTATCGCATCACTGAGAGCCTGTAAGACTATTTGAGTGTTAGTAGACTTATTAGCCAATTTAGAGTCAGTCACTTGCTCTATGTAAGCTGAAGTTTCTAAACCAGTCGGGACATTTACGTCAACCTTCCTAAGACTGAAGCTCATATTTTGTGGTTGTTCAAACTCCTTCATTTTCAGACATCTAAGCTCAACACCATTCCCTTTTATCTTCAGTTGGTACTCTGCGTCCATAGACGCTCTTATAGCGGAACTACCTCGACTGTGTCCCTTATCAGCGTGACCGGTGTGATGAACGACAATAATTGTTGCTTTAGTTATCGATTTAATTTCATCTATATGGCGCATAAAAACCCCAAAGTCTCTTGAAGAGTTTTCATCACCGCCACCAAAGTTTCGATGAAGTGTGTCAATAACGATAAGCTCAGGTTCAACTCCTGCAGCATCAATCGCATCAAGGATATCATTGACGGCAGTTGAGTCCATTAGCGAAGCTGGTTTATCCGAAATGACAATATCGGACACTTTACACCCATATTTGCCTTCCAGTGCAGTAAAGCGCCTCTGTATACCCCTATGCCCTTCGCCAGCTATATAAAGTACATGCCCTTTGGATACTGCGTTTCCGCACCAATCATTTCCTGTAGCAATACAAAAAGCTATATCCATCACCAAGAACGACTTATAGGAAGCTGGCTCGCCAAACACCATGCAAACAGACTCCTTTTCGAAGTAGCTTGCTACCAACCAGTTAGTTGCGAAATGCTGATTCATTATGTTTGTGATTGGTATTAGGTTAATTTTACTCATGATTACCTCCAACCAACGAATAATGCGCAACAGCTCGATGTACTACTCCTGCATGGCCTACAGCATCTTTGCGAGAGGTCTCAATGGAGTAACCCTTCTTTCTTAAGGAATAGACTATTGTGTTTGGTGAGCATAGCCCCACTTTATGGAGGTCGACGGTACTCATGGATTTGTGTACCTCTAGCTCTTCGAGTAACTTTCTTTCTCTGAATGTAAGATTCATATTTTTTCCTCTTTTCAGAGGAGCTTATTGGCATCCAAGCAGGTGCACGCTATACTGATACTGACTAGATATCAGGGGAGCTCCTCGGCTTGATTGCCTTGGGCTCCTTTTTTATTGGTTTAGGTTTCGCTCAGTTAAACGTTCTTCAATCCATGCCAATACCTCTGATTCGAGCCACGCAACACTTGAGCCTCCTTTGACTAGATTGACTCGTTTAGGGAACTTGCCCTGTGCTGAAAGTTGATAGATGTACGACTTGGATAAGCTTGTCAACTCCATCACTTCACGTAGGCGAATGAGTCGCTTTTCATGATGATCTTCATACTGCGTTGTATTCATATTTTTATCTCCTAACGTGTAATATGAACAGTATTGTTCTTATTCACACCGGAGATACTGGCTCAATGAAAAGCGTAAGTCATTGAGTTAAAAGAGTAATACTCATTATTAAAAAATACTCATATAAGGAGTGGTGAGTTTGCGGGGCGTAGATTGCTTTAACGGTTACCCTTGCTAAAGGATATCTCTTTGTATTGCTTAAAAAAGTTTCTTGGATCGTGTTCAGCAGGGAATAAGCTTTTGTTTGATTTGTGCCACTCAAACCAATACCAACCCTGAGTTCTCTCTTTTCCCTTCTCGGTCGCTAACCGATTATGCACATCTTGAGGGGTAGAGTTTGGCTCAAGTTTTAACTGCTTCTTCTTTTCTTCCATCCACTGAGCAACCACCTTTAACCTTTGCATATATTTAGTTTCTTTGGGGGGCGCATCAGCGCTTGAAGATACAACCCAAACGTATGGCTCAAGAAGGTTAAGTGCATAGTGTCTCGTTACCGTCGAGTCAGTAAAAGTACCTTTAACACCCAAGCGATAGAGGTTACCGTTATCATCCATAACGTGTTGTATAGTTAGGTAGGTATCACTAAGCTTGAATGGTAACTGAGAGAGGGGAAAGGTCAAAAGACTTCCTTTTTTCAGAAGCACAAGCTCGGCATTAGGCTTTCTAATTGGCTTGTGGTTTTCAACTTCACTAGTGTCCTCTTTCGAC
>NZ_PIPI01000017.1 GCF_003987315.1 Aliidiomarina haloalkalitolerans
ACCACTTGCTGCCCTGGAAGATCAAAAACTCGGTCTAGCGTCAATTAGTTTGACCGGTTGATAGGCCAGCAAAACTGATCACCTAAGTGCGTTACCAAAGTCAACGTGTGCTTCCAGTGACGCTTACATTGGTTTACCAAATCTTGTTGGGATGGATGATGAATCGTAAAACTTCGCGATTCCGGAGAATAGATATGAACTGGAGCGCTTTCGAAATTGCTGTAAGATATAGCGCCATAATAAGCACTGACGATATTTCTATAAGGAGCAACGACCCAAGCTTCAACATTACGCATGTTTATCGGTCCGCCCGCCCCATACTCAGGGTTTAATCCAATTCCCCCATTTCGGTTTGGTGAGCGATGAACAACATATTCGTCCGGCAATAAACCCCAAAGCCTCTGCCTTCGGATAACAACCCAACTCACCCAAGTGCCACCCACCAGCATCATTGGCAAAGCGGTTCAATACACACTGAACCAGTGGTCAAGACTGCAGGTGTACTTAACCGACGGGCGCATCAACATCGACAACAACCGTGCCGAGCGTGCTATTAAACCGTTCGTGATTGGCCGTAAAGCTTGGCTGTTCGCCAACACCCATGGTGGTGCCGATGCCAGTGCGGTACTTTACAGCTTGGTCGAAACCGCCAAAGCGAATAATGTGCAACCGATTGACTACCTGATGCGCTTGTTCGAGCAATGGCCGCTCATCAAGGGCGATGACGTTATCGACCACTTGCTGCCTTAGAATATCGACCTCACGCACTAGCGTCAATTATCTTGGCCGGTTAAATGGCCAAACAAAATTGACCCACCTTGAGAAAAATAATACGGTCAATGTGTGCTACTAGCGACGCTCACGCTTCTTCATGTCCTTAGGGGTAGTGATATGTTCGCTATTAACGACGTCAATAAATCTCAGGCCTTACCATAAGGCCTCTTGATTTTTACGAAAGCGCTCTTCTTTTACTTTATGGTTGATGGTTAGTGCAATCTTGCCGCCAAGAGGTCAGATTCTCTGTATCAACCCCATAAATAGTATATAAGGCGTTTCTGGTAGAAAAGACGAAGAAATTCATTCGTTCACCGTTTACCTTATCTACTTCAACTCCACCGCGATTAAAGCCAAGTACACCATTAATACAATACTCTTTTTCGTCAGCGGACAAGAACTCAGGGTTGCCGGCAACTTTAAGGTCATATATATCTGCAAAGGCAGTGCTTTCGTGCACAGTGATTCCCGGGCTACATCCAAAAGATAAATTTGCACAAACTTGATAGGAGCGCTGGTGTTTTAAGTTAATCCAAAAATATATTGCATCAAAAATTGTATAAAAATACGTTCCTGAGTGAACTTTAGGCAGATAAGAAGTAACGATATATTTCTCACCAAGAACGCCTTTAAATAGTAAATGCTGTTCTGGCTCTAATTGTGTTACCCGCTGCTGAATCCAGAATCGAGGCGTAGCAAGAAACTGAAATAGTATTTGAATAATAAAAACTATCCACAAGGCGAGTAGTACATAGTTTGATTTCTTCATTTCCGCAATAAACTCCCGCAAGTAGCATAGCAACCGCAACTACCATTCCTAGCCCTACAACACCCTCAGTTCCTCCAAAGCTATTTTCTCCACCCCAAGCAACATATTGCGCCCTGAGTTCTCTCTCGGTAGCCCTAGCTCCGGTCAGGGCACTCTCAACCCTAGCTCTAGTTTCAAGATCACACTCCTCATACTCTGCAACTATCTCGTTAATTCCGTTTGTTAGCGCGTGTAACGGCTCATAATAAGGATTAGTTTCTGCCATATTCTGTACTGCTGTGCGCACACCAGCAACATCAAGCGCATAAGCTCCGACTGTCAAACCAAGGCAAATTACTCCCGCTCTTCAACGAAGCAGTCCTTCTCTATCAACATACATAACAGGATTGCCATCTACTCTAGACTCAGTACATTGGTTAAAACAACTATTATTCTTTGAGCAACTCTAGAAACTCGTCTACAGGCACAAGGGTACGTCGGCTTACTAATGCGCAATCTCTCGGTTCAAGAGTTTCAAGTTCCAGTTCGCATTGCTCTACGTCTTCATACCTTGTGGTTAGTGCGCTCGACAGAATATATCTCATACCATCGAAAATGACCCAATTGGTATCGCGGTCAAAGGAGGGGCGTATCACTTCCAGCACCACAGGATTCAGGCCTGTCCACAGAGTTGCGGCATCGCCTACCAAACCATTCTTACACTTTTTCGAAATATCAACTGGTTGATGCTCAACAGCGACTACACTAGCTGGAAGTTCAAATAGATTTCCTTTCTCCAAGAAGATGATGTAGTTAGCCCCTATCATTAAACGTTCGCTGGAAAAAAAAGCTATCTGTGTTCGTTCAGATTGCCCATGTAGCGTGTTTTGAACACTAGCGTGATACAGTCCTCCGCAATCTATTTCTTCAGTTTGAAGAATCTCGCCCCGATTAATTTCCGCGACCACAATATAGCTAGACCGTACCTTAGCACTATCAATTGCGTCCATGAACTTGATCTGGCCAAACGAAGAGAAAGCTGTGAAAGCTAGTATTATTGCCAGTAGCCCTTTAGATGATTTTTTTTCTAACACAATTTATCTTCCTTCATTCCAATCTCTAAATCTGCGCAGCGCATCAAGCCCTGCTCGATCCGCATTTGGATGAATTCCAAGCGGGTCTACCGAGGGCGGAATATCTATCCCACGCGCATGCGCAGCCTCATGACCAAGAGTAAGAACTGCTCACTCTATACCTGTGACATTCATTCCCAAAATTTGGATTCGTCCGTTAGATTCAAGTGAAATGCTTGCGAAACCAGCTTCGAAAGCAGATGGAAATAGCTCAATCCGATTCAACATAAGAACGCCCCTCGTTGGTTCATCCAACCTACCTCCGCATAGCGGATCGTCGCAGTTTGCACGTATTACTCCAAAAGGACCTCTGAAGAACCCTGTGTGTTGAGGACTATAAATAAGCTCAATATTATTGGGAATATCAATCTCAAAAAGGTCGCGATTCTCAAACAGCCAATCGGTAAGTTCTTCATTTGTCATTTGGGAGAAGTCTGGCCTTGCTGAGTCCACATCATTTATCTCTCTACTGAGTAGGCTACTCAACGCCGCCGTCACCGCACCATTTGCAAACTTACCGCCGACAACCTGCGACGCAGTGCCCCCTAAAATCACGCTTGTGGCTAGGTCTCCGCCGGCATTGTTTGCTACTTGCCCCATTCCCGCACTGACAAAGCCATGGTGGAACGCGCCAC
>NZ_PIPI01000018.1 GCF_003987315.1 Aliidiomarina haloalkalitolerans
GTAAGCGTCACTGGAAGCACACGTTGACTTTGGTAACGCACTTAGGTGATCAGTTTTGCTGGCCTATCAACCGGTCAAACTAATTGACGCTAGACCGAGTTTTTGATCTTCCAGGGCAGCAAGTGGTCGACATTATTTTCATCCTGCACATGCGGCCACTGCTCAAACAAGTTCATCAGGTAGTCGATAGGTTGCAGGTCATTGGCTTTGGCGGTTTCCACGAGACTGTAAAGCACCGCACTAGCATCCGCGCCGCCATGCGTATTAGCAAACAGCCAGGCTTTGCGGCCAATCACGAACGGCTTGATAGCACGCTCCGCGCGATTGTTGTCGATGTTGATGCGCCCGTCCGTTAAGTACACTTGCAATTTTGACCACTGGTTTAGGGTGTACTGCACGGCCTTGCCGATAATACTGGTCGGTGGCACGTGCATGGCCTGCGTGTCCAGCCATTCTCTGAAGTCTTTCAGAATAGCCATCGATTCTGTTTGGCGGGCGCTTAAGCGTTCCTCTGCCGATTTGTCGGCCATGCGTTTTTCAACGCGATACAGTTTTTGGATAAAGGCTATCGCCATATCCGCTTTGCCGGTTTTCTTCTTCCCTTGCACGGTTTTAGCGTCCACGAACTTGCGTCTGGCATGTGCCCAGCAACCCGCGAGTTTAGCTTCCGTTTGCTCATAGCCTTGATAGCCATCCACTTGCAAGGGCCCGCGATAGCCTTGCAGGAAGTCCTTAGGATGCGAGCCAGCACGGCCATCTTGATAGTCGTAAAGCACGATATTGGGTGGTGGTGAGGTACTGTCGGGCGGCTTGTCACCGCCGCAGCCATACACCCACATGTAGGATTTGCTTTTTTCCGACTGGATGACCTTTAAGGTCGTCTCGTCTGCCCATAATACGGGCTGTTGCACTAAGATATCGTGCATGCGCTGATATAGCGGCTCAAGCTTTTGGCTCACGGCCACCAACCAACGGCTCATGGTCTGGCGGCTGATATCGGCACCGAACTGCTTGAACATGGCTTCTTGGCGGTAAAGCGGCAAGCCATACTGAAACTTCGCCGTGATAATTTGAGCGAGTAGGCTTGGCGTAGCAATGCTTTTGGGCAGCATGCTCGGTGGCATCGGTGCCTGCTTAATCTTCGTCTCGGTGCCTTGCTGTTCGCAGGTGCGGCAGCTGTACTTCGGCCGTACATGGCGAATCACTTGCACCTTGGCAGGAATAAAATCGAGCTTCTCACTGACATCTTCGCCCATGCGATGCATGTCAGTGCCGCAGCACTCACAGGTTTTCTCTTCCTCGCTGATGTCGTGAACGATTTCTGTTCGCGGTAGTGAGGCATCTAAACGAGCGCGGCGACCGACCTTACGGGTGTAGGCAATGTGCTGCTCGGCAGCCACTTCATCCGCCTCAGGCTGAAGGATGTCTTCGATTTCGTTGAACAAATCGCCCTGACCAGGCAAGCCTTCAGCACTGGCAGCAAAGCGTTTCTTGAGCTCTAATTGCCATTTTTCCAGTAGCTGATAAAAGTCACGCTTCCAGCGCTCGCTTTCTTGTTGCAGGCGCGCAGCATCAGCCTGTTGCTCAAGCTGCTGATTCTGCAGTTCAAGCACCATCGCTTTGAGCGCTTCAACGTCATCTGGAAGTGTGTTGTTATTAAGCTTTTTCATGCGGCTATTATACCGCAACACGCGGCGCTAAGCCGCTACTGATAAGGGATTTCTTAGACCGATTCGTGATCGATAAATCGCTGTTATGCTTGATCCCTATATGGCCAAAAAGGATCAGGTCATTGCACTAAAGTGGAGCGGCTGATGACCTTTCATCAACGTTATATCAAGGCCATCTAAAAGCCATGCCCACTGTTGTTCATTGAGCGTGATTGTACTGCCCAGCATCTTACGCGGCCACTTGAACTTCGCCTTCTCAAGGCGCTTGTACCACAGGCAAAAGCCTGTTTTGTCCCAGTACAACACCTTGAGTTTATCGCGCTGGCGATTGCAAAAGATAAATAGCGCGCCACTGAATGGCGAGAGCTCCATCTCGCTCTCAACAATGGCGCTCAGGCCATTAATGCTTTTACGAAAATCCACCGGTGCTTTGTGCAAATAGATGGCCGGTGGCTCAACGAACATTTTCATGCGCTGAGCTCTTTGACCAGTTGCGCGACCCAGCGCGGTGACACCGACAAGGGCAGCACCAACTCGGTTTGACCGATGCGTAACTGCACTGTTTGCTGCGAAGTTGGAGACTTTGGTACAGCCAACGCAAAGCCGACGCCATTATCTTCTGCCTCACGCTGAAGCCGCAAACGCCGTTGCCCAAAGTAAGCTGGGCTCAGCCCGCGCTGATCACAGAAGTCTTTCTGGCTAAGGCCGCTTTGCTCGAATTCAGCAATCAGCTCTAGCCATTGCTCGCGGGTTCGATGTGTTTGACTCATGATGCCACCACCTTGTTAATTAAAATTGGTGATAGCCTATGGCTTCAGACTATGGCTGAATAGGTGTGGTTGGCGTTACGCTTAC
>NZ_PIPI01000019.1 GCF_003987315.1 Aliidiomarina haloalkalitolerans
AAGGTAAGCGTAACGTCAACCACACCTATTCAGCCATAGTTTGAAACCATAGGCTACCACCAGGTTTATCTTAAAAGGTGATAGCACTATGAGTCGAGTACATCGAACCCGCGAGCAATGGCGTGAGCTGATTGCTGAATTTGAGCAAAGCGACCTTAGCCAGAAGCAGTTTTGTGAGCCGCTAGGCATCAACCCCGCGTACTTTAGTCAGCGTCGATTAGAGTTGCAACGCGAAGCGGAAGACAGTAATTCCGGGTTTGCTCTGGCGGTGCCGCAGTCAGTCAACTCACAACAAACACTCCAGCTACGTATTGGCCAAACTGAGTTGGTGTTGCCGTTGTCGGTGTCACCACGCTGGGTGGCCCAACTGGTCAAAGAGCTCAGCGCATGAAGATGTTCGTTGAGCCGCCGGCTATCTATTTGCACAAAGCGCCGGTGGATTTTCGTAAAAGCATCAATGGCTTAAGCGCCATTGTTGAGAGCGAAATGGCGCTCTCGCCATTCAGTGGTGCGCTGTTTATCTTTTGCAATCGTCAGCGCGATAAACTCAAGGTCTTGTACTGGGACAAAACAGGCTTCTGCCTGTGGTATAAGCGCCTGGAAAAGGCCAAGTTCAAATGGCCCCGCAAGATGCCCGGTAGCACCATCACGCTGACTGAGCAGCAATGGGCATGGCTCTTAGATGGCCTCGATATCACCTTAATGAAAGGCCATCAACCGCTGCATTTTAGTTCGGTGACCTGATCGTATTTGGCCATATAGGGATCAAGCATAACAGCAAATTATCGATCACCAATCGGTCTAAAAAACGCCTTATTTATAGCGGCTTAGCGCTGATTCATGCGGTATAATATCCGCATGAAAAAGACTGATACCAACACACTTCCAAACGACGTTGAAGCCCTCAAAGCAATGCTGCTTGAGCAGCAGGCTGAGACGGCTCGATTGCAGCAAGAAAGTGAGCGCTGGAAGCGTGATTTTTATCAGCTACTGGAAAAATGGCAATTAGAGCTGAAGAAGCGCTTTGCTGCCAGCACCGAAGGCTTGCCTGGCCAAGGTGACCTGTTCAACGAAATCGAAGACATCCTCCAGCCTGACGAGGATGAGGTGGCTGCCGAGCAGCATATCGCCTACACCCGTAAAGTCGGTCGCCGTGCCCGTTTAGATGCCTCACTGCCGCGTAAAGAAGTCGTTCACGACATCAGCGACGATGAAAAAACCTGCGAGTGCTGCGGCACTGATATGCATCGCATGGGCGAGGATGTCAGCGAGAAGCTCGATTTTATCCCTGCCAAGGTGCAAGTGATTCGCCATGTACGGCCGAAGTACAGCTGCCGCACCTGCGAGCAACACGGAACCGAGACGAAGATTAAGCAGGCACCGATGCCACCGAGCATGCTGCCCAAGAGCATTGCTACGCCAAGCCTGCTCGCTCAAATCATCACGGCCAAGTTCCAGTATGGCTTGCCGCTGTACCGCCAAGAAACCATGTTCAAGCAGTTCGGTGCGGACATCAGCCGCCAGACCATGAGCCGTTGGTTGGTGGCGGTGAGTCAAAAGCTTGAGCCGCTGTACCAGCGCATGCATGACTTATTGGTGCAACAGCCGGTGCTGTGGGCAGACGAGACAACAATCAAAGTCATCCAGTCGGAGAAAAGCAAATCCTACATGTGGGTGTATGGGTGTGGCGGTGACAAACCGCCACCTGATAGTACCTCACCATCACCCAACATCGTGCTTTATGACTATCAGGATGGTCGTGCTGGCTCGCATCCTAAGGACTTCCTGCAAGGCTATCGCGGGCCCTTGCAAGTGGATGGCTATCATGGCTATGAGCAAACCGAGGCCAATCTTGCGGGTTGCTGGGCACATGCAAGGCGCAAGTTCATGGACGCCAAAACCGTGCAAGGGAAAAAGAAAACCGGCAAAGCGGATATGGCAATAGCCTTTATCCAAAAGCTGTATCGCGTTGAAAAACGCATGGCCGACAAATCGGCAGAGGAACGCTTAAGCGCTCGCCAAATAGAATCGATGGTTATTCTGAAAGACTTCAGAAAATGGCTGGACACGCAGGCCATGCACGTGCCACCGACCAGTATTATCGGCAGGGCCGTGCAATACACCCTAAACCAGTGGTCAAAACTGCAAGTATATTTAACCGACGGGCGCATCAACATCGACAATAACCGAGCCGAGCGCGCCATCAAACCGTTCGTGATAGGCCGCAAAGCCTGGTTGTTTGCTAACACCCATGGCGGCGCCGATGCCAGTGCGGTGCTTTACAGCCTGGTGGAAACCGCAAAGGCCAACGGCCTCGAACCGATTGACTACCTGATAAGTCTGTTCGAGCAATGGCCGCTTATCAAAGACAGCGACGACATTGATCACCTGCTGCCTTGGAATATCGAGCTCACACGCTAGCGTCAATTATCTTGACCGGCTGCATGGCCAACAAAAGTGATCCACCTTAGAATAAAATCATGGTCAACGTGTGCTACTAGCGACGCTTAC
>NZ_PIPI01000002.1 GCF_003987315.1 Aliidiomarina haloalkalitolerans
CTACGTGTGCGTAGTGACGTGAAGGAGTATCGTACTCTACGTGTGAAGTAGAGATGGTGATACCACGCGCTTTTTCTTCTGGCGCGTTATCGATTTGTGCGAAATCACGAGCTGAACCACCGTAGTGTTTCGCAAGGACAGTTGTAATGGCCGCAGTTAGAGTAGTTTTACCGTGGTCAACGTGACCGATAGTACCTACGTTTACGTGCGGCTTAGAACGTTCAAACTTAGCTTTAGCCATGACAGCCTCTCTCTCAACGAAACGCCCGGAGCAAAAAGTCGCCGTGCTTCGTTTTAGTTAAAAAAATAAAGTTTAGTGTTTATTTGATTAGGCTTGAGAGAAGCTAGAGAATTGGACGTCACTGGTGCTGATAGGCGGATTTGAACCGCCGACCTCACCCTTACCAAGGGTGCGCTCTACCAACTGAGCTATATCAGCAATTTTTTGAGTTGTGACTTGGAGCGGGTGGCGGGAATCGAACCCGCGTCATCAGCTTGGAAGGCTGAGGTAATAGCCATTATACGACACCCGCAAATCAGATTCTCGGCTACCTCGGACCTAATCGAGAAAAAATGGTGGAGGGGGCAGGATTCGAACCTGCGAAGGCTGAGCCGTCAGATTTACAGTCTGATCCCTTTGACCGCTCGGGAACCCCTCCACGAATTTTTTCTAAAAAATGGTGCCGGCAGAGAGAGTCGAACTCCCGACCTACTGATTACAAGTCAGTTGCTCTACCAGCTGAGCTATGCCGGCGCCACCGTTTAGGTGGTGCGAATTCTATGGGATCGAATTCAGTCTTGCAACCACTTAAAACGTTTTTTTTTGATTTTTTTGTCCGACTGCTTATTTTTTAAGTGAATGGCACAAAAAAGAAGCGCAAATCGGACAAATTACGGGCTTGCCTGTCTTACGCTCCAAACGGATGACGTAACACAATCGTCTCTGCACGGTCTGGGCCAGTTGAAATAATATCGACTGGCACACCTAGAATTGCTTCTAAACGTGCAATATATGCGAGTGCTGCGGCTGGTAGTTCGGAATGTTCCGTCACACCGACCGTTTTCTCACTCCAACCTGGCATTGTTTCATACACAGGCTTCACAACTTCATAGTCTTCCGCCGCCATCGGTGGCAAATCGACAATTTTGCCGCATGGCAATTCGTAAGCGGTACAAATCTTAATCTCTTTCAAGCCATCCAGCACGTCGAGCTTAGTTAAGCACAAGCCGCTAATTGAGTTTATTTGCACCGCACGGCGCATAGCGACTGCGTCAAACCAACCCGTCCGACGTTTACGACCAGTCGTAGCACCAAATTCGTGCCCTACCACACCTAAGTGTTCACCCACTTCGCAATCTAGTTCAGTTGGGAATGGACCTGAACCAACACGTGTGGTGTAGGCTTTTACGATACCAAGAACATAGTCCAGGTAGCGAGGGCCAAAACCAGCGCCTGTGGCCACGCCACCGGCTGTGGTATTCGACGACGTCACATACGGGTACGTACCATGGTCGATGTCGAGCAAAGTACCTTGCGCACCTTCGAACATGATCGACTGACCGTTTTGACGGGCTTTTTCCAGAGTGCCAGCGACATCATTAACTAACGGCTTCAGGATTTCTGCTATTTCTAAGCAGTATTTTAAGGTCTCTTCGACCGACACTGGCTCTTGCTTGAAGTACTCTTTCAGCACAAAGTTATGCAGTGCCATGGTTTCTTCAAGCTTTTCTTTTAAGCGGCCTGGGTGCAGTAAGTCGCCAACCCGAATCGCACGGCGAGCAACCTTATCTTCATAGGCTGGGCCAATGCCCCGGCCAGTGGTACCAATCGCTTTCGAGCCCCGCGCGACTTCGCGTGCTTGGTCGAGGGCGATGTGATACGGCAGGATTAACGGACAGGCTTCGCTAATTAGCAAACGTTCGCGCACTGGAATACCGCGCGCTTCCAGCATGTTCACTTCTTTCATTAGCGCTTCCGGTGACAACACGACGCCATTACCGATGACACAGGTGACGTTGTCACGCAAAATTCCCGACGGAATTAAGTGTAAAACGGTTTTTTCACCGTTGATTACCAGTGTATGCCCAGCATTGTGCCCACCTTGATAGCGGACAACGTAGGTCGCCTTATCGGTTAATAGGTCAACAATCTTGCCCTTGCCTTCGTCACCCCATTGGGTGCCGAGAATCACAACATTTTTGCTCATGGTCATTTCGTTTCAGAAAAAGTTAGCTAGCGGTGGATTAAGCGCGGATTCTACCAGAACCCGCGGCATATTACAGAATGATTTTTGTGCGATAATCGTTAACTTCATGATACAGCGCAAAACCGAAGCGCAAGCGATCGTGCCGATAGTCAGTTGCAACGCCACGTTCACTCAATTGCGCTGCAAGTGCGCTGACCTGTTCAGCACTTTCAAGTCGATAAGTAAAGAAGTGACCATGCTCAGCACTCGCATCATCGCGGTGTAAACGGTTACCGTCATGCAGCAAAGGATGATTCAAACTCGCGATATGCTCTAAAAAGCCATTTTGTAAGTGGCGGATATACGCATGGCGTTTCGCGGTATCAAGCTTTTCCTGCTCCCACAAATCAAACACTGCAAGAAAACGATAAGCCGCGCTGAAGTCCATGGTCGCACCAGCAAAACGCATGCCATCGTTGGCATACGCCACGGGTCCGGTTTGCGCTTTTGCTAACCCGGCAAAGTCGGCGAACCAACCAGTATACTCAGGACGCAACTGGCAGTTTGTCGGTACCACGGCAAAACACATTCCTTCACCGCCTTGGGCATACTTATAGCCGCCAGCTAAATAGAATACTCGATCAGCATAGGCCGACCAGTCGGTAGGTAGCGCACAAAAGCCATGGTAGCCGTCAACAACAATCACCGTTTCCGAACTGCGCACTGCGCCTAGCCACGCATTCGGGACCGGGGCCACAATGCCACTATTGTAAAACACTTGGCTGATGAAAATGAGCTGCCAGTCATCCGCGGCGACAGCGTCCTGCCAGCGTTCAGCAAATGTTTCAAACGGTTCGCAGGGCACCCGCGTGATGGCCACATTGCCCCGCTCTTCTAAGCGACGGCTTTGGCGATTAAAACTGTGAAACTCGCCATCTGTGGTTAGAATTTTCAACGGTCGTCCAGCTGGGAAAACGGACAAAATCCGATAAACAAACTCGTGCGTGTTGGGCGCAAAAACAATCTGCTCGGGCTTTGGCAGGTTCAATTCGTTGGCAATGTATTGCTGTAATCGAGGAATCTTTTCGCCGAACAAGTACCCCCACTTTTCGTCCGCAAAGCGCGCCGAGTCGTCCCAATATGCTAAGTGCGCGGCACGCGTCACATCCGGCCAATAGTAATGACTATGCGGTGCGCAATGCAGTAGTTCTGGGCGAGCACGCAAAAAATGCTGATAGTATTGTTTATACATAAAACATTCCGTTGAAAAAGTTAAAGGGAGCCGAAGCTCCCTTTATTTACCTTGCCTGCGTACTAGTTTTCAAGCACTTGCATTTGATTAAAGTACTTAAAGAAGTCGCTGTCTGGGCTTAGCACTAACACGCTGTCACCGTCACCGAAGCTAGCACGGTAGGCTTCTAAGCTACGAATGAAGGCAAAGAACTCCGGATCGCGATTATAGGCTTCCGCATAAATGCGAGCTGCTTCTGCATCACCTTCACCACGAATCTGGCGCGCTTCACGCTCAGCGTCAGCGAGCATAACGGTAACCCGTGCGTCGATATCGGCACGAATAATTTCAGCTTGCTCGCGACCTTCAGAGCGATGCTCCCGCGCAACTGCGTTACGTTCTGCACGCATCCGCTCGTAAATTGCATTACTCACTTCAGTCGGCAGGTTAATTTGTTTCACCCGCACATCTAAAACTTGAATACCGAGGTCGTTCGAGCTTTCTGACGCCTGAATTAATGCTTGTTCCATTAATTCGTCACGCTCACCAGAAACGATGTCACGAATGGTGCGGGCACCAAATTCGGCACGTAGCCCGGTGTTAATTCGACGCATTAAAAGTTCTTCGGCCTGACGCTGATTACCGCCACCCGTCGATAAATAATACTTCGCAAAGTCTTCAATTCGCCATTTAACGAACGCATCAACGATTAGGTCTTTTTTCTCGCTGGTGATGAACCGGTCGGCTTGGCCATCAAGCGTTTTAATCCGCGCGTCGAGCTTAATAATGCGCTCAATCACCGGCAGTTTAAAATGCAATCCGGGTTCGTACACAATCGGCAAACCTTGCTCGTCTTGTGCCACTTTACCGAAGCGAATGACGATGCCGCGTTCACCTTCTTGCACTGTAAACAATGACGAATAGCCAAGGAGTGCCAAGAGAACAACGATAACACCAATTAAATTTTTCATGGCTTAGTTACCTCCCCGTGGCGAAAAACGTGTGCTAGTGCGGCTCGTGTCTTGTTGACTTTGGCTTGCTTGCCCATCACTGCCGCTGGCTCGACCATTTTGCTGAGAAGGCAATACGGGGAGTTGCGGCTGTGAACGACGAGCGCCATGCTGCTCAAGAATTTTGTCGAGCGGCAAGTACATCATGTTGTTGCCACCTTCCACGTCGATAAAGATCTTCGCATTGCGCGCGTAAATCGTTTCGAGCGTTTCTAGGAAAATCCGTTGACGCGTAACTTGCGGCGCAGCTTGATACTCAGGAAGTAATTCGTTAAAGCGCGCTACTTCACCCTGTGCACGAAGAACCATTTGTTCTTTGTAGGCTTGGGCTTCTTGCTGCATCCGGCGTACACGACCACGAGCGGTCGGTTCGATTTCCCGCGCATAAGCTTCCGCTTCACGGACGAAACGTTCTTGGTCTTCTTGCGCACGAATCGCATCGTCAAAAGCGTCACGGACTTCTTCTGGCGGACGAGCGCCTTGGAAGTTGACGTCAATAACCCGAATACCAATGTCGTAACGCTCGGTTAAACGGTCAATGATTTCCCATGTTTGTTGACGAATTTCTTCCCGACCAACGGTAAGAATGTTGTCCATGGTGTTGTGACCAATAACATAACGCAGTGCCGAGTCGGTGATCTGCGATAAACTGTTATCCGCACCTTCCACGTTGTATAAATACGCACGTGGGTTCACGACACGATACTGAACCGCCAACTCAACACGAACGACGTTCTCGTCTTCGGTGAGCATGAAGCCAGACGTTTGTTGCGAACTAACATTGTTCACGTCGACGGTGGTGACGCTGTCAATGAAGATTGGGCGCCAATGTAAGCCCGAAGTGACTTCATTGTGATAAGCGCCAAAACGCAAAATCACACCGCGCTCGGCTTCTTTCACCGTATAAAAACCAGCGATAAACCAAATTACTGCCAATAAAACTAGCGCAAAGCCAAGCCCTTTCATCGGCACGCCGCCGCCAGACTGCTGACCGCCCCGGCCACCTTTGCCGCCTAGCCCTAGTTTACCCATCAAGTTGCGCAAAGCCTCATCAAGGTCAGGTGGGCCCTGATCCTTGCCACCTTGGTTATTTTGATTCCAAGGGTCTTTGTCTTTGCCGCTATTTCCCGGTTGATTCCAGGCCATTGATTACTCCAGCAAATGCCAAGTTAAACACACAATTAACGCTCACCGTCTGCTTGATTTTGCAAGGTTCGCGTCAACTGCTCTCCAAACTGTTTTAATAAACGCTGCCATTCAATAGCAGGTACACGCACCGATAGTAACACATCTCCGTCGTCCTGTGCTTGTTCTTCGGTTACGCACTGCAGCGCATACAAACTACTGCGTAATTTACCTGAGTTTGGCGGTAATTTTAAGGTGGTAATCACCAATTCCGGTGCCAAAAGGTCATGTAATGCTTCACGCAAGAGGTCGATACCTTCGCCAGTTTGCGCTGAAAGCCAAACTTCCATTGGCTTGCCTTGTTCATTACGCACAATTCGTGGGGACAGATCCGGCACCAAATCAAGTTTGTTCATCACCAAAAGCTGCGGCACATCGGTCGCTTCGATTTCCGCCAATACCGTGTCGACTTCGCGGCGATTTTCGGCCATTTGTTGATCATGGCAGTCCATCACGTGCAGCAATAAATCGGCGTCTTTGGTTTCTTGCAGGGTTGCTTTAAACGCTGCGACGAGGTCATGCGGCAAATGTCGAATAAAGCCGACGGTATCGGCAAATATGACCGAACCGACATCCGGAAGTTCATACTTGCGCAGAGTCGGGTCGAGCGTCGCGAACAATTGGTCGGCGGCATAAACATTGGCATCGGTGAGTCGATTAAACAAAGTCGATTTACCGGCATTGGTATAACCAACTAGTGCGATGGTTGGTATTTCAGCGCGTTGCCGCGACCGTCGTCCTTGCTCTCGCTGTTTTTCGACTTTATCTAAGCGGCTGAGAATGTGCTTAATCCGACCACGAATCAAACGGCGGTCAGTCTCCAACTGGGTTTCCCCGGGGCCACGTAAACCGATACCGCCTTTTTGGCGCTCCAAGTGTGTCCAGCCCCGAATCAGACGCGTTGAAACGTGTCGTAATTGGGCGAGTTCGACTTGTAACTTACCTTCGTGGGTTCGCGCTCGTTGGGCAAAAATATCAAGAATTAAGCCGGTACGGTCAAGCACTCGGGCTTTCACTTCACGCTCAATATTGCGTTCTTGTGACGGCGACAACGCGTGGTTAAAAATAACCACTTCCGCACCCGTACTTTGCACCAGCGCAGCAACTTCTTCGGTTTTACCCGAGCCAATAAAGAGTCGTGAATCTGGAGATTTTCGTGAGGTCGTCACCACAGATACCGCTTCAACGCCGGCTGATGACACTAATAATTTGAGTTCTTCGAGATCTTCCCGCGCTGACTCATGTGGAAAATCCACATGAACCAAAACGGCCTGCTCGCCACCTTCATACCGCTCAAACAAGCAAGCCGCTCCTTTCCTGTTTCCAGGTTATTAATTTATTCGTCGCCGTCCTGTCCATTCTGCGGCGGATACTGAGTTGGTGTCCGCGCCGGCACAACGGTAGAAATTGCATGTTTATACACCATCTGACTGACTGTGTTTTTCAACAGTACGACAAACTGATCAAACGATTCAATTTGGCCCTGTAACTTAATTCCGTTTACTAAGTAAATTGAAACGGGAATTCTCTCTCGACGTAATGCGTTCAAGAAAGGGTCTTGTAGTGTTTGCCCCTTGGCCATATTTGGCTCCTTATCTTATTAGTATTGTTACGGTCGCCAACTGCTCATTCTCTAGCTTCCTTAGCTACTCTGAGAATATTCATGTGTCTTGAAAATGACGTTCAAGACGCTGACATGCCAGAATAATATTACCATTTGGTAAACTATCACAGAGTTTAGCAACAAAACTGCTTTTTCGTCCAAATAGATTTTGGGACTTTTCTAAATATTTCAAGCAGCTTTTATACTTTTTCTGTCATCCAAGTTTCCGCCGGAACCGGTTCGTTCGCCAATATTGTGACGATTTGCCGCAATGCGTCGGTTTCGAGTGGGTTCACCCAGTTCAATTCTGGCCATGAGCGCAACCAAGTAATCTGACGTTTTGCTAATTGCCGAGTTGCAATAATGCCGCGCTCGCGCATTTCTTCATAGCTCAACTCACCGGCTAAATGCAGCCACATTTGTCGATATCCGACGCAACGCATCGACGGTAAATCGAGGTGTAAGTCACCGCGTTGCCGCAAATCCGCAACCTCGTCGGCAAAGCCTTGTTGCAACATACTGTCGAAGCGCATCTCAATACGTTGATGCAAAACTTTTCGATCGGGCGGTGCCACTGCAATTTGCCATGTCGGCAACTCGAGGCCCGGTTGTTGCGTTTGCGTCAGTGCCGTAAGCGTTTGACCGCTAATCGCATACACTTCCAATGCCCGTAACAAACGTTGCGGATCGTTTGGGTGAATGCGTGCGGCCGCAACGGCATCAATTTGAGCTAACTCGTCATGCAAGGCCTGCCAACCTTCTTGCTCAGCGCGCTCTTGTAACTTGGCTCGAACTTCCTGATTCGCGGCGGGTAAGTTCGATAACCCCGCCAGCAATGCCCGAAAATACAGCATGGTACCGCCAACGAGGAGCGGAATATTGCCACGACCACGTATTTCCGCAATCAGTTGCAGCGCGTCGCGGCGAAAATCCGCTGCTGAATAAATTTCAGCCGGGTCACGAATATCAACCAGGTGGTGCGGGTATTGCGCCAGCTCAGCAGCAGTCGGCTTTGCCGTCCCAATATCCATGCCCCGGTAGATTAATGCCGAGTCCACACTTACCAGCTCAACGGGCAGCGCGTCCGCAAGCAGCATCGCTAAAGCTGTTTTGCCGGCAGCGGTTGGGCCACTCAAACAAATCACACCACGTTTTAAGTGCTGAATAAAATCAGTTGGCCGCTGGCCTGTTGGCCATGGGAACGTAACACTCACAAATACAATACCTTGCGTAACAAAAGTGGGTAAAAAAACAGCTATGACGGCGTGCTTGGTAAACTTTTCTGCCAATCGAGATGATGCAGCCATGGTGTTAAAGCGGACTGCGACGACCGCAACTGTTGCCAGATTTGCTCGGCTCGCTTGCGATCAAAAGCCATGAATACCTCATGGGTGGCCAGCCACTTCGCAATACCAACCGCACGCAGCAACTCGATTTCTGTCCATGACTCTAGTGTAGCAGCCGCTGTCATCAGCATGCTCAACAACTCGGGAATCGCAACGGCTAAATTCGCTTTGCGCAAACTTGCCGGCACTTGGGTAAAGCGCAGTACTTGCTCGTCGCGGTTTTTACTGCTGTTACGTTGGCTTTCATAGGCCATACCAAGCCTTGCAAGAACTTGAGCGTGCGCCAATAAGGCTTGGTCAACGCGAATTTGCACTGGCAATAACAAAGGCTGACCACTGAGCCCCTGCTCGAGTTGCATGTCCAGTTGTTGCTCCCGCAAGAATTGCTGCGCCTGTTGCACATCAAATAGCGCCAGCTCCGTAAGTGCTGGATTTTCGCCAACTGAACTTAGCAGCAAATAACGTTGATTTAATAACTGTAAGGGTTGCCAACCGCTTGCTCTGTCACTGCCCACAAATTCATGCGGGATTACTGGTTCTCGAACGGCGGGTTCGCTAACGCCTGGTTCGCTAACAGCTAGTTCACGGGCAACTGGCTCGTTTACTAGAGATTGTCGAGGGTCAGGCTGAGCGTCAGGCTGAGCACCCGGCAGAACGTCAGAAGGCGCATGTGCAGGCCCTCGCGCTCCCGGCAAGATGCCACCGGCCATATTCCAATAATTGTTTGTCGCCTGCGCTTCCGCTTGGGTCCGCTGTGCCTGTTGATAATGGTGACGAACCGGATCAGTCACCACTGGCGTGCCCTGCAATTGCCCAAGCGCATCGCGCAAGGTACTTAAAACAAAGTCGTGAACCTGACGAGCTTGGTGAAACCGAACTTCGTGCTTAGCCGGGTGCACATTGACGTCAACTTGCTGAGCCGGTAATTGCAAATACAGCACATACGTGGGTTGGCGGTCATCCGCCAAACTCCCTTCATAGGCTTGACGAATTGCATGACTTAAAAGCTTGTCTTTCATCATGCGGCCATTCACATACATATACTGAATGTCACCTTGGTGGCGACAGGCTTGCGGTGGCGCCAGCCAACCAAACACCATTAAATCGTCCGCTGCTTGCTGGTTAAATACGAAACCCGCTTCTTGACCAAAACGCTTGCCGACAATTTGTTCTAAGCGACGCGCCCATGCCGCTTGCTGCTCAGTCGTTGGTTCTTCGGCTAGGTCGTGAACGGCAACCGGACGATAGTGACGTAGTGCTTGGTTATTATGAGTCAGCTGAATTTCGACTGCAGGTCGCGCTAGGGCAATGCGTCGCACCACTTCGTCAATGTGACCAAACTCGGTTTTTTCCGTCCGTAAGAATTTTCGCCGAGCTGGTGTATTAAAAAACAAGTCTTGAACGTCAACCGTTGTTCCCTGAGGATGTGCCGTGGGCTCTATTTGTACCGCCATATCACGACCTTCACACCATGCCTGCCAGCCTTCTGCTTGTTCCGCTGGCTTTGAAGCTAAACGCAAGCGCGACACCGAGCTAATACTTGCGAGTGCTTCACCACGAAAGCCCAAACTAATAATCGCTTCGAGATCATCGAGGGTCGCTATTTTGCTGGTTGCGTGCCGACTTAATGCTAGCGTGAGTTCGTCTTTGGCTATGCCATTGCCGTTATCGCGAATGCGAATACGCCGGGCGCCACCTTTTTCAATATCGATCCAAATTTGTGTTGCGCCCGCGTCGAGGCTGTTCTCGACAAGCTCTTTCACCACTGACGCAGGCCGCTCGACAACTTCCCCAGCGGCAATCTGGTTAGCAAGCTGCGCAGGTAATAAACGAATCGGCATGGCTACCTCGCAGTAGGAATTTCGAGGCGTTGACCAATGCGAATGGTGTTGCTCGTGAGATTATTGTGACGGCGAATAGCGTCCACGGTCACCCCATAGCGCTGGGCAATCACTGACAGCGATTCACCACGCGACACCACATGCGTTTGAAAACTCAAATGCGCTAGCTTCGTGTCTTCAACTGGGTTGCGGACAAAGTATTCACGAATGCCTTGATACAACGCTGTGGCAAGACGGTCTTGATGGCGGCTGTTGATCAGCAAGCGCTCTTTTTGCGGATTCGAAATAAAACCGAGCTCCACCAAAACTGACGGTGTTCGCAAGGAGCTTAACACCGCAAAACTTGCTGCTTCAGGGCGTGTCCGATGTAATGTCGTCACTCCCGCTAATTCGCGCAGCAAAATAGTGGCTGCTTCAAAGCCGCCCGCCATTGATGTATCTCGGTACATGTCGAGAAACGCACGGCTTAAATAGGGGTCTTCGTCTTCACTACGCAAGATGTGCTCAACTTCGATGAGCTCTTCACTCAAGCGTTCTTTGTTTTCTAGGGCTCGCCCGAGCTCTGTTTCTGAGCGCCGGTGCGAAAGAATCCAAACCGAAGCACCCCTTGGCTGCGGCGACGTAAAGGCATCCGCATGCAAGGAAATGAAGAAGTCTGCGCGCTCGCGCCGAGCAATACTGGTGCGTTGACCGAGCGATAAAGTTTGATCACCCGGACGCGTCAGCACCGCCCGCATATTCGGGTCCGCATCGATCAGGGCCGCCAACTTGCGAGCCACTGCTAACGTCACGTTCTTTTCATGATTGCCTGCAGGGCCAATTGAACCTGGATCACGTCCGCCATGGCCGGCGTCAATCGCAATAATAACATCACGCAACGGTCGCTCTTCAAGCGTTCGCGGCACACGAGCCGGTGCCTCAGCAGTATTATTGGCTGACGAGTTGCTTGCGGACGTGCTACTGGGTGTTGAGTCGAGCTGCAATGTGCGCGTGCTGTTGTTGCCTGGAATATCCACGACCAGTCGATGGCCGGCAAATTCCGATGGCCCCAGAGTAAATATCTCCGGTTGAATCGCACCGCTAATTTCTAGCACAATTCGCGACGTACCCGCTTGCGGCGGTGAGCTTGTGCGCACAACTTTGAGAACATCCGAGCGTACCTCGATGTTGCGCATCTCGAGTTGGTTCTGAGTTTGACGCAAGTCGACCACAATTCGGAAAGGCTGATTATCAAAAATAGTAAACCAGCTGTACTGCGCTTCGGCAGACAGGTCAAAAACCACCCGCGTTTTATCCGCCGATGGCCATACTCGAATATTCTCAATTTGGTTGTTCGCTTGCGCCCATGCCATTGACAGGAGCAACAAGACACTCGCCCAAATTGCTATGACAGCTCGTTTAATAACCCTTCCCCAAGTGCTGAATAAGCCTCAATTTCAGCGGTTCGCCCGCTTGCTGCAGGTCTCAATGTAATGACGATATCTGCGGTTGGTAAAATACCAAAGCCGCGTTCTGGCCATTCAACTAAACATAATGTATCACTATCAAAGTAATCACGAATACCCATGTACTCGAGTTCTTCAGGATCAGCCAAGCGATACAAGTCAAAATGGAAAATCCGCCAAGCACCTAACTCATACGGCTCAACTAGCGTATAAGTTGGGCTTTTTACAGCGCCAGTATGCCCTAATGCTTGAATAAAACCTCGGCTAAAGGTGGTTTTACCTGCGCCTAAGTCGCCCCGCAAATAAATCGTTTGCGCTGATTGACCTTGTGTCTGCGCTTGTTGCGAAATAAGTCGTGCAATCCGTGCAGCGAAGGCTTCCGTTGCTACTTCATTTTCTAAATCTATCGTTTTCAATGAGTTAGATCCACAGTTCAGTCATTAATTTGGTGTAAATATTTGTGTCAAAAGCCCATGCATTTAGTCATTGATACCGCTTGCCAGCATGGGTAAAAAAGCAATTAAATCAGTTGCTAACAGCCCACGAGCCAATGGTTGACGGTTAGTGGCGAGCGTTTGTCGGGCGGCGGCGTCACCTGCACAGGCATGTAATAATACACCTAATCCAGTCAAATGCGTCAGGGAACGCGGCAAGTTTGCTTGTTGTCGTTGCGCAGCTAAACCCGCAATCACCCCAGTTAAAACATCTCCCATACCCGCAGTTGCCATGGCGGCATTACCATGGGTACACACGGCAACTACGTCGCTATCTGGACCTGCGACTAAACTTCCAGCTCCCTTTAAGACCACAGTCCCTTGTAATTGTTCTGCTAAAGTTTCAACTGCTAACCAACGATTACGCTGAATATCAGCAGTCGAGGCGGCCAATAAACGAGCTGCTTCGCCCGGGTGCGGCGTGTAGATCATCCCTTCGGCGGGTTGCATGCTGCTATCACCATTATAAATAGCCATTAAGTTCAGGGCGTCGGCGTCAACCACGGCCACGATATCTCGCTCAACACTGCGTTGGCAAAAGCGTTGCCACCAACCACGGGCCCAATCCCCTTGCCCCAGTCCAGGGCCAATGGCAATTACGGTTGCCTGATCAAGTAAACGCTCACTAACCTCGTCGTTGGCGTGAGCACCAATCACCATCAGTTCTGGTTGTTGACCTATTAAAAGCTCTTGCCCCGGCTCACAAATCACCGATACTTTGCCGGCACCTACCCGCAACGCCGACAAACCCGCCATTTGCGCGGCGCCAGCATAACCTCGGCTACCACCGATCACGAGCACATGCCCGAAGTCGCCTTTATGACTAACCTGCGGCCGTGGCTTTAAGTCATGTTGCAGTTGCTCCGACTGCAGCAACCAGGCAGCTGGCTCAGTCAACAAGCGAAACTCGCGCTGGATACCCAGATCACTAAAATACAAGTGGCCGACATAATCAGCGGCTTGGCCGGTTAGTAGGCCGCGTTTCATGCCAACAAAAGTCACAGTTAAGCTTGCGTGTATGGCCACACCGAGCACTTCACCAGTGTCCGCATGCAAACCACTCGGCATATCAATCGCCAACACGGGCAATGCACTTTCATTCACCGAGGCAATACAATCGAGCAACTCGCCATGTACATCGTTTTGCACACCAGTGCCAAGTAGCGCGTCAACCAACCAATCGGTTTCGCCGTCCTGCCAATCTGGCAGCGCTTCCACTTCACCATCAACGTCGAGCCAGAGCTGCAGCGCACGGCGTGCGTCATTACTATGAGGGAAGCCACTGGCACAGACACGTACCGAGTAGCCTGCTTGCTTTGCTAAACTCGCCAGTACATAACCGTCGCCACCATTGTTACCGCGTCCACATAATACGGTAATTGCAGCCTGCTGCCCCAGTTCCGCTTGCAGTGCTTCCCAAGCAGCTGCGCCAGCACGTTGCATTAACTCCCATAAATCGATTCCGGCACGCTCTGCAGCTTCCGCTTCAAACTCGCGCACCTGTTCCGGGCGGTAAACCTGCTGTGGTATGCTTGCATGTAACCAAGTCGTCATCGGCGAATCCTCTAGGCTGTTCTGCTCAGTCTAGCGCATTGTATAAGGAATAAACTACTGGACTACCACGCACTTGCCGAAAAAATTAAGCAATGGGGTCGCGAACTCGGGTTTCAGCAGGTTGGCATTACCGACTTAGACCTGAGCGAGCACGAAGCAACCTTGCAAAAATGGCTGGATAACCACTATCACGGCGACATGCACTTTATGGAGCGGCATGGCATGCTCCGTGCGCGACCGGCAGAACTGCAACCGGGTAGCGTGCGGGCCATCTGTGTGCGTATGGATTACCTGCCGAAAGGCGCTAAATTTGCGCAGGTTTTACGCCAACCGCAACTTGGTTACGTGAGTCGATATGCGCTTGGTCGCGACTATCACAAAATGATGCGCAAGCGTTTAAAAGCGCTCGGCGATCGCATCCGTGAGGAGGTCAGCACCGCTGACTTTCGACCTTTCGTTGACTCGGCGCCGCTACTGGAAAAACCGTTAGCGGTCAAAGCTGGACTTGGCTGGACCGGAAAACACTCGCTGGTGCTCGACAGTCAAGATGGCTCATGGTTTTTCTTAGGCGAGTTACTCATTAACCTGCCCTTACCAGTTGACCAACCGCAACCGGAACAATGCGGAAGCTGCACGGCTTGTATGACCATTTGCCCAACGCAGGCCATTGTCGAGCCGTACGTGATCGACGCTCGTCGCTGTATTAGTTATTTGACCATTGAGCATGCGGGTGAAATTCCGCTTGAGTTTCGTCAAGCCATGGGAAACCGGATTTATGGTTGCGACGACTGCCAATTGATTTGTCCATGGAATCGCTACGCCACGCCGACGCCAGAAGCTGACTTTCTACCACGTCATGAGTTGCATGAGCCGGACTTGTTATATTTGTGGAGTTGGTCGGAAGATGAGTTTTTACGCCTCACCGAAGGTTCACCCATTCGTCGGATTGGTTATGAGAAGTGGCAGCGCAATTTAGCCGTGGCCATGGGGAACGCCCCTGCTAGCACCGAGCTAATCAGTGCCCTTGCGCAGCAGCGCCCAAACACAACACCATTAGTTCAAGTTCACATCGACTGGGCTTTAGATCAGCTCGAGCAGCGACTCGCAGCCACTGAGACCTCGGCAAAACCCGCGCGACTGACTCAGCGGCTCATTCGTGTTATTGAGAAAGGACTTCCGCGCGACGCTTAGTTTCGCCTCGCCACTCGCACGGATTTATTGGGGCTTAAAAATACCGATGACTTGGTCGACCGAAACCGCAGCGCCCTTTTTCTCTTGCTCGCGCTCGGCTTCGCTCATTTGGTAATCGCACTCCACACAGGTCACCTGCTCTTGGTCATCTTCTAAATACACCATGAGCGTGTCCTGAGCTTTGCACTGTGGGCAAGTAGCTCCAGCGATAAAACGCTTACGACTGCGTGACATTCCTATTCCTCGTGTAAAGTAACTGAACGAATGAAAGCTTTTTGCAACGATGGCTGCGAGCGCCAACGAAGTCAGGTAAACTACGCCCCATTACGACGATTATCAATTCTTTGGACCAACTGTTTATGATCCAAGCCGACGGCTTAAGTTTACTGCGAGGCGGACAACAGCTGCTCGCCGACGCTCAGTTTACCATTTTTCCGGGACAACGTGTCGGTTTAGTCGGCGCCAATGGTGCCGGTAAATCATCGCTTTTTGCCCTAATTCGTGGCGAGCTTAAAGAAGACGCTGGGCAACTGCAAGTACCACAGCATTGGCGGATTGCCAGTGTGGCGCAGGAAACTCCGGCACTCGACATGGCGGCAAGCGCGTACGTCATGCTTGGCGACCAAGAGTTTAGCAAAATCAATTCAAAGCTCGAGGCCTTACAGCAAGAACTGCAGCTAAACCCTGAACAACCTGGACTGGGCGAGCAAGTTGCTGCCTTACACGGCCAACTCGAAGCCATCGGCGGTTACGATATTGAAGCTCGGACGGCTCAAATGCTCACCGGTTTGGGCTTTACTCAAGCACAGCTAAACGCCCCCGTTCGAAGCTTTTCGGGTGGCTGGCGAATGCGTTTGAACCTAGCCCAAGCGCTGATCGCACGCGCTGACTTACTACTCCTCGACGAGCCGACTAACCACTTGGATCTCGATACCATTGTTTGGCTAGAGCATTGGCTAAAACGCTTTCCTGGCACCGTGATGGTGATTTCCCATGACCGTGATTTTCTCGACGGCGTGGTCACCCACATTATTCATATTGAGCGCAAAGCCACCAATAGCTACCAAGGTGACTACAGTAGCTTTCAACGACAGCGCAGTGAGCGCCGTGCCCAGCAGCAACAGCAGTATGACAAAGAACAGGCGCAGCGCGCTCATTTACAAAGTTTCGTCGACCGCTTTCGGGCCAAAGCAAGTAAAGCCAAGCAAGCGCAAAGCCGCTTAAAAGCCCTAGAGAAACTCACGGCAACAGCACCGTTAGGTGATCAAGAGCCGTTTGACTTAAGTTTCCCAGAGCCATCAAAGCTGCCGAACCCATTGATGCAACTTGACCGGGTTCAAGCTGGCTATGGCAGTACCACGATTCTTGAGCAGATTCAGTTTAATTTGGTTCCCGGTAGCCGCATCGGCTTACTCGGTCGCAATGGCGCGGGTAAATCGACCTTAATGAAGGTTCTTGCTGGCGAACTTGCGCCAATGGGCGGTGTTCGCGAAGCCAGTCCGGGCTTAGTCATTGGTTATTTTGCTCAGCACCAGTTGGAAACCCTGAGTTTGAATGACCATGCGATTACCCACTTATATCGCATCGATCCGAAAGCACCTGAGCAGAAGCTGCGTGACTTCCTTGGTCGCTTTGGCTTTGCCGGTGATCGTGCTTATGCACCCGTCGGACCTTTTTCTGGCGGTGAAAAAGCACGCTTGGTATTAGCTTTGCTGATTTACCAGAAGCCCAACTTACTGTTACTGGACGAACCGACCAACCACCTCGATCTCGATATGCGCGAAGCCTTGATTCAAGCATTGCAAGAGTTCTCCGGCGCCATGGTGATTGTCTCGCACGATCGTCACTTTTTGCGTGCCACGGTCGACGATTATTATCTCGTTGCGCATCAGGAAGTTGCACCGTTTAAAGGTGACCTTGACGATTACGCGCGCTGGCTCGACGAACAAGCTGCCATGGCGAAAGCCGCAGTAATCGCGAACAGCGACAAGGCGACCACAGACAACCAACAAACGTCCGCCAATCGCAAAGCAGAACGGCAAGCCGCAGCGCAAAAGCGCCAACAGTTGCAGCCTCTGCGCAAGAAAGTCCAAAAAGCCGAACAGCAAATCGAGCAGTTGAGTAACACGCTCGCGGACATCGAGCAGCAACTTGCCGACCCAGACCTTTACCAAAGTGAACGCAAGGACAAGCTCACGCAGTTATTGCAGCAGCAGGGTCAGCTCAAAGAACAACTGGAAACGGTGGAGCTTGAGTGGATGACGTTAAGCGAAGAATTGCAAGAGCTTGAGGCCGACAGTTAATCCCTATCCCAGTTCGCAAGGCAAAAAAAAGCACCGCTTAGGCGGTGCTTTCTCGTCTCAGTTGGCGCATGGCTAGTTACTGTTGTAACTGCGACGCACTCCAAGCAGACATGCTTTCAATCACTTCAACGCCATCGAAGGTCGCAAAGTCTTCTTCAGCAAAGCGTGTTCCGCGCAGCTGAATCAATACACGAGCCGCCTCGCCGTCAACAATAACGCGCTGATAGAAGTTCTGCACATCGGCTTTTGTCAAAGCGCGTAACTCTGCAGCCATTTTCTCAACACTGTCAAAGTCATAGCGCTCAATCGCCCAATCGCTGCGGAAACGACCCGCTTCTTGGCTTAAAGTTTGTGGTGGTTGCAACAAGTCCGTCAACACACTATTGCGTACTTGTTCAAACTGCTCGTCACTCAAATTCGCCATGCGTTCTGCGTAAGCCGCCCGGAACTCGTCGAAGCGAGCGACAAGCCCTGACGTGCCGCGCACTGGACTTTGAATGTAGAAACCAATACCTGAATAGTCTTCAAGATTAATTCGGTTGGCTCCAACCGCATAACCGAGTTGATCTTCTGTACGCAATTCAGTAAAGAAACGGTTATGCATCATTTCAGCAAGTACCCAAGCACGCACGCGCTCAGCGTAACCTTCTTGTGGTGACAACCACACATCCAATACCGCGGTGTCTTCCAAGGTCAAGTTGTCCTGCCACGTCACACGCAGGTCGGTCGTTGGCTTGACCACAGGCGAACGCACATACGTGGCATTCGGATCGAGGCCGACATGCTGCTTCACATCATTCACTAAGGCAATGGCGTCAGCATTATCGTAATTACCAAAAACGAACACCCGCATGAGGTTGCCAGTTAGCAGGCTATCACGCGCAGCCATGACATCCGCCAAGGTCACTTCTTGCAGAACCGCTAATTGCTCTTGGTAGTCAGCACTTGGTAAGCGCATGATCTGATTAAACGCTGGGAACATTTGCTGCATTGGGAACTGCAAGCGTTGGTTTAATACAGAGCGACGCAGACGGTCGGCAGACTGGGCAACGGCATTTTCACTCGGCGCAAAATCAGCAAAACTTGCTAAGACGCGAGAGGCTAACTGCCCTTGCTGGTCGTTAAAGCCCGTGAGAGTGAGCTGCAAACCGTTACTGGCTGACAAGCGGAAACCAGTGCCAGCAATTGATGCTTCGCGAGCAAGCGCTTGTTGCGACAAGTTAAAGGTGTCCATTAATACTTGCACGGCAACTTGATCGCGCAGCGACTTCTCTTGCCAAGACTGGTGCAGTTGCACGAAAACGTCTGCACGTGGTTCCGCAAAGCGGTCACTGCGCTTCAGGTACACCGACACACCCGGCTCACTGTGAATTTCAACCGGTTTTGCTGTGACTGGCTCGCTACTCATCGACAAGTCTTCAGGGAACAAGGTGTTCACCGACGGCAGATTCACCGTGTATTGAGCGGCAGCCTGCTGCCAGTTTGCATAGTCTTGCGCAGTAATGTCTTCAACGCGATAACGACCGTCAAAGAAGTACATTTCTTGATCCGTTTCTTCTTGCGGCGACACATACCAAACACGCAAATTGTCAGTGGTGAGCTGACTCAATACGCGGTTAATGCGCTCTGGACTATAACCGTCTAAACGATAGTTGTTGTCGATCACGTCTGAGTATGGGAAATACAGCAAATCAGCCGCTAAGCTAGTTGCGTAGTTAAATGCGTTGGTACGACGCAAGAAAGTGAATTCGTTATTCAAAACGGTCGCCACTTCTTCGTAATACGCTTCGCTAATACCTTCGTCACGAAGCTGCTGCAAGTAGTTCAACACCACACCAATAATCGTGTCGCGGTGCGCCATACCGGCTTCCGTTAAGCTGACCTGAATTTGGAATCGGCCCGCATTACCGTAAGCATTCGGACTTGCGCCAGCACCCATACTTTCCATCCAGCCGAGTTCGCGGAACAAAGCCGCTGGCGTGCCTGGCATTTCTGAGTTCAAGAGGTGAGCCACAATTCGGTTTGGCTGATAACGATAATCTTCAAGGTTATTTGTCATGGTGAAGTCAATCCCAACCGAGCGCATTTCCATTTGCGGGCGATAGTAGATTTTCTTCTGCAGTTGTTCGGCGGTTGCAACCGGCACATCAATCACCGGAGCGTCGACATTACGATTTGGAATGTCCGCAAACGCATCCCGAGCCAGCGCCTCAAGCTCGTCAAGTGAGCGATTACTTACTACCGACGCAGTCATTAAATTGGCTGAGTAGTAACGCTCGTAAAAGGCCAGCATTTCATCATGTAATTTGCTGCCTTCTTTGTCTGATAAGGTTTCGTTATTACCAATCCGGAACCGCGCAATCGGGTGCTCAGGGTTCATCAGAATGTTGTTTAAGGCAAACAGAATGTAGCCGTCTGACGCTCGGCGCATTGACCATTCTGAGTCGACCGCATTGACTTCTTTCTCGGCATACTCTGGGTAAAACATCGGTGCTTTGAAAAAGTCAGCGAAACGATCGAGCGCTTCAGGCAGCGCATCGTTATTCACTTCTAACATGTAGTTGGTATGGTCGTCTGCGGTGTAGGCGTTGTGCATCCCGCCATTTTGCGCCATGAACTCACCATACTCATCTGGGTCTGGGTACTTTTCAGTGCCTAAAAAAAGCATGTGTTCAAGGTAATGCGCCAAGCCCAACTGTGTGTCTGGGTTTTGCATGCTACCGGCATATACGGCTAATGCGGCACCTGATTTTTCTGCTTCAGGGTCATGCACCAGCACCATACGGATACCGTTATCGAGCGTGATAGCACGGTATTCACGTTGGTCATTTGGACTGACGTTAATCGTGTAAGGGTCGTAGGCGGCCGCCGGCGACTGTGCGACTGGCGCCGGTTGGCAAGCGCTCAAGACCAACGCTGCCGAAGCAAGCAAGGTCATCGACCGCAAATGCTGCAGCAGTGTTGAGTTACTTTTCCGCAAAAACATAAGGTTTCCTATTGTTATTGTTACTTTTGCAGCCTCCATTATTCAGCGAGGCACCGAAATGTGCAATTATTACGCTAAATATAGGCCTATTTTTTTGTAACGGAATGTTAAACTAGGCTGTTTTCAGTGAATAGAAAGTCAAATTCAGCGACATAGAGCGAGTCCATGCAGATACCTTACACCGAAATAGACGCCGACACGTTAACTCGTTTAATTGAGCATTTTGTGCTGCGCGAAGGCACTGACTACGGCCTCGAGGAAAAGTCGCTGGAAGAGAAAGTCGCCGATGTTCGCCAGCAGCTCGAGCGCGGCGATGCCATCATTGTTTATTCAGAATTGCATGAGTCGGTCAATATTGTTGCAGCACAGGATTACCGACCCGAATAGCAGCTTGCAGGCACTAATTGTCAACGACCGGCGCCGGGAATATCTGATCCCATTGAACGAGCGGATCCCCGAGTACCAAAAAGTTTGGGTTACCGGTGTCAGCTGTTTGATTATACGTGAGCGGTTGAAAGTGCAGGTCGAGTAATTGCCCCCCCGCTTCCTGCACCAATATCTCGGCAGCTCCGGTGTCCCATTCGCCGGTCGGGCCAATGCGCATAAACACATCGGCCTTGCCTTCGGCAACCAATGCTGACTTCAGTGCACAACTACCTGTATGCATAATCGCAATTGGACGCTGCTCGCCAAGTCGCGACAACACGCGCGACTCCGGCTGACGACGGCTTAAGGCAATCGTGATTGGATCGTAGCGCGGATCTTCGAGTTTACGTACGTGAATGCGCTCTTGGTGTCCTTGACTACGCTTGAATGCACCATAGCCCGCTGCAGCGAAGTATAAGCGGTCAGCCACCGGCCAACCAATCATGCCTAGAACTGGCTTACCATCATGAATCAAGGCAATACTCACCGCAAAATCCCCGCTACCAGCAACGAATTCTTGGGTACCATCAAGCGGGTCCACTAGCCAATAAGTTTGCCAGCGTTTGCGTTCACGCCACGGTTGAATCGCCTCTTCCGACAACACCGGAACATCTGGCGTTAGTAAACTCAGTTCTTTGGTGAGTAACTCGCTGGCAGCAATGTCAGCACTCGTCACTGGTGACTCATCGGCTTTGCTGTAGGTTTTAAACTCACCCGACTCGTAATGCGCCAGCAATAGGTCACCGGTGCGATTGGTGATTTTTGCTAGCGGCTCAATGAGCTTACTAACATTTTCTTTTGTGAGAGTCATAGTCACCTACTTCACTACTGTCTGCAAACCTAACTATTTGCTAACCTACCTATTTGCCAACCTAACTGGCTGCCAACTTACTGCTTAAGTATAACTCAATTCAACGATTACTTTTCGTTTTGCTGTGCTTGATGCCAGCGCTGCATCAGTAATAACGCGGCGACGCTGCGCGCTTCCGTAAAATCAGGTTGAATCAGTAATTCATCGAGCTCTGACAGCTTCCAAGGGACAATTTCAAGCGGCTCGGGTTCATCGCCCACTAATTGCTCAGGGTATAACTCTTCGCCGACAAATAAGGTCATTGCGGCAGAGAAAAAAGCGGGAGCCATCGACACTTGCTTCAGCGCAGTGAGCTTGCCGACACCATAGCCAATCTCTTCTTTTAGCTCTCGGTCCGCTGCTTGTTCCGCGGTTTCGCCAGGGTCGATGAGGCCTTTCGGAAAGCCAAGTTGATAACTGTGTAAACCGGCCGCGTATTCACGCACCAGTAAAATCGTTTCGGGGTCTAAAAAAGGAACGACCATCACAGCGCCTCGGCCACTGCCTTGCATACGTTCGTATTGACGTAACTCACCATTATTGAACTTTAAATCAATTGCTTCAATGCGGAGCAAGCGACTTTTCGCTACAATCTGTCGCGATAGTACGGTTGGAAGGTCTCTCTGTTTGCTTGTTTTTTCCGACATGCGAATACCACGGCACTCTGGGCTGGTTGTCTAATTGCGTATTCTGTTACCTTACTACCATAACCTTACAATGAGAATAGATTCAGGAAAACCCATGTTAAATTGGTCTGAAATAGATACTGTATTACTCGATATGGACGGTACACTGCTCGATCTTCGTTATGACAATCACTTTTGGAATGAGCAACTGCATTTTCATTATGCCAAGCAACATGGGGTTAGTGTTGATGCTGCTAAACAAACCCTAATTGAACACTTTCGCGCTGTGGCGGGTACTTTAAATTGGTATTGTTTGGATTACTGGGAACAAACCTTGCAGCTCCCCATTCGGCACTTAAAAGCACAAACCTCAGACCTTATCCAATTGCGTCCGGACACCACTGATTTCTTGCAAGCGCTGCAGCGAGCTGGCAAACAAGTCGCATTAATTACCAATGCACACCCGGACGCGCTGGCATTGAAGAATCAGCATACGCCGCTCGCCAAGTTGTGTCCGCAACAGTTTTCGACTCACGAATTTGGCTACTGCAAAGAGTTTCAGCAACTTTGGCAAGGTTTACAAGCCCGTTTTCCGTTTGACCCAGAACGCACCTTGTTCATTGATGACGGCGAGCATATCCTCGACAGCGCTCGTGAATTTGGTATCCGCTTTACGGTGGGAATTAACAACCCGGATAGCCAATTGCCGGTGAAAGAATTTGATCATCACCCAGCAATTTCGTCATTTACCCAGCTACCTGCAATTGGATAAAATATTGCGAAATCAGCCATTCAACGTCATTATTTATCATTCAATATGAATTACTTGAGCGCCCGCAAAGGAAGATACTATGTCTGATCGCCAACATTTCGACAGCATTGTCATTGGTTCAGGCCCCGGTGGCGAAGGCGCCGCTATGATGCTGGCAAAACGCGGCCAACGTGTCGCCATGATAGAAGCGGAATCACGCTTGGGCGGTGGTTGCACGCATTGGGGGACTATCCCATCCAAAGCCTTACGTCATTCGGTGAGCCGTTTAATTGAATACAATGCCAGCCCGTTGTTTTCGCGGCAGCAAATGCCATTAAAGCTGACCTTTGCGGAAATCCTTCATCATGCAGAATCGGTGATTCGCAAACAGGTAAAACTTCGTAGCTCCTTTTATGAGCGCAATGACGTCGAGGTGATTCATGGCGTTGCGCAGTTTATCGACGCCAACACCATTGAAGTGCGTCACCCCGACGGCTCACTCGACAGATTAAGCGCGAATAATTTTGTCATTGCCACGGGCTCAAGGCCCTATCACCCGCCGGGCGTCGACTTTAGCCACCCGCGCATTTACGACTCAGACACCATTCTTTCACTACAGCACGACCCGAAAAATATAATTATTTTTGGTGCCGGCGTTATTGGCTGTGAATATGCCAGTATCTTTCGCGGCCTCGGGGTTAAAGTCGATTTAATTAATACCCGCAATCGGCTGTTGTCGTTCCTCGACTCAGAATTCTCTGATGCACTCAGTTATCACTTGCGTAACAGTGGCGTGGTGATTCGCCATCAAGAAGAGTTTCGCCAAGTGATTGGCCGCGACGATGGTGTGATTTTAGAAACCGAATCCGGCAAGCGAATTTTTGCCGACTGCCTGTTATATGCTAACGGTCGGTCTGGTAATGTGGAAAAGCTAAACTTAGATGCTGTCGGCCTGAAGCCAAATCATCGTGGCCAACTTGAAGTTGATGAAAACTACCAGACTGCGGTCGAGCATATCTATGCGGTCGGTGACATCATCGGTTATCCAAGCCTAGCCAGTGCAGCCTATGATCAGGGCCGTTTTGCCGCCGTGGCAATTCTTGACGGGAACTGCGAAACCAAGCTTGTTTCCGACATTCCGACTGGAATTTACACCATTCCAGAGATTAGCTCGGTTGGGGCAACTGAAGAAGAGTTAACCGCAGCCAACGTGCCCTATGAAGTTGGTCGGGCACAATTTAAACACCTCGCTCGCGCTCAAATCGCTGATAGTTTAGTTGGCAGTTTAAAAATACTTTTCCACCGCGAGAGCAAAGAAATACTTGGTATTCACTGTTTCGGAGAGCGGGCCTCGGAAATCGTCCACATCGGACAAGCCATTATGGAGCAAAAAGGTAGCGGCAATACGATTGAGTATTTCGTTAACACCACGTTTAACTATCCAACCATGGCAGAAGCCTATCGGGTCGCAGCGTTAAATGGCCTTAATCGATTACCTCCGCATTCGGATAACGCGGCAAAGTAACTCGAATTCTCAGCCCGCCGCGGGGATCGTTGCGGGCTTCAACGTGTCCACGGTGCATTTGCGCAAAGCGTTTGACAATCGCAAGGCCGAGGCCAGTGCCTTCGTCACTGCGCGCTGCATTGCCGCGTGTAAACGGATTAAACATCGCATCCACTTGTTCGTCTGGAATTCCGGCGCCCGCATCGCGCACGCTAAACCACACGTGCTCTTCGTCACGGCTTAGCCCCGAAGCAATTTCAATCGGTGGTTGGCCATAACGTTTAGCATTAACAATTAAGTTGGTCAAAATTCGTTTGACCGCAACAGGTTGCAGCTCCATATCCGGTACTCGCTGCAATTGTAAATCAATTTGCTCGGCCTCGAGATATTGGGCCGCAGCCACCACTTCCTCGATCAGTGTGTTGATGTTGGCGAAGGTAAAGCCCACTCGTTCGCTCGCCCGAGCAAAATCGCTAAATTGGCTAAGAATACTATTTAAGTCGTCGACATCCTGAATAATCCCATCAACCAAGAGGTCGTCTGGGTTCATCATTTCTGCGGCTAAGCGAATTCGTGTGAGTGGTGTCCGCAAATCATGGGAAATACCCGCTAAGAGCAACGCGCGATCTTCGTCAACTTTGCTCAAATTCAAGATCATGCGGTTAAATGCTCGCGTCACTTTCATTAATTCTTCGGTGCCCTTCTCGGGAATTGGCGCCGGGTCGTTGCCGAGTACCACTTCCTCGGCGGCCAATTGCAGCCTGCGCAATGGGCGATTTAATGATCGCGCAAACCAAGCTGCACCTAAAACGCTCACTAACCCGATAATGCCCAGAAGTAAAAACGAAGGCCATAAACGCAGGCCGCGCATGTCTTCCACTGGAATTTGGTACCAGTGGTCGGCGTCATCCAAATTGACCCATACAAACATGCGCTCAGCAGTCGTGAAACGAACTTCGGCTGGCCGGTCCAAGCGTTCACTGACTAAACGCGATATCCATGGTGCTCCGGCACTACGGCTAAGGCCGGCATCCTGTGCGGCTAAACCATTTAACGTGCGAACTTCACTCAGGTCTTCGATATGCATACGTACCAATGGGTCAGGCTGCGTGTCGACCCACTCGGCAATCAGAATATGGTTGGTAATGACATGTGTGAGCTGGTTGATCCCGGGCTTCACTACGTATTGCGCAACCAGTCCGTAAGTTAATGCAAGATTAAGCGCCAACACCAGCGCTATCAGCGACACGGTACGAGCAAAAGCACTTTTCGGCAATAATGTGCGCATTAGTTAGTCACGTTAGGTAGTTACGTCATGGCCGTCGGGTACAAACACGTAACCTAAGCCCCAAACGGTTTGTAAGTAACGCGGTTTGGAAGGTTCAACTTCGATCATCCGGCGCAAACGCGAAACTTGTACGTCAATACTGCGCTCTAGCGCTGCGTAATCTCGTCCGCGGGCCAAGTGCATGAGTTTATCTCGTGACAAGGGTTCACGCGGGTGCGTGACTAACGCCTTGAGAACTGCAAATTCGCCACTCGTTAAATTAAGTAACGTGTCACCTTGATACAGTTCTCGAGTCGACAGGTTGAAACGAAATTCGCCAAAACAAATATCTGCAGTCACTTTTAAAGTCGGTGCACCAGGGACATCGCGCTGTTGACGTTTTAATACTGCGCGCACTCGTGCAAGCAATTCGCGAGGGTTAAAGGGTTTTGCTAGATAGTCGTCAGCACCACTCTCCAGGCCGACAATCCGGTCCATCTCGCTGCCTTTGGCAGTCAGCATTATAATAGGAATATGGTTATTGCTTGCACGAAGACGTTGGCAAATGGATATCCCATCTTCGCCTGGCAGCATTAAATCAAGAACGATAAGACTGAAGCTTTCACGGCGCAAAAGCCGGTCCATTTGAGTTGCGTCGGCAGCTATCTTGACCATAAAGCCTTGCTCTGAAAGGTAGCGTTCAATTAATGTTCGTAATCTGACATCGTCATCAACGACTAGGATTCGCTCTTCTCTTTCCATCATTGATCTTTACCTATTGTTATTCTGCGAGCAGGAGACCAAATTTCTCTCGTTGGTCTCGATTATAATCATATTTTCGATAGATTGCGGTAGGAAAGTTAGCCATCCGGTATTGTTTTTCAGGCATAATACCCAAGCATTCATAGTTCTAGAGCAAAGTTCTTAAGTAAAGCTCGCAAGCTAACAGGCTACGGAAGCAGGGATGTCAAGAATGGCTTTCGTGACGACTTAACTATCTAACGCAAGAACATAAACATTGTGAAAACCAATTTGATCACCGCAGCGGGGCTAGCCAAACTCAAACAAGAGCTTGATGACTTGTGGCGTAAACAGCGTCCGGAGATCACCAAGAAAGTAGCTTGGGCAGCTAGTCTTGGCGACCGCTCGGAAAATGCCGACTACAAAGAAAACAAACGCTTACTGCGACAAGTTGACAGCCGTATCCGCTATTTACGTAAACGCATCGAAGCGCTTAAAGTAGTTGAGTACTCGCCACAGCAAGACGGCAAAGTGTTTTTTGGGGCCTGGGTGCAAGTCGAAGATCTCGACGGCCAAACCAGAACGTTTCGGATTGTCGGCCCCGACGAGATTTATGGCCGCAATGACTACATTTCTATCGATTCACCGATGGCCCGAGCGTTGTTAAAGAAATCGGTGGATGATGAAATTAGCGTGCAGACACCGACCGGCAGCAAGGTTTGGATTGTAAATACGATTGATTACCATCAGAAGCCCGTGTAGCTTGGCTAGGATCATGTGTGTGGCAGCACCGAGTGGATTCACTCTAAACTCGGGTCGACTTCAAATCGGTGGTTCCATTTTCCCCAATTCTGGTTTATTTTACACAGCTCATCTATGCTGCGTCGCATTCTGTCGCAAGATGTCAGTGTATTAGTATAATAATAATTGAATTTCGGTATTCTATAACGATCGGTGTCCACGCCGTGTGCATCCAACAAGAACAAAAGAATATCTTAAGAGTCTGAGCTACAGACCTAAGCCCTGAGGATTAACTGCATATGCTTATTCTAACCCGCCGCGTTGGCGAAACTCTGATGATCAATGACGATGTGAAGGTCACTGTGTTAGCCGTCAATGGCAATCAAGTCAAAATTGGCATTGACGCACCAAGCCATATTGCAGTTCACCGTGAAGAAATTTATTTACGCATCGAAGCAGAAAAGAATAAAAACGAGTGACTGCTCCCCGCCCTAAGCGCTAAAGCGCCACGGGCGAGGCTTCCAACTTCTCAGGCAGCAACTGGTGCGTGACCAGATTGACGCTTGCCTCCATTGGCAGAAACCGACAGTCCTGCGGCCTTTAATTTTAAAATGCCTTGCGCCTTGATATTTAAGGCTGCATTGATGTCCCTATCATGCTGTGTTGAACAGGCTGGACAGTGCCAATCACGCACGCTCAGCGACAGCTCTTCCAGCATGTGTCCACAGCAAGAGCAGATTTTAGAGCTGGCAAACCATTGATCAATTTTAATCAGATGCTTGCCTTGCTCTTTGGACTTATATTCCAGCTTTTGGATCAAGCCTGACCAACTCGCATCGGCAATGTGCTTAGACAATTTCTTGTTCTTAAGCATGTTTTTGACTTTCAGTGTCTCAACAATCACCGCTTGGCTTTCGTCAATGAGTTGTCGAGACAGCTTGTGCTGAAAATCAGCACGAGCATTCGCCAGACGCTGATGCGCCTTAGCGAGTTTAAGTCGGGCTTTTGCACGACCCTTGCTGCCTTTCTTGCAGCGTGATAAGGCTCTTTGTTTTCGGCGCAGATTGGCACTGGCTTTCTTCAAAAAGCGTGGATTCGGTTTTTTCGTGCCGTTTGAGTCTATGGCAAGATGTGTTAAACCCATATCCAATCCGAGCACTTGAGCAGCATTCAGGCTTTGAATGGGCGCAGGAGCTTCTTGCCCATCTTCATGCAGTAGTGCGGCATAGTATTCACCTGTCACGGTACGGGACAGGGTGATGCTTTTCAGTTTTCCTTCAATCTTGCGATGAATACGCGCTCTGATGGGCTGCTTTAACTTCGGCACTTTAATCCAGTCATCACCACAATCAACGCTCATGCAATGATAGCTGGACTGTCTGCTGTGCTTGCGCTTGAACTTGGGATAACGAGAAGGCAGTTTGGGATCAAAGAAACGTTGAAAGGCTTTATCCAGATTGATACATGCCTGCTGAAGTGCAATCGAATCAAATTCTTTGAGCCAATGATATTTACGAGATTTCTTCGCAACAGCCAACAGAGGCTTGAGGTCTTTCTTGGCGTTGAGTTTAAGTCCGTGACGTTTGTATTGTGAGCTGATGATATGCAAAGCCTTGTTGTATGCAAAGCGCACAGCGCCGAACTGACGGTTGAGAAATTCCGCCTGCTCAGGTGTTGGATAGATACGCACTTTAATGACTTTATTCATACTGTATATAATAACAGTTAATGGGTATAAAACAATCCATAACTGCTCGCAGTTATCCGCTTATATCCCCGCCCGATTGGGGGAGGGTTTACGCGGAAATTGCTAAACAGCCCTCAGCTAGCTGACAACAATTCCCGAGTTATTTGTGTTGTCAGCTGTCGAACCGGTTCTCGAAAAACCGCATGCGTGATACCATCGCTACACTTATTATTTAGTTTGAGTAGAAATGGTTATGTCAGCAGTTTCAACCAGTATCGCAGCACATCTAGCTGCTGAGTTAAATGTTCAGATTCAGCAAGTCAACGCGACCGTTGCCCTCCTAGACGAAGGCGCAACCGTGCCCTTTATCGCCCGCTATCGGAAAGAAGCCACGGGTGGACTCGACGACACCCAGCTGCGTAACCTTGTCAGTCGGTTAAGCTATCTGCGAGAGCTCAATGAGCGACGCGCTGTTATTCTAAAAAGTATTGCCGACCAAGAAAAACTGACACCTGAGCTGCAATCAGCAATCGAGAGTTGTCAGTCAAAAACCGAGCTCGAAGACCTCTATCTACCCTATAAACCGAAACGCCGCACCAAGGGGCAAATTGCCCTCGAAGCCGGTATCGGACCGCTCGCAGAAACATTACTGACAACAACGGAAGACCCTGAAAAACTCGCCGGCGACTATATTCAAGCCGACGCTGGTTTTGCTGATGTCAAAGCGGTGCTAGAGGGCGCGCGTTTTATTCTGATGGAACAATTTTCTGAAGACGCGCAACTATTAAAAAGCATTCGCCAACAACTCTGGCAAGGTGCTGAAGTTGCAGCGCAAGTGGCGCCAGGGAAAGAGCAAGAAGGCGCGAAGTTTCGTGACTACTTTGATTATCAAGAAGCCATTCGCAACATTCCATCGCATCGCGCACTCGCGCTTTTCCGTGGTCGCAACGAGGGGGTCTTGCAGCTCCGTCTCAATGCCGATCCGAATGCTGAAGAAGGTACGCGTTATAGCGCTTATGAACCTCTTATCGCCAAACATTTTGAGCTTGAGTGCGAGCACGGCTTAGCCGGTGCATGGCGCAAGCAAACAGTTCAATGGACTTGGCGCATCAAAATACTGCCACGCATGGAAACCGATTTATTTGGTCAGCTCAGAGATGCCGCCGAAGAAGCAGCGATTCATGTATTTGCGACCAATTTGAAAGACCTATTGATGGCCGCGCCAGCAGGTCAACGGACAACCTTAGGCCTTGATCCCGGACTGCGGACGGGTGTGAAAGCAACCGTGGTCGACGGCACCGGTAAACTTTTAGCGCACACCACTATTTTCCCGCATGCACCACAAAACCAGTGGGACAAAGGTTTACGTTCACTTGCTGCATTATGCCAATTACACAAAGTCGAACTCGTCGCCATTGGTAACGGCACCGCGTCGCGAGAAACCGACCGCTTAGTGGCTGAATTAATGAAGGCCAATCCAAAGTTCAATTTAACCAAAGTCATGGTCAGCGAAGCAGGTGCTTCTGTTTATTCGGCATCGGAACTTGCAGCTCACGAATTCCCTGATTTGGATGTCTCCTATCGTGGCGCGGTTTCTATTGCTCGGCGCTTACAAGACCCACTCGCTGAACTGGTAAAAATCGAACCGAAAGCAATTGGTGTTGGCCAGTATCAACACGACGTGAGCCAGTCGTTACTAGCGCAAAGCCTCGATGGAGTTGTCGAAGACTGTGTTAACGCAGTTGGGGTCGACGTGAACACGGCATCAGTACCACTGCTCGCCCGAGTTGCCGGTTTGAACCGGAACCTAGCCTTGAATATTGTCAACTATCGTGAGCAAAACGGCGCGTTTGCCAACCGCAAAGCTCTGCTTGAAGTGCCACGTATGGGCCCGAAAAGCTTTGAACAGGCGGCAGGCTTCTTGCGTGTCATGGGTGGCAAGAACCCACTCGACGGTTCCGCCGTTCACCCCGAAGCCTACCCCGTAGCAGAGCGGATTGCCGCCGCCAATGGCAAAGCGGTTGCAGACATCATTGGCGACAGTGGGTTTCTGAAAAGCTTACAAGCACGCGACTACACCGATGAGCATTTTGGTGTGCCAACCGTGAGCGATATTATCCGCGAACTTGAAAAACCTGGTCGTGACCCGCGTCCTGAATTCAAAACTGCCGAGTTTAAAGAAGGCGTTGAAACCTTAGCCGACCTCAAAATTGGCATGACCCTTGAAGGCGTGGTCACTAACGTTACCAACTTTGGCGCTTTCGTGGATATTGGTGTTCATCAGGACGGACTCGTGCACATTTCGGCGCTTGCCGACAAATTTGTTAGCGATCCGCACGACGTAGTGAAAGCCGGCGATGTCGTCAAGGTCAAAGTGACTGAAGTCGATACCGAGCGCAAACGGATCGCTTTGACCATGCGTCTGCAGGATCCTGTCGTCAGTAGTTCGACAGCAACGAAAGAAAGCAGCAAAGGTGCGAGTACTTCAACCGGTACTTCAGCCGCTAAATCAGCCGCTACTAAAGCGGGTCGGCAACGCCCGAACAAAGCGCCCGCTGCGCCGGTGAATAATGCATTTGCCGAAGCATTTGCCAAAGCGAAACGGCGCTAAGCACCAATGGATGCGTTATTGCTCATTCTTGCCTATCTGGCGATTGGTTTAAGCTTAAAGCGCTTGCACTTGATGCCGGTAAACACCGGCCAAGTGCTCAATCAGTATGTGATCAATGTCGCCGTACCTGCGATGATTCTGCTGCATTTGCCCAAACTTGAGCTCAACACTGAGGTGCTATTACCAGCGCTAATGCCTTGGCTGCTGTATCCATTAGCGGTCGCGCTGATCTTACTAGCCGCCCGCGCGTTCGCATGGTCACGGGAGTTAACAGGTGCGATGCTCATTGTTGTGCCACTGGGTAACACCTCGTTTCTTGGTTTCCCAATGGTCGAGACCTTTTTTGGTGCGGCTGGCCTGCCTTATGCGGTGATTTACGACCAGGTCGGTTCTTTCGTGGCGCTCGCGTTTATTGCCTCAACCTTTGCGGCTGTGTATAGCAAAGACGCTGGTAGCAGTGAAGCTGGAGCTCACCAAGTAGATGGAAGTAAGGGACCGCACGGTGTCATCGCAATTGCGAAAAAGTTACTCACATTTCCACCGGTTATCGCGCTTTTCATTGCCCTGCTGTTTGGTCAAGAAGCATATCCACGAGTGGTTCAGCCACTGATTGAAAATTTAGCGGCGACGTTGGTTCCTGTGGTGATGATTGCCGTTGGTTTCCAACTGCACTTTCGCATTCCACGTGAAGACTTGTTTCCGTTTACTTTCGCCATGGTGGTTAAACTTGTGGTCATGCCACTGGTGGCGTTTGCGGTCGTTCGTGGTCTCGGCGTTGACAGCTTGGCTGCCCAAGTAACCGTCTTGGAAGCTTCCATGCCGTTTATGATCAGTGCCGGCGCCATCGCCATTGGCGCCGGTTTAAAGCCGCGATTTGTCGCCTCTTTAGTCGGCTATGGCGTTCTATTAGGATTGGTCACAGTGCCCATTTGGGCATGGCTATTACAAAACTCTTCTTGAAAGTCGTGAAGTTGGTCGACCATACTTGGTCCTTCACGACGTTTGCGGCGCATCGCCTCTCGAGCCTTAGCGATTTCGCTTGCGCGGGTGCGGCGCAAATTCTTTGCTAACCCAACACCACGTAGGCTTAAAATGAGCCACTTGGTCGGGTCAAAGTGATACCAACGCACGCCATTACGATAGTCGCCCGAGAAAATGTGATGGAAGTTATGGTAGCCCTCACCAAACGTCAGCAAAGCCAACCAACCATTATCACGCGCCGAGTTTGTATCGGTATAGGTGCGTTTACCCCAAATGTGCGCGAGCGAATTGATAAAGAAAGTCGTATGATGCCCAACGACTAAGCGGAATACGCCAAGTACCAGTAGGGCTCCACCGATTTGCCCGAGCAACGCGCCGATTGCCAATGGCACACCGATATTCATGATCAATACCAGCAACAAATAGTGCTTGTGTTGCCATTGCACGATAGGGTCTCGTTGCAGGTCTTTGACGTTGCGGTAATCGGTGTAACGATGATCCTGATGTTCACGCAACATCCAACCAATGTGCGCAAACCAAAACCCACGGGTAATTGCATAGGGGTCTTTGTCTTCATGATCGACGTGCTTATGGTGCTCACGATGATCAGACGCCCAATGCAGAACACTGTTCTGTAATGCTAATGCACCGCCTAAGGCAAATAGAATTCGAACTGACCAATGCGCGTCCCAGGCCTTATGTGACCACAAACGATGGTAACCGGCGGTGATGGAAATGCCCGCAAAACAGAACATGACAATAAACGCAGTCCAAAGCGGCCAACTAAAGCCTTGTGACCACAAGTACCATGGCACACCAATCACACTAACCAGGAACGTCGAACTGAACAGGATGGCATTCAACCACAAAATGGGGGGATTTTCTTTCATGTACATCTCTCAACTAATTTACAGCGACACGCCTTATTTAGGCTAACACGTGTACGCTGAATTTAAACGTTCTTGGCGCAGAAAACAACCCCACAAATTGAACTTTACGCTTTGCACTGGTACATTCCTCAGTTATCCACAAGGTTAAGGACTCTCGGACATGGTCGGTATTCGTGCCAAGCAAAAAGAAAAAACGCGTCGCGCCCTGATCGACGCCGCATTAAACCAACTTAGTCCGCAAACAACTTTTTCCAGCTTAAGCCTGCGCGAAGTTGCCCGTGAAGCTGGCATTGCGCCCACATCGTTTTATCGCCATTTTCAAAACATGGACGAGCTGGGTCTAACTCTAGTTGACGAAGGCGGCCTGACACTGCGGCAATTACTCCGCCAAAGCAGACAGCGGCTCGCCAAGGGCGGCTCGGTTATTCGCATTTCCGTTGAGATTTTCATGGACTTTATTACCAATAACAGCAGCGTGTTTCGCTTGTTATTGCAGGAGCGCAGCGGCACGTCGAAAGAGTTTCGTTTAGCGATCGCCCGTGAAATTGAACATTTCAAATCCGAATTAGCTGATTACTTGCACACCGAGCGCCAGTTGCCAAATGAGCTCGCTGAGATACAAGCCGACGCGATGGTGCGCGTGGTGTTTAGTGCCGGTGCCGACGCTCTTGATATGCCTATTTCTGAGCGCCACATTCTGGCCGAACGAACCATTCAACAGCTGCGCATGATTGCACAGGGCGCAACCAGCATGCAGCAGGCCGCAAGCCAAGATGCAGGCCAGTCTGCAAGCTGATACACTGAATTCGTATTTTTCTGCACAATAAAACCACAAGGAGAAACTCATGGGTCGCTTACTCAGTTGGCTCAGCGTGTTATTGTTGGTCGTTGCGCCTGCCACACAGGCGCAGCAACGCGATATCACGCTTGAAGAAGTCATTACCATGCAACGGGTCGCGCAAGCAGTCACCTCATCGGACGGAGCTTTCACTGCCTTTACCAAAGTGCGTCCGCGCACACCCTATAAAGAAGACGATGGCGGTGCTTACACTGAATTGTTTGTGCGCAATGCCGCGGGACAAACTATTCCATTTGTAACCGGTGACGTGCGAATTGGCCAAATTCGCTTTAGCCGTGACAACGAGTACTTGTTCTATCTGGCCCAGCGTGGCGACGACAAACACACCAGTCTGTACAAAATTCCGGTCAATGGTGGTGAGTCCACTCGTGTGTATCAGCACGAAACAGCAATTGGTAGCTTCGACTTTTGCACAACAGGTCGCCACATTACATTTACAGCGCGGGAAAAAGGCCCGGAAAAGAGCGCCGAGTTAGCCAAAAAAGGTTTCCGCGCGCAGGTTTACGAAGAAGAGAGCCTGAAGACTCAAATTTGGCTGCTCGATACCCAGGCTGAAGAGCTAAAAGCACAAGTAGTAGAGCTGGACGAGCATGTTCATTCAGTGCAGTTCCGCCCGCAACATCCACACCTGCTTGCTCGTGTGGCACCAACGACTTTAGTTGACGACGACCTAATGCTTAGCAGTTATGTGGTCATGAGCACCTCGGGCGAAGAGATCGTGCGGGTACAGAGTGAAGGTAAATTAGGCGCTGCTGCGTTTTCACCCGATGGCCAACGTTTGGCAATCATTGGTGCGGAAGACCAGCACGATCCAGCGACCGGTCGTCTTTATTTAGTTAACCTTGAGAACGGTAGCCTGACTGACCTCGCTCCCGACCTTATTGGTCATGTCCAAGATATTGCTTGGGCCGACAACAATAACCTCTTATGGTTGGCCGACATTCATGTCGAAACTGAGATTTTCAGCACTAACGTGGCGAGTCGCGAAACGAGCTCATTGATTGGTCAAGGCGAAGCGATCTTCTCGCGTATCAACAGTGTGAGTAGTAATGGCCTAGTGACCTTCGTTGCGCACACCCCTGCTCACCCGCCAGAAGTGTTCCATTTCCACAACGGTGATTTACAGCGCGTGACCGATTCAAATCCATGGCTCGCTGAAGTACGTCAACCACGTCAAGAAGTGATTGTTCACGAAGCCCGTGACGGTCTCGAGCTTGAGGGCATTTTGGTTTACCCGCACGACTATCAAGAAGGCACGCGTGTGCCGGTGATCATGAATATTCATGGTGGACCAGAAGCACACATTCGCAATGGCTGGAATGATCGTTATTCGAGCCCAACTTGGTATGCGGCGCAACAAGGTTTTGCGACCTTTTTCCCGAACTACCGTGGCAGCACAGGCCGTGGCGTTGAGTTTTCCAAGCTTGGACAAAACGATTATGCCGGCAAAGAGTTTGACGACATCGTCGACGCGAAAGAGCATTTAGTGGCCATTGGCCTTGCAGACCCAGAGCGTGTTGGTATTACCGGTGGTTCATACGGTGGCTACGCGTCCGCTTGGGGCGCGACCAAGCAAACCGAGCACTTTGCGGCGAGCGTGATGTTTGTTGGTATTTCCAATAACCTTTCTAAATTTGGTACCACCGACATTCCCAACGAAATGCACTTAGTCCATGCTCGTAGTTATCCGTGGGACAAATGGCAATGGTATTTAGAGCGCAGCCCGATTTACTGGGCCGAGCAAGCACGCACGCCAATCCTGATCATGCACGGTGCCGAAGATACCCGCGTACACCCTAGCCAGTCGATGGAGCTGTATCGTTATCTGAAGGTTCACGGCAATGTGCCTGTACGCTTGGTACTGTACCCAGGCGAAGGTCACGGTAATACCCGCGCTGCTTCGCAGCTCGACTATGCCCTGCGCCTGATGCGCTGGATGAATCATTACTTGATTGAACAAGCTGATGGTATTCCGCCGCACGAATTACCACACGCAGAACGGTTATAATTCACGGCTGTTGTAGCCACTGAAGCACTATCAAAAAGCCCCGGCAGCATTTCAAATGCTTTCGGGGCTTTTTTACGACCTGCCGTTATTACCACTGTCAACGTGGCTTAATGCGAACCGCTCACTTTATTCTCAGCCAAGAAGTCTAAAAGCTGCTCTAGCGGCATCGGCCGCGCAAAGTAATAGCCTTGGATGTAATGTACGCCAGCATCTTCGACAAACTTCGCTTGCTCAGGTGTTTCGACCCCTTCCGCGATAACCTTCAAATTAAGTTGCTTTGCGAGGGTAATAATGCTTCGCGTAATCGCAGCATCGTCATCATTTTCGGTCACATCCTGAATAAACCCGCGGTCAATTTTAAGAATATCCACCGGCAAGGTTTTCAGGTAACCAAGACTTGAGAAACCAGTACCAAAATCATCTAGGGAAATCACAAAATGGCGGTCGCGCAGTTTTTGAAGCTGTTGGAATGCCCGGTTGGTGTCTTCCATTAACACGCTCTCGGTAAGCTCGATGTGGAGCAGGCGCGAAGAGAACCCGGTGAGGTTTAACGTATGCGATAACGAATCAATAAAGTTGGCACGACTAAATTGGCGCGCAGACAAGTTGACAGCAACGCTGAGTTCGCCAAACTTTTGTAGCTTAATGCCATCGACGCAAGCCTGATGTAAAACCCAGGAGCTGATCGGAATGATCTGCCCGGTGTCTTCAGCGATCGGAATAAACTCGCTCGGCGGCACAAATGAGCCGTCCTCTCTTTGCCACCGTAATAACGCCTCAACGCCAACGACTGCATGGTCATGGGCACGTACAATTGGCTGATAATAGAGCGTCAACGCCCCTTGTTCGAGTACATGCTGTAATTGGTTGCGCAGGGTCACCGACTCATGGAAACGGTCACTAATGTCTGCAGAATAGAAATGGAAGTGGTTGCGGCCTTGGCGCTTCGCTTGGTACATCGCCATATCCGCATGTTGAATTAACTGCTTCGCATCGGCAGGACTCTGTAATGTACTGGTGACACCAATACTTGCGGTTAAATACAAACGATACTGGTCGATATGATAAGGCTGAGCAACTGCGGAAAGAATCTCGCCCACCATGTCGGTTAAGGTTACTTCCTTCGAAAGTTTCGGTACTAACACTAAAAATTCGTCACTACCGAACCGACCAACCACACAATCTTCACCCACTGCACGTTCAATTCGACCGGCGGTTTCTTGCAGTAGCTTATCCCCGACTGCCAGACCTAAACTGTCATTCACCGGTTTAAAACCATCAAGATCAATAAACAGAACGGCTACATGTTGCTGGCTAGGGAAATTCGTCTTGTAAGTGGCTGCAGTTCGTTGCCGCTCTGGGTCGACAAGTTGTCGGCACCACGCTTCTAAGGTGTCCTCAATGACCACGCGATTCACGAGCCCGGTCAAGCTATCGTGCGTTGCTTGAACCTTAAGTTTACGTCGCTGCAAACGCAAGATTTGCCCAGTTTCACTACTTACCACTAAAAATACGGCAAGTAGGAGTCCGCCCATCAAAACTAAGACATAGAGATTGGCCAAGTTTTTTAACTGGTCAAGGTCAACTAAGTAGCCTTCGAGTTGCAGTTGCAATCCGAACGGCATGCGCATATTTCTTGCAACGGTGTAAAGCGCTTGTGGGTATTGTTCGCGCGTGTCTAAAATCTCGGTGGACGTACCAAGACTGCGTAACAAATAATGCTCATTCATACGCACATAGGTGAACAAGGCAGAGGTTGCCGACACACCCGTCGGGTTGACTAGTCGAGAGAAGTCGAACACAGCGACAACATATCCGAACAACGCAACTCGATGATTGCCAACATCGTCACCATTCGCTGGGCGTCGAAATATCGGTAACTTTACCAAAATAACCGGTTGATAGTCGGTATTGTATGACGCCACTGGCGAGTGAAAACTTGGTTGTCGTTCCGTACTGGCCAACCATGCTCGCACATCCGCTGTTGCCAATAATGGCGCGAACGACTGTTGCTCGGGCTTCAACTCTTCCCAACTAAATTCACCCTCTGTGTCGAGAAAGAGAATACCGGATAAATGATCAACGTCATTTAAGTACGACAGTACGTCAACTTCCATTAACAGTGGTAATTCGGCTTCATTGACGGTTTGCCAGCGGCGCACTAGCCGCTGCATCAGTTGTACGTTCTGCGCAACCACCAACTCTCGTAATGCAACCGTTTGGGCTAAATAGGTCTGTGCTTGTTGTGCGGTCCGTTGAACTTCTGACGTTGTCAGCATGAACCAAAAGCCACACACGGTGACGATACTGAAGCCGCCGACAATTAAAGCTTTACGGCTCGGTCTGAGCTTTGCCACATTCTCCAAATAGGAACCAATAAACAAAGCGACGCCAAACATGGCTAGATATAGCGCACTGATGGTGACCACAATTGGATGTGAGCCAAAATAGGTAAAATTATCCTCTTGCCAGCAAAGACCAAGAAACACGAGTCCTGCAATTGTACTTAAGGCGCCGAGATAACGCCAAATGATCTGTCGATAACGAGCCGACATATTGAATAATAATGCGGCGCCAATCAACATAAAGAATATCGTAATCGGCCACTTAATCGACGCAGAGAATAGCTCTAAGGGTAAGGTTGCGGAAGTGGGGAAAAACGCCCCTCGCGCGAGGGAATAAAGCGAAGCCACAACAATTGCCGTGGCAAAAGCCACACGCATGATGTGATAACCGCGAATGGCGCCAAACATGGCAAAGCCGGTGGCGATTGAAACGAGCGCAGCGGTCGCCGACAGCACTTCTAAAAGTGGCTGTTCAACAGGACGAAAAATATATAAACCGAGGCCCACCGCGCCGGTAAAAATTGCCGCAAAGACCATGGTATAGAATGCAGCAACGGCAGGTGTGCTCGATATAATCAGCTGGCGACGCACAAAGCTCAACCTTTGTTATAATTTTGTAAGCAGTTTATGAGCTTTTAAAGAAAGGGTCAAAGGCTATTAATGTCGCAACCTAGAAAGTTGAGGGTTTACCCTCACCGAAATTATTTTTAAAACCCTCCAAGGGCTAGATACAAAAAGCCGAGTGGAGATTTCTCCCCACCCGGCTTTTGCGTAAGTAGCTTCTGCGTAAGTCTTTTCGATTTTTAAGTCAATGACTTACAGGCTTGGGCCCGCTGCAACTAACGCTTTACCTTCGGCGTTGTCGGTAAACTTCTCGAAGTTAGCAATAAAACGTGCCGCTAAGTCTTGGGCTTTGACGTCCCAGTCAGTAGCGTCTGCGTAGGTATTGCGCGGGTCGAGAATGCTGGCATCATCGACACCTGCGAGAGCGGTAGGCATTGCTAAGTTGAAGTATGGCAACTGCACAAATTCAGCGTTTTCAATGCTGCCATCTAAGATAGCGTCAATGATAGCGCGTGTTGCTTTAATTGAAATACGCTTGCCAGTGCCGTTCCAACCGGTGTTCACGAGGTACGCTTCGGCGCCTGAGTCGGCCATGCGTTTTGCCAGTACTTCTGCATACTTTGTTGGGTGTAAGCTTAAGAATGCTGCACCGAAACATGCTGAGAAAGTTGGCGTCGGCTCAGTAATGCCGCGCTCTGTGCCCGCTAATTTAGCCGTGAAGCCTGACAGGAAGTGATATTGTGCTTGTTCGGTCGTGAGTTTAGCAACCGGTGGTAACACACCGAAGGCGTCAGCAGTTAAGAAGATAACCTTCTTCGCATGACCAGCTTTTGACACTGGCTTGACGATGTTATCAATGTGATAAATCGGATAGGAAACACGGGTGTTTTCGGTTTTTGAACCGTCATCGAAATCAACTGTGCCATCCGCTAAAACGGTTACGTTCTCGAGCAATGCGTCGCGGCGAATTGCGCGGTAGATATCCGGCTCGGCTTCTTCACTGAGGTTGATTGTTTTCGCATAACAACCACCTTCGAAGTTAAAGACGCCGTCGTCATCCCAGCCGTGCTCGTCGTCACCAATCAGCTGACGCTTTGGATCGGTCGATAACGTCGTTTTACCTGTGCCTGACAAACCAAAGAAGACCGCGACGTCGCCGTCAGCCCCCACGTTTGCAGAACAGTGCATCGAAGCAATGCCTTGCAACGGCAGGAAGTAGTTCATCATTGAGAACATGCCTTTCTTCATTTCTCCGCCGTACCAAGTACCGCCGATTAATTGCATGCGCTCAGTCAGGTTAAAGGCAACAAAGTTCTCAGAATTTAAACCATGCTTTTCGAAATTCGGATTCGTGCACTTCGCACCGTTCATCACGACGAAGTCAGGTTTGAAGGTTTTCAACTCTTCTTCGCTTGGACGAATGAACATGTTTTTGACGAAATGTGCCTGCCATGCGACTTCGGTAATGAAACGCACGGCTAAACGCGTGTCTTCGTTCGCTCCGCAATAAGTGTCTACCACAAAGAGACGCTTATTTGATAATTGCTGAGTGACCAACTGCTTCAGTTCAGTCCATACTTCTGGAGAAATAGGCTTGTTGTCGTTCTTGCCTTGATCAGACCACCATACCGTGTCGCGCGTGGTGTCATCGCGCACAATATATTTGTCTTTCGGTGAACGACCGGTAAAGATACCGGTATCAACGGCGACGGCGCCAGTTTTGGTAACACGTCCTTGTTCATAACCTTCTAGGTCGCTGCGGGTTTCTTCAGCAAACAATAAGTCGTAAGAAGGGTTGTAGACAATTTCGGTGACGTCTGTAATGCCATATTGGCTCAGATCCAGATCAGTCATGCGAAGGGCTCCTGCGGATACGAATGTTAAGTAGGTTTAAGTGAATAATTTTGCGGGCAAATAATAGCTTTTTTGGCTCACAAAAGATAGAGCAAATTACCACCAATTGCCTTGCTAATCGGCCTGCTGCTTGAATTTCAAGGCCAACGCCTGCGCTATTTCAGGATGGGTAAACTCATGCACATTGCCACCATGCATTGCGACTTCTTTCACCAAAGTAGATGAAATAAAAGAGTTTTCCTCTGAGGGCGTAAGAAAGACACTCTCCAGGTCTGGGTTGAGTCGGCGGTTCATATTCGCAAGCTGGAATTCAAATTCAAAATCTGACACCGCCCGCAGACCTCGGATGAGCACATGCGCTTTTTGTTCGCGAGCAAGGTCAGCAAGCAATCCCGTGAAGCCCAAAACACGCACGTTATCGAGGTGCTCTGTAACGCGCTGAACCAAGGCAACCCGCTCTTCAAGCGTGAACAACGGCTTTTTGCTTGTGTTCGCGGCAACACCAACAATAACCTCAGAAAAAAGCTTGGCCGCCCGTTCAATTAAATCGAAGTGGCCATTGGTAATAGGATCAAAGGTCCCAGGGTAGATTGCGCGTCGATACATAAGCTTTGCTAGTCTAGTGGTTAAGGATGAGTAAAATAGTAACGGATGCCGCCTTGTGCGTCCAATAACGCAGTATACAAATACGCAAAATTCAGGTCTGACCGGATATTTCCGCAAAGAATGCTGCAAATTTCTGAGCTAACACGTAAAATACGGGCTTATCGACACAGGTCAAAATTGCCACAGCTCACGACAGCCCGAGCGATTGCACAGCAAGAGAGCCGCTTAAACTTCAGGAGATTTTCATGAAAGATGCTTTTTACCACCAGTTAAGTGACCAGCTTGAAGAGGTCAAAGCTGAGGGGTTATTCAAAAAAGAACGGGTCATCGTTTCTTCGCAATATTCTGAAATCGAAGTGAATGGCGAAAAGGTACTTAATTTCTGTGCCAACAACTACTTGGGTTTGGCAAATCATCCTGAGCTAATTCAAGCGGCCAAAGACGGTCTCGACAGTCATGGCTTTGGCGTTGCTTCGGTGCGTTTTATTTGTGGCACCCAAGACATCCACAAAACCTTAGAAGCAAAACTCAGCGAATTCCTCGGCACCGAAGACACGATTCTTTATTCGTCATGCTTTGATGCCAATGCCGGTTTGTTTGAAACAATTCTTGGGCCAGAAGATGCGATCATTAGTGACGCATTAAACCACGCTAGCATTATCGACGGCGTCCGCTTGTGTAAAGCCAAGCGCTATCGCTACGCCAACAACGATGTTGCCGACTTAGAAAAGCAATTGCAGCAAGCCGTTGCCGACGGTGCCCGCCACAAGCTAATTGCCACTGACGGCGTGTTCTCAATGGACGGTATTATTGCCAACTTGCCAGCCATTTGTGATTTGGCAGACAAATACGGCGCGTTAGTCATGGTCGATGATTCGCACGCAGTTGGTTTTGTCGGCAAGAAAGGTCGTGGCACCCATGAATTCCATAACGTCATGGACCGCGTTGATATTATTACCGGCACCCTTGGTAAAGCGCTCGGCGGCGCGTCTGGCGGCTTTACCTCAGGGAAAAAAGAAGTCATTGAATGGCTGCGTCAGCGCTCGCGTCCGTATCTTTTCTCGAACTCATTAGCACCATCCATTGTCTCGGCATCGATTAAAGTTCTTGAAATGCTCAGCAATGGTGACGAATTACGCCAGCGTTTAATTGACAACAGCAATTACTTCCGCGAGCGCATGACCGCTGCTGGCTTCACGCTTGCCGGTGCCGACCATGCCATTATTCCGGTCATGCTTGGCGACGCCAAATTAGCCTCAGAAATGGCTGATCGAATGTTAGCCGAAGGCGTCTACGTGATCGGTTTCTCGTTCCCTGTGGTACCAAAAGGGCAAGCTCGAATTCGGACGCAAATGTCGGCTGCGCATACGCGTGCTCAACTAGACAAAACAATCGACGCCTTCATCCGCGTCGGTAAAGACTTGGGCGTCATTTAAGACGCTCGTTTCCATACTCGCATCAACTAAGTGAGTTTGACATGAAAGTATTAGCAAAATTGAAAGCTGAACCAGGTATTTGGATGTCTGAAGCAGACGTGCCCGAGTGCGGCTACAACGACCTGTTAATCAAGATTAAGAAAACCGCAATTTGCGGCACCGATGTGCATATTTACAAGTGGGACGAGTGGTCACAAAACACCATTCCTCTGGGTATGACGGTCGGTCATGAATATGTCGGCGAAGTGGCAGCCATGGGCGATGGTGTCCGCGGCTTTAAAGTCGGCGACCGTGTATCTGGCGAAGGCCACATTACCTGTGGTCACTGCCGCAACTGTCGTGCCGGCCGTCGTCACTTGTGTCGCAATACGACCGGTGTTGGCGTCAACCGTCCAGGTGCATTCGCGGAGTATCTCGTCATTCCAGCGGAAAACGCATTTAAGTTACCGGACAATATTTCCGATGACATGGCGGCTATTTTTGACCCGTTCGGTAATGCGGTACACACAGCTCTGTCGTTTGATCTCGTCGGAGAAGATGTGTTGATTACCGGCGCTGGCCCAATCGGTATTATGGCCGCAGCGGTTGCTCGCCATGCGGGCGCTCGCCATGTTGTGATTACTGACATCAACGACTACCGTCTAGAACTCGCCACGAAAATGGGTGCGACCCGAGCGGTCAATACCATGAGTACCAAGTTGGAAGACGTCATGAAAGAACTTGGTATGACCGAAGGCTTCGATGTCGGTCTCGAAATGTCGGGTGTACCAGTTGCTTTTAACCAAATGCTGAAAACCATGAACCATGGTGGCAAGGTTGCGCTGCTCGGTATTCCTCCAGGTGACATGGCGATTGATTGGAACCAAGTCATTTTCAAAGGCCTGGTAATCAAAGGCATTTATGGCCGCGAAATGTTCGAGACTTGGTACAAGATGGCGGCGTTACTACAATCAGGCTTAGACTTGTCGCCGATGATTACGCATAATTTCCATGTTGATGATTTCCAAGAAGGCTTCGACACGATGCTGTCGGGCAAATCAGGTAAAGTCATTCTCAACTGGGACTAAGCTCGATCTAGTTTAAGTTTGCACTTAGATTGCAAAGGAGGTCGTTAAAATGGGTGCTTTTCAGCGAATTTCTGTGGCAGATGCACAGGCCATGATGGCCAACGAGAAGGTACAAATTGCCGACTTGCGCGACCCGGCCTCTTTTGCCAGTGTGCACATTCCCGGCGCACAAAGAATTAGCAATGAGAATTTGCAAACCTTTATGCTCGAGAGTGATTTCGACCAACCTTTGTTGGTCGTCTGCTATCACGGTGTAAGCAGTCAAGGCGCCGGCCAATACTTGGCTGAGCAAGGATTCGACCGAGTTTATAGTCTCGATGGAGGCATCACGGCTTGGGCGACAACCTTTCCTGATCAAGTGGCTCGTGGCGCGTGATCAAGCTACACAGCAGTCGCGATAGTCAAGAAATCTTAGCACTGCAAACCATGCTTCGCCGCGCTGGCATGCCGGTAACGGTTACCGAACGCGGCAATTTACTTGAATTATGGCTCGTGCAAGCAAGCTACGAAGCTGCGGCACGCGAGCTCATTCGCGAGTTCCGTACAAACCCGCCAACCGAACAAGAACCGCAAGCGCCATTGGCCACCTTAGGTGGTGCGGCGTTATGGCATGTACTGGCACGCCAAGCAGGGATCTTTACGTTCGTGTTATTTGTGCTGGTGCTGATCGTTGCTGCCGCGCAGTGGTTTGTCGCACCGGAGTTTACCCTGAGCCAACTGATCTTCTCGCCGCATGGCGGTCACACCTTAGAAGCCTCTCAACCATGGCGTTGGATTACACCTATTCTTTTGCATTTCTCAGCAACACACCTGATTTTCAACTTATTTTGGTGGTGGTATTTAGGTGGGCGTCTCGAGTTAGTCTATGGTAGTAAAGTCTTAATTTTTGTCACACTTGTGACTGCGCTGGCCTCTAATTACGCTCAATGGTATGTTTCTGGGCCTTTATTCGGCGGCTTATCGGGTGTCGTGTATGGCTTGCTTGGGTTCGCCATGATCGTTGCTTGGCAACGGCCTCGCCATCCATTGGCGTTACCACCCGCTTTACTCGTTTTCATGATCGGCTGGCTCGTGCTTGGCTACACCGACTTACTCTGGGTTAATGTTGCCAACGAAGCGCATTCTGTCGGTTTAATTTCGGGTATTCTTCTGGGCTTCGTTTGGCGGGCAAAAAAACCGGCCATGCGCTAGTTCAATTGACTCCGCAACAAGGGTTTCGTTTTCATGCAATTTCCCATCGGTCTCAACGGCACTTGGCAGCCACCTGAAGCTTTGCAACTCACTCAAGCGCTCGAAGATTGGTTGCTTGATGCCGGCTCACTCACCGCGAAATTAAAGCAGGTTCATCCGGACTTCCGCGTTCAGGTACTCGCACAGGAACAGCAATTAGCCGAGCCACATGAATATCGTACGTTGGGGATAGACGTTGAGCCAGTTACCATTCGGGAAGTCTTGTTATACAGCAATAATGTACCTTGGGTTTTTGCGCGCAGCATATTGCCCCATCAGCAATTGGCCGCGCATGCAGAAATGACCCACATGGGCACGAACCCGCTGGGTGAACATCTTTTCCAGCGCGATGACATTCAGCCAGGGGTCATTGAAGTTGCCCAGTTCGCCAATTCAACACCCGTTGCGCAACTGAACCATCAGCTCCACCACCAAGCGGTCAGTTTATGGGGGCGGCGACGCTTATTCCATTTGCCAGAAACGGCAATTTTAGTGGCTGAAGTATTTCTTTCGTCCGTGCCCTGCTATGCTAATAACAATGGTATCAGGAGGTGATGGATGACTCGTTATGACGCTTACCGCGCACTCATGCGCATGGACAAACCAATTGGCACGTGGTTATTGCTGTGGCCAACGTTTTGGGCATTATTAGTAGCCGGCTCAGGAGACCCTTCCGTGCGTCTTGTCGCCGTATTTGCGGCTGGGGTTTTTCTTATGCGTTCAGCGGGTTGTGTGATCAACGACTTCGCCGATCGCAAGCTAGACGGGCATGTTAGTCGCACACAAGACCGACCGCTTGCGACTGGCGCCGTGACTGCTGCCGAAGCGCTGGTGCTCTTTTTGGTCTTAGTGTCACTGGCATTTATCTTAGTACTCACACTCAACGTACTGACCATTATGCTCAGCTTCGTTGCGGTTGCACTCGCCATTATTTATCCATTCGCCAAACGCTTTACCCACTTGCCGCAAATTTTCCTCGGTGCCGCCTTTAGTATGGCTATTCCCATGGCATTTGCGGCCCAGGCGTGGAGTTTGCCGCTAGTTTGCTGGTTGTTGTTTGGCGCTAACTTAGCATGGACCATCGCCTACGACACCGAATATGCCATGGTCGACCGCGACGACGACTTGCGTGTCGGCATCAAATCAACAGCGATTCTTTTTGGTAAGTATGACGTCGCTATCATTGGCTTGTTACAGCTGGCAACGCTTGGCTTGCTGGCCATCGTGGGTTGGCTGATCAATGGCGCGTTGGTGTATTGGTTGGCATTACTCGTTGCGGCAGGACTGTTTATTTGGCAGTTATGGATGATCCGCAATCGCCAAACCGACGCATCATTCCGAGCATTTCGCCAGAATCATTACGTCGGTATGGTGATTACTATCGGTATTGCTTTACATTATTGGTTGCCGGCACCATTAGGTATGGCTTAATTTTCGCCTAATAGATGCTGCACTGACTGCCGAATCGTTTGTTGGACTTGGCTACCAAGTAAATCTTCGACTTCATCGCTCAATTGGCCTGTTGCCGACTGAGCGGTGTAAGTGCCCTCTTCCGTGACGTGAATATAGCCTTCTTCTTTTAGCACACCGACCAAGGTCGAGAATATCCGTTTGTCGTAAAACTCCGGGGCATCAATGCCATGACGAGCGCCAATCCGTGCGGCAACTTTCTCACTCAATTGCTCGAGATCTGCGCGCGACAAATTCTGAGCCTGTTGCAATAGATCGAGTACAATCGCATAGCGAATGAGTGTTTCCTCCGCTGCATTCGAGAGCAGCGTTAATTGCACATAGCCTGGCTCGCTGCGCGGCACCAATGCATAACCCTCGGCCGCTGCAGTCAGCCATTGCTGGCGACAGAACTCTTCACATAGAGCCCGCACCCACAGATCAACGTCTTGGACATCGCGATTAAGGAACAACTCCGCCTCAATCATCGGGTACAAACGTGTAATAAACTCACTTGCTTGCTCGACACTAAATGAACGTCCTCGGCGGGCAAAACGCGCCAGCAAAGCAGGAACAATATATAAATGTAGAATGTTATTGCGGTAATACGTAAGGGTTACCGCTTGCACCTGGTCGACACTCACCACAGTTCCAGCGCCGGTTTCCGTAATCGCGAGCTTTTCCATTTTTACCAAGTGCTCCCACATGTCTGCCGCCGGCCATTCGGGCACTTGGATGTCTTGGCTATAGGGTACTTCACGCTGCAGCGCTAAATAAGCTTGAATTTGCGCAAGAAGCTCTTCCCGGTTCAAGGTATGCCGCTCTGCACTCAGTAGTGCCAATGCAGTTAAGTTAATACTGTTCAGAGCCGCACCATCGTTTACTCGGCGCATTAAAACGTCCGCTAAAGTATTCACCACTGGCGTCATCCAGCGCGGTTTCGCTGGCTCCTCAACACCGCTGGTCACCGAGTCGCGCCAATTTGATTGCGCGCGGTCAAGGTAGTCGGATAATCGCAACGGCTCGCCAAAGGTTACATAGCCGTGACCAAAATTGCGCAGTTTACGAACCATGCTGAACACTTGGAACACCGACTCTTTCTTCTTCGCTTGACCTTTGAGTTCGCCATGGTAAGTACTCACTTCCATGACATGCTCATAACCCAAATACACCGGTACAAATGTAACCGGCCGAGTCACACCGCGCAGCTGACTCTGTAAGGTCATCGCCAGCATGCCGGTTTTTGGTGGTAAAAGACGACCGGTACGGCTGCGACCACCTTCCATAAAGTATTCAACTGCGTAACCTTTCTGGAACAAACGGGTTAAGTACTCACGGAAAACCGTCGAATAGAGCTTGTTACCGCGGAAGCTGCGGCGTAAAAAGAACGCGCCACCACGTCGAAATAAGGTTCCGACTGGGAAGAAATTCAAGTTAACGCCAGCAGCAATGTGAGGCGGTACCAAGCCCTCTTTGTAGATCACAAAGCTTAATAACAAGTAGTCCATGTGGCTGCGATGACACGGCACATAGACAATCTCGTGGCCGTCCTGCGCTAACTTGCGGATGGTGTCGCTATTTTTAACAGTGATGCCGTTATAGAGCTTAGTCCATAGCCAGGTAAACAAATGATCTGCGAAACGCACTAGGCCTTCGCGGTAATCCGCTGCAATTTCGTTCAGATAAGATCTTGCACGTTTCTCTGCCTGCTCAGGCGAGATCTTTTTGCTTCGCGCTTCTTCCTGAATAGCCTGGCGAATAGCTGGATTCACCAATAAATCGCGAATCATTTCTTCCCGACTCAATAGCTTTGGACCCGCTACCGCATACCGCAAGCGGGCAAAATGGGTTCGCGCAACCCGGGTTAGTTTGTGCGCTAATGCTTGGTCAGACGCATGACTTTCCGCCATGGTGCGTAAGCTCACTGGTGGTGATACACGGGCTAAAATATTGCGACCACTAAACATGACCAACCAAAACTTGCGCCACTTGCCCGGCACTTCGATATCCGCGGTCATGGTGCGCCCTTCATTATGCTCACGACCGGGCTCGCGCCCCCAAAATAGGGCAACCGGATGCATGTGCACATTGTAATTGGCGTGTTGTTGATGCAGTTTCATCAACTCAACAAACGCTTCCTGTGGCGTTTGTGCGAGTCGATGTTTTGGATCTTCTAAATAGAGGACCCGGTCGAAACTTTTGCCATTGATGACTAACGGCTGCGTCGGGTCCGGTAAACCCAGCTCGAGTGCCGTGTTCCGCGCCACCACTAAGTCGGTCGCCGACGGCGCTTTCATCACGTAAACAACGTGATCTGGCGCGCTCGGACTGCCCTCATAGGGATCCGCAATCGCCTTAAAGCGTGTCATCTTAGTAATTGGCCAACGCAAAATTTTATACAGCAACGACGTTGTTTTCATGCACAGCAAACCTGTTCTTTACTTGGGGTCGATAATGGTCGTTAGAATAACACTTTTCTGCTTTTGTTGCGCTGTTAACAAAAATTAAGCAAAAAAAGTTGCATGACCAAAAATACTGTATATACTCACAGCATACTGTATAAATAAACAGGTGAACTTATGAAGCCGCTTACTACGCGTCAACAACAAATTCTTGATTTAGTCCGCGATACCATCGACGCGACCGGAATGCCTCCGACTCGTGCCGAAATCTCGGAGCGTCTTGGGTTTCGTTCTGCGAATGCCGCCGAGCAGCATTTGCGCGCATTAGCAAAGAAAGGCGTCATTCAGATGATTCCTGGAATGTCTCGCGGCATTCGCTTATTACAGGAAGAACAAGAACGCGCACCAGAAGGTCTGCCACTCATAGGTCAAGTTGCCGCGGGTGAACCGATTTTGGCGCAACAACATATTGAAAGCCACTACCAAGTCGACCAATCCATGTTCCATCCTCATGCTGATTTCCTCCTGCGAGTGCAGGGCATGAGTATGCGTGACATTGGCATTCTCGATGGCGATTTGTTAGCGGTGCACAAAACCAAAGAAGCTCGGAACGGACAGATTGTAGTCGCCCGTGTCGATGACGATGTTACCGTAAAACGCTTTGAACGCCGAGGCAACATGGTGCTTTTGCACCCTGAGAATGAAGAGTTTTCAATCATTCAAGTTGACCTAACTCAGCAATATATGACCATCGAAGGGTTAGCTGTCGGCGTCATTCGCAATGGAGGCTGGTTATGAACTACTCAACTTTAACACGGCGATTCGCTCACCCTGGTATTTGGGGTCACGAAACCATCAATGACAGCAATGTGCGCGAACACAATTTATACCAACAACTTTGGGTCACATTGAGCACAATGCGCAAGCGTGATGATCAATGGGTGACGGTCATTGGTAAGGCGCCAAAAACCCTCATTGCTCAATTAATCGCCGCTGGCATTCGTCCAGACCGAATTCGACGTGTAAATACAAGTGATCAGACCACTGCCCTTTGGGCAACTGAGCAAGCATTACTGATAAATAATAGTCAGCTTGTTATTGCCTGGTTAAAACCTTGCGAAGGGCGTGAACGTCAACGTTTACAGCTTGCAGCTAAGGCCAGCCAAGCCATCAGCTTTATTTTCAATCAAAGCCAATATCCTAGCGCTGTTCATTAATTACCCACTCCACACCCCGTCACAGGGGTACCCCGGGGGTATTGTTAAAAATACCCCCTTTTTTATTAACATTTTTGGTGTTATTTTGATCCCCATCAATGTATTTGCTGCAACGCGATGCTGTTCTATGGGTCGTGCCCGGTATTTTGAATCCAACCTCAAACCGTGCATTCCGTCATAGATTCGTCTCAGCGACTTGATATACCTAACAAATAAAAACGACATCGTAATAATAAAAACAAAGGGTTAGGCAAGACTGAGATTTTTGGGGAAAAGCTGTTCCTTTCTTGCTGACCTCTTTGTTCTTTTTGACACAACGCGCGCCCCCTGCTGTTGTGGGAAAAAGACTAAGAGGAGAAGTCGAGTGAATGTAAGACTAACGCGCCTATTGCTTGCGTTGTCCGCGCTGAGTGTGTCAGCAACGGCCAGTGCCGAGCAGAGCCTGCAGTTAAATCTTACCCGTGGTGTCACAAATATCAGTAATAAAGTATATGACCTTCATATGCTTGTTTTTTATATTTGTCTCGCCATTGGGGTTATCGTCTTCGGTGCAATGTTCTGGTCGATTTTGCGCCACCGGAAAAGTCGCGGCGTTAAGCCAGCGACATTCCACGATAACGTCAAGGTTGAAATTGCATGGACCATTATTCCATTTTTAATCCTGTTTGCGATGGCAGTACCAGCGACCATCACCTTGATTAAAATGGACGATACGTCAGACTCAGATATCAGTGTACTTGTGACCGGCTCGCAATGGCGCTGGCATTACAGCTATTTAGAGTATGACGTGGAATATCAGAGCATCATGGCCACGCCGCGCGAGCAAATTTATGGCCGGTTGCCACAAACCGAAAACTATCTCTTAGAAGTTGACCGTCCTCTGGTGATTCCAACCGGCAAAAAGGTGCGTTTCTTAATTACCTCTGACGATGTTATCCATTCATGGTGGGTACCAGAATTCGCAGTGAAGAAAGACGCCAACCCAGGCTATATCAATGAAGCCTGGACCCGTGTTGATGAGCCGGGCATTTATCGTGGCCAGTGTGCTGAGCTGTGTGGTCGTGACCATGCATTCATGCCAGTTGTGGTCATCGCGAAAGAGCCAGCCGACTTTGAAGCTTGGATTCGTGGCGAAGAAGAGCGCTTACGCACTGCTCGCGAAGAAGAGCAACGTTTACTCTCGATGCAAATGAGCATGGACGAGTTAATGGAGCTTGGTCAGCAAACTTACATGGCGCAGTGCGCTGCCTGTCACCAACCGAACGGCCAAGGTATTCCTGGGGTGTTCCCTGGTTTAGCTGGCGTTGGTGTTTCAGTTGGCGACCAGCAAGCCCACATCGATGTGGTTGTGAATGGTGCACGCGGAACTGCAATGCAAGCGTATCGAAATACGCTGAGCATGCGCGAACTTGCTGCCGTTATTACCTACGAGCGTAATGCTTGGGGCAATAACACGGGCGACATGGTTCAAGCCGCTGACATTCACCATTTCATCCAAGGTAATCAATAGGGGGCTTCGCTATGTCTACGATTGTAACTGATACCCATAGCGCCCACGACGCGCACGACCATCACGATCACCATCCAAAAGGGATCAAGCGTTGGTTGTTTACGACAAACCACAAAGACATCGGCACCATGTACTTATGGTTCAGCTTGATTATGTTCTTTGTGGGCGGCTCCATGGCGCTGATGATTCGCGCTGAATTGTTCCAGCCCGGCATGCAAATTGTTGACCCGCACTTCTTTAACCAAATGACCACGATGCACGGTGTCATCATGGTATTCGGTGCGGTTATGCCGGCATTCGTTGGTTTAGCAAACTGGATGATCCCGATGATGATCGGGGCACCGGATATGGCCCTACCACGGATGAACAACTGGTCGTTCTGGATCCTGCCATTCGCATTCCTGATCATGCTGTCATCTTTCTTCATGCCAGGTGGAGCACCAGCCTTCGGTTGGACTTTCTACGCACCACTGTCAACCACCTACAGTACCGATTCAACGGCACTGTTCGTGTTCAGTATGCACATCATGGGGATGTCATCGATTATGGGGGCGATTAACGTCATCGTCACCATCATGAACATGCGCGCTCCAGGTATGTCTTACATGAAGATGCCACTGTTCGTCTGGACATGGTTCATTACTGCATTTTTGCTCATTGCGGTTATGCCAGTTCTAGCCGGTGTTGTGACCATGGTTCTAACCGATAAATACTTCGGCACTGCGTTTTTCGATGCGGCTGGTGGTGGTGATCCGGTCTTGTTCCAGCATTTGTTCTGGTTCTTCGGTCACCCTGAAGTGTACATCATGATCCTACCGTCATTCGGTATTGTCTCGGCCATTATTCCTGCGTTTGCACGTAAACCACTCTTTGGTTACGCCTCAATGGTTTACGCCACTGCTGCAATCGCTGGTTTATCGTTCTTGGTTTGGGCACACCACATGTTCACAACCGGTATGCCGACATTCGCTTCGCTGTTTTTCATGTATATGACCATGTTAATTGCCGTCCCCACCGGGGTGAAGGTCTTTAACTGGGTCAGTACCATGTGGCGTGGCGCCATGACCTTTGAAACGCCGATGCTATTCTCACTGGCATTTGTCGTGTTGTTCACCATTGGTGGCTTCTCCGGCATTATGTTGGCGATTACACCGGTGGATTACCAGTACCACGACACCTACTTCGTTGTCGCTCACTTCCATTACGTCTTGGTAAGTGGTGCGGTGTTCTCGATTATGGCTGCGGCGTACTACTGGTTACCGAAATGGTCTGGCGTAATGTACGACACTTTCCTCAGTAAACTGCATTTCTGGTGCTCACTGATTTCGGTCAATATCCTGTTCTTCCCGATGCACTTCGTCGGCTTAGCAGGTATGCCACGCCGAATTCCAGACTATGCACTGCAGTTCGCTGACATCAACGCAATTGTCAGTGTTGGTGGTTTCCTGTTCGGGTTTTCGCAGCTCATTTTCCTTGCCGTTTGTATTAAATGCGCATTGAAAAAAGGCGAACCCGCACCAGCGAAGCCATGGGAAGGTGCCGAAGGTCTCGAGTGGACAGTGCCGTCGCCGGCGCCATACCACACCTTCGATGTACCGCCAGTAATTAAGTAAGGAGTAACGTGAAATGAGCGAAACTCCGGAACAAAAGCCACAGCGCCAAGATAACAGTCGGGTGATTACTCGGCTGTTAGGCTCGGTGATCATCATGTTTGCTTTTGGCTTTGCCCTTGTGCCTCTGTATGAAAAGTTTTGTGAAATTACAGGGTTCAATGGCCGCACCAGTAATACGGCGGCAACAGCTAATTATGGCATGGAAGTCGATCAAACGCGGGTGGTCACGGTTGAGTTTCATACTCGTGTTAGCCGTGGAATTCCTTGGGAATTCCAACCAGAGGTTCGGTCAATTCGTGTGCATCCGGGCGAAGTGAAAGTGGTGAATTTTTATGTCGAAAACCGTACGGGTAAGGATGTGGTTGCACAAGCCTTACCGTCGGTTTCACCGGGTGAGGCATCGTTGTACTTAAACAAAACCGAGTGTTTTTGTTTTGAGCAACAACCGTTAGCTGCAGGCGAACGCGCGGTCATGCCAATGCAGTTTTACCTTGACCCAGATTTACCGGCACACATTCACCGCTTTACGTTGTCTTATATGATGTATGACCTAACTGACCAAGTGCGCGTTACAACAACCGCAAGTCGGTCAGAGTGAGGGAATTTCAATGAGTACAGAAAATCATAATCCACAAAAGTACTATGTTCCTGACCAAAGTATATGGCCTTTGGTCGGTGCCATCGCCTTAGGCCTTATTGCCTTTGGTGCCGGCCATTACACCATCGAGTGGTCTAAGCAGGAAGCTGGTTTCGGCCATTACTTCTTAGGCGCTGGCTTACTCGTGATGGTCGTCATGTTAGTTGGTTGGTTTGGCGACCAAATTCGCGAGTCACGGGCCGGTCTTTATAACGAACAACTTGGTCGTTCGTATAAGCAAGGCATGAGCTGGTTTATCTTCTCCGAAGTCATGTTTTTCATGGCGTTTTTCGGCGCCCTCTTCTATGCCCGCATGATCGCGGTGCCATGGTTAGGCGGAGCCAGCAATAACGAGATGACCGGGCAAATTTTATGGCCAGGTTTTGAAGCCATTTGGCCATTAACGACAACACCTGACGGCACAACCACCCAAGCCATGGGTTGGTTCGGTCTACCGCTGATTAACACCGTTATTCTTGTGATTTCATCGGTTACCTTGCACTTTGCCCACGTTGGCTTAGAGGAAGGGAAACGCCAGAAGCTTAAAGTTTGGTTGCTGATCACTATCGCACTAGGCTTAATCTTCTTAGGCTTACAAGGCTACGAGTATGTTCACGCCTACCGCGACCTTGGTTTGACCCTCGATTCAGGAATTTACGGTAATACCTTCTTCATGCTCACCGGTTTCCACGGCTTACACGTGACACTTGGTGCGATCATGATGATTGTCATGGCGGGGCGCGTCTTCGCAGGACACTTCACCAAGAACGATCAATTTGCCTTCCAAGCAACCGCTTGGTACTGGCACTTTGTTGACGTTGTTTGGTTGTGTTTGTTTGTGTTTGTTTACGTACTGTAAGAGAAAAGAGCGCCCCTGCTCAGTAGGGGCGCTGATTTAACGTGGTGACATCAAACACGAGAGCGAGAATGATGAATAGAATCACCACAGCAGAAAATAAAACCCGTTTCCCAATGTAATGTGACATGGGGGGTGCGTCAGGATCGTTCTTCAACGCACTAAATAGCCCGCGAAATAAGTTCGCGATGATATAAAGCAGTAACGCGACGAGTAGTATTTTGAGAATTACGTTTAACACGGCAGGTCCTCAGAAGTTGTTATGACAGTCCTTCGCCTTGGTTCATTATTATTTCGCCTCCATCCTGGAGCGCTCCTTATTACTTTGCTTGCGATTGCAATCTTGGTCAAGCTTGGTTTTTGGCAAATTGACCGTGGTCAAGAAAAACAACAGATCATCGACCGTCATGAACAAGCCGAAATTTACACCGAGTTAAATCCCGTAACGCTAACCGAGCTGGCTCAAGCCGCCGATAGTGAAATTGAATTCCAAGGTCGTATCCAGCAACAACCCGTATTTCTCGTTGATAATCAAATTCACCAAGGCCGCAGCGGTTACCATGTTCTCGTACTTGTGCGGCCGAACCAAGTCAGTGACTGGCTCGTACCCGTCAACCTCGGTTGGGTACCGGCCGACTTTGATCGTTCGGTACTACCGACCATCGAGCTACCCGAAAACGAAGTCACCATTCAAGGCCGTATTCGTGTGCCAGCCGCACAGCCATTCATGTTACAAGCGCAAGACTTTCAGGGGCTCGAAACTACTGATGTACATCGCATTCAATATCCGGAACTCGATAAGCTCGGTAGTGAACTTACCGCGCTGTTGGATGCACCGCTTGCACAATTCATCGTACTGCAAGAACCACAAGCTGAGCTTGGCTATGTGCGTGACTGGCCAATAGTCGTCATGCCGCCACACCGTCACTACGCCTATGCACTGCAATGGTTTGGCTTAGCCTTAGCGGCTTTTATTGTCTTTGTGTTTGCCAGCCGCGAACGCTCAGGGTCACTTCCGCAGAAAAACAAGAATAAGGAAACGCAATGAAAAAGCCCCTCACACCGGAACAGCAAAAGCGTCGCAATCGCCGTGTATTACTCACGGTTGCTGCCATTTTTGTTCTTCCTCTCGCTGCCGCCCAATTGGTTTTGAAAATGGGCTGGTATGAACCGGGCGTCAGCAACAAAGGTAATTTGGTCAGCCCAGAGATTCAGTTGACCGAAAGCAGTAACGCATTGCTGCCGAATAAATGGCGGATAGCCTATGTTGTGCCCGCTGAGTGCCAAGAACAATGTGGCAACGCTCTCTATGTTGCCAGTCAGTTGTATCACGCACTCGGAAAGCAGCAGGACCGCGTCCGTCCGGTTGGTATTCAAGGTAGCCAAAGCGCCACACAGCTACCGACACTGCCAGCTGACTCCAATTTACAGTATGTGCTCGACGATACTCTGAATGCAGAGCTCCGTGCTTTACCGGAGCACAGTTTGTTTATTATCGACCCGGTTGGCAACGTTGTTTTGTGGTACGCCACGAGTGACGATCGCCAAGCAACGATTTTGCAAGGCCGAGATTTACTGAGTGATTTGCAAAAACTACTCAAATTGTCGCGAGTAGGTTAAGTTAAAACGTCGTAAGCGTTTGCAAGAATAAGGATAAAAACAATGATGCAGCGTTATGTGAAAATTGCTTTAGGTTTGGTCATTGTGGTGATTATTTTGGGTGCATACACCCGCCTCACTGACGCCGGCTTGGGCTGCCCTGATTGGCCCGGTTGTTATGGTTTTTTAACTGTCCCGCATAGCGAAACTCGCGTTGAGACCGCAGAAATGCGCTTCCCTGAGCGTCCGGTTGAGCACTTTAAAGCGTGGAATGAAATGATTCACCGCTACGCAGCGGGCATTTTAGGTATTCTGGTTCTTGTTATTGCGGTAACAGCGGTCCAGCGCCGCCGTCGCATTGGTGCGGGCAAACCACTGAAATTACCACTAGCGCTTCTGGTTCTAATTATTTTCCAAGCGGCGTTAGGTATGTGGACTGTCACCATGAACCTGCAACCTGTAATAGTCATGATGCACCTGCTCGGTGGCTTTTCAACATTCTGTTTGTTGGCACTGTTGTATTTGCGCGAGTCTCAACCCACTTTAGCGACAGAACCAAAACTAAGATCCTTGCAACCGCTTGCTATTTTGACCTTACTTGTCGTGGTTGGCCAAATCGCTTTGGGTGGCTGGGTTGCCGCAAACTATGCAGCGCTCGCCTGTACCAACCTCCCCATTTGTGAAGGTAACTGGCTGGAGCGCCTCGATATTGCAGGTGCATTCTCGGTGCCTGAAGCAGAAGACTATGAGTTTGGCGTGCATAGCTACGCGGAACGCATGACCATGCATGTGTTTCACCGCATTGGCGCAATTGTCGTGATGGCCGTTATGGGCTTATTGCTGCTAAAACTTTGGTTAGGTGCAACGAGCCAATGGTTCAAACGTTTAACCTTTGTGTTAACGTTCTTACTTGTTTTACAGGTCGCTCTCGGCATTACCAATGTCGTTGCTAGCTTACCGCTAGCCGTTGCCGTCGCTCATAACGCGGTCGGGGCACTGATGCTCGTCGGATTGGTTGCACTCAACTATGCTTTATTCAAAATAAAAAGAAAGGAGGTCAGCCATGGCTAATCAAGTCGCGCTAACCCAACGCGCCAGCTGGCGTGAATATCTCGAGCTAACCAAACCGCGTGTGGTTGCTTTATTACTCCTTACTGCCCTGGTCGGTATGGCACTCGCAACACCTACTTGGGTGGCAGCGGAAATTCTTATTCCTGCCATGGTCGGGATTGGATTAATGGCGTCTTCGGCAGCTGCTGTGAATCATCTTGTCGACCGCCATATCGATGCGAAAATGGCGCGTACTTTGCGCCGTCCATTGCCCACAGGTGCGCTTTCTCCGCGCAAAGTACTGACCTTCGCCATGGTCATTGGAATTCTTGGCTACATTGTCCTTGAGCTCTTCGTCAACCGAATTACGGCAGTACTCACACTTGCAAGTTTAGTGGGCTATGCGGTGATCTACACTATGTATCTGAAGCGAGCAACACCACAAAATATCGTGATTGGTGGCCTAGCAGGTGCAGCACCACCTTTATTGGGGTGGACGGCCGTTACTGGCGAGATTCATGCCTTCCCCTTGCTGTTAGTCATGATTGTTTTTACATGGACGCCACCGCATTTTTGGGCACTGGCTGTGCATCGTGCCAAGGACTACGCGAAAGCAGAGATTCCAATGTTACCCGTCACCCATGGTATAGCATTTACCAAAACCTGTATTTTGCTATACACGATTCTCTTGACGGCAGTGTGTGTTCTGCCCTACTTAGTAGGCATGAGCGGCTGGTTGTATCTTGCCGGCGTCAGCGTTTTGAATCTCATTTTCCTCGGCTACGCTTGGAAACTGAAATATCGCCCAGAAAAACTGACTGCTTGGAAGATGTTTAAGTTTTCCATTTGGCATTTAATGTTGTTATTTATTTTATTATTGGCCGATCACTACATGCTCTAATGCGGGGCTGTTACCGAATCATGGGAGTTGTTTACCAATGAATATGCGTACCATTTTAGCCCTAGCTGCAGTTGCCGTCCTTGGTGTCGTTGCTTACCTAGCCGTGACTCATGTAGGCGAGCCGGAATTATCATCAAGCCGTATTTACGACCAACCGCGAACCATTGAGCCTTTTCAGCTGCAAGGTAGCGACGGCGCTGACGTTACGAATACCGCTTTGCAAGGTCAGTGGACATTGCTGTTCACCGGTTACACATTTTGCCCGGACATTTGTCCTACTACCATGGCTAACTTAAAGGCGCGATGGGAACAGCTAAGCAGTGCAACGGATTTTCCAGTGCAGGTTTGGATGATTAGTGTCGACCCGCAACGGGATGACGTGGACCGGCTAAATATGTACGTAAACTTCTTTGGTGAGGGCTTCTACGGGGTGCGCGCTGAACATCGTGACTTGTATCCATTTGTGCGCAATATCGGCCTGATGTATTCGATTCCCGATGAAGGCGAAACCAACTATCTGGTCAATCACAGTGCAGCGGTTATTCTCGTCGACCCGAATGGTCATCAACACGCCATTTTCCGTCCGTCGCATGAAATCGGTGAATTAGCGGTGGTTAATCCCAATGACCTCGCCAGTGATTTCAGCAAAATCGTGCGCTACTTAGAACACGTGTATCGCTATTGATAAGCGATACACGTGCCGTTCATGTTATCTCTTGTAACCAACGCGGTTACTACCAAGCATTAATCAGACATTAATCAGGCATTAATCGAGCAGCGACAACATAAACGCGTACTCTTCAGCGCGTTCACGTAAGGCCGAGAAACGACCTGAGCTGCCACCATGCCCTGCTGTCATATTGGTGCGAAATAGCAGCACATTATCGTCGGTCTTTAGGTGCCGTAAACGAGCCACCCATTTCGCCGGTTCGAAATATTGCACTTGCGAATCATGTAAACCGGTCGTGACTAATATCGCTGGATAGTCCATCGCAGCGACATTGTCATAAGGTGAATATGACAACATATAGTCGTAATACTCTTGTTCTTTGGGGTTGCCCCACTCGTCAAACTCGTTGGTCGTCAGCGGAATACTCTCGTCCAACATAGTCGTGACAACATCGACAAACGGCACTGCTGCGTGCAAACCCAAATAGCGTTCGGGCGCCATATTCGCTACCGCACCAATCAGCAACCCACCGGCACTGCCACCGCCCGCAATCACTTTGTCTGCATGCGCATAGCCTTCATTCACAAGGTGGTCAGTCACATCGATAAAGTCTGTGAAGGTATTCTTTTTATTCAGCAACTTACCGTCTTCGTACCAGTGCCGTCCCATCTCTTGGCCACCACGAATGTGCGCGATGGCATAAACGAAGCCGCGGTCCACCAAAGACAACACCGAGCTATTGAAGAACGGGTCCATGCTACTGCCGTAGCTACCATAAGCATATTGATACAAAGGCGCTTGGCCATTAGCGACGAAGTCACGGTGATGCAATAGCGTTACCGGAATTTGGCTACCATCGCGCGCCGTTGCCCAAGTGCGCTTGGTGACATACTGGCTAGCATCATAGTTAGGTACTTCAGTCGCCTTTAAGATCGACTGCTCGCCGGTGGTCATATCGTACGCGTAGGTCACCATCGGCGTGGTTAATGAACTATACATGTAGCGTAAGGTGTTAGTGAATTGGTCGATATTCCATTCAAACCGCATCATATATGCGTCTTCATTTGCCGCAATAAAACGAGGGTTTTCGAAATCATCCCATGGCAATAACCGAATGCGCAAAAGGCCATTACTGCGCTCGTTAATCGCCAAATAGTTCGAGAAAACTAAGTAGCTATTGATAAACACATCGTCGTCATGTGGCACCAGCGGTTGCCAACGCGCCTTGTCGCCAATGTGCTCGTGCGCAACTTGCATCAACTGAAAATTAGGAGCTTCATAATCGGTACGAATAATCCATCGCCCATCAATATGCTCGGCGCCATAAAGTAGTCCACGCTCACGTGGGGCGATGACTTGAAACTCACCATCCGGGTTGTGAGCGTCTAACACCCATCGTTCACTGCTTACTGTTGCCGATAGATAAATTTGTACGAACTGTAGGTCGGTACTATTACCAACGTACAAATAAAACGTGTTATCTAGTTCTTCGTAGACCACTTCGGCCTGCTCCGCGGGCTGACCCAAACGGTGTTTGAGGACACGAGTGGAAAGTAAAGTCACCGGGTCATTTTCAACCACAAACAGAGTTTTGTTGTCTTGCGCCCAAGCGACTGACTGTGACAAACCGGTTAAGCGATCGGGAAGATCTTCGCCGCTATGCAAGTCACGAATTCGCAACTCGTACTGACGTCGACCTGTGGTATCAACAAAGTAAGCGACGTAACGATAATCTGGACTATACGTCAGGTTAGTCACCGACATAAACGCATGGCCCTCAGCGAGTTCGTTGACATCCAGAATCGTTTCGACAGTGCCTTCGTCGTCTTCACGTACGAAAATCGGATACTGCTTGCCTTCAGCGAAACGACTGTAATACCAATAATCACCGCGATGCAGCGGCGTGCTGGAGTCGTCTTGATTGATCCGACTGAGCATTTCACCCTCGAGATCGTCAATCAGGTTTTCGTACTGATTCGCATAAGCGCGATAGTACGCATTCTCAGCTTCGAGATACGCCAATACCTCAGGTGCAGCACGATCATCATCACGCAGCCAATAATAAGGGTCGTTGCGATTGCCGTGTGGTGATTCAACGAGATAATCCACTCGTTTTGCCACCGGTGGCTGCAAGGTTGTATGAGATGGTTCTGGTCGTGGCCCCCAACCGCAGCCGACGATTAAAATTAACGTTAAGAGGGTAGTACTAAATAGGCGTATTAAGTGAGTCATCGGTCAAGCTCCATATAGACGATGACTCACTATAGTTTAAGTCGCTGATAGCGCCAATAACTTACCGCAATTAATCCGGCCAACTGCCATTTTCGTCAGGGCGAATCCACTGCACTGAATACCAATAGAAACGGCCGGGCTTACTCATGCTTGGCACGGTGCAGTTGTAGCGTTGTCGGCCAATCCCAATCGGCTCGTCGGCCTGCACTGAAAAGGTTTGCTCGTCATGCCATTCAGGTGCATGGGGTTGACTGCGAATAAAGCAATTGAGCTGTTGCCGACGAATGTCGGACATATCAAGCGTGAGCTTCAACACTGGCTGGGTTTCATCATGTGCTAGCAGGGTGTCATTGATGTGCGTTTCGAGCACTGGCATCCCTAAGGCCGCCATTTTCGTACCCAGTGTCCGTAAGTTTGCGTACATACCAGCAGCAGCAAAGCGAGGAATCGCTCGAAAGTCACTATGTTTACTGAAACCACCCGAATGTTGACCAAAGCCAATAAACCCTAGTTCAGCCACTAAGTCCGCAAGAATATTGTCATATTCGCCATACGGATAGGCAAACAGCTTATAGCTGACACCGACTTCTTCTTTAATTTTTGCTTCAGCAGCGAGAATATTTTCGCGTGCTCGCGCTAGCCAGGCTTCTTCGGAAGCAAAGTCCGCGCGCCGCGGCATATGTGCGTGATCGAGCGAGTGATTCGCAATCACCACTCCGTCCTCGTGCAACTCACGAATTTGCTCCCAACTCATGTACTGGCCGGGTGTTTGTCCAATCGGATCGGTGGTAACAAACAAGGTCCAAGGCACATCGAATTCTTTCAGGATCGGCCAACCATTGGTGTAAATGTTTTGGTAGGCATCATCGAATGTAATCACAACCGATTTTTCTGGCAGGCTCTGTTTGCCTTGCATGGCCGCAATCGCGTCGCGAATATCGACCACGGTGAAATCGTTGTCTCGCAAGTACGTTAAATGCTCGCGGAGTTCATCCGCAGTTACACTGGTAACCCGCGGTGTGCGGTCACTGACATGGTGGTACAGTAAGATCGAGGCATGACTGTCCTCTTGCGCCTCGCTAACAGACGGTGTAAAAAACAACATTGCTGCTGCCATTAGCCCCGCAACAAGGGTTAACGCGCCTAATTTCATCCAAACCTCCGGAGTTGTTTTCATGTCTAAGCCTTGCTCCGAGCACTCGTTAAATAATCATGCACCGCTTACCTGGCATGAACATCGCAAGGTCTTTCTCATCGCCCTGCCAATGATGGTGTCGAACATCGCAGCACCATTATTGGGGCTGGTCGATACCGCTATCATAGGGCATTTGCCCGAGGCTATCTACCTCAGTGCTGTCGCGACTGGGGCTATGGTGATTAGCTTTCTTTACCTGCTCGCTATCTTTTTGCGTATGTCGACAACGGGCCTCATGGCGCAAGCCTTTGGCGCAAAAAGCCTAGTGAATCAGCGCACAGTTCTGTTGCAAGCGGCTTCGCTCGCGGCTGTTCTCGGCGTGCTGATGATTATGTTGCAACCGGTCGTTGTCTGGGTGATGCAAACCTTAGTCGCCATGGAAGGAGAATTCCAAAGGTTAGCGACCGCCTACGTCCAGATTAGGATTTTTGGAGCCCCTACGGCACTGTTAAATCTCGTGGTGCTTGGCGTCTTGCTTGGTCGCCAACAGGCTGGCAAGGCGATGTTCCTAGTCATTTTCACCAATGTCGTGAACGTGATCGGCACGGTTATTCTCGTGCTTATTCTCGATTACCACGTGTACGGTGCCGCTATTTCCACCCTGATCGCCGAGTGGGCAACCTGTTTTCTCGGACTTTATTGGCTGCAGAGCGCATTCAAACTACGTTGGTCTATGTTTCAACGCTTGCGGCCACAACAATTTGTTCCCCTCTTCAAAATGAATCGGGATATTTTTGTTCGTTCACTGCTGCTACACGCCTGCATTGCGACCATGACTATCGGTGGCAGTTATCTCGGCGCTGATATTATCGCGGCCAATGCAGTTCTGATGCAGTTCCTCATTCTCATCTCCCTCGGCCTTGACGGCATCGCCTATGCTGTGGAAGCGTTAGTTGGCGAAGCCAAAGGCGCTCGGAAGCCGCAGCAGGTTCAACGCTGGTTACGAGCCTGCCTATTTTGGTCTGGCTTATTCGCGGTTCTCTACAGCCTCGTGTTTTGGCTTTTTGGCGAGCAGATCATTGGCTTAATCACCAACATTGAAAGCTTGCGAGAAACCGCTCAGACCTATTTGCCTTGGCTTATCGTCCTGCCCTTAGTCGCCCATTGGAGCTATTTTTATGACGGCGTGTTTATTGGCTTAACCGCTAGCAGAGCCATGCGCAATACCATGGCTTTTGCCGCCTTGGCCGTATTCTTCCCGCTGACGATTTCAACTTACTGGCTGGGTAACCATGGTTTATGGTTGGCGTTAAGTGCGTTTTTATTAGCACGTGGTGTGGCGCAATGGTGGTGGCTGAAAAAAAGCCCCGTCTATGTAGACGGGGCCGAGGATGACAACTGCAAAATGTCGAGGGAGTAAAGTGGTTTATTCTTCAACGACGAAGTCGTCTAGAAGAATCAACTGCGGTGGTAAGCCACCCGCGGTTGCGTCTACAGCCACAGCAGTGTAGATACCACCACCTAGCAAGTTCAGTAAGATAGGACCGATAGCCGCATCTTTCGTACCTGCTAAAGTCACAGTGACATAGTACTCACCAGGCAACAGAGCAACGTTACCTGTCGCTTGTAAATCGCTAGCGTCAAAATCGACACCACCAAATGCTGGTTCAGCTTCACTGATATCGTCAGTTGCAGTCACATAAATGTCGACTGGACCGGCTGCTGGTGAAGCGTGAACAATGCGCACGATTGCTTCAGTGGTAATACGACGGTTTACATCAACCAAAACGGCTGGTGAAATTCCGTCACCGCCTAGTTCACCAACTGCTAGCACTGTGTACTGTGCCGCATTAGCAAGTTCAAGGTCTGCATCAATAACGGTCACGTCAGTACCTGCCGCATTCACCTTGATGTTGTACTCACCTGCCGGGACGTTCAAGTAATCTGAGAATGCTAAGAACGGTACTTCTGTTAAGACTGCATCGTCATTCACTAACACATCGACCGCTGGTGCATCCGCAACTGCGTGTACGACCCGGGCGTCAGCACCAGCGTCAACCGAGTGGAGGACTGCAGAGCCTTCACCATCAGCTACTAATAAGGCAATCGGACGGTTTGCGCTATTCGCACCAACACTTGGCGTGGCGGTCACAAACAAGTCAGCGCCCGCTGGGAAGGTAACTTCACCTGAGTCGAACACCACCGCATCGGCATCACCGGCAACCGTGATACGGATTTGATAGTCGCCTGCAGCCACTTCAACTTGGCCGGTATAATCTTGATAAGACAAGGTTGCTGCTGGCTGCTCTGCGCTCAGGTCAGCATCGAATGCAGTCAAATAGACGTCGACAGTGAGGTCAACCGGTACACCATGCAACACTTGCAGACGTGCATTACCGCTACCAATGTCTGCGATTGGATTCGCAACAATGAACGGCTCTAGCGTTTCATCGTCAACACGACCTAATGCGAAAACGTCATAACGCGTGTCTGCTTCTAGGTCGAGTGATAATGGGCCAATCACGGTTGCCGTACTGCCGTCCGCGAGAATCGCGTCAACACCTACTTCATAGGTACCTTCGTCAACAACTGCGAGACCTGATGAAACTTGGTAGTCAACATTCTCTAGGAAATTACCGCCATTCACAGTAATATTAACCGCAGGTGCGTCAGCAGAAGCGTGATGCACACGTAATTCAAACTCGCCGACTGGCGGTGGCGGTGGTGGTGGGCTCGGTGGATTTGGGTCGAGCTGCGTTGGACTACTAGAACTATTACACGCTGCCAATAGCAGAGTTGCTAAGGAAGCGCCTACTAATTTTGTGGTTCTGTTCATTGTAAATTCCTCATTAGGGTTGTCAGCAACGATCTTTTACGAGGGGGTTCAAGAACAGGATCACAAAATTTTCACATCGTGAACAACGGAGGTCACAATGAAACAGGCACTGATGTTGTTTTTTGGTGGCGCTGCCCTGCTCCTCCTTGTTCTCAGTCTTATTGAGCCAATTCAGAAAGCCTTTAATCCAGACCTGTCGATGCAAACACCACTCAGCGATTCAGTTGTTGTGCGGACTGATTTTGATGTAAAAGAAGAGATTGAGGTCGTCGAAGTCGCAGAAGCAAACGACGAATTGATAAGCGGTAAGGAACGAATACTCGTTTTACTTGAAAGCGAGCCAGCACTAGGCGAGATCATCGAAGAGAATATTCAGCTGATTGGTCAGATTGAACATCACACCGCTTTTCAGCATCATCAAGCCATTCTAAAGCTCATTCAAGAAGCAGAGAATGTGCAGCCAATTTCGGTGGTCTGTACTGGCCTCGTCTGTAATTTAGCAATTTATGCCAATAGCGCAGAACGAGCAGCTGAATTCAGTCAAAAACTTATTCAACCTAGTCCACAGCTACCCATTGAGAGTGCGGAAGTGCGACCGTTCAAAGAAGAAGAGCACAATCTTGTTCATATTGTGCTCTTTATGCAGGCGCCAGCTCAACGCTAGTCAGCTAGCGGTAACAAGCGTGAGCTTGCTTTAATAATAAGAGTGCTCACCACGCATGTGATCAGTAATATCACGCACGCCGTTCAGTTCGCCCGGAAACGACTCTAGCAATTGCTTTTCAATGCCGTCCTTCAAGGTCACGTCAACCATCGAACAGCCGTTACAACCGCCGCCGAACTGCAGAATCGCAACTCCGTCGTCGGTGATTTCTGAAATCATCACGTTGCCGCCATGACCGGCTAACTGCGGATTAATTTGCGACTGAATGACGTAGTCAACGCGCTCGATTAAAGGCGCGTCATCGGCTACTTTTGGCGCTTTTGCGTTTGGTGCTTTCAGCGTCAACTGTGAACCGAGCTCTTGCTGAATGTAGTCAATTTCTGCGTCTTGCAAAAACGGCGCGCTCTCATTGTCCACGACTGCAGAGAAGCCTTCGAAAGGCAATAATTGATCGTTTTCTTCAACAGCATCAGGTGGACAATAAGACACACCACATTCCGCATTCGGCCGGCCCGGGTTAACCACGAACACTCGAATGTTTGTGCCTGTTTCTTGTTTGCTCAACAAGTCACGAAAATGCGCTTGGGCTGATTCGGAAATGGTAATCATACGTCTCTCACCTTTATACCTGAGTATTTCACTAGGGTTTATTCTATCGCATCTGGATGGCATTGCATAGTAACTCTCTTGGTAAATCATGTTGAATTTGTTAGCTTGAAGCCACAAATTCACAGGAGTTATACTGCATGTCTACATCTATCACTCGCTATGTCCGTCGCTTTACAGCGGCTGTGGTTGCAGTGGCTGGGCTTTCATCCGCCGCCGTCGCTGTTGACCTCGATTATTATTTACCGACCAATGTGACATTCGACCCAAGCATCCCTAAACCTGCTGAAGTGCTCGGCTATGAAGTGGGCGAGTGGCATGCACGTCCAGAGCAAATCCATCGTTACTTAGAAATCCTCGCCGAGCGCTCGGACCGCATGACCCTCACCGTGAATGGCCATTCTCACGAGCGCCGCCCGATGCTGTTATTGAAAGTGAGTGCGCCAGAAAATCAAAGCCGCTTAGAAGAGATGCGCCAGCAGCACCTCGCCGTCTCAGACCCGAGCCAAAACGTCAATGCAAAAGAAGCGCCTTTAGTCATTTACATGGGCTATAGCGTGCACGGCGACGAACCATCAGGCTCAAACGCAGCGATTTTGACTGCCTATTATTTGGCGGCTGCGCAAGGCGACGAAATTGAACAATGGCTCGATAATACGGTTATTTTGCTCGACCCTATGTATAACCCAGACGGTTTGTCACGCTTTGCAACTTGGGTGAACCAATACAAGAGCATGACACCAAGTGCCGATCGCCAGCACCGTGAACATCAGCAAGACTGGTTACGAGGCCGTCAGAATCATTATTGGTTTGACTTAAACCGCGACTGGTTGTTGCTCCAACACCCTGAGTCGCATGCGCGAATTCAAGCTTATCAAGACTGGATGCCAAACGTCTTAACGGACCACCATGAAATGGGCACCGATTCGACCTACTTCTTCCAGCCGGGTATCCCGTCGCGGAAAAACCCGCTAACTCCAGACGAGAACGTGCGTTTAACCGAGCGCCTTGCTGAATACCATGCCGAGGCATTGGACGAGATTCACAGCCTGTATTACACCGAAGAGTCATTCGATGACTTCTACTATGGCAAAGGCTCAAGCTACCCAGATGCGCAAGGTACCATTGCGATCCTGTTTGAGCAGGCTTCGTCGCGCGGTCACTTACAAGAGTCTATCAATGGTGACGTGTCGTTCCCGTTCACCATTCGTAACCAATTTGTCACGTCGTTGTCGACCATTCGCGGTGCAGTTGCAGAGCGTGAGTGGTTACTGGATTTCCAACAACGCTTCTTTAAAGAAAACCTCGAGCTAGCCGCGAAAGAGAATTTTGACGGCTATTTATTGCGGGAAAGTGACGAAGGTCGTATGCATGAGTTGTTACGCATCATGCGCATGCACAATTTAAAAGCGTATCCGGTCACTGAAACGTTTACAGTTAATAACCAAACTTATCGCCCTGGTGAAGCCTATTACGTGCCCATTCGTCAGCGTAATTACCGCTTATTGAAAGGCGTATTCAGTACTCAACAAGACTTCCCAGACAATACCTTCTACGACGTATCGGCTTGGACCTTGCCACATGCGTTTAATGTCGAGTTCAGCGAAGTTCGTCACAACCGTCGTTTCCGCGTGAGCGACCAAGCATGGCAAGAGCCGGAAACCTTCCAAGCAAACCAACTCGGTGATACGCGCGTTGGCTACGTGTTTAGCTGGGAGCCACAGTTCGCTCCGCGCTTGCTCAGCCACCTTTTACAAAATGATGTTCATGCCCGTTTAGCGGCAGAAGAAATGACAATTACCACCCCAAATGGAGAGCAAACCTTCAAACACGGTAGTGTAATTGTCACGCGCGCTTATCAAACGCGTCCATGGTCTGAAGTACAAGCGTTACTTGCAGAGCATGCTGACAGTAACCGTGTGCGCGTACATACCTTAACCAGTGGCTTAACGCCAACCACAGGTATGGACATTGGCAGTCGCAGTATTGACCCAGCGTCGATGCCAGCTGTGATGATTGTGATTGGTGACGGCGTGAACCTGCAAGAAGCCGGTGAAGCTTGGTATTACCTTGACCGTGACGTTAATCTGCCGGTGACATTAATCGAAACACAGCGCCTTGATCGCGTCGATATTGACCGCTACACCCACATTATTTTGGTGGATGGTCATTACCGTACGATTAGCGACCGTTTCCGCAATCAGCTGCAGCAGTGGGTGCGTCGTGGTGGTACCTTAATTGGTCAGAAAGGTGGCGCACGCTGGATGGCAAGCAACAACTTATTAGGCGCTCAAGTGGTTAGCCAAGACGAGTTCCAAGCTAAGTTTCCAACGGAAGGCCTGACCTATGCGGATCGTGACCATTACTTCGGCCAGCAGCGTTTAGCCGGTGCCATTTTTAGCACAAATCTCGACCTTAGCCATCCGTTAGCGGTCGGTTATTCGCGTGCAGCGCTACCTGTGTTTAAAAACAGCACCATGGCTTTCGTGACCAACAGCAGTCCGTTTGTTGATGTTGCACGTTATGCCGAAGACCCTGTGTTAGCTGGCTTTACCTCGCAAGGTAACCGTGAGGTGTTAAGTGAGCGCAGTAACATTGTCGCTCATCGCCTAGGTTCTGGTCGCGTGGTTGGGTTTGCTGATAACGTGAACTTCCGCAGTTTCTTCTGGGGCACGAATAAGCTCATGGCCAACGCGATTTTCTGGTCGCAGTATGCATTAGGCACTGCTGCTGGCGAAGAAGAAGAGGAAGAAGACGACGATGCGCATGCCCACTAACTATGCCCACTAACTAAGCCCACTAACTTAAGTTAGTTGCGAAAACAACGTTAGATACGTATGCCCCGCACCTTGCTGCGGGGCTTTTTTTGACCCGCGTTGGACTTGGCACGCACCATAGCGGCGGTAAAGTCTGCAACTTTAGTCGAATTTCTCGACAATTCCCTGCGATCCTTTGACCTAAACCATCGTTTTTCACCAACGCCTCGCTATACTGAGCGTAGTCACGATAAAACAACGAGGTGGATAATGGCGGACGAGGCGCCCCTATATCGTAGCAACCCTGCACGCTCAGTTGCTCCCGATGGTCAGCTTTTGGTGCAAGGAAAGCCGGTGCAATGGCCGCAGCTCATTAAGTCAGGCCAACGGATTTTTATTGGTTCGCACGCCGCTGTGCCCCATGCATTAATTCGTAACCTCCTGGCCCATTGCAAGTATTTGCATGATGTTGAAATTGTTCAAGTCGGCGCATTTGGTGATAACGCCTGGGCGGAAACGACCTACCAGAATCACTTCAAAGTAAATTCGTTGTTCATTGGTGGCGAACAAGTTCGACGCGCCGTCGCAGAAGGTCGTGCCGACTACACACCAACCTTTATGTCCGCGGTGCCTTCGCTATTTCTTGACGATATTCTCCCGCTCGATGCCGCACTGATTATGGTTAGTCCAGCAGATCAGCACGGCTACCATTCGCTCGGCGTCAGTGTCGACGTCGTCTCGGCTGCCCTGCGAGCTGCCAAAACCGTGATTGCCCAAGTGAACCCGGCAATGCCAGTTACGTTTGGCCAAGCGTTTATTCACAAAGGGCAAATAGACGCGTTTTACTATGCGAACGAACCCCTTTTAGAATTACCACCACCGAACTTCGACCCTATCACCGAACGCGTTGGCCAATACGTTGCTTTGTTAGTTGAAGACGGCGCAACCATTCAAATCGGTTTTGGTAAAGTCTGTGAGGCAGCGCTGCGTTACCTCAGTAATCATCGTGATCTTGGCGTTCACAGTGAGTTGATTACCGACGGCATCATGGATCTGATGCTAAAAGGCGTGGTTAACAATCGCCTCAAAACCTTTCACCAACATAAGTGCGTGACGAGCTTTGCGATTGGTACCCAGCGCCTGTATGACTATGTGAATCACAACCCGCACATTGGCTTTTACCCGAGTGAATATGTGAACTCACCTGCAAACATTGCGCGTAACGACCAAATGGTCTCGATTAACAGTGCGATTGAAGTCGACCTCACCGGACAGGTCGTTTCCGACTCCATCGGTTATCAGTTTTATTCCGGCATTGGCGGTCAGGTTGATTTCAGTCGCGGTGCGTCCATGAGCACAGGTGGTAAACCCATTATCGCGCTGCCATCGACCGCCAAAGACGGTACGATTTCGAGAATTGTGCCACACATTACTGAAGGCGCTGGCGTGGTCACATCACGTGCTCACGTGCATTACGTCGTCACCGAGTTCGGCGTTGCGTCACTGCGCGGTAAAAGCATTCGCGAACGCGCACTCGAGCTTATTCGTGTCGCCCATCCGAAGTTTCGTGCTGAGCTGCTTGCTGAGGTCCGGAAACACTACTATGTACCGAACTATCAAAAACAAACGCCGGTTGAAGTTCCAGAACTCGGCGATGTCGGCTTTAAGGAGTTAAATATCGGTGGCGAAGCATTTGATTTACGGCCGCTGAATCCAAGCGACGAACGTCGTTTGCAGGAATTCTTTTATTCCCACACCAAAGAAACCCTGCAAATGCGCTACAACTCGGTACCGACACAGATGAGTCGGGAGAAATCCTGTACGCTCGTGAGTGTCGACCAAAGCAAAGACCTCGCCTTGTGTATCGTCCGCCAGAAAGGTTCAGCAGCACAAATTCAAGCCGTTGGCCGCTATTACCTAAGCCATGACGGCAGCAATTGCGAAGTCGCCTTTGTCACCCGCGAAACTCACCAAGGTAAAGGCATGGCGAAACTGCTACTGGATGAAATGATCCGCATTGCGAAGCTTCGCGGTGTACAGAAAATGCTCGCCTACGTGCGCGCGGAAAACCAGAAAATGCTTGCGGTTTTTGAGCGTGCAGGTTTTCGACGCTTACCGGCTGATGAACCTGGTGAAGTGTATTTAGCGCTCGAATTAGGCAACACGCTCAGTGAGAAACAATAATGGCCATTACCGTATTTAGTCATAGCTACTGCAGCTTACATAAAGTTACTGAAGTGCATCCTGAGCGCCCTGCTCGCCTCGGTGCGATTAACGATCAGCTCATCCGCTCGGGTATGGAGTATGTTTTAACCCAAAAAGATGCGACACCAGCAACTCGAGAAGACTTGTATCGCGTGCATGACGTTGCCTACGTGAATGACCTCTTCGCGCGCGAACCGAAACCTGACGAGAGTCATATCTGGCTCGACCCTGACACCCTCATGGGCCCTGGCACATTGCGCGCCGCACTCTACGCAGCTGGTGCAGGCAAAAATGCGGTAGACGAAGTCATGCAAGGAGGCAATCAACGGACATTTTGTGCGGTGAGACCGCCAGGCCATCACGCAACTCGCAATCAAGCAATGGGTTTTTGTTTGTTCAACAATATTGCGATTGCCGCAGCATATGCCTTGCACGAATATCCGATCGAGCGCGTGGCGATTGTTGATTTTGATGTGCATCACGGGAACGGAACCGAAGATATCTTTATCAGTGACGAACGAGTTTTGTTCTGTTCATCGTTTCAGCACCCGCTTTACCCCGATACCGGTGCTGACACCATCAGCCCACAGGTCATCAATATCCCTCTAGCGGCCGGTTGTCGTGGCTCTGAGTGGCGCGAAAAGGTCGCCGAACGGTGGTTTCCCGCCATCGACCATTTCGCTCCGGATCTGATTTTTGTCTCAGCAGGTTTCGACGGCCACCTCGAAGACGACATGGCGCAGTTTAATCTTGTTGAAGACGACTACCAATGGATTGCGTTGGAACTGGCGCAACTTGCGGATCGTCATTGCCAAGGACGGCTCGTTGCCATGCTTGAGGGGGGGTACAATATGAGTGCCCTTGGTCGCAGTGTTGTTGCCTTCTTAAAAGGCCTACTCTGATTCTGGTGGTAAGGTATACGCCAAGCTCCAAGCGTCAACCACACATGGAACTTGACGAAGCGTTTGTGCCACCGCCTCGACCGTCGCACCACTGGTAATGACATCGTCAATAATGGCAATGCGCTTGCCCCGCAGAGGTTCGCGCCAAGCAAAAGCCTGTTCTAGGTTGTCTAAGCGTTGCTGAGCATTTGATAAATGGTTGGCGACGCTATGGCGACGTTGCAGCGGTTCCTGAATAGGAATACCAAGCAAAGTTGACAGCTCATCCGCCAAGAGCCGGGCTTGATTATAACCGCGGCTGAGCCAGCGGCGATTACTTAACGGCACCGGCACTAAAACATCCGGCATATACACCCGCTCATGTTGATAGACTTTAATTGCTTGCGCTGCCAGCATAGGCGCCATATGAACCGCAAGACGCGGAAAGTTGTTGAACTTCAAGTCATGAATCCAGCGCATTACGGGTTGTTGATACGCAAATGCGGCTAGCCACAGTCGTGTTGCTTGTTGGCCGCCAATAATCGGACGCGGCGCTAAGCGCGGCAAGTCAGCAAAGCAGGTGACGCAAAGACCTGACTGTAATAACCTGTGCGTTCGACAAAGCCAGCAGAAACCGGTATTTGAGAGTCGTTGCCAAAGGTGCATGCCAACCTCCTTATTTGATAGTATTTAAGTCCATACGCAGTCGTTGATAGGAAACCTAGCCTAGATGCCCAATAAAGCCAGAGAATTAAGCCTTCACGTACAAAAATGCCAACAGACTGGCAATGCGCCAACCTTAGTCTTGTTGCATGGCTGGGGACTGAATAAAGAAATTTGGACACCGGTTCTGCCGCGACTCGCAGAGTTTGCCCATATAGTGACCGTTGATCTGCCCGGCTTTGGCCATTCCTCTTGGCAGTCTGAAAACAGTCAATTCGATCATGCCTGCCATCGCCTTATGGCCAACCTAGCCCATCATCTTGATGGACCATTCTATATAGCGGGCTGGTCACTTGGTGGGTTGTTTGCGACCCAAATTGCGCTCGATTACCCAACGTATGTGCGACGAGTTATGACCATTGCTAGTTCGCCTTGTTTTATGGCGCGCGAAAGTGTTTCGATAAGTGCCAGTGCGCCCTGCAGCCAAACGGAAGCTTGGCCCGGTATTAAGCGGGAAACCCTAGAAGCCTTTCGTTACCAGCTCAGCACTAACTTCCAAAAAACATTAGAACGCTTTTTGGCGGTACAGGCGCTAGGTAGCCCAGCCGCAAAAGAAGAAATCAAAACGATGCGCGCATTGTTGGCAAGTTGCCCTGAGCCAGCGCCAGAAGCGCTGGTCGCTGGCTTGCGCTGGTTGGCTGAAGTGGATTTACGCGAAGATTTAAGCGCTCTACAAGTCCCTTTAGTACGATTATATGGCCGTCGCGACAGCCTTGTGCCCATTGCGACCAGCGCTGCAATTACCCGCTACCTGCCGAGTCACATGCCAGCAAGCATTCAATTTGATGCCAGTGCGCACGCGCCGTTTATTACCGAGATAGACCGCTTTGTAGATACATTAAACGACTTTGTCCTTGAGTAGACGCTGGTTCACTTTTGACAGCGAGCACAAAAGAAGCTGTTCCGTTGACCGATTCGCAATGAGCGGATCGGTTGCAAACAGTTCACACACGGCTCACCTGCACGACCATAAACCTGGAGCTCTTGTTTAAAGTAGCCCGGCTTACCATCAGCACTGAGAAAGTCTTTCAAGGTGGTGCCGCCCTGAGCAATCGCTTTGGCAAGAATAACTTTAATAGCTTCGCCGAGCTCCAGATAGCGTGCTTTACTTATTTTTCCTGCGGCTCGGCGTGGGTCGATACCGGTCGCAAATAAAGCTTCGTTCGCATAGATATTACCAACGCCAACAACTATGGTGTTATCCATAATAAATGACTTCACAGGCGCACTCTTGCCGCGCGATAACTCATATAAGCGTAACCCGGTGAAATCGTCGGTGAGAGGTTCCGGCCCAAGTTTCGACAATGCCTCATGTAACTCGCCAGGACCTTGCCACAAAACTGCGCCAAAGCGACGGGCGTCATTTAATCGCAGACTTAAGCCATTATCGAGCTCAAGGGCAAAGTGATCATGCTTTTGCTTGTCGCTACCGGTCGGCACCACGTGCAACTTGCCAGACATGCCAAGGTGAAGAATTAAGGTGCCCACTCGGGTTTCTAACAACAAATACTTAGCTCGTCGCTTGACCGACAGGACTTGTTCGCCAGTTAACTGTTGCACGTCGGCGGAAATTGGCCAGCGCAAACGCGGCTGCCAAACTTGCACATGTGTAATGGTTTGCTGTTCGAGGTGTGGCGCGATACCTAACCGGCTGACTTCCACTTCTGGCAACTCTGGCATAGACTATCCTATTGAAATTTAATGAACTATTTTTGTACCTTCGGCGCGACTCTGAGCGTATATTTAGCGCCCCAGAAAACCGATACTAGTGTACCAGAGGAATAACACGTCAGGCGATGACTCAATTACTTACAAGCTTGCACGACGAGCAAGGCCAACTCACCACCGACATGGCCGACGAAGCTTGGATAGCCCGCTTCGACCAACTTGCCGATCGTGGCTATGTGATTATTCCAGACTTTCTTCCGAGTGACGAAGTTACGGCACTGTATCGCTACACGCAAAGCCTTGAAGAAAACGACTGGTCATTAGCCGGTGTGGGACGCGAGCACAACCACACAGTGAATACCCGCGTGCGCAGTGACCATATTCGCTGGTTGCAGCCCGCAATCGCTGCCGAGGCCGTGTATTTAAATACCATGGATGAATTGCGTGTTCGGCTTAATCGACGTTTATTTATGGGACTATTTGATTACGAATGTCACCTTGCTCGCTATCAAGCTGGTGCTTTTTATCAAAAACACCTCGACGCATTCAAAGGTCGGAGTAACCGCGTACTCACCACCGTCTTCTATTTAAACCCAGAGTGGTCTGCCGATGATGGTGGCGAGCTGGTTATTTATGGCAGTCGAGGACAAGTGCTGGAAACTATTTTACCGCAGCAAAATACCCTAGTGGTTTTTCTCAGTGAGGTGTTTGTTCATGAAGTAAAAACCGCTCATCGCGAGCGGTTTAGTATCACGGGCTGGTTCCGTCACAATACCTCGAACGCAGCCCGCATTGACCCTCAAACCTAGCCGCTACGCTGCTTTGCGCATCGGCTGTAACTTCAGATAGGTCGCACTGCGCCATACCCATTCCATTGGGCCGTACTGGAATCGCTGCAGCCACCAGGTACTTAACCACAACTGGAAGCCGTACAACGCCAGTGCCATTAAAGTAATACCAAAACGGCCATACTCGCCATATAAACCGATACCATAGCCATAGAACAAGGTCGTAAATACGATTGAGTGAGTCAGGTAGTTAGTTAACGCCATTCGCCCAGCCGGCGCAAGATACTGAATCCATTTCTTACCGCTCAGGTAGAGCACGGTAAGAATCGCCATGTAAGCCAAACACAAACCAAGGTTCGCAACAGCTTGTAGGGTAAAAACCTGAGCGCCACGATAATCTGGGATCATCAGCTCTATATCAATGCCAAAGAGGCCAACAAAGAGCGCACTCGGCAAACCGAACAGTAAACCAAAAATAAGTAGCTTGCGAATCGTTTGCCGATGTTCAATGGGCTTAGTGAAAATATTCAAACGTGCGAGCGACGCACCAATGAGAATGGTGCCAAGAATGGTTGGCATGAAGAAAATAATGCCACCGCCGCCGTACATCAGAGCAATTTCACTCAACCGAAATTGCACGACTTCAGCAAAACTACCCGTTGCGTAGACCTGGTGAGCATTCGCAATCATCTCGGCCATCACTGCCCGTTGTTCGTCAAAATCCGCCATCATCTCTGGAGCCGCAGGTGAGTTCATGGCCATTTGTATACCCCATGCACCGAACCAGTACAGCAGAATGGTTAAGGCAATAAATGCCACACCCCATTTCCATAACCGGCGTGCCGGTGTATTCACAAAGAGTAGCAAAAATAACCCTGCAATGGCATAGGTGAGAAGAATGTCACCGCCCCAAATATAGACAATATGAACAAAACCAAATAAGCCAAGTACGAAGATACGACGGAAGTACAACCAGCGCGGCGAACTTACTTTTTCTCGCGCTCGATCGAGGAACAGCACAAAGCCCATACCAAAGAGCAGCGAGAACATGGTATAGAACTTACCTTGCACAAAGGTGTACACGCTCCAAGCTGTTGCGTAATCAAGCCCCGTTTGGCTGGTGTCTAGCCCATAGGCCATGGCCACCAGTGGCCGTTGAAAGTACTCGATGTTCATTAACAGAATACCCAGCAAGGCAAAGCCGCGAATGATATCGAGTAGATGCATCCGCTCTTGCGGCGCGGTTGGGGTTGCCGTTGTCAGCGAGCTCATGAGAAAGTCTCCAAGGTTTCTTATTATTTTTTTGAGTGGCGTAAGTTTAGACGCCTTGGCAATTTTCGGCAAAGAAATAGATGTAACAAATGATGTAGATATCAACCTGAATTTCAGCCACAAAAAAACCCGCACGTAGCGGGTTTTTCTTCAAGCTTAACGAAGCTTACTTAATTTTAGCTTCTTTAAACATGACATGCTTACGAACTACTGGATCAAACTTTTTGATCTCAAATTTTTCTGGCATGTTACGTTTGTTCTTGTCTGTGGTATAGAAGAAACCAGTACCAGCAGAAGAAACCAGACGAATTTTATCGCGCATCGTATTATTCCTTTCGTTCTAGCCGGTAATTAAATCCGGACGCCTTTAGCGCGCAGATCAGCCAGTACCGAGTCGATACCGTTTTTGTCGATGATCCGCATACCTTTAGTAGAAATGCGCAGTTTTACCCAACGCTTTTCGCTTTCAACCCAAAAGCGGTGGCTTTGTAGGTTTGGCAGGAAACGACGGCGGGTCGCATTGTTCGCGTGTGAGCGGTTGTTACCAACCACAGGCCGCTTTCCTGTTACTTGACATACTCGTGACATGTTCGTTACTCCGAAATTGCTTTGCAAGCTCGCCTAATCGCCCTGATGGCCTTGCCCTATAAATCGAGGGCGCAATTTATACTAAAATTTGCCGCAAAAGACAAGCTTCAACGCGTATTTTTTGCGCTTTAATCGTAAATTCAGATCATTTTTGATCTATAACCAACCTCGTTCAGCAAACGAGACGGTTTCTCCGGCGCCGATAACAAAATGATCAAGCAAGGCCACATCGATCGTTGTCAGCGCCTCTTGGATCCTCGTCGTCACTCGTTGGTCGGCTTGGCTAGGCTCGGCCACACCAGAGGGATGATTGTGCGCTAGTATCACAGCGGCTGCGTTATGACGCATGACCAATTTGATAATTTCGCGAGGATACACCGGGGCAGCATTAATCGTGCCGTAAAACAGCTCGCAATAATGCAGCAAACGGTGCTGACTGTCCAGCAATAAAAGCGCAAATACCTCTCTCGGTTGATGTCTCAGCTGCGCTGCTAAATAGTCTTTCACCATGTCTGGGCGGGTAAATCCGGAGCCGTCACGTAGTGGCGTCGCTAGATAGCGCCGAGTTAGCTCAAGAATGGCTTGAACTTGCATACAGCGCGCTAAACCTACCCCCGGTAATTCCAATAATTGCTCCTGTGGCAAAGCAAACAGTCCGGCGAGACCGCCGGAGAGTTTAAGAACCGACCGACTCCATTCAAGGACGTCTTGCCCTTGCCGCCCCGTACCGAACATCACCGCTAATAGTTCAGCATCGGTTAAACTTGCTGGACCGTGCGCGGCTAACTTTTCGCGTGGTCTTTCTTCAACTCGCCAGTCTTTAATCGAGTGACGCACTAATTTGCTGTGCAGCTGCTCGTTGTTGTTCTCCGCTTTCTTAATTTCCGTACTCATAGGCCACCTCCTGTGGACATCAACCGCAAGGATCAACACGCAAAGATCGCCAAATGCGTCTTGCCCGTGTTATCTTTAAGGGTAAGGACTTACTTCCACGGAAACAACTATGGCAAGCCTTTCAAATCGTAAGCTATTGCTGATTGTTACCGGCGGTATTGCCGCCTATAAAACACCCGAATTGGTTCGGCGCTTGCGTGACCTCGGCACCGAGGTGCGCGTCGTTATGACTCAGGGCGCAAAAGCCTTTATTACGCCGCTAACATTGCAAGCTGTGTCCGGCCATCCGGTTCATGACGATCTTCTCGACCCAGCCGCTGAGGCCGCAATGGGCCACATTGAATTAGCGCGTTGGGCCGACTTGATTGTTGTCGCACCGGCGAGCGCCAGCTCACTTGCGCGCCTTGCCCATGGCTTTGCTGACGACCTATTTAGTACTCTTTGCTTAGCTACCGACGCACCGATTGCCTTAGTGCCGGCAATGAACCGCTTAATGTGGTCTGCCCCAGCAACGCAACGTAATATTGAGTTGTTACGTGGCGACGGTAAGTTAATTTGGGGGCCGGCAGAAGGTTCACAAGCCTGCGGCGAGGTCGGAGCCGGGCGCATGCTCGAGCCCAATCAGATTCTCGAGCGTGTTCAAGCATTTTTCAATAACACCACGTCAATTCACGAAAATGGCCATAGTATTCAGGCCACTGGCGTATTGCATGGCCGCAGCGTGGTGATTACTGCTGGACCAACCCGCGAAGCAATCGACCCAGTTCGCTATTTAAGTAATTACAGCTCCGGTAAAATGGGCTTTGCACTCGCAGCAGCAGCGGTAAAAGCCGGCGCAAGCGTGACGTTAGTCGCAGGACCGTGTCAACTCGCCACACCAGCTCATGTGACCCGCGTAGATGTCGTTTCAGCGTTGGATATGCAGCAGGCGGTTAGTGAACATATAGCCCATTGCGATATTTTTATCGGCTGTGCTGCCGTCGCCGACTTTCGGCCTGTTCAAGTTGCCCAGCAAAAAATGAAAAAGCAACAAGACCATGACCATATGGCCATTGAGTTGGTGAAAAACCCAGATATTTTAGCGTGGGTGGCCACACAATCACCCACGCCGTTCACGGTTGGATTTGCTGCCGAAACCAATGAAGTAGCTAAGTATGCGCGTGATAAGCTAGAACGCAAAGGTATCCAATTGATTGTCGCCAACGATGTGAGTGACGCAACGATTGGTTTTAACAGTGACAATAATGCGGTCACCGTTTATTGGCCAGAAGGCGAAAAAGCGTTTGCAACCAGTACGAAAGAGTCTCTAGCTGAAAACTTGGTGACACTCATCGCCGAACACTATAAAAACTTTAAAAAACAATAATTTTTAATAAAAATATTCTGGAACATCGATGAAAAAATCAATTGACCTGAAAATTCTCGACCCGCGCGTAGGGAAGGAGTTTCCATTACCAGCTTATGCGACTACTGGCTCTGCGGGACTCGACCTCCGCGCCTGCTTAAGTAGCGCAATTACCTTAGGCGCTGGCGAGTCAGCCTTGATAGGTACTGGTATCGCTATTCATATTAACGACCCAAGCTTAGCAGCAACCATCCTACCGCGCTCCGGCTTAGGTCATAAACACGGCATTGTATTGGGGAATTTAGTGGGTTTAATTGACTCGGATTACCAAGGCGAACTCAAAGTCTCGGTATGGAACCGAAGCAACCAAGCGTTCACCATTGAACCCGGCGAACGCATTGCTCAATTAGTGATTATTCCAGTGGTGCAAGCAGACTTTCATTTAGTCAGCGAGTTCACTGAAACCGACCGCGGCGCTGGTGGCTTTGGCTCATCAGGTCGCCATTAAACTCAACGTTGAACAAATAAAAAAAAGTAATGTCCGGCGGCGGCCTAACACCGGGAGACATCGGTGAGTTCGAAGTCGGCTTAATCTGAATCAGGGATTAGCACATGACCACAACACGCAAGAGCAATCGTCGCGAGGAAATCCTCGGGACGCTTGCACAGATGTTGGCCACCTCGATTGGCCAGCCGATTACGACTGCAAAATTGGCCGCTGAAGTAGGCGTTTCCGAAGCCGCACTCTATCGCCACTTCCCTTCCAAAGCACGAATGTTTGACGATCTGATTACCTACGTCGAAGACATTTTGCTCGGCGGGGTAAACAAAGTATTAGAGAGCGAGAAACAGACCTTGCCTCGGGTAGAACAGATTGTGCGCTTGATTCTACGCTTTGCTGAACAAAGCCCAGGCATGACTCGCGTACTGACTGGCGACGGTCTGATGGGCGAAAATGAGCGTTTACGGGCCCGAGTTGTCAGCTTATTTGAGCGCTTAGAAAGTCAAATCAAACAGATTCTACGTGAACGGCGCATGCGCGAAGGCGTGCAGTTCAACAACGACGAAGGCATGCTAGCGAATATTATTATGGCTTATGCCGAAGGCAAACTAAGTCAGTACGTGCGTTCGAGCTTCAAGAAGAAACCGACCACAGAATTCGACGCTCAGTGGTTAGTATTGGAGCAGCAGTTATTGCAGTCGTGACGAGCGCTTCTAAAAAAACCTGCATACGCAGGTTTTTTTTATTTCCTCGGTGCTAGCGCTACGGCTTAAGCTCCCGAGTTTTCGCTGGTTTGCGCTCGTGCAAGCAAGTCTTGAGCAACTTGCATTGGTGCTTTGCCTTCATACAACACTTTGTAGAGCTGTTCTGAAATTGGCATCTCGACGTTAAAGCGCTTGGCTAACGCCACGACTTCACGAGTATTGCGATAGCCTTCAACCGCCTGACCGATTTCTTTCATCGCGTCGTCGACGCTCTTACCTTGACCAATAGCCAAGCCAAAGCGACGGTTACGTGATTGGTTGTCAGTGCAAGTCAGGATAAGGTCACCCAAACCCGCCATACCGGTAAAGGTTTCCGCTTTTCCACCTAATGCTAGACCTAGGCGCGTCATTTCCGCCAAACCGCGAGTGATTAACGCGGTGCGAGTATTTGCTCCAAAGCCAAGGCCATCGGCCATACCAGCGCCAATTGCGATAACGTTTTTCACCGCACCACCGAGCTGCATACCAATGAAATCGTCATTCAGATAAACACGGAATGAGCGATCACAATGTAGCGCTTTGGAAAGCTTGTCGACGAAGTCGGGCTGATTAGCGGCAACAGCAATTGCTGTTGGCATACCTTGCGCCATTTCCTTAGCAAAGGTTGGTCCCGACAATACGGCTAACGCACGGTCATGCCCAAGAATGTCGGTCGCGACTTCGCTGAGCAAACGGCCGGTTTCTGGCTCGAGGCCTTTGGTCGCCCATGCAACGCCGGCTTCTGGACGCAGATCAGGTGCAATTTGCTGAAGAACTTCAGCAAAGCCGTAACTTGGCACCACCACCAGAACGGTATCGGACGCTTGTACTGCTTTGCTCAAGTCTGGCTCAAGCTCCAATAAATCAGGGAACTGGCAGCCTGGCAAATAACGAGTATTTTCCCGTGCTTGCTGCATCTCTTCGACTTGGTCGTGATCGCGCCCCCAAAGAATGGTGCGTTGACCTTTTCGAGCGATACAGATAGCAAGGGCGGTGCCATACGACCCCGCCCCTAACACGGTTACTGAAGACAAATCTGTCACAGTGAGTTCCGCTTCTTATGCGTCAGCTTGTGGTGCTTGCGCTTGCTGCTGTTGCTGCATGTGCTGAGCAAACACGGCGTCAAAATTAATTGGCGCTAAGTTTAATTGAGGGAAAGTGCCCTTAGTGACTAAAGCAGAAACCGCTTCGCGCGCATATGGGAACAAAATAGTTGGGCAGAAAGCGCCAACTGTGTGTGCCATGGCTTGCTCTGGGATGTCCGCAGGGATGGTGAAGATACCAGCCTGAGCAACTTCACATAAGAAAGCAACTTCGCCTTCAACTGTGTTTTTCACAGTCAGTGTCAGTACGACTTCGTGAACACCTTCTTCTAGCTTGGTGTTGCTTACGTTCATATCAACGCTTAACTCTGGCTTCCACTCTTTGCGGAAGATCGCAGGGCTGTTTGGCGCTTCAAAAGAAACGTCTTTTACATAGATGCGTTGAATTGAGAATTGCGCATTTGCTTGTTGCTCGTTTTGTGCTGCGCCATTTGCTTGGTTGTTTTGCTCTTCAGCCATTGTACTTACCTGCTTTAACTTAATGTAATGAAATGAAATTTAGATGTCGCTGCGCTTCTTGAGGAGCGATTCTATTTCTTCTTTTTTTGTTGTTTTTCTGGAGCCTTACTCACCGGTAGGCTCGCTCCTTGCCATGCTTGCAGGCCACCCTGCAGCACATACACCTGAGAAAATCCTGCTTTAGCCAAGGCAGTCGCAGCGGCCCGCGCAGTGTTTCCATAGTTGCATACGGTTACAATGGGGGCGTCTTTAAATTTCTCAAGGGTTTTAAAGTCACCGGCCCGAACTTTTTCCATCGGCAGATGCTTCGAACCTGTAATATTGCCTTTGGCAAAATCATCTTCAGAGCGAATATCAACAAATACGCCGCCCCGATTTACCTTAATAACAGCTTCTTGCGGCTTCAAAGGTTGTACGGAGGAAAACCGCTTTTTGACAATGTCCATGACGAGCATGACAAAAACGATGACCCACAACGTGCTCAGAATGTAATGTTCGGTAGCAAATTGGAAAAACTGTTCCATGACCTCTCCTGTGATACTTTATTTTGAATGCCATGGTGTAAAATGCATTCAAAAGTTTGCGCAAGAGTATACCGACTCAGCACTCAGATGCCAGTAAAATCTGCAGTTTTGAGGTGCTTCTAGCCCCTAAATACGGTAAACTTGGGGAATATTTTTTAGAATGATTTTCATTTCCTGAGTGACCTTTCGCATTGATGTAAAAGAGGAACTGGTATGGCTGCAACTGACACCCGCAAAAAAACTCTCGCATTGCTTATTTTAGATGGCTGGGGCTCGCGGGAGGCTGCGCCTGACAATGCAATTGCTGCCGCCCATACACCAAATCTCGACCGCTTGTATCAGTCAGCACCCAACACTTTAATTGATGGTTCCGGTATGGCGGTTGGCTTACCTGACGGTCAAATGGGTAACTCGGAAGTGGGTCATGTCAATTTGGGCGCCGGACGTGTGGTGTACCAAGACTTCACCCGTATTACCAAAGCCATTGAAGATGGTGAGTTCGAACAAAACCCTGTGTTGCTAAGTGCTCTCGACAAAGCCATTGCAGCCAACGGTCGTGTTCATGTTATGGGGCTACTTTCGCCAGGCGGCGTTCATAGTCACGAAGATCATTTACTAGCGATGGTGAAATTCGCCAAACAACGTGGTTCGAAGGAAGTCCTCGTACACGCATTCCTTGACGGCCGTGACACCCCACCTCGGTCAGCAAAGGCCTCCATTGAACGTTTTGAAGAAGCCTTTCATAACCTCTCCGGTGCCCGTTTCGCTAGTTTGTGCGGCCGTTACTTTGCAATGGACCGTGACAACCGTTGGGATCGGATTGAAAAAGCATGGCGGTTGCTCACTCAGGCAAAAGGTGCTTTCCAAGCTGATGCTGCCGTGGCCGGCCTCGAACAAGCCTATGAGCGCGACGAAAGCGACGAATTTGTGCAACCAACTTGGATTGGCTCAGAAACCCCGATCGCGGACAACGACGCAGTATTTTTTATGAACTTCCGCGCTGACCGAGCGCGTGAACTCACTCGTGTTTTTGTCGATCCCGAGTTTGATGCCTTCAAGCGCGATCCGAAACCACAGTTAGCCGAATTTGTGATGCTGACTGAATACGCAGCTGACATTCAAGCGCCGGTTGCATTCCCACCGGAATCACTCGATAACGTGCTCGGTGAATGGCTAGCGAAACACCATAAAACTCAGCTGCGAATTTCAGAAACTGAAAAGTACGCCCATGTCACCTTCTTCTTTAGCGGTGGTCGCGAAGAGACTTTCGAAGGTGAAGAACGCGTGTTAATTCCATCGCCGAAGGTTGCGACATACGACTTACAGCCAGAAATGAGTTCTGTTGAACTCACCGACGCACTAGTCGAGGCAATCGACAGTGGCCGCTTCGATGTCATTATCTGTAACTATCCAAATGGTGACATGGTCGGTCACACTGGTAACTTCGAAGCTGCTGTGAAAGCCTGTGAAGCCGTCGACCTGGCGATTGGCCGCGTTGTTGACGCCTTACGACGGAATGGCGGCGAGTGCTTAATTACGGCCGATCACGGCAATGCTGAACAAATGAATGACCACCAAACTGGCCAGTCACATACGGCACATACGAGTAACCTGGTGCCGCTCATTTACGTCGGTCGCGACGCTGAGCCTGTCAGTGGTGGCGCGCTGTCCGATATCGCTCCAACGATGTTGTCATTACTTGGAATGGAGACACCGAAGGAAATGACAGGTAAAGTGTTAATGCGCGTCAAAAATTAAAATAAGAAGCCAAGGACACTCATGCGACTAACGACAGCAACAGCGAGCCCGATTCGCGCCAGCGTCATGCTGGCTCGCTCTGCCCTTGTTGCGATGTTCCTGGCCTTCGGCGTCTTAGCTATTTCCGATAGTTTTGCCAACGACCCGCGCGCGGAACAAGCTCGCGCCGAACAGCAACTAGCGGCCTTACAAAAAGAAATCCAACAACAACGACGAGCCATTGAACGTCGCCAAGAGCGCCTTTCACGCACCGAGCGCGAGCTGCGAGAGCTCGAAACAAAAGTTCAGCAAGCTAGCCAAACCTTGCGTCAAACCGAACTTCGTATCGCCCAAGTTGAAGGGCACATTTATGAGCTTGAGAGTGAACAAGAGCGGCTCCAAGGCGAAGTTACCACCCAAGCGAATTTGCTCGCCGACCAAATTGAGTCTGCCTACCGAAACGGTGACGAAGGCTTTCTGAAGATGCTACTAAACCAGCAAAGTCCGGCAAAATTCGAGCGTATGCTAGCCTATTACGAGTTTTTGAATGACGCTCGACTCGCTGAATTAGAAAAGTTACATGCTTTAGAAACACAGCTTGAGCAAGTCAAAGCTGAAGTTGAACAACAGCGTCAAACCTTAGCACGAACCTTTGAGCAACAGCGTCAGCAACGTGAAACCCTAGCCAAACAGCGTCAAGAGCAGCAACAATTAGTTGCGCGCTTGCAGCGTGAACAACAATCGGACGAAGCGAACTTAGCGGCTATGTTACGCAATGAGAAAGAACTCAACGACTTGTTAGCTGCACTGCAACAGGTATTAGCTCAGCAAGGCATTCAGCTCGACGGTCTCGCAAAACTGCGTGGGCAACTAACTTGGCCAGTGAACGGCACCATGCGACATACGTTTGGCCAGCAACGCAGCGGGCAAATTCGTTGGCGCGGTGTCGTCATGAATACTGAGCTCGAAGCGCCGGTGCGGGCAATTGCCGACGGCCGGGTTATTTATTCAGACTGGTTGCGTGGTTTTGGCATGGTCGTAGTCATCGACCATGGTGAGCATTACATGAGCTTGTATGGTTACAACCAAGCCCTGCTGAAGAACGTCGGTGAGCCGGTGCGGTCTGGCGAGGTGATTGCACTTGCCGGGCAGAGTGGCGGCCAACGAGAAGCGAGCTTATATTTCGAAATCCGCCATGAAGGCAATCCGATTAACCCTGCTCCGTATATGCGGCGCTAACAGCATTAGCGAACCGCTTTAGCGTTTCGTTGTTGCTGTCGCTTGCTCAAGACCGGTTAACAGAATCAGCGCTTCTTCACGAGACTCACCACAAACATATTCTTGCGCAGTAAAATCGTCACAGACCTTTGGCCGTTCTGGCTGACCAAAAATCCGACATAAATTATTCTCGTCGAGCTGCACGCAACGCGTATTAGCGGGCTTGCCATTGGGCATGCCCGGAATAGGGCTGGAAATTGATGGTGCAATACAACAGGCACCGCAACCGACTCGACACTGCAAATGAACGATCCTTAAGACATGCTGCAAGGCAGCGAGAAATAAACAAGCCAGCACGATGGCTGGCTTGATCATTGATTGAAACGAGTCGCGCGACTGATTACTGCATTGCGCTGCGAAGCTTTTTCATCGCATTCGCTTCAAGCTGACGAATTCGCTCTGCAGACACTTGGAACGTTTCAGCTAAGTCATGTAACGTTGCTTTGTTACCATCGTCAAGCCAGCGCGCCCGAATAATCGCTTGGCTACGCTCGTCTAGACTTGCCAAAGCATGGCTTAGTCGACGGTTTGCTTGCGCTTCCCAGTCTTCTGCTTCAACGGTTGCGGCTACGTCTGAGGACTTGTCTTCTAAGTACTGAGACGGTGCAAATACAGTTTCGTTGTCGTCATTGTCATCGACACCCGCGTCAAACGCCGCGTCGTGCGCGCTCATGCGCGATTCCATTTCCAATACTTCCGAGCTGCTCACGCCAAGCTCGCGGGCAACAGTGTTCACTTCATCATGAGTGAACCAGCCAAGACGCTTTTTCGCTTTACGCAAATTAAAGAACAATTTGCGCTGAGCTTTCGTTGTCGCAACTTTCACAATCCGCCAGTTACGCAACACATATTCGTGAATCTCCGCTTTAATCCAATGTACCGCAAACGATACCAGGCGCACACCCACGGTTGGGTCGAAGCGTTTTACCGCTTTCATCAAACCAATATTGCCTTCTTGGATAAGGTCAGCTTGCGGCAAGCCATAACCTTGATAGCTGCGCGCGACGTGCACCACGAAGCGCAAATGCGACATGATTAACTGTCTCGCAGCTTGTAAATCGCCGTTTTGTTGCAAACGCTCAGCCAGTGATTTTTCTTCTTCTGCACTGAGCATCGGGATGCTATTCACCGATGAAATATAGGCTTCTAGGCTTCCCGTACGAGGAACCATTAAGGCCATTGATTCAGAATGTGCAGTCATTTACTTCCCTCACTTCAAGCGAACCGACTATATATTCTACAGAAAGCAGCTCTAGTCTGTTGTTTTTCCTGCTATTTTGCAGTTAAAACTAAGACCGCGAAAAGGCTAAAAAGTTCCGTAAAATGTGCTCTCCAGAGCACTTCCGGTGCGTCAAACAGTCCTTCATTCTAACAAAGAAAATATCCCTTGCAAGCCACTTATACATTAACAATGTAACGAATTGATGACAGGCCTTTTTTAGGTCGGTTCAATAGCCGCCACATGACGACGAACTGCAATCCATGAGCCTAATAAACCAAGAATGATTGCCACTAACCAAAGCACCATCATCTCGTTAAAGCCGAGACCTGCAAGCCGAAAACTACTGTCATATAAAGCGGTCAGTTGCGCCACCGATGCGCTAATCCACCAGACCATCAATGTGGTGCTAATCCAGGCGATGACGCCACCAATCACACCATACCAAAAGCCCGTATACAAAAACGGCCGTTGAATATAAGCGTTCGTTGCACCAACCAGTTTCATAATCATAATTTCGTCTCGACGATTCAAAATCGCCAGTCGAATGGTGTTACCAACAATCAATACGACAGCCAACGAGAGCAGGATCGCCAATGCCGCTAAACTGTTTTCAACCACCCGTACAATGGCCTGTAGGCGCTGCAGCCATTGCAAATCAAGCCGTGCTGATGAAACTTCGCGCTCTTGTTCAAGCACGGTTAATAATCGCTGTGCGCGCTCGTAGCTCCGAAACTCGCTAACCGGCACGACAATCAACACATCCGGTAATGGATTCGTTTGCAAATAATCGATGGCACTCCCGAAACCCGAACTCTCGCGGAATTCACGTAAGCCTGTTTCGCGATCAATCAGCTGCACCGACTCGACCTCGTTCATTAATCGCACGCGCTCACGAAACGACTGCAATTCCTGAGTTTGTAAGTCTTTCCGCAAAAACAAACTGATCTCTGCAGCCTGATCCCATTCGCCGGTCGCAAGCTGGGCATTTTTAACCACAACATATAAGGTTGCGGGCAACGTCAAGCTCAATCCTAAGACGGCAATCGTCATCAGTGACGCCCATGGCGTCCGACTCAGTTCGCCAAGACTACCAATACCTTGCTGTAAGTTGGTCACAAAGAACATCACAATACGCCGCCAAATCGAGATTTTGACGCTGCGCGCACCACTGCTTGATTTTTTTCCAGAACCACCACTAATTAATCCCATGACGAAAACTCCTCGTCAAGCGGGTCAAAGTGACTGCCGGCTAAACCGTCATCAATCATAAAACCGTCTTTTAGGACCAGATTTCGATGGCGCATTCGTGCGACCAAGGCTAAGTCATGCGTTGCAATGAGTACCGACACACCAACTTGATGGAGCGACTCGAAAAGCTGCATGATTTCCAAAGATAGTTTGGGGTCGAGATTACCCGTCGGTTCGTCGGCAAGTAGCAACGGTGGTTTATTCACAATAGCGCGGGCGATACCGACACGCTGCTGTTCACCACCCGACAGCATAATCGGAAATTTGCGTTCATGCCCACGCAAACCTACTTTGTCGAGTGCTGCCTGCACACGCTTTTTCGCTTCTGCCTGGGTGTAACCTTCAATGTATAAAGGCAACGCGACATTGTCGAAAACAGTCTTGTCCATGAGCAAGCGGTGATCCTGAAAAATCATGCCGATGTCGCGGCGCAAATACGGAATTTGTCGACTTTTGATTTTATTTAAATCATGGCCATTGATCAGAACGCGCCCCAATGATGGGCGTTCCATCAAGGCGACCAAACGCAATAAGGTACTTTTACCGGCACCCGAGTGGCCAGTAAGAAATGCGAGCTCTCCGGGTGGCAGTTCAAAGCTCACTTTTTTAAGTGCTTGAAAGCCCCCGGGATAAGTTTTACTAACTTGCTCAAAGCGGATCATTGGCGACATGGCCTCTTGTTGTTATTGCGCTTTAGCAGTGAGGCGCGCTTTTATAACGCACCTTTCTGAGATTAATTTGTGTTGGCGTGACTCGCTTCGTTTTGATTAAACAAGGCATCGACAAATTCGCTCGCCACAAATGGACGCAAATCCTCCAGTGACTCGCCCACACCAATATAACGAATTGGGATTTTAAACTGGTCCGCAAGCGCGAAAATCACACCACCTTTGGCAGTACCGTCCAGCTTTGTCATCACCAAACCTGTGACCCCAACCGCTTCATTAAATAATTTCGCTTGGCTAATAGCATTCTGACCTGTGCCGGCATCAAGGGTCAAGAGCACTTCGTGTGGCATGCTCTCATCGAGCTTTTTCATCACTCGCGTGATTTTCTTCAGCTCTTCCATTAAGTTCGCCTTGTTCTGCAAGCGCCCTGCTGTGTCGGCAATCAAGACATCAACTTTACGTGCTTTCGCAGCTTGAACTGCATCAAAAATAACCGAGGCACTATCAGCGCCAGTATGCTGTGCAACCACTGGAATATTATTGCGTTCGCCCCACACTTGCAGCTGCTCGACCGCCGCTGCGCGGAACGTGTCACCGGCCGCAAGCATCACCGATTTGCCTTCATTTTGGAACTGCCGCGCAAGCTTGCCGATCGTGGTTGTTTTACCAACCCCATTCACGCCCACCATCAAAATCACAAACGGGCCGTTACCTTTGTCAATGGTCAGAGGGTGAGAGACCGGCTCGAGTAACTCCGCCATGTCGTCCTTTAATTTGGTGTAGAGTAAGTCTGCGTCTTTTAATTCTTGTCGTGACGCATGTTCGGTTAAATCCTCAATAATCTTTGAAGTCGTCGCAACACCCACATCCGCCATTAATAAATGCGTTTCTAAATCTTCAAACAGTTCGTCATCGATCTTTTTACCCACGAATAAGCTGGCCAAGCCAGAACCAAGTGAGTTTGATGTTTTCTGCAAGCCCTCCCGGAGGCGCTGCCACCAGCTTTTCTTTTCTGGGCGTTTGGCAGTTGCTGCGGACTCTTGCATTGCGGTGGCGGCGTCATCGGCTGCCGATGGTAAATCAACTGCAGCTGGCTCTTTGTTAGCTTCTGAGGGCTCTTGTTCTTGAGCTGAGGGCTCTTGTTCCTGAGCTGAAGGCTCTTGCTCAGCTAAAGGCTCTGTCTCAGCTGAAGGCTCTTTCTCAGCTGAAGGCTCTTTCTCAGCTGAAGGCTCTTTCTCAGCTGAAGGCTCTTTCTCAGCTAGCTGCTCTTGCTCCACAGCTGCAAGCGACTCGTCAGTGGTCTGCGTCTCGGTTTGCTGTTCGTCGCGTTTGTTACGACCAAATAAAGAGGAAAAAAATGAACCTTTCTTTGCCATGTGCAACTACTTCTCTTACTCATCCGGATGAGCAAATATACTAGCACGAGCGCACTCTGATGTGTACGTTAAGCAAGCGGTTAAACGCAGAGAAAAATGACAGTTTGGCGTACAACAAGCTACAATAGCGACGATTTCAACTGGACTTAAAAAGGCTCGCGTGAAGAAAACCAACGCACGAACAAACAGCAAAAGCGGACAAATTCGTATTATTGGCGGTCGTTGGCGTGGACGCAAATTGGCCGTTGCCGATTTACCTGGGTTACGACCAACAACCGATCGAGTAAAAGAAACTCTGTTCAATTGGTTGCAGTTCGACCTCCAACAAGCCCGCATCCTAGACGCTTTTGCCGGCACCGGCAGCTTAGGTTTAGAGGCACTTTCACGCGGCGCTAGCCATGTCACGTTTGTCGAAAAGTCGCCGCAAGCAGCGAAGCAACTGCAAGCGAACCTCGAGTTATTACAGGCACAGCCAAACAGCCTAGTTATTACTGCCGACGCACTACAGGCTCTGCAAGCTGGCACTGCTCAATACGACGTAATTTTTCTTGATCCGCCATTCGGACAGAATTTATTGCAACCGTGCTTACAGACTATTGAGGAACGGCAGTTAACTAAACCCGGTAGTTTCGTCTATATTGAAACCGAAAAAGACTTAAACTACGCAGCGCCGGCGCATTGGACCTTACACCGGGAGAAATTAGCTGGCCAAGTGCTTAGCCGACTGTATATCGAAGAGGAAGAACTATGAAGTATGTGATTGTCATCGGCCAAGTAATTTTTGTGGCGATTTGGGTGTTCTTGCTTGGCGGCCTAGTATTCGCCGACGGCAAGAGCCAAGTGGCTCTATTTGCCCTGTTATTGATGATTCTGAGTTTACTGCATGTCTTGCAAGTATTTATCTTCTACTCAGCGTTTCATCAACCGCTGAAAGACAAAGGACTGCCCGTCAGCGGTAAAGAATACTTGGCCATTTTCTTGTTCGGTGTGATTGGTTGGTTGATGGCATTGCAAAAACGCAATCAACTTGGCGGCAAGCCTACAAACCCAAGTTAGACATGCCTTCTTCTCGAGCTATGGTGCGCATTTCGCGCACCGTTTCTTTGTCGATGTCACCCATTTCTTCAAGAAAATCAATCATCGCTTGTTGAATATCCACTTCATATGCCATCAGCGGATGTTGCTCAATTTGGGCAGCGCGCTCGTCAGCGTCTTCAATTTCCGCTAATTCGCCAAGCTCAAGGTAATGAGCCACTGAACCTTGAGAAATTTTAGCTACATCGAGGCATGGACCGGGCTCGCGATCCTCTAAACCTTGCAGTAAAGAACTCAAGGCTGTGCAGGCGGCAATCGCCGGGTACATGCCCAGAACATCGAAGTTCTGCTCGTTTGGCGTGACTTCTTCCAGCTTGTCTTGCCAGCGTTGCCAGTCACTACCTTTATTCACTGCTAGCTTGTCCCATGCGGCATTTAAGGCGCCGCGTAACACTTTGCTATCACCAAAATCGGCGCTTTCGACAAAGCGATCGTAGTTCGGCAGCATCCGCTCACACAAATAGGCCGCCAGTGCTGCTTGTTGGCGATAATCTAATGCGCGGATACGCTGGAAGGTTGTTTTTCTAGCCATTGAGAAGCCCCGTTTGTTCAATGTAGGCAACGATACCGTCGAGGAACATTTGCACCGCAATCATGACGAGTAAAAGACCCATGAGGCGCTCGACCGCATTTAAACCGCGTTGACCTAGAGCGCGCAATACAAAATTACTGAACAATAGAATTGTCGCCGAAATAGCCCAAGCAGATACGCTTGCAAGCGTCCAATCAAACATCCGATCCGGTGACTGACTCGCTAAAAGTATCAAGGTTGCGAGCAGTGAAGGCCCAGAAATCAGTGGAATAGCGAGCGGGACAATAAACGGTTCGTCACCCGCAGGTAAACCCAACACGCCACCTGGCTGAGGGAAAATTAATCGCAGCGCAATGATGAATAGAATAATACCACCGGCAATGGTGACCGCTTCTTGACGCAGGCCTAACGCATCAAGCAATGCACTGCCAAGGTACAAAAATAGCAACATGAAGAATAAGGCAAAGAGTAATTCACGAATGAGCACTTTGCGACGGCGCTTGGGGTCCACATGGCGCAATACCGAAATAAAAATCGGCAGGTTCCCGAGTGGGTTCATAATTAACAGCAACGTAATCGTAGCGGTTAACGTGTCCATGTGTGCTCCTTAAACAAAACTGGCCTGCTAACAGTATGTTATTGTACTCTACAAGCATACTTTACGGCCAGTTAAGCGGAGTTTTAATTGTGACGGGATGGCAAAACCTCGCCGGTAGTGACGCTCTGAATCTTGCTTTTATTCAGCGAGCCGATAAGTTGATCGCGCCTTATATCGTACAAACACCGGTTTTAACCAGCCCGGTGCTGAATGAAATTGCAGGCGCGGAACTGCATTTTAAGTGTGAAAACTTGCAGCGCACCGGTGCATTTAAATTCCGTGGTGCCATGCATGCGCTGCTGCATTTAACTGCTGAAGAGCGTGCCCACGGCGTGTTTACCGTTTCTTCCGGCAATCATGGTGCTGCACTAGCGGCCGCCGGTCGTGAACTCGGTATTGCCGTACGGGTAGCCGTACCGAACAATGCTCCCGCTGTCAAAAAACAAAACATTGCTCGTTCTGGTGCGCTAATTACTGAAATTGAACCCGGTATGGCGGCTCGCGAAGCCATCGTGCAGCAGTGGCGCGAGGAAAGTGGCCTGCTGTTCATTCCGCCTTATGACCATCCCTATATTATCGCTGGTCAAGGGACTGCAGCGCTGGAGCTACTTAAAGTTGAGCCGGATTTAGACGTGTTGCTCACACCCTTAGGCGGAGGCGGTCTGCTGTCGGGTAGCGCCATGGTTGCACATAGCCAAGGTATTGCGGTGTATGGCGTCGAGCCTGAATTGGCGAGCGACGGCGCAGCGTCCTTGCAAAGCGGTAGAATTCAGCCAGCAATGCCGCCGCGCAGTATCTGTGATGGGCTATTAACCAGCTTAGGTGAGCATACGTTTGCGGTGATTCAAGAGCGCGTGAACGATATCCTTGTGGTCAGCGAACAAGAAGTTGTCGACGCCATGCGATTCATTTGGCAACACCTGCATCTTGTCGTTGAACCTTCCTCAGCCACCGTTTTTGCTGCCGTGTGTAAGTATCGCGAACGCTTTCACGGTCAACGACTTGGCTTAATTCTCAGCGGTGGCAATGTCGCAGTCGATCAACTGCCGTGGCCTGTACAACGGCTTAAAATCGAAGCGAATGAGAGGTAGTTATGGCAACAAAAACGGTCAACTGGAATACCATTAGCGGCCCCGAAGTGCTTGTTGACAGCCAGAAGAGCAAACGCAATATCGAACGTATGCGCGCTAAGGCTGCGCACGCCCATGTCGCCTTGCGGCCGCATTTTAAAACGCATCAGTCGGTCACGGTCGGACGTTGGTTTGGGACTCCGGCTGACACCCCGATTGCAGTGTCGTCGGTGCCGATGGCGCGGACATTTGCTGACGCTGGCTGGCAGGACATTCTCATTGCGATTCCTTTAAACCCGCGCCAGCTGCCTGCTTACAATCGCTTAGCTCAGGAGGTAAAGCTCGGGCTAACCATTGAACATGACGATGCTTTAAAAACGCTTCGCAGTCTGCAGCATCCGGTCGATGTCTATGTTGAAGTTGACGCTGGTTATGGTCGCACCGGCATTTCCTGGCGCCAGCACGAACGCATTGATGCGTTGTTACAGCAAGCTTCAGGGTTAACGTCCGTGCGCCAAGTCGGTTTGTTATTGCATGCAGGGAATAGTTATCAAATGCGCGGTGACAGTGGTATTGCCCAGGTTCACAACGAAAGTTTAAGCCGCCTTGCGGAACTTGTGGAACGTCTGCAGTTTCCTCGTGAGCAGCTGCGCATCAGTGTTGGTGACACACCAACCTGCAGTCGCATGAGTGAATTTCCTGGCGCTGACGAAATTCGCCCCGGTAATTATGTATTTTATGATCTGATGATGCAGCGCATTGGCGCTTGTGACTGGCAAGACATCGCGTTGGCCGTCGCTTGCCCAGTGATCGCGCGATATCCAGAGCGTGGTGAAGTCGTCATTCATGGTGGTGCTGTGCACTTTAGCAAAGACTTTGTCACCATCGACGGTAAACCTTGCTATGGCCAAGTCATGCACATGACCGCAAGCGGCTGGGCTGGTCCCGTTATCGGAGCAGAATTACGCGGGTTGTCGCAAGAGCATGGCAAGGTTAAAGTACCCGACGCCATGATGAAAGAACTGAAGTTGGGCGATTTGCTGCTGATTGTACCGGCGCATTCCTGTTTAGTCATGGACGCAGCAAAAGGCGAATGTCGGGTTATTTAAACTGCGACATTCGCCCTGATATCACAACGCCACTTGCCGAGAATAATTATTTGGCAAATAGATTGGCCAGATCCGCAAAGGCTTTGAATTCTAGCGCATTACCTGCGGGGTCATAAAAGAACATGGTGGCTTGTTCACCTGGCTGTCCTTGAAAACGCACGTAGGGCTCGATCACAAAATCGATACCCGCAGCACGCACCTTGTCGGCTAATGCCTGCCAACTGTCCATGTCTAAGACCGCACCAAAATGCGGCACCGGAACGTCATGACCGTCCACCGGATTAGTCACCGGCGGCAGCAAACGCTCTGGCGCAACATGAGTGACCAGTTGGTGACCGTAAAAATTCCAGTCAATCCAATGGTCACTACTGCGACCCTCTGCACAACCGAGCAACTCACCATAAAACGCCCGCGCTTTCGCTAAGTCGTCCACTGGAATTGCGAGATGAAACGGAGGGATCGCCATTACATTTTCTCCAACGCTTGTTGCAGGTCGTTAATTAAGTCTTGGGTGTCTTCGATACCCACAGAAATGCGAACGAAATTGTCATGAATACCCAATTTCTGACGGTTTTCTGCCGGAATCGAGGCATGGGTCATAATCGCTGGGTGCTCGATTAAGCTTTCCACGCCACCTAAAGATTCAGCCAACGCAAAAATTTCCACGGCCTCAAGGAAGCGACGTGCTGACTCTAAGTCGCCATCGAGGAAAATCGAAATCATGCCACCGAAACCACTCATTTGTGCTTTCGCTAACTCGTGTTGCGGGTGACTTTCAAGACCTGGGTGAATGACCTGACGCACACGCGGATGCGCTTCCAGCCATTTGGCGATTTCCAGTGCTGCCTCGTTATGGTGCTTCATTCGCAACGCTAAAGTCTTCACGCCACGGAGCGCAAGATACGAGTCGAATGGACCCGCTACCGCACCAATTGAGTTCTGTAAAAACGCCATTTGTTCTTGCAGATCTTCGCGCTCGCCAACCACAGCGATACCACCGACCATATCCGAATGGCCATTCAAATATTTCGTCGCCGAGTGCATCACAATGTCCACACCCATTTCCAGTGGCCGCTGGTTATAAGGCGTTGCAAACGTGTTGTCGACCACCACAATCATGTCGGGGTTGTGTGCACGCGCACAGGCAACAACCGCTTTAATATCGACTAATTTCAGCATCGGGTTGCTTGGCGTTTCCACCCACAACATCCGGGTTTTCGGGGTGAACGAAGCTTTTAATGCCGCTAAGTCGGTTAAATCAACATAGCTAAAGTGCAAACCTGCTGAACGACCACGAACTTTGTCGAACAAACGGAAACTACCACCGTACAAGTCGTCCATGGCAACCACGTGGTCGCCGCTATCGAGCAATTCAAGAATGGTCGAGGTTGCCGCCATGCCTGAGGCAAATGCATAGCCCCGTGTGCCACTTTCTAAATTGGCCACCGCACGCTCCCACGCGAACCGGGTTGGGTTCTGTGAACGCGAATATTCAAAACCCGCATGCACACCTGGGCTTGACTGAATATAGGTCGAGCTGGTCACAATCGGTGGCATGACCGCGCCGGTTGTTGGCTCCGGCTCCTGACCACCGTGAATGGTCCGGGTTGCAAAACCTAAATGGTCGGTATTACGCATGTTATCCACCTCTTAATCTAAATCTTGAGCAGCAAGCCACTCGTCATTGAAAAACTTCGAAAGGTAGCGACAACCGGTGTCGCAAGCGAGAGTAACGACCCGCTTCGGTTCAGTTTGTTCACGGCAGTAACGCAGCGCGGCAGCAATGAGGGTACCGCTTGAGGAACCAACCATAATGCCCTCTTTTAGCAATACTTCTCGCGCCACGGCAAACGACTCTTTGTCGCTAATGCTATACGCTTTGCCTGCCAACGCGATGTCGCAAATAACCGGAATAAAGTCTTCGCCAATGCCCTCAATGCGCCAGCTACCCGCTTCAACTTCTTTACCTTCGTTGATCAACGGTGCCAAAATTGACCCGTCTGGGTCGGCAAGAACTAAGTCCACATTTGGGTTTTGCTCGCGCAAATAACGGCCAACACCGGTCAAGGTGCCGCCTGAGCCAACCCCACACACAAACGCATCCAGCTTACCTTCCATTTGCTGCCACATTTCTGGCGCAGTCGTTTCGTAGTGCGCTTTCACGTTAGCTGGGTTTTCAAACTGATTGATATAAAATGCACCACGCTCTTTCGAAATACGCTCGGCCATGTCCTGATAATACTCAGGGTGGCCTTTTTGCACGTCTGAGCGTGTTTCAATCACTTCCGCACCTAAAGCACGCAAGTTATACAGCTTCTCCCGGCTCATTTTGTCCGGCAGAACAATAATCAACTTATAACCTTTTTGCGCCGCCACGAGCGCCAAGCCCAAACCAGTATTTCCTGCGGTTGCTTCAATAAGGGTGTCGCCTGGCTTGATTTTGCCTTCGGCTTCAGCGGCGGCAATCATCGAAACAGCGATGCGGTCTTTAATTGAGGCGCCAGGGTTTTGCGTTTCTAACTTCAAATACAACTCACACGGGCCGGTGTCGAGATGGTTCACTCGGACCATGGGTGTGTTGCCGATCATTTCCAGGGCATTTGCAAAAACCTTCATGTGTTCGCCTCTTTCGCTTAAATAAATATAAAGTTGCGCATATTCTACTCGACTCGTGCCTGAGTATCTATGCGAATCCGGCATAAGCCATACCTTTTGTCGACGGCGTTTTGCGGTTAGAATGGTTCGTTACACTATAAAACAAAGAGGAACTATCGATGCGATTAACCAAATTGCACTTAGCTGTCGTTGGTGCTGCAGCTGCGCTTGCTGCCTGTACGCCTGCTGCAGAAGACCCGCAAGATGTATTTTTTAATACCATTGCCGCGCATTGTGGTAACGCTTATGAAGGTCGCGTCACCTCGGGTAATCCAGAAACCGATGCCACGTGGATGAACAACCGGATTGTTATCGAAGTTCGTGAATGCACCGAAAACCGGATTCGTATTCCATTGCATGTTGGCGATAACCACTCACGCACTTGGATTATCACTCGCCTTCCACAAGGTGGCCTTGAATTAAAACACGACCATCGCTTAGAAGACGGTAGCCACGATCCGATGACCATGTACGGTGGCTCTACGGTGACCCCAGGCACGCCGACTGCGCAAGCTTTCCCAGCTGACGAGTATAGCAAACAGCTGTTTACCGAGCTGGACGCCACGGTATCAATTACCAATACGTGGTGGCTGTCATTCCCAGACGAGAACACGATGCGTTACCGTTTGTCACGTGAAAACCGTGAGTTTCATGTCGATGTTGACCTAAGCTCGCCGTTGCCAGCGGACGATTTCCCTCCTCTCCCATGGGGCTGGGAAGATCACTACCAGTACTAATGATCCTGCCGACAGTTTGCATACAAGCTGTCGGCAAATTTCTTCCGTGGCTATTGCCGCCCGTCGTCGGAAGTTGAGGCACACACATGTTTCGTTGGTTTGAAGACCGTTTAGCACCTTTCCCTACAGCCGAACCCAGCCAGCCTCCTAAAGGCTTCTTTGCTTTTTGCTATCACTTCACCAAAGGCTCGGAAAAATATCTCATCGCCGTTGCCATTTTAATGGCGCTGGTGGCAATAACGGAAGTTTGGTTGTTTGGCTTTCTCGGTAGTATTGTCGACTGGCTGTCAGTGCAAGAACGAGACCAATTCCTAGCCAACGAATGGTTCAAGCTCGTCGCTATGAGCGCTGTGGTACTCTTTGGCTTGCCGCTCTTAGTTTGGTTCCAGTCGTTGATACTGCACCAAACCTTGCTAGGCAATTACCCCATGCGAATTCGTTGGTTAGTGCATCGCTACTTACTGAAGCAGTCGATGAGCTATTACCAAGACGAATTCCCCGGCCGTGTCGCAACGAAACTGATGCAAACCGCTCTGTCGGTGCGCCAAGTGGTAATTAGTTTCATTGAAGTCGTCAATTACATTGGCGTCTATTTTATTGCCATGTTCTTTATTATCGGCAGTGCCGATATTCGACTCGTGCTGCCGCTCGCAGGTTGGGTCATTGCCTATGCCGCGTTACTGTATTACTTCGTGCCGCGTTTAGGTCGCATATCGCAAGCGCAAGCCGACGCGCGTTCGATTATGACCGGCCGCATTGTCGACAGCTACACCAATATCCAAACCGTGAAGCTATTTTCTCATGGCGATAGAGAAATTAAATTTGCCCGCGACGGCATGGACGATTTTTTGGTGACCGTACACAAGCAAATGCGCTTGGTAACGCTGCTCTACGGCTTTCTTTATATTATTAACTGTTTGTTGCTTTTTGCCTCAGCAGCATTGGCCATCAGCCTATGGATCAATGATGCGGTATCATTAGGCGCGATCGCCGTGGTGATTGGCTTGGTGTTGCGTTTATTCGGCATGTCCCAAATGGTCATGTGGCAGTTAACCCAATTGTTTGAAGCCATCGGTACCGTGCAAGACGGCATTAATTCCATCGCGGTGTCGCGAACCGTGGAAGATCAGCCGAATGCACCTGCCCTTGAAGTGAAGCGCGGCGAAATAGAGTTCCGTAATGTCAGTTTTTATTACGGTGCCGTCGCTGGTGAACGAGACGAAGCAAACGACTCTAGCGCAGAAGAAAAACCGCAGGGCGCTAGTTTCCGCCCAGCGCGCGTGATTGAAAACCTCAATTTGACCATTGGTGCGGGTGAGAAAGTAGGAATTGTCGGTCGTTCAGGAGCCGGCAAATCGACATTAGTCAATTTGTTACTCCGCTTCTATGACATTCAGGAAGGTGAAATTCGCATCGACGGCCAAAACATCGCTGCCGTGCAGCAAGATAGTTTGCGCGCGCATATCGGCATGGTCACCCAAGACACCTCGCTGCTGCACCGTTCGGTGCGTGACAACATTCTCTACGGTCGCCCGCAAGCAACCGAAGCCGAATTAAAGCGTGCCGCAGAACGCGCCCATGCCGCTGACTTTATAGGCGATTTAAACGACCATCAAGGCCGCACCGGCTATGACGCCCATGTTGGTGAACGGGGCGTCAAACTTTCCGGTGGCCAGCGTCAACGCATCGCAATTGCCCGGGTCATGTTAAAAGACGCACCGATCCTCATCCTCGACGAAGCAACGTCAGCACTCGACAGTGAAGTTGAAACCGCCATTCAAGAAAACTTATATAACTTGATGGAAGGTAAAACCGTGATTGCGATAGCTCATCGTTTATCGACGATTGCCGAAATGGATCGTTTGATCGTCATGGACCAAGGTCAGGTAATTGAACAAGGCAGCCACGACGAGCTCATCGCCCTCAATGGTCTGTATGCCAAACTCTGGCAGCGCCAATCAGGCGGTTTCCTGGCCCATGACATCGACGAATAAGTCGAACTTACTCGAAAGGTCGTGGTGATTCACCGGTGAGGCACTGTTGATACAGTGCCTCAAGGTCATAACTCTGCTCACGCAGCTCGCGGCCATGTAGAGTGTAACTTGCGAGTAAGTACTCACCATCGCGGCGCAATGAGACATCATCGGCACCGACAAAACGGTCGATGTGAATGACACGTTTATACAGGCCACGATAGTCACAACTCATGACCACAAAGATTTGCCCGCTGGCTGCTTGACCTTCTTCGGTATCTTCAGCAATGCCCGAGCCCATGGCAACGACGTTATAGCCTTCACCGTCGTAGTCTGCCAAGGTCGACTGATTACCTGCGTAATACATTGCCAAGCTAAACAGCACCAGAATCGCGATCATGCCGATCCAGATCGCCACGCCAATACGCAAGATCTTCCATTGGGCAAATTCGCCTACCGCTTTGCGCAAGAGTCCGTAAGCGACAATCGCAGCCACAAGAAACATCACCGTGATCAAGCTTTCATAGATGATCTGGCTGTCGGTCCAGCGCCAAACATAGACAAAATCACCGGGTAACGTTACGGCGTCAAACCAAACCGGAATCGTGAGCAATAGAATCGAAATGCTCACCCACAAAATGCGCTGCTGTTTTGACATGAATCTCCCTCATGTAAGTCTTCCACAAAATGAATTTCATTCATGTTGCTGCATGAAATGGCCATGAAGTTGGCCCTCTTGCCGCTTATCTTGCTTTATTGGCAGCAGAAGGTCAAAGTTCGGCTCTAATGAGATCACAAATCCCGCAGCTGTGTCAGTAGATTATCAAGTGCTCGGTAGCTGAGGGCTTCAAGCAAATGTTCCCGCCGTAACCTTTCTTCGCCGCTGAGGTCTGCGATGGTGCGTGCCAGGCGCAGAGTGCGGTGAAAAGCGCGATGCGAAAGCTGCAAGCGCTCCATCGCCGAGACCAAAAACTCATGGTCCTCGTCACTGAGAACCGCGACCTCGGTCAGGAGGCGAACGGACAAATTCCGATTTAAACATCCTTGCCGCTCGAGTTGCCGTTGTTGTGCAGCCACAACCTTTTCCTGTAGTGATTGGGAAGCCATTTTTGCTGATTTAGTTTGCTGGTGTGCATCGCGCAGCGCATCCGGCTGCCGTGGCACATCGACTTGCAGATCAATGCGGTCAAGAAATGGGCCTGACACTTTACTTAAATACTTTAAGATTTGATCCGGCGTCGATCGCGAGCTGCGAATATCGCCATTGAAGGTGCCGCAAGGTGATGGATTCAATGCACAAATAAGCTGAAAGCGTGCGGGGAAAGTGGTTTGCTGTTGCGCACGGCTGATACAAACTGTGCCTGACTCAAGCGGCTCACGTAAAGTATCTAGCACATGTCGAGGTGTTTCGGTTAATTCGTCTAAAAATAGAATCCCATGGTTCGCGCGCGTCACTTCACCAGGTTTTGGGATCGAACCACCACCCACCAATGCTGCAGCAGAACAAGAATGATGAGGAGCACGGAAGGGGCGCTGACGCCAACGTTCGGGGGAAAAAGGAATACCCGCCAATGACTCGATAGCCGCAACTTCAAGTGCCGCAGCCTCCTCAAGCGGCGGCATCAAACCGAGTAAACGCTGTGCCAACATCGTTTTGCCCGTCCCCGGTGGTCCAACAAACAAAACATGATGCCCGCCCGCCGCGGCAAGTAGCAGTGCCCGCTTCGCTTGCTCTTGACCATGCACGTCGGCAATATCACCCGTTAACACTGGGGCGACCGCTAGCTTGGTGGGCTGGACAACATCCAACCGACGTTGTCCACCTAAGTGCTCGGCAGCAACCTTTAAAGAAGGCACGGTGTAAGCGACCGGTTGGCGAAGCAAACCCGCTTCAGACTCATTACCCTTGGGAATCAGTGCGCGTCGTCCTGCTTGTTGACAGGCAAGCAAAGACGGTAACGCACCGCTCATATTGCGTACCGCCCCATCGAGCGCAAGTTCGCCATAGACTTCTAGTTCGTCCAACTGTTGGTCATCGAGTTGCTCGCTGGCAACCAAAATGCCAAGAGCGATTGCTAAATCAAATCGTGCACCCTGCTTCGGCAACTCGGCGGGCGATAAATTAACTACAATTTTGGCGATCGGAAAGTCAAATTCACTGTTGAGAATCGCAGTTTTTACCCGATCACGCGCTTCGCGTACCGTCGTCTCTGGCATGCCAATAATCTGAAAGGTTGGCACGCCGCGTTTACCCACATTTACTTCAACCCGCACCGCCGGCGCTTCCATCCCTAACTGCGCTCGCGTCCGCACCACTGCTAATCCCATCGCAACCTCTCTGCATCCTGCAAAACAAACAGTCTACCTGAGTCGGCGACAAAGCACGCCTATCGACCATGGATTTCAGCGATCGCTGACAGAGTTAGTAACCGGGGCATCGTGTTGTCCTGCAAGAAACGTAGATTTTCGAGGACGGAAGTAGCGTATTATTATTTCAATTTAGAAAAATATTGCCGGTGCTACGCCAAAGCGCTCAGCCAGCTTGGTGATGTGAGCTCTGGTCAGATTCTTCTTACCCGTTAACACTTGTGAAACCATGCTCTTTTTACCGATTTCGTTTTCAAAATCAGTGGTGTTCAGACCATTTTGGTCCATTAAGACTTTCAGCGTTTCGACAGCTGGGTCTAGCCCTGCCTGCCGGAGGTTAAATGTCTCAAATCTGAGAGACTCGTCCTCATAGCGCTCAATAACATTGCTTAGCGCTTCAATCACGACAAGGTTAGCATCATAGTTATCCAAGAGATCCTCGACTAGCTCAAGCGCCTCCTCATACTCTTTATCGTTGCTAATTCCAGCCAGTAGCGGCACATTCGCCATAATTGTCTTGGCCAGCTTGGATACTTCGGCGACAACTAACATTTAAGCCTCCTATTTTCGATACTTTTTACAAAGCGCATCGTACTCACTGTGGGTAAGGATATGTTTTACGTAAATCCGGTTGTGTCTAAATTCGATAAAGGCAAGTAACCTCAAATTATTGCCACCTATGTCAATAATCCACCACTTATCCTTGTACTTAAAGTTATCCAACGAACTAAATACAGATTTGAGTTCCGTCGGACTTTTAAAATGACCGCGCCTTAGAACATTGTATGTACACTCGATTGCTACTGCATGGTTCGGAAATTTTTTAATTGCATCAGCAAATGGCTTTCGTGAAATAACGTGCATCCTTAACTCCGTTTACTATAGGTAAACTATATCAGGGCCGACATAAGTTTACAATTAGTAAACCTCCAATGATGTGGATGATGATTTGCGACTTATTCACTGCACACCCGCCGATGTCGCAAAAAAATGTAGTCTACCTGAGTCGGCGACAAAGCACGCCTATCGACCATCGATTTCAGCGATCGCTGACAGGGCTAGTAGAGAGGCTATTTTAGTGGATTGCAGTAGTCATCCAGCGCTCGTTCGAAGGAGTTCTTTTAATTAACTCCTGAGAATCTAGAATTGGTCACGTATATTATTCGAAAGTAGGTCCGTCCATCATCGTCTTCAAATACTCCAAACGTTCCGCCGACACCCTGTGCCGCGACTTTCGACAGTCCTTGTCTATTAAAAAGCATTTCACGTTGTAACTGCATTCTGTCATCGTCTGATAGTTGCTCTACGCCTGATACAGAGACCAAACACAGATCAACATCACACTCTGCCATTTCCAGAGACAAACTTGAGAATTCTGGAGTCGTCGCGATCGATTCACGAAAGCTGTTATATAGGTACATTTGGTTATTAACGCTTTCGCTTGTCGTATCAGCGCTCATAAACTCGTATGCTTTAGACATAAAATCCGCTGAATGTATAAGCGAGTCATATTTTTCTGCTTTAAAAGCCTCATTGTTTCGAGAGAACGATTGGATAAGGTCGCTATCTGGTGCTGTAATCAACTGCTGATCACGACCAATTGTTTCGTTATTTGCCATTGAACCCGTATTTAACCCTTGTGAATCGCCTTCATTCATTGAGCCATTCGTTTGAATCGAGTTATTCAATGGTACAGGCGAGGATCGCTCGTCTTCATCCACGTTAGACAAAACATAAACGCCGACCACCAAACTCAAAATAATGATGAATACTAGTCCTGATTTTTTCAAAAAAATTCCTTAGCTGGATAACTTTAAGACTACGATTTAATACGTCCGCAGCAATGAAAATATCGGTTGTCGTGTGAGTTGCCACACCGGTAGTTGTGCGGCGACGAACGTGAGTAAGCACAACAACATTAGGCCAAACATAAACAATGGTGCTGAGAAGGTTAGTTCAAACGCAGACAACCAGCCCGTATCCTGAAGAAGCCAACTGAGCAATATTAAACCAAATGGGATTGCTACGGCTAACGCGAATAAAGCTTGTGCGGCTGCTCTGAGGAATAGTCGCCAATCTGGAGCGCCGAGAGCCATCATAACGCCATACTCTTGACGTTCTAATACCATACGATTGCGAATCTGGTAACGCAAGCTGGTAAACACGAGGCTTACCACTAAGGCAATCATCACTGCGCAAAACAGCAAGAGCGCTCGACTTGTGCGGTCACGTTCGGCCACGACACTGGCAAGATGCCGCTCGGTTGAAAAATGCGGCTGCATAGTCGTGTCCTCGAACCAGACCTGCAAAGCTGGCCGGATCCGTGCCGCATCGGCTGCATGATAATAAAGCTCAAGTTGTCTTGCACTTTGCGTGAATAACCCTGCAGAAGTGAAATGCAGGTAAAACGCCGGAGTAGACGTCTGGCTAAACCCTTGATGCGGCAGATCAGCGACGATCCCAACAATCGGTATAGAACCGAGCATCCCCAAATTTAATGAACTACCAATTAAAGGCGTCGATGTGTTGTAGCGCAGCAGGCGTGCCAAAGTTTGGTTAATCACCAACCCTTGCTGCCAGTCCGTTTCACCCTCGATTAAAGGCACACCAAGCTTATTGAAATAATTACCACTAACAATACGCTGCTGCACAGCAACGGCCTCTGCTAGGCGGTCGTCATTCAGCTCATTGGTGAAATGACTGGTAAACTCACTCAGCTCGAAAGCCACGTCGTCTGCCACCAACTGCGCAAGGTTACCCGTGGATATTGCCGTCAAATCAAACCCTGTACTCAGTTGGCGTACCGAAAAGGTTTGGATGGAACTGTTTAATTCATAACTTTGGAACAGTCGCCACTGTTGATATCCCAAGGTACTTAAAAACGAAATAGCGATGAGTGCGATGACCAGTTGACTGGCAAGATTCGTTTGCGCCAGCCACTTTTGACCTTTGCTGCGGCTCTCGCCGGTCTGACGCCCAAATAGTGGTTGGCGGCTAAAGCGCAATACGGGCAAACAAGCGCAACCAATCAGCAACAATGCAACCAAGCCAAGTGCTGCCAACCACTGGCCAAAATGAATAGCTAAGCGCGTATTACCAACACTTTCTAAATAAGCGCTTTGCACTGACACGAAACTATTTAGGCCGGCAAGGAACAATAAAGAAAGCAACGCAACGACCAAGATCATAATCGCACTGGCGAGCAGCGGCCCGACAATCAGGTGCGGAACATTGGCACCGAGCACACGCTGAATCCGATAACTATTGGCTTGTTGAATGAGTCGGCTGGTAAACATACTAAAGGTATTCAATGCTAAAACCACGACAAACGCCACAATAACAACGAGCAGCAGTTGCCATTGCTGCAACAAACGCTGTTTGGCTGGTGGATCGAGATTAATTCCACGGTAAATCACAAACTGTGAGCCGTCACTGGCCATGTTCATTCCCGGTACCGAGAGATCTTGCTGGCCAATGTACTCATTCAAGCCAACCACAGACATCGGCTGATCGGCGACAAGTAGACCGTAATGATCTGGCGCTGCGAGCAGAAAACGTTCAACGGCCGTCGTGGATTCGGCGACGAAAGGTGTCAGGTAGCTAAGGTAATGTTGACTGAGCCAAATGTCTGGTTGAATACCACCTATGCGATTAAGCTCTGCGGGTAACACCCCTAAAATTGGAATTTGGCGCGGGATACGACGATGTTGCAGCGAGCTGTTCAAGCGCTGTTCGTCACCTTGCAGTACGTCCTGAAAATAACGTGCGCTTACCCATGCCCCTTCCTGCTGGTGCTGGCCCAGCGCTTCGATACCGAGCAACGCAGCGAAATTATCGGCAATGAATAGGGTTTGTAATTCTTCCTCCGGCAGGCCCAGAAAGTTAACCGTCATGGTTCGCTGCACAAAGGATGTTTGGCCACGAATACCGGGGGCTTCTTGTATGCGTTCAAGTGCAATTTTCGGAATTGGCGACAGACGACCATCCGCATGCTCGCGTGCGAATGTGTAGACATGACTCCCCGGATTCGCCCAAGCCGGCGGCTCATGGAAGAGTTTGTCACCCAGCCTTAGCAACAGTGCTAGCAATGCGCACATGAGGGCGAAACCAACGAGTAAAAACAGCAGCTTGCCGCGTTGTCCCAGCCAAGTCCGCCACTCCATGGTCAGAAAAAATTGTGGGTTATTGGCTCGCATTAGTAATCACACCATCGACCAAATGAATTGTTCGCTGACACTGTTGAGCCACGTCTGGGTTGTGTGTGACGAGGATGACCGTTGCACCTTCTGTGGATAGTTCCAGCAACAAATCAACGATACTTTGACCACTGCCAGAGTCCAAGTTACCTGTCGGTTCATCGGCAAGCAATAAACTCGGTTTATTGACTAGGGCGCGAGCGATGGCCACGCGTTGTTGTTGGCCGCCGGATAATTCAGAAGGTAATGCGTTCAATTTATGACCTAAGCCGACACGTTGTAGCAGCGCTTCGGCACGCGACTGATAGTCACTGCTCGGAATATCGCTGTTATAACGCATCGGTAGCACAACATTCTCCAGTGCCGTCATATCGCCAATTAAGTTAAAGTTCTGGAAGATCCAACCCAAATGCCGATTACGCACAAAGCTTTTTTGCTGACGGGTAAGCTGATTCACGTCTTCACCACGCAGCCAGTAGTGTCCGCCCGTGGCGTCATCAAGCAAGCCGAGGATAGACAGCAAGGTGGATTTACCGCTGCCCGATGGGCCAACAATGGCCAAGCTCTCACCATCTTGAATGGTTAGCGACAAGTCTTTGAGTACCGGTAGCTCCGTTTCACCTTGCGCAAATGTGCGCTGCAATTTCTCTAAGCGAATCAACTCAGTCACGCGTTAGCTCCTTCCATTCAATGAACTCCTGGTGACGCAAACGGCTTGGTACATCGAGTAAAATACGCTCACCCACCCGCAGCCCTTCAAGAATTTCGGTAAAGTCACTACCTATTACCCCAAATTGGACGTCGCGACGGACAAAGCCATTGTTTTGTTCGACAAACACGTGACCACTGTAGCTTTGTTCGGTAAGTCCAAGCGGTGTATTTACGCGCATCGTATGGTGCGACTCAGCTGTGATAATACGCGCTTGAACATCGAGATTCGCACGTGCTTCAGCCGGTAATTGTTCAGGTAAGAGTACTTCAACCCGCACCTGACCATGTTGAATACTCGGATGGACGCGAATGACTTCGCCGATCACCTGTTGTTGACGAACTTGCACTTCAACCTTATGGCCTGGGACAACACGATTTGCTGCACTAGCCGCAATCAATACGTCCGCGTATAAGCTATCGGGATTAGTAATCTGAGCAATAATATCGCCCCGCCGAATCGGTTTACCGACTTCGATTTGTTCACTCAGCTCATTCAAAATCCCTTCGCTTTCGGCGCGCACTTGCAGGTAACGAATATCTTGCTCGATCATCGCTAAGTGTTTTTGCGCTTCCTCGAGACGGTATTCATATGCCCTTGCGTCGGCACGCCGTGATTGCTCGTACGCCTCCATGTTACGCCGCGCAAGTTCGAATCTCAGCTGTGATTTTTCTAAATTAATTTGTGCCTGCAAATAGTCTAAACGCGCAAGGATTTGCTGTTCCAGCAGGGTTTGTAGGGTTTCAAGTTCTTGCTTGGCAAAACGGATATCTGCTTCCAAAAGCGCAATCTCGTTTTCCAGTGAAATACTCTCTCGATCGAGCCGTGCCTGCCCTGACTGCATGGCTGCGGTCGCTTCCAGAACAGCGAGTTCCGCACGCTCACGTTCGCGCTCGAGGAGCGGGTTACGCATCGTCAGAATAATATCGCTCGACTGCACACGCGTTCCCGGATACAACTCGAGTTGCTGAATCACACCATCAACTTCCGCCATCACACTATAACTTTGCCGCGGCAGCAAAATACCCCGTCCCGCCACGGCCGCAGTCACATCGCCCATTTCGACCTGTGCAGTCGCCACACTTTGTGGCGCCCCTCCGGTCAATGCTTGCCACGCTCTCAACATAAAAAAGAGGGCGAGAAACACACCTAAACCAATCAGGGTCGGCCAAAGTAACCGTTGTAAGGTACTCGATTTTCTTGGAATCTCTAGCATCACTGCGACTTCTCTTCAGTTTATTGGGGACGGACACCTGTCATCGGGGGCGTGACCCAAAAGCGCGGGTAATGTGCATAACTGTCGAGGGACTCTAATTGCTGATCTAATTCTGTGCGTTGCGGCGAGCCCGGTGGATACATCACCCCGAGCATCCCTTCAAGCGGTCCAACGAAAAGGACAATAAACTCAGCGTTGTCATCGATGGTGATTTGGAAGGTTTCGGCAACAGTCGTACGAGGGATATTCTCTTGGCAGTTATTTTCTCGAATAAGCGGCGCAGCGTCAGGGAATTTTTCAGTGGCAGCGGTTGAACTTAGCCAAGTTTCATTTTGCGGGTCGTAAAAGTAAACCGCTGGAAAAATGAGCCTACAGTCATGCTGCAGGAAAAACTGCTCGGCGACGTTGTAATCTTGAGGGCTGGCAGGCTGCCATGGGGGAACTTCATTAGCCGCGAGCGAAAATGACGTGAGGGCAAGCGTTGAAATTAGCAACGTTCGACTTAGGTAGTTAAGCATTAAAACAACTCCTTGTTTGCTGGCGGGACATTTGCCGAACGTGCATTTCCACTGCCCTGCACATCAGCACTTTCTCAATATCCCTCTGAAATATAATGACTTTCTAAATGAGTCATTTTTTGTACATGATAATTGTTATAACCCAATCCCCTACCGTCCGCAACCATGAATTTGCCTACAAAGCAAACAGCGCCATTTTGATCTATAGTTATTGGTGCATCGTAAAATTGATGCGGAGGTGTTTATGAAAGCATGTGTAATTGGAGGTTTCGCGCTTCTGATGCTCGCAGGATGCACTAGCACCGGAGGTTATCAAACCGCAGCAAAGTCCGAAATTGATTGGGACAAGGTCAACCAAGTTGAGCGGTCAGCTGCCGCCGGCAGTAACCGTGTGATTTGGGTCAATCCGCCGATGAAAGAGGTCGAGCGGAATATCCCTGCCGAGTCTAACAACGGTAGTCAGTAAGCAAATTTCTTGTAAGTCGCTGCACTCGCACAAAACCGTATGTCGCAGCGACTGCCTGAGCATGTTAAGCTGCTCCTTTGGGCGCAGCCCTAAATCTTTTTGTATCTCATAATCTGTTACAGGACGCCCATGTTGCGAACTATTTATGCGCTTTGCGCCATAATTGCTGTGTTTGCCAATGCTCATGCTCAGGCAGCTTCCGTCGAGTACAATGCAACCTGTTATACAGCACCGAATGACAGCTATGCCGCCATGCAAGCCCAGTTCTTGCAACGCAATCCAGGGCGAACCGCAGAGCAATTTCAGCAGCGTTTAAGCGAAGAGACGTTCAATGCTATGCGGCGCGACATTAATTGTCGCTGGATTGTTTATCAGCATGACGGCGTTTATGTTGGTGGCTTTGCCCTCATTCCACGCAACATTGAAGGCCCTCTGCCAGTCATTATTTATAATCGTGCAGGTCACGGACCGACGGGCGCCGTGAATTTTGATCAGCTCGTGAACGAACTGCGGCCGCTGGCCGAAGCCGGTTTTATGGTCATTGGTAGTCAGTATCGTGGCGGTGGTGGCGTGTTCCCGCAAATGCCCAATGGCACCGACGAATATGGTGGCGCTGACGTGTTAGACGTTTTAGCTTTGCCGAGTGTTGCCGCCCAAATTGCCGACATTGACGAGCAGCGTATTGGCCTGCTCGGCCGCGTACGTGGCTCAATGATGAGTTTCCTCGCCGCCAAAGCACAACCGAACACCTTCAAAGCCATTGCTTCTGCAGTGACGATTAGCGACTTGAATGCGTGGGTCGACGATTGGGGTGCTGAGCACCATCCGGCCAGTCGTTATATTCCTAATTTTGCCACCGATGGTGAGGCACAAATGCGTGCCCGTAGTGCCCTGCAATGGGCCGATGAACTTCCGGCCAATCTACCCATTTTACTTATTCATGGCGGCCGCGATTGGGAAGTGGATCGTGCTCAGTCCGAACAATTTGCAGCTGCACTTGAAGCTGCTGGGCGCCAGCACGAATTGACAATATACTCCCATGCCAACCATCAACTGGCGCCTTATCAAGACGATTTTATCACCGATGTGATCGCATTTTTTCGGGCCAACCTGTAATCACAGAGTCGGCCTAAGCGTTAGCAAGTGCGTTGGCAGCGGCCTTGTTCGGTTAATGCCTGGCGCAAATTCTCATCGTCACTAGCAAACTGTTCAGCAGCACTGAAAAGCTGCTGCGCACGATCGTTATTTTGCCGATGCTGCTCGACCTGAGCCAAGCGAAATTGCACCCAGCCTTGGCTCATGCCTTCGGGTAAGCGGTCTTCCGCAAGCAAGTCAGCGAGAAAATCGGCGCCTTGGTCAAGCTCATGCCCCGATACTGCGGCTAACTTACCCCATTGATACTGTAACTGCGTCAACACGAGAGTATCCGCTTCGTCGTCACTTGCAGCAACCAGTGTTAGCGCAGCCTGTAGCTGTTCGAGCGCACGTTCATACTGCTCTTGATTGATTTTTTGTGCCGCATAGTTGACACGAATTTGGGCATTCTCCGGTTGCGATGCAAACAGCGCGTCCCACGCTGCTAACTCGGCAGCTTCATCTTCTTGCACCATGGCAATGACGATATCCGCCATAAAGCGGTGCTCGCTGTCGAGCTCGTGCAGACGGTCTCGATGTTTGAGTGCATCGTCCAAACTACCGCCGACGATTCCCGGTGCGTTGGCGAGATATTGCACCAAGCTAAAATGTGCCAACTCATGATTCGGATCATACTCTACGGCTTGTAGCCAATGATTGCGCATCCGTCGCGCTAGAAAAGGCAAGCGCAGTGAGCCCGCGTCATTCATTTGCAAGAGCGTGACGATACCGCTGAGAAACTCAAAGTCGGCGGTTTTACCATGCTGTCGCTCCATGCCCTTCAGCACCCGTTGCGCAGCCTTGTGGTCGCCATTGCGAAACGCTTCCTCTAGCGGCTGATAAATTGGGTCAAACTGTTCGAAGTTGATACTCTGCTGTGCCATGGCAGTGCCGCCAAAGGCGGTCGCGAGGCCAATTAATACTGCTAAAATCCAGTGCCGCATGCGAATTCCTTGTTGTTATTGTTTAAACGTTCGACTCGATTGACACAGATTAGTGCCGATCGGGTAAAAAAAATAGCGGCCGGAGCCGCTATTTTTGTCATCAATTGTCACGCTTAGTCGTTATTTTCTTGCTGTGCTCGGCGACGTTCAATGCGAATTTCTCGCACTTTTTCACCGGCTAATTCACGGGCTTCGCGGGCTTTCTCGCGAGCTTCACGAATACGCTCACGATCTTCTTCACTCAGGTCACGCATATGAATCACACGCGAACCCTGTTCCACGCGACGTTCTTGACCCATTGCCTGAAAACGTTCGACAAAGGTTTCTTGGTCAATGCGACCAGTGCCCGCTTGGTCAAGGCGCTGGAACATGCGCTCGGCATTTTCTTGTGCTTGCTTGACCATGTACTCAGTCACTTCGTCTTGAGTAATGTAACCATCACGGTTTAAGTCAAAGTTCTCGAACTGCTTTTCGAGAGCAGCTTCACGATGAATCATCACGCGACCACGAATTTCTTCTCGGCTCAATGGCTCGCCGTCACTGTCAGTTAAATGCTGGGTCCACATCATTCGTTGGCCGCGCATGTCACCACGTGCTCGACGCGCCTCGTCCATATTCACAGTGACTTCGTCACCCTGTACCGTAATCACACGAATTCGCTCGCGCTTCTCTTGTGGCTCGTCAGCTGCAACCGTCGCGCCGGTCACTGCGAGTGCTGGGAGTACAAGCGCCATCAGGCTGGCAAGTTTAGTCATCTTTTTCATCATCACTTCCTCTCATTACGAGATACATTTAAGTCAAACTTTGGGAGAGTTCACTTCACACGGTACTGACTTTAACCCCTGACCATGGAGAGAATATGCTGAAATTATGGAGAAATTGTGGAGAAAAATTTATTCGGTATAACGGTAACCAACCCCGTACACCGCCTGAATCACGTCAGCAGCGCCAACCGCTTGTAGCTTCTGGCGCAAATTCTTGATGTGACTGTCGACTGTCCGATCACTGACGATCCGGTGGTCATCGTACGCTGCGCCAATCAGCTCGTCGCGGCGAAAAACGCGCTGTGGGTGCTTACTCAGGGTGTGCAGCAAACGAAATTCAACGGGTGTTAAGTCTAAAACCTGCCCTTGCCAGCGGGCGACGTAAGTCTCGGTATTCAACTGCAAACCCGTCTGCACAACCTCTGCTTCGGCGCGCCAGCGTGCACGTCGCAACAAAGCCTCAACCCGGGCAACCACCTCACGTGGGCTAAACGGTTTGACGATGTAATCGTCAGCGCCCATGCGCAAGCCCACAATCCGATCCACTTCGTCATGCCGAGCGGTAATAAATATCACGGGTACATGCGACACTTCGCGCAATTGCCGGCAGACTTCTAAACCGTCCAAACCTGGCATCATGACATCCAGCAGCACTAGGTCAGGCTGTTCTGTACGCGCTTGGCTCAACGCATCATTGCCATTGTCGACAGCGACTGTGGTGAAACCGCTTTGCTGCAAATAATCAACCAACAGTTGGCGAATATCCTGTTCATCTTCGGCGATTAATATTCTACTCATGACCGTTCCCGTGGCAGTGATATGGTCACTTTGAGGCCGCCGAGCGCACTTGGTTCCGCGCGAATGTCGCCTTGGTGCGCTTGCAAAATTTGACGGCTAATCGCTAAGCCCAAGCCACTGCCGCCTGTGCTGCGTTGGCGATGCGACTCAGTCCGATAGAAGCGTTCAAAAAGATGTTCAAGATGTTCGGTAGCAACACCTGGGGCGCTGTCTTCAACCTCAATAAGCACCGCAGTGCCACTTGTTGTCAGGGTCACCTGAATCACGCCAGGCGCTTGGGTATAACGTAGGCTATTTTGGAGCAAATTCTGCAGTGCTTGTTGCAAGCGTGCCGAGTCTGCAAACACAGTGATCTCAGCCGCAGCTGTGGCAGTGAAACGCAGTTCGAGTTGCTGTTGCTGCGCAAGCGGTTGGAATTGTGCGATCTGCTGCTCAAGCCACGCGCGAATGGCAAGGCTTCGACGTTGGTAACTCATGCCGCCGGCTTGAGCCTGCGCCAAGGTGTCGATGTCGGCGACCAAACGAGTTAACTGCTCGGTTTGCTGTTGCAAACGTGCACAGAGCACCCGATCGGGCTCACGAATGCCATCTTCAACAGCTTCAAGCTCACCTTTCAGCACAGTTAAAGGAGTACGCAGTTCATGCGCAATATCGGCCATAAATGCGCGCCGCTGTTGCTCGGTATTATTGAGGGTCGTAGCCATACTTTGCAGCGCTCGCGCAAGTTCAGCAATGTCATCACGTTGTTCACTACCCAATAGCCGTGGACTCAATTCGCTACTGTAGTTCCCCGCCGCAATCTCTTGGGTGGTGCGTTTTAATAACGCTAAACGCGCACGCAACTGACTGGCAATGAGCCATGCAACCAAGGCACCGACCAATAGCGCTAAGGCGCCTGCCCAGAGCAAGGATTGCATTTGCTGCTCGCGAAAGACTTCGTCGAGCGGCTGCATTTGGCTGGTCGGCAGCTCCGTGCTTAAGGTCGCAATAATTTGCCCTTCGGCAAGCACTAACACCGACACGGGTTCACGAATATCCGGCCCGAAAATGCGCTCGCCACTAACAGTTTCAAGCGTGAGCGCGCTAAAACTCAGTTCCGGGTCAAGGTTGACTCGTTCCGGATTAATCACCGAATCGCGTTGAATGGTTTGAATCACTTGACGCCAAAGTTCGCGCTCGGAAAACTCAGCGCGGACGCGAGCCGGCATTTGCCGATGAATGGTTTCATAATATTCCGACAACACCACCGCAACTTGCTGCAAACGCCGTTGCTCTTGTTCGGCCAAGTAGTCGGAGAAATTCTGCAAGAAGTAGCTGCGCACACCGAGCAACACCACAATCACCAGAAACACTCCGGTACCGGCAATGGCTAAAAAAAGCTGTTGTTGGGTGCTTAAGCGACGCAGCAATGGCGTTTACTCTTGGTTGCTTTTGCCATCGAGGGCATCGAGGCGATCTTCGAGCTCTTCGACGCGCTTGCGCAGGCGCATCACGAGCTCCTGCTGAATATCCATTTCTTCACGGGTCACGACATCGAGTTTGCCTAACTGCGACTGTACCGCTTGTTTAACTTTCAATTCGATATTGTCAGCCGCTTCACGCACACCTGCAGGAATGCTGGCGGTAATTTGGCGGGCAATTTGTTCAATTTTCTTAGGGTCGATCATACAGTTACACTCTTTTCAGCAGTTTTATTCGTGGTTTCATTCGCGTCTTTATTACCTGATTATTTACTATAGCACGGGCTGATTGGCGAGCGTATTGCTATATTCTCAGCGCAACTCTCGTTACAATACCGGCTCCTTTGTTTTCCCGTTGATCACTAGCAGGACCTGTGCGACATGCAACTCAACCCACAACAGCAAGCAGCCGTGGAATACATTAGTGGCCCAACTTTGGTGCTCGCTGGTGCTGGTAGTGGCAAAACCCGCGTGATCACCGAAAAGATTGCCTATCTAGTCAATAGTGCCGGCTATAAACCACATCATATAGCTGCAGTGACCTTTACTAATAAGGCCGCCCGCGAAATGCGCGAGCGCATCAGTTTGCGTTTAGGTCGGAAGAATTGTCGTGGGCTGCGCGTCTCCACTTTCCATACGCTTGGTCTCGACATGATCCGACGCGAAGTTAGCATGCTTGGCTTCAAACCTGGCTTTTCATTGTTTGATGATCAAGACAGTTTTGCGCTGCTCAATGCTTTATCGGAAGATAGCATCGACGGTGACAAAGCAATTTTGCAGCGCTTGCAGCAAAAGATTAGCCACTGGAAGAACGCGATGTTGCTACCTGAGCAGGTACAACCAACGCCTGGCGACGCTGAAGAACAGCTTTTTGCTGAACTCTACACGGCCTACCAACGCAACATGAAAGCCTGCAATGCGCTCGACTTTGACGACCTGATCTTGTTGCCAACCTTGCTCTTACAACAAGTTCCAGAAGTGCGCCAGCGCTGGCAACAGCGTATTCGCTATCTCCTCGTCGACGAATATCAAGACACCAATAGTAGCCAGTATCAGTTAGTGCGCTTGCTCGTCGGCGAACGAGCTCGCTTTACCGTGGTGGGCGACGACGATCAGAGTATTTACTCATGGCGCGGCGCACAGCCAGAAAACTTAGGATTACTGCAGCAACATTTTCCAAGTTTAAAAGTGATCAAACTTGAACAAAATTACCGTTCGGTTGGGCGCATTCTAAAAAGTGCCAACATCTTAATTGCGAATAATCCGCACTTGTTTGAAAAGAAATTAGTGTCGTCCATGCAGTACGGCGACCCGTTGCGCGTGATTTACGGCAAGAACGAAGAGAACGAAGCCGAACGCGTGGTGGCCGAAATTATACGTGAGCGCTTTTTAGACAATACCCGCTATGGTGACTACGCCATTCTCTATCGTGGTAATCATCAATCGCGCTTGTTTGAAAAGGCGCTGATGAACAACCGTATCCCTTACAAAATTACTGGTGGGCAATCATTTTTTGCGCGCGCGGAAATCAAAGATATTCTGGCTTACTTGCGTTTAGTGGTGAACCCCGACGACGACAATGCGTTTTTGCGGATCGTGAACACCCCGCGTCGTGGCATCGGCCCGCAAACCATGGAACGAATTGGCGAGTTTGCCCATCAGGAAAAGCTGAGTTTATTTGCCGCAGCTTTGCATCCCGGCTTAAAAACGATTTTGGCCACCCGTGCTTACCAAGACTTACAACAGTTTTGTCAGCTGATTCAACATGCGGCGCGCGAGTCTGATTCGGGTGAACAGCACGCCACCACTGCGGTGAAACAGCTCTTGCAAGACATTCACTACGAAGACTGGTTGTTTGAAACCAGTGGCAGCCCGACGGCGGCGGAAATGCGCATTAAAAACGTCAACGAGCTCTACCGTTGGGTTAGTGAAATGCTGATGGGCAACGACGACAACGAGCCGATGTCGTTGGAGCAAGTCGTAGCGCGTTTAGTGTTACGCGACATGCTTTCGCGCCAAGAAGAAGACGAAGACGGCGACCAAGTGCAACTTATGACGTTACACGCCTCTAAAGGACTCGAGTTTCCTTATGTTTTCCTCGTCGGTATGGAAGAAGGCCTGCTGCCGCATCAAACCAGTATCGATAATGACGATATTGAAGAAGAGCGGCGGTTAGCCTACGTTGGCATTACTCGCGCCCAACAAAAGCTCGTCTTTACGCTGGCAAAAGAGCGTCGCCAATACGGGGAAGTCATAAGGCCAGAAGTGAGTCGCTTTTTAATGGAGTTGCCACAGGACGATATTGAGTGGGAAGACCAACGTAAACCGGAGTCATTAGAACAAAAGCAACAACGAACGGAGTCGAATGTAGCGCGTTTGCGGGCAATGTTGCGAGGGTCTTAGGTTGCCGTCACCGTCTTTGTCGGAGATTCGGCTAGTTTGCCGGTGTTCTTCGTTTTTTGACTAACGACTTGCTGTGGTAATGGCAAAGTTCCAGCTTCACCGAGCAAATTCCCCTGTCCGATGCGCACTCCAAGCTCAAGCAGCACATCAATTTGCTCTTCTGTTTCAATGCCTTCCGCGGTGAGCTCAATACATAAATCCTGACACAGGGTCACGATGTGGCGAACCATGGCTTGGGCGCGTTCTTTGTGGCCAACCTGCTTAATAAAACGACGATCGAGCTTAATAATGTCGAACGGGAAGTTGTAAATAAAATGCAATGGCCCTGTCGTGCGGCCAAAGTCGTCCAATGCCAGCGTAAAACCAGCGTCTTTTAACTTCCGCAGGCTAGCCATAATGCGCCGTGAGTCTTCCTGCTGTAGCGCTTCCTCACCAAACTCTAAGACAATTTTGTCAAATTGAGCTTGGGCTTCTGTTGCTGTGTCAATTAGCGCTTGAATATGGCGCGGGCGCAATAAGTGCTGCACGCACAAGTTGACATGGACTGGAGCGCAGTCGGACTTACTCTGACACACACTTTTTTGCAGCTTAATGGCATGCTCAAGCACCCAACGGTCAATTTCTATAATTGCTCCCGAGCGTTCCGCCAAGGCCAAGAACTCACTTGGAAGAATGGTATTTTCACCACGCTGCCAACGAACCAACGCTTCGTAGGCAACCACTTGACGCTGCGACTCATCACCCGCCAGTTGATAAATAGGTTGCATCCACAGTAGGAAGTCTTTCTTCGCTTGTGCGTGACGCAGCGCCATTTCTTGATTTAAAGCGGTCACCAAACCATTGCGAATGGCTTCATCGAAAATCACATACCGGCCACGCCCCATACTTTTCGCTTCGTACATAGCCGCGTCTGCGTCGCGCAGTAGGCGGTCGACCGAATCATCCGGCCCATGGCTGGTAGCAATACCGATACTCGCACCCGAAAAGTGCTGCTGACCATTCAGCTCAAACGGTTCTTTCATCACATCGATAATACGCGTTGCCACGTCTTTCGCGTCATCCAAGGTTTTAATCGGCTCAAGTAAAATAACGAACTCATCACCACCCAAGCGAGCTAAAAAATCGAGCTCACGAATAGCACTGTTAATCCGTCGACTCACTTCCAGTAGGAACAAGTCACCCGCTGAGTGTCCTAAGGTGTCATTAATATTTTTGAAGCGGTCGAGGTCAACGAAAAGCAAAGCGAAGTTTTCTTCCGGATGGCGCTTCTGACGCAACAGTGCGGTTTTCACCCGCTCACTAAACATGGCGCGGTTCGGTAAACCTGTAAGCGTGTCATGGTGCGCATCGTGAAACAGCTTTGCTTCGATTTCCTTCCGACGTTCAATTTCTTCAACGAGCTCTTCGGTGCGTTCGGCAATCCGACGCTCGAGGAACGTATTCGCTTTCGCCAACTGCTCAGCCGCCCGTCGACGTTCAATTGCAACCGAGACATGGTGTGCAACGAAATTCAGTAGCTCGAGATCTTCAGGTGAAAACGACTTGTCTTTGGAATAGGTTTGGGTTGCAATCACGCCAAAGGTTTTACCGTCCACCATCAGCGGTGAACCTAACCATTGGTACGCCAATTGACCACGCGATTCGGAAACCGCAATCTCACCTTTGGCAACCAGTGCATCACGAACTTTACGGTCAACAAACAAAGGTTTACGCGAGCGAATAACGTACTCAGTTAAGCCTTTTTGCAAACTGCGCTGCTTCGCTTTGAAGCCACTTTCATCGACATAATACGGAAAGTAAACCTGCTGACGATTCTCTGTCATTAACGCGATAAAGAAGTTATCGACCGTTATTAAGCGCGACACCTCGCGATGCAATGCCTGATAAAAGCTTTGCATATCCGCTGCAGAGTTAGTCAATTCAGAGATTGAGTACAGTACGGCATTTTGCAGCTCTGCTTTCTCGCGGTCGACAATCTCTTTGCGCAAATTTTTGTTGATACTGCTGAGCTCAGCCGTACGCTTGGCAACTTGTGACTCGAGGAATTCGCGTTGCCGGAAGCGCTCTAAAGCGTTCACTACGTGCTGCGACACGAACATCAGCAGCTCAAGGTCTTCGTTACCGTAACGTACCTCTTCTTCATAACTCTGGACAACCATGGCGCCAATGAGCTCGTCGTTGGCAATGAGTGGCACACCAAGCCAGTCCACCGGCAATGAGCCAAGGAATCGAATCTCACCCTCTTCAACCAACTGCTCAATATGTGATTTCGGTGCTAATAAGGGCTGGCCGCTACGCAAAATATAACCCGTCATGCCACGCATTAGGTTTTCAACGGGGATCTCCGCAATGGTACGAGCGTCGTCGTATTGGTCGACAAAATACGGGAAGTTGAACGTTTTGCGGTCTTCGGAGTAAACACAAATGTAGAAGTTCTTGGCTGCCATCAGCTTGCCAATAATGCGATGGACCGAGGTATAGATTTGATCCATGTTTTGCGCGGAGGCTGCTAATTCGGAAATGCGAAAGAGCGCCTGCTGAATCACTTCAGCTTGACGGTATTTTTGCGTCAGTATTTTTAATCGGGCGACAACCTTCTCGAGTCGCCGAATTGTCATTGACGAATGATTCTCTTCCGCCGCAGCACTCATTGCTTCTCACTTGCCGTAGATAGAATATATTGTTTTTTTACTCGGCACTGGCTTGCATTTAACTCATCATGAGCTTAACAAGCAAAACAACTTTCAGTATATATTGACTACACAAGAAAGCAACGAATTTGTTAAGTGGATGTTACAGAAACAAAAAACCGCTCACAAGGAGCGGTTTTTTAAATATCATTCTCGCTTTTTGACAGCTAAAAATCAGCAACGTTCAGGCTTATAGGCCTTCGATCATGTACTCAATCGCTGCTTCAATTTCTTCGTCAGTACAGTTCATGCAGCCGCCACGTGGAGGCATTGCATTGAAGCCGTTAATAGAGTGCTCAAGCAGAACATCCATGCCTTGCGCTAAACGGTCAGTCCAGTCGTCTGCGTTACCTTTGCGCGGAGCACCGAGCACGCCAGACGTATGACACGCCGCACACGCTTGGTTATAAACTTGTTCTGCCGAACGACCACCTTCTGCGGCCTGCTGACCATTTGCTTGCGCTGTTTCGTCACCAGCTAAGCGAACTTTCGCCACCGGCTTAATACGCTCAGCAATGGCTTCGCGAGACATGTCTTGTGCAGACATCGCCATGACACCACCTGCTACGGCAATACCCGCAACAACAGTTACAACTTTTTTCCAACTTAACAGATTTGACAACTTCACGGCCTTCTCCTGATCGATTCAGTGGCGATTATCTCAAATTCTGAGATAGGTTTGCGGCGATTATAACGCCAAAATTCTTTGGATGAAACTCTTGTGACTAAGAATTGTGTTAACATTGCCGTCACCTTTAAAACGATACGCAGCCCAATTCGGTTCAATCTTCGGTGCACGTTATGGCAACAACGCGAGTGCGGAAAATCGCCTTGCTCGATCTCGATGCTTTCTTCGCTGCAGTCGAAGTGCTCGATAACCCAGAACTCCGTAACCAGCCATTTGCGGTTGGCGGCGGTGGTGAGCGCGGGGTTGTGGCAACCTGCAACTATCTTGCTCGGCAATTTGGTGTGCGCAGTGCAATGCCCGGTCATCAAGCACGCAAGCTTTGCCCACAACTTATTTTCGTTAAGCCTAACATGGCAAAATACAAAGCCATGTCGAAGCGCGTTTATGAAATTTTATTACGCTACACCGACTTAGTTGAACCGGCATCGATTGACGAATTTTATCTTGATTTGACCGCCAATACAGCCTTTCAAGGGAGTGCAACACGCACACTCGAAGCCATTCGTAGTGAGTTACGAAGCATCGGTATTACTGCCTCAGCCGGTGTTTCTAGTCAGAAAATGGTAGCGAAAATTGCGTCCGAAGAAAACAAGCCGGACGGTCAGTTTGTTGTTCCACCCGAGCAAATAGTGAACTATTTAGCGGCTTTGCCGATTCGGCGAATTCCTGGCGTTGGGCCGAAAAGCCAAGAGCGATTAGCGGCAGCTGGCTTTAATGTTGTTCGCGACATTCAACAGTGCGATCCGGCGAAACTGCAACGACTATTGGGTGACCATGCTGGCATGTTGCTGTTTCAGCGCTGCCTTGGTGTCGATGACCGGCCGGTAAGCCTCTCGCGCACCCGCAAACAAATCAGTGTTGAGGAAACCCTGCACCGCGACTTCCATCACGTCAAAGAAGCGGAGCGATTTTTGGAAACCACTTTACTTCCGGCATTACGCAAAAGATTGCAGCAGGTGTCGGAGTACAAACACATGGAGAACCTGCGCTGGCAAGATATCCGTGCCAAAGCACAAACGGTCAAACTGAAGTTTCATGACTTTAATCAAACCACGGTCAGCAAGGTGTCGAACCGGGTTTCACCGGCACTGTATTATCAGTTACTGCAAGAAGCTTGGCCGCGCAGCCGAGACCGTTCTGTCCGTTTATTGGGACTCGGCATTACTCTTCCGGATCCGGATGAACAGCGTCAGTTAGAGTTGGACCTGGAATAATCGCTTCGCCATGTAAATAACAACCTTCTTCAGTTTCGCTAAAACCAAGCTCTTCGAGTAATTCATTGGCTTGATAAACGTAACGCAACAGCCACAGTAAGTAGCGAACATCGGCGTGAATCAGTCGATGACGCTCCGCAGAAAATAACCAGTCGCTCAGAATTGCGGGCGTGGTGCTGTCAAAGACCAAGCCAATAAGCTCGCCTTTTGCGTTCAGAGTCGGACTGCCGGAGCTACCGCCTGTACCATCTGCCGTCGACAAGAAATTTAAGGTCAGTTCATCCATGTTATTCGCCAAACAGCCTGCACCGTGCACTGCGACAGCCGCATGCATCGCAAATGGCAGCTCATACCGCTCCGCACTACCAGCTAAATTAAACAACGAACTCATGGTGGTTTTGCTTGTGCCTTCGGTAACCGCTGTCACCTGACCTCGACTTAAACGATACGTTCGGTTGGCATTGTCTGCCAAGCGATTTTGTTGTGCTCGCTTAAACTGGCGCAAGCCCCTGTACCACAAAGCATTGCCTTGTTGCTCAAGACCTCGCAGTTCACGTTCAAGCAAATCCCATTCTAAGCGACTGTCTGCTGTCGTCACGGAAAATTGAATCCAGGCGTCAGAGCTGCGTCGCAAGTCAGTCAAGTTGGCACCCATAAGCGCTTCGATCGTGTCACTATCGTGTAATTGCGTCGACGCATAAATCTGGGTCACGAACTCGCGCAACTCTGACTCGGAAGCATGATTGTCGAGTTGAAAGAATTCCCGAATAAAGCCAATTTTTTGATTTTCCGGAAGTTTCTCGTGCGCTAACAGCAGCGACACAAGCAGCTCTATTTCGACTGAGCGGTCAAACTGTCGTTGTAAACTTAATAGCTGTGATCGTAATGCGGGAATTTGTTGCACTTGATAACCACGAGTGCGACGATCATCGGGCCGATTTGCTTCTTGCGCAAGGCGATACAAATGTTGTGCGATTGCTGGCAAGCGCAGTTCTTGAAAGAAACTCCACCACAACTGGCGCTGGATATGATTTTCGCGAGAGGTTATGGCCCGCTGCAATAATGCCAAACTTTGTTGATACTGGTCGCCCCGCTCCTGCGCCTGCAGCCATTGCTGATAATCATTTTGAGCCATGGTTAACTGCGTCAATATCGACTCATGTTCACCCTCTTCGAGCATGCCCAGATAATTCTGTAACCGATTACCCCAGCGCACGCGCGTGGGTGCGTAACGCAGCGCAACCTCAGGGTTATCAAGAGCGAACGAATTAACGATAGTCAGCCAAGATTGTAAATAACGAATAGCGTTTGGGTAAAAATGTGTGAACGCCAATTGTGCCTCTGCAACCGGCCGATAGCGCTGGGTTACACCCGGAAAACCGGCCACAAATACATGTTCATTCTCCGCTGTCGCCGCAGGCGACAAAGGCAACCATTCCGGTGGTTGATAGGGTTTACCGTTTTCGTCATACACCCGAATTAATGCGAGATCGGCGCTATGACGCGGCCATTGCCAGTTATCTTCAACGCCGCCGAAATGCCCCACGGCAACGGGGGGCGCCCAAACTAAGCGAGCCTGCGGGAAAACTCGATCCGCGACAAGTAAGTAACCTTGGCCGCCATAGTGCTCAACCACACGACACTGCACGTTCTTCTGTTGCTCACAGCGGCGTAAAACTTCGTTGCGGTTATTTGCAATTTGGTTAAACCGCGCTGCACCAGTGAGTCTTGGCGTGACACCTTGAAGGACCTGCTCGGTTACGTCGGTGCGGCTAAGAGTGACTTGCACAGTGAAATCACGCGGAGCGCGAAGCTCGAGCTCTGGCCGCAGCCCTAAATAACCATCGCTAAAATAGTTTTGCTCGACCGTTGAACGATATTGCAGTACTTCTAAGATACAGTGGTGGTTGGTTAGGACTAAACCGGTCGGCGAAACAAAGGTACCCGAACAACCGCCGACTTTGACTATCGCAGACGCTGGCGGAGGTGACCATGGCGGTTGTTGCTCAGGTAACCACAGCCCTTCTTCTGCAACGACTGTGTGTGCGGTCACGATCGTACTGAGCCAAATCGCCAACAGAATAGCAGCGGCACCGCAGACTTGAGCAGCTGCAGAAGCAAGCGATGGGCGTGTTCGGGCTAAATCCATGTCCTTTCCTAGCTGAGGTTGACCGCTTCAATTGTACGCCAGTTTCGATGCGACCGGATTAAAATTACACATTTTTTTAACAGGCCTGTCGGCAGCCTTGTTTAGAATCCGTGCAAAAAACCCTCGGATGCTGCTATAATCCGCGCCTTAATTTTTCCGCAACCGCTACTGCAGGAGCAAACCATGGCATCTGTGCTGATTTTAATGGGTTCAACCTCGGACTGGCCAGTCATGCAAGCCGCAGCGCGCATGCTTGAAGATCTCGGTGTGCAATGGGAAGCGCGCGTCGTTTCTGCGCATCGCACGCCAGATTTATTAGCCACCACCATGCAAGAAGCCGAGCAAAGCGATGTTCGCGTAGTGATTGCAGGCGCAGGCGGTGCTGCCCACTTGCCGGGCATGCTCGCAGCCTTTACGCATTTACCCGTATTTGGTGTTCCAGTACCGAGCAAGCAATTAAAAGGCCTCGACAGTTTGCTTTCGATTGTGCAGATGCCCAAAGGCGTTGCCGTCGGCACCCTGGCAGTCGGCGAAGCGGGTGCTGCAAATGCTGGCTTGCTTGCAGCACAAGTAATAGCAACCACCGAGCCGAGTGTTCGCGAAAAAGTGATCGCTTTCCGCCACGAACAACGTGAGAAAGTTTTAGCCAATAGTAAGTTGGAGCTAAACTAACCCCCTCTGCAGCAGACCATGAATAAGTTGGAGCGAGAGATAAGCATGAAACTTCTGATTTTGGGCAACGGTCAACTCGGGCAAATGCTGGCACAGAGCTGCATTCAACTGGGGCATGAAGTCCTTTTGGTGAATACTCGCAGCAACCAAGTTGTGCCCGCAGCTGCTCATGTTGCACTGCCTATGAGTATTGCTGAAGCCATGGAGTGGGCTGACGTCGTCAGTTGGGAGCATGAACAACTCGACCCTGAGCATGTCCAATTAGCTGCCGATAAACTACTTACCGATGCCGAGAAAATCAGACCACTGACGCACCGCCAGCTGGAAAAAGCCATGTGCGACTCGCTCGGTATTGCAACCGCGCCTTGGAATTCATACGACTCGCAAAGCTCATTCTTAGAAGCCATGACCGAGTGGCAACAAGCGGTCGTGATTAAGGCTTCATTTGGCGGTTACGATGGTAAAAGCCAGTGGCGATGGCACCCAGGTGACGACGTGCAAGCGTTAGTTTCGCAAGCCGGCCAACAACCGGGCATTATTGAAGCCATGATCCCGTTCAGCTGTGAGGTGTCGATTGTTGGCGCACGGGCACGCGACGGTCGAATTATTTGCTACCCCTTGGTTGAAAACGTTCATCGCCAAGGTATTTTAAGTCATACGTTTGCAGGCTTTCAGACGTTCCCTGCGCATCTGCAGCAAACTGCCGAAGCGGCTTTTCGTAAAATTACCGAACATTTAGGCTATGTTGGCACGTTAGCCATCGAGTTTTTTGTCGTCGGTGCAGGCGAGCAAGCCGAGTTACTGGTAAACGAAATTGCGCCGCGAGTACACAACTCCGGGCACTGGACTTTAACTGGCTGTAATGCGAGTCAATTTGACCTGCATATTCGCGCGCTCACGAACATGCCTTTCCCAGAGCTGTCGATGACGCCAACTCTCATGCTCAATGCCATTGGCTGCGAACAAGTACCACCGACACTGTGGCAGCACCCGCACAGTCAAGTGTACTGGTATGGCAAAGAGCCGCGTGTGGGCCGCAAAGTGGGCCATGTTAATTTCCGCGATATCAGCGAACAGCAGGCTCATACCTTAGTTTCCGACTGGACAGAGGCGCTGCAACTGCTATCGTAGACTTTCCCATGGTTGGAAAGAGTAACGATAGTGAGCAAAACTTATATCTTAGCCATCGATCAAGGCACGACTTCAAGTCGTGCCATGCTCTATAACGCCCGCTTACAAGTCGTCGGTCGCGGTCAGTTCGAATTTAAACAGTACTTCCCGGCCAATGGCTATGTCGAGCACGATCCTGAAGAAATTTGGCAAACCACCCTGCAAGCCTGCCGCCAAGCACTCACCGACGCCAACGTGCAAGCGCACGACGTGGCTGGCATCGGTATTACTAACCAGCGCGAGACCAGCGTGGTTTGGGACCTCAAAACTGGCAAGCCGATTCATCGCGCCATCGTTTGGCAAGACCGCCGCACCGCAGAGCAATGCCGTCAACTGCAACAAGCTAATCACGAACCATGGGTGCAAAAACGCACCGGTCTGCTCCTTGATCCCTACTTTTCGGCAACCAAAGTGGCTTGGATGCTGGACCATGTGAAAGGCGCTAGAGCGCGTGCTGAAGCGGGCGAGCTCGCCTTTGGTACCATCGACTGCTTTCTGCTGTGGCGTTTAACCAAAGGCCAAGTTCACGCCACCGACGCGACCAACGCCTCACGCACACAACTGATGAACCTCAGCTCCCGTCAATGGGACTCTGAGCTCTGCGAATTATTTGCCGTACCCATGGCCATGCTGCCAAGCATTGAAGACAATGCTCATCATTTCGGTGTGGCCGACAGTAGCTGGCTCGGTGCAGACATTCCGATTACTGCCATGATTGGTGACCAACAAGGTGCTCTTGTCGGTCAGGCCTGTTTGGAACCTGGACACATTAAAAGCACCTATGGAACGGGCTGCTTTGCCCTCGTCAATACCGGGCAAGAGCAAGTTCATTCTGAGCATCGGTTACTGACCACGCTTGGTTATCAGCTCAACGGCCAACCTACTTATGCACTGGAAGGCAGTATTTTTATGGCCGGCGCCATTGTCCAATGGTTGCGGGACAAACTCGGCATTATCCAAACCGCAGCAGAAACTGAGCGACTGGCGGAAGGTGTCCCTTGTGACCAAAGCGAGCTTCTCATTCCTGCTTTTACCGGGCTTGGTGCGCCTTATTGGGACCCGGATGCGAGAGCTGCGATATTTGGCATGACTCGTGACACTGGCAAAAAACAACTTGCCGCTGCTGCGCTACGCAGTGTCGCGTTGCAAACCCGCGACCTGTTGCAAGCCATGGTCGAAGACGGTCAGACCATTGAAACCGTAAAGGTCGATGGCGGTATGACTGATAACGGTTGGTTTATGCAGGCCTTAGCCGACATTACCGGCTACACCGTACTGCGCGCCGATACAGCGGAAATAACGGCGCGCGGAACAGCGTTTTTAGCTGGTTTAGAGGTCGGATTATTTAAGCAACTTCATGATCTACAACAACTTTGCCGCACAAAAGGGACATTCTCAGCCGAAATTACCTCAAATGAACGTGATAAACTCTACCAACGTTGGTTAGCAGCGGTGGCAAAAGTCAGGTAGAATAACTCCCCTTTTTTGAAAATTAATGAGAGTTGCTATGCCAAACAGCGCCCCGCAAACAAGCGAAAGAAGCTTAAGCGAGCACGATTTAGTCGCTGCGGTGAAAGAAGCACAGAAACAAGCCTACGCACCCTACTCGAACTTTCCAGTTGGTGCAGTGATTCGCACGGCTAGTGGTCAAATCTTTTCTGGCTGTAACGTCGAAAATGCGTCATATCCAGAGGGAACCTGCGCCGAGGCGGGAGCCATCGCCAACATGGTCATGCATGGTGGCCGCGACATCGCGGAAATCTATGTCATTGGCAATGGTGACGGCTTGGTGTCACCCTGCGGTGGCTGTCGTCAACGCATTCGCGAGTTTTCTAACCCGAACACCACCATTCACATTTGCGGCCCAGAAGGGGTGCGCAAGGTCATTACTATCAGTGAATTGTTACCCTACTCGTTTGGGCCTGAGCACCTCATACCAAAACAGGCCGGTTAAGGAAGCACTTATGACAGCACTCACCACGCGTCAACAACAAGCGGCGCAAGCGTTTTCATTATTGGATTTAACCAGTTTAACGGACCAAGAAACCGTTGCCGACATTCAAGCTTTGGTCGATAGCGCGAGTTGGCGAAATGCCGAGGGCGAGCGCATCCATGTTGCTGCTTTGTGTGTTTTTCCACGCTTTATTCCACTCGCTCGCAAGTTACTCGACGCCCAGGACCTTTACGCCGTAAGGATCGCGACCGTCACCAATTTCCCCTTCGGCGGTGACGATATCGATATCGCCGTAAAAGAAACGCGCGCTGCAGTTGCCTACGGCGCTGACGAAGTTGACGTCGTGCTGCCATACCAAGCACTCATGCAAGGCGATCAAAAACTTGCTTTGCAGCTCATTCAAGCGTGTAAGGCGGAGTGTGGTAGCCATGCACAATTGAAAGTTATTTTGGAAACCGGCGAACTCAAAAGCGCCGAACTTATCGCGCTCGCAAGCCGCATTGCCATTCAAGGTGGTGCAGATTTCATTAAAACTTCAACGGGAAAAGTCCCGGAAAACGCAACCGCTGCAGCGGCGGCTATTATGGTGAATGAAATCGCTGCTTACGAGCAAAAACAAACCGAAGAAAAAGCAGCAGCGCACGGTATTCATCGGATTGGCTTTAAGCCAGCTGGCGGTATTCGCACGCTCAATGACGCACTCGTGTACATGAACGCAATGAGCAATGCGGTTGGCAGCGATAGCTTGCATGCTAGCCGATTCCGCTTAGGGGCAAGTTCAGTACGAAGTAATTTAGTTGCCATCCTTGAAGGGAATGACGAAGCAACTGCTGCAGGAGGGTATTAAGATGTTGCCACAAGAAATTATCAAAGCAAAACGTGACGGAAAAACACTGACGCGTGAACAAATCGCTTATTTTGTTCAAGGCATTACCAACGGCAAAGTCACCAATGAACAAATCGGCGCTTTTGCCATGGCGGTCTATTTCAATGGTATGGCGATGCCAGAACGGGTGGCTTTAACTGAAGAAATGATGAACTCCGGTCGTGTTGTGTCATGGGATGGTTTTGATCTACCAGGCCCAATTGTTGACAAGCATTCGACCGGTGGTGTCAGCGACTCGGTCAGTCTTATGCTCGGTCCAATGGTTGCAGCGTGTGGCGGTTATGTGCCGATGATCGCAGGCCGTGGCTTAGGTCATACCGGCGGTACTTTAGATAAGTTTGAAAGTATTCCGGGTTACAATATCCAGCCTTCGCAAGAAGATTTCCAACGCATTGTAAAAGAAATCGGCGTCGCCATTATTGGTCAAACCGCGGAAATAGCACCGGCTGATAAACGCTTCTATAGCATTCGCGACGTGACCGCAACGGTCGATTCGATTCCGTTAATTACCGCATCAATTCTGTCGAAAAAATTATCCGCTGGGCTCGAGTCACTAGCGATGGACGTGAAAACCGGTAACGGCGCATTCATGACCAGCCTCGACGACTCGCGAGCATTAGCGAATAGCATTGTCGCAGTTGCCAACGGCGCCGGTGTGAAGACTTCTGCTACCATTACCGATATGAACCAAGCACTCGGCGATACCGCTGGGAATGCGACCGAAATGCGGGAAGCAATCGAGTACTTAACCGGCGTACGCCGCAACCCGCGCTTACACGAAGTAACCATGACCTTGTGTGGCCAAATGTTGTTACTCAGTGGCATTGCCCGCACGAAAGACGAGGCCGAATTCAAACTGAACCAAGTTCTCGACAACGGCAAAGCGGCGGAAGTCTTTGGCAAGATGGTGCATGCCTTAGGTGGTCCAGCCGATTTCCTCGAAAATTGGCAAGGGTACTTACCAAAAGCACCGGTTGTGATGCCGGTCTACGCCGACACACCCGGTTATATCAGTGAAGTTGCGACCCGTGAGCTTGGTTTGGTTGTCGTCACCCTTGGCGGTGGTCGTAGCAATCCGTCCGACGCAATTGACCATGCAGTTGGCTTGACTGATATACAGCAAATCGGAACTTACGTTGATAGTGAGCGCCCACTTGCATTCATTCATGCTCGGGACGAAGTCAGTGCAGCAGCGGCAGCTGTTGAATTGAAGGCATCGATTGCCTTAAGCGAAAACTTGCCTAAGCTTGATCCTGTGGTTTATGAGACAATTAGTCCAGAACAAGCGCAGATTTAGGAGCGGGTTATGGCACGTGCAATTATTCTGATGTTAGATTCGTTCGGTGTCGGCGCAGCTGCCGACGCCGAAGAATTTGGTGACGTCGGCGCCAATACATTCGGCCATATCGCCGACGCCTGCGCGCGTGGCGACGCTGATATCGGCCGCAAGGGGCCGTTGCACTTGCCAAACCTTGAGCGCCTAGGCCTCGGCTTGCTTGCTGAGGCTAGCTCGGGCAAGCGCCCACCCGGCTTTCATTTCAATGGTCCGGCCGAAGCCCTCTATGGTTTCGCACAGGAGCTCAGCCGGGGCAAAGACACGCCCAGCGGACATTGGGAAATAGCTGGTGTGCCAGTGTTGTTTGACTGGCACTACTTCCCTAACCGTGTGCCGACATTCCCAACAGACTTTATTGCTGAACTTGTCGAAAAAGGCAACTTGCCAGGAATTCTCGGTGATTGCCACGCATCGGGTACCGAAATTATCGCTCGTCTTGGTGCAGAGCACATGCAAACCGGTAAGCCGATTGTCTACACGTCGGCCGACAGCGTTTTACAAATCGCTGCGCATGAAGAGAGTTTTGGTCTCGACCGCCTATTAAAGCTCAGCGAACTCGCCCGTGAATTATTAGACCAACATGGATTACGCGTTGGTCGCGTCATTGCACGTCCTTTTGTCGGCGACCATGCCGATAATTTCAAGCGCACTGGCAACCGCCGCGATTATTCCGTACTACCTCCAGCACCAACCGTGCTCGACAAACTCGTTGCCGCCGGTGGCGAAGTCATCAGTATTGGCAAGATTGCCGATATTTATGCCCACCAAGGCATTACACAGAAAGTGAAAGCGAGTGGCAACGACGCTATTTTTGACGCAACGCTTGATGCGATTCGTACAGCGCCAGCACAAAGCGTAATTTTTCCAAACTTTGTCGACTTTGATATGGAGTATGGGCACCGCCGTGATGTGGCAGGTTATGCGCGTGCATTGGAGGCGTTCGACCGCCGATTGCCAGAGTTGTTTGCAGCATTACAGCCAGGCGACAGGGTGTTTATGGCCGCAGATCATGGCTGCGATCCAACTTGGCCGGGCACCGACCATACACGTGAATATATTCCTGTGATTTGCTTCGGACCAGACTTAAAACTACCGGCTGCTGGTGGCTTTATTGGTCGCCGCGACACCTTCGCCGATATCGGCCAAAGTATCGCGACGCACCTCGGTTTACCTGCGACCGACTACGGCTCGAGTTTCTTATAACGTTCGAACCAGGCCAGCGCATGTTCAATCTTCATGATCATGCGCGATGGTCGACTCGAAACACCGTGCGATGCACCTGGCACACGCACCATGGCCGTGTCTACACCTAACAACTGTAACGCTTGATAAAACTGTTCGGTGTCGGAGATTGGCGTCCGCCGGTCTTCTTCACCTGTGAACAATAATGTTGGCGTTGTCACATTTCCCACTAACGATAACGGTGAACGTTGCCAGTAGTGCTCGTGCTCTTCCCAAGGCATGCCTGGGAACTGATTCGCAATTTGGCCAATATAACTGTCTGCAGTTAAGACCTTCGACACCCAGTTGATCACTGGATTGGTCGCCACCGCAGCATTAAAGCGATCGGTTAAGCCAATGGCGTAAGCTGTCGCAATTCCACCTGCGGAACCACCGGTAATAAACAAGTTCGACTCGTCGATAAAGCCTTTTGCGATCAATGCATCGATACCTGACATGTGATCAGCAAAGTCATACGGTGACGAATAGTTGTTGTCGAGCAACATGGCGAAATCAGTGCCATACGATGTGCTGCCACGGTAGTTATTGTAGAAAACCACATAACCCGCTGCCGCGTAACGCTGCAACTCTGCCGCAAAATAAGGGCCGTAAGCTAAGTGTGGACCGCCATGAATTTCAATCAGTAATGGATATTGTTTACTTGGATCGAAACCCGGCGGGGTGATGTACCAGCCATGAATTTCCGTTTCATCGTAGCTCGATGCATATCGAAACTCATGCACTTGTCCTAAGTCGCGTTGGCTGAGCAAGTTCTCATTCAACGCCGTTAAAACTCGTTCATTCCCACCTTGCCAAACACCGACGTTGCCCAAGCGATACGCCGTGCCGTGAGTAAATGCAATGACGCCATTACCTGAAGCTGAGAACATTCCGCCGAGATAAGGCCGGCCATTACTACCGGTAGCAACATCGCGGACTAAGTCAGTTAGGCGACCACCACGGGCGGCAATTCGGGCGATTTTCAATTGGCCTTGATCTGCATACTGAAAAACGACCGTGTTGTTATTCAGCCAACTCGGTGATTCGATCGAGCGGTCGAAATCTGCAAGCAGCTCATTCACTTCTTGCGAACGCCAATCCATCACACGTAGTTTGGCATTTCGATATGGAACTGCCTCGCCCGAAGCGTGTAAAAACGCCAAGTAACGGCCATCTGGCGAAAACACTGGCTGTGATTGCCGCCCTGGCTCCGCAACTAATGCCGTCACATCACCCGTCGCTACAGTGACTTGATATAAGTTCGCTTCTAACGTGTGATATTCCCAGTCATCGCGACGATTCGCTGAGAATACAATGGCGCTACTGTCTGGTGTCCACGCAAGTGTGCCACCATGATTATAAGGACCGTCCGTCAGCTGACGTGCCGCACCACCGTCGCTGCTGACCACGAACAACTGGCGATAAGCACTGTCGAGAAGACCACGGCCGTCGGCTTGGTAATAGGTTCGCTCCACGATAATCGCGGGCTCTGACCAACGCGCACCATCGGGACGTTTTGGCCGATACACACTGCGCGCGAAATCGGTTGCTGGCGCCAGCACTTCTTGGCTAAATGCAATGTGCTTACCGTCCGGCGACCAAGTTACATCGCTTGGCGCACGGCGTACATCAGTAATCCGTGCCGACTTGTCTTGTTCAAACCAATAAACATGCACTTGCGAAGAGCCCGAGCGGTTCGAAACAAACGCTAAACGTTTCCCATCAGGCGACCACTTTGGACTGCTGTACTGATACTCATCGGCAAACAAAGGTGAATGTTGACCCGACTTAATATCAACCAACCAAAGACTGCGCCCGGTACTGTCGGTCATAATGTCATTGCTATGGCGCACGTAAACAACGGATTTACCGTCTGGTGACACATGAACGTCATTCGCCCACTCGAGGGCAAAAATGTCCTCGGGGCTAAATAAACGCGACTGCTCACTGGCTTGGGCCGTTGGTATCGCCCAGAGCAATACCAACCAGGCCGCCGCCAGATATGCTTTTAGTTTCATTGTTTTGGCCTCTTCTTATTGTTGAAACTGGTACGTTAGGCAGGCACAACGCGCTGCAAAAACCGGCTAATATCTTGAATTTGTGGTGGGCAGACTTGATGTGCCATTGGATAAGTCTGGTAGGTCACGTCATAACCATGTTCGTTTAACCATTGCTGCGCCTGACGCCCGAGTACTTCCGGCACGACGGGATCTTGTGTGCCGTGTTGAACTAGAAACGGGGTTTTCTGTTGGGCAGCGCTTGGCTGCACCGACGCGTGCGTTGCTAAATAGGTCGACAAACACATGACCCCTGCAAGCTTATGCTCCGTGGTTAAGGCCGCTTCATAGGCCACTGCACCACCTTGCGAAAATCCCGCTAAAAAGATTCGTTCTGCTGGAATACCGCGCTCAATCTCGCGCTCGATTAATGCGACCGCCTGAGCTGCAGATGCACGCAGCTGCGTTTCGTCGACACTGCGCTCAATACTCATTTCCAAAATGTCGTACCACGCCGGCATACGCATACCGCCATTGATAGTCACCGGAATTTTCGGTGCATGAGGAAAAACAAATCGCGCATGAACACCCGATGCCAACTGAATATGCGGGACAATCGGTTCGAAGTCATGGCCATCGGCACCTAAGCCGTGCAACCAAATAACGGCAGCATTGGGGGATTGTTGCGGATTGACTTCAACGCAAGGTAACAAACTCATGATTTCCTCATTTCTTAATCAATTAATGATGTTGGAATTTCCAACTCTGCATTTAACAAAGTACGGTGTACGGGGCATTTATTGGCGATCTCGAGTAGGCGCTGACGCTGCTCGTCAGTTAAATCGCCGTCAATTTTAATGTGCCGTTCAAATTTATCCGCGCCTTTATCACCGCGCACATGACGCAAGTCGACGGTTATTTTATCCACAGGCCATTCTTTGCGCTTGGCATACATGCGAAGGGTCATGGACGTACAAGCACCGAGTCCTGCTAACACCATTTCAAAGGGCGCAGGCCCTTCGTCTGCGCCGCCTAAAGACTCCGGCTCGTCAGCCAACCAACGATGGCGGTGAGTGGTAACCTGATTCGTATACGGAGCCATCTTCTCTTCGACGCGTACGCATCCTTCTTTTACTTCCGCACTCATGTGAACACTCCAATTGACAAAAACTGCTAACAAGCTACCTGAGCCGACGCGAGCTTGCAAAAATTTTCCGATTAGCCCTTGAAAATCTGCGCAGCGATCATACATCTAGAGTGTAGGCAGCGGGTCTCAAAGAGAACGCTCACCCTACAATGTCAACTAACTGTCATCGCTCAAATGAGGATACAAGACTATGAATACAATCGATTTAACCCCACTTTATCGCAGCAGCGTAGGTTTCGACCGTTTAGCATCTATGCTCGACAACGCCCTTCGCGGCGACACTGGTACTGGAGGCTATCCTCCGTACAATATTGAAGCCACAAGTGAAAACCGCTACACCATTACCATTGCGGTTGCAGGCTTCACAGATAACGAATTAGACATTCAAGTAGAACGCGGTGTCTTAACCGTCCGCGGCAAGAAAGCAGCGGAAGATAAAGATCGCAACTACTTGTACCAAGGCATTGCCGCGCGTTCGTTCGAGCGCAAGTTCAATCTTGCCGAGCACGTGGAAGTAACCGACGCAGAATTGAAAAATGGTTTATTGAATATTTATCTGGTGAAAGAAATCCCAGAAGCCATGAAAGCTCGGAGCATTGCCATTAAAAATACCGATGCGCTTGAATACAAAAAGTAAATCGGTCATGACAACGGACTTCGGTGCTGGGTGAGAGCAGTACCGAAGTCCACTCCCTGGATATAAGAAACCGGAGCCGTCACCAGCTCCGGTTTCTTTATTGCAAAATCTTACTGGGCTGAGTAGATTTTCGCCCACTCGGCGAGCAACCGCACGCCATAACCAGTTGCACCCTCAGGGTGAATGCCGCTGCCACTTTGAATCATAGCATTACCGGCCATATCGATATGAACCCACGGTGTATCGCCAGCGAAGTGCTGCAGGAAAATAGCACCCGCTTGAGCGCCCGGCGAACCGGTATTTTTCATATCAGCAATACGGCTAGTGACTACGTTCCGATAGGGTTCTAATGGCAGTTGCCACACGAGTTCTTGGGTATTCTCACCAGCCACACGCAGCGTTTCGATAATGTCATCATGATTACTGAAAATTGCTGAATACTCTGTGCCTAAGGCACCAACTTTTGCACCGGTTAAGGTTGCAATATCAGCGATTGCGCGCGGATTAAAGAACTCGCGTGCATACCAAATGCCATCAGCAAGAATGAGGCGGCCTTCCGCATCGGTGTTTGCCACTTCGATGGTCGTGCCATCACCAGCAGTAACCACATCACCTGGTAAAGTCGCTTCGCCAGAAATTGCATTCTGTGACAAAGGTACAACACCTACGACATTAATCGCTGCACGCTCACCTGCCAGCGCTTTGACTGCGCCAACCACCGCAGCACCACCGGCTTTGTCGGTTTGCATTGCGAGGATTGATGCTGCAGCGGTTTTCAGGTTGTAACCGCCGGTATCAAAGGTATTCCCTTTACCAACAAACGCAATCGGCTGGTCGTCGCTGCCTTTCCAGTGCATCACAAGCAAGTGCGCCTTATGTTGGCTACCTTGCGAAACACTATACAGTGAGCCCATGCCCAGCTCTTTCACTTGCTCTGGACCGAGGATAGTTACTTCCACACCCAGTGGCTCCAGTTGTTGCCGAGCGATTTCTGCAAAACGAGCTGGGTAACCGTCAGAACCTGGTAAGTTGGTTAACTCACGCGCCAAAAATACGCCTTCTGCCAACGCCCGCTTTGCAGCATATTGTTGCTCTGCGTCAGAATTTGTTACCACTTGCCAATGAACATTTTGGGCTGGACGAGCAGCCGGCTCACTCTTAAACCGGTCGAAACGATAATTCCGTAAATCGACGCCATGAGCCACCGCTGCGGTAATCCGAGCATTTTCAGTTGCTGAGTTAATTGCACGGGTATCGACAAGCACTGAATCGGCTTTGACGCGATTCAAATAAACCGAAAGCGCTGCGCCAATTTCCTCTGCAGTTGTCCGGGTTAAACTATCCGCTTGACCAACACCAACCAACACCAAACGCACTTCATCAAGGCCAACTGGTGCGATGATATCTAGTTGCTGCTTCGCTTTCCCAGTAAACTCTTGTGCCTGAATCGCACGATTTAACTGGTGCACTGTGTCTGCGCTTAAGCTAGTTGCCCAACCTTGCGCGGCAACATCACCTTCAAATTCAGGCAATAATAAAACACGAGTATCTGCATTCGCAGACTGATTTGAAAACGTAAACGTGGTGTTCAAGTACTCGGCTGATGCAGCTAGCGGCAACATCATCATACTTACAACAGCCACAAAGCCACGCATGAGCTTCATGTCACTTTCCTCTCTTTAGGTCGATTATGATTAGATGAACGATATTAAGGCTGCCTAATTTAGTCATGCGTTACAAGCAAAAGCCGATAAAGCAGCTGATTTCAGCGACTACTTTGTGGCATTCGCAGGCACATAGTCATTTTGTAGCGCATTGACACGTACGGCAGCACTGAAGAAATAACCTTGGAAAAGGTCGCAGCCTTGTTCTTGTAACGTATTAAACTGCTCTTTTGTTTCAACGCCTTCAGCCACAACTTTCAATTGCAACGCATGACCTAAGGCAATAATGCTTTTGGTCACCTGCTTCTGAGACTTGTTTTTATTCATACTACGTACGAAAGACTGGTCGATTTTGATTTGATCAATTGGCAGACGATATAAATAGTTGAGGTTAGAGTAACCGGTACCAAAATCGTCTAAGGCAAAACGCACGCCGATACTCTTCAATCGATTCATTTTTTCAATAGCGCTTTCGGTGTTACCGAGCAACATCGATTCGGTAATTTCGATAATCAACTTGTCGGCTGGAGCACCAAACTGTTCGATGATTTCTTCAACCTGTTCAACGAAATTAGGTTCCCGAAGTTGTTTTACACTGACATTAACGGCCATCGTCCAATGTTGCCGGTCTGGATTTTTCGACCACTCGACAAGCTGTTTACAGGCCGTTCTTAACACCCATCGCCCAAGAATCAAAATATCGGCAGATTGTTCGGCAACACTAATAAAATCAACCGGACTAATCATCCCCTTCACCGGATGCAACCAGCGCGACAAGGCTTCAACGCCATAGACTTGACCGTCTGCATCAACTTTGGGTTGATAGTAAAGCTCGATCTCTTCGCTCAATACAGCGCGATGCAACTCGCGCTGCAGTTGTAAGCGCGCTTGTAGCCGCTCTTCCATGGCCGAATTAAAGAATACCGCCGTGTTTCGACCCTGTGACTTGGCCTCGTACATGGCTTGGTCAGCTTGCTGGAGAATGCTTTCTACTGAGCTTGATTCCGGCGTTAAGATGGCAATACCGATACTTAAAGTGATATGAAAATCATCTTGATGGAGACGAATCGGCTCTGCGAAGACCTCCTGCAGTAGCTTGACTTGCTGATCGGCACGCTGCTGCGCCTGCTCTCGAGACATTCCGCAGTTCGGCACAACAAAGATAAACTCATCAGCAAGAATGCGTGCTGCCAATTCGCCTTCGTCAAGGATGCGCGCTAAGCGTTCACCGACCAAATAGAGTGCATAATCGCCTTCAACTTGTCCGACGCTGTCATTTAATAGTTTGAAGTTATCAACGTCGATCGACAGCACATAACCAAACTGCCTTTTCTTACGCGCTTCAACTAGCGCTTCATGCAAGTGCTTGTGTAAAAACGCGCGGTTGGGTAGCGATGTGATTGGGTCGATATTCGTGAGTTCGTCGAGCTGTGTTTGTGCCTGCCGCTCTTGCGTGACATCAACCATAATCCCGTGCCAAACCACCCCATTTGACTCTTCATTTCCGGGTGACGAATGAATCACAATATGTTTGATCTCGCCTTCCACTAAAAACCGACCTTCCCAGCGAAACGGTTTGCTCGCTGCGGTGGCTCGCTCTTCAAGTTCGATAAAGCGATTGAGATCGTCCGGATGCATCATACCAATAATGGACTCCATGGCTTGCTGCAGCGGCAAACCTTCTGGAATCGCAAAAATATCACGCACACGTTGGCTCAAATAAATAAAGTGACGAGGACCTTCATGGGTGAGAAGCACTTGGTAAACACCAGCAGGAATCATACTCGTCAACTGCGAGTAGCGGTTCAGTGATTTTACTAAGGCCGCCTGTCGAGTCAGAACTTCTTGCTCAGACTCGCTAATAATCCGCTGCGCATAACGATACGAGTAATACACAGCAATACCGCAAAGCACTAATAATATTAGCGGTAATACCATACTTTGCAGCCATGCAATCACCACTGAGCGTTTCGACTGCAAGACGACAATCACCTGTTGATATTCAGGTAGCGGCAATACGTATGCAGAATAACTCTGGAGGCCACGATGATCAGTACCTGGGCGTAAATAGCTATAAAGCCCCGTCTGTTGTGAAAGGATAGGTCGAAGCGCTTCTGAAACGGGTTCTTGATACATCTCAAGCGGTTCATAGTGCTCTGGGCTAACTGGGTATAAATGCGTTAGGTAGCCATCATTCCGTACAAGTGCGATTTGCGTTCCCTCAGGCAAATCATCGCGGTTGAGGATGGCTAAGCTTTCGTCGGCACGAAATGCCACGGAAATGGCCCCGATCAGCCGCCCTTGTTGATTATAAAGCGGCTGACGCAATGGAATGACCCATTGCTGCAGTGGCTCAAAATAATAAGGACGACCAACCTGAAAGCTCGGATTGCTCATCATAAATAGATAATCTTGCAGAATGCCACCAGCTGCCGGCAGCGCCACCTCGCCCACTGTCATAGGAAAGTCAGCAGCAACAAACCTGCCTTGAGTGTCGAGCAGCGCCAAGCCTTCAACATTTAAATGATACGGTAACGCTTGTTGCAGCAACTCAGTGACATGAGTTTGAAAATCTTGGCGGGGTAGCGCAATAATTTGTCCACTTAACTGAGTTAAAAACTGCTCAATATTGCCCAAATTCGTTTCTAAATGCTGTTCTTGTAGCTCGGCATAATGCGCCAGCTCTTGCTCGTGCTGAGTGGTCGTCCGCAGCCACAAGGCGATGGATGTGATCAGAAAAACAAGCAGAATTAACCAACTGACCGCCACGATCATCGGCCGCAACGAGCGAGTCCCCGTGCGCCGCGGAGACAAATGAAGGGTTGAGCCCCCTGCATCCAAGTTTGCATAAGGCCGTGGCTGGTTATCTCTCACCGATTTGAGCCCAACTTTAAGTATCTAAGTGACTTAACTTTAATCTTAAATTAGCCCTGTCGCAATGACGGCGACTTTTTTATCAAACGGGTACTCGTTTGACTGACTGAATAGGTTGATATACCTACTAAGGATTAATAAATGAATAACTTGGTACTATTAAGTGAGTTTTTCGGCAAATATTGAGCTAGATCAGCACTTTTGTGTCATGATCACATACAGTAACAACATTAACGAGAACTCGCCTTTTTAGCTAAGAAAAATAATTGCCTATGCTACTGCTCATCCTCTTATTGCCCCTGCTATTTTTGCCGGGTCCACTCTTGCTGCGTCACGCGCCGCGGTGGGCTGTTGGGCTTGCGAGTTTACCGCCTCTTATTGCTTTTATTCTATTACTGCAGTTACTCCCCACTGTCATGCAAGGGCAGGTTCTCCTTTACCAGTTTGACTGGATTCCAGAGCTTGGCCTCAGCGTCGCACTGCGACTTGATGCGCTGTCGGCATTATTCGCATTACTGATTACCGGTATTGGTGTCACCGTGATGTATTACGCTCACCATTATTTTGCCGGTAAACCTGAAGCTGCTCGTTTTTATACCCTGATTCTTGCCTTCATGGCGGCAATGCTCGGTATCGTGCTCGCCGAGAACTTGATCTTGATGCTCATTTTTTGGGAGCTTACGAGCCTCATTTCGTTTTTGCTCATCGGTTTCTATGGTAATAAACAAATTTCTCGGCGCGGTGCGCGTTTATCATTGTTCATCACTGGCGGTGGCGGTTTAGCACTGCTCGGCGGTATTATTTTAATTGGTCAAGTTGTCGGCAGTTACCAGCTCACCGATATTCTCGCAGCACGCGAGTTAATCCAAAACGATAGCCGTTTCCCGTGGATTCTTGGCTTGATATTGCTGGGTGCATTTACGAAGTCAGCGCAGTTCCCTTTTCATTTGTGGCTGCCCCATGCGATGTCAGCACCAACCCCTGTTTCTGCCTACCTGCATTCGGCCACCATGGTAAAAGCTGGGATCTTCTTGCTTATCCGTTTGTTCCCTGTGTTTAGTGGCCATGAAGCTTGGTTTTATTGGGTTGCCGGAATTGGCGTGGTGACTTTGTTAGTCGGCTCGTTTGTTGCCATTTTCATGCACGACATGAAGGGCTTGCTAGCTTATTCAACCATTAGCCATTTGGGGCTTATTACATTGCTAATTGGCTTCGGTACCCATGGTGCCTTAACCGTCGCCCTCTTCCATTTAGTCAACCATGCACTCTTTAAAGCACCGTTGTTTATGATGGCTGGTGTAGTCGACAAGGCCGCGGGCACTCGTGATCTGCGGCAAGTGAATGGCATGGCCAAGCACTTTCCACTCCTGATGATATTGAGCTTTATTCCAACCGCTGCAATGGCTGGACTGCCCTATTTAAACGGCTACTTCAGTAAGAAACTGTTCATTGTTGAAAGCCTCAATGGCCCGCACTCAGGCATGATTGCGACACTTATTCCAATTTTGGCAATTCTTGGCGCCGCTTTCTCGGTCGGCTATGCCTTGCGGTTATTCCACAATACCTTCTTCAATGGTAAGCCGGTCGATTTACCGAATTGGCCGCCGAAAAAACCTAGCAATTGGACTTATGCGCCACTCGTTTTTTTCGCTGCTGCGTGCGTCATTCTTGGCCTATGGCCAGAGCTTATGTTGCATGGACTCATTGCCGCCGCAGCAAATGCAGCGAATGTCAGTTCCGACTTATTAATTCCCGCCACAAGTGCGCCACATATCGTCAGCTATGACCTCTCGGTGATTCAAGACCATCCGTGGTTGTCGCTGATTTCGGCCGTGACCTTCCTCGGCGGTCTCGCTATGTATAGCGCACGAAAAACATTATTCGCGTGGCATGCAAAGCTACCAAACTTAAATGCCAAAGATCATTTTGAAAAGCTGATGCAAACCCTGATTGGTTGGTCGCAAAATGCCGTTCACATGGTCGAAAATGGTTCCTTACAACGTTACGTTTTATATTTACTGGTGACCGCCTTGGTGTTCACCGGTTGGCCGTTAATTGGCTTAGATGTCTGGCGAGGCAACCGCGAACTCATGCCCATCGACGCCATGACCGCAGGTGGGATTGTTTTGCTTGCAGCGATGGCATTAGCGGTCAGCTTCTTGCACCATCAACGTATTACAGCACTGCTGTTTACCGGTGCAACAGGCTTGTTTATTACCATTGGTTTTGCGCGCTTCTCTGCGCCAGACCTTGCGCTGACCCAGTTCTCAGTTGAAGTCATGGCGATCATGATTATGATGTTGGCGCTTTCGTTTTTGCCGCAAACGTCACCGCATGAATCCAGTCGTTTCCGCTGGTCTCGCGACGTGATCATCGCCAGTATCGCAGGCATTGGTGTTGCGTTGTTGAGCTTTGCGGTTATGACACGCCCGCAGTCATCAATCTCTGATTACTTCCTGGCCAACAGCGTATCCGGCGGCGGCGGCACCAACGTGGTCAACGTGATTCTGGTCGACTTCCGAGGCTTCGATACGCTCGGTGAAATCACGGTTCTGGCCATTGCAGCCCTCGCCGTATTCGCCTTGACCAGAAACTTGCGTTTGAAAGACCGACCGAACCATCAACAGAACGAATACTGGAATGGTTTTGCCGAGTCCCACCCGTTGTTTTTACGGGTTCTCGCACGACCCATTTTACCTATGGCCTTGTTAGTTTCTGCCTATATTTTCTTGCGCGGTCATAACCTTCCTGGCGGTGGTTTTATTGCCGGCTTAATCACTGCCGCAGCGCTGAGCTTACAGTATGTCGCCTGCGGTATTCGCTGGGCGCATGTGCGCATGTTGACTCAGTTCCGCCCTCTCGTTGGCGCTGGTTTATTGATAGCCGGAACGACAGGAGTCGGCAGCCTTGTCTTTGGCAAACCGTTCCTGACCTCGTGGTTCGGGCATTTTGAATTACCCTTCATTGGAGAATTTGAACTTGCCACCGCGCTCCTGTTTGACTTAGGTGTGTATGTCACGGTCGTTGGTGCCACGTTATTAATTTTGGCCAACATGGGTCGCCTTATGACCATCCACGGCCCCGGCAAGGAGATTGGCTAATGGAAATATTGGTCGCCATTCTATTAGGTGTTTTAACGGCAAGCGGCGTGTTTTTAATTTTACGAGCCCGCACATTCTCAGTGGTGCTCGGATTAACCTTGCTGTCACACGCAGTCAATTTATTCTTATTCAGCATGGGGCGACTGCACACGAATGCACCCGCAGTCATCGGTGAAGCCGCACAACATGCTGACCCACTACCACAGGCGTTAGTACTCACTGCAATTGTGATTGGCTTTGCCATGACTGCGTTCGTTGTCGTCTTGGCACTGCGCTCCGTGCTTGAGTTAAAGAATGACCATGTCGATGGCGTCGATAAAAATGAGGAGCCGATTTAACCATGCACCTCATGATTTTACCGATACTCATTCCGCTATTTTTTGGTGCCTTGCTGACCGTATTGCATGCATTGAATATCAAAGATCAACGCGGGCTCAGCTTACTCGCAGCGAGCGCTCAAGTCGTTGTTGCTATCGTTTTGCTAAACCTAGCAATGGATGGCAATTACAGTGTTTACCAGCTCGGAAACTGGCAAGCACCTTTTGGTATCGTGTTGGTATTAGACCAACTCAGCGCTCTCATGTTGGTGATGATCTCAACACTTAGCGTATTTTGCATTGCCTACGCCACGACCGGCCGCAAGAAGACGCACGACCAAGCTGGCGCGCACTTCCATGCACTGATTCAGTTTCAGTTGCTCGGCTTGAATGGTGCGGTCCTAACTGGTGACATGTTCAACCTATTCGTCTTTTTTGAAATACTACTCATTGCATCATACGCCTTGCTCTTGCATGGCGGTGGTCGTGCCCGTAGTCGTGCAGGCCTGCGTTACGTCATTATCAACCTGGTCGGTTCGGCATTATTCCTCATCGCTTTAGGCGTACTTTACGGTATTACCGGTACCCTAAACATGGCCGACATGGCATTACGCATTAATGCTTTACCTGCGAGTGAGTTACCCTTTATTCACGCTGCGGGCGCGTTACTGCTCATCGTGTTTGGTATCAAAGCAGCCATGCTGCCGTTACTGTTCTGGTTACCGCGCGCGTATGCAGCCGCCGCAGCGCCGATAGCTGCGCTGTTCGCAATCATGACCAAAATTGGCATTTATGCCATTATTCGCGTGTTTTATTTGGTTTTTCAAAACGATACAGGTCTGAATGAACAAATTTTCCAATGGCTCTGGCCGCTTGCACTGGCAACACTAGCGTTTGGTGCTGTGGGCGCACTCGGTGCTTGGAGCTTGCGAGGCCTGACCGCATGGATGGTGATCGTTTCTGTTGGGACTCTATTAGCGAGCGTCGCTCAGCATTCACAGCCAAGCTTAGCTGCGGCCTTATTCTACTTACTGCACACAACATTACTCACCGCGGTCTTCTTTCTTTTGGCGGATATTTTTCACCACTACCGTCCAGGGCCACGCGACTACTTTGTCACCGGCCCGCGTAGCCAAGACCGAATTTTGCTGGGTGGCCTGTATTTCATGGCAGCTGTGGCCTTTGCCGGCTTACCACCACTGTCTGGGTTTATCAGTAAGTTCTGGATTCTTCAGAGTACCAGTTCGCCTTGGGCTTATGCGTTATTCTGGCCAATCTTGCTGGTGTCGAGCCTGATTATTATCATTGCTTTAAGTCGTGGCGGAAGTGCACTTTTATGGCGGCAAAACAAACAGCCCGCCACCACCGTGCGGGCTCCGCTATTAGCCACCGGTATTGTCATGACCATGCTACTCGGTAGCATACTCCTGAGTGTTTTTGCGCAACCGATTATGATGTTTACGCAAAGCACCGCAGCACAAATACTCGCACCTGAACGCTACATTGAAGCTGTATTAGGAGGCCTTACTGATGCAAACAACTAAGCGTCACCCCAAAAAACTGCTGCCGCACCCGCGTTTTAGTATTTTCTTATTGGTGCTTTGGTTGCTCATGAATGAAAGTTTGGCTATTGCCCATATCGTGCTAGGTCTTGGTTTAGCCTGGATTATTCCGTTTAGCTCACAGCAATTTTGGCTCGAGCAATCAAGCGTACATCACCCGACCATGGTCGTTCGCTATGCTTGGCGTTTAGCGGTCGATATCGCTCGTTCCAATGTTGCTGTGGCGATTCGCATTCTGCGCGGCGCCAAAGGCTTGCAGCCGGCGTTTATCGACTACCCACTGACTGTTCAACATGACTTTGCCATTACAATTTTGGCCAGTACGATTTCCCTCACCCCTGGCACCGTGTCTGCGCATATCAGTAAAGACAAAAAGCATTTACTCATTCATGTCTTACATTTAGACAATGAAGAACAGCTTCGACATGATATCTATACCCGCTACGAACAACCACTGAAGGAGATTTTCGAATGCTAGCTCACGCCGTGACCATCGCGCTGGCGCTATTCTCCATCGCGATCTTATTCACCCTATATCGACTCATTGTTGGTCCCGACGTGGTCGACCGCATTCTTGCCCTCGACACCATGGCGGTCAATCTCATCGCTGTCATTGTCCTCACCGGCATTCGCATGGGCAGTAATATTCTGTTTGAAGCAGCATTACTGATTGCCTTAATGGGTTTTGTCAGCACCGTCGCTTTAACGCGCTATTTAATGCGCGGCGATCTAATCGAGTAAACAGATTATGATGATCTTAGAAGCAGTCATTAGTTTGTTCTTGGTGGTTGGCGCTTTAATTGCGCTCATCGGCACGATTGGCCTTGCTCGCCTGCCGGACATTTATACCCGCTTACATGGCCCAGCCAAGGCCAGCACACTGGGCGTGGGTGCGACTTTATTTGGCTCGTTCTTGTATTTTACCTTCTTTACCGAAGGCGTGAGTATGCAAGAAGCGTTGATCACCGCCTTCTTGTTTGTGACCGCACCGGTTAGCGCAAACATGATCGCCAAAGCTGCCCTACACCGGCGGGTGAAGTGCAGCGAAAACACGCAAAATAAGCCGTTCGACTAGTTTTTCTGCAAACTAATTTGCCAGGTGTAACGCGTCTGCTGCCACATTCGAGCAGCGACGGCAAAGTACAGGGACATGAACAGGGCAAAGAACCACTCGATTATGTTTTCGCCCTGCGACGCCCAAATCACCCCACTCGTGTTAATCGCCAAACTGATCATCGCCAAAAGCCAACATACAGCAATAAACGACAGCTGCACTTGCATGAGTTTACGTAGCTTACTGACTGCTTCGCCACCATACTTGTGCAGCGCATTAATCGACAACATCTGTGCAAGCACAGTACCAGCAAAATAAATGATCACCCCATGACGGCGCATAAAGCGATTAAAGTCACCGTCGGTGCCGAGGTAGTTCACATAAAGAATTAAAAACAACGCACCAATGGCTCCAATCAGAAAAATAGCCTTGTGGCTGCGGCCTGTCAGCTGTTGCAACCAAATGCTCTGCAAGTACCAAAAGAGTACGAGCAACATCGCCAAGGGCATCATTAGCCCACGAAACAAGAAAATCGCGTCACCCATACGAGCAGCCCGACTAATGGTGGTGCAGCCTTCTAAGTAGGGAATACAGACATGCGCAACGCCTTGGTAAAGCCCAATAAAATAAGCACCGTGCACGGCAATAATCGGAATAATGAAAACGGTCCATGCCAGATGTTTCGGTTGCATAGAATGGCCTCATGTATAGCGCGTCAACAATTGAATAAATAATAACCAGTTCCATCATCGATATTCAAATCGACACTGGTCATAAAGCACGCAACTAACTTAGGGTTCACTGTGTAGCGCTGATTTTCACTAGACATTAAAGCGCAAATTCCCTACAATCCCCGCCTGCATTTCAAGCACAGAATTTGCGCCCGTAGCTCAGCTGGATAGAGCGCTGCCCTCCGGAGGCAGAGGTCAGAGGTTCGAATCCTCTCGGGCGCGCCAGTACAAAAGAAACCACCCTCGCGGTGGTTTTTTTGTGCTTGTGTGTCCGAAGGTGAGAACCTCTTCAGGTTCGACAAAACGGCAGGAAGCCGTTTTGGACGTGCGAGCAACGCGAGTGCGCCCGCAGGGTGAGCGCCATGGATGGCGCGAATCAATCCTCTCGGGCGCGCCAAAACGGCTGAGGCCCGATCTAATCCTTGGAAGTCATCATCCGTGCAAAAATCGCGTAACTTTACCCAGACAAGTAAGTGTCCGCTCGGCGATTATTTCCCCGACCTCCTGATCAAAAAACTCATTCGCTTCCCTGAGAGTCTTATTTAACGCTAACTCTATCTTTTCGTCTAAAGCAGTCATGATAGTTAGTGTTAGTTCCTCATCTATCCCCTGTTTTTTGCCATGCTCTGGCCAGTGTCTTGGTAGAATTTCGCTCCATTTGTAGTGGGTATTCTTGCTATGAACTTTCATTGCCATCTTTATTTTCTTTGGCTGGATGTTCCCTTGCCCGAAATAGGGGTAAGCGCTCAACACATCATAGAAGGGCGTAAGTCGATACCCATTCTGATTGAGTGCAATACTGAAGTTCTTGCCATGCCCATCAATCGCGGCAAGCAACCAAAATACGATTTGCACCCGCAAAAATTCGAGCCTATCTTCATACGCGTTGCTTGAACCGGATAGCAAATCCATAACTTGCTGAGAGCTCGACCCACCCTTCTCTTCATATTTTGAGCCACTCACTTTCCCTAATGCCTGACAAATATCCTCCTGAGGAAGTCGGATAATAGCGTCTTCTTCGATTTTGCGATCAAAGCGCTCCACCACCAGTACCTTCTGGTCTTCAAATTGCTCAATGTTGCAGACGGCGACATTCATCCCCAAGTTTTTCATAAACCTCTGGCAGAACCATTCGTTGTCTACACTCGAGGGTAAATCTATTCCTAGGCTTTCGTGATGAAGAATGGGTGGCTTGAATATATGTGTCGTTGGCGTCGAGCCGTGTGGTCGACACCACTTCCCATTCCACTGCGTGAGTGCGGTTTTTTCCTGAGCTCCAGCAAGAGAAATTCTGAAGTCGGAATCTGAGTGCATACCCAGAATTTTTTCAAGGCGAGTTTCTCTAATCATTTGTGCCACTTCGTGTTCAGACAATGGCGTGAGTGACAGTGATGGCATTTCACCTGTCGCAGGCTCGTCTGTAAATGTAAGTGCACCGACACAGTCCTTTCCGACGCTAGCCAACAAATCGAAAGGTTTGGCGCTTTCTGCACCCAAGCGGTCTTTAATTTGCTCTCGGATAGCGGCTGAATCCGGCAGCAAATTATCAAAATAAGCATGAACAGCATCGTCCACTATTTCCGCACGTTGCATAGGTAAGCTGAGGGAGATAGCACGAGACCCCTCCACTTCTAACCATTCTGGAGCGTACTTAAAGCTCATGCGCCCTTTCTTCAAGTACAACTTACCCACGGGAAATCCGTTCATGGAGCAATAGAGTGTTCGCGTATGTGATTTTCGGCCCATTAGAACCCCAACGATTTTTTCGCGAGTGGCGTGTTCAGAGTGGCTACTTCATTCTTAAGCCGATTACCGATACTAAATTCTAAATCAAGAGCCGCACATAGTTTGATAAGCATATCGACTGAGACCTTCTCAGGCTTCGTTTCATAGTTAGAAATATCTCTTTGATATACGCCGATACGTAAAGCCAAATCGGCCTGAGTCCAGCTTTTGGACTTTCTGGTGTCTTTAATGATGGCGCCTAGATCTTTTGACGTGTTAATTTTCATATCAGCCTCGTATACCGAATTCTGCATAAATATTAAATATACGCATAAGTGTATAAATCAATATTATACATAAAGCAGTATAAATCAAGTTTATCACTGATACTGACTGGCATTCATTGAAAACTTACATTGGTGAGATGACGCTAGAGTTCGTTCTAATATACTGCACCGTTAGAATATTTTTGATCACTCTGCTGTGCACAAGGCCCTTTCCACTGCTCTAGCTGCGCTTCGGTAACACCTTTTAATATGTACCTTCCTTTCGGGGTTAGAAATTCATACATAATAACCGTACCGTTGGTGAGCTCAATTTCACCGAACTCCTGATTGCCAATGGTAAGAACGTCACCGATACAGTAGAAGGCTTTTTCAATGCCCTTATCATCCCGCAGTTTTTCAGCATAATATTCGAAAATTCCATCGAAGAAGCGATTAGTCGGAGAGAAAGCAACCCCAGGTGTGCATATTTGTGAGCGACTCGCGCATGCTTGATACCTAGTTGATTCCGTCATTTGTCGCCAAACATAAACTGCGTCGAATGGTGTGTAGAAGTATGGACTCGAGTAATAATATAGGTCTATATACGGGGCAATTATGTAGTTTTTCCCTAGCACAGTTTGAAAAATCGTGTGACTTTCCAAAGTCACCGGTGCGAAACGTTGTTGCAGCCAAAATCGCGAACTATCCGCAAATTTAAACAGCAAATTCGAAGCTAGAAATAGCAGATAAGCGATTACAACGAATGTCAAAAAAGGCGGTAACGGGTTCTTCACTTTATCAAGCTTCCTTGTGTTTCGTCCGCCACGATCATCGAAGCCAGACTTGTCTGTTAGTTAAACTACACCAATGTTGGCATTATTCAAACTCCAAAGGATTCATGCACTCAGTGTGGATTATCAGAAGCACAGCGTCTATGATTCCTTAGCTTGTGTCACCTGAATCTCTTCCGAGAGGTGTTTCACAAGAAATCGGCCCAGTGTGATGGCGGGCAATAGTCATTAACCGAAAAGTTACGAGGGTTCGATGTCGATTCTAGGTGGTATCTGGAGGGCGGTTCTTTCTCTATTTCTGGTTGCAGCAACACTGAATTCTTGGCATCAGATTAGTTCTGAGCGAGAACTTGCTCATACCCAAATTGAAAAGTATCAACAACTTAAGACTAATTCTGTCGTTAAGCCAATCACGTTCAATTCGGAATATTTCTGGCGTGAAGTGTCTGACGGCCAAATCCGCTATGAGTTACATTTTGATTACCGTGACACACAAGGTCACGCACGCACGGGCATCGTTGCAACTTACTCGCTGCCGCAAGACTTTGATGACCAGCTTGTCCATTTCCTGAGCAACGATAGCCGCATTCATGCGCTCGACCTTGACCTGACCATTGCCGAAAAGACTGCTGAGTACGAAGAGAAAGTCAGTGATGCTTGGTTCAGTTTCGGGTTAATACTACTCATAACTTTGTTTTGTTTTGCGGGCATGTGGATGAGCCTCGGTCGCGTTCCGCGAACAGATTCAGACTTCCTCGCCCTTGATACTGAGCAAACGATAAAGTTACGCCGCAGCATAGCGCGTGCAGGTGGGAGTGTGCTTGTCACCACCCCGCGCGGCAAGCTGAGCTTGAAAATCCCGCCGGGTAGCTGCACTGGAAAGGTTCTACGTGTAAAAGGGCATGGGCACCAAAGCGATTTTGATGAGCGCGTGTTTGGTGATGCCTATTTTAAATTGCATGTGAGCCGCTGGCCCTGGTGATTGTTTTGACGCTGTTCAACAAACATAGCGCAACAAAAAAGCCTCTCCTGAATAATCCAACGCTGCATTTGTGGTTCTACTCAGGAGATTACGAGAAACTAAGCCCGTGGCTTGCGCCGCGGTGGCCGTTGCGCTTTTACCGGGGCTGGTGTTTTACCATTTAGCTCAACTTTCGCGAATCCGTCGAGTTGACGGCGCTCAATGGCCTGCCCAATTAGTTTTTCAATGGCTTTGAGCGCTTTAAATTCTTCGTCGGTGACTAATGAGATTGCATGGCCAACTTGCCCTGCGCGGCCGGTGCGGCCAATCCGATGTACATAGTCTTCGGCAACTTGCGGCAAGTCATAGTTAATCACATACGGTAGTTTTTCAATATCGAGTCCGCGTGCGGCGATATCAGTAGCCACCAACACCTGTACATTACCCGCTTTGAAATCAGACAATGCTTTCGTGCGCGCGCCTTGGCTTTTGTTGCCATGAATGGCTGCGGCTAAAAAGCCGTCTTTATCAAGCTGTTTTACCAACCGGTTTGCGCCGTGTTTGGTGCGCGAAAAGACGATGACCTGTGGGAGATTCAAATTGCGCAGTAACTGCATGAGCATGCGCGGTTTTTCACTTTTCTGCGCAGCATACATAATCTGTTCAATTCGTTCCGCAGTTGTATTCGGTGGTGCCACGGAAATTTCGACTGGGCTATTTACTAAACTTTTTGCCAAGGTTCGAATGTCATTCGAAAACGTTGCCGAGAACATTAAAGTTTGTCGCTTGGCTGGCAGAAACTTAATAATTTTCTTAATGTCGTGAATAAAACCCATGTCGAGCATGCGGTCTGCTTCGTCGAGCACTAACATCTCAAGGTTCGGGAAGCGAATGGCATTTTGCTGGTATAAGTCCAACAATCGCCCAGGTGTGGCCACGAGGATATCAACGCCTTTGCGCAGCTTCATCATTTGCGGGTTGATTTTCACGCCACCAAAAACCACTGCATAATTGAGCGGTAAATCGGCACCATAAGTGGCAACGCTCTCGCCGACTTGGGCAGCGAGCTCACGCGTTGGGGTTAAGATAAGAACCCGTGCTGTGTTGGCTTTCGCTCGCTCGCCATCTTTCAACATTTCTAAAATCGGTAACGTAAAACCAGCTGTTTTTCCTGTCCCTGTTTGCGCGGCAGCCATTACATCATTGCCTGCAAGTACTGCAGGAATGGCTTGGGCTTGAATGGGTGTAGGTTCGATATAACCTTGGCGGGTCAGGGCAGTAAGAATTTCTGGGCAAAGTCCGAGTTCAGCAAAAGTCATGTATAAATTGGCATCTCAATAAGGGAAAGAACGCCTATTCTACCTCAGACCGCCCTATACCGCATTGTATTTAGCTGTTTAGCATAAAGACAAACGTGCGTTTTAATGCGAATGTCACACGATTCTGATAATCTTAACGAATTATTTTGAACGGATAACGAAGCTTTTATGTTGCAATTTTCTTCTTTTTCAATGAATTCGAAACACTTAGCCGTTGCCACGCTGGCGTTAGCAGTTACTGCAGGCTGTACGCCTTCTGAGCCAACCACTGCGAGCAACGAAGTAGCTCATCATGAGCGTCGCGCGCTGTTAATCAGTATCGACTCCCTAAATGAAGCTATTTTGCGCGACACACTGACCGCAGAACAAGTCCCGAATTTTTATCAGCTATTCGATTTTGGCGCATGTACCGAGTTCGCTCAGCCGGCCTTTCCTTCTGTGACTGCCGCTGGTCATGCCGCATTATGGACCGGAACTTACGGTGACATCAGTCAGATTACCGGTAACACCTCGCATCGTTTACCTCGCGACCAAAATACCGTTATGTCGCTAGTTTCTGGCTATGACGCCGACAATTCTTCCGCTGAACCGATTTGGATTACCGCAGCCCTTAATGGTCGCTCGGTGGGCGGTCATCACGTCACACAAGCACCTCGTATTCCCGGTTTTCCCGCTCGTGTTGGTGCCCAAAGTGCCCAAGCGCTTGCTGACCAAGAACGCATTGCTCAGGCCTACCAGCTCGACAATATCACCGTCATGAATGGCTACAACATTCAGGTCAATGGCGACGCTGCCCTGTCTGCTGCCGATGTTGAATGGCTTGCGGACGACGCCGAATGGCAGAACATTGCCGCGCTCGATGTTGATATCGCAGCGGCACAAGTTGAGCCACGTTATTTCCGTTGGCAAAATCGCGCTGGTCAATTTTACGGGGTTTTCTACGGTGAATCTGACTACGACCGCGTTGCAGTGAACACAACACCGAACGCCGACGGTGCCATTATTGCGTTCGCCCATCCCGTTGAAGACACCGCTCCTCAGGGCCGAGCATTAGCCCGCCATTTTTCTGAGCCACTGAAAGTGTCCGCCGAGCAAGGTGATACCTTTTTGCGATTACGCCTTTTTGAGGCAGCCGCAGACGGAAGCGACTTTGTCCTGTACCACCCAGCCATGCATGTCATGGATATTAATAATCTCGCAATGCGCGAGCGCTACAACAATGAAGTACGCGGTTGGTTTGGGAACTCGTCAACGCGCCTATATAGCCGTGGCGGCCTTGGAACGCCACTCTTTCAAAATGGCGACGGCACGGCAGAAGCGCGTTACTTAGAAACGGCTGAGTTGGCAACGAAGCTGTTCAACAAAGGTTCTGCGTTCTTTTGGAATGAGCTTGGTGTTGACCTCTTGGTCGACTACTTCCCTCTCGCAGACTCTATTGATCACACTATTTCCGGTTATTTAGCGAGTGATTCACCCGCTTACAATCCTGAAATAGCTGCCCGTGCTCGCGATCTTCGGACGCGAACGTGGCAATTAGTCGATATTCGCCTCGGTCATTTAATGACACTCACACGCGGCGAAGACAGTGCGCTATTTGTTGGTGGTGACCATGGCATGCGTCCAAGTTGGCGCGAGTTTTTACCGAACGTGTTAATGCAAGAAGCGGGCTTACAATTCCTCGATGAAAACGGCATGGTGGATCTGTCACGTTCGGTTGCTGTTTCACCAAATGCCTATTGGATTAGCGTGAACAGTACTGAGTATCGTGGCGGCATTGTCGAAGACGCCGATAAAGACGAAGTGATAGCGAAGATTGTCGCCGCTCTCGAAGGTTTAACTGACGAAAATGGTGAGCGGGTTGTCGAACGCGTGTATATCGCTAGCGAGCACCCGGAGCTCGGCATTGGTGGTGCTGCCGGTGGTGATGTCTATTGGGAAACCGTTCGCGGCTACAGTCCTAGTCGCAATGTTCGCGGCGAATCATCAGTAAATGCCAATGGGCGGATTTCGGCTGGCCACTCGCATGCATCCACGAGCCCAGACATGTACACGGTTACCTGTGCATACGGCCAGCACTTCCCTGCTCGCCGCATCCCTGGCTCCCGCCTTATCGACATGGCACCAACGGTGGCTGATTATTTAGGTATTCCTGCGCCGAAACATGCGGTCGGTCAGTCGCTCTATCCGGCGCTGCGTGGACAGTCGGAATAAACTAACCAATAGCTGTAAACTTGGCTCATGGTCATAGCGATGCGCTGCTACAGCGCATCGACTATGCGACCATCCACTAAATTGATTGTGCGATCACACTGCGCCGATAAACGCGGATCGTGAGTGACTAAGAGCACTGCACAGTCATGCTCACTTTGGATTTTCCGAAACAAGGCAAAAACCTCTTCTGCCGATTTTGAGTCAAGATTACCGGTCGGTTCATCAGCCAACAATAACGCCGGATTAGTTGCAAGCGCACGAGCAATGGCCACCCGTTGTTGCTGGCCGCCTGATAACTGATTCGGCCGACGATCGCTTAACTTCTCCAAACCCACCGCGGCTAGTAATGCTCGCGCTCGGTCACGAGCTTCGTTGTCGGGTTTACCCTGGTGCAGCATCAATGGCATCAGGACGTTGTCTAAAGCAGAGAATGCCTGAATTAAATGGTGGAACTGGAAAACAAATCCCAAGGCACGCCCACGTAACTGGGTACGCTCGAGATCATCCATTGCACTTGTCGCCTGGCCATGGAGGTATAGCTCACCTGAGGTTGGCTGATCGAGCAAGCCCATGATATTTAACAGGGTACTTTTGCCTGAACCCGAGGGGCCAACAAGGGCCGTAAAGTCGTCGACCGACAACGTTAGGTTAATGCCGTGGAGAACTTCAACTTCGTTCGGCATGCCAATGTTATATGATTTTTTCAGTGCCTTGAGACGCATGATTTCGTTAGACATAACGAATAGCCTCCACAGGGTCGAGTTGCGCTGCTCTGCGCGCAGGTATCGCCGCCGCAATCACGCCGGTTATCGTTGCCAAGCTGACGGCTGCAACAATTAGCGACTGCGCGACGGGAATATAAAACAACCCGGGGCCAAAGGTATTAAACACCCACACCAACGCATAACTGGCTGCAACACCAAAAATCGACCCAAAAAGTCCAAATAAAGCGCCCTGCAACAAAAAGACACGCAAAATTTGCTGTTGGCTGGCACCCGTCGCACGCAATATGCCAATCTCACGGGTGCGTTGCACAACACTTACCGATAAGACGCTCGCAATACCAAACGCCACCGAGATGCCGACAAAAACAATGATCATATTGGTCGACAAGCTCTGTGCACTCAAAGCATTCATCAATTGTGAATTCGTCATTATCCAGCTTTCGGAACGTAGCTGCGTCAAGCGACCTATACTTTGGGCGATACTTTCGGCGGTAAAAATGTCAGCAACACGCAGATCAATAACGGTTACGCCGCCAATCAGCCCAAGCATAGACTGCGCTTGGCGCAAGTCTAAATAGACGTAACGGGCGTCTAATTCACGTACGCCAAGCTCGAAAATACCAGCAATATTCACCACGCGACTTTCTTGCTGGCCCGTGTCGAGCCTTATTTTGCTGCCAACACGAACACCTAAATCCTGGGCCAACTGGGAGCCTATCAGTACCTCATCAGCACCGATGCTTAACCGCCCGCTGACCATGTAGTCTTGCAGTGGGACAATTTGCTGATAGCGTTCCAAAGTAATTCCAACTAAAGCAACTGATGAAATCGCCTCACCACGCAATACGAGAGCCGGACCTGAAACAATGGGTGACACAGCGGTTAATTCAGTACGTTCGTCGAGGGCAGCAACAATTTGTTGCCAGTTATTAATACTTCGTAATCGCTGCGCTCGCTTGTCTTCATTCACAAATTGCACGACACCCTCTGGGACCGGTACAAGCCGATTCACTTCATCTGGCTGTAAGAGGCGTATGTGCGCTTGGGTACCTAGGGTTCGTTCAATGACATTTGCTTGCAGACCTTGAATGAGAGCACTGACAAAAACGATGACAGCAACGCCGACAGCGACACCTATAGTAATCATGAAGGTCTGCATTCGCCCTTCGCGAAGAAAGGCAATGGCAATCACCCATTCGGTCCAGAGTTTGTTCATCGCGAACTCTGCACTCGAATCCGTTGCCCTGCCTCAAGTTCATTCAGCGCGGTCATGATGACCTGATCGCCCGGCTCGAGCCCCCTGAGAATTTCGGTCTGGGTTAAACCACGTAGTCCTAATTCAACTGTTTGCCACTCAGTCTGTCTATCCCGTACGACCAGCACTTGGGCTCTAGCACCGGTATTGTGTTGCAATGCTTCGTTTGGAATAACCAGAGTTGCTGAGCGCCGTGCCGTCTCAATACTAACCGACACGGTCAGGTCTTGCCGCAGAAAGTCGCTTTCATCAGAAACTTGCAGACGCACTTCGATTGTTCCCCGCTCGGGGTCAACTGCAGGTGCGATGAAGGTCAGAGATGCAGGGAAGGGTTTCTCAGGATAAGCGTCAGCAATAATCACTGCTGATTGCTGTAGGGCGAGTTGCCCCAGATTGCGCTCATCGAGTTGGGCGCGCACTTCCAGTACGCCATCAAGTGCGACAGTTAGCAGCGTTTGGCCGGGCTGAGCGATATCTCCGGTCTCAACAAAGCGAGTTAATATGACACCTGCGCTTGGAGCACGAATGATGGTCTTGTCTCGTTGCGCTTGTAACTGCGCCAGCTCAGCTTGTAAACGCTGTTCTTCGGTGCCACCAACGGCCAAGGCAGCCAATTGTAACTGTGCATTAGTGTGGTTGATTCGTGCTAAACGCTCGAGGCGTTGGGCTTGTTCATAGGCTTCTTCGGCAAGCAAATTAGCTTGCCACAATTCAAGGCGACGCTTGCTCTCGCGCTCGGATTGTGTCAATTCAATAGTCGCACGCTCAAGCTCGACCTCAGCTTGCGGCCGCTGCTTAGAACTTAATTCATTGAGTGCGGTTTGCACTTGACGGAGTTGTGCGTCGATGGTTTCGGCGCGCAACTCGAACAATACATCGCCCGCCTCAACTCGATCACCCTCAGTGACATGGCGAGTGACGATCATACCCGCCACTTCCGTGCCAACGTGCAAACGCGCTTGATTCATTACTCGGCCTGAAGCGACCACGGTTTGTACCAGTGGAGCTGACTGCATGAGATGGACTTGCACGACAGGACCTTGCCATTTTTGGAAAGTGAAATAGCCCACAACGATCAAGAAGCTTCCAAGCAATATTACTTTAGTTTTCGACATGGCGCGCACCTACATTTCCCTCGCAACAGACGCTATGCATTATAGTCACAGGATCTCTCGCGCGGCTAGGCACGCACTACGAACGAAATGTCGCGGCTTGTGCAGTTACTTAAGCCCCTTGCTCGCGCAAGTAATCCTCGTAAGTTCCAGAGAAGTTGCGCATGCCAGAGGCTGTTAGTTCAATAATCCGTGATGCGATCGAGGAAACAAATTCACGGTCATGGCTGACGAACAATAAAGTGCCGTCATAATGCTCAAGCGCGAGGTTCAGCGCTTCAATCGATTCCATGTCGAGGTGGTTCGTAGGTTCATCCATAATCAATATATTCGGGCGCTGCATCATTAATTTACCAAAAATCATGCGGCCTTTTTCACCACCAGACAAGATCGTCACTGGCTTCTTAATATCATCTTGGGAGAATAACATCCGCCCCAATACGCCACGAATGGCTTGCTCGTCGTGATGCGGTTGCTTCCACTGGCTCATCCAATCAAAGACAGTGATTTTCTCTTTAAACCAGTCCGAATGATCCTGGGCGTAATAGCCAATATTCACATTCTCCGACCATTTAATCAGACCACTGTCGGCTTGGTATTGACCCATTAAACATTTCAGCAGAGTTGTTTTACCAATACCGTTCGCACCGAGAATCGCGACCTTTTCACCCACTTCGATCATGGCACTGATATTCTTCAATACCTGCAATTCATCGAATGACTTCGACACGTCTTCAAGCTCTAACGCGAGGCGATATAACTTCTTCTCTTGTTCGAAGCGAATATATGGACTAACTCGGCTTGACGCTTTCACTTCAGCTAGCTGGATTTTATCAATTTGCTTGGCGCGCGATGTCGCTTGTTTTGCTTTCGAAGCGTTTGCTGAGAAACGGCTGACAAACTGCTGCAGCTCAGCAATCTTTTCTTTCTTCTTAGCATTTTCATTCAAGAGTTGTTCGCGAGCCTGAGTGGCGGCAAACATATATTGCTCGTAGTTACCTGGGTAGACACGCAATTCACCATAATCAATATCGGCCATATGCGTGCACACCGAGTTCAAGAAATGACGATCATGGGAAATAATAATCATGGTCGATTGACGTTGGTTTAAAACGTCTTCTAACCATCGAATGGTATTGATATCGAGGTTGTTGGTCGGTTCATCGAGTAACATGATGTCCGGCTCAGAAAACAGCACCTGCGCCAATAAAACACGGAGCTTTAAGCCCGGTGCTATTTCACTCATTAAGCCATAGTGTTGCTCGAGTGGAATACCAACACCGATCAGTAATTCTCCGGCGCGTGACTCGGCGGTATAACCGTCCATTTCGGCAAATGCGACTTCTAATTCCGCCACCCGCATGCCGTCTTCTTCACTCATTTCTGCCATTGCATAAATGCGATCGCGCTCGGCCTTTACTTGCCACAATTCTTCATGACCCATAATCACCGTATCGACCACGCTAAATTGTTCATAAGCAAATTGGTCTTGCCGCAGTTTACCCACGCGCATATTCGGTTCAATCGACACATTACCCGTCGATGGCTCTTGCTCACCGCTTAAAATGCGCATAAAAGTCGACTTACCGCAGCCATTAGCGCCAATTAAGCCGTAGCGATTACCTTCACCAAACTTAACAGAGATATTTTCAAAAAGAGGTTTAGCACCAAATTGCATGGTGATATTTGCAGCAGAAATCACGATTTAATACCCGAACAAAAAATAGGCGCGTAATCTACGTGTTTTACCGCCAAATTACAAAGAATAACGCCAATGATTTTACTTTCTGGCGGTTTTAGACGATTCGCGCTCGAAAGCGGCGACCTTTCAGTTTGTCTTGACCTAAAATTGCCAACGCTTGCTTTGCTTTATTACGACGCACAGCGACATAACTCACTTGGCTTTGGACACTGATTTTACCGACACTGGCAAAATCGATACGGTCATCGCGAGTTAACGCACCAACGATGTCACCCGGTCGCAGTTTGTCCTTTTTCCCCGCCAAAATTTGAACTGTCGACATCAATGCAGGCTCAGGGCTTTCTGGGTTGGCTTGAGCGGCAGGTAAAGGCGTGAGTGCAACGTGTTGCTTTAGCGCGTCTTTTAATAAATTAAACTTATAGGCGTCAGCTTCAGTGACGAGAGTTATCGCTAAACCTTTTTCACCCGCCCGGCCAGTACGTCCAATACGGTGAATATGTGTCTCTGCATCGTGAGCTAAATTAACGTTCACCACCATGTCTAGCGCTTTAATATCCAAACCACGCGCTGCAACGTCAGTTGCAACAAGAATACGAACACTTTGATTATTAAACAGCATCAAGGTTTGCTCGCGCTCTCTTTGTTCGAGATCGCCGTGTAACGCCATCACACTAAATTGATGGTTCTTCAATAACGTATACAGGTCGTGAGTTTCGCGCTTCGTGTTGCAAAAGAGAATCGCGTTGTTCGGCCGTTGCTCAAGCAACAACTGAAGCACCGCATCTTCACGTTGCGAAGGATTAATTTGATAAAAAACCTGCTCAATGACGTCGTCAACTCGCTCTTCGGACACAACAACCTTTTTCGGCATGCGCATTAATTTCTTAGCCAGTGACTCAATTTGCACTGGGAACGTGGCGCTAAATAAGAGCGTTTGACGCTTACTTGGCATGGCGCCGACGATTTTATCCAGCTCTTCTTGGAAGCCCATATCAAGCATGCGATCTGCTTCATCTAACACCAAGGTACGCAACTGCGTGAAATCAAGGCGTTGCTGCCCAAGATGATCAAGCACACGACCGGGAGTTCCGACGATAATGTGCGCACCATGCTGCAGAGACTGTATTTGCGCTCGCGCAGGAACGCCACCGCACAAGGTAAGCACTTTTAGATTGGCTAGGTTACGGGCTAAGCGGCGGATTTCTTCAGCAACTTGTTCAGCCAACTCACGAGTCGGACACAGAACGACGCCCTGAATGCAATAGGCAGCTACATCCACGCTAGCTAACAGCCCAAGCGCAAACGCGGCGGTTTTACCCGAGCCAGTTTGTGCCTGCGCAATCACATCCTCACCCGCCAAGATTAATGGCAGACTTTGCGCCTGAACCGGCGTCATTTGCGAATATTCAAGCGTCTCGAGTGTTGCGAGCTGTTGCTTTGAAAGAGGGAGTGACGAAAATTGTACTGATGTGTCTGCAGCGTGCATGAGCCTTTGTCCAAACAGGCCCGTGGCCCGAAACTAAAAAGGCATTATACCTGATTGCGGCTCATCACGCTGAAAAACTGTACGCTCAGCACATAAGTCATTAGCCAACCGGCAAGTGACCCGTTTTCACATAGATAATAGTTTCTTGCTCAACATAGGGCGTGTGCTGGCTTAGGTGTGGACTGCGTAGCCATGTTCCAGCTGGATAGCGACCATGCTCGTCAATAAACTCGCCACTCAACACCAGTATTTCCTCGCCACCGAAGTGTCGATGTGGCTTAAACACTTCCCCGGCGGGCCATTTCACCAGTGCACAGTGTTCGGTTTCGAAACTATGGAGCGGCATCACTTGCAAGCCGCCTTGCCCCGGTAACCACGGAGTTTGATTGGTGTTAATGCGAACCGTTTCTAAGTCTTGGTGAGCAAATTGATGCAATTTCACAAATAATGTACAGCCCTCGCGACTGAACGGTGCATGGTGAGAGCCTGGTGGGTTGCGGATATAGGTGCCCGCAGGATAGTCACCATTCTCATCAGAAAACACCCCTTCGAGTACGAATATTTCTTCGCCAAGTGGATGTTCGTGAGTGTTAAATGCGGCACCAGCTGCGTAGCGGACAATGCTAGTCGCCCGTCCCCGCTCGGCTTCTTCGCGCTCTAAAAGTTTGCGCTCAACACCGACAGCTGGACTGGCTTGCCACTGTTCCTCGGCATTGCGTACAACAACTTTCTTGGCGAAATCCATATTTAACATGACACCACCTTTGCTCATTCTCAATTACGACAAAAATATTGAACACTAGATACTGGTATCGAACTCGTTTTGATCAATGTCCGCTAAACAGGCCATTAAGTGCTCGCGCCAATACTCAGGCGAGTGCGCCATGGCGCTGCGACCAACACTAATTTCACAAACCGAGTAATCGGGGTTTGCGTTACGCGGTTTGGACAACACTAAAATGCCGTGGTTGTGTAAATAACGCTTGGTTGCGGCAATCACTGCTGCGTGGCTGTGCGCTATATGAAGATGAAACATCGCACCTTGAGGCTGTTGTGGGTTCACTGCAACCCCTGGAACGGTTGCCAACAGTGGGCCTAATCGCTGGGCATAAGTCACCGCATCACTGATTGACGCCAAGTTCTCCTCGAGACCTTGTTCAGCAGCGAGTATGTAAGGATAAAACGAAATTAAATTACCCCCTGCGCGGCGATTCCAAATCCGAGCCTCGGCAATAAAATCTTCTTCGCCGGCCAAGATAGCACCCGCTATCCCGCCCAAGTCTTTATACAAACTGACATAAACAGAATCGGCCAACGCAGCAATCTCAGTCAGTGATTTGTGATAATACGCCGGACATTGCCACAATCGAGCGCCATCGAAGTGTACGGCAATGTTATGTTGGCGTGCCCACTCTGACTGCGTCACAAGCTCATTCCACTCCGGGAGTTGACCACCGATTTCCCGCATTGGCAGCTCTAAAAGCACTGCCGCTAATTGTTCTGAGTCGAGTGCTTGCAGGTCATCGAGTTGAATCGGTCGCTCAACGTGTCCAGTTAACACTGCTTGCAAGCCCCATAACTTTTGCATGCTGTCTTGTTCATGCAGCATTAAGTGCGAAGTTGGGTGCAATGCGACAGCTAAACGTTGGCTGCGTTCGCTATAAATTCTTAAAGCTAAAGGCTGAGCCAGTGTGCCACTGGCAAGAAATAGCGCGGCAGGTTTACCGAGCATACGCGCTATTTTTTGCTCGAATTCCGCGATTAAATCACCGCTACCATACACATCAGCGGTTGCACCCTCGGCTCGCTGAGCAAGCTGACTGAGCAATTCCGCCATACTTTTCTGTGGGTGACGTAAAATAGAGGCTTGAAAGGGTGTTTTCATGAGTTACAAAATGCCTGGATTTAATTGCCAAATCGTAAAGTTTAACACCGCGGCAAAACTAACCCACGCCAAATATGGCACTAAAAGCAGCGCAGCAATCCGGTTCAAACGCCAAAACTGCACAATTGTGACAATTATGGCGAGCCATAAAAATATGATCTCAATAAAACTGACTGCGCCCAAATACCACGCAAAGAACAACCAACTCCACAGCATATTCAGCGCCAGCTGTGTAAAGTTAGCTTGATGTGCACGTTTACTAACAGTAGAAAACCCATATTCACGCCATACTAACCAACTTGCAATCGCCATCATGGTGTACAGGGTTATCCACACGGGACCGAACAACCAACCCGGAGGCGCCCAACTAGGCACCGCAAGCTCGGCATAAAAGTTTGGTGCGTTTAGTGAGCCTAAGCTTCCAACCGCAGCAACAACAAACAGTAAAGCTAGCCATGCAAACAAGCCTAAAACTTGTTGTGAAGTGGTTTTATTAACGGTCATGGAAAACTCCTTATTAGCGGTTGTTTTCGTTTAAAGCCCTGGCCTATGCGCCATAATCACCCTGCAGATAAAACCATTGGTCGTTTTCGAGCACAAAGTCCGACTTTTCTTCCAAAATGCCGAGTTCACCACCAATACGATAATATGCCCGGAAATGGACAAAACCATTATCGTCGCGCTGCCAAGAGTCGATCACTTCAAGCTTCACCCATTGTGGATTATCGTTAAGGTCGAGTGAAGGGCGTGTGCGCGGGTGCCACGTTGCCAATAGATAGTCAGTTAACCCTAGTGCAAAAGCACTAAAACGCGATCGCATCAGTTGCTCTGGTGTCGTCGCTTGCGCACCGTTATGCAGTCGTCCGCAACAAGCTGAATAGTTTTGTGACAGCCCACATGGGCAAGGTTTAGATTGCATTTGGCTTTGTTCCAATTAAGCACAATATCTCAAAGATCGTCTAGCACTACTTATTTACTTCACTCCTAGTCGATTTTGAATAGACGGCGGCGCACCCAATTTATCTGATTTTTAATGTTCTTTTTCGTTAGAATACACGTACACAAACTCATCGTCTCGAATTGAACTGGAAGTACTTATGTTAAAGCGTATGATCCTCATGTTGATTGCAACCTCCATCCTGTTTGGTTTGATTTTTGGTTACAAAGCGGTTGGCAATTATTTCATGAATGACTTCTTTGATAATATGCCAACGCCTCCAGCGACGATTACCGCAAGCGACGTTCAACTTGACGACTGGTTTGACTCAATCCCAGCAATCGGCAACTTCCGGCCTGTCAATGGCACAACTATTCCAGCGCAAATTGATGGCGAGGTGATTGCAATTCGTTTCGAAAATGGTGATGTGGTCGAACAAGGACAAGCGCTATTTGTGTTGGACTCCCGTGTTGAACAAGCAGAGCGCGAGCGCCTTGCGGCTGCGCTGAGTATCGCAGAAACAGAAGCCGCTCGCCTTGAGCCACTCTTTGCACGACAAGAAGTATCGGAGTCTGAGCTCCGTCGCCAACAAAGCCAAGTAGCGCAAGCCCGAGCTGCGCTCGCTATGCAAGACGCCATGTTAGAGCGCAAAACAATTAGGGCACCATTCACCGGTGTCGTTGGTTTGCGACAAGTCAATCTTGGCCAGTATGTCACTCCAGGTACTGAGCTCGTTAGCATTCAGTCTTTCGACCCAATCTATTTGAACTTCACATTACCAGAGCGTTTTCTCAGTGAAGTCGAGCGCGGTCAGTCGATCTCAGCAGAGGTGGACGCTTTTTCTGGTCAAGAATTTAAAGGCGAAATCCGCGCCATTGAACCATCCGTTCGTGAATCCACAAGAACCATCCAAGTCCAAGCGCAATTTGAGAATCCTGAGCATCAGCTACGAGCGGGCATGTTCGCGCGTGTTCGAATTGACAGTGAAGAGTCTCGCGAAGTGCTCATGATTCCACGTACAGCTATTCAATTTAATCCGTTTGGGAATATTGTTTTTATTCTTGTTGAAGAGGACGACGAATTAGTTGTGCAGCAACGTCTCGTACGCACTGGACAGAGCCGCGGCGACATGGTCGAAATTTTGGAAGGGCTTGAGCTTGGTGACCGCGTCGCCTCATCAGGTCTACTGAAACTGCGCAATGGCTCGGTCGTAAAAATTAGCGATGACCCCGACTTACAGCCGTCTGCCAGTACCAATCCGCAACCGGCAAATCGTTAAGCGAGGTTGGTCATGAAGTTTACTGATATTTTTATCCGCAAGCCGGTTTTAGCAACCGTTATTAGCCTACTAATTCTGCTCATTGGTATTCGTGCGGCGCTCGATTTGAACGTCCGTCAGTTTCCTGAAATCCGCAATGCTGCAGTGACCGTGACGACTCAGTACATCGGTGCGGATGCAGACTTGATCCAAGGCTTTATTACCACCCCTCTTGAACGTGAAATAGCCGCAGCAGAGGGCATCGACTATATCGTTTCAAGTTCCAGTGCGGGTATGAGCACGATTCAAGCTTTTTTGCGTCTTGATTACGACCCCAATGACGCGCTCACGCAAATCGCTGCCGAAGTAAACAAAATGCGCTCCGATCTTCCAGAGGATGCTCTCGACCCTGTCGTGCAGTTATCGGTAGGTCAAGATGTTGCCGCTATGTATTTGTCATTCTACAGTGACATCCTCGACTCCAACCAAATTACTGACTATCTCGTTCGTGTCATCGAACCGCAGTTATCCACCATTGCTGGTGTTCAACGTGCAGAGATACTAGGTGCCCAAACGTTTGCGATGCGCATCTGGCTGGACTCCCAACGGATGGCAGCGCGAGATATTACTGGCTCTGATGTCATTCGATCACTACAAGCCAACAACGTCCTTTCCACACTAGGCCGAACCAAGGGTAGTATGGTTGCTATCGACTTAGTTGCGGATACCGACTTGCGCAGCCTGGAAGAATTTCGCGACTTAATTGTTCGTGCAGACAACGGCTCGGTCGTGCGTATTAGTGACATTGCTGAGGTCGAGCTAGGCTCGGAGAATTACGAAGCGTCCGCGATTTATAATGGCGAACAAGCAACCTTCATTGGCGTTGAAATCGCCCCAGATGCAAATGCGCTTGACGTGATAGCTGAAGTGCGCCGAGTTTGGGATCGCGATATCATTCCGCAACTGCCGCAAGGGCTCGAAGCAAGTATTTCCTATGACTCAACCGAGTACATCGAGAACGCGATAGACGAAGTGCTCGTCACTATTTTACTTGCGTTAGTCATTGTTCTCGCGGTGATTTATGCATTTCTCGGGTCGCTGCGCTCAGTCATCATCCCCGCCGTTGCAGTACCACTATCATTGATTGGTACTTTCATGGCTATGTTGGCACTCGGCTTTTCGATAAACCTGCTCACGCTGCTCGCTATGGTTTTAGCCATCGGCATTGTCGTCGACGATGCCATTATTATGCTCGAAAACATTCAGCGGCACATCGAAAATGGCATGTCGCGCATGGAAGCCTCTTTGCTCGGCGCACGCCAGCTCACAGGCCCAGTCATTGTCATGTCGACAACACTGGTCGCTGTATTTGTGCCCATCGGATTTATTGGTGGATTAACCGGTACCTTATTCGTCGAGTTCGCGTTCACTTTAGCAAGCACTGTCATACTGTCCGGAGTCGTTGCCTTAACATTAAGCCCAATGATGTGCTCGCGTATGCTTCGTTCGCGTGATGAAGGCAAGCGACCTCGCTTCGAGAAGTGGTTAGATGAACGCTTTAATAGGCTCAAAGAAGGTTATCAACGCAAACTGCATAGCGCATTAAATACCAAAGCTGTACTCGCTGTATTCGGCGGTATAATTTTAGTGTCCTGTTACTTTTTGTTTATCACGAGTAACTCAGAACTAGAACCTCAAGAGGACCTCGGCTTCGTTTTCGCAATTAGTCAGGCAGACAGTTACGCAACTCTCGACTATATCGAGCGCAACAGTGCTCAGTTTGCCAAATTAGAACGCGATGTCGACGAAATTGACATGGCTTTTGTTATCAATGGCATGCTTGGTCCTGGGAGTGTTGGAACAGGTTTAGGTCTCGTCCCGTGGTCTCAGCGGGAACGCTCGACTCAACAAGTTTTAGAAGAAAATATTCAACCATTTATTGAAGGTATACCTGGGCTGCGAGTATTTGCCTTAATACCACCATCGCTGCCAAGCCCAGGGGGTGGACTGCCAGTCGAATTTGTTATCAGTTCGACCCAACCGCTCGAGAACCTTCAAGAAATTGCCAATGAAATCATGGCTGAAGCCATGGAGTCTGGTCGCTTTATCATGCTGGACAATAACTTGCGAATTGATCGACCACGGCAGACGGTGCAAGTCGACCGCGCTAAAGCGGCGCTCATGGGTGTCGAAATGAGCCAAATTTCTGCCGATCTAGCAGCGATGTTAGCGGGCCCCTTTGTTGGTCGTTTCGCCCTGGAAAATCGATCGTATCGGGTCATTCCTCAAGTTCAACGAAGTGAACGGCTCACCCCAGACCAATTAACTCATTTCTATACACGCAACCGCGACGGCGAGTTGGTGCCTATGTCGGCACTCGTGGACTTGCAAGAGTCGGTTCAACCGCAACAATTGAATCGTTTTCAACAATTAAATGCCGTGACAATTAGTGGTGTGCCTCGACCAGGCGTGTCGCTGGGCGAAGCGTTATCCATACTCGACAATATTGCCGTTCAGCGAATTCCTGCTGGGGTCGTCATTGATTATGCAGGCCAATCACGACAATTCAAAAGCGAAGGTCAGCAACTACTAGTCACCTTCTTTTTTGCATTAGTGATTATTTTTCTGGTACTTGCCGCACAATTTGAAAGTTTCCGCGACTCAATCATTGTGCTCGTCACAGTCCCCATGAGTATTTGCGGTGCACTGATCTTTGTTAGTTTAGGGTTTGCGTCCTTAAATATTTATACGCAAGTCGGACTAGTAACCTTAATCGGCTTAATTGCGAAACATGGAATTCTTATTGTTGAGTTTGCCAATAAACTGCAGGAAGAAGGACGTAGTAAGCGCGAAGCAATCGAAGAGGCATCGGCTATTCGCCTGCGCCCAATACTCATGACAACCGCCGCAACTGTGCTTGCAACTGTACCGCTGTTAATTGCGAGTGGACCGGGCGGCGCATCACGATTTGCGATGGGTTTGATTATTGCGAGTGGCATGACAATCGGCACGTTATTTACTTTATATGTGCTACCAGCCATGTATTTATACTTAGCAAAAGATCGGGCGGCCGCAGGCATCGACACCTAGAATTACTTTTTCTGGAGAAGATAGACTTTATATTTAAAGTTTCAGTGAAGTAATGATCTTATTAGCCGATATCGGTCTATTATAAGGATAGTGTCGTTACCCCTGAGGTTTTGGAAATGAACAAAATTAGTCAAATTGAGGTCATCATGCGCATCTGTGCCGCAGTGGTCCTGTACCTTGCACTTATAGCTTCACCACATATCACAATGGCCGCAGACGATACCGATGGCTCATTATTTCAGAGCAGTCCGAACGGCTGCCTAGCGCCGTTAGACCAGTCGATGCGAGCGTTGCACTCAGCGGACCAACACAACTTGTGCGAATTAAGCAAAGGTAAAGTCGTCATGGTCGTAAATACGGCCAGCCAATGTGGCTTTACAGGGCAGTTTGCTGATTTAGAGAACCTGTATCAAACCTACCAAGACCAAGGCTTAGTTATATTCGGCTTCCCGTCTGACAGCTTCCGCCAAGAATACGAAGACGAAGAGGCAACCGCTGAAGTCTGTTTCCGCAACTTTGGAGTGTCCTTTCCAATGATGGCAACCACAGCCGTTCGTGGTGACGACGCTAATTCAGTTTTTGCAGCCTTGCACTCGGCTACCGGCCAAGCGCCGCGCTGGAACTTTCACAAGTACATTATTTCTGCCGACGGCCAAACAATTTCTAGTTTTGGCAGCCGCGTAAATCCAAGTTCCACAGAAATTACTGAAGTGATCGAAGCGGCATTAGCTGCACGCTAGATTTTCAAAGGGTGTCATGCCTGCAAGTCGTTTCCGCTTGCAGGCTTTACCGGTTGTCTATAAAGTAGACGACTGCAAGGTCACTCAACCAATTCATTCAAGGCGGGCCTTAGCACATGGATTCTCGAGGCACGCATGGAACGACAAAAGCTCTTCGCAGCACAGCCAATTTATACTCGCGAAAATCAAATTTTCGCCTATGAACTCCTTTATCGTCATGATTCCGGTCTCTCTGCATTAGACATCGGCGAAGAAGTTGCGACAAGCGAACTCATCTATAATCTATGTACTGGGATTGCCGAGCACGTCGAGCATTTTCAGCATCCTGTCTGTATCAATGTCACTGCTGACTTTCTACTTTCCAAAGCATTTCTGCCCATTGATCCGCAATTTGTCATTATTGAACTAGTCGAGCGCATTATTCCCGACCAAGCCTTCATTGAGGCCGTTCAAGCCTGGGTTGACAAGGGTTTTCGATTCGCGCTGGACGACTTTGATTTTCAACCAGAATGGCTGCCACTTTTAAAGTTAGCCTCAATCGTAAAAGTCGATATTGAAAAAGTCACATTAGCGGAAGTCAGTCGGCAGTTCCGTCAGTTGCAATTGCCGAATTTGCTTTGGCTTGCTGAACGTGTTGAAGACCAATTTGAATATCAGTCCTACAAAAATTTAGGGTTTCATCTTTTTCAAGGGTATTTCCTTGCCAAACCGCAAATGATTCGCGGTCATAAAGTGCCTCGAGGTGCAATTGAGTTTGCCAATATTATCGACCATTTATTTCGTCCAGAGCCTGATATCGAAGCCCTCACTGCCGCACTGAAGAGCGACGCCGCACTGGTGACGAAGTTACTGCGAATTGCCAATAGCCCCTACTACGGTAGCGCAAAGAAAATTGAGTCCGTGAAAGAGATTATCTTGCTCATTGGGATCGAGCCCTTGCGCAAATGGGTGCTATTGATTTCCTGCTTAGAAGCTAGTGATTCCGCACATGCTCGATTTATTTTAGAACGCGCCTTTATCTGTTCAGACTTGGCCCACGCTCATCTAGATAAGGCAAATGCAAACCGCGCCTTTCTCACCGGTTTACTGTCTGGATGCGACTTGCTCTTGGGCGTCAATAAAGAAGTCTTCATACCCGAACTGCAAGTCGCGCCTGAAATAAAAAGCGCTGTGCTCGAATATCAAGGGGAATTAGGCAGCTTACTCCGTCAAATCGAAGACTTTGAATTCAAAACCCTGATGAAAAAGCCGCATGAGTTTAATCTGTCTTATACCAAGAGCTATCAGAATTCGACACAACAAGTGCAAGCACTTATGCGCCTGATCAAGCCAAGGAATTTAGAATAAGCCAGACAAAAAGGTTATTTGCTGTCCATTCATTTCAGACTTAAGCTTAACCAAGACATAGGCTGGAGTTTGGACATGCAAGCAGCGGTGAAACAATATCAAATCGGCAATTTAAGCTTGGAGTTAGAAAGTCGCCCCGGTGTATTCCCGCCCAGCGCTCATGGTCAATACTTTGCGCAATCCATTCTATTTCGGCCGCACACAACAGTTCTCGATATTGGTACCGGCGCTGGCATTTTAGCGGTAACTGCGGCACTGCACGGCGCCCAAGTCACAGCGACCGACGTTGTACCTGCGTCGCTTGAGCTCACGCAGGCAAATGCAATCAGAAATGGTGTTTTTATCGATGTTCAGCACGGTCCTTTCTTTGCCAATTTAACGGGATCGTTTGACCAAATCGTGGCGAACTTACCACAAGAAATCGTCGTGCCTGAGAAAGAAAAACTCAGCGCTGATGACGCCATTGCTATTGATGGTGGTGAGCGCGGTAATCATTTACTGATTGCCCTGCTCGAGCAAGCGCCTCGCCATATGCATAAACACTCAGAGCTCTGGCTACCCGTTCATACCTTAAGTGATTTTCAAGATACATTGCGTGCTGCTCTGACCAACTTTAATGTCCGCATTCATGCCATTGGTGATTTGCCTGTGAAACCTTTTGTGACACAAAATATCGATTTCTATCGAGAGTTGAATGAGCAAGGCGTCATTCGCATTTTTAATCAGCAAGGCACATGGTATTCGCAAGTTTGGGTGGTTGTTTTGACCAAGCGTTAAACTGACTCGGTACCGTTCGAACGACTGAAAGCAATAAAGTCGGCAAGTGGCAATGCTCGTGCAAACAAATAACCTTGATAGTATTTACAGCCGAGTTGTCGCAAAAACTCATATTGTTCCTGTGTTTCTACACCTTCAGCGATGACATCCATATCGAGTTCGCGCGCTAACGCAAAAACAAGTTTGGCGATGGCCGCGTCTTGAGTGTGTTTTAACATGTCGCGGACGAATCGCAAGTCCAGCTTAATTTCTTGAATGGGTAATGACTTCAAATAGGCAAGTGACGAGTAGCCGGTACCAAAATCATCCAATGAGAAGCTAACGCCAGCGGCTCGCAGAGCGTGCATGCATTCCGTGACTGTCTGGGTATCCTTGATCATTGAGCTTTCGGTCAACTCAATACATAAGCGCTGCGGTGGTATCTGTTTTGCGGCTAACAAAGCAATGACTTCCGCAACAAAACCATCTTCATACATTTGTTCGACACTGATATTTACTGACACTGGGTAGTCAAAGCCATGAGCTTCTAATTCGTGAATTGCGTTACAGGCAGCGTCCAGTACACACCGACCAATGCCAACAATCAGCTTGGTTTCTTCAGCAAATTCAATAAATTCACTTGGGCTTAACAAGCCTCGATACGGATGCTGCCAACGCACAAGTGCCTCACAACCGACAACTTCACCAAGCCCATTCATTTGCGGCTGAAAATAAACCACAAACTGCCCTTCGTCGATGGCATCACGTAGCTCGTCATAGAGTGCCGCCCGAGCGATCGCGTCAGCTTGAATTTGCGGTTGATAATATTCAACCAAGTTCCTGCCTTTAGCTTTTGCTGCATGCAAGGCCATTTCACTGAGCGTCAGCAATTCTTCAACTGAATTGGCTTGGTTTAAATAAATCACGCCGACACTGACTGAGCCATGATAAACATGACCAGCGATACGATATGGTTCGTTTAGAGCTTGGTAAATACTCTCAATGCGCCGCGCAATTTCGAAATCGGCTTTATCTGCATGATGCGAACGTAAACACACAAGAAATTGGTCACCTGCCAACCTTGCGACGAGTTCGTTGGGCTCCAGTAATTGACGAATACGCTCAGCTGTTTCGATTAAAACACGGTCGCCAAATTCTCGACCTAGGTTATCATTACTACGTTTAAAATGATCAAGGTCGAGGAACAGCATCGCGCCATGCCCAATACCAAGTGAGCTTGATGGCTCCTCACTAAAATTTGTTAGGTAGCGCACAAACATTGCCCGATTTGGCAAGCCGGTCAGCTCGTCAAAATAGGCTAAACGTTCGACTTGTTGCTCAGTTTCCTTACGCGCTAATGTTCCAGCGATTAAATCGGCAATCAACACCAAAGACTCGAGAATTCGCGCATCACGAAATAACCTCTGCGAACCATGCACCGCAATAATCGCGCCATAGTTCTTCGCTAAGCTTTGCACTCTGACGACTAGCGCAGAGCTTTGTTCCGTTGCGTATTCCGGCAGCTTCTCTGGGGCAACCCGAAATACCTTCCGCTGCTTCTCTTCTATAAGTTTGGTCACGGCAGCTGGCGGTTCGTGTAAAAATTCTAATACTGAAAAGTCGAGTAACTCAGAAATCTGATTCAAGGAGCTTGTAATCGTCTTGTCGACACTGTCCGTGGGCAAGTTAATGAAACGAACTGCAAGCTTCGCAACCAACTCACGCAATCGATGGGAGTCATTCGAATACTTACGCTGTATCGCACCAGCTATGATTTCACCGACGACTTGTAGCAATGTCACTTGCTCTTGCGGCCAGCGGTACGGCTGTTTCGTTAAATCAATACCGAACATGCCCAATAGGGAGTTTTCACTGGGTAAAGGCACCATTATCAGCGCTCGAATACCTTGAGGCTCTAGCAACGCCCGTTCAGGGCTGTGCTCTGGTAATTCAAGAACATCTGCAATGGGAATGGAGTGGCCTGCATACCAGCTCTCGATCCAGGTATCGAAGCCCGTCATGGGAATATTTTTTAAATCTTGAATAACGGGCTGAATACCATCGGCACACCATTCGTAGGTATTGTCAGCAAATTCGAGATGATCGCTAAATTCAAAAATGTAGCTGCGATCCGCGTGAAAGAAGGAACCAATTTTGGCGAGAGATTCAATAATCGTTTGATCGATTTCGGTAACTTTAGTCGCAACGAAGCGCGCGGAAATTCGCGCTATCATTCTTGCAAATGACAATCGATGCTCAGTTTCAGACATGCGTTCCCATCGTCGTTATTCCGTTCTTTTTTAACAGTATAGGTCGAATATGCCGGAACTGTGCAACTTTGTATACGACAAATAATGTCGCAGCTAACTCTATACTTTTTTCGCTTTCGGAATACGTTTCTTGGCTTTCTCCCAAGCCTTGGCGTCTGGCTTGCGGCGCTGCCCGAATGCCTTCGTTGCTTTTGGCTTCGGCTTTGGTTTTTGTTTCTTCTGCGCAGGTGCAGCCGTCGACGAGGATTCAGAAGTAGCAGCAAGTAACGTCTGCAACTCCGACTCGGTCAAGTCTCGCCATTCGCCACTGGCAAGTTTACCCAGTGAAACATTCATAATTCGCACGCGCTCAAGCTTTTTAACTTGATAGTCAAAATGCTCACACATGCGGCGAATTTGTCGATTAAGCCCCTGCACTAGAATAATCTTGAAGACAAAATTCGACAGTTTCTCAACTTTACAACGCTTGGTTACGGTTCCTAGAATAGGCACACCACTGCGCATACCCTGAATAAATTCAGCGGTAACCGGTCGGTTAACCGTCACGATGTATTCTTTTTCGTGATTGTTCCCAGCCCGTAAAATTTTATTCACTAGGTCACCATTACTGGTCAAAAATAGTAACCCTTGCGAGTCTTTGTCGAGGCGGCCAATGGGAAAAATACGTTTATCGTGGCCAATAAAATCAACTAAATTAGCTGGCTCAGCAGGATCTGTGGTACTTACAATACCAACGGGTTTATTCAATGCAATAAACACAAAGCCGTCTTTGTTTTGGGTTTCAATGCGTTTGCCATTCACACGTACGTCGTCGTTTGCGGTGACCTTTTGCCCCATCTCTGCTGGGCGTCCATTAATGGTCACTGCACCGCTTTCAATGTAACGGTCCGCCTCTCGGCGCGAACACATGCCGCTGTCACTAATAAATTTATTCAGTCGAACTTCAGTATCTGCAGTCATTGTAAAATCACGTAGCCTCTCGTTGAGCAAAGAATACTATATCTTGATTAAATCGACACGGTATCTAGCTCTCATTCTGAGCCTGAAAGCTCAACAACAAACCAAAGATCTGTATGATTTTTGAGCTAAACCCAATAAGGAAATCGCCTTACGAGTATTAAATTTGTCGGCGGTTTTCATCTAACCCCATGTTTCTATGATGAAACTTCGGAGTACCTCCGATTCTTTCTGCATCACTTTCAGTAAATGCTTTTTCTCACGAAACAATCAAGGATATAATGCACCTTCATTAAATCAACTGACTACGATCTCAGTGCGGCAGTCCGGCGATGTGTTCAGCATTAACAACGTCAACTGTTTACCGCTGAATCCAAACAAAGACGCCTATGTCCTATTCAATTTTTGATTTTCTACAGTTAATTGGTTCATTGGGTATTTTCATCTTTGGTATGAAAATCTTCAGTGAAGGTTTACAGAAAATTGCCGGCAGTAAGCTTAAAGGCATTTTAAGCGGCATGACTCGTAACCGCGCTACTGGCGTAGTAACCGGTTTCGCAACCACCGCAATTACTCAATCGTCAACAACCACAACCGTTATGGCGGTCAGCTTCGTTAACGCTGGCTTACTTACGTTTGTGCAGTCGACCGGTGTGATCATGGGTGCCAATATTGGTACGACGATCACGGCCTGGATGGTGGCCCTCTTCGGATTCAAAGTCCAAATTACCCCGATAGCTCTCGCAATTATCGGGGTATTTTTTGCCTTCTTGTTCTCTCGTAACAACCGACTGCGCAATATCGCAGAAGCCATGGTGGGCTTTGGTATCTTGTTTATCGGCCTTGAATTTATCAAAGGTGCCGTGCCGGATATTAACTCAAATCCGGAAATGTTTGCGTTTTTAGATAGCTTTACCGATTACGGTTATCTGTCACTGCTGCTATTTGTCGTAGTCGGAACCATCCTGACCCTGCTGACGCAGTCATCATCTGCTGCGACCGCCATCACATTAGTTATGCTGGTCGAGGGTTGGATTTCCTTCCCCATTGCCGCTGCCATGATTCTTGGCGAAAACATCGGTACAACAGTGACAGCGAATTTAGCCGCCCTTGTCGGTAATGTGCACGCAAAGAGGGCCGCGAGGTTCCATTTCTTCTTCAATGTGATTGGCGTCATTTGGATGCTGGCATTGATTTACCCATTCCTCCACATGATGGACTGGGCGATTCAATTAGGAACCGGTTCTGACGTTTCAGTTATGTCAGGTGCTGTTGAATCAAGATCGAACGGAGCTCTTGCACTCTCCTTGTTCCATACGTCGTTTAACGTCATTAACGTCTTACTATTATTTGCGTTTGTGCCAATGATTGTGCGCTTTGTTGAATACATTCAACCAGACCGCGGTGGCGAAGACGATGAATATCACTTGCGCTATATCAGTGCGGGCGTCATGACTTCACCCGGTTTGTCAGTTGACCAAGCACACAAAGAAGTTCAGCAGTTTACTGACGTCATCGAAAAGATGCATGAAGCGGTGAATGAACTTATGTTCTCGGCCGACGCTGACAAACCCAAGTTGCTCGACAAAATTCAGAAGTACGAAGAGCTCACGGACGAGATGGAAATCGAGATCTCTGACTATCTCGTGCGAATTAGCGAAAATACGACGCTCGAGCATTGGTTAACTGAACGCATTCGCTTTATGCAAACCATGGTTAATGATCTTGAGCGGGTCGCGGATATTTTCTACCAGATTTCGCGCTTGACCGAACGCATGGGTGAAGTGAAGGACAACTGGCCAGAAAGTGCTACAGCTGAAATGGCAACCATGATGAGTGCGATTCACAATGCGATTCACACTATGCAACGCAATGCTGCTCGTGAGCCAGAACAGGTGAAATTAGACGAAGCGATCGCTGTTGAAAACGAAGTCGACCGCATTCGTGACGAATGTCGTGACAACCACTACAACCGCCTTGAAAAGGGCGAGTACGCCACCCGTTCTGGTGTTGTGTTCATTGACGTTTTGAATCGCTTAGAGCGAATTGGCGATCACATCTTGAATGTCAATGAATCAGCCGCTGGCCGTCGGTTAAAAGCCATGCGAATTGATGGCGAGTAGTCTGTGGCCTATTGGTTAATGAAAACCGAGCCGGATGAGTGCAGCATTGACGATTTTGCTGCCAGTCCGGCCACCACCATTCGCTGGGATGGCGTGCGGAATTACCAAGCACGTAATTTTATCCGCGACATGGAAATAGGTGATCGGGTCTTCATTTACCACTCAAGCTGCAAGAAAATTGGTATTGCTGGTGTCGTCGAAGTAACGACACCAGCCTATCCAGACCCCACTCAATTCAATCCTGAATCACCTTATTACGACCCTAAAAGCACTCAAGACAAACCACGCTGGGATGCAATTGACCTTCGTTTTGTCTCCAAATTCGACAATGTGCTGAGCTTGGACAAATTGAAGAACCTCACTGCCTTAAGCGAAAATCCATTAATTCGTATGGGCAATCGCCTGTCTGTTATTCCTTTTACTGAAAGCGAATGGCGCGGCGTATCTAATCTTATAAAATAAGGCTCCGATGGGCGATTGAGCTTGGCGTTCATGCCTATTTCATTAGCGCTTTATCGCAAATACCCCCCTCAAGTCATCACAATTCAGCCTTGCTGCGTATATTGTTCAGAGTTGATTCATTTTCTCTCGATTTGTTTTACGCTTTTAACATCGGACTGGGGTTTTCATGACTGTTTTCCAGAACACTATTCGGTACTTCGTCGCTATCATTCTGGCGACATTTGTGATGACTGCCAATGCGAGCGAGTCCGAAATTGTCGAGCAGCCGCATCTGCGTGCGCAACTGATTGCCGAATACAGCCAAGTTGAAGCCGGGCAGACCTTCGACGTCGCTGTCAAACTGGTTCCTGACGCAGGCTGGCACACGTATTGGATTAATCCCGGCGACTCTGGGTTAGCAACTGTCATCAATTGGCAGTTACCAGAAGGTGTGAGTGTCGGCTCAATTCAATGGCCAATTGCTGAGAAGTATAATATTGGCCATCTTTCTAATTATGGCTTTGAGGGCGATACCTATTTACTCTCGACCATCTCTATTAGTGACTCATATGCGGCAGCGACTCTACCGATAACCGCTGAAGTCGACTGGTTAGTGTGCGAAGAGTACTGCATTCCCGGTTCAGCAACCTTGAGCATCGAGCTCGATGTAGGTTCGCCTCAGCGAGCAGCGAGTCACATCGACGTGTTCTCGACAGCACGCAACAATTTACCAGAGACCGCTGACTGGCAAGCCTACTTCGACATCCAAGATCGCCAAGTCACGATTATTGTGAACAATGAACAGGCCGCTAGTCTCGACAACGGTTCGCTATACGCTTTCATCGGTGCCACTGAGTTGGTGGAACATCAACCGCCAGGGTCGATTCAAAGTACCGAGTCTGAGCTCATTATTCGTCGCGACCTTAATACCTATTTCCATGACTATCCAGAGCACTTCCCTCTGCTTTTGGTCAATGATAAGCGCGCAGTGCAACTAGAGGTTCACGTTGCTGAGCAAAGTGCTGCTAGCGTTAATGCCGGCTCAATAACCTCAGAGCCATCATCATTAAACCTAACAACGGTTTTATTATTCGCATTAGCTGGTGGTTTTATCCTCAACTTAATGCCCTGTGTTTTCCCTGTCTTGTCATTAAAAGCGCTGCATTTAGCCGATCATCGGGACCATGCGCGACGTGATGCACTATGGTATACCGCTGGTGTCATCATGACTTTCGTATTGATAGCGGCCGTTCTCATTGCATTACGCGCGACCGGCGCTGCTTTAGGATGGGGATTTCAGTTACAAAACCCGATTCTCATTGGTTTACTCGCCCTGCTCTTTGTCGCTATCGCCCTAAATTTGTCCGGTGTATTTCAAATTGGCACGTCACTCATGCGCTTAGGCCAAGGTCAGCAACAACAAAGCTCATTTGCGACCGGTGTTCTTGCCGTCGTCATCGCTAGCCCATGCACTGCGCCATTCATGGGAATCGCACTCGGGTTTGCGATTATCCAGCCCGCGCCCATTGCCTTGACTATCTTTGCCGCATTAGGACTCGGTATGGCATTGCCATTCTTGTTGCTTGGATTTTTCCCTCTGGTCGCCCGTTGGCTACCTAAACCAGGGGCTTGGATGAACACCTTCAAAGAGTGGATGGCCATTCCCATGTACCTCACAACTGTGTGGTTATTGTGGGTATTTGGGCGTCAAGCAGGTATCGATAGCCTTGCGCTGCTATTGGTTGCTTTAATTCTATTTGCAACCGCGCTATGGACATGGGGTAAAGGACAACTGCAGCCGAGCAGTAAGGGTCGCCAAATGGCGCTAAGTTGGTTGTTTATCGCAGTCACTGCCTTCATTTTTACCATCGCTATCCAAAACCAACAGGTTGGTGAGCGGTCAGCGCCAACTTCGCAACAGTGGCAAGCTTGGACACCTGAATTACAGCGCGAACTACAAGAGACGCAACCTGTTTTTGTCAATATGACGGCAGACTGGTGCATTACTTGCTTGGCAAATGAGCGGGTCGCACTTGAAACCGAAGCAACGCGAGCACTTTTTGCCGAACATGAAATTCGCTACTTGAAAGGCGATTGGACCTTACAAGATCCTAGAATTACAGAGTATTTAGCCAATTATCAACGCAATGGCGTTCCCCTATATGTCCTTTATTGGCCAGGACAAGAACCCAAAGTGTTACCACAGATATTAACCAACAGCATCGTCCGTGAAGCTGTTGAACAAGCCAAGCAATCAATTTAAAACAACGAGGAAATTAGCCATGAACTTCAAAACTAAACCGTTTGTTCGTAAAGCCTTTCTCGGCTTAGCTGGAGCTCTCTTAGCAACAACGGCGTTCGCAAATCCTGAAGTCGGTCAGCCAGCGCCAGGGTTTAATGTCATTGATACTCAGGGTGAAACTCATACCCTCGAGCAATATCAAGGCTCTGTTGTCGTGTTAGAGTGGACCAATCATGACTGTCCATTCGTCGTGAAACATTATGCAACGGAAAACATGCAATCATTACAGCGGGAAATGAACGAACAGGATGTTGTTTGGTTGACCGTCATTTCGTCTGCCCCTGGAACGCAAGGACACGTCAGCCCAGAGCAAGCGGATGAGCTCACGAGCAACCGTAATGCGGCGCCGGCTGCAGTCTTACTCGATGAAGACGGCACTATGGGTCGTGCTTATGCTGCACGAGTCACCCCACATATGTACGTCATTGATGCTGATGGTATCTTGCAGTACGCAGGCGGTATCGACAGTATCCCAACGGCAAACCATGACGACGTTGCGCGTGCAGAACCCTATTTTGCCAATGCAGCACGCGCTGTTTTAGCCGGTGAAACACCAGAGCGCCAAGTAACTCGTCCATATGGCTGCACCGTGAAATACGCCGACTAACTTTCGTCGGCGACACTCAGAACTAATGTCACGCGCCGGTTTTGCCGGCGCCCTTCTTCACTATCGTTGCTTGCTAACGGCTGACTATCGGCAAAGCCAACCGCCCTTAAGCGCTCGGGAGCGACCCCTTCGCTAATCAAATAGCGCACCACAAAACTGGCTCGAGCTGCCGACAGCTCCCAGTTGCTAGGAAACCGTTCTGTACTAATTGGCACCGTGTCCGTATGGCCTTCGACGCTAATACTATGGCCACCGCGTTGCAGCACGGCGACAACGGGTTTCATTAGCTCCGCTGCCTGTTCATCGGCAAAGTGCGCTTCGCCACTGCGAAACAAAATTTGATCATTCAAACGGATATTGAGTGTGCCTGGCGTGGTCGTGATATCGACTAAGTCACCAAAGCCAGCTTCGTTAAACTCACCGGTTAAACGATTGCCGAGTGTCGTCAGTTCACTCTCAGTCGCGGTTTCAGGGTCTAAGCCGAACGCTTGTAACAAGGCACTTTTCTGCGAAATAACTTCGCGCTCTGCCGGCGTCCCGGAAAAATCGGCGTTGGCTAAAAGAACAACAAATAGAACCAACAGTAATGTTAGCAAATCCATGTAGGTGGTAACCCAAGTCTCTTCCTCTGGCTCGGGTGGATCGTTTAATCCAGCGAACTCTTTGCGCTGTTTGACAAAGTTTTGGCTCAGAGTTCGATCCGCCAGCATTTTCTCTGCTTTCTCGGCGGCTAGTTGAGGGTTACGACTACCAAATCTCACTGCCCGCCTCCCGACTGAAACGGACTATTGCGCGGAGCCGATTGCTTCTCAGCAGTGTTCGGGTTTATCCCCCCATTATTGCCGTTCGCGCCCACACCATTGAGCTTCAGTTCATCTTCGACATGCGCAAAGAAGGTCGTCAGGTATTCGCGGATATATGCCGGGCTGCGGCCTTTGGCAATCAACAATACACCTTCTCGAATCATGTTCATCAATTGCACACGGCGCTCGGTGCGACGCTCAAACTTAATTGCAATCGGTTTAAAAAATAGATTCGCGAGCGCAACACCATAAAGTGTTGTTAACAACGCAAAGGCCATGTCAGCACCAATTTGCGCCATGCTGCTGTCGCCCATACCTTGCAGCATATTCACAAGCCCGACAAGGGTGCCGAGCATACCGAATGCCGGTGCAAAAACGGCCATGGTTCGATAGATCTGCGCCTCAGCGCGCTCACGAATTTTCATTTTGAGAATTCGCCATTCTAAAAGCTCAGCAATGTCTTCTATCGGCGTATTGTTAATAATCAGCTCAAGTCCAGTGCGCAAAAATGGGTTCTTAACCTGCTCAAGTTGGTTTTCTGCATGCACCAAATTACCCTGCATCAGTTGCCGGGCCACCGTGACCAACTCTGCTTGATCGTCTTTCGCATAGAGCTTCTCATTGCGTAGGACAATCCATAAGATTTTGAAGACATTAACCACTTCGCGCAGTGGGTAGGCTAGAAGTGTTGCCGCGAATGTGCCACCCAGGACAATTGCTAGGCCAGGCAAATTCACGAAAGCCCAAGCGTCTTGTGCCGTCAGGAAAATTGCAAAAAAGACGATAGCAATACCGGACAACATTCCGAGTAAGGTTGATAAATTCATGGCAGTTCCTTGTCTTGCAACAACTTGTACTCCAACAGTTAGTAATCCAACTGCGAACGCGAGGTGAGGCAATCAAATATTAGTATTGTTTTATTTATCGGCAGAATTGTTTCGATCTAAACGTACAGAAAATAAAAATACCGCAATAGGAGTATCGCGGTATTGATCTCAATCACGGATGACCTTGAGTCGAGTGGACAAGTGCCTTATTCAGGCTGGATTGACAAGGTGTAAGCAGCGTCGCCAAGCGGCGAGTCATCATCGTCAGCTGCAACTGCGGCTGCAAATACTGAAAAAATACCTTGTTCAGCTGGTGCTTGCCAGCGCACGCGCCAAACAACCTTCATTTCGCCGCTTTGCTCGTCTTGTGTGCTCGAAGTCGGCTCAGTATGGCCCAGATAGTCAATGCCATCATGACTAACGACCTCTTGGTGCTCCAATGCTGTGAACCGCCCTGAGTCACCCTCTCTATTTACGATAATTACTTGAAAGCCTCCGACCTTCGCCTCCGGGTCGAGTAATTGCAATTTCAGCTCGTAAACAGCATTCGGCTCTATTGTTTGCGGCCAACCATGCAAAGTTAATCCGCTGAGGTGGCTAGCGTCGGGCCCAGCAAAATGACAAGTACTACAATCCGGCTGCTGGCCACCACCAAGCATTGCGCCTGTATGACCGGGAGGCGGACCTTCTGGAAAAGCATGAGCCGCCCCAGCATACACGATTGCATAAACTGTGACGGCTAGAGCACCGCAGAGCTTATAAGGAAAACGCATCACTCTGTTTTAATCCGGGCTTGTCCAATGGTATTCATATCGGTACCGAACCAAATACTATTGGAGTCCTCATCGTAAACCATATGGCGAACCGTGCCTGCGCCGCTTGGTACCGAGAATTGTTCGCTCCACGTTTGATTACGGGTATCAAATGCAACAAAGAGGTTTGGCTGCACGCCGGTTTCGACAATCCAAAAACGATCGTCGGAGTCCATTGCCACGGCATAAGGGCGAGAACGGTCTAATGACGGCGCTTGCCACTCAGCAACCTCTCCTGTAACAGGGTTATATTGGCCAATGTAACCTGCTGCATAATCGGCAAACCAAATATTGCCCACGGAGTCAGCCGCTAAACGGCGTGAACGCGTAACCTCACGGGGTAAGTCAATTTCCACGAGCTCATTGTCAATGACCGTGAGTAGTTGATTCGTGCCCAGTGTCACCGCCCATGGTTGGTCATTGACGACTATGATGCCGTATGGACGCGCGCGCGGTGTTGTCACCTCATACATGGTGAACTGTTCTGATTCCGTATCAAAATAGCCGATACGGTTGCCTCCTTGCTCAGTGAACCAAATATTACCTAGGCTATCCCAGTCCATGGTGTGCACGTCACGTGGCCCATCACCTGGTGGATAGTATTTGCTGATTTCACCGGTTTCTGGGTCGAGGAAGCCAAGATGACTAGCACGATTACCCGCATACCAAGCGCCACGGTGATCAGAAATGACAGTGTGAGGTCCAGCGCCGTCATCGAGGTCATACTTTTTAAACTCCCCGGTTGACGGGGTCAGCATGCCAACATAATGGGTACGCTGGCCAACAAACCAAATTTGATCTGGCCCACCAACCCAAGGGTCGCGGGAACGAGGCCCTTCATAGGGCACTTCCCATTCCTCAATATCCAGTTTGACCGTGTTTGCACTATGATGGTCTGCAACCACTGGCAGGGTCACTAGCCCCGCCGCAAAAATCGATGTCATTAATAATTTATGTAACATGAAAACTCCTCCAATTACCTTTGGTGTCTGGAACGTTTTTTTACTGATGCTTTAACTATATGTAATTTTCCGTGAAATGAACTTAAATAAAACGTAAATTGAGCACACCTCGTCGCATTGTTTAGGAGTTACCCATGAAATTGTACGAAATGGCAATTGCGCCCAACCCTCGTCGTGTGCGCATGTTTTTAGCTGAAAAGGGACTGCTTGACCAAGTTGAGCGGGTCGAAATCGATTTGCAAAAAGGCGAGAATCTAACGCCAGAGTTCCGCAGTAAAAACCCGATGACTAAGGTACCCGTGCTCGAAACTGACGATGGCACCTGTATCGCCGAAACCATGGCAATTTGTCGTTTCGTCGAAAGCTCGCACCCCGAAACCATTACCTTACTTGGTGATAGCCCGAAAGAGGTTGCGCTCATTGAGCAATGGTTGCGTTGGATTGACTTCTATCTATTTATGCCAACCGGCATGGCATTCCAGCACGGCAGCGGATATTTCAAAGACCGCATGAAGTGCTTCCCTGAGTGGGGTGCCGATTGCAAAGAAAAAGTCGCAAAATTCTTCGACTTCTTAAATGAACAACTGCAGGGGCAAGAGTATTTGTGCTGCGGCAAATTCACTTGTGCCGATATTAACGCTTACACTTCCGTGCAGTTTGCCAAAGTTGTGGGCGTTCGTGTCGATAAAGACAAGCATCCACACCTACAAGCCTGGCATGACCGCATTGATAGCCGCGAATCTGCAAAAGCCTAAACTGCTCGCCATACAGCCACCTTGCTTCGATGAATCGCAAAGTCTCGAGGCAAGGTGTTTACAGCATGATCCACCAAAGTGAGCTGATCGACACAAATAGCCATAAAAGTATGGCCAACAGCATTGGCTTGAATCCCGCTTTACGAATTGTATTGAGGGACATCGAGGCACCGATTAGATACAAACAAACCACTAAGACCCGCTTAGCAGAATCAAACGCTACCTCGTACACTGGCGCTCCTTGCGGCAGAAACTCAGCGATCAGTATTGCCAACACATAGAAGACAATGAAGAGCGGGACGGTGGGTAATTTTGACTGCACATCGACGTTGCGGCGCCTTTGCATGTGCTGATAAACCAATGCGGTTATGAGCACCATGGGGACAATCGCCAGCGCTCGCGTTAACTTTACCGTGGTCGCGACAATTAACGCTTCATCACCATACACTTCCGCCGCACCAACGACTGATGACGTATCGTGAATAGCTATGGCAGCCCAGACGCCAAAATCATACTGGCTCAGACCGAGCCATTGGCCTAAGGGTGGGAATACGAGTAAAGCCAAAGCATTCAAAATAAACACACAGCCGAGCGCAACAGCAATTTGCTCGGCACGGGCTTGAATCGTCGGCGCCATGGCAGCAATGGCACTGCCACCACAGATAGCCGTACCTGAGCCAATGAGTGTCGCACTGCGATTATCCAAACGTAATAACTTGGCGAACCCGAGCGCTAAACCGAGCGTAACAACGACATAAAAAATGATGAGTATTAGGTTCTCACCACTCGTTCTTGCGGCAACCTCTAAATTGACACCGAAGCCGAGGCCGACGATGGAAATTGCTAATAGCTTTTTCACGATCGCCCCAACGTTTACATGACTTGGCACCCAGCCAAGCAATGCTGCAGTAATACCAAGCACGAGAGCCAAGGGTGAGCTGATCAGTGGCGTGAGGCACAAGAGCCCAACAAATAGAAACACGATATGTTTGAGCGCAATAACTTGCATGCACAGATTTCCTAAATGCGGCGAGAATTGCCGCAATATTAGCACCTTATGAATTTAATGCGAATGCTTGCCGGGAATAGCAACTTCAACGATACTTAATTCCTCGTTGCTAGACGGTACCGCTGACTACAAAATTGCCAAGTCAGCGGAATTCTATCCCTCCAAAAATAGGGGTTTTACGATGAAGAACAAATTCCTGCTCCCAGCATTGAGCGTATTACTCTGCTCAACAGCAGCTTATGCCGATACGCCCTGCAAGATGTCAAAAGATGTGACTCTCGAACTGACAAGTGCAGATATTCAAGAATTTCAAGTTAGCCTCGGTCCCGATGGCCTCGACTTAGAAGGGCACGCCAGCAATCAAGGCGAGCTGCGCGTTCGTTATTGTGCGTCTGACCAAAACCGCTTGGATGCGCTTGAAGCCAAAACCAGTCAGCGCGGTCATCAATTAATGTTAGAGCTCGACCACGGTGGTCGCAGTAATGTCTTTCGCACCGGCCTTTTTCGCAGTTCGGATTATGGCTATTTCCAGATTCAAGGTCGCGTTCCCGAGTCATGGACTATCGACGTCACGGTTGGATCAGGCAAAGCTGAAATCGAAAATGTCGCAGCGGTTAGTGCCGTTGTGGGCAGCGGTGAGCTTGAGGTTGACCAGGTTCGCGGCCTAGTTTCCGCTCAAGTTGGCAGTGGTAAAGTTGACATCGAACGCGCAGGGCAAGTGCAAATTGGCGCAATTGGCAGTGGCCGAGCTGAAATCGATCATGTTTCCAACGATGTCGAAGTTGGCAGTATCGGTAGCGGACGTCTCGAGGCAGATAACGTCAAAGGCGATGTTTCGATTCAAAGTATCGGCAGTGGTCGCGCAGCGCTAGAAGATATTGGCGGTAACGTCACGGTTCGCAGCATTGGCTCTGGTCGGCTCACAGCAAAAGACATTGAGGGAAATGTTTTAGTGCATACGAGTGGTTCAGGGGCAATTACCGTGACCAATGTTGCCGGTGATTTCACCTTGCGCAGTAAAGGCTCTGGTAAAGTCAGTCACACCAATGTTAGTGGTACAGTGAGCGTGCCTAACCGTTAATGAGACAGCTCCGGCGGACGTTTGCCAAGGTCAGCGAAGATCGACTACTTGTCTTTCTCTTGCTGACCTTTCCTTTACTGCTTGTGCTTAGCCCGCTGTCGTCGGCAAAATTACCGGCGCACATTCTCGCGTTGGTTCATATCGATACCTTGTTAGCGCTAACTGGCTTAATGTTGCTCAGTCGTGGTATCGAAGACAGTGGCTACTTCCAACGTTTGAACGATTGGTTCTTGGCTCGGCGCTATTCAGAACGGCGCCTAGTCGCTTGGCTAGTGGTTTACTCTGCTGGGCTTGCTGCGATTATCACCAACGACGTCGCACTATTTATTGTCGTTCCAATAGCTGTATTACTCTGCCGTTCCTTGCAATTGCCGTTACTTCGCGTGGTGATATTCCTCGCCCTTGCGGTGAATGCTGGCTCGGCCGCGAGTCCCATTGGTAACCCGCAAAATTTGTTGTTGTGGCAATCGGGGGGCCTGTCATTTATCGAATTTACCGCCTACCTCTTGCCATTAGGTTTACTGTTCTTGGGCACTGTACTTGTGTTTGTCTACTTTGCCTTTGGTTCACAACTGCCGGCTCCTGCAAAAGCAGCGCAAGACACAGTCGTTGGTGTGCAGCGACGACGTCTATTTTGGGGTTCGTTGCTAGGCTATCCGATTTTTATCGCCGCACTCGAGCTCAATGTCGCGCTCCTTGGCGTCATTGCTATTATTGCGGCTTATGGCGTGCGGAACCGACCGATCTTGTTGGGAATAGACTGGCAATTGCTGCTGGTATTTACGCTCATGTTTATCAATCTAGGCCTTTTTGCCCAACTACCGTTAACACACGCTGTGTTACAAGTGTTTCAGGCTTTACCCGAAGGCTCCTATGTTGGTTCTGCATTGCTTTCCCAGTTTATCTCCAACGTCCCAGCGACGATCTATTTACAGTCAGCGCTACTACAAGACTCTCCTCAATTGTGGCTCGCAGTTGCTTACGGCGTCAATGTCGGCGGCTTTGGTTTCATTCTTGGCTCAATGGCCAACCTCATTGCGTTACGTCTAGTACGAAAGTCACTAGCGCCGCAACAATCCACTTGGGGTGAGTTCCATCGCTGGAGTGTGCCGGTTTTTATCATCAGCCTTGTCGGCAGCTATCTGCTTTTAACATTCATCAGGTGACCACAATTCAACATAGTGGTTCGCCCGTGAATCTGCTATAAAAGGCCTAAATAATCATTGCTATGAAGGAGCATGATGTGTATTCGTTCTCGTTAAAACAACTGACTTGGCTGGCTGTGCCATTTGCACTTATCGCCTGTTCACCACAAGCACCGGCGCCCGCCGAAACCCCACTGTCCGAACATACTCGTGTGCTCACCCCGACCATCGACCAACATAGCTTTGCGAATAGTAATCAAGTCCATACACCGCATTTGCATTTGAGCTTACAAGTCGACTTTAATCAGAAAAAACTCACCGGTTATGCGGAGTACGATCTGAGTTTTCGTGATGCACGCGCGACCGAAGTGGTCTTTGATACTGAACAATTAAACATTTATGGCGTAGAGCAACACATTCATGGTGACTGGCACGATACAACTTTTGCGCTCGGCCAGCGTGACCCCATTTTAGGGACGCCTTTAACCGTTCGTGTCACCGCAGGCGCGGAGAAAGTCCGCATTCATTACTCCAGTTCGCCACAAGCAACCGGGCTCGACTGGGTTGACCCGGTTGGCACTGCGGGCGGTCAATACCCATTTTTGTACAGCCAATCACAACCGCACTACGCGCGTACTTGGATTCCCATTCAGGACACGCCAACGGAGCGCTTAACCTTCACCGGCGAATTGTATACGCCACCGTATTTAATTGGCTTGATGGGCGCGAACAACCCGCCAAATCCAGAGCGAACCGGCTATTACGAGTTCCGCAGTGAACAACCAATTCCATCGTATTTGATGGCTATTGCCGTCGGCGATCTCGACTTTTACGCACTCAACGACCGTATGGCAATTTATGCCGAGCCTTCTGTGCTCGCCGACGCAGTCGCCGAATTTGCCTACACGACTGATATGATGGCGGTGACCGAATCACTCTTTGGCCCTTTTGCTTGGGATCGTTACGACCAACTAGTTCTGCCTCCAAGCTTCCCATTTGGTGGCATGGAAAACCCCCAGTTAGCGTTCTTAACGCCAACAGTTATTGCCGGCGACCAGAGCCTCGTCAGTCTCATTGCTCACGAGCTTGCTCATTCTTGGTCGGGTAATTTAGTCACCAATGCGACTTGGCGCGATTTGTGGTTAAACGAAGGCTTTACGTCGTACGTCGAAAATCGAATCATGGAAGCGGTATATGGTGAAGAGCGAGCACTCATGGAGCGAATGCTAGATGCGCAGTCACTGCTTGTATCGCTACCGAACCTAACCGAGCGCCAGCAAGTCTTGCATATTGAATTGGAGCAGCGTGACCCGGACACGGCATTTACCTCCATTCCGTACATCAAAGCCCAGTTATTTCTCTTTTTCTTAGAAGAGCGTTTTGGCCGTGAACGTTTTGACCCGTTCGTCCGTCAGTACTTCGCCGACTATAGTTTTGCAACGATTACGACAGCTGAGTTTGTCGAGTATCTACAAGCGAATCTACTCGCCCTCGAGCCTAACTTAGTTAGCATTGCCGAAGTTGAAGAATGGCTCTACTCGCCAGGCTTACCAGAGTCGGCACCGACTCCAGAAGTTGCCGCTTTTGATCGTGTGGCTGCTGCTCAGGAGCGCTGGTTTGCCGGCGAAAACATCGACATTAGCAACTGGTCGATTCATGAGCGAGCCTACTTTTTGTCGCAACTACCAGACGACGTATCACAACAAGACCTAGCGCGCATGGACGCAGAGTTCGAACTGACGAATACGCGCAATAATGCCATTTTGTCCCAATGGCTAGTGATCGCCATCCAGCACAATTACCAACCGGCACTACCGCGCGTACGTGACATGCTGACCAGTATGGGTCGCCTAGCCTTTATTCGGCCAGTTTATGCTGCACTTGCAGCAACGCCCGAGGGCCTTGAGCTTGCCCGCGAAATTTACACCGAGGCTGAACCGAGTTATCACGTGCTCACTCGCGACCAAATCGAGGTGATTCTCAAGTTGCGTGAGCGTTAGAGGAAACAGAATCAATGGCGAGATTTATTGCCCCGGCAAGTATTGAGGATTATCGGACCCTCGCGCAACAGCGTTTGCCTCGACAATTTTTTGATTACCTCGAAGGCGGCGCCTACGCAGAGCAAACCTGTCGTGAGAATATCACGGCATTCAGTCAAATTCATTTGCGCCAGCGGGTGTTAAAAGATGTCAGTGAACGGGACCTGTCTGCCACCCTGCTTGGGCAGCCATTTGCTCTGCCAGTGGTGCTAGGACCCGTTGGGCTTGCGGGCCTCAATGCTCGTCGTGGCGAAGTACAAGCGGCGCGAGCGGCAAAGGCCGCCGGTGTCGCATTTTGCGAGTCGACCGTTTCCCTGTGCAGTATCGAAGAAGTCGCTGCAACCGACGCCCAGCTTTGGTTTCAGCTCTACATGCTGAAAGATCGAGGCTACGCTATTGAGTTATTGCAACGAGCACAGCGAGCAGGAGTTGACGTGCTGGTTTTTACCGTCGATTTAGCCGTGCTTGGTGCGCGTTATCGCGACGTCCGGAATGGTATCGCTGGGTCCTCTGGACTGCGGGCAAAACTTAGTAAAGTCGTCGATCTTCTCTCGCATCCTCAATGGCTATGGGACGCGCCGATTAAAGGCAAACCTTTGGTGTTTGGTAATCTCGCGGCAGCGGTACCGAACGCAAAAAGTCTACCGGCCTTTAAACAATGGGTTGATGACCAATTTGATCCGTCCGTAACTTGGGACGACCTCAATTGGTTGCGTGAACATTGGCAGGGAAAAATTGTTCTAAAAGGAATACTTGACCCCGAAGACGCAAGTATTGCCGCGAGTATAGGCTTTGATGCCATTGCTGTTTCGAATCACGGCGGCCGCCAGCTCGACAATGTCGAGGCGAGCATTCATGCATTGCCTCGATGTGTTGACGCTGTTGCTGGGCGTTGCGAAGTGTTAGTCGACGGTGGCATTCGCAGCGGTCTTGATATTGTAAAAGCACTCGCTTTAGGTGCCAACGGCTGCATGCTTGGCCGCGCGTGGGCTTATGGCTTGGCCGCCAAAGGCGAACAAGGGGTAAGTGAAGTGCTGGCGATATTACGAGCCGAGATGGACGTCGCTATGGCTCTCACTGGCTGTCGCAGCATCGCCGAAATTACACCGGACATTTTGTTGCGACGCTAGTTTTAGAGTATTAAACGCGCTTTTTCTGCAATTTGCGTTGTAACGTCCGCCGATGCATTTTAAGTGCCCGCGCAGTGGCTGAAATATTACCTTCGTGCTCCTGCAGCGTGCGCTGAATCAGCTCCCACTCAAGGGCGTCGACACTCACTGGCTCATCACAAACTGGCGGCTCTTCCTCATCGCCGGCCAAAACTTTAAGGAGCATATTCATTTCCACCGGTTTAGTCAGGTAGTCATCACAACCTTGTTTGATCGCGTGCACCGTCGTTGCAATACTGGCATAACCGGTGAGAATAACGACTCTCGCTTGCGGCCAAGCTTTTTGAATCTCTTGTAAACGGCTCAAGCCCGACTCACCTGCTAAGTTGAGGTCTAACAGAATCACTTCTGGCTCGAGGTCTCGACACTCTTTTAGCGCAGTTTCTGCAGATGCAGCATGCGCACCACTCCAGCCATGATGCTCTAAGCGCCGCAATAATACGCGGGCAAAAGCGTCATCGTCGTCAATCATCAGGAGGCGTATTTCCGCCATACCCTAAAACTCCTATTTAACCAATGGCATGCGGACATGCTGCTCAACAAAACCGCGGCTGCGGCTTGCATCCAAACTATGCTTATTTTTGTCATGATTATCAAGCAGTAACATCTCTAATGTGCCGCCCATTCGCTCAAGTGTGGCATGACTAAGCAAGAGACCAATACCAAGCCCTTTTTGACTAACGACTCGCCCCTGCCCCAATTGTGCTAAGCGCTCTTTGGTTAAGGAATAGTTTGGATTGCGGATAATTAAGTGCCAGTTATTATCGCGAGTTTCACTTTGAATAACCACCTCACCGTGACCTGTTTGTTCGACTTCATGGGCGGCATTGCGGATCAAGTTTAACAGCGCCGGCATCAGAGTCCGGTCACCGTAAACAAAGACGCCTAGATGGTTTTGCGAGTCGTCAATAGCAAAATTGACCGGAACCGTTGGCATGGATAATGCCGTGTGTTGTTTCAATTCTTTTAATACAGACTGGAGCGGCAGTTTCTGTAATTCATCTTGATTCAAGGACTGGCTAACGGAGCGTAAATCGGTAAGTAGCGCTTTTACCCGCGCCAGTGGCTCGCGCATATCGTGCACTGCGGGGTTATCGTCAAAGCTCTCTTGCAACTCTTCATGCAGAAGGCTGAGCATTGCTAGTGGCGTTGCGATTTCATGGGTGATTTGCGCTGAAGCGGTTGCTAAGCCAACAATTTGCTCCCGGCGCAACTGGGTTTCGCGCATCTTCTGCAACTGTTGTTGACTACGCTCAAGGCGATTGCGCATCAGCCGCAAAGTGATGGCAAGTAAAATAGCCGCGAGAATAAAAGTGAAGCCCATTCCCAAGTAATGGTCGCGGTGTTCACTATGCCCATGCGCACCTTGATCCAGCAAGACGATAAAGTAACCTTGCGCACTCAAAATAAACGCCAGAATGCCCCACGCCGCAATTGGACGTAACTGTAGGAAAGCAACGACGAGCAGAATGAGTAACAGGGCATTGACCGGGCTCGTAACCCCGCCGGCATGACTAAGACCTATCACCCAGAGCACGGCCAACCCGAGCACTTGCGCTGTGGTTGTGCCTCGTTGCTCAGTTACCGTTGCAACGGCGGTCAACACGGTAAAAAGCGCCAGCGTCAGCCAAAAATGGTCAACCCCAGCCTCAGGTTCGGCACGATAAAAGAAGGCGCTCGCGATAAAAACCAGCAAGGTCACAACATACAAAAACTGAATATACAGTTTCGTTGCCTGCTGATCATCGCGCATGATTACCACCTAAGATCGTTCCCAACCGAGTTCCTTTTTACCAAGAACCCAAACGATTTACTAGCGTGAGGACAATGCTGCGAAGGATTGCGGACCGGGGCTGGAATGACATTCCAGCCCCGGTTCCGAATTAGAAACGGAAGATGGCAGCCGCACCGAAGCTGCGACCAGGCTCAGCCCATAGCGGAACATATGGGTCGTTCGCTAAGCGTGAACGTGAACCACCATGACGCCAATAGGTTTTGTCGCCGAGGTTGAACACGCCAAAACTAAGCGCCCATCGTTCGTTTGGGAACCACTGCGTTACCCAGTCAAACGTGGTGTATCCGGGTGCAGAAAACAGCAGTGCACCGCTAGCATCATGCAGTTCTCGTTGTCCGCGACTGCTTTGCATGAACAAGCGACTTTCCCACATTAGCGACGGTAGCCAAACTAGTTCAATTGTCGCCCGCGCCGGTGCAACCGAGCTCAAATGCCGATTTTCAGCTGTGTCCGTGCCCTGCTCGTAACCGCGGGTCACCTCAGCTGCTAGGCTAAGTTCAAAACTGTCGCTCAATGCCTGTCGATAACGCAGTTCAGCGCCTTCGATACGCACTCGCTCACGGTTCTGCGATTGAAATACAAGCATCCCCAATGCCGGGTCAAAGCCGAGTGCCGCTCGAGTTTCAATGAAATCGCGATAATGATTACGGAATACCACAGCTTCCAATTGCGCGCTATCGCCACGCCAGCGTAAGCCAGCTTCCATTGTTCTGCCCCGTTCCGACTTTAAATCTGGGTTTGGAATCGCCACTATATTCATCATTGGCATATACAAACCAATATTCACATCGGAAAATGGTGGCGCACGAAAGCCTTCGGCGTATTGCATAAAACCGTCAACGTTGGCTGCTAGCGGCCACATTAATCCCAGCTTAGGTAGCCAATGGCTTTCGGTTAAGTCGGTCACTTGTGCACTGGGAAACGCTTCTGCATAAAGCGCATCGACTTTCGACTTCAACTGATAATACTCATAACGCAACCCCGGACTTAGCGTCGGCCCACCTTGCCACAAGGCAATTTCATCGTGCACATAAACACCGAGCTCGGTGATATCGCTATTCGGGAAATCTCGCAGCGGAAAACGCTCGCCAAGAATGACTTGGGTTGTTGCGCCGGTATTAAGGTTCGTCTGCACGCCATCCCGACGGTCCGATACGCTCGTTTGCACGAGCTCAAAGCCATAGCCAATACGCTGCTGATAACCAAGTAGCTGGATGTCGTTCTCTAAGTCTGCACCCACGCCCCAAGTGCTTTGTTGCAGTTCAAAATTACGGGCGATTGAGATAGGTGTTGGTGCCGCTTGCCGCTCTTCATAAGTGGCTTGCTGCGTGTTCACCAACTGACGCCATACTCGCCAATTCCCGCGGTCAATGCCAGCGATATCCTGAAAGTATTGATCGACGACAAAGCGCTGTTGCTCGCGCCAATCATCACCTTGCATCAAGGTCGTTAGCGCAAAGCGCCCTTGCCCCAATAAAGCCAATATGTCGCTGTCACGGCGCTCTTCGGTGGTATCGATACTAAAGCGCAGACGAGTCCGATCCGTCTCTTTCGCAAATCGAATTAACATTGCATTTTGCTCAACATCGAGCTGATCTTGCACACTAGGCGTTTGGGCGAGATTCGGTTCCGCACTGCGTTGGTGAGCACCCGCGACGAGCACCCCATAATCGCCTTGTCGCCAAGCGGTCGCAACGGTTCCGCGATAGCGGTCGCGATCGCTATTACCACTGACATTCACAAAACCACCGAAGTCACTAAACTGCAAAACATCATCAACATCAAGTAACGCAAACGACACCACGCCACCTAACGCTTTACTTCCATACAAGGTCGATGCTGGCCCGCGTAAAACTTCAACACGGCTAACTAAGCCGAGTTCAGCTAAACCGCGTCCGCTGTCTGAGAAATTACCGACACTAAATCCATCAGCGAGAGGAATGTTATCAACGACGATCACACTGCGATTACCACCAATTCCGCGAATGGTAAAACCGCCATGACCAAAGCGACTGCCGCCTTGGTCGATATCGACACCCGGCTCATAACGGACTAAATCGGCGATATCTAACGCTAACTCTCGTTGCATGCGATTTTCGTCAATCACAGTGACTGTGCCCGTGACCTCACTTTGTTGACGGGCTTGACGATGGGCAACAACGGTAATTACTTCATAGCTGTCAGCGTCTGGTTTATCCGCAACTACGGCATAGCCCACTGCAGGGACACTAAGTAGGCTGGCTATCGCTAATGCGAGACGATGACGGGCAAAATAACGACGAGGAGACTTCTGCATAGGGGGCATCCAATTCCTAGGTCTGGGGGGAAACCGGCCTAGCTACCTAGGCCGGTGGTCTTACTAAGTTTACTACCGTGGTCTTAGTAAACTTCGTTACGGGTGTTGTAGTTATTAAACTTACCAGTAGGAGTAATCATCCGAGGGCCTTTAATGACATGGCGCAGTGTCCGGGTTTTGTCATCGACGATAACAATCGCAGACTCTTCTTCCATGCCACTCCAGACTGAGAACCATACTTCATCACCTGCCATGTTGTACTCTGGCTGGACAATACGCTTCGGACCTGGGCCTAAATCTGCCCACTCGGCGATTGGTAACACTTCATAGCCCGCATCGAGATTGTTGATATCAAACACCGCGACAGATTGGCTAATCGACGCTTCTGGGTGGAAAGTGGTGTCTACCCACAAGTTAGTCGACTTCGGATGTGACTTCACAAATAATGAACCACCGCCTTGTCCCTGTAATACTTCCACAGCTTTAAACGCATGCTCTGGATAGTTGTCTGGGTCAGTACCAATGAGCGTAATGTCGGCATTACCGAGCGCACTGGTGATCCATACCGGGCCGTATTTCGGGTGTTCAATATTTGCGCCACGACCTGGGTGCGGGATACGTTCCGCCGGTACTAAGGCTTTTAACGTCCGCTCTTGAGCGTCAATGACTGCAATTTTGTCTGACTCATTCGCAGCGGTTAAGAAGTAGCGACCGCTGCGATCCCAACCCCCATCATGTAAGAAAGGTGCAGCATCAATTGTGGTCACCTGTAAAGCATCGATGTTCTCGTAGTTCACCAAGAGAATTTTGCCGGTTTCTTTCACGTTAACGATAAACTCTGGGTGTTTATGCGAGCCAACAATTGCGGCAACCCGTGGTTCTGGGTGATATTCTTGGGTGCCCGTTACATAACCACGAGTTGAGACGATTTTATGTGGTTCCAAGCTCTCACCGTCCATCAAGACATAATGCGGCGGCCAGTAAGCACCAGCAATTGCAATTTTGTCTTCATAGCCTTTATAGCGTGAGTTCTCGACAGAGCGTGCTTCCATACCAATTTTGATTTCCGCCACCACTTGTGGTGGGTCCATGTATAAGTCGATTAAATCAACTTTACCGTCACGGCCGATGGTCGAGAAATAACGGCCAGAGCTTGAGGCCCGTGAAATGTGCACCGCATAACCGGTTGGCACATAAGAAATGACTTCATAACTATCGCCGTCGATAATCGCTACTTCACCGGCATCGCGCAACGTCACCGCAAACATATTGTCAACGTTGTACTTGTGTTGTGGTTGAGCTGGTCGATCTTCTGGCTTGACGTGAACAATCCACGAGTCACGCATTTCTTTCATGCCCCACTCTGGCGGCATGGGCGGTTCATGTTGCAGGAAACGCGCCATCGCATCGATTTGGGCGTCGGTTAATTCACCTGACGTTCCCCAGTTCGGCATACCCGCTGGCGAGCCATATGCGATTAAGGCTTTTAAGAAGTCAGTACCTTTAGCTTGCGTTAAGTCAGTGGTTAAAGGTAAGCCTGTTGCACCTTTACGCAATACGCCGTGACAACCAGCGCAGCGCTCGAAATAGATTTGCTGCGACGAGGCGAATTCTTCTTCCGTCATGTCAGGGGCACCCGGTGTAATCACCATCTTGCCACCTTCTACCGGTGACGGTGCTCCTTTGTAACCGACTTCTGCTGCTGTCGCTGTGCTGTGTGCCTGCCCACTAGCACGATCCGTCAGACCACCACCATCGCGAACGTTTTTGACTTGCGCCGCGGTTACTTGTGGGCCACTGTTACCCCAACTATTCAGAACATAATTCGAAATATTGGCAATTTCAGTATCGTCTAGGTGAGCCATAGCCGGCATGACTGCGTTATAAGTGACACCACCCACTTCCAGTGGACCGGAAACACCTTTCAGAATAGAGTCGACAACACGTGCTGGCTCTGCTTTGAGGTTAGGGTTGTTCGCCAGCGGAGGGAAGGCACCGCGCATTCCTGACCCATCTGGTCGGTGACATGCTGCACAATGACGCTCGTAAGATTTTTTACCCGCGTCCATATCTGCAGCGGCAGCGGTTCCCGCATAGCCACTGATGGCAAGCATAATGCCAGCAGCTGTGGCCGAGAACCACACTGGCTTGCGCCAGGCTGAACGTTTAGAAGTAGTTTTCATAAGCTTGTCCTCCAAGACAAGTGAATAACACCAAGTGAGAGCTGTTCATGAAGTCACTTTGCTGTACAGTAGATCTCCTGGGGGGGCGCAAATTCAATCTGACTTCATCTTAACTGCCCTCACTGTAGCTAAAATAACCCCTTTATTCACGAGGGCTTCGGGAGTATCCCCTGCGGATCATAAGGTTAAAAAAATAACTCAAGGTGGGTAGTCGGTGAGCACAAATAACGACCTGAAAAAACGAATTTTTATTACCGGTGGCGCGAGCGGTTTTGGCTTCGCCTTAGCCGAATTTTATGCGCAACAAGGCTGGCGAGTCGCCATCGGTGATATTCAAGAGCAAGCAGGACAGCAAGCTCAGCAAGCGTTAGCGCAACTCACCTCGGATGCTCGCTTCTTGCCATGCGACGTGACCAAAGAAGCGGATCTCCAACGCGTTGCCGATACCCTTTCAGAGGCATGGGGAGGGGTAGATGTGGTGGTAAATAATGCCGGTGTTGCACAAGTCGGAGCGATCGAAACCGTCAGCTTAGAAGACTGGGAATGGATCATAAATATCAATCTACTTGGCGTTGTTCGTGGTTGTAAGGTTTTTACCCCAATCTTCAAACAGCAGAAACAAGGTCATTTCGTTAATATTGCGTCCATGGCCGGCCTGCTCGACGTGCCGAATATGTCAGCTTACAACAGCACCAAGTCAGCGGTGGTTTCCTTGTCGGAAACGCTGCAACATGAATTAGCACCAAGCAATATTGGTGTGACCGTGGTGTGCCCTTCCTTTTTCCGCACCAACCTCGGTAGCTCAATGCGCAGCACCGTGCCAAACATGGACAAAACGCTCGACAAACTGATGAGCAAAAGTGACCTAACTGCAACAGACATTGCTAAACAAGTGGCTGCAGCTGTTTCGCAACGTCAATTTTATGTCCTTCCGCACGCTACTGGGCGCCGAATTTGGCGATTGAAACGCTGGCTACCTCGTGGTTTATACGCCAAACTGATGCAACGACAATTTACTAAGGTTAAGGGTTCGAAATGACCACAGTAGAAGAACTAAGCCAATTATTCGCTGCACAGAAAACCGCTTTTGCTGCATCACCGTTTCCAACAGCGAACACCCGTATCGAGAACCTCGAGAAGCTCCGGCTTGGTTTGTTAGCACATCAAGAAGCCTTAATTAAGGCAATTGACGAAGACTTCGGCCGCCGCAGTGCGGACGAAACGCGGTTAGCTGAGTTATTGCCATCGGTTGAAGGAATTCGCTACGCACAAAAACGCATTAAGCGCTGGATGCGACCGTCGCGCCGAAAAGTCGGCACCGCCTTCCAACCGGCTCGCGCTCGCGTTGAATATCAGCCCCTTGGTGTGGTTGGTATTATTGTGCCTTGGAACTACCCACTGTACCTTGCGATCGGCCCGCTCGTTGCTGCCTTAAGCGCGGGCAATCGGGTGCTGATTAAAATGAGTGAGTTCACGCCAGCCACCGCAGCTGCCATACAAGAACTGATTGCTGAGTGTTTTACGCCCGGAGAAGTTAGCGTCGTGACTGGTGATGTCGATATCGGCCAAGCTTTTTCAGAGTTACCATTCGATCACTTGCTGTTTACTGGTGGCACCAACATTGGTCGTCACGTCATGCAAGCGGCGGCCAAAAACCTGACGCCCGTCACCCTCGAGCTTGGCGGTAAGTCACCGGCCATAATCGGCAATTCGCGTTACTGTGATCTGCCCGCTGCAGCTGAGCGCATTGCCTTTGCTAAGGCCCTCAATGCCGGCCAAACTTGTGTGGCGCCGGACTACATTCTTTGCCCACGTGAGCAAGTAGACGAACTCATTGCTGAACTAAAGACTGCCTTCAAAAACTTATACCCAAGTTTGCAAAACAATCCCGACTACAGTTGGATTATTAACCAGAGGCAATTTGATCGTTTGCACTCTGTCTTACAAGACGCAATCAGTCGCGGCGCCGATGTGCACGTCGTTAACCCGAAGAACGAGACGTTTACAGGCTCTCGCCTGATTCCGCCAACAATCGTCAACCAGGTCAATAGTGACATGAAGATTATGCAGGACGAGATTTTCGGTCCTATTTTGCCAATTGTTGCATACGATAATTTTGACCAAGCTCTCAAACATATCCGTGGCAACGATCGGCCACTCGCTTTGTACTATTTCGGTGATGATCAAGTCGAGCGCCAGCAGGTGCTCGAAAGTACCCATTCAGGTGGTGTTTGTTTTAATGAAGCTGTTTTTCATGTTGCTCAAGACGACCTACCGTTTGGGGGCGTCGGTGCATCGGGTATGGGTCGCTACCATGGTGACGAAGGTTTTCTCACATTCAGCAATGCGCGCGCCGTTTTAAGTAAAGGCAAGCTGAATAGCGCCAAACTAATTTACCCACCTTATGGCGGGAAATTATTAGGGATGATTTATAAACTGTTTATTCGCTGAGGTCTGACATTGTGAGTCACCATATGGCTATAACACGTCGTCGTTTTCTGCAGTTTGGTGTCGGCGGTGCAATTCTGCTCACCACGGCAGGTACCGGGGCGCGTTGGTTTCAGCGTAGCCGTAGGCAAGCTCTGAACGGTTATCAGCAGTTACGAGCTCAAGACGTTGCCTTTCTTAGCGCTGTGCTGCCGTTGATTATCGGCAACCACCCTCAGTTTGCGGGCCACCTGAATACCACCTTGACGCAAATCGATCGCCTGCTGCACCATAGCAGCCCTACGAAACAAGCCGAACTGCGAGACCTGTTCGACCTCATTACGTTTAAAGCAACGCAGGGACCAGTCACTGGCTATTGGGGCGATTGGACAACCGCCAAAACTGCCGACATACAACAGTTTTTGCTGCGCTGGCGTGATAGCCGCGTTGCTCTGCTGCGCTTTGGTTATCAAGGCCTTTGCCAACTCTGCCATATGGCTTGGTATGGCTCCGAACCTGCTTGGGCTGCAATTGGTTATCCGGGCCCGCCCCCGTTGTTTCGGAGTCACACATAATGCCAGTTCCGGATATATTTCGTCAGGGTATGCGTCGTGGCTGGCAAGTCTACGACGGCTCGCAACCACTACCCGCACTGCCACGCTTTGATGTCATCATTATTGGTAGCGGTGCCGGTGGTGGCACCGCGGCTGAGATCCTAGCCTTAGCTGGCTTGCGCATTGCGATTATCGAAGAAGGCAGTTTAAAAACCTCGTCGGACTTTCACAACGACGAAATCAAAGCCTACACAGAAATGTACCAAGAAGGCGCATTGCGGACGACTAAAGACGGTAGTATTAGCATCTTGCAAGGGCGTACGGTCGGCGGCACCACAACGGTGAACTGGACCAGTAGTTTTCGCACGCCAGCGTCGACTTTAGCGGTTTGGGAAAATGACTTTGGCATCGATTATGCCAATACACAAGCAATGACACCTTGGTTCGAACAAATTGAGCAACGCTTAAACGTTCAGCGCTGGGGTATGGCACCGAATGCCAATAATGATGTAATCCGGCTTGGCTGCGAACAGTTAGGCTGGGGTTGGGACATCATCCCGCGCAACGTCACCGGATGCTGGAATCTCGGCTATTGTGGTACCGGCTGTCCAGTCAACGCCAAGCAATCCATGCTCGTCACCACATTGCCAACTGCCCTCGAGAATCATGCGGTTCTCATTCATAGCATGCGCGCAGAGAAGTTGGAAATTCGCGGTGATAAGGTGGAAGGCGTGCATGTCCGTGGTATGAATGCGAGTTTGACTCTCAGTGACGGTGCGCGTTCGCTGTTGCTGGCGGACCACGTCATTTGTGCCGGTGGTTCCATCAATACCCCGGCATTGCTGCTGCGGTCGCGAGCGCCCGATCCTTATCAGTTGCTTGGCAGTCGAACTTTTTTGCATCCGGTATGCATGACCGCGGCTCAGTTTGAACGTGCAATCGACGGTTTTTACGGCGCCCCACAATCGGTTTATTCGGACCATTTTAACGAAACGCCCGCAAATCAAGAGCGACTCGGCTACAAGCTTGAAGTACCTCCCATGCAACCTAGCGTTGTTGCCGCTTTACTTGGCAGTTGGGGCAATGAAAACTGGCTACGCATGCAGCAACTGGGGCAAACCAATATTATGTTGGCACTCATGCGTGACGGCTTTTTGCCGGACTGCGCCGGTGGCCAGGTAGAGTTACGCAGTAACGGCGATGCCACTTTAGACTACCCGTTCCACTTGGCAATGTGGCGAACAGTGCGCGAAGCTCTCTGGCACATGGGGCAAATTCAATTCGCTGCCGGTGCGACCAAGGTAATGCCATTGCACACCTCGGCAGATTACGTTTCGTCGCCGCAAGCGTTGGCCAAGCTGCTCGATCAATTGGCCTATGAGCCATTGCGTGTCCGCCTGTCGAGCGCCCATGTGATGGGCGGCTGCCGCATGGGTAGTGACCCCAAAAATAGTGTGACGCGGCCTGATGGTCGCCATCAGCAACTACAAAACTGCTGGGTTTTTGATGGTTCAATTTTTCCAACCAGTGTCGGCGCAAACCCGCAATTGAGCATTTACGCATTTGTGGCAAAATTAGCCACCGATTTGTCACGGCAACTGGCCTAAAACATGGAGCCCACTTTGGCTACTCGCTCGCAAACCGTATCGGAAACCATATCGGAAACTGAGACTATTAGCGCTCCCATCGCGGGGCAATTGCGCTCCGCAACTCAAGTTGCCCATCGAAATCTCGAACAAGTGCCGTTACTCGCTCGGTTGCTAAATCATGATTTATCCACAGTAGAATACCGCTCTATCTTGTTAGCTTTTTATCATTTTTATGCGCCACTTGAACCGATCATTCGTGAGTTTGCCCCCTATTCCTATCATTCTCGCTCACAAGCGTTACTTACTGATCTAAAACACCTTGACATTAGTGCACCCTTAGTTGATAAAAAGTGCTTTGCGCAACAAATGCAAACACTACCGCGCTTACAGCGCGAGTTAGCAGCTTTTGCTAGCTTGTACGTGATCGAGGGGTCAACCGCCGGAGGGCAGATTATTAGTCGCAGACTCGCAAAAACCCAGCCTAGTTTGCCTTGCGAATTTTTTAACATCTGGCAACGTCAACCAGATACTTGGCAAGCTTGGCGACAATGGAGCACTCATATCGATCAAAAACTTGCGAGTAACTTATTGAATAAATGTCAATTTGATTTCATTATTGCGCACGCGAATGCTACCTTTAATGAACTTCAGGCGATTTTTCAATTGCAGTCGCCCCACCTAGCTACATAGGACTTGTAGAATGAGCCAAGGAAATCACGCTCATATTGATGCAGAGCTTGGCGCTCTCATTGATGCGTGCGAAAAAGAACCGATTCATATCCCTCAGGCCATTCAATCGTTTGGGGCTTTGCTCGTGGTTTCTGCCGACTGGAGCAAAGTCATCGCCTATAGTGATAACATTCAGACATACCTACCTTGGGTTGCACCTAGTGAACTTTCGCCGTTTGCACAGCAACCACAAGCAATTTTACCTGACGTTTTTTGGCAAGCTGCAAGTCTAGCTGAGCAGGACAATGTCGATGTATTTTGGGAGGTATGCGAAAACCTCAGTTACTTCGCTTGGAAGCAAGAAAATCATTGGGTTGTGGAAGTCGAGACCTATCTTGCTGATCGCCATAATTGGTTTGACGTGCAACTTCAGCGCGGGCTCGCCAAACTAAAAAAATGCAACAGCCACCACGAATTAATTCAAACATTGACCGACGTCACGCAGAAATACACGGGTTATGAACGCGTCATGCTCTATCGCTTCGACGAAGACTGGCATGGCGAAGTCATTGCTGAAACTTTGCGAGGCTCGCTTACGAGCATGCTGCATCACCATTTCCCTGCGAGCGATATTCCGCCGCAGGCACGGGCGATGTACTACCAGAATCCAGTACGTTTAATTCCCGACAGTCATTCTGCGCCCATCCCATTGATTATTGACTCTGCGGAGCGACCGCCGTTTAACTTGAGTCGCGGCTCGTTACGAGCCGTATCGCCACTGCATATGCAGTATTTGCAAAACTTAGGGGTTGCGGCATCTGCCTCGATCGCTGTGTTTCAGGACCAGAAACTATGGGGGCTGTTAGCCTGCCATAACAGCAAACCACTCGTGATACAGCCGCGCCAGCGGTTATTGGCATTGCGTTTAGTTGAATATGCAAGCGAGCGTTTGTGGCTGCTGCACTCTCGTCAGGTCGAACGCTATTTGCGCCGTGTGCACGATGCCCGTGAGGCATTAGCACAATCATCGCCGGTACAAAGTTCGCCGCATGATCTAGTCGAACAACACGCCGAGCGTTGGCTCGAGCTACTGCGTAGTGATGGACTTTGCTATATACGCGGCGATCAAGCGACCCTTTGTGGCGCTGTCCCATCCGAGCCAGAAATTCAGGCGCTGGTCCAATGGCTCGAAAAAAACAATGGTGATCACCTCTTTTGGTATACGCACGAGCTTCAAGACTCTGTACCCGGTTTGTTAAAAAGTGACTCGCCTTTCGCCGGACTGTTAGCCATCCCACTAAAAGTCCATGCCGATACTTTTTCCTATCTATTGTTGTTTCGAAAAGAACAAAAGTTGCAGCGTAAGTGGGCAGGCTCACCAGAAAAGATGAAAGTTGAAACCAATGCGGGCACCATGCTCGGCCCGCGCAAATCGTTTTCGCTGTGGGCTGAAGAAGTACGCGGTAAAAGCATGCCATGGCGCACTGCCCAGCTATACGCTGCACGCGATTTAGCCCGTGATTTGCTGATAGTTGCCGACTCCATACAATTATCGATTCTCAATGAGAAGCTCGTGAAACTAGCCAGCTACGATGACCTGACAGGAGTTCTCAATCGTCGGCGCATGGAAGAGCACCTCACCACTTTCTTAAATACATCACAGCGCTACAAGCGTCACTTTGGTGTACTGCTGTTAGACCTTGATCACTTTAAGCGCATTAACGACACATTCGGTCACAATGCCGGCGACGATGTACTCATAGAAGTCTGTGCCACGATTCAAGGCACGCTGCGGGAAACCGATATTTTAGGACGTTGGGGAGGCGAGGAGTTTATGATCATTGCACCGGAAACGACCTATCCAGATACCTTACATCTTGCTGAGCGCATTTGCCGGAAAGTTGCAGAAGGTGAATGGCCAAAATTGCCAAAAGTCACTGTGAGTATTGGCGTCGCTCATTTTGAAAATGATACGACTTGGGACCCTATAGTTGACCGCGCCGATAAGGCCATGTACGAGGCCAAACAACAAGGACGCAATCGCGTCGCCAGTCTCCTCAAACAAAAAAAGGAGACCGAGTAACTCGATCTCCTTCATTCAGTTTGCCATTCAAACTTACCAAAACATAGGTTTTGCGACGGCTAAATGGAAGATAAACAACAATTGCGCCAATGCTAAAACTGCCGCAATAATTCGCACATTTTTCGGCCGCGCCATATTCATGGCGACCGCACCGGTAGCAATATAGCCGAACAAAAATACGATTTTCAAAGTCAGCCACGACATTGAAAATACTGGGAATTTTGCCAGTGCAATCAGGCTTACAGCCATAATCAAGAGGATCGTGTCATTCACGTGCGGTATCCAACGTAGTGGCGTTTTCCGCCAAGTGGTTTTGCCCGTTGCGTCTAAAACTAAGCGCAATACAAACAGAAAAGCAGTGATATATGCGGTAAGCATGTGAATCGATTTAATGGGTAAATACATTTCCATTGTGGAATCTCTCTTTTTTAGTCGAAAGCGGCGTCAATCAATGAGTAAGCAGCATACCTGCAATTGCTACTGTATGGCAATCTGTGAAGGTGCGCTAAAAACACCTTAGGATATAGCGGTTATGTTGGGGTAATTGCTTACCTCTAAAGGGTTAAAATCAGCACTTACGAATCATCAATAAGCCCGCACTAGATCGAATAAAATATATTAATAACAATTATTTACAGAAGAAAAATTCAAGCTAAACAATCGTTAATAACGCGCCAACGATTGTGGTAGATCAATGCCTGTCACCTTATAAATCAGTATACTCCGCATTCGATAGACGAATAGGCAGGACAGGTTATGACAAGTTTCCGTTGGGATCCCGAACTTATTGCACGCTACAACATTAATGGGCCGCGTTATACGTCGTACCCGACAGCGCTCGCATTAACTTCACCTTTTGCGCATGACCGAGTTATTTCTGCTTTAGCCGCGGACGATCGCACATTAAGTGTCTATATCCATTTACCTTTTTGCCACAAGCTTTGCTACTACTGTGGTTGCAACAAAGTGATTACTCGGCATCAAGGCAAAGCCGACACTTATCTAGATGCCCTCGAAAATGAAATGAAGCTTTACAAACCATTGCTGCGTGGTCGTCGGTTAGGCCCATTACATTTAGGCGGTGGCACACCAACATTTCTCACCGAAGAGCAATTAACTCGATTGATGGATATGTTGCGCGAACACCTAGGTTTGGTTGCTAATGGTGAGCACGAGATCAGTATCGAAATCGATCCGCGGAGTTGCTCCCTCGAGAAACTAAAGCATTTGCGTACACTTGGCTTCAATCGCGTGAGCTATGGTGTGCAAGACTTCGACCAAACCGTGCAAATCGCCATTAATCGCGTGCAAGATGACGAAATGATCGAGACCTTAGTGCAAAAGTCACGCGAATTTGGTTTCGAATCGATTAACCTCGACCTGATTTATGGTTTACCGCATCAACACCCTGAGAGTTTCCAACGCTCTCTTGATAAAGTTGTCGCCTTAAATCCTGACCGCATCTCCTTATTTAGCTACGCACATTTGCCGGCTCGATTTGCCGCGCAACGTAAACTCGATAAAGGCGCTTTACCGAGCCCTGAAATGAAACTGCAATTGCTTGAAATGGGAATACGGACCTTTACTGCGGCGGGTTATCAATTTATCGGAATGGATCATTTTGCTCGTGCCGATGATGAACTGGCCAAGGTCCAACGTGAGGGCAAACTGCAGCGTAACTTCCAAGGCTACACGACCCATGGTTCTGATGCGCTGCTCGGCCTTGGCGTCTCTTCGATTAGCCAGATTAATGGGGTCATTTGGCAAAACGAAAAGGATTTGCCGGACTATTATCAAGCCATCGAAGCCAATAAACTACCTGTTGTTAAAGGCGTCGGCTTAACGCACGACGACCGGATTCGCGCCGATCTAATTGCAGAGGTGATTTGCCACTTCAAGCTAGACATCAAGAAGTTTGAAAGTAAGTGGTCACTTACATTTAATCAGTACTTTGCTGAAAGTTTCCCCCGACTCGCTCCTTTCGTTGAGGACGGCCTAGTTCTTCTCAACGAGCGCGAACTGGTTGTCACCGAGTTAGGGCGTTTATGGGTGCGCAGTATTTGCAGTACGTTCGATGCTTATTTGCTCGATGGCCAGCAAAGTTATTCAAAGGTGGTCTAAACCAATTTCGTTCCTGTGCATCAGTGCAATAAAAAGTACGTTACAGTAAAAAATAAGGGCTGCAATTGCAGCCCTTCTCGTGAGTGTTGTTGTACTAGCCGCCCCCTACTGACAACCACCACAACAACGACCCGCAAGTTGCTCTTCCGGGACAAACAACACCCGGCTCTCTAATTCAATGTGATCGCGAACGTCTTGCACAAGCTCAGAAAGTAGATCATAGAGCGCTGTCCAAGTGCCACAGGCACCCTCTGGCAAGGTCATATTGTTGGTGAGTTTTTCAATATGCTGCAGCGCTAACTCATGGTCATCGTGCTCACTTTCCATCACCATGATAGGGCCTTGTGGATAACTTGCGCTCTCCAACATTGGAAACAGAATTTGCTCTTCTTTCATCATGTGGCTTTCGAGTTCTTGGTACATCTCGCTCAAATGCTCCGCTAAGCCTTCCGGGCAATTCGAGTCACCTGCGTGCGCTTGCTCGACACGACGAGCGAGTTGAATGGCTTGCGGTAATTGCTCACGATGCATGGCATGGTAGCGCTCGAGAATGAACTCAATCAGCTCTCGATTATCAGCTTTTTGCCATTGGTGCAGCGAGCGGCTCATTAGCGCTTGGGTCGTTGCGGATAACTGCATGAATATCTCCTCAATAAATGAATCGTACACTTGCAGGTAGTTTTGCAATCCGTATGCCAACAATTGAGTTATCCACAATAGTGATGGGAAAGTCATGCCCAGAGCGCAAGGGCAGAAGGAGTACCTCCTGTGGAGAATAGAGCCAGCCTACCCCCCCATGGTATCTTTCACCTTAAGTTGTAAGGGTAAAATTTACCCACCGAAGGTGCAAAAAACCATGATTCAAGAAAGTCTACTCGCCGACCTCGTGACCGACCAGCCGGGTCCCGTGCGCTTACAAAAACTCGTTTCGACATTGAAAAACTACTTCGCTTGCGGTGCCGTCGTTCTCTTGCGACGTGACGAAGACACTCTAACTCCCGTTGCGAACCATGGACTCGTTAAAGAGGCCTTCGGTCGTCACTTCGAGTTAGCCAAGCATCCGCGGCTAGCAATGCTATGCTCTGCACGTCAAGCCATTCGATTTGAACCTGATAGCCCGCTACCAGACCCTTACGATGGTCTGATTGAAGTGCAACCGGGTGAGCAACTGGCGGTTCATGACTGCATGGGGATGCCATTATTTATCGAGGGCGATACTTGGGGCGTGGTCACCCTCGACGCGCTCATTCCTGGTACCTTTACCGAAGCTCACCGGGTTGAATTGCAGCGCTGTGCGCTAGTGATTGAAGCCATGCTGCGCATGACCCGACTCGAACAAGACAACAAAGCTTTGCGCCAAGGGCGCCAAGACGAAGCGCAAATGGAGCGTAAGTTACAAGCTGAAGCAGGGATTATAGGTCAGAGCGTGCAGTTAACTTCGGTGCTCGACGAATTGAATGTCGTTGCCGACTCGGAGCTACCGGTCTTGTTGTTAGGCGAAACCGGTACCGGTAAAGAGCTATTTGCTCGTCGTCTGCATGCCTTATCACCTCGGGCGAAAAAGCCTATGGTCTATGTGAACTGCGCGGCGCTCCCTGAAACCTTAGCGGAAAGTGAATTATTTGGTCATGCCAAAGGTGCATTCTCTGGTGCCGCCAGTGAACGTCAAGGGCGTTTCGAGAGCGCCGACGGTGGCACTATTTTCCTTGATGAAGTCGGTGAACTGCCACTTAATATTCAAGCGAAGCTGTTGCGAGTGCTGCAAAACGGCGAAGTTCAACGCTTAGGTACCGACAAAACCCGTCATGTCGACGTCCGGATTGTGGCCGCAACGAACCGCAAACTGAACGAGCAAGTGAAAACAGGTGAATTCCGCGCTGACCTGTATCATCGCTTGTCTGTGTACCCCTTACACATTCCTCCTTTGCGTGATCGCGGCAATGATATTCTGCTTCTGGCCGGCTTTTTTCTCGAACAAAACCGCACACGACTAGGCTTTCGTAGCTTACGTATTGCCGACACGTCGGAGTCGCTGTTGCTCAACTACCCATGGCCAGGAAACGTTCGCGAGCTTGAGCATGTTGTCAGCCGTGCAGCGATTAAAGCGCTAAGCCGCGGCGTGGTACGTTCGGACATCGTAACCTTAACACCCGACTGTTTTGATGGTTTAGGAACAGCAACCGCGAGTGTCATACCAGCAGAAGTTGCTGTCTCTGAGAGTGGTAAAGAGCTACCGAATTTAAAGCAAGCGGTTGAACAAACCCAACGCTCGCTGATTCGTCAGGCACTGCACCGCACCGACCAGTCCTGGGCTCAAGCAGCACGCTTGCTCGGCATTGATGCGAGTAATTTGCACAAACTTGCTGGTCGACTCGGTTTAAAAGCGAGCTCAGCGAAAGCCACCGAGGACGCGTAAATGGGCTGGCTGCCACGGTTACTATGGCGCTTACTCGCGGTCGTCGCGCTCAAGCTCGCACTGCTTGGTATACCGTTGCCGGGCTTACCAACTGTGCCCTTTGTATTACTCGCTGCCTGGGCAGCAGGAAAGGGCTGGCCAGAACTAGATCAGTGGTTGCTACACCATCCACGTTACGGTGGCAGCATCCGTGCTTGGCGCCAGCACGGCGCCGTGTCCCGGCGCGCGAAATGGCTCGCTTCGGTGATGATGGCGGCCAGTATTGGATTGACCCTGCTGTCACCGGCCCCTATGGTCATGAAAGTTATCTTGCCGCTGTTCTTAACTGCGGTTGCCATTTGGCTTTGGTCTCGCCCCGAGCCCGTGGCACAATAGCCTACTCAATCTGCAGCGTATTCGCTTAACGAGAGTCAATCGGACGTTTCCATGAGCAAAAAACAAGAACCAATGACCGACCAACAAGCACTGCGTTATTCCCGGCACGTCATGTTGCCTAGTGTTGATTTTGCCGGCCAAGAGCGAATTCTAAGCAGTCACGTCGTGGTCGTTGGCATGGGTGGACTTGGTTGTGCTGTCGCACCTTATTTAGCAGGTAGTGGCGTCGGCCGCTTAACGCTAATCGACGATGACGTAATTGACCGCAGCAACTTGCAGCGTCAGGTGCTGTATCGGGAAAGCGATATTGGTGCCGCGAAAGCAACGACTGCTGCGGCAAGACTGCGCGAACTGAATAGCGAAATTGACATAGCCGCTGTAACCGTAAGGCTGAACGCAGAAAATATCCACGACCTCTTTAAAGACGTGGATGTGGTCGTTGACTGCTGTGACAACTTGGCGACGCGCAACTTAGTTAATCAAGCCTGTTGGCAACAGCAAATACCGCTCGTTTCTGGCGCCGCAATTCGCTTTGAAGGCCAAATTGCGGTTTATCCTATGCGTGCGGATACGCCTTGCTATCAATGCTTTAGCCAGTTGTTTGGCGAGCAACAGTTAACCTGCATGGAGGCCGGCATATTTTCGCCGGTAGTGGGCGTGGTTGGCGCGTTGCAAGCAACGGAAACATTAAAGCTGATCGCCCAAGTTGGCGACTCACTAAACGGTTCTATCTTACTGTATGACGCTGCTCACGCCACTTGGCAAAGGCTGCAAGTGGCACGCTCAGCTACTTGTTCGGGATGCTCAAACTCGGCTGCTTAACCTGTTGTGGCGCCAGCCCAATTTGTTGGTAGACATATTCTAGGGCATGAAAGGTATCGGCCAAGGTGCAATTTTCTTGGTCGTTCTTCTTCAAGCCTAAACGGGTTAATTCAATGTGCCAGGTTGGTTCAACTTCTGCTTTCTTCAGCGTATGTTTCACACACGCCAAAGGGCAGCCATCGAGCGCAATAATTTGACGCCCCGACTTCGCTGTTTTTACCAACGACCGAACACCACCACCGACGCCTGCAATACAGGACATTTCAGCAACCCCTTCGCGGCTCATCCAAACTGCGATGTCATTCGCTAACTGGGCAACATTCGAGCAGCCTGAACAGGAATAAACCAGTGGCTTTTCTGCTAATTCAGCATTTGCCATGAGACTCTCCTTACGAAAACCTACCGCCGCATATCACTTCATTTGTGCGGACCATAAGGCGGAGTTTAGAGCGTCTGCTGATTTTCGGATTGATATGAATCAAATCTCAGAAAGGAAACTGCGCTGTACTCCCAAAGAGTACAGCGACTTTGATTTAAATCATAATTCTGCTTAAATTTTAACCAGGCCGGCCATCTTCACGCGGTGCCGTTAAAACGGGGAAGTACACGATGATATAAAGCAGGTAAGACACCACCCATGCGCCAATAGCAACGTTATACCAAGTTAATGGGAAACCTGGCAGTAACCAACCGGCAAAGACGCGCAGGAGTGCGGCAAGGATAACCAGTACAAATGCGACGCTCATCACTGCTTTGGGCTGTAATAAACGACCGGTGTGACCGAGTGACACCCGTGCCATCATCGCTAAGATCATCACCCCCATCGCACCAGCCGTCAGCGCGTGAACGCCCGTACTAACCGTTACCGAAAAGCCGGCATAACGCAGCGCAAATAAAGCGAGTCCAAGCGGAATAAAAGCAACTGCGATGTGCAATGACCACAGCAGTGGCACTTTAAACGTGACCCAAAAGCGGACACGAACCAAACGAATCAGGTTCACCACGGCAGCAAAGGCAAACAAAGTAGCCAAGGCCCAGTGCGGGATATAAGACGTCAGTAAAAAGAAGTGCAGGACAAAAATTAGCCACAATGAGCCAAGAGCCAACTTATCGAGCAAAGGCGCCGGATTAACCCGTGGAGTACCGGTACCATTGGCAGTAAACATCGGCAAAACCCGCCCCGAGACAATCGCCATGATCAGCGTGATTAACCAAATTGCGTTCAAACTTCCGTGCTGAATAAACTGAAACTGCCCCCAGATTACGCCCGCATGCATGAGTGCATTACAAAGCGTCAACAACAACAGAACGGGTACAAAAAATAGATTCCGAGTTTGCCCTGCTTTAATCACGATGACCCCAAAAAGAATGGCTGCAAGCGGTAAAAACGCCAAATCGACCAGAGCCACAAGCCATTGCGGCAAGCCGCCACCAAACAGCATGAGTAACCGCCCTGCTAACCACACCGCGGTCAGGATGAATAAGGTTTTGCCATGGGTTGCGCGCATGCCGGTCCAGTTTTGCACTGCGGTGAGCAGGAATCCGACAATGATGGCCGCCACGAACCCAAAAACCATTTCATGCTGATGCCAGAACATCACGTTGTAGTACGGTCGCAACTCAACCATCCCGGATAATGCGAGGCCCCACAACGCCATAGCGATGACGCTGTAAACTGCGCCGAACAAGAACATGGGTCGAAACGCCTGCCGCAACAAGGGCGCTAACGCTTGTTCTTTAGCTAAATCAGTGATTTGCATGACTACAATCCCCTTTCTGCACGAATTTGTGCGTTATTAAGTCTCTTGATAAAAATCGTGCGCTTGTGCTGCCGCGAGCTCTTTGCGATAACGTTCCGCACGCATGGCAAAAAACATCACCGTCATACAAACGGCTAACACGGCGTAAAGCACCATAAATGCACCACTACTGATACCAAGCAAATCTTGTGCCACACCGAACAAGACAGGTAGCGTACAACCACCGAGTCCACCTAACGCAGCAATAATTCCACCCACAGAGCCCATCTGTTGCGGATAGTGGTTGTGGATAACTTTATAAACACTAGCTCGGCCGAGCCCTTGAGCAATACCGATGACAAAAATTAACGCGGTAAATACCCAAATATTAATTTCAACCGATAGGACGACGTCGCGCTCGAGGCCATGAATCGTCATGGTGGTTGGTGGATAGCTCAGGAAAAATAGACACACCAAACAAACCCAAAAGACACTCCAATTGACCAATTGGCCGCCATAGCGATCTGCTAACCAACCACCGAGCGCACGAACCATACTAGAGGTCGTCACAAAAAAGAGTGTGAAGCCCATCGCTTGTTGAAAGTTCTGCTGGTAAGCACTCATGTAATAGCTAGGCAACCACAGAATCAATGCCAGAAAACTGCCGAACACGAAGTAGTAATAGAGGCTAAAGCGCCAAACCCGCAAGTCTTTTAAAGGCCGCAGCTGCGTGCGCCACTCAGGTTGGAACTTAGGCACAAACGACGGTACTTTCGGCGCTAGCCCGATAAACAATAGCAACATGAGAAATAGGCCGGCAGCATAGAATGGCCCTGTCCACTGCCAGTCTAGCCACATTACCAAGAGCGGCAGCAGAATAAACGAAATAGCAGCGCCCGCATTGCCAGCGCCAAAAATTCCAAGTGCGAGGCCCTGCTGTTGGCGCGAGAACCAGTCGGTGACATAACGCACACCTAGGGTAAACGAGATACCACTCAAGCCGATCCAAAGTCCCATCCAGATAAAGCCGGCGTAGGTTTCGATAAAGGGTAATAACAATAACGCCGGAATGGTAATGATCATCTGCCAGATCCACAGCGTTCGAGCCGAATAGTATTCCGACAAAATACCAACCGGAATACGCAGTAATGCGCCGGATACAATTGGTGCCGAGAGGAGTATCCCCAGCTCGGTGCCCGACAACTGCAGTTGTTCTTGAATATCAATACCGAGAACGGCGTACAGTATCCACACCGAAAAGTTTGCTGCAAACGCCAGCGTTGCAAGCCAAAGTGCGCGCCAAGCGCCCGGAAGTGTTGCGTCCATTTCATGATCCTATGGCATCGATAGTTCTATATTAACGATTTTTAGCTGTGTTGCTTTTAACCACAAGGGATACCTCTACAACGCCAGAATACCACCATGACGCCCTGACAATAAGCCGAAAGAGATAGACACTCCTTATAAAGCAAGCCATACAAGCTTACTCACCATACTCCTTATGGGGTATCTATGAAATTTAATTCGAAATGGTCGCCGTCGCCTTCTTGATGTAGATCAAGCAAGCTAGGCCTATACATAAAGACAATGCACTCAGAATAAACCCCTACTTGTAATGAGGTCATCATGTCGTCTGCTACTAGCTTAAACTTGTTTCGCTTTAGCGATCCAAAAATAAAGACGCTGCATTTAACTTGGTTTGCGTTTTTCCTCACCTTTGCCGTGTGGTTTGCGCATGCTCCCTTGCTCTCGTCCATTCAGGAAACGCTCGATTTAACCGACGCGCAAGTGCGTGCGCTACTCATTCTCAACGTGGCGATTACCATCCCCGCTCGCATCATCGTGGGTATGTTGGTGGATAAACTAGGTCCGCGGCTGATTTATTCGGGCCTACTGATTATCTCCGCTTTCCTGTGTATCGGTTTCGCCTTTGCCAACACCTATACCAGCTTAGCGATTTTCCGCTTCCTACTCGGTTTTGTGGGTGCTGGTTTCGTTATCGGTATTCGCCTTGTTAGTGAATGGTTCCCTGCCCACCAAGTCGGCACAGCAGAAGGCATTTACGGCGGCTGGGGTAACTTTGGTTCTGCGGCAGCAGCGATGACCTTACCGGCTCTTGCCTTAGCGTTTGGTGGCGATGATGGATGGCGCTACGCTATCGCGCTCGTCGGGATACTTTGCGGTGTGTATGGTTTAGTATTTTATAAGCTCGCTCGCAATACACCAAAAGGCTCGATTTACTTTAAGCCGAAAAAATCTGGCGCGATGCTGGTCTCTTCATGGGGTGCTCTATGGGCACTGATTCTTATGAACATTCCAATGTATCTTGCGCTCGGGTTACTAGCGTGGCGTTTGGCACCAGGTGGCGTGAACCTTTATTCCGAAACAACTATGTACGCTTTCTGGGTCGGTCTCAGTGTTGTGTTTGTTTATCACACTTGGCAAACGTGGAAAATCAATGCTGAGCACCTCCGTGAAGGCGTGCCGGAGCTCGAAAAATATTCATTTAAACAAGTCGGTATTCTAAATATTGCATACTTCGCAACGTTTGGTTCTGAATTAGCTGTGGTTTCCATGTTGCCGCTGTACTTCTTGCAGACATTTGAAGGATTGAACCCAGTTACCGCTGGCTTACTTGCATCGGGCTTCGCTTTCATGAACTTGGTATCACGGCCGATGGGTGGCTGGTTCTCTGATCGCTACGGCCGCCGCCGCACTCTTATCATCATGATTGCTGGCTTAGCGGTTGGCTACTTTATGATGGGTCTAATCGACAGTCACTGGTGGATTCTCATCGCCGTTTTAGTCACCATGGCTTGCTCGTTCTTCGTGCAAGCGGGTGAAGGTGCAGTGTTTGCTATGATTCCGTTGATTAAACGCTCGATGACAGGCCAGATCGCCGGTATGGCAGGTGCATACGGTAACGTCGGCGCAGTTGTTTACTTGACCGTGCTCAGCTTTGTTTCATACAGTGTCTTCTTCTATGTCATTGCAGCGTCAGCATTAATTGGGCTAGTAGCGGTGTTCTTTATGGATAATCCGAAAGGCCACATTGCTGAAGTCATGCCAGATGGCACTGTTCACACCATTGAGGTAGGCCATAAATAAATGGAAACACAGGCACCGATGGCAGGGCCGGAGCAATCACAGCAACTACAGCTTGATTACTTCGTTCTCTGTAACGAAGGCGGTAAACAAGGCAACGAAGATGCAGCCGCCGCCTTGGTGCCTGAAAGTGCTCATTTATTGACCTATAAAGGCGCTATTTTCACCGTCGCAGACGGCGTCAGTAGCGCCGAAGCAGGTCAAGAAGCAAGCACCACGGCAGTACGCACATTTATCCAAGATTATCCGAAAACCCCAGACACTTGGTCAGTCAGTCATAGTGCTGGGCAAGTACTTTCGACCATCAATTTGCGCTTGTATCGGCACAGTCATGCCTTTGCCAATGAAATGAAAGGCCAGCTGTGCACGTTTAGTACAGCGATTATTAAGTCCCATTCGGCGCATATCTTTCACGTCGGTGACAGTCGTGTTTACCATTGGCGCAATGGTCAATGCCAACAACTCACTCACGACCACACGGCTCACCTCAGTCAAGATCGCCACTTTCTTGCTCGTGCCTTGGGGATGGACAGTAATCTGCAACTTGACCACCAACGGATTAATTTGCAAACCCACGACAAGTTGCTGCTGAGTTCAGACGGTTTACACGAGTTTGTTAGCCTTGAAGCGATACAAGAAGCACTCAGTGCGGGACTGTCGGCGCAAGCAACGGCGGAACAATTATTCGCGCTGGCACTGGCAAACGGTTGTGACGACAATGTCAGTATTATCGTCGTCGATATCCAACAATTACCAAATGAAAACATTGACGACTATCACGAGAAACTGACCAAACTGCCCTTCCCGCCAGCCTTTAGCCCAGGCATGAAAGTTGACGGTTATGAGATTATCAGCGAACTATTTGCTAGCTCTCGTAGTCATCTGTACCTCGTCCGTGACAGCGAAAGCGGTGCCGAAATGGTCATGAAAACACCGTCGGAAAACTTTTCCGACGACACCGCTTACATTGAACGATTTATTCGCGAGGAGTGGATCGGCAGTCGCATTGAAAGCCCGCATGTGACGAGAATTATTCGGCAAAACCGGCCGCGGAGTTTCCTCTATTATTTAATGGAGTACGTAGAAGGCGTCAACATGGAGCGCTGGTTGGAAATTAACCAACCTATTAAACCTGCTCGGGCGCTGCATATTTTGGAACAGGTCGCTGCCGGTTTGCAGGCGTTTCATGATTGTGAGGCTATTCACCAAGACCTGAAGCCAGGCAACATTATCATTCAGCAAGAGCCTGGCACCGGGAAAGAAACCGCCAAAATCGTCGACTTTGGTTCGGTGTTTGTCGCTGGTGTTGCCGAGATTTTTATTCCCATCGACCAAGAGTCCGTTTTAGGCACTGCAGCCTACTCAGACCCTTTGTACCTCACCGGTAAAAACTCTGCGATTCAGGGCGATGTCTATGCATTGGCAACCATCGCCTATGAATTATTTACTGGCAAACTGCCGTATGGCAGCAAAATTGAAGAGTGCAAAACTCCGAGTGACTATGACCGCTTGCGCTATATCAGTGCTCGTAAAGCGAATCCAGCGGTTCCGGTATGGCTCGACCGCGCACTCGAGAAAGGCGTGTCGTTCGACCTGCAAGTTCGCTATACCACGCTTGCCAGCTTCCTCCGCGATATTCGCCAACCCAACCCGGAGTTTTTGCGCGATGAAGTCAAGCAAAGCACCCGCGGCAGTAGCTTGCTGTTCTGGCAGCTACTGTCGGGGTTTTGGTTTGTCACCTTGCTCTTGGTCATCTATCTGTTTGTGATCAACCGCGGCTGATTACTTGGCCTTTGGCCGAAAAGGCTGTATCACGCTTTCGTCACACTCTAAGTACGGACCTTCCATTAAATCAATGCAATACGGTACGGCTGGGAAAACCGCATCGAGGCATTGACGAATAGCTTTCGGCTTGCCCGGTAAGTTAATCAGCAAACTTGACCCACGCAGCCCTGCCGTTTGCCGCGACAAAATAGCCGTCGGCACATACTTCAACGATTCTGTGCGCATCAGCTCACCAAAACCGGGCATCATGCGGTCACACACAGCTTCGGTCGCCTCGGGGGTGACATCGCGCTTTGCTGGCCCTGTGCCGCCAGTCGTTACCACCAGACAACAGCCGTCCTCATCCACCATGCGCTTCAGCATCGCTTCGATTTCTGGTTGCTCATCGGGAATGACCTCGTAGACTGGCTCCCAAGCAGAGGTCAAATAATCATGCAGCGTTGCGATAATCGCTTTGCCAGAGATATCTTCGTACACGCCAGCACTCGCGCGGTCACTGACAGTGACGATACCAATTCGAGCTTTCTTTGTTGTCATGCGTGTTGCACCATTCCTGCTAATTGAAGCCAATAACCATTCACGTCACCAGCGGGTAGTTTCACTGGGGCGTTGCCATGGGCATTGTCTCGAAACTTTTGCAGCCAGTCAAAAGTCCCTTCAGCTTGCGGACTTAAGCGCACCATATCGACTAACCCGTGCATTTGCGGCAGCTGATTGATTAAATTGTAACGGTCGCCCGACTGGGTTTGGATACCATTGAGAACGAAAACACGTTGGCCGTCTTGGCTGTCAACTCGGCGACCGTCCGGGTATTTAATGCAGCATAACTCGCATTGATCTTTATGGCGATTCTCAGAACGTGCCGTGAAGCAGCGTGCCGACCATGCGAGTGGCAGATGACCAAAGGCAAAGACTTCGGTTTCAAACTGGTCACGCACGGCTGTCACTTCGTCATGACTCAGAAGTTCACGGAGCCAGTCACGCGACAACTCAACCGGCATAACCCAGCGTTGCATACCCATATCGACCAACCGCTTGACACTATGTTGGTTATACACACTAATCGCAGCGCCAGCGATAAACGGTAAGCCATTTTCGCGTAACACACCAATTGCACCAACATCATTCGCTTCAACCAAAAACTCGCCATTGTCACAGTAGCGTTTTAACTCGCGCAGTTCTGAGGGCGCTTCCAGTAATGTCATCGTCGACAGACACACCTGTTTGCCCGCTTCGCGGAGCTCATGGGCGATGGCGAGATAGTCATCGAGCTTGAATTCTCGCCGTTTACTACAAACGGTTTCACCGAGGTAAACAACGTCAACATCACTGGCAGCCGCATCGCGATAGAACGCCTGCATTTTTGTTTTTGGCCAAAAATACTGCACCGGGCCTAATGAAAATTGCATGCTTTAATCCTCCTACTTCCAACTGCGATGATAGGCACCAATGGTGGTTTGGCTGCCTTCTGAAAGTCCCGCCAAAACGGCGTTCCATTCGTCCTGTACCTGGAATTTCGTCGGGTCATGCAGCACTGCATCGATTGCCGCACGCCAAACTTTCGTGATTTGCGCGACATACGCCGGCGAACGTTGGCGACCTTCGATTTTTAACGACGCAATCCCTTCTTTGTGCAGCTCTGGGAGCAGCCCGAGGGTATTTAAGCTCGTCGGTTCCTCGAGCGGGTGGTAGACTTCACCAGCAACCTCAAAGCGGCCTTTACACAGCGTTGGGTAGCCTGCTGTTTCCTCCGGCTGAAAACGATCGATTAATACCCCGTTCAAACGTGACTCCAGTACACCATCTTGCTCGTCCCAGCGGACGTAAGCCGCAGGTGAACATGCACCAACCGTATTCGGAGACTCACCGGTCATGTAAGAACTTAAATAGCACCGGCCTTCCGCCATAATACACAGACTGCCAAAGGCAAAAACTTCCAAGTCGACCGTCGTTGTGCGCGCGAGGGCCCTCACTTGGTTCATCGCTAACACCCGAGGCAACACTACTCGAGTAACCCCAAACTCTTGTTGATAAAACTCAATGGCAGCGGCGTTTGTTGCTGAAGCCTGTACTGACAAATGCACTTCTTGCTCAGGATAGTTGGCGGCGATATAACTCAACACCGCCATATCCGCGACAATCAGTACATCAACACCGGCTTGAATCGCTTCATCGACAGCTGCTGTCCAGCGCTGAAAAGTGTCTGGGTGGGCAAAGGTATTAATCGCGACATGCAGCTTTCGACCATGTTGGTGCACGTAATGCACCGCGTCGCGTAAGTTACTCGCATCAAGATTTAAACCGGCAAAGTGACGGGCGTTCGTTTCATCCTTTAAGCCAACGTAAACTGCGTCGGCGCCATGCTCAATTGCGGCTTTGAGCGCGGGAATGCTCCCTGCAGGGCATAAGAGTTCCATAAAGGGCCTCACTCGTTGAGAAAATTAAGTCGTTTATCACCGCCGCACCATACCCCAGACTATCCGTCAAAAAGTTGATTTAGATTAACGCAGCGCGACAAACTTTTGCTACCGTGTAGGGATGCTAAATTTAACCCATATATTCATCGGAAGTAATTGAATGTTAAGCAAAAATAGAGTTATCCAAAAAGTGGTAGCGCAGGCGCCCAACGTGGTCAAAAAAGGGGTAGATTTACTGCCGTCAACGATGACCAAGCATTCACTGCAATTCACGCTGAATCAGTTTTTCAAAACCGACTTACAACAAGGTCGACTCGACTTTCTGCGTAACCGGACGGTAAAAGTGGTCGTCAGCGATATTCAGCTTGAGTTTATCGTGACCTTAAACCCGCAGCAGATGGCGCCACGCTTGCAGGTTGTCATGGCGAATCAGGATGCTGATATTCTCTTTCGCGGCAACATGGATGATTTGTTTTTACTCGTCACCCAGAAAGTCGATCCAGACACCCTATTTTTTCGCCGCAAACTCATGTTAATTGGGGACACTGAATTGGGTTTGGAATTGAAAAACTATCTCGACACGATTGAGTTGCGTGAACGACTGCCAGCATCGCTGTATCAACTTTCAGAAGACATCGCCGCAGAAGTGTTATTAACACGCTCGCAAACGACACAAGGCTGATGAAGTCAGCTTTGCGTCCTTTCTAAACGATAGCGTTTGCCCAAAAGAAAACCGCTCAGCGTGTGTTGCTTGCGCAACCCACTGAGCGGTAAAAGACGTCAGAGAATTCGGAGCAATTCACCCTGACGATTAAAAGCGAGAAAGTTAGCAATATTCCCACCTTTAATGCTTTCCACCATCATTTTTAATGGTTGATCCGCCTGTTCCGGAGTCGGCGGAACACCAATTAAACCGCTCATACTGGCGGCAAAAGCGATGTCCCAGTCAACGCCTGTGTGCTGTGACTCTTGCAGCAACACTTGAAAATCGTTTACTTCTTCCGGGAGTTTGTCGACACACAAAACCGGATTTAAGTTGCCGCCCTCGCCGCGCTGAAAGCGTTCTTGTTGCTCAGCCGTTGCTTTCTCTGGCATTTCGGCCTTCGCGAACACAAACAATAACCGTTGCGGCTCAGGCTGGTTTTGCGCTGCGTCAATAAAATCGTCATAACTACTTAACATGGTGCGGCTCCGTACATAATGAATGGGAGCAGCTTACCACATTCCCCCGTCGCCCTCTTTCTGCCAAAAGGGGAGGAACACCTCCCCTTAATAGGTAGTTTCAACTGGCTTTAACGGGCTTTAACTGGCTTTGCCGAACTTAGCGTTGTTCGCCAATTGCTGACGCTCGCGGTGATAGTGGCGTAGTGAGTGCTCGCGACGGCGTCCTTCACTGAATGCCGAAACACGCTTCAAGTAGCCAATCACGCGGGTACCGTAATCAATGTCGTCCGAACCGCAATCCGAGCAGGCTGGCAAAGTCCGTTTATCAATGTGCTCACAGGTATTGCAAATAGTGATTTTCACGTTAATGCAGAAGTAATTGCAGCCGGTCGAGGCCGCCGCATTGAAGAGCGCAAGATAGCCTTCTGTCGAAAGTTTCTCTTCCAAATTCAAGTGCAGCGCAGAACCACCATCAAGGTATTCAATGAGCTCTTTGCCATGCAGAACAAACTTGTCGAGCGAGTTAATGCTGTCGTCTTCAACCGTATAGAAATAGGAGTTGTAACAATCACGCGGCACGAAGTAGCCGTCTTTGCGATCCCACTTGGCATTTTTTACCCCAAGGTTTTCGGCCGGCACGAACTCGGTATTAAACATATAACCGTAAGTTTTCTTCGCCGCTTTGTTAGCGTCATAAATGACTTTCAAATGACGTTGGACAAAGTCTTTATAAGCCTGGTTATTGCCAACCTGTAGCCCTTGTGACTCAGCCGCTTCGGTCATACCATTGATACCAATCGTCAAGAACTGCTTATCGAGACTGATGAACCCTGCGTCATATACGGTCAGTAGCCCGGCCTCTTTGTATTCCTCCATTAACCGTCGATAAGCCACCTGATACTTATGGATCTTGTCAATTTCCACCGCAAGGTCGCGACCATCTTGCACGAGTCGGTTCATATTAATGGTAATCACGTTAATTGAGCCGGTTGCGACGCCGCCTGCTCCGAGCGTATAAGAGAATGTGTTATCGGCAATTTCACTGCGCAAGCGACAACATGAGGCCAACGAGTCCGCACTATCAGAAAGGTACACAAAGAACGAGCTACCTTTCTGCATATGCGCTGCCATATCGTAGGCAAACGCTTGGTCCTTGCAGCGCCCTTGGTCAGTTAGCATGGCAACCGTCACCACTGGGAACGTCAGAATTGTTTTACTCCGCTCCTGGTTAAACCAATCCAAAAAGAAGTCCTGTAAAGCGGACACCGACTCCCAGCTTGGCTTGGTGAAATCAGGGAAAACGAACTCGCCGAACATACTGTCAAAATAGAACTGGTCGTAAATCGAGATATTCCAGAATACGCTTTGGTAACCGCGCGCTGCTGCAGGTTGGTTCAATGCGTAAACCACATGCTGCAAATGATTGGCAATTTCATGGCGATGCGTTGTCAGATAATCATCGCCGTAGTCTTTGCGCGCGAAATAATCGAAGTAAGTTAAAAACTCGACTGTCGCCACAGCACCCGCGAACTGCGAACTCACCGCAAAAACAAAGTTTACAAAGGTGCCGCAGAAGGACTCAATGTGCTTCGGACCTAACGATTCGCCCCCCAGCTTCGTTAAGCCGTCGCGCAAGAATGGATACATAGTGACTGAAACACAGTAAGGTTTGAGACTGGTTTCGTCATGAACATAAATCTCATGGTCTTCAATCTGCCGAACATACTCAGCCGCCAGTTCCGGGCCGAACAGGTCAGTGATTTTGCGACTCACTTGGGCTCGGTTTACCTGCACAAAAAAGTCCTTCATGAGCTCCGCTTCCAATGTGGCCACATTCTTCTGTGTCACGTTCGCGTTTGCATCCATTTTTGAGCCATCTGCGGCATTTTCGGCACGCAGGTAGTCGTCAATAAAGTTTAATTTTCCCGTAATTTGTTCTTCATTCATGCGCAACATGATCCATCCCCTTATTGCATTGTTTTTAAGTTAGGACCTATCCCAGGAAACGAACATTCAGCAGTTCCCCTCGGCTTAAGTCGACAAATCGTTGATTTGTTGTCGGACTATTTAAGCCGCCCCGCTCCGCTATCCACGGTCCCGTTTTTAAGAAATTTAAATGCTTACGAAGGTCGTCGGAAACGTCCTCTAAGCCGGTGTATAGGCATGTTTTCAGCCCTGCCTGTTGGGCTAACACGAGTAATTCAAGAAGCGCTTGTGGCTGCCATTCGCCGCCGAGAAACACCACACAAGTGAGTAAGCCTTGGTAATCATCGAGTCGTTGTTGAAAGTAATCTGGCGTTAGCAATGTGCCGCTGCCCTTTGGCCAGGTGTCCACGCTATGGCAACCTTTGCAGCCGACTGAGCAACCGGTAATGGTGTAAGCAAGCGCCGTTTCACCTGGCACCTCCTGCCAAACCACTTGCTCTTCGCTGTAACGTAAATAACCGGTAGAATCTGACATAACACCATATCTTGTGTTGGTTTTTTATTGTTAGCACAATATATAGTGGTTACAGTAACGATCTGTAAAATCCAAAGTTTGATCTGGATCAAACTTTGGCATTGGCAAAATTTGCCATGCTGCGCAAAGCCGCAGTGCGCAGCGATCCTTTACCTCGTCAGTGGTAATCGCCTACTTTCGGGATGGTGAACGGTTGTTTTGGTAGGAATTGAATAATCAGTATTCAAAGCGCAGCGCGGCCAGCCGGCTACGCTGCGCTTAAAAGGTGTGGTTAAAGGTTATAGGTCAGCATCAACCATGCTTTGGTGGTATCTACAGCAAAATTTTGTGTCCGATTTAACGCACGAAAATCAGCTAGTTTGAATTGCGCGCCAATACCGTAGGCGAAGTTGCGACTGGCCGTTAAGTTCCATTCTTCACCATACTTGCGAGAATTATGGTCCGCTTTGAAATAATGGTAACCGACGCTCAACTGCGTTTTACCGGCAGGGTGACTGAATTTAACAAAGTGATCACGCACACCATCCACCGGTGTCACTAAGAACAAGTCGGTAAACCCTTGAAACGCATGAAGCGTCGCTAATGGTGTCTGAAATGCAGTCGTACCGTTACCCGCTAACCGCTCTTGTCCAAGTTCAAGTCCGAGGTTTTGGTATTTCCACGCCGCACTGAGCCGATGGTAGTGATGCCGATACTCATTTGGGTTAGCATGAGCGTCCTCTTGGCGAGCAAATACCGCATGCAAAACGAGTGGCGCTTGCTCCGCAATTGGTAAGCTTGTGCGGTAATCCATACCAACCGTTCGGCTGTTTTGTGCTTGCCAGTCACGAAAATCGAAATCATAAGTGAAAGCACTTAAAGTGTGCCCATCGGCGACAGTCCAACTTAAGACCGCTGTGTATAGGTCACCACGTTGCGTTGCCTGTGGCCCTTTCGGTCCAAATACTCGATTCACATTGTGCACAGCGGCAACGTCGAGCGTCATGTCGCTGCCGATTTTCTGTTGCAGCCGCAAACCATCAAAGGTTTGCTCGTTCTGACGCCAACCCACGCCACCCAAGAAACGTTGATTGAGATGATTCATGCGGAAGCGGCCGCCACTGACAACAGTTCCGTAGTCCTCGTGACGATACTGCACAAATGCTTGATTAATGTCGGTGCCGCGTGGGTCTGCTACGGTCGAATAGTGAGTTCGTCCATTAACCGTGGAATTGTAGGTATCGCCGCCGAGCACCTCGACATAGTCTACCTCTGCATGTGCGCTCCAACGTGTCGAAATAGCTTTTAGTGCTGTGATACGTGTACGCAACGTGCTCGCCAACGCATCTTGCAGCGGATTATCTTGCTCAACATGCTCTAACCGATAACGTAAGGAAAGTTTAATCTCATCGTCTAGGTTTGACTCTGCCGCCAGACTACTTGGGATAAACGCCATTGCAGATGCCACTGCAACAGCGACAACCGTTAGCTTCACTATTCCCAAAACTTGCGTTCGCTTGCTCGCCATACATCACCTCATACAGTCAAAAAAGTAAGTGGTACCCGTGGACATCATCGCTTGTCTGGTCACCGACTTTGGCGTCATCGTGGTCAGCGACTCCGCACTCAGAAATCTGACTGAATTCTACAATATCCCTAGTTTTTACAGGGGAATATAAGGAGATATTCCAGTTGGAGTAGTTGAAATTACCGCGCTGTGAGGATGGTTATGGTTGATTTAACCCGGAGGGTGTTTTCTACCTTGGTTCCAAGCGGTGAAAAGCACTTTCCGAGCGCATCAACAACCACAGAAATCATCTAATTCATTGTTATTATTGATCTTTATTTAATTGGCACGATTCCTGCTCTTACCACCATGAATCACTCGGATGATCCGGGGCGAGTTTAGTAAACGGGAGTAAGCGCATGCTTAACAATAATCAACTCAAAAAAGGGGGCTGCCATGGGTGAATATAAAAAACTCTGGTGGACGTTAATTGCGATTTTAGCCATTACCTTTGGTATTTTGGGCTACTTCGGTAAAGAAGTGTATCGAGTGGCACCACCCATTCCTGATCAAGTGGTCTCAGCTCAGGGCGACCTAATCATGACCAATGAGACCATACTCAATGGTCAGACGGCGTATCAGTCGGTTGGTGGCATGCAGCTTGGTTCGATTTGGGGACATGGTGCCTATCAAGCACCCGACTGGACAGCGGACTGGCTCCGTCGTGAATTGTTGGCATGGTTAGACCTAACCGCTCAGCAACTTTATGGTGTGTCTTACGACGAACTTGATGCCCGCGATCAAAGCATGTTGCGTCATGATCTCGAAGTCGAGTACCGCACCAACACCTATGATGTAGCCCGTGATGTTCTCGTTCTAAGCGATACTCGCTACGCAGCTATCAAACAAACCGCGGACTACTACATCCGTTTGTTTGGTAACGATCCGGCATTCGAGCAAACTCGTCACAACTTCGCGATGAAGAATGACACCTTGCCGTCGGAGCGTCGCCGCATCGAGTTGACTCACTTCTTCTTCTGGACCTCATGGGCCGCTGCAACTGAGCGTCCTGACTCCAACGTCACTTACACCAATAACTGGCCACATGAGCCTTTAATCAGCAATACGCCATCAGCGGAAAACCTGATTTGGTCGTTGGTCAGCATCATTCTCTTGATCGCCGGTGTGGGTGCCTTGATTTGGGCTTGGGCATTCCTACGGAAGGAACATGCAGAACCAGTTGCGCCGAAGAAAGATCCTATCAGCTTAGTGAAGCTCACGCCGTCACAACGTTCACTCGGCAAATATTTGTTTGTTGTGGTTGCCTTGTTTACGCTACAAGTTTTCCTCGGTGGCTTTACTGCGCACTACACCGTTGAAGGTAGTGGCTTCTATGGCATTGATACCACGCAAATCCTACCGTATACCTTGGTCCGTACTTGGCACTTGCAGGCCGCCATGTTCTGGATTGCTGTTGGGTTCCTTGCCGCCGGTCTCTTCCTTGCTCCGATTATCAATGGTGGCAAAGACCCGAAATACCAAAAACTTGGTGTCGACGTTCTGTTCTGGGCATTAGTTCTCGTTACTGCCGGTACCTTCATTGGTAACTGGTTAGCGATTGCACAAGTCATGCCTGAGCACTTAAGTTTCTGGTTTGGTCACCAAGGCTACGAATACCTCGACCTCGGCCGCTTCTGGCAGGTTCTCAAGTTCGTCGGCATTCTATTGTGGCTGGTTCTGATGTTACGCGGCATGCTTCCTGCGCTGAAGAAAGATGGCGACAAGAACCTGCTGGTGCTATTCATCTGTTCGGTGATTGCAGTAGGTCTATTCTACGGCGCTGGTTTCTTCTACGGCGAGCGCACTCACTTGTCGGTCATGGAATACTGGCGTTGGTGGGTTGTACACCTTTGGGTAGAAGGCTTCTTTGAAGTATTTGCGACTGTTTCGTTCGCCTTTATCTTCTACAACATGGGGCTAGTTTCACGCACCACGGCCACTGCAGCGAGCTTAGCGTCAGCGTCGTTGTTCCTGCTTGGCGGTGTACCGGGTACTTTCCATCACTTGTATTTCTCTGGCACCACTACGCCAATTATGGCAGTTGGCGCAACCTTCTCTGCACTTGAAGTTGTTCCTCTGGTGGTATTAGGTTACGAAGCATGGGAAAACTGGCGCTTGAAAGCACGTGCAGACTGGATGGATCGCGTGAAGTGGCCATTGATGTTCTTCATTGCCGTAGCATTCTGGAACTTCCTCGGTGCTGGCGTCATGGGCTTCATGATTAACCCACCGATCGTGCTTTATTACATTCAAGGTCTGAATACCACACCAACTCATGCACATGCTGCACTGTTTGGGGTGTATGGATTCCTGGCGCTTGGTTTCTGTCTACTGGTCTTACGCTATATCAAGCCGAACTTCCAATTTGACGAGAAGCTCATGAAAACAGCGTTCTGGTGGTTAAACTGGGGCTTGGTACTCATGCTCTTCACCAGCTTGCTACCGATTGGCTTTATCCAGTTCCACGCCAGTGCAACAGAAGGCTTGTGGTACGCCCGTAGCGAAGAGTTCATGCAGCAACCATTACTGCACATGCTGCGTTGGGTGCGGACTGTCGGTGACGTCATCTTCATCGTCGGTGCATTGGCGGTCAGTTGGCAGATCACCAAAGGTGTGTTCTTCAAAGACAAAGAAGCAGCAATTCTTGCTGAGCAAAACGCTTAACACATTAAAGACTAAACGGAAGGCTCTACTCCAGCCCCGGACAAGGATGTCCAATCTTATTGGCTGGATGATATTTCAAGCGCGGTATCTACCGCGCTTTCTTTTTTCACGTTTTCACCAATCCATGAAACGCCGCGACAGTGAATTAACTGGCGCAGTTTGACTCACCCTGCTGTTCACGCGCAAACAAGTACCGGTTACGACCAGCTTCCTTGGCGCGATACAAGGCTCGATCCGCTAAATCCAATACACTTTCAATGGATTGGCTGTCTTGCGGCCAAATTGCAATGCCAATCGTACAGCCAATGTTGAGACGCAGGTTATCAATGCTAAATGGCTCATTTAAAGCACTCAAAACCCGTTCCGCAACCATTGCGCCCGTTGCTTGCGGGCAGCGGTCGTCGGTGGTCAGCACCAGTAAAAACTCATCACCCCCCAAACGCACTGCGAGCTCGTCTTGACGAATCTGCTGTTGTAGCCGCTCAGCAACTTGCTTCAGCAGCGTATCGCCAACTGCATGGCCGTAGGTATCATTTACGGGCTTAAACTTATCGAGATCTAAATACAAGACGGTTAATGACTTATGTTGCTGCTCCGCATGCTGCCGCGCAACTTTCATATATTTATTCAGTGCATTACGATTTGCAAGTCCGGTCAGTGCATCACGATGCGCTTGCGATTCCATATGCCCCAATGCAGATTCTGCTTGTGTGAGGTTCGTTACAAGGCTTTGCAAGGAATGTTCTAACGACTCAATTTCACGAATACCTTGATGCTGAGGAATCGCTACTATTTCACCACGAGACAGTCGTTGCGCCGCTAATGTAATGTCTTGCAACGGCGCCGTCACTGCTTGCGTGACACGCCAAGCGAAAAAGCCAAACAGCAACGTGAAAGCCCCGCCTGCGGACCAAATGATTGTTTGTAATTTCGACACCGTCGCAAGTGCGCTCTGTTCGTTCTCACGCAAAAGCAAAACCCAACCGAATCCAGGAAAGTCGCGATAACCGGCAGTGGTGGTATAGCCGGTCACGTAACGCTGTCCATTTGGCCAAGTTTCTAAAAGAAAGCCATTCTCACCGCGGATGGCCAGCTCGATACTATCCAAGTCGAAAGTCTGACCAACGTAGCCCCTGGGGCCTAACAGTGCGGCTCCCGACTCGGGGCTGATTACAAACAGTTCAATGTTATGACGCTTGCGGAGCGGCTCCATGATTGTTGTTTGCAGTTCACGTGCCCAGTCCCAACTTAAGTGGGCTGCCAAAACGCCTCGAAACTCGCCATTATCGTCAAATAATGGGAAGCTTATGTCGACGAATTTCATTGCTTCACCTGAAGGATTCGGGAGCAGTGACGCCAGCAGTTGTGCTTCATGCACGTCGCCGTAAAAGACGTCTTCTTGAGCATTTAAGAACACCGGGCGGTGCGCAATACTCATGCCCTCAAGTAAGCTACCCGTTGCGACTTGGACAACTCCGTCTGCATTCGTCACCCCAAACCAAGCAAAACTCGGCACTTTCTCTTGCACGGCTTCGAGTAAGTCACGCACTTGGTCTGGTTGTTCTAAACCCATGCCAAATTGACTGAGAAGCTCTACCTCAACCGACCGCGCCCACATAAATTGGTCGAGGTTATGGCTAAGCAAAAGACTAGTGTCTATCAGCGCATTACCAATTTGGTCCTGTAATGCGCGTGCGGCAGAATGGTTGGCGATGGCACTCAAGACTAGAGTTAGTGTGAGTATCATGCCTGCAGTAATCATTACGAAATGCGTTCGCAATCGTTTCGAGGTCGGATTGGTTGGGCGTTCCATCAATAAGCTCTCCTTTTGGGTTAAAGAAGGCAAATGCGGTTCCGGCCCTGCGTTTTAGCCTCTTGCAGTGCGATATCGGCACCTACAAGCAAGCGGTCAACGGTTTCAATATTGGTTAAGTCTTGAATGCCGCCACTAATTGTCACCCGCATACGCGAGTCAAGGCGAGTTTCCAGTACCAGCTCACGAATTTTGTTCGCTAAAATTTCCGCCTGACTCGCCGAGGTTTCCGGACAAATCAGCAAAAATCGTGACGAATCCCACCGGCCGAAAATATCACTGCGTCGAGTCGTCCGCGAAACCAGTGCGGCGAATTCATACAGTACATGATTACATGTTTGCTGGCCGAACTCGTTCGCAATCCGTTGTAACAGGTCAATTTCAAACATGATAATTGACATGGGACGTTTATAGCGACGGCCGTGCGAAAACGCCTCCTCGAGTCGATCTTCGAGGTGTTTCCGATTAAACACGCCCGTGACCTGGTCGAGGATCTGTAATTGCTCAAGAACTCGCTGTTTTTCTGCGAGCTCTTGCTGTTTGGTATTGAACAGCATGGTCAAATGCTGAAACTGTCGGTGTAAGTTGCGTTTTTGCAACCACAGCACAAGCGCGATAACCAAAGGTACCGCGATAGCCACCCACACCCACATAGGTAACGTCGCTAGGTCGTCCATTTACTCGTATCCCTTGTAAACCCTGTTATGATAGTGCCCAGCAATTTCGCTTAATTATTGAACACATTAGTATAGAGTACTATCTTGCATTTGCCGACAGTTTGTTTTTTGCACTAATTCTCGGCAATACATGAATATCTTACATTTTATTTTTAGGGGCTGAATTATATGCACTTTGTACTAACTTACCAAGTTTCTGATGATTATTTATCCGCAGCGATAAGTCGACAAACTCAGTATTTCACCACCAATTTCCACATTGGGTAGACACGGTCGGGTAAGTTCTATCTGCCCTTGTCGCAGAGCACGAATTAAATCATCCGAGCGTGGCAAAAAACGGGTGAGTACTATTTCCCACTCATCTCCGTTGGCTGAGCCTGCGTCTTGCACAGCTAATGCGCACGTCACTCCGTAAAACCAAGTTCGGTCGACGCACAATAAAATCGCACGATCGACTTCTGTCATCATCAATTCAAAACCGTAACACGAAGCGCCATCTCGGACACACTCAAGTACATTGATGTTACTTTGGTGCACAGTGACTAATAGGGACTGTGGAATAACATCATCGCTTGTCGAACGCCATTCCACTACTTGCTGAACATCGTCCCAATTGACTTCACCTTCAGCCTGTCGTTCTTGTGCTTGGTACCAGTAACGCTGTTCGCGATTAAGTAACGCAGTGATTGTTTCTACTTGCTCCGCTTCATTTGCCGCCGAGGCCTGAGCTGATAGGTCCTGCAAAGCTTGGACACCCGGCTTACCCACTTCAAAGCGCAACCACGTGAGGTCAGCGGAGGGCATATTCGCTAAATCACGAGCTAACCGCTGAGCTTGAGACTGCGCTGACAATGTATAGGGGTTAATCCCTGGCAAGTGACTTAACGTGACCACCGCTACTAACAGTGCGGCCATCAAGACATTGACTCGTGGAATCAATTGCAACTCGCCACCATTCTGGCGAATGGCGCTATAAGCGTAACCAATGGCGTGAGCACTCAGAACCAAAACCAACACAAGTGCCCAATAGCGCGGAGGTGTCCAGCCATATTCACCGATACGTGTGATCATGGCTGCCAAGGCAATTGCAGCAAGAATCGGCAACGACAAAGTTGCCAGCCGCACAACCCAACGTAGCCAATATGGATAGGGTAACGGAGATTCACCCGTTTGATACACCGCATTAAAGAACAGCAGGAAAGCGCCGATTAAAAAGGCCAGCAGGAACGCTACGCTAAACACCGAACGTTCGCCGGACCAAAGTTCGGCAAAACCAAATGGCAAGGCGATGACGAAAAGCAACACAATGAGCGCAAGTACCGGTAATAGCCAGGTAAACACCGCAAACACTATCTTACGAGTCATTTGAATGGGTTTCGGCTCATTGCGACCGATTAAAATCCCAAAGCCAATCAATAAACCTGTGGTTGCATATCGCACCGGTTCAGCACGGAAGAATTCTGCAAAAAACTCAATACTTAATAAACGAAACAGCGAAATGCAAAGCGAAATGAGCGCCCAACCAATACCGACAAATACGAGCATGAGCAGAAGCGTTAAGGCATTTTGCCAAGCTTGACTAAATAACTCCGGGTACCATTTTTGCGGTTGCTGTAACCAGACTTGCCAAAACGCCGTTAAAATGAACGCCGAGGCTGCCACCAACAAGGCAAATGGCATGAGCACGTGTGTGTTGTCGCTAAAGCTCGTGGGATTTGCAAGTAACGTAGCTAGCCATGAAAGAGCTAAGAAAAATACCAAAAAGCCCGCGCTGCTCCACCACAGCAATCGTTGATTGATGCTGCGAATGGTGAGCATCAACATGGCCGGTACCGTTAATACCAAAGTAAACAGCGGAAAAGAGACAGACAAGGACGTGAGCCACCACCAGTCGCGTTCAAGTCCTTGGGCTAAGCCATACAAGACAACCGCCTGAACAATTGCTAATGCAACAATAAAATAGCGCGTGGGTCGCGTCAGTACCGTGTCGAAATTGTTTTCTATTTCAGTAGCTTGTGTTTGCATACTTAGGCCTCTCTGGCAATCTATTGAGAGTATACGCAAAGTTCATTGCTGACTAGTCTGTCAGCAATAAAAAACCGACCATCTGGTCGGTTTTTCCGAAAACGACTGTTCCAATGCCATTATTGCATGAGTGGTGAGCCGTCTACCTCAAATGAATACCCTTCAATTTCGGCATCCGCAATTAAAGTTTGAATGTATTGTGCAATCGCTTTGTGGCGCACTTTTTCGTTCAAGTAATCGCGAATTTTTTCTTTCACAGCAGAGTAGTCAAGCGGCTGACCTGGAACCTTACGTTCCACCCAAACAACGTGAAAACCATAGCGACTTTCTACCGGTGAATCATGCAAGCCTGGCTCTAACGCAAAAACCACTCGCTCAAATTCAGGTACGGTTTGACCACGGCTCAGTTGCCCTAAGCTGCCACCTGTTTCTTTTGAAGGGCACGACGAATGTCCGCGGGCAAGCCCAGCAAAGTCACCACCGGTTTGCAGCTGTTTAATCACTTCTTCAGCTAAGCTTAACGCTTCCATCCGACCTTTGTTGTCATCCGGTGCTGCAGCGAGCAAAATATGCCGAACTTCGAGCAAGGGTGACGTGGTAAAGCGCTCGCGATTGGCTTGAAAATAATGCTCGCATTCCTCGTCTTTGGCTTCAGGAATGTGAACCTCTTGGTCAATTAAGCGCTCAACAAAGTCATGCTCGGCGGCTTCAGCGCTTGGCGCAGTGACTTTAAAGCCAAGCTCGCGGGCTCTTTGTTTAAACAGCTCACCAATAATCAGCGCTTCAGCTGCTTTTTTCATCGCTTCTTGCTGACTCTCTGCTGGATGATATTGCATTTCTTCCAACACAGATTTTTCTTCAATAGTAGTGTCATTGACACGAATCATATCAACCTCTCTTGCATCGACCACGAGTTCCAGGCCCCCGACCGATAGAAGTGTGAAGAGCCTACTGCTCACTCTTCACACCTAGACTACAGGCTAGTCGTTGCTAATTTAGAATTAGTAGCGACGACGAACAATTTGATGGCTACGGCCAAAGTATTTCACCGGCACGCTCCAGATATGCACTAAACGACTGAATGGGAACAGTACAAACAGTGTCACACCCCAGAATACGTGAGCTTTGTAAATCCAGTGAATTTCAGACATAAACTCAATGGCTTCCGCAGGACGGAAAGTCAATAAGTAACGGCTCCAACTCATCAGGTCTTTCATGACATAACCGTCCATGTGACCGGTCGACACCGGAATAGTGATGAGGCCTAAAATCAGCTGCCAGTAGATTAACAACAGAATCAAGGTATCCATCACCGAGCTACTGGCCCGCACACGAGGGTTAAATAAGCGACGGTAAACCAACATGCTTAAACCAATGAAGCACATGACTCCAAAGAAGCCACCCACGCCCATCGCAATCATTTGCTTCTGAGCCAAGGTCACACCAAAGAAGTCCCAAACTTCATATGGAATCACCAAGCCACCAAAGTGACCCAAGAAAATCATGATGATACCAACATGGAAAAACACACTCGCTACTCGGAAGAAGTTCTTGTCGAGGATTTGGCTCGATTGCGCTTTCCAAGTGAACTGTTCACGGTCGTAACGAAGCGCGCTGCCGACAAAAAAGATGACAGACGCGATATAGGGATAAATCCCAAAAAGTAACATGTCGACGAAGTTCATGATCAGTTTCCTCGCTGAGCTTCAGTCTGAGCTGCATCGGTAATGTCAGCCCAGTTAATCGGGACGTACTGGTCTTTGCGTTGAGTTTCAGAAGGCTTATTAACTCCCGAGCTACAGCCGTCCGACTGCGAGTCCGGTCCAAACTTGACCATTTCTTCTTCCCACACTTTGTCCAGTTCTTCTTTTGTGTCATCGCGCTTTTCATTGGCAATCTGTTCACGCACATCGCCTAAATCAACGCTAACACCAGACAATTCAAGTAACGCATGCATCACTGCTGCATAGTCGCTGTCGCGTTGCTCTAACCGTGCTGCAAGCAGCGCTAGGATATGTGCAACTTCTTCTAAACCAAGGCGCAGGTTCTCTTCACCTTGAGTGGAGAGAAACTCAAGGTAAAGAGGGATGTAATCGGGAAGCTCGCGCACCCCAATTTCCAAGCCTGCTTCTTTGTACTGGTTCATAAGATTGACCATGGCTTGACCGCGGTCGCGGGATTCGCCGTGGACATGCTCGAACAAAAGCAGTGACAGTGAACGTCCACGCTCAAATAGACCGTCGTACTCAGACTGCCAGTCCATTAGTTGGCCCGCAAAGCGGCGTTGAACAAACGCCGCTAGTGCTTGCTTGCGCTCTGCCGACAAGGGCGAATCAGCGATGATTGCATCGATATCCGCCTGTGCTGCAAGTAATCCATCGTGAGGATAATCAAGCAGCAACGATAAAACTCGTGCGATTTGCATAATGATTAATCCTTCATAACGACTGGAATGACTTTACGAACACCTTTCTTGTCACCACCGAAAAGATTGAGGTCGCTTTCGCCACCACCACAACCATTGCCGAAGCTAAAGCCACATTCGCCTTTTAAGTCATAGGCGTTTTGTGCATAGGCACGCGCACTTGTTGGAATAACAAAGCGGTCTTCGAAGTTCGCCAATGCCATGTAGCGATACATCTCTTCCACTTGGTTTGGTGTTAAACCAACTTGCTTCAGAACTTCAAAATCTTCGACACCATCGACATTTTGCGAACGTTTGTAAGCGCGCATAGCAATCATCCGCTCAAGCGCACGAACAACCGGAGCTTCGTCACCAGCGGTCAACATGTTCGCCAAGTAACGTAACGGGATCCGTAGCGATTTCAGGTCTGGAATTTCGCCGTTCATACCAACATGGCCAGCTTCCACCGCAGTTTGAATTGGTGATAATGGCGGCACATACCAAACCATTGGCAGGGTGCGGTATTCAGGGTGCAATGGTAATGCGACTTTCCATTCCATCGCCATCATGTACACCGGTGAACGCTGCGCTGCTTTCAGCCAGTTGTCAGCAATCCCTTCCTTCTTCGCTGCCGCAATGACTTCTGGGTCAAATGGGTCAAGGAACAAGTCGAGCTGTGCCTGATACAGATCTTTCTCGTTCGGGGTGTTTGCTGCCGCTTCAATTTTGTCAGCGTCATACAACAACACACCTAGGTAACGGATCCGACCTACGCAGGTTTCTGAACACGTTGTTGGCTGTCCTGCTTCAATTCGTGGATAGCAGAAGGTACATTTTTCCGATTTACCAGTTTTCCAGTTGTAGTAGATCTTCTTGTACGGACAACCCGAAACACACATCCGCCAACCGCGGCATTTGTCTTGGTCAATCAAAACAATTCCGTCTTCCTCACGCTTATAGATTGCGCCAGAAGGACACGCTGCCACACATGCAGGGTTCAAACAGTGCTCACACAAACGCGGTAAGTACATCATGAAGGTCTTTTCAAACTGACCATAGATGTCTTTTTGCACGACCTCATTGAAGTTGCTGTCTTTCTTCCGCTTCTCGAACTCGGTTCCTAGGATCTCTTCCCAGTTTGGACCCCATTCGATTTTCTCCATGCGCTGGCCGCTAATTAATGAACGCGGACGCGCAACCGGTTGGTGCTTGGTATCACCAACATTGTGTAAGTGCTGATAGTCAAAATCGAACGGCTCATAATAGTCGTCGATTTGGGGTAAATCTGGGTTCGCGAAGATGTTCGCCAAAATCCGCAGTTTGCCACCGATTTTGAGCTGCAACTTACCTTTGCTTGTGCGTTCCCAGCCGCCTTTCCACTTGTCTTGGTTTTCCCACTCTTTTGGAAAGCCTACGCCAGGCTTGGTTTCAACGTTGTTGAACCAGGCGTACTCCACACCTTCACGTGAGGTCCAGACATTTTTACAGGTGATCGAACAAGTGTGACAACCGATACACTTGTCCAGATTTAACACCATGCCAATCTGAGCTCTAACTTTCATAATCGTCTTCCTAAAATCTGGTGCAGGATGGGCGCTCGCGATGCACTCGCAAGCGCCGCCTCATCACTTGGTATCCAGCCAATCAACTTTGTCCATCTTACGGACAATGACAAACTCATCGCGGTTACAGCCTACTGTTCCGTAGTAGTTAAAGCCGTAACTCTGCTGGGCATAGCCACCAATCATATGAGTTGGCTTCATGACCGCACGAGTAACCGAGTTATGAATACCACCGCGTGTACCTGTCATCTCCGAGCCTGGTACGTTCACAATCCGTTCTTGCGCGTGGTACATCATGCTCATGCCTTCCGGCACCCGCTGCGAAACAACCGCACGGGCTGAGATCGAACCGTTGACGTTGAAGATTTCAATCCAGTCGTTATCTTCAATGCCTGCTGCTTTCGCATCGATCTCACTCAGCCACACAATTGGGCCACCGCGAGACAATGTCAGCATTAACAAGTTGTCGGAATACGTACTGTGAATACCCCACTTCTGATGCGGTGTAATCCAGTTCAGCACGATCTCTTTGTTGCCATTTGGCTTCTTGTTGAGAATCGGTTGAACGGTTTTCAAGTTAATCGGTGGCTTATAAACACAAAGTGTTTCACCGAAATCGCGCATCCATTCATGGTCCTGATAGAACTGCTGACGACCGGTAATGGTGCGCCATGGAATCAGCTCATGAACGTTGGTGTAACCAGCGTTATAAGACACATGCTCGTCTTCAAGTCCTGACCAAGTCGGCGAAGAGATAATCTTCCGCGGTTGTGCCACGATATCGTGGAAGCGGATTTTTTCTTCTTCCTTTGGTTTCGCTAAATGCGTGTGGTCGCGTCCAGTGAACTCACTGAGAGCGCCCCAAGCTTTTACCGCCACATGACCATTGGTTTCTGGCGCCAGCGACAGAATCACCTCACACGCATCAATTGCGGTTTCGATCTTCGGCCGACCTTTGTTGACACCTTCTTCCACGTGCTTGCGGTTGAGCTTACCGAGGAAATCGACTTCCTCTTGAGTATTCCAGTTAATGCCTTTACCACCATTCCCAAGCTTGTCCATGAGTGGACCAAGCGAGGTGAAGCGCTGGTAGGTATTCGGGTAGTCACGCTCAACTTCAACGAGGTTCGGCATGGTTTTACCCGGTACTGGATCACACTCACCTTTCCACCACGCTTTCACGCCATATGGCTGCGCTAGCTCGTTCGGGGTGTCGTGTTGCATCGGTACGGTGACGAGGTCTTTTTCAACACCTAAGTGACCTTCGCAAACCCGCGAAAACTCTTTCGCGATGCCTTTAAAGATTTCCCAGTCACTACGTGCTTCCCAAACTGGGTCAACAGCAGCAGTTAGCGGGTGAATAAACGGATGCATATCCGATGTATTCATGTCGTCTTTTTCATACCAAGTTGCAGTTGGTAACACGATGTCAGAGTACAAACAGGTGGTCGACATACGGAAATCGAGGGTCACCCACAGATCAACTTTGCCTTCCGCACCGTTATCGACCCACTCGACGTCTTCTGGCTTCTGACCACCAAAGTCGCCAAGGTCTTTACCTAACAGACCGTGTTTAGTACCGAGTAAATGCTTGAGCATGTACTCGTGGCCTTTACCGGATGAGCCGAGCAAGTTAGAACGCCAAATAAACATGTTCCGCGGGAAGTTCTGCGGGTTGTCTGGTTGCTCACAAGCAAACTTCAAACTGCCGCTCTTCAATTGGTCAACCACGTAATCTTTCACGTCCATACCCGCTTTCGCAGCAGCATCTGCTAAGCCAAGTGGGTTAGTGCCTAATTGTGGTGCGCTCGGTAACCAACCCATGCGCTCCGCTCTCGTGTTGTAGTCGATAATGCTCGACTTCCACTTGTTCGGATTCGCCAGCGGTGAAACGACTTCAGTCATTTCTAACTTCTCGTAGCGCCATTGACTCGAATGGTTATAGAAGAATGATGTACCGTTCATGTGACGCGGTGGACGTTGCCAGTCAAGAGCAAACGCCAATGGCGCCCAACCGGTTTGCGGACGTAGTTTTTCCTGACCGACGTAATGCGCCCAGCCACCACCGCTCTGGCCGATACAGCCACACATCATCAACATGTTGATGAGACCGCGGTAGTTCATGTCCATGTGGTACCAGTGGTTCAATGCAGCACCAACGATAACCATCGAACGGCCTTTGGTTTTGTCGGCGTTGCGACCAAACTCACGAGCAATTCGGATAACGTCTTGCGGGTCAACACCGGTAATTTTTTGTTGCCATGCTGGTGTATACGGTACGTCGTCTGCATAGCTTTGCGCCCGGTTCGGGTCGTTTAAGCCATTATCAACACCGTAGTTCGCAAGCATTAAGTCAAATACGGTTGCAACTAAGGCAGAGTCACCGTTAGCAAGCTGTACTCGCTTCGCTGGGATCTTGCGCATCTGCACTTCATCGTGGTCAGTATGTTGGAAATACTCATACTCATGCGGCTTGCCGCCAAAGTATGGGAATGCAACGTCAACAACGTCGTCAGCGTGGTCTTTTAATGACAAGTGCAGGTCAACATCACCTTGATTATCTTTTTGCTCAAGGTTCCATTTGCCTTTTTGTCCCCAACGATAACCAATCGCACCATTCGGGCTAACCAAACGGTCACCATCTCGGTCAATCGCAATGGTTTTCCAGTCAGGGTTATTGTCTTCACCTAAGTTGTCGACCAAGTCAGCTGCGCGCAAGAAGCGACCTTGCGTAAGTTTGCCATTTTCTTCTTCCAACATGACCAGCATCGGCATGTCGGTATATCGACGAACGTAGTCGGTGAAATACGCACTCGGTTGATCAACGTGGAATTCTTTCAAAATAACGTGACCAAATGCCATGGCTAACGCAGCGTCAGTACCTTGGCGTGGTGCTAACCAGGTGTCACCGAATTTCGAGGCTTCTGAGTAGTCAGAAGTAATCACGCAAGTTTTCGTGCCTTTGTAGCGAACTTCCGTTAAGAAGTGAGCGTCTGGGGTACGGGTTTGCGGAACGTTCGAGCCCCAAACAATAATGTAATTTGAGTTATACCAGTCGGCTGACTCAGGCACGTCGGTTTGTTCACCCCAAATTTGTGGCGACGCCGGAGGTAAGTCACAGTACCAGTCATAGAAGCTTAAGCAGTTACCACCAATCAGTGATAAATAGCGCGCGCCAGCAGCATAGGAAACCATCGACATCGCCGGAATTGGCGAGAAACCAGTTACCCGGTCAGGGCCGTAAGTTTTCGTGGTGTACACGTTTGAAGCAGCAATGAGCTCATTCACTTCGTCCCATGACGCACGCACAAAACCACCGAGTCCACGGCGTTCTTTGTAGCTCTTCGCTTTTGCCGGATCGGAAACAATCGACTCCCAAGCTTTCACTGGGTCATTATGTTGTTGCTTCGCTTCACGCCACAGCTTCATCAATTGCTGACGAACTTTTGGATACTTCAAGCGGTTGGCGCTGTAAATATACCAAGAGTAGCTGGCTCCACGTGGGCAGCCCCGTGGTTCATGATTAGGTAGGTCAGGCCGCGTGCGTGGGTAATCCGTTTGTTGCGTTTCCCAAGTAACGAGGCCGTCCTTGACGTAAATTTTCCAGCTACACGAACCAGTACAGTTTACTCCGTGAGTAGAACGTACTATTTTATCGTGTTGCCAACGCTGGCGATAACCTTGTTCCCAGGTGCGATCTTCATTTGTCACAACCCCATGGCCATTGGCGAAGGGTTCTTTCTTCAAATTGAAGAAGCGCAGTTTATCGAGTAAATGACTCATTTTTCAGACTCCAGTCCAGCTACTGCATTCATGTTTCGACGTCTACACTATGGTAAAGTAGGGAAATTGTGCTTGATCTGCGTCAATGCAGCCACCCTGCAAATTTGCCGCGATCTGGCCGAATTACCACCATGGTGGTATGCGTGTTTAGATCGTAACTAACTGAATTGTAAGTAGTACTTATAATTTAAAGCGCCGGAATCTAGGCGAATCAGATACCTATGGGTAAAAAGGGGTATTCCACGTGAAACAGCGGCCTTCATCTCTCGCAGGAAGTATCAGTTTGGCACTATTTGCCATAGTTGGATTGTCATTGGTGACACTCCTGACGAGTTATTGGCTGTCTGAGAAAGTGAACCGTGACCCGGAAGCACTGAATGTGGCTGGTTCTTTACGTTGGCAAACCTATCATATTGCGATTGTTGCGACGCAGAATGACCCAGAACGTCTCAACAGCGCGATTCAAAGTCTGAATCAGAGTTGGAATCATCCGTCGTTTCGCCGCTTTGCACACAATGACACAACGATTTACAGTCATTTCCGACAAGCGCAAGCCAACTGGCTCGAAATTGAACGTGTTCTGCGCTCAGAGACTGTGGAATCAGTTAGTTTCTATGGTCGCTTAGTCGATCAGGTCAGTTACATTGACGAGTTGGTCTTTCTCATTCAACAAGATGCCGAGCGCTCCGTTGGCCAACTGCGCCTGGTGCTGGTATTGGCATTGTTCTTAACGGTTATCTTGGCAATCATTGTGTTGCATTGGCTGCGCGTCCGCTTCGAAATTCCGTTAATCAAATTACAGCAAGCGGCGCGGAAAATTGGTCATGGTGATTTCACCACCCGCGTCGACTTAAAAAATAATCGTGATGAGCTGGGCATGCTCGCTGAAACCATCAATAAAATGAGCGACACCATCGGCTTTATGTACGGTCGCCTCGAAACCCGAGTTGATGAACAGACGCATCAGTTGCAACGCAGTCACATTACATTGCAACTGCTGTATGACATTTCCAAACGGATTAACGAGCACGCCCTGAATTACAACGACTTTCGTGACACCACGCGGAAACTCTGTGATGTGCTTGACCTTGACGACCTCGAGCTCTGCCTACTGACTGACGAAGGCAAAGCGCCATATTTGCAATTCCAAGCCGCCGAGCCTGAGCGTGACCCCTGTCATGCGGTGAACTGTGCTGAGTGTATTCGCAAAGACGACTGCATTACCGTCGAAGACGGCGTACGGCAGTATTATTATCCACTCAGCCGCGAACAAAAACGCTTTGGCGTCATGGTTGCCCGCTGTAAAGAAAACCAAGTCTTACACGACTGGCAACAACAGCTATTGAAGTCAGTCTCGGATCAACTTGCGTTAGCACTGAGTTTAAAAGCCGAGGAAGACCAAGTTCGACGTTTAGCCATGGTGAATGAACGAACCGTTATTGCGCGTGAATTGCATGACTCCCTTGCGCAAGCCTTGTCGTATCTGAAAATTCAGGTGACGCGTTTGAACAAGGCGATCGACATTAAAAACGAAGCGATTATTCGCGATGTCTCACAGGAACTGCGGGAAGGTTTAGATTCAGCTTATCGGCAATTACGTGAGCTTCTGACAACCTTCCGATTGAAAGTAGACGGTGGCGGTTTATTAAATGCACTCGAGACCACAGTTAAGCAATTGCAGAACCAAACGGACATGGAGATTCAACTCGACTACCGCATTACCGACGTGCCGCTTGAACCACACGAAGAGATTCATTTGCTGCAAATGGTACGTGAAGCTGTGCAGAACGCCATGCATCACAGTGAAGGCAAGTATGTTGTCATTCGCATGGCACACTTAGCGAATTCAGACGATAAAATTGAACTAGCGGTCGAAGATGATGGCGTCGGTATTCCGACGGACCCAGAGAAGCTTAACCACTATGGCTTAGTGATCATCAAGGAACGCGGACGCCACCTCGGCGGCGACGCTGAAATTAAGCGCCGAGAAGAAGGCGGCACCGGTGTTTATTTCCGTTTTGTGCCGCAATATCTGCAAAAAGAACAGCTGAACGATAAATCCCATTTAGCCAAAATGGTTTAGCGACCAGCAAATGGTTAACGACGGAGAGCGACTCGCTCTCCGTCTCGCAGCCCGCTGACGACTTCAATATAGTCCCGACCCTGCCACCGTGTCGCCTCACCAAGGCGCACAAGGCGGCGCTCAGAACCTGAGCTCGTTACAACTTGAACATAGTACAATTGACCGACCTGGAGCACTGCTGCTGCAGGCACTAGCAACACATCACGTTCACCTGCTGGCACCGCGACTTTGCCGTACATGCCTGGGTACATTGCCGCAGTGCTATTTGGTGCTAAGCGCACAATGAAGCTCCGCGAGGCAACATCTGCTGCCGGCTCAATTTCGACAACGCGAGCGCTAAACGGGTCGGAAAACGCATCTAGATTCATCGTTAATTCATCGCCAATCCGCACGTTTGCGAGCACAGACTCACTAACAGCGGCTTCAAGACGCAAGCTTTCTGGTTGATAGACACTCACCAATAACATGCCCGGTGTAGCCGTATCGCCCGTAAATACCGCCCGACGACTAATCACCCCATCGAAAGGCGCCATGATGACACTAAAACCTTCGCTCGTGCGCGCTTCCGATAATGCTTCACGCGCTCGATTTAATTCAGCTTCAGCGCTGTCACGAGCGGCTCGTGCTTCATCAAGGCGAGCCTCCGGCAACACGCCCTGCTGCACCACACTTTCGGTACGCTGGAAGTTTAACCGGGCTTCGTTAACTCGCGCTTGAGCCGCGGCAAGCGACTGTTCCTGTTGCCGGACGCGGGCACTGAGGTCATCACTTTCTAAGCGTAAAAGAATATCTCCGGCCTGCACAATATCACCGGCATCGACTAAAACTTCAGCGACGCGCGCTGTAATTCGGGCCGAAATCGATGACTGCTGTCGAGCTTGCAAACTACCACTGAAATTGCGGAACTGCGGCACTCGTGCGGCAATCACTTCAGCACTGTCGATGCTTTCGGCTTGGGTTCCAGCCGATACCGTTTCGGTGGGCAACTTACTAACGAAGCCGCCAGCAAGCCAGACAAAAATTAACGCAAGACCCAAGAACGCAGCAACAATAATCGCAATACGCGTACGCTTCATGACAGACTCTCCTTCTCTTGCGGCAAACTAGCTGGTAAACCATGGCCTTCCGCATCTTTATACATTAAGTGATAAACCACCGGCACAACCAACAAGGTGAAGACTGTTGATGCGGTAATTCCAAAAATAATCGCCCACGCTAAACCATTAAAGATTGGATCGAGGGTAATCACAATATTTGCCAACATAGTCGTTCCGGCGGTCAACAAAATAGGTCGCGTACGCGCCGCGCCAGCATCATACAGCGCTTCTTTCAAAGTACATGGTGTCCGCAATCGTTGCTGAATAAATTCAATAAGAATTAAGGCATTACGAACTACGATCCCCGCTAACGCAATCATCCCTATCATTGCCGTTGCCGTGAATAGCGACGGATTGGGATAACCATTGATATCTGCGGCAAACATATTTAAGAACCAGAAGCCCGGCATAATGCCAATAATAGTTAAAGGAATAGACAGCATCATGATGCCCGACACGCCCTTAAGGCCAGTTTGTAAGACCATCACTAAATACACGCCGAGCAACGCTACGCCATAAGCGATGCCGAGGTCACGGAATACGTCCAACGTAATTTTCCACTCACCTTCGCCGCTCCAAACCACATTGATATTGTCTGGGACATCCCAGCCCAAACCCGAGCCATTATTAAAGTAATGGCGACGCCAATGCGGAACAAAGTTGTCGCCTTCTTTACCTTGGTCAACCATGACATCTGCCACGATATCAGCCGGCACACGACCAACTGCTTCGGCATAGACATAAGTGACTGGCCGTAAGTTTTTGTGCAGGATGGGTCGGTCAGCATTCACTTCAACAAAACGCCCAAGCTCGGCCAGTTGCACTAACGGAGCGGGAGCTGTGCGCAGCCCCTGACCTTCGTCGATTTGTGCGATCCCTTGCTGGCCACGAACATACAAAGACAGCAAATGATCGGGATTATCACGTGCGCCCGGTGGTAAGCGAATTTCAATGGGTAACGGATTAATCTCCGTTGGCTGCTGCAAGTAATCAATCACCCAGCCAGCAGTGGCGGCATGAATACTTTGGTGAATATCGGTCGCACTAATGCCTGACAGAGCCGCCTTCTCACGGTCAACAACAAAGCGCCAAACCGTGTAATCGTAAGGTACCGAGGTATCGACTTCACTCACCATATCTTCGCGACGAAGACGATCCGCAACAACCTGTGCGGCATGCTCAAGCTCACGATAATCTGTTTGCTGGTCGCCATAGATCTCGGCAACGACCGTCGCTAGTACAGGCGGACCTGGTGGCATCTGCACAAGTTTGAGCCGAGCATCATGCTGCGCAGCAATCGCTTCAAGCTCATCGCGTAGTCGATTGACCATTTCATGTGACTGCATTTTGCGCTGCTGCTTCGGTGCTAAAACAACACGCAATTCGCCTTGCCAAGGTTGTTGGCGATGAAAGTAATGACGAACCATGCCGTTGAAATCCATTGGCGACGCTAAACCGACAAAGCTCGACACCGAGGCCACTTCTGGGACGCGCTGCAAGTAATCGGCAAACTGCTCAAGTACCATGGCTGTCGATTCAAGTGTTTCACCCTCGCGCAAGTCGACCACGAGTTGGAATTCGTTTTTGTTGTCATGCGGGAGCAATTTCAAAGGCACCAACCGCATTGCCGGCAAAATCGCGGCAACAACAAACAAACCGGCGACCGCCCACAAGAACATCTTGCTGCGTTTCGGACTAGCCAAGAGGGGCTCGAGGATCGCTCTGTAGCCTTTGTATAGCACCGAAGAGCTCGGATCATAGGCGCCCTTTTGTTTCGCTCCCGCCATAATTTTCCAGGCCAACCAAGGCGTAATCAAAAACGCCGTAATCGTCGAGAAAATAACGCTTACCGGCACGTTAAATGCCATTGGCGCCATATACGGCCCCATCATGCCGGTAATAAAGAACATCGGGGTGAAGACGATAATAATTGCTAGCGTTGACATTAACAGCGCACTGCGAATTTCAACCATAGCTGCAATCACCGCGCGCTTGGTGGCTTTTCCTTGCTCGCGCATATGACGTTCAATGTTATCAATGGCTGCGATTGGGTCGTCGACAATTAACCCCAGCGCGAGAATCAAGGCGAACAAGGTGACGCGGTTAATCGTGTAACCAAAGAGCAAGTCCATGCCAAGCGTTGCCCCGTAGGCAATTGGAATGGCAATGGCAACCACAGCTGCTGCTCGCCAACTTAAGAATAAGCCGACAAATACAACCACAACGATAATCGCAACCACCAAGCTACTGACTAACTCTTTGACTTTATCGTCCGCGGTTTCACCATAGTTACGAATGACCGAGTATTCGACACCGGCAGGAAGCCACTCCGCTTGCAACGCTTCGAGCTCTGCGAGGACATTGTCAGCAACTCGCACCGCATTTGAACCGCGTTGTTTCGCAACCGAAATAAACACCGCTGGGTATTTGTCAGCAACCGTCGCTGACTCGGCGCCAGCAAATGCCATGCCTGGATAGAAGAAAGTGTAACTATTTGCTTGTTCTGGACCGTCGACAACGCGGGCGACATCGCGCAAATACACGGGCTTACCGTTGACCACATTGACAACCGAATTTGCCAGTTCCTGCGCGCTCGCAAAGAACTGCCCGCTTTCAATCTGAATTACTCGGTTTTGCTGATGAAGCTGCCCAGCGGTGACTTGGGTATTACTCACTTGAACTGCCCGTGAGATGTCCGCCAAGGTTGTACTGTGGGCGGCTAAAGCAACACTATCGAGTTCGATTTGAATGACCCGCGCTTGACCACCCGTCACTTCAACCCGATTGGTTTGGCGAATGGATTTCAGCCGCTGGGTCGCTTGTTCAGCAACGCGGCGCAGTGCAAAAGCATCTTGTTGTTCTGGATCGGTACTGTAGATGGCAGCGACAACAATTGGCACGTCGTCTATTTCAACCGGTTTAACGACCCAGTTCGAGACCACAGCCGGAATGATATCTTGGTTTGAATAAAGCTTGTTATAGAGCTTTACCAACGAGTCTTCGCGGTCTTCACCCACGTAAAAACGCACGGTGACGACCGCTTGGTCGCGATGCGAAGAGGAGTAGACGTATTCAACGCCATCAATTTGTGACACTAAACGCTCAAGCGGTTCAGTGACCTGTGTTGCCACTTGGCGAGCTGACAGCCCCGGTGCCGTGACCATCACATCGGCCATTGGCACAATGATCTGCGGGTCTTCTTCGCGCGGTGTCAGAATGAGTGCAACAACACCGAGCAGTAACGCAAGGCCAATGAAGATTGGTGGAAACGTGCTATTCAGGAACCAACCAATGATATTGCCTTGTGGCTTACCACGACCTTGTTGTATCGCCATGCGTTACTCCTCGACTGCGAACTCTTATTATTTATTTAAATGCGTTGCCTGGCTTAAGTCCGAATTTCGCCAAAATCTTGGCCAATGGACAAAAACCTGTGAACGCTGCTTGTAATAAATTCAAGCCAACAAACCCTGTTAACAATAACCAAGCTGGTGACACTTGCCATGCAAGTAAAACCGAAACAAGCACGACGGTTCCAGCAAAAGCCATTACGGCACGATCGATATTCATAGCCTAAACCTCTCTCTTCAGACCAACGCCTTGACTCAAACGCATAGCCTAGCTTGAACTAGACTAGCTTATTATTGACGAACTCGCGTACTTTACTGAGCAGTAACTCTCTGTTTGTAAGTTAATTTTCAGCGAAGTCAGCGACACCTCTTTATATTAGATTGTTCTAATATAATCAAGCTAAAAAAAGACCGCGAACGACCTTTTCTTGCATCCTGCCTAACAATAGATTCCATAAAGTGTCTCGAGCACCCTCATCGCTTTCTCGTCTTCGATACGATAAAGCACCGTGGTACCTTCTTTGCGAAAACCAACGATGTGCTGTTCGCGCAATTTGGCTAAATGCTGTGATAACGACGATTGCGACAACCCGAGTTTTTTCTCAAGTTCACCCACGGACATTTCGCCATTGACCAAATGGCACAGCACCATCAATCGATGGCTATTGGCGAGAGACTTTAGCAAGCTCTCAGCGCTTGTTGCGTTCATCTGCATTTGCTCAACTGAAATGTTCATTGTTTTCGGAAACCTATTATATTAGAAGATGCTAATTTTATCAACTTCCTTGATTATATTCGTTCTCGGTACACAAAAGAAAGTCCCGCTTTTCAAGAAAGCGGGACTTTACGTTCAAGTGTCAGACTGATGCGACTTACGGATTATAAAACTCGCCATTTTTCCGCAAGTAATAGAACCAGTTTAGAATTAAACAAAAACCGTAGAAGATCGCAAAACCTATCATCGCATATTCCGGTGTAGCAGCATTGATTTGCTCACCAAACACTTGCGGGATATAGAATGCACCGTAAGCAGCAACTGCTGAAGTCCAACCAAGCACTGGACCCGCTTGTTCTTTAGGAAATACCACTGCAATTGTACGGAAAGTTGAGCCGTTACCAATTCCGCTCGCTGCAAAAAGACCTAAGAACAGCAGGAAGAATTGCATGAAATACTGTTCTGGCGCTTCAGATTGATACGCCAAGCGCATGTAATAAGCTGCGCCTAACGCACAGATCACCATGATCAAGGCACAGATTTGTGTCACTAACGCGCCGCCAAGTTTATCCGATAACCAACCACCCACTGGGCGGATTAAGGCTCCGATAAATGGCGCTATCCATGCGTAAGTTAATGCACTCGGGCCATTTGGGTTCGGTGTGTTATGCGTCATGACACCGTCAACTATAATATGGCTGTAACCAAAGATAACCTGAATCGACAACGGGAAGGCTGCCGCAAAACCAATGAACGAACCAAAAGTCATAATGTACAGAACGCTCATGACCCAAGTATGTTTGTTGTTAAAGATCTTGTACTGCCGATTTAAGCTAGTGCGAATTGCGCCCGGTAAGAGTTTCAGCAGCATAACCGTGCTGACCAATACTAAAACCAGCACTAGCTCTTTCGGCACACCAAAGCCAGAGCCATTCGCGTCGGCTGGCAACATTAACCATAAACCGACGATTGCAGTTAAAAAGCCAATGCCGTACATGGCTAAAATAATCGCAAACGAGACCGGTGCCTTTGGCAAATTCGGTGTGACTTCTTCAGTGTTAATGTTGTTCATGCCAAACCAAGTGGCAAATGCTAACGGAATGAGTAAAACCAACCAGACATAGCCAGCGTTTTGAATCCAAGTTTCGCTGCCAGCAGGAATACTACCAATTAACGTCCCGCTCGCTTTTTGCAGGATCATGGAGTCGCCAGCACCTAGCCAAGAGAACGCACCAAAGGTCATGACCAAGGGCACGAGCAATTGCATGGTTGTCACGCCAAAGTTGCCCAAACCGGCGTTCATACCAAGTGCAGAGCCCTGCTGCTTACGCGGAAAGAAGAAGCTAATATTCGACATTGACGCGGCGAAGTTACCACCACCAATCCCCGACAGTAACGCCATCAATTGGAATGCCCACAATGGTGTGTCTGGGTTCTGCAAGGCTAAGCCCGTTCCAAATGCCGGAATCATGAGTAAGCTAGTGGTCAAGAAGATCGTATAACGGCCACCACACAAACGCACAAAAAAGCTTGCCGGAATTCGCAATGTCGCACCGGTTAAGCCAGCAATTGCCGTTAAGGTTAAAAGTTCTCCTGGGTTATATGGAAAACCGAGGTTCATCATCTGAACCGTGATAATGCTCCAGTACATCCATACGGCGAAGCCGCACAATAGACTTGGAATCGAAATCCATAGATTTCGGTTCGCAATGCGTTTTCCTTCGCTTTCCCAGAACTTTTCGTTCTCGGGTTCCCAGCGTTTTAAATCAGACATGTTTTGCTCCTCACTCCAGCCATTCTCTTGGCGACGCTAAGTGTGCGATTTACGAGGGGTTATCACAATGTTCCCGAGGAGAGGGGCAACCGCCAATGATGGAGTACCCACTAGTAGGTAATTGTCACAATAAGTTGGTAATTAGCCTTTAATTTTCAGATATTTATATTAAGCTAATAACGAGTTCAAGGAAGCGAGGTATCCCTATATTTAGTGTGGATATGGTCAAAAACTATGATATAGGTCAAAGTTTTACAGGCCACACTAAGAGGTAATAGGCGGCACCGAGGATATACCTCCGGTAAGTTTAATTGGGGATAGAAACATGACAGACAAATCCAGTGTGATGTTAGTGGACGATCATCCACTGTTACTGAAAGGCTTAAAACAACTCCTTGAGTTTGAAAGTGACATAGAGGTGGTTGCCGAAGCCAACAACGGGCCAGATGCGATTCAACTTGCGGAAGATCTCGATCCAGATTTAATTGTACTCGATTTGAATATGCACGGTATGGACGGACTGGAAACACTCAAAGGTATGCGTAAAGTTGGCGTGACTTCACGGATCGTTATGCTGACTGTTTCCGATGCAGACGAAGACGTCGTCGAAGCGATCAGCTCGGGTGCGGACGGTTATTTATTAAAAGACATGGACCCAGAAAAGTTGCTCGAGCAATTGCGTCGCGCACTAGACGGTAAAATGGTTTTAAGTGAAGCCGTGACTGAAATTCTGGCGACCGCAATTCGTAAACCGGCACCGCGTCAGCAAGCCGATTTAAACAATCTGACGAATCGTGAATATGAAATTCTCTCGCTGATTGCCAAAGGCATGAGCAACAAAGTAATCGCCCGCGAGTTGGATATTTCTGACGGTACGGTGAAAGTTCACGTGAAGCACTTATTGAAAAAACTGGGCTTACGTTCGCGCGTTGAAGCTGCAGTTTGGATGGTTAATCAGCAAGGCAGTTAAGGAATTAGTATGCTATCTGTTCGTGAAGCTGTGCAACAAATGTTGGACAGCATTCAACCGACCGCAGAAATCGAGACCGTATTGATCAGCGACGCCGTCGATCGCATTTTAGCTCAACCGATTGACTCGACCGTCGATATCCCCTCTTACGACAATTCGGCCATGGACGGTTATGCATTGCGTGCGGATGATTTAAGCGAACCCGGTAGCACATTAACCTTAGTCGGCCAGGCGCTCGCTGGGCATTCATTTCAGGGGGAATTAAAGCCCGGTGAATGCATCCGCATTATGACTGGTGCACAAGTTCCGGCTTCGGCATCTACTGTTATTCCTCAGGAAGACACTGAGGTTTTAGCAGGCAGTCCGAAGCAAATTCGTTTTCAAGTGAATGCCAAAGTCGGCCAGAACATCCGCCGCCAAGGTGAAGAACTCAAAATTGGTGCCGCAGTGTTTGCCGTTGGTCACCGCTTCACACCGGTCGATATCGGCCTGTTAGCATCACTCGGGATTGCCGAAGTCGCAGTCAAGCAACAGCTCACTATTGCCTTGTTCTCAACTGGCGACGAGCTCGTTCAGCCCGGCCAGCCTAAACGCGCTGACCAAATCTACGACAGCAACCGTTTCGTTCTGCACGCCATGATCGAACGCATGGGCTTTAATGTTTTGAATTTGGGGCTGATTCCCGACAATAAACAAGAAATTGCCGATGCCTTTATGACAGCCTCTGCGAAAGCCGATGCCATTGTCTGCTCAGGTGGTGTTTCTGTCGGTGACGCCGACTACACAAAGCAAGTCATTGATGAACTCGGTGCTGTCGGCTTTTGGAAAGTCGCCATGAAACCAGGCAAGCCTTTTGCCTTTGGTAAAGTCAACGGCACTTGGTTTTTTGGCCTGCCTGGAAATCCTGTTTCCGCAACCGTGACCTTTCAACAACTTGCCTTACCTGCCCTGCGCCGGCTCGCAGGTGAGCGTGAATATAAACCTATGATCATCACTGCGGAAGCTGGTGAGTTATTGAAAAAACGGCCCGGCCGTGCCGATTTTCAACGCGGTATATTACGCTGCGAAAATGGCGTAAACCGAGTCTACAGCGCTGGAGCACAAGGCTCTGGGATGCTGAGTTCATTAGTTCATGGCAACTGCTTAATCCTGCTTAGTCAGGAGCAAGATTCAGTGCAACCGGGTGAGCAAGTTTCTGTTGAAGTGCTAACTGCGCCGATTAAGTAAGCCCTTAAGTAAGCCAAAGTTGCGCGAATTCGCTCGCAGGGACTGGGCGACCCAGTAAATAGCCCTGCCCATCGTTGCAACCATGTTTTGTCAGGTACTCAAGCTGCGCATCCGTTTCGATGCCTTCGGCAATAAGGTTAATCTGTAATGCTTTTGCCATTGCGATAATCGCTTGGATAATGCTTTCATCTTGAGGGTTGTTGCCAATTTTTGACACAAATGACCGATCGATTTTTAACACCGAAGCTTTGAGCTGGCTTAAATAGGAAAGTGACGAGTAGCCTGTTCCGAAGTCATCAATTGCCCAATGAAAGCCGACGTCGTGAAGTTGACGAATGCGCTTGGAGTTTAACTCTGGCGCCCGCATCATTGCGGTTTCGGTAAGTTCCAACAGCAGGTTTTCTTTGGCTACGTTTGCGGTGATGGCTTGGAAGCGCTCAACCACATCGTTGCTCTCCAATTGTTTATTGGAAATGTTGACCGCCAGGCGACCCGGTAATGGATGACCCGCAGTATTCCACGCGACTAATTGTCGGCACGCTTCTTTTAATACCCAATCTCCCAGCGACTGCATCAACCCGCGAGTTTCCGCAATTGCAATAAAATCGAGCGGACTAATCCAACCAAATTCATCGTCGTACCAACGACATAATGCCTCAGCGCCAACTACTTTACGTTCATCTAAAGCAAAGACAGGCTGATAATAGAGTTCGAACTGCTCTTCTCGCAGCGCTTTGCGAAAGCGCTCAAACAACAGCTGACGATACTCCATAGCACTCATCATGCTGGTATTAAAAAATGCAAAATCTTGTTGGCGCGCCTTCGCGTCGGCGACAGCGACGCTTGCACGCCGCAAAATTTCAGCTCCCGTCAAAGTTTTGTCGTGTTCTGACATGGCCGCGGGCTGACTGGCACAGCCGATTGTAAAATCGATATGAAACTCATTGTTATCGACCAAAATAGGGGCTTCGAACCACAAGGCAATTTCTCTACCATAGGCTTCGGCTTGTTCAATGAAGGACAAGCCTGCCGTAACTTGCGAGGCTAAATCAGCTGCCGCTGGCAAAATCGCAAACTCATCACTCGAAACTCGCGCAACGATAGTCTCAGCACTGACATACTGGCGCAGACGGTCGGCAACTGCACGCAGCACCTCATCGCCAACACCGGAATCATACACGTCGTTAATGGCCTTAAAACGACGCACATCCGCGAGAAAGATCGTCTCTGGATGATGGTCTAAAAGCAGTTCGTGTAATCCGCGTCGATTCGTTAAGCCGGTCAATGAGTCTCGATAAGTTAACGCTTTGATTTGCTCCTGTTGACTCGAGCGCTCCAGCTCTGAGCCGACTTGAGCGGCAGCAATCCGAAGTACTTCCCGTGCCAATTCATCAAAGTGAACCGCTTGAGTCGACATGGCCGAGAGAATTCCAAGTTTGCGGCCATCGGACGTGAGCAGCGGCATGCCGATATAACTTTGAACGTTTAATTCAACCAACAAATGATCATCAGGGAAGAGCTCCGCCACTCCGCCCTCATAAGCGCACGATTCGCGTTCAGGCACAGTTTCACACGGACTGCCTTTGAGGTTATAGGAAATATTGTTGAGTAATTCACCATGCGACATCAAGGCTAAAGTTCGGGCGGTCATCGGGTTTTCGACTGTATCTGCTATCAGCACATACTCGACGTCGAGTATTTTCCCCAACTCGAGAACTAAGGTATTGAAAAAGTCACTATAACCGCTACGCGTTAACGCATCGGCCAGTCGCAGAAACATCGATTCTGCTGAAATATTCCCTGCCACACCTGTACCTGCTTGTTGTTACTGGCCGTTAAGTTACTGGCCGAGAGACTACTACTATAGGTTTAGATCAGGGTAAATTCTACCGTTGGTAACAACTTTTCAAAAATAGATTTACATTCTTCGTAGCAATTTCTTCCAGCCCCATAATTCAAACGGTTCTTTAGTGACTGGCAACGGCTTTAATCAGCATGACTACCTGCTCGCCTTCTTGAAATTGCAGGCGTTGCAGTGAATGTTTGGTAATTAGCGCGCTGCAGCGCTGACCATCCGCGAGCTCAAGTAATACTCGACTTTCGGCTGGATGCAGTGCTGGCTTGAGAGCGATAATTTGTGCGGGCAACGCGTTGCTAATGCTTGTGTCACTGGGTGGCGTGCGGGCGAGGCCAATCGATTCGGCCGCAATCAACAGGCGTCGCTGCTTTAAACTCGCAATCTGGTTCCGCTGCCAATCTGGGTTCGGCAGTCGCATCGACTGACCAGCGATGGTTAGGTGGAGCAATTCGTTTACCCCTGCAGACCCTTCCACCGGTGCATCCGACACCGCCTCAACTACTGTGGCCGCCAATACATTTTCCCCACCTAAGCGGGCAAAGCCTTCGTCAGACTGCAACACAGACACGAACTCACCATGGGTAATCACCTGCCCCTTTTCCATAAAGACTAAATAGTCGGCTAGCCTGAGCACTTCTTCGGCATTGTGAGAAACATAGAGAATTGGAATTTGCAGGACGTTTTGTACACGTTGGAGCACCTGGACTAATTCGAGCTTAGCCTTGCGATCGAGGTTTGCAAGCGGCTCGTCCATCAATAGTAACTGGGGGCAGCTGAGCAGCGTCCGCGCAATGGCCACGCGCTGCTGCTGCCCGCCCGACAGTTGCGCTGGCTTATGCTGCAATAATTCATTGATACCGGTGAGCTCGGCAACCCATAACGGGCCAGAACGTAAGTGCTGCTTGCGCGCTTGCGGCGCTCGACACCAAGCGAATTCAAGGTTTTCCAATACAGTTAAGTGCGGAAACAAAGCGGGTCGCTGAAAAACAAAACCAATGTTGCGATCTTCGACCGCCATAACTTGCTGTGCGGTTAACCAAGACTCTGCAGCAAACTGGATGCGGCCATTCACACCCTGTGTTTCTAACCCTGCAATCACGCGAAGCAACGTTGTTTTACCGCAGCCTGATGGGCCGTATATCGCGCTAATACCTGTCGTGGGTAAATCGAGTTTCGCCTGTAAGTGAAAATCACCACGGTGAACGTCAATGTCGAGGCGCAGGAATTCTTGCTTTTGCAAGTCTGCGTTCGCTGTGTGGTTCGTTTTCTGGTTTTCATGCAGGTCTGCATGAGTCTCTGCATTCTGCATCACTACGCCCCCCGCAACTTCATTACCGCCTGACCACGGTTGAGGCTATACACAATTAACAACACCACCAGTGAAAACGCTAGCAGCCACAACGACAACTGATTAGCTGCACCGTAATTAAGCCCTTCAACATGATCATAAATAGCAATTGACACCACTTGCGTTTCACCCGGGATATTGCCACCTATCATCAGGACGACACCGAACTCGCCAATGGTGTGGGCAAACGAAAGTACTGCGGCGGTGATAAAGCCGCGTTTTGCGAGCGGCAACACTAAGTGCCGGAAGCGGTCAAAAAAGCGAGCGCGCAGGCACGCGGCAGCTTCCAATAACTCGCGGGGCACACTGGCAAACGCATTTTGCAATGGCTGCACTGCAAACGGCAACGAATACACCACCGAACCAATGACCAAACCGGTAAAACTGAACGCCAAATGCTGCATACCGAGTGCTTCTAAACTACCACCAATAAAGCCTTCTGGTCCCAGAGCAACCAGTAAGTAGAAACCAAGTACGGTCGGCGGCAAGACCAGCGGCAAAGCCACAGTCGCCTCCACAAGAGCTCGCCAGCGGCTCGTGGTTTGGCTGAGCCACCAAGCTAAGGGCAAGGATAGAATCAAGAGAATGACCGTCGACACTGCCGCAAGTTGCAAGGTTAACCAGATGGCTTGCAGATCATTTGCGCTCATTCTTGCTCCTTACTCGGATAAAACCCAGCTTGGGCAAAGATCGCCTGTCCCTGATCACTCGCAATAAAGGCATAGAATAAATGCGCTAACTCGTTGTCTGCTCCCGCTCGGGTAATCACCATAGCTTGTTGTACTTTTGGTGCTTCGGGAAGCTGACGAATATGGCCATGTTGCATTTCCTCATGCTCGGTTAACGCTTTTGCAAGCACGCCAACCTCGGCGCTGCCACTGCGGACAAAGTGCGCTGCTTGCGCCGCGCTTTCAGCATACACCAAACGACTTTCCAACTGCGGCCACTCGGCTAAGCTTTGTAGCCATGCGAATGCCAAACGACCATAAGGTGCATGTTGTGGGTTCGCTATCGCAATCCGACCGCGGCTGCGGAGTAAATCGGCTCCTGCTTCTAATTCTGAATCCCATGCTTGTCGGCGTGACCATAGCGCTAATCCGCCTTGTGCATAAACAAAAACGTTCCCTTCAGCCCCACCACCGGCAACCAATGCAACTGGGAAACTTTCATCGGCAGCGAAGAAAATATGAAATGGTGCGCCATTTTGAATTTGGCCAAACAAGCGTCCGGAAGACCCATAAATAACTTGAACCTGACCACTTGTGAGCTGGTTTTGCTGAGAAAATTCTGCCACGAGCTGCGGCATCACCCAGCGTAAATCGGAAGCCGCCGCCACTCTTAACTCATTGGCGTGCGCATAACTCAAGCTAAGTAATACAGTTATGATAATAGCGAAAACCCGTATGCGCATCGGATTAATCCTTCTTTGCCTGTAACTGCCAGCGAGCCGCTGCTTGGTCATCGGTGGTTTTGGCGGCCACCCAGTATTCACCGTCATTTGTGTGTTCTTTCTTCCAGAACGGCGCGCGAGTTTTCAGGAAATCCATGATGAATTCAGCAGCTGCAAAGGCCGCATTACGGTGTGCACTAGCGACCCCAACAAACACAATTTGCTCATTCAAGGTTAAGCGACCAACCCGGTGAATCACGGTTACGCGACCGAGTGGCCAACGTTCTTGCGCCTCGCTAACAATTGCAGTCAACGCTTTCTCAGTCATGGCGGGATAATGCTCTAACGTCATAGCGGTTAAGTTGCCACTTTGAAGTTCACGGACAAGCCCCGTAAAAGTAACCACAGCGCCAAATTTCGCGTCATCAGCGAGGTAGCGGTACTCGTCTCCGACATCAAAGTTAGCTTCTTGTACGTGAATCTTCACATCTTGCATGTCTTCTCGCTTCCATATTAGTAACTGTTATTAAGCAACCGAGTTAACCACCCGTCACCGGTGGGAAAAATGCCACTTCACTACCCGCTTCTACAACATGCGCATGACTCACGAGTTGTTGATTCACTGCGGCTAAAACGTCTTGTGAAGCAAGCTCTTGTTGCCACTTTGGCGAGCGCTGCTGTAAGTGCTGAATAAGGTCTGCAACCGTACTGCCGTGAAAGTCTTGGACGACGACTTCACTGGTGCCTAAGCGTTCACGCAAAACTGCAAAGAACAATACTTTAATCATGTTAACGACTCCCCTCGCTCTCTCGTTGCCAATGACCGCGCTTACCGCCAAGCTTTTCGTGTAGACCGATATCTGTGATTGTCATCGCTGGGTCGACGGCCTTGCACATGTCATAAATGGTTAGCGCTGCCACGCTAGCAGCTGTTAACGCTTCCATTTCCACGCCTGTTTTCCCTTCAACCACGCAGCGAGTCAGAATCCGAACTTCGTTATTCACGCTGTCGAGTTCAAAATCGACGGTAACCTTGTTCAGGGCTAATGGGTGACAAAGCGGAATTAAATCGCTCGTTCTTTTGGCGGCCATGATGCCAGCGATGCGCGCCGTCGCCAGTACGTCGCCTTTTTTAGCTGCAGCTTGTTGCAGTTGCGCCATCACATCGCCATTCATTATGACCCGCGCAACCGCGATGGCTTCACGGCGAGTAACGGTTTTGTCGGTGATATCGACCATATGCGCAGCGCCAGCAGCGTCTAAGTGGGTCAGTTTGTTGTCGTTCATAAATGAATTATCCATTCAAAAGGTGTTGAGTGGGGTTGCAGCTATTTACCGGGCTATTCTTTACGTGGGCGACAAAATTGCATGGTCCTTGGCGCGCGTCGAGTTGCGGCTTAATCAATTGTTCCCAAGCCAATTTCGCTGCACCGCCTGAACCTGGCATGGCGAAAATTAAAGTCTCGTTCGCGAGGCCCGCTATCGCCTGGCTCTGCAAAGCTGCGCTGCCAATATCTTGGAAACTTAGCTGGCGAAAGATCTCGCCAAAGCCATCGACGACTTTATCGAATAAAGGCGTAATTGCTGCGACAGTTGCATTGTTCGCAGCAAAGCCGGTACCGCCGTTAATCAGTACCACTTGTACTTCGGCACTCGCGATCCACGCACTCAGCTGATAACGAATTTGATAGCAGTCATTGCTTGTGATTGTCCGCTCTACCAGTTCATGACCTTGTTCTTGGAGCGCTTGCACAAGCATGTCACCGGTACTATCGTTCGCAGCTGTACGCGAATCAGACACCGTCATAACTGCAATTTTTAGCGGTAAAAATGATTTTACTTTGTGACTCATGGTTCGTTCCTCCCGCGTTCTCCGTCCTGCATTCTGCTTTGTGTGTTTCGCTGGTGCGCTCGTAACTCGATAAACATTTGCCAGTCACTCGGTGAATTGGTGTTCATCAAGGTGAACTCATTGTTGTCACTAGGAATGTTGTGACTTGGAATGGTGTGACTTGGAATGGTGTGACTTGGAATGGGCAGCGCCTCCGCATCTAACCAATGCAAAAGACTGCGCACCGAGCGACGTGCTGTTTGCGAAGTTAACTGTTCCAATAAAAAATGCTGCAAGGCGTCACTTCGATACAACAGACATGGCATTTCATAACCTGCGAAATAACTTGAAGTTGTGCTGCTTGCCAGGTTCGTAAGTAATCCGACCGATAGCAAGGGCATATCGACAGGCAACACTAACACGCGCTCGTAGTGACACTGAGGTAGACAAGCATGCAGTCCTGCTAAAGGACCCAAACGCGGAAATTGGTCAGCAACGAATTGGTAGTCCGCATGGGCCGCAACCCGGAGGTTGGGATCGCGACTCACCACAACTTGCTGCGCACCACTAAGTTGTGCAAGATGCATCATATGTTGCAGCAAGTCATTGACATCATTCGAAGCCGAATCGGTAGTGTTCGGTAACTGCAGCAAGGCTTTGTCACGCCCCATCCGAGAGGAGAGCCCCCCAGCGAGAAGAATACAGCTGAACGGTTGCATGCTTAGCCTCCGATCATCGCCAAGTGCCGAGTTGCTCCGGTGAATTCTTCGTGCAAATGATGGCTCGCAGCTTTGCCTTGCAACACATCTTGCAGATGCTGAATCAGTGCAGCGGGGTCATCCTGTTGCAAAAACGGGCGCAAATTATTGTGCTCTGAGGCAAACAAGCACATAAATAATTGCCCGCGCGACGACACGCGTAAACGGTTACAGTCATCACAAAAGTCTTTGCTGTAGGGCATGATTAAACCCATACGACCGGCAAAGTCCGAGTGAGTAAATTCCTGTGCAGGGCCAGCTGTGGTTGGCTTAATGGTTTGCACCCAACCGTCATTGAGCAGCTGCTGTTTGATGTCTTCGCCACGAACATGATTACGCTGATAGTAGGCGCGGTTGTCGCCAGTTTGCATCAGCTCGATAAACCGCAGAGCAACCGGACGAGTTTTTACATACTCTAAAAACTGCGGTAGCTCAGCAGCGTTATAATCTCGCAGCAATACGCTGTTAATTTTGACCCGTTTCAGGCCACGCTCAAGGGCAAGGTCGATACCTCGCAAAATACTATCGAGGCGGCTATCACCGGTAATCATTTGGAAGGTGCCAGCGTCTAAGCTGTCCACGCTCACGTTGATGGCATCAAGCCCGGCGTCGATCCAACGGTCGAGGTCTCGCTCTAAGCGATAACCGTTGGTTGTAATCGCAACTTCCTCAATGCCTGGCACCGCTTTACAGGTTGCGATGATTTCGGTGAGATCCTTGCGCAACGCCGGCTCGCCTCCAGTAATGCGCACCTTTCGCGTTCCGGCTTGGGCAAAAGCAGTGACCACTCGACGAATTTCTTCGAGGGTCAGTTCCTCTTTCCGAGACACACAATCGGGACCGTCAGGGAGACAGTAATTACAGCGGAAGTTGCAGCTTTCCGTAACCGACAGGCGCAGGTACGTAAAGCGACGCGAATATTTATCTGTGAGCATGTTCACACCTTTCCAAATTTCGGGAGGTCAGTTCGTTTCCAAACTCACCCTGGTGGCGGAATTGCCACGGCTGTCGCATCATGCCTTCAATATTGGAAGGTTTAGATAACGCAGCTCGGCGTACACACACATGGTATGCGTTTTACTGAGTTTAGTTTATAGCCGAAAAGGGGTGGAGGCATACCTCGACAGGGGTATTTTTCAGCGCTAACGCTCCCTGCTTTGCGCCAGATCAACATGTCTCTCATGGGCCTGCTTAAAATAGCCGCAATTGTAAGCTAGGGTGAGTTCTACGAGTTAAACCATGACACATATTCCAGAATTATTATCGCCAGCCGGCAACCTCAATGCCTTGCGCATGGCTTTTGCCTATGGTGCAGACGCAGTCTATGCCGGCCAACCAAGGTTTAGTTTGCGCGTGCGCAATAATGAGTTCGATCTCGATACCTTAGCGATTGGAATTCAAGAAGCTCATGCTCTGGGGAAAAAGCTTTATGTGGTCTGCAACATTGCCCCGCATAACGCTAAGCTGATTAACTTTGTCGAAGACATTCGCCCAGTTGTTGAATTGGGTCCTGATGCGCTGATTGTGTCTGACCCTGGCGTTATTTTTCTGCTCCGTGAACATTTCCCACACATGCCTTTGCACTTGTCCGTGCAAGCAAATACCGTCAATTGGGCAGCGGTTAAGTTTTGGCAACAACAAGGCATTGAACGGGTCATTCTTTCTCGTGAGCTCGGCCTAAAAGAAATTGCCGAAATTCGTCGCCAAGTACCCGACATGGAAATTGAGATTTTCGTCCACGGTGCGCTATGCATGGCGTACTCCGGGCGCTGCCTATTGTCAGGGTATTTCAATAAGCGCGACCCGAACCAAGGCGCCTGCACCAACTCCTGTCGTTGGCAATACAAGGTCACACCGGCAATCGAAGACGCCGTTGGCCAAATTAACCCGCTACCGCAAATACTACAGGATGCCGTGGTGCTTGAAGAACCGCAGCGACCCGGCGAATACATGCCCATGTTTGAAGACATGCATGGCACGTACATTATGAACTCGAAGGACTTACGAGCGGTACAGCATGTGGCCGAGCTGACCGCTATGGGCGTGCATTCACTGAAAATTGAAGGCCGTACCAAGTCGCCCTATTACGTTGCTCGTACCGCACAAGTCTATCGGCGCGCCATCGACGACGCCGTCGCTGGCCGACCATTCGATGAAGCGTTATTGCATGAGCTCAATGGTATGGCCAATCGCGGCTTTACCGAAGGCTTTCTGCGTCGCCATGTGTCGCAATCCGAGTTACAGAACTATGCAACAAGCCATAGCGAAGGCGAGCAACAGTTTGTCGGTGAATTTACCGGCAATATTGACGTGCGCAGTGGTGTAACGTTTGCGAAAGTTGACGTTAAAAATCGCTTCGAGCTTGGTGACGCCTTAGTCCTGATGACCACAGCGGGTAACCACAGCTTTACTTTGCAAAACCTGCAAGACAAGCACGGTATGCAACTTGTGGCTGCACCGGGTTCTGGACATGTGGTGTGGCTGCCATTACCTACTGATCACGACAACCTGCCACTTGAACATGCGATGTTACTTCGTCAATTATTTGCTGTTGCTGAGCCACAAACGACAGTGCCGATACAAATCACCGAGGTGTCTTAATGTCGTTACAAATTCTTGATGACTGCATTAACTGCGATATGTGTGTGCCGGAGTGCCCAAACGAAGCAATTTTTATGGGTAGCAGTATTTATGTGATCGACCCAGATTTATGCACTGAGTGTGAAGGTTATTACGATCAACCTCAGTGCATTCCGGTCTGTCCGGTGGACTGTATTATTCCCCTATAACCGCTAGCGCGTTTGTCCTTCGTGAGCGCTAACGCTTGTCCGTTATAAGCGCTAACGCTTGTCCCTTATAAGCGCTAACGCGCTTGTGGCTTGTATGCGCTAACGCTTGTGGGGCATCAGCGTGCTCATTTGCTCACGAGCGCGCGCTGCTGTTCCATGCCTAGCGAGATGATATACGGGTATTCTTCTTTCGCCTGCGCATCTTTCTGCTGGGCAATAAAGTCCGCTTTACTGTGCATTTCATGCCAACCTTCGGCAATCAATGCTTGCGCTACCGCACCACCCATGGTCGCACCTGGACCGGTCAAAATAATCACATCCGGTGCAAACTCTTTCACCCCAGTCAGGATTGCTTGACTGAAATCGTAGGTTTCACAAACTTGGTGGACCAAGGTGTATTGGCGCAACGCTTCAACATCGGTACCAAGCGGTTGCCAAATAACGCCGCGGCCATCAATCATCGGTACTTTAGGTGCGCTGAAGAAGTCCTTCGCAAAAACTTCGAGTGCTTTTTTGCTTGCATCCGCCATCAGTGACGTGTGGAAGGCACTGTGGCCCGGCAATACCAGCGGATAACGATCATCCAGCGGCGGTAGTACCGTCATGGCGTGCTTAATTGCGCTGTCTGGTCCCGCCAGTACTTGGTAGCCACCAAAGCGAATGGAACGGTATAAACGCTTATCGTCGTCACTATGGTGCAGCAGCGACTCTATCAGTGCCTGACGCTCAGCATCCGCTTGCCAGTCGTCATTCACGTCTGGGTAAATCAACTGACCTCCCAGATCTTGGCTGCCAGAGTTTTGACCACCCCCTTCTTGACCACCAGTAAGCGCGGCCATACCGCCAACCAGTTCAAGGCCTTTTTCAGCATCGAGGGCGCCGGCACACGCTAAAGCAATGTACCAACCCATGCTGTTACCCGTCACCGCAGCGATTTCAAAACGGTCTTGATCAATGCTTAAAAAATCACTGTACGAACAGGCGTAAATTAGGGGGGCAGCGTTGTTCGCAGCCAAATGCTCGCGACTCTTAAACAGTTTGGCACTATCAAGCTCTTGAATAGGGGTTTCGCCCTGCTCTTTACGGATGGCATCTAACCGATCCAGCATATCCTTACGGTCACCATGATGAGTCGCCAAATAGCCCAACTCAGCACGGTTATAGGTTCCCCGCCCAGGGCAAACGACTAAAGCACGTAATTTTTCACGGCTCATGACTTCTCTCCTGCTTGCCCTTTACTACCGATTTTAGCGCCCGGCTTTAACGTACCGCCTTTGCTCGAATTTGCTCGCAAGCCTGCAATCGTATCGGCATCTGGAGAGTCCTGCCCCCAAATCAGCGCTTGTGCAGCACGGACAATGCCATCTTTTGCGGGTAACACATGGTAAGCGGCCTTCGCCAATGGAATAAATGAGTCATCCGCACATAAACGACCAAGTCGAGCTTGCACACCGGCTTCTTGCAACCGCGTCCACAATTCTTCAGACACCGAGCCGGTTTCCCGACATTCGTCAACAATCAGAATATTCGGGCAATCGCTAATCGCCATCAGCAGACTTTCCATGGGTAATGGATGCAGCCAGTTTAAATCAACGACACGACTTTTCACGCCATTATCAGCCAGCTCCTTTTGCGCTTGGCGTGACAGATAATAGCCATTGCCATAACTGACAATACATAAGTCAGCCTTTCCGCTCGCACTTTTAGTATTGCTCTCATGGACACTAACTTCACCTAAGCCAATGCGCTCATGTGGGTCTGGATAATCAAACATCCAGCCGTTATCACCCGCTTCGTACAAGTCTTTTTGGTTGTACAAGGCGATGGGCTCAAGGAAGATCACCACCCGCTTTTGCTCATCCGCTAAACGAACCGCTTCACGCAGCATTCTAGCCGCTGACGCACCATTCGACGGGCAAGCAACGACAACGCCAGGTAGGTCACGAAACACCGCAAAGCTATTGTCGTTATGGAAGTGACCACCAAAACCACGTTGGTAAGCCAAGCCTGCAACACGAATAACCATGGGGTTGGTGTATTGGCCAGAACTGAAAAACGATAAGGTCGCCGCTTCACCGCGAATTTGGTCTTCGGCATTATGCACATAGGCCAAAAATTGGATTTCCGGCATTGGCAAGAAGCCATTGTGAGCTGCACCAATGGCCATGCCTAAAATACTTTGCTCGTCGAGCAAGGTATTCATAATGCGGTTAGGACCAAACTGATTGACTAAGCGACTCGTCACACCATACACGCCGCCTTTTTTACCAATATCTTCACCCATCATGATGGCGTGAGGGTATTGCGCAAACAGGTCATGCAACGCCCAGTTCAGCAACTTGTTCAGTGTTTGCGGTTTGCCGATGTTATGTTTTTCATGAGCAAAAAGCTGTTGCCGTTGTTCACCGCTTAGTGGCGGCGGAATTGGCTGCTCCGAGCGCTGTGGCGCAATCGAAGCCATGACTTCGCGACTGTCCTTCAGCTTGTCACGATAGATCGCTTCACGGCCGACCGCTCGCACGCGCGTAAAGAGCGCATTCAAGTAGTCCTGCATTTGCGCTCGGGTGGCAATGCCATAGGCCTCAAGCAACGCTAAGCTCGTACGCAACGGGTCATTGGCTTCATTATGGGCAATTTGATCCTTGCTGAGGTAGGTCATTTCAGCGTCAGAACCTGCATGGCCATAAAGGCGCACACATTTCATATGCAAGAACACTGGCTGACGGCGTTTGCGCGCAATACGCTCGGCTTCTTTCGCCGCTGCATAAACCGACAGTAAGTTGCGGCCATCACAGCTGACATAATTTAAGCCGGGGCGCCGACTGAAGCTTTGCTCAATCCAACCGTGCGGTGTGGCTGTGCTAATTCCAATGCCGTTGTCTTCACAAACAAACACCAGCGGCAGCGGCATACTTTGATAAGCAGTCCAACAGGCAGTGTTGATCGCCCCCTGGCTGGTTGAGTGGTTGGCCGATGCGTCACCGAAGCTGCACAGTACCGCAGCGTCATGTGGCACTTCACCGTCATGGTTTAGGCGTTTAGCCAAACCAATGCTGTGCGCCATACCCACCGCTTTCGGCAAATGCGAGCCAATTGTGCTGGTTTGCGGTGGTACAAACGCTGCTTTGCTACCGAGTACTTTGTGGCGGCCAGCAGAAATAGGATCGTCCTTACTCGCGGCAAAACTCAACAACATGTCGTAAATCGGCGTGCTGCCGTGCACCTGCTTCAAGCGCTGAATGAAAAACGCACCGGAACGGTAATGGAGAAACGCCATGTCATTGTGGCGAAAGGCAGCCGCTATTGCGGTGTTACCCTCGTGGCCAGCGGAACCAATGGTATAGAAGCTTTCGCCGGCTGCTTGTAGTTCGCGGGAATGGAGGTCGAGCACACGACTGGTTAGCTGCGTGTCTACCCAGTCAAAGAGTTGCGCTGGGGTAATGCCCAGCGCGTCGAGGTCTGGTAAATCGTCTACTTGCGGTAAAGGATTACCAAAGAGCGCCGTATTTAGGCGCTCCTGTAAAGGTTGCACCGTTTGGCTCATGATAATTAACCGAATGCAGCAAGGTCAGTTTGCGCACGGCCTAGAATTAAGGCGTGCACGTCGTGAGTGCCTTCGTAAGTATTCACTGCTTCAAGGTTCATCACATGGCGAATGACATGATATTCGTCCGCAATTCCGTTACCGCCATGCATATCACGCGCTACACGAGCGATATCGAGCGCTTTACCACAGCTGTTACGCTTGATTAAGCTGATGGTTTCTGGGGCTAATAAACCTTGGTCCGCTAAACGACCGGCTTGTAAAGAACCAAGCAGGCCTAAGCTGATTTCAGTTTGCATGTCCGCTAATTTCTTTTGAATCAGCTGAGTGGCTGCCAACGGACGACCGAATTGGATACGATCCATGGTGTATTGACGAGCCGCCTGCCAACAGAATTCTGCAGCACCTAGCGCACCCCATGAAATACCGTAACGCGCCTTGTTCAAGCAGCTAAAAGGACCTTTCAAACCCGTCACTTCTGGGAACATGTTCTCTTCGGGTACGAAAACGTTGTCCATCACGATTTCACCCGTGATCGATGCACGCAAGCTGAACTTGCCTTCGATTTTTGGTGCGCTCAAGCCGTCCATACCCTTTTCCAACACGAAGCCGCGAATAACGCCGTCGAGTTTGGCCCAAACCACGAAGACATCGGCGATTGGGCTATTGGTAATCCACATTTTGCTACCCGTTAAGCGATAGCCGCCGTCAACCTTCACCGCACGGGTTTTCATGCTTGCTGGGTCTGAGCCAGCATCTGGCTCGGTTAAGCCAAAACAACCGACCCACTCACCACTGGCAAGCTTCGGTAAATACTTTTCTTTTTGCGCTTGCGTACCAAATTCATTAATTGGGTACATGACCAACGAGCTCTGTACGCTCATGGCACTACGATAGCCGCTATCAACACGTTCAACTTCACGAGCGATAAGTCCGTAACACACGTGGTTGACACCCGCACCACCAAACTCTTCTGGAATCGTTGCACCGAGCAAACCCATTTCACCCATTTCGGTCATGATTTCGCGATCAAAACGCTCTTCCCGATTCGCCATCAGCACTCGCGGCATCAGGTTTTCCTGACAATAGGCGTGTGCACTGTCACGGATCATTCGTTCTTCGTCCGTTAACATCGAATCCATAAGGAATGGGTCTTGCCAATTAAATGCAGCGCGTTTACTCATGACGTCCTCTTCTGGGGTTAGCAGATTTTTTTGGGGTTAATTTGCTCGGGTAGAACTCGCATAATAGCAAGTTGCATACACAACTTATTATATCGAGTTTAACAGCGGAATACCTAGCAAGAAAGGACAGAAGTTGACAGATAAGACCAATTTAAGCAGCAATGCAGGGTAAACCCCTGCAATGCCGTTAGTTTTTAACCTTGTGGCGTGCTGCCGCAGCAAGGTGTCGGAAATTAAGGCTGCTCATCGCCGTCACCACTAAAATCGAAATAGACCGTTGCATTGCGGCCTTCTGATGTGGTCAAGGACATCATACGAATGTTCGTTGGTGCCCATTCTTGATCGCGCATCGAACGATGCAGTGCGCTCGAGTCGAATCGCGCGTCGCCTAAACTCGACACCTTCAGTTCGCAGAAACTTGTGTAACACTTCAGCTCGTCGATATTGAAATCGCGCAAGCTCTCATCGGTGATAAACAAATCTTGCAGGTTTTGCTCGAGCGGATACGCCCAATTCGGGTCAACCGGCTCATGTTCTGCACGTAGTGCGAAATCGTCCCCACTTAAGAATCCGTCGGCGGCATTGCGCAAAGCACGCTCTAACGCTCGTTCGTTATTACGGTTGTTCGTCGCTTCGTCCGCTGCTGACTGCACATCAAGTTCCGAGTCCAGCTCTAACTCTGGCTCTGGCTCCGCGGGTGCCCGCGCGGCGGCTTGCGCTTCTAGGCGCTCCGTCAGCATCAAAGTCAGCGAACGGTTCTCGGCCTGCAGTTCAGCAACTAGAGCCTCCAAGTAGCCGATCATCTTCCGCGCTTCGTCATCTGACTGGGTGACCACAACCTCTTCGATTTCTACCGTATCTTCAGCAGGTACTGCATTGTCGCGACTTTGCCAAAGCAAAATCACCAATACAGAAATAATCACCAAATACAGCCAATGCATGAACTTATTCATGTCTTAAATCCCTAGTTAACAATGTGAATTCCAATAATTTACAGCGTCTCATACTAGCACAGCAAATAAAACTCATTAGGGACCGTAGCTGGAATGCCATTCCAGCTACGGTCCCTAATGCGGTGTTTCAGCTACTTAGTCATCGCCAGAAGAGCAGCCAAGCGAGGTAGAAGGCGGCGAAACCGACCAGGTAAATGAGGCCAAGCCATGCCCAACCATGCAAAAGTTTATATTTCTTCGTGGTTTTTTGTTGTGGTGTTGCCGCTCGCCGCGCTAGTACGAAATTTAACCAAGCGAATAGCGGTGTCGTTAAGAATGCGGCGGTCATCGCAAACGCTAACATGGGTGCAAGTGCACCACGGAAGAAAGCGATAATACCTAGGCCAGCGAGCGCTTGCATGAGCAAGATTGTGCTGTAACCATGCACTCGATCGGTCGTTTTGCCCTGCCAAAGTAGCTGTGTCGCAATATGCAGTCCTCGCGCATAACCGTCGAGGACAGTCAGTGTCGTGCCAAACATACAAAAGAAGGCGACGAGTATCACCAGCCAGCGCGTCCATTCACCAAGGCTAGCTGCATACATGCCAACCAACTGCTCCGCAAAGGCACTGCTACCCATGGCAATTTCTTGATCTGATCCGTGTTGAATTAACGCACCGAGCGCCAAAAAGCAAAGTGCCAAAGCCGCAGTTGCCCAAAAGCCAACATTGAAGTCGAACAGGCCACCACGCCGTGACAAGGGCACAACGCGACGTTTCTCTTGCAACCAAATTGAGTTAATCACCGAGATTTCGATGGGCGCAGGCATCCACCCCATCATCGCGACCAAGAATGCCAAGGCAGCGAAATTCCACGGCGATGGGCTAACATAGTCAGTTGGTACATTCCCCTGCGGCCCAAGTTGGACAAGAGCGTAAAGCACCGCAGCAACGGTTAAAAGCGACAGCACGACCATCATGACTCGGGCAAGTAGGTCGAGCGAACGGTATTCCCCAAGCAAAAGAAAGAGCACGCAACCCAGCACAAGTAAGGCGCTCACCACCACAATATCTAGATTACCGGGCAGCATAAACTTCAGTAGATTTGCTGTTAGTAACAACACCCCTGCGGTGTTCACGATGGCGGCAACAACTGCTAGTACCGTAAAAATAACAAGGTAGCTGCGACCTTGGCGAAAGTACCCATGCACCAAGCTTTCGCGCTGATTCATGGTGTAATCCACAGCAAAGCGAAAGAACGGATATTTCAGCACGTTAATTAAAATGATCAGTCCGAAAAGCTGCCAGCCAAACAACGCGCCAGCTTGCGTTGAGGCGACTAGGTGCGAACCACCAATGGCGGCAGTCGCCATCAGTAAACCCGGGCCTAAGGCTCGAAATCGAGAAGCATGTTTTTCCATTGTTGTTCTTTTTATTTGGAATGGGCTTTTATTAATGCACAGTCGAGATAAAAAATGCAAAAAAAAATCCCCCGCCGGAGCGAGGGATTTTTGATTTGTGCGTCAATTTAGAATTAACGAGTTTGTGGAACTCGAATTTCTACTGACAAACGCGCTTCAGTACGACGGTTGCGAGCGTTAGCTGGTAAGCTAATTTCGTTCACAACTGGCTGGCTCATACCGTGGCCGCGAGTTTGTACACGGCTACGTGCAATACCATGCTCGTTGACAAGGATGTCACGTACCGCTGCAGCACGACGCTCTGACAAGCGCTGGTTGTACTCGGCAGTACCGATTAAGTCGGTGTGGCCGTGTAAAACGACTTGTGTGTCTGGGTGCTCTTTCATGAAGTCAGCTAAGCGACGGATATCACCTTGGTAATCGCTTGTGACTCGAGCTGAGTCAAATGCGAAACCAACGCGTAATTCTTCAGAAACCTGCTGAGTGGTGTACACAGTACAGCCGCGGCTATCGACAACATGGCCACGTGGCGTGTTTGGACACTCGTCACGGTAATCTGGAACGCCGTCACCATCTGTATCGGTAGTGCGGTCTTCTGTTGGCTCTTCAACGACTTGCTCTGCACGGCGACGATCGCGTGTGTTGTCAAACAACGGGCCACTGTTACCGAAGGTGTAAGCCATACCTAAGATAAACGATTGGTCGTTAAAATCTGACTTTGTTTGCGCCGCATATTCTGCTTTTAAGAACAAACGGTCAGAAATTTCATGACGGTAACCTAAGGTTCCGCGAACCATGCGATCACGATGCTCTTGTACTTTGGTTTGATTAATACCTAAACCGAAATACCAGTTGTGATTAGCAAAAAACAAAACGTCTGAACCCATCATGCGGCCATAGCCTTTGTTTTGTGCGTTATCAGTTTCAACGTCTACGTAGTCATAGTATGAACGAACAGCAAAACGCTTCGTCAAAGGAACCTGAATTTCTAAACCTGGCTGAGGGCTCTGTAGGCTGCCACTGAACGGCGTTAAGTTGCCCATGCCGTCGACATGAAAACGCTTATTGCTGTACTTGGTAAGGTGTAAACGCAAGCCTACTGAGATATCTTCCGTTCCAGCATAGTAACCGTCATCTGCAGCTGCTTGTGGGCTAACTGCAAGCAGACCAGCAATCACTGCAGGTAGTGCGATTCCGACAAATTTTTTCATAAGGGTATATCCTTCTTTCCTTTTAGCCGCTCCACTTACCCGGGAGGCTTGGGGGGGTAGTAAACCCTTATTCTGGCGCGACAGTGAATTTTTGCCACTGTTTTACCAAAACTTAACGATATCTGCGCAACAAATGTACCGCGCTACTCGATGCATTCAATAACTTAATAACATGCACGCCACTTCGGAGTATAACATTTGCGCCTTGAAGATCAACGTGAACCCTTTAATTTTCTGCATTTTTCAGGAAATTGCGTGGAAACCCTCACGCCACCCATCGAAGGATTTATCGGCAGTTAAGGCTGAACGTTTAGTTCATACCAAACAAAACCATCATCACCTCGGCGAACTTCTCGCAATCCGGGAATTTTTTGTGCTTCTTCTGCGGCAAGTTCTGACCCGTTACCACGGAAGCGAACGGTTGCTCCTTCGGGCAATTTTAAAGACCAATTATCCGCCACTGCTACCGCAAGATTTCCATTATTTTCCAATGTCTTAGCTCTTGCGTAAGCAGCAATGACTTGGCGCACTTCTTCGCCTGTCGAGTAGACAATTGAACGACCATCAAGCCCAGGGAAGTTACCACCGCCACCCGCTCGATAGTTATTCACGGCCACTAAAAACTTACGTTCCAGATCAATTGGCTCGCCCTGATAACGCACGTCATGTACGCGACGGGATTGCGTATTTATTAATTTACCTTGATTTGAGTAACGCGGAGGTTGTGAAAGATCAAAGCGATAGGACAAGCCATCGATCACGTCGAAATTGAAACTTGGGTAGCGGCTGAATAACTCCTGCGCTTCTGCTTCGTTTGCACGAATGGTACGGTATGCCAATGCCGACATTTCTAACCATTCAATGAGCTGGGCCCCTGTTAACTCGACCACTTGCAAGGTATTCGGATACACGTAGAGGTCGACGAGACTGCCCAAAGTGAATTCTCCTGCAGCGATCATGGTGTAATCGTCAGCACTTTGGAATCCATTGCGAAACGGCGCGGCTGCACTCAATAGCGGTAAGTCACTTGGCAATTCGCCCGTGGCTTGTAATCCTTCTGCAAACCAACGTTGTGCATCATTGATCATCTGCACGGCTGAGCCTGGGCGGATGCGGCCAAACAAACTCGTGACTGCGGTTTCGAGTTCGCCCAAAGGCTCATTAAGCATGGCCACTGTTGCCTCGTGTTCTGCGGCCATCATTGCTTCAAGTCGGGTGTCTTTTGCTTCGCTAATGGGGCGCACTTCGACCTGACTATTGATCACTGACCACGCAGTACCATCGTATTCTAAATGGAAATCGATAATACCAAGGTAGTCACCCCAATAACCCGGAGATACAGCCGGTACGCCGCGGACGAAACCGCGTTCGTTGTCGACTTCAGGTAAATCATCATAGGCCGCTGAGCCCGGAAATAATTGATGCTGATGACCGAACATCAGCGCATCTAAGCCACTGACACCGGCAAGTTGGTAGGTTGCTTGTTCAGCGAATTCGGGGTACGTGTCGTACAGTCGTAAACCAGAGTGAGGGATAGCGACAACTAAATCGGCGCCCTGCGCACGCATCTTCGGCACATAATATTCGGCGGCCGCCACCATATCGCGCACCCGCACTTGTCCCTCGAGGTGTTGTTGGTCCCAACGCATAATTTGCGGTGGCAAGAAGCCAATAAAACCGACATGAACAGGTACCAGGGTACCATCGTCAGCAACCAGTTCTTTGCGCACAATCACATAGGGTTCAACCAACGGATTATCCCAACCCTGAGATTGTTTCCCTGCATTTTCTGCCGAATCAGCCCAAAATACGTTGGCACTCACATAGGGAAAATCGGCGCCTGCGATTGTGCTCTCAAGGAATTCAAGGCCAAAGTTAAACTCATGGTTACCTAAGTTACCAACATCGTATTGTAAGTAGTTAAACGCCCGCATAATCGGATGGCGATACTGATCAACGTATGCGCTGCCTTGGGCAGCAACCCAGTCACCCAGTGCCGAGCCTTGAATTAAGTCACCGTTGTCGACCAAAAAATTATTCGGCTGTTCGGCGCGGGCGGCATGAATGAGCGCTGCTGTATGGGCTAAACCATAGCTTGCCGTTGGCTGCTGACGAAAATAATCATAGCCGACCATATAAGCATGCAAATCGGTTGTTTCCATGATTCGCACTTGCACTTGCGTACCCGCGGCAATCGGCTCAGCCGTTGGTGATTGACCACCACAAGCGGCTAATACTGCAGCGGCTAATGCCGCCAACATCACTTGATACTTCTTCATATTGCTGTCCGTTTTTAGTCGTTTTCTTTGCGTAACCAGGTTTGCTGAAGCTGCGCTGGTGCACCATAAATCGGTGCATAAGCCGGTAACAAAGGCGCCAACAATGTTTCAATTTCGGCTTCAATTTGCCATGGCGGATTAATCACCAACATCCCTGACCCATACATGCCACGTTCGCCACTCATGGCTTTGTAATGGAATTCACTTTGCAATATCGGCTGTTGTAGTTCCGTCGCGAGTCGTTGCAAAAGCTCTTCGTGGCGCGCAGCAGGCAATAAGGGATACCAAACTAATACGACAGCATGACGACAACGCTGCATGATTTTGCTTACGGTTGTTGCCACCGCAGCGTATTCGTCTTTATTTTCATACGCTGGGTCGATCAATGCCAACAGCCGCGGCGTTTTTGGTGGCAGCTGCTGCAAGATGCCCTGCAGGCCATCACCGTATATGACATAACCGGTTTGTCGAGACTCTTGTGCGGTTAATAATTGATGCTCTTGCGGATGCAACTCAAATACCGTGTGGCGGTCTTGCTCGCGAGTTAAGTCTGCAACCAAAGCTGGAGAGCCAGGATAAAACTCAAGTGTGTTGTCATCGCCCTGATTGACTGCCGCCAATGCCGAGAAATAATGCTGCCACTGTGGTTGTGTCGCCAGATCATCCCTTAAGTTCAGAGCCAGTTGCACGCCGTGCAAATATTCCCCAGTTTTTTGCGCTTGTGCATCGCGCAAATCGTACATGCCCTTGCCGGCATGGGTATCGAAATAATGAATGGCGCTCGACTTTTGCTGCATGCGCAAAATAGTCGCGAGCAAAATTAAATGTTTGTGTACATCGGCAGCATTGCCGGCATGGTAACCATGTTGATAACTCAGCACGTGAGCTCCTTGTAACTCTCTGTCTGCCGCATAGATTAACCTGAAAGCGCTTTATTGTCGTGCTTGTCTGCGCTATAACCATAGCTAATCTCACTGTTGGATTGATTCTATGGCATTTATGGAAAAGGCACTGGTCGTGTATCCCGCTGACCAGTTTGCACTGCTTGAAAAAATTCATACCTTTGCGTTGACACATAATATCAAATTGATCGACGTGCCTCTCGACGAATTTTTGGCCACGCCGGGCATGTTTAGCGATCAAGCTGACCATGTCGTCGCCTTGGTGACCGACCAAACGGCCCACCAGTTTATCGATATTGCGAAAACCTTGAACTTGTCACTCGGTTTTGTGCCTTTGATTCAAGGCGGGCCGTTGGCAACCTGGTTTAGCTTGCCGAAAGACACCGAAGCAGCGATTCGCCTAGCGCTCGAAGACGACCCGGAAGCCATCGACATTTTACGTTGCAACAACGAAGTTGTGCTGGGCTCGGTGACCATTGGTAATACACCGTTCGTCAACCAGCGCAGCAGCACTTGGCTGCAACGCGAACAGTCGCCTTGGCGTTATGCCATGTATTGGCTTGCGCTGCTGTGGCGAAGTATCCGTAACCTATTCACGATTAGCGTATTCCCGGTCACCATAACGACTGAGAAAAAAGAATTACACACCGCTATTTCCGGCATGGTCGCGATTGAAAATGACATCTACTCGGCAGCCGCGCGGCTACTCGACACCACCATTTCAGTACAAGATAATCGGGTTTCTTGTGTTGCCATCGCACCAAAGTCGGTTGTGCAGTACCTGGAATTTCTGTTCGGCTCGCTTTTGCGGCGCAAGAATCAACGTAAATTACCGAGCTGCATTGGCTATATCAAAACCAAGCGGCTGACATTAACCACACCGAAGCCTGTCCGAGTTGTTTTAGACGGTCGTTTGCGCAAAACCGACACCGTCGAACTGGAAATGTACCCGCGTGCTGTGCGCATTAATATGAGCGATGAGTATCATGATTTTCATGAGCCCATCGACGATAACAAAGACACCATGCGCACTGATAATTTGCCGCATAACGAAGAACGAATCTCCATGATCACGCGGCATTTGCCTTTGTTTACGCATGCTCTTGAAGAAGACTTTCGCGAACTCTTTTTGCAGGTTCGAGACAGTGCGGTTGCACATCCTCACTACATTGCGTTAATGATTCTCAGCTCGGTGGTTGCCACACTCGGTTTGTTCTTAAGTAGCACAGCCGTGATCATCGGCGCCATGGTTCTTGCTCCGCTCATGGCCCCTATTGTTGCAGTCGCTATGGGACTGCTCCGAAGTGACCGCTCACTTACTACGCAAGCATTGCAAACCATTGGCATTGGCGTGGTGCTTGGGCTACTGGTTTCAGCGTCGCTGGCCATGCTCGTGCCCGTGAAAGAAATCACCCCAGAAATTGCTGGGCGCTTGCAACCGACCTTGCTCGACCTCGGTGTTGCAATCGCTTGTGGTATCGCCGGTGCATATGCCTATGCTCGCGCTAGCGTCATGCGTAGCCTACCCGGTGTTGCCATTGCCGTTGCTCTCGTACCGCCACTCTGTGTTGCGGGTATCGGTTTAGGCTGGGGCAGTATCAGTATGATTTGGGGTGCAGGACTGCTGCTTGCGACCAACCTCGTCGGCATTGCCGGTGCCGCCGCATTAACCTTCTTAGTGCTCGGCTATGCGCCAGTAAAACGCGCACGCAAAGGCTTAATCGTGACATTAGTGTCGGTTGGCATTATCACCATTCCATTGGCATTTGCTTTTTCGTCTATTTATCAAAACTATCGGATTGAGCGCGACATTAGCTCTTTCGAGTTTGTTTACCAAAATCAACGCATCGAATTCACCAATATAGAAGTCAATGCTCGTCGTCATGCAATTTACCTGCGCGCCGACACCATTGGCAGCCAGCCACTCGACGAAGCGTCCATGCGCGAACTTAAAGCCGAGCTCGAAACCCGCTGGGGCCGCAGCGTCATCCTCGAAGTCGGCTTCCGCTACCGCCTCTAATTCCTCATTGTGCGCGCCCGGCAGGGACCGTAGCTGGAATGGCATTCCGGCTACGGTCCACAATGTGATAGGCTAGCGGAAAAGAAAAAGGATAATGTCATGCTACGATTCAAAACGATTTCGATATTAATCGCGGGTGTATTAGTCGCGAGCACTCAAGCTGCATGTGCAAGCCCAGCTGCAAGCTCTGCAGCCAGCACAACGCCAGCAACTGCCATTTCTGCACAAGTTACTCAGGCTAGTGCTAGTACTGACGCTTTGGCAGGGTTAAACGAACAAATTGAACAAGGCCGGCAAGATTGGGGTGTGCCCGGTATGGCCGTCGCCATTGTTCATCGCGATCAAGTGATTCATGCTGAAGGTTATGGTGTGTTACGCCAGAGCGAAGCCGCTGCCGTGAATGCGGACACTCTTTTTGGTGTGGCCTCGACCACCAAAGCCATGACCGCCGCAGCGCTGGCAATGTTAGTCGACGAAGGAAAACTCGACTGGGACGATAAAGTCATTGATTACTTACCATGGTTCCAACTCGCGGACCCATGGGTTACCCGCGAAGTCACCATTCGTGATTTGCTAACTCACCGGGTCGGCGTCGGTCGCATGACCGGTAATCGCTTGCAGTTCATGCCAACCGCTGACCGCAGAACCGTGATTGAAGCCATGCGCCACCACGAATTCGAAGCGCCATTTCGTTCACGCTATGTCTACAGCAACGTCATGTACTCAGTCGCAGGTGAAGTCGTTGCCGCTATTAGTGGCATGAGTTGGGACGAGTTCATGGCTGAGCGTTTGTTTAAACCGTTAAACATGCAACGCTCAAACACCTCAATTACCCAATTTGCTGCGAACGACGCCAATATCGCCTGGCCACACCAATGGATAGACGGCGAATTAGTCGAAATTCAACGTCGCAATTTTGACAATGTTGGCGCTTCTGCGTCGGTGAATACCAGCGTCAATGACATGGCGCAGTGGATTCGCTTGCAACTTGGCGAGCCCGGGGTTTATCAGGGCCAACGCTTACTGAGTGAAGCAGTGATGCGCGAAATGCACCATCCGCAAATTGCGACCGGACGCGGTGACCGCAGCGAACCCATTCGTGCCTATGGTTTAGGCTGGACGCTCGATAACTATCGGGGCTTACAACGCAGCCAACACGGTGGTGCAACTGACGGCTTCAATACCAACCTCGTACTTGTACCGGAACTTGATCTCGGTATCGTGGTGGTAACAAATACATTCTCAAGTTACCAAGTTGCCGTCGCCAACGACATTATCGACCGCATTGCTGGCCTTGAACGGCGCGACTGGTCGGCCGACATGCTAGCTCGCTACCAACGTAGTTATGACGCGGCCATGGCAGAACGCGAAGCCATTCACGCCGCTCGCCAAACCGGCACAAAGCCAAGCCTTAGTCACGAACAACTACTTGGCCGCTATCACGATGCACAGTATGGCGAGGTAGAAGTTTTCGCTACCGAGAATGGTGGCTTGGCGCTACATTTTTGGGACGATGGTGTATCGATTCTCGACCTTGAGCACTGGCATCATGACACCTGGCGGGCGTCTTATCGCAATCGTGCACAACGGGAAAAGTTCGTACATTTCACCCGTGATCGTGACGGCAATGCAGCAACTCTCGAAGTGACTTGGACATTACGCCCGGTGCTCACTCAAGTTGGCATTTACCCGACAAACTATTATCGCAATACCAGCTTTCAGCGAGTGAACTAAAACGCCAAGCTGAGTAAACGATAGTTAGCCCGATCAAGAAAGCGCCTTACCGGCGCTTTTCTTTTTGCTCAAATCTTTGCTATGTACAAATTACAGGTCGTCCGCTAAAACCACCGCACGAATGCGCTTAATCGCCTGCGAATGTAATTGCGACACCCGCGACTCACTGACGTCGAGAACCGCACCAATCTCTTTCAGGTTTAATTCTTCTTGGTAATACAAAGCCATGACCAGCTTTTCTTTTTCTGGCAAGGCGCCAATCGCTTTCGCCACTAGGGCTTTACGCTCGCCACTAAACAGTGCATCGGCCGGCGACCATTGCTCGTCATCGCCGGCATGCGGTTCGTCTTGTTCGGTCACAACGTCGTCGTAGGACAGCACCAAACCATTATTGGTATCGAGTAGAACCTTGCGGTAGTCCTCAAGCTCCATGCTAAGCGCACCAGCGATCTCTCGCTCTTCCGGCGGTCGACCAAGCTGCTGCTGCAATTTGTGTACGGCGGCTTCCACCTCACGTGCGGTGCGCCGGACACTGCGCGGCAACCAATCGCGCGAACGCAATTCGTCAATCATCGCACCGCGAATCCGTTGGTGGGCAAACGTCGAAAACGCGACGCCGGCCTGCGGGTCGAAGCGCCCTAAAGCATCGAGCAAACCCTCTAGGCCCGCTTGAATCAAATCATCAATATCAACGCCCGCAGGCAAGCGCACCTGCAGCGACAGCGCTTGCCGCCGAACAGTCGGGTAATATTGTCGAACCACTGATTCGCGATTCAATTTTCCTTGAGCCGTATACATGCCTACCTAGAATGCTCCTGACTCGTTAAGTTAGGATTCATTGACTGTCGATGCCATGTCATGCGGCACCTGCACTCGAATTAATTGGGTACCAAAAAATCGTTCCGCAACGCCTTCTACGTTAGTGATCAAGCCGCGACTTGACGCAATTGGCGGATGCATGAGCAATACACGCTTTGGTGCTCCAGCTTGTTGTAACGTTTTTAACCCATAATAAGCGCGTTGAAAACCATTGATGTCCGGTTCAACCCACAAAACCCAACGCTGACACTCAGCCGCGAGTTGCTGCAACGGTTGGCGTGCCATTTCGGCCACCACGATGTCCCATTGCTGCGGGTCACCGACCCACTGCTTACCGGCAGCGGCGTAGCGCTCGAGCTGCTCAACAACACATTGCGAGTTTTCATAACTAGCACTCGGCAAACCAACCACCACTAGCGTCTGCTTGGTCCCTATACTTTTGCCTTCACCCGCCGCTGATGCGACATCTGCTGTCGCAGGCTCGGTTGTTTCACGACGTTTCTGCTTCCCGGCCCACTGCCGCAATCCTGCTGCTTGATCATCGCCTACTGCTGCGTTCACGAAGCCACCTCTTGTTGATTACTGGCACCTAACGACATCACTCGCAAAGCGGCACTGGTTCTAAATAACTGTAGAACACCTTGAGCTAATTTACGCGCATTCGCTTTACCGCGCTTGCCAGCTAAGGCAAACAGTCGGCCCCGCAGCACGCCCGCTTCCGGTTCGCGACTTTGCTCAAGATACAAAGCCGTCGCAGCTAACGTTGTCGCTAGCATCGTGGCAACGTCAACTGGCATATTCTGCAGATCTTCTGGGGTCAACTGACCTTGCACAAAACGCGTTAAGCTAGCGATTTCATCACTCAACAATTGCTGGCGAATTAAACTCAGCTGTGTGGCTTCGGTTAAACCCGCAGGCAGCACCCAAAAGCGGCGAACGATCACAGTCTTCTTGCCATCGAGTCGAACTTCACCATAAACCAATTCAACCGCAAAGTCTTCCTGCTGCAAGCGCACATGCCCACGTTGCAAATGTAAATGTGCGGCTTCGCCACGATAGCGAATCGCTTGACGCGGCATCGGCTCTAACGTGTCGCGCAGTTGCAACACCGACTGGCGTAGCCAACCATCGCTGCTTTCATGCCAAACCCGATGATTACGATTGAGTACCGCAAGCCAATGTTGATGCTGGGCAGCAAGCTCATGTAACGTCTCGTTTGCGGGCAAGCTCGCAAACACATGGCGCTTTAACTCGAGCGCCTGCGCATAGTGCACTGGGCTCAATTGTTCGGTAAGTGGCAAAGGTAACAGTTCAGCGTCGCTACCAAGCGCAAGATTCGGTAATCGCCAATTGCGCCCACTGACCGGCTTGTCTTGAATCCAAAGAATTGCGTTCGCTTGCACCTTAGCCATACATTCGTGAGCCTGATGCAGCCAACGTTGATACAACGCAGCTTGCTCGTGCGGCGACTGCTCACTGAGTTGCCAAAGCGATTCGAGCGCAGAGAAACCCGGTAACAACTGACTCAGTTGCTGATAAATGTGCGAAACCGTCTGGCCCTGCGTTTGTAATGTCCGTTGTGCAGGTTGCACCGTCGACGCTGGCATAAAACTTTGCAGCCATTGGCTGAAGTCGAGGTCTTCCGCGCTCAGCTCTGGTAACGCTTGTGCAACGAGCTGGGCTGGATCGACTAGCTCAAGATCTTCCGGCACTCGTTGGCCGTTGGCAACAAAGTGAACGGTCAGGCCATGACGAATCACAACATCGAGCGCCGCACCTAAACAGACCGACTCATCAACTTTCGACAGAATACAGTCACGAATTTGATTGCCGGCCGCACGGGCTGAGGCTTGAAAGCGCTCAACCGTCTCATTTAGAGTGCCGAGCTGACTGGCCGTATTCAACAACAAAACTAACCGCGTCGACGGCACATCCTCGGCCTTTGTTGCTTGCAGTTCAGCAATCCGATTCGTTAAGCGCTGGTCGCGCTGACTCATGCCGATGGTGTCGATTAACACCAAGCGTTTGCCTTTAATCTGTTCCGCGAGCTTGTCGAGTGACTCACCTTCTTCCAACGCATACATGTCAACATCGAGCAGGCCTGCATAAACTTTTAACTGTTCGCGCGCGGCAACCCGGTAATTATCGGTCGTGACTAAAAGCAGCGAGTCGGAACCAAACTGCATGACGTAATTTGCAGCTAGTTTCGCAGTTGTGGTGGTTTTGCCAACACCCGTTGGACCGACTAAGGCCAAGACACCGTCCTGAAATAATTCAGCAGGAAATTCAGGTTGCAGTAAACGCTGTTGTAGTTCACGTTGCAGCCAACTACGCACATCACGTTCGAGCGGCGAAATTTGACCAACTAATTCACGAATCAGCTGAGTTGAAAAACCCGCATGTTGCATAATTGCCGCGAGCTCTTGCACCGCATGCTTTGGCGCGGTTCTAGCAGAGGACATAGCTGAGCTGCTCGCCGCTGCCTTGCCTGTTGCTTGCCCGTTTTGCAGCATCCGCCGCATGTCATTCACTTCATGCAGTAAACGCTGGGCAAGAGCGGCAAAATCTTGTGGTGGCGCATCGACTTCGGCGACTTTTTCTTCGAGCTCTTCCTCGACCATGGCCAGAATTTCATAGCCGTCCTCCGTCGCCTTCGACGACAAAATCAAGGCATCTGCGCCAAGTGCATCACGCACTTGCTTCATAGCTTCTCGGTTGTTGGCCGCTACAAAGCGCCTTACACTCATTTACTCTCTCCAATCATGGCGGTAATTTTCATCGTCCGGTCATCCGGAATCTCCGCCTGCGACATCACCACTAAATAACGCAGTTGACGACGCAAGAAATTCGCAATTAACGGTCGCAAGCTGTGTTGGACCACGAGCACTGGCGGCTCGCCCATGTTTTCTTGCATTTGCAACGCATTCGCAGACTCACGTTGTAGCGTTGCCGCTAAGCCCGGCTCAAGAGCGCCGCCACTGGTCATTGCCTGCATTAAGACGTTCTCTAGGCGCACGTCTAAGCCAATCACATGCAACTCTTTGGCGCCACCGAACCATTTCTGGGTAATCGCCCGACCCAAAGCTAAACGCACCTGCGCCGTTAACTCGTGAGCATCAACATTCTGCCCTTCAAACTCTGCAAGGGTATCAAAAATGGTGCGCATGTCGCGAATAGAAACTTCCTCGTCGAGCAAGTTTTGCAAAATACGTTGCAGAACGGTGAGCGTTGCGCACTTCGGTACCACGTCTTCAACCAAGGCTTTATTCTCTTCAGCCAACTTGTCCACCAACTGTTGAACTTCTTGGCGACCCAGCAATTCACTGGCAAAGCGCTGCAGTAAGTGGTTCAAATGTGTCGCCACCACAGTGCTCGCATCGACCACTGTGTAGCCATAAATTTGTGCATGCTCGCGCTCACTTGCATCAATCCAAACGGCCTCGAGGCCAAAGGCCGGGTCTGTCGTCGCAATACCCTGAACTTCACCGGTAATTTGCCCCGGGTTAATCGCTAACCATTTCTCCGGGTAAATTTCTGCACGACCAACCTCGCCACCTTTCAGCGTAATCACATAGGTGTTCGGGTTCAGTTCAAGGTTGTCGCGAATATGCACCACCGGCGGCAAGAAGCCGACGTCTTGAGCAAATTTTTTCCGCACACTCTTAATGCGACCAAGTAGTTCGCCTTGTTGACGGTCGTCGACCAACGAAATGAGACGATGCCCAACTTCCATCCCTAAGGTATCAACTAACTGAACATCGGCCCAGGTGGCTTCCGGGGATTCAAATTGCGCCACCGGCGGCTTTTCCACGTGCGCTGCCGCAGCCGCTGCTAGTTTTTGTTTCTTCATCAGCTGCCAAGCCATAAAGCCTAAACCAGCAGTGAATAACAAGAACACAAAATTTGGCATACCCGGCACCATACCGAGCAAGCCAATCACACAGGCCGCAAGAATCATGACTTTCGGGTTCACGAACAGCTGGCTGACCATTTGCGCGCCAACATCTTGCTCGGTGTTGACCCGCGACACCGTGACACCTGCCGCGGTAGAAATCACTAACGCTGGAATTTGCGCAACAAGACCGTCACCAATTGCCAACAGAATGTAGGTATGACTCGCTTGTGAGAAACTCAAGTCGTGCTGCATGGTACCTATCATCAAACCACCGATGATATTCACCACCATGATCACCAAGCCAGCAACCGCATCACCGCGAACGAACTTACTAGCACCGTCCATTGAACCGTAAAAATCAGCTTCTTGGGCAACTTCTTGGCGACGACGTTTAGCTTCTTCTTCACCAATCAGACCCGCGTTTAAGTCGGCGTCAATCGCCATTTGCTTGCCGGGCATAGCGTCGAGCATAAAGCGCGCACCAACTTCAGCAATCCGGCCCGCACCCTTGGTGATAACCATGAAGTTGATAATAACGAGGATCAGGAAGACCACCAAACCGACAGCGAAATTACCGCCGACTAAGAACTGGCCAAACGATTCAATAACCTTACCAGCAGCATCGCCACCATTGTGACCTTCAATCAATACCACACGCGTCGAGGCCACGTTTAACGACAATCGCAACAAGGTGGTGAAGAGCAAAACTGCTGGGAAAGCAGCGAAGTCGAGCGGCTTTTCGGCAAACATGCTGACTAACAAAACCATCAGGGCTAAGGCGATATTGAAAGTAAACAACATATCGAGCACAAATGGCGGCAATGGTAAGACCATCATGGCCAAGATCAGCAGGATCAAAACAGGCCCGATGAACAGCTGCATGCGCCCGTCGAGTGATTTGCTTAATTGTCCCAGGGTCAGCTGGAAACCTTTCATTCGCTATCCTCCTGCTGGCGTGGATGCACTTTGCCTTCCGACATCTGTTTCGGTACATCTAACGCCTTTGGTTTCGGCGGAACTTCGCCGCGACCACTTTTCACTTGTTTCAAACGGAATGCCCAAGCCAATACTTCAGCGACCGCAGTATACAGAGTTCCGGGAATTTCCCGATCTAAATCCACATTAAAGTACAGAGCCCGCGCTAAGGCCGGCGCTTCGAGCATTGGCACTTGGTGCTCGCTCGCTAATTCTCGAATTTTCGCAGCCACAGCATCAGCACCTTTAGCCACAACACGCGGCGCACTCATGCTGAGCTCGTCATACTGCAATGCCACCGCGTAATGCGTCGGGTTCGTAATAACAACGTTCGCTTCGGGTACTTTCGACATCATCCGGTTGCGCGACATGGCTTGTTGCTGCTGACGAATTCGCGCTTTGACATGCGGGTCACCTTCGGTTTCTTTGTGCTCCCGCTTCACTTCGTCTTTGGTCATCTTCAGTTTTTTTGCATGGCTGTACAGCTGGTATGGCACGTCAATCAACACCACGACGATCAGCGTCAGTACCATTAACAATGCCGCTTGCGCCGCCAGCTGCAATGCATTTGCAAGCGCTTGCTGCACCGGCTGCTGCATTAAGTTCATGTACTCACCGTGGCGCGACATTAAGAAGACCACCAAAACACCACCTACCAGCAACGTTTTCGCAATCGCCTTGCCAAGTTCCGCTAAGGCCTGACTCGAAAAGATTCGCTTTAACCCTTTCGCCGGGTTTAATTTCGACAATTGTGGCTTCATGCCTTTCGCAGAAACCACCCAACCGCCAAGTAACGCCGGTGCCACTAAAGCCAAGACAACCATCAACATGAACAAGGGCATCAACGCTAGTAATGCCGTGCGCGCCAACAACAGCACATTCATGAGCATGGGACCCACTTCAAAGGCTTGTTGCCGCTCAAACAAAAATGACTGTTCCATCACAAAGCCAACTTGTGAATACAGCACCGACCCCATGCCCCAAAGACCAATCAGCCCGCCAAGCAAAAGCACAAAGGTGGTAAGTTCGCGCGATCGAGCAACCTGGCCTTCTTCCCGAGCTTTTTGCAACCTTCGGGGTGTGGCGGGTTCTGTTTTTTCGGAATCGTCGCTTGTACTTTGCTCAGCCATGCTCGCTCTTGCTCAGGCACTATTCGGGAGTTAGCTGCTATTGTCGCAGAGCGCAAATGATTTTGAATGGAAAAAAAGCGCCGGTTTAGGGGCGCTTTTCAATCGAAAGGAGGTGTTTTAGAGGAAAAACTGACTCATGCTGCCTTCTAATGTCGCTTCATCAAGCTCAGACTCAAGTAACTGTTGGAAAGCTTCTTCGTCACCCGGCAATAGTCCCTGGCGTTGAATAAATTCCGCCGACTGCTGGGTATGCAAGACTAACGTAATGCGACGGTTCATCGGGTCACGTGGCTCTACGCCGGTTAATGGAATGCGATCGGCCACACCAGAAATCGAAATTAGTTTGTCTGGCTCTAGGCCGCCGGCGATCAGCTCACGACGCGATGCGTTGGCTCGATCCGCAGAAAGCTCCCAGTTACTGTAACCAGAATAACCGTCTGCATAAGGCAAGCTATCGGTGTGGCCAGTAATCGTCAGCTTATTCTCGACTTGGTTGATAATTGGAGCAAGTGTACGCAACAAGCGTTCCATATAGGGCGCAACTTTGGCACTGCCCACTTCAAACATCGGCCGCTGCTCGGTGTCCATCAACTGAATACGTAAACCTTCGCGGGTTAAATCAAGACGCAATTGCGGGCGTAGTTGGCGCAAGACTGGATCTTCTTGAATCGCTTGCTCAATTTGTCGCTGAATATTTTGGAAGTGACGACGGACGTCGGCGGGGCGTGTTTCCATACGATAATCTATACGCGCTTGTTCACCTTCCGCATGCATCGGGTCTGGACCACCACCATGAATGACATTGCTGGCAGAAGTCATCCGGTCACCGCCCGCCATAGCCACGGCTAAAGGCGCACGGAAGTACTCTGACACCCCTTGGCGCTGTTCATCGCTGGCCATGGATAATATCCACATGACCAAAAACAGCGCCATTAAAGCCGTCATAAAATCCGCTAAGGCTATTTTCCACGAGCCACCATGGTGCTTGTGAACCACCTTTTTGCGGCGAATGACAATGGGGCGACGGTCGTTATCTGCCATACCCGTTATTCCGCAGCTTGGTTATTGCCACGAACGTGGTCTTCAAGTTCGTTAAAGCTTGGACGTTCTACGGTATGCAAGGCTTTACGTCCAAATTCGACGGCAAGTTGCGGCGCATAACCACCCATGCTCGCGAGTAACGTGACCCGAATACATTGGAGTGTTTTTACTGCTTCTGCCACTTGGCGTTCAACACGGCTAGCCAATGGGTTAATAAAACCGTAACCCATCAAAATACCAAGGAAGGTACCAATTAGTGCGTGAGCAATCATTTGACCCATGACATCAGGTGGCGCATCGGCGGTCATCAGCGCTTTTACTACCCCAAGTACCGCAGCAACGATTCCGAATGCAGGCATGGCATCACCGACTTTGAAAATCGCATCGGCGGGCACGTGTGCTTCGGTTTCAAAGGTTTCAATTTCGTGCAACATCAGTTCGTCGAGCTCATGCGGATCCATGTTGCCACTAATCATTAAACGCAGATAATCAGTCAGGAAGTCGCGCATCATCTCGTCTTCGAGAATGATAGGATGCTCATTAAAGATTGGACTTTCGTCAGGTGCTTCGATATCGCGCTCTACGGCTAACATACCGTCGCGGCGCATTTTGTTGAGGAGTTTGTACAACAGAGACATCAGCTCCATGTAAACTTCTTTATTGTATTTGGTGCTGGCTTTTAACTTTTTGGTGACGTTAAAGGTCGCTTTAATCGCTTTGCCATTGTTCGCTGCAATGAATGCACCAACGCCTGCACCGCCGATCATCAGAATCTCGAACGGTTGCCAGAGCGGGCCGAGGCTACCACCGGCAAACACGAAGCCGCCAAATACAGAAAACGTGACTATTAAAAACCCGAGCGCTACTAACACATGGAACCCCTTCTTATCATCGCCTGCTCGCAAACACTGTCAGGCTGCATCTACTGGGGTTATCGGCCAGTGGCGGTAAAACTTAATGACTAAATCACAGATTCTTGCTTACTTTTACGTGCTTTTTTCTTTTCCGGACCCGGCTTTCCAGCGCGCGACGGCGGATTACAAATGCCGCATTGGTAATTCTCGTCTGGCGTATGGGCATGGTTGACAAACTCAAGCTCACAACACTTGCACTTACTTAACTGAAACATATTGCTTTCAAAAAAGCGCAACAGTGTCCAAGCGCGTGTTAAACCGAGCACTTGCTCGCCGCCAGTACTTTCAACATGCTCGTTGTATAAACGATAGGCCTTCGTAAAGGCTGGCATGCGGTCGATACCTTGATCTTCGCGCAGCTGTCGATAAATCGAATAGAACAGCGACGAATGCACGTTCGGCAACCAGGTCATAAACCAGTCAGTTGAGAACGGCAACAAACCTTTTGGGGGGGATTCACCGCGAACTTCTTTGTACAAACGCACAAGACGCCCGCGGTTCAGGGCTACTTCAGATTCTAATACTTGTAAACGGGCACCCAGCTCGATTAACTCGATAGCTAGCTTAACCTCGTTCATTTCTTCTAATAACTTTTTCTCAGACATAATTACGTTCAGTCTTATCGAGTTGCAGCCATTAACATAGCTAGGTGCGTTTCAGTCAGGCCGGTTTCACGCTTATTGCGCAAAATCGCTTCGAGCTGTTGGGCGTTTTCAGCACAAGGACGCATGATGAACTGCCCCTGAGCGGCTAACCAACTAATCTCGCGAACAGACAAAGACTCAAACAAGTCAGCAATTTCAGCGGTTAACTTCAACCGAAACATCGCTGCTTCACGGTCTTCGGCTAACATCCGCTGCATTAAAAACAAGTAAGCCACGTTTAATTCTTGGAACTCTTCCAATGTTTTCGCAAATGACACAACCCTATCTCCTCGAATCTCCGAGCGGAGGACAACCGCAATCAGTATTTATTTTTATTATTTTGTATTACTGGCTCGGTCACGTGCTCAGCTCCCTTACCAGTAATTTGATGACTTTTTTTCATCTTTACGATTACTTTATATAGTAATATAGACGAAAGATATTTAGGGGGAAACCCCTAACTATGTAAATGATCCCCGATCGATCGCTAAGTACTTGATGATCGGTGATCAATTATTCACCAAAAGTGTATTAAATTATGAGCAGATATCGTCTTAACTATTATTTTTAGTCATCATGGAGGGTTAATTCGCTCTTGTCTATAGCCAGAATTGTAAGTGATTAACCAACAGCGTGAAAAATCATCACCGCTCGGGATGATTTTCGGCGACATCATAGAGCCAAAGCACGAGCTCGGCGATGATCTGGGTCAAAGAGTCAGGTAGGTATTCGTCCGGGTTCAATTGCATTAAAAGTGCGACTAACTCCGGCGCGTTGTGACAATAAATATCGTGGGCTGCCGCTTCAGCGACAATGCGCTCGGCAAAATCACCGTAGCCTTGGGCAAGAATTTGGCTATGCTGCGAGTCACCATCCGTTCCAGCAAAATAACGAAGTGCCACGGCGCTGCGACGTTTTTTCTCGTCACTCATGGCTTGCCTCCGTTGCTACTGAAGCTGGCAAATGACTCGATTCGTCGTCAAAACCACTGCTCGAGTCCGCAACTGTTTTGCTCACAACAACCTCTTCGATGGTCGTACGAATTTGCACTTCATCGAGGCCAAGCCGCTGCATGCGTTTGCGTAACGACTCCTCGTGAGCTTCAAGCTGGTCGATAATCGTTTCCTCAGCAGTAAACTGAAGGTCGAGACAATTATTCTTGAGTTGAAACGCAAGCCGCAACGGTCCTAGTTTTTGCACGTCGAGCACCATTTCGGTCTTCCAGCCGCGTTCATTTTGGCGTTTGCGTTGCTCTTCATTATTCTCATCACGACTTTCGTCGCGACGCTGCAAAATGGTGACCGTTAGTGCAAGAAAAAGCCCAGACCACAAATCGCCTTCCCAACGTAACGTTGGCTGCGCAAGCATTTCTAACTGTTGCCGCACGGTAGTTTGTAAACTTTCCGCGATGACTTTGGCTTCGGTCTGGGTCGGTGATTGTGGCAAGGCTAACGCCTGCGGTTGCAAAGCCAGTTGCTCACGCGGTAATTGCCCACGATACCATTGCTTTAAGGCATGCTCGTAAAACAAACCGCTTTGCTGCACCGCCTGCTGTAAACGCACTCCGAGTAACTGTGACGTTGGATTTTCTGCTGTCGTGATTAATGGTGCTTTCGCCACCACGGCTTTGGCTAACGCCGGGTACTGGCCGATAATTTCAGCAATCGTGCGACCGGTTTGCGTTAAATGCAGTTGTGCCGATGTAGTCGCAGCAGAGCTTGGTGTTGCGGGAGGTGGCGGAACTTGCCCACGTAACCGCGTATCGGCATATTTGCCTTGGCTGAGAATTGCATGAGCCTGAGAGTTAGGACGGGAATCGGTGCGGGAGTCACTTTGTAGAGCTCGGGGGCCTTCGCCTGGTTCGACGTTGCGTACAGGTTGGTTCAACTGCTTTTGCGCCGAAATATCGCCTTTCGGGCCAAGCACTTGATGCAACAAGGTGTCTAACAACGGTGTAATGCCACTCATTAGAACCCCCTTGTTGCGATACCCGGTTTAAGACGACAAGTACGCGTCCTCAACCTTCTTCTTTTGCGAAGCCGACGAAATTAGCTTTTCTAATTCCTGCCGACGCGCCAATAAGCGCTCGCGAATTTCCTTGTCTTGCTCAAGCAATTGTTCAAGCAATTCAAGTTTCTGTTCCTGCTGACCCTCGTCGAGCATGGCATCAATTTCGTAGTTCTGCAGCTTTTCAACTTCTGCTACATACACCATCTCGCTCTCAATAAGAGCGGCCCAGTCATCTTTACGCGCATGCGCAAGCATACTGTTTGAAAACTTTAATAAGCGCTGATAAGACTCTATCACATCGCCTCCATCCATTACTGGTTTTAAATGTGCGCGCGCGCCCATGCTTACGCTCCCTGTGCCGCAGCAGCTTGCTGACCAATTTCCTTCCATGCCGAACCAATTTCATTGAGCAATTGCGCAGCTTCGTCGAGTAGCTTCTCGTCGTTGCGCGCGTTTGCTTTTAACAACAAGGTCGCCACATACTCATAAATACTTTCCAACCGCTCTGCCAACTCTCCGCCTTTCTCTTTATCGAGAGCAGCAAGCAAGCCCATCGTCACAATGTCCAGAGCCTTACCAATCGACTTGCCTTTTTCTTCGACGTTGCCGTTCGCCATATGTAGCTTAGCCGCCCGAATTGCGCTCTGAGCGCCATCGAAAAGCATCGAAATTAACTGATGAGGACTCGCTGAAAGCACGTTGCTCTCTACACTCACTCGACCATAAGCGGCCGCACCGCGCATTGCATACATCAGGTTATTCCTCCGTTACTTCCGAGCCAGTTGGGCGTTCATAATATCGAACTGCTGCATCAGGTACGCACTTGTGGAATTCATGCGTGCCACCATGCTATCGAGCTGCGCGAACTGCGTTCGGTAGCGTTCAATGGACTTGTCGATACTTTCTTCCATACGAAAAAAGCGGTCATCTAAACGACGATTATTGGCTTCAAGGCCGCTTTTACTATTCTTCAGTGGGCCATCGTCACGGAGTAATTGCTCAATCGACGTGTTCAACGCGCCACTCAATCCACCGGCAGTGTTCGCACCAGCAAAGAAATTCTGTAAATCAACCATGCGGTTAGCTGTCAGTTCAGACAACTTGCTTTCGTCGAGCTTTAACTTGCCATCTATTTCTAATTCAATGCCCGCATCACGCAGCATCCGCATGGCGCCGTCTTCGACTCCGCCTGCCATGACATTCCGCAAACGCTGTTGAATAGTCCGAAGCGCTGGGTCACCTAGTAATTGGCCACTGACGCCACCCTCACCACCGAAGCGCGTCAAGTCTGCCATAGTGGACTGCAGGTTGTTGTAAGCCTTTACGAAATCTTTAACAGCCGTTTCGGTCAGTTCAGAATCGCGCCCAACTTCGACCGTTGACGCACCTACTTCTTGTAAGTCCAGGGTAACTCCCTGAATCGCACCTTCAACTCGGTTAGTCTGACTGGTAATACCGATACCATTCACGGTCAGCGATGCGTTTTGCGCTTGAATCTCAGTGGCCGTGTCCATGGCTGGCATGGCCGCAGCTAAATCACCGGTAAAGTCTATCGACGTAATACCTGCGTCGGTGCCTGTTGTGGTCGAACTGAACACCAAGCGGTGCGGCTCAGCACTACCATCGTTCACGATCGAAGCTTGCACGCCACCGTTGGCGCGGTTAATCGCATCACGAACTTGTTCTAATGAGCTACGAGTTGGGTCAATCTCAATATCAAGCGTTTCGCCGTTACCAAAGGTGAACGACACCATGCCGCCGCCCAGTTGCGCAGCTTTATCGGCAACCCCTTGAGTGGCGATGCTATACGATTGCGCACGACTGGTAACATTAACGGCATAGCTTCCTGTCGGCGCACTAGAACTTGCTGCCGCAAGAACAGAGCTACCCGCAACCGAGCTTTGCACGCCACGAAAAGTCGCCGGGTCGTTGAGTTTCTTAACGGCATCTTGAAATGCACTCAGCGCACTCTCAATTTTGCCGTAACCGGAAATCTTTGCTTGGTTAACTTGTTTCTGTTGCACAATAGGTTGCAACTTCTGCCGCTCAGCCGCTTTCAGCTGATCGAGCAGACCGTTTAGGTCCATACCAGAACCGATACCTAGAACAGAAATAGAAGCCATGATTAACCCTTTTACTCGTCTGACGAAGATAGAATCTATCTTTTACGTCATCTTGTTTATTTTGTCAGCTTTTCGTCAAATCGATTGGCCGAAAAGCGCCTAGAAAACAGGCTTATTTGAGTTATCGGCAAGGTGAATGGAAACTTTAGTCATACTCGAGGTGGGTTTGACTAGCCCGCAACGACAAATACTGCGAGCTCGTCATTAATTCTTAGTAGTCAACCTTTAGTAATCAACCCCAAGCACCGCTTTGATTTCGCCAAGCTTTTCTAACGCAGTGCCTTCAACGGTATCACCTAAGTTATCTTGCGGTGGTTGTGTGTCGCTGGTTAACACCACAGCTTTGATATGGCGTTGGTCGTCTAGGCGAGTCACCCACGCCAGCTGACCGCTTTCGAACTGAATCAGGGAGCCAATTGGAATCACACCAAAATGTCGAATGTAGGCTTCTATCCAGTCAACATCGAATAAGTTTTGGTTCTGCAGTAAATGCCGATAGGTCGACTCAGCCGTCATACCTTCCCGGTCAGCACGAGGGCGACTCATGGCATCGATTGCATCAACCACAGCCGCCATACGAGGTAATTGCCCTAAGTCGCGTGCAACTAATTCGTTCGGATAACCACTGCCGTCCAAGCGCTCATTAATTTGTTCAATGATATTCGTGACAAGAATCGGCGCCAGCCATTTGCAGGTATCCATTTGAGCCAAAATCAATTCCACATGCGATTGCATGCGCATGTAAGAATCGCGGGTTAAGGTACTTGCTCGCCATAACGAACCTGGCAGCATGCCTTTACCGAGATCGTGAATCATGGCGCAGGCGGCAATGCCTTTAATGACATCACGGGGCATTCGTCCGCGACTTTGGGCTAGATCAACCAGTTTCACAGCCACACTCAAGCCGTGAACAACCCACGGCGACTCGCGGTGAATACAACGCAATGCAAATAGAGCCTCTTCGCGATCGTCGGCAATAATATCGAGCAGCCGATCGGCATGCGCCGACAGTTGCCCAGAGTTCATTTTCTGCCCCTGGGTGAGCGCTACCATTTGGCTGTCGAGATAACCCGCAATGCGAGCTAAACGACGTGCCATCGGCGTTGCATATTTTTGCCCCTGACGACGACCCAAGAACTTAACCGCGTCCTCTTTTACTTCAAATAAAGGAGAGGGTGTGCGGTCATTGCCTTCACCGGCAGTGCGAGAAGCTTCACGTTCGATCTCGCGTACATATTCCCAAAGTTGTTTTTCTTGCTCTTTGGTGGGAGCAAAAAACTCAAAACCAACACTGAGAACTTGGCGATCAGAATCGGTTTTCACATGCCGAACGTCGGACACAATTGGGAAAACGGTACCGTTAGGGAAACACACTTCAAGCTCAGTACGCATTTGCGTAATCACTTTCGACGCACCATCTTGGGCAAAAAACTCCACCAAACAACCGGTTGCTGAAAGGTCTTTTAAGTCGCCCATGAGTTCGAAATATTTCTTCTCTTCTTCGGCTTTTTCGGGGTTTGTTGCCTTGTCTTCTTTGCCTGTTTGCTCGTTTGCTTTTTGGTCGGCTTGGTCAGTTGCAGCCTGTTCTTGTGTCGCGTCCTTCTCTACTTTTTGTTTTTCAATCTCAGAGGCACTCTCGGTTTGAGCGGTAATCTTATCTGCCTCGCCTGCTGCTAACGCTTTATTCTTTTCTGCATTCGCTTCTTCAAGCTTCTTTGTATTATCAATAGCTGGACGTTCGACTTTCTTCTTCGCGGCAACCGCTTCAGGCGAACTCGCCTTCACTCGATCTCGCTTTGGTTCTTCAGCACGCAAGCGCACACCGACGTCCATACCAATTCGTAAAGTTGCCCGGAATGCCGCACGACGCTGTTTTAAGTCGAGCCCTTCTGGCCAAGCGGAGCGCGCCAGCAAACGACCGTCTTTATCGGTGAAGGTTTCCATATGCATGGGCGTCGAACGGATGAGGCCGGCATGGGTTTGCCCTAATAAGACAAACTTCACACCACGACGCAGCTTCGGAGCTAACTCACGAATCGCTGTCAGGTCAAATTCAACAAATTCATCTTCTTCGAGGTCCAGCAAGATCACCGGATAGGGCTTCGCCTCAGCAGTTGTGAGCTGAAGCGTGGCAGCGCCAGGCTGCGTCATAGTTTCAAGTAAGGCTGCAACTTCTAGCTTACTCGATACGGGGGAATATTCTTCTTCCTGCACGGTATTTCCTTTGGCTAGTCCAAGTCCTCGGTGCAATTCCTTTTCGCCAATTAGTCTGCACGAACTTACACAGAATAAAAGCCAGAACAGCGGTGCATTTATGCGCTATTTTGCTGCTTTAGTTATCACTACGCATTTTATAAGTCACTGCTGCAACCAAAATTATCGGCAGCCCCACCGAAATCTATAGCGCCCCTACAGTACACATAGACCCTTTTTATGTCTCGATTCTAGCTACTCAAGCCAACATTGAGGAAAGCTCACAACAATGCAGTGTAAAATTTTTTTAAATCAGTGCTAAAGTTTTTTTTCGAGGTTCCGATAACTAGGGTTGACGGCAGGCCAACACGCCGGCCATTTTTGAAAACAGAAGGAATAAGACTATGTCAGTTATCAATACAAATATGACCTCGCTGATTGGTCAGCAAAACCTCCAGAAGTCACAGTCTTCATTGGCTACTTCAATGGAGCGTCTGTCTTCAGGCCTGCGTATTAACAGCGCCAAAGACGATGCTGCTGGTCAAGCAATCGCTAACCGTATGACAGCTCAAATCAAGGGCCTTGCACAAGCACAACGTAACGCTAATGATGGTATTTCTTTAGCGCAAACAGCCGAAGGCGCGTTAAACCAAATTAACGACAACGTTCAGCGTATTCGGGAATTAACCGTTCAAGCAGCTAATGGAACGAATGACGCTGCTGACTTACAGTCGATTCAAGATGAAATTACGCAACGTGTTGCTGAAATCGACCGGATTTCAGAGCAAACTACATTTAACGGTGTTAACGTTTTAGCATCAACTCAAACCGTAAACATCCAAGTTGGAGCAAATGATGGTGAGATCATCGCTGTTGACCTTCAACAGATTGACTCATCAACGCTAACTGGCACCGCTCTAGATGTTACGTCAGCGGACTTTGAGACTGACACTGTGTTAGCGGATTTAGATGCAGACTTAGCTGTCATTGATTCACTTCGTTCAGAGCTTGGTGCTATCCAAAATCGCTTTGAATCAGCTATTGAAAACTTACAAACTAATGCTACAAACTTAACTGCCGCTCGTTCACGTATCGAAGATGCTGACTACGCTGTAGAAGTTTCTAACATGACTCGTGCACAGATTCTGCAACAGGCTGGTACTTCTGTATTGGCTCAGGCGAATCAGGTACCACAGTCAGTATTGTCTCTGTTGGGCTAATTTCCCAATAGCTACATACATCAAAGGCGCCCTCCGGCGCCTTTGTTATTTCTGCGGACTCGATAAATTAAAATACGGCCCTCACCTGCGCACCACATAGCGCTGCACAACTTCATCGCCTGCTACAACCTCAGAGTCCAGACGCCCGCCACAAGCTAGAATCATCCTCGCAGAGGGTTCATTGCGTTTATAGCAATGGACATGCACGTCAGTAATGCCGAGTGTATAAGCCTGCTCTAGGGTTAGCCGCAGCAACGTAATGCCAAGCCCTTGCCCGCGCTTCGATGGCCGAATGCCGAGCCCGATGTGGCCACCAGCATGGCGTATCTGGTCATTAAGCGAGTGCCGAAGGTTAGACACACCGACAATTTCACTGCCTTCGACCAACCAAAATGTCGTGGACGGCACATACCCTGCCGGCAGGCTTTGACCTAATCGAAAGTTATCAATGCGAAGCAATAGCTTAGCAAAGTCTGTGTCATCAAAATCAAGCGGAAATGGATAGCGCACTTCATCGCCAAGCTCTTGAGTATACGACCGATAACTTTGTTCAAACTCTTGGCTGGGAAGCACTAATTTCATGTGTCATGCCTGTCGAATTCGCCACGCGTTGAAGGTCTGCTTTAGTTGTTTGACCAACGCTATGTTGGGTTTCATGTTCCACAAACTATCTGTGAATGCTGTCATAGCAACCTTCTTCAGTTGGTCCAGCGCCGGGTCTGTCCATACTATTTCAGCCACTTTTGCACCCGCTCTCTGGCTTTGGTGTGGGAGCTAGTCTTACCCTCCAGAATCGCCCTCTCTCCCTTGGACAATGCTTCCAGCAACGCTAACCTGCGCTGCATAAACTCGTAATCCTGAACGTCAATCAGATAGGCCGAAGGCTGGCCGTGCTCGGTGATCAATACGGCCTCTTTGCTTTCGTGCAGTTCAGCCAAAACCTTCGTCGCTTGCCGCTTTAGGTTAGTTACTAGCTCAATTTCCATGGGTTGCCCTCTCTCAGAGTGTTACTATAGTATTCCTCTGATGGGGTTGAGACTACTACGTGTATGACCGGGTTCTGATGGCTAACGCCCTCAATAAACGGGACGAGGAACGAGCTTCCGGCGGCCATAGGCTGCGTAGTGCTGCGACTTGTTATGAATTAAATCGCCACGGCTCCTTTGATGCTCCGCATACCGAGCTTGTACAGACCGTTACGACTCTTGTCCCGGGTGGATGCCCTTACAGCATAACCATGGTCAAATACTAGCCGTTTTACTTCGAACTCGCAGTCTACTTCGTAACCTGCTTCCTTCGTATTTCCGCCAGTCCCTCCACGAGATACTCTGAAGGACACTTTCCCAGTATCCCTATTCCGAATCTTTACCGGAAATAATTTATCTCCACTGACATGATCCAAATAGAAAAGATCAGAGAATATTGAATCGCTCACGATTCCTCCTTAATTCATAAGGCTGTAAACACAGCTGAGCATTAGCGAGTCTAGCTCGCGCCTTTTGTTATCTGTACTCTGCAAACATTTCTCGTAGCATGGCTTTTGTTGAAACATCTGGGTCTGCTTGCAAGTCATCCAAGACTTTCCGAAACGTGACCAACTCAACGCCATCACCGGCAACAAGAGGGGCATCTTCTGGCAGAAAAAAGTAAACAGAGTCAGTATCACGTGCATGCCCCAAAAGTCGGGATTGTTTGTCCGAAAGATCTGCAGCGTTTTTGCTATAAGTAACCTGACCAATGACCCTTTTCTCCCCCCTGCCGATACCGAAAATATCTATATCCATTAGCCCTCTACCAATGGGCAATACGAGCCGTTCCAGTTTCCCAGAACTACGCAGCCATTCGTAGCAGAGAACCTCAAGTTGACTTGGATGGAGAGAATTTGGCTTGCGAGGTAGTGACCGGCCTTTCACTGCCGCTAGTAGCGCCCCTTTTGCGCTCGGCCATCCCGTTAATGTGGCTTGCCTCGGCTGGATGCCAACTAGCAATGGGTAATTGGCGTAAGGAACTTCAACTGCATTACTCAGGGCAGCCACCTTGTAAATAAATGAGTCCCCAGAGCTAGGATCATGGAATTCCTCAGAGAATATCTGTGCACCTTGCTCCAAGAACCCAACAAGCATTTTAGACCCATCCAAGCGCCTGTAATCAGCACCGACAATAGCGCCGCCCTTACAGTACCCCCATAATCTTTCGAGTGCCTTCCGACCGGCAGGATAGTAGTCAGTGGGATTCGTGGAAAAGTTATCGTCATAATGCAACGCAATCAGACGCCTCTCCCACAATTGGCGCAGAACGTCGGGAGTAGATGAACAGTTGTGTCGAATGAAAACTGACCGCACAAATTTTCCTTATTCCAGCTAACGGTACGAGCTTACGAGCGTGCGACAGCCGAAGGCTGTAAAGTGCTGCACTTGGTTATGCCCGACCCGAATCTAACTAAATATGAAGCTATCGTCGTCACGCTGCAATACTCCCCACATGTCTTCTCTTCCCCCAGTTGATAGATATATCTTTCTGTGATGGCTGCACAAATAGCGGACTCTATCTTGGGTCAGGTTGGTCCAACTGGAAATTGCCCTTGTCGAGCGGAAACGATGCCCCTGTTCGTCCTTGGTGTTTGTCGAGAGCCACTTATAAACGGCTGAGCTATCAATGCAGTCCCTAATCTTTTGATGGAGATACTGAACTGAGTAAACAGTGATCCCTGCTACAGCGCCGCCCGCTCCACCTACTATAATCCCATCAATGACTGTACTCATAACTCCTTCCTAACTGGAATGATTCAACGCATAACGCCGCCAACACGCGCGGCTTTGTAGTGAAGGCGAAGCCGCAACGGAAAAGCCGTCACCGTGCTTGGCCTTGATACTCATTGAGCCTTCTCCCCAGTCTAGCCAGCTTGGCTAAACTGGAAGGCAACCAAACCAAAAAGGAGAAGACCCAATGAACTTTTACAATAGCACCCATAAACACTATTGTGGAATCGATCTGCATGCCCGCAGCCTCTATGTTTGCATCATCAGTCAGCAAGGTGAAACCCTCCTGCATAAGGAGATCCCCGCCAAACCAGACGCGTTGATTGAACTTATCACGCCTTACTTAGATGATCTTGTCCTCGGCGTTGAGTGCATGCACTGTTGGTACTGGATCGCTGATTTTTGCGACGACCATGATATTGAATTTATTCTCGGCCACGCCTTATATATGAAGGCTATTCATGGCGGCAAAACCAAAAATGACCGCGTGGACTCTTTCAAAATTGCTGCCTTAATGCGCGGTGGAAACTTCCCTCTAGCCTATGTATATCCGCGCAGCATGCGGGCTACTCGTGATCTGTTGCGCCGCAGAACCAACCTGGTACGACATGGCGCTGATATGAAAGCCCATGTCGCTAACACCACTAGCCAGTACAATTTACCGCCGAACAAAGTAAATCTAAAGAACGTTTGTGCACGAGAACAACTCAACACAACCTTCCATGACCCTGTAGTGCAACGTAATATCAATCTGGATATAGCGGTGCTGGAGTGCTACCACCGGGAGCTTAGCCAGGTGGAATGGTTTCTGGAAAAACAAGCCAAGAAGCACCAACCCACCTACTTCTATCTGCTAAAAACAATCCCAGGTATCGGTCGAATACTCGAACTGACCATCCTATATGAAATCGGCGATATTCAACGCTTCGAATCCGTTCAAAAATTTGCTTCATACGCCAGACTTATCAAATGCAAAGCTGAATCTGCCGGCAAAACATATGGCACTCAAGGCAACAAAATTGGCAATGCCCACCTCAAATGGGCTTTCTCTGAAGCCGCTGTTTTATATCTCAGAGGTAATACAGGCGCTCAACAATTATTGCAACGCTTTCAAAAACGGATGAGCAAAGCTAAAGCTTTGTCTGCTCTAGCTCACAAGCTAGGCCGTGCCGTCTATTTCATGTTAAAAAACGAGAAAATATTCGATGAACTGCGTATTTCGGTGATTCCGAACAGCGATTCCGGAGTTATCCGATCACCTGTTAGCCGTTCTTTTTCATAACCCCCTTTTTACGCTAAGCGATCGGATTGGTCTAGTTTTCTCATTGATTCTCCTGTCAGTTCGATTCGGTGACTGTTGTGCAATAAGCGGTCAAGTAGGGCGTCGGCAATGGTTGGACTGGGGATCAGTTTGTACCACTCGCTGGTGGGGATTTGACTGGCGATGATAGTGCTGGACTGTTGGTAGCGTATTTCCATCACATCAAGCAGGTCATTCGCCTGACGAGCACTTAACTTCTCCATGCCCCAGTCATCAATAACAAGGAGTTTACGCTTCGCTAAGGTATTCAACTGCTGTCGGTAAGAGCCGTCAGCATGTCCAACGTGTAACTCATCCAACAACTCTCCGAGTCGGTAATAACGGGCACTGTGATGTTGTTCACAGGCCTGCGTTGCCAGCGCACAAGCCAAATGGGTTTTACCACAACCCGTTGCCCCGGTAATGATAATGTTCTGGTTGTAGTGCAGGTATTGCCCACTCAGTAGCGTCGCTACTTTTTCCTTCTTGAGCCCACGGCCGCTGCGGTAATCGATACCGCTCGGGCGAGCATCGAAGCGCAGCTTTGCCTGGCGAGTTAGTCGCTTTACTTTGGTGTTGTCACGGCACAGTATTTCGTGCGTGGCAAGTA
>NZ_PIPI01000020.1 GCF_003987315.1 Aliidiomarina haloalkalitolerans
CGACCCATCATGGGGGCTCCCTGTGGCGGTTTGATGTGAATGGATTCAGGGCGTCTGACCTGCCGATTAGCGATGGCAATACTCGGCTCCACATGTGCAACTTACGTCGTGAAGGAGATTGTTAATGAGCAAATATTTGGCAGGACTGATGGCGCTGTGGCTTATGGGGATATCCTTCCCTGCGAAGTCTTTTGAGTACACTTCTTTTCTTAGGCTTAATGTAAATCCCGATGCGTACTCGGGACAGGAAGTACGATTGAAAGGCTATTTGCGAATTTACCCAAGCGACTTGAATCAAACGGAGTCACCGTATGAGTTTTGTGGTGTGGTTATGCACGACGAGTCCACGATGCGTGCAATGCGGGTATATGAGATGGTGACCTTCTGCACCTCACTTGAGTACAGACCTGACAATATGCAGTATCGTTATGTTGGCATTTGGGGAACATTCCGTGTGCGCGATGAGTGCCCGCCTGTTCTTAAAATATTTAGAAGAAGCCAACCTTTGGGTTGCTTAGTTGATGTCAACTATGTATTTCATGCCGAGATTGAGGGATTGGATGACCCCATGCCACCGCCTGAGCCCGAGGATTTTGAAGTGAACAAACCATGATTGCAGTTACACTAGAGCCGAGAGCGTTGGAGTTCTCGGGCAAGGTTTAGGCCAGTCACGAGGCTACACCGGCCACACCATGGTGAACGACCTGAATCTGATTCATATGGGTGGGCGCACCTACAACCCGGTGCTTGGGCGTGGCCACAGGTAACTTACGAGGAGCGGTGAATGGTGCAAAGTTCTCTCATGGTTTTATCAGCGCGGGCATCACCAAAGGCATTGGAACCCCTCTCAATGATAGAGCAGGAAACCAAGTGGTTGCAGGAACCTTGGTGTCAGCCACTATCGGTGGAACCACGTCCTCCATTGTCGGTGGCAAGTTTGCCAACGGGGCGGTGACTGGGGTATTTCAGGCGTTGTTTAATCGGTTTGGTAGTGATATTTGGAATCAGAAGAATGTAAGAACAACGATTCAGATCGAAGCTCCTGTCGGTACGCCATTTCTGGATTATTATTATGAGGGAGAGTGGGAAACCATTGGTGTTAGTGAGTTAGACATTTCCGATCTGATACCTGGAAAGTCCAAATTACGGATGCTCCGCATTGCGACCTTTGCTCAAGAGCAGTCCGAACTGTTACAGTAGGTGAATTCCAGAAGTATCGAATATATGAATACGATGCCCTTGTTGATCTTGAGGATGGGCATCGTGTGAATGTACGACTTTATTATGGGAGTAAGCGGCGATTGGGCGACCAAGTACATCGAACAGGACGCAGAGTTACTCATAAATTTGAATCACGAACCTGCTATCTGATTAAGTTAGGATGTTGAGACCCGAAAACTACAAATCGGAGGAAGATAGTGTGATATTAAAGCGATTTGTTTTTCTATGTTGTAAATTTTTATTGATGTTTACTTTCTTTGTCGCGGCTGTAGGGTGCGATTCCCCAAAGTTGCCGGCTGGAGAACGTGCTGGCGGATTTGGACTGAATGATGAATCATCACGAGCAGCATTAGAGATCATGAAAACCGAACAGATTGCTTATGAAATTAAAGAAGTAAATGGAAGTAAGTTCGTTTTTTACTTATTAGATGATAAATCCAGAGTTTTAGGAATATTGAGAAAATCCCGTTATGGGGATGAACTCAACCCTTATATCTGGGAGTCGATGCCTATAAGTACGCCGGAGTATTTAAAAGCATACAGAGCAGCGTTTGAAGAGATGGGAATTCGGTACGATCTTGAAGAGCGATACGGCATTGTTTATTTCAGATGGAGTCAGATAAACGGTCCCCAAGTAGATGTTTTGCGCCAAAGAGTAGAACAAGAGCTGAGCCCCACGCCGCCAAGATTCAGAAATTAATAGTAATTGCTTGGCTGTAGCTCGGTGTCAACGGCAATGTTCTGAAACAACAGATAGTCTATGACCCTTGGGGTAAACAAGCGACCTTGTGGAGCCACAACCAGTTTGTGTTCGGGCTGAGGTTAGGGAAGATGCGTGGTTACACCGGCCACACCATGGTGAACGACCTGAACCTCATTCACATGGGTGGGCGCACTTACAACCCGGTGCTGGGGCGCTTTATGCAGGCGGACCCGTTTATTCAGGCGGGCGCAAACCTGCAGA
>NZ_PIPI01000021.1 GCF_003987315.1 Aliidiomarina haloalkalitolerans
GTGGCGCGTTCCACCATGGCTTTGTCAGTGCGGGAATGGGGCAAGTAGCAAACAATGCCGGCGGAGACCTAGCCACAAGCGTGATTTTAGGGGGCACTGCGTCGCAGGTTGTCGGCGGTAAGTTTGCCAATGGGGCGGTGACCGCGGCGTTTGCTTGGGTGCTGAGAGCTGCTCATAACGGAGATGCTTACCGAAAAAGTGAAAGCAACATCTACGAAGATCGCGATGCAAATAATGCCGAGAGGACAGTGATAACGCTAAGTCACAGTAATCATAAGAATAAATTTATTGTACTTAACATCTCGAACGAGCTGACGCAATTAATAGAGGCGTTGACCTTAGACGCATCGCAGCTTGCCGATGCGATTCTCGGGGAGTTTGAGTCGGGTAGGCATCGAGTAAGCGTTAGCGCAAACTATCGACTTCATGACGCCGGATTATTTAACAAGGATGGTATCACATTGAATCCGAATGGGTTTCACGGACATAAAGGTGTTGCTCAGCTGGTCTTGGGGCATGAGCTAATTCATTATCGTGACCACGCCGTATGGGGTGTGAGTTACAGCCAACGGCGCAGTGAATCAGAAGTTAATGCGTATCGCTGGGAAATAAATAATGCTCACAGCTTTATTTTGGCCGAGAGCCACCTGCAAACCCATATTCGAGATGCAACGACCAACTGTCGGCTCCACGGAGGATGTAGATAATGAAAGCGTATTGGTTTGTATGGGCGCTACTTATCATTTTACCTGCACAAGCAAGCAGGACACTGGGTGTTGAGTGGTTTTCTATTATCGAAAAAAAGGATGGCGAAATCTATTTGCAAGTGTCCCATTTATTTTTAGGTGCAGGGCCCAGAGAGGCATATTTTGAGTTGATAGGCTGTACTGACGAAGCCCTGTGGCTGAAAGTGCCTTATGACGATGAAGGTCTCCGTATATTTACGGAAACACAATTAGAACATTGTGATCTCAGTGAGCCTCTTCGTCTTGGTTTATATTTTGAAGAAAGTGGTGAAAAGCAACTGTTTAAAGTCTATGAAGAGAAGCCGGTCCAGTACCTAATTCCTGAAAGTAAGGAGCTTTTTTCTATTTGTTCTGATAAGTCGTTTTATGTACATGGAAGTATTCCTTCGAGTTTGCAAGGTAAGGACTTGAACGTATCTTACAGGAAAAGTGATTCGATGGTGACGTTTGAGAAAGTACGAGTACTGTTTGGGTACTATTTTGATATCCGGCTTCATGATGAACTCGATTGCACCCAGATTTCTGGTGGGTATATAAACGATACCTTTTTTCCGACCTATGAGATTCCGGGAGCGTAATTTTTATTGGCGACCGAGTCGCAGTTTGTTGGTCGCGCATATGAAAGGATGCTTAACCCGTTATCCAAGCAACTCTGGTTTGGTGCGCTTAGTGGTCGAAAATATGTATCAAAATGGTTACTTTAAAGGATATCGCAATCATTCGACAGGGGTGGTGATTGAGCAAGTGACTCAAGTTAATGCGCATGGGAACGGAACTCGTGTGCAGTTCCAAAACGGCGATATCGAGCACCGGTTTATGGTGGGAGGCACGGTCATCACCCATACTGAGCATGGGAGTGGTACCACGGAGCAAGTAACGCACCTGCATAAAGATGCGCAGGGCTCGACGGTGGTGATTACCGGAAATGCAGTCCTTGGCAATGTTCTGAAACAACAGATAGCCTATGACCCATGAGGTAAACAAGCGACCTTGTGGAGCCACAGCCAGTTTATATTCGGACTGCGGTTAGGGGAGATGCGCGGCTACACTGGCCACACCATGGTGAACGACCTGAACCTGATCCACATGGGTGGTCGTACTTACAACCCGGTGCTGGGGCGTTTTATGCAGGCGGATCCGTTTATTCAGGCGGGCGCCAACCTGCAGAACTACAACCGCTACAGCTATGTGCTGAACAACCCGCTGAGTTATACGGACCCGAGTGGGTATTTGTTTAAGAAGCTAAACACCAAGTTCGGCAGATTCACCCCGCTACTGGCGATGGCTGTGATGATTATTCCTGGTGCACAACCCATAGGAGCAACTATGCTTAAGGGGTTTA
>NZ_PIPI01000022.1 GCF_003987315.1 Aliidiomarina haloalkalitolerans
TTCTTGAGCCCACGGCCGCTGCGGTAATCGATACCGCTCGGGCGAGCATCGAAGCGCAGCTTTGCCTGGCGAGTTAGTCGCTTTACTTTGGTGTTGTCACGGCACAGTATTTCGTGCGTGGCAAGTAGACCGAGACGCTCTTCGAAGCTCATGTCGGTGTAGGTATCCGGTTGCTCTTGCTGCTGTTGTAAAGCCTGACAGAAGTGCCCCAGCCGTAATGCACGCAGTTGTTCATGGAGTGATGATAAGCTCATAATAATTGTCCTTATTGGTAGTAGTGTTGTCCACGGATGTTGGGATGGTTAACCGCCGGCGAGTCGTCGGCTTCGGTATGCGTGAGGTCTCGCTCTTTATTATTTGCCAGCAGGTTCAGAATGACCTTGCGGTGTGGTTGCTCGAGCACTAGCGCTTTCTGGCAGGCGGCTTCAAGCCGCTCTTGTCCGTATTTACTGCCCAGATTAAGGATAGCGAGGCAGCTTTTTATTGCCTGCTCTGGATGTTGTCGGCGAGCCAGTTGGCCCGCGATAACCGCACGAGTGCCGCTGCCTATGGTTTCAGCCCAGCCAAGCAGGCGCTCCACACTCCAGCGCTGTTTTACATGAGCATCGGGCATATGCTCTTTAATCGTACTAAACGCGCCGGGCTGGTGTTTTCTGGGATGCTGGGCCACGACCTTACCCTGATAGTAAAGGCAGATGATTTGCGCTGTTGCCTCCAGTGTAACCGTCTGTCCTACCAGATTGTGGGGTACAGAGTAGGCATGCTTCGCATATAGAACATGGTAGTCCGGTCCGACCCGGGCTTGTTTACTGTCGATGTATTGATAACTATACCCGGGCAACGGCATCAACGCGGGTTTATCAAGACGGATATAAAGTTCGTGGCGTGAGCCTGGGTGAACGCGTTGCTGACGATGATTAAGCTCAACTAGCAGCTCCCTGATCCGCTGATTAAGACTAGATAACGTATAAAAGTGCTCATGTCGCAGACGCATTAAGATCCACCGTTCAACAATAAGAACGGCGTTTTCTGCTTTTGATTTGTCTTTGGGTTTATAAGGTCGGGCAGGCATGATGGCGGTGTTGTAATGACGCGCCATGCGCGCATAGTTTTCATTTAACACCGGTGCGTAGCGGTTTGCCTTGGTGACCGCCGAGCGCAGATTATCCGGAACCAGTAGCTGTGGTACACCGCCGAAGAACTCGAAGGCGCGTACGTGTGCCATGATCCAGTCTTCTAGTTGTTGCGAACGCCCGGCTTCAACATAGGTGTAATTTGAAGCGCCCAAGGTTGCCACAAAGACCTGCGCGTTATAGCGAACTTCACCGGTATCGGGATTGAAGATAGGTACTGTCGGACCACAGTAATCAATAAACAGTTTATCTCCTGCAAGATGCAACTGGCGCATACTACGCTTTTGCGTCTTGCGCCAACTGCGATAGTGCTCACAGAACTGCGTGTAACCATAGGCTGTGGCTGAGTCCTTTTCGTGGTACTCGCGCCACAACAGTAGCTTTGTCATCCCTTTACGCTTGAGCTCTTGGTGCATTTCATAAAAGTCTGGCTGGCGTTTGGCGCGGGACACATTCCGGCCTTTATATACAGCGGCCTCAAGCTCAGTGTCATTACACTCGTTAGGCAGTGGCCACGTTAGCTCACTGGCAGCAAAACGCGATAAAATTTCGCTAATGGTTGCGGGGCCAACAGACAAGCATTTACTGATGTCTCTCAAACTGAGCCCGGCATCAAACCGAAGTCTCAGGATGTCTTTTATCTTACTCATTTGTGTTCTCTTTCTAGCCATGGTCAGCCATTCCTCAATGCAGTTGCGTTGAGTTGAGCTTACCAGTTGATTTAGTTAGAAAAAGAACGGAATTTCGGTATTCCGATCACCGATTACGGGAATCCGAACAGCGATTTCGGAAAAAGGCTAAAAGTGATCGGATAAAACCGAAACAGGTGATCGG
>NZ_PIPI01000023.1 GCF_003987315.1 Aliidiomarina haloalkalitolerans
GAGTAATGCCGATCAGTTAAGAAATTTTCGCGATCGGTTGACCGATCCTTAGAAGGGTTCAAAATCCGTAATTAGGTTATCTAATTACGGATTTTTTTATGCGTTTTGAAAGTGAATTGGCAGTAGCCTTTAACTCTTGCAGCACGTTCCATACCTTTGAAAAGTACGCAGAGCTTCTCTCCCCAGAGCTTATACAGCAAGGCTTTGAACAAGCGGGTGTTGCCACCATACGCAAAAGAAGGTTACCCCTTGAGGCGGTACTTTGGTCAATCATTGGCATGTCCTTATATCGGCAAAAATCTGTTTGGGATATTGCGACGCATATGGATATTATGCTGCCAGATAAAAAGCCATTGGTGGCGCCGAGCGCTCTGGTTCAGGCTCGGCAGCGATTGGGTGAAGATGCCGTTCGCGAAGTGTTCCGCGTCATGGCAAAGCGCAGCTATGAATCGGCGCAATTTGAAACTTGGGCAGGACTAAACCTGCTTGCCGTTGATGGTGTCGTCTGGCGAACGGCCGACACACAGGAGAATCACGAAGTATTTGAAACACAGAGTAATCAATTTAAAGAAGGCATCTATCCTCAAGTTCGTATGGTCTGTCATATGGAAATAACAAGCCACCAACTCCTCAATAGCGCTTTTGCAGGTTACCGCACCAATGAGATGAAGCTGGCAGAAGAGTTAATAGAAACGACGCCAGATCATTCATTAACTATCTTCGATAAGGGATATTATTCATTAGGTTTGCTCAATCGCTGGCATCAGGCAGGCGAGCAACGGCATTGGATGCTGCCCGCTAAAAAAGACTTACAGTTCGATGTTATCCGCAGTTTCAGTAAGAACGACCAGCACATACGCTTAACCAGTACTCCTCAGGCCCGCAAGAACTTTAGTGACCTTCCCGAGTATATCGATGCTAGGTTAGTCACTAAAACCATTAACGGAAAAACCTATCGTATCTTGTCATCTATGGTTGACCCAATGCGTTTTCCAAGAGATGAGATGGTTGATTTATATCGATATCGTTGGGAAATTGAATTGGGATATCGTGAAATGAAACAGACATTACTCAATAGTGAGCACACGCTGAGAAGTAAGCGGCCGGATATGATTCGACAAGAGCTATGGGGATTGCTGTTGTGCTACAACCTAATTAGGCAGGGCATGACCGCCGCTGCAAGTCGATTGGATAGCGTATGGCCAAACCAGCTGAGCTTCACGAGTTGTTCAATGGCGATAACACACTTCTTTGTCACGGTATCGTTAAGTAGTCCGGGGAATATTCCAAAACAATACGAAGCACTGCTAACGCAGATGGGGTACTTTAAACTACCAGAACGCCGTGAGGATAGATGTTACCCGAGGTGGGTGAAGCCGAAAACAAGGAAATACCCCCTTAAAAGAAAAAATGCCAGTCAGCTTAACTGACTGGCATTA
>NZ_PIPI01000024.1 GCF_003987315.1 Aliidiomarina haloalkalitolerans
CACTACGGTGGTTCAGCTCGTGATTTCGCACAAATCGATAACGCGCCAGAAGAAAAAGCGCGTGGTATCACCATCTCTACTTCACACGTAGAGTACGATACTCCTTCACGTCACTACGCACACGTAGACTGCCCAGGCCACGCTGACTATGTTAAAAACATGATCACTGGTGCTGCACAGATGGACGGCGCTATCTTAGTAGTAGCTTCTACTGACGGCCCTATGCCACAAACACGTGAGCACATCTTGTTGTCACGTCAGGTAGGCGTACCATTCATCGTTGTGTTCATGAACAAGTGCGACATGGTAGACGACGAAGAGTTGTTAGAGTTGGTTGAGATGGAAGTTCGTGAACTTCTTTCTGAGTACGACTTCCCAGGTGACGACTTGCCAGTCATCCAAGGTTCAGCATTGAAAGCATTGGAAGGCGACGAGCAGTGGGAGAAGAAGATTCTTGAGCTAGCAGAAGCTTTAGACTCGTACATCCCAGAGCCAGAGCGTGACATCGACAAGCCGTTCTTGATGCCAATCGAAGACGTATTCTCAATCTCAGGTCGTGGTACTGTAGTAACCGGTCGTGTTGAGCGTGGTATCGTGAACACTGGTGACGAAGTTGCTATCGTTGGTTTGAAAGAAACCACGAAGACAACTGTAACTGGTGTTGAGATGTTCCGTAAGTTGCTTGACGAAGGTCGTGCAGGTGAGAACATTGGTGCCTTGTTACGTGGTACTAAGCGTGAAGACGTACAACGTGGTCAAGTACTTGCTAAGCCAGGTTCAATCACGCCACACACTGACTTCGAAGCAGAAGTATACGTACTGAGCAAAGAAGAAGGTGGCCGTCATACGCCATTCTTCAAAGGCTACCGTCCACAGTTCTACTTCCGTACTACGGACGTAACTGGTTCAGTTGAGTTACCAGAAGGCGTAGAAATGGTTATGCCTGGTGACAACCTGAAGTTTGTTGTTCAGTTGATCGCGCCAATCGCGATGGACGAAGGTTTGCGTTTCGCAATCCGTGAAGGTGGCCGTACCGTAGGTGCAGGCGTAGTATCTAAAATCATCAAGTAATTAGATACGCTTCACAT
>NZ_PIPI01000025.1 GCF_003987315.1 Aliidiomarina haloalkalitolerans
GACCCGAGTGGGTATTTGTTTAAGAAGCTAAACACCAAGTTCGGCAGATTCACCCCGCTACTGGCGATGGCTGTGATGATTATTCCTGGTGCACAACCCATAGGAGCAACTATGCTTAAGGGGTTTATAGCAGGTGGTATTGCCACCGGACACTTACGCGGAGCGATAGTCGGTGGGTTAACTGCAGGCATGGGGAAAAGCCTTGGTGAATTAAAGGGATTTGGAAGCTTCATGTCGAGGGGGATTATTGGCGGTGCCGCGAGCTCCGTGCAAGGCGGTAAGTTTAGTCACGGATTTGTGAGCGCAGGTGCAAGCTCCTTAGGGGGTAATGGAGGAAGCCCAACTGGAAACATATTGATGTCTGCCATTGTTGGTGGAACCGTATCCCACCTAGTAGGTGGTAAGTTTGCGAATGGGGCAACCTCAGGGGCGTTTGCGCAGATACTGAGTGAAGGAGGAAACCGCAGTCAGTATCGTCGTTCGAGTGGTTCGGTATCACTAACCGACGAGCAGAGAGAAGCTTTTGAGCCGCAATTCAGAGAGCTAAAGGACAAAGTTGCGCAGTCAGGTCGCTTTAAGAGTAGTGACGACGCTGCTAATTGGCTGCATGAGAATGTTCACTCGAAACTAACGATTGATGTTGAGGTAGGAGCTTATATTTACCAGACGGGAGATGAGTTTTTCATTGGGGCTTTGCAGACTGACTACATGACCAATAGTATTAATCTTGTCAGAGTGGGGAGAGCGCAACCGCACTCGTCATGGCATTCCCATGGCAGACATGAGGGCGTTTACTGGCGGCCTTCGTTGGATGATATTCAAGTAGACTTAGACCAAAAGCTTACATTTGGCTACACTTCCACGACCCATCATGGGGGCTCCCTGTGGCGGTTTGATGTGAATGGATTCAGGGCGTCTGACCTGCCGATTAGCGATGGCAATACTCGGCTCCACATGTGCAACTTACGTCGTGAAGGAGATTGTTAATG
>NZ_PIPI01000026.1 GCF_003987315.1 Aliidiomarina haloalkalitolerans
CGACCCATCATGGGGGCTCCCTGTGGCGGTTTGATGTGAATGGATTCAGGGCGTCTGACCTGCCGATTAGCGATGGCAATACTCGGCTCCACATGTGCAACTTACGTCGTGAAGGAGATTGTTAATGCGTAAATTTTTACTGAGCTCGGCAGCATTATTCTTTATGGGAGTGGCTTTTCCTACGAAGTCTTTTGAGTACACGTCTTTTCTTAGGCTTAATGTAAATCCCGATGCATACTCGGGACAGGAAGTGGGGTTGATTGGTTACGTGCGAATTGACCCAAGCGATTTGGGCCAATCGGAACCACCTTATGAGTTTTGTGGCATGGTTATGCACGATGAGTCGACGATGCGTGCGATTCGGGTGTATGAGATGGTGACCTTCTGTACTTCTCTTGAGTACAGACCTGACCATATGCAGTATCGATACATTGGTATTAGGGGAACATTCCGTGTGCGCGATGAGTGTCCGCCTTTTCTGAAGGTGCGCTTGAGAGAGCAACCCTTGGGATGTTTGGTCGATGTCGATTATATATTCCCAGCCGAAGTAGAGGGATTGGATGACCCCATGCCACCGCCTGAGCCCGAGGATTTTGAAGTGAACAAACCATGATTGCAGTTACACTAGAGCCGAGAGCGTTGGAGTTCTCGGGCAAGGTTTAGGCCAGTCGCAAGGTTACACCGGCCACACCATGGTGAACGACCTGAACCTCATTCACATGGGTGGGCGCACTTACAACCCGGTGCTGGGGCGCTTTATGCAGGCGGACCCGTTTATTCAGGCGGGCGCAAACCTGCAGA
>NZ_PIPI01000027.1 GCF_003987315.1 Aliidiomarina haloalkalitolerans
GAAAAAACCGAATCCACGCTTTTTGAAGAAAGCCAGTGCCAATCTGCGCCGAAAACAAAAAGCCTTATCACGCTGCAAGAAAGGTAGCAAAGGTCGTGCAAAAGCCCGACTTAAACTCGCTAAGGCGCATCAGCGTCTGGCGAATGCTCGTGCTGATTTTCAGCACAAGCTGTCTCGACAACTCATTGACGAAAGCCAAGCGGTGATTGTCGAGACACTGAAAGTCAAAAACATGCTGAAGAACAGGAAATTGGCCAAGCACATTGCCGATGCGAGTTGGTCAGGCTTGATCCAAAAGCTGGAATACAAGTCCAAAGAGCAAGGCAAGCATCTGATTAAAATTGATCAATGGTTTGCTAGCTCTAAAACCTGCTCTTGCTGTGGACACAAGCTGGAAGAATTGTCGCTGAACGTGCGTGATTGGCACTGTCCAGCCTGTTCAACACAGCATGATAGGGACATCAATGCAGCCTTAAATATCAAGGCGCAAGGCATTTTAAAATTAAAGGCCGCAGGACTGTCGGTTTCTGCCAATGGAGGCAAGCGTCAATCTGGTCACGTACCAGTTGCTGCCTGAGAAGTTGGAAGCCTCGCCCGTGGCGCTTTAGCGCTTAGGGCGGGGAGCAGTCAC
>NZ_PIPI01000028.1 GCF_003987315.1 Aliidiomarina haloalkalitolerans
GCAAACTTACCGCCGACAACCTGCGACGCAGTGCCCCCTAAAATCACGCTTGTGGCTAGGTCTCCGCCGGCATTGTTTGCTACTTGCCCCATTCCCGCACTGACAAAGCCATGGTGGAACGCGCCACCGCCGAGCATGCTTGTAAATCCGCCGCCGACACCACTCACAAAGGCTCTGGTGGGTGATGCTGCCATGCCGCTAAAGGAATGGAACATTGCACCACTAATCGCGCCAACCGCCGCCCCTCTGAGGTTCCCGGTGGCAACTCCACCTGCAATGAATCCGGCAAATACCTGCGAGGCACCGACTTCAATACCTATGTTAACGAAAAACCCTCCCGCGCCCCCAAGGAAAACTGCCGCAGCCATACCCACAAAAGGCGCAAAACTACCAAAGGCCTTATTCAATCGCTTAAACAAATACCCGCTCGGATCCGTATAACTCAGCGGGTTATTCAGCACATAGCTGTAGCGGTTGTAGTTCTGCAGGTTTGCGCCCGCCTGAATAAACGGGTCCGCCTGCATAAAGCGCCCCAGCACCGGGTTGTAAGTGCGCCCACCCATGTGAATGAGGTTCAGGTCGTTCACCATGGTGTGGCCGGTGTAACC
>NZ_PIPI01000029.1 GCF_003987315.1 Aliidiomarina haloalkalitolerans
GCTCCTACTGCTTGTACGTACACGGTTTCAGGTTCTATTTCACTCCCCTCACAGGGGTTCTTTTCGCCTTTCCCTCACGGTACTGGTTCACTATCGGTCAGTTGGGAGTATTTAGCCTTGGAGGATGGTCCCCCCATATTCAGTCAAGATAACACGTGTCCCGACCTACTCGTTTTCACTGCAAAAGATTCGTCGTGTACGGGACTATCACCCTCTATCGTGGCACTTTCCAGAGCCTTCCACTAAATCTGATGCAGCTTAAGGGCTGCTCCCCGTTCGCTCGCCGCTACTAAGGGAATCTCGGTTGATTTCTGTTCCTAAGGGTACTTAGATGTTTCAGTTCCCCTCGTTCGCCTCCTACACCTATGTATTCAGTGCAGGATAGTGTGCAAGCACACTGGGTTTCCCCATTCGGAAATCCATGACTCATGCGCCTCTTACTGGCTCATCATGGCTTATCGCAAGTTAGTACGTCCTTCATCGCCTCCAACTGCCTAGGCATCCACCGTGTACGCTTAATCACTTAACCATACAACCCAAAACAGTGTCCTGCCGCTTGCCTCTTTAGC
>NZ_PIPI01000003.1 GCF_003987315.1 Aliidiomarina haloalkalitolerans
TACTTGCCACGCACGAAATACTGTGCCGTGACAACACCAAAGTAAAGCGACTAACTCGCCAGGCAAAGCTGCGCTTCGATGCTCGCCCGAGCGGTATCGATTACCGCAGCGGCCGTGGGCTCAAGAAAGAAAAAGTAGCAACGCTATTGAGCGGACAATACCTGCACTACAACCAGAATATTATCATTACTGGGGCAACGGGCTGTGGTAAAACCCACCTAGCTTGTGCGCTGGCCACGCAGGCCTGTGAGCAACATCACAGTGCCCGTTATTACCGACTCGGAGAGCTGTTGGATGAGTTACACGTTGGACATGCTGACGGCTCTTACCGACAGCAGTTGAATACCTTAGCGAAGCGTAAACTCCTTGTCATTGATGACTGGGGCATGGAGAAGTTAAGTGCGCGTCAGGCGAACAACCTGCTTGATGTGATGGAAATACGCTACCAACAGTCCAGCACTATCATCGCCAGTCAAATCCCCACCAGCGAGTGGTACAAACTGATCCCCAGTCCAACCATTGCCGACGCCTTACTTGACCGCTTATTGCACAACAGTCACCGAATCGAACTGACAGGAGAATCAATGAGAAAACTAGACCAATCCGATCGCTTAGCGTAAAAAGGGGGTTATGAAAAAGAACGGCTAACAGGTGATCGGATAACTCCGGAATCGCTGTTCGGAATCACCGAAATACGCACTGAGTAGAACCCTCAAAACTTTCAACAATCTTATACCTAGCTGACCTAGCAGCGCCATCAACTGTTTTACGCGCATAAAAATGTAAAATTATACACTTTTCTGCGCGTAAAAGTGTATAGTGAGCTGTACTATAGGCCGTTAACAATCTTAATGGGCGGGAAATAACAATGCACCGCAACTTACTCAACGCCTTAATGGCATGGAAAAATCAACCTGTACGCAAGCCATTATTGATCGATGGCGCAAGGCAAACGGGTAAAACGTATCTGCTGCAAGAGTTGTTTGGTAGCGCATTTACTAACGTTCTTCGTATCGATTTTCTTGAAAATCCCGCCTACAAAGAAGCATTCGATGGGTCGCTGTCACCTGACGATCTACTCATGAACATTGAGCTGTTAACCAACCAAGTGTTCAACCCCGAAACTGATCTACTGATACTAGATGAAATTGGTGAATGTGAGCGTGCTGTTACCTCATTAAAGTATTTCGCTGAAAAAGCTCCCTCCTATTTTGTTGCAGCTAGCGGCTCAAATATTGGTTTGCTCAACACCTTCCCTGTGGGGAGAGTTGAACAATACAATTTACGACCACTGACCTTCCAAGAATTTATTTACGCTTCCAACGAGCGAGCACTGATCAAAGCATTTGATAGTCAAGCAAGCACACCGGCGGTGCACACTAAATTGATGGATAAACTAACAGACTACTTTTTTACCGGCGGTATGCCGGAAGCCGTTTCTGCTTGGTATCGGTTTAAGGATTCAAGCATTCTAGAGCGTGTAGAAAAGGTTACTAAAATTCATGCCGATTTAATTGAAGGATATCGCCGCGATTTTGGTAAATACGCGGGCAAAGTTGATGCAACACTGATTGAGTCGGTTTTTAATAGTATTCCAGCGCAGCTATCACTGGTGAGCGATGATTCGGTTAAACGCTTTAAATTTAAACATGTGCATAAGCGTAAATCTCGTTATAGCGATTATGGAACCGCGATCCATTGGCTGAGCTGCTGCCGTTTAGCGTTGCCAAACTATCCTGTTGAAGGATTGCCGAAAGCTCCGCTGGCGGCCTATAAAAAAGAAAATATGGTTAAACTTTTTCTGTTTGATGTGGGGTTGCTTAATCATATGCTAGGTAGCAGTTATAAAGAGATTAAGGCACAACGCTATGAATACAAAGGCTATGTTGCAGAAAACTTTGTGCAGCAAGAACTTACTGCTATTGGTCTTCATCCAAGCTACTCATGGCATGACGCACGCGCTGAAATTGAATTTATTTTAGCAACCGATGAAGGCGATATTATCCCTGTCGAAGTTAAAAGTGGTAAGCGTACAAAAGCAAAATCGTTGGCATCCTACGTTGAAAAATGTACTCCAAGTAAAACCTTTAAGTTAACGGGCACACAAGGCTCATCCACATTAGAGCAAACCAATATCGTGATGCCTTTGTATTTCACGCAGTATTTACCACAAACAGTGGTTCAGGGATAACTTGCTTCAAAATTAGGGATAGAAGCGGTTCTGGTTCCGACATCAAAGCGCTTCTCGCCGTACCTGTTCAAACAAATCTGCTGCTTCCAGCAAGGACTCTGCGCCATTCAGAACGAGTTTTTCTAGCGCTTTTACATGCGCAACTTGCTCTTCATTTAAATTCTCCTCAGAAAAATCTAGTTTTTCAGCACGAGAAATAACAAGCTGGCAAAGGCGTTTAATGCGTCGCTGCAGATAGCTCGCATCAACCGATACGTCCTGCGCAAGTGAGAGTAAATCGTACCCAGTAATGTGGGTGATATCGAAATTATCGCCAATGGCCATCGCCAGGTTGGTGTCTAGTTTTGGTTCTTGCTGAGCTTCGTATACAACGCTTACCAAATCATAAAATGGGGCAAGCGTAATTCCTTCTCGTTTACCTATATAGAAGCTAATGTTTTTGCCATGAGCGTCGCTGTTCCCAATGATTAAATTAAATATTACCCAATCAATCATGTGTTGGCGGCTTTGTATGGGCACTGATGTGCTTTTAGCAAACTGGAATAGCTTGGGTAAGCTCACACCATCACGAATATGTTGCACATCGCGGCTACTGCCAAAGTTTTGCTCGTACTTATTTTCTGGGGGCATGTCGAGTGCTTGGCAGCCATCAATAATATGTCGCTTTTGTACACCGTTTGGCTTGGTTTTTCTATCGAAACGCTCAACGAGAAGTGCGGTGAACTCATCAAACTTTCGCAAGCTCACGGGCGCTGCAGGCAGCTCTACGGCATTAGCAAGGCGCATACAGAAGAGCTCATTGACAACAATCGATGGGTATTTGGCGGATGCAAACTTAAGGATATGGGTACTCGCGTAAACGCCACTAGCGAGGAACATCTCGTCTTGGTCATTGATAAATACATTCAGTTTATTCTGAACCCCGGCAAGTGAAAGACGGTACTTACCATCCCAGTAGGTCATGTCTTTCTGGTTGCGTAAGCGATCCGCAAGTTCATCGTGAGTGACATGTCGAAGATCTGGCACTCCTTCGTTTCTAACGTTTGGCGAAAACGTAAGCATCCCTGCTGTATCATTCCCAATTGCTTGCAAAATCGCGTAGATATTAGTTCTCGAGAGGTTCTCTGTTTCTAAAAGACGATCAAACGCACTCCCTTCAGGAAATAGGTTACGAATATAACGCACCACGGATTGCGGTGAGAATTCGCCTGAAAAAGAGATATGTGGGGAAATGGGGTAGCCCGTCCGCACCCAAGTTTCGGTATAGTGAAATTCACAGAGTTGTGGTTGTGGAAACGTCAGTGTCCCAACTGGGTGCTGTTGCGCGTAAATCGTGATCTGTGGTGCTGTTTCAGAGCCAGTCATCGCTTGCACTACCTATATCAGAATCTGTTTCTGTGAATGCTGGAGCGTTCACGCGTAGTGAAATACCAAATGCTGTGAGCACTTTGAACAGCGTTTCAACTTTCACGTTTTCAGAGCCTAGTTCAATATTGTTGTAGGCTTGCTTGGATATTCCACAGAGCGCTGCTGCGTCCTCCAAGGTCAGCTTCAAACTAGTTCTTCGGTGACGAATAACAGCACCTAGCAGAGCCATATCTGCCGGTTGGGAAAGATCAGGTTGAGGAGTAACAACAACACGACGCGCCATAGTTAAATCCTATTAAAGAGTGATTTAATTAATTCTAGCCTACTATTTCAATAAAATCACTGCCTAGAAGGATTTTTAGTAAACGGCGGGGATAAACGCAATAAATCCTTTTTTGTTAGGATTTATTTTTCAGGAGTTAGCTTATGCACTTTAAAGCCTTCAACTGCCCTGAAAAAGCACTGCATTTTCCTGCTTGCGCTGATTCAGTGTTTTACTAATCACAGATACTGTTGTTTTACGGATTCCTTGTTGCTGGGCAAGATAAGTAAATTGGCTGATGGCTTCAGCAACTTCTGCAATAACTTGCCTTGCATCATTCCAACTTCCATAGCCAGCACTGGCCGCTAGTTTTTGCATCACCTTCATTGGCGGCGCCTTGCCATACCCACCTGCTCACCCGAGCTTAACGTGCGGGTCACGGTGAGTTTCTGAATAGGTTTAAACTTCATCTTTTAGCACCTCATCAATACTCGAGGGCATAGCAGCGCGTTCTTTGTTAGGTTGAGTAAGCTGATAAAGCCTATCCAATGAGTCGAGGGTCTGCCAAAGCAAGAGCAGTTGGCGGAACGAAATTTGCCCTGTTAACTCAAACTTCTTAATGGTAGCCGTAGGTACACAGCTTCGCTCTGCCAATGCCGCTCGTGACAGTTTTGCGCGTTCGCGTAACTCACGCAAATAACCGGCATAGGCTTGGCTTACATCGGTATCATCAAGTAAGGTTAAATTCATTCGCAATAACTCATTGGATACAATGGTATCCATTATAGCTCTAAAAGACCTATATTGGCTATTATTGTATCCATTTAATATGTGCGCGTGCGGCTTCCAGCAAGGCCACTACACCATTCAGAACGAACTTCGTATAGATTTCATTCGTTAAAAACATTGTCGGGTATGCCCGACAACGCCGAAAATTTGCCGCTTAATTGCACAATGAGCCAATACGATCTATTATTTGGCTCATATAGTGAGCCGAATAAGGGCGGTTTTCGGCTCAAGAACGGCTCACTATTGGCTAATCATTGGTAAATCGAGCGGAACAACAATGGCAGACTTTGAAGCACAATCGCAACAATGGCTTTGGCAACACCCTAAGTGGCCAGCGTTTGAGTGGCAGGATTCTCGGCTCCAGCCGTTGCTTCGTCGTGCCTATGATCACCTTGGTCAGCTTAAGGGACGCATGGCATCGGTTGCAGGCTTCGAAGAGTTTACGCTGGACGCGTTGCTAGCCAATATTGTCGCCTCGTCTGCAATTGAGGGCGAAAAAGTAGATGTGTATGGTGTTCGCTCTTCACTTGCACGACAGCTGGGGATTGATGATCAGAATCCTGTCAGCGTCTCTCAGCAAAGCGAAGGTTTGGCGAACTTAATGCGTGATGCCGTTACCTCTTGGCAGCAACCATTGTCACGGGAAACCTTGTTGCAATGGCATTTGTGGTTGTCTCAAGGCTCAGAGTCATTAATGCAAAAAGTGCAACCAGGTGAACTGCGCGGTAGTACAACCATGCAAATCGTTTCAGGCCCCCTGCATCGACCCAAAGTGCATTTTGAAGCGCCATCGAAATCCGTGCTAGAACATGAATTAAAGCGTTTCGTAGATTGGTTTAACGACTCAGCAACAACCGACCTAGATCCTCTTCTTCGCGCCGGCATCACGCATCTTTGGTTTGTGACAATTCACCCATTCGAAGACGGTAACGGGCGAATAACTCGTGCTCTCACAGACCGTGCCCTGGCACAGGCCGACCAGAACAGCATTCGATTGTTTGCTATGTCCGAGGCGATTCTTGCGCATCGAAACGCCTATTACGATGTGCTTGAGCACGCGCAAAAGCACGGTATTGATATCACCGATTGGCTCGTTTGGTTCGTTAAGACACTCACTCTCTCGGTCGAGGGCGCGTTGGCGAAGGTCGACAGAACCATGTTCAAAACCAAGTTCTGGGCAAAGCACGCCGACAAAGTGTTGTTAGAGCCACAGCGTAAAGTGCTCAATCGTTTGTTAGATGGTGATTTCGAACACGGTATCAACGCGACCCAATATCTGCGCGTCGCCAAAGTAAGCAAAGCGACCGCTACCCGACATTTGAGTGATATGGTTGAACAAGGAGTTCTGGAAAAACTTCCCGGCGGAGGCCGGAGTACGCGGTATAGGGTTGCTGATTAAAATTTGCCCAATCCGCTGTAATCTTGTAATGTCAGTTAAACAACGCGTAGTGATGGATGTACAGCGCAGTATTACAGCAAAACGAGCACGCTCAGTTTGTTTTCTCAGGGAAAGAGCCTCCTCCGCTAGAAATCTTCGCTAAATCATTCGCCTGCTGCCATAAATACTTCAGTGAAGCATTGAGAAAGTGTGCTTGCGCTGTATACAAATGTTATGCGAAAAGAACAGGAACGGTATAGATGAATTGGATTGGCTCACGGTGGTGGAAGTTCGACTTTCACAATCATACTCCGGTCTCGGATGATTATGGGAAAGGCCCGGACCAGGCCCTGCATAAACAGATATCCCATAAGAATTGGCTTCTCAACTACATGCGGCAAGGCATCGATTGCGTCGCGGTGACGGATCACAATTCAGGTGCCTGGATTGATCCACTAAAGCAGGCACTCCTAGAGTTGTCATCCGAAGGCCATCCGGACTATCGACCGCTCTATCTGTTCCCCGGCGTCGAGATTACCGTTCAGGGGAATATCCATATTCTGGCTATTTTCGGCACAGAAAAGACCACCTCGGACATTGATTCTCTTCTCGGCGCTGTGAGGTATCGAGCCACCAAAGGAAGAAGCGACGGCTGCACTGAATGCTCTGCTGTTGAGGTAATTGACGAAATAGCAAGATCTGGCGGGTTGGCGATCCCTGCTCATGTCGATCAGGCCAACGGACTTTTTACAGTTTGTTCCGGAAACACACTTGAGCAGGTTCTCGACAACAAGAATGTATTTGCCATGGAGGTCACGGACCTTGCGCAGGTAAAGCCGCAGCTCTACATCGGCAAGAATTTGCAATGGGCGGAAGTTATTGGAACCGATTCCCATCATCCATCCGGAACGGACGGTCAACGCTACCCTGGGAGTCACTTTACCTGGGTAAAAATGTCGGAGCCATCCTATGACGGATTGCGGCTGGCACTCATTGATGGTGCTCTCTCTCTGAAGCGTTCGGACCGTTTCACCGGTGACCCCAATACCCATGGGCAACTTGCCATCGAAAGCATCGTGGTTGACGACGCGAAGTACCTGGGCAGAGGTCAATCCTTTTTCTGCCAACTGAACCCTTGGCTCAACACCATCATTGGTGGTCGAGGCACCGGAAAATCGACTTCGTTGGAGTTCCTCCGGATTGCTCTCAAACGGAAGGGAGAGATACCTAGAAATCTGGAAAAGGAATTCGCTAAGTACAGCCAAACCTCGGGCAGCCGTCAGGATGAAGGACTCTTAACGGATTCCACGAACATCACGGTCGGTTTTCGAAAAGACGGCGGCCGTTTTCGAATCACCTGGTCTAACGCCGAAAGCAAATATGCCATAGAGGAAGAGTCCGCTCCCGGAACCTGGAGCGCTTCCGAGGGAGACATAGCACAACGATTCCCCGTCAGAATTTACAGCCAGAAGCAGATTTTCGAGCTGGCGAAGCATCCCCAGGCGCTGTTGCAAGTCGTCGATGATGCCCCGGCGGTCAATCATCGTGATTGGCAACTTGAATGGGACGAACTGGTTTCCAAATATCTCTCTATTCGCGCCCAGGAGCGTGAAGTCCAGTCTGGCCTTCAGGAAGAATCGGTAATCAAGGGGCAGCTTGAGGACGTCAAACGCAAGCTCGAGGTATTTGAAAAGGCAGGTCACGCGGATGTCCTTAAGGCTTACCAGCTCAGACAAAACCAGAGCAAGTCCATCGACTCTTGGGAAAAGCTTTGGGAAGGTTCCGCTAAACAGGTCCGGGATATTTCAGGAAGCCTGTTGCCACCAGAATTAGATTCACAGCATTTCAATGTTGAGGTTGCAGATGATAAAGAGCTGATCGACGCTGCAGCGGACATCCGTGCGACCTTTGAGACACTTCAGAGTGAGATGAATTCAATCGCGCAGCGGATTGATGATGCGAAGAGCGCATGGAATCAAGCCCGGCCAGATCTTAAAATATCGAAAAAAATTACAACAGCGAACCAGGAATACACCGACCTCCTCGGTCAACTCAGCGCAGCAGGTGCGGGCGATCCTTCCGGATATGGTCTTCTGGTTAAACAGCGGCAAGATCTCGAGGAGAAGCTCAAGGGGTTCAGTAAGAAGAGAGAAGCTCTTGTGCAGTATCAGAAGGGCGCTGAAGAGTGCTTGGTCAAGCTCCATGAGCATCGGGCCAAGATAACCATGCTTCGCGAGGATTTTCTCAAGGCTACCCTCGTTGGCAACTCATATGTACAGATCAATGTTATCCCATTTGGAAACAAGCTCACGGTTGAGGAAGAGTTCCGTAACCTAATCGATCGGGGCAATGGCGGCTTTGATCGCGACATCGGCGTGGTCGACGGGGATGAGGGCCTACTGGCCACACTAACGCAGAACTCTTCCAATACCATGGACGAAAAAATTGCAGCATTGAAATCATCGCTGCTCGCCATTCATGCAAACGATACAACGGCGGTGGATGCAGCCAAAGATCGACGTTTTGTCTCTCACATTCAAGGATTGACCCCCGAGCAAATAGATCGAATCTGGTGCTGGTTTCCCGATGACTCGCTGGATGTTAGGTACAGTCTCAAGGATGGCGAGAGCTTCAAACCTGTTGAACAGGGATCACCTGGGCAAAAGACCGCAGCCCTCCTTGCCTTTATACTTTCGTATGGTGATGAGCCTCTGGTGCTTGACCAGCCAGAAGATGATCTCGACAACCACTTGATCTATGACCTGATCGTGACGCAACTTCGGGAGATCAAACAGAGGCGACAGGTTTTGGTGGTCACGCACAACGCCAACATCGTCGTGAACGGTGATGCGGAAAATGTCATCGCCCTTGATGTAAGGTCAGGGCAGACCCGAATCGTGGCACAGGGTGGACTCCAAGAGTCTTCCATACGGAATCAGATATGCCGAGTGATGGAAGGCGGCAAAGAGGCGTTTGACCAGAGATATAAACGAATTAATGCAGTAATCGCATAACAAGTTGCTGCACGCGGAAAAATTACTCGCTGCGCTCCTAATTTTCCGGTGAGCAAAGCGTTATGCCTTAGGTGGAGATTGATGAAAATAGCAATTATCGCGTGGGGATCATTGGTATGGGATCTAAGGACATTGCCGATTAAAGGTGACTGGGATAACTCAGGACCAGAGCTAAATATCGAGTTCTCTCGTGTTTCAAAAGATGGGCGTCTTACTTTGGTAATTGATCCTGATAACGGTGCAGTAGTAAACACATATTCTGCTCAAAGTAAGCGCAGCGACCTTGGTGATGCAATCGCAGACCTGAGAGATAGAGAGGGAACCGTAAGAAAGAGAATAGGATTTATCGAGGTATCGAATAACAATAATTCAAGAAAAGAGTTTAATGATCAAATAGATGTACTTGAAAACATCCAAGCTTGGTGCAAAAAATATGACTATGATGCCGCTGTATGGACTGCTCTGCCTTCTCAATTCAAAGAGCAAACAAGCATGGACTTTTCTATCGATAATGCCCTTGGTTATCTCCGACGCTTACCTAAATCCGCTAAAGAGAATGCCTTGGAATATATTCAAAAAGCACCGAAAGAGATTGTTACGCCAGTGAGGTCCGAACTTGAGCGGCTCAATTATAAACTGTAAATGGCATAACAAGGGACTTCACAAGGAGCGCCGCAAAAAGCGCGGCGCCCTGTGAGCCTGAGCGTTAGCTGTCACAACAAGATCGATCACTCTAAGGAGACCTGCAAGTGGGTGAATCAACAAAAGCAAAAATCAGTATAAAGGAAGGAACTATCGAGCTTGAGGGCAGCGAATCATTTGTGCGCGGCTACCTTGATGAGTTCAAGGAACTGCTCAAGACGCCGCCAAGACCTGAAACACCACAACAGCAATATCAGAAATCCAAAGCACCAGCGCCCAAAAAGGCACAGGCTAAAAAATCTGCAACGCCTAAAGCCGGTGCAGGTAAAAAATCTGCACCTAAAGTCTCAATGGAAAGGTTTGATATTCACGGTGGAGGGGATATCCCGTCACTGGAGGTTTACATGGAGGAGAAGAAGCCTGGAACAGGTAACGGCAATATTATTGCGGTTATCGGTCATTACATCACCGAGAAATTGGGTGAAGACAGTTTTTCTGAAGGGCAAATTGAATATGCGTACAAGATGCTTAAAATAAAACGCCCAAATCATCTGCGCCAGATCATGATTAACGAAAAGAATAAGAGGGACTTATTTGAAGCTAACGCAGCAGATAGTACTAAGTGGCACCTTACCCGTGCTGGTGAAATATTCGTATCTGATACGCTTCCTGAATCATGAAGATTGAGCACTTTTCTAAGTTGGCCACCCTATCGGAAAAAACGGAACTTGAGAAAGTGGAACTACTTGCGTACTTCCTTTCAGAGAACAAGCAAGAGTCCGAATTTACAGTGGGGGATGTTTCATCGTTTATCTTTGCCCTGGGCTTCGCAAAACCAAATCAAAGCCGGTTGAAGAACAAAATCATTAAGTCAAAAGCCTTTGTTAAAGGCTCAATTAAAGACACATACAGGCTTTCAGTTAAAAGACTAGAGCAGCTTAGAGAGGCCTATCCTGATATAAATGAAGCAGAAGAGATTGTTTCTGATGACTCGATACTGCCAGAAATTCTTCTCCAGGAAACTAGACGGCCCTATCTCATAAAGCTGACTCAGCAAATAAACGCAAGTTATGAGAATAATCTATTTGATGCTTGCAGCCTAATGATGCGCAGGTTGTTAGAAGTGTTGCTAATTCATGCTTTTGAGAAGGCAGGAATTGATGAGGATGCAAAAGACGATGAAGGAAGCTACCAAAATTTAAAAACACTCATTAATAAGGCTATCTCTAGGCCAGAAATAAAAATATCAGGTGACGTAAAAAAAGATATAGACAAGTTTCGTGAGTTGGGTAATTTGTCAGCTCATAGGGTTAAGTATAATTGTCGGAGAGACGATATTAGAACATCCAAGCTTGAATATCGCGCGACAATCGAAGAACTACTATATATAAGTGGCCTGATCGTACAAAGCAGCTAACAATCGGCTGCACGGTGGCCGATTTTCCTCCGCTATGCGGCTCCAAACCGACGCGTGAACCGGGCGTTAGGTTCTCTAGTTAATTCGTATAGTTAAGAAGCGACATGTATCTAAACGGTCATGACGTCAAGCATTACCCAGAATTCATCAAATAAATCTAAACAAAAGTTGCATACCTTAGATTGATCTATTATTATCAATCTAAGGTCAAAGTTGGAGGTCCCTATGAGCGGTCAAAATTACTCTGTATCCTCGCTGCATGAGTTTCTTGATTATGTAAGCGATAAAGGTCTTATAAAACATAATACTGCACAAAACTGGAGGAACGCCGCTTCGAGGATTTTCGGCATCCTCGAAGAAAGTGAGCAAAGCGATGTCAGAAACATAGATATTGACTCTATTTGCCAAAGATATGCAAATCTAAAGGGCAAAGAGCTAACCCCTTCAAGTCTTCAAACATATAGAAGCAGATTGAAATCCGCTGTTAGTGACTTCGTTAAATACACTGATGCTCCTATGTCATATCGTCCAAGCATAAGCCAGCGCTCTGCGAGAAAGAAAAGCGAAAAAGAACATGTAGTGTCAAATAGTCAGGATAAAATCAAAAAAACTCAAAACGAATCAATCCAAAGTAATCATGTAGCTCAACTAACAAAATCAGAATCAACATACCCGATCCCGATCCCGTTACGAGAAGATTTAATTGTTCAAGTGATTGGCGTACCGTTTGATCTAACCGAGGTGGAGGCTGAAAAAATCGCGCGAGTAATTAAGGCATTAGGGGTTGGTAAAAATTAAAAAAGCGGTTTACACCGCCTTTTTAACAAGGAATGGGAGGCCCACACCTCTAGTCTTCGCACTTCTAGAATAGTGGATTCCTAATTTAGTATCAAGTTTCGTTGTTCGCCTCCCACTTCGGGCGAGGAAATTTGAATGCGTGATATATCACACAAACCGGCTCCGCCGGGTTTTAGATGGGTGTTTTGTAGGTTCAGACGCAAGAGAAATAGCAAAGAACTTTTAGACGCGCATGAATATGGTTATAACGCTTGGTGCTTTTTAGTACGGCGTTAAGAACCTAACAAAGCGATTAATACGTGTGTCACTGCGTGCCACACTAGGACAGTAACGTAGCGGTGATTGGTGATTATACGGCTACGTCACTGCCCGTTCGCTAAAAAATTTGAACCCGTTAGCTTAAACTTTTTTGAAGTGGTACTATAGTGACACTTTGCGAGGGCGAGCTATGAAAGTTGAACTAGTAACTAACCTTAAGCGGCGAGCAACAAAGATTCTGGCCGATTTGCACGAGAGTAAAGAGGCAGTCTTGATAACGGAGCATGGCGTGCCATCGGCCTACCTGGTAGATGTTCAGGACTATGAGTTTATGCAGCGTAGATTGGCGCTGCTAGAGGGATTGTCCAAGGGAGAAAGGGCAATTCTGGAGGGTAAGACTACCTCCCATAGCAAAGCCAGAGACCGGATGCGGAAGTGGCTCAAGTAATTTGGACACACTCGGCACTGGACCAGTTGGAGGAGATTGCGGAGTACATCGCGCTGGATAAACCCAAAGCTGCTTCTAGCCTTGTGAAGGCTATCTTCTCTGTTGTAGACCGCCTCGAACGGTTTCCAGAGTCCGGGCATGAACCACCAGAGCTGCCAAATTCGATTTACCGTGAACTGTATGTCAGACCATGCAGAATTTTTTATAGGAATGAGGATGACATTGTTCTAATTTTGCTCGTTATGAGAGAAGAAAGACAGCTACGTAAATTTCTTTTAGATACGGAATGGGATAGTTAATAATTAGGTGCATCGGAGCTAATATCGCACAGCTTTATTTGTGTAAACCCGCAGTCATCACCCAATCCAACTGGTTAGTACATCGGTGAGTTCAACAAAAAACTCAGCAGCAAAAATCACACCAAGTTATTGAAAATAATATAAAATATAATTTTCAATCAATAAGCAGATTCAACACGTCAAACCATGCGTAAATCCGACAAAAAACTCGAAAATGAAATCATTCGGCGTTTAACCGATGTATGTGAGACGATGAAGCCGCAGCTGACGGGCTTTGTGTGGCTTACCCACGAAGTGAATTACCAGCGCTTTCCGGCAAGCTTAGTCGTTACTTTGGTTTTTAATGACGAGGTGACAGAGCAAACTTTGTTGGAAGAATTTGCTGTCTTGTTGCCAAAGGTTCAAGCAGCACTACAGCCGGTGCTCGGTAGAGATTTGCCCGCGAAACAGATTGAAGCAAGGCGCGAACATCGATTGAATTAGTTATTTCACCCAAAATAAAACACCGAATAGAAAACTATCCGGCGTTCACTTAAAGCCTACGAAAAACAAGGCGAGAAAGTAGCTCACCGAACCTGCACGTGCTATAACATATAAACGAATAGCTAAAAACACTGCAATAATATATGCTTAAAACAGATTATATGTTCTCTAATAAGATGATTTACAACGTTTTAATGTTCTAAATAAACGCTGCAATAATCACTGCAAATATGGAGTGTCCTAGTCACTTTACACCTGGTGTCGACGATGAGTAAAATTTCTGAAAACATAATTTTAACACTCCGCTCTGGCCCTATGTCGTCGGCTGATATCGCTGCTGGCTTGCGTGTGAATGCGACCACAGTCAGTCGCCAGCTTAATCAATTAGGCGATCGGGTCATTAAAAGCGGAGCCGGACGTTCAACGCTTTGGTACCTCAGTCGACCACTCAAGGCGCTAGGCGATGCGCATATGCTACCGATTTATCGTGTCGACACGGCAGCTTCTGCACATAAAATTGCTCATTTGTATTTAGTGTTTCCTGCCAATGGTTACTTGGTTGAGTACTTTCGTGAGAACGCCACTGACGAGGTATCGTTGAAAGGCGTGGAGTGGACCTACTATGAGTCTTTACCGTGGTGGCTGACGGATATGCGGCCGCAGGGATTTCTCGGTCGCTCATTTGCAAATCTATTGCGAACTCGAGGCGAGAATCTGAACGCAGATCCCCGCACGTGGAGTGACGATGAAATCCTGTCCGTTTTGGCCCGGTATCCTCAGGACAATATTGGTAATTTACTAATCGGGGAAGAGGCTTATAAGCAGTGGCTGCATTTGGCTCAGTCGGTATCTATTAGTGCTGCTGAAGTTGCTGAGATTGCAGAAGCCATCGCACGAGGTGAGCATTTCGATTCTTCCACGCAAGGCGAGCAACCGAAGCTTATTGCTTGTCTTGCGGGTACAGAATGTATCGTCAAATTCACCGGCCAGGTGATGCAGACAGCGGTGGATACGGTCGCAAACCGTTGGGCAGACCTACTTCATGTGGAAGCCCTCAGCTCGACCGTACTCAATCAAGCTATTCCTGGTATCGCCGCGATAAACCGAGCTTTTCAGGTATACGAGCGAACGTTTATGGCGTCTCAGCGTTTTGATCGGACAACCGAAGGCGGCCGCTTGGGCGTGATTTCGCTCAGCAGTTTGGACGCAGAATTCGTTGGTAAGGCAGAGCAGCCTTGGCCGGTTATCATGCAAGCGCTGGCAAATGCAGATATAGTCACCGAACAAGCTTTAGTACATAGCAAAATAGCCTGGGCATTTGGTCAATTGATAGCTAACTCGGATATGCATCTAGGGAACTTGTCCGTACTGAATATGCGGGGCAGGCCTTATGATTTAGCGCCTATTTACGACATGCTACCGATGCACTTTGCGCCCACATCCGCAGGCGATCTTCCAACGCAGCCACGCAACATCAACCTTTGCTTACAAGTCGACCGTGTACATTGGGAGCTCGCTCACCCGTTGGCGCTTGCGCTCTGGCAACAAGTGATTGAGCACCCATCGATTAGCGACCACTTTAAAATACTAGCCCGACAACAACTTTCAGTTGTGAAGGACTTTGCAGCAGTCATTCAACGTATGGCCTAAACGTTAAACTATCTTAAAACACGTAAAGAAAACCAATACCGACTTCAGCTTCGAAGTTGCTGCGTGCAATTGGGCTGTTGCGCACGTCGCGGCTGTAATATTCATACAAAACTTCGCCGAAAATCTGCCAGTTTTTGTTCACAATGTGGCGATAGCTGTAGTCTATACCGACCGAACGGAAGCCGCCGCTCATGCGCGTTTCGCGCAAACCAGACGCTGCCGCTTGTTGGGCGGTGATACCGAAGTCCTTATTGGCGAATTCGCTATCGTGGAACACAGCAACGAGGTTAATTTCTGAGCCTGAGCCGTCAAACTTGTCACCAAAACGACGGCCAACACCGAACAGGCCAAGGTTACCGTTTTCGCTGGCGACTACGCGGCCGACTAACCAATTCCGCCAGTCAGCGTCGAACGCACGACGTGCTTCGAAGACGAACTCAAGGCCTTCTTCACCGTCACCAAGGCCGTCTAAATTGCCTTTGTCCGAGTCGCCTTCCTCACGACCTTCGTCAAAGCCAATCAGCGCTTGCAGCAACCAAGTGTCGCTGCGCAAACCACGCCAACCGAATGCTTCGCCGGCAAAGAAGAAGATGTCATTGCCGCGACGCCATTGCACGGCACCCGCTGGGTCAACTTCAAAACCAAATTCGTCCGACCCTTCGTAAGCCGTTTCATATTCAATACCAAGGCCTAAGCCGAACGCCCAGCCGTCTTGTCCTCGAGTGAAGTCATCGAGTGACGGTAAAGGCACAAGCGCCGTTCGCTCTTCTTGCGCCAGTGCCGGTTGTAACAACAAAGTAGGGATTAAAGCTAACGCGAGTAAACCAGTGAATTTTTTCATGTCAATTTGCCTGCTAATGTCCGAACAAATTCGAAAATAGGAATAGTTGGCTGTAATTTACGTTTCACGTTTCATTCAGGATCTTCGTTTGCTACTTTTTTTCCTAGCCCTCTTAAATTAGAACAACCCTTAGCAATTCCTATAGTTGAAGAAGCTCTAACTCGCAATCCCACAGCGCCCTCTACCCACAAATTCTGATCTTTTCACGTCGGCTCGCTTCGAAGATTTGAAATCAGAGCGCGGACTCGTTCACTTGTCCATCTTGCTTGTAAATTGTGCCTTCCTTCATGACAAACTCCACTTTTTGCAGCAAATTGATATAGCGCAATACATCGCCTCGAACAGCGATAATGTCGGCCACTTTGCCAGCTTGTAGGGTTCCAAATCGGTCTTGAACACCCATCATTACGGCAGGCCAATACGTTGCAGCGCGAATGGTCTCCTGAGCATCAAACTCCATTTCTTCAACCCACCATGCCATTTCTTGCCATGTAGATTGGCAATGAAATTTCATTGGAATACCGCTGTCAGTTCCAATTAACATAACCACGCCCGTATCTTTTAATTGCGCAATTTTATTCTTCAACGTCGAGCGACGGAGCGGGGTTAGCTGCATGTAGCCAAGCTGCGAAGGGTGTTGAATAGAGCTTCGAATGTCAGCTATCACTTCATCGGAAAGGCCTCGTTCCCAACAGGGATCAGTCAAGCGAGTTGGGTTAGCAACAGTATTTGAATAGTTCCAAAGCCCTTCAACCGTTGGTGTCCAGAATAACAAGCCGTCAAAAATACCAGTTGCAGTGCGCTCTATAAGGGCATCAAGGACATCCTGTGGGTAACCGGGAGCTGTGGTTAACCCAGTGTGTTCAAAATTATCGATACCAATCTCGACACCGATGCGAATTTCATTGGGTTTGTGGGCATGGGCGACCACTTTCATTCCTAACCGATGGGCTTCTTCGACAACGGCTCGCGCAACTTCAATTTCCATATCGTCATGGTCAATCAGCTTAACGATTTCCATGCCGGCTTCATGAAGTTCCCGAACTCGTAGGCGTGCTTCTTGAACAGTTTTCACTTCCCAACGATAACCTTTCTGCCAAGCATCCACTTCATGTTGCAGGAAAGGGCCTGAGGTATACAGGTGTGGTCCCGGAATACGGCCTTCGCGAATGGCGGCTTTTACATTCACCGACGCTGTTAATGGTGCACCCAAGTCGCGTGCACTGGTGACGCCTGCAAGTAATAATTGCAAAGCTGCCGCGGGCATAATCTCTGACTCGAAGCGGTCAGAGTAGGTGGCATTCCAGTGAGGATAGTCTGCATGACCCACCAGCATCAAGTGGGCGTGGTTTTCCCATAAGCCGGGCAAAATATCATGGCCGCCCATATTAATCTCACGATATCCCTCAGGAACTGGAAGCGAATCTACGGTGCCAACCTGCTGAATAATGCCATCATCAATCAAAATGACACTGTGTAACATAGGCGGTGCAACCGTTCCGTCGATTAAACGACCACCTACTAAGGCTATTTTTTCCGCGTGGACAGGAAGGCTCATGACCATCGCTAAACAACACAGCCAGATCTGAGTCACCGGCCAACTCCGCTTTTTTGCCATTTTTATTACCTCGAGCATTATCAATAAAATCAGATTCTTATAGAGCATAGACGGAATTGCGCTGGCGTCAATTTTCGTAGCGGTCGGTGACCACCTGATCCTTTCACCCTTGAATTCTCTACTACTTAACCTCAGGTGTAACCTAAGCACCCAAATTTAGAAGTGGAGGGACGATGAAAAAAGTACTGGTTTTTGTAACGAATCACGCCACACTCGGAGAAACAGACGAAGCCAATGGCACGTTTTCTCCCGAGCTCACTCATGCGGTCGCGGCAACGATGGTCAAACATTTGCGTTAAACCTCGAACGAGCGAAGAACGCCCTCACGACGAGGGCGTTTTCTTGCGCACAGAATAATCATGTGTCCGTCAGAATTTTCCATTACACTAGTGAAAACAATAACAAGAATGGAAGTCTTGGCATGCAAAAGCGCGCTCTGATTCGAATCGTTCTCTTCGGTTTTGCGAGTATTTGGCTCGCGACCACTGTGTACCATGCCTACAAACCGCTTCCTGCCGGGCTGAATTTAGCTGGCGCTGAGCACTCGGTAACGCAAGTTTCATTTCTCACCGACGTTACCTATGGTCGTGAAAGCGAGGAAGACAGCCGCTATATCGAGCAGGAAATTTTCGACGCAGTATTCGACATGATCGCCAATGCACGTCAATTTATCTTGGTTGATATGTTCCTGTTTAACGACTTTCAGGGTGCAGTCAGTGAAGATCATCGGCCCCTTTCAGCCGAGTTAACTCAGGCACTGATTGACCAGAAGCAGCAATACCCAACGATGGAAATTCACGTCATTTCCGACCCACTCAATACCGTTTATGGCGGTCGTGTCTCGGAGCACTTTCAGCGTTTAGAAGCAGCGGGTATTGACGTGACGTTAACGCGGCTTGCGCGTTTAAGGGACAGCAATCCCGCATACTCAGGGCTTTGGCGTTTATTGTTGCAGCCATTTGGCAATCGTGAAGCGAACACGGCACCGAACCCGTTCGGCGACGGCCGAGTGTCCATTCGTAGTTATCTCGCATTGTTCAACTTTAAAGCCAACCACCGCAAACTCATCATTAGCGACCAGCACGACAGCTCTGAACTCGTGGCCTTAGTCACCAGCGCTAACCCGCACGATGGCAGTAGCGCGCATGGTAATGTTGCGTTGCGCTTTAACGGCCCTGCAGTGTTTGACTTACTTGAAAGTGAGAAGGCTGTACTCGGATTTTCTGGTGGTCCTGAAGTAACATTAAATGTACCAAGCCCAGCACCAACGTCAGCAAACATGACACTGCAAGTCGTCACCGAACGCGCAGTTGAACAAGCACTGGTCGATATTATTGACGCCGCTCAGCCTGATGAAGCCCTCGACCTTGCGGTGTTTTATCTTTCCGATCGCCACGTCATACAAGCGCTCAAACGAGCCACAAAGCGTGGCGTCAGTGTCCGCGTTTTACTTGATCCGAACAAAGACGCATTCGGTCGCGAAAAGAATGGTGTGCCCAATCGCCCGGTTGGCCACGAGCTCGCGCAAGCCGGCGTATCAGTGCGCTGGTGCGCGACGCAAGGCGAACAGTGCCATGCCAAATGGCTCATGCATCGCAGCGCCACTGGCCAGGCGACTATGCTATTGGGGTCGACCAATTTTACCCGCCGTAACCTCCATAACCTCAATCTCGAAACCAGTGTGATTTTGCGCGGCCCGGTAACCGAGCAAGCACTGCACGCAGGAGTCGAATGGTTCGACGATCAATGGTTCAATCGCGATGGCCGCGTGTTCAGCGCTAACTATGAAGTCTTTGCCGAAAGCAGCTTACAACACCGCTTGCTCTATCGCTTTATGGAAGCGACCGGGATGAGTACGTTTTAGCGCGAAAGCTCACACAGCAAAACGCGCATAAATAGGGTTGTGGTCTGACACTGTAGTGGTGTTGATAGCAGTCGCTTCTTTCAGTACCAAGTCGCGATAGAAAATGAAATCGAGTGGGTGGGTGCGATAGGTTTTAATGTGGTGATCGTCAGTCATGTAGGCTTGGCGCAAACCGACGCTGCGACAAAAACGCAGCAGATGCAGGCGGCGCTGACGATTCCAGACGTTAAAGTCGCCCGCAACTATCAGTGGACCGTTGTGGTGATTCAATTCAGCTCGTAACAGCTCCATTTCCCGCAAGAAATAGTTGGCGCTGACAAAGTTAATGGCGTGCACATTCACCACCAGTAACGACTGTTCATTCGGTAGCGGGTGATACGACAACATATAGCTTTTGTGCGTGGCGAAAATGCCTTCACGCTTGCTGGTTAAGCGCGTTTGCACGTCGGTAAATGCAATTTGCGAAGCAGTTAGTACACCATACACTGAACGGCTAGTTTGCATGTTCGGTGCTACGGCATAGGACCAATGCGGCAATTTCCAGTCACTGTTTAAGGTTAGCTTTGCTTCTTGGAGCAGCAAAAAAAGACTTGGAAATTGATGCAGAATACGCGCTAACGCCACCTGAAATTTCAGTGTTTGCGTCAGCTTTTGTGTATTCCAGCACAGCACGCCAAACTCTTCACCACGAATAATCGCTTGTTGATGAATAAAGCGTTGAGGAACAATGATTCTGGGCTTTAGCACTTCTCCGCCTTTCAATCGGTAATGGATGATCGCTGCAGTTTTAGACCATACTGCTTAAGAATTATACCAAAAAACTGTGGCAGACTCGTCTAGTTTTTCCGTGGATTTACCCCAAAAAACAATGTCTAGCCAATGCCAAGCCAATGCCTATCGACATTTTTTCACGAAATCTTGATCAATTTAGGTTTGTTTAGTAAAGTTAATTGCATTAGGCTTATTAAACATAGCTAAAGTGAATCCATGGCCAGAAACGAGAGTGAACAAATCTATAAAGGACTGCTCGACACCTTGGTGTTGAACGTGTTGTTGGCTGAACCCAATTATGGGTTTGGGATAAAAGAGACGTTGCGTGAGCAGTTAGGGGATGATGCTGATGTGGTGAAAGAGGCAACCCTATACCCCTTGTTACACCGACTCGAACGAAAAGAGTTGGTCCTGTCATATCGTCAGCCGGGTGACCGCGGTACGCCGCGGAAATATTACAAAATCACGCAATCTGGACACCAATACCTGAAACAACAAATTGAAGCTTGGCGGCAAGTCTCGGCATTACTTGACCGAACAATTTTTAAGAAGGACTGACGTATGAACTTTCATCGCTTAACACGCTTTCCGAAGCATACATTTCCAGGTGATTTAGCAACAGGGAATGCTGCTATTGATCAGTATTTGCGGGATCTCGACGCTCGGCTGGTCGGTAGTCAGGGCGTGCGAAAGATAACGCTTGAAGAAACTCGAGACCATTTGCTCGAGTCGACCGACCATATGGTCGCCGCAGGTCAGCCGATTGAGAAGGCCGCCGAGCAGGCGGTGGTCAACTTTGGCGACGTCGAAGTACATGCCAAGTCGCAACGGCAGGAACGCTACAAGCTATTCGTCACCATGTTTTTTCGGTTTGGTCTGACATTTGCCACGCTCATGTTCCTAATGAGTCTTATGTCAACAGCGTCTTTTCTTGGCGAAGAAAAAGCTGAGCGCAGTTTGCTTGAGAACCTTCCAACGATGGCGACTATTTTTATTTTTAACGCTACCTTCTTTGGTTTTTTTATGAGCTATTGGTATACCTTCGCATTCACGCAAGCCAAACCTGAGCCAGTGAAGTTATCTACGAAGGGCGAAGTGCTTGAAGTTTATTCACAAAAAGGTAGTAAGTATGCGGCGATTTTCCTGCTGATCGTCATGGGCGGTATTTCACTTTCGTGCTTAGCCGGTCTTTTTGGCTGGGGTTATATGGCGCCAACCGGTACCGCTTTAAACGTCATTCTCTTTTTACTGGGTGCGCAGTTGGCGATTGGTGGCTGTGTGGCCTGGGATCGCTACGAGCTGACACAGGACACTTTGACCATCCGTTCGTTTACTGGTAATCACACGGTTCCGCGAGCAGGCATCGTCGACTTGAAAGAAAAGCCATTTTGGTGCAGCTTTGTCGGTCTTGGCATTGGCAAACACTATGCGTTAATTTGGCGCGATGATGCGGGTCAACAGCACAGTATTAACTTAGTGCTCAATGGCGAAATGCATAATTCCGATAGTCTCATTGCGACGCTTAAAGCGACCGCCAACGACAGTGTATCCGTCGCCGACGGGAACTCAAATTAAAGCTCGGTGATAAACTCTTGAATCATGGCGACCAACCACTCAGGAGCGTCGGCCATGATGAAATGGCGCGACTGCTCAGCAAAGGCGAAGCGATGGTATTGCTTCGCCACGTGCACAAACTGATCTTCATAGTTTTTCTGCACTTGCTCAGGTGTCGCATAAGGTGCGCCATTTTGCACCGCGCGCAATTACCTTTCCGAAGCGATTAGCAAATTGAATGCCGCAAATCGTATCGACGCTGCGCGGATCGCCCGTCAGAAAGGCTGGTTGTAGTGCGGCCAGGTTTAAAGCTGCTATGAGTCTTCCACAATTAAGTTTCGGCACAAAGGGGTCACCTGAACTCTGCGCGGCTCGAGGCTTGCGAGGTGACTATCAGTTGCGTTGTGTGTCCATAGGCCAAGGAGTCCGAAGATATAAACATAGCGACGACGAAAATGCAGTACCCTCGCATGGTTGGGCGTCGGTGCTGTCCATTGCGAGGTGGTCACTGGTTCTTCGTCGAGAGCAGGGATCATCGCGCTTAGTGATGCATAGAAAGCTTCGTCAATAATCTCGAGCTCAGGTGCGACTGCGCTTTGCAGCACCATAACCTCCGCAACGCTTTGCTGTAACGGGCACTCGTCGCTGTAGTCAATGAAGCCCCAATTGAACTTTCGAAATGCTGACTGCAAAAGTGCAAGATAGATTTCGCCAGACTTGTCGGCTTCGAGTAATTTGCGACCTTTTGCGGTTAACTCAATTTTAGTTTTATATTCTTTAACCAATGGGCTTAAGCACACTATATGGCGAAGCACTGCAACAGCTGTTGATTTTGACTCGGAGGTAACTTTCTCAAACTGTGACTCTTGAATTAACGGAATTCGCGGGTCGTGCAGTTTTGCGTCGATCGCTTTCACAAGTTTTACAGGTAAATAGCCACTGGCAGTCAATTTCACTGGCCCTTCTCGAAAGGCATCAAAGAGCGGCGTTAACGCCTGCAGAATGGGTGCCTGCCGAGCCATATCATCTGCTGGCGCTGCAATTCGATATGGCTCGTGACCATAGGGGTCGCGATTAAAATCATTGAGGGTTGCATAGCTAAAACGTTGGTTGATTGCGTGATAAATATCGTGATTAAACTGTTCATGCAACGCCGCAATCATAGCGAGTTCGGCTGCGGAAAAGTCATTGTCCTCATCTAGGCCAAACTCAAATGGCACTTCCTCGTCATCCATACAAGCAATAAACGCTGGCTGTTGTCCGTAACCCTGCAGGACAGTCAGGGTATAAAAGCGCTGCAACAGCGACTGAATGCGCTCTTGGTCGACTTTTTGCGAATTCTTGCGTAAGTAATGAACGCCGCCACTGTTTTCCTCAGGACAAACACCTACCGCGTGTAGCAGCTTAACGTGGGTGTCAGCAGGGAGGATGACACTTTCTTCGAGCTTAATGGTGTGCATCCAGTCATCACCATAATCATATAAATACTTGATTTGACGATGATTACCATTAAGAACTTCGGTGACTGGTACATCAAATTCCAGAAGCTCATCCCCTGGTTCGAAGTCATCCTCGTAGTCCGAGAAATTACCTTTGGCAGTAATAAACATGTGCAAGTGCGAAAGCTGCCAACCCATGGCTAACTGCAGATAGTAATGGAGTTGATGTAAATCCGTTTCGGCAGGAATGAGCAGTGTGCGCTCGATAGGATTGGGTGCGTCATCAAGGCTGACACTAATTTGCAGATATTTAGGCATATATTTTCGATTTCGTTAGACTTAAATTAACGAAAGTTTAACCGAAGTCGAACTGGTTCGGTAACCCCAAGACAAGGATTAATCGATCGCTGAACGCTAGACAAACAGTTTATCGTTGTTGAACCGCTTCATTCGCGAGCTTTTCAATCGCCGCCCAGTCTTTTGCTCGAATCGCATCGGCGGGCAATATCCACGAGCCACCCACGCAGAGAACATTGTTCAGCGCTAAATAGTCGCGATTCCTGGAATCAAAGGCATGTCACCAGCTTTTGCCGCTGTTAAAAGCTCGTCGGTAATGCCTGGGCTAATGGCAAATTGGGCGCCTGCACCCGCTGCAGCAGCAAGCTCTTCCGAGGTTGTTGCTGTGCCCACGCCAATGATGAAATGGCTTCGGGTGCCATCACAGTTGCCCATGACGAAGGCATCGAAATTCCAGAACAGCTAGCTGTCATTGGCTTTGATAACATCAACTTCTCGCACTACACCTACCCAAAACTGACCACCATTGACTACCCGGTGGCGGAAATTGGCCAAATGGCTGCGCGTTGGATATTAAAAACCGTGTACCAAAAGCCGATTGAAGAACTGAAGTCCTTGTTTACACCGGAATTGATTGTGCGGAATTCCACGTCTAGTCGCGGGTAACAAACTCACGCAGCCAAACATCAACGGTGACGGTCAGCTCGGAAAGTGCTTCCGCGCGAGATCTTCCTTCGCTGCTGGCGCGATAAAGATGTGGCGTCATGACCAGTAGATCACGAACAGCTTGGTTGCTTGGCAAGGTGACTGTGAATGTTATGCGCTGTTCGCTCGTTAACTGCCAGCTCGCGCCGGTAATTGGTAACTGATACGGCTTAGCTTTTACGTCCGTGTATATGACTTGTTTTAGCTCAATGAGATGATTCTCGGCGGGATCGACCATAATCAAGCGTCCATTTGGCGCTAGAACCCGAGCAAACTCTGCTTCGACTGGGAAGCCGAACACACACAGCAGGGCGTCGATACTGCCTGCAGCAATTGGAATTTGATTGTTTGAGGCGACAAGCCAAGTCGCACGCTTGTCGCTGCGCGCCGCAGCTTGTACTGCCCATTTGGAAATATCGAGGGCGACAACGTCCATGCTTAGACCGCTGGCTTGCGCCGCATCCAAGATCTGACGTAAGTAATAACCCTCACCACAGCCGGCGTCGAGTATGCTCTGTGGCGGCTGATGTAAAACAACGCGTGTTAGTGCCTCTGCCAGTGGCTGATAAAAGCCACTGGCGAGAAACTCGGCGCGTGCCTGCACCATGGCCTTACTGTCGCCTGGATCCTTCGAGCGCTTGTTCTGCACCGGCAAAAGATTAACATAACCCTGCTTGGCCACATCAAAGCTGTGGCCGTTGTCACAGCGCCAGGTTTTGCCATCAAGTACCAGCACTGACTCGCAGTTCAGCGGGCAACAAAGTTTTGTGAACGGCTGCACCATTAAACTTTGAAGAACTTAATGCTCAGCGGATAATGCCAAAGCACGCCTTCCTTCGCTTTCATTGCGCCGATAATGGCAAAGACAACGTGGCAAATAACGAGTGCCAACAAGATAAAGAAACCAACAAGTACCGCAGCCAAAATGAGGCCGACGATTGAATAGATGACTGAGCTAATTAGCCAGTTCGCCACAATACGACCGTTTTGGTCAATGAACGGCTCTTCTTTCTTCACCAGCCAGAGTACGATGGGTACGATTAAGCCGATCCACGGAAAGACCAAACCGAGTAAAAGCGACAGGTGAATGAACATGGAGTAATCGCGGCTGTCGGTTGCGTTCAGCACCGAGCCTGTAGGGCGAGGATCGTCGAGCAGCTTTTTCTTTTCTGCTTGATACTCCTCCTCACTTAAAACTCCATCTTCTTTTAGCTTATGTAAATTACGTAATTTTTCGGTATCCATAAGATTTTCCTTGTTATTATTTTTGTAGAGTGCTCGCTAGCGTATTTGCGAATGTAGCCCGAATTTTTAAAAACAACAAGCAAGTGCTTTCGTCTTGGTCAGCGTTCTCTTGCTGCATAAATATTAATTAAAGTATAAATTTAGTTACATTGAATGTTTTTCTGTTGTTAGTGAGCGTAATTAGTAACATTATTTGAATACTTTGATAAATCACAATAATGTGCTAAATTAGGATCATAAGTGAGAAAAGCGACGTTAAAGTAACGAAAAGGTATCACTATGCGATTCAGGACGGCGCCTGTCGGAGCGATTCTTGCGGAGCTTGGTCAACGACTCAAGCAAGCTCGCCTCAATAAGAATCTAACTCAAGAAGACGTTGCCAAAAAAGTCGGGGTGGCGCGGCGCACCGTTGTTGAAGCGGAAAAAGGTCATGCGCGGCTGGAAACTTTTGTAGCAATTCTACAGGTGCTTGGTGTCGCGGAACAGCTTGAGAACTTCTTACCGGAGCAAGATCTATCGCCTCTGGAAATATTAAAACTCAAAGGGAAAAAGCGCCAACGAGCAAGTGGTCAAGTCGACGATAGCGAGGACATGGAACAATGGTAATGGAAGTTGTTACGGTTCGCTATCAGGATGAGGATGCCGGCGCTTTAAGCTTTGACACCACGAAAGGTTACGGCAGCTTTCAATATACCCCCAATTTTATTAAGCGAGGCGTCGAGTTATCGCCACTGACTATGCCCTTACAACAGAATCCGTATTCCTTTCCTGAACTGAACTTTGAAACCTTTAAAGGACTACCGGGCTTAGTCGCCGACTCTTTACCTGATGATTTTGGCAATGCGGTCATGAATGCTTGGGTAGCGGCACAAGGCAAGTCACCAGAGGACATAACGCCACTGCAGCGCCTACAATATACCGGCGTTCGTGGCATGGGTGCGCTGGAGTATGCGCCGGCCATAAACAAAAGTCTCTTAAACAAAGCGCAGCAAATTGAAATCGATAGCCTGATTGCGGTTGCGCAAGAGGTGATGAATAGCCGCGACCAGTTTTCCGTCAACCTCGCAACTGACCGTCAAGCCGACCGCCAAGCCATGATGGAGCTGTTATCGGTTGGAATGAGTGCAGGTGGTGCGCGGCCGAAAGCGGTACTAGCGTTTAACGACGACTTCACGCAAGTTCGTTCAGGGCAAACCACAGTGCCTGCAGGGTTCACCCACTATTTGATGAAGTTCGACGGTGTCACCGAGCACAATGCCAATCGCGAGACCTTTGGTGACCCCAGTGGTTTCGGTGTCATGGAGTATATCTATTATCGCATGGCCACAGCAGCCGGTATTCACATGGAGCACTGTGCGCTTTTACCTGAAGGCAATCGAAGACACTTCATTACCAAGCGTTTTGACCGCATCGGGAATGACAAGGTGCATGTGCAAACTTTAAATGGCCTAGCCCACGTTGACTACAAGAAGCCCGGTTCGTTTTCCTACGAAGAGCTTTTCAGTGTCGGTCGTGAGCTGCGTTTAAGTCGTGACGAGGCTGAACAATTGTTGCGGCGGATGTGCTTTAACATTGTCGCCCGCAATCACGACGACCACAGCAAAAACTTTGCTTTTATGCTTCCTGATAAGAAATGGCAACTAGCTCCAGCTTATGACGTTGCCTTCAGTTATAAGCCCGGCAGTAAGTGGGTCAACAGCCACTGGATGAGCTTAAACGGCAAACGCGAAGACTTTAGCCGTAAAGATTTTTATGGCCTCGAACGGTTCGGTAAGATTTTCAGTCCCGCGAATATCGATCAGATTCTCGACGAAACCATTGAGCAGGTATCGCAGTGGCGCACGCTCGCTGTTGAGCATGAACTTCCTGAGCACTTTATTCAGGAAGTGGAGCGTGGTTTGCGTTTGGACTTGTAAGTCTTGTTAACGCTTTTATTTCGGTCGCTTTAAAAACTATTTCACGAATAAGTTTGACTTCCTGCCAGATCAGCGTAGAGTGCACGTCTCTGGTTAGTAAATATTCAGTTGTTCTACACTTCGTTGCCACATTATTCGTAATTAACTCCGTTCTGTTGCTTTAACCGCTCTTATTTCCTCTCCAATGTATGCCTCAACAGGCGATTTTTATTATTTTAGGAAGATTAATTATGTCTAATACAGTTACTGGTACCGTTAAATGGTTCAACGAAGCGAAAGGTTTTGGTTTTATTGAGCGTCAAGGTGGAGCAGACGTGTTTGCTCACTTCAGCGCTATTGCAAGCACAGGTTTCAAAACCTTAGCTGAAGGCCAAGCAGTGTCTTTCACTGTGACCCAGGGCGCTAAAGGCCCACAAGCTGAAAACATCGTTGCTATCTAACTAGCACTGAGAATTCAGAATAAAGGAGCCGAAAGGCTCCTTTTTTATTGGTTGCGGCTAATAAAATCCCAATGAAACGCTTGCGTGACCGCTGCGGTCGCTTCGGGTAGTTGGTGGCAGTGCAACTGAAACACATGCCACATACCGTCAAACACCTGCAAGTCGGCTGTCACGTTTGCACGTAAAAGTGACTGGTGCAGCTCGATGGCATCATCGTATAAAATTTCGTCACTACCGACCTGTACACACACGGGTGGTAAGCCACTAAAATCGGCAAATAAGGGCGAGCAATAGGGGTGGTCATGAGGTGTGGAGCCACAATAAGCCTCTGCACACGACTGCAAACCTGCTGGCAATAACATCGGATCGCGTTTGGCATGAAACACGTGACTAGTGCGGGTAACGGTTAAGTCGACCCAAGGTGAAAATAATACGAGCCCTCTCGGCAGTGGCTGCCCCTCGTCACGCAAGCGCAAAGCCAATGCTAACGCCAGCCCGCCACCGGCCGAGTCACCCGCAATGATGATGTTGTCCGCGGGTACGCCCTGACTAAGCAAGGCTTGGTAAGCGCCAAAAGCGTCGTCGAGCGCAGCGGGAAAGGGATGTTCTGGGGCTAAGCGATAGGTTGGCATCCACACGGTTGCGTTGGCGATTAAGGCAATACCGTCAACCACTTGACGATGGGTTGCAACGTCGCCGAATACATAGCCACCGCCATGTAAATACAGCACCTGTGTTTCGCTTGCCTGGGCTACCTGGGCTTGATAGGCGCTGACTTGCCCCAGCGTTACCGTACTGCGAGTGACTCCCGGTTGTTTACGCTGCAACAGTACTGCACTTTTCATCAGAATACGTCGCACTTTAAACGGTACGCGCGGGTGAAACATCGGTTGCACTGCAAGCTTGATGAAACGCCTTAAATATTCCTTTTTCATGCCTTTTCTCTTTAGCCTTTCCGTGAGCCGCCAGTAAACCACTGATAGTCGGCGGCATTAACGTGGCGAGTTTGCCAGCGATAACTAAACGTAAATCCGTACCAATTGACGACATTACGCCCATTTGCATCTAAATACCATGAACTACAACCGGACGACCAAACTGCTCTCCCGAGTTTTCGCTGTAAGGCCGACACATATTTGCGCTGACTTTCGGGTTTGACGTCCATTGCCACTGACTGACGCACATCAAGCTGGTGCAAGCAGGCCAATACGTAATGAATTTGCGACTCGAGCATCAGCAAAATAGAACTGTGCGATAAGTTTGTATTCGGGCCGTAAAGCATGAACAGATTCGGGAAACCATGCACCGAAATGCCCTTGTAGGCCTCGGCACCTTGCGCCCATGCGGTGTTTAAATTGAGTCCACCGCGACCAATGACACGCAGCGGCGTGAGAAACTCCGAAGCCCGAAAACCGGTGCCAAGTACCAACACATCGGCGTTGTGCAAAGTACCATCGGAAGTAACGACGCCATTTGCGGTCACTTCTTGAATGGGTTGGGTGACTAAATTCACATGCGGTAAATCAACACTTGAGTACCAGTCGTTGGCCAATAAAATACGGTTGCAGCCCACTTGATAATCCGGAATGAGTTGCTGGCGTTTCATACGGTTTTTAACGTCGCGGCGAGCGAGCCAGCGCGCCCGCCATTCACCATACTTCAGTAACCAGTGAAAACGCGTAAAGACGACAGCACGCGACTCGCTTTTTACATACAAGAACGTCCGATACAACCGTGCTGCGCCGGGTACATGGCGGAAAAGCCACTGCTCCCATGGCTTGAATGGTCGGTCATTTTTGCCAATCACCCACGACCCAGAACGCTGGAAAACATGTAGCTCCTGCGCAACTTGAGCGAGCTGCGGCACAAACTGAATTGCCGATGCGCCAGTGCCAATAACGCCAATACGTTTCCCTTGCAGGCTCACGGAGTGATCCCAGCGCGCCGAGTGAAATACCGGCCCGTTAAACTGCTCGAGCCCTTGAATGTCGGGGTAACGGGGTTGGTTGAGCTGTCCCATAGCCGTGATCACCACGCGGCTCTCGAGTACCTCACCCGTGCTTAAGTGTACTTGCCACACGTTGCGGGCGTCATTGAAAACGAGTTCACTCACTTCGGCACCAAAGCGCAGGTGTTGCTGTAATTCAAACCGTGCAACACACGATTCAATATAGGCTTTAATCTCTGCATGCCCGCTATAGCGTCGTGACCAGTCGTGTTTCGGCGCAAATGAGAAGGAATATAGATGAGATTCGACGTCGCAAGCAGCGCCGGGGTATGTATTATCCCGCCAGGTTCCACCCACGCTATCGGCTTTTTCGAGAATCAGAAAATCATCGCGACCGGCTTTCTTCAGCTGAATAGCCATGCCGATACCACCAAAACCTGAGCCAATAATGATGAGGTCGTGGGGCTTGTTCATTTTCGCAAACTCATTTGGCGAACTTTCGGCGGTACATGGAGTGGTCTGCGTGTTGCATAAGCTGTTCAATGGTGTTGCCATGGAATGGCCAAAGCGCAACCCCAATACTAATGCCAATGCGAACTGACAGCGATTTCACTTGCAGGGGCTGCGCAAAGGTTTCGTCAATATTTTTTACCACGGTATTCACCGCTGCTTCCAAAGATAATTGACTATTGCCAACGTCGACCAGCACAACAAACTCATCACCGCCTAAGCGCGCAACGGTGTCGGTGGGACGCACAGAACCTTGCAAACGCTTGCCAACGGCTTTTAATACTTCGTCACCGAAGGCGTGACCTTTTTCGTCATTCATTTGTTTGAACTTGTCTAGGTCGATATACAAGACCCCAAAGCCGCGCCTTGTGCGTTTTGCACGGCTGATAGCAACATCGGCACGATCCGCGAATAGAACGCGATTGGGTAGGCCGGTTAAAGAATCAGTCAGAGCCATCGCCTCAAGCTTGGCAATTAATGCTTCACGCTCTACTTCAAGTCGTTTTTGCTCGGTAATATCCCGAGCAACGCCAACCCGAACCTGGTCTTTTTCCGACCAACGAGTAGTCCAGTGAATATCAATGGCGTGTCCGTCTTTGTGAATATATTTATTCTCGAAGTGGACAACGTCACCACCGGCGTTGACGTGCTCAGCAAGGCGCAGGGACGCCTCGCGATAATCAGGATGCATGAATTCATAGATCATCCGTCCGACCATCTCGTCTGGCCGATACCCAAAAACCCGTTCAGCACCGCGACTCACATAACTGATACGGTGATTAGGCTCGACCACGCAAATGGCTTCGAGTAGTAAATCTAAGTACTCAGCTAGTTCTGCAAATGCCGGTCTTGTCATGGGTTAACTCGCGTTTTCTTATTGTTATGTGCGGTTGAAGAATGACTCATGTGTGACCTTAATTTGGTCATGCACCATTAAGCCACTGTTTTCCTCAACCTGCAATTTATCTGTTTAAACTTTAGTCAAAAAATAGACTAGGCGGTATTTCAGAACTTAGTCTACGCTTAAGCAGGCACATTCAGCTAAAAAGGAAAACAGCATGGCAAAAATGACAAACGTTGGTGAAATCGACCGCATGATTCGAATTATCGTGGGTCTGTTAATTGCGGTGTGGAGTATTAATGCCGGCAACTTCTGGTGGATCCTCGGTGTTGCTTTAATCGCCACCGGCATATTTCGGTTCTGCGGTTTATATCGGGTACTCGGAATTAACACCTGTAAAGTGAAATCTTAAGTCCTTATCAAGCAGTAGGCTAAGTGACCTTACTGCGCTGCTGGAACTCTGCGTTCAAGTAGCGCTTCTCTTGCATAATTACTGCGAGTCGGCTTACTGCTGACTCAACTTCTGCGTAGCTGTTATACAGCGGTGCAAAGCCGATGCGTAAATATTCAGGCGCACGAAAGTCGGCAATGACCCCTTCGGCAATCAGTGCTTGGCAAATGGCATAGGCCTCTGCATGTTGAAACGCTAATTGACTACCACGCTCGTCTGCGACTACTGGTGAAATGCATGGCATTACATCGAGTAAACCGTGCTTGTCCATACACTCTAACCAGTAACTGCTTAAGCCAATCGACTTGGTTCGAATGTCGCTCATAGTCACGTCAGCAAACAGGTCAAGCGCGGCATCAACGGCCACTAACGACAATACGGGTGGTGTGCCTGTCAGAAATTGACGGATACCGTCGGCGGGTGCGTAATTGACCTCGAATGCAAATGGCGCTGCGTGCCCGAGCCAGCCATAAAGCGGGTGCAGAGGCTGGCGCTGTTGTTTGAGATGGCGCTCGGCGGCATATAAGAACGCCGGTGCGCCGGGTCCGGCATTGAAATATTTATAGGTGCAACCGACAGCAAAGTCGATTTCGTTAGCCACCACATCAACCGGTAAAGCACCTGCACTATGCGCCAAATCCACGACGGTCAACGCGCCACATTGCTTCGCGCGTTGACTAATGTGAGCCATAGGAAGGCGTCGGCCGGTGCGAAAATTAACTTCAGTAACCAGAACCACAGCCGTATTTTCGTTAATTTCATTCAGAAGTGAGTCTTCACTAACCAAACGCAGCTTACAGCGTTCACCAAGCCACTGCTCAATGCCCTGAACCATGTATAAATCAGTTGGAAAATTGTCGGTAGTGGAGAGAATTTCACTGCGATCGGAATTAATCTGTAGTGCGGCACAAAGCACTTTAAACAGATTAATCGAGGTCGAGTCACAACAGATTGTTTGCCCTTCAGGGGCACCGATCAGACGACCAATTTTGTCACCGACAGTTAGCGGTAAATCAATCCAACCATGTTTGTTCCAGCTGGTAATCACGTCGTCACCCCATTCATGGCGCAAGGCTTGGTTGACACGTTCGTGGACACTTGGTGCCATTAAGCCCAATGAGTTGCCGTCGAAATAAATCGTATTGGCTGGAATATGAAACGCTGCGCGTTTATGAGCAAGCGGGTCTTCTTTGTCGAGCGGATGCACTGCTGTCGTCATGGTTACCTCGTGAGCTCCGGATAAAGGTTACGAATGGTCTCGAGTACTTGCTCGAACGCCTCGGTGTCCGGATGAATTAAATCAAAGTGGCCAGCGCCAGGAATATCGACGACTTCGGCGCCATCGAGTTGCTGTTGTTCAATGCCAACAATCGTATCTTGATCACCGCGCAATAAAAAGACGAATGAATGCCGTGACTGTTTGGCCGGATTCATGACTTGCGCCTGATCCGGCGCGGTGGCAAGGAAATTTGCCCCCGCTTGTTGGCAACCACTAGCGCCAGCAGCATAGGCTTCAATGTCAGTGATGGCGGCAAGGCCGATTACACCCCGAATCGGAAGTCGTTGTTGTGGCTGGCTGGCGAGCAACGCTAAATGACCACCCGCGCTATGGCCGACCAAAGTGATATTTCTAGGTTGAAACCCTGTGTCTTGGGTGTTGGTTAGCAGCTCCAAGGCTTGCAGAATGTCGTCGAGCGACCCTGGCCAGCCACCACCTTCATCGCCTAAGCGGCGGTATTCAACCAGTGCGACCGCAAAACCGGCAGCGCTCAAGCCTTCGGCGAAACCACGCGCATGGTCAACTCCAAAAGTGTTTTGCCAGCAACCACCGTGGATATAGACGACTAAGGGTGCGTCGTTGTGTACCGTAGACTCAGCTAGGTAAAGCTCAATAAACTGTGATTCAGCGTCGCCATAATGAATCACCTTGTCGGCAACCGCGGTTGAGCGTTCGATGACCTGCTGGAAACTCACGGGTGAGGTCAGCCCTAGTGAAGTAGTTAAATACCAACTCAACAAAAAACTTAAAGCAAAGCCCACGTATCGAACTCCTCGGATTTCTCGAACGATGACAACCAAAATAGCAGTAGTGACGTAGTCACCCCATTAAGATTTCTTTATATGATGAATGTCATAGAACTCTATGAATAAATATTTCCAAATGCTAATGTTCAAAAAGAGAGTCAAATGGAGTAGTTAGTTTGCAGAATCAGTCCCATTTTAAAGCAGTTTCTCAGCAACATATCTTAGATATTCTTCACAATTCGGAAATAGGTTTGTGGGAATGGGATATGCAAAATGACATTAATCAGATCAATGAGCGTTGGGCAGCCATGATCGGTTATACAGTTGAAGAGATCTCCCCATTAACATTCACTCGCTTTGAAAGTCTTATTCACCCTGATGATCTTCCGATTATCCACGCTGCGTTAGAAGCAAAACAAGCTGTACCTGAACGTTTGTTTAGTTGCGTTTTTCGAATGCAACATAAGCAAGGGCGTTGGGTATGGATAAAAGCGCGTGGGGACTTTAGCCAATTTGAAAGTGGCAAACCGGTGGCAATGGCCGGAGTGCATTTTGAAGTGACCGAGCTAATGGGCAAAATCGAGCTTGAGCGCGTTGTTTACCAGCAGCTTGACGAATTGATGGCCGGTACACGAGTTGCTTTCTATTCCTATGAGCCGACCCCTCCTTATCATTTGAACTACGTGTCTCCAAATCTGACGGCTGATTTCGGTTTATCAATGCACTCAGGTGACATCAATACGGATTGGCACCAGCGTTTACATCCAGACGAACGCGATTATGTGATTGCAGAATTCCGCCAGTTTATGGCGTCGAAAAGAAGAACCGATTTAATTCGCACTTTCCGTATGCGCGACAAAAATGGCGTTTACCAGTATATTGAAGACCATTGCCATAAAGTTATAGAAAACGGTGAAGTTGTTCGAGTGGTTGGCTCAGCTCAAAATGTACAGGAGTTCATGGACCAAGACCGGCTACTCAAGCGAATCGCTGACGTTGCCTTGGGCTTACTTTACAAATTTGTCCGAGCTCCCGATGGCACTGTCAGCTTCCCGTTCGCCAACAAGTCTATTTTCGACATCTATGGTGTTACAGCAGAGCAGGTTGCTGAAGACGCTAGTTCTGTGTTTGCAGCAATCCATCCGGATGATGTGCAGCGTGTCGCTGAAAGTATTGAAGAGTCGGCTCAAACGTTACTACCGTGGGACTGCGAGTATCGAGTGATCCGCGGAGACAGTACCATGTGGGTACATGGTCAGTCGGTTCCTGAGTTAGAAAGTGATGGCTCGATTGCTTGGTATGGCATGATTATGGACATCACTGAAGCGAAGCACACTGAACAACAGCTTCGTGAATACCAATTTCAATTGGAGCGTGCGCAAGAAATCGCCAAATTGGGGCACTGGCGAGCAAACATGTCGTCGGGTGAACTATTCTGGTCAGATACCATCTTTGCCATTTTCGGCTTCGATAAACAGGATATTACGCCTTCATTAGACCTATTTAATAGTTGCGTGCATCCTGAGGACATCGAGGCGGTGCGCGAAAGTGAACGCGTTGCGATGGAAACAGGTTTGCATAATGTTGAGCATCGGATTATTCGGCCAGACGGTGAAATCCGCTGGGTGCATGAACTAGCTGACTACACGCAAACAGAGAGTAATGGCAGGTACTTGACAGGAACTGTGCGTGACATAACCGAAACGAAACTCCTCGAACTTGAACTGCGCAAACTCTCGGACACGGATGCCCTCACCCAAATCGACAATCGGCGCTCGTTTTTCTTAAAAGCGCTGCCGATGCTTAACCGCCAGAACCGCATTCAACAGCCGATTTCTGTAATTATGTTTGATATTGACGAGTTTAAGCGGGTGAATGATCTACGTGGCCACTCTGCAGGCGACCAAGTATTAATCAAGGTGAGTGCGGCAGTACGCAGTCGTCTGCGCGGAATGGATCTGTTTGCACGTCTCGGCGGTGAAGAGTTTATTGTGTTAGCGGAAAGCATTACCTGTGAGCAAGCTGTAAACGTCGCAGAACAATTGCGACATCTCGTTAGCCAACTTGAGATTAAGTTAGATCGCGATAATGTGTTTAAGGTCACCGCAAGTTTTGGCGTTGCCGAACGTCTTCTGGACGAGTCACTAGATGACCTTATGATTCGCGTCGACAAAGCTATGTATCGCGCAAAGCAAACTGGTCGTAATCGAGTCGCTGTCGCAGACTAACTAGTACCCGCAAGCATTGTAGACCGAACTCCTGTACTTGCTGGAGTTCGGTCCCTGCTTGCTTTTAGTTCAAGTAAATCTCGCCATCAACCTCAAGCGCGCGGCCTTGAGCATCGACCATACCGGCACCAAAGCTCAGGTAATAATCTTCATCGGTTGGCAAGACGGTGCGTTGCTCGTCATCGAAGCCATCCACCGAAACAACCAAGTGTAGGGTGTTCTCAAGCCAGACTGGCAGATAAGGCACTACTGCATGGGTGCTTGCATGGCGCACTTGCAAATGAGACTCGACGCTGGCGCGATCGACTGCTTGTGAAAATTCGACCGTAATCACCGCACCTAAAGACTTATCGAAAATGACATTTGCTGTTGTCAGTTCGTGGTTTGGTGCTGGCGCCGGAATTCGCAGATCAATCACATCGTCGATGGCGATAAGCTGACCGCGCCAACGGAAATACGCAGCTTTAGAAACATCTTCTTCATCCGCGCCAGCAAGCAGTTCCGCTAGGTTCACGACTTGAACCCAATGCTGACTCGTATAAGAGCGCGAAATAGGAGCGAATAATTGATCACCAATTACTTTGAAGCCATAGCTACGTTCTTGGTCGAGTCCGAGGTTCAATGGCAGCAGGAGACGACGTGTTTCACCAGTGACGACGTTAATCATCATGATAAATTGCTGTTCCCAAGTCTGGCCGGTACGCACTTCGGCCATATAGGTTAAGAACCAGTCGCCATACACAGCTTTAAACTGACCCAGATAGCTTAATCCTGCATGCTCAAATGCGTCGTCCACAAACACCGGCTCTGAGCGTGGCGGTAAAATCGAGTACACCGCAGTCGACTCGGCGTCAAAATTAAACAAGTGACCGTGTGGGCCACGGTAAATTTGACCAAATGGACCACGCAATAAGTCGCCATAGTCAGCCCGTTCAATGCCGTCTTGGCTCGCATGCACGAGCAGTGGCGTGCGGCTTCGATCAAGGGTGAATAACGTATTCACATCGTCAAAATGAACACTACCACTGTTAATAGGCTGAATAAGCTCGAGTGTATTGTCGGTGTATTTGAATATCGAGTAGCCTTGGTTGTCGCCCGTTGGGATCAGTGCGTCGATGAACAGCTCGCCTTCTGCATTGATGTGCATCGATTGCACTCGATAGTCCGCCGGCGTAATCGCTTCGACCTGACCATCAAGGTCTAATTGATAAATAAAGCGGTCGCTATCTCTCGCGACCCGGCAATAGCCAGTAAACTCACAATCACCGGTAACTGTATAGGTTGAAGCATGGAAGTAGAGCTTGCCAACCCAGTTGCCTTGCTCGTCGACGCGCGGGTCGAGTTGCAAAACCGGTGTTATTGATATGGGCTGATTGGAGTCGAAACCGGTGAAAATCAGGTCGGGTGCCAGACATTCGTAGTCGTCTGTGGTGCGATCAACTTTGACTAAGCCACAGCTTTTCTGGTGCACGATGTAATTATCAGAATCACTACCACCGAGCGCAAGAAACAGGTAACGACCGTCCGGACTGGTTGCAATATCACTTGCGGTTACGGCGACATTGGACTCAGCAATAAAGCGATACTCACCGGTACTGGTCACGCCAATCATATTAGAATTGGAGCCAAATGTGGTGACGTCAGTGAATTCGTCGCGCGTAAAGGCCATTTTAAAGACGGTTTCAACATCATCGGTGTTGAAAGCAAGTTCGAGTGGCGGGCGACCAAAAAAGGCCGTCAGGTCGCACGGGCCAGTGACCGGGCCAACCGTGTATTTATTGCCTTCAAGGCGACCGTTGCAACCTTGTGCGTCGTGTAGAATGAAGTTGGGATGGGCCTCAAATGTAAATACATACGTGCTACCCTGCAACGCTGAAATGGCGTTTGGGGTAACGGTTCCGGGGCCCGAGGCAAAGCCTTGAATGAGGTGGCGTTGCTGAACGGGAGGCGTGTCATCGCCACCACCGCCGCCACAGCCGACAAGAACGGCAGTGAATCCTAATGTTAATAAACTCTTCCAATGAATCATGTGTTGCTCCATATGACAAAGCACCCCGAAGGGTGCTTTGTTTCAGGTTAGTTTGCTTTCTGAAGTTCTAACTGGCGGTAATATTCCTGATAAGCAGGACTATACGGCCCGGGCGGTAAGGCAGTGCCTAAACCATAAAATACTTCGGCATTGGCAGTCCGCGTCAGCGGTAAGTAATTTGGTGCCGCACGTTCAATCGCCGCGGTAATGGCCATCGCAATTAAGTCAGCAAATGGATTACCCGTGCTATTTTGTTGTTGCGGTGAATATGCCAATTGTTTACGCGCATGCCAAAGTTGCTCGCCATGCTTGTCAACTAAGCGGTATTCGAAATCAACTTGAGTTGTGGTTGATAGAATAACGTATTTGGCTTCCCACTCATGAATAGTGACATACAAAACACTGTCAGCGCCGAACAAGGCAGCTAAATTCTCGGCTGGCGCGGCATGAACTTCGGCAGCTTCATAATAGCCTTCGCTTTCAAGAATGGTTTTCACTGTATGGACAGGGAACGTGTAGTAGCCTTTTTCTGCCAAACTAAACGGTAAGGTGGCAAGTACCGAGGTAGGGGCTTGCACATCAATAGTCCCGTTGTTCACAGGAACAATGAGAATCGATTGTAATTTAGCAGTGTGGAGCGGTTCTAAATAACTGTTATCTGTGGTTGCGGTACAGCCAGCAAGAAAGACTACGGCTACAACCAAAGTGCTGATGATTTTTTTCATTGTGCGGCCGCCTGTGCTTTACGAGCTTCTAGGTTTGAAATCATAATTTCCATCATTGACCGACTTTCTGGCCAAGTTTTATGTTCTAACTGATAAAAGCGCAGCGCCGATTCAACGTCGTTCTTTTCAAGCATAAAGGTGCCTGCTTCAGCAAATAAGCCTGGGGCCACTTTCTTGGCAGAGCCTGCTTGAGCCTTTTCGATAAACGTTAAATAGTTGGTGAGCATTTGGTCTTTGACTTCTGGCTCATGGAAATAAACGAATAACGTTTCTTCGTAGTTTCCCCACTCATATAAGTTTTTGTTTGTCGCGCAACCTGAAAGCAGCAGTATTGCTGCTGTTATTGTTATTATTTTGGTTTTCATTAACGGTTAACTTCCAAGGTCCGATGGGTTTTTTCACTAAAATAGTGAGTTTGTGAATAAATAACGCGCATACCGTTACGAACTTCGATCAGATGCTCGCCTGGCAGCAATTCCACAGACAAATGTGGATAGGTGTAACTGGCAATTGGGCCGAAATCGATACCGTCCACCCATAAGTTTAAGTTGCGTGGGTCTTCTACTTTGAAGTTCACGGTCGGTGCGTCGTTAACGACACCGGTTAAACGAGTTGGTTGTTTGGCACAGCCAACAACAAGTAGCAAACAACAAGCGATAATCAGTAGTTGTTTCATTTCTTCATCTCCCGAACTTCAAGCGCAGTTAAGTCGTAGCCGTCAATGCTACCTGAACTTAAAACCGCGATGGCACCTTGGTCGAGCTCAGTGTTACCAAATAAGCCAGTTACTTTGATTTCAGCAACCTTTTGACCAGGAAGCGTGATATACGACCCCGTGGTTTGTGACCGCACGCGGTTGCCTTTGGTCATGATTTCGAATTCCATTCCGGCTTCCACGCCTTGGCTGGCGCCACCACTAATGAAGATCATGCCGTTTTCGACGGTCAGAATGTCGGCTGTCCACGGACGTTCTAACAGCATTTGGGTCATTTTCTCGACCGCTGCATTCACCGCCGCACCAATCGCTTGGTCATTCAAGCTGCCGTCATAGCCAGCCACAGAACCGAAGCCCATTGTCCGGCTTTGCTCAAGCGACGAGCTGCCAGAACCCGTCACCGATGCAATCACTTGACCGGTACGTGTGTCGACTAAACGCAAATCCACCGTCGCAGTTGCTTCTTGTTTGCCGCTGGTCGAGAAGAAGCCGCGCTCACCTGTGGTGGAACGACCAAACTGTGTCAGTGAGCCAATAACTAATGTGTCGACACCGACTAAGTCGTTGCTTTGACCCGTTAATTGCTGTTCGGTGGTCACAACATCTAAGCTTGGACGCTCAAAAATCATGAATTTGTTGGTGTTGACGATAGCTTGCGTAAACATGTCAGAAATTTTCTGATCGTGCTGACCCGTTACCGCTTCACGCAGCAAACTACGGCCATAGTTGGTTTCATTGGTTAACCGTCCAACGGCAAGCTTGCGTTTTAAAGCAAGTTCGACTGGCTGAGCAGCAATTGTTTGCTCCTGAGCTTGAGCTTGTTGTTGCTGTGTCACGGGTGCCCGCTGCGGTTGCGGCTGAGGCTGTTGACTCGCACAGGCACTGACTAAAAGAGCCGTACTCGCCAAAACAAGAAGTTTGATTTTCATATATTAAGCGACCTAGATAAGCCAAAAAAAGACCGATGTAACTCAGCCGATATATCATTTGCGCTAGTATGCTAATGCATCGTTAAGAAAAAAGCCTCTACATATTTGTAAAATAATGTAACTAAAATTAAAGCACCTACCTATTACTGATTAAAAAATAGACAATTATCATATTGCTGATTCATAAAACCAGATCTATACCCTTGCTCTGGTTTATGGACGACTTGTGCAGTAAGCGTGAAGGACTTGTTGAGTGGCAAGAGGATGGTGAAACATGATTCACACAATCAAAATTCGGCTATTTGCATTCTAGGGTTGGAAACTGTCTGAACTGAATTTAGATTCATAGTCGGTCAAAAGCTATGTCTGGTTGGATTTATCTATTTTTCTCCAACTCACCAAAATGCAGTTTGTTTGTATTCTCTGACAACAGGGATGCGTCAACAAATACGGTTCGGCGGCCACTGTCGAGCAGCGTGAAGGACTCGAAGCACGCGAACTTGCTCCCTAGTCACGTCATAAACTAAAACATAATTTTGATGAGCGACCAGCTCACGGGTGCTAGCCACACGCCCAAGACGTCCGAGACTAGGATGTTCGGCTAAGCGTGAAGCCTTTTCTGATAATAACTCGTCGAGAGCCAAAGCTGCTGCGGGGTTATCAGCTTCTATGTAATCATAAATATCTTCGCGGTCTTGTATCGCCTCTGGTGTCCAAAGTAACTCCATCATTCAGAGGTTTTGATCCGACGACGCGTTGAAGCCCGACGAGCTGCAAATTTAGCTTCTACTTCAGCGGCAGACACCAAGTTACCCGCGTTGGCCGAATTAAGACCAATCTGTACTTGACGGCGGAACCAAGCATCATGCTCTGCGGCTTCTTCCTGTTGCTGTACGAATTCGCGCATGAAGTCTCGAAGAAGCTGTGCCCCACTTCGATCCTGGGATTTAGCTGCTTGGGCAAATTGGCTTTTCAAGGCATCATCAACTCGGAAAGTAAAAGTTGATTCATTCATAGCTGCATCCTCATGTGTTACACATTAAGTACAATGTAGCACGTTAGCTATTTTCTGTCTATGACACACTTAGTCTTGAAATTTCGGCTCCCCAAGGTGATTTATTCTAGCTTCCAACCAACTTTTGCACGAAACGGCACTTTAGACGGCCAGCAAATTCCAACCATGATTTGCACAAAAGGGAACGATCTCTCATTGCTTAGGTGACTGCTCCCCGCCGTAAGCACTAAAGCGCCACGGTATTTTCACGAACGCATCGACGAGGTAAGTTCGCCGCAAATACCAGCGGGCTTTATGGAAGCTTACGACGACCGCTCGAATGTTTGGACGGTACTACGCGATAAAATCAGTGCGGAACAAGCTCGTGAACTGAACCGGCGCTTCAGTGGGCAAATTAAACACTGGGAAAGTTACCGGTATCAGTACAGCAATGAGCTCAGCTTTTGGCCAATGCCCGCTGCGGAGTAATTGTAATGCTGGCTAGTACATCCAAATTATCAACATCAGCAGCACCCAAGCTGCTAAAGAGGCAGACATAATCGTTAACGTTGCCGCCATACTGTCAATGTCGAGGGATTTACTGTGACTGAGTGCACGGGTACCGACATAAACAAACAAGCACGATAGTATGAGCCCAATGCCGACAGTGACGGCAGCAACCCACGGACTAGGAAAAACTAAACCCACCGCAGACACCCACATTGGAATCGGTGCTATCGCTGCTAGCAAGTAGGCGTCATGGTACGTGACATCGTGTTTGTACTGTGCCAATACCGAGTAAATTAACCAGCCCATTACGAAGAAGGTAAGCAACTCCGCGAGAAAGAATGTGGTGGTGATAAATTGCCAGTTTTTGTCGGCAAAACCGGGCAAGAATTCACTACCGTAATGGGTGCCATTAAAATACAAAAGAATAGGTGGGATAAGCGACATCGGCAAAACCAGCTTCCACGCCAGTGACGGGATATCAATATCCATGCCTTGTAATTGCCCCCAGCCTTTTGCGGTAAAAGGCAACCAAAGTGTCGAAATATTCATATGCGCCTCTTAAACATACATTTTATTTATATGTTTAGGCTATCACTGAGGAATATACAAGCCTTTACCGGAAATATTTCAGTTGGCGCAATGAGAAAACGACAGCAGCCACAAAAAGAGCGCCTTCAACAACTGCTGAAAAAAGCTCGAATTGTGCAGAAACAAACGGGTTAGGTAGTTGGCTGGCGGGCACATGAACGGCGACTAAATTGAGGCTTCCAGCTAAGAGATTACCGCCGCTAGCAACGGTTAACGCGCCGAGCAAGCCGCCAATGAACAAGCTCACGAGCACCAAACGCAACGGCGAGGCGAGACGAGTGAGCGCATAACTTAAGCCAACCGCACCGCCAAGAATAAAGCCTACGACTGCACCGGTGATGTCGCCTGGGCTAGCGCCGAGAAGCAAGTTGAATGTGTCGATCGCCACCAACTTAACAAATGCCCCAACGAATAACCCACCGAATGCACTTGTGAGCACCACAAACGGAAAACGTCGACCGGCAGGTAAGTGTTTTTCGGCAAATACTTCGCCCACAGCAAGACCGAAGGCAACGCCAGCACCACCGAGTAATGCGACGAGGAGTGTAATGGCGATCATGACAAACATGATCGATGCCGCACCAAATTGAGTAAGCTCGGGGTGTGCGAGCGTAAGGGCAGCAAGCAAGGTGCCGCCGACTAGGCCAGCGATACCAGCACCCAATGTGCCATAACCACCGAGCGTCGCAATCCGAATAAATGGATGTATGTTAGTGCTTACTATCTTTTCGTTGATAGTGTTGAAGTTAGTACTTTCTGTAGCAACGTTAGTACGTACTGTGGCAATGAAGCGATAACCATGCTTCGGAACGGTTTCGATGAACTGTGAGTTACGGGCGCTGTCACCGAGCACTTTGCGCAGCGTGCGAATGCATTGTGTTAGCGCTTCGTCCGTCACCGGTATGCCAGCCCAAACTTCCCGCATGAAGCGTTCTTTGCTGATGAGCGTTCCCGGTTGTCGCACAAGTAGCAGTAATGCATCGAAATAGCGACTCGTCAGCTCCACCGGCTGCGACTGTTTGTACAACAGCCGCTCTCCGGGGTGCATGGTAAAATCCGCAAATTGGATAACTGGTTCGTTCATGAATGCCGCTGAGTTGTCGGTTTTTCGCCATCATAGCGCTCGCTAGCCGCTTTGAATAGACCCGCCGCAATCACCCATAAAATGGCAAACGCTGAATTTAGGAAGAATGCTGGCTGCAAGTCTGCAGGTATTTCTAGCAACACCGCCGCAATGGAAATACTGAGTTGGACGATAGCGGTTGCAATCATCAACCAGCTCATCGCGTTGGCTTTGCCGCGTAAGAATACACTTCCGACGGCCACTAGCCCGATGACACTCAAGTACATTGAATTGGCGGGGTTCTCTTCGTTGCCGATAATACCAACGGCGAGATTCAACCATATAATCAGCAAGCAATTGATAATGGCAATGGTCATTCCCACCCGATAGGCCAAGTGGGTCGACATTCGCACGCCTAGCTCAATTAACAACCCGGTACCGCCAAGCAATACGGCAGCGACAACAAAATCAAACGCTGTCCATTGCACTTCCTCACTAAAACGCATGGCAATGGCTGGCGTAATTAATAACGCCAAAACAAAGCCCCAACCTAACACCCGAAACCACGACATGACCACCTCCAAAGTTGAATGAACGGCTGCAGATTAGGCTATGCAAGTGTTGCAAGTCATGAGCAAAACCTGAGGAGTTGGTGAATGGTGGGGAAATGGTCGAAATTTTTTGCTAATTAACAAGACGCAGCCATGCTTGTAAGTAAATTCTATATTCCCCCAAGAGTAACAGCTAGCAAAGGCTAACAAGAATCCAGCGGAATAATGCTTGGCGATGGTTCGGCATCGGTGGCATGCATAGCGACGGCAACTTGGCAGCTCGGCGCGTCGGCATAAAGCAGCTCAGAAGCTTCGGCATATTTATCGATGACTTGGCGAAGTTCGTCTTGGAGTTTGCGAGCGGCCTGCTCGGGTAAATGCATGGGCTTCAGCAGCATAAAGTCGAGAGGTTCACGCTTATCATTTAATAGCCGAGCGCTGGTGTCACTAATCGCTGCGGCTATCGATTGCCGCAAAACGCGACTATTGGCGCGAAAACCCAAAGGTGCGCGAACAACGAATTTCACCTGATTGCCGGGCGCTAACGTAATTAATTCTAAATTTTCCAACTCACGCAAGTAACGATAAGTGCTGAGTTCACTCAGACCATGGGTTTCGGCAATTTGCTGGGGCGATTGCTGCTCAAAAAACAACGCCACAAAATAAGCATAAAGGTGTGGGTTGTCGGCGAAGGCGGCGTCTTGGCGGTCACTAAAAAAGTAGTGGCTGCCGTGCGTTATGGTGGCTGAGTTGACAAGCTCAAGGCCATCGAGACCACAAATTTCGGCCAGCAAAAGTAAACGCTTCAAGGAAATATCGTCGTGATTAAGCATACGAGTAACCGTGACCACGGACAGATCCATGCGCTCAGCTAGCATGGTATAGGTAATACCTTGGCGTTTTAGTTCTTGTTTAATCCGCGTTAAGCAGCGTTGAAACTTGAGCGTCACCAGGGGCATATAAAACCGCCTTTTGTATCGATTTATGATAGTTAAGCTATCATAAAACGATAGTTAATAAATTGAAACCACCACGCTATTGCTCTGTCACAGTCCGCTCTTTAAAGTCGACAGCATTCCAACTACACGAGTAAACTATGAAAAATCGCGACTGGTTAAAAGCTTGGTATACACCGATATTCTTTGCGTTACCGACGTATTTCCTGTTGATGTTTGCCAGTCAAATGATCTTTGGTGTCGAGGTGAACCGTTGGCTAAAACTCGCACTTTATTTTGCGTTGTATTTTTTCTTTGGGTGGTTGCTCGCAAAAGTCGCCAATGCTGGAACCGAAGTCGCCGCTGAACGTCATCCCGCCCATGACTGGCCGATTTCAGGACCGATTCGCTACGCTGGAAAATATGTATTTTTCCTTACCTTCTATCCCACTTTGATATTGTCGTCGCTGAATCCATTTCAATTCGTGCAGCAATTTCGGCAAATTTTCGGTCAAGCCAAGGCCGCGAAGCGCTTAAAAGGTAACGAAGAGGCCAACGCCAATTACCAAACGAAAGCGACCTACCGACTGCCTTTTAGCGGCGAGTGGTTGGTATTTAATGGTGGGCTCAAAGAGGCGACGTCGCACTCATGGCAGGTGTTAGCGCAGCGATATGCTTATGATTTCGTGCAAGCCGACCCTGAGTTTCGTCGCCACCGCGGTCAAGGCATGCGCTTACGTGACTATTATTGTTACGGGCAGCCAATTCTTGCTGCGGCCGATGGCGAAGTCGTCGATGTTGTCGATAAAATCGGCCCTGCGCCGCTGGTCGGTTTTGGTATCGCCGATTTCCTCTGCCGTCATTTCGCTGGTAACCATGTGGTCATTTGCCACGCCGACGGTGAATATGGCTTCTATGCACATCTCATCAAAGGCACGATCCCGGTCAAAATTGGTGATTCCGTCAAAGCGGGCGAAGAAATTGGTCGCTGCGGCCATACCGGTCATTCGTCCGAACCACACCTACATTTCCACCTGCAGGATACTCCCAGCATTTTCACCGGCATGGGTTTACCGATTCGCTTTCAAGGGGTGGGCGAGATTGTCCGCGGCCAGCGCGTGGTTGGTGAGTCGGCAGGCTTACCAGATTAAAGTTCGAAATTCTTTCAGACGGCAGTGGTGCAGCCTGATGTGATGCGACGGAATGTGTCGTATGCGGAATTCTCATAGTTCGGCTTTATTGAAAATTAGGCTATGATGGCTCAAACACCTAAGGAAAGCCGTTTATGAGCATTGATTATTACAATAACAACGCCTCTGCGTTTCATGCGGACACTGCCGATGTGGACATGTCGGCTCTTTATCAAGAGTTCCTGCCATTATTGCCTGCTGGCGCACATATTATTGACGCTGGTTGTGGCCCTGGTCGCGATGCTATGGCTTTTCAGTCGCAAGGATTCCGAGTTACTGCTTTCGACGCAAGCGAAGCTTTAATCGATATTGCTCGTCAGCGACTCGGTGCTGATTTAGCCGTACAGGCAACCTTTTTAGAGTTCTCAGCACAAGAACCCGTCGACGCGATATGGGCTTGCGCCTCGTTGCTGCATGTGCCTTTTCACGATTTAGCGCGAACCTTTTGGCACTTAGCTAAGCAGTTAAAAAAAGGCGGATTGTTTTATTGCTCTTTTAAGTATGGCGATGACGAAAGTGAACGAGGCGGCAGGCGCTTTACGAATTTGAATGAGGCACGACTTCATGAAGTGCTGGCTGAAAGTGACTTGGCAGTGAAGAAAACATGGACTACTGGTGACGCTCGGCCGGGTCGAGAACATGAGCAATGGTTGAATGCGATTTTGGTAAAGGAAGGGGATTAGAATGGGACTGGCGCAGGGATATTTGCTGACTACAGGGACATCGAAAGATCCGCTACTACCCAAATTAATTCGTGCCATTAATCATGCGACAGCGATTGATATTTGTGTTTCTTTTGCCCAACCGTCGGGGGTGTCATTACTGCTTGAACCGTTGATTGATGCGATAGGCAACAATGCTGTTATTCGCATTATGACTTCCGATTATCTGAGTATTACCCATCCACAAGCGTTGCGACAATTATTGCTGCTGCAGCAACGTGGTGCACAGGTAAAGCTTTATCAATGCTCGGACCGCAAGGCATTTCACCTCAAGTCCTATATCTTTGTACGCGAACGAGAAACTGTTCCGAATCACACGATAGAAGCGGGCACCGCATTCGTCGGATCAAGTAATCTAAGTGCGAGCGCTTTAACATCAGGTCTCGAGTGGAATCTTCGGTTTGATTTGGAGCCAAGCTCAGACAAATCTATAGAAGAGTTCGCGCACATTAGACGCAGTTTCGAAACAATTTTTGAGAGCCCAGAGGCTCACTTCTTAACGCGACAGCTCATCGAGTCTTACACAAAGCAGTTCGAAGAAATTGCACGCCAAAACGCACCATTGATGACGGTTTTGGGTATTGAAGATGAACCGGAACCTGAAGCCCACACGCCAAATAGCTCGCAAACTGAAGCACTGATAGCTCTGCAGGAAAGTAGAAATGCAGGTTACTGCCGTGGTCTAGTCGTTATGGCTACTGGGATGGGGAAAACCTGGTTAGCTGCCTTCGATGCGCAGCAAATCAAAGCTTCTCGAGTACTGTTCGTGGCTCACCGTGAGGAAATTTTACTGCAGGCCCAACGGACGTTTAGCGCCTTGTTTCCAGAAAAGAGCATAGGCTTTTTTAACGGCGTAACAAAAGACACTGAAGCAGAATTTCTGTTTGCATCAGTCCAATCATTAGGCAAATTAGAATACCTTCATAGCTTTGCGGTAGATCATTTTGATTATGTCGTTGTCGATGAATTTCATCATGCGACAGCTCAAGGCTATCAGAAATTATTGGCTTATTTTAAGCCAAAATTTTTGCTTGGTTTAACAGCCACACCAGAGCGAACCGATCAATCGGATATTCTTAGTCTTTGCGATAACAATTTGGTATTCGAACGGAATATTGTTCATGGTATCGAGAGCAAAATCCTTGTTCCGTTTCATTACTATGGCATTCATGATGAATTTGTCGATTATAAGGAAATCCCTTGGCGTAACGGCAAATTTGACCCAACTGCCTTAGACGTTGCATTTGCCACTCAGAAGCGAGCTAAACATATTTATGAAAACTGGCTGAGTCACAAGCAGTCAAGAACCCTAGCCTTTTGCATTTCTAAGCGCCACGCAGATTATATGGCGAATTACTTTTGTAAGCAGGGCGTCAAAGCCGTAGCGGTTTATAGCGGCTCCGAAGTTCGTCGTAATGAAGCACTCGCTGAGTTGAGCGAAGGCAAGATCGATGTTGTGTTTTCAGTTGATCTCTTTAATGAGGGCACTGATATTCCGGCTGTGGATACGGTTCTTATGACGCGACCTACAGAGTCAAAAATTCTCTTTTTGCAGCAACTAGGACGCGGTTTACGCGCATCGCCAGATACCGGCAAGTCACATGTGGTTGTTATCGACTTCATTGGTAATCACAAATCATTCCTTATCAAGCCAGCAGGTTTACTGGGTGTTGTTGGCCTAAGAGCAAGCGCCAAACGAGTGATTAATAATCAAATAGAACTAGCACCTGGTTGTCACTTGAATTTTGACACCGGAATCGTCGACTTTTGGAAAGAGCTCATTGAAGTAATGGGGTCAACGCTCGAGGACGATTATGATGAGTTAAAGACTGAATTAGGCCATCGCCCGACAGCAACAGAATTTTTCCATTCAGGCAACTATCAGCGACCAAAAATTAAGTCACGATTTGGTGGTTGGTTAGGTATGGTTGCTAAGCTTGAGAATGATAAAAACTTATTAACGCTCAATAATCGCCATGGCGCATTCATGCGACAAGCAATTGAATCTACGAGCATGACCAAGTGCTTCAAAGCTATATTATTGCGATCGTTTATCGAACTCGATGGTTTTGAATTGATCGATGGCGCAATGAAAGGCGTTGATATCACAGAGCTTTCAATACGAAGTTGGGAGATTTTGCATCGCTATCCTAAAGCAGTTGCCGTGGATTTAGCCCACAAAGAAAGATCATTGTCAGCGGAAAGTGCAGAATGGTTAAAGTATTGGTTGAAGAATCCTATTGCCGCATATAGCTCCAAGAATAAGTCAGATGACCAAGCATGGTTTTTAAATGATGGCGTCCGAATGAGTCCAAGCTTTATTGTTGGTGATGATGAGCGTGACATGTTTGAAGCTATAGCACTTGAGTTGTGTGATTATCGGATGGCAGAGTATTTGAGCGGCAAGTAGTTTGCAGACTTCAATTTTTAGCTGGCTAGTTTTTATCTGGTTTTGGCTTATTATTTAAGCAGGTTTGATAACTGTTCATGGAGTGACAATGAAGTCCCCACTAAAATCTAAGCCGTTGAATAATCCTGGTGAGTCTCTCGAATACAGAAGGAATGACATAGCATTAGAGCGAGTTTTTCTTCCTTTGATTGTGGCAATTCTGATGTTTGTTTGGGCTGCATTTGAATGGTATCGCTGGTTGCACGTTATACCCCCAAATCCTTACATAACTACGGTATTAGCATTAGGAGTCATCATGTGGGCGGCTGTTCGGATGACTCGGGCATTTAAGGAAATTAAGTTAATTAATCAAGGCATCCTAAGTGAAAAAGCAGTCGGCCAGTTTCTTGAGCGGCTTCGGGCTGATGGCGCTGAGGTTTTTCACGATATTCAAGGAGAGAGCTTCAATTTAGACCACGTTGTTATTCATAGAACGGGTGTGTATGTCGTTGAAACCAAATCCCTTAAGAAGCCAGAATCTGGAAAAACTGAGCTTTTTTTCAATGGAAAAGAGGTTTTAAAGGAAGGAAAGCCACTACCAAGAAACCCAGTAGTGCAAGTCTCAGCAGCGTCAGTCTGGTTGCGGCAACTTATTGAAGAAAGCTCAGGACGAAGAGTTTCGGTAAAAGGGATCGTTACATTTCCCGGTTGGTATATACGCTCGAATCACAATACACCAAAGAACTTAGTTTGGGTGTTGAATCCTAAGGCGATCCCATCGTTTATCAGTAAACAAAGTGAGATATTAGCAGTTGAGGACGTGAATCTATTAAAGTTTCATCTTGGGAAATACATCCGCGCTTCAAAACTTTTTTAACCACTATGCCCCTGCCGATACCACAGGTACGACAATGCCAGCAGACCACAAATGGCTGCTGGCACGTACAGGGCATTAAAGGTGTAGTGGTTGAACATGACGGCACCGAAAGTACCGCCTGCAATGAATCCCGCCACGATGAGTGCAAACAGTAACGCTTTGCGGCTGTCGAAAGGTTCGCCGCGTAGCTTTGCGCCGATCATGATACCAATGTCGGTGAAAATGCCGGTAACGTGTGTGGTTCGAATCACAGCACCGCTGTAGGTGGTGACCATGGCGTTTTGCAGTCCGCACGCAGCAGAAGCAAAGTAGTGCCCTGGCGACGAGTCGTAATTTAGCAACCCAATCGCGATTAACAGCAGAAGGCCTTCGACAGCAAGAAGCCCGCTGTAATTGCGACCCATTTTCAAGGCGCCGCTGCGCAAAAAGAAGCCGGAGATTGCTGCACCGAGTACAAACGCCACAATAATGAATGCGAGGTGAGCGGTGTGTAATAAGCTGGTGCTGGTGAGGCTAGTGCCGATGAGCGTGGTAATACCGGAAAGGTGTGAAATTGATTGGTGCTGAAAGCCAAGTAGACCAACGGCGTTGACGAAGCCGGCAACTAGCGCAAGGATAAATGCGCCATATTCCACCCATTTCGGTAACCGAGAAACCACCGCCTATCCCCTTTCTGCAAACCAGCGTAGAGGTTTACCATACCTTACCCCGGGCCGTAGCGCCAAGCGGGTATCACGCCGGCATAACCGCGCCGATAAAGCTCTTCGCTGTAGCGGTTGAAAGCGATGTTTTTTCCCCAGGTGGAAAGCCAGTTTTGGTAGGGGCTGGCAAGAATGCGATGCATGGCGTCAACAATTTCAGCGTTGCTCATGCTTTCTAGGGTTTCCTTTTCCATAATAGCTCCTTAAATGAGATCGGTGAGTGTCGCCATGACGCCTAGGTGAACGCTGGGGCGGTCGACGAGTTCTTTGTCGAACCATTGCTCGAGCTCATTGAGAATGGCGAGGTGTAATGGTTCTTTGTCGAGGCGGGCGATAACACCGCGTGTGATGTTGGCATACTCGTCTGTACAATAGTTTTGCACGCAACAGGTGCTCATGGGGTCGTTGTTGTACAGCGCATTGTCGAGTTTAATAGTGAAGTCTCGGGTGGCTTTTTCCTGCGCCCATTTGCGACTTTTTTGGTCGGTTGGTTGACCGAATGTGTCGAGGGGACCAACTCCGCGCACCTGGCGCATGAGGTTCACTTGTTCGAAGTACTCTGGGTTCATGGGGTTTTCGCCGCGTCGACGCGCTTGGGCGTCAGCGTGTGAATCGTTCATGTGGGCGTATTCTTCAGGAAACTCGGCGAGGTGAATACGGTCGGCGAGTTTGGCTATCGGACTACGCGTGTCCTTGGCGGCTTGGCGATATGAATTGCTCATAGCTCATTCCTTCAGTTGTTGCGATGGTATTTTGATTTTGGAGTTTTACATCTCGGACGAGATAAAGAAGTTATTGTCGGCACATCCTGTGCCCGTGCTCGGACTTTGTTCCTACTTTGCCTAAGCTCCTGCTTGCGAGCTCGGAACCTTCCCTAGAAGCGACTGATGACAGATTAACCAATTGATGCGACAGCACATGTCGCATGCAAACTTTATTTGATGATTTTTATTTCTAGCGGATTTTCAAAACCTGTTTATAATTTGAACAATAACAACAATAGAAGAGTATCCCCCTTATGAAGACGACTTTACGCGTTTCGGTTCAAGCGGTTGTTTTTAGTGGTTTGGCTTTATTTTTGTCGGGTTGTGAAAGCAGCGATTTGGCCTATTTTAATGTGGCGGTTCAGTGCCAATCGGCCTATCCGAATGACTCTTGGGCGCAGCAGGAATGTATGAATCGTGGTGCTTCGATTATTCAGTCGTACGAGGCTGAACAGCGTTGCGATAATGCGGTGAATGCAATGCGTCGAGACATGGAAGAATATGACCGCTATACCATTGCAGTGGAAAAGACTCGGGCTATGGTATATGAGCAAGTTAATACGTTTCGCACGAAATTTGTCGACTGCACGATGACTTATCGTTTTAACCAGTGCACCGATGCGCATAGCAAGGTTATTCTTGCGAATATCGATTTAGTTATACATGAACTGAATGAGCAAGAGCGCTGGGACTATGAAATCGCGAACACTCGAGCGCAATTACGTCAAAGCTGTTCCGCCTATTGGGATTTGAGTAGTTATCAAGTGGATACTCACTACAACGACAACCGCAGAATCCTCGATTCATGGAAAAAACACATCGAAGACACAGTTAACGAGCTCGCGTACCTGTATTGGTAGCGGTTTTGATTGCGGACCGTAGCTGGAATGCCATTCCAGCTACGGTTCGGAATGGACTGGCTCCTTACATTCTCTCGTCTGTAAACACACAAAGGACGCCAGATTCGTTGTAAATCACCTGATAATTCGTATCACAATATGCAGCGGCAACAAGAATCGGAAGTTGGGCATTACCCCATCGAGTGGGTTTAAAGAATGATAACTTCCCAGCTACACAAAGCTTTGCTTCGTCATCAGTGCTGTAGATGCATATATTGGACTGATCGATGCGGGTATCCTTCACTTCCTCAACGACTACAATTTCTTCCTGACTACAGGCGGTGAGAGTTAATGAGAAGAATGCTAGTAATGCCAATTTTTTCATAGCTATGTTCCTTTTTATTGTTGTAGGTCCTTGATAGTTAGCGTTTTGGGGCTGAGAACGTAATTTGAGATTCCTCAAGCCAAGTGCCGTAAAAGGCGTTTTGAGCGCGGCGTTCGCCTCGTTTCAGTTTTTTGCCCTCTTTGTTGTATACCAACGCGGGCATGATGAATTCAACGAACGCTTTGGGGTAATGCTTCAGTAATTTTTTTGCCAAATTCTGTCCGCGTGTGTCGAAAAACGAGCTACTGACCCGTCCGCCTTGATTCATCAAGCACTGTTGGAGAGCCGCGATGGATAAGCAGTTAATTACGCGCAAGGTGCAGTAACGCAAAGCTTCCGCTTTCCGGCTCCGAGCCGAAACTCTAACCCGCTGATTCGCAAAAGGTTGTGAAATGCCTTATTGCGATTTATGGTTAGGGCACTAGGATTTAGAAGGATAAATAAATGTTGCAAAGCTACGATATTGGTCTGTCATTACACTTTTTTATGGCCTTTATGATTGGGGGGCTTTGTTTTGTGCCGTTGTGGATTTCGCTGGGGGTGAAGCGAAAAATCAATATGAATGTCGCAATTAGCCTCGCGATTGGTTCGGTGGTTGCGGTGTGGTTGCTGTCTTATTCGGTATATGGAACGAACGAAGTGCGGCTTGAGAACGACTCGCTCATTGTGCGTGCGGGGCTGCATCGAACGGAGGTGGCGGTCAATGATATTATTGCTGTTCAGCATCTAAGTCGAGAAGCGCTACATGCTTCAGAGTTTCGACCGGGTCGGCGTGTGGGTGGTACTGGTTTTGGGCAGTATCAACCCGGCTGGTTTCGCTTGGCAAGCGGTCAGCGAGGCTTTGTTTTGTATGCTGAGCGCCCTCAGGAATTCACCGTGATTGAAACCGTCGCTTATCCGATCGTTTTGGGTGGCCGGGTGAGTGTTCCTGTACTCTAAATCAAGAGGTTCAAGCAATGTGCGACCTATCACCACCGCATGCCTTTGTTGATTCGCCCTTCAGAAACGCAGTTTTGGTTGCACAGCTGCGCCGACGAGTTAGGGCCATTGCTTGTTGCACCAGCGGAAATTGAATTGGCAGTGGAATCTGCGGGGTAATCGCTGGTTTTGTTGGTGGCTCATGGTCTACAACGATAGTCCCTTACCTACCTATTGTCAATTGACAATAGGTAGGTAAGGGACTATCGTTGTATGGCCAGTAAAAAGCATCCTGTTAAGGAAATTGATGCTGCGGTTAGGTTTGCAGAAAGGTGTGGATGGAGACTTATTTCTGCAGGTCATAGCGCTCACTGCTTGGGGCGGTTACTTTGTCCTTATGGATCTGTAAATGCTTTATGCCGTTGCGGTGACTTTTGTATGATCTCTGTATGGAGCACCCCGCGAAACGGGCAGAATCATGCGAACAGTCTTCGCAGGGCGGTTGAGAAATGTATCCTCATGGAGAGTCAAAATGAAGATGTTTGAATTCAGTTTGCGATTTGATATTTCAGCCTGTCAGAAGAGTATCGATGCTATTGATGATCTACTGTTCGAAGCTGGATGTGGTGACGCGCTTGTACGGCATAGTCGAAAAGGTGAAATTCAAATCGATTATAATCGAGAGGCTGAATCAGCATTGATGGCTTTCGAACGGGCGAAATCAGAAGTTCTCTGCGCACTTCCTGGTGCTCGGTTTCTTGAAGCGAAACCAGATTATGTGAGTCCATCGGATATAGCGGCGAATTATCAAATAAGTCGCCAGCGAGTTCTTAAGATCATGCAAACGAAGGGCGTCAGCATTCATCCGATGACCAACGTCGGCAACACTCAGATCTTTCGTCTTGCGAGTGTAATGAGCCAACTCGAAAAACTTGGCACACCGATTGTTGATGCTACGTTATACGAAGCTGCGGAAGCTGCACTTAAGTTGAATAGCGAAGCACAACTACTTGGCTAGAGGCTTAGCTTTTCGTTTCACCTTCAATCCTCTGAATTTCCTGCCAAATCTTATCGGCTTCAGCTGAGATCTCCGAGCTTTTACGAATATCGCCGTTGCGTGATGCAAACATAGCGTCAGCCTGCAGTTTGGCCAGTTGTTTGCGGAGCTTTTTTGTTGGGTTCGATTTGAATAAGTTAAACATAGTGCGTCCGTATTAAATAGTGTTATCTGAATACGCACGTTGTTGTAGAAGAGTTCAGTGGCTTCATTGCGGACCGTAGCTGGAATGCCATTCCAGCTACGGTCCCTAATGCGGGCGGTTAGATTTTCCAGCGGAAGCCGAGCATGGCGACAACTGGGTCAATGTCGACGTTGACGCTTTGTACGGTGGTGCCGTTCACTTTCACTTTACCGGTCGTGTCGATGGCCATTTTGCTGACCATGAAGTGAATGCCCATGCGCTCGGTTAGCTGATAGTTGAAACCAGCCTGCAATGCTAAGCCCCATGACTCACTCAAGCTCAAGGTGACGTTGTCGGCAGCGGTGGTGACTTCGAGTGCAATCAGTGCGCCGTCTAACTCCGGGTTTACTCGTTCACTAAAGAACGTGGTGTAGTTCACGCCTACGCCAACGAACGGTTGGAATGCATGGTGCTGAGTAAAGTGATACTGCGCCATCAAGGTTGGTGGTAAATGCTTGGTTTTACCGATATTTAATCCGTCGATAGCTGAGCCTTTGACTTTTAGGTCGTGGCTGAATGGTGTTGCTGCAATCAATTGCAGACCGAAATTCTGGTTAAAGCGGTAGTCAAATGTGAGACCTAGTTGGGTGTCGTTGCCCACAGCAACTTGCGTTGAGCCATTTGGAAGCCCTGCGACGGATTCGATGACATTTAAGTTTGAGCTGCTTTCGTCAGGTTTGACGTGAATCGCACCGATATTGACCGAAAAATCAGCCATTGCTGGCGCGGCAAAAAGAGTCGAGAGAGTAAGAGCAACAATAGACAGTTTGGTCTTCATAGGGGATCTCCAGGTTAGAAACTGGAGTCATTATCGAGCTTCGGTGGCCTTGAATATTGCGACAGATCAAATTCCCGCACTACTTATAAGGGAATATCTCGCAAAGTTTGCGCTAGCTCAAATGATCGAGGTGCGTTCATTGCGGACCGTAGCTGGAATGCGATTCCAGCTACGGTCCCTACCGGGCGCGCCCAATGCCATTCCAGCTACGGTCCCTAATCAGAGGCGGTAGCTGAGGCTTAGGCCGATGCTTGTGCCAGGGTCGCGTCCTTGGAGGATTTGTCCCTGCTGCAGTATTTCGGTTTTCTCGCCCAGTAGATTTTTCGCTGATAATTTGACGGACAGCCGCTCGGTTGGGTAGTAGCTGTAGGTCATGTCAACGGAATGAAACGGCTGCTCGTAGGCATCGTCCTTGCCGTCGACGCCGGCGAAAGTTATCCGCGGTCCGAACACGTTATAGCTGAGTGTGGCTGAGTGTCGTTCATTCGCCGAGTCATAGCCAAGCTGCGTGTTCACAACATATTCTGAATGCCCACTCATGCGGCGTTGACGGTTGGTAATGTTCGACTCACCAAGTGGCTGAATAGTGATTTCAGAGTCGCTCAGAGTGACGTTACCGGCGACAAAGAGTTGCTCAAGCCAATCTGGTGCGGTTGACCATAAACCACCTAAACGGCGGACAAATTCAGCTTCAACGCCATACACTTTGCCTTGTTCGGCGTTGCGGAATGACACTAAGAGGTTGCCGTCCGAGCCCATAATTTCTACAGTTTCAATCGGTGCGTCGATATCTTTGTAGAAAGCACCAACACTTAAGCTGCTGCCAGAGAGCAAGTACCACTCCCAACGCACGTCGAGGTTGGTTAGTTTTGAGCTCACTAAGTCACGGAAGCCGATAACGTTGAAGTCTGTTAATGGGTCGACGTACAACACCGGTGTGACTTCGCGCAGGTCAGGGCGCACAACGCTTTGGCTTGCAGCAAAACGTAATTGCATGTCAGGGTGGAACAACCAGGTTACCGCAGCACTCGGATACCAGTCGTCGTCGAGCAATGCATAACTAGCTGGGTCACCGATAACTTGTCCAGTCGACGGGCTTAAAGGCAACGCGATCTGGCGGAAGTCTTCGTAACGGGCACCGAGCGTAAAGCGCCAGGTGTAGTCATACAAGGCATCAACTGCGAAGTAGTAAGCGTCTAACTGCTGCGCTGCCACGTAGTCGTCGGCTTGTGCGGTAACGTCCGAAATAGCAAAGCCTTTGCTCGGATTTAAGATATTTGCGTCCGAGAAAATCTCTGAAAAGCTGCCTTGTAATTCAGTGTTATTGAACCCGCGGCTGTCAAACTTAAAGCGGTCTGCACGCGAGTGACGCGCCCGCTCGAAGTAGTTGTAACCACCTTGCAATTCCACAGTCCAGCTGTTCAAGTCCAACGGCAGGCGCAAGTCGACCGAGGCGTTTTCGGTGTTGTCTTGCATGTCATTGAAAATATACTGCACGGCATTGTCACTGCGGCGTAATGCTGCTGTGGTCGTGCCGTCTGGGCGGGTATTGCGAACATAGCGATATTCCATTTCGCCCGGTGCATAGCGACGTGCTTTGGCGTCAGTCCATTGCCAATTAACGCCCAAGTCCCACAACCACTCAAAGCGATGTTGGCCACGGACTTGATTCGCAACTAACGTGCGCTCTTCGTAACGGACCGAGTAATCCATGTTCTCGCGGTTTGGCTCGTTAATGGTCTCAATGGTGTCGCCGACTTTCAGTTTAATTTCATCGGCGGTATCGAGCAGGTAAATCGAGCTCGCTTCTACTTTATGCATGCGATCGTACTCGATACCCACGTTGAAAATACCAGAAATCTGCGTGCTGTATTCGGTACCGCTAATGTCGTCGTAGCGCACTAATGGTGTTAAATCAGTACCGCGGGTAATCGAGTAATAGCGCTCTTGCTCGTCAATGTTTTTGCTCGAGCGGTCATAGGCAACAGACGCCACGGCGCCAACTGTCCATTTGTCGTTCAACTCGATGCGATCACCGAAGGTTAAGCTGGCATCAAAATCAGGGTCAATCGACGTCGAACGAATGTCCATATTGCGATTAAACGCAGTGCCAAGCTCGCGATTAATGGATTCTGCTTGGGCTAATGTTTCTGCGCTTAATGGCCCTAATTGCCGAGCAATCGCAATAGTGTTGAGCGAACCGTAGGTGTCTAACGCTTCGCTAATTGCAGAAGGTAACCCACGGGTGCCGTCGTCGCGACCACGCCAGTCGTTACCACCGCCACTATAAGTTAAGCCATTGTCGCTATTCAGTGAGTTTATGCCGGTGCCAACTTGCAGTTCGAACACGCGCTCGCGCGGTAAACTCAAGGTACGGATATTGACACCACCACCACCAAACGAGGCCGGTTGGTCAACCGAATAGCTTTTTTGTACAACCAAGCTGTCGATAATGCCGGTTGGGAACATGTCCAATGGCACCACATTCCGTGTTGGATCTGGTGTCGGCACAATGGCGCCATTGAGCAAGGTGCTCGAATAACGTTCACCAAGGCCGCGTACATAGATAAATTTGTTATCGACTAAAGTGAGGCCGGTAATTCGCTTTAATGCATCGCCGACGTTGGAGTCACCAATCCGACCGATCATCTCCGCATCCATGAGATCGGCCACTTGCGATTGTTCACGGCGTTCAGCGGCGGTAATTGCCGCTGAACTCATGAGTCGGCCAGACACTTGAATCCGTTCAATCGATTGTTGTGACAGTGCTTCAGATACTGCTGATTCTTCCTCGGCGGTGTCTGCCTGCGAAAGCATTGGCACGAGGGCCAATGCTATCAGGACAGACCGCGCAGCAGGACGAAGTGTCAATGCTGAATGGTTCATAGTTGCGCTCGCCTTTTAGTTCGACGGTAAGCCGATAGTCCAACCTTTCGTCCAGTCGTAGTCGGCCGTCACAGCACCAACAAACGGAACTTTGAGGAAGAACTCGTCGTCGCTAAAGTCTTTGGTCGGGTTGGTGAAAATTGTGTAGTAACCATTCACAACAGCGCTCATGTTCTCGGCCACAGTGTTGCCTTCTTGGGCTAAGAACCACTGCTCAGCGGTCATAGTTGGGCTGACATTGCCTTTGAATGGTTCTGGGCAAGCAATCACCGAGTGAGTCATGACTGTGGTGAAGTCAGCGGCCAGTGCCATTGACTCGTCTGAGTTGAACTCGAGACATTCACCCATGCCCTCAGGACCAGTGACCAACATATTGAAGAGCTGGCCTGTGGTGCCTGCACGCAACAAGATACCCTCAGAGTCTTTGTCTGCAGATGTAAAGTCGTTACCAATAATGGTCATGTTGGCAATGACTGGGTTTGAACGTGGTAGTGCTGAGAAGTTACCTGACTGGTTATCCGCTTCGATACCACGGTTTGCTTCACCGTTGTGAACCGCAAGCATAAACTGAATGCGACCAGTCCAACCGTCAGCCCAGTCAAGCGAGTCATCGCCAGCACCGGTGGTGACTACATAGCGAGCGTCGGCCGTGCCACCGAAGAACTCGATGCCATCGTCCAAGTTTTCGTGCACTTGAATGAATGCTACGCGAGTTTTGTTACCGATTGACGCAAAGGTAATGCCGTTTAGTTCGTTGTCTGGCAGCACTTCGTAACCTGCATATTGAATGCGCACGAACTTCAGTTTGCCTGAGTCGTCATCTGGGTCACCGCCACCGTATGGGCCAGCGTCACCTTCAGCCTCAATGGCGCAGCTTGACGGATTTGCTTGGTCGCACTTGTTACTTGGAGCATTGCCAAGGAGCACTAAACCACCCCATTGACCTTTCCCGGTGCTGGCGCCCAGCACGTCTTGCAGTGATGTCATCACGATAGGAGCATTTGGGCGACCTTCAGCGATAATTTTTGAGCCACGAGAGATGCTTAAGAAGTCCGCGCCAGACTCACCGAATATGCGCACACCTGGGTCAATGAACAAGGTGGCTGAGTCTTGGTTGTCGTTACCAATGCGTACTAAGCCGTCAAGCACGTAGTCAGCGCCGACTGGCAAGTGCAAGTCTTCGGTGTAAGTGCCTTTTAGCTCACAGTTGATTTTGTCGGTTAACGACTCAACTTGCACGGTACCTGCTGGGCAACTTAGTGCAGAAACGTCGTTGTGCAGTGCGTAAGTCCAGCCAAGTGTCCAGTCGTTTTCGCCGTCGAAAGCACCAATATAATCGACGTCGTCAAACCATGGGTCGATGACGTTTGCAACGTTTAAGCCAGCGCCAAGAGCAGGGCTAACTGCTGATGGGAAGTAGTCGCCTAATAGCGGATCAACGGTTGAGTTACCCGGTTGAGCAAGGAACCATTCTTCGGCGTTAAACGTTACATTGCCACTGCCGTCGACGCTATTTTTGAATGGTTCGCTACAGTGGATAATTGAGTGCTCAAAACGCAAGTCACCGCTGGTGGCGTTATCGACGGTTGCTTGGTCGTTTAACTCAAAACACTCGCCCATGCCTGGTTCGCCAGTCACGATAAAGTTGTAAAGCTCGGCGCTAGTACCGCGACGGAGCAAGATCCCTTCTGCATCGTCATCACCTTTCCACTCGTTACCAATAATCGTGACGTTGGAAATAATTGGGCGGCTACGTGGTGTGGCGCTGAAGTTGCTCGAGCTGTTGTCCGCTTCAATACCACGGTTGGCCTTGCCGTTCGTTGGGTTGTGTTTAATTAGCACGTGTTGCATGCGACCGTTCCAGCCGGCATCCCAATCTAGTGAGTCGTCAGCGTTGCCGGTAAGAACCACGTATTTTGCGTCGACGGTGCCACCAAAGAATTCGATACCGTCGTCGAGGTTGTTATGAACCTGAATATATTCAACGGTAGTGCCGCTGCCGACGCCACCAAAAGTAATGCCGTTGAGTTCGTTGTCTGGTAGAACTTCGTAGCCCGCGTAACGAATTTGCAGATAACGCAACGTACCGCTGTTGTCGTCGCTAATACCGCCGCCATAAGGACCTGCGTCACCTTCAGCTTCAATTGAGCAGTTTTCTGGTGCACTTTGGTCACAGCCGTTGACGGGTGCTTGACCAAGTAACACTAAGCCGCCCCATTGGCCGACTGAGTTTGCATTGGTAAGGCCGAGTAAGTTTTGCAACGAAGTCATGACGATAGGTTGATCTACCGTACCGTTTGCTTCTAACTTTGAACCGCGACGAACGACGAGGAAGTCCGCACCGCTTTTGCCGAACAGCGTGGTGCCGCGTTCTATGGTGAGTACCGCATTGTCAGCTTTGTCATTACCAACAGCAACGCGGCCATCAAGTGCCCAAAGGATGTCGTTAGTGAGAGTTCGGTCAGTGGTAAAGGTACCAGTAATTTCACAAACTGGCAGATCATAGCCGGCGACTTGATCACCAGCTTTTGCCCAGCTTGGACATTGTTCAGCTGGAGGCGTACCACCGCCACCACCGCCGCCGGTAGGAGGTGGAGTGCCGCCACCGCCCCCAGAGTTATTGCCGGTGTTAATCACAATGTCACCGCCGCAGGCCGCGAGGGTCATAGCAGCTGCGATTAAGCTTAAACGAAAAAAGTTGCGCACGAGCATGAGCGTTCTCCGCATCGGGTTATCGGTTTGTCGGGTTATAGAACGAAAACGCCGCTAGTGTGTTCCTGCTCTGTAACACTGCCGTGACGAATACATGACATTTCTGTTACGCATTGCGCTCGCATTGGGGACCGTAGCTGGAATGGCATTGGGGACCGTAGCTGGAATGGCATTAGGGACCGTAGCTGGAATGGCATTCCGGACCGTAGCTGGAATGCGAGCCCAGCTACAGAACGCAAGTTATTGATATAGGAGGATTAAATACTGATGGGTCGGAAAATGCCGGTTTTGGTCATATCTCGCCGTAAGTTGAAAAGCGCTAATGCACTCACGGGGTCGATGCGTTCAGGCTCACTCAGGTTAAGTGTTTGCCACTCTTCCCGACGAACTGTTACCTGCAGCAAATACTGGTCTTCGCTGTGACCGGTGGCGTGATTCACTGCTTGTGTATAGGCGGCAACTTCAATCGTTTCAATGGCCGGCAACGTGACGAAAGCTACCCCGATAACTCGCAAAACCACGCCATGAATGTGCTGAGCGTATTCTTTGCGTTGTTGCGTCGCACTTTTCTCTTTGATCAGTAGCCGACGACCAGCTTGATTGAGAGACGCTTCACGACTCGGGAATGTCTCGGCAGTCGGTAAGTCAATGTCGAGCGACAATGTTTTATCTTTGATTTCGAAATCGACGTGAGTTTCTCGCGGCCAGTCTAGCTGACTTAATTCTTCTTCAAGCAAATCGGACATAAAATCAATGTCATGCTGCAATCGTTGGGCAAAACTCGCCGCCGCTGCTTGCTGCTCTTGGTCGTGACGCGACTTGTCTGAGTGCCAGGCGGCTAATTCAGTTGCATGCTTCTGCTCGAGTTCGTTGCGCTCCCTTTCGATACGTTGAAATTCTTTTTCCCATCGGTCTTGGTCAGCTGAGTTCGCGGCAATTCGTCGCTCGTCTAATGAGCGAAAAATTCTGTGCCACCACCGCTGTGCGCGCGTAAGCGGTTGTGCGGGTAACTCCGGCAGGTTTGGGAAACTCGGTGCTTCAAGTGCGAACGGCACCCGGTCATACTCAGGGCTTGGCGTATCGAGAGTCGGTGTATCGTGATGAATATTAACCAAAAGATCCTGATCGTCATTTATTTTTTCGATTTCTTTGGCCAGAAACAAGCGCACTTGATCAGCATGGTTTTCCCAAACATGCCTTGTTACTGCAGGGCTAGCAGGTGAACCATCGGGTTCGAGCATGGTTAACTTGCCCCGATCGTCACACTTTAAGGTGACATGCCCAGCGCCTTGTAACCCGGATTGCCGATAGTTTTGCGCGCGGTCAACACGCCGTTGATGCGCCTTATTTTTGTCGAGGCGGGTTCGGTATGACATACCTGTTCCTGGCGCGCCCACATTGCCATAAACGCCACGCCGGCCAGCGGTTACACCGGCTCCACGAATGCCGGCTGACACGCTGACGCCAGTTTTACCAAAGTTAAGTCGAACTCCCGGAAGAATTCGAACCCGCCGTTGAAAACGAAATGCCATCTATAATTACCTCCATGTTAATTCCAGCTACGGTCCGTAATGCCATTCCAGCTACGGTTCGGAATCGCATTCCAGCTACGGTTCGGAATCGCATTCCAGCTACGGGCTGGAACGCCGTTCGATGTAGCGCTGGAAGAGTGGCAAGTAGCCGTGGTGTTCGCGAACGGTGATATCGAAGTTGCCTTGAATCAGGCCTGCACCCGGGTGGCGGGTGACTAACCACTCCCACGTAATTTGCCCTGGGTTGATTAAATGCACGGGGTACCAGGTTAGCGCTTCTTCACTGAGTGGTTCGGCGCTGAACTGCGCAACAATATCAGCGTCTACGCCAAGCCCTAACGTAAGCGGTAATGACACATCATGGTGGCGCGCACCGACGCCGCCTTGGTGCACGGCAAAGGCAACGTTATAAATCTCGCCCGCTACTAAGGCTTTGCTGTCGAGCGGATTCGGGCTGGCTAAACTGCGTGTTAAGGTCACGCGCCATGCTCCGTCAGCATAGCCCCCAGCAGAGCGAATCGCACCGCGGGCACCACTCGGCTCTTGTAGTAAACGAAACGGCAGCACGTCACCCTCCTGCCACTCGTGCGCGGGATCAAACGGCACCGCAAACTCGTCGCTCAAATAATATAGGTCGTCTTGGCCATACTCGCGCGCCACTAACTTGTCCCATGACAGAGCTCGAAAGCCGACCTGCTCTGCGTCAAACATGAACGCGGGCCCAGCATCAGCGGCATTGTCGCGATACATGCCACGGCCTTCTGAGCTCAATCGATAATGCAACACATAGGTATTGTCGGCATAGCCTAGCGGGTGCGAACGGTGCGCGCGCCATTGCCATAAATCCAAAAACTCGCCGCGCTCTTGCATGGCGGCAATTTCGTCTAACGGTCGCACCGCGTCCCACGCTGCCGGCTCGGTATAGCGTGAAACCGTCCGCGACTGCGGAATATACTTGCGGACGTCAGTACGGCCCATTTCACCACCTAAAATGGGGTGCGCTGCAACGTCGTCAGAAGAAACGGCAGAGTCTAAGGTACGCATGCCAGGGTGCACGAGCATCCAACCGCCATAGCGGCTGAAGCCTTCAACGGAGCCATCGTCGAGCATCATACTAATGCGGTCTTCATACAGCCGATTCGCATCAGGACCAGCAGCACCAGAGCCCATCCGCGTCCAAGTACCATCGCGATAGAGCCAATATTGGTGATACCAACTCGGCTCTTCGACGGCAATGCGGTAGTGCAAGCGAAACTCGGTGTCGTTGTATTCAGCAGCAACATACAGGGTTCGCAGCGCCTGTTCCGGCGCCCCCGGCCTAAGCTCAGAAGCCCCGTCAGACACGGCCCCATCAGACACGGCCCCGTCAGACAAAGAATAGTCGCGCTCAGCTTGCGCAGATTCATTGGCGGGCGAACAGCCGATCAAAACCAGCGCAGCGCAAACCGCCGTTAGCCAACGCCCGAGAAGAGAAGAAGAATTGAATCGTTGTGCTGCCATAATGCATCTCGCCTGCGAATTTTAACCCTCAGCATAACAAGCTTTTAGCGCAATGATCTAGTTTTCACTTAAGGCATAAGTACCAACGAGCTGAAGTAACGGAGCCGGCCTTGCAAAATAAAACCCCTGCAATATGTCACAGCCGTTAGCGCGCAAAAACTCAACTTGTTCCGCTGTTTCAACGCCTTCAGCAACAATCTGTAGCCGCAGCAAATGCGCCATATTAATCAGACCTTGAACAATTGCCACGTCCTCTTTGCTCACCGGCAAATACTGAATAAAGCTGCGGTCGAGTTTGATTTTATCCACCGGCAAACTGCGTAAATAGCTTAAGCTTGAATAGCCAGTGCCAAAGTCGTCAATCGCAACTTGCACACCCAAGGCGCGAATTTCCTTAAGAATCTCAATGGTTTTTTCCGCGCCTAGGAGTAACACACTCTCGGTTACTTCGAGTTCCAACAACTCGGGGGCTAAGCCACTGATGGTTAAAGCTGCCTTCACTTCGTCTAAGAAGCCAAAGCGCCGAAACTGTAAAGGCGAAATATTCACCGCAACTTTAAGTGTGTCATCATGCTCTTCATTCCAACGCGCAATGTCCGTGCACGCTTGGCGCAAGATCCAACTGCCAATGGTGACAATTTGGCCGGTTTTCTCAGCCAAGGGAATGAACGTGCCAGGTGGCACAAGTCCCCGTTCCGGGTGCTGCCAACGCACCAGCGCTTCAACTTCAATGACTGCGCCGTCTTGTGCCCGCAACAAGGGTTGATAATGAACAATGAACTGGTTTTCCTCAATCGCTTCCATAATTTCGCGGCGCAGGCGGGCGTATTCACTGCCAAGTGAATGTTGCTCTTCTTGGAACCAGTGCCAGGTATTACGACCCTGACGTTTAGCCTCGCCCATGGCAGCAATCGCATTTTGCAGCGCATCGAAGTTTGGTTGCTGGCCCGACTGTAACTCACAAAGGCCAATACTGGCGCTAATGTGCAGTTTATGTTCGTCAATTTGAATCGGTTGCGCCAACACTTTTAGAACCGTCTCAGCAAAAGCAATGGCGTCTTCTTTTTTGCGCATTGCCGGCAAATAAACCGCAAACTCATCGGCGGCCACACGCGCGACTAAGTCGTGCTCTTGCGTAAGGGTTTTTAAACGATTTGAGACTTCAACTAAGAGCCGATCGCCAACTTGGTGACCAAGACTTTGATTCAGTGAGCTGAAATCATCGAGGTCGACATACATGATGGTTGGTAAATACTGTTTGCCGTGCTGCAGGCGACTTTCTTGTTCGATGCGAGTTTCAAATGATTGCCGGTTTAATAAGCCGGTTAAAACATCGTGGCTGCGCTGCGCGGCAATTAATTCTTCCTGCTCGCGTTGGTGAGTAATGTCTTGTTGAATGCCGATATAGTGTGTGCACAGGCCGTGATTGTCGAACACTGGGCTGACGATTAAGTGGTTCCAAAACCATTTACCGTCTTTGCGATAATTGCGGATAGTCACTTGCACTTCGCGTTGGCGCTTAATCCCTTGGCGAATGGTATCAATTGTTTCTGGGTCGGTGTCGGGACCTTGTAAAAACCGACAATTCTTGCCCAAGACTTCGTCGGCACTGTAACCGGTAATTTGTAAAAATGCCGGGTTTACATACACAATCGGCATGTCGCCTTGGCGCGCGTCGCTCATAACAATACCGTGCGGGCTCGCTTCGATACCGCGCTGCAATAGATTGAGTTCATCGAGCAATGAGCGCTTTTCGGTAATATTACGACCAATGCCGAACACCCCAGTTAGCTCGTCATTCACCATAATCGGCAAATTGGTGATTTCTAACCAATAAATACTGCCACTCGAATTGTAAACCGAGAGCTCGTAGGTTTGGGGTTGCCCTTTTTTGGTTAGCTCAAAGAAGTGGTCTGCTAAAGTGCGGAACTCCTCGGTCACAAACGCATTGTAATGCTGGCCAATAACCTGTTCCGCAGTAAAACCAGTAATCGTGACGCCAGCCGGATTAATCGTCGTTAAATGGCCAGTCAGGTCCATTTCAAATACGGCATCTGGATGATGGGTGAAAAGTGATGAATAACGCTGGTCAGTGCCGAGCCGAGCAAGTCGCTCTTCTTGATGAACCAGCGCTAACGCAACCAGTGCTGCGGCTCGCTCAATGACTTCTATTTCGGTATCAGAGGGCTGCCGGGTTTCACGATAATATGTCGCAAAAGTGCCGTAGAGCTTCCCTTGGATGGTGATGACTGGCATTGACCAACACGCGGCAAGGCCTTCGTTTGCAGCCAGTTCATAATATCCGTCCCAGCTGGGGTCTTGAAAAATATCTTCGGTGACGACCAGCTCTCGCCGATACGCAGCGGTTCCGCAACTACCCACGGAAAGCCCAATCGGTAAATTTTGCAGCGTGTTTAAATAGTTTTCAGAAAAATAATTAGACCGAAACATGCTGATGGTCTCCTCTTCTTCAGAAAACAGCATAATCGAAATTAAAGCGTCGGGAATTTGTGTAGCAACCCACTCTGAAATAGCGTTAAGAAGAGTGTCAGCATCTGTGTTTTGGCCGATTAATTTAATGACGTGTTCACTACTGAAGGCCATAATATAAGTTAGTCCTACGACTGAAAATCAAAACCGCGAGTTTACTTGCTACAGGTACCACGCATTATATCGGAAATGTAAGTTTTTATCGTGTTGCGTTTGCTACTCACTCCGATTTTAAAATCACTCCCGAAAGTGATCGGTTTTCTGCTTGTTTCCCTATACAGAAGTACAACGCCCATTTCTCTGAGCTATTTCGGCGCACACTTTCGATAAGGAACATAGCTTGCCCTTTCTGCAATTTATCACCGAGCAGCACGACTTGGCCTCGGCGTATGCTGGTTCGCATGCGGCCGGCCTTGTTGCGCTTTCTGTCGCCATCGCTATCTTAGCTTCCTACGTCAGTTTGCTGCACACTAAACTCATGCAAGGAGCAACCACCTCTCAGCGCCGTTCGCTATGGCATCTCAATGGTGCAGTGGCAATGGGGGCAGGTGTGTGGGCCATGCATTTTCTTGGTATGGTCAGTTTCAAAATTGACACGACCGTACTGTATTCGCCATTAATTACAGCTATTTCAGTTATTCCAGCAATTTTTGCCGCATGGATCACCTTGTGGGTACTGCACCACGGCCAAGACCGATGGCGCGCGATTCTATTTGGTGGTGTCATGATGGGCGCTGGGATTGGTGTGATGCATTACACCGGTATGGCTGCCATTCGTACCCAAGCCGAGATGCTCTACTTACCGAGTATGTTCGCAATTTCCATTGTGGTCGCGGTGGTTTTGGCCGTTATTGCCTTAGCTGCACGGAAACTCTTGCGGCCAGTGATTGTGAGGTCGGTACCGCGCATTATTGTTAGTGCGGTGATTATGGGCTTTGCCATTTCAAGCATGCACTATACCGCTATGCATGCGACCGTATTCCTGCCGGCTGCTGCCGACGCTAGTTTGATGCCACTCAGTGGTGCGGACAGCAATCTAATTGTCATGAGCGCATTGTCGGTGGCAATCTTTATTGTGATCCTCAGCGCTGTTGTTGTGGTGCTGATGAATCGGCAGCAACGTTTATCCATTCAAGCGACTTCTCGGGGCGAACGAGTGCGAGAACTTACCGAACGCTTGCAGTCGGTCGCCGATCGCATTCCCGGCATGGTGTACCAACTGCACCGTGACAACAGCGGTTTTATTTCCTTTCGCTACTTAAGTGATGCAGTGCAGGACCTCTTTGCGGTTAATGTGAATGAGGCTATTAATGACGCGAGAACGGTGCTGAGCAAGGTTCCTTTGCACGAACGTGAGCTTATTTTCAAAAGTTTGCAAGAAAGCGCTGAGAAACTAAGTCCGTGGAATTATGAATTTCCGGTTGAAGTTTCATTGCATAAAACACGCTGGCTGTCGGCAACGTCGGTGCCGCAAAAAGAGTCAGATGGAGGCGTCAGTTGGAGCGGGTTTATTAGTGATGTCACCGAAAAGCGCAAAACCGAACAAACCATTAAAGAGCTGGCTTACTCAGACACCCTAACTGGCCTGCCGAATCGCCGCAGCTTGCACGATGAGCTGACCGCGCGTATTGAATTACTGGCTAAGCACCAAGCGGCCGTAGCAGTTTTGATTGTGAACCTGGATAATTTTAAACGGGTAAACGACGTGCATGGGCAGAAACAGGGCGATGCAGTGCTGCAAGAGGCGACTCGGCGACTGCAGTCGGTGTTATCAGAGCGTTCGTTTTTGGCGCGTGTTACCGCCGATGAGTTTGTGGTGGTGACGGAGTTTACAACTGCAGAACAAGCGCGAGCGGAATGCGAAGTGAAGGCAGCAAAAATGCTCGAGGTACTGCGAGAGCCTTTCGACCTGCCCAGTTTACGCCACCAGTGCACAGCCAGTATTGGTGTGGTTATTACGGATAATAGTTGGCTTGGCGCTGAAGAATTACTGCGTCGAGCTGACCTTGCAGCAGGAAATGTAAAAACAGCCGGTGGCGATAATTTTTCTTACTATCACCCAAGTATTGAAAAAGAAATTAGTGCTCGTTTTCCGTTGGAAAATGATTTGCGCGCCGCAGTGGGTACTGATCAATTAGTGCTCTACTATCAGCTGCAAGCCAACGAGCAGGGGCAGTTCATTGGTGCTGAAGCGCTAGTACGTTGGATGCATCCGACACGAGGTTTAGTTTCACCTGCCGAGTTTATTCCTTTGGCAGAGGAAAGCGGCTTAATCGTGCCCATCGGCACGCAAGTGCTGCGCCAAGCATGTTTGCAGCTCGCCGCCTGGCAACAACAGGAGTCAACGCGTCACTTGAGTATGAGTGTGAACGTCAGTGCCAAGCAGTTTTACCAATTAAACTTTGTCGAACAGGTGTTGGCGATTGTTTCCGACACCAAGGTGCCGCCACATTTGCTAAAGCTCGAGCTAACCGAGAGCTTGGTTCTCGAGGACATGGAGCTGGTATTAACAAGCATGCATCGGCTAAAACAGCAGGGTATTTGTTTCAGTATGGACGACTTCGGCACCGGCTATTCAGCCTTATCCTACTTGTCGCAGCTACCGTTCGACGAGGTCAAAATCGACCAAGCGTTTATTCGCCGCGCAAGCATGGCAGAGCATCAACGGGACTGGACGATCGTGAATGCGATTATTCACATTGCTCAAGATTTAGGCATGGACGTGATAGCAGAGGGCGTCGAAACCAAAGAGCAGCAAGAGCGCCTTGCCGCAAGCGGTTGTTTGCGCTACCAAGGCTTTTATTTTAGCCGTCCTGCGCCGGTAAATGAACTACCTTTGTAGAATCTTTTTAAGCTCTTGCTCAATGCTGAACACATGCGGGTCGTCGGCCTCGAGTTCACGTAACGCCTCGGCAAGCTTAAGCAAATACTCTGGGTTGGGGCCGCTTGGTCCCTCCGAGCGGGCAATATGTTCGGCAATGTCTGCTTCGCTAGCCGGACCTAAAAACGCCTCGTTGTCTGGGCCCGCCACGTAAACCAAGCCTTCTACCTGCTGGTCTTCTTGATGATCGAGCCACTCGAACGTGGTGAAAAAGCGCAAATAACCGTTTTTCTCGCGATGATCCAAATGCGCAAACACATCCGGTGTCACCTCATAGGCCATGCCAACGCAGGTTTCATTCGCTGCTGCAATTAAAGTCGCCACGCGACCGGGTTTTTCCGGCGTGCCGCGATGGTCGTGTGAACCCTGCCAAAACCGTCGCTGCCAACCATGAATTCGCGCTGGACGTCGCTGCAAGTACGGAAAGTCGGCTTTGTAGATCAAAGAACCGTAACCAAACAACCACACCGACTCGAGATGATCTAACGGTAAACGCCGTTTATTTTCTTCAATTGTGTTGTGCGACATACTGCGACTTAACTCCACAAACTTCGCGCGACTAAGCTAATAATATGCCACAACCCGCACCACACTTGAAACCTCCCAACCACCGCATTCCAGCCCCGGTCCACAATGGCATTGTGAACCGTAGCTGGAATGAGCGCGACATGTAGTGTCGCTAAGCTGTGGTAGTTTCACTAGAGTGGTTGTGCTGGTCGTGGTAAAACTAGCGGTTAGCAGCAAAAACAAAAACAAAAGCAAAAACAAAAGCACAAACAATAAGGCAAGAAAAGGACAGCGCATGCAGCAGGAACTTGTACCCGGTTTGGTCGTCGCCCACAGTCATCGCCTCGAGGATTTAACCTCAGTGGCGGTTACGTTCATGGCCAATTACCCGTTAGCGCCGCTCGAAGAAGAAACCGTGCTGGTGCAAAGCAACGGCATTGCCCAGTGGCTGAAAATTAACTTAGCCGAAGCCAATGGTATTGCTGCCATGCTGAATGTGACCTTGCCCGCTCGTTTTGTTTGGAAAGCTTACCGAGCCGTGCTTGGCGACAGCATTCCAAAAGAATCACCGTTTGACAAAGACCGTTTAACCTGGCGGATTATGCGCATTTTGCCTGAGCTTGTGGAGGCCAATCAAGACGGTGCTTTCAGCGCCTTGGCGAACTATCTTGGCGCCAGTGCTGCTCAGTCAGGTCAACACGATGACCAGCGTAAACTTTTTCAATTAAGTCAGCGCATTGCCGACCTTTTCGATCAATACCAAAACTATCGTGCCGACTGGCTTGATCGCTGGAGTGCAGGGCGCGATGTTCTCGACACGTCAGGTCAACAACAGCCGCAACAGGTACCTGCGAAAGACCTTTGGCAACCGCAATTGTGGCGCGCGCTCGTTAATGACATTGGGCCGGAACATTTTTGGACCAACCGGGCTGAGCTACATCGGCAATTTACCCAAAAGGCGAAAGCACTCACCCAACGCCCCGCAAACATGCCTCCGCGGGTGCTTATTTTCGGTATTTCCAGCTTGCCGCAGCAGACTCTCGAAGTGCTCGACGCCATAAAGGGCTTCACCCAAGTAGTCTTGTGTGTGCACAACCCGTGTCAGCATTACTGGGCCAACATTGTCGATGGTAAAGAGGCGCTGAAACAGGTGCTTAAACAGGCGCCACGCCGTCACGAATTAAAAGCCGACATGGCTGAAGACATCGCCGATGATGAGCTGCATCATCATGCGCAGCCGTTACTGGCTGCCTGGGGCAAGCAAGGTCGTGACTATATTCATTTGCTTGACCTGTATGACGAAACCCTCGCCAAACAAGAAGCGTTCGAGAATATCCGTTTTGAGCTCTTCGACGAAACGCCAGCGGAAAACTTGCTGCAACAGCTACAAAACGACGTGCTGAATTTACGTCCTTTGCATGAAACTCAAGAACATTGGCCGCCCGTTGCAGCACACGATCGTTCGTTGCAGTTCCATAATTGCCACAGTATTCAGCGTGAAGTTGAAGTGTTGCATGACCAACTATTGGCGGCTTTTGCCAATGACAAAGAACTACGCCCGCGCGACATCATGGTCATGGTACCTGACGTCAATGCCTATGCACCGCATGTGCAGGCAGTGTTCGGGCGGCTGGATCGACAAGACCCACGCCACATTCCTTTTACGATTGCAGACCAAGGCCAGCGTCATCAGCAGCCGCTCATGGTAGCATTGGAATTGCTGTTAAGCTTGGAACAGTCGCGGGTGACCCAAGCGGATGTATTTTCATTACTGAGCGTACCGGCGTTGCAGCAGCGCTTCGGTTTCAGCCAGCAAGAAATCATTGAGGTACAGCGCTGGCTCGATGACGCCGGTGCACGTTGGGGGCTCGACGCACAACACCGTGCACAGTTTGGTATGCCAGAGCAAACTGCCACCAATAGCTGGTGGTTTGCGCTTGAGCGTATGGTGTTCGGCTATGCCATCGGCCGGCCTGCTAGTGAAGAACAAGCGCGTTGGCACGATATCGAACCTTACCATGAAGTCGCTGGCCTCAGCGCCGATGCGGTCGGTAAGCTCGCTAGCCTCATTGAAGCATTAAACCAATGGTGGCATCTCACTCAGCAGCGTCACGCCATGGCCGCATGGGCACAGCACGCTGGGCACTTATTAGCACGCTTCTTTGCCGCCACCGACGATGCCGAACAAGTGCTGCTAACACAATTGCAGCAAGTGCTCGAGAGCTTGCAAGAGGTTGTCAGCGAGAGCGGTCTAACGGCAGATTTAGAGCTGAGTATTTTCAAAGAAAGCTGGCTGTCGCAAGTAGACCAACCGAATTTGAATCAACGCTTTTTGGCTGGCGCGGTGAACTTCGCCACGCTGATGCCGATGCGAGCGATACCATTTCGCCACATTTATGTGCTTGGTATGAATGACGACGCCTATCCGCGGCGGCAACCAAGTTCTGACTTTGATTTAATGGTCGAGCGCTATCGGCCTGGTGACCGGGCGCGTCGTGATGACGACCGCTACTTGTTTCTCGAGGCCTTACTATCGGCGCGTGATTGCTTTTCCATGAGTTGGGTAGGCCACGGTGCGCAAGATAATAGCGAATGGCCGCCGTCGGTGCTGATTGCCCAATTGCGCGAACATATCCAACAAGGTTGGCGACTAGAAAGTGCCTCGGGCGAAAGTAAGGACTTACTTGCTAACCTCACCTGCGAGCATAAACTGCAAGCGTTTAACCCGTTATACCTGCAACACAGCACACCGCAGCCGCCGTATTTTACCTACATGCATGAATGGCTTGCGGCGCATACCGACAGCGCTGATCAGCAGCTCGACGTGCCGCCATGGCAAGCCGATGCCCAAGAACAACGTGTGCTAAACGTGCGTGATCTGGTGAAGTTCTTGCGCGAGCCTGCGCAGCCGTTTTTTAACTACCGGCTCGACACCTATTTTGTCAGTGATGAAAACCAAACCAATGACAGCGAAGCGTTTTCCTTAGACGGTATCAGTGCATGGCAAATCAAAGAAGAGCTGCTGGCTGGCAGTTTAACTTGGCTGCAAGATGTACACGCACACACGCCCGAGCAACTTGCCGAACTGGAAGACTTGGAATCGCTGCAAACAACCTTGCAACCGCAATTGGCGCGCATGCAGCGAGAAGGCCGGCTTGGCGTCGAACCGATGACAACGGTTTTAGCGAACCGTTTGTTTGATAAAGTTACACCGCAGTTGCAACATGCAGCAGCTTTATTGCAAGCCTATCCAATAGCGGTTCCGGACCACCAGCTTGACTATGTTTGGGGCGAGTTTGTGCTGCGAGATGTGGCACAGCAGCTGTATCAGAACGAACTCGGCGAACAATTACAGTTGTTGGTGTCGAGCAGCAGGCTGAGCGAAAAACATGAGTTTTTGCCGTACGTGAAACACCTCCTGCTCAGCCTTGTGAGCGGTAACCGTGTGACCACGGTGGCCTTATTTGCGCCCGACCAATATGGCAATGTGAAGACATTGGAATTGCCACCATTAAATCGCGACCAGTCTGTCAACTTGATCACTGAACTGTTGAGTGAGCTTCGTCGTCAGCTCAGCTCGCCATGCGGTATGGTGGGCGAACTGGCTCTGAGCTGGTTGGAAACCTATACCCAAGCCATTTCCGGCAGCAAGCCGAACGCAAAAGGCAAACAAAGCACTGCTCCAGTGACCGCCGAGGAAGCCATAGACATCGCCAATGAGAAAGTACTGGAGACTATCGACAGTTCATCGGCTGGTGATTTAAGCGCTTGGCGCTACGCCGGTCGCATTGAAAGTGATGCGGCAACCATGTTGGCTAGCGATAGCTTTTGGCAGTTACTCGAACGTGTTTACGGGCCATTTGTGCGGTTAAAACACGGGCAGCCCATTGAGTTTGCCCTTCCAGAATCGAATTTCGCCGAGCAGACAGATAGCAAAGGAGATGCTTCATGAGCCATATTCTTGATCCCTTGACGTTTCCATTGCACGGCAGCCGTTTAATTGAGGCCAGTGCAGGTACCGGCAAAACCTACACCATCGCCGCTTTGTTTGTACGTTTGGTACTTAAACATGGCCAAACTAGCGAGCAAGGCCAGCCTGCGACAGCGTTTGAACGCGCGTTGCAACCGAAACAAATTTTGGTCATGACCTTTACCCGAGCCGCAACCGCCGAGCTGGCCGACCGTATTCGCGCTCGCCTCAGTGAAGCTGCGACTTATTTTCGCCACACAGAACACGACAGCAGCGATAAGTTTTTACTCGAGCTCAAACAAGACTGCCTTGCAACCGCAGGCGCTGGTGCGTTATCCACGTATGCGCGGCAGCTCGAACTTGCAGCTCAATCCATGGACGAAGCCTCGGTAAGCACCATTCATGGTTGGTGTCAGAAAATGCTCACCGAGCATGCATTTGCCAGCGGCAGTTTATTTGACCAAGACGTCGAAACGGACGAAGAAGAATTGCAGCTTGCGGCAGCAGAGGACTATTTCCGGCATTTTGTTTATGGCCTTGCCCCTGAACTTGCGGAACAAGTTTTAGCTATTTTGGATACACCAGAGCGCCTACTGCGCAAAGTGGGCCGGCAACTCATCGATAGTCAGCAAGGCTCGAGCACGGCAAATTTCCCGTCACTGGTCGACACTTATCGTCAGGCCGAAAGTGAAAATTTAGCGGCGGTCACTGACTATCGCGACAAATATCGAACCATTGCAGCCCGTGTCTATGAAGCGATTATGGCCCTGCCAGATAGCGGCAATAAAGGCCGCAAAAACGCAGCGCAAGCTCTGCATGCTTGGGTTACTGGCGAGGTAGCGCAACTGTCTCTTGGCAGTGATTTAAAATACCTAAAACCGGCAGATATCGAGAAGAAATTAGCCGGGGCAGCGCCAGATGGTCTCGCTATACTGAATGAATTGCCCGCTGACTACGCAGCATTAAAGGGCTTAAGTGCTAAATTTGAGTCCATGGTGCTCTTGCATGCTCGCGACTATTTGCATGGCCGCATTAATGAGCTGAAATTGCGAGCTGCGGTAATGGGGCATAACGACATGCTCACCCGTTTACGCGACGCTTTGCGTGGGCCAAACGGTGCCGATTTAGCAGCGACTATTCGGCAACAATATCCCATTGCCTTGGTCGATGAGTTCCAAGACACCGACCCCATTCAGTACGAGATTTTCGACCGTATCTACGGTATTGCCGACAATGACGTTAGCACAGGGATCTTTTTAATCGGCGACCCAAAGCAGGCGATTTACAGCTTTCGAAATGCCGATATTTTTACCTACTTGCAAGCCCGTGAAGCAACTGCGGGGCGTCATTACACGTTAGCAACTAACTTCCGCTCTTCTCACAACATGGTTGCAGCAATCAATGACTTATTTGCCCGTAGCGAGAACAATAGCGAGCGCGGTGCCTTTTTATACCCAGACATTCCGTTTCAGCCAGTTGCGGCCAATGGCCAAAAGCGCGAATTTCGTGGCTTAGACGGGGAACCGGCAGCAGCATTGCAATGGCAAATTGGCAGCGAGCCAGTAAAAACCAAAGGCGACTATCAGCGCCCAGCTGCAAATTATCACGCCAACCTTATTGCTCAATTATTAAACAGTGAACGCGCAGGTTTTTATCAGCAAGACGGTCAGCGTACAGCGGTGCAACCAAGCGACATCGCTGTGTTAGTGGGCAATGCTAGCGAAGCACGGCTAATTCGTCGTGAATTGTCACTTCGCGGTATTCGCAGCGTGTATTTGTCGGAAAGTGACTCTGTGTATGCACAGGCGGTCGCTAAAGACCTGCTGTTGATTATTCAAGCTTGTGCGCAGCCGCGTGACCCGCAACGCGTTCGCGCCGCTATTGCCTGTCGGTTGCTGCAGTTACCACTGGCCGAATTGGTGTTATTGCAAGAAGACGAGCAGCGTTGGGAAGCGATGGTGGATCGTTTCGATGGCTACCATCAGCTCTGGGAAAAGCGCGGTGTGCTGGCACTGTTGCATCGCATTTTGCACGAGTTTGCAGTACCGAAATACCTACTCGCCAATCAACGCGATGGAGAACGACAGCTAGCCGATGTGCTGCACATAGCCGAGCTATTACAACAAGTGAGCGCAGCGCTCGACGGCATGGCCAGTCTCGAGGATTACTTTGCTGAGCAAGTTCATGAGTTTAGCTATAGCGGAGGCTTTGGCAGCAGCGGCAAACGCACCAATGCTGAGTCGTTACAGTTGCGCCTCGAAAGCGACCAAGCACTGGTGAAGGTGGTCACTTATCATAAATCGAAAGGGTTACAGTACCCTTTGGTATTCATGCCGTTTGCAGCGTACACCACAACCGAACAGCACCGAATACACTTCCCGAAGAGCTATCATGACGAGCAACGCCAGCGCCAAGTGGCGTGGGACAAGTCAAACGCCGACGCCGTGCAGCGCATTAGCGATGAAATTCTCGCCGAAGATCTGCGCAAAATGTACGTGGCACTCACCCGCGCGGAATTCGCGACCTTCGTGACCTTACAAGCGGTTGGCGACCCGAATGTCAATCCGCTGTTTTACCTCTTATATGGCGCCGGTGAAAAACGCAAAGTGGCGGATTACACCACGGTCTTTACCGATGCCGAAGCAGCTTGGAAGCAGGTGCATACAGCGATTCAGTCAATGCCTTATGAAACGCGTATCAGCTATACCGCACCGATACCAAGCGCACAAAATTTGCAGGCGGCTAAGTTACCGCAGGATCATCGCCTCGAGCGTTGGTGGCTAGCAAGTTACAGTGCCTTGCAGGCGGGCGTGGAAATGCATGCACCGCAAACCACGTTAGAAATGAACGTGCTAGAAGAAGCGCATGCAGCTGACGTGGCGCAAGGCGACGAAACAGAAACCAACGCAATGCCTGAACAGCGCACTGTGTTCGCTGATCATATTCACTTACTGCCGAAAGGCGCAGGCCCGGGAACCTTTTTGCATAACATTCTCGAAGATGCAGCGGAGCTTGGCTTTGCTGAGGTTGCCGGCAATGAAGAAGCGCGCAACGAGTTAATTCAGCGGCGTTGTCGCAGTGACTTTTGGCAGCCTTATGCGCCACAACTGCACGAATGGCTTGGCGTATATTTGCAGAGTGACTTCCCACTGAGTGCCGAGGGGCCAAGCGTGCGACTTGCAGACTTAACTGTCTACAAAGCCGAGCCGGAGTTTTGGTTTCCTGCCCATGGGGTAGACGTATTGCAGCTTGATCAGCTCGTGGCAAGCCAGATTCAACAGCAGTTTGCACGACCGAAGCTCGAGAAGAACATCTTGAACGGCATGTTGAAGGGTTTTATTGACTTAGTCTTTGAGCATCAAGGCAAGTATTACGTGGCCGATTACAAATCAAACTGGCTCGGCGAGGACGACAGTGCTTATCATTTTGCAGCGCTTCGCGACAAGATTCTGGCAAGCCGCTACGACATGCAGTACGTCATTTATACCTATGCGTTGCATAAGCTGTTGCAAGTACGCTTAGGGGCCAATTACCGCTATGAAGAGCATGTCGGCGGGGTGGTGTATTTGTTCTTGCGTGGTCATCGCGCTGACAGCCGCGGTGCGTTCTATGACCAAGTGCCTTTGGCGTTAATTGAACAACTTGACGAATTATTTATGGGTTCATCCGAACCCGTTGCATTCAATTCGGGCTCAGTCCAATCAAACGAACAGGAAGTTGCCCATGACTAAACTGGATATTTCATTGGCAGATGCATTAGCCGCGTGGCAAGAACAAGGCTGGCTACGCCCACTCGACCGCAGTTTGGCGATGATGTTACTGCGCCAAGGTGCGAGTGATTTTGAAGCCTTGATGGCCGCCTTGGTTTCGCACCAAATCGGGCGCGGGCACACCTGTTTGTCATTGGTTGAGCTAGCCACCGATCCACAGCGCACGCTCGACATCCCTCCAGCGCAGTGGGAAGCCCGAAATGCTTATTTAATGCACAGCTCAGCTTTGATGAAAAACTTATTAAAACCAACCGAGCTGTTGTGTCAGGTACTTGGTGAAAATGACCTCAAGCAATTATCAACGCGTTGGCTCGAGCAAGCGCGCCAGGGGCAAACCTGTGCTTGGCAACCCGAGCAAAAAGCCACAGGGCTGCACCCACTGGTGTATGACGAACACACGCAGCTGCTCTTTTTGCGCCGCTATTGGTCGTACGAACAACGCATTAATCATTGGCTCTACGAGCGGATGCAACGGTCAGCCGAGCAAGTCGATGCAGCAACGATAAAGGCAATCGTCGAGCGACTGATTCCTGATGTGACCGAGCATCCAAGTTGGCAGCGGATAGCCTGTGCGAATGCCGCACAACAAAGTTTTAGTGTGATTACCGGTGGCCCGGGAACTGGCAAAACTTATACCGTGCTGCGTGTTTTGGCGACCTTGTCGGAATTGCACCGTGTCACCGCACCGGAACGGACCCTGCGGATTGCCCTAGCGGCGCCAACCGGAAAAGCTGCAGCGCGCATGCAAGAATCGATAAGTCAGTCGTTGCAAGAAACCCAATCTGACGAATTTAATCAGCTGCAAACAATTTTGCCAGCAAAAGCATCGACCTTACATCGCTTGCTCGGCTCGCAGCGCAATAGCCGCTATTTCCGTCATCATCGAGGTATGCCGCTACCTTACGATGTGGTGGTGATTGACGAAGCGTCGATGATCGACACCGAAATGTTCGATGCGTTGTTAGACGCCTTAGCCCCGAGTACACGCTTAATTCTCCTTGGTGACAAAGACCAGCTTGCGCCAGTTGAAGCGGGGTCGATACTCGCAGCGCTCTGTCAGGGTGCCGAGCACGGTGGTTACAGCGCTTCCCACTGGCAACGGTTACAAGCTGCCAGTGGCGAACCGCTGCCAGCAGAAACACAAACGGCGGGCTCACAGACACGCTTAGATCATGTCGTGATGCTGCGTAAATCCATGCGCTTTAGCGGCGCGATTGCGGATTTAGCAATGGCCGTCAACGCCTGTGATGTGGAAGCTGCGAATGCAGTGTTAGCGGCTCATGCGGCAATGCCGTCTTCTCCCGTGCAAGTGGTGGAAACTCGGCAGCCACAGAATGCAGCGGTTGCCGCAAACTGGCTCTCGCCGCAACTGCTGAGTGGCTACGATAACTTTGTAAAAGCGTGTGGCGAAACTCCGTCACCAGAGGAAACCGATACATGGGCATTGCGTGTGCTGTCGGCATACGGCGAGTTTCAGTTTCTCACCGCTTTGCGGGCGGGACCCTATGGCCAAAAAGCCGTAAACACAGCGGTAGCAGGACACTTTGGCCAAACGCCGGATCACTGGTATCACGGCCGACCGGTCATGGTGACGGCCAATGATTACAGTTTAAGCCTGAATAATGGTGATATTGGTATTGCCCTGAACCATCCAGAATCAGGTTTGCTCAAGGTCGTATTCCCTGGCAAGGAGCCTGGTACGGTGCGATGGGTATTACCAAGCCGATTGGCGCAAGTAGAAACGGTTTACGCCATGACCGTACATAAGTCACAAGGCTCGGAGTTTGCCCACGCGGTGCTGGTGCTGCCTGACCGCAGCTCGCCAGTGTTGACCAAAGAGCTGATTTACACTGGCATTACCCGTGCGAAAAAGCAGCTAACTTTAGTTATTCCAAACCAGCAGGTGTGGCGGCAAGCTCTGCAGCAGCGGATTGAGCGTCTCGGTGGACTGTTCGGTCGGTGATCAGCTTGAGTATTCTTGCTGGTATGTTCGTGCTTGCTCATGACAGCTTCATGAAGTGCGTTGATTTGTTAGATAACACTGGTCTTTTCGTGAGCAATTTCGTAACTTGAATTGTTAGTGGTCAAACCTCATAACAGGTGAGTGTATATTTGTTTAAAGATGATTATTCTGAATCAACGCAATTTTTAGAGCTTATCGCCAGTGATTAACCAGACCTTAAACCCGCAACAGCTGCAGTACTTTTTTGAGCAGTTGTGGAAGCAGTCGTTGAATCCAATTTGGGTATGTAAAGTTGTGCCAAATGACTTCGAAATGGTCAGTGCTAACGAGGCGGCCATGCGCGTGGATGCGAACCAGATCCCAGGCGCTTTAATCAGCGAAATTCTCGAAAAAGGCGGCCACGCACCGGAGTTAATTTCTGGGTATTTTGCTTGTTTGGAAACCAAGCAAATGGTCGAGTTTGAGCAACGGCCTTGGGTTAACGGTAAAGAGTATCTGTACCGAACATTGCTGGTGCCGATCATCAATGAACATGGCGAAATTACTCATATTTGGGGTACCGCGCATAATTTAACTGACTTTTTGGACCCACAAAAAGAGCTTCTGGCTATTAACCAAATTCTCGAAACCAAAATTACCGAGCGTACCAAGCAATTGCGCGACGCTATGGAAAAGCTTGAGCAACTGTCGGACACCGACGAACTGACGGGGTTGGCCAATCGCCGGCATTTTAATCGTCACTTACACGCGCTCATGAACGCCGGCCGTCCTTTTGCCATACTGTTTATCGACATTGATTATTTCAAGCGATACAACGATCACTTTGGCCATCAGGCGGGTGACGCATGTCTGCGGCAAGTAGCTGAGTGTTTGCAGCAGTTTCAGCGTCAACCTGACGACTTGCTGTCACGTTATGGTGGTGAAGAGTTTGTCATGCTTTTACCGGATTGCCCCCTTCATGAGGCCAAAGAAATCGCTGATGCGATGCGTTCTGCGATACATGACAAGCGCATTCCGCATCCAACAAATCGAGTGCCCAATGTGGATTATTTAACGATTAGCGTTGGCCTAACCCTTTCACCAGCGGGAAATCATGATCCGGATACCGTGCTGAAAGCAGCGGATGACGCACTTTATGAGGCGAAGGAAACTGGGCGCGATCGCGTTTATATGATTGAGCTGACTTCGAATTAACGACGGTGGGCTTGCCACCACCCATACAGCGCCAATAATGCATTGACCTGATACACCATAGTTTGAATCGCGAATATCACATTGTTATTGGCGAGGTTCTTCACCGCGAGCCAAACGAAGTTAACGATAATCCACAGTAGCCAGCTCATCGAATAGCGCAAGATCATCGTGGTTTGAGCGGTCACCCCGAGTACAAACGCAAGCACGTTAATTTGGTACCAAGAGATATCGAGGCCGAGCAGCGACAGCGCTGTGTCGGTGTCAGCGCCAATAAAACTGTACTGCTGCAACTGCGCGTTTAACCACGGAAAAATTGCCAAGCCAATGGCGATAAATACCCCAGTGATCAGCCATACGGAAAGACCTGCTTGGCGCGGTTGCATATCACCATTGGCGTCTTGATTGCGTCGCCAGTCAAATAAAGCGTACAAGTGAGTGAGAAAATAGAACAGTGGCGCAAGCATGAGGCCGGTGGCACCGCTGCGTCCTTGCACCATACTTTCACCTAGGTTGGCCAACATGCCCAAGCCGTTGCCGGCTTTGTTCTTGCGAAACGCGAGGGCAAGCACACAGACTAAGCCAATGATGGCAACCATGAGCATGATAAGGTCAAAGGTGCCGCGGTCGGTACTCAGCCAAAAACCAGCACTGAGCGCAATGACACCGCAACTAAACCAGATCACCGCCCAAGGGCGCGCCCATTCGTTAAGTAACTTGTCGAGCAGCTGCATGTTCAGTCCTTTTTACCAAGGTGTGGCTACACGTCGATACAGACATACTTAAGTTCGGTGTATTCATCCAAACCTTGATGGCCGCCTTCACGGCCCATACCGGACGCTTTGACCCCACCAAACGGTGCGGTGGCATTGGAAATTAGGCCGGTATTGACCCCAACCATGCCCGCTTCAATGCCTTCGGCAACTCGGCGAATACGGCCAGCGTCACGCGCATAAAAATAAGCAGCGAGACCAAACTCTGAGGCATTGGCGTATCCTAATGCTTCCTCTTCGCTGTCAAAAGGAATCAGTGGCACGACCGGGCCGAACGTTTCTTCTTTGGTGCAAAGCATGTCGGGCGTACCGTTGCTTAACACAGTCGGTTGGAACCATGTGCCGCCAAGCTCATGACGAGCACCACCGTATACCACTTCAGCGCCATGCTGTTTAGCGTCAGCAATGTGTTTCTCTACTTTTTCAACGGCTTTTTCTGAAATCAGCGGACCAATGGTGACGCCGTCGTCAAAGCCGTTACCAACGTTCAGAGCTCGCACTTTTTCGAGTAGTTTTTGGGTGAATGCATCGGCAATTGAGCGCTGGACATAGACGCGGTTGGCGCAGACGCAGGTTTGTCCCGCGTTGCGGAATTTACTGTCGATTAAACCTTGCGCCGCTTTGTCGAGATCGGCGTCGTCAAAGACAATAAACGGGGCATTACCGCCAAGCTCAAGGGAAATACGTTTCAGGGTGGGCGCGGACGCAGCCATCAGTGTCGCGCCAACGGCCGTCGAGCCGGTGAAGCTAATCTTGCGCACCAACTCGCTACTGGTAAAGGCTTCGCCAATGGTTTTGGCATCGCCCGTGACCACACTAAACACGCCATTCGGCACACCGGCCTCTTGCGCCAGCGCGGCCAAGGCAAGCGCAGTCAAAGGTGTTTCCGAGGCGGGTTTAACCACAATCGTGCAGCCTACCGCTAATGCGGGTGCAACTTTACGGGTAATCATTGCCGCAGGAAAATTCCACGGGGTAATCGCAGCACAGACGCCCACGGGTTCGCGGGTGACAATAATGCGTTGGCTTGCGGTTAAGCCAGGAATTGTCTCGCCATAACTGCGACGTGCTTCTTCGGCAAACCATTCGATGTAGCTTGCGGCGTAGGCAATCTCGCCCTTGGCTTCAGCGACCGGCTTACCTTGCTCGAGCGTCATCAGCTCACCTAAGGCTTGCTGGTTTTCCATTACGAGCGCATGCCAGCGTTTCAGTACTTGCGCGCGCTCGGCCGCTGTTTTTTGCCGCCACGCTGGCAGAGCGGTGGCTGCTGCCTGAATCGCATGTTCGGTTTCGGTCGCACCACAATTGGGCACGTGGGCGATAACTTCTTGTGTGGCTGGGTTGGTGACAGCAATTGTTTTCCCGCTGTCTGCGGATCGCCATTCGCCGTTAATCAAGCACTGCTCATAAATGAATTTGCGCAGGTTCGGTCGAATGTCGCTCATGCTGCCACCTCCTCGTTAGTCTTTTGGTTTTTGTTCTTTTGAAAAATTGAGTCCTGTCATACTTTCTAACACGCCATCGCGCTTAATTAAACCGTGATGCAGTGCCGCGCCGATGTGCACCAGCACAAGGAGAATGAGCCCCCAGGCAATGAGCGCATGCATTTCCCGAAGAAAACCATACAGCTCCATGCTAATCGGTGTGATATTCGGCAAGGTAAACCAACCAAACACCGATACCGGACGACCTGCCGCGCTTTGCATGAGGTAACCCGATAACGGCATCGCGAACATCGCCGCATATAAAAAGAAATGCGACAACTGTGCGATGCGTTGTTGCCAATGCGGCACCGAGGCAGGTAAGTCCGGCTGCTGCTGACTTAAGCGCAGCGCAAGGCGAATAATCGCCAGTAGCAGCGCCATAACCCCAAACGACTTGTGCAGTGACAGCAGGGTGAGATGCCATGGCTCAAGGCTCTGCACCATGGCTAATCCAGCGAACAACAACGAAATCAGTAGCAGTGCCATGGCCCAGTGAATGATTCGAGCAGCAAGGCTATACGTAGTAATAGTCGACATTAGCGTTACTCCATTCCTTGCTGGTAAAAGTGCTCACGTGCGCGGCGGCGGTATGATTCAGCATACACCGACGAGCGTGCCTGTAAGATTTGATCATTGGTGGCAGCCATACCTGCCGGTAATACGAGCGGATCAAAATTAATGCCGTTACATAAGCCTTCGGACTGATCAGTTGCGCTGTGAATGACGATTTGCCCGGCAACGACTTGTTGGCGGTCAGCCGGCCAACGCACGGTTGGGTCATTTTCATCATCCGCATCGGTAGCTAAGGTAAAGACCAAGTCATACACCACAGGTGCGACGTCTAAGCGCGCCATAAACTCGTTTTGCAGCGCGTTCGGGTCATCGCGATCACCCTCAAAGCCGCGGCCGTGTGACTCAGCTTGCGGCACAGCTGCCCAACGTACCGCTTGACGCTGACGGCCATTAACAAGGTAAAAAGCGTTGATGCTGTTGTAGGTTTCAGTCGCATAGCTCTCCGTTGCCGTGTACGACGCTTGCCACTCTCGTGCCGCTTGTGTCTCTGGGTGTGCTTCTAAAAAGGCGGCAACACGTTCAGGATTTGGCCGACCGGTTTCTGGATCCGGTCGAAAGGCATTCATTTGTTCGAAAAATGCTTGGCCGGTACGCACAGGCATCACAGGCGGTGTGTTCATCGCTGTTTGCCAGCGAAGATTGGCTTTGTCGCCGATACTTAACGCCAGACTGCGCACGCCTGATGCCAAGTCAGGTGCGGTCGGGTTGCCGCCACCGATCGAAATCCGACCAACAAAGGTTGTCGCGCCCGGTTGGAAAATCGTTGCGCTGGAATAAGCGCTTAATTCGCCATTGGCGACGAACTCACCGGCCAAACAAAAGCCTTTGGCATGCGCACGACGGAAGCCAAGATGTGGGTTACCGCCTTCTTGAAAATCGACAAATTGTTGGGCTGTGACTCGGCCTTGGCCGAGGCCATTGGCAACGCCATAAAACAAAAGTGCTAGCCCACCGACTACCACGGCGATAATGCCGTAACGCAGTGCGAGGGAGGAAGGTTGCTGTGCCATGTGGATGTCCTGTTTGGTCGTATCTGAGTTAACGTTGACTAACTGAAGCACTACAAGGTTTGTGACCGAATCGATCACTACACTGGATCATTCATTCGTAACAAAGTTTTACAATGTATAGTTTGTGAACAATTTGTCATTGACTAAGCTTAAACCTGATTCTTATCGATTGAAACTGATTCAGCCAAAATTCACGAAGGATAGCGTCATGACCATTCGTATTTTAAGCTTTCTAATTGTCGCTTTTGTCTTCACCGCTGCGGCGTTCAATTCGAGCGCCCATGGGCAAACGCTCGACGAGCTCTGCACTAGCGAGCAATGCCATGATCTCGTCAAAGGCTTTGAGCGCTATGCCCAGCATGGCAACACCCACTCGATGGTGTTTCTTGCGTTGGCCTATGCCAATGGCGAAGTTGTTGAGCAAGACCATCGCAAAGCCAGCATGTGGATCCGCGAGTCCGTGCGTTTGCGCTCGCCTCTCGGTGCTTACGTGAAAGCGCAGTGGCGACGTCAGGGCTTTGTCTTTGAGCAAGATGAAGAACGTGCGGAATGGTTGATTGACCGAGCTATTGCAGGCGGATTTTCTGTCGCGATGTACGATCGCGCCGTGCGCTTATTGCACGACCCAGAGCGCATGCAAGAAGGGGCTGACTTACTTGAGGAAGCGGTAGATTTAGGCTTGCCCGATGCGCGTTATTTATTCGCGTTGTTGCTTGAACATGGTGAAGTGTATGAACAAGATCTCGTAACTGCCGGTTTGCTCTATCGCGAGCTTGCCGTTGAAGGCTTCCGTGACTCGCGCCAGCGCTTAGAAACTGTGATTGGTCAGGTCGAGCGTTCATCAGCGGAAGACGTGCAGACGATCGTGGCGCAGCTCCGAGCGTATGACGACATGGAAGTGATTACCGTATACGGCCGTTACGGCAGCTTTGATGATCACCTTGCGGCAATTAATGCCAGTGTCCGCGACCGTTTCTACCAAAAGCCAACCGGAACTCGCATGCGCCGAGCGCGCCCTTGTGAAGACACTGTTGGCTGCCGAGTGCTCTACAATCGCGACTGGGGAGACGTTGCCTTTACTACTCTAGCAGGTGCCTTAGGTCTCCCGAACGGAATGTGACCTGGACCCTATTTAGACGCTAACTCACACTTTTATGCGCGTAAAAATGTAAAAAATAACACTTTTATGCGCATAAAAGTGTTAATTGAGTTATAGTGAGTTGTTGTTAACGACTTCACAGGTAGGCAAAAACCATGCAGCGGACTCTACTTAGCGCTCTAATGTCTTGGAAACAGCAGGCTTCCCGCAAGCCCTTATTAATCGATGGGGCGAGACAAACGGGTAAAACGTATTTGCTACAAGACTTATTTGGTAAAAGCTTTGCCAATATCCTGCGTATCGATTTTCTTGAGAACCCTGCTTACAAAGAAGCTTTTGATGGCTCCCTAACGCCTGACGATTTGCTCATGAATATTGAGCTGTTGACCAATCAGACCTTTAATCCGAGCACTGACCTATTGATTCTTGATGAAATCGGGGAGTGTGAACGAGCGGTGACGTCGTTGAAGTATTTTGCGGAACAAGCACCGTCATACTTTATAGCAGCCAGTGGCTCGAACATTGGATTATTAAACACATTCCCGGTTGGAAAGGTAGAGCAGTACAATTTACGTCCATTGACCTTCCAAGAATTTATTTATGCTTCACAGGAGCCGGCGCTGATCAAAGTCTTTGATAGCCAGACAAATACAGCGTCCGCGCATACTCGATTAATGGATAAGTTAACCGATTACTTTTTCACTGGGGGTATGCCGGAAGCGGTTGCTGCTTGGTATCAGTCGAAAGAATTAAGTATTTTGGAGCGTGTTGAAAAAGTAACAAAAATTCACGCTGATTTAGTTTCTGGTTATCGTCGAGATTTTGGTAAGTACGCGGGTAAAGTGGATGCGGCCGTGATTGAGTCGGTGTTCAATAGCATCCCAGCGCAACTATCGCAAGTCAGCGACGAATCTGTGAAGCGTTTTAAATTTAAACAGGTGCATGAGCGTAAATCACGTTACAGTGACTTTGAAACCGCCATCCATTGGCTTCAATGTTGTCGTTTGGCCTTGGCGAATTATCCCATTGAAGGTCAGCCAAAACCGCCGCTGGCTGCCTACAAGAAGGAAAATATGGTCAAACTGTTTCTATTTGACGTCGGGCTGCTGAACCATATGCTCGGTACCAGTTATAAAGAGATTAAGCAGCAGAGCTATGAATATAAGGGCTATGTTGCCGAGAACTTTGTTCAGCAAGAACTAACCGCCATTGGCATTGAGCCGAGTTATTCATGGAATGACGCTCGAGCGGAAATCGAATTTCTTGTAAGCACCGATGACGGCGATATTGTCCCTATAGAAGTAAAAAGCGGTAAACGTACGCGAGCTAAATCACTGACTTCCTATATTGAAAAATGTGCACCGCGCAAAACGTTTAAATTGACAGGAACTCAAGGTTCTTCCGCCCTTGAGCAAACAAATATTGTCATGCCTTTATATTTTACTCAGTACGTACCACAGCGGTGGTAACACAGTCTTGACTGTTTGTCGGGTATTCTTGGCATGTCTACTGGCATATAAACGGATAGCACTCACCTAATCGAGGATAAGCGACCCATCGGTATAATCGAAGATAATGCGCATTTGATTCACGCCATCAATGCTCACCGCTCTGGCAATGATTCCGGCAAAACCACGGCCTTCGCGGAAGAATACGTCGTTCATAAATAGCTCGATGTCGTCTCTGTCGTGATATCCCATTTTTGCGAAACACACGCGATTGTTGCAGGTAAAGTCTTCCAGATAGACGTCGTTCCGATGCAATTGTTCAGAGTCTCGAAATATATCTTGGTATTTTGCTTCTACTTCATAAGATTTTGAATTTCTGTCAATTTGGCGCGCAAATTCGAATAGATTATCGAAATCCCGGCTGAGCATGTAATGTTCTGCAGTCGCACTGCTCAATCCTTGTGGGGGAGATAATTTTGCAAACTCAGCTTCGATCAGATCGCTTGTACTTGCTTGCTCTGAGTTGCCAAAAATAAAATAAGCGAACGCTGCCGCAATGACAGAGATTCCAATGATCAAGAGCTTCCCTGATTTCATAATAGTCCTTAAGATTTAACAAAATAGAACGCAAGCACAATTGCTCAGTCTTTTCGAGACTACTTGATAAGTGACGTCGAATCAAAGACCTTGTGTAACTCAGTGTTTTGATTGGCAGACTAGCTGATATTCCTGTCCGATCTGATACAATACTGAACATCTTAGTACAGTAATGAATTTCAGGAGTGGTTATGGCAGTACTCTCTGTTTTAGATTTGGCACCGATTACCGAGGGCAGTGATGCCGCCGAGTCGTTGCGTAATTCTGCGGATTTAGCCCAACACGTAGAACGTTGGGGTTATCGTCGGTTCTGGATGGCCGAGCACCACAATATGGCCGGCATTGCGAGTGCAGCGACATCCGTTGCGCTGGCTTATATTGGTAGTCAAACCGAATCGATTCGAATTGGTGCAGGCGGTATTATGCTGCCGAACCATGCACCGCTGATTGCGGCTGAACAGTTTGGTACCTTAGCTGCATTGTTTCCGGACCGAGTCGACCTAGGTTTAGGCCGAGCTCCAGGAACGGATGGCGCAACGCTGCGTGCATTACGCCGCACTTACAACAGCGCTGATAACTTTGCAGATGACGTGCAAGAGCTGCTGATGTATCTCGCTGAACCAGAGCCGGGGCACGCAATTCAAGCCGTGCCCGGAGCGGGTTCAAAGGTGCCAGTGTGGTTATTAGGTTCTAGCCTGTACGGTGCCCAACTAGCGGCGAAACTCGGCTTACCGTATGCGTTTGCCTCGCATTTTGCACCGGACTACTTACACATGGCGCTGGAAGCGTATCGGAATAATTTCCAGCCTTCTCAATATCTACAAAAGCCGTATGCGATGGCCGCAATCAATGTCTTTGCCGCAGACGATGTGGCAGCGGCAAAACGCTTGAAAAGCTCGATGCAATTGCAGTTTATTGCGCTGAGGCAGGGGAATCCCGGCAAGTTACCGGCGCCGGTGGATGCGATCGAAGAGCAAGTCGATGCCATGACACTTGCCGGTGCAAACCATGCTCTGAAGTACACCGCGACCGGAACGCCCGAGCAAGTTCATAACTATATGCGTGATTTTGTGGCGGCCACTGGTGTCGACGAGCTGATGCTGACCTGCCATGCCTTTGATCATGCGGCTCGTCTTCGCAGCTTTGAAATTGCGAAGGACTGTCAGTTTTAGATCCAGTCTTGGGCAGTGTGCGTAGTTTCAGATTCCTGCTGAAAATAGGAAGAAGCGATGCTGGATAAGTCAGAAAAGTCTGAGTTACAGAGTAAAGAGCTGCGTAAATTTGATGCGATGGCGAACGAGTGGTGGGACCCAACCGGTAAATTTAAGCACGTTCTCGCCTTCAATGCCGCTCGTTTGGCAGTCATTCGCGACATGCTGGTGCAGCACTTTCAACTCGACCCTGCGCGCGCCGAGCCGTTGCATGGTTTACGCATCCTCGACGTTGGTTGCGGCGGTGGCTTGCTGAGTGAGCCGCTCGCGCAACTCGGTGCGACGGTGACCGCAATTGATGGCAGTGCAGTGAGTATCGAGGTGGCCAAAGCGCATGCGCAGCAGTCTGGGGTTCAAGTTGATTACCGCCATAATCTAGTTGAAGAGCTGTTAGCCCAGGGCATGGAGCCGTTCGATGTGGTGCTCAATACGGAAGTGATTGAGCATGTGCAGGATCAGCAAGGGCTCATTGATACCTGTTGCCAGCTGTGCAAGGACGACGGCTTATTTGTGATGGCCACGTTAAATCGCACCTGGAAGTCTTGGCTGTTTGGCATTATTGGCGCCGAATATGTGTTGCGCTTGTTACCTCGAGGCACCCACGATTGGCGTTTCTTTGTCACGCCTGCAGAGTTCGCGTCCATGCTTAAACCCCATGGTTTCCGTGCCTTGGAGCCGGTCGGCCTGACCTTTAACCCGTTCACCAAGCGCTGGCGCACCTCGTCCGATACCCGCGTAAATTACCTCTTGGCTGCCGTTAAATGATCTCGGCGCGTGCGCTTTCTTTTAAGAAATAAACAGCGAGTGTAATAAAGGCGGCGGTGATGAGTACTAGCGTAAGCCAGTCGAAAAACAGTGCCGTTGCAATCGCTAGGGTAAAACACAAGCCACTCACGCGAAGCCATCGACTGGTTTTATTGAGTGCAAGATAGATACCCAGAATAAGCGCGAGGATAACGGCAACGATCATGCTGACAAGCCAAATTGAGCTCGGAATCAGGTTATTTCTCGCTGCTACGGACATCATTCCGGCAATAAGATTGATGCTATACACACCCATCAGCCCGAGCAACAACAGGCGACTGGCGGTGCTGTTTATTTGGCTGCGTAAGCTTTGGTGTAGCGTGGCCAGCACGATCATTTGAACAATGAACAGCGTTACAGCGAAAGCGAATTGTCCGGTCGCTAATGTTCGCTGCTCATACCATGAGAGCGGATTGGGATTATTCGCCAACGACTGGAATAGATAGATCCACAAGGCTGCCGAAATAATTGCCATGACTGCTGCGGTTGTGCGCTGCCATCTTGCTACATGGGTGCTGAGTTGCATCGTAGAACCTCTTAAATTAAGTCGACACTGCTATCTGCTTGCCAACAATGAAAAGCTAGGCTGATCAGCGCCAGTGTGACGAGGACTGGTGCAACGGGGAGTAACATACCGAGACTAAGAAACGGCGCGATAACAGCAATAAACAACATTAAACCCGCGAGTTTGACGGGGGGCGCGATGCGCTTTTCGAGGGCTTGTAGGCTCAAGCCAAGTAACGAGGCCGAAATAAGCCCTGTGACTGAAACAGCAAGCATAATGGAGCTTACGGGGTGATACGCATCAAACGTTGGCGGGTTTGTGGCAAAAACTTCCACGGTGCGAACCGTAATAAACAGCAAGCAACTTAGACTTAGTATTGCCGTAAGTGTGATTGCAGCAAAACGCGTGACTTGATGCTGAATGTGTTGGCCAAGCGATTTGCGGCAGCTGACTAGCAATGCGACGCCGAGAAACATGATCACCAGTGTGAACGCATCACCCCAGCGGAAAACATCGGTAGCGGGCGGGAAGAACTTACGTTCCATGAACAGACCGAATTCCGAGAACCAATAAAGGGGAAATAGCACCGCCATCATTGAGGAGAGTAGAGCAGTTGTACGAGAAGAACTAAGCATTTTAACGTCCTTATTCCTGATCAGGTTCGTGTGCGAGAATGTCGCCGGGCTGACAGTTGAGTGCCGTGCAAATGGCATCGAGTGTGCTGAAGCGAATGGCTTTGACCTTGCCGGTTTTGAGCAGCGAGAGGTTGGTCATCGACACGCCTACTCGCTCCGACAACTCCGTCAGTGACATCTTGTTCTTGGCCAATTCGACATCGAGATTAATTCGAATACTCATGGTTTATACCTTGTCGACTGCTTCAGATGACTTCAACTTCGTTCTCACCACGGTAAAAATTCAAGGCCAGTAACAGCATCAGTATCGGAAACAAGAAGATATTGATGATGCCCAGAATCACCGTGAACTGGAACACACAGGCGATCAGTAAGCCAGTGGCAAATACCTTCATGATGCCGTTGAGCTGACGAAAGCGCATGAGTAGGGTAATGGCGAAAATGAAGGCACTGACTGCGTAAAGAAACAGCATGATTAAGGCGTAGATACCAACACCGAGCACTAAAGTTTCGGGAACGTGAGCGAAAAGGCCGAGTGCATAGCCGACATCAACAAAGACCGTGGCATGAAATAGCGCCACGAATACCATCATCAAAATAAGTAAAAACGATGGGGTCGCACTCTCGAACTGGAAACTAAATTGCTTCCGCAGGACTGCATAAACTGTGATTTCTAAAACACCGAGCAAAACAAATAAGCCGTCCCAGAAATCCAGTACTTGAATGTCCTGCGTCATGATTTGAGTAAACGAATCGCCACTCCACCAGTGTGGTGATAACCAATAGACTGGAAATAGAATCGCAAGTGCAACGGCTGCGGCTGCTGCGTATTTATACGATGGCGTGTTCATGGTAGTTCCTTAATGAACGTTGAAAACCTGAACACCTTACGATCGAAATTTATGCAGATCAATAAATATTTTATGAATAACATAAAATAATTTATGTTAACTAAACCAGCAAAAATAAGAAACCCTGCTAAATCATAACGTTATAATTCCGGCTCGGAGCCCGAATGCAAAACCCTTTTGGCTCGGAGCCGGAATTCATTTCCACAAGTGGCAGCTGCCTCTTTTGTTGAGCGCGGTGAAAGACCAGCTGCGTTGTAAAGGGGCATCTCCGGCGGCACCGACACAGACATGTAACGGCAGTAAATGCTCTTCGCGGGGGTGGCAGAAGCGAGCGTGCGGCGCTTCTTCCCAATTGATGAGCTGATGCTGGCGCGCTGCGTTATCCGGCTCAGCTAGTGTAGTTAGAATCCAGTCTTCAAAGGCTTGGTTCTTGGCATTGTCGTTCGCATTGTCGGGGCCGAAGAATGCCTGCATGTTGTGGAAGGAGTAGCCAGAGCCAATAACTAGAATGTTTTCTGCTGCTAACCCTTGCAGCGCTTCCCCGATCTTTAAGTGACGTTCCGCACTCAGTCCTTTTTGCAACGAAATCTGTAAGGTCGGAATATCGGCGTCAGGGTGCAACAGTAAGCCAGGAATAAATACGCCATGGTCGAGTCCGCGACTATCATCGAGCACGGCTTCAATGCCGACGGCCTCGAGGCGCTGCTGCAGATCTGCGGCTAACTTTGGTGCACCAGGCACGGGGTATTTCAATGCATAGGATTCTGGTGGGAAGTTGTAATAATCGTAAAACAATTCTGGTGTGGCCGCGCTGGTAATGGCTACTGGCTCGCGCTCCCAATGTGCGCTGACGTACACTATGGCATCTGGTTTGGCAAAATGCGCATGCAGGTAATCCAGAATCTCGGCAAAGGCGCGAAGCATGTCGCTATGACTTGGGTGGTTAAGAATCGGCAGTGGTCCACCGCCATGAGAAACAAATAGAATCGGTTGCATAAGTTCGCCCTCCTACAAGGTGTACCTATTAGACGCTTCTTTCATTTCTTATTCATTCGTATTTATCGAATAAAATATGCTACTTTGTTCAATATGTATAAATGAATTTGTTGTCTATACTGAACTCGTTGTTAAGTTACTTAGCTTGGCTGAGTATCCCAAAATTTTAATGTGAGGAATCGATGATGAGTTCATTATTACAGAATGGTTTAATTAAGAAAGCTTTAGCCACCGACTCGAGTTGGGGTTCGCTCGTATTGCGCGTACCGATTGGAATTATTTTTGCAGCCCATGGCGCGCAAAAGCTATTTGGCTGGTTCGGTGGTCATGGCTTGGAAGGCACTGCCGGTTGGATGGAAAGTATAGGCTTGGCACCTGGTATGTTGATGGCATTTCTAGCAGGAGCTGGTGAATTCTTTGGTGGCGTGCTGATTATTCTTGGGCTTTTAACACGGCCAGCGGCATTGGTTTTAGCGTTCACTATGGTGGTTGCCATTTTCGCTGTCCATTTTGAACACGGCTTGTTCTTAGCCAACAACGGCTATGAGTTTGGCTTAGCTCTGCTGGCAGCTAGCGCGGCATTGTTTTTCTACGGTGGCGGCAAGTTCTCCGTAGACGGTATGCTGAGCGGCACAAAGTAAAAAAGGAAAGGGCGTGGCACGTTCGACGATAAATCAATGGCAAATGTTCAAAGCAGTAGTCGAACATGGCGGCTTCAATCAAGCCGCCAGCCACGTCCATAAAAGTCCCTCAAGCTTGCACCATGCAGTGCAAAAGCTTGAAGAGCAGTTAGGTGTTAGCCTCTTTACCACCCAAGGGCGTCGTCTTGAATTAACTACAGCAGGCGAGCAGCTGCTGCGCCGTATTGACTATTTACTTGCTGAAGTGGACCGCATGGAGCAGGTCGCGAGCAATATGCAGCAAGGTGTGGAGTCGCGTTTGCGGGTTGCTGTCGATGAGGCTTTCCCCCGCGAACTGCTATATCAGGCGCTTGCGAATGTCGCCGAAGAATTTCCCCTCATTCGTTTCGAAATTCTTGAAACAATACTTTCTGGTGCCGACGAACTGCTCAATGAAGGTAAAGCTGACGTCTCGCTTTCACCATTTACCCTGTCCGGCAACCTCAGTGAGGATTTGTGTGCAGTTGAATTTGTGGTTGTCGCCGGTGTGAATCATCCATTGAGTAAAGCAAATTGCCCGCTGAAGCTCGAAGACTTAAAAGCATGTCGCCAAATTGTTTTGCGTGACTCTGCGCAGAAAAACGCGAAAGACTACGGCTGGCTCGGTGCCGAACAGCGCTGGACCGTCAGTCACATGACCACCTCCATCGAATTAATCCGCCGTGGCTTAGGATATGCTTGGTTACCGCGGCATTCGGTCGAGAACTACTTGTGCGATGGCAGCCTTGTCGCACTCAAGCTCGAATGCGGCGCTACCAGAACCACTAACTTTTATCTCAACTTCACCGATGCTGAAGCACTGGGCCCAGTCACGCGCAGCTTCCTCGGCCACATTCGCTTTTTAACTTTGTAATATGCATGAATGCGGCAGTATGCCATCGCTGTTGCGCTTATTTTCCATGTCATTCAGTGTTATAACTGACTGAAAGTTCAATGGACTGGGAAACGAATCATGCAGCAATTTGAGGTGCTCGTTGTCGGTGGTGGTGGTGCGGGATTACGTGCAGCCATCGCTGCAGCTGAAACTGCGCCCGAGGGTCGTATCGCGTTACTGTCGAAAGTCTACCCGATGCGCTCGCACACGGTGGCGGCAGAAGGTGGTGCCGCAGCCGTTACGCGTGCGGATGATTCCTATGCCGCCCATTTCGCCGACACGGTTGCTGGCGGCGATTGGCTTGCTGAACAAGGTGTCGTGGATTACTTCGTTAAACAGGCCTACCAAGAGTTGGTGCAAATGGAGCATTGGGGCTGTCCGTGGTCTCGGCAAGCGAATGGTGACGTGCAAGTGCGTCGCTTCGGCGGCATGAAAACCGAACGTACTTGGTTTGCGGCCGACAAAACCGGTTTTCACATGCTTCATACCCTGTTTCAAACCTCCCTCAAGCATTCGAATATCCAACGCTTCGATGAGTTCTTTGTGGTTGATTTACTGGTCAACGACGGCGAAATCAATGGCGTTTTGGCGCTGGAAATTAGTACCGGTGAATTACACGCGATTCAGGCCAAAACCGTGATTATGGCCACCGGTGGTGCCGGTCGCGTTTTTCGCTTCAATACCAATGGCGGTATTGTTACCGGCGACGGCATGGCAATGGCTTACCGCCATGGTGTCGCGCTGCGTGATATGGAATTTGTGCAATACCACCCGACCGGCTTGCCCGGCAGCGGTATTTTGATTACCGAAGCGAGTCGAGGCGAAGGTGGTGTCTTGGTGAATAAGGACGGTTACCGTTACTTGCAAGACTATGGACTCGGACCGGAAACGCCGCTAGGCAAGCCAGAAAATAAATACATGGAATTAGGGCCTCGTGACAAGCTCTCACAAGCCTTTTGGCAAGAGCAACAGCGCGGCCGCACCGGTAACTATAACGGTTCTGATGTGGTCTACTTAGATTTGCGGCATCTCGGTAAAGACTACCTGTATGAGCGCTTGCCGTTTATTTGTGATCTAGCGAAATCGTACGTCAACATTGACCCAGTAACACAACTCATTCCAATTCGCCCAGCCGTGCATTACACCATGGGCGGTATTGAAACCAATGCACAAACAGCGACCTCGATTCGTGGCCTGTATGCGGTCGGTGAGTGTGCCTCGGTTGGACTACATGGGGCTAACCGTTTGGGTTCGAACTCATTGACTGAATTGCTCGTATTTGGCCGCCTGGCGGGAGAAGAGGCAATGCGTCATGCACGAACGAGTGCGCCAGAAATGGACCAAACAAAAAGCGCACAAACGCTGCGGCAGTGGCAGCAAAAACTGCAAACTTTGACGGCGTCGAAAGCGAGTGGTGTAACTTGGGTGCAACTTAAACGCGAGTTGGTCCAAACCATGGAAGACGGTTGCGGGATTTACCGCACAGAGTCCGGCTTACAAGCGAGTTTGGCGAAGGTGCGGCAGTTAAAGCAGCAGTATCAGCAAGTACAAGTTGGTGATACCAGCCGTGCGTACAATACCGACTTATTGCAATGTCTCGAACTCGAGTTTTGCCTCGATGTGGCCGAGGCGATTGTCTTGGCGTCGCTAGAACGACGCGAATCACGTGGCGCGCATCAGCGTTTAGACGAGGGCATGACGGCTCGGAATGATCAGGACTTCTTGCGCCATAGCCAAGTATTTTTTCAGTCACAAGCGGACGCTACCTTGACGTGGCAGGCGGTCGACACGAGTCTTTCAACGCCCGGTGAGCGTGCTTATGGTGCGCAAGGTCAGCAGTCGGAGGCGCGTTAACATGCATAAAGAAATTCAAATTAAGCGCTATTTACCGGAAGAACACGCCGAACCGTTTTGGCAAACCTTTCGTGTTCCTTATGACGAGACGACTTCTGTCCTCGGCGCGCTCAATTACATTAAAGAAGAACTCGACTCGACCGTGAGTTTTCGCTGGAGTTGCCGAATGGCGATTTGCGGTTCCTGTGGCTACATGGTCAATGGCATTCCGAAGCTTGGTTGTAAGGATTTCGTGCGCAATTATCCGGCTGCCCTGCGTATCGAGCCACTGGCGCATTTCACCGTTGAACGTGATTTGATGGTCGCCATGGATGAGTTTCTCCAGCACTTAGAAGCGGTGAAACCCTATTTAATTGCTGAGCCTTCTGAGCCGCACAAGCCACACCGGCAAACGCCGGCGCAGCTGGCGAAGTATAAACAGTTCGCGAACTGTATAAATTGCGGCTTGTGTTATGCCGCCTGTCCGCAGTTTGGTTTAAACCCTGAATTTGTTGGCCCCGGTGCTATCGCTTTGGCACATCGATACAACCTCGACAGTCGTGACCAAGGAAAGGCCAAACGCATGCCAGTTTTAAATACGCATGATGGCGTCTGGAGCTGCACTTTTGTTGGCTTTTGTTCGGACGTCTGCCCAAAAGGCGTTGACCCCGCTGCAGCAGTCAACCAAGGCAAGGTCGAGTCAGCAAAAAGCATGTTAATTCAAATGTTTCGGGGAGGCGCTTGAGGATGGCTTACAAACCGAACTTACAACGAACGTGGTGGTTGCAGCATCGATTTTTCCGCGCCTACATGCTGCGCGAAGCAACTGTGCTACCGCTGGTCTTTTTGCTCTGCTCACTGCTCGCGGGTGTCTATAGTTTGACGTCGGCTGACGCGTTCATAGCTTGGCAAGGTTTTATGGCGAAGCCATGGGTTATTGTCATTCACACGCTGGCTTTGCTGGCGAGTTTCTATCATGCCTTGACCTTTTTTCAGCTTTTCCCGCGCGTCATGCCAATTCGCCTTGGCGATAAATCAGTTCCTGCGGTCGTCATGATAGCAGCACAGTGGTCGGGCACGTTGACCGTGATTGCTTTGTTCCTCTGGTTGTTCGGAGGTGGTTTATGAGTCAGCGCTGGCAAGGTCTGCATTTAGAGCCGTTATGGTGGGGGCTATTCAGTGCTGGTGGCGTTTGCTTTGCGGTGTTTGTGCCGGCCGCCGCGCTGGTATTTGGTGTGTTGGCACCGCTCGGTGTGATCGAACTCAATTATCTAAAGTTGCATGTTTGGTATGGCAGTTGGTGGGGACTTATGTTTACCGGTACAGTGATTTGCTTACCCGCGTTCCATGCCGCGCATCGGATCCGTCACGGCTTGCATGACTTAAAAGTCGGCGGTGGCTGCTGGTCGATCTTGATTTGTTACGGCATTGCCGCAATAGTCAGTGTTTCGGCACTGTGGGTATGGTTTAACGCATGAAATTCCAACATTTTTACCAACGAGCGATTGAACGTAAGGGCAGCGAAACTGACGTGTTAGCGCGATTACCGCAGCTAGCAACCGCTGCACAATTGCAGGCACTTGGTGACGACCGCTATTTATCGGCTATAACGAAGTGTGTGTTTCGTGCGGGTTTTGTTTGGCGCATTATTGAGAACAAATGGCCAGGTTTTGAAGAGGCCTTTAGCGGCTTTGTGCCTTTGTACTGGCAACAAGTGCCACCGGAACGGCTCGAAGCACTCGGCAACGACGAACGAATTGTTCGCAATATGCAAAAAATTAATACCGTTCCTCACAACGCGTTTATGATTGTTGAGGCAGCGGAACAGTACGGCAGCTTTGGCCATTTTCTCGCCCAATGGCCGTCCAACGATCAAGTTGGTCTGTTGCTTTGGCTGAAGAAAAATGGCGCTCGGTTAGGTGGCGCTAGTGCCCAGTATTTCCTGCGAATGGTCGGTTGGGACGGGTTTATTTTGTCGACTGACGTGGTCACAGCATTGGAGAACCACCGCTTAATTGACGCCGCACCGACGACCCGCAAGGGCTTACAACAAGTGCAGCAGGTGTTTAACCAATGGCATGCAGAAACCGGCTTACCCTATGCCCACTTGTCACGAATTCTGTCGTATACCTTGGATGCGCGCTAGCCCGCCAACAAACTTGCCGTAATTGGGATATACAACAACACGTTCATGGGGAAGGTGATGCCGAGTGCGGCGAGCATGGCTTTGCCGATATCGGCGTCAGGTATCGCAGCCCGAATCGCTGCTGGCGCGGCAATGTAGGAAGCACTAGCAGTTAATGCACCAAGCACGAGCACCGACCCGACCGGCAACTCGAGGTACCAACCTAGCCAGAGTCCTGGCCAAATTAAGACGAGTGGCATAATGGCTGCGAAGGCGATCAGTCGCCATAAATGCCATGGAATGGGTCGACAAATCCGCGCTGTGGTTAGGCCCATTTCTAGTAAGAATAAAGCTAATAAGGCAGTAAAGCCGTTCAGCACTAGGCCTTCAATCGACGCAAGACCTTCGGGCCCATATAACCAGCCAATACCGACACCACCCATTAACAGGATAACACCGCGGCTGGTGAGCGCTTCATGCCAAATTGCGCCCATGCCTTTAGGCGCGCCAGACTCACCCGAACGCCAGTGATAGAAAGCGAGCATAAGAATAATGGCGGGTAGTTCAAGAATGACTAAGTACAAAGTTGTTTCTGGTGCCAGCGGTAAGCGGAAACTTTCAGCTAACGCCCAAGCTACCGCGAATGTACCTGCGCTAACTGAACCATAGTGAGCTGCAATACTGATGGCATCAACACGGGACAGTTTGACGAGGCGTCTGAGGACTGGCAACAAGATTGGTGGAATCAAAAAGCCCAATGCCATGACTGCCAGTAAATGTGTAAAAACCACTGAGCCGCTATTACTGTGTAACGCCAAGCCACCTTTGATACCGATGCTAAGCATAAGCAAGATGGTGAGAATATCGTAAACTTGTCCAGGAACTTTTAAGTCAGATTTAACCAACCCAGCAATTAAACCGAGGGCAAAAAAGGCAACAACGATATCTGGCACAGGACTTCCTCAAGGTATGCGTGAGTGCAAAAGTCTACCATTAATAAAAATACACACGCACGTCATTTTGTACGATTGGTGAAGTGGTCACACCGCTGACCAGTGCTGCTGTTCTACCACTTTTGCGCCAAGACAGTGTGCGCTTCAGTTGACGTGAATCAACACTTTTTGTTGCTAGTCCGCGCACACTGCAGCGCAAAGAGGAGATTCCTATGTTACTGGTCGACGCCTTAATCAACGAGTGTAAGCAGTTTGGTGTGAAAGAGTTCTTTGGTATTCCAGGCGACTTTGTATTGCCTTTATTTCAAGCTTTGCAGCAGCGTAATGCGTTGCCTTTGTATTATTTAAGCCATGAACCATCAGCTGTGTTTGCGGCGGACGCTGCGGCACGAATTAGTAATAATCCAAGTGTCGTGATTCTCACCTATGGTGCTGGCGCTTTGAATGCAGTGAATGCAGTTGCTCAAGCCTATGTTGAGCATGTACCTCTGGTGGTTATTGGCGGTTTTCCAAGCCAACATGAGATTGAACGAGGCTTAGCAATTCACCATCAGGCTCGCACCATTGATTCACAGCGCGATGTTTTTCGGGAAGTGACGACGTTGCAAGTGCGGTTGGATAATCCGAAAATTGCTGCCGAGCAATTGCGCCTTGCGTTTCGCACTGCGAAAGAAAAAAGCCTGCCAGTGTTCGTTGAGATTCCGCGTGATGCCACGAATTTCGTGGTGCACGAGATGCCTCCATATCTTCCTCGCGAGGTTGAATATGATGCGGTTGTTGCCGAGGCGGCGAAACTTGCACAGCGTTTGCGGGGGGCGAAACAGCCAGTGATACTTGCCGATGTTGATGTGCGTCGTTTCAACGCAGTGCAGGCTCTAGAAGCGTTCTCAGAGCAATTTAATATTCCAATTATGAATACCTTTATGGGGCGTGCGAGCATTGATCAGAACCATCCTTGTTATGCGGGGACGTTTCTAGATCGCACCGACATTCAGGCTGCTCAGTTAATTCGCGAAGCAGATTTGATCGTGCAGGTGGGGGTGATAAAAACCGACAGTAACTTCGCCGCTCATGCCGAACTATTCCCGCGCGAGCGTGTGGTTGAACTGCAACATGGCGGGACACAGATGCCGTTGGCTGCTGTTATCACAGAACTAACCGAGCAGTTAGGCTCAATAATGCCAACGCCTTATGCGCGGCGAAACGCGCTGACGACGTCCTCAGAGCCACCGAAAAGCTCGAAACTAACCGCCACGACTGTGGTGCAAGAACTCGACCGTGTATTAAGTGGCGCAGAACAAGTAGTTCCGTTTATTTCCGATGTCGGTGATTGTCTGTTTGCTTCTTTGCATGCCAAACCTTCTTTACTGTTGGCTCCGGCTTTCTATGCGTCGATGGGATATGCGGTGCCGGCAGCCATTGGCGTGCAAGCAACCAGTGGTATGCGGCCCGTGGTGTTAGTGGGGGACGGCGCATTTTTAATGACAGGTTTAGAACTTGGTCATAGTCATCGTTATGGTTTTGCGCCAATTGTGGTGCTGTTTAATAACCGGCGTTGGGACATGATCAATGCGTTTGCGCCAGACTTGAATTGTACAGAACTCAATGACTGGGACTATGTCGGTTTAGCGGAAGCGATGGGCGGCGCTGCACACAGGGTGACAGAGTTAACTCAATTCGCGCCAGCGTTTGTACAGGCATTGCAGGAAGAAGGGCGATTTACCTTGATTGAAGTGATGCTCGATGAACAAGGACGTACCGAGCGGCTGAATAACTTTGCCCAAGGCTTTTTAACGGCCGATGCAAACTGTTAATTTTTGTTGGTTTTTTTCATGGGTGAGAGTATTAATAAGCGTATGACTAATTTGGTACTTACTTGCCCATGAAAATAGCTCCGCAGTTGTTTCCACTTGTGAATTCAGAGCGCCATCAACGTAAATTACTTCGTATTGTTCTGGTTGTTCTTTTCATCTTTTCGTGTGTCATTGGCAGCCTTAATGTTTTTGCTTTTGGTGCTTATCAAATTGCGTCGTTTAATTTTATTAGTGCGGTGGCGAGTGTTGGTATTTGGTTTTACTTCCGCAGAACAACCAATTTAGTCGTCGCGTCATGGCTACTCATTACGGCTGTTTTGTTTAATTTAGCAGCGTTTATGGGGACGTCCAAAGGTGCTGCGTATTCCATTATTTGGATAACTGTTTTGCCGCCTTTGGCGTTCTTTTTATTAGGTCGGCGAGCCGGCTCTTGGGTGACCGGTATTGCATTTGTGGCCACGGTCGCATTTATAGTGTTTCATTTGCGGCCACTGTCCGACGTTAATTTTACGACAGGTGCCATTTTAAACATTGCGGAAGTGCTGCTTGTTTTGTGGTTGCTATTCCGTTTCTATGAAGGCTCGCGTAGCGATGCATATCGTGAACTTGAGCGACTTTCTGTGGTAGATAAACTTACCGGAATCCATAACCGGTCAAAGCTCGATCAACTACTTGCTGCCCATATTCAACTTGCTGCACGCACAGACATGCCGCTTAGCGTTATCTTAATTGATATCGATCATTTCAAGCGAGTGAATGACCATTATGGTCATCTGTTTGGTGACGTTGTACTCCAGCAGTTTGTTGAGTCTATTTGCGGAGCGGTGCGGCAAACTGATGAGTTTGGCCGCTGGGGTGGCGAAGAATTTTTATTATTGTGTCCGGCAACCTCAATCCAAGATGCTGAGGCTTTAGCGAATAAATTACGGCAGATTGTGTCTGCTTCAGTTCACACAGATAACGGTTCGATAACCTTCAGTGCGGGCGTCACAAGTGTCCGTTCACTGGTCCCTTCATCCAACGTTATCCGCGAAGCTGACCATGCGTTGTATGCGGCAAAGAACGCCGGCCGCAACCGAGTTGTTTGTTATACGCCAGAGCTAGAGTCGTTGCAGAATTTTATCTAAATGATTGGCGAACCGCTGACGGTCTGCTTGGTTCAGTGGCGGTGGCCCGCCACTTTGGATGCCGCTCGAACGCATGGTGTCCATAAAATCACGAATATTCAGGCGCTCACCGATATTCTCTTCGGTAAACAACTCGCCACGCGGGCTTAAGGCTTGGGCGCCTTTAGCAATCACTTCGGAGGCGAGCGGAATATCGCTGGTGATCACAAGGTCATTGGCCTGTACTCGGCGCACAATTTCATTGTCCGCAACGTCAAAGCCGGCACTTACCTGAATACTTGTAATTAACCCGCCTGGTGGTGTTTTAATTCGTTGATTCGCTACCAGCGTCAGCGGAATTTGCTTCCGCTGTGCGGCGCGAAACAAAATGTCGCGAATGACGACCGGGCAAGCGTCGGCGTCAACCCAGATGGTTATGCTCATTCAGGCTGCTCACGAAAGTAAATAGCTGGCGCCCAGAGGTCGTGGGCGTTCTTCATCATCAATTTGATCATAATAGGGATGATTTGGCCAAGAATCTCAGTGGCATTTTTCAGCTGCTTACGATTTAGGCTACCGCCATAAGTTGCCCCACCGTGCACGAGTTGATTGCGAAGCGTGTACATTCGGTCGAGGAGAATACTCAGTGACACCGCAATGTCTTGTTGGGCCAGAGCCTGGTTAGCGCGGTGCTTGGCTTTTTCGAAAGGCTCTTTCCAAGCGTCCGCATCGGTGCGGCCGTTCACGGAATCCCAATATGGCTGAAAGACATATTCGTTGTTCATAAAGCTCCGAATAGCCGCCGGATAGTGGGTCCAAATCACGTTATATAGTTCACGATCCTTGTCGTAGGTGACTAAGCGATTAATAAACTGCTGGAAAGTATCGCGCTCGCCGCTACGAATTTCGTTGTCGTAGTCGTTCGCATAGGCGGCGTTAAATGAAATCCATAAGGCAATAAATTCACCGTCGAGGTCGTTATTCTCACGTTCTTTCTCGGCTTTTTGCAGCCAACTCAGCGCGCGATGCACGCGTAAGTTAATTCCTTGCGCCCAACCGTCGCGATACCCACGCTGATACGCCTTCAATTGTTTAAATGTTTTCATTTAACATTCCCTCGCTGGCTATCGTCACTACTATCGCAACTACTATAGCCGAAAGCATGCGCAACCGGAACCCGCCACCGCATTCCAGCTACGGTCCCTAATACCATTAGCGCGCCCGTTAGGGACCGTAGCTGGAATGGCATTTGGCGCGCCCGGTAGGGACCGCAGCTGGAATGGCATTTGGCGCGCCCGGTTGGAACCGTAGCTGGAATGGCATATGCTTGAAAGGATAGGAGAAACAGGAGGCGGTGGTGCGGAAGATTATTTTGACGGCTTTGGGCTGCGCTTGTCTGGCGTTGTTACTCGGTTGGCTAGTAACGGCGCAGGCGAATGCCAGTTCCTCGAACGATAGTGCGTCGCTGTTAATTGTGTTGGTGTCTATTCCACTATTATTGGCGTCGGTCGTATTTTCCTTCGGTGCTTCATGGGTGTTACGTTCGGCTCAGCAGCGTCAAGCGCACGGCATCACAACGCTCGCGTGGCGCTGTGCGTTCGCTCTCAACCTATTGCTGTCACTGGCTTACCTCACCGTCTTCGGCTATCTGGCGAGCTTGTTATTTCGTTAGTTATTGCACTAGTCACTGCGCTGAGCCAGTCCGACTAGTCAATCTGTGCACTTTCGCGCCGCTGATCTTCAAGGCGGGCGAGAAACGCTTCAATGTCACTATATGCAGAGCTCCAAAATCGCAACGGGCTGGCGAGGCTCGCGACCATATCGACGTGGCGAATACGCGAGTAGTAGCGACTTTCGACATCCACCTCAAGCGCTTCTAACCGTTCTGCATAACGTTCGGAGTGCTCAGGTTTGGCGACGGTGTCAGCTTGACCATGCAGTAATAGGGTGGGTGGATGGGTTGCGTCGGCTAATTCAATTGGATTCGCTTCGTCACCCTCAACACGGCTGAACTTCTCGCGCACGCGGTCGTGCTCGAGGGGTAAATCGTAAGGACCGGACATGCCAATTAGGGCAATGACTTGATGACGAATGTCGCTTAAGTACTGAGGATCGGTAACGAGTAAGGCTGCGGTATGCGCACCGGCAGAATGACCAACCAGAATAAACTCAACGTCTCTGTCCGCTTGGTCGGCATAGCGCCGCATGGCCGCTGCGACATCAATGATAAAATCAGGAAACTCAACCTCTGGAAAGACCCGATAATCTGGAATTATGGTTTTGTAGCCGAGGCGAGTGAATGCTTGGCCAATGAACTCGAAATCCTCCTTATTTCCTTCCTCCCAGGCACCGCCATAAACAAAAACGACGACGGCACTGTGTTGCGCAGAGCGAGGGTGGTAGACGTCGAACTGTTGGCGCGGATGCTCGCCATAGGATCGGTTCGACTCGAGCGTGTATGTGCCACTTGGGGTGACGACATTGAGAACTCGCGCAGGCTGACAGGCCGTGGTTACGAGTGCTGCTACAATAATTAAGGCAACGAGATAATAGTTCATAGTCCGCCGGTAAAGTTGGTTTTTTAAGCGTAAATTTATGTTGTATGACTACATTTACGTCATTATGACTGTTAAAGTTTAATTGTTCCTGTTCGTGGCGAATGTTGCTGCAGTGCGAGTCAGTTCTTTGAGCACAAAAGCTGAGTGCATAAGCTGAGTCCATGACACGGGTTCATTCAATGAGTAGTAAGGAGGCGTAGAGCATGCGGTACTTTCGGTTACTAACAGCAGTTCTGCTGGCGTGCACGTTATCCGGCTGCATCATTTACTACAATTCAGGCGGATTTAACTCGGGTCGGTATTATATTGTTTCGACTGTGGTCGGTGGCCAAGGGCAAATTAATCCGCGCTCCGCGCAGGTTCTCGACGGCGAGCGCTTAACCATTACTTTGTCACCCGCCTCAGGGTGGACAGTTGGAACCGCAAGCGGCTGTAATGGCCAACTTCAGCAGGACACTTATGTTACGGGTCGAATTCGAGCCGATTGCTCAGTGCGGATTGAATTTGTTGAAATCGTTGGCGACCAAGCGAACATCTTCACAACGACCAGCTGGACTAATTCTGCGGGTTACACCCTAACGGTTATTGAGCCAAGTGGTTAAGCTTTGCTTTTAACTTGCGGCCAAGGTTGTGCCCAGGGCTGCAAAAAAGCAGGAAACTCATCCCAATGACACGGCATAAAACCATCTTCTTCGCCCGGTAACAGAAAAAACGTCAGCTGTTCGCCCTGCCAAATAAATCTTAAAGTCATGGCATGTAACATGAGCCTAGGTGCGGGCTCACCACCGTATCGGGTGTCACCCATTATCGGGGCGCTCAGGCTTTTTAAAGCAACACGAAGCTGGTGTGTTTTGCCGGACAGGGGCCGTAGCAAGTACAAGCGGTAACCAAGACCGGTGCCAAAACTAAAAAATTGCGTGCTGGCGGGTTGTTTTAGGCTTGTCGTTAACATCCAATTGCCGTTGCGACTTTTAACCATGTCTCCTTGAATCAATCCTTGTTTCTTCTTTGGCTTATTACCGCCAATGGCCACGTAATACTTGTCGATCGCATGAGCTTCAAATAGACGACCAAACTCGCGCGCGGCGTCTTTGTGGCGTGCGATAATCAGCAGACCACTGGTATCTTTGTCGAGACGATGAACCGGATAGAGCGACTCGCCAGTTTGTTGCTCGAGCAATGTCACCACGCCCAGCTCCTCACCGTCACAGTGCATGCCGAGTCCCGAGCTTTTGTGAACGACATAAAAGTCCGCATGTGTTTCTAAAATTTTCAGCATATTAACCACATCGCATTAGGGACCGGGGCTGGAATGGCATTCCAGCCCCGGTCCGCAATCACGTTCTTCGCGAACCCGCTTTAACGAACTCTCTTTAACGAACCCTTTTTTAACGTACAAGGTGCCATTGGGTTTGACGGCCGGCGAGATAAATTACGCGACTGCCATCGAAGTAGGCACTTTGCTCCAATTTGACCTGCACGAGCTGGTTATCCCATTCCGGAATCGCCTGTTTCACATAGCCTTCAATCGCATAGCCGGTATTGGCATACAGCGGCCAGTCGCCTTGAATAGGTGTCGGCCCTTGGTTGTCCCACATGCCAATAGTTGGGCCCGGAGCGTGCCCGAAGAACCCGAGTGGGTGCGTGTAGGTGCTGCTAAGAATACCTTCGGCGCGAGCTTTTTGCTGTGTCGCTGCAAGGATTTCATTGCCGGTACGGCCAGTTACAAACTCACCCGTGAGAATGTCCTGCCAGCGGTTGCCAGTGGCCAACGCTGACTTAAACGACTCAGGAATGTCGTCTTCGTCGGCGCGCAGCACATAGGCCATTTCTTGGGTGTCAGTGCAGAGCTTGAAGTAGCAAATACCGACGTCGGTATGCAGCACATCACCGCGTTGAATTACGCCACTCTCACCACAAAATGGCGTGTCTTCTTCGCAGGTAATGCCAGGGCGCTGGAAAGTCACGTACGGCATAAACCAAATCGGCAGCTCGAGTTCACTGAAGCGTTCGCGAATATACCACGCCACCTCGTCGGTTGTGGTAACGCCGGGGGTAATCACACGTGAGCTGAAAGCTTCGCTAATAACGCCACGGGCAATACCAACAATATGCGGATACACAGCGAGCTCTTGTTCCGTGCGTTGCTCTATCCAGCGGACAACCAAATCTTCAGCGGAAACCAATTGGTTTTGGAATTCATTCGGAAGCACTTCGAGCAGCCGTTGATGCATGCCTTGGGTTAAACCATCGGCCACCGACCAATCTCGTGACACGTTAATCCCGATCCGCTGCGGGTTTTTCGCCACAATCAGTTCACCAAGGGCTTGCCACTGTTCGTCTAAACTGCCACCTTGCCATGCTGAGTCATAAGGGCCGCCCAGAGGATAGGTGTTAACGGTTTCGCGGGTGACAGTGCCATCCGCCTGACGGTGAAACACCAACATAGTGGTGCGGCGTGCAGCAAAGGTAGGCTGTGGCACCAAAGTAAAGTAGACCGGATCTTCGGCTTTCTCGCGGTTAATCACTAACCACATGTCGAGATTCTGCTCGGCCATAAGAGCAGGTAACAAATTATCTAAACGGTCGGTCAACATGCGGTTTTCTGGCCCAATTCGCTCCCGATGAGGCACAATCGAAAACTCATTGGCACTATTAATGACGCGACCTTGTTCAAATTCTGTCGCGTTTACAGTGGTCAGCGCCGGCAATGCCAGCCCAGCTAAGATTGCAAGAGTAAGTCGTTTCATAGTTATTGTCGCGACGCCTAGCGTCCGTCCTTTTTAAGTGTTCGAATTAACTGAATTATCCTACCGCAATTCGGCATGCAAGGGGAATGCATGATATTCTGCGACTTGGTATCGACGGTCAATGAGAGCAACATGGCAATTCTAGTTTCACAGCGTGTGGAAATTCCAGACAATGAGATTGAGTGGCAGTTTATTCGCTCAAGCGGTGCTGGTGGTCAAAACGTGAATAAAGTTGCAACCGCGGCGCAATTGATTTTTGATATCCAAGCCTCATCGTTACCGGACTTTTATAAAGAGCGGTTATTAAAACTTAGTGATCATCGCATTACTGCAAGCGGCAAAATCATTATTAAATGCCAAGAAACCCGCAGTCAGGTACAGAACCGTGAGCTTGCGCTTGAACAGTTTATCGCCTTGGTGCGCAGTGTGAATAAAGTCGTGAAAAAACGGATTGCGACGAAACCCACTCGCGCAGCGAAAGAGAAACGTTTACAGAGCAAAAAACAACACAGCGCCAAAAAAGCGCTGCGTAAGAGTAAAGACTTTTAATCTACTACGGTCTTAGTTTGCCGCCGCCGTTGCGTTCCAATTCACTGCCTGCCAGCGATTATCCCGAAAAACCAAAACACCGCTGTTGTAGTGGCGGCCAATGACGTCGCCGTCGGTATTCTTGCTAATCAGCGTAAAGTTAACAATGACGGTTTCACCATAAGTTTTCAGTTCGACATCTTCCGCGCTAAACCAAGTTGTTACCTGGTCTTCTGCTATTGGCGTTGTACCTTGCATGCCCGACATCAGCTCTGCTCGACCAAAACGCGTACCTCGAGAGCTTGTATAGGTGAGGTCATCCGCCCAAAACGCCCCATGAATTTGCGCATCGTTAATTGAAGCACCATAAAGAAAATGGTCAACCGCAGCTTTCGCACCGGCACTATCCGGAGTGTCCGCATACGCATGACTGCTGATTGCGATAACAAAGAAAAGAGTTCCTAAAACCTTACGCATGAGCTGAGCCTTTTGTCTGATACTAAAAACTCATAGTACGCATGCGGCGCCTAAATTTGCAATTCCATTGGAGTGTCCTAGGCTTTCACCACATTAACTCGAAACAGATAAACAGATAGACGGAGGAGCAGAAGATGGATAATAAAGCTTATATGCAAGCGCTTTACTTGGCCTTTGGGCAAGGCAATTTAGATCCTATGTTAGCGATTATGCAGGACGACACCGAATGGATCGAAGCTGAAGGTGGTCCGTATGGCGGCGTTTACACAGGTGTTGAGGAAATCATGACCAACGTATTCGGCCGTATTCAGCAAGACTGGCAATCTTTCACCGTTGTGCCCAATCAGTTTATTGTTGATGGTGACACCGTTGTCGTACTGGGTGCTTACACTGCCACGCACAATCAAACTGGCCGCAGTTTTTCGTCACCGTTTGCGCACGTTTGGACTCTAGCTTCTGGCAAGTTAAAGCGTTTTCAGCAGTTTGTTGACACTCATTTGCATAACCAGCCATTACCTTAACTGCTCGGTAGCTCGAGCTTGGGTTAACAGCAACAACTCAGCGGCAGCGCGAGCGTCGTCGAGTGCGCGGTGATGATTGGTCAGTTGAATGTCGAAGGTCTGACATAAAGCGCCTAACGAATAGGAAGCGAGCCCCGGGAAATGTTGCCGCATGCGCTGCACTGTGCAGATTTTTGGTAGTTTAAAAATATGCCCAAGTCGTTCATATTCACTGCGGAAAAAGCTGTAATCGAAATTCACATTATGGGCGACGAATATGGCATCGGCGAAAAATGCTTCCAATTGAGCGAAAACTTCGTGAAATTTCGGTGCAGTTGCGACCATATCGTTGTTAATTCCGGTAAGTTCGGTGATAAATCGCGGAATATGTCGCTCTGGATTAATCAACGACTGCCATTCATCAACTATTTTGCCGCCGCAGACTTTCACTAAGCCTATCTCGATAATGCGGTGATAACCTTGGGCGCCACCAGTGGTTTCTACGTCAACCACGATATAAGGCTGTTCTGGGTCGACTTGCCATTGCACGGTTTGCACAACGACGTTGAAACCTGCCTGTTGTAAACGCCGCATGCTCATCAGTTGATTGCGCCGCAAACTATCGCCCGGTGCCTTGATTTCTTCAAAGCGCAGCTGACCGTCTTCAATCACGAGTAGGTCTGGATAACCATCGTTGCGCTGCAAATAATCTTGGCTCATTTCTGTCAATACTTGCGCGAGTGCGTGCACAGGGGTGTGTTGCAACACATGCGAAAATATCTCGAGCAATGAATTGTGCCAACGAAAAACACCGTTTGCTGTGCCATAAAACTGAGCGGCAACGGCCATGAGGTGGCGCAGCCACTTGCCTGGTGAATCGAGCTCGGCAAACAAAGAGCGGATATCTTCTTCGTTTTCACGCCAAAAACTCTGCTCCCGCAAGGCCAATGGCAAGCGGTCAAACTCATTACAAAAACCATTTCCTTCGCGAAACAAGAGATGCCAAAAGGTCATGCCAAAGAGGGCTCGCCACATCCGGTTTTCGGTTCGCCAAACGAGCGCGCCGCGTCTTTGATAGTGACGCTGCATGCCTTTTTCGACCTGGTCTTTGTGCGCTTCATCCAGAGTGACCGGCGCATCGCAGCTGCGCAGAATGTCGGTGAGAATGCTGGTGCGTTTCTTTTCAAACTTCCGTTGCAGAAAGTCTAAAGCAAAATAAAGTAAGTGCTCACTTTCCGGATTCTCAATGATTTCATTGAGTCTATTTTCAACTGTAAGCGTCTCACCTGCCTGATAGAGCAAACGCAAGTATTTCTCAATGGCGCGCGGGTCGGGTGAGCGCTGAAACAACTGCAGCGCTAATTCTTGATGGTTCTCTGCCAAGGCAAACTTACCCAACTGATAGAGTAAGTTGCCGTATTCTTGCTCAGCTAAATAACCCGTTGGCTGCGCTGCTTGCAAGCAGTATTCGGCAAAGACTAAGCGTTGCGGCGCAGTGCTGTTCTTAAATGCGGCCAGCTCGACAGACCAATACCAAGCGTTTTTCGCATCGGTTAATTGTTGAAAACGCGCTTGTAAGTGCGATAAATCATCGTCACTCTTGTTTGCGTTTGCGTTTGCGTTTGCGTTTGCGTTTGCGTTTGCGTTTGCGTTTGCGTTTGTGTTTGTGTTTGCGTTTGCGTCGGCACGGCTCGCTACGCGATTCGAAAGCAGCGCTTGGCGAGTGCCCATGACGCCAAGATCGCGCATGGAAAACTGGTTTAACGTGCCTCGCACATGGCCGAAATAGAGAAACCGAAAATAATGAAAGACTTGGTGCTCGGCGACATGAACCCAAGCTGAAAGGCTCGGTGCGTCAACCCAGTCACGTACAATTACATTGGTGCTGTTAAAAACCTCGAGCCACGCAGATTTCGTTGCGGATTTATTAGGCAGAGGCTGAAATTCAGCTTCAGTGGCCAAGTCAAATAACTGTGGTTTCGTTAGTTGATTTAAAAATATCTGCTGTAATGGGGTTTGCAAACTAACAGGCTCTGGGTGTTGTAAACACTCGACAACAGGTACGACAAATCCAGCATCTTCGAGCTCTGCTAAGGCAGCGGTAATGTCGTTAATTTCCGCATAATCTAAAGTGTTCAACGCCACAAATGGCCACTTGCGATTGAGCATTCGCACGAGCAGACAAAGTGCGTCTTCGGATAAGGCGTGAATTTTCTCGACTATCGCGCTATCGTGAGGGTCGAGCAGGTGTGGGCAAACCTCCTCAATATAATGAAGAAATTCAAGAAAATGATCGCGATAGTATTTTTCGGGCAGAGTCTTCATAACGAACCAATTATTTCTGGATAATTAATACTGTACTTTTATACAGTATTTGGCAATTATTTTTTAACGGGATCACGAAGAAATTCGATCTTTAATCAGCGGAATACAGCATGAAAGAGTTGCAAGCAGGTATTTATCGGCACTACAAAGGGCATGAGTATCAGGTGATTGACGTTGCTCGGCACTCAGAAACCGAAGAGTTATTAGTTGTTTATCGGCCGTTGTATGGCGAGCGGGCGCTATGGGTGCGCCCACTCGATATGTTTATTGAAGAAGTTGAAGTGAATGGTCAGCTACAACCGCGCTTTAGTTTCTTGCGCGACTCGTAATTGTTTCTAGGCCGTGAGCATTCGGGCCAGTTTTACTGCGCCAAAGCTTATAGGCGAAGAACAAACCAAATGCTGCAAGGCTGGTGTAGAACCACATACTCGGTGCATAACCCGCAATATTCTCAGGGCCAGCGGCGTTGCGGTCATTGAGCACACCGACAATAAAGGGCACAACAGCCCAGCCGAGTTGTTGGCACATGGTCATTAATGCAAACGCAGAACCTAACCGACGAGCCTCAACAATGTAGGCGACCGATGGCCACATGACCGCGGGGATTAACGAAAACACAGCGCCAAGCAAAAAGATCACGACAAACAAAGTCAGCGGTACCATGGCACTGCCAATCAATGGAATCACCAGCGGCACGTCTGGGCCTGCGGGTAAATACGTGACTGCTAAGAACAGCGGCATCATGACCAACGCACCGACTGCCATGAACAGTGAGCGTTTACCTACACGGTCAACCCATAAGCCAAATAGGGGCGTTAGAATAATCGCAGCCACCGGTAACAGGCTGCTGAGTAGCCCCGCCGCTTCGCGGGTAATGCCATGTGCTTGTTGGAAATAATCAATGGCGAACGTGCGGAATGGGAATACCACGGCGTAGAACACCACGCAAAGTGCCACGATATACCAATACGATGCGCTGAATTTGTACAGAGATTTCAATTCAATTTTTTCTGCCGCTTGGCTGTGGCCGATGTGGTAACGGCCTTCCGCACGTTTTTCCGCCATCCAATACAGCAATGCCGCTGACACCGAAATACCAGCAACGGCAGTGGCTAACCACAATGGATCTTGCCAGTTCAGGTAAAGCGGGCTAGCGAACGATGTTGACCAGTCTGCAGAGGCCGAGCCTAAGCGCGAAATTGACAGGTTAATGCCAAACGCGAAGCTCAGCTCTTTACCTTTGAACCATTTCGCCAACACGGTTGTGGCGGCAACGATGAGCGGCTCAGCACCAATGCCGAGCAAAAAGCGGCCAGCAAAAATCACTTCATAGTGCGGTGTGGCGGCAGTCAAAAAAGCAGCAAACAAACAAATAAGAGCGAATACGGTAATGGCTTTCTTGGTACCGAATCGGTCAATAATGTAACCACCAATTAAGAGTACACACAGGGCGGCGACGTTATAAGCAGTCGAAAGGAGGCCAATTTGCTGGTAGCTAAAATCGAGCTGTGTACGCATGAGGTCGATGACCGGCCACATGGAGTCGTACACATAGTAATTGCCGAACATGGCCAAGCTTACGAACAGTAAGACGAGCCAACGATAAAATGGCGTCGGTTCTGGTAAATGCTCTTGGAAGTTGGTTTGCTGCATGAGCGCATTCTCATTCGTTGTTATTATGCAATTCATTATGCCTGAGCAAACAATAAGATGGAATTCCAGCTACGGCTCCGAATGGCATTCCAGCTACGGTCCCGAATGGGTTCCGAGCATGCGTGCTTTGGGGTAGACTATCGTTTGTGCTGAGGAGACGATGATGAAGAAAATTTGGTTGCCAGTTACGTTAGTGACGCTCATTGCAATTTTGAGTTTAAGCGGTTGTGGTCGAGCGCCCGAAGTACCCAACGAGACGTCAACGGCGTCCGCGGAGAACGTGGTATTCGAGCTTATTGTTGCGCATATTAATGATACCCACTCAGCGTTTGACCCCGTCCCAGCAAGTTTTCGCGCCGAAGAGCTGACGGTGTTCAACGAGTTTGGTGGTCATCCGCGTATTCTTGAGCAAGCAAATGCTTATCGCGCGCAAGCGCAGGCCGACAACACAGCGATGCTGTTTTTGCATGGTGGCGACGCCTGGCAGGGTTCGGCTTACTTCAAAATCAACGAAGGGCGCATGAATGCCGACATCCTCAGTCGCATGAACATCGACGCAATGGCACTTGGCAATCATGAATTCGACTTAACCAATGCGCTGCTGAATGAATTCCTCGACACCATCAATTTCCCTGTCTTGGCAGCGAATATTGATGCCAGTGCAGACCCAGATCTTAAAGATCAAAGCAACTTGCGTCCTTATGTGCTGTTTGCCTTTGACGGTTACGAGAAAATCCAATTGCATGACTTCGCTGAACTCCAAGATCTCGACCAGCGCTACCACGTCGTTGGTGTTTTTGGCCTCGCTCTTGAAGACATGCCCAATATTTCCCCCGACACCGGGCAAGTGCAGTTTTTTAGTGTCGTTGAATCGGCGCAGGCGATGGTCGATGAATTTGCTGAACACGGCGTTTTTAACGTGATTGCTGTCACCCATCTCGGTCACGCGGTCGACGTGCATGTCGCTGAAAACGTCAACGGTATCGATGCCATCGTCGGCGGTCACTCACATTCCCTACTCGGAGACTTTACCGAGCTTGGGTTAGGGTATGCCGGTGACTATGCACAGTGGGTCGTCAACCCAAATCAGCTCGATGCGACCTGTATCGTACAAGCCGGTGAATACGCGCAAGCGATTGGCAAAGTGCGGTTAAAATTCGATGCCTTAGGCCAATTACAATACTGTAATGGCCACAATACGCTGCTAAGCAACGATGAGTTTTATCAGAGCTCTGCACGCAGCCCCGACGTTCGCTTAAGCGGTCAGCAACACAGCCAAGTGCTCGACTTCATTCATCGCCACCCCAAAATTACCGTCGCCACCGAACATGCGCAGTTGCGGGCGCATATCGATACGGTTTATAAGCCTCACGTAGAGCAAGCCTATGGGCAAGTGATTGGCATGCTGCCAGCACCGTTACAACACGTGCGTCGACCTGGCGACGGTGATAGCAACCAGCATGGTTCACAAGTAGCGCCTCTCGTTGCTTTGGCTCAGTATGAGTGGGTTAACCAAGCTTGGGTGCAGGAAATTACCGGCGTGCGTCCTGACTTTGCGCTCGTTGGCGCCGGTGGTATTCGCCAAAGTTTAGATGAAGGTGAGCTGCGTGAAGGTGACATTAGCCTTGAGCTTTTGCCATTCGCAAACTTCCTCGCCGTGGTGCCGCTTACGGGAGCGCAGGTTTTGGAATTACTGCATGAAACCGTCGTTGCAACACTGCCCGAAGGCGCTCATGCAGGTAAATTCCCTTACGGTGGTAATTTCCGCTATACCTTTGTTGAAACAGAAGCTGGTCACGCTGGCGAAGTGACCCAAGCAGAGGTTAACCGTGGCACCTGGTTAACGCCAGACTGGCAGCCGCTGGACCCGACAGCAACTTACCAAGTGGTGATGAATAGTTACAACGCCACCGGCAACGATGGCTGGACGACGTTATACCGAGCACAAGCCGAGAGTAGCGGTCGTATCGACTTAGCTTACGTTAATGGCGAGCTAAAAGTGTTCCCAGTGCAACGAATTACCCGCACAGACGGTCGTTTACAAGTGCAGTATGCAGACGAAGAACTGAGTTGCTCAGCGGAGTTTGTTAGTTGTAACACTGACGCACTAGCGGTGATTGAATTTATTCGAGACGTGTATGTGCCAGCACTCGGTGCAGTGATGCCGGTAAAATATCCAATGGTGACATTAAAATTAATGGAATAAATTAAAACCTTCTGCGTTTTAACAACACATGAGGACAATCACGTAAGGGAACCTAAGTGCAAACGACCGGTGTAAAACACGTAGTTCATCCTTATTTACAATGGTATGAAGGCGGCTTAGCGCTTGCACGCTCCATGCTGCGCTGTAATCAAGCGGCCCAAGACGTTTTGCAATCGGCTTTTGACAAAGCCCTAGTGGCAAAGCGTCTACCCGAGGATGAGCCGGCGCAACGCGTGTGGTTTTATAAGGTTATTCGCAATGGTTGTTTAGATGTGCTGAGGTACTCGCAACGCTTTGTTGCTGACTCTGAAATCGAATTGTTTAGCAGCAGTGAAAGCTTCAGCGATCCCGTTGAGTTGTCGCAGCAACAGGTGTGGGTTCGGCAAGCACTAATGCGGCTAAACTCCGAACAACGTGAAATTATTGTCCTGCGTGATGTCAATGAACTGAGTTATGCCGAAATTGCCCAAGTTCTGCAATTAAATAGCGGCACGGTGATGTCTCGACTGCACCGTGCTCGGCTTGCACTGCGCGAACAGCTTTTAGCATTAGCGGCTGACGAGGTTTCGAGTTAATCCGGAGGTAATCATGAACAGCGACCAACAAGTATGTGCCAACGTCCAAGAGAAGCTATCGGCCTACTTAGACGACGAGTTAACTCAACAAGAGCAGCAGCGCATTTACTTACATGTGCAAGCTTGCCCACAATGTCGCGCATTAGCTGACGACCTCACAGCAATGCGCAGTAATTTAAAATCTGCGGTACTGTGTTCGGTCGACGAAAGAGATTTACCGAAAATACTTCATGACCAGCCCGCCCGTCGCTTTGCTTTCATTGGCTGGGCACTGCTGATAGCGGCCGTTCTGTTAATTGGCGGCATTGTCAGTTGGCAGTTTATTCGAGAAGTTCTCAATGACACAGGTATTGGCCGTTGGCTTGGTATTGGTGTGATTGCGTTTTATGTAGGTTTGTTTTTACTGTTTCTAAGCGTACTGCGCCAACGCTTGATTGCGCGCAAAACTGATAAATATAAGAAGGTGCAATTATGAAACCTATGCCGGTTGTAACGACAGAAACGATTGCAGGCGAAGAAATTGTCGCTAGCTTAGGGTTAGTCCGTGGTAATACGATTCGGGCTCGCCATGTTGGCCGCGATATTCTTGCTGGTTTGCGCAATATCGTCGGTGGTGAACTACACGACTATACGAAGCTCATGGGTGAGTCGCGTGAGCAATCAATTGATCGGATGATTGATGAAGCTCGCTCACTCGGGGCTGATGCGATTGTCGGTGTGCGGTTTTCAACCTCCGTGGTTGCTCAAAGTGCCGCTGAAATTCTCGTCTTTGGCACCGCAGTGAAGCTTGCACCAAAAGGTTAATGCAAGTAAACGCTTGCGCTAACAATCACAAAGTGCGAAAAAGAGGTGTTAGGTTGAATTAACCTGCTAACACCTCTTTTTTTAAGGACCAGCGCTATGTTGGAAAAAAACCGAATTGAAGTGAAGTGGGGGCTGATTTTTACCCTCGCTATGTTGTTGTGGATGCTGATTGAGCGAGTGTCCGGGCTGCATTCAACTCATATTGCTTACCATCCGATGTTGACGAACCTGTTCGCCATAATTGCCATTACCATCTATGTCTTGGCGTTGCGAGATAAGCGCGAACGGGATTTCGACGGCAAGATGAATTGGGCGCAAGGCTTTATCACCGGTATTTATGTAACCATGGTGATCGCCATTTTAAGTCCATTTGCACAGGTCTTAATTCATTTTGCGATTACACCGCATTTCTTTACCAACGCAGCGACTCATGCAGTTGATGCGGGACATATGTCTGTTGAAGATGCTGCAGCCTATTTCAATTTCCGATCGTACGTGGTGCAAGCGTTTTTAGGTGCGATTCTGCTCGGAATTGTCACCAGTGCCGTGGTTGCTACGTTCGTACGTCGTAAATAAAGCGGCTCGAAGGTTAAATGCCGGAACCGAAACATCTGCCGACAATAAATTAATGAGGAATCGACCATGTTGAGAACAGTCACATTGGCTTCAATTGTCAGTTTGTTTTTTGTTTTGCCAACAGCCATTGCGCAAGATCGTGTGGATCATTACAAAGGTGAGCCCTCGCCGACTTTAGAAGTCGCGATGAAAAACTACGTTGAGTATAACCAACGTCTCCAAGCTGTCTTAGCCAAAGAGGAGTTGACCACCGAAGATATGGTTTTAGTGCATGAACTTACCTATACACTAGAAAATGCACTCGAGCGTATTCAAGCTGAATTAGAGGTAATTGCCGAAACTCTCGAGGAAGTCCATGTGGCTTCCGAGACCATGGATTTCGAGACGGTCAAAACCTCTGGCGCTCGCTACCTCAAGCATGCAAAAGTGCTGCGCAAAGATCTCTAAAACAAAAGCGAAACTCAGAAACACGGTAAAGTTAAGGTAATCAGACTTTGTCTTTGCCGTGTCTTCATCGACAATAGCCTGCACAAACCTTGTATTTGCTTTTTTCGCTGAGGAGAAACGCTATGAATAAAGTCATCGCGGTGCCAGTTTTTGGTTTTATGAGTTTAAGCTTGTTGGCGTGCTCGTCAATGACTGAGGAAGTTGCAAGCCTACCGACCGATCCGGGCGAGTTAGAGTTGCGAGCTGTTGGCAATGAACCATTCTGGTCGTTGCAAGTCTATGCCGAGCAAGCGCACTTGCAGCGCCTTGGTGAGGACACCGCTTACTTTGCCATTACGAGTAAAACGCAAACTGAAGAGACACAGCGGATTCGGTTCAGTAACAATGCGTTTTCTGGCAGCGTCGTGGTGCGCAATGAGTTGTGCCATGACAGCATGACGGGCATGCCTTACCCTTATTCGGCACAAGTGCAAGTTCCGGGTGAGAGCCTGCAAGGTTGTGCTGGCGACCCGCTAGATTTATTGCAAGCGAATCCGTGGCAGTTCGACCAACTTGGCGACCATCAGGTTGCTGACTTAGTGGTCGTAACCATGTTTTTCGAAGACGAGCGGGTGACCGGTAGCACAGGCTGTAACCGTTACTTTGGCAGTTACAACCTCACTGGTGAGCAGCTGACATTTGCCGAAACCGGCATGACTAAAATGGCGTGCGACGGACCTCGTAACGAAGCAGAGCAGGCGTTTGTTCAGCTACTTAATCAAGTGAATCGTTTTGATATTACATCAGAAGGGCATTTGGTACTGCATACGCAGGATGGACAAACGATGCGGGCACAGCCGCATCGCCTCGAGAAGTAATCGTTAGCGCAGACTATGCAAGGCCACTTGCATCATCTGCGTGAATGCGCGCTCGCGATCTTCGCTACTTGCCGCTTGCTGAGTCACCAAGTGGTCAGACACGGTTAATAGGCAAGCTGCTTGCTTGCCTAACACTTGCGCATTGTGAAAGAGCGCAAAGGATTCCATTTCCACAGCGATCACTTGGTGCTCACGATATAAGCGTTCGTGGGCATTTTCCTCTTGGCGATAGAAAACATCGCTGGAGTGGATTTTTCCTTGATACAACGGCACGTTAATCTCGTTCGCGGTGGTTAACAAACGTTGATTTAATGCTGCACTTGGTAAAGTGATCGGATCTTTATGGCCATTCTGAGTGTTTGCGAAGCTCGATTCACTCCAAGCAGATTCGGCTAAGAGAACGTCGAATAATTTTAATTCTTCTGTATATGCGCCACACGAGCCCACCCGAATGATTGCGTCGACATCAAAATGGGTGAACAGCTCCCACGAGTATATGCCAATGCTCGCCATGCCCATTCCGCTACCCATGACTGAAACCGGCTTGCCTTGAAAGTTTCCGGTGTAAGCGAGCATATTGCGAACATGACTCACTTCGTGCACATCGCTCAGAAAGTTCTCAGCAATAAATTTAGCGCGCAGCGGGTCACCCGGCATTAAAACGGTTTTGGCGAAGTCGCCGAGGTTGGCATGAATATGTGGTGTCATAGTAAATTGTTAGTTGATTAATTTAGTGACAGTGTAACGCGCTTGCTTGGAGGTTGCATTGATCTACGTCATCGCCTAACGGCTAGGTCATCGCCTAACGGCTAGGTCATCGCCTAACAGCGCAGTCATCGCTTAACGTGAACTAACTCGAGCAGATCATCACGCCGTTACTTGGTTCATTAACGATCCGTGGCTGCTTGAGAATTAATTCTTTTGCTGGTTCTGGCCAGCGCTCATGGAACGACATGCCGCCGCGAATCGGGCAGGTGTTCAGTCGATACTGTTGTCCACTTACGCCGGTAATCTCGACATCAAACTGCACCGGCTGCGTCATCGGATTACGAAATGACATGAGCATGCCGTAATTGCCGCGAACCTGCGCAAAAAACAATTCAAAGGTTTGTTCTGGGTTGCGTTGCTCTTGCACTTGCCGAATGACATTGGCTTGGCGGCTTTCATCGAATTCAATTTCAACCAGTACTCGTTCGCCCGGAAGAAGTCGGATTTCACCCTCGTAGACCACTGGCCAATATTGGTCATAGTTGAGTTTCACTTCACCTTGCACAGAAGCAAGATAAACAGAGGCATTGGTTCGACAATCGGCACCCTGTTCGCATGCTTGCTCAAGTGTCAGCGGTTGTTTGACAGTTTCATTTGTCGCTGCGGAATCGATTTGACTCGCTTGCGGCTGACTTGTTTCATTGGTGCTGGCGCATCCTCCTAAAACTAAAATGCTTAGCAACAAACTTCCGACTGCAGCCAAGTTACCACTTGGCTTTGAACTAGCAATATTCGACATGTAACCCTGATTCCTAACGATTATGTATTTTTTACGGCGACTATTTTTGGTGATGACTTCGCACGCAACTGCGAACGGATTTCATCGAGAGCCGCCGGCTCTTGCTGCAAAAACTTAGCAAGCTCTTGAGCTGACATGGGTTTTGCAAGCAGATAGCCTTGCGCATCATGACAGCCATGTTCCTGTAAGAACAATAATTGCTCAATTTGTTCAACGCCCTCGCCAACAACGCGCAAGTTTAATGAATGCGCCATGGCTAAAATTGTCCGCACAATTGTACGATCGTCATCGTCAACTTGTAAGTCACGAATAAATGAGCGATCGATTTTGACTTCATGAATCGGCAAGCGACGGAGAATACTCAATGACGAATAGCCTGTGCCAAAATCGTCAATTGATAAATTCACATTGGCTTCACGTAACATTTTCAATGTGCGCAAGGTATCTTCAAAGTTATTGATGACGGCAGTTTCGGTGAGCTCGAGCTGCAATAAAGACCAGTCATGGAGATTCTCGAGCCGTCGATAAAAAAGCTCGATACAGTCGTCATCGGCAAAATCAAGCGCCGAAACATTAATTGAAAGTCGTGGGATACTGGTTCCCAGTAGTTCTAATTCGGTGAGTTCGCGAATCGATTTTGCAAACACATAATCTGTGACTTCTCTGATAAACCCTTGCTGCTCAGCGAGGCTAATAAATGTGTCTGGGCGAATAAATCCATGTTGTGGGTGTTGCCAACGCAACAGAGCCTCAACGCCAGTAAGCTTCAGGTTATGAGCAGAGAACTGGGGTTGGTAAACCACCGAGAGCTCATCGCGCTCGATGGCATGGCGAAGGTCAGTGGTTAATCGCAAACGTGAGTGAATACTTTCACCGAAAAAGTGATCGTATAAACGCAATTGGCCATGGCCTAAGTTCTTTGCTTCTTCTTGGGCGAGGGTTGAACAGGCAACAAGATCTTTTACTTCCTCAGCATCGGTCGGGAACATTGCTATTCCGACAGCGATACTCAGTTCGAATTGGTAATTTTCGAGCTCAAGGTTTTGAAATATGTGCTGAAATTCACGTGCTTTCGTGACGGCAATTTCCGCATTACGAATATTCAAAAGGGCGACTGCGAACTCGTCGGGCCCAAGCCGAGCGACAATCGTGGGCTCGGTCGCGAAGTGGTCGCGCAAGGCGTCGGCGGTTTTCAGTAATAGGCGGTCTGCAGCTTGATGTCCGCAAGCATGATTAATGCGTCGAAACTCGTCAATGTTGAAGGTGACTAGAGCAATCGATTGATGATGTTCGCGAGCAAAGTCGATTTCACTTTCAAGTTCTTGCCTGAACATATGTCGATTCAGGAGTTGAGTAAGCTCATCACGCGCAGATAATGCACGCTCTTTTCTGAGCCCTTGATACAACAGAAAAAACAAGAGTACAGCGGTAATGCCGACGTAGCTCCAACCCTTGTATGTTTGTAGCTGTGTTAAGGTTTGCACATCATCAACGAGATTCTCGAGGAAGCGATCGGAATATACAATCCAAACCACGCCGAAAACGACATAGATTAATGTTCGTAGCAACGCACTATGCCAGGGGGATTGCACGGCGGTTATACCTCAAGTTAAGAACTCTCTGTAAAGATAGCAGTAGCTTTACAGAAAGGAAAATATCTTGGTGCTGTTGATCAGCTATTCTTTCAGTAGCAAGCTAGGGTAGAATATGCGCCCCCAAAGCGAGGTAAGTCACTATGTCAGATGTACAGCACTTTCGTCCAGAAAGCGTTTCTAGCAATGCCGCCAGCTCCAAGCCGGCTGCTCAACCTACGGCAAGTAGTAAGTCGACCTCAACGTCGCCACTGATTGGCTTTGTCAGCTTAGGTTGTCCGAAAAACTTAGTTGACTCCGAGCGGATTCTGACTCAGTTACGCACCGAAGGTTACGAGATCGTGCCAAGTTACGACAATGCTGACATGGTGATCGTGAATACCTGCGGGTTTATCGACTCGGCGGTGCAGGAGTCGCTTGACGCCATTGGCGAAGCATTAAAAGAAAACGGTAAAGTACTCGTGACGGGTTGTCTCGGTGCACGTGACGATGAAATTCGCGAAGTGCACCCTAATGTGTTGGCCATTACCGGGCCACATGCTTATGAAGAAGTGATGAGCCAAGTTCATGAGCACTTACCAAAGCCGGAATTAATTCCATTTGAGCAGCTTGTTCCAGACACTGGGGTGAAACTAACGCCGCGTCATTTTGCCTATTTAAAGATCTCAGAAGGCTGTAACCATCGCTGTACGTTCTGCATTATTCCTTCAATGCGCGGTGACCTTGTCAGTCGCCCAGTGGGAAGCGTACTTGACGAAGCAAAGCGTCTCGCCAATGCGGGTGTGAAAGAGCTCTTGGTTATCTCACAAGACACCAGCGCCTACGGTGTTGATGTGAAGCACAAGCTTGGTTTTTGGGATGGCCGGCCAGTAAAAACTCGTATGTTGGAGCTGTGTGAAGCACTGGCAGATCTTGGCGTGTGGGTTCGCTTGCATTATGTTTATCCGTATCCGTCAGTGGACGATGTCATTCCAATGATGGCGGAAGGGAAGATTTTGCCGTATTTGGATATTCCATTTCAGCACGCAAGTAAGAAAATCCTCAAATTAATGAAACGCCCTGGCTCTTCTGAGCGGGTTTTAGAACGCGTGCAAAAATGGCGGGAAATGTGCCCAGACTTGGTCATTCGCAGCACTTTCATTGTTGGTTTTCCTGGGGAAACCGAAGAAGATTTTAACGAGTTGCTCGATTTTCTTCGTGAAGCTCAGCTGGATCGAGTTGGCTGTTTCACATACTCACCGGTCGAAGGGGCCAAGGCCAATGAGTTGCCAGACCCAGTGCCAGAAGAAGTGAAACAAGAGCGTTACGAGCGATTTATGGCCGTCGCCCAAGAAATTAGCGCCGCGAAGCTACGTGCTCGAGTTGGCCAAGAAATGTTGGTGCTCATTGATGAAGTGACCCCTGAAGGTGCCGTCGGCCGCAGTTATGCGGACGCGCCAGAGATTGATGGTCTCGTTTATCTAACCGATGAAACTGACGTGCAGCCTGGCGACAAAGTTTGGGTTGAGATTATTCACACTGACGAATACGACCTATGGGGTGTGCGGGTCGAAGACGACGTGTAAATGAAAGCTTGAGCATGAGACAAAAACGCAAGGCGAGAGCCTTGCGTTTTTTTATGATCAGATAAAGTGCTGGGAAGACTTTCGGCCGAGCAGTAGGAGCTTACGTCAGCACCTAGCGTCAGCGCCTAGAAATGAAAGCTCAGGCCTATGCGACCACTGCGGTCGTTGGCAAATAAGCCAGCTCCAGCATAGACGTCGACTCGTCGCCAAGCGCGGTAACGAATATCGGCGTGGAGGCTAGTGGTAGTCATGCCGCCAGTCTTTTGAATTTGAAAATAACTCGTTAAATCCCATGCCGGCGTTAACATGCCGCGCATACCGAACTGACTAATTAAACCGTGGCGATTCAAATTGTAGTAGTTTGTTTCGAATTCGACGCGAGTTGCACCTACTAACCAAAAAATGTCCGCTTGTTCGCTAGCAGCATAGCGCACCCCGCCCATGAATGTCTGTTGATAGCCATTGTACTCACGCTCGACATTATTAATACGGTCACTGATTTTGCCGCCGTTGGTCTCGATCCGAAATAAGCCATTGTTGCGAATATTCGCACTCGCTCGCAGGCCAATGAAGTCTGCCTCACGGTTGTCATTGCGGTTCCATTCGTGATGATAATAAACATCGATCACGCGCCAATTCGGCCCGAGTTCTAGGTCAGAGTCAGTTTCGGCTGCAGTTGCAGCAGGAACCACGTATACAAAAGCGACCAAGCTGAGTAAAAAAGTGCGAAAAAACATCATGGCGGAAGACGTCTCGTAGTTAAAATCAACGAATATTGTAACAGTGACTTGCTGTCAGTGCGATTCGAAAAATATATCGGCTAGTTAACGAGATTGATGATCAATTGGGTTAAAAACAGCAACCTTATTTTTGCCTTGGCGTTTTGCATCATACATGGCGCGATCAGCTAAACGCGTGAGTTCACTAATCGACTCTGAGTGCAACGGGTAAAACGCGATACCGATACTGGCGGCTAACTCAATTCGCAGGTCTTGCACGTAGATGGTCTCACAAATCGCGTTGCGAACTTTCTCCGCAGCGCGAAGGGCGGCAGGTTCGAGAGCTGCGCGGTCATAAAAGCCTGGCAAAGCCACTAGAAACTCGTCACCACCAATGCGTCCAATTAGGTCAGATTGGCGCAAAACACGACCAATACGTTTTGCAACTTTGGCTAAAACCTCATCCCCAACCGCATGCCCATGTTGGTCATTTACGGGTTTAAAGAAATCTAAGTCAATAAATAGTAGTGCTAAGTTATAGCCCTCGCGTTGGCTTACTTTGAGTTGATGATCCAGTAAATCAAAAAATAACGAGCGGTTGGGTAACTGTGTCAGAACGTCATAATGCGCTAACTGTTGGATATGCTGTTGCTGAGTCTTTTGGTCAGTAATTTCGCGGGCAATCCCCATGAATTTCTTAATGGTACCGTCGTCATTAAAAATGGGCGATGCATTTGTGGTGTGCCATTGCAAGTTACCGTGGATGTCGCGAATGCGATATTCCAAGCCACTTTGTTTTTGCCGCGTGGAAATTAGTTTTTCCATGAAGTCGTAACAACGCTGTAAGTCGTCGGCAAAAATGAAGTTGTCGAAGGTTTTACCGACCACGTCGTTGAGATGGTGCCCGAGAATATCCTGCCATGTGGGAGATACATAAGTGATTGTGGTGTCTGGAGCAATGGTATAGATAATGTCGTTGGCACTTTCCACGAGCGCTCTAAAATCGGCTTCACTCGCAGCTAATTTAATTTCATTATTTTTTCGTTTAGTGATGTCCATGGCATAACCATAGAACACGACGCTGCCGTCGGGATTACGCTCGAAAACATCGAAAGCTTCGACCCAGACGATTTCTTGATTTGGTTTGATGACCCGAAACTCGGCTTGCCAGCCAAGGTTTTCTTTGACTGCGACAGTGGTGCCGGAGAATACATGCGCACGATCATCGGGGTGAATACGACTGATAAGTGTGTCGCTGTCGGCCATCACGTCTGCAGCATTGAGACCTACAATATCTAAACAGTTGTCGGAAATATATAAAAATTGATAGTCGCCTTCAGCGCTCTGCCGCAACTGATATACGAAGCAGGGTAAGTGATGGCCAATAGCTTGGAGCAGTCCAAAGTCAAAGGATTGCGGTTTAGCTGATTTCATGTCGTCTAAAAATGCACCCGCCACGCTCAACGTTTCCTAGCGAAAAAATATGTCCTCATCTTTTGTAGCATAATCCATAAAAAAAGGAACGCCAGTGTTTGGCGTTCCTTATTAGCAGTGCTTGGGGGGATGTACTAATGACTTAAGTACGTATTTAATAACCTAAATGGTTCAGTTCGTTAGGCGCTCAGTGCTGAGATTTCTGAGCTAGCCGCTTCGATAGCGTTATTGCGGGCTTCAGGGCTTAGGTTAACGCCTTCTGCACGAATAATGGTCACGTCAGTCATGCCAAGGAAACCAAGAACAGTCTTTAAATAGCTTTCTTGATATTCCATTGCCGCCGCTGCGCCTTCTGAATAGATACCGCCACGTGCTGACGCAAGATACACTTTCTTGCCTTTGACTAAACCTTCAGGTCCAGCTTCCGTATAACGGAAAGTTCGGCCAGCTTGCGCTACGCGGTCTAACCAAGCCTTCAGCTGACTTGGAATCGAGAAGTTATACATTGGCGCACCAATGACTACGACGTCAGCGGCAAATAACTCTTCGAGTAAGGTTTCAGTCAGCGCAAGCTCAACTTGTTGCTTTTCTGTTTGCGCATCGGCCTCAGTTCCGCCAGCTAACAAAATCTCAGCGTCTAAGTGCTGAATTGGAGTCGTGATGAGGTCACGATTGATCACGGTTGCATCTGAGTTCTCTTGCTGTAAGCGGGCAACGATTTTGTCGCCAAGTTGACGGCTCACTGACTGCTCACCAAATAAACCAGTTTGTAAATGTAAAATGTTCATACTGCACCTCAGGGGGGTAGTGATTAAATTTTGATGGTGCAATTTTAAATCTGTTCCATAATCATGACTAGATAGCTAAAATGAAAACTGCTGTTCCAAAAATGGAACAATAGTCAGTCTCTCCCAAGAGCGAGGTGTTATGAAAGACATTACTAATTTGGCGCTTTTTGCCCACGTAATTGAAGCAGGCAGTTTTAGCGAAGCCGCGCGACAATTGCAAATGCCGAAGTCGACTCTTAGTCGTCGTATTTCGGACCTCGAAGAAGAGCTGGGTGTTCGACTGATTAACCGAACGACGCGCAAACTATACCTAACTGATGTGGGTCGCGAGTTTTTGGTGCATTGTCAAACCGTAGTGGCCGCTGCGTCTGCTGCGGAGCAAGTGACCCAGTTTGTGCAGGAAAAGCCGCGTGGCAAGGTGCGTATCAGCAGTCCATATGCCATTAGCCAATCGCTGTTGGCGCAGATATTGCCCGAGTTTATGGCGCGTTACCCAGACGTTTCACTTGATCTAGTCATGACCAACAAACCGGTTAACTTGATTGAGGAGCAGGTTGATATTGCCTTGCGCGTGCGCGCAGAAATTGAAGAGTCGTCGTTGATTGCGCGGGAGTTACTGCCATCTGCCAATGCCTTATTTGCAAGCCCAGAGTTGGTCGAACGGCTTGGTGCCCCAGAACACCCGACTGATTTAATGAACTGGCCAGCGTTATCGCTGCACTATTCGTCAGGCCGCTATTTATGGCAATTTACGAGTGCGACCAATGAAAGCCTCTCGCTGAGCTATCAGCCTCGTTTGATTACCGACGACATGGCCATGCTGCGCGAAGCTGCTCGTGCGGGGCAGGGCGTGGTTTCATTGCCCACGTACTTATGCCATGAGTACGAAGAGCTTGGTTACATTCAGCGTGTGTTGCCAGCGTGGAAACTACCTGTCGGTAAACTTCATATGGTGTATCCGTATCGTCGTGGCTTGCTTCCGGCGGTACGGGTATTAATCGACTTTCTGTTGGCAGAAATGCCGCGGGCAGCGGGTATTGCAGGGATTGGTCGGGAAATTGAAAGGTTGTGAGCGGCGCAAAATGACCACTCACACCTTTCCGAAAAGCAGGTTCTTATAGGTGCTTGAGTACGTGCTCAGCACTACTGACGTCAAATTGCTTCTCAGCTTCAACGAAGACGTGTTCAACTTTGCCGTCACGAATGATCATGGCAAAACGCTGGCTACGTACACCACCGAATGCACCGGTATCCATGCTTAATCCAAGCTCTTTGACCCACGCGCCGTCGCCGTCTGACAACATCGTCACTTTGCCAGTTGCGCCTTGCTCTTTGCCCCAAGCGGCCATGACGAATGCATCGTTGACAGCAAGACAATAGATACCGCTAACACCCTTTTCTTTGAATTTGTCGGCGTGCTCAATATAGCCAGGTAAATGCTGCTCAGAACAGGTTGGGGTAAAAGCGCCAGGTACCGCAAATAGAACATGTAAGCCTTGCTTAAACTGCTCAGCTGGATTGACTTGGTCCATGCCGATTTGACCTTTTGTGGTGAGGTTACCCGCCGGAACTGCTTGTTGTGCTTTAATCATAATCGAATCCTTTGGTGAGTTGTTCTAGTAAGTGTAGCAAAGTGTAGCAAATCGAGCCGGTTCGCGAGTTAATTTGAATCTTTCTGCCACACGAGTTCGGCTAATTGCTCGAGATATTCTTTATCGCCCGGGTGGTTCTGAAACCAACGGTCGAGGTTGGCTAAGAAACGTGGGTCACGACGAATTTGATCAATATGTTGGTTAATCGCTGCCGTTATTTGTTGGCCCCAAGCATTGTTGGTGCAGCCGATTGCACCGAGTACATGCGTGCCGGCGGTCTCTTTAATTTCAATAAATTCTAGCTGTGTGCCGCCAAGCTCGAGATCGACTTGGTGCAGAATTTGATAGTCAATAGTGTAGTCAATACGGTTGCTTTTGATCATCTCTAAAATCGCGAGGGTCGCGTTTTCACCGGTGTGCACCAGCCGATAGCCGCCCACCGCAGACTGCGACTCGAGAATCGTTTGCAGCGCTGGATAACGGCGGCCAGCCGGGTAACCAAAGCGCCATGAATCGTCAGCAACTAATTGGGTCAGCGCAATTGGATTACCATAGCGAGCTTTCATAAGCGCGGCATTGGCTTTCGTGGTAATCACGCCGTGTGGATAATAGAAATGGGTCGGCTCAGAGAAAACCGCGTTGCCTGACTCAGGCCGATAAATCATGCATGGAAAACATTGATTACGCTCGTCGAATTGTTGAGTGATGCGAGTCTGCGGATAAACGGTTCGAGTTTTAGTGTAGTCAGGAAGGTGCTCGTCAACGACGTCCATAAGGACATCACAAATACCTTCGTTGCGAAACTGCCCAGAAACGATATGAAACGGAGGCGCTGTGTTGATCACCCACGGCAACGCTCGGTCAGTACCGTCGTCAACTTGGCTATGGAGCACTGCAATTGTCAGTGCAGAAAATACGAGTGAGAGCACAATCAGCCTACCTGTGGTTGAGCAACAAACTTCCAGCTGCAAAATTCCATCTTGCATTGGCCTCAAAAGGAGTGAAGATGTACTTCTTTATGAGGTATATCTCATTATGGATGAGAACAACGATGATTAACAATCACGAAGGCTGAAATTTAAACTATTTTTGATCATCAACCATGGTGAGGCAGGTGCTCATTGTTGCAATTTGGGGTACTCTTGTTTGACAAGGAAACACTATAAAAATAAAAGGGTCATTATGACAGACACTCAGTCTTGGCAAAACGTTGCGAGAAATTACATTTGGTATTTGCGCTTCGATAAAACAGTTTTAATCGCTTTGTTGTTTGTTTTCGTGGTTATTGCATGGTTTATCGACGCTATCCCGCAGTGGGTGAGTTATGTGAGCGCGGCTGTGCTCCTGGTTTTATGGGTAATCTTAGTGTTTCTTTGGGCGCCGATTCGTTATCGCGTGACCCGTTACTTGCTTGCCGATGACCGTGTTCACTTTCAATTAGGTGCGTGGTGGTGGCGGGAAACCTCGGTGACCCATAATCGTTTGCAGCACATCGAAATTCAACAAGGCCCGATCGAGCGTTTGCTCGGAATCTCACGACTGATTCTCTATACCGCAGGCGGCACAGGCGCCGATTTAGTGATCCCCGGATTACCCATGGACGACAGCGAAGCGATTCGCAATCAATTACTGCAAGACATTGCGCAAGAAGAAATTAGCGATGAGGCTATTACCAGTGCCGCCCTGACCAGTTCTGCAGAACCGCAAGCCGAAGCTGAGGAACGTCGGCATGACTAACCCAGCACAAGGTTGGAACCGCTTGCCATTAATTGCTTTATTGGCGTTTTTAATCAGTAGCATTCGCATTTTTGTGCGCTTTTTGTACCAAGCGGTGCCAGCATTAGTCGGGGTTTATTTTGCCCTGCGTAATCATCTCCAGTTTGTGCCCTATGTCATAGCTGGTTTATTGACCATTTTGTTAATCGCCACGTTTTTGCGTTATCGGCGTTTTCTGTGGCAATTCGATGACCAGCGGATTCGTGTCAAGCAAGGGGTATTTAAAGTCACTGAGCTGAACCTTGGGTATGAGCGCATTCAACAGGCAGATATTCGCCAACCGTTTTGGCTTAAGCCTTTTAACTTAACGGTTCTAAGCTTACAAAGCGCCGGAAGTAAAGGCAAAGAAGTTGAAATCCCAGCCCTGTCAGCGGCCTTATCGACTGACTTGCAACAGCGCGTGTTGGCCAAATCTCAAGAGGCCAGTGTGGCCGACCAGTCGAGCGCAGAAGTCAGCGATGTGACGCATGACTTTGAGCTGCAATTGCCCACAAGCGAAGTTTGGCGCATTGGTTCCATGCAGAATATATTCATTATGATCAGTGCCTTAGTGGCATTCATTTTCGCCAATCAAACCATGACCAACTACATCACTGAGCAATTTGAGCTTTGGTTGGCCGGGTTTGAATCACAGTTTCAAGCACTCCTTGTCGGGACAGCGTTGGCGTTGGCATTTTTCGCCACTATTCTGATACTGACCACACTGTATTACTTCAATTTGTTCTATGGCTACCATCTCGTCCGCCAAGGTGACCGCGTGCATTATCAAGCTGGTTTGCTGAGTAAACTCTCCCGCAGCTTCCGGATGCCGAAATTACAATTGGTGGAAATGCGTCAAGGCTTAGTCGGTCGCTTATTGCAACGCTGGAGCGTGCGGATTCTGCAGGCAGGAGCAAACCATGAAAAAGCCGAAGGGCGCTTTACAGTGCCGATTCTAACGTCGTCACGGTTACAGGCACTGACCACTGACTTGCAGTTCACCACTGCAGCTTGGCGGCGGGTGCATGGCGCTTTTGTCGTTCGTTACTGGTTAATTATCGGTGTAGCCATGGGCTTGATTTTTGAGCCGTTGGCCGGTGCTATCAGTGCGGTCGTGGTGTTAGTTTGGCGTTGGGTGTGGTGGCGTCGATTTGGCTGGCATGTCGATGATCAGTGGCTGGTTGTGCGCACCGCTTGGATCGGACAACGTCAACGGTGGGTGCCGGCCGCGAAAATGCAGCGCGTCAGTATTCAGCAGTCGCCTTGGCAACGATTGTTTGGTTGTTGTCAGCTGCGTGCTGATACCGCCGGTGGCAGCTTGACTATTCCTTGGTTGCAGCGTGATGCGGCAGAAGCACTGAAAGCACAATTGTTAGAGCTCACAGCTAGCAACCATAAGCGCTGGATGTAAGTCACGTTCAGCGCGCTATTTCCAGTATTGCTCAACGGTGACATTGCCAGGCTTACGCCGCAGGTTTTTGTCGAGACCTTTTTCTAACAAGGCAGCTTTGGCATCGAGGATCATTTCTGGGTTACCGCAGAGCATGACTTGAGCGTTAGAGTCCAAGGTACCGCCCACTTTCGCCTCGAGCTCGCCGCTGCGAATTAATTGTGGAATACGTTGCTGCAGTGCTCCTGAGCAAGTCTCGCGGGTGACTACAGGTTGATAAATCAGTTGCCCCGGGTGCTCGAGTTGCCATTGTTGAATGAGTTCTTGGTAGCATAGGTCGTGGCGATAACGAACACCATGCACAAGGTAAATCGTTTTGAATCGTTGCCATGGTATTTCGGTGCCAAGCATCGACAAATAAGGGCCGATTCCGGTACCTGTGCTGACTAACCAGAGCGTTTCGCCCTCAGGGATTTCGCTGAGTATAAAGAAACCGGAAGGTGGCTGACTGACTTCAACGGTATCGCCCGGTATGAGCAAGTCGAGGCGCGGCGAAAGCGCACCGGTTGGTACGCTCGTGATCAGAAAATCAAGCACTGGGTCACTTGGGCTATTGACCAAGGAATAGGCGCGTTGCAGTCGCTTTTCGGCACCAGGCAAACCGAGGCGGACAAATTGGCCGGCGACGAAGTCAAACGGTGGTGCCTCGACACGCAAACTAAAAAGTTGGTCGTTCCAGCGTTTGTTCTCAATCACGGTACCGGTAAGCCATTGTGCCATGAGTTTCTCCTCGGGCAGCCAATTTCAGGGTATGTGCGTATAATGAGTGGTTTCGAAAATTTTTCAACCGATAGAATGTAGGGATTTAAGCGTGGAAGTGATTGGTGGTATCGAATGGTTACGCTGGCAATATCGCACGCCAGAGGGATTCTTGTTAACTGGACTCCGGACGGTTCCGCGCGGTCTACCTGTGCTGCATTTTATTCACGGCAATAGTTACTCAGGCCTGACCTATTTGCCACTTTGGCAAGAACTCGCAAACGATTACGATATATTTCTACATGATGCTCAAGGCCATGGCGACAGTGAGCACGGTGGTCGCTTTGTCGGTTGGCAGCGTAGCTCAGAATTGGCAGAAACGGTCTGGCGTCAGTTTCGTCCAGAGTACGAATCAGTTCTGAAAATAGGCGTTGGGCATAGTTTTGGCGGTATTCTGACAAGCTTATATGGCGCACGCGACTCACAAGCATTTGACCGAATTTTGTTGCTTGACCCGATTCTGTTTCCCCGTCACTTATTGCGTTGGGCAACGTCATTGCGCTTAACCGGGCTTTATCGTTTTAACCCGTATGCTCGCAAAGCAAAAAAGCGGCGAGCTGAATGGGTCAATGCCGATGCGGCTTTTGCTAGCCTGCAAAACCGCGGCATGTTCCGGGGCTGGACGGACGAAGCTCTGCGCGCTTATGTTGAGCATGCCATGACCGCCAATCAGCAAGGTCTATGGCAACTGAAATGTGCGCCGGAGCGCGAAGCTGAGATTTTTAGTAGTTATGCCACTAATTTGTGGCAGGAACTCCCCGCACTCGAAGTTCCGACGCAAATACTAGTTGGCGATAGCACGTACCCGTTTGTTCACCAAGCGCTGGAACAGTGGCAGCAATTCGCCCCGCATTTGCCAATTACGCAAACGCAGGGCGGGCATTGCTTTATGCAGGAGCGGCCGGCGGATGTCGCCAACCAAGTCCGCTCGTTGTTGGAGCTAAAGCTCTAAAGTCGGCAGCGGTTCACCGATACACGCACAAAGCGTAAGTAAGAGCTTTTGTTCTACCACATTAATTTCGCCGTCACTGCGAACACAGGTAATCCAAGCTTGAACAAGCTTAGCTTTGTCGGTGACGGACCAAGTATTAATGCGTTCTAAACAGTCACCCAATTCGGCAAAGCTGTATGGTTGCTGACGGAATGGCTGCAAACGCTGACCGAAGACTGCCGCACCCAAATTAAAGGCCTGCAAAGCGTCGTTATCGTTGTCATGACCGTACCAAGCCAGAACTGAGAGGGTAAACTCGGTATCGCTTTGGCGGCGCACATCCACACGCTTCACCCGCCGATTTGGTTCAAATTCCGCGCGCACATAACGGGTCACAATTTGTGTTAAACACCATTCGTAGAGAGATGTTTGCTGATCGGCTTCGACCACTTGGTGCAGCGTGTTCAGCAGGGCATAGGCCTCATGCTGCGACAAGGTTTTTAATGCCGGAATTGCACGTTCAACAAAGGCTAGTCGTTTTTCCAGCTCAAACGGTTTAAGTTTTTCGAAATCAGCTGCTGCACGGGCACTAATTTGTGCAGTGTGTTGACGACTAATTTCTTGCAGTTGCGCAGCGCGAATTTCATCGTTGTCGCTCAAAGCCATTGCCAACACCAATGCTTCAGCACCTTCTTGATTGCGCGCTTCGCCGATAAGTTCTTGCTCATTCGCGCTAGCTGGCTGCTCAAAGGCAGCGCCAATCGTTGCAGCAGTGGTGATGGTTTCGACCATGCGCTGGCGCGACCGCTCTTGTTGAGAACCTGCCGCATTCGCACCTTCTGATTCTAGCTCAGCCTGTAACTGCGGCCGTGGATTGGCGCGGAACTTGCCGTCCCAGTTAGGGCGAATGCGTTTAATCCGATCCTTTAACGGTGGGTGGGTGGCAAAAATTGACATGGCTTTACTAATCGCTTGGCCAAAGAACAAATGCGCTGCTTCGTCGGCATTCTTGCTAGCGACTTGGCTGCCGGAACTCAGGGCTCCAATTTGCTCTAATGCACCACCGATGCCATCGGGATCACGGGTAAATTGAACTGCCGAAGCATCGGCAAGATACTCACGCTGCCGACTAACGGCGGCCTTGATGATATTACCGAACAGGACGCCGATAGAGCCGATAATTAATAGACCAATCCCCAGTAATGGCAGTGGGTTCTTGTCATTTCGGCGGCTATACATGCCGGTGCGCATGAGCAAATAGCCCGCATGCGAAATAAACAAAATGCCATTCAGAATGGCGATAATACGAATGTTTAAGCGCATGTCACCGTTGAGAATATGCGCAATTTCGTGAGCCACAACGCCTTGTAGTTGCGTTCGCGTTAAATTCACCACACTGCCACGGGTAATCCCGATTACCGCGTCTTGCGGCGAATAACCGGCCGCGAATGCATTAATGCCTTCTTCGTTGTCGAGTAGGTACACCGGCGGCACTGGCATATTCGCCGCAATGGCCATTTCTTCAACGACGTTGAGAATTTTACGTTCGACTGGGTCGCTACTGTCTGGGCTTAAACGACGGCCGCCTAAGCTCTCTGCGACCACTTTACCGCCACCTTTGAGGACCACCCATTTGTACAGCACGGCCAGACTAATAGCCGACAGCACCATACCCGTTACCGCCAGAACGATGTCCCAATGTAAATAGAATTCAGGCGCTTGCTGACCGTTTTCGATTTGCCCAAGGCCACCGCTAAAGGCTGCGACCAAAAGGCCGGTTAGCGTGAGCAAGCAAATAACGGCTAAGCCAAATAAAATAACCAACAGGCGGGTGTTTCGTTTGGCAACCGCCTGATGTTCAAAAAAATCCATCGCTGCCATGCAGCACCCCTTAGAACTTCACTTGTGGTGCTTGTTGAATCGCTTCACGATCCTCGAACTCAAGCAGGCTTGCGTCGGCTGCATGACCAAACATGCCAGCAAAAACTACCGGTGGGAAACCTTGTTTATAGGTGTTGTATTGCATCACCGAGTCATTAAATGCTTGCCGTGAGAACGCGACTTTGTTTTCGGTCGAAGTGAGCTCTTCCGACAGCTGCGCCATATTCTGATTCGCTTTCAAATCCGGATAGGCTTCCATCACCACGTTTAAGCGACCGAGTGCACCAGCAAGTGAACCTTCGGCGCCAGCCAATTGGCCCATAGCCTGAGCATCACCTGGGTTGGCAGACGCATTTTTTAACGCGGCGGCTGCTTGATTACGGGCTTCAACCACGGCTTCGAGGGTTTCACGCTCATGCTTTAAGTAGGCTTTCGCAGTTTCGACTAGGTTCGGAATTAAGTCGTAACGGCGTTTTAGCTGCACATCAATTTGCGCGAAGGCATTTTGATAACGGTTTTTAAGCGTAACGAGCTTGTTGTAAATGCCGATGACGTAAAAAACAACTAGTACGGCAACGACGATGAAAATCCAAAATGAAATACTCATTGTTATTATCCTCAGAAAAAGAACTAGTTATGTTATAGCATGCTTTGCGAAATGGGAGCAGAAAGAGCGTAGGTTATTTCGCAAAAGTGGCGTTTTTTATGACTTCAGTGTACTTTATGTTGCATTCTTCTTTAGCCATCAAGAATTTACTATGTCGAATGTCAGCGGAAACTTATTTGTTATTGCAGCCCCCAGTGGTGCTGGAAAGTCTAGTTTAATCAAAGCTTTGCTGGAACGCCACAACGACGGCTCAATGCAAGTTTCGGTCAGTACAACAACCCGCGCACCTCGCCCCGGTGAAGAAAATGGCGTGCATTATCACTTTGTGAGTGAGGCTGAGTTTCTCCGACAGGTCGACAATCATGAGTTTTATGAGTGGGCCAAGGTCTTTAATAATTATTACGGCACGTCGCGCACCGTCATTGAAGACACCCTTGCGAGCGGCGTCGATGTGTTTTTAGATATCGACTGGCAAGGAACACGACAAGTGAAAGCCGCCTATCCAGGTGTGCATACGATTTTTATCTTGCCACCCTCGAATGAAGAACTCGAGCGTAGACTGCGTGTTCGCGGTCAAGATAGTGACGAGGTTATTGCTGGCCGCATGGCGAAAGCACAGGGCGAAATGTCCCACTATGCAGAGTTCAGTTACTTGATCGTGAATGAAGATTTCGAGGAGTCGGTGGCGAACCTAGAGCACATCGTCATGAGCCAGCGCCTGCGTCGTTCGAAACAACAAATTCGTTATCGCGAAGTTTTGCAAGCGTTGCTAAAAGAAGAATAACACCTACAATCGAGTTAAAAGTGCTTACAAATCAATGCGTCAGCGAATAAAACTTGGCTATGCTGGTTAGTTAAAGTACAATTTATGCCCTTTGAAAAACAGTTCAGAATTTTAGCGGAGTGACGACATGGCACGGGTTACAGTTGAAGAAGCAGTAGATCGGATTGGCAACCGGTTCGACTTAGTACTAGTGGCAGCGCGCCGCGCACGCCAAATTGCAAACGGCAGAGAAGCGCTGGTCAACACCACAAATGAAAAGCCGACCGTCATTGCGCTACGTGAAATCGAAGCAGGCCTTGTAACTGCAAACAGCTTAGATCACGACGACCAAGCAGCCCAATATGCTCAAGATGAAGCAGAAGTTGCAGCAATGGCAGCGTTAAAATCGAGTGATTTAGAAGACTAATCGCTTTCTTCGGCAGTGGCAATCGGTCACTGCCGTCATTTCTCCCGTTGGCAAAAAGCAATTTTCCCCTTATTCTCTCTAGTAGAACCTTAATTTTATCTGGACGTGTGCTTCATTTACGAAGCAAAATTGCGCATCGAACCTTAGTGATGTTTGTCCACCAGCAGAAGTGAGAGTGCTGTCGTGTATCTATTTGAAGGATTGCGCACATTAACGGAAAACTATTTACCTGCCGATCAAGTCGATCGTATTGAGCAGGCGTTTCATGTTGCCTTTGACGCGCACAGCGAACAGAAGCGACAAAGTGGCGAACCTTATATCACTCATCCGGTGGCGGTCTCTTGTATGCTCGCCGAAATGCGGCTGGATCACGAAACCCTTATGGCCGCATTGCTCCACGACGTCATTGAAGACACACCTGTTACCAAAGAAGATTTAGCTGAACAATTTGGCCCTACGGTCGCCGAACTAGTCGAAGGCGTTTCAAAACTCGACAAACTGCAATTCGACAGTAAAGAAGAAGCGCAAATTGAAAACTATCGCAAAATGATTATGGCGATGGTGCAAGATATTCGAGTCATTCTGATTAAGCTGGCTGACCGCACCCATAATATGCGCACAATTGGCTCATTGCGACCCGACAAACGCCGTCGTATTGCCCGCGAAACCCTCGAAATTTACGCACCTTTAGCGCACCGGTTAGGTATTCATAACATTAAGAATGAGCTTGAAACGCTAGGGTTTCATGCCCATTATCCATGGCGTGCTCGATTACTTGAAAGCCAAGTCCGTAAAGCCCGCGGTAATCGCAAGGCCTTACTTGAACGCACCCACAACGAATTGATAGCACGCCTGCAAGAACAGGGCATTAAAGCCCGGGTTTATGGCCGCGAAAAGCACTTGTACAGTATCTATAAAAAAATGCTCCACAAAGAGCTAAAGTTTGACCAGGTCATGGACATCTATGCGTTCCGTGTTGTTGTTGACACAGTCGACACCTGCTATCGCGTGCTTGGTGCTGTACATAATTTATACAAGCCAATCGAAACCCGTTTTAAAGACTACATTGCGATTCCGAAAAGTAACGGTTATCAGTCGCTACATACTTCATTGAAGGGCCCGCACGGGGTGCCGGTCGAGATTCAAATTCGCACCGAAGAAATGGATTTGATGGCGGATCGTGGTGTCGCCGCTCATTGGCTCTATAAAGACATTGAAGACAGCAACACCACGGCGCAAGTGCGGGCACAAAAATGGATGCAAAGTCTGATTGAACTGCAGCAAAGTGCGGGTAACTCATTTGAGTTTATTGAAAATGTAAAATCTGACTTGTTCCCCGATGAGATTTACGTGTTTACACCGGACGGGCGCATCATTGAATTGCCACAGGGAGCGACACCTGTGGACTTCGCCTACGCAGTCCATACAGATATCGGTAACGCATGTATTGGAGCGCGCGTTAATCACAAGGCCTACTCACTGAGTAAACCGTTGGAAACCGGGCAAACCGTTGAAATTCGCACAGCACCGGGCTCACGGCCGAATATCGCTTGGCTCAACTTTGTGGTCACCGGTAAAGCTCGTTTGAAGATCCGCCAATACTTGAAAAACCAAGAACACGATGAAGCTCTGATACTTGGTGAACGTCTGCTGCGCGCTGCGCTTGGTTCATTTAGTCTAGACGATTTGAAAGAACAAGATTTTGCCCGCGTAGCGGCTGAATTAAAACGTAAAGACAAACAAGATCTATTGCGCGACATTGGCTTAGGCCACTTGATGAGCGTGGCAGTTGCTCGTCGACTCGTTGGTGATGAGCAACGCATAAAAGCAGCCAGTGGTGATGATGAGCGCGGTCGCAGTTTAGCGATTAAAGGCGCTGATGGCTTGCTCTTAAGCTTTGCGAAATGCTGTCGGCCGATTCCCGGCGACGACATTATTGCCCATGTAAGTCCTGGCAAAGGCTTAGTTATTCACCGCCGTGAATGTAAAAACGTGCGTGGCCATGAAGACGAGCCTGGTCGTTATTTCCCTGTGCAGTGGGACAACAAGCCAGACTCGCAATTTACCTCGGAAATACGCGTCGAGATTGTTAATCACCAGGGCGCCTTGGCGCGTTTGACGTCAGCAATTGCGCACACCGGTTGTAATATTCAGGGACTGAAAACGGAAGAAATTGATGCGACAATCTATTATATTGACGTGGTGTTAACCATTAATAACCGCAAACATTTAGCTGACGTGATGCGCCAAATTCGGAAAATGCCGCATGTTCAGCGAGTTTCTCGTTTAAGGAAGTAATATGTCTAAAGTCATTATTGCCACCGACCAAGCGCCGGCAGCAATTGGTACCTATTCACAAGCGATTAAAGTTGGTACCACTGTATATTTGTCAGGCCAAATTCCATTAGTGCCAAGCACCATGGAAATGGTGTCACAAGACTTTCGTGAGCAGGCTGTGCAAGTCTTCAAAAATCTCAGCGCGGTTTGTGAAGCCGCCGGTGGTGAATTGCAAGACATGGTGAAGGTGCAGATTTACCTAATCGACTTAAGCCACTTTGCGGTGGTGAATGAAGTCATGGCCGAGTTTTTCCGCACACCTTACCCAGCGCGTGCAGCTATTGAAGTGAAAGGTTTGCCGAAAGGCTCGCAAATCGAAATTGATGGGGTGATGGAGTTACCCACCACCAACTAAACGTTTCGTTTGAATTACCCCAAATGCAAAGGCCAGTGCGATAACGCTCTGGCCTTTGTTGTATTTAACTGAGGTGATTAATTCCGAGCCGTTTAAACCTGCGCTTCTTCGACCACATCATCGGCACGAATTGGGCCAAGGACGAAGATGCTTGCCACCGCGACCACGGCCAAGATGAAGCAATAGAAGGTATTGACGCTCACGGCTAACGGCGAAATACCGAAGCTTGCTCCCATGAGGAGTGCTTGGGCGCCATATGGCAACACACCTTGCACCACACAGGCGAAAATGTCGAGGTAGCTGGCACTTTGCTTCGGCGCAACGCCACCTTCTTTCGCCAATCGCTTACTCACTTCACCCGAGAGCAAAATCGTCACGGTATTGTTGGCGACCGCTAAGTTGGTCAGCGCTGTCAAACCAGAAATACCGAAAGCCGCTGAACGTTCTTTACGTTTGCTCAGTTTGGCGGCAACACGCTCCACTGTATTTGACAGGAAGGCTAAGCCACCTTGCTGGCGGATTAATGCCGACAAGCCACCAATGAGTAACGACAGCAGGAAAATTTCCTGCATGCTGGTGAAGCCTTCGTAAATATCCTGACTAAATGCGACGACAGCATAGTCGACGGCAACAAAACCAAACACCGCAGCGAGAATAATGCCCAGTGTCAGCACGACGAAGACGTTGAGGCCACTGACGGCGAGCGCAATAATGAAGAAGTAAGGTAAGGCGAGCCAATAGTTTGCTTCTGGCACTGCAATCGGGGCGCTTCCAACGTCGATAAAGGCCAGCGCAATGACGGTCAGGACCGCCGCCGGAACGGCAATACGTAAGTTTGCGCGGAACTTGTCTTTCATCGCACAACCTTGGGTTCGAGTTGCGGCAATGGTGGTATCTGAAATGAAGGATAAGTTGTCGCCGAACATCGCACCACTAACCAACACACCTGCCATTAATGCAGGGTTAATCCCCGCTGCCTGGCTCAAACCTAAAGCAACTGGTGCGAGGGCAGCAAGGGTTCCCATTGAGGTACCCATGGCTGTCGACACAACCGCTGCAATTAGGAAGATTCCCGGCAGCAAAAATGCCGGAGGAATGATGCTTAAACCGAGTGCCACCATGGCATCAACGCCACCGGTGGCGGCAGCAACGGTAGAAAACGCCCCCGCGAGCAAGTAAATCAAACACATGGTGATGATGTTGTTGTGGCCAACACCTTCGACAAAGGTTTGAATGCGGCTATTCAACGCTTCCTTACTGAGAATAACCGCTAAAATAATCGCCGGTAGGATCGCAACTGGGCTGGCGAGTTGGTAGAACGCCATTTCCACGCCAGATAAATGAAAATAAATGCCGGTGCCCAAAAATAGGGCTAAAAAAAGTGCCAACGGTAACAATGCGATGGCACTGGCTTTCGGGGGGTTGTTTGTAATAGCCATATACTTTCCAAATTTACGTTTAGACGTCCAGAAGCATAAACATCTTAATTTAAGGTGGCAAGGTTTTTTTTGCTTCGATTCACCATGACCCTAGATTCGGTGTACACTCGTTGTAAGCCAAATAGATCAGCAAGAGGTATCGGGATGAGCCCAGAAGATTTGCATTTGCAACTACGCAACTTGCGTGACGATGATTACCCCCAGCTGAAGGAGCTGATGGATAGGGTTTATGACGACATTGGTGGCGCTTGGGAAGAGCACACCATTTTACGCCTCATTCGTGATTTTCCAGAAGGGCAAATTTGTCTTGAAGACAACGGCCAAATGGTCGGTGTAGCACTGACCGTGCGGGTGACCTATGACAAATTCAGCAACCCTCACCAGTATGACGACCTGCTCGGTAAGAAAGATACGATTTTGAACGACGCAAAAGGTGACGCTTTGTATGGTCTTGACGTCCTTATCCACCCAGATTACCGCGGCTACCGTTTAGGCCGACGCCTATACGACGCGCGCAAAGAACTGTGTATTCAGTTAAACCTGAAAGCTATTTTGGCCGGTGGTCGCATTGTCAACTATCACAAGTATGCCGACGACATTACGGCTAGCCAGTATCTCGAGAAGGTTCGTCGGCGCGAGGTCTATGACCCAATTCTAAGCTTTCAGCTTGCCAACGACTTTGTCGTCAAACGCTTGCTGTATAAGTATTTGCCTGAAGACTTACGCTCGAAAGGTTATGCAACTTTACTTGAGTGGAGTAACTTCCTTTACGAGCCGGCTGATACCGTCATTAAAGCGCGTTCTCGTAACGTTCGCGTTGGTGCGATTCAATGGCAAATGCGCTTAGTCGATTCAGTTGAAGAGTTATTACAGCAGGTTGAATACTTCGTCGATGCAGTATCGAGCTATAAAAGTGACTTTGCATTGTTCCCTGAGTTTTTCAATGCACCATTAATGGGCTTAACGGATCAAACTCATCAGATGGAAGCGATCCGCTTCCTTGCTAGTTATACCGAGCGTTTCCGCAAGGAAATGTCGAATATGGCGGTGAGCTACAACGTTAACATCATTACCGGTTCAATGCCGTTACTGGAAGGTGACTCCTTGTACAACGTCACCTATTTGTGTCGCCGCGACGGTTCGGTCGAAGAACAACGGAAAATTCATATTACGCCACACGAAAAGCGTGACTGGGTTATTGAAGGTGGCGATAAAGTCAGTGTATTTGAAACCGACGCCGGCCGCGTTGGGATTCTGATCTGTTACGACGTTGAGTTTCCGGAGCTCGGTCGATTGATGGCGGACGAGGGTTTAGAAATTCTCTTCGTACCATTCTGGACCGACACCCGCAATGCTTACCTGCGTGTCCGCCACTGTGCCCAAGCACGCGCCGTAGAGAACGAATGCTATGTGGTCATATGTGGTAGTGTCGGCAACCTGCCAGAGGTCGAAAGTCTTGACGTGCAATATGCGCAGTCGAGTGTGTTTTCGCCTTCAGACTTCGCTTTCCCGCACGATGCGGTGATGTCAGAAACCACGCCAAATACCGAGATGTTAATGTTCTCTGATTTAAACTTGGATGAACTGCGGTATTTGCACAATGAGGGCTCGGTGACTAACTTGAAAGACCGCCGCACCGACTTGTATGGCGTAGTCCGGAAGTGGAACGGTTAAGCGTCGGCCATGAGTAAAGCCACAACCGCGCCAACTTCATCGCATTTGGCGCGCATTCCCCTAACGAACCTGAAGGGTGTCGGTCCGAAAATGGCCGAGCGCCTTGAGCGTTTGGGTTTGCGCAGTGTGCAAGATGTTCTCCTGCATCTGCCGTCGCGCTATCAAGATCGCACCAAAATCACACCGATAGCCGCTTTGCGAATGCAAGAATATGCCACCCTCATTGCTGATGTAGTCGATAACCGTGTGCATTTTGGTAAACGTCGAGCGCTTTTAGTTCGTGTGCGTGACCACTCAGGCGTATTGACCTTGCGTTTTTTCCGTTTCACTGCGGCGCAACAAAATCAGTTTAGTGCGGGCGAACGAGTGCACTTGTATGGCGAGGTGCGGCCGGGTCCGACTGGGCCTGAAATGGTGCATCCGGAATGGAAAGTTCTCGCCGATGGCAAAGCGCCATCGTTAGCTGAGACGTTAACACCGGTTTACCCGACCACCGATGGCGTCCATCAATTGACCTTGCGGCACTTGGTCGAGCAGGCGCTGAGTTACTTAAACAGTGAAAGCCTTCCGGAGTTACTGCCTGAGTCGTTACGACACGGATTGCCGCAGCTAGCCGAAGCGATACGAGTGCTGCATCAGCCGCCGACGGATGTCGACCAAACCTTGTTGCTCAATGGCGTACACCCCGCGCAACGGCGTTTAGCGTTAGAAGAGTTACTCGCCCATCAACTGAGCATGCTGCAAGTTCGCCAACAAGCTCAGGCGGTTAGTGCGGTGTCGTTAGCGCCAGCGCAACGCCTGAAAAAGGAGCTACTAGCGCAGCTGCCGTTTACGCCCACCTCGGCGCAAGCGCGCGTGGTCGCTGAAGTGGAAGCGGATCTGGCGCAGCCATATCCAATGCTGCGGCTTGTTCAGGGCGACGTTGGCAGTGGGAAAACCTTAGTGGCTGCCCTAGTTGCATTGGCAGCTATTGAAGCGGGGTATCAAGTGGCTTTGATGGCACCGACTGAACTGCTTGCCGAACAGCACGCGCAAAGCTTTGCCATGTGGTTTGAACCTATGGGTATTCAGGTGGGGTGGCTGGCTGGGAAAAGCAAAGGGAAGGCGCGCGAAGCGACATTACAGGCGTTAGCCCAGGGTGACATCCAACTGGTCGTCGGTACCCATGCGCTTTTCCAAGAGGCGGTGCAGTTTAAAAACCTTGCGTTGGTGATTATTGACGAGCAACATCGTTTTGGTGTTCATCAACGGCTTGCTCTGCGCCAAAAAGGTGAGCAACTTGGCCAGCATCCGCACCAACTCGTCATGACTGCTACACCGATACCAAGGACGTTAGCCATGACTGCTTATGCGGATTTAGCGACCTCGGTGATTGATGAACTGCCACCCGGACGGACACCCGTGCAAACCGTGGCGATACCAGACACTCGTCGCGACCAAGTGATCGAGCGTTTGCGCGGCGCAGTCGCCGATGAAGGTCGGCAAGTGTATTGGGTGTGTACACTTATTGAGGAGTCTGATGTATTGCAATGTCAGGCTGCCGAAGACACGGCACGGTACTTACAGGAAACCTTGCCGAACGTACGCATCGGTTTGGTACATGGGCGCATGAAAGCCGCGGAAAAAGAGCAAGTCATGCAAGCCTTTAAGGCCCATGAATTGGACTTGTTGGTGGCAACAACCGTAATTGAAGTTGGTGTCGACGTGCCAAATGCCAGTTTAATGATTATTGAGAATCCCGAGCGTTTGGGGTTAGCTCAATTACACCAACTCCGCGGTCGCGTTGGTCGCGGCTCGGTGGCGAGTCATTGTGTGTTGTTATATAAATCGCCGTTATCACAACAGGCAACTGAGCGTTTAAATGTGCTGCGTGAGAGCAATGATGGCTTTGTAATTGCCGAGCGAGATCTCGAATTACGTGGGCCAGGTGAGCTACTTGGGGCGCGGCAGACGGGTTTAGTGCAGATGAAAGTGGCTGACTTAACCCGCGATGCCGATTTATTGCCGCAGATTCGCCAGCTCGCGCAGCGGCTTTTCACTGACTACCCGGCACAAAGCGACGCATTAATGCAACGGTGGTTGCCCGATCGCGAGCGTTACGCACAAGTGTAACTTGAGGTTGACTCGTCTACCCCAGAAAAGTCGGCTAAAAGTGCCGATTTTAAGGCCAGAACACGGTATTCTATTGGGCAATTCGCTCCCATCGTTTACACTAAGCATGAATTTGACGTAGTAGGCATTCCCTATGGAAAAAGATATGAACAAAGCGCAAGACGACAGCACGCATTTTGGCTTCAAAACCGTTGCGAAAGAGCAAAAAGCAAACATGGTTGCCGGTGTGTTTCACTCAGTCGCGGGCAAATACGACCTGATGAACGACGTGATGTCGTTTGGCATTCACCGTTTGTGGAAACGCTATACCATTGACTGCAGCGGCGTGCGTCCTGGCCAAAAGGTCTTAGACTTAGCCGGGGGTACCGGTGACTTAGCTGCTAAGTTTGCGCGTATTGTTGGGCCGACAGGTGAAGTTGTTTTAGCAGATATTAACGATTCAATGCTGCGGGTCGGTCGCGACAAGCTGCGCGACATGGGAATTGTCGGCAATGTTAGCTATGTTCAGGCAGACGCGGAAAAACTCCCGTTTGAAGACAACACGTTTGACCTCATTACCATCGCTTTTGGTTTACGTAACGTTACCGACAAGGACGCTGCATTGCGTTCTATGTTGCGGGTATTAAAGCCTGGTGGCCGATTACTGGTTTTAGAGTTCTCCAAGCCGGAAGCAGAGATGCTCTCAAAGGCATATGACCTTTATTCATTCCACATCATGCCGCGTATGGGTGAGTTTATTGCCAAAGACAAAGACAGTTATCAATATCTAGCTGAGTCGATCCGCATGCATCCGGATCAAGAAACTCTGAAAGGCATGATGACCGAAGCTGGCTTTGAAAACGTTGAGTACCACAACTTAACCGGTGGTATTGTGGCCCTGCATCGTGGGTTCAAATTTTAATGACCGTGATGCAAGTTCTTCGGGCAAGTGCTGAGCGCACTTTGAACCTTGGGTTAGCCAATGACCCGGGAGCTGTGCAGCGACTGCAACCGTTGCGTGGTAAGTGCTTTCGTTTACAAGCGAAGGGCTTACCTGAACCGGTCACGATTCTCTTTCTGAGTGATCGGGTGCATTTAATGGGCCCAGACTATGAAGTAGTCGACTGCGCAGTCACCACGACCTTGAGTGACCTGCCGAAGTTAAGCGATACCAGCAATGTCACCAAGATGCTGCAAACTGGGCAAATCGAGATCGTCGGAGACCCAGTGCTGGCCCAGCAAGCCGCGCAGGTGTTTTTGCAGTTGAATGTCGACTGGGAAGAATTTGTCGCCAATCATTTGGGCGATGTGCCCGGTTATTTGGTCGGCCAGGCGATGACCAAAATCGCAGCCCTGCGGCCGCCGAAAGGGGCGCTTCAGGACCGTGTGCAAGCCTTCTTAACAGAGGAGCTGCGGGTTGCTGTGCACCCTTTAGAAAAAGCCATACTGGCCGATGATCTGCGTGACTTAGAACGCAAAATAAAACAACTTGAAGCGCGCATTGCAGCGCGTGAACAAGCATAGGAGCAGGCAGCAAGGTGCGTGGATTCCGCTTTTACAAGATACTCAGCACACTCATGCGCTACGGCTTAGACGACATGATCCCACGCCGTTGGTTGCCATGGTATGTGCGGGCGGTCCGCCGTTCAGCGTTTTGGTTGCGTAATCGCCATCGTGATAAGTCGGTCGGCGAACGCTTGCGTTTAGCCCTCGAAGAGCTTGGTCCGGTTTACGTCAAGTTAGGGCAGATGCTGTCGACGCGACAGGACCTGCTCGATGCCGACATGATCGTGCAACTGTCGATGTTGCAAGACCGCGTGCCACCATTCTCGGGTGAGCACGCCCAAACTATTATTGAAAAAGCGCTCGGTATTCAGAGTATTACTGACGTATTCGAAGAGTTTGACGTGCAGCCGCTGGCCTCAGCCTCTATCGCACAAGTGCATACAGCCGTTCTGAAAGAGCCTGCTGGTCGACAAGTGGTGGTAAAAGTTCTGCGTCCAGGCATCAATAAAACAATCGATGCCGACCTAGAATTGATGGAGGCGGTAGCGCGTTTAGCCGCTCGTTATTTACCCGATGGTCGTCGCCTAAAGCCGGTTGAAGTCATTAACGAGTATCGCAAAACTCTCTATAACGAGCTGAGTCTTGACCGTGAAGCGGCCAACGCAATTCAGTTACGGCGCAATTTCACCGACTCAGAATTACTTTATATTCCAGAAGTGTATAGCAGCTACACCCGCCCGAATGTCATGGTGATGGAACGGATTTATGGTATTCCAGTCAATGACGTTGAGCGACTGAAAGCCAACAACATCGACTTGAAAGTGTTGGCTGAACGCGGAGTTGAAGTCTTCTTTACGCAAGTATTTCGCGACAGCTTCTTCCATGCCGACATGCACCCCGGAAATATCTTTGTCGACCCAGACTCGGGGGCGAGTCCCCGCTATTTAGCCGTCGACTTCGGTATTGTGGGAACCTTAAATCGTGAAGACAAACGTTACCTTGCAGCTAACTTCATTGCCTTTTTCAATCGTGATTATCGCAAAGTAGCGGAATTACATATCGATTCTGGTTGGGTGCCGGACTCGGTCAATGTCGAAGAGTTCGAATCAGCGATTCGCACGGTTTGTGAGCCGATTTTCGAGAAGCCGTTGGCGGAAATCTCGTTTGCGCATGTGCTGCTGAACCTATTCAATACTGCTCGCCGCTTTGATATGGAAGTGCAGCCACAACTAGTGCTGTTACAAAAAACGCTGTTATATGTTGAAGGGCTTGGTCGCCAACTCTACCCGCAACTCGACTTGTGGAAAACAGCGAAGCCGTACCTCGAACGTTGGATGCAGGAGCAAATCGGTTGGCGAGCCTTATTGCGCAATGTCAAAGAACAGGCACCTTATTGGGCGGAAAAGCTGCCGGAAATGCCTGGCTTGTTGTACGATACATTGCAACAGATGCAAAAAGGTGGCCGCAAACAACGTGAGTGGGCGCAGCAATTTTTGCAACATCAACGCAAAACCGCAGTCAGTCGCTGGTGGAGCTTGCTTGCCGCAAGCCTTTCGGTATCGGCAGCGGCATTTATTATTACGGACCAGCAGCTTTGGTTAACCGTTCCAACCGCAACATTAGCAGCGGTGGGTTGGCTACAAGCCTGGTGGTCGCGACCTTAATCGGTTTATTTGAGGAGTTTAAGCATGGGTGGCATTGGCATTTGGCAAGTTCTCATGGTGCTGTTAATTATCGTCATTTTATTCGGCGGTAAACGATTACGTACGCTTGGTTCTGACCTTGGCACAGCGATTAAAGGCTTCAAGAAAGAAATGAATGAAGACGATAAGAAGGCCAATGGCGAGGTGATTGAGCATCAGCGTGAAGCCAAAGAAGACGAAAAAACGACTGAAAAACAGAAAGATAAGCAGTAAGTTTCGCTATGTTTGATATTGGCTTCTGGGAACTTCTCATGATCGCTGTCATTGGCCTCGTTGTGTTGGGGCCAGAGCGACTGCCGGGCGCAATTCGGTCAGTACAGCGCACGATTGCGAAAGTGCGGGCGTTCGGCAGCAAAATGGAAGCCGAGATTAATCATGAGCTGCGCGTCAAGGAGCTACATGAGCATCTCAAGCAAATTGAAGCGACGGATGATCTCGACAAGCTTTCCCCAGAACTCAAGCGCTCGTTGAAGGAACTTCAAGACGCTGCCGCGTCTGTGCAACACCCTTACGCCAAAGAGCAAGAGCAAGTCGAAGAGCAGAAGAGCAGTAAGGATAAAGGCGAATGAGTAGCCCAACCGGTTTACTAGACCACCTCGCAGATTTACGCGCGACATTGCTGCGTAGTGTCAGTGTCGTCCTAGTGATCTTCTTAAGCCTTATCTATTTTGCCCGTGACCTCTACCGCTGGTTGGCTGATCCCCTAATGGCGCACTTGCCAGAAGGGGCCAGTATGATTGCCACGGATGTCGGCGCGCCTTTTTTTGCACCGTTCAAGCTCACTTTAGTGGTTGCGATTCTGGTCGCCATCCCGTTTCTATTGCATCAAATCTGGCGCTTTATTGCGCCGGGTTTGTATCAGCATGAGAAGCGTCTCGTCGCACCGCTGCTCATTAGTAGCAGCTTACTTTTTTATGGCGGTATCGCCTTTGCCTACTATGTCGTATTGCCGTTAGCGTTTGGTTTCTTCACGACCATGGCACCAGAAGGCATTACCATTGCGACCGACATTTCCAGTTATCTAGACTTTGTGTTGAAAATCTTCTTTGCGTTTGGTATCGCTTTTGAAATTCCCGTCGCCATTCTTTTGTTGTGTTGGAGTGGGGTGGTAACGCCAGAACAATTACGCGCCAAGCGAGCTTATGTCATTGTCGGGGTTTTTATTGTCGGCATGCTGTTAACGCCGCCTGATGTTATTTCCCAAACCTTACTTGCGATACCCATGTGGTTACTGTATGAGTTAGGTATTGTGCTTTCGCGTTTTTATGTGCGCAAACCACCAGAAGAGGGAACAGAAGCATGAAATTCTTCCATTACACAGCGTTGAGTCTAACTGCTCTCGGCCTCACTGCACTGATGTCGACGTCTGCAGCGCAGGCACAAGGCCGACCAGCGGCAAATGATAACCAAAATCAGAGCCTCGCAAACCAACTGCGTGTCTGTGCGGCGATAACCGGCAGTACCGAGCGTTTGCAATGTTTCGATAGTCTTGCAGCGCGCCTTGAGGGTGACGACCAAACTCGCGGTGCAGCAGCAGCGAGCCGTGGCCAAGCGCGAGCGGCTGAGGCTCGCCTGCAAGGCATTCAGCAACGTGAAGCAGCCCATGCGGAACGTGATGCACGAGCCGCTGAGCGCGAAGTACGCGAAGAAGAGCGCGGCTCCACAGGTGCAGCACAACGTGATGAAGCACTGCGACAAGCTGAAGCTCGAGCGGCTGAAGCAGAAGCGCGAGCACGGGCTGCAGAAGCACGTGAGGCTCAACGTCGGGCGGAAGCCGAAGAGCGGCAACGTCGCGAACCACCGAGCGAAAAAACCTATTATGAAGTTGTTGATGTTTGGCAAAATCCGGCAGGCCTGCAACGCATGCGCATGGACAACGGACAAGTCTGGATGCAACTAAGCTCGGCTGATCGGGTGCAAATTCGTGAAGGACAGCGCTACTTTATCGAGCCTGGGCGTGTCGGCAATAGCTTCTTCATTGGCGCTGATGGCAGCAATCGCCGTATGCGTGTGCAGTTACAAAGATAGGCCCTGCGGTGAATTGGACGGACGTCGGCGTTAACCTTACCGCAAGCTCGTTATTGCCGCAGGCCGCTGACGTTCTTGCTGCCGCTTGTGCGGCAGATGTCCGTCGCTGCGTTTTAATTGGTACCTCACTTCAAACCAGCGTACAAGCGAGCGAACTAGCCAACGCATTCGCTGGCTGCATTAGTACCGCTGGCGTGCACCCGCACGATGCCGCTGAAGTTAGCCAGCAACATCCCGATTTTATTCGTCAACTTCATGCACTCGCGCAATTGCCGCAAGTGCGAGCTATTGGCGAGTGTGGCTTAGACTACAATCGCAACTACTCACCGCCTGACATTCAACGCAACGTCTTTGCGGCACAACTCGAGTTAGCCGTCGAGTTGCAACTGCCGGTGTACTTGCATGAGCGCGAGGCAATTGGTGACCAGCTTACCATTTTAGATCGGTATCTTGACCGTTTGCCGGCAGCGATCGCCCATTGTTTTACGGGCACAAGCTATGAACTTGCGGCCTATCAAGAGCGTGGGTTGTACATTGGGGTGACCGGCTGGGTTTGTGATGAAAGGCGTGGTGCCGAGTTACAAGCGGCAGTGCCGAACATAGCGCCGGATAAGCTGTTATTAGAAACCGATGCGCCCTATTTAATGCCGCGTAATATTCGTCCACGACCAAAAACACGCAACAACACGCCAGCTAATATTCCGTGGGTAGCAGAGCAGGTTGCCGCCCTGCGGCAGGTCTCTGTGGCGGAGCTTGCTTTGCAAACCACCGCTAATGCGCAGCGCCTATTCGGTGCATGGGAGGCTGCGGATGCGAGCTAAATTATTCGTTTTCCTTGCCTGTCTCGTACTCATGCCACTCATCTTGCATGCAGAAACCAGCGATCGCACCGTTGCGAGTGAACGTGAACTACAATTACCGGAACAGCCGCAAGTCAGTTATGTGGTGGATGAAAGTAGCCGATTAACCTTGAATTTGGTTCGACGTCTACCGAGTCACGAATGGCAAGCACTTGGCGATGGCCCAATCTCGTTTGGTTATGATACTCGGCCCTATTGGTTTCGCATTGATATTCCGGCAAGCACTGCGCCACGAGTGTTGCAGTTAGAATATCCATTATTGGATCAGGTCGATCTTTACCTCATTGATGAATATGGCGAACAAAGCCATGTGCGCATTGGCGATCGGCAAGCGTATGATCAACGCCCGATGAGCGGTGATGGCTTTGCCGTGCCGATAAACTCATTATCAGCGCAGACGCTCTGGATGCGGATTGAAACGAGTAGTTCGCTGCGCGCCCCCGTGCTTATTTGGGACGCGAATTCTTTCTTTGAGGCGCAAGTTGAACGGTACGCCGCCATTGGCCTGTATTTTGGCGTGTTGCTGTGCATGATCGTGTATAACCTGTTTGGCTATGTAGTTACCCGTGAGTCGAGCTTCTTTTCCTACTCGATGTATGTGATTTTCACCGGGCTGCTAATGGCCGCACTCAGTGGCTTTGGTTTTCAGTTTATTTGGCCGAATTGGCTTTGGTTGCAAGAACGCGCCATTGTTTTCTTCGGCGGTCTCGCTTTTGTGTTTGCGAGTTTCTTCATTACTCAGCTGTTCCAACTCCATCGACATAGTTTAGGTTGGCATCGAGGATTAGTGGCGCTTGGTATTGTCGCAGGATTCATCGCCATTGGCAGTACTTTATTACCGTATGCAGTGACCATTCGCTGGCTGTTACCTTTTGCGGTTTGTGCTTGCGCTTACGTCATTGCAATTGGGGTGGCCATGTGGGTTCGTGGCGTGCAGCATGCACAAATTTTCACCCTCGCTTGGTTCCTGTTTATGGTGTCAGTGATGTTTAACTCACTGGCTTATTTGGGTTTGCTCGACGGTCAATTTATCCAGCGTTATGCCATCATGATTGGTTCTGGTATCGAGGTGTTGCTGTTGTCTTGGGTGGTGACGTTGATGTATTCCTCGGAACGCTCGGAGAAACTTAAATTACAGGACGAAGCATTGAAAAATGCCCTCGCGGCACAAGAAGCTCAGCGTATCCTGAATGAAGAGCTTGAAGAACGAGTTCAGCTGCGCACTCATGAGTTGGAACTTGCGAGTGCCTCCTTGCAAAAAGCCAATGCCGAGCTCGAACGCAAAAGTAATGAAGATGGCTTAACCAAACTTTATAATCGACGTTATTTTGATACGCGCCTGCAGCAAGAATTTAATCGTGCTCGGCGTCAACAGTTGCCCTTGTCGCTGATATTAATCGATATCGATAATTTCAAAAGTTTTAATGATGAACATGGTCACCAAGTCGGTGACGAAGTATTAATTCGTTTTGGTGAGCGTTTGCAACAGGTCGCGACGCGCGCTGCAGATTTGGTCTGTCGTTATGGTGGTGAGGAATTTGCGGTTATTTTGCCTGACACCGCGTTAGCCGATGCAACCCTCGTTGCTGAGCGTTTCTGGCGAGCAATTGGTGAGCAAGCGTTTGCCTCTGACGCTGGTCAACTGGCAATTACTGCAAGTTTTGGTGTTGCTAGCATTCAGCCAGCTATGAATAATGCCAGCGAACTCGTCACTGCGGCAGACCAAGCCTTATACAAAGCCAAGCATAGCGGGCGCAACAAGATTATTTTAGCCCCAAGTTTATAGTGGAGTAATGCATATGTACCCATACGGTGGATTTCCAATTCGTCGTTTACGCCGTCTGCGCCGACATGACTATAGTCGCCGCCTCGTCGCCGAGAACACCCTAACTGCAGCGGACTTAATTTATCCGATGTTTGTTTTGCCGGGCGAAGGGCAGCGCGAAGCAGTGCCGTCAATGCCAGGCGTTGAACGGGTTTCTATTGATTTGTTAGTGGCTGAGGCGGAAGAACTCTACGCACTCGGGGTTCCGGTTATTGCGATTTTCCCAGTGACGCCGGCAAGTGCTAAGTCACTCATGGCAGAGGAAGCCTATAATCCAGACGGTCTGGCTCAGCGTGCCGTACGTGCGGTCAAAGCGGCTGTTCCGGGTATTGGTATTATGACCGATGTCGCGCTTGACCCGTTCACCAGTCACGGTCAAGACGGCATCTTGGATGACGAAGGTTATGTGTTAAACGACGTCACTACAGAGATTTTGAAGTTGCAGGCACTTTCCCATGCGGAAGCTGGCGCTGATATTATCGCTCCCTCCGATATGATGGACGGTCGCATTGGTGCGATTCGCGAGGCACTGGAAATGGGTGACTACCCCAATGTGCAGATTATGGCATATTCGGCCAAGTATGCGTCGCATTATTATGGACCGTTTCGTGATGCGGTCGGTTCTGCCGGCAACTTGAAAGGTGCGGATAAGAAGACCTATCAAATGGACCCTGCCAATAGTAACGAAGCGCTCCACGAAGTTGCTTTGGACTTAGAAGAAGGAGCGGACATGGTTATGGTGAAGCCCGGCATGCCTTATTTGGACGTGGTGCGGCAGGTGAAAGACACCTTTAAGGTACCGACGTTTGCCTATCAAGTGAGTGGCGAATATGCCATGCACATGGCAGCCATTGAAAAAGGTTGGCTTGGCGAAGCGACGATTATGGAGTCGTTGTTGGCGTTCAAGCGCGCTGGAGCCGATGGTATTTTGACTTATTTTGCTAAGCGCATTGCTAAGCAGCTTAAGCAAGCAACTTAAGCAGGCAACTTTAATCAGAGAGTTCATTCGAATGTCGCCAGGCCGCTAACAGCGACTTGGCGCTTTCAATTCTGACCAGCTAGCGTTGCCTGTTTACAGAATCGGTCAGCAAGGCTAGGCCACCAAATTGCTCCTGCCACGCCACTTCACTGTCGTACAAACTTTGTAAGTAGGGATTCGTCGCCATAAAATCTGGGGCAAATTGCAGCCGAATTTCATCACCTTCGATTTCAATGTGTGCTTCGGCAATCATCTCGTCATTACGGCGCTGACAAGCTAAAACAGCTAAGCGCAGCAAACGGCTTAGGCGAGCAAGAGATTGATAGTCAGGTAAGCTTTCCGGCTGTTCATCGTCGTCAATTATCCCTGACACTGAGCTAATCAAGGCTAACAAATACTCTCGCTGACGTTGTGTGAAACCGGGCAAATTACTATTGGCCAACAAGTAATGACCGTGGCTGCTGGCGTGCTGGTAGCTCAAGGCTAAGCCAATCTCGTGTAAATAACTCGCTGCTCGCAATAGGGCACCGACGTCTTCGCCAGAGATATCGCACCAACCGCTCGGGGTTTTGCTGTAATACTCTAATGCGACGCGTTTTACCCGTTGTGCTTGCTGCAGGTCAAGATGATAGGACTGAACCAGGCTCTCGAGTGTACGAAGTTGCACATCGGGGTGTTGCAGCTCTTCCAGCATGCTGTAAACCAAGCCTTCACGTAAAGCACCTTCAGTGGCTTCAACCGTGGTGATATGTAATGCGCGGAATAAGCCAATCAAAATACACAAACCGGAGACAAATGTCGGTTTGCGACTGTCTTTTAAGCCATGCACATTGAGTTTGTCGAAGTGCCCATGCTGAATAGTTTCTTGTAACAACTGCTCGAGCCAAACCAGCGTAAAACGTTCCGGTAACCGTCTTACCGTTGCAATCTCTTGCAGTGCTTTAAACGTACCAGATGCACCTAGAACCACGTCCCAGCCATGTTCCTGATACGCGGCAGCATGTTCGCTCACAATGTCTTCAACGGCGGCAATAGCTGCGTTACAGTTTTCACTGGTGACACTGCCGTCGGCGAAATAACGTGTGACCCAGGTCACGCAACCCATATCGAGACTGCGTAAGATAGTGGCAGTGAAGCCATGACCTAGTGCTAATTCTGTGCTTGCTCCGCCAATATCAATGGCTAACAAACGGCCGTGGTGTGCGGTCGTGTGGGCGATACCTTGATAGATGGTTGCTGCTTCTTCGGCACCAGAGATAATTCGTAACGGATGACCGAGTGTGCTGCGAACCTGCTCGAGAAATGGGTCGTTGGCTTGTAGTTTTCGCAACGTGGCCGTACCGACTGCGGTGATGTTCTCGGGTGCAATATCGCGAACGCGATCAGCAAAAATCGCCAAGCAGTCAAGCGCTCGTTGGCGTGCTTCGGCGGACAAACTGCCGTCATCTTGTAAGCCACTGGCCAGACGGACTTTACGTCGGATTTTGGAAACGACTTGAACGGAACCAGCGACCACACGCACAACCAGCATGTGGAAGCTGTTTGAGCCTAAATCGATGGCTGCATAATAATCTTTTGAACGCATCGGTTAGGCTCCTTTCCTTGGGAACTTATGAAGGCTTCCGTTGACGCGGGCCAGAATGGCGGCGATTGTGCTCGCGACCACTTTGTAACCGACGCTTTTGTGGAATATGCGGACGAGTTAAGTCTTGCAGTAAAGCATCTGGGTTATACTTGGTGACCGGGATTTCATGTTGAATATATTTTTCGATCGCCGGTAAGTTGTAAACGTATTCCTCACACGCAAAACTGACAGCCTTCCCAGATGCACCGGCGCGGCCAGTCCGGCCAATGCGGTGGACATAGTCTTCGCAGTCATCGGGCAAGTCAAAGTTATACACATGACTCACTGCCGGAATATGTAGGCCGCGAGCAGCAACATCGGTGGCAACGAGAATATCGATTTTACCTTGCGTAAAATCGTCTAAAATCTTTAACCGTTTGCGCTGCGGCACGTCACCGGTGAGCAAGCCGACGCGATGCTTGTCCGCTAACAGCCAATGATAGATTAAGCTACAGCCGTGTTTAGTGTTACTAAACACAATGGCTTTATCCGGCCAGTCTTCTTCGATAAGCGTCAGCAATAGCTTAATTTTATCCGGCTTGGACGGATAGAAGAGCTCTTCTTCAATTCGGGCACCAGTCATTTGCTCGGGTTCAATTTCAACGCTGGCAGGGTCATTCATTTGCTCATAAGCAAGTTCACGGACACGGAATGACAGGGTGGCTGAGAATAGTAAGTTCAAACGCTCTTCAGCGGGTGGCATTTTCCGCAACATGTAGCGGACATCATCAATAAAGCCGAGGTCGTACATACGGTCGGCTTCGTCGAGAACAACAACGTCGATATTATCGAGTTTATAAACGCCTTGTTTATAGTAATCGAGCAGTCGACCGCAGGTACCGATGAGTACGTCGACTCCCTCTTGGAGCTCGGCGCGCTGCGCTTCATACCCTTCACCGCCATACACCACGGCCATTTTTAAGCCACAGCTTTTGGCAATTGCCTGACCGTCATTAGCAATCTGCACCGCGAGTTCGCGGGTTGGTGCCATAACGAGTGCCCGAGGTTGGGTTTCATCCGGTTTTCGTTTCGGATGCGTCATTAAATGGTTGAATAATGCGACGAGAAAAGCGATAGTTTTCCCGGTGCCAGTCTGTGCTTGACCAGCCACGTCTTTGCCCTGCAACGCAATAGGCAGGCTCATGGCCTGGATTGGGGTACAGTACTCGAAGCCGATTTGATTTAACGCATCCAGCACTTTAGGATGCAAACCCAATGCGGCGAATTGGGTTTCTGTTAGATGTTTTTTACTCATAGGTTGCGAGTTTAACAGTTTAGACTTGTAATAAAAAACAGAATATAATGAGCCGCGTTAAAAATATATAGATACGCATGCAACCGATTGGAGATGCAACATGAGTGACAAGATTGTTCAGCTAAGCGACGAGAGCTTTGAAGCGGACGTACTAACGGCTGACCAGCCTGTATTGGTTGACTTCTGGGCCGAGTGGTGTGGTCCATGCAAAATGATCGCGCCAATCCTGGACGAGGTCGCAGAAGAATTTGCTGGTAAATTAAAAATCGGTAAATTAAATGTCGACCACAACAACCAAACACCTCCGAAGTACGGTATTCGCGGTATTCCTACCCTGCTACTGTTCAAAAACGGTGAAGTGGTTGGCACCAAGGTAGGTGCAATGTCAAAAACACAATTAGCAGAGTTCCTTAACGAACACGTCTAAGTGTGGGTCTGACACTGATAAGAGGGCGCTGCAAACTCAACTTCGCACCATCAGTGTGACCAACTAAGAATTGTCAGATGCCTCTGCGGTGAAACTTTCACCAGTATCGTTGAAGATATTGCGTAAAAAGCGAGCGCAGAGGCGTTTAAAAACTGGACGATTTTCAAATTTAGTGTTACTTTTACTTTCGCAGCACTTCTGAAGCCTTTCTTGCAATCTAACGCTCTACCAAGTTTTTAAGCAGTATTTCATGCAATGAATAGGCGCAATTCCCATGCGCTGCGTTCAGTGAACCACTCTCTCGCTGGAACGAAATCCGAAATTTAAAATTGATCGTTTTAAAAGATTGAGTCCGAGGTCTTAACGAAGAATCGAGTCAATTCGTCTTTCAACAATGGCGGCGCTTTTCTGAGGCGTTCGCGCAGGTAAAACCACGAATAACCTACCCACTATGAATCTAACCGAATTAAAAAATAAACCCGTAAATGATTTAGTCAACCTAGCCGCGGAAATGGGCTTGGAAAACATGGCACGGCTGCGCAAGCAGGACATTATCTTTGCTATTTTGAAAGCTCACTCTAAGAGCGGTGAAGATATCTTTGGCGACGGCGTGCTCGAAATTCTTCAGGATGGATTCGGTTTCTTGCGTTCTGCAGACTCTTCGTATCTTGCTGGCCCTGACGACATCTATGTTTCACCAAGTCAAATTCGCCGTTTCAACTTGCGCACCGGTGACACAGTCGCTGGTAAAATTCGCCCGCCAAAAGATGGTGAACGCTATTTTGCGCTGCTGAAAATCCGTGAAGTGAACTTCGATAAGCCGGAGAACTCACGGAACAAAATCTTGTTTGAAAACTTAACGCCGCTGCACGCCAACGAACGTTTGCGCATGGAGCGTGGTAACGGTTCAACCGAAGACATTACCGCTCGAATTCTCGACCTAGCTTCGCCAATTGGTAAAGGTCAGCGTGGTTTGATTGTTGCGCCACCGAAAGCCGGTAAAACCTTATTGCTGCAAAATATCGCGCAGTCAATTGCGGCGAATCACCCAGACTGTGAACTGATGGTATTGCTGATTGACGAGCGTCCGGAAGAAGTAACCGAAATGCACCGTTTGGTGAAAGGTGAAGTAGTCGCCTCAACCTTCGACGAGCCAGCAAGCCGTCACGTACAAGTTGCCGAGATGGTAATCGAAAAGGCCAAACGTTTGGTCGAGCACAAGAAAGACGTTGTCATTCTGCTCGACTCGATTACCCGTTTAGCGCGCGCCTACAACACCGTCATTCCAAGCTCAGGTAAGGTATTGACCGGTGGTGTCGATGCTAACGCACTGCATAAGCCAAAGCGCTTCTTTGGTGCAGCTCGGAATGTTGAAGAGGGTGGTTCTTTAACGATTATTGCAACCGCTTTGATCGATACGGGCTCAAAGATGGACGAGGTTATTTACGAAGAGTTTAAGGGAACCGGTAACATGGAACTCCACTTGAACCGGAAAATTGCCGAGAAGCGCGTCTTCCCTGCTATCGATTACAACCGTTCAGGTACCCGTCGTGAAGAGTTACTGACCACACCTGACGAGCTCCAGAAAATGTGGATTCTGCGCAAAATCATGCACCCGATGGGGGAAATTGAAGCGATGGAATTCCTCATTGATAAATTGGCGACAACCAAAACCAATGACGAGTTCTTCGACTCGATGAAGCGCTCTAAATAAGCTTAGTTTCGAGACGCAAAGAAATGAATTGAAACTCCCGGTCACGAGTCAGTGTCGGGAGTTTTTTTATGCAGTTGAAAAAGGAAGCGATAGAGGATTAGCATGTTAAAACTGATATACTGCACCCACTTACAGCAATATGGCAGCCAGTATGAAATATCGTGATTTAAGAGATTTCATCGCTCAGCTTGAGGCGCGCGGTGAATTGAAGCGCATTTCGCAAGAAATCGACCCTTATTTAGAGATGACCGAAATTGCCGACCGAACCTTGAAGGCCGGCGGGCCGGCACTCCTATTTGAGAACCCAAAGGGCCATGAAACTCCAGTACTGGCGAATTTATTTGGCACGCCAGAGCGGGTTGCTATGGGTATGGGGCAAACCGATGTGGCTGCCTTGCGTGAAGTGGGTAAGTTATTAGCCTACTTGAAAGAGCCAGAGCCGCCTGCGGGCTTTAAAGATGCGATGAGTAAGCTGCCATTGTTAAAGAAAGTGCTGTCGATGGCGCCGAAAGTCGTTAAGAAAGCGCCATGCCAAGAAGTCGTACTGAGTGGTGATGAAGTCGATCTAACTCAAATTCCCATTCAACACTGTTGGCCAGGCGATGTCGCGCCGTTGGTTACGTGGGGCCTGACAGTTACCAAAGGCCCGTTGAAGAAGCGCCAAAATCTGGGTATTTATCGCCAGCAATTGATTGGCAAGAACAAGCTGATTATGCGTTGGTTGAGCCATCGCGGTGGTGCGCTCGATTTTCGTGAGTTCTGTCAACAGAACCCAGGGCAACGATTCCCGGTTGCGGTGGCCTTAGGCGCAGACCCAGCGACTATTTTAGGTGCCGTGACCCCCGTTCCGGATACCTTGTCAGAGTACGCCTTTGCCGGTTTATTAAGGGATAGTAAAACGGAAGTGGTAAAGTGTCTAAGTAACGACTTGCAAGTGCCGGCAAGCGCCGAGTTTGTCTTAGAAGGTTATATTGAGCCAAGCGAAATGGCTGCTGAAGGTCCGTATGGTGACCATACCGGCTATTACAATGAAGTGGACGAATTTCCAGTGTTCACCGTAACCCATATTACCCATCGCCGTGACCCGATTTATCACAGCACCTATACCGGACGGCCGCCAGATGAGCCAGCGATTCTTGGGGTTGCGTTAAATGAAGTGTTTGTGCCGATTCTGCAAAAGCAGTTTCCAGAAATCGTCGACTTCTATTTGCCTCCGGAAGGGTGTTCTTATCGGATGGCCGTGGTGACCATGAAGAAGTCTTACCCTGGGCACGCCAAACGCGTAATGCTCGGAGTGTGGTCGTTTTTACGGCAATTTATGTATACCAAGTTTGTGATTGTGTGCGATGACGACGTTAACGCCCGCGATTGGAAAGATGTGATTTGGGCGATTACAACACGAATGGATCCAGCGCGGGATACCGTCATGATCGAAAATACGCCTATTGATTACCTTGATTTTGCTTCACCGGTGTCCGGCCTGGGGTCGAAAATGGGCCTTGATGCAACCAATAAGTGGCCAGGCGAAACCGACCGCGAGTGGGGCACGCCAATTGTCATGGACGACAAGGTCAAGCAACGTGTCGATGAACTGTGGGATGAACTTGGTATTATGGATTCTTAATTAATGAAGCAATTAGTAACGAAAGTCAGGCGTTGTGAGCCATTGAACGAGTTTGTCTATTTCGTCGAGCTCGAATTGCCCGAGCCGATTGAATTTATCGCTGGTCAGTATTTAACGGTCGTCATGGGCGAACGTGACGAGCGCCCTTTTTCAATTGCTTCAACGCCAGCGCAAAAGCAAACCGTTCAACTTCACATTGGTGCGGCACCGGAGAATCCCTATGCTTGGGAAGTGATTGAAAAGATTCGCCAAGACGGTGAATTGACCATCAACATTCCCGCCGGCGAAGCCGGTTATGTTGCGAATAGTCAGCGGCCTTTGATTCTTGTTGCCGGCGGCACGGGCTTTTCCTACACCTGGTCAATTTTACAGCAGCACTTAGCATCTAACAGCCAACGCCCAATTACCTTGTATTGGGGTGGCAGAAAGTCGCATGACCTGTATTTCCACGATGAATTGCTAGCATTAGCAGCAAAAGACCAACGTTTTCACTACCAACCCGTGGTTGAGTCTCATGTGAACGGTGCTTGGCATGGACTTAACGGACTTGTCATTCCCGCGGTTCTCGCGGAAACTGCTAATTTAGCCGACTATGATATTTATATCGCGGGACGTTTCGAAATGGTGCGAGTGGCGCGCGACGCATTTGTCGGCGCAGGGCTGCCGTTGGAACAGCTGTATGGAGACGCCTTGGCGTTTATTTGAAGGAACGATGTGATTCTGTTGCAAAGCAAGCTAACTTCGTTATACTGCGGCCGCTGCAGTCCGTAACTGCAAGCAAATTACCAAAGGGGTGCCTCGCTTCAAAATATGTGAAGCAACGGCTGAGATACAAGATGTGAACCCTTTGTACCTGATCCGGTTAATACTGGCGTAGGGATTGGTAATGAACATCTGTAATTGTGTCGATCTCTAGTGCAACAATTACATACCCACCAATTTACGCAGAACCGGATCTCATTCTTTTTTGGAGTTTAGGAAGAAGAGATCCATCATGAAATTAAATCCCATCACATTAGCACTTTTTACTGCCCTAGCTGTTCCTGCAGCGGCTGTTCCAACTGCGTCAGCAGAATCTGACGAGCAGAACATCGAACGTATTACTGTCCAAGGCGAGTTCCGCAATCGCGGCATTGAAGATGTTGCCGCAAGTGTTTCAGTTTTATCCGCTGAAGACATGCAACAACGCCAAGCGGAGCATTTAGAAGCAGCGTTACTCATGGCCCCCAATGTTAATTTAGCGGCCGGTGCATCGCGCGCGAGCTTTGTCCAAATTCGTGGTATTGGTGAACGCAGTCAATTTGTTGACCCAATTAATCCTTCAGTTGGGCTGATGCTCGACGGTATTAATTACAGTGGCTTAGGCTCAGCAGGTCTGTTGTTCGATATTGGCCAAGTTGAGGTATTTCGCGGTCCGCAAAGCACTCGATTTGGTGCAGACGCCATGGCTGGTATGATTTACATGAGTAGCCAAGCGCTTGAAATGGATGCCAATGGTCAATTTGAGGCGATGCTTGCTAATTACAATAGTCGTAGACTTGGGCTCGCCTATGGTGCGAGTGCAAGTGAAGACTTTTTGTGGCGCGGCTCACTGTTTGGCTACCAAAGTGACGGCTTTATCGAAAATATTCACTTAGGCCGCAAAGATACCCAAAACCACGATGAAATCACCTTGCGTCTCAATGCCCGTTGGCTATTGAGTGAGCAGTGGACCGCAGATTTCACCTACCATCATTTTAATCTCGACAATGGTTACGATGCTTGGAGTCTCGATCGCAATCGCCAAACCTTGTCCGACACGCCAGGCAAAGATACCTTAGACAGCCATGCTGGCCGCATCGCATTGAACTACCTCAGTGATGCAGGTTTTGAATTGCAGCTGATGACCAGTTATTTAACCGCGGACTCGGAATATAGCTTCGACGAAGACTGGGCATTTGAAGGCATTCGTCCGGGTTGGGAATACAATTCATGGGACGCTTATTATCGCCAGCGTGACCAATTGGAACTGGAAGCTCGCATTCTTTCTGCTGCCCCCATCCAATTCGGTTCGATCGCCACTGACTGGTTGGTTGGTGTGTACCGGCAAGAGCGCACGCAAGATTTGGATCGGGACTACACCTATTTAAGTGCGCCATTTAGCAGTCAATACGACACCGAACGCACTGCGGTCTATGGTGAACTTCAGCAACAGCTGAGTGACCGTTTGCGACTAACTTACGGAGTTCGCTGGGAGCGTTACGACAACGATTACCGCGATAGTCGTGGGATTACTGCAGCACCGAAAGATGACGCCTGGGGTGGCCGGGCGAGTCTCGAGTATCAATTGGCACCGATGCAGTCATTCTACACGTCACTTACCCGAGGCTTTAAAGGTGGTGGTGTAAACGGGGAAGCACTCGGTCGCGTCGAAGACCGTAACCTGGAAGATCATCGTGAGTTTTTGCAGTCACGAGCAACCTTTGACTCTGAATACTTAACGAATCTTGAATTCGGTTATAAAGCGTTTTTACCGGAGCAAAATTTGTCAGTTCAGCTCAATGCTTTCTATAGCTGGCGCGACGACATGCAAGTGAATGCCTACGTTGAGCGTAACGCTGTGTTTGTCACCTATGTCGATAACGCTTCCGATGGCAACAACTATGGCGTTGAAGCACAACTTGATTGGCTCCCCACCGAAGCGCTGCGAGTTTTCGTCAACCTAGGCTGGTTAGAAACTGAGTTTAATGACCTCGTTTTGCGTGATGGCACGAAGCTCCGTGGCCGCGATCAGGCCCATGCTCCAAACTGGCAGTTGCATGTCGGCGGTGAGTACTCACTACCGCAAAATTGGATGTTGCGATTGGAACTTGATGGCCGTGACCGGTTCTACTATTCGAATAGCCATGATCAACAATCGTCAGCTTATGGCCTGTTGCACGCACGCTTAAGCAAAACAGTACAAAACTGGGAGTTTAGTATTTGGGCGCGTAATCTTCTCGACAAAGACTACACCACTCGTGGCTTCTACTTCGGTAACGACCCACGCAAGGACTATGTTGCGGAAAATTACATTCAGTTTGGTGAACCGCGTCGTGTCGGGGTGACCGCTCGTTATCGTTTCTAAACATGCAGTAGGGGTAGAGTGCGAGAGTGAGAGCTCGCACTCTGCCCACTTTTAAGAGGAAAAAACGATGCAATTATCCGCAGAAATTAGTTTGTACCCACTGGCCGCTGAGTATCGGGCCATCATTGGTGAGTTTGTTGAACGTTTAGCACAATATGATGAATTAACGGTGAACACCAATACCATGAGTACCCAGATTTTTGGTGAGTACCGCACCTTGATGACAATTTTAACCGACGAACTTGAGCGTGTTTATCAGCAGGTGCCGTCGCAAGTTCTGGTTTGTAAATTTATTAACCGTGACTTAAACCCGCATGGATAAACTTGTTGAATTACTGGCATTGTCGTCCACCGCTGAACTGATTGCGGTGGCGATGGCGATTGCTTATGTGTTGCTCGCCATCCGCCAAAGTTTGTGGTGTTGGCCAGCGGCAATTATCAGTGCCAGTATTTATACCGTGCTGTTCTTTCAAGGCCGTCTATACATGGAAACCCTCTTACAGGTCTTTTACGTGGTGATGGCCGTGTATGGCTACTGGTCTTGGCGTTACAGCAGCGCTGCCCAAAGCGCGCAAACGGAACAATTACCGATTGGACGTAAGTCGTGGCAATGGCATCTGCAATGGGGCTTAGTTTTATTGCCACTCAGCCTCGCGATTGCCTGGTTATTACAGCGTTATACCGATGCAGATTTTGCTTATCTCGATTCGATTACCACGGTATTTAGTTTCTTTGCGACGTTTCTCGTGGCCAGAAAGCTTTTAGAAAACTGGCTTTATTGGATAGTAATTGATTTACTATACGTGGGTTTATTTTGGTTTAAGGGCTTTCACGCGACGGCGGTGTTGTTTGCGATTTACACAATCATGGCCATCGTGGGTTACTTAAAGTGGCGTCAAGCGCTGCAAAGCCAGCCAACACATAAAACCACAGTGAGCATGGAAACAGTTGCAGAATAAGGAGATTGTCCGCAGACTATAACGTTATGTAGTAATCGATGATGGGATCTCAAGACTATGGCATTTCCAACAAGTTGTTTAGCGCACCTGCCGGTGCATGGTGTTTGGAAAACCCACCCCATTGGCCATGACCTCGCCAACTGTACGTGGCGGATTGAGAATGGCGAGCATCAATATATTGTTAAGCAATACTCTCATGACGCTGCTTTTGGCCGTCAAACTGGCGACACCATTCAGCTTGACGCCTTACTTGCCGAACAAGGTATCGCTCCAGCGGTGGTTTACGCAGATGAGATGACTGGTGTGACGGTTCAAGAGTTTCTCACCGGTGATGTCGTCGCCAGTATCTTTGACCCGATTCAGCGGGCAGAACAATTGGCTGAAGCGCAACTGCAGGTGCATCAGCTTGGTGTTGACGTTCGGCCTTGGTCGCTCAGTGAGCGTGTGCAAGCTTATTGCAATGCACTCGAGGAGCTGAAACCTGGGCGTGGGCGGGAAGCGCGCAGTGACTGTGAAAGTTATGCCAACTTGTTTTCAGCTTGGGAGCATGGGCCGCGAGTTTTTTGTCATCATGATTTAAGCGCTGAGCATGTTTTTTTTCGTCCTGAGCTAAAAATAATTGACTGGGAATATGCAGGTTATGGTCATCCCGCGTTCGATGTTGCCTCCACGATCGTGATCAATGATTTGTACGATGACGAAATCGACACATTTATCGAAACCTATAACCAGTCAGCGAAACACATGATCGATCGCGAAGGATTGCGCGACTGGATCCGACTCGTGGCCTTGATTAATCGGATATGGTTCCAGCTTCAGGAAGCGTTAGAGGCTGCAGAGGCAGAGAAACGTGAGCAGAAAGCAACCGCAGCCGACAGTGAGCAAACAACAACAGCCTAATTTCACCTCACTGTTAACTAAGCAGGGGAGCATGTATGGCAAATCGTCAGCGTGAAGACAATCATATCGCCGAGCGAGTCTACGGCTATTTAGCGGAAGACGAAGACGCGCGGGTGTGCAAAGATATTCCCGACGAGGCCTGCAGTGAGCAACCGACGGCCTTTATTCTGCACCTTTGGAGCTTGACCTTAACGAAATTGGGTGACTCTCTCGTCAGCGCTCGCTTAGTCCTACCTTGGATGCTTTCGGTAGCCGGCGCTCCCGCCTTTTTCATCAGTATGCTCGTACCATTGCGCGAATCGCTGTCCCTATTACCACAATTGTTTGTTGCGCAGCGCATGCGTGAAAAACCAGTGCGGAAATGGTTTTGGGTGGTCGGTAGTCTCGGCCAAGCAGCGGCATTAGTGTTGATTGTTTGCGGCTTAATCATGCTCAATAGCGGTGCATTCTCAGCGCTCGCATTTGGTTGGTGGACGATAGCTTGGTTGGTGGTTTTCAGTCTGGCTCGCGGTATTTGCTCGGTAGCCAGTAAAGATGTCCTTGGCAAAACCATTTCGAAAACACGACGAGGCCGTTTAACTGGGCTAGCAGCAACGACCGCTGGGTTCATGACCTTAGCGACTGCTACGCTGATACTCTTCGCTCCTGACGTTGAAGGCAGCCTGATACTATTTATTGGTTTGTTTAGCGCTGCAGCAGTCCTCTGGCTGCTTGCTGCAATAAGTTATGCGCGCATTCCCGAAGTTCCAGGTGCCACTAGTGGCGGCGGAAATGCGATAACCGAAGCACTGCAATCGCTGCGGCTACTTTGGGAAGACAAGCAGTTTGGTCAGTTTGTACTTACCCGAGCACTGTTAGTGTCCTCAGCGTTCTCGATTCCCTACATTGTGGTGTTAATTCAACGCCAAACCGACGGTGTCTTAACTGGCTTGGGTGGGTTACTTTTGGCTAGTGGTCTCGCCGGCATGCTGGCTGGACGTTTCTGGGGAAAATGGTCCGATAGTGCCAGTCATCAAGTCATGGCAGCCGCGGCTTTCATGGCCTCTGCTGTGATGGCGTTAACGTTATTGGTTAATTGGGCGAATGCGGAATGGCTTGGCTTGAGCCTAGTTGGTGGCGGCCTTATTTTTCTTGCTGCAGTGGCGCATCATGGCGCCCGAGTGGGTCGCAAAACTTATTTAGTGGACATGGCCACGCAAGAAAACCGAGCGCAGTATACGGCTGTCAGCAACACCGTCATTGGAGCTTTGCTGTTGCTGGGTATGTTGCTCGGTATTCTGGATGAATTGTTTGGCACCGCAATGGTCCTAGTGCTACTCATCGCGGTGGGTGTCATTGCAGGCGTCCGTGCCTTAACATTACCAAACGTGACTGCGGATTAACCTTCGAGACGACCGTCGCGAATGTGCTTCTCACCGCGTTGTTTCGCAAGCTGGATTTGCTTTTCCCGCTCGGCAAAACGTTGCTTTTGGTCGGGCGTTGTTTTGTCATAACAGTGCGGACAGCTCACGCCTTTCTGATACAACTCAGAGGCCATTTCTGCAGCCGTAATTGGCATCCGACAAGCGTAGCACTGATCGTAAGAACCCTGTTCAAGACCATGTTTAACAGTCACTCGTTGGTCGAAAACAAAGCACTCGCCGTCCCACATGCTTTCTTCGGCAGGAACTTCTTCTAAGTACTTTAAAATACCGCCTTGCAGGTGGTAGACCTCATTGAAGCCAAGTTCTTTTAGGTAAGCCGTCGACTTTTCGCAGCGAATGCCACCGGTACAGAACATCGCGACTTTTTTATGCTTGCCTTTGTCTAAATGCTGTTGCACATACTCAGGAAACTCGCGAAATGTTTCTGTTTTCGGGTTGACTGCGCCTTTAAAGGTGCCAACCGCATACTCGTAGTCATTACGGGTATCGATGAGCAGAACCTCGGGATCACTAATAAGCTGATTCCACTCATGAGGTTTCACATAGGTTCCCACCACGTTCTTCGGATCGATCCAGTCGATACCCATGGTGACGATTTCTTTTTTCAGTTTAACTTTGGTGCGGTAAAACGCTTGCGTTTCACTGAGGGACTCTTTGTGTTCGATGTCAGCTAGACGCGGGTCGTTGCGCAACCATGCGAGGGTTGCATCAATGCCTTCTCGAGTACCACAAATGGTGCCGTTAATGCCTTCACGGGCTAGCAATAAAGTGCCTTTGACTTCGTGCTTAGCCATGACGTCGAACAAGGGCTGGCGTAATGCCTCATAATCATTGAGCTCGACAAACTTGTAGAGCGCAGCGCAGATGTATTGCATAGGGTAGAAACCTTTCGTTAGCTGGCTGAAACGTAAATTCAGTGCCAGGTGCTTACCAATTGATGTTTTGCGGGCGCGGATTATACAAAAAAACGGCAACATGTGCGAATGTTGCCGTTTTTGTAATCTAAATTAATTTTGTTTAGCCGAGGTAGGCCGTTAGCATCCAAGCGGTTTTTTCTTGCTGACTAATGTAATCCGCCATCAGCGAATTTGTGCCTTCGTCGTTTGCATCGCCGGCCAAACTTAAAATTTCACGCTGCAACGCAATAACGATTTTGTAGCTACTTAAAATGCTTTTTACACACTCGCGACCATCGTGTAAGTCTTTCTCTTCTTTAATTGAGCTTTGTTCTAAATAGGCTGAATAAGCATGGCGCGGTCGCTGACCCAAGGTCAGAATACGCTCAGCGATTTCGTCAACCTTCAACAGCAAGTCGTTGTAGGTTTCCTCAAACTTAGCGTGCAGTTCAAAGAAGTTTTCACCGCGCACGTTCCAATGGAATCCGCGCACGTTCATGTAGAAAATTTGATAATTTGCTAATAGCTCATTGAGTTTGTCAGCGAGTTGTTTAGCGCTTGATTTTTCTAGTCCAATAACATTTAACTGTTGCATGCTTTGGCTCCTTGCGAATCTATGAGTTGATGACTCTTGTACCTTAGTTTAACAAAACCAAAGTGAACAGCGAGTCATATCTTTCGATTGTAGCATTCGCTTTTGCTAGTTTAGTTGTGTTGAATCAATGACTGTCAAAATAGGGTCATGATCTGACGACCGGTAAGGCGTTGGCGCGTACCAGTTGCTTTGTTGCCACTCGGTTTTATTCTCTAACGGATACTCAAAGGCAATCGGCTCGTCGGAATTAATGTACCAATGGGCCATACCAATGATTGCCGGCAGCATACTTTCATGAACGAGGACGTGGTCAAGGCTACCTTTTTCCCCACGGAACACATAAGAATAGCCGTCAGGGTCAAAATCATGGGCTAAATTCCGATAGCCCACGCCGGCTAAAGCAGTGAGCGGATCTTCTTGTTTGTATGAATTAAAGTCGCCAAGTAAAACAAAGTTATTGTGTTCGATATCGCCTGGGTTGGTGTCGAGCCAGGCGGCAAGTTCTAAGGCCGTTTCAACTCGCAGTGCATTCCAGCAGCTTTGGCCGTCGCCTTGGTTCGCGTTGGCGTCGTTGCGATCACGCGGACAACTGCCCTTAGATTTGAAATGGTTGGCAATGACAGCAAGTTGCTTGCCAGTTTCATTGACGACAAAGTTCTGCAGCAGCGGTGGTCGACTGCCCCAGCTAAATGCGCCCGCGGTCGTCCACAGCAATTCACCCACGGGTGTAACAGTCGCCGGCTTATAAATAATCGCCTGCGTAATTGCGTCGGAACCAACTCGGCTCGCATCGGCAGCCACGTAAGCGAATACTTGCTCACCGGCAGCTTCATTCAGGCCGCGGGTTAAATCTGCAAGAGCACTATGTTGACCAAAACCGTCGTTCTCCATTTCCATTAAGGCATAGATATCCGCGTCAAGAGCAATCATAGTCGCAATTGTCCGCGCCCGTTGACGTTCAAATTCAGCCGCTGTTGCTGCCCCGCGAGGCGTTGGAAAACCGGCACCTTGACCATCACCGTTGAAGTAATTGAGGACATTAAAGGCGACCACGCGCACGTCGCCGTCAGCAAAGTGCGGGACGTCGGGACGCGGATTGGTGGCGATAAATTCCGGCTCTAATACCGGATGTAAATGATAGTTCTGGCCGACGCGGACAATCACACCTTCAAGCTGTCGCACGGTATCACCGCTGCGAACGGGATTATCGATCTGCAGGCCTCCGGTTGGATAGGGAATCTGCGTTGGATATTCGTCGTAGGAGCCGTCATCGAGAACTAGCCGTTTAGCTTGATTTTTAGCGCTATGAGCCGCAGCTAAAGGACCAGGCTCGACGACTTGCGTTGCGGTCCATAAGCGCTCGCTGGCAAGGTCGAGGGTGCCAAACCGCGCAAGCTGGTAATGGCCAATCACCACCATATCGTGATTGATTCGTACTCGCTGGAAAAGATATTCGCCCAATGAATCTGCTTGGGTCAGAGGTAAATTCAGTTCGTGAGTTTTAAACTCGGCTTGGCCGCAGCGCTCAATTTCAGTCGTATTGTGCAATTGCCAATGGCCTTGGCCGGCCTGTAATGTTCCTGTGACTTGCAGTTTATCGCCAACGTTAACGCTACCAATCAATTCATGATCGGCAACGAAAACAGCACCGGCACCGTCGGTCGCACTCATGAAAAAGCCACCAAGTTGCTCGGTACCCTGAAACGTACCATGAACAACACCGCTGAGAACCACCTCTTGCTGGTCATAGTTGGCTAAGGTGCTAAAGCGAGCATTGGTGTTTTCGCAGATGTCTAAATTGGCGGTCATGTTACCTTGCTGGTCGCTGTTTGAAGCTGGGCTGCAAGCAACCGCGAACAGTGCAACGGCAATCGCTGCCAAACTGGATTTAAAAGGATATTGAGAATTGCGAGCGTTTATCATGCAGTGGGTCCTATCGCAGTTTCGGGAATATTGACATGGGTTGCTTTCACGCGCTCATCCGCGTAGCAGCCTAAAACTTTAATAAAGCGGGTCATCGCTTTTAATTCTTTTGCCGCTTGTTGCCATTGGGGACTTTGCTCATGAACGGCTAAGTCCACATAGAACAGCTCTTCCCATGGGTTGCCTGGCATCGGACGCGACTCAAGCTTAATGAGGTTCAACTGATGCTGGCGCAGAACAATCAAAGCGTCTGCCAATGCCCCGGGTTGATTATGGGTGGCCATGATGAGACTCGTGCGCGCCGGTAGTTGCTGAGGAACGTGCACAGGCGTTCGCTGTACCATTATAAAACGAGTTTGGTTACCCGGTTGGTCAGCCAAGTTATCGGCTATGGCGACTAAACTAAATAAGGCACCACCGCCTTGCGAACCAAGGGCGGCCGTACCTGGAGTTGTTTGCTGAGCGACGATTTCCATGGCATGGGCAGACGAAGGGCAGGCAAGAACGGTGACGTTTTGCAGTTGACTCAAATATTGTGAGCACTGGGCAATAGCTTGCGGATGACCATAAATCGTATGTACTGGAGCGTCTTTATGTTCAGGTTGCACCAAAATGTGGTGTTCAACCGCCAAGTAGGTTTCTGCAACGATGTGTAGGTGTGTGTGGCGTAATAAGTCATACACTTCGTTAATTGAGCCCGATGTCGAGTTTTCGATCGGCAGAATTCCTAATGGCGCACGACCTTCTTCGACCGCGGTCAGTATCTCGCGAAAACTATGGCAGGACAGGCCTTGAAATTGGCATTGACGCCGGGTTGCATAGCCATAAGCCGCTTGATGCGAATAGCTTCCAGCGGTGCCAAGGTGGGCAATCGTTAGCATGCCGGGGTGACTCGACTCTTGCATCCACGCTTGTTGCGTAAGCACCGAGTCTTCAATAATAATTTGGTACAAGCGAGCTAAATAATTGGGGTCGAGACCAAGCGCTTGGCCTTGCTCCATGAGCTTGAGCAGGAGCGAGGCTTCGCGCTCAGTATCACGAACAGCACCTTCGTGTTTAGCTTTGTGCTGTGCCACGGCTAACGCAATGTCGCGGCGCTCGGCGAGGGCGCGAATAATTTTTTTATCGATAGCTTCGATGTGTAGGCGAAGTTCTTTTAGTTCCATAGGTGTAGTTCCATAGGATCTGACTCAACGGTTGACTGCAGCTCAAAGATAACATGAAATGTGAGTAATTGGCGGTTAAATCAGGATCTCCTGACTTGCCTAAATTCCTCTAATAAGAGAACGATTATGTTGTTGAAATTTACCGTGTGGTCGGCTGGCTTAATAAGCCTGATAACTTCCGCAAATGTGATTGCCGATACAAGCCCGACTCGCGTTACACCTTCAGCTCCGCACACGGAGTTTTTTCAAGAATTGGCGAGTTTATGCGGGAAAGCATTCGCGGGTACCCGAGTGGTTGAACGTCCGGGGCGCGACTTGTTAGTGGGCAATGAGCAATTACGCGTGCATTTTCGCGAGTGTACAGACAATCAGGTTTTTGCACCGTTTCACATTGAACGCCCAGAGCACGGTGATTGGGATCGTTCCCGAACTTGGATATATACGCATTATGATGACCATCTAACTCTGAGTCATGACCATCGAGAAGCCGACGGTAAAGAGTCGGACGATACAGGCTATGGTGGCGCGACGGTGACCCCTGGAAGCGCTAACCAACAACTGTTTATTTTTACTGAACGTACTGGCGAACAGGGTGAAGTGCTTGGTTGGCGCATCGAGTTAGAACCGGGTAAGCGTTATTCTTATGGCACCATGGCAGACGGTGACTGGACTTGGCGCGTGGATTTCGACCTCAGCCAAGAAGTAGACATTCCGCCAGCCCCATGGGGTTACGACGAGCTCGAGTGATTTCAGCAGAGCAAGTAATTTGAGGAGAAAAAGCGGCGGTTTGGCGGTGATTTGTCGCGAAATTACGAATTTCATGTTTATAAATGCGTCATAATTCGGGATAATGCCGGGGCTTCAACTGCGAAGCTGTCGTTTTTGGTGCTGCTTTACATAGGGTTACTTGTGGGAAAAACAACCATTATTGCTATTGCCGGTCCGTCGGCGTCAGGGAAAAGCCTTTTTGCTTCAACGGTTTATCAGGAGCTTGTGGCAGAGCTTGGCGGTGAGCGAATTTCTGTGTTGTCAGAAGACGCTTATTACCGTGATCAAAGTCATTTGCAGCTTGAACAGCGCGTTCTCACCAATTATGACCACCCTAGTGCGTTTGAACATGAACTTTTAGCAGAACATTTGCGCCAGCTGCGCGCAGGTAACGCTGTGGCAATGCCGCAGTACAGCTACAAAGAGCATACTCGTTTACAAGAGACCATTACCGTCACGCCCGCGCGTGTTATTTTGGTTGAAGGCATTTTGTTGTTGTGTGACCCGCAATTACGTGAGCAGTTTGATATTTCAGTATTTATGGACACGCCTCTCGATATTTGTCTACTGCGTCGTATCAACCGAGATATCGAAAAACGCGGCCGCTCGCTCAGTTCAATTACTGAGCAATACGAGCAATATGTTCGTCCGGCATTTTTTGAGTTTATTTTTCCATCGAAGCAGTTTGCCGACTTAGTCGTCACTCGCGGTGGACAGAACGAAATCGCCATCGATATTATTAAAACAAAAATTCGACAGTTATTGGCAGAGTAGTGGTAAGCTCGGTCACTCAGAAACAGAATAAGAACGACCTAAAGGATAAGAATGCATGATTAGCCTGATTGGAATGGCCGTGTTGCTATTAGTGGCCTTCGGATTTTCGACGGCCCGGAAAAATATTCGTTGGCGCACGGTAGGCTTTGCTTTTGCTCTGCAAGCAGGCTTAGGCGCTTTCGTATTGTATGTGCCAGTAGGGCAGGAAATCCTTGGGAATATTGCCTTTGGCGTTGCTGCGGTGATTGATTTTGCCGGTGCGGGCATCTCGTTTTTATTCGGTGACTTAGGGAATTACTCACAAGGCTTTATTTTTGCCATTCACGTGCTTTCCGTCATTATCTTTTTCTCAGCATTAATCTCTGTTCTGTACCACATTGGCATTATGACCAAAGTTATTAACCTGATTGGTGGTGCGCTTCAAAAGCTGCTCGGTACCAGCCGTCCAGAGTCGATGTCTGCGGCAGCAAATATTTTCGTCGGCCAGACCGAAGCACCGTTAGTTGTGCGGCCATTTATTCCGAATATGACTCGCTCTGAGTTATTTGCGGTTATGGTTGGTGGTTTGGCGTCTATTGCTGGTTCAGTTTTGGCAGGCTATGCAGGCCTCGGTATTGAGCTGAAGTACCTAATTGCTGCATGCTTTATGGCTGCACCAGGTGCACTTCTGATGGCAAAAATTATTGTCCCAGAAACCGAAGAACCAAATAACGAACTTTCCCATGTACCGACTGAAGAGCGTCGTGCCAATGTGATTGACGCTGCCGCATCGGGCGCTTCGAGCGGTATGCAGTTGGCGCTTAACGTGGGTGCCATGTTGCTCGCGTTTGTGGCCTTAATTGCCATGATCAACGGTATTCTCGGTTGGCTTGGTGGCTTCGTCGGTAATGAAGACCTGACCATGCAGCTTATCTTTGGCTTCATTTTCCAACCATTGGCTTTCATCATGGGTATTCCATGGGAAGAAGCACAAGTTGCTGGTAGTTTTATTGGTCAAAAATTGGTCATCAATGAGTTTGTTGCTTACCTCGATTTTGCTCAGTACAAAGATCAAATGAGCATGCAAAGCCAAGTTATTATCACGTTTATGTTGTGCGGTTTTGCTAACTTCTCCTCGATCGCAATTCTTCTTGGTGGCTTAGGCGGTATGGCTCCGTCGCGGCGCAAAGACATTGCTACCCTCGGCATGCGTGCGCTCCTCGCGGCAACTCTTGCCAACCTCATGAGTGCCTGTATTGCAGGCTTCTTCTTTGCCTTGGCGTCGTAATCGACGCCATTTGGCATAGCTCTTGTACTGCTGACATTTCTATACATTTGGTCTAGTGCAGGGCATTCCTCTTTTTGCGATAATATTGCGTAAATCTGAACGTATTGCGGTGAACTTGCGTACATAGCAGGTCTAACAAACACACCGAAGTAGAATGGAGTAGAACCATGAAACGAATGCACCAGCCGCTGATGTTATTAGCAATGGCCCTGTGCTTGTTGATCGCACCGGCAATGCAGACCGTGCAAGCTGAGGAAATTGACACCTCGAACCCGTTCAAGTTGCTCGAGCAAGTGTCTGAGCGCATGACCAAGCGGATCGCTGAAGAGCGCGAAACCATCGAGGCCAACCCAAATTACCTGCGTGAGATTATGGCTCAAGAGTTGTTGCCTTATTCGGATTATCAATTCGCTGCACGCGCAGTAATGGCACGCAATTGGGGACGCTTAAATGAGCAGCAGCAAAATGACTTCGTTGCGGCTTTTCGTGATTACCTCGTAACCACTTATGCTCGCGTATTTACCCAGTATGATGAAAACAAACATCGGATTGTTTTTGCGCCGGCAGGTAATTTTGAAAATGAGCGTCGCGTTACTGTGCGTGCGCAATTGATTGAAGAAGGTGGTCGCCCGCCAATTCGTATTGAATTCCAAATGCAGCGTCGTAATCCGCAAGCACCGTGGATGGCTTTTGATCTCGTTGCTGAAGGTGTGAGCATGCTTAACGCACAACGCTCTGAAATGGAAGCTTCACTGCGCCAGAACGGCATTGAAGGTACAATTCAATTGTTGCGCGACCGTGCAGCGGTAGAAATCGACCTCAATGAAGACTTAGACGTTTCTGACTTTACGAGCTAGTCGCCGTACCACATTTCGAATTCTATCCCAACATGCCACGAGCCACGTCTGCGTTCAATCAACTCCTGACGTGGCCAGTGCATGCCGGTCCAAACCTCAAAATACAGCCAGTCACGCTTAAAACGACTACGGTGTATTAATCGAAAACCATAATCGCGCACGGGCACTTCAGCTTTAGTTTCACCGCGGTAAAAAATCTCTGTGGCAACCGCACGTTCTTCGGCATAGACATGGTAGAGCGACGCGCTTGATCCCCAGCGGTAACCGTCGATGCGCTCGGCTCGTGTGACGTCAACTGCATAACGTGACAACCAAGCAGGGTCGGGACTAAATTCCCAGTCAAGGCCTTGATACACGCCAAAACCGTCGCTATCGCGCCAAAACAGACTAGTTCGCGACCGCAATTGCTGATGGTCGGTCAGTCGCTGTTGGTAAATGTAACGTCCTTGGGTATACAGGTCGCCTTTCAGCCCGCGGCGTACGCCCGCACTAAAACTTAAACGATTGGTTTCGCCTTGATTTGGGTTAAAACCGAGACCAAGAATCCACTCCTCGTCGCCTTGTACCGAACTGAAAATGGATGAGCGGCGGTAATTTGGTTCGCCGAAGCTATAGTCGTCCACACTGGTGCGCCCAACGATTGCTGAAAAACGATTCTTGGTGTTGGGCAAGGGCACTTCAACGCGCAGACTAGATCCTAATTTGAAGCCCTCATATTCGCTCCACTGCGGCTCTATGGACAATCGACCTTGCGCGCGACCGGTTTCATCGAAGCTGCGGTTATCGCCAAAGAAATTGTCAAACCAGCGCGCAGTGCCATCGACAGAGTATTCGACACCGGATTTGAGCGAGTCTAACCAAGATAACTCAAGCTCTGGCTCGTCGTCTTCTTGGTTTTTTTTGGGGTCGTCCTTTTGTTCTTTTTCGCTCGCAGATTGCTGGCGCTGTTCCGTATCAGGAACCCGCTCAGCATGTGCGGCAGCGACACTTAGCGGGTGCATACTGACAACACAGGCACTGAATAGCCAAATTATTTGCACAGCTTTCATTCCATGTTTCACATCTATGTGAGTTGAAGTTTTAGATTGCCCGAATCCTGACGCAAGGTCTAGATAGGGCTTATCGATTTTCTCGTAAAGTTTTTGCTAAAGACTCTATGTTACAATTCGAGCAATTTTGTCTCGTTCAAGCGTTAAAGCTGAGGCAAGTATCGCTTTTGAATTAAATGTAGCAGTAATTTTGTAAGGATGATGGAATGACCAAACATTATGACTATTTAAGTATTGGTGCCGGCAGCGGTGGTATTGCCTCAGCCAATCGAGCAGCAATTCGCGGCGCAAAGGCCGCCGTAATTGAAGCCAAGGCCGTTGGTGGTACCTGCGTGAACGTGGGTTGCGTGCCGAAGAAAGTCATGTGGTACGGTGCTCACATTGCTGAAGCGATTAAATACAGTAGCGCTTATGGATTTCAGCTCGAACAAAATGGTTTTGACTGGGCGACTTTGGTGAAGAACCGCGAAGCGTACATTGAACGAATTCACGGTGCTTATCATCGCGGCTTTGCGGGTAACCAAGTTGAGTACATTGAAGGGTTTGCAAAGTTTGTTGGCCCTAATGCAGTGGAAGTGAATGGTGAGCGTATTACTGCTGACCATATCACGATTGCTGTGGGCGGGCGGCCGACCATTCCAGCGGTGCCGGGAGCAGAGCATGGAATTGATTCTGACGGCTTCTTTGCGCTGACCGAACAACCAAAGAAAGCGGTTGTCGTGGGTGCTGGCTATATCGCGGTGGAAATCGCTGGCGTTTTGAGTGCATTAGGCACGGACACCCATTTACTCGTGCGTCAAGACCGGCCATTACGTAGCTTTGACCGCGATATTATCGACACCTTAATGGGTTTAATGGAGCGTCACGGACCGACCGTTCACGGTTTCTCCGAAGTTAAGGAAGTGCGCAAGAATGACAATGGCACGTTAACGGTTGTGACTGTGAATAATGAACAGCTCACCGATGTTGACTGCTTAATCTGGGCAATTGGTCGAGAGCCAGCAACCGATAAGATTGGGCTCGAAGCGGCTGGTGTAACAACCGATGAGTATGGCTTTATTCGTACCGACAAATACCAAAATACTAACGTTGATGGTATTTATGCAGTCGGTGATATTACCGGTGAAGCACAGTTGACACCAGTTGCAATCAAGGCCGGTCGGATGCTTGCTGAGCGACTCTTCAATCCAGAAATGCCAGACGCTCATATGGATTACAGCCTGATTCCGACTATTGTGTTCAGTCACCCAGCGATCGGGACGGTTGGCTTAACGGAAGTTGAAGCTGTTGAACAGTACGGCGAAGAGCAAGTAAAAGTCTATAAGTCAGGCTTTGCGGCTATGTATAACGCTATTACACCGTATCGTGAACTGAGTCACTTCAAGCTCGTTTGTGTTGGTGAGGATGAAAAAGTAGTGGGCTTGCATGGCATTGGTGAAGGTATGGATGAGATCCTTCAAGGCTTTGCCGTGGCGATTAAAATGGGAGCTACCAAAGCCGATTTTGATGCAACTGTGGCATTGCATCCGACCAGCGCTGAAGAGTTTGTGACTATGCGTTAAGTTGCATCGATGCAGCACCATGCATCGTCCGGCAAAACGCAAATGCTATAAAAAACCGGCACTTATGTGCCGGTTTTGTTTTTGCTTGCTTTAGCGGGTTGCTTGATTAGCGTAAATCAAAACGATCCGCTTCCATCACTTTGTTCCAAGCTTTGACGAAGTCATTCACAAACTTCTCTTTCGAGTCGTCCTGTGCATACACCTCAGCAATCGCACGAAGCTGTGAGTTCGAGCCAAAGAGTAAGTCGATACGTGTGCCTTTCCACTTCTCTTTGCCAGTTGCCCGGTCAATACCAACGTACTCAGAACCGTCGTTCGATGCAGCTTTCCACTCAGTACCGAGGTCGGTTAAGTTAACAAAGAAATCGTTGGTTAATGTGCCTGGTTTGTCGGTAAAGACACCATGCTTTGAACCTTTGTAGTTGGCGTCAAGTACTCGTAAACCACCAACAAGCACGGTCATTTCTGGTGCAGTTAAGGTCAACAGTTGCGCACGATCAATCAGCATTTCTTCGTCTGATACCGTAAAGCGTTTCGGCAAGTAGTTGCGGAAGCCGTCTGCTTCTGGTTTCAGCACGTCAAATGACTCAGCATCGGTTTGCTCGTCAGTTGCGTCAGTGCGGCCAGGATTAAATGGTACGGTAATATTGAAACCAGCATCTTTCGCTGCTTTCTCAATTGCCGCAGCACCACCAAGCACAATCAGGTCTGCAAGCGAGACTTTCTTATTACCGCTTTGCTTGCTGTTAAATGCCGATTGAATACCTTCCAATTTCGCCAGAACCTTTTTCAACTGTTCAGGCTGATTTACGTCCCAATCTTTCTGTGGCGCAAGGCGAATCCGAGCACCGTTTGCACCACCACGAGCATCCGAACCACGGAAGGTCGATGCCGATGACCAAGCGGTGTAAACTAGCTCAGAAATACCGAGGCCTGAGCTCAGTAGCTCCGCTTTTAGTGCCTTGATATCCGCTGCGTTGATTAAATCATGGTCAACAGCTGGTACTGGATCTTGCCAAATTAAATCTTCTGCCGGAACTTCTGGGCCTAAATAGCGTGATTTTGGACCCATGTCGCGGTGAGTTAACTTAAACCAAGCACGAGCAAACGCATCGGCAAACTCGTCTGGGTTTTTGTGGAAATGCTCAGAAATCTTGCGATATTCAGGATCCAATTTCATCGACATATCAGCAGTTGTCATCATCAGACCAACACGCTTTGTTTCGTCGGCTGCATCAGGCGCATGATGATCTTTCGCTAACTGCTTCGGTGCCCATTGGTAAGCGCCAGCTGGGCTCTTTACGAGTTCCCAGTCGTAGCCGAATAACACGTCGAAATAAGTGTTATCCCATTTCGTTGGCGTTGGAGTCCAAGCGCCCTCGATTCCACTGGTAATCGTGTCAGCACCTTTACCGCTCTTATAAGTGCTTAGCCAACCCAAGCCTTGCGCTTCAATCGGTGCAGCTTCAGGCTCTGGACCAACGTGCTTAGCATCGCCAGCACCGTGTGCTTTACCGAAAGTGTGTCCACCTGCAGTTAGTGCTACCGTCTCGTAGTCGTTCATCGCCATACGCTTAAAGGTTTCGCGCACGTCTTTACCTGACCCAAGTGGATCTGGATTGCCGTCAGGACCTTCTGGGTTGACATAAATAAGACCCATTTGCACGGCAGCAAGCGGATTTTCAAGGTCGCGCTCACCTGAGTAACGACTATTCTCTTTGTCACTGGTGGCTAGCCATTCAGTTTCAGCACCCCAGTAGATGTCTTCTTCTGGTTCCCAAATGTCTTCGCGACCACCGCCGAAACCGAAGGTTTTAAAGCCCATCGACTCAAGTGCTACGTTACCAGTTAAAATAAAGAGGTCAGCCCATGATAGTTTGTTGCCATACTTCTTTTTCACTGGCCACAGTAAACGACGAGCCTTATCGAGGTTACCGTTATCTGGCCAGCTATTGAGCGGAGCAAATCGTTGGTTACCGGTTGCAGCACCACCGCGGCCGTCACCCATACGGTAAGTTCCCGCTGCGTGCCATGCCATCCGAATCATGAATGGGCCATAATGACCATAGTCCGCAGGCCACCAGTCTTGTGACGTTGTTAAAACTTCTTCGATATCTTTTTTAACAGCGGCGAGGTCGAGCGACTTGAAGGCTTCGCGATAGTTAAAATCTTCGCCAAGGGGATTCGACTTTTTGTCGTTTTGATGCAGGATCTTCAGATTTAATTGATTCGGCCACCAGTCTTGATTTTTGGTACCCGCGCCACCCATGCTTGTGCTAGCACCGTGCATGACTGGGCATTTGCCTGAACTTTTATTCTCACTCATGATCTTCCTCCAAAAATGGACGTCCTGAAAAAATTACACCTATAGGTATAGCAACAGGTTCTAGTTCTCACAAACTTATAGAATCGTTTGCGTTAATAGATTTTCTCTATCAATAGCAAGAACTTGTATTAAACAGACGTTTTAAAGGTTCAGCAAGATAAGTACCTACCAATAGTCTGCGACAAAAAGCCGCCTGATTCGGCGGCTTGTGCATATCGTTAATACCAACGATTATTTCTGGATTGAGTGCTATGGCATCTCAAAAGCAATAGCAACTTGATAGTCACGCCCTTGATGGCGTGGGTCAAAACGCCAGCGCTTCAGTGCATCGACCGCGGCGTCATGGAAAATTTCGTTTGAGCGTGACACTTCCACCCAAATGTTTTCGGTTGTGCCTTCATTGGTGATATCGAAGCGTAGCTGAACCATGCCTTCTAGCCCTTGCTCAACAGCCTCAGCAGGATAGCGCGGATTAACCCGGACGATCGGGGTCGGTGTTGGGCGTTCGACCGCTTCAGCGGCTGTGGTTGTAAATTGCTCGGTAGTTGCTGGATTAAATAAAAATAACCAGGTTGCTGCCGCAGTAATCAGCACAGCAACAAGCGGCCACGAACTGTAGCCTTTCTGGCTAGCGAGATGTTGTAAACGTTGTTTCATGGGATGAGCTCCATATTGATTAAGGTGCGGTGTGCCAAATGTGAAAGCGATTTGGCTAGGTTGGTAATTTGTCAGGCTACTTGCAAGCAAGGCCTGTCCGTAGGTTTTCGTATCGTCGGGGTTACGCGCGAGAATGACAGCGTCGCAAGCGAGTTCTTGGTCTTGCCGGTAGTGGCGATAGGCTAACCACGCGAGTGGATTAAACCAGTTGGCTGCTAACAGGATGTACGCAAGAAGATTAAAATGAAGGTCGCCTCGCTGCCAATGCAGACGCTCATGTTCGATAATCAGCTCTTGTTGGCGCGGCGAAAAACGCTGCTGAAAATCGACTGGCAGCAGCAATTTTGGCCGCCACAAGCCAATAATAGCGGGTGAGCTAATTTGATTCAGCTGACACGCCTGTAACGGCAGGTTTTGTGCTGTCTCAATGTTGTTGTTTGCACGCAGACGCCGGTAAAAGATCAGCGTTGTCGTCAGCATCCAAGCGATGAGCGCAAGTGTGCCAATTGCCCAAATCCACACCCCTAAATAGGACTGCGTGGCAATGTAGCTATCAGCATTTTGCACAACGCCCGGTGTCACACTAAATTGTAACGGCACCAACTCCTGCACTGGCATGCGCGGTAGCCACGGGATTAAGGCGGCGATTGGAACCGCGAACCATAAACTATACTGAACCCGCGGCCCGAGTACACGTAAGACGGGCCCCCGGCAAAGAAGCAATACGGCACAGGCTATGGCGACTAACCAAAGGCTGGTTGTTATTGAGTTAATCATTGTTTGTCCTCGAGTTTAGCGATCAATGACTTGAGTTCATCGATATCACTGTCGCTCAGCTTTCCTTTCTCAGCAAAGTGAGCGACGAGGGGCGTGACCTTGCCAGCAAACAGCCGTTGCACGAAACTTTGACTTGCTTGTTGCTGATAGGCTTGCTGCGAAACTGCAGGCGAGTACAGGTAGCTGCGACCTTGTTTGGTAAAGGTTATCGCTTGCTTTTGGGTTAACCGATTCAGCATGGTTTTGATGGTTTTCTCATGCCAATCAAACTCTTGCTGCAATTGCGCAACAATTTCCTGAGCAGATTGTGGCGAGTGTTTCCACAATACTTGCATGACATGTAATTCTGCATTGCTTACTTCAACCATGAACAACTCCGATTACAATTGTAATTTATCTATTGATTACATATGTAATTCTTTGAGTCAAGGTATTTTTTATACAAGGTCTTTAAATTTATCTAGAATTAATTAACAATCAGGTAACAAACTGGGGCTAACACCAGACTAAAGGAGCTTACTGTGAAGAAATTTTCGACCTTGGTGACAGCGACTGCGTTAGCAGTTGGCCTATTAACCGTGCAAGTCACGGACGTTCGTGCCGAACAAGAGCGAGGCACTATGCTCGAGGCTGTTAGTGCTCTTGCGAATCAAGAGTTTGCTGCTGCCTATAATCAATTTCGTAAGTTTCTTGATCTGGGTAGTCCAGACGCTGCCTACAACCTAGGCTTACTTGCGATTGAAGGAGCAGGTACTGAGTACGACCCAGTTAAATCGCTGGCTTTTTTTAAGGCTGCAGAATTATGGGGGCATCCTGGCGCCGCTTCGATTGCCGAACAAATCGAGCCGCACTTGAACGCCGAAGAGCTTGCTGAAGTGAGTGCGCAGGTTGCGCAACTACAAGCGGCTGTGATTGTTCCGTTCGATGCTGAACAATGGCCGCGTCGTGACTTCCAACTACCAGCACCGACTCGCCGAAATGCTCCGGATTACCCAGCGCAAGCCGCTCGTCAAGGTATTCAAAGTTGGTTAGATTTGCTGCAAATTACCGCGCCAAATGGCCGAGTGATTACTTCAGTACCAGTAAATACAGTTCATCCGGGTATTTTCCGTAGTTTCAAGCGTACTGAAGGCAGCTGGCGCTTTGAGCGTGGCGAGCAAGTGCTGGTGCGCGCAGTGCGGTTAACATTCTCGCTTGACGATGAAGCGCAATTCATTCAAGACATGAAAAACGAATATATTCGTGTTTTACCGCTTGCGACCGCAGGTATTGCTCAGAACCAATTCTTTTTGGCCAATTTAGCAGCTTTAGCACAAGACAATAACTACGACGCGCCCGAGCTGCGCAGTGTCGATGTGCAAATGTGGCTTGAGCGTGCGGCGCGCGGTGGGCATGTCCAAGCGCAGCGTTATTTAGCAATGCGCTATGGTCGTAAAGAATGGGCTGATCATTTAATTGCTCGTGACGACCTCATTACACAAACCTATTACGGCATGCAAATGTATACTTATGGTGGTACTGCTGAAGTGCGGGCAGAAGGAGAGCGCCTAGTGCGCGATGCCTCTTCACGCGGCGAAGCCCATGCGCGGGAAATTATCCGTCACCTGTAATGGAAGATCTCGTCTGATAAAAAAGGCCGCTGCTTGATGCAGCGGCCTTTGTACTTTTAGTCGTTAATGTGTGTATTTACTCACTGATGCGCGGAGCGGGAATTTCTAAACCTGACTGAAATAAGGTTAAGCTTGTTGCTGGCCCTTCAGCAGGCAAGGTAAATTCCATCTCAATTCCTATTTCCGCGTTGTAAACCCGGCTTGCGCTTTCTGGATACACTGGGAATGCACCTTGTCCAGTTGCTTGCGCAAGTAACTGTTCGCCTTCGAGGCGCAAGGTAATCACAAAGCCCGGTTGTAACTCATAGGCGCCCAGTAGGCGCTGCAGCTGCTCGGCTGAAAGTTCTGCGCGTTGACGAGTTGAGACTTGGTCGCTAACGCGCTCGGCAAACTCAGGTATTGCGCTGTTCACTTGGAAAAAATTTACCCCACTGACAGCGCCATCATCCGCTAGCACCATTGTAAAATAGGCTAATGAGCCATCGAGAACAAACGTGGTTTCGCTAATCGGCTGCGCTCGGCTGGCAGTGCCGCCTTGGCGCTGGCTGTATAGCTGACCATCACGAACCTGCAAAGTGCGCTGTGTCGTTGCATTTATCTGATAGGTGCCGTGGTAGCGTTCTAGGGTTTCCACCGGTAACTCGATGCGGTCTTCTTCAATGGGGAATGGCTGCCCTGCCGCGTACGCTGCTAAGCGGTAGGCAAGTGTTGCTGGCATGGGTTGATGACCCGCAAAATTGCTTAAAAAAACGACAGACACCTGTGCGTCCGGTAACCAAACGGCTGAAGTATTAAAGCCATGAATACCGCCATCATGACTGATCATCGGCATGCCAGCTAAAGAGCCTACGAGTAACCCGTAACCATATTCACCGGTGATTTCGTCTTCACGAATCATGGCTGCATAGCTTTCTGGCTGTAAGACTTCACCTTGGTGCAGCGCTCGTTGCCAACGGTCGACTTCTAGCGCTGTGGCTTTTAGCGCTCCTGCTGCGTGTGGCTGGCTAAGGCTGATCCAAGGCGCATTGACAACGCCTTGCTCGGTATCAATTTGGTAACCACGGGCACGATGACGCAGAATCGGCTCACTGCCAAAATAGCGTGTTTGCTCAACACCAATTGGCGCCAGCAAAGCCTCGGCAATATACTCGTCCCATGCGTTGCCACTTAACTTTTCAATAATTGCCCCTAACAAAACATAGCCGGAATTGTTGTATCGGAACGCAGTCCCAGCTGGGAAGTCGGGCTCGAGGTCCATAAATGTTTCGAGCAGATCTGCGGTGCTGACATGGCGGCGCATCGGGTCGCCGGTGACGTACCCAGGTATATTGGTGTAGCTCGGTATGCCTGAACTGTGATTGAGCAATTGGTGAATGGTGACGTGCTTATAACGGCTTTCAGGCCAAAACTTTTCTAAAGTATCATCCAGCGCTAAATGACCTTCTTCGATCAGTTTCATGATAGCTGCCGCCGTGTATTGCTTGGTCACCGACGCCAGTCGCATGATACTGTGTTCGCTCAGCGGTACCGCCATCTCCATGTCGGCCATACCGACTGCACCGGAGAAGAGGATTTCATTCTGCCGCGAAACGACAACGGTTGCGCCAGGCATGTCGGCACTGTAGATCGACTCAAGAACCGTTTGATAGTGGTTCGTCGATTGGGTGTCCGTTGCAGATTTTGGCGATTCCGCTTGGTTACAAGCAGTCAGTGTCATGAGTGCTGCCAAAGCACAGAAAGTGGCTCGAGCTAGGAAAAGTTTCATATCCTTACCTGTATGAAGTTGTTTTTGTTTTAGATAAACGCAACTATTGTTTTAGATAAACGCAACTATAGCGAAATTATTCCAGTCTGCGTATTTTTCCAAATGAATTGTTTTCATTAGGAAATTTGAATGTTTAATAGATTTCCGTATGATGCAAAGTTCATCACATCAATGCAGTTGTAAAAGGAGTCATGCATGCGCTTAAATTCTTGGGGTATCGGAGTTGTTGCTGCGAGCACTTTCATGTTTAACCAGACGCTCGCCGAGAGCTTACCGAAGCCTATCGAGATGCTTGCTCAGCAGGGACTAACCATCGTTGATACCTTTGAAGCTCCGGGTGGGCTTGTCGGTTATGCAGCGCGTTTTCAAGGCCAAGCCATCGCTCTCTATTTAACCCCAGACGGGGAACATGTACTTATTGGTAACTTGTTGAATCTTGCTGGTGAAGATATCGCAGCAGAACCCTTGTATCAGGCTGTGATTGGTCCTGAACAGGAACGTGCTTGGAATTTGATGGCCAATGCTAAATTAGTGCAAGACGGCGATGTTAATGCACCGCGGGTGATTTACACGGTTACCGACCCAAATTGTCCGTATTGTCATCGTTTCCGCGAAGCGGCACAGCCTTGGATAGATGCCGGGTTAGTTCAATTGCGGCACTTAATGGTCGGAATTATTCGTGAAGAAAGCCTTACCCAAGCAGCCGCAATTATGGGGGCACCGGATCCGACGGCGGCGTTAGAACAACATTTAGCGCGTTTAAACCGCGGTGGCATCGAAGCGACGCCGCGTTTTGTGCGAATTGGTAATGACGTCATTCGTGATAATCACCGCATTATTCGCGAACTCGGTATTAGCGCCACACCTGTGGTGTACTACCGAGACAATAATAATCATGTCCAAGTGATTCGAGGTATGCCGCAACCGAACATGTTGGAGGCGGTATTTGGGCCGCGTCCATAGTCTTTTCGTCACGACAAAAACAGCAGCCTAGGGCTGCTGTTTTTGTATGCGCTCGTGGGTTGCGGGAACAGTTAACAGTGCGGCGCTGCCATACCATTGTGTCATGCGTAATTTAAACACACCTTTTTGAATCGCAGGGTCACGAGCGGCCAACGCTTGTGCTTCTTGCACATCGCTGGTTGCAAATAAATAGAGCCCGCGGAGATCACCGCCATTCACAAAAGGGCCAGCTAGAACGAGATGACCCTCATTAGCGAGTTGATTAATAGTTGCCATGTGCCCACGCTGCAATTGCATGCGCTCTTCTTGACTCAGACCGGTTGCATCGCCGGTTTCCAAAAAAGCGAGAACGTAAAGCCGCATGCCATAGTCGTCGGCCCCTAGCTCAGCAGCCAGTTGCTCGTCATATCCGTTTGTCATACTGTCTTTCGATACGGTGCTCTTGGTAGACGTTTCCTGAGCGGAAATGCTTGCGCAAAAAAATAGCAGTAAGGCTAACATGGCTTTGATTGTGAAATGCCTAGTTCCTGTGAATGCCATAGGTTTCCTCGAGGTGGTTGCGGGTGATATTGTACAATTGTAGTGTAGTTCGCTATGTTAGCACAGAAGCAGTAACACAGAATTAACAATTGGAGGTTAAGTTGGACTCCTCACTAGGCAGAAATATCTGCCATAGGAGTGGAAGCCTAAACTGACTGGCACGCAGTATTCACTTCTTCTCTCAATAACAAGAAAATGGAGAAGAACCATGGCTTTACGTACTATTAAAATTCTACTCGTCGCAGCAATTGGCTTCATGTGTTTGTTTTACGCCTTGCAGAACATCGCCAACTTAGATGCCGCACACGGTTTTGTTGCAGCGGTCTTTAGCAACGCTGGACATGAGATCTATCCCAATACCTTCTTTTTTGCGATTGAATCATCGGTCATTGTTTGGATTTGCCTCATCTTGATTATCACCCTTGAAGCGCTCGCCGGAATTGTGGCGCTTGCAGGTGCATTTGCAATGTTGCGTGCACGGCGTGAGGAGGCCAGTCTATTTAATGAGTCGAAATACTTTGCGTATCTGGGCGCTGGTATCGCACTGTTGGTTTGGTTTGGATTATTTACAGTTCTCGGCGGTGCGTTCTTTCAAATGTGGCAAACGCCGCTTGGGGGTGGGTCGCTAGAAGGCTCATTTCAATATTTAGGCTCTATTGCGCTAGTCACCTTATTTGTTAGTATGCCGGACCATTAGTAGTTTTTAGCTGCCGAGGTTGCTATGCCTCGGTAGCTTTTTACGGAGCCGAGATGAAGACCTATCTAGATTTAAAGAGTTGGAATCGCCAAGCACACTTCGAGTTTTATCGACATTTTGACGAGCCATTCTTTGGCCTCTGCGTCGACATTGATTGTGGTCGCGTATTGCAATGGTGTAAGGCGCAAAATCAGTCATTTTACCTGTTTTACGTGCATAAAATTGCTCAAGTGGTGAATGAGATAGAATCGTTTCGCTATCGACTTGAAGGTGAGCAGGTTGCGGTTTACGACGAGGTGGCAATGGGGGCGACAGTCGACCGAGCCGACGGTAGCTTTGGTTTTTCGTTCATTCCTTTTGTGCAAGACTTCCATGAGTTTGCTCGCGGTGCTGAAGCTGAATTTGCCCGGGTGCGGGCACGAACAGACCTAGAGCCTTCGAATGGTACCGACAATGTTATTCACTTTTCAGCTGTTCCATGGGTGAAATTTACCGCCTTAAGCCATGCTCGGCGTTTCTCGACAAGCGATAGCTGTCCAAAAATATCGGTCGGCAAGGTCACCAAGGTTCCAGCTTTTGATGCTGCTGGAGACCTAGTACAGAAACAAGTAATGCCGGTTTCAGTGCATGGTCACCATGCCTTGATGGATGGCGCTGATATTGCTCGTTTTATGCACCGGCTGGAAGTGCTATTTGCGGAAGTTTAAGGCAGCTAGCTCGAAAAAAAGGGCTGCAATTGTTTCGCAGCCCTTTTTTATATCGTTATTTCACTCGAAGGGTCGCCTTAAGTAGGTCGACTTAATGCGCCTGAGTTACCACTGTGCGTTGTGAAATACGCGCTGAACGTCGTCACAATCTTCGAGCATATCGAGGAATTTTTCCATCATAGGTAAATCCTCAGCCGGCAAGTCCATCATGGTTTGTGGTACGAATTGAATTTCGTCGACTTCAAATTCAATACCCTCAAAGGCGCTTAAGAGTGCTTGCTTGGTTTTCGCATACTCAGTATTCGGTGCGAATACAGTAATTTTTCCGTCTTCAGCTTCAACGTCTGTGACGTCTACATCGGCTTCCATGAGCGCTTCGAGCACTGCGTCCTCGTCGTCACCGGCAAACTTGAAAATCGAGCAATGATCAAACATGTGAGCAACCGAGCCCGGCGCACCAAGTTTGGTTTTGGTTTTGGTGAAACAGTTGCGCACTTCACCAACTGTTCGATTTGGATTGTCAGTTAAGCACTCAACGATAACCATGCAGTTGCCAGGACCAAATCCTTCGTAACGGGCAGGAGAATAGTCTTCGCCGCCGACGCCAGACGCTTTGTCGAGCGCATTCTGGATCACGTGGGCTGGTACTTGGTCTTTGCGGGCGCGGTCAATTAAACCCCGTAATGACAAGTTCGCTGCGGGGTCAGTACCACCACTTTTCGCGACTACATAAATTTCACGACCATATTTGCTGTAAATTCGGCTTTTTGTCGTAGCTGTTTTGGCAATCGAATCTTTTCGGTTTTGAAACGCGCGACCCATAATTAAATCCTGTCTAACAATGAATGTGCTTGCGCCGAAGCGGTGGCATTGCTGTTGATCGATGTTGTTGAGCAATGTCGTTGAGCAATGCCGTCAATTTATCATGACTTACCCGAGCAAGGCTAAATTTTAAGTGGTCAGAATTCTACCGTTGCTTGCGCCAGATTCCTAATATTTTGTGTTGATTTTCAACCTCAGCCACTATTCAAGCGACCCGCCTATTGCATATAATTCCGCCACTTCAACATTTGCCGACCGGCAACATGCTTGATGTTCAATGGTTTCTGTCGTTGGGTATTGAGTGTAATTACATGAGTGCAACTAATCCGTGTGTAACGTGTGGCGCCTGCTGCGCGAATTTTCGTGTGTCTTTTTATTGGGCTGAAGGCAATGACGCCCCAAATGGCTATGTTCCGGCAGAGCTCACCGAGCAAATCAATTCATTTTATCGTTGTATGCGCGGAACCAATAGTTCGACCCCTCGTTGTGTCGCCTTACAAGGCGACATTGGCGGCGTCGTGGGTTGTTCGATTTATGGTGACCGACCGAGTCCGTGTCGTGATTTTGCTATCAGTTTAGATGGGTCGAATCCAGCCTGTGATCGAGCGCGCGCTAAATATGGTATGGCACCTTTGATTACTATTCAGGAAGTGGCTTAATTGACGTTTGTGTAATTTTGATTTGAAAACTTACAAGACTCAGCTATTGTTCATTAAATGATATGCTGAGCATGAAATTAAATCATCTTGGATTCTCGTCACTTGAGCGCAACTGAGGGTTTACCCCTTGTTGTCAGACCAGTGATCGCTTAGGGTAGGGGGCATTCATTGCTCTGAGGTCAACCGTCGTTCACACTGACTTCTTGGCTGGTTAATAAGGACTGTTCATTTGTTACGCATATGGTGTCGGGTCATCGCACTGGGATCACTGTTGATTGGCAGCTTTTTACTGCCGTCGTATCCTGTGGTGGCCAATGTGACAGTCTTGGAGCAACGTGACTTTGAATTAGAAGCTGAGCTTGACGCGCTGCTCGGCCCAGGTATGTATCCAGCTGATCGTCAAGGCTTTGCCCAGCTTTTAATCGATATTACGCCGACCACACCGGTTTCCACCTATGTCCGTGCGTGGGGCTATCGAGCGTTAGAGCTGGCGCACGCAGAGAAAGCATATGATGCCGCAGAAGAAATTGCGCGAAAACTGCTTGAACATGCGGAAAGAGGCAACAGTGTCGCCGCAATCGCTGAAGTTTATGCGTTAAAAGCGGAAATTTTCGACCTGCAAAACAAGCGCCAGTTGGCGCAACGCGCGGTGGCGGATTTCGAACGTCATAGTCATGACGTGACCAACCCTCGCATTCTATTTTTTGGTCATAATGTCGCTGGGCGAGTACTTGCCAATGCGCAACAGCACGAGCAGGCGCTCGAACACTTTTTGCGAGCCCAGCAGGCGATTGTAAATGATGACCAACAGCAAAACGTTCGCCGTCGGCAATTTCTAAACATGCACATCGCTCGGCTGTATGCGACGATTGAGAATTTCGAAGCCGCTTTGCCAATCGTTCGGTCCGCAATCGACGAAGGCTTGCGCTATCAAGTGCACCACCGGTTACCTGATTTATACTTGGTTCAGGGGTATGTGCTCGGGCATTTAACGTCGCGGTCGGATGCCATTCAGTCCTATCGGCACGCATTATATTGGGCGGAACAAGAAAAGGATGTTCGCATTCAAATTATAGCGCGCAACAATATGGCTTCCGAACTGATTAACGACGCTGATTTTGATGCCGCAGAGGAATTACTTCTCGAGGCAAGGACAGTCGCATATTCCGAGCAACGCCTGCGAGAGCTGCAGTTTGTCGAGTTTAACTTAGCCAACATCGACGTAAAACGGGGCAATTACGCAGCCGGTATTGACCGCATGCTGGCTATTCGCGAAGCCATCGTTAGTCATGGCAACGGCCGTGATGAAGCAGAAGTTCTCTATTATTTAGCACTCGCCTACGGCGAAGCAGGGCTATTTGAAGAACAAGCTAAAACATTGTTAGATCTCCATGATGTCCGCCAACGTCTATTCCGTTCTGACCGTGAGCAGCTCATGGTGGAAATGCAAGCACGCTACGAGGCCCATGACCAAGCGCAACAAATCGCCTTGTTACAACACGAAAATCAATTACGTGAACAGCAATTACAGAATACTCAACTCGTCCGAGGTATCAGTGTTTTGCTGATTCTGGTTTTAGTGTTGGTGTTGATTGTGATTGCCATGGGATACCGAACATCAAGAAAGGCAAATCAGCAACTCAATGAAGCAAACCGCCGCTTGCACCAACAAGCTTTACTCGATCCTTTAACTGGATTAGGTAATCGTCGACATTTCCAGAACTTAATGCAAGCGCGTCGGCAGCAAGCTCATCCAGCATCAAGTGTCTTGATGCTGCTCGACCTCGATCATTTTAAACAAATTAACGATACCCTTGGACATGCTGCCGGCGACGAAGTACTGCGTGATGTCGCTAAGCGGCTGATTAGTGTTTGCGGGGAAGACGCTCATATCATTCGCTGGGGCGGCGAAGAATTTTTAATCTATGCGCCGTGCGCTGCGGCAGCAGAAGCGACAGTACTCACCGAAAACATTTTGATTGCCTTGAACGAAGCGCCGGTGGTGTATAACACTGGAGAAATTGCGGTTCATGCGACCATAGGGACCGTTATGTTGCCTATTTCTGACATTGACGAAACGCAACTCGACTGGGAGAAAGCGCTGCAGCTGGCTGATAATCTTCTTTATGTCGGTAAGTTACAAGGACGCAATCAAGCGCATTGTTTAAAAAGCATTCGGGGCCCTTATCAGACGATCGAAAGCCTGCTCTTTCGCGACTTTAACGCAGCGTTGGAACTTGATGTGCTCGATGTTGTGAAAATTCAAATTGAGGTGAGTGAGCCGGGTTAGGGCTCACTTTGTCCGCCGTCTGACTCTTTCTGTCGTTGGATCAACCGCTCAAGAGACTCAAGTACTTCTGGTGTGAGTGACTTTACATGTAAATCTCGTTGTGGGAATGGAATGGTGATACCCGCCTCTTTGAAGCGCTTGAAAATTTCAATTTTAATCGGCGAGCGCACGCCTTCAAAACCGTTCATTGCGTCAGCAATCCATACGCGCAACTGCAGTTGGATGCCGTTATCACCAAATTCCATTAAACGAGCCACTGGTGCCGGATCTTTTAACACTCGATCGGAAACCAAAGCACATTCTTCCATGATTCGAATGGCTTCTTCAGGGTCGTCATCGTAGCTAATATCAACATTAATTTTAATCCGCGTATTGGTGTCGGAATAGCTCCAGTTGATGACCTCAGAAGTAATGAGGTTCTCATTCGGAATCAAGGTGTCGACCCCTTCCCGGTTACGCAACACAATATAACGCGAGCGTAGCTCTTGCACCCAGCCGAATTGTTCGCCAATGGTAATGACGTCACCAGGTTTCACCGAGCGGTCAAAAATCACAATAAACCCCGAAATAAAATTTGCAGCTATGCGCTGTAAGCCAAAACCTAGCCCCACGCCTAAAGCGCCACCAAAGACGGCGAAGGTTGACATGTCAAAGCCGACAGAGCTTAAAGTGACTAAGACGGCAATGGTAATGAGCGCAAATTTAATGAATTTAATGAGCCCAACGCGAGTACTGGCGTTAAGAGCTTTGGTTTCTGCTAAACGAATTTCAAGAAGATGCGAAATCCAACCGGCGATGGTCAAGGCAATAATAATCAGGAAAAAGAGTTTTAGCCCCGAAAGAATAGACAGTCGAAAATCACCTAAATTCACACCGACGGCATCTAATGCGGCGACTACCTGTGGCAGCAGGTTGAGTAAATAAAGGCCGACGATCACCCAGATGATCCCCGCAATCAGGCTCTCTGAAGCTTTTAAAAGTGGACCGCCTTTCAATGACTTACGCAAAAAATAGACAATTAGTCGAATGGCCGCAAAGGAACTGGTCAACGGTACTAAAACATTCAGAATTGGCGTATCATCGAGCCACAGCTGGAGCACAAACTGGCCTGCCCAGAGGACGATCAGCATGCTTATCGGCCATAGAATTCGCTCTAACGACCGGTACGCTAAGCGTCTTAAGCCAGAGCTCGCGCTACCTGATTCACCCAGTTTAATTAACATACGTCGGCGAGTGTACAGAGCAACGAGAATAGCAATGCAAATCGTTACCCATTGCGGCACTGAGTCGGCGGAATACAAATGCTTTGTCTGTTCGGTAAGCGTTTGTAAAAGAGTTTGTACACTAAGAGTATCGGAACCAAATGATTCGATAGCCATAAAAGGAATTCCTTACTAGATCCGCTGGGTAATATCTGGTATTTCTAAACAAACAACATAAGCTTAACAATAACAACGATTTCGTAAATTGCGAAACAATAATCTCGGCACAGGGATGTGATGGAGTTCTATGCCAATTTTAACTAAATATGCACTGTCCCTCTTCATTCTTGTCTTGTGGTCTGCGCCGGCCGCTGCGGTGCTTAGTGGTCCACTGACACTCTCGTTTGAACCGATCCAAGCACAACGCACCATTATTCACAGCGATTTAGAAGAAGCGCTCGATCTGTATTTAAACCTTGTCGATGATGAAGAACGAGAAGCCGAGCTGACCCGTATTTTGCAGGAGGTTGGCGCGAGTGAGTACCCATCAACTTACATGCGAGCGCAGAGTTATCAGTTCTTTGAGTTTTTGCGGCTGCAAGAGTTAGAGCAAGCAGAAGAACTGTTGGTGGAACTGTTGCCGTTTGCAGAGCAACATCCGTTTGCGGACGTCGTCATAGAATACTATGTCAATTGGCTCGAGTTGCGTCAATTTCAACAGCAAACGTCAGAGATGCTTGCTATTGCTGAACAACTCACGATGATTCTTGATCAAGTACAAAACCCCCGCATTGGCTACTATACAAACATTGTGCTTCTGGGAGTTTTTTCTAGTAATGGTCAATACCAACGTGCCCTGGAGCACGGTTTGCAGTCACTTGAGTGGCTGTCTTTAACTACAGATAATCGCCGTCGAACACGGCGAGTGGCGCTCACCGGCCAAATCACCCAAGTTCATTTGCAGCTGCGCAATTATGATTTAGCTATGGACTTGACGGTACAAGCTATTCAGGAAGCTGAAGAAGGCGAACTTTATGGCTTCTTGCCGGGATTGTATCTTCGCAAGGGCTATATTGAAGGTGTGCTAGGGCAAACCGAGTCGTCAATTGCTAGCCACCGCCGAGCGATCGAGTGGGCTGAACAAATGGAATGGCCCGGTGTTATTTTCACGAGTTTAAATAATATTGCATCGAGTTATATTGAATTAGAAAACTACGATCGAGCGCGAGAAATTCTGCTTGAGACTTATGAACTATTAGAGGCTCATGATGCATTAGGGGATGATGTCGCAATCGCCCATGTTGTTTTGTTCAACCTTGGCTACATCGCCGTCATGACCGACGACTTTTCTGGTATTGAGGCGATTCGTAAGCATACAGACGCGTTGCGCAACCTGTCTGAACCAGGTGAGTTTTATGAACATCTAGAATTTGCTGCGCGGGCCTATGAGCGTGCGGGCATGTACCAAGCACAAGCGCAGACTCTATTGGAACAACGTAATCTAAGGGATACGATTTCGCAGACTGAGCGCGAAGATGCTTTGCGTGAACTCGAAGTGCGTTACCAAGCGCAAGACCGACTGCAGCAAATCGAATTGCTGCAACAACGTAACGATCTGCAAGAACAAATTATTGAAAACAAACAACTGCAGCAGCAAATCTTTATTCTCTTTGGTGTGGTGGTTGTTATGGGCTTGTTTTTACTTGCCTTCTTGTATCGCGCTGCACGCCGAGCGAATTTACGCTTGAAAGTCGCCAACAAACAGCTTGAGTTTCATTCTCGCCGCGACCCGCTAACTGCGTTACTTAATCGTCGTGCATTGCAGGATCATATGACGCACCGCGCTAAAAATGAGCGGCGTCATTCTAATCCTGAGCATCCGGACGGTCTAGTGCTGCTCGACGTCGACTACTTTAAACGAATTAACGATACACATGGTCATGCCGCAGGTGACACTGTATTGAAAGCCCTTAGTGAACGCTTAACGAACTTAGCGCGTTCTAGCGACCTAGTCGTGCGTTGGGGCGGTGAAGAGTTCTTACTTTACTTACCGGGTATGGCGGAAGCTAAATTGCCTGAATTTACCAGCCGAGTGTTACAAGTCATTGGCGAAAAGCCGGTGATACACGAAGGCAAAGAAATTCCAGTGACGGCGACAGCAGGCTTTATTCACTTGCCATTCGCAGGCATTGACGAGTCTGTCTTAGGTTGGGAGCGCGCCCTGCAGATAGCCGACATGGCTCTGTATATTGGTAAAGTTCATGGTCGAAATCGGGCTTATGGTTTGCGTGGTTTGAACAAACCATACGACGATATTAAAGATCAACTTGAACACGACTTGAATGCAGCAATTGAAGAGGGGGTCGTCGATTACGTTCTTATCGAAGGGCCAACACAAAAGCGGGACAGTGAGTCTTAGCTCAGTTGCAAAAGTAGCAGAAAAAAAAGCAGCGTATCAACGCTGCTTTTTTTGTGTGGCAAGAAAAGTCCTAGCGAACCGGTACTTTTTCCCATAAGAACTCAGTCATCATGGTGCGTAAGTGCAACGATGTGCCTTCACCTTCGCGAATACCATGGGTGCGGTTCGGGTACGCCATGAAGCGGAACTGTTTGTTGTGTTTAATCAGTTCGTCTTTCAAGCGCTCGGTGCCTTGGTAGTGCACGTTGTCATCGGCAGTACCATGCACAAGCAACAAGTCACCTTGCAAGTTTGCTGCATGGGTAACCGCTGAGGTTTCTTCGTAGCTATCGGCAGCCTCTGGCAATAACCCTGAGTAACGTTCTTGATAAATGGTGTCATAAAGACGTAAGTCTGGAACTGGCGCAAGAGCTATACCAGCGTGGAACTTGTCTGGATAACGGAACAGCGCATTCAAGGTTTGTGACCCACCACCACTGTGGCCCCACATCGCAACACGATTGCCGTCAATCCAGCTCCAACGGGCCAGCATTTCGTCTAAGGCGTCGGCTTGATCCCGCACGGTGACAATACCGAGTTGCATATAGATCGAATGACGCCAGTCGCGACCACGTGGTGAGCGCGTGCCACGGTTATCGATCGACACCACCACATAACCCAGTTGGGTCATATAGTCATGCCACAGGTAGGTTTGACCTTGCCAAGTATCAGCAACCGTTTGTCCCCATGGCTCACCGTAGATGTACATGATTAACGGATATTGCTTGCTCGGGTCAAAGTCTGCCGGGCGCATGACGTAACCATCAAGCACCAAGCCGTCACGCGCAGTGACTTGGAAAAACTCTGACTGGCTGGTAATTTTCTCGGCTAACGTTGCTTTCAGCGCTTCGTTCATTTCCAATTCGTTAATCACACTGTGGTCCGGTAAGGAGACCATGCGAGTTTCCGTCGGTACACCTTTGCGTGACACGTAATGCAGGGCAAAACGACCATCGCGAGAGACTCGGTAACTATGTGAACCCGACCAATCTGCAGGGGTAATGCGCTCCGCTTCCGAACTGCCGTCTAGTGCCACGCGGAATAAATAACGCTGCAAGGGGTTTTCTGGCGAGGCAATAAACCAGGCATAACCTTGTCCTTGATCATTGGCGACAATCTCGGCAATTTCGATGACGTCATAATCGCCTGAAGTTAACGGGGTTAGGCCGTCGCCATCGCGGTCGAAGCGGTAGAGGTGGCGGTAACCTGAACGCTCGCTTTGCCAGATAAAGCTCTGTCCATTGCGGAAGAAACGCACATCGTCGACTTGCTCGACCCAAGCATTGCTTTGCTCGGTGATTAACGCTTCAGCAGTGCCAGTTTTTGCGTTTGCCAACCAAAACTGCATGAAGTTCTGCGCGCGGTTCATTTGTTGAATCATTAACTCATTGCTATTACCGGCCCATTCCATGCGCACCAAATAGTGGTCGCGAGGGTCACCCGGCAGCTGCATCCAAGTGGTGTCACCACCGTTCGCGGGTAACACGCCAACCCGCAACGACGAGTTCGTTTCACCAACTTTTGGATATGGAAACTCGGTGAGGGTTGGATACAACTCGCTGACGTTGTCGATCATGGTGAACATTGGCACACCGCTAGTGTCCACTTGCCAGTAGGCAATGTGGCTGCCGTCCGGTGACCAACGGAAACCGTCACGCAAATAAAACTCTTCTTCGTTGACCCAATCAAAGGTACCGTTGATGAGGTCACGGTTACCGTCGTGTGTTAGCTGAGTAATGGAGCGCGAGGTTAAATCTTGCACGTAGATATTGTTTTGCATGACATACGCAACTCGCGTGCCGGCAGGGTCAAACTTAGCAAATTGTAAGGTCGACTCCGGTGCATCGCCACCGAGCTGGAACAAGCGACCGTTTTCTCGATTTAGCACCCAGTAATCACCGAGCGTGTGTGTGCGCCACGAGCGTCGCGTGTTGGTGAAAATTAACAGTTGTTGCGCATCTTCCGACCACTGATAATCGGCAATGCGGAGTGGGTCTGCGTCCTCACTTGGGCGCAATAAGTCAGCACTCACTAACACGGTACGCTCGCCAGTCTCAGGATGATAGCGAACAATGTCGCGACCGCCGTTGTCGTTCTGTTCTAAAGTTGTGTAACCGCTACCGTCCGCTAACCAACGTGTGGTCGGGAAGCTTTTCACCGAGAACATGTCGCTGGCATAGATATCCGCTAAGGTGAACGTGGTGTCACTAGGCAGTGGGCTCGTTTGCCCGCGTGGTTGTTCAGTCAATGAGTTGGAGTCGGTGCTAACACAGGCACTGGTAAATAGTGCTGCACTGGCAACCAATGCCATTATTTTTGTTGTTTTTGTGAATCGGTTCATGGAATTTTTCCGTAGGTTTTCGGCCAAAATCACTCTGATTGTAGCGGGTTTTGTGATTGAAGAAAGCCAACTAGTCGAGCTAAAGGTGCGGTTGACCTTGAAATCGAAAGTTTCCGACCGCACGTATAGGGTAATTCACGCGTTATTTTAAAGAGGGTCGTCTTTTGAGCACTGCCAACAATCCATTATTGACCGATTTCTTTCACCCCCCCTTTCCGGCCATTCGTGCAGAACATGTGGAGCCTGCCGTGAGTGAGGCGATTGCGCATTGCAAAGCGGTGATTGGCCAAGTGGTCAACATTGAACAGCCAACTTGGGAAAGCTTGGTTGCGCCGCTTGAACAGGCTGACGATCGCTTAAGTCGTATTTGGTCGCCAATCTCACACATGAACTCGGTGGTGAGTGAAGACGCCATGCGCGCTGCTCACGATGCCTGTTTAGAGTTATTGTCTGACTACTCAACTTGGGTTGGTCAGCATGAAGGCTTGTATAACGCGTATATGAAGCTTGCGCAGAGCGAGGGTTTTTCCGAGTTAAGTACAGCCCAACAACGCGTGATTACCGATACCTTACGCGACTTTGAGCTGTCAGGTGTCGCCTTACCTGCGGAACAGAAAAAGCGTTACGGCGAAATTCAAAACCGTCTTTCACAACTCAGTTCACAATTTAGTAATCAATTGCTGGATGCAACGCACGCGTGGTTTGCTCATGTGACCGACGAGAGCGAGCTTGCTGGTTTACCAGAGAGCGCAGTTGCAGCAGCAGCCGAGGTCGCGCAAGAGAAAGAACTCGACGGTTGGGTGTTTACGCTCGATATTCCGAGTTACTTACCAGTAATGATGTATGCAGAAAATCGTGCGCTCCGGCGAAAAATGTACGAAGCCTACGCAACACGCGCCTCGGACCAAGGCCCGAATGTAGGTGAGTATGATAACTCGAGGATTATCGATGAAACCCTCGCGCTGCGCCATGAGCTTGCTCAGCTCCTTGGTTTTGCCAACTATGCCGAAGTTTCATTAGCAACGAAAATGGCCGACAGTCCGGCTCAAGTTCTCGGTTTCTTGCACGACTTAGCGGAGCGTTCACTGCCGCAAGCACGCAAGGAATTTGAAGAAATCAAAGCGCATGCGGAGCATGAGCATGGCGTGACCGATTTACAAGCATGGGATATTCCATTCTATGCGGAACAACTGAAACAGCAGCAATTCGAAATTTCCGACGAAGTCTTGCGACCTTACTTTCCGGAATCGAACGTTGTTCAAGGCTTGTTTACTGTGGCCGAGCGTTTGTTTGGAATTCGTATCGTCGAAGCGTCAGCACCGACTTGGCATGATCATGTTCGCTATTATGAAATTTACGATGCCGAGAACAATTTGCGTGCAGGTTTTTACCTCGACTTATACGCGCGCTCGAAAAAGCGCGGCGGTGCATGGATGGCCGACTGCGCTGTCCGTCGACGCTTGCCGGACGGTCAGCTGCAGCTGCCTCTTGCGTACTTGACGTGTAATTTCAATAAACCGATTGGCGACAAACCGGCACTCTTCACCCACGACGAGGTGATTACCTTGTTCCATGAGTTTGGTCACGGTCTTCATCACATGCTAACGAAAATCGATGTAGCTGGGGTGTCGGGCATTAACGGCGTTGCCTGGGATGCGGTTGAGTTACCGAGCCAGTTTTTAGAGAACTGGTGCTGGGAGCCAGAGGCGCTTGCATTTATTTCCGGCCATTACGAAACCGGTGAGCCACTGCCACAGGATTTATTGGATAAAATGCTGGCCGCACGTAACTTCCAAGCCGCAATGCAAATGGTCCGGCAACTTGAGTTTTCGTTGTTTGACATGCGTATTCACCAAGAATTCGATGCTGAGCAAGGTGCGCGAGTACAAGCTATCTTGGATGATGTGCGGAGTCAGGTTGCTGTGGTGGTGCCGCCAACGTATAACCGTTTCCAACATAGCTTTGGCCACATTTTTGCTGGTGGCTATGCGGCGGGCTATTACAGCTATAAATGGGCCGAAGTTCTGTCCGCTGATGCTTATGCGCGCTTTGAAGAAGAAGGCATTTTTAATGCCGACACTGGGCGTGATTTCCTTCAGCACATTCTCGAAATGGGCGGTAGTAAAGACGCGATGGAATTATTTAAAGCCTTCCGTGGTCGTGAGCCCGATATCGCGCCATTGCTACGTCATTCGGGTATTGCCTCGGCCGCATAATTGCTTGTGTGACAACTCGAATCAAAATCAAGGGCCGATGGTTTTTCCATCGGCCCTTTTTTCAGTGGAATATGTGATTGTGGCTGAAGCGACTATCACGTCGCGTAAGCTAAAACTAAACGAACGATGCCAGCAACCGCCGCTACGAAAGCCACTAACAAAATAATAAAAACAATAATATAAGCAAGCGGATTGCCTTGGGAAAAATCACGCCGACGATTTGCTTCAGTTTGTACACCAAACAAAGCTGCAAGCACACTCCAGACAATGGCCCAAAGACCCGGCTGGTTGTTTTTCTCTTCGTGTTTATTGGGCATAGACTCTTGGTGTTGCATTGTTCGATTTGTCCTCACGTTGGGCTTCGCTAGTTTACATAGCTCTTGTCGGGATAGAGTCCAGACTTGCTAACCTGATTATGTGGTCATAGCTTAACTTTACATACCATAACAAGGAGTTAATGTGATTAATAGGATATTTAAATGCAGCCTTTTTATATTACTTTCCCTGTCCTTCAGCTTCCCCTCTCTATCAAACACAAATGGCTCTGTTTGCGATCAGTCGACTTGTGTCCATTGTATTAATGGATTCTGCATGACGTGTGATTTAGAGACAAGCAGTTGTAAGCCGCTAGTTTCGAAGCCTTGAGCGAGGTATCAATGTATTATTTTATCGTTTTGCTATTCCTTTCAAACTTTCTCAACGTCGAACCAGACAAGGATATCCAAGCTAGCAGAATTAGCTCTTATCAGGTATCAATGTCAGATTTGATGGTCTTGATGAATGAAAGTTCGCTTGAAATTAGCTACCCGTTCGTTTTATTGTTTGATGAATGCGGGGACTGCAAGAAACTTACGATCACAATTTTGAAATCAATGATTTAAAACGATTTTTAGAAATGCAAAATCGAGTACATTGTGACTCAAAGGATGCATTTTTTGAGGGGCTCCTTCAGTTAACATCAGAGCAGTTGACCGACCAACGCGAAACAATCTTTATTCTGACGATCACTGATGACTTTTGCACTGCCTGCGCAGAGTTAAAGGCCGAAATTAATGAGTGGGGTCAAAAAGAGACTATACGCATCGTTAATCTTGAGGCTCAATTTAAATAAAAGACGTATTTCTTGACATTATAAGTCGAATTGATTGCAACTGACGGAAGAAGGAATTACGTGTGCAACGGATCACTCACTTCATTTACCTGATGGTGATTACCACATTAGTGCTCTTGTTGATACGTGATACATTCAAACACGAGCACCGAATAACCAACAACCCGAGCAGAATCGTTCAAGTTGAGCTCGATATGAATACAGAGTGTCGTACATTCCTCGAGCTTGTTGATAACGGTTCTGCACAAACTGGGGTACAGCTTGATGAGTTAGATTTGAAGGGCGAAGACTCGGGACTTGCCGGCAGTGAGTCAGAACAACAGTCATTGCAGCAACAAATCATGCAACACCAAGAACCCATACTTACAACAAGTCAGCAAGTCGCACAGGAAATTCAGCAAAAGGCTGGGCGTTTTGAAGCAGAGTCGACGGACCAAAGCTGGTCATACGCAGCAGAGCAGAACATTACAGACTTATTCATGAATGAAGAAGCGTTACGCGATTTTAGTGTCGATGATGTTGAATGTCGCAACGAAACATGTGCCTTAACAATCAATAATATGGGTAATGAACCATTCTTAGCCTTTATGATGATTCAGCGAGCAGTGAGTACACAGTCGTGGTATCCAGAAAGTGGAACGACGACTCTTCAAGTTGGTGAGAATGGTCAACCACATAGAATTTTCTTCAAGTTACGCTGATTTTTTAGCAAATTCGTCGGAAGCTCATACCTTTATGAGCATTAAGAAATTACGTGAATCAAAAGCGCTCACTTGTTAAACTAGCCGCCGACTTTCAAATTGCAAGAAGGCTTGTGACTATGCGCGAATTCTTAATTGCCCCGTCGATTCTGTCAGCCGACTTTGCCCGTTTAGGCGAAGACGTTGAAAATGTCTTGGCAGCAGGAGCGGACGTCGTGCATTTCGATGTCATGGATAACCACTTCGTACCGAATTTAACGATTGGCCCGATGGTCTGTGATGCTTTGCGCAATTACGGTATTACCGCGCCGATTGATGTGCACTTAATGGTCGACCCGGTCGATGCACTGGTGCCGCAGTTCGCCAAGGCTGGCGCCAGTATGATCACCTTCCACCCAGAAGCGTCAGTGCATATTGACCGTACCTTGCAGTTGATTCGAGATCACGGCTGTAAATCGGGTTTAGTTTTTAACCCAGCAACGCCGCTGCATTACCTCGACTACGTAATGGACAAGGTCGACATTATTTTGCTGATGTCGGTTAACCCCGGTTTCGGTGGCCAGTCTTTTATTCCGCAAACGTTGGACAAGCTGCGCGAAGCGCGCAAGCGCATTGACGACAGCGGTTATGATATTTTATTAGAAGTCGACGGTGGTGTGAAAGTCGACAATATTCGTGAAATTGCAGCAGCTGGTGCGGACATGTTTGTCGCTGGTTCGGCCATTTTCAACCAACCCGATTATGCCGAAGTGATTACGCAAATGCGTGCAGAACTGGCGGCAAGTGGTCGAAATTAATGTGAGAGCCACTGTTTTAGAACATGAGCAAAGTGAATTCTATTCATGTTCACAGTGGGTTAACCTGAATGAGATTCAGGTTAGATAAGAATTTGGTAATTACAGGTAAAAAAATAATGAGCAAACCCGTTGTATTAAGTGGCTGTCAGCCGTCAGGGCAATTAACCATTGGCAATTACATGGGCGCATTGCGTCAGTGGGTCAATATGCAAGACAGCCATGACTGTCACTTTATGTTGGTCGACCTGCATGCAATTACCGTTCGCCAAGACCCAGTCGCCCTGCGCAATGCAACCTTGGATGGCTTAGCCCTGTATATGGCGTGTGGCTTGGATCCTGAGCGCAGTACTCTGTTTTTGCAGTCGCATGTACCGGAACATTCCCAATTAGCGTGGGTACTGAATTGTTACACCCAAATGGGTGAGCTGAATCGGATGACTCAGTATAAAGACAAGTCACAGAAGCAAGAGTCGAATATGAATGCGGGTTTGTTTACCTACCCGGTGCTCATGGCCGCTGATATTCTCTTGTATAACGCCAATGAAGTGCCGGTCGGCAATGACCAAAAGCAGCACCTTGAGTTAGCGCGTGATGTGGCGACCCGCTTTAATAATATTTATGGCGATATCTTTGTCGTGCCAGAACCATTTATTCCGCAGCACGGTGCGCGAATTATGAGTTTGCAGGACCCAACCAAGAAGATGTCGAAGTCGGACGACAACGCCAATAACTTTATTGGTTTGCTCGAAGAGCCGAAGAAAATCGCCAAGAAAATTAAACGCGCAGTGACCGATTCAGACGAGCAAGCGCGGATTTACTTTAACCCTGAAGAAAAGCCGGGCGTGTCAAATTTATTGACGCTGTTGGCGGGCGCAACCGGCCGCAGTATTGATGACCTAGTACCTGAGTATGAAGGTAAAATGTACGGTCATTTAAAAGGGGACGTAGCTGATGCGGTGGTGGCATTTTTGGAGCCAATGCAAGCGCGCTTCCAAGAAATACGGGCAGACGAAGCCATGATGGATGCGGTATTGGCAAAAGGGGCTATGAAGGCCCGTGAAGTGGCCGCTGACACTGTCCGACGCGTGTATGACGCGGTGGGCTTTGTGTTACCACGCTAATAATTTTTCAAAAGCCACCGTTATGGTGGCTTTTTGCTCTAACACGAAGGAGAAAATAAAAATGGGATTGGGATTATCTTTTATCGGCTTAGCCGTGGTGGCGGTATTAGTCATCCTCGGTGTGATTAAAGCCTACGAAATTATTATGAAAAACAACAAGAAAAAAGAGGACTAAAGCGTGGCGAAAGGAACTAGCGTTAAACTTGTAATCGGCTTTGTGGTCGGTGTATTTGTACTACTATTATCGGTCGGCAGTTTTTATACCGTCGACGAAGGTGAACGGGGTGCCGTCATTCGTTACGGTAGTTTAATCAAGATTTCCGACCCGGGACTTCATTTTAAAATTCCATTGGTTGACAGTATTCGCAAAATCTCTGTGCAGGAACAAGTTGAACTGTATCGCAACATGGAAGCTTACAGTAACGATCAACAGCCAGCGGTGATGAATTTATCGGTGCGTTATCAAATTGATAGCAGCCGAGTTGACGAAGTTTATCGGAACTTTGGTACGCGCCAAGCTTTGATTGATCGCCAGGTCACGCGTATTGTATTGGAAGAAGCAAAAACTGTACTAGGTCAATTTAATGCGGCCACGTCGATTCGTGAGCGTGGCCGTTTAAACGCAGAAATGGCCGCTGCGGTTCAGCGTTCAGTCACCGGGCCAGTGATTATCCTTGGTGTGCAAGTTGAAGACGTGTCGTTCAGTGCCGCCTATGAGGAAAGCGTTGAGCAGCGTATGCTTGCCGAAGTTGCGGTTGAACGTGAGCGCCAGAACCTTGAGCGTGAGCGCGTCGAAGCGGATATCGTGCGGACTCGTGCCGCAGCCGAAGCAGACCGGGTGCGTGCGCAAGCGCAAGCAGAAGCGGACAGTATTCGTTTACGCGGTAACGCGGAAGCGGAAGCAATTCGCGAGCGTGCAGCGGCACTCGCTGACAATCCGCTGTTGGTTGAGTTGGTGAAAGCGGAAGCATGGGACGGTAAATTGCCGACCACTATGCTGCCGAATAGCACAGTACCGTTTATCGAAGCCAATAAGCAGTAAGACCAGAAAGCGGACCGGCCGCACACTTATCTAAGATGATCGGTGGCGGTTCGGGCTCTGGGGACGGGTGGCAGCAACATGCTGCCCGCTACCGCTCTGCCCATGATTGGCATGGGTGCCGATTTTCTTGCTTGCGCGCTATTTTCGGAGGAACAACGTATGCCATCTACAGCACCTAATCCTCAATCAGAGAGTAGCCTGCAGCTTGTTCAAGAAAAGCTCGGAAAACCCTACTTCGATTTCGAGTTCTTACTCGAATGTTTACAGGAAGTGCTTATCGAAAATGGTGAGGAGGCGCTGTTACCCGACTTACCTTGGCGCAATTCCCCAGAACAACAGTGCGAGCCGTTCTCCCCGAAACACATTCAAATGTATTCAATTATTTTCCAAATGTTGAATATGGCTGAGATTAACGGTGCGGTACAGAATCGGCGGAAAGTCGAAGATAAAAAGTCATTAGCGGCAGTGAATGGCTTATGGGGCGAGCGCTTACAAACCTTGCTTCATGCAGGTTTGAGTGCCGCAGATATCGCCCAACAACTGCCGCAAGTACGTGTGGAGCCGGTACTTACCGCGCACCCCACCGAAGCAAAACGCGCAACTGTTCTTGAGCATCACCGTGAGTTGTATCTCTTACTGGTAAAACGCGAGAACCAAATGTGGACGACTCGCGAGCAAGCAGAAATACGCAATGAGATTAAGCTTGTACTTGAGCGGCTATGGCGCACAGGGGAGATTTTTCTAGAAAAGCCTGATGTTGAATCTGAGCTACGCAACGTCATGCATTATCTTACAAATGTATTTCCTGACGTGATCGAGCTCGTAGACAAGCGCTTATTGCAAGCGTGGGAATATTTGAACTTAGATCCCGCCTTACTGCGCCAAGCAAGTCAATTCCCCAAGCTATCATTTGGTAATTGGGTGGGCGGGGATCGTGACGGCCACCCATTTATTACGGATGAAGTCACCGCACAAACCCTTAAATCACTGCGCTTGAACGCCTTTGTCATTGTGCGTCGAGCGCTCGTGAAGTTGGTCACACACCTCAGTTTTTCTTGTCACTACAGCGAAACCACCCCGGAGCTACAACAACGCATTGATGAAATGCTAGGTGAATTGGGCGATGCGGGCAAACAAAGTTATCAACGCAATCGCGGTGAGGTGTTCCGCCAATTTGTGAACTTATGTATCACCAAGTTACCACTTGATGTGAAACGTGAGCACGCCACAGAATTGAATGAACGCCCCGGTAGTTACCGCTTCGCAAAAGACCTGATTGCCGATCTCGAACTGCTCCAGCAAGCCTTGTTCGCTTATGGCGCGAAGGCAGTAGCACAACATGATATAAACCGGGCTATCCGCATCGTCGAAACGTTTGGCTTTCACCTTGCTAAATTAGATATCCGTCAAAACAGTAGTTTTCATGACAAAGCCTTAGCGCAACTACTTGATAGCTCTTCAGAAAGCGGTGAGAAGTTTTTACGGTGGAGCAAACAGGAGCGGTTATCGTTCATCAACCAAGAGCTCGGTAAGAATCGTCCGTTTACTTATCATAAAACGCCACTGCCCAACGAAGCGAATGCTGCGGTAAAAGCGCTGCGTGTGGTGGCAGAGTATGTCGAACACTATGGAACCGACGGAATCGGCTCGTTGATTGTCAGCATGACTCGAGACGTATCTGACCTGCTGGTGGTTTATTTGCTTGCCCGCGAAGCTGGCTTGACCGAAAACACGGCAGATGGCTTGCGTTGCAAAATTCCAGTTGTTCCGCTATTTGAAACCATTGAAGATCTGCAAAATAGCGCGCAAATAATGGCGGAGTTTTTCTCTCACCCAGTGACCCAGCGTAGTTTGGCCTACCATCAAGAGCTCAATAACAATGAGGCGCCGGTGCAGCAAATTATGGTGGGCTACAGCGACAGCAATAAAGATGGCGGAATCATCGCCAGCCAGTGGGGGCTGTACACAGCACAAGAAAAGCTGACCGAGCTCGGTAACGCTCGCGGCATTAAAATTCGCTTTTTCCATGGTAAAGGTGGGTCAATTAGCCGTGGCGCGGGGCCAACTAATTGGTTTATTCAAGCGCTGCCGCCCAACTCAGTAGGTGGCGATCTACGCCTAACCGAGCAAGGGGAAACCATTTCACAGAAATATGCGAACACGCTCAACGCCAGTTCGAATATAGAAATGCTGATGGCCAGTGCGACTGCTGCGACGATTCTCGATCAACGCAACGCGCAGCAGAAGCCAAATGCTCATCAAAAAACCTGGGATTATTTGGCGCAAAAAAGCAAAGACTTTTATCAACAGCTGATCCAAAACCCTTATTTTCTAGGCTATTTCGGTGCCGCAACACCCATTGACGCGATTGAAAGTAGCCGCATTGGCTCGCGCCCTGCGCGGCGAACGGGAACCCGCACGTTACAAGACCTGCGCGCTATTCCTTGGGTCTTCAGTTGGGCGCAATCGCGTTACAATATTACCAGTTGGTATGGCGTCGGTTATACGTTTACCCAATTAAAACAGGAGCAACCGGAAGCATTTGCAGCCTTGAAAGCATCGATTGCGACCGACCCACTGTTGAAATATGTGCTCACCAATGTGGACACATCGCTTGCGGCCTCCAACATCGCTGTTATGGAAGCGTATGCTAACTTAGTTGCCGATAAGGAAACGCGTAACGCCATTTATCCATTACTTTGTGAAGAGCTGCAGCGGACACGCAACATCATCGATGAGATTTTCGCAAAGCCGTTCCCTGAGCGCCGTCCTAACCATTACTATTCAAACCTATTGCGCGAGGAAGCCCTGCAACCCTTGCACCGTACGCAATTGAATTTACTTGCACAGTGGCGTCAGCAAAAAGATGCAGGCACGAGCGAAGCGCAACAGGAACAAACGCTATTAACCTTACTGATGAGCATTAACGGCATCGCAAGTGCTTTGAGAAACACCGGCTAATGGGCTTTTCAGACATCAAGGCGCTAAACTGATTAGCGCCTTTTTCTTTTCATTTCGCCACTAAACTAGGTATGATTCGCTGCCATGAACGGCGGGGTTTGAAATTTCAGGCAAGGGTAAGTTTGAATCATGCGTGAGCTCTTAATGCTAGACAACTACGACTCCTTTACTCACAACTTAGTGCGTTATTTTCGCGAGTTGGGTCAAGACGTTCGTGTTGAGCGCAACGACGCACTCACAGTTGCTGAAATTCGTGCGTTAAACCCTGCTGGTTTGGTGATTTCACCGGGGCCGTGTACGCCCAATGAGGCCGGCGTTTGCTTGCAAGCCATTCAAGAACTGGCTGGTGAAATACCGATTCTGGGTGTCTGTCTGGGTCACCAAGCAATTGGCCAAGCATTCGGGGCCCAAGTTGTGCGCGCCCAAGAAGTCATGCACGGCAAGTTGTCACGGGTGCGGCACATTGACAGTGTTTTAATGCAAGATATTCCCGAATTCTTCACGGTTGTTCGCTACCATTCCCTCGTGCTGGCGCCCGAGTCACTGCCAGACTGCCTACGTGCAACAGCGTGGGTAGCCGATGACGGGATGACAGCGGAAATTATGGCATTAGAACACAAAAACTTGCCAATTTTTGGGGTGCAATTTCATCCAGAATCGGTCCTCAGTGAAGAGGGCCACAAAGTCCTTTGGAACTTCCTCAGAGTACTGCCAAACTTCAATGAAAATCAAAGCTTTACTGATTTTGCAGCAACCTTAGAACAACACCCTCAAACTGTCCGCTAGCAGACCCAGTCTGCATACTTATGCGGGCAGTTCGCAATTCTAAATTGAGTCGCTCGATTCTTCCGGAAACTCCCTCGCCCGAGCACAGACATTTGCTTTTGAACATGCCATAATGTGCGGATAAATGACTTGTCTGTACAATTCGATTTTCGGCAACAGGAGAAGCTTTTTTATGTCAGATCACATGCCAGTAACGCGTGCACTTTTCGACCAGGTGATGGTACCCAACTACAATCCAGCTGCGATGATTCCAGTGCGCGGTGAAGGCTCGCGAGTCTGGGATCAGGACGGTCGCGAATACGTTGATTTTGCCGGTGGTATTGCGGTGAGCTGCCTTGGTCACTGCCATCCGGTCATGGTCAATGCACTGACTGAGCAGGCCAATAAGCTCTGGCATTTAAGTAACGTGCTGACCAACGAACCAGCTCTGCGTTTGGCTAAGAAACTAACCGACGCAACGTTTGCTGAGCGGGTTTATTATGCGAACTCAGGTGCCGAAGCCAACGAAGCAGCACTGAAACTTGCGCGTCGCTGGGCACTTGAAGTGCACGGTGAGAACAAGCAAGAGATTATCGCTTTCCACAAAGGTTTTCATGGTCGCACATTCTTTACCGTCACCGTCGGCGGTCAGCCAGCTTATTCTGACGGGTTCGGTCCAAAGCCAGGTGGTGTCCAACACGTTGAGTTCAACAACCTCGAAAGTCTTGCTGCAGTCATGTCTGACAAGACCTGTGCGGTGATGATCGAGCCGTTACAAGGTGAGGGCGGGGTTGTACCAGGTAACGAAGCTTTCTTAAAAGGTGTACGTGAGCTGTGTGACCAACACCAAGCGTTGCTTATTTTTGATGAAGTCCAAACTGGCTTTGGTCGCACGGGCACCCTTTATGCTTATGAGCAAACTGGTGTCACACCAGATATTTTAACCACGGCAAAAGCGCTTGGTGGGGGTTTCCCAATTGGCGCCATGTTAACGACGGCGGCCATTGCAGCACATTTAAAGCCGGGTACTCACGGCAGTACTTACGGCGGTAACCCACTGGCTTGCGCTGTGTCTGAAGCGGTCATGAGTGTGGTGAATACCAAGGAAGTGCTCGACGGTGTGAAACAACGCGAGCAGTGGTTCCGTGACGCGCTGGCAAAAATCAACGACAAATACCAAGTCTTTAAAGAGGTTCGTGGTATGGGCTTGTTGCTTGGCGCTGAGTTAAACGACAAGTTCAAGGGTAAGGCTCGTGATTTCCTTAACGCTGGTGCAGACGAAGGCGTGATGGTTCTGGTTGCCGGTATGGATGTGATTCGTTTCACACCGTCATTGATTATTAGCGAAACGGATATCGCCCAAGGTATGGCGCGTTTCGAACAAGCAGTTGCCAAGGTTGTTGCTGCCCACGCTTAACGAAAGGATTGTGTATGTTAGTGATTCGACCTATCGAAGCACGAGACTACGAAGCGCTTTATCAATGCGCAGTTGAGTCCGGGCACGGCTTTACGTCGCTGCCCGTCGACGAAGACTTGCTTCACCGTCGTATCGAGCGAGCTGAAGAAGCATTCAGTAAAACCGTGTTGCAGCAGCCTGGCGAAGAAGGCTATTTGTTCGTCATGGAAGACACGGCCGCAGGTGAGATAGTGGGTGTCAGTGGGATTGAAGGCGCTGTCGGTTTGTCGAATGCGTTTTATCATTATCATTTGGGGAAAGTGGTTCACCACTCAGCCCGACATAATGTCTACAATGCCTTACAAACACTAACTTTATGCAATGACTATACCGGTGTCAGTGAACTTTGTACCTTGTTCCTGCGTGAGCCTTATCGCAAAGGTCGCAATGGCCGAGTCTTGTCGAAGTATCGCTTGCTTTTCATGGCGCAATTTCGTGAGCGCTTTGCTAAACAAGTGATCGCTGAAATGCGCGGTATTTCTGATGAAGACGGTCGTTCTCCGTTTTGGGCGTGGTTGGAAAAACACTTCTTTACCATGGACTTCCCGAGCGCTGATTATTTGACCGGTATTGGTGAGAAAACCTTCATTGCCGAGTTAATGCCACGCTTTCCAATCTATGTGAATATGCTCGACAAAGCAGCACAAGACGTGGTTGGTAAAGTACACCAAAATACCTTACCAGCGCTGAAGTTGCTGCAGTCGGAAGGTTTTCGTTTCCGCGGTTATGTCGATATTTTTGACGCGGGTCCAACGGTCGAGGCCGAGGTGAGCCAATTGCGCACAATTCGCAACAGCCGTATTGTGACGGTTCGCATTGGCCAACCGGAAGTCAGTGAAAACGTGCTGATTTGTAATACCAAATTAAAAGATTTCCGTGCCTGTCAGGCTGACGTCAATCTTTGTGGCGATGATGTTGTGCTGACCCAACAACAAGCGGATGCACTGCTTGTGACGGCTGGCGATCCTGTGCGTATTGCCCCTCTTTAAGGAGTACTGAATCATGAGTTCAACTAAGAATTTATTCATTAATGGCGAATGGCTGGCAGGTGCCGGAGTCGCTATGGAATCGATTGATCCAGCAAAAAATCAAGTTGTTTGGCACGGCCAAGCGGCCACTGCTGAGCAGGTAGACGCAGCGATGACTGCGGCCCGCCAAGCATTTCCAGCGTGGGCTGCGCTCGACTTTTCGGAGCGCTTGGCAATTGTGAAGCGCTTTGCGGAACTGCTCGACGAAAATAAAGAACACCTTGCCCATGTGATGGCGAAAGACACCGGCAAGCCGTTGTGGGAAACCCGGACAGAAGTCGCGGCCATGGTCGGTAAAGTTGCGATTTCTGAGCGCGCTTATCATGAGCGAACAGGCACGGTCGAGAATGACATGCCCGGCGCAAAAGCATTTATTCGCCACAAGCCGCATGGCGTTGTTGCGGTGTTCGGGCCATATAACTTCCCGGGACACTTGCCAAATGGTCACATTGTGCCTGCGTTACTGGCGGGTAACGTCGTTGTTTTCAAGCCCAGTGAATTAACCCCTTGGGTTGCGGAAGAAACGGTGAAGCTCTGGCAGCAAGCGGGAATTCCAAACGGCGTAATTAACCTTGTGCAAGGCTTTGTAGAAACAGGTAAAGCTTTGGCGTCGCATCCGCAAATGGACGGCTTATTCTTTACCGGCTCATCAACTACAGGCAAGTTTTTGCACGAGCAATTTGGCGGTCGTCCAGACAAAATTTTGGCATTAGAAATGGGTGGTAATAACCCATTAATCGTCAAGGACGTGAGTGATGTCGATGCGGCCGTGCACAATATCGTGCAGTCGGCATTTATCACCAGTGGCCAACGTTGTACCTGTTCACGGCGGTTGTTCTTGCCAACTGGTGCACAGGGCGACGCAATTTTGGCACGTTTAGTTGAAGTCACGAAAAACATTGTCGTGGGCGACTATGATGCGGATCCGCAGCCGTTTATGGGCGCAATGATTTCTGCAAAAGCAGCCGCTGGTATGGTTGCTGCACAAAACCAATTGATTAGCCTTGGTGCGCAAGCGTTAGTGGAAATGACGCAGGCGGATGCCCAGAAGGGCTTTGTTACGCCTGGTATCCTCGATGTCAGTGCAGTGACGGACATGCCAGATGAAGAACACTTTGGCCCGTTATTAAAAGTGTATCGATACAATGATTTCGATGCCGCTATTGCGGAAGCGAATAACACCCGTTTTGGTTTGTCTGCGGGTTTACTCGCTGATCATCGCGCCGACTGGGATCATTTCTTTGCGCACATCCGTGCGGGCATTGTGAACTGGAACAAGCCGATCACGGGCGCGAGTAGTGCTGCACCGTTTGGTGGCATCGGCGACAGTGGTAATCACCGTCCAAGTGCTTACTATGCGGCTGACTACTGTGCTTATCCGGTTGCTTCAGTGGAAGCCGATCGTATGGATATGCCGGCGTCGCTTAACCCTGGCTTGAAATTCTAAGGAATCGCATCATGAGTAACTCGATGTCAGCGAAAGTACAATGGCTCGACGGCATGAAGTTTGTTGCCACCTCGGGTACCGGTCACAGTGTGGTCATGGACGGTAATCGTGAAGGTCATGCGCCAACGCCAATGGAAATGGTTTTAATGGCGGCAGGTAGCTGCTCGTCGGTTGATGTTGTCAGCATTCTTGAAAAAACTCGCCAGCAGTTTGTTCGTTGCGAAGTTGAGCTTGAAGGCAAGCGCGCGGATTCGGTGCCGGCGGTATTCACCGACATCCACATGCACTTTAAAGTGTATGGTAAAGGTGTGGCCGAACAGCACGTTGAGCGAGCCGTGAAGCTCAGTGCCGATAAGTACTGCTCGGTCTCAATTATGTTAGGGGCTAGTGTCAATGTAACGCATAGCTTCGAGGTCATTGAAGCTTAAGCATCGGCATCGACTTTTTCTCGGAATTGCTGCTAAAAAACGAAAAGCTGTCATTGAAAAATAACAGCTTTTTTGTGTCTTATTCAGCTTGGTCATGACCCTGTGTTATGAATTAGTCGTTCAGCGCCATCCGGCGTTTTTCCTGCAAACGTTGAATGAGCGGGGTGAGAATCAATTCCATGGCAAAACCCATTTTGCCACCGGGAACGACTAAGGTATTCATACGTGACATAAACGAGCCGTCGATCATTTGCAGATAGTACGGAAAATCGACATCGGTGATGCCACGAAAACGAATAACCACAAAACTCTCGTCCATAGTTGGAATGTCTTTCGCACTGAACGGATTGGAAGTGTCGACGGTCGGAACACGTTGAAAGTTAATATGCGTGCGGGAAAATTGCGGCACAATGTGATGAATGTAATCGTCCATACTGCGCACGATACTTTGTGCCACAGACTCGCGTGAATGGCCGCGTTCTGACGTGTCGCGAATGAGCTTTTGAATCCACTCTAAGTTAACAATCGGCACCATGCCGATTTTTAAGTCGACGTACTTTTCGACATGGTGTTGCTCGGTTGCGACTGCGCCATGCAGACCTTCGTAGAACAGCATGTCTGTATGCTCAGGAAGTGGCTCCCATGGCGTAAAGGTACCCGGCATTTGATTATAGGGCACCGCTTCATCGAAGCTATGCAGATAGTGCCGGTGTTGGCCTTGGCCTGACTCTGAGTAACTGGCAAAGAGTTTTTCCAGCGCATCGAAGTCGTTCGCTTCGGGACCAAAATAACTGATATGTTTGCCTTTTTCCTGTGCCTTACGGATTGCAACATCCATTTCGGGACGGGTATAACGATGAAAACTGTCGCCTTCGACAAATGCAGCATTAATTTTCAAGCTGCGAAAAATGTGGCGAACAGCTTGGCTCGTTGTGGTGGTGCCTGACCCTGAAGAGCCGGTGACGGCGATAATAGGATGGCGCGCTGACATGTTATCTCCTTATTCCCTCGACGGATTTCTCACGGCTGACTACTCACGGCTGACTACTCACGGCTGACTACTCACGGCTGACTACCCTCTGTGACTAGTAATGCGGCGGACGCTCGTCGATTGGTTGTTCGTCATGGTTATCCCGCATCTGTTGTAAACGTTCGGCAAGCAGCACTAAATGCTTGTGTAAAGTTTGCAGCTCTTGGTTTTGCGCAGTAACCAAGCGATTCAATGTTTCAATGGTTTCTTCTTGAAACGCTAACTGCGACTCAAGGTCGTCACTTCGGCGCTCGAGTGCTTCAACTCGTTTTTGGGTGTCATTGTTTACATCGGAGAATGACATTCTGTGCTTGCCTCATGGTAATTGGTATGCATTTGCGTATATGATAGTGCACTTATTTATAGCGTACAGTAACACGCCTTGAGCGTTGAAACTTACATCATAACGGAGAAATCCATGAAGTTAATGTCTAAATTTCTTGCATTTACTTGTGCAGCCCTATTTTTGAGTGCCTGTGGCGGCGCTCCAGAACAAAGCGATCTGTCTGATGAGCAGAGCTTACGTTCGTATGCAGTGGGTGCGGCGTCAATGCGCGAAGCGCGTCAGTTACTCGATAATGTCAAAGAAGAGTACCCGGATCTGCAGAATGCAGAAAAGCAGCACATTATTCGCGTTGGCTTTGTGGATTTATTGCACCTTGAGCCACAAGTCGACCAAGAGCGTTTCCAGCTCGACTTAATGGGTCGCGGCTTACTCGACAAGCCACTGATGACCGGCTTACCTGAGCGCGAAGAGTTTGTGGTTGATGAAGATGACGAGACCGCGCACATGTTATACACCCTCGGTGCATACATGGCAGTTCAGGTCTTAATGGTTAACGATTTCTTGGCTGAAATCGAGCAACCGCTCGCAGGTAACGCAGTTGTTGAAGGCTTCATGGACACCTTTGCAAATGCAAGTCGCATGAGCGAAGAAGAAATTGATGAGCAATGGGAAATTATGCTGGAAACGCTAACCAGTACCCAAGAGCAAAACCGTGCTAACGCAGGTTCTGAAAACCTGGCGTTAGGTTTAGCCTACCAAGAAGAAAATGCTCAACGTGAAGGCGTCGTGGTGACTGCTTCTGGTCTGCAGTACGAAGTATTACGAGAAGGCAACCCAGACGGCGCATCACCTTCAGCAACCGACGTTGTTGAAGTGCATTATGAAGGTTCATTGGTGACCGGTGAAGTATTTGACAGCTCGTATCAACGGGGCGAATCAATCAGCTTCCCGCTGAATCGTGTTATTTCAGGCTGGACTGAAGGCCTGCAATTAATGACCGTCGGTGCGAAGTATCGTTTTGTGATTCCAGCCGAGTTAGCTTACGGTGCAACTGAACGCGCAAATGGTGTGATTCAGCCGAATTCTACGCTCGTGTTTGAGGTTGAATTAATTGATGTTGTAAGTGCTAACAATCAATAAGTAGCCTGAAAACACAAGAAAGCCCCGATTTCATCTTCATGAATTTGGGGCTTTTTGTTTGCCGTGGTTAATATTTGTGCACCCAATGACTGGTTTGACCTTTTTAAAAACAGAAACAATACTGGAGGTTACAAAAAAATAACATAACCAACATGAGGGAAAACCATGTCTGCAATGGCCCGTCTTTCACGCTACAGCTTGCTGGCTGTCGCTTGCAGTTTCGCATTAAGCGGTTGTTTTAGCTCTTCTAGTACGAGTGGCACGAGTATGCCACCAAACCCACCAGAAGGGAGTGGCCCGCCTCCAGAACCACGTCCTAGTTATTCTTTTCCAGCGGTAACAACGTTCGCACCGAGCAGTGTTAGCGCCGAGATTCGTCGCACGGACTTTGGTGTCCCGTATATTACTTCCGATAGTTTGGAAGGTATCGCCTATGGCACGGCGTACGCTTTCGCTGAAGACAATATTTGTATTTTGGCTGACCAAATCGTGCGTTTTAATTCCATGCGATCTGCTTATTTTGGGCCAGATGCGGTGCTTGGTTCTGGTGACAGCGCCAATGTGATTAATGACCTGACCTATAAAGCAATTGGCATTCGCGAACTGGCAGAGGATAACATCGGGAATCTGAGTGAACATAGCCGCGCTCTGCTGCAAGGTTATGCCGCTGGTTACAACCAGTATTTAAGTGATACCGGTGTTGCTAATATCGCCCCACCTTGCGCTGGCATGCCGTGGGTTCAGCCGATTACACCAACAGATATGCTGACTTACGCATTAGGTGTTGCATTATTACCTGGGGCAGCGAACTTCCTTGAGCCTCTGTTTATTGGCACACCTCCAGGCGTTGATTATTTACCGACACCCGTCGGCGCGACATCGTTCAATATGAGCTTCGATGCTAACAGCGTTGGCATTCCAGAAACGAATCCGTCGGACTTAGGTTCAAATGGCTGGGCTTTAGGTAGTGAAATGACCGAGAACGGTCAAGGTATGCTTCTCGCTAACCCGCACTTCCCGCATGTGGGGAATCAGCGTTTTTGGCGCTTCGGTATTGAAATTCCTGGTGAAATGAAAGTTGTTGGTGGTTCACTGTCCGGCATGCCGGGTGTTGTGAACATTGGCTTCAACGAGAACATCGCCTGGACACATACTTTCTCCACTGCGGAGCGCTTTGTTGTTTATCAACTTCATTTAGACCCTAACGATGCGACCGGAATGACCTATTTGGTGGATGGTGAGCCACGTCAAATTCAAGAGAAAACCGTGCAAATTCAGGTTGCGACTGGACCTTCCAGCAGTATTACCTTAGAGAAGACTTTCTACCACAGCTCATTCGGGCCGATGCTCTCAATTCCTGGGGCATTTCAGTGGGGCATGGACTTGGTGGGGACGCGTTCAGCATTTGCGTTGTACGACGCCAACTTGCCAAACTTTGATATTCTCGACCATTGGCTCGGCTTAAATCTAGCATCGGATATCGATGAAGTAGAGCGCTTGTTCTATAACAAGACTGGCTTGATCTTCAATAATGCGATGGTCGCTGACCGTCACGGTGATGTGTTCTTCACTGACGGCTCGTCAGTGCCAGATATCGACCCGGAAGCCCTTGCGGATTTGCGTCGTGACTTAGCGTTTTTAGCCATTCGCGGACAAGCTCCTTTTACTTTGATTCCTGCGAATAGCGAACGCTTCCGAGCTCGCGGTGTAGTTCCGCATGAGCGGGCGCCGCGCTTGCGCCGCACAGACTTTGTGCAAAACTCCAATAATAGTTATTGGCTCACTAACCCAGCTGCACCGATTGTTTCCGACGCTGAGAATGACTACTTGTTGTTTGGTCCAGCGCTAGATCAGCAAACACTGCGCTCACGAATGGGTCAGCAAAAACTTATTGAGCTAAGTAACGTGTCACTCACGGAGCTCGAAGAAACCTTACTCAGTAATCGTGCTTATTTGGGTGAAGCGATTTTGCCAGACTTATTGTCTATCTGTAACTCGCGCGGCGACACACCGGTTGTTGTTTCAGGCACTGAAGTGAATATCGCTCCTGCCTGCGCTGCCTTGGCACAGTGGGACGGCCGCATGAACAAAGAGAGCGTGGGCGCGCATGTGTTCCGCGAGTTTGCGCAGCAATTTAGCCGCAACCCGCAGTGGGCGATTCCTTATAATCGCTTTGAGCCGTTAACCACGCCAAATGGTTTAACCAATCCGAGTGTGATTCAAGAGCAGCTGGCGCGCGCTGTGCTTACCATTGCGCAGACTCCATTTGCGTTAGATGCGCAGTTTGGTGATGTGCAGTTTGTCGAGCGTAGTTTGCCTAATGGGCAACCGAGCGGTAACCGCTTGCCTTGGGGCGGCGCCAACAATATTGAAGGTGGTTTCAATGTGTTTGCCTCCCAAGGCGCTCAAGATGGCACATTATTGCCTCGCCATCGTTATCCGAGTTTAGCTGGGTCACAAATGTCGCAGCAGGGCTACCATATTACGAGTGGCTCAAGCTGGATGTTCGTGATGCGCTTCACGGAGGAGGGGCCGGAAGGTCGAGGATTACTGACCTATTCACAATCGTCGGATATCCGCTCACCGCATTATCTCGACCAAACTGAGTTCTATTCAGAGCAGCCACGCCTGGCACCCATTTGGTTCCACCGTGCGGACATTGAAGCGAACTCTTTGTCAGTTATTACGGTCGGTGGCAACGACTAAGCTTTGAGACCTGATTAGGCAACAAAAAGGGCGCTCCGTTATCGGTAGCGCCCTTTTTATATTATTCGAATATTTGGCTTAACTAATAACTTCGTTGCCAGCAGCGGTGCGTTCAGTGACGTCTTGGTCAGCCAACAAGGCGATGAGCTGGTCTTCAAGCTCTAATCGCGTCTGTAGCGCTTCGCCGAGTTTTGAGATGTCAGGCGTAAAGCTTGGCAGCGAATCTGTGTCACATACCTCAGCATAGGTATCATGAAAGTCGAGAGCAACTTCCGTGGTCGTATGAATTTGCGGGTATATCTTTTGCCCGAAAGCTTCCGTAGAGTGATTATGCGCATTTGCTTCGACCAAAATATGATCGTAAAGCTCGAAATGGCCAGCGGATACGTAGTCAATCAGGACTTCACAGAAGGCACGAATTTCTTTGGCTGGCGGTAATTGTTCCCAGTGCTTGTCATAAGGCGGTAAACTCGCAATTTGACAATAACGAACGAGCAGCTCTTGACGCTCTTCGAGCCAACGATCTAATGCTTGATGTAGCCCAGCCCATTGTTCTTTTGCGGCTTTATTACGGCGTAACATAGTTGCTCCTTGTTCAGGCTCAGCACGACCTGTTCTTTCACTGTACTGCGAGCGTAGTGAGAAAATCAACAATTATCGGTGGAAGTTGTTTGCAAAGTTATGGGAAAGTTAGGGGAAGTTGCTGGGCAGTACAAACGGTTGAAACGTTCCCGAAGCGATGACTGATGTGAAAAAATTAGGAGTAATGAATGATTAAACCTGACGTAATGCCGCCGTCGGATTCGGCGGTGTGGTGGTTTATTATCTGCGGAACACAAGTCCTTGCAAGTACAAACGAGAATAGCGCTGAACTAGTGCCGTATGGCAATGCCAAGTTCATCCCCGGAGCCGAAACCGAATATACCGCGCAAATTGGCGACTATCGGGGAAAGCCAGCGTTCGTCATGAGCTTGGCCGAACCGACGCTGCAATTGAGTGAATATGAATGGCAACCATTGCGTCAGTTACTGCGCTTTGGCGATTCTGAGCTATTTGCTTTGGCAGGACGCGCCTGTCAATTACAGCACTTTTTAGAAACGCATCAGTACTGCGGCAAGTGTGGTTCGCATACCGTGCAGGACCGTGATGAATTAGCCGTTCTGTGCCCGCAGTGTGAATTTCGTTGTTACCCAAGAATTTCCCCGTGCATGATTGTTGCGGTTTATCGTGGCAAGCAAATACTTTTGGCCCGTGGCGTCCGCCATCCAGAGGGGCTCTTCTCCGTGCTAGCAGGCTTTGTCGAGAGTGGCGAGTCGTTTGAACAATGCGTGCACCGAGAAGTCTTTGAAGAGGTCGGCGTGCGGGTGCGTAACATTCGCTATGTCACTAGCCAGCCTTGGCCCTTTCCGCATTCATTGATGGCTGGGTTTATTGCCGAATACGACAGCGGTGAGTTGAATTTGCAGGATGACGAAATTATTAGCGCCAATTGGTTTGACTTAGATCAGCTCCCGCGCACACCTCCGCTTGGTACTATTGCCGCCCGGCTAATCGCAACGGTAAAAGCTGAAGTTCAGGCGCGAAGCTGATAGAATCACGCGCAATTGATTGAAAGGAAAAAAACATGAGCCAAGAGTTAAAGAATGACCGCTATTTGCGCGCCTTAATGCGTCAGCCGGTTGACCGTACCCCGATTTGGATGATGCGCCAAGCGGGTCGTTATCTACCTGAATATCGTCAAGTTCGCTCGCAAGCTGGCGACTTTTTAAGTTTGTGTAAGAACGCAGAGTTGGCTTGTGAAGTGACGTTACAACCGCTGCGTCGTTTTCCTTTAGACGCGGCAATTCTCTTCTCAGACATTTTAACCATTCCAGACGCAATGGGTCTTGGTTTGTATTTTGAACAGGGCGAAGGCCCTCGCTTTAAAAATCCGATTCGCGATGCGAAAGCGGTTGCAGCGCTGCCGGTGCCAGACCCAGAAGATGAATTGGGCTATGTCATGAATGCAGTGAAAACCATTCGTAAAGCCTTAAATGGCGATGTGCCATTGATTGGTTTTTCTGGCAGCCCGTGGACTTTGGCCACGTACATGGTTGAAGGTGGCAGCACCAAGAACTTTTCTATTGTGAAGTCGCTCATGTATCGCGAACCAAAAGTGATGCATCAGTTGCTCGACAAATTAGCGCAGTCGGTTACTTCCTATTTAAATGCGCAAATTGCGAATGGTGCCCAAGCGGTTATGATTTTCGATACGTGGGGTGGTGTTTTGTCGCCGCGCGATTATCAAGAATTCTCGTTACGCTATATGCAGCAAATCGTTGACGGTCTTGTCCGTGAAGCAGATGGTCGTAAAGTTCCTGTCACATTGTTCACCAAGAATGGTGGTCAGTGGCTAGATATCATGGCGGCAACCGGATGTGATGCCCTTGGGGTCGACTGGACCACCGACTTAGCCACTGCTCGTAAATTAACGGGCGGCAAAGTTGCGTTACAAGGCAATATGGATCCGAGCGTTTTATATGCTGCTCCTGAGCGTATTCGCGAAGAAGTAAAAACTATTTTGGCCAGTTATGGTCAGGGCCCAGGGCATGTCTTTAACCTTGGTCATGGTATTCACCCAGAAGTCGATCCTGCGCACGCAGAAGCCTTCATCAAAGCGGTTCACGAGTTTAGTCCAAGCTACCACAAGTGATCGTTTTTGCGACCAGTTTCGATATATAAGCGTTGAAGGTGCCCGGACGTCGGGTGCCTTTGGTTTACAATAGCCTCAAAGCTATCGCTGAACGAAGTATAAGGAAGCTGGGAGCATTATGTCGAAACGATCTTATTTTACCCCTATCTCCGTGGTTGCTGTCATCATGGCAGTGGTTGTCGGTTATCTGTATTTTTCTGAAGACGACCCTACCGGTGGTATGCGGCCACAAGGCGCGGCTAACGTGGTTGGTGCCCGCGCTGAGATGATGGAGTTTCGGGACGTGATTGAAGCTCTGGGTACCGCTCAGGCTCGAGAGTCCGTCGACATTATGGCTCGTGTTTCACAATCGGTTCGCGAAATCTTCTTTTCTGATGGCGATGATGTTGAAGCAGGGCAGCTGCTTGTTTCTCTGCAAAATCGTGAAGAACGAGCTCGCGTCCAAGAGCTCGAGTTTCGTTTAGCTGATAGCGAACGCCAGCTCAGCCGTTTACGGGAATTAGCTCAAGAAAGTGCGGCATCGCGCAGCATGATCGAAGAGCAAGAGGTTCGCGTTGAACAAACAAGCGCAGAACTAGAAGTTGCTCGCAGTCGCTTAGAAGAACTGAATATTTATGCGCCGTTCTCAGGTCGACTTGGAACGCGTCGTGTGAGCATCGGCCAGCTTGTACGCCCAGGCGACGTCATTACGACGTTAGATGATATTTCCCCTATTTTTGTCGACTTTAGTGTTCCCGAGCTTTACCTCCCAAGTCTCGCTGTTGGGCAGCGTGTTATTGCACTCTCTGCTGCCTACCCAGGGCGTGAATTCGAAGGTCGCATTGCGAGTCTTGCCTCGCGCGTTGACCCAGTCACACGTTCAATTATGGTTCGGGCGTCGGTGGCCAATGATAATCTAGAACTTCGTCCGGGCATGTTATTACGTATGCAACTGGAACGCTCGGTCGACTTGACGCTTATGGTCCCTGAGTCTGCAGTGATTCCTATTCGCAACGAACACTTTGTTTACACAGTTGAGGATGAGCGGGCAGTGCGGACAACCGTGACTGTTGGTCGCCGTTTACCAGGTTGGGTTGAGATAACGAGCGGGCTTGACGAAGGCGAAATGATTGTCGTTGAAGGCACTATTCGTGTTCGTGATGGCTTACCAGTCAACGTTACACAACGGTAACGAGGAGCGTAAGCCATGATTTTATCTGACGTATCTGTTAAACGCCCCGTATTTGCCACGGTCATCAATATTATTTTGATTATCTTTGGCGTCGTGGCGTTTAGTTCGCTGCCGTTGCGCGAATACCCCAATATCGACCCTCCCGTAGTTTCAATTACTACGTCTTACCCGGGTGCCAATGCCGAAATTATCGAGACTCAGATCACGCAAGTGATTGAGGAGCGAATTAGCGGTATTCAAGGGATTAAAACTATTTCATCGAATAGCCGTGATGGTCGTTCGCAAATTACCATTGAGTTTGAAGAAAGTCGTGACATAGATGCCGCCGCGAACGACGTTCGAGAGCGGGTGCAGCGGGTGTTGCGAAGCTTGCCCGAACAGGTCATGCCGCCGGAAGTCACCAAGGCTAACGCCGACGAAGACACTATCGTTTGGTACAACTTACGCAGCGAGAACATGACCACGCTGGAGTTGACCGACTTTGCCAACCGCTACATAGTTGACCGTCTTTCGGTCGTTGATGGCGTAGCCCGCGTTAACATCGGCGGAGAGCGGCGTTATGCCATGAAACTCTGGCTAGACCGTAATGCAATGGCAGCGCGGGGTATTACTGTTTCTGATATCGAAAGTCGGTTACGAGCAGAAAACGTCGAATTACCAGCGGGTAGCATCGAGTCGCGCGATCGCGAGTTTACCGTGCGTGTAGCACGGAGCTACTTGTCAGCCACTGATTTTGCCAATATGTCGATTGCAACCGGTAGCGACGGTTACCTAGTTCGCCTCGGCGAAGTCGCACGCGTGTCGTTAGAAGCGGAAAATGATCGCTCTGAGTTCCGTGGTAACGGAATTAACATGGTTGGCTTGGGAATTATTCGTCAGTCGGATGCGAATACCCTTGAAGTTGTCGAAAACGTCAAACGCGAAGTCGAGCGTTTAAGTGCGACATTGCCTGCCAGCATGTTCCTCGTGCCAAGTTACGATTCTTCGGTGTTCATCGCAGACTCGATTCAGGAAGTTTACAACACCTTGTTCATCGCTATGGCGATGGTGGTGATTGTTATCTACCTGTTCCTTGGTAACTTGCGCGTTACGTTAATTCCTGCAATTACCGTGCCCGTTGCCCTGATGTCGTCCTACATCGTGCTCTATGCCATGGGCTTCTCGATTAACTTGTTGACCTTGTTGGCCTTGGTATTGTCGATTGGTCTTGTTGTCGATGACTCGATCGTTGTTCTTGAGAATATTTATCGTCGTGTTGAAGCTGGCGATCCGCCGTTGCTTGCAGCATATCGAGGTGCTCGTGAAGTTGGCTTCGCTGTCGTTGCCACCACCATGGTCCTCATTGCAGTATTCGTACCGTTGGTTTTCCTTGAGGGCAATATCGGTATGCTCTTTACCGAGTTCGCGCTGGCGCTCGCCGCCGCGGTTGCCTTTTCGAGTATCACCGCGCTGACCTTGTCACCGATGTTGTGCTCTAAGTTACTGAAGAAAAAAGAGCGCAGCAAAGGCTTTGGCGCCTACCTTGATCGTGGCTTTGCACGGATTGAAGAAGGCTACGAGCGCATGGTTCGTAAAACCATTACGGTTCCGCTCATGGCCTTTGTGTTAGTGGGCTTATCGGGCGCCGCAGCGTACTTGTTACTGAATGATATTGGTCAAGAATTCGTGCCAGCAGAAGACCGCGGCAACTTCTTTGTCATGGTACGTAGTGCGGAAGGCGCAAGCTACGAGTCGAATTCCCGTAACATGGCGAAAGTTGAAGAGATTCTGTTGCCGTATATAGACGAAGGCAAGGTTGACCGTTTGATTATTCGGACCCCTGGCTGGGGTAACAGTGCGGGTATTGCGATTGTCGGTACAGTGCCATTTAGTGAGCGGGACTGGAGTTCTTTTGAGCTCTTGAACGAAGTTCGGGCAAAATTAGAAACGATTCCTGACGTTGTTGCGTTCGCCAACATGCGCAGCGGTATTCGTGGTGGCGGTAGTTCTCGGCCGGTAGAGTTCGTCTTGCAAGGCAACACATTTGAAGACTTGGCGCGCTATCGCGATATCATTTTCGAGCACGCATCGAACAACCCGGGCCTCGTCCAACTTGACAGCGACTATGACGAAACCGTCCCACAGTTGTTGATTCAAATTAACCAAGAACGCGCAGCTGACCTTGGTGTTTCGGTTGGCGATATCGGCCGTACCTTGGAAAGTATGCTCGGTACTCGGCGCGTCACCACCTATCAGGATCGCGGCGAAGAATATAACGTGATTCTGGAAGGTGAACGTGAAGATTATCGCACGCCGCAGTCCATTGATAACATCTATGTGCGCTCGCAACGCACGGGTGAATTGGTGCCGATGTCGAACCTCGTCTCTGTGACGGAAGGTGCGACCGCTCGCCAATTGAATCGCTACAACCGGATGCGGGCGATTACCATTACGGCAAACTTAGCCGATGACTACTCGCTTGGTGAGGCATTGAGCTATCTCGAAGGACTGGTCTCTGAGCATTTGCCTGACGATGTGATGATTGACTATAAAGGTCAGTCGCTGTTGTATCAGGAAGGTGGCAGCACGATTATCTTCATATTCGCTCTTGCCTTGGCTATTACGTTCTTAGTGTTAGCGGCTCAGTTCGAAAGTTTTGTGCACCCGTTTGTAATTATACTCACGGTGCCGTTGGCCGTATTTGGTGCGCTGTTTGGCTTGTGGGCAACCGGCATGACAATCAACATTTACTCGCAAATCGGGATCATCATGTTAATCGGCTTGGCAGCGAAAAACGGGATTCTCATTGTCGAGTTCGCCAACCAATTACGTGACGCTGGTATGCGCTTTGAAGACGCACTTGCACGTGCATCACGTTTGCGTTTGCGCCCGATTGTCATGACCGCATTCACGACACTAATGAGTGCATTGCCGTTAGTTTTGGCTTCCGGCCCTGGTGCTGAAAGCCGTGCGGTAATCGGTGTGGTTATCTTCTGCGGTGTTGCTTTCTCGGCCTTTATGACTATTTTCTTAGTGCCAGCGTTGTACATGGGACTCGCTAAGAATACCGGCTCACCGAAGCAGTTGGCGAAGAAGCTAGAAGCATTAGAAGAGCAATATCCAGATCGCCGTGCTGAAGATGTGGCGTTGGAAGAAGCCAATAAAGTTTAAGTGGCAGCGATAAAATCAGAAAGCTCTCAACGAAAGTTGGGAGCTTTTTTTTGGCAAGGCCAGACTGAAATTTGAGCGTGGTGATGAGAGCCGGTTGGCTTTCAAGTAATCAAGGATAAAACGGCGACTGGGTTGTCAGCCCATCGATCACTTGCCGAGCATGTTGCGGATGATTCGCGAAAATTCCATCGACGCCCATCGCTTGCAGCCCAAGAATATCCTCAGGTTCATCCACGGTATAAACGTATACCTGCAGTCCGCGGGAATGAGCATCGTCGACGAATGCTTGGTCGATAAAGTCGACATCTAGATGGACCGAGTAAGCACCTAATTCACTTGCGCAAGCTGCGTAGTCGAGCAAGCAACCGGCGAGTAAAGCACCATAGCGAATATTCGGTTGTTGCGGCTGCAAGTTTCGCAGCCAATGATGATTGAATGAAGATACTAATAACTGCTCTGGCTGAAAGCCGAGCTCCGACTGTGCGCGGTTGAGTGCGCGACTTAGGCGTGTGCTGTCGACCTCACTCTTTAATTCGATATTGAGCAGACAACGCCCGGCGATAAAGGCAAGTGCTTCCTCGAGCGTCGGAACGGGTTGTTGATTGAAAACGCGAAGCTTACCAATTTGTTCATTGGTGAGGTCTTGAAAGCGCCCGGGCTGAGCCGCAAGGCGCCGTAAGTAACGGTCGTGGAAGACATAGATTTCGTCACCCACCTGCATAATATCGATCTCGATACCATCAGCATGCGCATCGAGAGCTCTCTGAAACGCCGCTAAGGTGTTTTCTGGCGCTTCGAAGCTTGCACCGCGGTGAGCAAGAATTAACACGGCTTAGGCCTTTGTAGCGACATTCCCGAGCACTTGCCCCATGCGTGTCACAACGCCCGGTGCGAGCTCCTCGGCAAACTGCATGGTGTCTTTCGGGAAGACTAAAACAACGGTCGAACCGAGCTTAAAGCGACCCATTTCTTCACCTTTGCTTAAGCGAATCGCGTTCAGTCCATCGCTTGGGTAGTCCCACGTGTGCACCCGTGGCCCAGTGGGTGGTGTAACCGTGCCAGCCCAAACCGTTTCAATGCTCGCGACAATTGTCGCACCGACAAGAACCATGGCAAACGGCCCGATTTCGCTGTCAAAAACCGCAACGACGCGCTCGTTACGAGCAAACAAGTTCGGTACATTCTCGGCGGTAAGCGGGTTCACCGAGAATAAATCACCCGGGACATAAATCATTTTCTGCAGCGTACCAGCCAATGGCATGTGGATGCGGTGATAGTCACGTGGGGCAAGGTAAATCGTTGCAAACTCACCATCATGAAATGGTTCGGCCACTGCTGCATCACCACCGAGTAGTGCTTGCATCGAGTAGTCATGGTTTTTCGCTTGAATAAGACTGTCACCACGGATCGGACCGAGTTGGCTAACCGTACCGTCGACGGGATGGGCTAGCTCGTCATCACCTGCGACCAACGGACGTGCATCGGGCTTGAGTGGTCGAGTGAAAAACTCATTAAAAGTCGGATAAGCACGCGGGTCCTCTTCGATCGCTTCACTCATGTCGACGTTGTATTTACTCACAAACCACTGGGTAAACATTCGTGTCAACCAACCTGCACGGGCACTGGCGAATTTACCCATAGCGCGCGACATAAAATGTTTTGGGGCGATGTACTGTAAGGTGATTTTCAGACGATCAAAATTGGCCACCGCGGGCTCCTTCACTTTGGTCTAACGATTGAATAATACGATGATAATTTTCTAACCGACCGGCGTCCAGCTTGCCGTCAGCCACGGCTTTTTGCAACGCACAACCAGGGTCGTCGGCATGTTTGCAATCGCGAAACTTACACGTGCCTAAAAATGGCTCGAAGTCACGAAAACACGCAGTAACCCGATCGGCGGCAATATGCCACAAACCAAACTCGCGAATACCGGGTGAGTCAATTAAGGCACCACCTTGTTCGAGTGGATACCAACGTGCGACGGTGGTGGTGTGTTGTCCTAAGCCCGAGTTGTCGGATATGGCACCAATCGCTAAGTCAACTTCCGGTAATGCAGCTTTCACCAGTGAGGACTTACCAACCCCTGATTGACCGACGAGAACGGAGATATGCCCCTGAATTTCATCGCGTAGTGCTTGAATCCCTTCACCGGTAACGGCACTTGCATGAAAAACGGGGTAGCCGATTTGCTCGTAAACACTGAGCCGAGCAAGAATATGTTCGCGTTCCTCGGGGCTTATCAAGTCGGTTTTGTTCATGACAATGATAGCTTCGATGCCTGCGTCCTCACAGGCGACGATATAGCGGTCAATAATTTGGTCAGAAAATGCCGGCTGCGGACTCGAAATAATGAATACCCGCTCGACATTGGCAGCAATCGGTTTAATGCCGTCGTACATGTCAGGGCGAGTTAGAACCGATTCGCGCTCTTCAACGGCTTCGACGACACCTTGCATGCCTTGTTCGCTTTCTTCTGCCCGACGCCAAGCGACACGGTCACCAGTCACTAACGAAGAAATTGTTCGACGAATGTTACAGCGCAGAATATCGCCTTCGTCAGTTAAGATATCAGCATGTTGGCCAAAGCGACTCACCACCCGACCATACTCAAGACTACCGAGTTGGCTATCGCTGAACTCAGCCTCTTGTTGGATTTGCCGCTTGGCCAGCCGTTTCTCTTGATTGGCTTTGACCCGCCGCATTTGGCCTTTCGTTAGTTTTGCTCGTTTTGCCACTGCCGCTCCGTATTGCGAAGTTTCGCTGTTAGAACCGGCATGATACCAAAAGTTGCTTAAATCAGTTACTCTCTTTGTCAGTGAAATGAAAGGAGAACAATGAATGAGCGAAAAAGCGGGCCGCTTGATTTGGATTGACCTCGAAATGACAGGATTAAGCCCAGAGCAAGACGTGATCATTGAAATTGCGACGATTGTGACCGACGACCAACTGAATGTGATTGCTGAAGGTCCGGTGATTGCGGTTCACCAAAGTGACCAACGCCTCGGGGCGATGGACGAATGGAATACACGGACACATACTGAATCAGGCCTAGTGAAGCGAGTGCAAGCAAGTCAGCACCGCGAAGCAGACGCGGAAGCGGCTACGATTGAGTTTTTACAACAGTATGTTGAGCCGAATACCTCGCCAATGTGTGGTAATAGTATTTGCCAAGATCGCCGTTTCCTTGCTCGTTACATGCCAAATCTTGAAGCCTTCTTCCATTACCGTAATTTGGACGTTAGCACTGTGAAAGAGTTAGCGAAACGCTGGAAACCTGAGATTTTGCCTGGGTTTACCAAGCACGGTAAACATGAAGCATTGGCTGATATTCAAGAGTCGATAGCTGAATTACAGTACTATCGTGAACATTTTTTCAGCGAACAAACAAAATCTTGAAAAAAGGGGGTTGCATTACCCCCTAAATTCAGTAAAATGCGCTCCGCAGTCAACAGACAGCAACACAAAAATGCGGGAATAGCTCAGTTGGTAGAGCACAACCTTGCCAAGGTTGGGGTCGCGAGTTCGAGTCTCGTTTCCCGCTCCAAATTCGATAATAAAGCCACCTTCGGGTGGCTTTATTGTTATGAAGGTGATGGAAACGAGACTACGTCTCGATTGCGAGCGCCATCCATGGCTCTCGCCCTACGGGCTCCCTGCGGTCGCGCTCACGCGCATCCATGCGCTTAGAGTCCCGCTCCAAATTCGATAATAAAGCCACCTTCGGGTGGCTTTATTGTTTCTAGTTCCCCAGCCACCGTGTTCGGGTGACAAAACCAAGACCGAATGCGTTTGGTCCTGAGTCGTAGTTAAGGTGGACACCAAATTTCTCACCGATGAAAGCGATCCCTAAATTTCCGTTCAGTCGATGGCGCGACTGTGTTTCGTAATTAAAAAATGTTTGGCGCTGGTATGAATAGCCCGGGCCACCAAACACGTAAACATGCTCAGCCACTTGATAAGTTAGCCCAGCACTCACCACAGTTACCGAATGCCGATTGACGTCAGATGAGCTAAATAATTCAGCTTCTGGAATTCCCACATTCAAGTAATAGCCGGTTTCTTGCGTAAATGCGTTAGGTTGGGCGACCCACAGGGGTAAATAAGCGCCGCGTTGGCTGGATTGCTCACTGAAGCTCGGTGCGCTGGCGAAGCCTAAGGTAATTAACATGTCATCTTGTTGGGCGCTTACGTTCGGGACTAGAGAAAATCCGAATAATACAACGATAAATAAGTGAAGCTTGTATCGAGAGGTCATAAGAGAAGTTGTCCTTGTAATAAAACGTCCAGTTCTCTGCATGATTCCATACTCGCCAATCAAGCTCTAGGCTTGCTGACATTTTTTGACAAGCTCGCTCGAATCAAGAATCACAAAAAAGGCCTACAGCTAACGTCAGTTGTTAATTTTTAACGAAAAATACCGAAAAAGATTGACAAAGTTTTTTTTCACCTCTATATCGTCACCTGAGCACGGCAGTTAGCTGCCTAATAGGAAAGTTGTCTGAATGGTGGAAATGATATGGCGACTGTAACCCGTGATACCCTACTTCGGAAGCCGTTTAATGACTTCCGTAATTATCCGTATGGATTTTCGCGCTCTGGCGATTTCTCAATTCGCGAGAGTGATGCACTTCTTCACTATGGCTGCTTGATTACGGCCATGCTCAATGGTGAGTTCAAGCCAGAAACGGCTGAAGACAAATCACTGTTGGCGGTGGCTAAGGGCGAAAAAACAGCAGAAACTGCGGTTGAAAAAGCGTGGGCGAAATATCAAGCACGCATTAATCGGCCAAAAGTTGGCAGTATGTATGGGCGTTCGAAGGTTGTTGATGACGACAGCGACTTTGACTCCAGTACTGCCGATGATGACTTAGTCGTCGAAGATTAAAACAATGGCTCCCTTGGGAGCCATTGTTGTTTCTGCAGCTTATTCCTGTTCGCGGCGAATCGCGCGATGGGCGATATCAGTGCGGAAGTAGGCGTCTTGCCACTGTATGGCGGCAACTAGCTCATAGGCATTCTTCTGCGCCTCTGTGACGGTGTCGCCAAGTGCAGTGCAGCACAACACACGACCACCTGCGGTGACGATTTGGTCATTTGCGATGGCTGTACCAGCATGGAATGTTTTACTGGTTGCGGTTGCCGCCGGAATACCCGTAATTACATCGCCTTTGTTGTAACTATCCGGGTAACCACCGGCCGCCATTACCACGCCGACAGCAGCGCGCGGGTCAAACTCGATGGGTGTTGCACCTAAACGACCAGCCAACGCGTCTAAGCACAGTTCGACTAAGTCAGATTGTAAGCGCAACATAATTGGCTGTGTTTCTGGGTCACCAAACCGGCAGTTGTACTCGAGTACTTTGGCAGTGCCGTCAGGGGCGATCATTAATCCCGCATACAGAAAGCCGACATAGGTATTGCCTTCGGCTTTCATCCCTTCAACGGTTGGCTTCATGACATGCTCCATCACCCAGGCATCGACTTCTGGCGTCACTACCGGAGCGGGTGAATAGGCACCCATACCGCCCGTGTTTGGCCCCTTGTCGCCATTATCGCGAGCTTTATGATCTTGGCTCGAGGCAAACGGTAGAATGGTGTCACCGTCGACCATGGCAATAAAACTCGCTTCTTCACCGACTAAGAACTCTTCGATCACGACACGACTGCCGGCGTCGCCGAACTTGTTACCAGCCAACATGTCGTCAATGGCAGCGTCGGCTTGTTCGAGTGTTTCCGCAATAATTACGCCTTTACCGGCTGCAAGGCCATCGGCTTTAATGACGATCGGCAATTGCTGAGCGCGCACATAGGCTTTCGCAGGGGCGATTTCGGTGAAGTTTTCGTAGGCGGCTGTTGGAATGTTGTGACGTGCGAGAAAGTCTTTACAGAACGCTTTCGAGCCTTCAAGTTGAGCCGCTTGTTGGGTCGGCCCAAAAATCGCTAAACCATGGCTTTGGAATAAATTGACCACACCTTTCACTAGCGGTGCTTCTGGACCGACGATGGTTAAGTCAATGTGCTCTTTCTGTGCGAACGCCAATAAACCGTCGATGTCTTCGGCGCTAATAGCGACATTGGTCATGCCAGACTCGACCGCGGTTCCGGCATTGCCCGGGGCTACATAAACATGCTCAACCCGTAAAGATTGAGCAGCTTTCCAAGCTAATGCGTGCTCACGACCACCGCCACCAATAATTAATACTTTCATTCTGATGCTCCTAAATTCGTGTCAGGGCAATTAGTGACGGAAATGGCGCATGCCAGTGAATACCATGGCAATACCATGTTCATTAGCTGCCGCAATAACTTCGTCGTCACGCATTGAACCGCCTGGCTGAATAATGGCTTTCACGCCCGCTTCGGCGGCGGCATCGATGCCATCACGGAACGGGAAGAAGGCGTCTGACGCCATCACTGAGCCAGCAATCGTGAGGCCTTCGTCTTGGGCTTTCAAAATAGCGACTTTGGCGCTATAAACACGACTCATTTGCCCAGCACCGACACCGACGGTCATCCCGTCTTTAGCGTAAACAATGGCGTTCGACTTCACATACTGCGCTACTTTCCATGCGAACATCAAGTCTTCAAGTTGTTTTGCGTCGGGTTTGATGTCGGTCACAATTTTCAATTCAGACTCGGTGACAATACCGTGATCAATGTCTTGTACCAGTAAGCCACCTTGCACGCGTTTGAAGTCAAACTGCGCACGCCGTTCACCAAATGCATCAGTGACTAAAAGGCGTACGTTCTTCTTCGCGGCGACAATCGACTGTGCTTTTTTGCTGCAACCTGGGGCAATGATTACTTCAACGAACTGTTGGTTAATAATCGCATGGGCCGTCGCTTCATCGAGTGGGCGGTTAAAGGCAATGATGCCACCGAACGCAGAGGTTGGATCGGTTTTAAAGGCACGCTCATAGGCTTCTTGAATGGTTGCACCGACGGCTACACCGCATGGATTGGCATGCTTCACAATCACACAAGCCGGCGCCTCGAAGGTTTTCACACACTCAAGCGCAGCGTCAGTGTCGGCAATATTGTTAAATGACAGCTCTTTGCCTTGCAGCTGCTGTGAACTTGAAACCGATGCTTCGCTGTGGCTTGGGTCAACATAAAAAGCGGCTTGTTGATGGCTGTTTTCACCATAGCGCAGGTCTTGCTTCTTGTGTAGCTGGAAGTTAAGCGTGCGCGGGAATCGCTCCGGTTGCTCTGGATTCAAGCGTTGGCCGAAGTAATTGGCGATCATGCCGTCATAGGCAGCGGTATGCTCAAAGGCAGCAATGGCGAGGTCGAAACGGGTTGCATCGGTTACGCCATCGAGCTCAGCAAGCTCACCAACGACGCGATCATAGTCATGGGCGTTGACAATAATGGTGACGTCACGGTGATTCTTGGCCGCAGCGCGCACCATGGTTGGGCCGCCAATGTCGATATTTTCGATCGCATCTTCGAGGCTGCATCCTGGCTTCTTCACTGTTTCCGCAAATGGGTAAAGGTTTACCGCAACCAAATCGATGGGGGCGATATTTTGCTCTTCCATAACTGCTTGGTCGACGTCACGACGTCCAAGGATACCGCCATGAATTTTGGGGTGTAAGGTTTTCACGCGTCCGCCCATGATTTCCGGCTGGCCAGTATGACTGGCGACTTCAATCACTGGAATGCCGGCTTCTTCTAGTAGCTTGGCGGTGCCACCAGTAGAAAGAATTTCAACAGAACGCTGATGCAACGCGGTGGCAAATTCAACAATACCGGTTTTATCAGAAACACTTAACAACGCACGACGAATAGGGCGGATCTGGCTCATGGTCAGTTCTCGTAGTTAGCTTGTATGGAAGAGGGTGGCCTGTTGCATTAACAGGACTTGTGCGGGTGCATATTATACGTAAAACGGCTCAGGAAGGCGAACTTCTGAGCCGTTTTCTTTTTCATCAATTTGCGCAAGACAATTATTGTGCGTTACGCATTCTTGCAATTATCCGATCTGCGGGGTTGTAGCCTGGCAATACACCACCGGTTGACATAACAATAAACGGGGTACCACTAATGCCTATTTCTTGTCCAAGATTAAATCCGTTAGCAACTTGTTCACGACAGGCTGATGTCACTTCCACGTCCTCGAATGCTGCAACATTCGTTCTGGTTTTAAAGGCATGCATGGCGGCTGCCTTGTCATCGGCACACATCACTTTTGTTAGCTGTTCATAGTCGCGACCACCGCTCATTAATCCCGAACGAGGGTAAGGTACATAGACAACCTCGACACCTGCCGCAGCGTATGTTTCTGCTTCATCATGAAAGCGCTGGCAGTATGGGCAGGTAGGGTCGGTAAACACCCAAACGGTGCCGAGCGCGTCCACGTTTGCATTAGCTGGGAAGGTAACCAGATTGCTGGCAGCCATTTGTGGCAGCTTTTCTAATGCGACTCTTTCCATGTTTTGATTGCGTCGTTCAGCCGACAAGTTCGTTAAACTATTTAACGCAAACACGTCACCGACAATGGCGTACTGGCCGCTGGCATCAACCACCATGGTTTGGCCGCCAAGAATGATTTCATAGGCGCCCGGTAAGCCATAATCACTCAACTCTTTAATCACACTAATAGGTGCATTGGCTAACTGAGGGTTACTACTGCGAATGCGCTCAATCAGCTCGGCGTCATGCACGGCTGCGGGGGACGCTGGCATTGCGGCATCAGGGTTGTCAGAACAACCGGTTAATAAGAGTGCACCAACGAGGGCAGACAGAGACAATCGTGTTTTTACTTTCATGCGGTTTCCAACTTCACGGCTGAACGACTTGAATGGAGATTCAATGTATCTGAATGACAGCAAAATCGCAAAATAGTTACGAAAAGGAGCGAGAGATAGGCAAAAAAAAGCGCTACCGAAGTAACGCTTTTAGGGGAAACTTAGTTCATGCCGTACTTTTTCAATTTCTTGCGTAAAGTACCACGGTTGATACCGAGCATTGTTGCAGCGCGGGTTTGGTTACCGCGAGTGAAGGTCATCACTTCTTCTAACAATGGGGCTTCAACTTCAGACAGCACTAGTTCGTATAAGTCGTCTGGATCCTGACCGTCAAGTTGCTTCAGGAAGTTGTTCAGCGCCTGCTTTACCGAATTGCGCAATGGCTTCGGGTTAGAGTTTTGGCCAATGGTAGTCAAAGGCGTGGATACTGCGTCACGATTTCCGTTTTGGTCAAACATAATAGCGCTCTTATCTCTCGTCTAAGTTAACAAAATAGTTTTCTAAGGCTGCCAACTGCTCGTTTGGTGTTTCAAGCGTATTAAAATAACGCTTAAACTCCGCACTGCCGTCGACGTCCTGCAGGTTACCCTGCAAATACCAACCGATGTGCTTGCGTGCAATCCGAGGACCACGGGCACCATAAAACTTATGCAATTCGTGCAAATGTTCGCGCATCACCTGAATAATCTCATTTCCCGTTGGCGGTGCTAATTCTTCACCGGTTTTCAAGTAATGGACTATCTCACGAAAAATCCATGGATTTCCCTGTGCGCCACGACCAATCATGATGGCGTCGGCGCCGGTATAGGCTAACACTTGCTCGGCTTGTTGCGGGGTCGTGACATCACCGTTGGCAACAACAGGGATTTGAATCGCCTGCTTGATTGCCTTGATGGTGTCGTACTCCGCGTGACCGTTATACATACAAGCACGAGTTCGGCCATGTACCGCTAATGCTTGAATGCCCGCGTCTTCTGCAATTCGGGCTATTTCAACACCATTTCGGTGTTCGGGTGCCCAGCCGGTGCGAATTTTCAATGTGACCGGTACATCGACCGCAGCGACCACACTGTGCAGAATCCGCTTAACGAGTTCAGGCTCTTGCATCAGCGCCGAACCCGCCAGTTTTTTATTCACCTTCTTTGCTGGACAACCCATGTTGATATCGATGATTTGAGCGCCTTCAGCCACATTGTGCTGAGCCGCCAAGGCCATCAATTCTGGATCCGACCCTGCAATTTGTACCGAACGAATTCCTGGTTCGTCGCCATGAACCATACGTGCTTTTGATTTGTCAGTTTGCCAAACTAGCGGGTTACTCGAGAGCATCTCGGAAACTGCTAGACCGGCACCTAACTCAACGCATAAGCGACGAAATGGCAGGTCGGTTACACCGGCCATTGGCGCAAGAATTACATTGTTTTCTAATTGATAAGGACCTATCCGCATCGGTTAATTTCTGTTCAGCGAAAGGGGAAAGAATTTTAGGGAATTTAGCGGCGAAAGAAAAGGCGATAAAGTGACCAAAATTGAATAAAATTGCATTTTTTGCTCTTGACTTTATCGCCGCTCATCGCCTAACGCTGGTGATTTGTTAAACAGGTGTTGTATCTACACCTGTTCGCTCCCCGCTTAGGGCTTGACACTAGGCCTCAGCTCGGACTCGCTGTCCATGCAAGAATGTCCACTCGTCTTCGTAACGTACTGGTGCAAACTCGACGACTGGGCGATAGGCCTCTTGCACATCCTCGGCTTGGCGGCGCAGAATCCCTGACATGCCAATGAAGCCTTCAGGTTTAAGGTATTGCAGCATGACAGGTGCAAGCTCTTGCAGTGGGCCGGCAAGAATATTCGCAATGACGATATCCGCTTGCACGGCAGGTGTTTGCTCTGGCAAGTACACGTCAAAACGGTCGGCAACGCCATTCAGTTCGGCATTTTCGCGCGTGGACAACAGCGCCTGTTGATCAATGTCGGTACCGATACACTTTGCAGCACCAAGCTTCAATGCAGCGATGCCCAACACACCAGACCCACAGCCAAAATCAACCACGGTTTTTCCTTGCAGATCTTGCTCGGCTAACCAACGTAAACACATGGCGGTTGTTGGGTGAGTTCCGGTACCGAATGCCATGCCTGGGTCCAATAAAATATTGGCAGCATCGGCAACGGGTGGTTGATGCCAAGAAGGTACAACCCATAAGCCGTTACCGAAATCGATTGGCTTAAAGTTGTCCATCCATTCGCGTTCCCAATCTTTGTCTTCAAGTTGGTCGGTTTTGTACTGCAATGGCTTTTGGAGAAAGCTCACTTTCTTTAAATTGGTAATCACTGGCGTCATGTTGGTTTCAGCAGGAAATAAGCCAGTGACCAACGTTTGTTCCCACAATGGCACTTCGCCCGGCGCTGGCTCGAAAATCGGTGCGTCTTTGGCGTCACGGTAAGTGACCGCTTGTGCACCATTGGCCATCAGAATGTCGCCAAGTTGACGACCATAGTCTTGTTTTGTGGTTAATGTAAGTTGCAACCAAGCCATGGGTTCTTCCAATTCAATTAACGTGGCTGCGCATGAAAGCCACTGATTAAAACCGAGACAAAAACAAAGAAGCCCAGGGTGACCTGAGCTTCTTATTAATATGATGCTAAGTTTACCACAAGCGGATTAGCTCATGCCTAGCTTTTTCTCCAAGTAGTGGATGTTCGTTCCACCATGTTGGAAGTTCTCGTCGGCCATAATGTCTTTCTGCAACGGAACGTTCGTCTTAATCCCTTCAACGATAAGCTCGTTCAGGGCATGACGCATGCGTGCGATAGCAACATCACGGTTTTCACCGTAAGTAATGAGCTTACCGATCATCGAGTCATAGTTTGGTGGCACACGGTACTCGGTATAAATGTGTGAGTCCCAACGAACACCCATACCACCCGGTGGATGGAAGCGCGAGATTAACCCCGGTGATGGCATAAAGGTTTTCGGATCTTCTGCGTTAATCCGGCACTCAATGGCGTGCCCACGAATAACGATGTCTTCCTGACTGATAGAAAGCGGACGGCCAGCAGCAATGCGCAGTTGCTCTTTGACTAAGTCGATGCCAGTCACGAGTTCGGTCACCGGATGCTCCACCTGAATACGGGTGTTCATTTCGATGAAATAGAACTCACCATTTTCGTAGAGGAATTCAAAGGTACCGGCACCCCGATAGCCAATCTCGACACAGGCACGAGCACAGCGCTCACCAATGCTTTTCCGCATTTCTACGGTAATACCTGGCGCTGGCGCTTCTTCGACGACCTTCTGGTGACGACGCTGCATTGAACAGTCACGCTCACCAAGGTGAATGGCGTTGCCTTGGCCATCAGCTAAGACCTGAATTTCGATGTGACGTGGGTTCTCGAGGAACTTTTCCATGTACACAACTGGATTACCGAACGCTGCACGCGCTTCGCTTTGAGTTGCTGAAATTGACTTTAATAAGTCTTTTTCTTCACGCACCACACGCATGCCGCGACCACCGCCGCCGCCAGCAGCTTTGATAATCACCGGGTAGCCGATGCGACGGGCAATCTTCTTGTTCTTCTCTTCGTCGTCATCGAGCGGTCCGCCTGAACCCGGTACACAAGGTACACCGGCTTTTTTCATGGCTTCGATTGCCGATACTTTATCGCCCATCATACGAATCACGTCTGGTGTTGGGCCAACAAAGATAAAACCAGAGTTTTCGACTTGCTCGGCAAAATCAGCGTTTTCCGCTAAAAAACCATAACCCGGGTGAATTGCAGCGGCGTCGGTGACTTCGGCGGCACTAATAATCCGTGGAATGTTTAAGTAACTCTCAGTTGCTGACGCTGGACCAATACAAATGGACTCGTCAGCCAGCAACACGTGCTTCAAGTTTTTGTCAACCGTCGAGTGCACAGCCACTGTTTTGATCCCGAGCTCTTTACAAGCACGCAGGATTCGCAGGGCTATTTCACCGCGGTTGGCGATGACTACTTTATCAAGCATAGCGATTGCCTTTCTTTATTCGATGATGAACAGCGGTTGATCAAACTCAACTGGAGCTTCGTTCTCAACGAGAATTTGCTTCACCACACCAGCAACGTCTGCTTCGATATGGTTCATCATTTTCATAGCTTCAACGATACATAAGGTATCGCCAACATTGACGCGCTGGCCAACGGTAACAAACGCTTTCGAACCAGGGGCTGGTGACTCATAGAAGGTACCAACCATTGGCGAGCGAACCACATGACCGCTTAACTCTTCAGCTTTTGCTGGCGCGCTATCAGTTGCTGCAGCAGCTGCAGGGGCTGCTGCAGGCGCGGCAGCAGGAGCAGCCATCGGCATTTGCATATGAGCCATTTGTGGATAAACCGGAGCTGATGAATGACGGCTAATACGCACCGACTCTTCACCTTCGGTAATTTCCAGTTCGGAAATTCCCGACTCTTCGAGAAGCTCGATCAATTTCTTAATTTTGCGAATATCCATTGTTTCTATAACCTTTTGCTGTGAGCGTTAAATTCAATTTTTATCGTTGTTTGTTCAGATAGCTTTGAGCTGCATGTAAAGCAAACTCGTAACCTTGCGCACCGCAGCCACAAATGACGGCTTGAGCAAGGTCTGAAAAATAGGAGTGGCGACGAAAAGCTTCGCGAGCATGAACGTTCGACAAATGCACTTCGATAAATGGAATCGCAACCGCTGCAAGTGCGTCGCGTAAGGCAACGCTAGTGTGTGTGTAGGCTGCTGGATTCAAAATGATAAAGTCGACTTGACCACGTGCTTGCTGGACATACTCAATGAGCTCATGTTCAGCGTTACTCTGCACGGTGCTAACTGTGCAACCAAGCTGCTCGGCTTGGAATTGGAGGTTTTCTTCGATATCGGCAAGCGTGAGCGCACCATAGATTTCCGGCTCTCGCGTTCCGAGCAGATTAAGATTCGGACCATTGATGACTAAGATCTGGTGCTTTTTCGTCATTACGCTGCCATTGTGTCGCTATTTGCTTCGAAGTATGAATTATCGCGCCAATAATAAAAAGACCCGATACTTTTTAAAAAGTTCGGGTCATTATACGACTAAAATTTCATTTCGCAGCAAAATACTGGTCTTATCAGCGAAATTCGCCGCAAACTTCTAACGTTCCATGATCGATTCTAAGTGGGCTTGGAAACGCTCAGCATTCATAAAACCTGTAACACGATATTCACTGAGTTCATTGCCATTGCGATCGAAAAACAGAATTGTCGGTAGCCCAAGCACTTGATACGCGCTTAAAAGCTCCGTATTGACAGCATTTACCGCCGTGACATCGGCTTGCAAAACGGTAAAGTTCTCTAATGTTGTTTGAACGTCTGCGTTGGCAAAGGTGTAGCGCTCAAGCTCTAGGCACGCAGTACACCAATCAGCGTAGAGGTCGAGCATAACCCAGTCACCGCGAGTCGTTGCTTCTTGCACTTTCGTGTCTAATTCACTCAAGCTAGTTACATAAGTAAATTCGAGTTTGTTCGCATGAAAGCTGCCGTCTACATAAGGCTTCTGCCACAACACGCCGGCAGCTGCATAGGTTATCAGCACTGCAGCGGCAATCACTCGACCAGTTAGCTGCAGTTGTTGATGCAGTTCCCGATAGATTAAGACGGCACTGATCACAAAGAAGCTAATCCATAACCACCCGGCGACAGTGACCGGCAGTAAACGCTCAACTAAGAATAGTGCAACCGCAATCATGAGGACGCCAAACAGCATTTTTACTGTATTCATCCACTGACCGCTCTTCGGCAATAGCTTGCCGCCGGAAATACCAATTAACAATAATGGCACGCCCATACCTAAACTTAACAGGTAGAGAGCAATACCACCGAGTGCGATATCGCCAGATTGCGCAATAAAAAGCAGTGCTGCCGACAGCGGTGCCGTCGTACAAGGCGATGCAATTAACCCAGATAGCGCGCCCATAGCGAAAACGCCAGGGTAGGCACCACCTTTTTGGTTTTGTGAAATTTGATTGAGGCGGTTCTTCCAACTAGTTGGGAGGTCAAAATTGAAAACACCGAACATGGCGAGAGCAAAGATAACGAAGAGCGCTGCTAACGAACCCAGTAACAGTGGGTGCTGCAAGTACGCTTGATATTGCATGCCTGCCAAAGCGACGACAATTCCGAGTAACGTGTAGGTAATAGCCATCCCTTGCACGTATACAAATGACAGGGCGAAGCCTCGGCTTGCTGTTAACTTGCCGCGATTCCCTTGTTGCTGGCCAATAATAATGCCAGAAAGAATTGGGTACATTGGGAATACACATGGCGTGAATGCCAAGCCGATGCCCAATACAAAAAAGATCCCAGCAATCCACCACAGATTGTCAGAAGCCAAGACGGCGGCAAGTCCAGTCGGCTCACCGGCATTGGAAAAGTCTTGTAACTGATAACCGCCAGCAGCTAGCTCGCCTGAACTGGCTTGCAAATAAACATCGACGGTTGTTGGTGCGTAACACAAACCAGCGTCGGCGCAGCCTTGGTAGCGGACGGTTAGTACATCGCCGGTTTGTACTTCGGCTAGTTGCACCTCTAAAGCGACGTAGTGACGAAAGATATTCACATCACCGAAGAATTCATCATGATAGGGCGTGCCATTTGGAACTGTAAACTCGCTGACAAAATGTTCAGGAGTCAAACCAAAACGATGTTCATATAAGTAATAGCCGTCAGCGATTTCGAAATATAAATGCAGGGTATCGCCGTCTTGCTCATAAGAAAAAGGAAAGGCTTGTTGAACTGGCAGGAATTCGCCCGCATTGTTGCCGAGAAATGAAGGTTGTGCTTGCGCTGCGCTACTCGCAACTAGCAGCATGCTCGCTAAGAGCAACCAATGCAGTGATTGCCGCACGGGCGCGAAAGCTTGCGAGAGGTAACGATAATATTTTCCAATAGACGACATAATCATACTTCTTATCTAATTATTTGCTGCTATTTATCTGTTGCTAATTCGCGTGGCGAGGAAAGCGTGCAGTCGCTCACCCAATTCAAATAGCTAATAGCGCCTTTTTCGACCGGGACTGCTATGATCTCAGGTGTGTCATACGGATGCAGTGTTAATAATTTTGCTTCGAGCGCAGCATAACACGATGTCGTGGTCTTGATCATGAGCAGTGCTTCTTGTTCCTGTTCGATTTTTTCTTGCCAAGTGTAAACAGACAAAACGGCTGGCAAAATGTTCACACATGCGGCAAGTTTCTCTGCCACTATTGAGGCGGCAATACTTTTTCCCGTGTTTTCGTCGGGAACGGTACAGTAAACAACTAAGACTTGGGTATTCATGACGCCCTCTTGTGTTTGTAAAAACTATTACGCTGCATACTACTAAATCGTTTAACCCGTAGCATCGTTCTTATCGTTTTGTTGCAAGGCTCTTGAAATTGACTCTTGAAATTGAGACTTGAAATTGAGAGTAACACGCCCCATTTCAGCAAGGTAACCAAGACAGGATATATTATGTTCCCAGTTTTATTGCTTTTATTTATTGGTATGCCCATTCTTGAAATCTTAGTTTTGATTCAAGTAGGGCAGGCCATTGGCGGTATTAATACCGTCTTGCTGTTAATTATCACCGCTGTGATTGGTGCATCCTTGGTACGCAGCCAAGGCTTACAATCGTGGCAGCGAGCCCAACAAAAGATGGCCATGGGTGAATTACCCGGTGTCGAGTTAGCAAGTGGCATTCTTTTATTCGTTGCAGGCTTAATGTTTGTGACCCCAGGCTTTATTACTGACGTGTTTGCCTTATTAATTGTTTTGCCGCCAATTCGCAAAAGCCTAGCGGCGCACATGCTCAAACGTATGCAAGTACAAGTCATGCACGGTGGTATGCACAGCAGTATGTATGGCTTTCAAAGTCGTCAGAACCCGTTCCAGACCAAACAGCAACAGGACGATGGCGACGTTTTTGAGGGCGAGTATAGCGACCCTGATCGAGAACGTTTGCAGCGCGACAAACAGCAGCGCAGCGATCGCGACGATCAAAAAAACTAAAAATTTTTTCGGTGGGGACTTGGAAAACAATCCATAGCCCCCATTGTTAGTGCACAAACATCTTTAACACCGGCCATTTGGCCTTTCGTTAATCGTAAACATAGATATGGGAGTATCTCGAATGAAACTTCGTCCTTTACATGATCGTGTGATTGTTAAGCGTGCTGAAGCCGAAAGCAAATCACCGGGCGGTATCGTTTTAACTGGCTCTGCGGCTGAAAAGTCAACGCGCGGAGAAGTTGTAGCCGTCGGTAACGGTCGCATTCTCGACAATGGCGATGTGAAGCCATTGGACGTGAAAATTGGCGATGTCGTTTTATTCAATGATGGCTACGGCGTGAAAGCCGAGAAAATTGACGGCGAAGAATACTTAATCATGAGCGAGTCAGACATTCTGGCGATCGTCGAGTAACGGTTAAGTTTCACCCGAATTAGCACATCATCCATTGTAGAAAAGGAAAAGAATCATGGCAGCTAAAGAAGTAAAGTTTGGTAATACCGCGCGTCAAAAAATGCTTAAAGGCGTAAACGTCCTCGCTGACGCAGTGAAAGTTACTTTAGGTCCAAAAGGCCGTAACGTCGTTCTTGATAAGTCATTTGGTTCACCGGTTATCACTAAAGACGGCGTGAGCGTCGCCAAAGAAATCGAACTCGAAGACAAGTTCGAGAACATGGGCGCGCAAATGGTTAAAGAAGTTGCTTCAAAAGCAAATGACGAAGCAGGTGACGGTACAACCACGGCAACTGTGCTGGCTCAGTCAATTGTTACTGAAGGCTTGAAAGCAGTTGCAGCTGGTATGAACCCAATGGATCTGAAGCGCGGTATCGACAAAGCAGTGATTGCTGCAGTTGCTGAACTGAAAAATATTTCTCAGCCGTGTTCAGACAGCAAAGCGATTGCTCAAGTTGGAACAATTTCTGCAAACTCAGACAGCACTATCGGTGAAATCATTGCAAAAGCAATGGACAAAGTCGGTAAAGAAGGTGTTATCACTGTTGAAGAAGGCCAAGGCCTTGAAGACGAGCTAGAAGTGGTTGAAGGTATGCAGTTCGACCGTGGTTACTTGTCTCCTTACTTCATCAATAACCAAGAGTCTGGTGCTGTTGAACTCGACAACCCGCTAATTTTGTTAGTTGATAAGAAAGTCAGCAACATTCGTGAACTATTACCAGTTTTAGAAGGCACAGCGAAAGCTGGCAAGCCACTGTTATTAGTTGCTGAAGATGTTGAAGGCGAAGCGTTGGCGACTTTGGTTGTGAACAACATGCGTGGCATTGTTAAAGTTGCTGCAGTCAAAGCACCTGGTTTCGGTGACCGTCGTAAAGCCATGTTGCAAGACATCGCTGTGTTGACCGGTGGTACCGTGATTTCTGAAGAAATCGGTATGGAGCTGGAAAAAGCGACCCTTGAGCACCTTGGTAGCGCCAAGCGTGTGGTCATCAACAAAGACAACACAACAATTGTTGACGGTGCTGGTGATCAGAAAGCGATTGAAGGCCGTGTTACGCAAATTCGTCAGCAAATCGAAGAAACGTCTTCAGACTATGACCGTGAAAAGCTGCAAGAGCGTTTGGCTAAACTAGCTGGCGGTGTTGCGGTGATTAAAGTTGGCGCGGCAACTGAAGTTGAAATGAAAGAGAAGAAAGACCGCGTTGAAGATGCGTTGCACGCAACTCGCGCTGCGGTTGAAGAAGGTGTGGTACCTGGTGGTGGTGTTGCGTTGGTTCGCGCTGCGAGCAAGTTGCAAGACCTACGTGGTGACAACGAAGAGCAGAACGTCGGTATTAAACTCGCGTTGCGTGCAATGGAATCGCCATTGCGTCAAATCGCGATGAACGCTGGCGCTGAAGGCTCAGTTGTTGCTAACAACGTCAAAAACGGTGAAGGTAACTACGGTTACAACGCTGGTAACGACACCTACGGTGACATGCTAGAAATGGGTATTTTGGATCCAACCAAAGTGACTCGTTCAGCTCTGCAATTCGCAGCTTCAATTGCTGGCCTGATGATCACAACCGAAGCAATGGTTGCAGAATTGCCAAAAGATGACGCACCAGCAATGCCTGGCGGCGACATGGGCATGGGCGGTATGATGTAATTGATTAATTTCAATTACTTAGATTTAAGAATAACCGCGCTTCGGCGCGGTTATTTTTTACTCAAAGCTTACACTTATTGACAAATTCGACCTTGTTGTTTAGTCAACGATCCCCTATAACTAAGACAGGCACTTAACATTGATATAAGGAGGGCCTATGTCGAAGGTAATCGCTTTTGCCATGGCAGCAGGTCTCATGCTGCCCATAACTGGCTTATCCGCTGCAAACGCTGCGGACGTAAAGGTAACTTGGGAAGAACCAAGTAAATATGTCGACGTGCAAGCGGCTGATGGCAGCCAAAAACGTTTTCAAGAGAATGTCTTTGCTCGCTTTGAAGAAATATTCGCGGAGCTCGCTAGTGAGTTGCCGAGCGATCAGACGCTACATATTACAGTCACCAATGTGGACTTAGCAGGCGCGATTGAGTACCACGACATTAACGGCGTTCCGCGCGAGCTTCGGATCGTTCGCGGTCATGATTTCCCGATGATGCAGCTATCGTATAAACTTGTCGATAGTGATGGTGAAGTCATTCAGGAAGGTGAATCGCGCATGCGCGGGCGTGAATTGCCAGGACAAAGTCGCTTGTCGACCCCGTCAAGCAGTCGCGGCGGTAACCTCTTAGAGTACGAGAAACCTATGGTCACTGAGTGGTTTAAGAATGAATTTAAGCAAGACTAATGTAGTTTTACAGTAGCCCCTTGAGCCTGACCCTAGTGGTCAGGCTTTTTTTATAGCGGTGTTTTATTTGGCTCGCCAGGGATTTCACGAACCAAAGTGGGGACTAAAAAGCCAGGGAGTTGTTTCCGCAATTCCGCGCTTAATCGCACAGCCTCTGTATCTGCCACAGCGAAATGTGCAGCGCCGGCGACCGCATCCAATTGGTGCAAGTAATACGGCTGAATGCCTGCTTGAAATAGCGCTTCACTCAAAGCAGTAAGTGCTTCGACTGAGTCATTGATGTCTTTTAGTAACACGCTCTGATTCAATATCCAAACGCCCTGCTGACGGAACTTCTCTAGCTGGCGCTTTAATTCGGGAGATACCTCACGGGCATGATTCGCATGCAGCACTAAAATGCTTTGTAAGCGACTCGACGTTAACACGTTCAACAATGACTGAGTTAAGCGCGATGGAATGACAACGGGCAGGCGGGTATGAATCCGCAGACGTTTGATATTGGCAAATCTCTCAATCCGCTGTATAGCCTCAAGCAGGTGCTGCTCTTTAGCCATGAGCGGATCGCCACCACTTAAAATGACCTCGTTAATTTGCGGATGGTTAGACAAATAGCGCTCTATGCTGTCCCAGTCATCTCGCTTCAATTGATGGTCTTCGTAAGGAAAGTGACGTCGGAAGCAATAACGACAGTTCACTGCGCAGCCGCCGCGCAAAATAATCAACACTCGCGACTGGTATTTGTGCAGCAAGCCGGGGACGGGTGAATGCTCTGCTTCAGCGAGCGGGTCATTGGTAAAGCCCGGCAATTGTTCGAATTCGCTGATTAACGGCATGACTTGCAAAAGCAACGGGTCTTGCTCATTACCTTTTTCCATCAGACGCACGAAAGGCTGCGGCACCCGCATTGGGAATAGCTTGCGAGCGGCATTATGTTGCTCTGCCCAAGCTGGGCTAAGACCGAGAAACTCAGCCAACTGCAGCGGATTTGTATAGGATTGGGCGAGCTCTTGTTGCCATCGTTCACGTACGTCTAATGTCACTGCGCAAACAACCTTCTGCTTTTCGTTACGGATTTGCTATCATTTTACCTGAAATCTATTTGGCTTTGGTTTATTATTACGCCGGATTTTTCGTGCTTTTAGGTTATGAGGGGCTTATGGCCAATTACAGTACAAACGAATTTAAAGCTGGATTAAAAATTATGCAGGACGGTGAGCCGTGCGTAATTTTAGAAAACGAGATGGTCAAGCCGGGTAAAGGTCAGGCTTTTAACCGCGTGCGTATTCGCAAGTTGTTGTCAGGTAAGGTCGTCGAGAAAACGTTTAAGTCAGGTGACAGCGTTGAAGGCGCCGACGTCATGGACATGGAACTTGCTTACTTATATAGCGACGGTGAGTTCTGGCACTTCATGAACAATGAAAGTTTTGAGCAGCTTGCGGCTGACGAAGCAGCGGTTGGCGAAAACGTAAAATGGTTAGTTGAGCAAGACGTCTGTACCTTGACCTTGTGGAATGGCAAGCCAATTAACGTGCAGCCACCAAACTTTGTTGAGTTGGAAATTGTTGAAACTGACCCAGGCTTGAAAGGTGACACCGCTGGCACCGGCGGAAAGCCAGCAACTTTGTCGACCGGCGCAGTGGTACGCGTACCGTTGTTCGTTCAGATCGGCGAAGTCATTAAAGTCGACACCCGCAGCGGTGAATACGTTTCACGCGTGAAGTAAGCTGGTGACTGAAATCGGCTGGCAGCCTGCAGCAAGCCTGCAGGCGCTGAAAATACGCGCGGATATGCTTAAAGCAGTTCGCGCGTTTTTCGATCAACGGGATGTGCTCGAGGTGGAAACGCCGATTTTGGCGCACGCAGGCGTAACCGATTTACATCTGCACAACTTGACCACGCGCTTGTCAGGTCCGGGCATGCCCGTGCCAACAACGTTTTACCTGCAAACGTCTCCTGAATATGCCATGAAGCGGCTGCTTGCTGCCAATAGCGGGCCAATTTTCCAAATCTGCAAAGTGTTCCGAGATGATGAAATTAGTCGTCGTCATAATCCAGAATTTACCATGTTGGAATGGTATCAACCGGGTTTTACTGATGTTCAGCTCATGGCTGAGCTCGATGAATTGCTGCAGACCCTATTGGCGACCGAACCTGCTGAGTCTTTGACCTACCAAGCTGCTTTTCAACAGCATTTGGGTATCGACCCTTTCGCAAAGGATGCGCATGAGAAATTATTCGCATTGCTAACCGAAAAGGGTTTTGCCGATGCTATTGTCCGTGAAGATTCAATCGATACATTATTGCAGTTGGCGATGAGTATGTTGGTGGAGCCTGAAATTGGGCAGCACCGCCCATGTTTCGTCACTCACTTTCCAGCGTCACAAGCAGCACTAGCCAAACTGGATCAGGAAGACCCACGTGCCGCTCGGCGCTTCGAACTATTTTATCGCGGATTGGAACTGGCAAATGGCTTTTGGGAATTGACTGATCCACAGCAACAAGCGGAGCGTTTTTGTGCAGACAATGCCTTGCGCTTGCAGCATGGACTGGAGCCTCAGCCAATTGATGAGAAGTTATTAGCCGCTTTGATGGCAGGCATGCCTGACTGTGCGGGTGTTGCAGTGGGATTTGATCGTTTGGTTATGTTGCGTCTTGGCACTGACTCAATTCAGGATACCATCGCTTTTCCTATCGATCGCAGTTAGTCATTACTGAGAGTGAATAAACTGCGGCAGATTGTCCTGCTTGAACTGATTTGCTCAAATATTCACCAGTTCGACTTGGCGAGCGAGGTGAAATGTTATACTATTACAGCCCGAACCTGAATGACGAGGTTTCTTTTGTTTTCTAATGGAGCTTTATATGCATCATAAGCCACTCGACAAAGCTGGTATTATTGTCGCTGTTCTTTGTGCGTTGCACTGCTTGTTGGTACCTGTTGTGTTGCCAACACTCGCGCTTATGGGTTTGTCATTTTTAGGTTTTGAACTGTTCGAGCGAATTATTCTTTCGATTTCGCTGATAATCGGTGGCATCGCAATTGTGCTTGGTATTCGCCATCACCAAAGCCTAGTACCACTCGTTCTTTTGATCCTCGGTGGTGTTACATACTTTAATAAACATTTTTTTGGTCATGGCTGGGAGCCACTCGTCATCCTCGCCGGTGCGTCTTTACTAATCATTGCGCATACACTGAATTTGCATTTATGCCGGGCTAAAAATCGTAAGCCATGCGAGCAAGTGGAAGATGCTTCAATCGCAGCAGCTGAGCACCCAACAACGTAAGCTGTAATGACTATCAGTTTACAATAAGAAAGGCGCCTGAATCGGCGCCTTTTTCGTGTGTATTTTTCGTTGTTACTCTCATTACTTGCGAGTCAAATAAACGCCGGCCTCGATATGAGGCGTGAAGGGAAATTGATCAAAAAATGCGGCTCGCTCGATCTGATGTGTTTTTTGCAAGGTCGATAAGTTTTCTGCCAATGTTTCTGGGTTGCAGGAAATATAAATAATATGGTCGAATTGGCTGACCATAGCTACCGTGTCTTGGTCGAGGCCAGCACGCGGTGGGTCTACTAATACAGTGCCGAAGTCATAAGTGTTGAGCTCTAAATCTTTTAATCGCCCTGGCAGCTCACCACCCTGAATTATCGCGCTACAGTCCTCTGCTGCGAGGCGCTCAATTCGCACGTTTTCAACCTGATTTAGGGCAATATTATGCTGCGCCGACTGCACCGAGGTGCGGCTGATTTCGGTGCCAAACACCCGCCGAAATGACTCGGCTAACGGAATACTAAAATTACCGTTGCCACAATACAGTTCGAGCAAGTCACGCTGACTATTTTTGGCAACCTCTTTTGCCCAGCTGATCATGCGCTGGTTCACCGTCGCATTCGGTTGCGTAAAACTGTTTTCAATATGCTCAAAATAGTACGGACGACCATCGATATGTAGCGTTTCGGTGACAGCTTCGCGTTCACACACAATTTTTTGCTTGCGAGCTCGACCAATAAAATCGATGTGACCGAATTTCTGAAACTCGTTGCGCATGACTGCTATTTCAGATTGCCATTGGTCATCGAGTTGGCGGTGATATAACAGAGAAATGACAGCCTCATTGGTTGTGGTGGTGAGGAAATCAACCTGGAACAACCGCTGGCGTAGGTTTGGTTTGTCCCGCACATAGTCAAGGATTGCAGGCATTAACTGATTAATCAGGCGGTTCGCAGCTGGCAATTGCTCGACCCGATACTTTTCTTTGGTATCGGAATTAAACATCACGTAATACAAATCATCGCCTTCGTGCCAAACACGAAACTCGGCGCGCATGCGGTAATGCTCTGCTGCTGACTCGAAACAATCGAGTGCCGGTGCTGCGAATGGAGTAAGCAAAGCCTCAAGTCGACGCTTCTTTTCGTTAAATTGGACTCGGTACTCTGCTTGGGTGTGTGCCACTGCCATGAAAAACCTTTTTTGTTACTTCTGCAAAGTGCGACATTCTAGCGCGAATCGTAAATTTCTGCATGAATTTGCCATAAAGAGGGGAAACCCCTGTTTTTTTTATACCAATTGTTCAGTTACAAATAGAAACGTGCATTACAGTTCACAAAATTATAACGAAGCACATCGATTTCTTGTTATGCAAAGCCGGCGTCAATAATAAAAATAAGTGCTCGGGTAGTCTTCATAACTCTAACTAGCAACAACATAGGTACATGATTCATGACAAAAATTATTAAACTGACGACCCTCAGTGCTGCCATTGCTGCAGTACTTGTCGGCCCGGTGGCGGCTGCGAATGATGTAGAACGAGTTATTGTAGGCTTCCAGCCAGGTGCCAAAGCAAATGTGCAAGCACTGGTGGAACGTAACGGCGGCCAAAAAGTGGTCGACCTTAGCCGTGACAACGCCATGGCGATTACTATTCCCGCACAAGCGCTGCGTGGCTTACAGAACAACCCTAATGTTCTGTACGTCGAAGAAGACGTAAAACGTGAACTGTTTAGCAGCGAATTTGAACCAAATGCTCCTTATGGCATTAGCATGGTGCAAGCGGACCAAGTTTCGGCCGCTGTCGCCTCAAATCGCACCGTATGTGTGATTGACTCAGGTTATGACCTCGGGCATCCGGACCTGCAAACCAATGCAGTGACCGGTGTTTGGGATAGCGGCACGGGTAACTGGTATACCGACGAAAACGGCCATGGTACTCACGTGACCGGTACAATTGCTGCCCTTGCAAATGGTATTGGCGTTGTCGGTGTGGTTCCTAACGGTCAAATGAACCTCCATATTGTTAAAGTATTTGGAGCGAATGGCTGGGCTTATTCTTCTAGCTTGATTGCAGCTGCAGATCAGTGTGCAAGTTACGGCGCGAATGTCATTAACATGAGTTTAGGCGGTAGCTTCTCAAGTACCACTGAACGCAACGCGTTTACGCGTTTGAATAACGATGGTGTCCTTAGCATTGCCGCTGCCGGAAATGACGGTTCGACGCGTTCTTCATATCCTGCTTCTTATGATGCAGTTGTGTCAGTCGCAGCAATTGACCGCAATAAGCAACATGCTTCGTTTTCTCAGCGTAACAGCCAGGTAGAAATTGCGGCACCAGGTGTTGACGTCATGTCGACTGTGCCACGTGGCATGGGACAAATGTCTCTGTTTAATGTTGGCGGCAGCAGCTATGGCGCGATTGCAATGGACGGTTCACCGGATGGTAACGTTAGCGGTGCGCTAGTTGATTGTGGTTTAGGTACGTCAACCTGCCAAGGCGTGCAAAATAACATTTGTTTGATTGAGCGTGGCCAAGTGAGCTTCGCTGACAAAGTCTTAGCTTGCCAAAATGGCGGCGGGCGTGGCGCAGTTATTTACAATAATGAAGCCGGCGACTTGAACGGTACACTGGGCGGCGTCTCAGTTAACATTCCAGCTGTAGGTATCTCACAAGCTTCAGGTCAGGCTGCGAAGAATCATTTAGGTTCTACTGCGCAAGTCAATGTTGGTGCAAGTGACTGGGCAAGCTTCAATGGTACCTCCATGGCGTCACCTCATGTTGCTGGTGTTGCAGCACTTGTATGGTCACATTTCCCTGAATGTACGAACAATGAAATTCGTGCCGCACTTAATGCAACTGCCGAAGATCTTGGAGCCAGTGGTCGCGACAACCTTTATGGTCACGGTTTGGTTCGTGCCAAAGGCGCGTATGACTATTTAATGGCGAATGGCTGTGCTGCCGGTGGTGGCAACGGTGGTGATGACGGCGGTGATAACGGTGGCGGCGACGACGGTGATACTGGCGGCGGTGACGACGGTGCAACCGATATGTCAATCAGCGCGACATCATACAAAGTGCGTGGCCGAGTTTCTGTTGACTTAACCTGGTCAGGTGCAACTTCTTCAAGCGTGACTATTTTCCGTAATGGTTCATCGGTCGCTACCGTCGCGAACAGCGGCAGCTACACCGACAATACTGGCCTTAACGGCAGTGGCAGCTTTACTTACAAGATTTGTGAGGCGGGTACTCAAACGTGCTCTGCTGAGATCTCTGTAAGCTACTAATCCCAACCCTGTGTAAGCAGTGATACTGGGCCGGTGTAAAAACCGGCCCTTTTTTAAGGTCATTCGGTATCTTGGTCAGCGTGAGCAGTACGAACTTTCAATGTACGCCCTTCAAACTCGTGGTCATTCAATTTCGCCAGCGCTATGTCAGCGCCTGTGGCATCCATTTCAACGAAACCATAGCCTTTCTTGCGACCAGTTCGACGGTCTTTTACTAATCTAACTTCAGAAACCTGGCCATATTGGCTAAATAAAGTCTCTACATCTTCTTCATTGGTTTTAAATGGTAAATTACCAACATAAAGAGTGCGCGTATCACCACCGGTTGTTTTCGACTTCTGCGGGCGAGGAGCTTTGGCAGCGACCTCGGTTTTGCGGTGCTGCAGAACAAAACCAACATATGGTGTAAGAATCCCACCCAAGAATACACCGAGTGCAATGAGCGACACGGTCAAAGAATTAGGATCATCTAAAAACAGCTGGGCTATAAAAGCATAGATAAGGGCGATAACGGCAGCGGTAATCACTTGCATGCCTGATGATGCTCGGTACATAAAGAAATCCTTAAAGATAAAAATAGAAAAACAGAATAATAAATGCGTACTTTTATAAGTACGACGACAAGCATAGCACAAAGCAGCTGGTTAAACTTTGCCCAGGACAGTAAATATTCGTCGACAAAAACACGACTTGCGCAAGAAAAGAACGCTCGTTGGCGGTTAATGCAGCGATGCGCATAAAATCTAATCAGTCAGTTGTTTTTTTTAAAAATACTGTTGACCTAGCCGGAAAAAACCCTAAAATGCGCACCTCGTCTACGGACGAACGGCAAAACCGCAAAAGAGCATGTTAACTCTCGCGATTTTGACCGGATGACAACAGAAAGCTTAGAAAAACAAAAAACTTTTCGAAAGCGGTTGACATCAAAAATGAGGCGTGTAGAATGCGCGTCCTCGCTTCGGAAAACGAAGCAAAACGTTCTTTAACAATATATCAAGCCAAGCAATCTGTGTGGGCACTTGCATCAGAACTGCATCGACCAAAGCTACTTCGGTAGCGACTACTTCGGTAGTAAAAATGGTTCAGCACTTTTGAAAGCAGGTAGCTTATATAAGTAACCAAAAATTCGATTGAGTTGAGCCGGATTCTTAAATGAATCCAACTTTGCATCAAAATCTTAAATTGAAGAGTTTGATCATGGCTCAGATTGAACGCTGGCGGCAGGCCTAACACATGCAAGTCGAGCGGTAACATTTCTAGCTTGCTAGAAGATGACGAGCGGCGGACGGGTGAGTACAACTTGGGAATCTGCCTGATGGAGGGGGACAACCACTGGAAACGGTGGCTAATACCGCATAATTTCCCTTCTGTAACAAGAGGGGAGCAAAGAGGGGGATCTTCGGACCTCTCGCCATCAGATGAGCCCAAGCAAGATTAGGTAGTTGGTGGGGTAATGGCCTACCAAGCCGACGATCTTTAGCTGGTCTGAGAGGATGATCAGCCACAC
>NZ_PIPI01000004.1 GCF_003987315.1 Aliidiomarina haloalkalitolerans
TTCGTCTGGCGGCCATAGCGACGTGGAACCACCTGAATCCATTCCGAACTCAGAAGTGAAACATGTCAGCGCCGATGGTAGTGTGGGGCCTCCCCATGTGAGAGTAGGACACCGCCAGGCACCTAATACGGAAAAGCCCTTCGCTATCATGCGAAGGGCTTTTTTCGTTTGGGCGCTGTAACCATCAGATCAATGTTCGCACTCACCAATATCCTCGTTCCAAATATCGGGTCGCTGCTCGATAAACTGTGCCATTAGCTTGATACATTCTGGATCGCGGAGTTCGATGACATTCACACCGGCTTCGCGTAGCCAATCTAAATGGCCTGGAAAGTTGACTGCTTCACCAACAACAACGGTACCGATATTGAATTGACGAATAAGCCCCGAACAATACCAACAGGGCGCAAGAGTCGTAACTAGAATTTTGTCACGGTAATTGGTTTGCCGACCTGCTTTGCGAAAAGCATCGGTTTCACCATGGATTGAAGGGTCATCTTCTTGTACGCGGCGATTTCGCCCTTCACCAAGCAACTTACCTTCAGCATCAAATAACGCTGCGCCAACGGGTACACCACCTTCTTTTGCGCCAATTTCGGCTTGTTTACGAGCGACGCTAAGCAGCTGATCATAATTCATGGGCAATCCCTATTGTAAATTTCTTCGTAGCAAACACAGTAACACTTAACAGCAATTAGACAAATAGCGAGTTCATCTGGGTTTTTGTGCGTTAAATTGTATAGTTTCTTGAAACGTTCGCAGTTCGCACTTTATAAGACTTTGGTCTATATAAGATGCTAATAGTCTTGTATGTCTAGACGTCTATTTGCTAAGTTGTATAAGAAATGAATCATGTCCATCACAAGGGAAAACACTATGAAAACGAAGTTAATTACTACCGCCATCGCGAGCGCATTGGCGTTGCCCACAGCGGTCGCCTGGGCACAAGATAGTGGCGAATCGGTTGATGTGGCAGCAGAAAGGATTCAAGTGATTGGTTCACGATTAAGTGTCCGCACAGCAACAGAGGGAAGCGCGCCAGTCGATATTATTACCGGTGAAGATCTTATTGCCGCAGGCTTCACCGAAACAGCAAAAGCACTGCAGTATGCAGTCCCAAGTTTTAACTTCCCATCATCGTCAATTACAGACGGATCAGACGCCGTGCGACCTGCGTCATTACGCGGCTTGTCACCTGATCACACGCTGGTATTAATTAACGGCAAGCGCCGACATGCCAGCGCCTTGGTTCACTTGAATGGTACGACCGGCCGCGGCAGCTCCAACGTCGACTTAAACGCAATTCCAATTTCAGCGATAAAACGTATCGAAGTACTGCGTGACGGTGCAGCGGCTCAATATGGTTCTGATGCGATTGCCGGCGTTATCAACATTGTGTTGAAAGACAATTCAGAGGGTGGAGATCTCAGCTTTAGTGCTGGCCAAACTTATGAAGGTGACGGTGAGCAGTTCAAACTTCATGGTAGTGTTGGCTTCAATTTAAATGACCGTGGTGCGTTTGTAATTGCTGCTGAGTATCATGACAAAGCGCGTACAAATCGAGCAGGTCTAGATCCACGTCAACAATATCCATTAATCGATGGCCAACCGGATCCACGCGAGCAGACGTTTAATCGTAAAAGCCATCATGTCGGCGATGCCGAATTTGAAAACATCGCAATCTTCTTTAATACCGATTACCAGCTCGACAATGGCAGCCTATACGCTTTTGGTGGATTTAGTGAAAGACGCACAAAATCGGGCGCTTTCTATCGCCGAGCTATCGACGATCGAAATCTGATCGAAGTTTATCCGGACGGCTTTCTACCTCTACTAAGCCCTGACACCAATGACATATCACTAGCGGCAGGGTATCGTTTCACCGTGAGTGAGTGGGACGCGGACCTTTCAGTTATCTACGGTGAGTCAGAGTTTAATTATCGGCTCGAGAATTCGCTCAATGCCTCTCTTGGCCCAAGTACGCCAACGGAATTTGACGCAGGAACCCTTGTACATGACGAGTTGAACGTCACGTTCGAAGTGAGCCGCTTGATTCCGTTCTACAACTACTCTGACCTAGCGGTTGCCTTTGGTGTTAGTTACCGCGAGAACGGCTATCAGGTTAAAGCTGGCGAACCAGCTTCCTATGAAAATGGCGGATTCGACAATCGCCCAGCGGGCAGCCAAGGTTTTACTGGCTTCCGCCCAGACTCGGAAGTGAACGAGTCTCGTGACAACACCGGCTTGTACGTTGAGCTGGAAAATATGTTGACCGAAAACTTCCAGTGGGGCGCAGCGCTTCGCTATGAAGACTATTCTGACTTCGGTAGCAACACCAGTTGGAAATTGTCGGGTCGCTACGAGTTCTCGCCGAACCTAGCCATTCGTGGTGCCACTAACACCGGCTTCCGTGCACCGAGCGTGCAGCAGCTCTATTTCACCAATATCTCGACCCTTTTTGTGAACCGTGATGGTGAGTTGGTTCCTGAACAGTCAGGCACGTTTAACAACATCAGCTCGGTAGCACGAGAGCTTGAAATTGGAAACTTGCGTCCTGAAGAATCGCAAAGCTATAGCTTTGGCGTGGTCTGGAATGGTGATAACGGCTTGTCTCTTACCGTTGACGCTTATCAAATTGAAATTGATGATCGCATCATTCTTTCAAGTTCACTCATTCCAAGTGATTCGCCAGCGGTTGCTGACGCTTTAGCGGCAGCAGGGGCAGATAATGCGCGATTCTTTATTAACGCGGTTGATACGACGACGCGGGGGCTTGATATTGTTGTCGCCCAACGTTTCGATTTAGGTGCTTACGGCAGCTTGCGAGCGCAAGCTGCTTATGGCTACAACGAAACAAAAGTCGATGCCGTGAACCTACCAAGCATTCTCGATGGTCTCGACGATAAGCTATTTGATAACGTTGAGCGGACGCGGATGACACGTTCAGTTCCGCGCAACAGCGCAACCTTATCGATGACACACAGCTACGAGAAATGGACGAACCATGTCGCCTTTAGCTACTTTGGCGACTATATCTTAGAAAATAACGCAGGTGTGCGCACTAAGTTCAGTGGCAAATGGATTGCCGACGTTTCAACACGCTATCAATTTACCGATAACCTAGCGTTTAAGTTTGGCGTCCAGAACTTGTTCGACACATACCCTGATGAACAACTGCCACAGAACCAATTTAACGGCATTTTCATTTACCCGAATACGAATGCACCATTTGGTTTTAATGGCGGTTATTACTACGGTGAGATTACTTATCGCTTCTAGTAGCGGTTAATCATTATTTTAAGAGACGCACGCCCTCATGCATCTTGTATGAGGGCGTTTTTATTAAAAGTTGGTTAAAACCACGAACATCATGGTGTGATTAAGCTGGGTTATTTCGTTTATCCTCATAAAAACAACAAGATACATAATTGGCACTGTTTTTGCTTTCTTCTAATACAAACGTCTTAATTGCTGTTCTAGGAGAAAAACATGCGTACTTTTCTTATCGCTGTCGCTATTGTGCTTGGTCTTGTTTGGTTTGGTCCAGCGCTAATTACATTGTTGGTCGAAGGCATCCTGCTCTTCTTTGTTCCTCTACTGGTCGTCGCTGCGGTAGCTGGTGTCGGCTTTTTCATCGGCAGTGTGGTCTTTGGTAGCACTGTGTTGGCATTTTCAATTGCGGCACTCGTGGTGGTTGTGCTTGGGTTCAGTATTTTCTGGCCTGTCTTACTTCTATTATTAATCGTTTGGCTATTTAGTCGCAGTCGTACCCAAACCTTGTGAAATTAGGTAAAGTGTCTCCATAATAATAATCATTGATTCTTTGGAGACACCTATGACCCGTTTATTGACTGCGTTTGGATTAGTAGTTGGTTTAGTTTTCGCTATGCAGCCTGTCATGGCATCGGTTGATGCTGAAGAATTTTGGTTGCGTGAAAGTATTCCCGGACAACCGAATGGAGCAGGCTTCGGCAAGCTAGTCAATCATGGTAACGAAGATAAAGTCTTGATTGGTGCAAGCATCGCCATCGCCGAAGACGTTGAAATTCATCGTCACGTTCGTGAAGGCGAGCAAATGCGCATGGAAGCCATGGATGCCTTAATTATCCCTGCAGGTAGTGAAGTTACCTTGCAACCTGGCGGCTACCACCTCATGTTAATGTCTTTGACTAGCCCTCTAAAAGTGGGCGACGTCCACGATTTAGTGTTAATCTTCAGCGATGGGGACGTGATTGAACTTAAAGTTCCAGTAAAAGCGCTTGTCAGCGGTTCGCATCGTGGGCATGGTGGACATTGATATAGATACGAAAGGATTTTGTTATGAAGAATTATGTTGTCGCCGGGTTGGCGATGTCGTCTTTTGCTCTGGTTGCTCCAGCAAATGCGGATATAATCAGTATTGAAGCAGACGCCCAATACTGGTTTGCAAGTGCCAGTGGTGAGCACCGTGTTGGCGATTTCACCACGGTCGGTAACGACTGGGATAGCGATGGGCAAATGCGTTTGAGCTTAGCGCTTGAGCACTTTTTACCGTTAATTCCAAATGCAAAAGTTACGAGTCAGTCATTGGAATTTGATGCCGCTCGTGAAGGGCAGTTGGCTGCTCGTTCTGACCTCGGTCATGAAACATTTACTCTGTACTATGCACCGCTTAATAATGATTTAGTTACCGTACAGTTTGGCGCAAGTTTAATGCGCTTACGTGGCTCGATTAATGAGTTAGGTAATGACACTGCAGCAGTCAGCCAAAGTATTTCAGAAGACATTGGCATGGCATATTTACGGGCGTCTGCTGGTCTACCGCTAACTGGTTTTTCGATAGTTGGCCAGGGACAATTTTCTGTTGGCAGCGATAATGACGTGTATGACATTGAAGCAGCCATTCGTTACCGTTTTCTAGAGACTGTGCTCGATGGTCATATCGGCGTTGGTTATCGCGACATGCAAATGCAGCTGAATAAAAACAGTAGTTTTGCGACCGACTATAGCTTTAAAGGTCCGTTCGTGAATTTAACGGTGCGCTTCTAAGCTCGATCTAAATTTTATCCGCGCTATCAAAAAGAATGCCGGTCTGTGTTCAGCACAGTACCGGCATTTTTGTTAGCTGTAACTAGCGATGCCACAGCACTTTGAAACAAGAGCACTTAGAAATAAGAGCACTTAGAAATAAGAGCGCCTAGAAATAAGGCTCCACCGCAGTTGCTTCAAGTTGGTAACCGACCAGCGCTAGGTCTGAATCTTTATGCTCCACTTTGATCGTACCGGTAACCCAGACTGCATCGTAAGTAACAGGGTATGGCACGCCCTCTGGGAAAGTGACGTGAACAATTTGATTCGGTGGCGGCGGTGGCACGTGAATACATGCACCAAAATAAGGCACTAACAAAAACTCGGTCACGCGGCGATCGTCACCTTCAAGTTGCACCACGTAGCCAGGCAACTTGATTCGTAGACCATCTAGTTCTGGTACAACTGGAGCGTCTAGACTCTGTTGAATCTGTGCTTCAGGGTTCTGTTCATAAAACATCGGATCACGAACGGGTGGCGCCTTCCAATCGGACGGCTTGAGTTCGTTCCAGTTTAATGTCCGCACATCGGCTTGAACTTGCGGCACACAGGCAAGGAAAGCGAGTGTTACTAGGGTTAACCAAAACTTCATGTTAGAACCTCATTGATAAGCCGTCGGCGAGCGAATTTCGATAGGCTCGCCAGGCCGGAATACAGCTGATGAAGAAGCTAGCAACGAGAACAATACCCATACGTTGCCACTCTTCAGTTGAAATTGCGCCTAAGCTGACGACAACTCCAAAACTACTTTGAATCCATGGCGCGAGCACCGCAACCATACCATAAAGCAAAGCAACGCCGACTGCGATACCAACTGCCGTTAATACGACAGCTTCACTCACCAGTAAGGTGAAAATCGTTTTTGGACCTGCTCCGATAGCTCTTAAGACAGCCATTTCGCGGCGACGTTCACGCAAGCTGGCAAGAAGCGTTGCTAACATACCGATAAGGCCAGTTAATAATACGAATGCCGAGACAATCGAGAGCGCCGTTTCAAAACCGCTGAGTGTGCGCCAGAGTTCCTGCAGCGTTGCACCAGGCATAATTGCAGTGAGTGGCTCGTCACGATAGGTGTTGATTTCCCGCTGCATAAAGATAGCGCGCGGACGGCTTTGCAAGCCAACTAAGAATGCACTAATGCTCGGAATTGGCGGTTGCACTACATGTTCATGTTCGTGACTTGCATGCTCATGTTCGTGGTTTTGGTGCGAGTGTTCATGTCCGTGATCATGGTTTTGATGCGTGTGACCGTGCTGATGTTCATGATTATGCTCATCGCTTTGATGCATGTGTCCATGTTCATCATTACCCGCATGACTTTCGTGCTCGTGCTCATGTTCATGGTCGTGATCATGGTCATGGTCATGGTCACCACCATGCATAATGTCGAGGTCACGTAAGCTGATAAAAATCGCTTGGTCAACAGGGGTACCAGTTCGAGCTAAAACCCCAGAAATAATCAACGGATGGTCATCATGCTCATGAAAACTAACGCTGCCGGTGCCGTGTGCGACAACTAATTCAGAACCGACTTGTAAGCCAAGTTGCTGGGCTACTTGAGCACCGACAACAGCCTGTTCGCGGGCAAACGGTTGGCCTTCGACAAATGTGAGGGGTTGTTGTTGTGCAAAACGGAAATGCTCAAAATAAGCGGGCTCTGTCGCAATAACGGGAAAGCCTCTGACACTGTCGCCTAAGGCAATGGGCACCGACCATGCGACTTGTGGGTGGTTCGCAAAACGCTCGTAGGTTTGCCAACTGACATTTGCCGTGGGGTTGCCGATATGAAATACCGAGTACAGCAATAGATTTACCGAGCCACTGCGGGCACCAACAATCAGGTCCGTGCCTGAGATCGTATTGGCGAAACCTGCACGGGTTTGCTGACTTACACGTTCGACTCCCAACAACAGCATGACGCTGATGGCAATTGCAAAAATGGTAAGCAATGCGTTGGTTTTGCGGCTTAGGAGGCTTGCTAATGCTAATCGAAATAGCTTCATGCAGACACTCCTGTTTGATTAATCTCAGTCAGCTCAATGGTGCGATCAAAGTGATGGCTGAGCGTGGCGTCGTGAGTGACAAAAACAAGGGTAATATTAGCGCTCTGACATTCATCTTGTAGCAACGAAAGGAAATTGTCGCGCGCATCGGTATCAAGTGCCGAGGTCGGCTCGTCGGCAATAATCAACTCAGGCTTACCAATTAACGCTCGAGCGACAGCAACGCGTTGCTGTTGTCCGACACTTAAGGTTGCAGCTTGGCGCCGCCACAGTTCTTTAGGGATATTTAGATGCGTGAGCAAGCGTTCACATTCAGCTTCAGGTGAGAGGTTTTCAGCGGCTAATTTTTGTTTACGAGCAGCAGAAAAGTCACAGGCTAACAATACGTTACGGTAAACACTTAAATACGGCAACAAATTAAATTGCTGGAAAATGTAACCAATGTGATCGGCTCGAAATTTATCCCGGCGCCGCTGATTTAAGCGGTGGAGCTCAGTGCCGAGAATGGTTAAGGTTCCCGAAGTCGGTTGGTTAACACCGGCAAGCAAAGACAATAGGGTTGATTTACCGGAGCCACTTGGACCACGCAACAGAATGCGCTCACCCGTTCGAATGGACAGCTCTGGTATCCGGAGCGTTGGCTGGGATTGAGAGGGCCAGCAGAATTCAATCTGCTGGCCAGCAATGCAAAGTTCAGCCATAGGCGTTTACTTGCTTTCTTGGGCGCGAGCGTAAGAAGTTTCGATTTCAGCTCTGGCAGCTGCTGCGTCGTCCCAACCTTCTACTTTCACCCACTTGCCTTTTTCGAGTTCTTTGTAACGCTCAAAGAAGTGTGTAATTTGTGCACGTAACAACTCAGGTAAGTCATTCACGTCTTGAATGTGATCATATTCTTTGGTGAGCTTGCTGATTGGCACCGCGACAACTTTGGCGTCTTCGCCAGACTCATCGCTCATTTTTAATACACCAACAGGGCGGCAACGAATCACTGAGCCCGGCTGCAACGGATAAGGAGTTGGGACCAATACGTCAACTGGGTCACCGTCTAAAGACAACGTGTCGTTGACGTAGCCGTAGTTGCACGGATAGAACATAGGTGCTGACATGAAACGGTCAACCCATACAGTACCTGTGTCTTTGTCCACTTCGTACTTGATTGGGTCTGCGTTAGCAGGGATTTCAATGATCACATTGACTTCTTCAGGCAGGTTTTTGCCTGCTGGTACAGCATTTAAACTCATGTCAGTTCCTTTTCTTACGTAACTTAATTCATTGACCCAACCGAATAGGGTTAGGATTAAAATTCTGATCGCTCAAGTATAACGAAGCTTTTTGGTGAAACTCAAAGCAATTAGCGCGAAAAATGACAGTTTTGTCCTAAATACAGTCAAAACTTCATATTTTCGCGCTGATTCAACTCATTGGTTAAGCCGTTGGTGCATCTGGACGGTCACATGGAATCGACTTGAAGTAGTCAAGACAGGTGTCGACTTCGTTTCTCGACCCCATAATGACTGAAACCCGCTGATGGATTTCTGTTGGCTGGAGCGACATGATGCGCTCGTATCCAGTGCTTGCTCGGCCACCTGCTTGCTCAACTAGGAAACTCATTGGGTTTGCTTCGTAGAGTAAGCGCAATTTGCATGGTTTTTCTGGGTGTTTACAGTCAGCTGGATAGGTAAAGATACCGCCACGACTCAGTACCCGATGAACATCCGAGACCATGGCCGCGTTCCAACGCATGTTGAAGTTTTTCTTGCGCGGGCCAAGTTCACCACTGAGCAGATCTTGAATGTACTGCTGCATTGGCTTAGTCCAATGGCGTTGATTCGACATGTTGACGGCAAATTCTTGGGTGTCAGCCGGAATATTCAATTTATCGACAGTTAGTAAGAACTCACCGACTGTGTGGTCGAGCGTAAATACCCGCACACCTTGCCCAGTTGTCATGACTAACAATGACGACGGGCCGTACAAAATATAACCAGCAGCAATTTGCTCATCACCGGTTTGCAAGAATAATTCTTTGCCTTCGGCACAGTGATCTGGTTTTTCCAGAATAGAAAAAATGGTTCCAACAGAACCATTAATATCAATATTCGAGCTACCATCGAGCGGGTCATAAGCGACTAAATACTTGGCGTCTGGATTGCCCATGACAACGTCATCTTCTTCTTCCGACGCCACCGCGTGCACCAGATTTGTTTCTAACAGCATGTTTTTGATCAGCTGATTAGAAACCACATCGAGCTTCTTTTGGGTTTCGCCTTGAATGTTTTCGTCGAGTGTTGAACCGAGCGTACCGGCTAAGCTGCCTTGATGAAGTCGGTGAGAGATTTCTTTTGCTGCGGTGAGCAGGGTGTTGATCACGGAAATTAGGTGTAAAGGTACGTGATCGTTGTTCAGAACGGGAATCAGGCGTTGCATGATTAGCCTCTGTTGATTTTGCGTTTAGGTCGTTGCCGGAAACGCCCTGTAGTTTACCCGAATTTGTCAGCGGATGCTTCTTTTTTAACGGTATGCTGCAGATTTGTAGTGATGATCGAATACGTGCGAGGTGATACAATCGTGAGTTATATCAAAAGGAGTAGGACAGCGGCTATGCATATTCATGTGCTCGGTATTTGCGGAACCTTTATGGGCGGAATTGCGGCATTAGCGCAAAGCCTTGGACATCGCGTCACTGGCTCGGATAAAAATGTTTATCCACCGATGAGTACCCAGCTCGAAGCGCTCGGAATCGAATTGTGTAGCGACAGCGATTTAACTCAGCTTGAGCCTGCGCCTGACTTGGTAATTATTGGCAATGCGTTGAGTCGAGGACATCCTTTGGTTGAGGAAGTGTTAGCGCGGCGCTTGCCGTACACCTCCGGACCGCAATGGTTAGGTGAGCAGATTCTGCGTAACCGGCATGTGCTGGCGGTCGCAGGAACGCACGGCAAAACCACGACGGCATCGATGTTAGTCTGGATTCTTCAGCAAGCGCAGAAAAATCCAAGCTTTTTAGTGGGCGGTGTTGTGCAGCCGTTCGGTCAAACGGCGCGACTCACTGATAGTGAATACTTTGTTGTCGAGGCAGATGAGTACGATACCGCCTTTTTTGATAAGCGTTCCAAGTTCTTGCACTACTATGCGGACACGCTAGTATTGAATAATCTTGAGTTTGACCATGCCGATATTTTTGCCGATTTAGCTGCCATTCAAAAACAATTTAGTCACTTGTTGCGTACTGTACCCCGTGATGGCGCCGTGATGGCGCCGCGACAAGAGCATGCTCTACAAGAAGTGTTAGCTGCTGGCTGTTGGTCGCAGCAAATTTGCGTTGAGCAAATTATCTTGCCGAGTGAGTCGTTAGGTAAGAACGGCTGGGAAGTACAACTGCACGACGACGCCGGAACTGGCTTCACGGTATACTGGAATGGTAATGAACAAGCGCGCGTGCGCTGGGCATTGCTCGGCAAACACAATGTTGCCAATGGTATGATGGCAATGTTGGCCGCGGCTCAAGTTGGAGTGGATCTCGCGACCTCCGCACAGGCGTTAGAGCAATTTACCGCGCCGGCAAGACGGCTGCAGTTATGCGGAACCATTCATGGCGTGTCGGTGTACGACGACTTTGCGCATCACCCGACCGCTATCGCGACAACCTTACAAGCGATGCGAGCTCGTTTCGGTGACGATGCTCGGATTATTGCGGTGTTCGAGCCGCGGTCAAATACAATGAAAGCGGGTGTTCATTTGCAGACGCTTGCTGCGTCATTTGCTGACGCAGACGCCGTGTATGCCCTGAATGAATTAAACACCTGGGACTTAGCTGGGCAGTTAAGTGAGAGCAATGACCATGTTGTGGTTTGTCAGACCGTGGCAGACTTGGCTGCAGCCTTGTTGCAGCGTCCGTCAAGCGAAGAACACTGGGTCATTATGAGTAATGGTGGTTTTGGTGGCATTCACCAACTGCTCCTTGACGGGCTTGCAGCTCGACTCGACTAACCTTTAAAAAGCGGAGGCAACACATGCATAAAAATGAGCGCATCACAGTCGCCATAACCGGTGCCTCGGGCGCACCCTATGCCTTAAGGTTGCTCGAATGTTTGTTAGCCCAAAAGCAGCAAGTTTATTTGCTTATATCGAGTGCCGCACGAGTGGTTTTGGCAACCGAAGAAGACTTGAAATTGCCCGGCTCACCATCTGCTATTCAAGAGGTTTTGTGCCAGCGCTTTGGTGTCAGTCCTGAGCAATTACAGGTTTTCGGCAAGGAAGAGTGGTTTTCACCAGTCGCCTCCGGGTCAGCGGCACCGAAACGCATGGTGGTGGTGCCGTGTTCAACCGGAACCCTGTCGGCTATTGCCTCGGGTGCCAGTGACAATCTCATTGAACGCGCGGCCGACGTTGTATTGAAAGAGCGTGGGCAACTGATTTTAGTGCCGCGCGAAACGCCGCTCCACAGTATTCATTTGCAGCATATGCTGACGCTTGCCAACATGGGTGTCGTCATTATGCCAGCGGCACCTGGTTTCTATCATCAACCGACGTCCATTCAAGATCTCGTTGATTTTATGGTTGCTCGTATTCTTGACCATTTAGGTTTAGACCAAGACATTATGCCGCGCTGGGGCTACGACTCACGCTCGAACTAAGTTATTTCGGAGACTGTTATGACGTATGCACTGGAAATCAGTGAATTGCGCAAAACTTATCGTGGTGGTTTTGAAGCATTAAAGGGCTTAGACCTGACCGTTAAAGTTGGTGACTTTTACGCCCTGCTAGGACCGAATGGTGCTGGCAAGTCGACGACCATCGGCATTATTTCGTCGTTGGTGAACAAAAGCTCAGGTACCGTCAAAGTATTTGGCTACGACCTCGACACGCAAATTAACGAAGTGAAACAGCATATTGGCTTGGTGCCGCAGGAATTCAACTTCAATCAGTTTGAAACCCTGATGCAAATTGTGGTGAATCAGGCTGGTTACTACGGTGTATCGCGAACGTTAGCGAAAGAACGCGCAGAAAAGTACCTCAAGCAGTTAGGTTTGTGGGACAAACGCAATGAACGTGCACGCAACCTGTCTGGTGGTATGAAGCGTCGGCTAATGATTGCGCGCGCATTGCTGCATGAACCCAAACTATTAATTCTCGACGAGCCGACAGCTGGTGTTGATATCGAGCTACGCCGTTCGATGTGGGAGTTTTTAACGCGCATCAACAAAGAAGGCGTGACCATTATTCTGACCACACATTATCTTGAAGAAGCGGAAATGCTCTGTCGCAATATCGGAATTATCGACAAAGGCCAAATTATCGAAAATACGACAATGAAGGCTCTTCTCAATAAGTTAAATGTCGAAACTTTCGTACTCGATTTAGAGCCGATCACAAAACCGCCGGTCATCGAGTCGGCAACGATGCGCATGATTGATGATCACACCATCGAAGTAGACGTAGCAAAATCGGCGGGCTTGAACTCAGTCTTTAGTGAACTCTCTGCGCAGAACATAAAAGTCTTGTCGATGCGCAATAAAGCCAACCGTCTCGAAGAACTGTTCGTCAATTTAGTGGAACAAGGTCGGGAATCTAAGGAGTCTGCTGCCCATGCGTAACCCTATTTATTTCACAGCGCTAAAAACGATTTGGATTAAAGAGTGCACTCGTTTTCTGCGGATTTGGGTACAAACGCTGGTCCCGCCAGCCATCACCATGACGCTTTATTTCATTATCTTTGGCAGTCTCATTGGTTCGCGCATTGGCGAAATGGGTGGTGTCAGTTATATGGAGTTTATTGTCCCGGGCTTAATCATGATGTCGGTGATTACTAACGCCTATTCCAACGTCGCATCCTCGTTCTTCAGTGCTAAGTTTCAGCGCAATCTTGAGGAAATGTTGGTGGCACCAGTTGCCAACATTACGATCATTTTGGGTTACGTCGGTGGCGGCGTAGCGCGAGCGCTCTTGGTTGCCATTATTGTCACGTTGGTTTCTGGCTTCTTTGTTCCGCTGCAAATTCAAAGCATTGCCATGATCATTGCGACGGTGATTTTGACGGCCACACTCTTTGCGCTTGGTGGCTTATTAAACGCCATGTTCGCCAAGTCATTCGATGACATTTCGATTATTCCAACATTTGTTTTAACACCGTTAACCTACTTAGGTGGGGTGTTTTATTCGATTACCTTGTTGCCTAGCTTCTGGCAGGCGGTGTCGCAATTTAATCCGATTATCTACATGGTCAATGGTTTCCGTTACGGCTTTATTGGGGTTTCGGATATTCAACCCATGGTCGCAATTGCGGTGCTGTTAGTGTTCAACGCAGTGTTCTTCACCTTGGCTTGGTATTTACTGAAACGTGGCACTGGGGTGCGAACTTAAGTCATGCAGCAACAATCGCGTAGTATTACTAGCAACCAAAGCGGTCCGCACGAGGACGTGCCCAGCGCCGTCGCACGATATTGGCATTCAGATTTTCAAAAGCCGTATGCAGCGCACAGTGAAGCAGCTTTTGCGGAAGTCGACCGACTGCTACAAAACAGTTCAAAGCCACTCATCTTAGATTCGTGCTGCGGCGTTGGGGAGAGCACCGCCTACTTGGCGGCACGTTATCCTGAAGCTCTGGTTGTCGGCGTAGACAAGTCAGCTCATCGACTCGGTAAACATGTTGCACATCAGCGGCACGGTGAAACTGGCGAGTATTTGTTAGTACGGGCAGATTTAAACGACTTTTGGCGTTTAGCCCATGCGGCAGAATGGCCAGTTCAAAAGCACTTTGTTCTTTATCCTAATCCGTGGCCGAAGAAAAAGCATTTGGGGCGACGTTGGCATGGAGCACCGGTATTTCCAGCTCTAGTGAAGCTTGGTGGCGAGCTGGAAATGCGTAGCAACTGGCAGACTTATCTCGACGAGTTTGCGTTGGCGTTGGCCTGTTTACAAATTCCCGCACAGGTTGAAAAATTACCAACAAACTTAGAACCAATCACACCATTTGAGCGTAAGTATCAGGCTTGCGGGCAGGCGCTCTGGCGTTTGCAAAGCGAGCTTACTGTGCCAAATCTGTTAGCCGCTGACGAGTTAGCGGCGGTTCGTGCAACCTTGCTTACTTAGCGACTATATTGTTAGCCACTATACTGAATGTAGCGATACAGCCCACAAATGTGCTAGAGTTGCCGGCTCAAAATTTTTAGTCAGGAGAATTGCGTGGCGCCCAAAACAACCGCTGAAGTCAGCATGGAGTCGTTGTTCCGCATCTTTACGGTGCCGGAAGCTCCAGACTCGACATTGGGTCAAATTGAGAAGCATTTGTCAGAGAATCTTGAAGATTTTCTGTCCTCTCATATTGTTGCGCAAGAACGTCCTTTGCATGAAATCGAACAAGATTTCGCTGACAGTACCATTCCTGAGCAGCCCGAGTTTGTTTCGAGCCATACGGAAACGCTGCTGAAAAAGCTTGTTGCCCAATCGGTGCACACAGCTTCGCCTCGCTTTATCGGTCACATGACCTCGGCGCTACCCTATTTTTTATTGCCGTTGGCCAAACTCATGGTCGGCTTGAACCAGAATCTGGTCAAAATCGAAACTTCAAAAGCATTTACGCCGCTTGAGCGTAATGTTTTGGGCATGTTGCATCACTTGGTTTACGGTGAGAACGAAGCCTTCTATCACCGTTGGATGCATAACGCCGAGTACTCGTTAGGTGCATTCTGTTCAGGTGGCACCATTGCTAATATCTCGGCACTGTGGGTTGCTCGCAATAATTTGCTGGCGCCACGGAAAGGTTTTGCCGGAGTCGGTGCGGAAGGGTTAGCGGCAGGTTTAAGCCACTACGGTTACAATCGATTAGTTATCTTAGTTTCTGAACGTGGTCATTACTCATTGGGTAAAGCTGCCGATGTACTGGGTATCGGCCGTCAGAACATTGTTACCGTCGCCACGGACGAGAACAACCGTATTCGAGTGGATGCGTTGCGTAAAGCAGCTGCCGACGTCACCGCCAGCGGTGGCCGCGTACTGGCGATTGTTGGCATTGCTGGTACGACAGAAACTGGCCATATCGATCCATTACAAGCCATGGCCGAAATAGCCAAAGAATATCGGGCGCATTTTCACGTCGATGCCGCATGGGGCGGTGCGACTTTAATGTCGAGCACGCATCGGCCGCTACTTGCTGGCATTGAACTTGCAGACAGTGTCACCATTGACGCGCACAAACAGATGTACGTGCCGATGGGCGCAGGTATGGTTTTGTTTAAAGACCCAGGCTTAGTGAACGCGATTGAGCATCATGCGGAATACATTATTCGTCGCGGCTCAAAAGACTTAGGTAGCCATACTATGGAAGGTTCACGTCCGGGCATGGCTATGTTGGTTTACTCGGCGTTGCATGTCATGGGCCGTCGTGGTTACGAGCTATTAATCGACACCAGTATTAAAAAAGCCAAGTATTTTGCTGAACTCATTGACCGCCAAGACGACTTTGAAGTGATTACTCACCCAGAGCTGTGCTTGTTAACCTATCGCTATGTGCCATTTGGGCTGAAAGCACAATTGCCGCATGCGAGCCATGAGCAAATCAAGGAAATGACGCCGTTATTGAACACGCTGACACGCTATATTCAGAAAACCCAGCGTGAGAATGGCCGTTCGTTTGTTTCTCGGACCAAATTAACGCCTGCCCAATACGGCCATGAAGGTAGTGTGGTGTTTCGTACAGTGCTGGCCAATCCGTTGACTACGGAGACAATGCTGCAGGAAATTATTGCTGAACAACGTGAATTAGCGAGCCATGCGAAGAACCTCATGCAGCAAATAAAAACCACAGCGGAACACTGTGGTTTACTCGTACAAGAACCTTCTGCACTTTAAGTCTATAAGTAAAAGCCAAAAGCCAAAAGCCAAAAGCCATGTGCACACAGCCCAAACATACATTGGGCTGTGTGTGACTTTGCGGTTAGCGATTAATTTCGAGGTTGTCGATTAAGCGCGTTTTTCCTAAATACGCGGCGACGAGGACGACAAGTTGCGTGTCTTCTGCACTCGGCGGCGTTAAGTCCGCTTGGCGGCGGATACTCACGTAATCGGGTGTGAATCCTGCGTCTTTGAGGATACTGCGAGCTTCTTGCTCGATGTTTTGAAAGTCATTACGCTCGCCTTGCAGAGCATGAGCGACGGCCTGCATAGACCGATACACAGCCGTTGCTTGCTGGCGCTCAGCGGTAGATAAATAACCATTGCGAGAGCTCAAGGCCAAACCGTCGTCAGCGCGGACGGTATCGATACCATGAATGGTTAACGGTAATGACAGATCTTGGCTCATAAGACGAATGACCATCAATTGCTGATAATCTTTCTTACCAAACACCGCATGATCTGGCTGCACCATATTAAATAACTTACAGACAATGGTTGCGACACCACGGAAATGTCCTGGTCGTGACGCGCCACACAGAGTGTCGCTAATGCCGGGAACTTCAACATAGGTTTGGTCGCCTAGTCCACGCGGATAAATCATACTAGTGTCTGGCGTGAATACAGCGTCTGCGCCGGCAGCGGTTAACTTTTCCATATCAGCTGCTAAGGTGCGGGGATATTTATCAAGATCCTCGTTCGCACCAAACTGCATCGGATTGACGTAAATGCTCACAATCACTTTGTCGGCAAGTTCGCGAGCAGCAGCAACTAAACGCAGGTGACCTTCGTGCAGGTTGCCCATCGTTGGTACAAATGCGACGCTGGCTTTTGATTCAGCCCACTGCTGACGCGTACGACGGAGTTGCTCGAGAGTTTCTAGATGTAACATCAATGCACTTCCTTTTCAGTCGGTCGAAGACTAATCAAAGCAATGTTCAGGTGCTGGGAATTTACCTTGGTGAACTTCTTCGACATAAGCGCTGACGGCACCCCGCAGGCTGCCTCCTTGAGCCAAAAAGTCCTTGGTGAACTTCGGTAAATAGTCAGCGTTCATGCCGAGCATGTCATGCATGACTAAGATCTGACCGTCGGTTTCTTTACCGGCACCGATCCCAATGACCGGAATGTTCAATGCATCGGAAATGCGTTTACCCACGTGCGTTGGAATACATTCAACCACGAGTAATTGAGCCCCGGCGGCTTCTAATGCCAGGGCGTGATCAACTAATGCTTGGGCGCTGGCTTCATCGCGACCTTGCACTTTGTAGCCGCCAATCACATTAACAGACTGTGGCAGTAAGCCAATGTGTGCACAAACTGGAATACCCTGGCGAGTAAGCGCCTGAACGGTTTCGACCAACCAGTCACCACCTTCGAGCTTGACCATATTGGCACCCGCACGCATCAGCTCAGCTGCATTTTCACAGGCAATCAGCGGTTCGGGATAGGTCATGAACGGCATGTCGGCAATGACAAAGGCGTCACTACTGCCTGCGCGAACACAGCGAGTATGATAGGCCACTTCGTCAATGGTTACTGGAACCGTCGAGTCTAACCCTTGTAACACCATTCCGAGAGAATCACCGATTAACAGCACGTCTACACCGCACTCATGAAACAGCTTGGCAAAACTTGAGTCGTAGGCAGTCAGGGCGGTAATTTTCTCGCCGTTACGTTTTTTCTTTAATAAACCGGCGGTTCGAATGCGACTCATGACTCACTCCTCTTTGGTGTTTAACTCTACGTGGGCGATTATTCTGCGTTCACATAGTGATTAGGAAGGGAACATCATAGCAGTTTAGATAACTTTGCATAAGCCGTTCAAGGGAATTTGCGCGGCCGCAGCTGCGGCGCTTTGTCCGCTACTTAAAGTTAAGTCTGGGGCTATTTCAGCTAACGGCACGAGTACAAATTCTCGTTCGAGCATACCGGGGTGTGGCACCGTTAAGCGCTCGGTTGCAATGGTGTTAGTGCCGTATAACAAGATATCGAGATCTAATGTGCGAGCACCCCAGCGTTGCCTGCGCACCCGACCAAATTTATTTTCGATATGTTGAAGATAATCAAGGAGCTCTAATGGCGTCAGCGTGGTGGTAAACGTGGCGACTGCATTAATGTAATCAGGCTGATCCTGCGGACCCATCGGTTTGCTTTGGTAAAATGTCGAGCAAACCCAGTTTGTTAATTGCGGTGATTGGCTTAACTCAGCCACTGCAGCAGTTAATGTTCGCAGTGGCTGGTCGAGATTTGCGCCTAGTCCGATGTAACAGCGTACGGCCGACATAGCAGCGTTAGTCTTTCTTGGCCGCAGGCTTGCGTCGCCGTGAGCTATTGCGCCCACGCCGCGGCCGGGACTTTCTGGGCCCAGTTGGTTTTGGCGCAGCTTCCGGTGTCACCTCAGGCGACTGCCGTTGGAAGTCGGTCCAAAACTCGCCGAGTTGCTTTAACTTCGGATCGTTTTCGATGCGAGCGCGAAGTAATAAGAAATCATAGGCAGCGCGGAACTTAGGATGCGAAAGTAAGCGAATTGCGCGCTTAGGTTGGGTTTGCTGCAAGCGTAATTGCAATAACCAAATATCGCGCATGGGTAAGCTGAAACGCTTCGGAATCGAAATACTCCGAGACTGTCGGCTTAACGCGTCGGCAGCGGCCACCTGATAAGCATCGTACTCCGTTAACCCACTTTCTAAGATAATCTCGTCCGCACGAGCGGCGACCGGATACCAGAGAATCGCAGCAAACAAGTACGCTGGGTTCACACCTTTGTCTTGATTCAAACGCTCATCGGTATCGACAAATGCTTGGCGGACCATCCGATACTCGAGGCTTTCCGGATTCTTTAAAGCACTTTTCAAGACTGGGAAAAGGTATTGGAACAAATTCAGCTCATGTAAATACTCGAAATTGGCCAATGCCCGACGATGCAAGAAAAGCTTCAAAAACTCTTCAAACAAGCGCGCAGGTGGAATGTTATCGAGTAATCCTGACAGCGGTTTAATTGGCTTACGAGTTGAGTCTTCAATGCGTAAACCGAGCTTGGTGGCAAAGCGCACCGCACGCAGCATACGCACTGGGTCTTCCCGGTAACGTTGCTCCGGATCACCGATTAACCGTAATTGGCCTTGGTTCAAATCGGCTAAACCATTGGCATAGTCATAAATGGCAAAGTCGGCAATCGAGTAGTACAGCGCATTGACGGTAAAGTCGCGCCGTTGTGCGTCCTCTTCAATTGAGCCATAGACGTTGTCACGCAGCAGCATGCCGTGCTCGCTTTGCTTTGAGCGCTGCGTACCGCTTTCTTCATCGTCACTATGGTGGCCTCGGAAGGTCGCAACTTCGATAACGTCGCGTCCAAAAACGATGTGCGCCAGACGAAAACGACGACCGATCAGGCGACAATTATTAAATAAGTTTTTGATTTCTTCTGGCTTGGCGTTGGTGGCAACGTCGAAGTCTTTCGGTTGCAGGCCAAGTAACAGGTCGCGGACACAACCACCGACCAAATAGGCGTCGAAACCAGAATTATGCAGACGATAAAGCACTTTTAATGCATTGTCGGAAATGTGCTCACGCGAAATAGGATGCTCTGACCGCGGAATGCGAATCGGCAAAGTCTGCGTGCCTTGTTTTCCTTGACGCTTACCAACAGACTTTTTGTTTGCTGCAGGGGCCGTCGGTGGTGCGGTACGTGCATCACTTGCTGCGTTTGACTGTTCTGGCGAATGCTCTGGGGTATCACTGCGAGAGGTACGTTTTCGGGAAGGTAGTACTTTCTGCGCAATCCTAGCGAGACGTTTAATAATGGTTGAACTCCTCATGATCGAATGGCCGCAATTTTAACCTACTTTTTATGCTGTCGCCATGCATCTATTGCCCAAGCAAGATATTCCTCGATGTTCGCTGCCTCTGTGCTAGCGGCACCCGGTAGGCCTAACGCCTGCGCAGCACTGCGTAAGTTTGCCAATGGTGTTTGTAATGACAATGCTGGGGCGTGATTTTGCTTACTCAATTTCCGGCCGCTAGCGTCGACCACGAGCGGTAAATGCGCAAGGCGTGGAAGGGGAGCTTGAGTGTCGTCTAAGTGAATATCATTAAACACTTGCCAAAGGGTGAGTTGCCAAGCCGAAGCATGCAGTAAATCTTCGCCGCGAACGATGTCAGTTATCCCTGCTGCACGGTCGTCACAAACAACTGCCAGTTGATAAGCCCAGAGTTGATCGCGCCGACGTAAAAGAAAATCTTCAGCGGCTTGTTGTGGGTCGCTGTTGACGAGACCGTGAAAGCGGTCATGAAAACGACAGATAGGGCTGCGGTTGATTAAGCGCACCGCTGTGCCCTTCGAGCTCAACTGTAAATGCCGGCAATGACCATCGTAATATGTGCCACGGGCTTTAATTTGTGCGCGTGTGCAATGGCAATAATAACAAAGCTGGGCGGTGTTCAACGTTGAGAGCGCAGCAGCATAACGTTCAGATTGTTGGCTTTGCCATACGACGGAACCGTCCCATTCGAGACCATGGGCTTCAAGCTGTTTTAAGATGGTATCGGCGGCGCCAGGAATTTCGCGAGGAGGATCGATATCGTCGATGCGCACCAACCACTCGCCTTGGTGTGCGCGGGCGTCGAGGTAGCTGCCTAATGCAGCTACCAAGGAGCCGGCATGCAGCGGACCAGAAGGGCTCGGGGCAAAACGCCCACGGTAGCGTTCAGGTTGCTGCATAGACCATTAATGGCCTTTCATTTGCTTTTCGCGAATTTCCGCAAGACTCTTACAGTCGATACACAGGTCGGCAGTCGGCCGTGCTTCAAGGCGACGAATACCGATCTCAATACCGCAAGATTCACAGTAACCGAAGTCATTGCGCTCAATCAGTTCGAGAGTTTTCTCGATCTTTTTGATGAGCTTGCGTTCACGATCACGAGTTCGCAATTCAATTGCGAACTCTTCTTCTTGGGCTGCACGATCAACTGGATCGGCATAGTTTGATGCTTCTTCCTTTAAGTGACCAACCGTACGGTCAACTTCTTCGCGTAACTGTGCACGCCATGCTTCAAGAATACGTTTGAAATGAGCGCGTTGCTCCTCATTCATGTACTCTTCGCCATCCTTCTCCTGGTATGGCGCCAATTCGGCCATTGCCAGGACGCCGTGCGCTTTTCTTTCCTTAGTCGCATCAGTCATATTTTCTATCCTCCAGCAGGCAATTCTATTGAATTCACCAGCGTTCAATTAGCCTACCTAACAAAAAAGATGGGTATGTATACCAGATTGCCCCTATGGGCGCAATTTTAACCGACTAATCACTCTTCACCCAGAGAAAAGTGATTGATTAACTGCATTATTTTCCTCGTTACTTCAGGAATGTGCGTTCCTAAAATGGGTCGCCTGTAGCGAGATTTCAAGCTCAGAGATCGAAAAAAACAAAGGTAGTATCTCGACGCCGGCGTGTTTCGCTTGTTCTGCCAGCTCGGCGTAGGTCGCGTCAATATGTACTGCCGACGTAACCGAATGGATCTGTGAATGCAGCACAGCATAAACCAAGACGGCACGCTGGCCCGCTGCAACCATACTGGTCAAAGCCTGCAGGTGTTTGTGCCCGCGAGTTGAAACTGCATCAGGAAAGAAACCGTTATGGGTTGTTGACTGAGTTTCATCGCATAAGGTCACCGATTTCACTTCGACATAGGCGTTCGGTAGCTTTGCATGGTCGCTGAGCAAGAGATCAACTCGGCTGCCTTCAGCATACTTTACTTCGCGTTGAATTTTGTTATAGCCCGCCAATTCAGCGACTTGACTCCGTTGGATAGCTTCAGTGACGAGTTCGTTCGCACGTGCAGTGTTGACGCAAATCCAAGCGTTTTCAGCTGTTCGGGTGAGTTCCCACGTATGCGGGTATTTGCGTTTCGGATTATCGCTCGTACTAAACCAAACTTCGCTGCCGGGTTCAGCACAACCCGTCATTGCTCCGGTGTTTGGGCAATGAATTGTGATATGATCACCGTTACTTAATTCAATATCGGCTAAGAACCTTTTGTAGCGACGAAGTAAAACGCCGCGTTGCAATGGTGGATTAAATTGCATCGGGGTCTAGTTTTCCCTTAAATTGAATAGGTTTCTTTATTCTTCTCAGCCGGCAACATACGTGGAGATCAAACTTATGTCCAGTGCAGTACAAGTTCGTTTTACGCAAACTCCAGCCCCAGCGCAATACAAGGGCAATAGTCAGTGCTACTTGACCGATGCAGGCATGCACATTGTCCTCATGGAGCAAGAAGAGTTGTTGTTGCGCAGTATTCAAAAAGCCGGACGTAAACTCGACCAGCTCGGGATTACTGCAATAGAGCCGGCGGGTGACGGTTGGACACGGGATCGCCAATGGGCTCTTAGCCAAGGTTTTACCGACACAAAAAATACCAACACGGTGGTGTTTCAGGGTGAAAGCAAGGCAGAACTCGAGCAAATTAATGAGGTTGTGCGCTGGAGCCGCGAACTGATTAACCTGCCATCTTCAGAAATTTATCCGGAGTCGCTGTGTGAACGTGTCATTGAAAAGTTACAACAGGCAGCGCCAAACCACATTCAAGCGCGGGTTGTCGCAGGTGACCAATTATTAGCGGAAGAACGCTTTGGTATTCACACGGTTGGCCGTGCCAGTAAGCGTGCACCGGCATTACTCGAACTAGACTTTAATCCGACCGGCGATGCTAACGCAGCAGTCGATTTCGCCTTAATAGGTAAGGGCATTACTTTCGATACCGGTGGTTACAGTATCAAGAGCAACGAAGGCATGGTCGCAATGAAATGCGATATGGGCGGAGCTGCAACTGTCGCAGGCGCTTTATTGCTCGCTATTCGGCAAGGTTTGAATAAGCGCGTCAGTTTACTACTGTGTTGCGCCGAGAATATGATCGACGGCACAGCTTATAAAAATGGCGATATTATCACCTACAAGAATGGCACAAGGGTCGAGATTGTGAACACCGATGCTGAAGGCCGGATTGTCCTTGCTGACGGTCTCTTGCGTGCTGGCGAATTAGGTGCGAAACGGATTATCGATGCGGCGACCCTTACGGGTGCTGCGCAAGTTGCGGTTGGTACCGAGTATAACGCACTGTTTGCGGTCGATGACGATTTTGCGACTGCAGCGCTGCAAGCAGCAAAAGCAACCGCTGAACCACTCTGGCGTTTGCCACTCGCTCATTGGCATCAAGAAAACTGTCCGTCTGCTTTTGCCGACACGGCGAATAGTAAACCAATTAAAGGTGGTGGCTCAGGTGGCGCGAGCAATGCATCTGGCTTCTTGTTACGTTTTGCGCCGAATAAAGGTCAAGGTTGGGTGCATTTCGATCTCGCCGGTGCCTACCAAAACAATGCAAACGGTTTATGGGCTGCTGGCGCGACCGGCTTAGGTATTCGCAATATTGCAGCATTACTGACGTCGGCGGGCTAGTTCGCCGTTCGACGAATTGTACGTCGAGCATCTAGGTAAGCGGTCACCTGTGAAAAAAATCTTAGCGGCAGTCGCTACTGCGCTGCGACAAGCAGTGGTGGTTCTACAAGCCCCTCCGGGGGCTGGTAAATCGACGGTTTTACCACTCTACTTATTGCAGCACGGATCTTTGCAAGGTGACGCAGTTGCAGGTTCCAAGCAAATTATTTTGGTGCAGCCACGTCGTGTGGCTGCATTGAATATTGCCCATTATCTTGCCGAGCAACTCGGTGAAAAAGTTGGTGAACAAGTCGGCTACTGGGTCCGCCAAGAACGGCAAGTCAGTGCCAAAACTCGGCTGCTGATTGTCACCGATGGCATGTTTACCCGCATGATTCAGGCTGACCCTGAATTGAGCACAGTCGCTACCGTTATTTTTGACGAATTTCATGAGCGTAATTTACACGCCGACCTTGGTTTAGCGCTGGCGCTCGAAACCAAAGAGCTGCGTCCAGACCTTCAACTCCTGATTATGTCGGCCACTTTGCCAGCCGAAAGCCTACGCACCTGGCTTGAGCAGCATGGTCAGCGAGCACAAAGTTTTGTCAGCGAAGGGCGTCAATTCCCTATCCAAATTCAGTATCGACCTCCTGTGCGCTTACAGGATTGGCAGCAAGCTTTGTTGCCAGCCGTTCGTGAGGGCTTACAACTCGCCCAACACGGCGTACTGGTTTTTTTACCCGGGCAGCGTGAAATTCGGCGTTTGGCCCGTGAACTCGCCAATGAACCAGCGATTACAGTGATGCCTTTTTATGGCAGCTTGCCGCTAAAAGAGCAGCGTCGGGTATTGCAGCCATTACCGAAAGAGCAGCACCAGCAAGGTGTGCGTAAAGTGGTCTTAGCCACGAACATCGCAGAAACCAGTGTCACGATCCCAGATATTGATGTGGTGATTGATAGCGGGCGTGAGCGACAAGCGCGCTATTATCCGCGTTATGGTATGACACAGCTAGCGACTCGATTGATCTCTCAGGCTGCGGCAGCGCAACGAGCTGGGCGGGCTGGCCGGGTGCAAGCAGGGCATTGCCTCCGTTTATGGTCAGAGTCGCTACAGCAGGGACTTGCTCCATACAGCAGCCCCGCATTGGAAACGGAAGATTTAAGTAGCCTCGTGCTTGAGATTGCGGCTTGGGGTAGCCAGCCCGAGCAATTACTTTGGTTTAGCGCACCCCCTAAAAGCGCGCTGCAAGCAGCAGTTGAAAAATTACAAAGTGCGGAGCTACTCGACGACAAGCAGCATTTAACCGCGTTTGGTAAACAAGTGCAGGGTTGGGGAACCGACTTAGTCGCAGCAACTCTGTTGGCTTATGGGCAGCAGCAACAGCGTGACGATTTCGCCAACGCTGCAGCTCTGTTAGCTGCTTATGTAGAAGAAGCTCACCATGATCAAGAGCCAGACCTTCTTACTAGGCTGCAGTACTTGTTGGCTGCAAGTAAGCACTCACACAACCCGGTCGAACAACGAGTGCTAACGCGTTATCGTCATTGGTGTCGGCAATTATCGACTCAACCGCAAACGCAATTGGCCGATAAGCAGGTTGTCGCCGAACTTATGTTAGCGGCACTGCCACTGCGTTTAGCGAAACTGCAGGGTGGCAAGCAGTCGAGTGCTCGCAAGGATAATGATGGTCGTTATCTTCTCGCCAGTGGCAATGCTGCCCAATTTCCAACGCAGCAACAATCGTCACAATGGCTTTTGGTGACTAACTTGAGCCTACAAGAAGGCACCGCGGAGGCGACAATATGGCAGGCGTTGGCACTCGACGAGCCGTTTATGGAGCGCTGGTTAGCCCAGCATGCCAAGCCACGGCTGGGCTGGCAATGGCAAGGTAAGCAAGGCAAGTTGCTGGAAGTGGAAGAATATTGGGTTGGGCAACTTTTGATTCGTCGGCGGGAAACTGGCCGAGTACCGGAACAGTCACTGCGCACGCAAGCATTGCTAGCACTAATCCGGGAACGCGAAAGCGAACTTTTTGCCGACGCTAAAACCCAACAGTGGTTGGCGCGAATTCGGGTCGTTGCTGACTTCCTCGGCTTAGAAGCGAACGCATGGCTTACGGAAAATTTACTTGCAGATCTTGAGCACTGGGCAACACCCTATGTCACACTATTGGCTTCGCGCGCAGAAGCCTTAGCTTGGCACCCATTGCCAGCGCTAAAAGAGCAACTGAGCTACGCACAGCAGCAACAGCTTGAAGAACTTATGCCGACGCGTTGGCAAGCACCGAGCGGCCGCTCCCACGCAGTCACGTATCAGCAGGACGGTAGTGCCTTGATAGCATTGAAACTGCAGGAAGTGTTCGGTACACCGAACTCGCCTGAGTTTGCCAAAGGACGACTAAAACCGACTTTTGAGCTATTGTCGCCGGCCGGTCGGCCGTTACATCGAACCAATGATTTAGCGTCATTTTGGCGCGACGCCTATGTGCATGTACGCAAAGAAATGCGTGGTCGATACCCGAAGCATCCTTGGCCGGAAGAGCCGTGGGCAGCAACGGCAACACACTTAACTAAGCGGGCTTTTAGTCAGTCCGAAGAACGAAATTCACAAGGTAAGCATTAATGATCAAGAAATTCAGCGGCCTGTTATGGAAATTAGCCTTAATTGCGCTCGTTTGCCTTAGTTTCTATATGATCTACCTCGACTCGGTTGTTACCAAGCGTTTCACCGATGCGCGTTATCAAGCACCAGCACTTCTGTATAGTCGAGCATTTGAAGTATCACCAGGCTTAGGTGTGACGAAAACGCTTCTGGAGCGTGAGTTAAAGGCGCTTGATTACCGTCCTACCCGTTATGCCCGTAATGTCGGTGAGTATCGCATTCAAGGCCAAGAAATGTTGTTGTATCGTCGGGGTTTTGACTTTCCGGATGGTTATGAGCCCGACTTACGGGTGCGCTTGCGCTTTGATGATGAAAACTACCTCGTCGAAATTGAGACTTGGCCAGAACAGAACTTTATCAATGGCTTGCGCTTGGAACCGCAACTCATTGGTCGCTTCGCTTCCGATAACCAAGAAGAAAGATTGTTGGTGGGCCTTGAGCAGGTACCACAGCTGTTACAACAAACGCTGTTATTAGTTGAAGATCGTGATTTTTATCATCATTGGGGCGTCAAACCGACCTCAATCATGCGTGCGGCACTGGCGAATTTGGCTGCCGGCCGCACAGTGCAAGGCGGTAGCACGATAACCCAGCAACTCGTGAAGAACATGTTTTTGAGTCACGAAAAGCGCATGGTTCGCAAGGTCAACGAAGCGCTCATGGCGCTCATTCTCGACTTTCGCTTTGGCAAGGACGAAATTCTAGAGGCCTACTTCAACGAAGTTTACTTTGGCCAAGATCGCGGTCACGCGATTCATGGTATTGGCCTTGGTAGTCAGTTCTATTTCGGTAAGCAGCCTGAGCAATTAACGCCTGCAGAAATTGCCATGTTGGTGGGCATGATACGTGGCCCGGGTTTGTATAACCCATATCGGCATACTGAGCGCGCAGAAGCGCGTCGCGACTTAGTTCTGCATTTGATGTACGAACACGACTTAATTAATCAACCACAACTATTGGCAGGCCTTGAGGCACCGGTCGTCACGCGCGCGAGTGCTCGCCTGATTGCACGTCAGCGCGCTGATTATATTGACTTGGTGCAAGCGGAGTTGCGTCAGTTAGTGCCGGGACGTCAGTGGCAACAAACCGGCTTGAAGGTATTTACCTACTTCGACCCTTGGTTGCAGAATGACTTAGAAGAAGCGGTGTATCAGCGCATGGAAGAACTGCCGGATCATGAACTGCAGGCCGCTGCAGTGTTGACCGACTACCATAGCGGTACGGTACGTGCGCTGGTGGGTGGCCGCGCGCCTGTTTTTGCCGGCTTTAACCGAGCGTTTCAAGCGCGTCGACAAATTGGCTCCTTAATGAAGCCATTGCTGTATACATTAGCGCTTGAAGATCCAAACCAGTTTACGCTCGCTTCGATTCTTTACGATGAACCGATGAGTATTACCAATGAACGCGGGGCAGTGTGGCAGCCTCGCAATTTTGACGGTGAGTTTAAAGGACCTATTTCGCTCTATCAAAGCTGGTTAGACTCACGCAACATTCCGGCGGTAGAAGTGGGTCAGCAGGTCACGCCTGTACGGCTGCGACAACGCTTACTCGAACTTGGTGTAAAAACCGATATTCGTCCGTATCCAGCATTGGCGCTTGGGACATTAGAAGTTAGTCCGCTCAGTGTGAACGAACTCTACGGCTATTTAGCGAACTATGGCGAGGGTTACCGGGTGACCTCTATTCATGGTGTGTCGACTCATCGCGGTGATGTTTTATATTTGCAGCAGCGTCGGGTGAATCAAGGTTTTCAGCCTGAAGCGGCTTATTTAGCGCGGTATGCGGCGCATGGTGTGGTGGAAGTCGGCACGGGTAGAGCGCTAGGCCAGCAAACGAGTCGGCCATTAGGCGGTAAAACTGGATCGACCAACGATCTAAGAGATAGTTGGTTTGTATCGTTTGATAATCGTTATTTGCTGACGGTTTGGCTCGGCCGCGATGATAATCAACCCACAGGCCTGACTGGTAGTCGCGGTGCATTGCCTGTCGCCCAGCGCTTTTGGCGAAAACAAGATGTTTTCCCCCTCAACTTGGCGCCACCACCTGGTGTCGTCATGCGCAGTTGGGATGCTGAAACCGGCGTAGCGGTCGCGCCTGGCTGCCCGAATGCACGGGTTCTCCCAGGTATTGCAAGTGAACAACCGATCACGACCTGTGGCGATGGTAACGAACTGAACAACAAGGAAACCGAAGAGGAAAAAGAGCGTGGCTTCTGGCGGCGCATCTTCAATCGCGGTAATTGACCAAAGACATGGTTTCAGTGATAAAAAACCCCCAGAACAGTGTTCACGTTCTGGGGGTTTTGTTTAAATGCTGACGCGTTTATATTGACGATATTCTGCGCGCCAGAAGTTAGCGTTAATGCGTTGTCGAAAGGTCTCGTCATCCAGTTCGAGTGCATGACCTTGTTGCTGCGCAACTTTGCCAACGGCAAACGCAATTTCTTTGCTTAACTTCGCAATTTCGGTAATTGCTGGTAGCAAGTGGTTAGACTCGCCGCGGACCTGAGGCGAGTGTTCTGCCAATGTGCGACTCGCAGCCATGAGCATTTCTTCAGTAATTCGATTCGCTTTGACTGCGATGACACCAAGGCCGATGCCTGGGAAAATATAACTGTTATTACATTGTGCGATGGGAAAGGTTTTACCTTCGTACTGAACCGGTGCAAACGGGCTACCCGTTGCAATGATCGCTCTACCCTCGGTCCAGCGAATCACATCAGCTGGCGCTGCTTCAACACGACGAGACGGGTTCGACAGCGGGAAGATAATCGGTTCCGGGGTATACTGTTGCATGGCACGGACAACTTGCTCGGTAAATAGTCCAGGCTGACCGGAAACACCAATTAAAACCGTTGGCTGAGCACAATGCATGACGTCTAGCAGCGACGGGAAGTCACCACTAAATTGCCAGTTACTGACCACGCTTTGCGGTTGAACAAGCTCTTCTTGGAAATCACGTAAGCCTTCCATGCCCTCGCACAAGAGCCCAAAGCGATCGACCATGAAAATCTTCGCTTTCGCTTCGGCACGACTTAAGCCTTCAGCACACATATGCGAGATAATGTGTTCGGCAATACCACACCCCGCAGAGCCTGAACCCACAAAGACAATTTTCTGGTCAGAAAGAACCTGCCCTTTGGCTTTACAAGCGGCCAATAACGAGCCCGCAGTCACAGCAGCAGTACCTTGAATGTCGTCGTTAAAACAGCACACTTCGTTTTGATAGCGACGAAGAATAGGCATGGCAGTTTGTTGCGCAAAGTCTTCAAACTGGATCATGGCATTGGGCCAGCGCCGTTTCACGGCTTTCATAAACTTATCGATGAAAGCGTCGTATTCGTCACCGGTAATGCGTTTGTGTCGAGCGCCCATGTACATCGGGTCATTTAACAATTTTTCGTTGTTGGTGCCGACGTCGAGCATGACGGGTAGCGTGTAAGCGGGGCTAATACCACCGCAGGCGGTATACAAAGAGAGCTTACCGATAGGAATACCCATGCCACCAATGCCTTGGTCACCCAAACCGAGAATCCGCTCGCCATCGGTGACTACGATAACTTTGACGTTGCGTTTTGTGGCGTTACGCAAAATATCGTCCATTTGCTCGCGTTCAGCGTAGGAGATAAATAAACCGCGAGAGCTGCGATAAATATCAGAAAATTTCTCGCAGGCGTCACCGACCGTTGGGGTATAAATAATCGGCATCATTTCTTCAAGATGGGACGCGACTAGGCGATGAAACATGGTTTCATTATTGTCTTGAATAGCGCGTAAATAGATATGCTTATTTAGCGGTGTGTCAAAGCTTTGATACTGCATGTAAGCCCGACTCACTTGCTCTTCGATGGTTTCATAACGCGGGGGTAATAGCCCGGTTAGATTAAAGGCAATCCGTTCCTCACGAGTAAAAGCACTTCCTTTATTTAATAAAGGGGTCTCTAAAAGCGACGGCCCCGCGTGCGGGATATATAAAGGACCCTGATCTTCGTGTTGACTCATGCGTACTCCAACCACTCAATAAAATACATTCACGATAAAAAAAACTGCCAGCCGGATAGTGTAGCACTTTCCTGGGCTGGCAGTGATTAGACCGCAATAACTTTTAGCGTTTGAGCATGGCAAAAGCGTGCTCTGCGACCTGCAGAGTTTCTTCAATATCACTAACAGTGTGAGCAAGTGACATGAAACCCGCTTCGTATGCGCTTGGTGCGAGGTAAACGCCACGGCGCAGCATTTCATGATAAAACGTGCGGAAATGTTCCATATTACAATGAGTTGCCTGTTCGTAAGTGCTAACTTTCTTGTCTTCGGTGAAGAAGAACCCGAACATGCCTCCCGCCTGACTTGTCGTAAATGGAATGCCTTTGGCGTCTGCAATTTCCTGCAAACCTGTGGTTAACTCGGTGACGAGCGACTCTAGTTGTGTGTATAAGCTTTGGTCATGCAATAAATTTAAGGCCGCTAAACCTGCCGCCATTGCGACCGGGTTACCTGAGAGGGTACCCGCTTGATAAACCGGACCAACCGGGGCGATGTAATCCATGATTTCACGTTTACCACCAAATGCGCCAACTGGCATGCCGCCGCCAATGACTTTACCTAAACAAGTTAGGTCAGGTGTAACATTGAAAAACTCTTGAGCACCACCGCGACTTACACGGAAGCCAGTCATGACTTCATCGAAAATCAAAACACTGTTGTATTCATCGCAAATCGACCGCAAGCCTTCGAGGAATCCCGGCTCAGGTAAAATACAGTTCATATTGCCAGCGACTGGCTCAACAATAATACAAGCGATTTGGTCACCCAAGTCAGCAAACACTTGGCGCACTTCATCGAGGTTATTGTAGCTCACGGTCAATGTATGTTTGGCGAAGTCCTCTGGAATACCCGGTGAGTTCGGCACGCCGAGAGTCAGTGCTCCAGAACCTGCCTTGACCAATAGTGAATCAGCGTGGCCATGGTAACAGCCTTCGAATTTTAGAATCTTGTCACGGCCGGTGTAGCCGCGCGCCAAGCGAATGGCACTCATGGTCGCTTCTGTACCCGAGTTGACCATGCGCACTTTCTGCATCGAAGGTACCATCGAGATGACCTTCTCAGCCATGGTGATTTCAATCGCAGTCGGCGTGCCAAAGCTGAGGCCGCGCTCGGCTGCTTCAATCGCCGCGTCACGAATTTCCGGGTGATTATGCCCTAAGATCATGGGCCCCCATGAACCAATGTAGTCGATATAACGATTGCCATCGACATCAAAAAGGTATGCACCTTGCGCACGCTCAATAAACAGTGGAGTGCCGCCAACGCCTTTAAATGCACGGACTGGAGAGTTAACACCACCAGGGATAAATTCTTGTGCTTTCTTAAATAAATCTTCAGAACGAGACATACGTCATAACCTCTTTAACTACTGGCTTTATCGCTATACCAAATGACATCGGTGTCATAGCGGCTAACGAGATGTTCAACCCCAAGAGTCGCTGCAAAGAGAGCCATGCGAATTAAGACTCCATTGTCAGCTTGGCGGAAAATAGCCAAGTTAGGGTTTTGGTTTAAATCATTATCAAGCTCATTTGCTTCCGCGCGTGAGTCGCGCGGCAATGGATGCATAATGACGGTATTGGGCTTGTAATGCCGAGTATAAATTTCATTATTCAAGCGGAAGCGTCCGCGGTATTGCTCGGCTTCTTCCAAACTATTAAAACGCTCTTGCTGAATTCGAGTTTGGTAAACAATATCCGCGTCGAGTGAGCCACTCAGCTCTGCTGTAACGGTTACCCGGTGCCCAGCGTTTGTTAGCGCATCACAAATATATTGCGGCATGGCTAATTCCGGTGGGGAAATAAATGTCAGGCGAATATTCTTGTACATGCAAAGTAGCTTCGACAATGAATGTACGGTACGACCATATTTGAGATCACCGAGCATGCAAATATGCATCCCATCGATTTGACGGCCATGATGATCGAGTTCTTTCTCGATGGTGTACAAGTCGAGTAATGCTTGCGTGGGGTGCTCATTGGCGCCATCGCCACCGTTGATGACGGGTACCCGGCTGCCCTCAGCAAATTCGGCTACTGAGCCGGCTTTTGGGTGGCGCATCGCGATAATATCGCTGTAACTGGATAGGACTCGAGCTGTGTCGAACAGGGATTCACCTTTGGCGAGAGCCGAACTTTCCATCCCGGTAGTTTCGCGGACTTCGCCGCCGAGTAGATTGAACGCCGTACCGAAGCTGACGCGGGTGCGAGTCGAGGGCTCAAAGAAGAGGTTGCCAAGAATCGCACCGTCTAATACGCGAGTGCGTTTGCGTCGGTGTGCATATGGTTCCATTTGATCAGCAATACGGAAGACATGTTCAATTGCCTCGCGGTTGAACTGATCGACGGACAGGATATTGGCACCAGTAAATTTCATCATGAATGCGAGTTCCAACGTGGGTGGCTGTTGGCCGCCTAGCATACCAGAAAGGGCGGCTAGGCACAGCCTAAGAACGAGTTTACGGTTTCAAAACTGCCAAAATAATGATCGCGAACAATAAGATAACCGGCATCTCATTGAACCAGCGAAACCACCGGCCTGATCGACTGACACGATCTTCTTTAAACTGCTTGAGTAACTTAAAGCAATACAGATGGTAAATGACCAAGATAATCACCAGAATAAGCTTCCAATGCATCCAGGTGCTAAATTTAAACCACACAGCCCCGTAGAGGTAAATCAGACCAATACCAAAAAATATGGTTAAAAACATGAAGGGCGTCACAAAATACAGTAATCTTCGCTCCATGATTTTAAGTTGCGCATGGACTTTGGGCTCAACTGACTCGGCATGGTAAACAAACAGGCGCGGTAAATAGAAAATACCAGCAAACCATGCGACCATAAAAATCAGGTGTAATGCTTTGAACCATTGTACCCAAAGAAACTCGTTCATTGTGAACCTCAGTGAAATAGGAAATTAACATGCCGAATGTAGCACAAGTTCGAAGTGCTCAACAGCTGCAAACGCGAGGTGCTTTGTGCAATATTTAAACTTGCTTTTTCGCGACAAGAAAAGCACGGGTATTACCATTGCCGTTGTACTCTTGCTGTTATCGATTGGTTACGGTATCGGCATCGGCCGTGGCATTTATTTAGAGCAGAATTACCGCTTGCTGTCGCAACAAAAAAGTGATTTTCAACGACAAGTTTACCAACTTGAATACCGCAACAATATACTGACGGTAGAGCTTGATGTTGAACGTGCAGCCAATCGTTCGTTACAACAAGAGCTGCGCTTAGCGCAGGACAACATGGTGCAAACGCGTCGGGAGCTAGCATTTTATCAACGAGTGGTTTCGCCAGAGCTTGACGCTGAAGGCATGACCATTGACTCGGTCTTAGTGCGACAACTGCCCGGTAGTGACAGTTATTATTTCCGCGTCATTTTATTGCATACAGTGCGTACACAAGAGTTGGTTCGTGGGCGTTTAGAAGTCTTCGTTCGCGGTCACGTTGACGGTGAGCGGCGAGAGTTGAACCTTGCTCAGTTAGCGGCAGCCGAAGCAGGCGAGGAGCGTGATCACATTAGTTTTGCGTTGAACTATTTCTCTCTGCAAGAAGGCACGTGGACTTTTCCTGGGGAATTTACGCCTGAGTCGATGCTGGTTCGCGTGACGTCTAACTCGGGCCAACAAACGGAGCGCATTTACCCTTGGTCTGAGTTACTTCGCCTCGGTGAAGAAATCAGCGACGAGAGTTGATCAATAGATGCGCATCAGCGACAATATATACCCTAATTGTTGTAGTAAGATATTTGTAGTGGAGCGACCGCAATGAGTGCTGTTGAACAGGCAATGCCAATCGAGTTTTCTGAAGCAGCTGCTATCCGAGTGCGGACTTTAATCGCCGAAGAAGAAAACCCTGCGTTAAAATTGCGGGTGTTTGTGACCGGCGGGGGCTGCTCAGGATTCCAGTATGGCTTTACCTTCGATGAGAAGGTAAACGCAGGCGACATGGAAATTGAAAAAGAAGGCGTCACGCTTGTCGTTGACCCTATGAGCCTACAGTACTTAGTTGGCGGCGTTGTTGACTATGAAGAAGGCCTGCAAGGCGCGCGCTTTTTTGTGAACAATCCGAATGCAACGACTACTTGTGGGTGTGGCTCGTCTTTTTCGGTATAAGCCGAAATTTTTGCAGCCGAACTTGTATAGAATTGTTGCAATTTCGTACAGCTGCTAACTCCTGTAAAACAAGGCTCTCATCGATGGTGAGAGCCTTTTTTTATTAATTTTGATATAGTTCCGCATAACAAAGTTATTGAATTTTAACAATTTTAGTACATAAAAGTACTTGCCATTCAGTCGTTGACGAGAAAAAATGACCGCAGTCGAGACAAGTGTACAACTGCTCGGCTGTGAATATTTCCTAGCAAAGGCTTTATATGAACCGTTGGTTAGCATTAAGTAGCGCAGTATTGTTGCTTACGGGTGGAACATCTGTAGTTGTAAGTAAACAAAGCTATGCCCAGGGCGAAGACCTTGCGCGCGAGATTTGTTTCTTAGTGAGTGCTGACGATCGCCGAGAGTTTCAAGCCGTTCTCTCCCGCTACAACCTGCGTATCAATAACCTTTATTCTTCTGTGCGTTGCAATGGCTATAACCTGCTTCAGTTTGCAGTCACTGCTGAGGCCACCGAAGTCGGTTCGCTGCTCGCTCGCAGTTTGCCTTCACGAATGATTCTCGAACGTGACCATCACGGCAGAACTATTTTTGAGTGGGCGGAAACAACCGGTTACGACACATCCTCTGTCATTCAAGCGTTGCGTCAGCGCGTTCCTAGCATTTAACCTTCGACTCAGCTTTGCTACACTGTCAGCCTTCTTGCTTTGCGTGACATGATGCAAAGTCTTTCTAGCTATATGGCACAGACTCGCGTGAATTAACCAAGCTGTGCTGTCGTGATGAGGGGATGTATGAGCCATTACTTGCAACATTTAGAGCATGTCAAAGGTCGTTTCGACCATGCCTTACAAGGTTCCGACTTTGACGCTGTATTGATTGCGGCGGGTCAACCAGCAGTTGCATTTCTCGATGACAATGCTTATCCGTACCGCGTAAACCCGTTGTTCAAATACTGGCTCCCAATTACCGCCAGCCCGAAAAGTTTTATTTATTATCGTTCTGGTGAAAAACCACGGTTATTTTTGTATCAGGCGCGGGACTTCTGGCATTCAACGCCAAAATTACCACCAGGTGAATGGCAAGAAGGATTCGACGTTACCTTAATTGATAATGTTGAAACTGTAGTCCAAGCCCTAGGTAAGCAAGTTAGCAACACCGCTTTTCTTGGCGAAGTGCATGCACCTATTGATAGTTGGGGCTTGGCTGCACTTAACCCAGAGTCGATGATTCATTCGATCCATTTCCATCGGGCCATTAAAACCGAATGGGAACTACAGAATATGCGCAAAGCAAACGTGCTTGCGGCCCGCGGTCATAATGCTGCCCGCGACGCATTCTATGCAGGCAAGTCAGAGCTTGAAATTCACGCTGCTTATTTAGCTGCGATGAAATGCCGCGAAACCGAAACCCCGTATAACAGCATTATTGCACTGAACCAAAACGGTGCAATTTTGCACTATGACGTGTACGACGCCGACGCACCGGCAGAGCACCGGTCATTTTTGATTGATGCTGGCGCCTACTACAACGGCTATTGCGCCGATATCACGCGTTCTTATGCTGCCAAAGATGGTTTCTATGGCGACCTCGTTGCCGCTGTTGACGCTGCCGAATTAGCAATTATCAAGAAAGTGAAACCAGGTGTTTCCTATTACGACTTGCATGTCGAAATGCATCGAATGATTGCGCAAATTTTGGCTGACTTTGGCTTCTTCAAAGTCAACGCCGAAACCATCTTCGAGCGCGGTTATACGCGACCGTTCTTCCCGCATGGTTTGGGACATTATATTGGTTTGCAAGTGCATGACGTGGGTGGTTATTTGAAGTCCGACGATGGCACAAGCTACGAGCGTGACGCAACGCATCCATTCTTGCGGTTACGTCGTGAACTCGAAGCGGGTCAAGTGTTCACCATTGAGCCAGGTATTTACGTGATTGATCAATTGCTGGAAGAGTTTGACGGCAACGAAGACTTTAACTGGCAACGTATCGCTGAACTACGTCCGTATGGCGGTGTTCGTATCGAAGACAGTGTGGTCGTGACTGCTGATGGTTACGAGAATATTACCCGCGATGCGTTCGCCAGTTTAAGCTAAAGGCAGGTCGAGTGTTCTTACTTAACTGAGCTTAAATTAACTGAGCTTGTTAGCTTGAGTTAACTTTACTAGGCGACCTTTACTAGGCGACCTTCACTTAGACAGGTAGTACGCCCCAAGAATGGAAGGTCTTGAAGCCCCCGTCACTGCACGCAGATCGGGGGCTTTTTTATGCACGTGGCTCCACGCCAACCAAGCAAATAAAGCGCCTTCCACCCAATCAGGATGAATACCAAGCGCTGCAGTTGTTTGCCAGTTCGCTGCCGGTAACGCGAGGGCACAGCGTTCTAACAAATAACGATTGTGAGCACCGCCACCGCAAACGTAAATATCAATCGCTGCGTTCTCGTCAGAGCATGGGGCAGGGCATGCTTGCTGAATTCCCTCAATCATAGTCCGAACAGTTAACTCAACCAGGGTTGCTTGGACGTCTGCCGGCGGCAATGGCTCAAAGCGCTCAAGCGAGCGATGTAACCACTGTGGTGTGAAATACTCACGCCCGGTGCTTTTCGGTGCTGGCCGACGAAAATAGGAGTCGTTCAGCAGCAAGTTAAGCAAATCATCATTGATTCGACCGGACGCAGCCCAGTGGCCGTGCAAGTCGTAATGCTGTTGGTGATGACGGTAGATCCAATAGTCGAGCAATGTGTTGCCGGGACCGGTGTCAAAGCCCAGCGGTGCCGACTTCGCATCTGCCGGTAGATAAGTGACATTAGCAATGCCGCCGATGTTAACGACCACACGGTCGTGTTCGGCGCTGGTGAATACTTGTTGATGGAACGCTGGCGCAAGCGGGGCGCCTTCGCCGCCGAGCGCAATATCCTTTTGCCGAAATTGAGCGACGACATCGATGCCTGTACTTGCAGCAAGGGTGTGCGGACACCCAAGCTGTAATGAGAAGCCTGGCGCTTTGTCTGGGTGATGTCGAACCGTTTGACCATGACTGCCAATCGCTCTGATGTCTTCCGGTTGCAGCTGCTCTTGCTCAAGAAGTGCTTGTACACCCGCGGCAGCAACCGTTGCGAATAAGCGATCTGCAGTACCATAGCGCACTAATTCGTCGTGACCTGGAGTACATAGTGTTTGACATAAATTGCGGAGATCATCGGGCAACGGCCAACTCATGGCCGCGCGATGACTAATGGTGCCCGCAGGATCGATTGCGGTAAGAACCAAATCAAGCCCATCGAGACTCGTACCCGAGAGAATGCCGATGTACAGTTCGTGCGCTGAATTGGCCACAATTTACTCGGCGTAAGCGAGATAGAAACGTTTACGACCGTCAATCATCGCCATGCGCTCTTCAACAATTAGGTTAAAGACAGGCATTTCTTCTTTCGCCAAAGACGGTGCTTCTGGCAAATTGACAGTACGTGGATTGCGGTGCGTGCCGTCGACGAGAAACTCATAATGCAAGTGCGGTCCGGTGACACGCCCAGTTGCGCCGACTTGGCCAATGACTTGGCCTTGACGTACGCGGTCGCCCTGACGAACAGAACGGCGATGCAAGTGCAGGTATTTGGTCATGTAACGCTCACCGTGTTGAATGAAAATATAGTGACCGTTGAGGTTGTTGTAACCACTTTCGACGACACGACCATCACCCGAAGCCATAACTGGGGTGCCGACCGGTGCGGCGTAATCAATACCACGATGCGGCGCCACTCGACCCGTGACGGGGTGCAAGCGGCGAGGGTTAAACTCTGAAGATACACGGTTAAAGGCAACCGGTGCACGCAAGAAAGACTTCCGCAAGCTGCGGCCTTTTTCGGTGTAATAGCTACCATTTTCATGGAGCACCGCAGTAAAGCGTTCACCTTGGTTAATGAATTCGGCCGCAACGATTTGACCTGTGCCGACATAATGTCCATCAATAAAACGCTGCTCAAAGAGCACGCTAAATTGGTCGCCACGACGAATGTCGAGGGCAAAGTCGACGTCCCAGCCGAATAGTTCAGCTAAGCTCATAATTTGACCTTGCGTTAGACCGGCTTGTACACCTGCATTCCAGAAGTTACTGGTAATCTCTGCATGGGCGAACGCTAAACGAATATCCGTTGCTTTCGCTTCGCGGTGACTACTATAGCCACCCTCTTCGTTGCGCTCAAAAACCAAGGTTTCAATTTGGCTAAGACGATAATGCAGGGCTTCCAGCTCGTTATCGTCATTTTTGGCAAAACGCAGCACTACACCGGGGTGAATTCGGCGAAGAACGTTGGCATCGGAAGCTTGGGTAAGATCGTGAAGTTGACGTGCAGAAAAACCAAGACGCTGAAAAATGATGGCCATGCTGTCACCCGATCGAACTTCATATTCGACCCAAGTAAAGTCTGGCTCTTCGATTTCTAATGTTTCGGCGGCTTCGAGGTGTAAATCGAGACTATAGCGCACGCCCGGCTCGAGGGGCTCGGCAACAGACATATCGCGCGACGCGCTAGCTTTTTCCGACGGCCATACCATCAGTACCAATAATAGGATACCGACGCATAGTATGATCACTTGGTGACGCCTAGGTAGTTTTTCTAATAATTGTTGAACCGGCTTGACCATGTGTTTGAACCTCTGCACTACTTGAACTCTACTATCTTAGCATTTTTTGCGTCGATGCACATTTTTACGCGCAAACCTTTACTCAACGCTTAAAAGCCTTGTACGAATCAAGTAGAATGCAAAATCGCAAAAAAGTTTCAGCGTTTGGAGTAAAGATGAGTAAATCAGTGCACGAAGCCTTCGAGTTAATCACTCGTGGCGTTGACGAAGTTCTTGTTGAACAAGAACTTAAGGATAAGCTTGAAGAAGGCAAGCAGCTGACTGTAAAGGCCGGTTTTGACCCAACAGCGCCTGATTTACATTTAGGGCATACTGTTTTAATCAACAAACTACGGATCTTCCAAGATCTTGGCCATAAAGTTGTTTTCTTGATCGGTGACTTTACCGGCATGATTGGTGACCCCACGGGTAAGAATGTCACCCGCAAGCCACTCAGTCGTGAAGACGTCCTTGCTAATGCTGAAACCTACAAAGAGCAAGTATTCAAGATTCTCGACCCCGAGCGCACGGAAGTTCGTTTCAACAGCGAATGGATGGAGCAGTTAGGCGCGGCAGGCATGATCAAACTTGCCTCACGGCAAACGGTCGCGCGGATGTTAGAGCGTGATGACTTCAAAAAACGCTACCAAGGCGGTCAGCCGATTGCCATTCATGAGTTTATTTACCCTCTCGTGCAAGGCTGGGACTCGGTGGAGTTGCGTGCAGACATTGAAATGGGTGGAACCGACCAGCGCTTTAACTTACTGATGGGGCGTGAGTTGCAAAAAGAAGAAGGGCAGCGTCCGCAGACGGTGATTACCGTGCCATTATTAGAAGGTTTGGACGGTATTCAGAAAATGTCGAAGTCATTGGGTAATTACGTTGGTATTACCGACGCCCCAAATGATATGTTCGGCAAAATCATGTCGGTGTCTGACGACCTCATGTGGAAGTACTTTGATTTGTTGAGCTTCCGGCCAACGGAAGAGCTTAATGCATTAAAAGCGGAAGTTGCCGCTGGCGCTAACCCGCGTGATGCGAAAGTTCAGTTAGCAAAAGAATTGATTGCGCGCTTCCACAGCGCTGCAGACGCTGACGCTGCCGAGCAAGATTTTATTCAACGCTTTCAAAAGAACGCGATTCCAGATGACATGCCCGAGTTAACGCTAGAGCTGCCGGAAGATCAGCGCGGCTTAGCGAATGTGTTGAAAGAAGCCGGATTGGTGGCTTCAACATCGGAAGCGATGCGTATGGTGAAACAAAATGCGGTACGCATTGATGGTGACCGAGTTGAAGATGCGCGCATAACCTGTGAATTGGGCACAGCGGTTTATCAAGTGGGTAAACGTAAATTTGCCCGGATTACATTAGCTTAATGTTCATGCACTGCTTGTACGGCGCTAGCGAAACGTCGGTATAAAACAGGCTGAAAACTCTAACGTTTGACAGAAATTAGCGTATCCATCCGGGTACGCTAATTTTTTTTTGCTGTTCGCAGTCCCACAAAGTTAAACGCTCACCCCAAACACAACCGGTATCTAATGCTAACACCTGAGGATGCTCCGCATTGCCTTGTAGACTTGCCCAATGACCAAATGCCAATTGCCACGGTGCAATGGTTAAGTCTTCGTACCACGGTTTTAATCCGTGTTGAAGTGCTGACTCTAAGGGCTCTTTGTGTGCGAGGTCAATGCGGCCGTCGCTTTGCAAATAACGCATGCGGGTACAGACGTTAATAATACAGCGCAAACGCTCAAAGCCACTTAAATCATCAGACCAAGAAGCTGGTTCGTTGCCGTACATTTGCTCAAGCAGCTGAACGTACTGGCGACTTTGCAAATAAAGCTCTACCTCTTGGGCATATTCGGCGGCTTGGTCAATACGCCAATCAGGGTGAATACCTGCGTGCACCATGGCTATACAGTTCGCAGCATCGGCAATAAATAAAGGCTGTTTACGTAACCAGTCGATCCAGTAGTCGCGGTCGGCTGAGCGGGCAATCTCGTGGGTCTTATCTTTTGGATTAATGGGTTTAACTTCGGTAAAGACAGCCAACGCATGTAAGTCATGATTACCGAGCACACAGCGAAATGACGTGCCAAGTTCAGCTAGAAACTCAAGCGTGGCTTGTGCTTCCGGCCCACGACCAATGAGGTCACCGACCGCCCATAGTTCATCGGCACGAGGACAAAACCCGACCTTGTCGAGCAATTGTTGTAGGGGTTGCAAACAACCATGGATGTCGCCAACGATATAGCGAGCCATATGTCCTCGTTCATTCCTTAAAGCGATAGGCTTCTAGTGCAAGATATTCGGTTTCGCTAAGGTGAATACTGGGATATCTAAGTCCCAATGTTCCCCATTAGGATTAACCATGCCATAACTACCTTGCATATGGCCAATTGGCGTGCGTAAAACAGTGCCGCTCGTGTAGGTAAAGGTTTTACCGGGTTGTATCGTTGGTTGTTTACCGACGACCCCTTCACCGATGACCTCAGTGGTTTTGCCATCAGCGTCGGTAATTTCCCATTTGCGACTTAAGAGTTGCACGGGCTCTGCACCATTATTCTTAATCGTAATGGTGTACGAAAATACAAATTGTTTTTGACCGGGCTCCGACTGATTTGGTAAATACTCAGTCGCGACGGTTACGTCGACAAGGTAAGACTTCATAACGTACGATTATTCTCTGTAATCCAGTTTGCCATGTTGACAAAATCAGCCACGCTGAGCGTTTCAGGTCGAGCCGCTGGGTCGATACCCAATGATTCTAGCTCTTCTGCACTCATTAGTTTTTTCATATTGTTGCGCAAGGTCTTCCGCCGTTGATGGAAGGCCATATGGCAGACATGATTTAGTGTTGCACGGTCTTTAACTGGCCAAGGTGATTCGGCATAAGGTAATAGACGCACGACAGCTGAATCGACTTTAGGTGCTGGGTCAAACGCTTCTGGTGGCACTTCAAGCACGGGCACGACTTCACAGGCTTGCTGAATCATAACAGTCAGTCGCCCAAATGCCTTACTTCCAGGTTCGGCGGCCATGCGCTCAATCACTTCTTTCTGCAACATGAAATGCATATCGCTAATGGTATTAACGTGACTCAATAAATGGAAGATCAGCGGCGTTGAAATGTTATAAGGTAAATTGCCGAAAACCCGCAGCGGTGTGCCGAGGCTTGCAGCGAGATCAGCAAAATTAAACTTGAGCGCATCGGCACGATGGACCGTTAATTTACCGGCAAATTCGGCAGACTTTTCTAAACGATTAGCGAGATCGCGGTCGAGTTCGACGACATGTAAGTGGCCACTACGTTGCACGACTGGGCGTGTTAGGGCGGCTAAGCCAGGACCGATTTCCAGTAATGGCTGGCCAGGTTCCGGTGCAATAGCGTCAACAATGGCATCAATGACCATTTCGTCTTGCAGAAAGTTTTGGCCAAAACGTTTACGGGCGCGGTGACCGTCGAGAGCTTTACTCATGAATTTGCGAGTGTCCTGTTTTCTGTTGCTGGTGGCGCGCGGCCATATGAATTGCCTGTTCGAGTGCAATTTTAAAACTGCCACTGTCACCTTGACCCGTACCGGCAAGGTCCAATGCGGTACCGTGATCCACGGATGTGCGGACAAAAGGTAACCCAAGCGTAATGTTCACAGCCGCGCCAAAACCTTTGTATTTTAGCACGGGTAAGCCTTGGTCGTGATACATAGCGAGCACGACATCTGCGTTCTCGAGGTACTTTGGCTGAAAAATAGTGTCAGCTGGTAGTGGCTCGGAAAGTTGATAGCCGTACTCTTGTCTAAGTTGCTTGAGAGTGGGGGCAATCACATCAATTTCTTCGTAGCCAAGGTGGCCGCCTTCACCAGCATGGGGATTCAAGCCGCACACTAGTATCCGCGGTTGTGGAATAGCAAATTTTTCCACTAAGTCGCGATGCAAAATATGAATAACTTGCTGTAATCGCTCTGCGGTAATTGCTTTCGAAACATAAGCAAGAGGAATATGGGTGGTGACCAAGGCAACTCGTAACCCCTGAGTTGCGAGCATCATCACTACATCTTTGCGGTTTGCCTGCAGTGCAAAATATTCGGTATGGCCACTAAAAGCGATGCCTGACTGATTAATAATGCCTTTATGCACGGGCCCCGTCACGATTGCCGCGAACTCGCCCGACAAATTTCCAGCGCTGGCGCGGCGCAATGTTTCCACGACATAAGGACCATTCTGCTCATTAAGCTGTCCCGCTTGCACGGGAGCGGCGAGCGGAATGTCACAGACAACCACGTGACCAGCGCGATGAGGTTGTGGTGCAGCACTTTCATCATAGTCGTGCAAGGTGATGGCGATGCCTAGTTCCTTTGCGCGCGCGGATAACAGAGCTTTGCTCGCACAAACAACAAGCTCAGCAGGCCAATCCTGCTGAGCTAATTGTAAGAGAAGGTCTGGGCCAATTCCGGCAGGTTCGCCCGGAGTAACCGCAATACGTAAAGTCATTTGCGTTTAGTCGCGGAACTCAATGAATGCATTGGCACGAATTTCTTGCAGCCAAACATCTAATTCCTCGGCAAATTTCCGACGATACAGCAGCTGCTGAGCTTGCTCGACGAAGCGTTGCTCAGTCACGTCTTGCTGACGGCGCTCAAGTACTTCAACGATATGCCAGCCGTGGGTGGTGCGGAACGGTTCAGAAATTTGGTTCAGAGGTAAACTGCGCACACGGTCACGGAATTCTGGCACATAAACGTCTGGAACTGCCCATTCTAGCTCACCATTACGAGTTGCTGAGCGAGTGTCAGCGGAATGCTCTTGGGCAAGTTCACCAAAGCTCTTGTCGCCAGCGATAATTTGTTCACGGAAATCACGCAGCATTTGTTGTGCACGGTTGTCCGATAAAATCACCGAAGGACGAATAAGAATGTGACGGGCACGGACTTCTTCGAGTGTGGCTTGCTCAACGCCGCGCATATCGGTCACTTTCAAAATATGAAAGCCAATACCGCTGCGCAAAGGACCTACCACATCACCGGTCGTTGTGCCTTGCAGAGCGTTAGCAAACAAAGTTGGCATGGCATTTAATGGACTCCAGCCCATGTCTCCGCCCTCAAGCGCATTCGCAGCACTTGAACTAGTAATTGCTAACTGGGCAAAGTCATCACCCTGCTCGGTAAGCTCTAGAACGCGCTGAGCACGCGAACGGGCCCCAGCTTCATCGTCATTACCTTGTTCATCTTGCATACCAATGAGAATGTGAGAGACGCGATATTCAGTGCTTTGTGTGCCTTGTTCTTTAATTAAATTAGTGACTAATTCAATTTCTTGCGGACTGATGTAAATACGACGCTGAATAGCAGAACCTTGCACCTCGCTCATGACGATCTGGTTACGAATTTCTTCGCGATATTCCGCCCAAGATGCACCACTTGATTCAATCTGTTGGCGCATTGCTTCAACTGGCATGTTGTTCTCGGAAGCAATTTGAGCAATTGCTTGGTCGAGGTAAGCATCGTTCACGCGGATACCCATGCGGTCAGCCATTTGCATTTGCAGCTTTTGCAAAATTAAACGCTCAGCAGCCTGAGTGCGAAGCGCTGTTTCCGAAGGCATGGGTGTATTGTTCTGTTGGATTTCACGGCGAGCAGAAGCAATCAAGCTTTCTAATTCACTCTCCAAGATGACTCGCTCATCAACAATGATAGCGACGCGATCCACCAAGGTTTCTGCGGTTGCGACGGCACTCGCCCAAATGGCAACGACACCAAAAACTAAGGCTGTTATTTTTCTCATAGAACTTCCGTTAATTACTTAAATAAAATGGTCGACGATATCCAAAGATACCTTGTTGTAATAAATTCATGATGCCTGAACTTGCCGCGTTGCTGAGTCCAGTTAAACTGAACTGCAAACTGACGCCATTATCAAACTCTGCAGGTGGCAACGGCTCATCACTAAAGTTCAGATCGTAATTACGATTGACTCGGCGATAAGCGCTAATTTGTATCGACCAACAGCAGCTGTCATATTGCAGACCAAATAATGCGTCCATAGTTCGATTTGTTCGTAAATCTTGGTACCAATGAGTTGCAAATGCCCAATCGCGATTTAGTCGCCATGAAGCAACCATACCAATTTGCTCCACTTCCTCGGTGGTACCGACAAGGCCTTGAACGCGTCGATGATTCAACTGTATCAAGTTCCCTGCGTCTTTACGATACTCAAGTGCCGCTCGACTTTTGCGAACAATACTTAAATCGGTATCGTATTGAACGGCCGAACTAGCAAACCAGCGCTCAGAAATACGAAAGTCGAGTTCTGCGGCTAGTTCAGAGTTACTTGCTGTGATGCGACTGGTTTCGTCAAATAACTGCGTTTGGCTTTCGTCTAAATAAATAATTTGGCCAAGACTTAAACGTAAAAGTTCATCGGCGTAGTCGTTAAAAAAGCTTGTGGTTGCACCAAATGTCACCTGATGCGCATCAGCGATGCGATCGAGGCCGGTAAAACGACGCGGACGGAACAAACTGTAGTAATCGTCTTGCATGAGAATCGTGTCGTAAATACCAATGTTGGTTTGGTCACGATAAGGCACATACAAATACTGCAGTTGTGGTGTCAGAGTTTGGTAACCCAAACTATTGGTGAACGGACGCTCAAGATGAATACGCCCATGCCAACGAACTTGCGGAATTGCTCGTGTGACGCTTGCGTCCCGTTGCTCGTCTGCAAATTGATCATAGTGTGTGACCAAGTAACTCAAATCCGCTTGCCAGTCCCAGGCCGGCCGAATAACTTCGTAACGTAAAGTTGGCTCAGCATGCACTCGAGTTGCAGTATCACTGCCATTTAAAGGGTTTCGGAAATGAGTCACTTCGGAAAACCATTTCAGCTCAAAACCTAAATCAAGCGGTTGTTCATGCCAAGCAGAAAAACGCGGCATAGTGCGATAGGGTGCGCGATATGGCCCAAGCATTTGAAAGTCTTCGACCTGGATTTGTATGCGAGTTAGACCCGCTTGATAGTCTAATTGTCCGCGACGATATAAATGAGGGTCGGCGCGGTTTATAAATGTGCTGCCAAAATCATTGATGTAGGCGGTATCACTCACCTGCGCATAATCTAAGTAACCACTCCAGCGCTCGTTCAGCCGAGACTGTTGTTCGACTCGCCAAAGTGAGCGGCTATTGTCGTTATTACTGCGGCGATCTTTGTGCAAGTAATTGGCTTCAACGGTCCCTGCATGGCTATCCGTTAAATAGCGGAATTCGGCCATGCCCATCACACCACGGTCAGTCATCAACCTTGGGGTTAACGTGAGGTCGTAGTTTTCGGCAAGATTAAAATAGTAAGGCACTTCAAGTTCAACACCATTGCGTGCCGAGCTGCGAATGGTCGGATATAAGAGTCCTGACTTGCGCTCGTCAGTTAACGGAAAGCTAAACCGTGGAATATACAGCACCGGCACATTGAATAAGCGGAATTGTGCGTGATGAGCGGTACCCCAACTGTCGTTTTCATTGATTTCAATGTTGCGAGCAGCGATTTGCCAAGCTGGACGATCACCTGGACAAGTTGTGAAGGTCCCGTCGTGCAGCATGACTTGCCGTTCACCTTCGGCCGTGCGGATATCGATTTGCCCCGCAACACCGTGGGCAGAACGCTCAATTAGTAAGTATTCACTATCAATAATTGAAGCACTTTGCGAAAAACTGTCTGCTTGGATATCAGACGCTCGCACGGCAATGTAATCGTCGCTAAAAAGGAGACCACCGTCAGCCCGCAACTCACCAGTGACATTGTCAAAAGCGGCATTACCGGTTAAGAGTCGTTGGCGACCTTGCAGTAGCACCACGTTGCCTCGAAACTGCGCAAAACGATCAGCGTCGAGCTGGGTATGGTCGGCACGTACGAGTAAATCTTCGAGGCTTAATTCACGACCTTGTAGCAACTCATCCGCACTTGGGATTTGATCAAGCCACTGCGGCGACACTTGGCAGCTCGCGAGAGCCGTTGACGGCGCTTGTGCGGGTTGTGACAAGGTTTGCGGACTCGTTTGTTGAGCCGTTGCTGGCATGACGGCAAACGCCATCGTCATCGAGGCCGCGAGCACCATGAATACTGAACGACATGGTCGCGACAAAACGAAGGCGCGGGAAGCGGGAAGCGCGGAATGCGTCGCATGCTCATTGAGCAGGCAACGTCTCTGATTCAGCATCAATTTCTGCTGTTCATTCATGAAAGCTTAACTATTGTTGTTTGATTTGGCATCGTAAGCATTATGATAAAGCAATTTCCTTTGCGCGGCTATTTGCTAATATGCTCATCGCAGTTAAAAAGTTAAATAAATGAGGTTTCAGTGGATCAACGTTTGCGTCTGTTACAACCCTGGTTGCAAAGTCAAGTGAGCGAGCTCGCTCCGAAATCCAGTTTTGTTGTCGAGTCACTTGCGGGTGATGCGAGTTTTCGACGCTATTTTCGGGTCGTCCTGCATTCTCCCAGCCAGTCGCAACAGCCGGACAGTCTGGTGCTAGTTGACGCGCCACCGCCAGAGTCGCTCGAGCCATTTGTCTCGCTTGCTATTGCTTATCAAGAACAGGGTGTGCGCACACCGAAAATTCTGGCCACCGATGCAAAACTTGGCGTGATGCTTTTGGAAGACTTCGGCAACCGATTGTTCGCGGATAATCTTTCAATGGCAACGGCACTACCGCGTTATCAAACTGCGATTGAACTGCTGCCTCAGATCATGGCGGTAAAACAACATCGCCAGGGGGCGATTCCGGATTATGACCGCGCCTTATTACAGCGCGAAAATAGCCTGTTTACCGACTGGTTATTGCAGGAACATTTAGGCCTCGAGTTGTCAGCCGCAGAGCAAGCGCTTTGGCAGCAGGTAAACGAATTGCTTATTGAGAACGCATTAGCGCAGCCACAGCTTGGTGTTCATCGCGATTACCACTCGCGCAACCTCATGCTACTGGCTGAGCCGCTACAAGGTGGACGTGATTTAGGCGTGATTGATTTCCAAGACGCGGTACGCGGCCCCATTACTTATGATCTTGTCTCCCTCCTGCGTGATTGCTATGTCGTTTGGCCGCGAGATTGGGTGTTGGCGCGCGTTGAAGAGGCGTATGCGCTATTGCAATCAGAAGGCCTCATTGACGGAGTGAGCTGGCAACAGTTTCTCCGTTGGTTTGATTTGATGGGCTTACAGCGCCATACCAAAGCCAGCGGAATTTTCGCACGTCTTTACCATCGGGATGGCAAGGCAGGTTACTTGGCCGATGTCCCGCGCACCGTGCAGTATCTTGTTGACGTATCCGCTGATTATCCGGAATTAGCGGACTACCATGACTGGCTAAAAGCACGCATTCAACCGGCCATTGCGGCTAAGGCTGCGAAAACGGAGCATCAGGAAAGCGTATGAAGGTTTCTGCCTGCACAGCAATGATCCTTGCCGCAGGCCGCGGCGAACGCATGCGACCGCTAACAGACAGTCAGCCAAAACCACTTTTGTCCGTGGCGGGCAAACCGTTAATTGTTTGGCACCTTGAAAAGCTTGCCGCAATTGGCGTGACCGATGTGGTGATTAACACGGCTTGGCTGCCGGAGGTGTTGGTCGAACGTTTGCGGGACGGTGCCGATTGGGGACTGACGATTCATTGGAGTCACGAACCAGCCGGCGGTTTGGAAACCGCCGGCGGGGTTTTGCAGGCCTTACCGCTGTTAGGAAAAGATCCTTTCTATCTGGTGAATGGCGATGTGTTTAGTGATTACGATTACGCTAATTTACCGACGGAACTCAATGACAAACTGGGTCATTTAGTTCTGGTGAATAACCCAGAGCACAATCCGCTCGGCGACTTTTGTCTTGATTCGAGCCGCCAAGTCACGCCCAGAGTAGGGAGCAAACCTGGTTTGACCTTCAGTGGTTTGAGTGTGTTACATCCGCAGCTATTTGAACCTTGGTTGAGCTACTCCGGAAAACGCTTGCCGCTGCGCGAAGTGTTTTTGCCTGAGTTAGCACGTGGTGGTTTAGTCGGTGAACACTATGCAGGGTTATGGACTGACGTTGGCACCCCAGAACGTTTGCAGCAACTGAATCAGTTGCTCGAAGCGAATTCTGCCGGTAGTTCAAACTCGAGCGCCGCACCCGTGCGCGGGTGACGGAAGGCAATCCACTCTGCGTGTAGCAATAAGCGTGGCTGTTGTTTGCAATCCTCGCAGCCATAGAGGCGATCGCCAATGATTGCATGCCCGAGTTGCTGCATGTGAACCCGCAATTGGTGCGAACGACCGGTGACAGGGTAGAGCAGAACTTCAGTGCTTGTTGCATTCACCGCAACGCGTTCAAACTTGGTTAGAGCAGCCTTACCGTGCTCATAACAGACCATTTGCTTCGGCCGGTTCGGCCAGTCACAGCGCAAGGGTAATTCAACCGTTCCTGATTCACTTTCTAACACCCCGTGCAGCCGCGCGCGATAACGTTTTTGTACTTGCCGTTCTTGAAACTGCCGTCCTAACTGGCCCTGACTAAATTTGTCCAGCGCCATAATAATTAAGCCAGACGTCGCCATGTCTAATCGATGCACAATCAGTGCAGTTGGCAAAACCGCTTGCACGCGTTTTTCCAAGCTGTCTTTGTGTTCTGGAGCCTTACCTGGAACCGTCAAAAGCCCAGCGGGTTTATTCAGCACAATGACATGCTCGTCACGATACACAATCGATAACCAAGGGGTTTGGGGCGGGTTATAAACAAACATAAAAGCCTAATAAGAGTTTCTTGACGAATTTTGTGACGGATGGTCAGAGCTGCGAAATGTTACCAGAAATCACTACCTTTTGAATTTTTTTTATGGAATTCATCACAGCGTCATTTTCTTGCGCTATGCTCAAAAGACAACAACAAAAAATCAGAGGTGGGCTATGCCTGAATCGATTCAGAATGAAGACCCCAAGTTCTATATTCTCGACACCAACATCCTCTTGCATGAACCGCTTGCCTTTTTAAACTTTCAAGAACATAACGTTGTCATTCCCATGGTCGTCCTTGAAGAACTCGACCATATCAAAGACCGCCAGAAAGACGTCAGTCGCGACGCCCGGGTGGCAATTCGTTCGCTCGAAGAAGCACTGCATGAAGCAACTCCAGAGCAAATTATCGACGGAGTGCCGCTGACGCGGATTTCAGGTGAACACCAAGCTGTGGGGCACTTGTCGATTTTCCCCGATTTTCAGTTACGTCAGGCAGAATCTGCGTTGGCGTTGAATGAAAATGATCATCGGATTATTCAAACAGCGCTGCAATTACAAAAAGACAAAGCACCGGCGAAAGTGGTGTTAGTCACGAAAGACATCAACATGCGCTTAAAGGCCAAAGGCGCAGGTGTTAAATGCGTTGAAGACTATCGTACGGACCAATTAATTGATGATATTCGCTTATTGTCAAAAGGCTTTTATCAGTTTGAGGGTAACTTTTGGGACAGTGTTGGCGAGGTCAAAACCGAGCAAGATGGTCGCGACATTTATCATTTTATTGCTCGCGACTTGTTCCCAACGGTTTACCCGAACGAATACTTGCTAGATGAAACGGACCACTTTTGCGCTCGCGTTGAAAGTTTCACCGACAGCCATGTGAAAATTTTAGACTTAGGCCGCGAGCGGCTCATGGGTATTCGAGCATGGGGAATTAGTCCAAAGAATATCTATCAAGCGATGGGTATGCACGCCTTGCTTGACCCAAGCCAAGACTTAATCATTTTAACGGGCCCCGCAGGATGCGGTAAAACATTACTTGCACTTGCCACAGCACTTGAACAAGTGGTCGAAAAGGGCATGTACGAGAAAATTATCGTGACTCGCAATACACCGGAAATAGCCGAATCGATTGGCTTTTTACCGGGTACCGAAGAGGAGAAAATGGCGCCTTGGCTTGCTGCGATTACTGACTCATTAGAAGTATTGCACAAACATGATGAGCACATGGATGCGAGTCTTGAGTTCACCATGAAAAAAGCCAATATTCAGTTTAAGTCGCTGAACTTCATGCGCGGTCGGAGTATTCAGAATGCTGTGGTGATTCTTGACGAAGCGCAGAATTTAACGGCGAGTCAGCTCAAAACTATCATCACTCGCTGCGGTGCTGGAACGAAAATTATTTGCTCCGGTAACTTGGCTCAAATTGACAGCTATTACTTAACCGCTGTGACGTCCGGCTTAACCTTTATTGTTGAGCGCTTTAAAAATTACTATGGCAGCTCGACCATGAACCTCAACGGCGTTGTGCGTTCGAGTTTGGCACAGTATGCGGAAGAAAACTTATAATCAGCTACAGGTAGGCAGCTACAGGGCTGCATGGTGGGCAAAATAATCTTCTAAAATCACACAGGCCGCGGCGCTATCGACGCGGCCTTTTTGCAGTTCACGGAAGCCACCTCGGGCAAACAACTCTTCACGGACACTGACCGTGGTTAGCCGCTCATCTTGCAGAAAGATTTGTACGCCAAAGCGACCGTGAAGTCGATTCGCAAACTTTCTTGCGCGTGCTGTAAGTGGTTGCTCGGTGCCATCCATATTCAGTGGTAGACCGACGACACAAAGCGCCGGCTGCCATTCTTGGATCAGCTTTTCAACTTGCGCCCACTGCGGCACGCCATCGTTGGCTTTCAAAGCTGGCAACGGCGAAGCGGTACCGGTTAACGCAGTACCGACGGCGACGCCAATGCTTTTCGTGCCGTAATCAAAGCCAAGAATACTCATGGATTGCTACCTATCGACTATGCGTGTCCGGCTTCACTGGAGAGCTGATTAATATCGAAACCTAAACGCTCAGCAGCTTTTTCCCATCGCTGTGCAGTGGGGGTATGGAACAACAAATCAGCGTCAGCAGGAATGGTTAACCACGAGTTGTCGGCAATTTCCTCTTCGAGTTGGCCAGCGTCCCAACCTGCGTATCCCAGGGTGAGCAAAAAATGTTGCGGCGCTCGGTCTGAGCCAAGCGACTCAAGGATATCGCGAGATGTAGTAATCATAATCTCGTCGCTTAACTGCAAACTACTGCGCCAGCCTTCTTGTGGTGGGTGTAAAACAAAACCGCGGTCGGTGGCGACAGGGCCGCCGGTGAGAACATGGATATCTTCGAGCGAACGGGTCGTCGTGACTTCCACTTCAATTTGTTCAAGCAAGCTCGCGACGGTAAGGCCGACCGGTTGGTTAATCACTAAACCCATCGCGCCTTCTTCGTTGTGCTCACAGACATAGGTGACCGTGTGGTGAAAAAACGGATCATTTAAGCCAGGCATGGCAATTAAAAAATGATTCTGCAGGCTATGAAACGGTGCTTTTTTCGGGGTGTCTGACATATCCACTCCTTTTATGAACGTGATGCTGAGGGTAAATCAGCGATGACAGCATCAAATAATTGACCTGCAATATTAATTTGATATGCGTTTTCAATTTCGCGCATACACGTCGGGCTAGTGACATTGATTTCGGTGATACGATCGCCAATCACATCAAGCCCAACAAGGTATAAACCTTTCTCTTTTAAAACTGGCCCAATGGTGCGAGCCAGTTCCAAGTCACTTTCGCTCAATGGCTGTGGACGGCCACTACCACCGGCTGCCAAGTTGCCTCGCGTTTCACCCGCAGACGGTATCCGTGCGAGTGAATAGGGCACCGGCTCGCCGTTGATAATTAAAATGCGCTTGTCGCCGTCTTTAATGGCCGGCAAATATTCCTGCACCATAGCGAAACGTTTGCCATGGTTAGTCAGTGTTTCGATGATGACACCAAGGTTTGAGCCTTGCTCGTCAACCCGAAAAATAGACGCACCACCCATACCGTCGAGCGGTTTCAATATAATGTCTTGATGCTTTTGGTGAAACTCACGAATCTGTTTGGTACTGCGTGTTACAAGCGTCGCTGGGATCAAGTCTGGGAACCACGCGGTGAATAGCTTCTCACTGCAGTCGCGCAGACTTTGCGGACGATTTACCACTAAGGCACCGTCACGTGCGGCTAAGTCTAAGATATGGGTTGCGTAAACAAACTCAATATCAAATGGTGGATCCTTGCGCATGAAAATGACATCGAGATCGCCCATGTTGACGATTTCGTCGGCGCCTAATTGGAAATAGTTTTCGCTACGATCCCAGACCTGCAACGGACGAACGCGTGCTTTCGCCGTGCCTTGGTCAATAAACATGTCGGCTAGCTCAAGATAAAGTAACTCATAGCCACGAGCTTGCGCTTCAAGCGCAATACGGAAACTGGTGTCTTTGTAAGTGGTAATGGACGCAATTGGGTCCATGACGATAGCAACACGGATCATGTCGGACTCCTAACCTAAATCGCCAAAATGGCATTGTAACGCAGTTATGGCTGCAAGTGCTGCAGTTTCGGTGCGTAAAATCCGCGGCCCAAGCTGAACCGGGTGGCAACCTGCGGCGGCAGTGGCTAACACCTCTTGCTCCGAAAAGCCGCCCTCGGGGCCAATCAGGAGATGGTATTCATTGGCCTCAGCTAAACCGGAGAATGGCGTTTTGACATGTGGATCGAGAGTGACGGTGATACCGTTACGCTCGGCAGCAAGCCAATCGGTGAGCTTCATCGCTGGGAGTACTTTCGGAACAAAGTTTCGTCCTGACTGTTCGCATGCTGAGATAACGATTTTTTGCCATTGTTCCTGCTTTTTTTCTAACCGGTCACCGCTAAGTTTCACATTACAGCGCTTGGTAAACAGGGGCGTAATTTCATGCACACCGAGTTCTACCGATTTTTGTAAAACGAAATCCATGCGGTCGCCTTTACTGATACCTTGGGCGAGATGGATTTTTAGGTCTGATTCGACATTGGCCTCGCGCTCAGCGGTGATTTTGACGTCGACACTCTTTTTGCTGACCGCAGTAATTTCAGCGGTATAAGCACGATTGTCGCCGTTAAACAGCTCGATGGTCGCACCAACGGGTAAACGCAACACACGGCTCGCATGATGACTGGCTTCATCGCTCAGTTGGAAGACACCATTGAGCGCAAAGGTTTGAGTTTGATAGAACCGAGGAATACGCATACAGATCCTTGCTGCTGAAACGTCGAGACGTTCGTCAAGACGTTCGTCAAGACATTCGTCAAGACATTCGTTAAAACGTCATGTTACCGCTCCAACGTAACAGCGGCAAGGCCTCTAGTATGCCTGCATGCTAGCTCAATTTCTTAATTGCGCTTGCGACGAATGCTTTCGACGTTGGTGGCAATCGATAACAATAGAATCATTGACTCTTTCATTAACGAGATAAAGATAACTGAGAAATAGAGCACAACGGTCGCAGCGAGTGCAGTAGCGAAGGCTTCCATGATGCCATAGATGAAAATGCCACCGAGGAATCCAAACACCACGAAAATGCCGCCGCCAACCCACCAAAGCAGAATGACACCATCCCAGGCACGACGAAACCAGTCGAGAACTGGAAACTCGGTGGTTTTTGTCGAATCAGATTCATTGCGGGTTTCTTCATGGAGTTCGGCTAATCGCGCCATAGCACCTAACCAAATTCTTAATGGAATTGTGAATAATCGTAAAATAACTAAGATCAGCGCTTGGATGAGTGCCGGTCCAAGTTGCTGTTTGACACTAATGCCGGGAATCATATTTTTATCGTCGCTCATAGCTTGCCTCATCACTTTTAAAGTACTGACAAATAATTGTTTTTATCTCATTGAGCTTAGCCGACAACGATCAGGTTGGCAATTTTTCAACGCCAATAAAAAAGCCGCCAGAGCAAGACTCAAGCGGCTTCAATTTTATCTGGGGCGAGCGTTACAGAGAGGCTAAAATAGCGTCTACTTTATCGGTTCGCTCCCACGGGAACTCTTCGCGACCGAAGTGGCCATACGCTGCAGTCGGCAGGTAAATTGGGCGCTCGAGGTCAAGCATTTTTAAAATTCCGTAAGGACGCAAATCAAAGTGCTCGCGCACTAAACGAATGAGTGTTTCCTCGTCGTATTTGCTGGTACCAAAGGTTTCGATACTAATGGATGTCGGCTCAGCAACACCAATTGCATACGAAACTTGCAGCTCTAAACGCTCCGCTAAACCAGCGGCAACTAAGTTCTTGGCGACATAACGCGCTGCATAAGCGGCACTACGATCAACTTTCGATGGATCCTTGCCCGAAAACGCACCACCGCCGTGACGAGCCATTCCGCCATAGGTATCGACGATAATCTTACGACCCGTTAAACCACAGTCACCCATTGGCCCACCGATAACAAAGCGACCGGTTGGGTTGATATGGATTTTGGTTTCTTTGGTTAGCCACTCAGCCGGTAATACAGGCTGAATGATGTGTTCAAGCACGCCGTCACGTAATTCTTGCAAGCTGACTTCCGGAGCATGTTGGGTGGAAAGCACGATGGCATCGATACCGACTGGTTTGCCATTGTCGTAAACGAAGGTGAGCTGGCTTTTCGCGTCAGGACGCAACCAGTCCAAACCAGCTTTACGCACTTCTGCTTGTCTTTGCACGAGGCGGTGCGAATACATAATTGGTGCAGGCATGAGCTCTGCGGTTTCATTGGTGGCATAACCAAACATTAAACCCTGGTCGCCGGCGCCTTGATCTTCTGGACGCTCACGGTCAACGCCTTGATTAATGTCAGGAGACTGCTTACCAATTGCGTTTAATACTGCACAACTGTCAGCGTCGAAGCCCATGTCTGAGTGGACATAGCCGATTTTACGCACGGTGTCGCGAGTGAGTTCTTCAATATCAACCCACGCATTGGTGTTGATTTCACCGCCAACTAAAACCATGCCGGTTTTGACAAAAGTTTCGCAAGCCACACGGGCTTTTGGGTCTTGAGCGAGAATCGCATCAAGCACGGCATCAGAGATTTGATCCGCAATTTTATCAGGATGACCTTCTGACACAGATTCAGAAGTAAATACGTGACGAGCCATAGTAATTCCAAAGCTAAGACTTAAAGTGGGAGTATGGTAGCCGATTGATGAATAAAAATCTACATTTAGACGTCTATCTGTCTAAATGAAACAAATTCTCAACGTTTCCAATTTGCGTGAATCGCTCGAATGATGGACAATACGCGCGCTAAGTGGTGTACGCTGTGCGCCTTCATATTGATCAATACAGTCAGGAGTTTCCGATGTCAGATCGTCGCTATTTTGCCAATGCGATTCGTGCGTTAAGTATGGATGCAGTACAACAGGCCAAGTCTGGTCACCCTGGAGCCCCGATGGGCATGGCAGATATCGCAGAGGTGTTATGGCGGGATCATATGTCACATAACCCCCAGAACCCAAACTGGGCTGACCGTGACCGCTTTGTTTTGTCAAATGGTCATGGCTCAATGTTGATTTACTCACTGTTACATCTAACCGGCTATGACGTCAGCATCGACGACCTTAAACAGTTCCGTCAATTGCATTCGAAAACCCCGGGTCACCCAGAGTATGGCTACACGCCAGGCGTTGAAACGACCACCGGACCACTTGGCCAAGGTATTTCAAATGCGGTTGGGATGGCGATTGCTGAAAAAGCACTTGCGGCGCAGTTCAACCAACCACAATTCCCGATTGTTGATCACTACACTTATACCTTCCTTGGTGACGGCTGTTTGATGGAAGGTATTTCCCATGAAGTCTGTTCATTAGCCGGCACGTTGGGGCTTGGCAAATTGATTGCATTTTACGACGACAACGGCATTTCAATTGATGGTGAAGTGGAAGGTTGGTTTACCGACGACACCGTCAAGCGCTTCGAGAGTTATGGCTGGCAGGTTATTGCCGATGTCGATGGTCATGACAGTGACGCGATTGAGCAAGCCATTGCGGCAGCGAAAGCTGACAGCACGCGCCCAACATTAATTTGCTGTAAAACAATTATTGGCTTCGGCGCACCAAACAAGCAGGGTACTGAAAGCTGTCACGGCGCCCCATTAGGTGACGATGAAATCGCCAAGACTCGCGAAGCATTAGGCTGGAACCACGCTGCGTTTGAAGTGCCAGAAGACGTATACGCTGCGTGGGACGCCAAAGAGAAGGGCGCTGCTGTCGAAGCGAAGTGGAATGAATTGTTCGCCGCGTATAGTCAAGCACACCCAGAATTAGCGGCAGAGTTTAGTCGCCGGATGGCCGGTGAGTTGCCAGCAGACTGGAACGAAACGGTCACCGCTTATGTTGAAAAACTGCAAGCGAACCCAGAAAAAGTTGCGACCCGTAAGGCGTCACAAAATGCCTTGAACGCACTTGGTCCGGTTTTACCAGAACTAATGGGCGGCTCAGCAGACTTAGCTGGCTCGAATTTAACCATTTGGAAAGACTCACAGCCTTTGACGGCTGCAGATGCAAGCGGTAACTATATTTATTACGGCGTGCGTGAATTTGGTATGTCTGCCATTATGAATGGTATTCAGTTGCATGGTGGTTTCCGTCCGTATGGCGCAACCTTCCTAATGTTCATGGAATACGCTCGCAACGCAGTGCGCATGGCTGCGCTAATGAAGCAGCCTGTCATTCATGTCTATACCCACGATTCGATTGGTCTTGGTGAAGACGGTCCAACCCATCAACCGGTTGAGCAATTAGCCAATTTGCGCTTAACGCCGAACTGCCAAACATGGCGTCCGTGTGACCAAGTTGAGTCGGCAATTGCTTGGCAAGCTGCGGTAGAACGCACTGACGGTCCAACCTGCTTAATTTTCACGCGCCAAGGTGTACCGCAAATGGCACGCGACGCTCAGCAACTCGCTGACGTGCGTAAAGGTGCTTATGTTTTGAAAGACTTTGCGGAACAGCCTGAATTGATTCTGATTGCGACAGGTTCGGAAGTTGAATTAGCCATGCAAGCGGCGGAGCAGCTGACTGCAAATGGGGAGAAAGTGCGGGTGGTCTCAATGCCATCAACCTGCGTATTCGACCAACAAGATAAAGCCTACCGTGATAGCGTTTTACCACCGCAGGTTCGTCGCCGTGTCGCCATTGAAGCGGGTATTGCTGGCTTTTGGCACAAGTATACCGGCTTTGACGGTGCAGTCGTCGGTATGACCAGCTTTGGTGAGTCGGCTCCGGCGGAAGAATTATTCCGTCATTTTGGCTTCACTGTTGAAAACGTGGTGAAAGTCGCTCAATCGCTTTAAATGAAAGGAAGTGAAATGGTTCCAACTGGACAGCCGCAGCAAGCAAAGATTCGCGTTGCGATAAATGGCTTCGGGCGTATTGGCAGAAGTATTGCGCGAGCCTGGATCGAGTCTGGTTGGGATCAGCGCATTGAGATTGTTGCTATCAACGAGTTAGCAAGTACGTCGGCCATGGCGCACTTGCTGCAATACGACTCGACTCATGGTCGCTTTGCGGCGCACGTGAGTGACAAAAATGACACCTTGTTGATCAACCAACATGCAGTTCAAGTGTTACATCGGCGGGATTTGAATGACCTACCGTGGCGTGAACTCAACATTGACGTTGTGCTGGAATGTACCGGTGTATTTTCCAGCAGAGCAGAAGGCCAAGCTCATTTGACGGCAGGCGCGCGGCGGGTGCTATTTTCCCACCCGGCTTCGCCAGATGTCGACTTCACGCTCATTCAAGGCATCAATAATAGTGACCTGAGCGCCAGCGATCGAATTATTTCCAATGGCTCCTGCACCACAAACTGTATTGTGCCGGTGATTAAAGCGCTCGACGATGCTTTCGGCGTCGACAGCGGAACCATTACAACCATTCATTCGGCAATGAATGATCAGCAAGTGATCGACGCCTATCATGATAACCTGCGGTTATCGCGTGCAGCCTCGCAATCAATTATTCCTGTGGATACGCGATTGGCTCGAGGTATTGAACGTATTTTGCCGAAATTTGCCGGTCGCTTTGAGGCGATTGCAGTGCGCGTACCAACCACCAACGTTACGGCGATGGACTTAAGTGTGACGTTGCAAACTGAAGTGGACATTGCCACTGTAAATACTGCTCTGCGTCATGCGGCTCAGCGAGATCTTGCCGGCATTCTTGGATATACTGAATTACCTTTGGTGTCGTCTGATTTTAATCATGACGCCCGATCAAGTATCATTGACGGTACGCAGACACGCGTGAGCCATAAGCAACTTGTCAAAGTATTGTGCTGGTGTGACAACGAGTGGGGCTTTGCCAATCGAATGCTCGAGTCAGCTGCGACGTTAGCCGGATTAGACTAAACTGCTTTCAATGCATTTTTGCAAGGACTAAGAAATGACTGTGAAGTACATGAGTGATATGGATTTACGCGGTAAGCGCGTGTTAATCCGTGAAGACCTAAACGTGCCGGTACAAGATGGCAAAGTGACCTCCGATGCGCGCCTAAAGGCAGCATTACCGACGCTGCAAAGTGCACTTGAACAGGGCGCTAAAGTCATGGTCATGTCGCATTTAGGTCGTCCTGAAGAAGGTGTTTATGACGCTGAATATTCGTTAGCGCCAGTCGTTAAATACTTGGCCTCGGCACTCGACTTTCCGGTTCGCCTCGAAAGTAATTATTTGGACGGCGTTGAAGTTGCTGGCGGTGAGCTTGTGGTGTTCGAAAACGTTCGCTTCAATGTGGGTGAAAAGAAAAACGACCCAGTTTTAGCGAAAAAAATGGCCGCATTGTGTGACGTGTTTGTGATGGACGCCTTTGGTACCGCGCACCGTGCACAAGCGTCAACGTACGGCGTTGCCCAATATGCACCGATCGCATGTGCAGGTCCTTTGTTAGCCGCTGAACTCGATGCCTTGGGCAAAGCGCTGCAGAACCCTAAGCGCCCGTTAGTGGCGATTGTCGGTGGCTCGAAAGTTTCGACCAAGCTGATGGTATTGAACTCGCTCGTGCGTAAAGTCGACCAACTGATTGTTGGTGGTGGCATTGCCAATACGTTTATTGCAGCTGCAGGACATAATGTTGCACGCTCGCTGTACGAAGCGGATTTAGTCAAAGATGCAGCGCGTTTAGCTGAGTCAGCGAAGACTCGCGGTGCAGAAATCCCATTACCGACGGATGTCATTGTTGGTGACAAATTTGGTGCTGACGCAACGGCCACCGTCAAAGCGGTTACTGAAGTGAACGGTGATGATCAGATTTTTGATATCGGCCCAGACACAGCAGAACAATTAGCGAAAATGCTCGAAAATGCCGGCACAATCGTTTGGAACGGTCCCGTTGGCGTGTTTGAATTTGAGCAATTTAGTCAGGGTACAGAAGTGCTGGCGCGCGCCATTGCCCGTAGTCCTGCGTTCTCGATTGCGGGTGGTGGTGACACCCTTGCAGCGATTGACAAATATGGTATTGCCGACGAAATTTCCTATATTTCGACGGGTGGTGGTGCGTTCTTAGAATTCTTGGAAGGCAAAAAATTACCGGCCGTTGCAATTTTAGAAGCTCGCGGCAGCGAATAAATTATAAATCTCGCGTTAGCGAATCAATTAAAAGTATAAAGGAGCCTCGCAAATGGCATTGATTTCAATGAGACAAATGCTCGACCACGCTGCTGAATTCGGCTACGGCGTGCCAGCATTTAACGTAAATAACTTAGAGCAAATGCGTGCCATCATGATGGCTGCAGATGACACTGATAGCCCGGTAATCGTGCAGGCGTCAGCCGGTGCTCGTAAGTATGCTGGTGCCCCTTTCTTGCGCCACTTAATTTTAGCGGCTATCGAAGAGTTTCCGCATATCCCGGTTGTTATGCATCAGGACCACGGCACCTCGCCAGCAATATGCCAGCGCTCCATTCAATTGGGTTTTAGCTCGGTGATGATGGACGGTTCATTGCGTGAAGACGGCAAGACGCCAGCAGATTATGACTACAACGTTGATGTGACTCGCCGTGTGGTAGAAATGGCGCACGCCTGTGGTGTCTCGGTTGAGGGCGAACTTGGTGTTTTAGGTTCGTTAGAAACCGGTCAAGCAGGGGAAGAAGACGGAGTTGGCGCAGAAGGGACCCTGACTCACGATCAACTTCTGACTGATCCAGAAGAAGCGGCACATTTCGTCAAAGAAACCCAAGTTGACGCTCTTGCGATCGCTTGTGGAACTTCACACGGTGCATACAAGTTTACCCGTCCACCAACAGGCGACATCTTAGCAATCGAGCGGATTAAAGAAATTCACGCGCGTATTCCAAACACTCACTTGGTCATGCACGGTAGCTCGTCTGTGCCACAAGACTGGTTGGCAATCATCAATGAATTTGGCGGCGAGATTCCAGAAACTTATGGTGTTCCAGTTGAGCAAATTCAGGAAGGCATCCGCCACGGTGTTCGCAAAGTAAACATCGATACCGATTTGCGCTTAGCGTCAACCGGAGCGATTCGCCGTTATTTAGCGAAGAATAAAGCTGAGTTCGATCCGCGTAAATATTTAGCTGAATCAACGAAAGCAATGTACGACATTTGTAAAGCGCGTTATGAAGCCTTCGGTACCGCGGGCAATGCGAGCAAGATCAAGCCGATTTCTCTCGAAGAAATGTTCATCAAATACGAAAAAGGCTTGCTGACTGCGACGGTTAAATAAGTCGCACATTCGCTGATCACCACCACTGGTTTTGTAAAACTGGTGGTGGCTTTTTCATCTATAGGGTACGAATTGAGCCTTGTTTCCGTTAAAATAGCGGCAATAGGGTTGCACTTCACACCAAATTAAAATCCTCAGATCACCGCAATGGGTCTGATAATGTTTTAAAAGACAAGGAGTTAGCGTGCGCTTAAAACTACTTAGCTTAGCCTTGATCGGTTTCTCCGGGACAGCGATGTCATCAACGTTTATGTTCGATGATATTCAAGATATGGACCCAGCTGCGCAAGACGGTAAATGGCGTGCTAGCGCCGAAGTGGGTGTGTTAATCCGCTCGGGTAACACTGACTCGCGCTCGTGGAAAGGTAAGCTCGACCTTGAACGCGATACCTTGAACTGGCGTCAACGTGCCGTCATGGACTATTACCGTCAAGAGCGTAAAACTCATGAAGGCACTTCAGTGGTTGACGCCGACCGCCTGTTTTTGTCGGCCCAAGGTAACCGCAAGTTTGCTTCGTCTTCGCATTCTTCAGTGTTTATCTACGGTTCGTACGAAGACGACGCATTGAATAGTTTCGAATATCAGTCAACCATCGCGGCCGGTTACGGTACTCGTTATGTCTTTAACGACAATATGTATACCGACTTTGAAGTGGGTCCGGGTTATTCATTCGATAAACGTCGCGACACGGGTGAAACTGACGGCGACATGATTGTTCGTATGGCAGCAAACTATCAGTGGACGATTAGTGAAACGGCTCGTTTTACCCAGTTGATTTCGACTGAAATTGGTGACGACAATACGCGTTCGCGCGCTGTTGGCGCATTAACCGCGAATATTAACTCTCGTTTAGCGATGCGTTTGTCTTTGACTCTTACGCATAACTCAACGGTGTATGAGCAAGCTGACGGCCGTATTCCGGACAAACTGGATACAGAAACTGCGGTAACCTTGGTGTACACCTTCTAACGACGAACAGCACCATTGCTCTTCGTTTGACGGTTGACGCCACAGCGTGTAGATGAATCTTCGCGGCCACATTGGCCGCGTTGAGTTTATTGGAGTGACATGAACAAGTCTGATTTTTACTTTGAGTTGCCTGACCACCTCATTGCGCACTACCCTCAACCTGATCGCAGTGCCAGCCGATTGCTCACGCTCTCAGGCCCAACTGGTGAAGTGAATCATCGCCAGTTCCGCGACCTCCCTGACTTATTAGAAGCGGGCGACTTATTAGTTTTTAACGACACGCGAGTGATTCCGGCGCGGATGCTGGGCCAAAAAGTGTCGGGTGGAAAAATAGAAGTGTTGGTGGAACGGATTCTTGATGACCATCGCGTACTTGCTCATGTGCGAGCGAATCGTGCCCCCAAAGCAGGTACTAAGTTGCTTTTAGAAGAAGCTGTGGCAGCCGAGATCGGTGAGCGCAGCGACGCATTATTCGAAGTGCATTTTGACCCAGCAAAAACCGTGCTGGAATGGCTTGATGCATATGGTCACATGCCGTTACCTCCCTACATTGAGCGACCTGATGAAGCCAGTGACCGTGAGCGTTATCAAACAGTGTATGGCAAAAAGCCGGGAGCTGTTGCAGCGCCAACCGCTGGACTGCATTTTGATGAAACCATTATGCAGCGTTTGCAGGAAAAAGGCGTGAACACTGCCTACGTGACATTGCATGTGGGAGCTGGCACGTTTCAACCGGTGCGCACCGATGACATTCGCGAGCACAAAATGCACAGCGAATACGCAGAAGTACCGGCGCACGTTGTCGAAACAATTCGAGCAACCAAGGCAGCAGGCAAGCGCGTTGTTGCAGTGGGCACAACGTCAGTCCGTTCCTTAGAATCTGCAGCGAAAGCAAACGGCGGCGAAATTGGTGAGTTCGCTGCCGAAACCGACATATTTATCTTTCCAGGTTATGAGTTTAAGGTTATCGACGCCATGGTGACGAACTTTCACCTACCCGAGTCGACCTTAATTATGTTAATTTCCGCCTTCGCTGGCAAAGAGCAGGTTATGGGCGCTTACCAAGCTGCCATCGACCACGAATATCGCTTTTTCAGTTACGGTGATGCGATGTTTATCACCCGCAATGACCGCGCGCCAGAGCAGGCGTCGGCGTAACCAGTTAAAAGGTTGAACATGAAGTTTGAGTTACTAAAGAAAACCGGTAAAGCACGTCGCGGCCAATTGAAGTTTGCCCGCGGTACGGTCGATACGCCAGCGTTTATGCCAGTAGGCACGCTCGGCACGGTCAAAGGTATGAGTCCGGAAGAGTTAGCCGACACGGGTGCACAAATTTGTTTAGGTAATACTTTTCACTTAATGCTGCGGCCGGGTACGTCGATTATTCGTCAGCATGGCGACTTACATGACTTTATGAACTGGGACAAACCGATTCTGACTGATTCAGGCGGTTTTCAAGTTTTTAGTCTCGGTGATTTGCGTAAAATCTCGGAAGAGGGTGTCACCTTCCGCTCACCGATTAATGGTGAAAAGATTCTTCTGACACCAGAAAAGTCGATGGAAGTGCAGCGCGAATTGGGCTCAGATATCGTCATGATTTTTGACGAATGTACGCCATACCCAGCAACCGAAAAACAAGCTGAAGACTCCATGCAATTGTCGTTGCGCTGGGCAGAGCGTTCAAAAACGGCACACGGTGATAACGAAGCGGCCTTATTCGGTATCATTCAAGGTGGCATGTACGAACATTTACGTGATGTGTCGTTGAATGGCCTGACCGCTATTGGTTTCGATGGCTATGCAATTGGCGGGCTGTCGGTTGGCGAGCCAAAAGAAGACATGATGCGTATTCTCGAGCACACTGCCCCGCAAATGCCGGAAGATAAACCGCGCTACTTGATGGGCGTTGGCAAGCCGGAAGATCTCGTCGAAGCGGTGCGCCGCGGCATCGACATGTTCGATTGCGTTATGCCAACACGGAATGCGCGTAATGGTCACCTGTTTACCAGCGAAGGCGTGATTAAAATTCGCAATGCCCGCCATCGCACTGACACTGCGCCACTCGACCCAGAGTGTGATTGCTATACCTGTCAAAATTATTCACGTGCGTACTTGCACCATCTTGACCGTTGTAACGAGATTTTAGGTGCGCGCTTGAACACAATTCACAACTTGCATTTCTATCAATCACTCATGAAAGGTATGCGAGATGCGATCGAAAACGATCAATTTGATCAATTCGTGGAAACATTTTATGCCAAGCGTGGTGAAACAGTACCCGAATTAGATTGAATAAATTGATCTTAGGCTTTACATGGGCGCTTTGTTTGTTTAAAATTCAGCACCAATTTTATCCTGCATGGCCAATTGATGGCCTGCGTACTAAATGAATTTTTGAGGTGAGAGGCTAATGCCAGCAGTTAAAATGAAAGAAAATGAGCCATTTGACGTAGCTCTGCGTCGTTTCAAGCGTTCTTGTGAGAAAGCAGGTGTGTTGTCTGAAGTTCGTAGCCGTGAGTTCTACGAAAAGCCAACGGCTGAGCGCAAGCGTAAGAAAGCAGCAGCGGTTAAGCGTCACGCGAAGAAATTAGCTCGCGAAAACGCTCGTCGCACTCGCCTGTACTAAGAAATATTGTAAGGTAATACCGTCGGTATTACGTTCGGAGTTACCTTCGGAGTTAACTTCGAATTTGCGTTCGGAATTACAGCTTGGTCGCACTGCAGAGCAAGCCCGACTGTCAACCGTCACAGTAATTCTGTCGAACATTAAAAGAACCGTGCCAATCGCACGGTTTTTTTATTGTGCATTGCAAGTGCCAATTGCTTTAGAAATTGACTAGCCAGTTCGAGAAAAGCAGCTACAATGGCTGTTTCATTTCATCACAGGGCAGAGTAAAGTAAGCGCATGGCAGGATTCATTCCCAAAGATTTCATTCAAGATCTCGTCGCGCGCGCTGATGTTGTCAGCGTCGTCGATAGTCGTGTGCGCCTGAAAAAAGCCGGTCGCAACTACCAAGCTTGCTGTCCTTTCCATAACGAGAAAACACCTTCGTTTTCTGTTGCTCCCGACAAACAGTTTTATCACTGCTTCGGCTGTGGTGCGCACGGCAACGCGCTGGATTTTATTATGGAGTTCGACGGCCTCGAGTTCCCTGACGCCGTTGAAGAACTGGCGAGTATGTTAGGTCTTGAAGTTCCGCGTGAGCAGCGCCCTGGAACTAAGCCAGGGCGTGACCGTGCGGAAATCGAAGACGACTTTGAGTTGATGGAAAAGTGTGCGCGTTTCTTCTCAAACCAGCTCCGTGAACATCCGAACCGTGAGCGTGTGGTTGAGTACTTGAAGGGGCGCGGGCTGAGTGGCGAGATCGTGCGCGACTTTGGCATCGGCTATGCACCTGAACAGTGGGACGCCGTGCTTCGCGAGTTTGGACGCACACCTGACCTGCAAAAACAGCTTTTGGCGCTGAAAATGATTACCGAAAACGATCGTGGTAAACGTTTTGATTTTTTCCGCGATCGTATTATGTTCCCGATTCGTGATCGTCGTGGCCGTGTGGTTGGCTTCGGTGGTCGTGTGCTCGACAAAGGTGAGCCGAAGTATTTGAACTCGCCGGAAACGCGACTGTTCCATAAAGGCCGGGAACTCTACGGCTTTTTTGAAATGCGCCAAAAGCATCGCGACCTTGACCGGGTGATTATCGTTGAAGGTTATATGGACGTGGTCGCTCTCGCGCAATTTGGTGTGACCAATGCCGTGGCAGCTCTTGGTACCGCTGCAACGTCCGATCATCTGCAGCTTCTGTTCCGCCAAGCCAAACAAGTTATTTGTTGCTTTGACGGTGACCGCGCTGGTCGCGATGCAGCTTGGCGTGCACTCGAAAATGCCTTGCCGTTGCTACGCGATGGCACCGATCTCCAGTTTTTGTTTTTGCCCGACGGGGAAGATCCCGACACGATCGTGCGTGCTGAAGGTGCCGAAGGTTTTCAACAGCGCCTCGACAACGCCCAGTCGTTTCGTGAGTACTTTTTTGACCACTTAACCGAGCAACTCGACTTGCGCACGGACGCTGGTAAAGCAGAGTTAGTCGGTCAGGCAAAACAGCTCATCGGCAAAGTTGCCAGCGACTTCTATCGTGACCTATTAACCGAAACTTTGGCCCATCGACTGGGCCGGACAACTTCGGAAATAGAACGTTTGTTGCCAGCCAAAGAACAAACCGCTAGCCGCAAAGACGCACCAAAGCGAGATAAAATGACGCCCGTATCGCGTGCAATCGGCTTGCTCATTCAGCACCCGCAATTGGGTCAACTAGTCCCGGTGCATGAAGAACTTGGGCAATTAAATCTGCCCGGCATGAAAGTGTTTATGGCATTACATCGCCAAACCGCAGCGCAAGGCTTAACTTCCGCACAAGCACTCGAAGAATGGCGGGGCACAAAATTTGAGGCCCGCTTACGCGAACTTGCAACTTGGGATCATCAAGTTCATGAGGAAAACCTCGAAAATGAATTTAGTGAAACCTATCGCTATTTAATTGACCGCTACTTAGAACAGCGTTACGAAGAGCTAAAGGCGCTGCCGGCAGCAGAATTAACTCGTGAACGCCTACAAGAATTGAATGAGCTGCTACGCTTAATGAAGCGTAAGTAAGCAAGAAATCGAAACTGACCAGAAAAAATACATTCAAAATACTATTTGAACTGGTTGAATCCATGGTTTTTTGTTATAATGTGCGGTCATTCCGCATGAATTCACAATCTTCTTTACTGAGGTAAACGCCCGTATGCAGACTCGTCAGTCGCAACTTAAATTACTTATTGCGAAAGGTAAAGAGCAAGGTTTCTTAACCTTTGCTGAGGTCAACGACCACTTACCGCAAGACATCGTTGATTCGGATCAGATTGAAGACATTATCCGCATGATCAACGACATGGGCATTAAAGTCTACGAAAATGCCCCTGATGCCGACGATCTCATGATGAGCGAAGATGCAGCAGACGAAGACGCAGCTGAAGAAGCTGCCGCTGCATTGGCAACGGTAGAAAGTGAAATCGGCCGTACCACCGACCCAGTGCGCATGTACATGCGTGAAATGGGTACGGTTGAGCTGCTGACACGTGAAGGCGAAATCGAAATCGCTAAGCGTATCGAAGACGGTATTAACCAAGTCCAATGTTCCGTTGCTGAATATCCAGAAGCGATTAACTTTCTACTCGAACAGTGGGATGCATTTGAAGCTGAGCAAATTCGTTTAACTGAAATCATTTCTGGTTTCATTGACCCGAACGAAGTGGAAGACGCGCCTGTCAGCGCAACACACGTTGGCTCTGAGTTGAGCGAAGATCAGCTTGAAGACGAAGATGACGACGCCGAAGATGAAGACGAAGACGACGCTGACGACGATTCAGCGGACACCGGTGTTGACCCTGAATTAGCTCGAGAAAAATTCGCTGAGCTGCGGACCCAGTATGAAGTGACCCGTGAAGCGATTAAAGCGCGCGGCCGTGAAGACGCGAAAGCGAAAGAAGAAATTGAAAAACTGAGCGAGTTGTTTAAGCAATTCCGCTTAGTGCCGAAGCAGTTTGACCGCTTAGTAAAAGACATGCGGGAAATGATGGACCGCGTTCGTGTTCAAGAGCGCTTGATCATGAAACTGGCCATTGAGCATGCGAAAGTACCGAAGCGTACATTTGTACAAGCGTTTGCTGGTAACGAAACCAACATGTCTTGGTTCGATAAGTTAGTCGACAGTGGCTCTAATTACAGCGCAACGTTAAGCGAAATGCGTGAAGAAATTGAGCGTTGTACGTCAAAACTGCGCACAATCGCTGAAGAAACCGGTCTGTCGATCGCGAAAGTGAAAGACATTAACCGTCGCATGTCGATTGGTGAAGCAAAAGCTCGCCGTGCGAAAAAAGAAATGGTTGAAGCTAACTTACGTTTGGTTATTTCAATTGCGAAGAAATACACCAACCGTGGTTTGCAGTTCTTGGACTTAATCCAAGAAGGTAACATCGGTTTGATGAAAGCCGTCGATAAGTTCGAATATCGCCGTGGTTACAAGTTTTCGACATACGCAACCTGGTGGATTCGTCAGGCGATTACCCGTTCTATCGCCGACCAAGCGCGGACCATTCGGATTCCAGTGCACATGATCGAAACGATCAACAAGCTGAATCGTATTTCGCGTCAAATGCTGCAGGAAATGGGTCGCGAGCCACAGCCGGAAGAATTGGCTGAGCGTATGGCGATGCCAGAAGACAAGATCCGCAAAGTACTGAAGATTGCCAAAGAGCCAATCTCAATGGAAACACCGATTGGTGACGATGAAGATTCGCATTTGGGTGACTTCATTGAAGATACGACTTTGGATTTGCCAGTCGATGCAGCAACTTCTGAAAGCTTGCAGAACGCCGTTCGTGAAGTACTGGGTGGCTTAACCGCTCGGGAAGCGAAAGTCTTGCGTATGCGTTTTGGTATCGACATGAATACTGACCATACCTTGGAAGAAGTAGGTAAGCAGTTTGACGTAACCCGTGAGCGGATTCGTCAAATTGAAGCCAAAGCATTACGCAAATTGCGTCATCCAAGTCGCAGTGAGCAGCTGAAAAGCTTCTTAGACGAATAATCACGCAAGTGATTGAAAAAGCGCCTGCGGGCGCTTTTTTGTTGGCACAGATTTGGTTATACTTGCCGCCGCACAAAAGTGCACTCCAAAGAAATGGCCCCTTAGCTCAGTGGTTAGAGCACCCGACTCATAATCGGTTGGTCCCCAGTTCAAATCTGGGAGGGGCCACCATCTCAGCAATAGCCAAGAAAGAGCACCCGCCTCACTCTCTGTAACCCGAACCAGTTCCCCAGTTCAAATCTGGGAGGGGCCACCAATCTCAAATCTCAGCAATACTTGGTTTCACTCCGCTACACTGTGTTACTCTTCAACTCCCTCTAAAAGTAACGCCAAAGGTAAATTAGCGTGTGCAAATTTTTCAAAGTGTTACTGAAAGCACTAACCCTCTCAGTCTTTCTTTTTTCTTCAGTGTGCGCCGAAAGCACGTCATTCCAATTTTATTCTGAGCGACTGAGCGAAACGACAACCATCAGGATTGCGTTACCTGAAACGTATCGGCATTCGTCAGACTATGAATATCCGTTGCTTTTGGTCATGGATGGTTCAACACAGTTTAATCACATTGCGGGCAACATTGAGTTTATGAGCACATTCGCTGAAATCCCAGACATGATCGTGGTCGGTGTCAGTGCGAATAGTCGACTATTGAATTTCACCCAGACAGAATTAGAACAGTTCGCCGGTCGCTCGGGTGGTGCGGAAAACTACACAAAATTCTTGTTTGAAGAATTGCTACCCAAGCTGCGTGAAGACTATCGGATTGCGTCGCACGTGACCGTTACCGGGCATTCGCTTTCCGGATTATACTCGGCGTACCTCGCGCTAAATCATGCAGATGTAATACAAGCAGCCATTTCAATCAGCCCTAGCTTGTGGTGGGACGACTTCGTTATTCTGAATGATCTTGCCAACCTAACTGCTGAAATTTCCAAGGTTCGCTGGTTTGCAAGTATGGCCAGTGAGCCGGACGAAATGGCCGAGGGCTTTGATTATTTGGAAGCAGCGATCGGAAAACTGACTAACACCAATTTAACATGGGAACTGCGTCGGTTTCCTGATGAAACACATGACTCAACACCGTTAATTGGCAATGTAATGGGGCTTCGATCAGTCTTTCGGGGTTTCAATGCGGTTCCTCAGATCGAGGTTAAATCGCTCGAGCAGCTCCACAGTTATTATGCAGACTACGCTGAAATTGCTGACTACAACCTGCCGATGTCAGTCCATCAGTACAATGTTTACGGACTAAAAGCAGCCTATGAAGGGCAACTCGCTTGGGGCGTTGAAATCTTAGAGGCAGGTATACAATCGTTCCCGTACTCGGAAATATTATGGGATAGCCTAGCAACAGCTTACACTATGAATGACAACTATACAGCCGCTTTAAATGCGTCAGAAAAAGCGGTCAAATTCGCAGAACAGCACGGCTCCAAGTACTTGAGTGAAATCCTGTTGCAAAACGCTAATTTGAAGCGAGACACACAATAGCGTTTTAATCTATAAATAAAAGAGACCCAGATTAAAAACTTTGTGAGGAACTAGATGACGCCAGAGGAACGAGAAATTAGCAATGGGGCTGTTGTTTATACTAAGGCGAATAGAACGGCACTTGCAAAGCAGCTGACGAGTAAAGAGCGCTATCCTCCCGATGCTAACCCTGTATCAGTATTCATGAGTGGTTCTCTAGGAGCTGGGAAAACCGAGGCATCGAAAGCTTTCTTAGACGAAATTGAAGCCAACAACGTAATCAGACTTGATCCTGATGATTAACGCACTTACTTCCCCCGCTATACGGGTGATAACTCTTTTCTATTTCAATCAGCAGTGTCGCTAGTGGTTGAGCGTACTTTGGACCTAGCATTCAAAAATAATCAATCGTTCTTGCTCGACGGCACTTTATCTAGTGTTGAAGTTGCGCGCAAAAACATTGTGCGAGCATTGCGGAAACGGAGAGAAGTGCTTATTTTGTTCGTGCATCAACCTCCCGAACTTGCTTGGGAGTTTGTCCAAGTTCGCGAGCAAGAAGAGGGAAGAAGGATCTTACCAGACATATTCATCCACCAGTTTTTAGGGGCTCAACAAGTAATACGGGAACTAAAGCAAGAATTTGGAGGTCGCATAAGAGTTGATCTTTTAATCAAATCGAATAAAGGCGGCGCCCGTTCGTACCACGATAACGTTACGGCAATTGAGCATCACTTGCCGAAAACATACACTCGAAATGAGCTTGAGTCGCTGATATTATAAGTGTCCCTTGCAAAGGGTATGAAAAATGTTAGGAATGAATTAAGAGGTTAATTATGCTGGCACAATTATTGGGAACTAAGGCTGAATCAAATTCAACGCTCTCGGACTTTGTGCGCAACGCTAGTTCGCGTGAAAAGAAACGCGTGTACAATCGAGTTATTGAGAAAGCCATCGCCGCACAAAATGAGGTGTTAGAGCGTCACGCGAAGAACAAAGAATAGTTAAATCGCGTTAAGCCTAACATCAACTATAGCCGTTTAAAGTCTTTAAATTACCTCATCCCGAAAAACACGACCTAATCGCTGACTTCTAACCCCGATACTGTCGCAAATACTGTTTTTCAAAGAAGCGCTTGGCGTAGTGCATGATACGTAGCGGTGGTAAAAAGCGTGAACCCTTTTCATTCCGTTTAATAAAAATGCCATGGCTGAGGGTGTCGACAATGCACACGAGCTCATGACGGATGACCTCTAAATGAGCGGATTCGTCTGTCAGTAAACGCACTGCGTTGGTCGCGGCGACTTTCGCTTGAATGTCGGCGGCGTGGGCTTGTTTGGGCTGCCAGTCTGGGCCGGGGAAGCTACCTGCGTCACCGGCAACGTAAACATGCTCAAAGCCTTCAACTTGGGTGTGTTCGTTGGCCACAATCATGCCGCCAGGAGATTTTGGTAGCGAGGTGTTATCCAGCCACGCAGGGCCAGTCATACCAGGCATGAAAAGAATCAGGTCAGCGGCAATGTCACCGCCTTCAGTTTGCACACTGTTGGCAGTAAAACCGTTAATCTTGTGACCTAAGTGGGTTTCGACGCCTTTCTTCTGCATCAGGCTGACGAGTTTGCTCGGGACGTCAGGGCCTAAACGTGCCCCCGGTTTATCTTTTGGATTAAAGAACACCAACTTAAATTGGTCGCGGCGACCTTGTTGACGCAATAAGCACTCAATATTGAAGACAAACTCGAACATCGGGCCACCGCGCATGGCGGCGGGTTCATTTGGATTGCCACCAAAACCGAGAGCGATGGTGCCTGACTGCATAGCCGCGAGACGGTCGCGAATCGCTTCACCAGACGGAATGCCTTCGCAGGGTGTAATCACATGCTCGATTCCCGGCAGCTTTTTAATAAAGCGGCCACCGCTGGCAATAATCAACGCGTCGTTATGTATGACGTCATCTTCTGTATGCACGCTGCGGCCGCCGTCGTAGATACCTTGGACACGACCGGCAATGAAGTTCACGCGCATTTTCTTGAAGAAATTGGTGAGGTTAACCTTGAGGTCTTCAGCTGTTCGCAGGCCTGCGGGCAGCCAAATAATACTTGGCAGATAAACGAGCTCTGCTTGCGGAGCCACGACCGTGATCTCAGCATCTTTCGCTAGTTTTCGTAACGTTTTAACTGCTGTCAGAGCAGCAAACCCAGCACCTATGACAGTAAATCGCATATCTAACCTCCCACCAATATTAGAGCTATCTTATATTGGTGGGGCCTGAAACGCTAGTTTCTGCTTTAAACGCTAGTTTCTGCTTTAGACGCTAGTTTCTGCTTTAAACGCTAGTTTCTGCTTTAGACGCTAGTTTCTGCTTCAAACGCTAGTACCGCTTTATGCCAAGCCGGCAGCTCTAGCTCGTGCGGTGTGTAGCTTTTTATAGCTCTCAATCAAGCGTAAATGCCGATCGAGGCCGTCGAGCTGCATATTTGTCGGTGTTAAGCCATGGAAGCGAACACTGCCCTTGACCGAACCGAGCACGGCTTCGTAGACGCTGTCACCGAACATACGTCGTAAGTTGCGCTCGAATTCGTCTTGTGACAGTGTCTCATCAAGCTCGATTTCCAATACCGCCTGCATGGCTCGATAGAACAAGCCGCGCTCAACGGTGTTGTCGTTGTACTGTAAAAATGCTTCGACGAGCTCTAGTGCTGCTTCGTGTTCACCCAGAGCCAAGTAAATGAGTAGCTTTAGTTCGAGTACGGTGAGTTGTCCCCATACCGTGTTTTCGTCGAACTCAATGCCAATTAGGGTGACGATATCGGTGTAGTTATCCAGCTGGCTTTCTTCCAGTCGTTCGACTAAATCAGCGAGTGCATCGTCGTCTAACTGATGCAAATTCAGAATATCTTCTCGATACTGCAACGCGACATTAGTGTTGTCCCAGATCAGATCCTCCACCGGATACACTTCCGAATAGCCCGGCACTAGAATGCGACAGACCGGAGCGCCGAGGTCGGTATACACAGCCATATACGCTTCTTTGCCGAGGTCAGCAAGAATCGAAAACAAGGTTGCAGCTTCTTCGTCATTGCTTCCTGAGAAGTCCCAATCAACAAACTCGTAGTCGGCTTGACTACTGAAGAATCGCCAAGAAACAACGCCTGAAGAATCAATAAAATGTTCAACGTAGTTATTCGGCTCGGTCACTGCCATCGAATTGAATGTCGGCGGCTGGAAGTCATTTAAGCCCTCAAAACTGCGGCCTTGCAGAAGCTCGGTCAAACTGCGTTCGAGTGCGATCGCAAAACTAGGATGGGCACCAAATGAAGCAAATACACCGCCGGTACGCGGGTTCATCAATGTCACGCAAGCAACAGGGAACTGGCCACCTAAGGACGCGTCTTTTACTAACACCGGAAAGCCTTGGGCTTCGAGCGCTTGAATCCCTTCGACCAGATGCGGATAGCGCGCAAGCACCTCAGCAGGAACATCCGGAAGTGCGATTTCCTCTTCGATGATTTGTTTTTTCACCGCCCGCTCAAAAATCTCCGATAAACACTGCACCTGCGCTTCTGCAAGCGTATTGCCGGCACTCATACCGTTACTTAAAAACAGGTTTTCAATCAGATTCGACGGGATGTAAACGGTCTCGCCATCGGACTGGCGCGTATACGGAAGCGCGACAATACCGCGTTCGCTGTTGCCTGAGTTGGTGTCGACGAGATGCGATCCGCAGAGCTCACCTTCGGCATCGTAAATACTCAAGCAATAGTCGTCGAGCAGGCCGGCCGGAAGCGAATCGTCTTCTTCGAGGGCAAACCAGCGCTCGTTCGGGTAATGAACGAATTCGCGATTGGCGATGTCTTCACCCCAAAATTGGTCGTTGTAGAAGAAATTACAGTTCAAACGTTCGATGAACTCGCCCAACGCTGAGCACAACGCACTTTCTTTGGTTGCACCTTTGCCGTTGGTAAAACACATTGGTGAGGCCGCGTCACGTACATGCAATGACCAGACGTGGGGTACAATATTGCGCCACGACGCGATTTCGATTTTCATGCCAAGGTCGGCCAAAATTTTGCTCATATTGGCGATGGTGTCTTCGAGCGGTGCGTCTTTACCTTCAATATAAGTGCGCTCAGAACCAGTGGGAGCCAAGCTCAGCAGTGCTTGCGCATCTTCATCGAGGTTCTCAACCACTTCAATTTGAAAGTCAGGGCCTTCCTGCACCACCTTCTTTACGGTGCATCGATCAATCGAACGAATAATCCCTTCGCGATCACGTTCAGAAATATCTTCTGGCAGCTCGACCTGAATCTTAAAGATTTGCTTGTAGCGGTTTTCTGGGTCGACAATATTGTTTTGTGCTAAACGAATATTCTCCGTCGGAATATTGCGCGACAAGCAGTAAACCTTCACAAAATACGCGGCACACATGGCGGACGAAGCAAGGAAATAATCAAATGGACCTGGTGCTGAACCATCGCCTTTATAGCGAATAGGTTGGTCTGAAATGACGGTGAAATCGTCGAATTTTGCTTCAAGACGAAGGTTGTCGAGATAGTTAACTTTAATTTCCATGCTGCTGCCAATTTTCTGCGCTGAATTGAGGCTCAAATTTAGAGCCGTTAAAGTGCCGCATTATCTCGTTTTTTCGGCTATTAGTCTTTCTTTGTCGGTGAATTTTTCGACGTGTTCCAAAGTACTTTTGTAAGCTATTGCGTAAAGCACTGATCTGCTATGTATTTTTAAAATCAAATGTCTATACTCGAACACATCTAAGCACTGGGAAGTCGTTGTCGGTGTTAGTTAATCCTCTAAATAAGCTGTACTCAACACAAGGAGAAAGAACATGGATGTTGTTCGCGATGCTGCAGAACACATGAAGAACCCGAAAACGTTAACCATGGTGATCTATGCGCTATATGCGGCAAGTTACATCACTTTGGTCAGCGGTCTGGCTGGAATTATCCTCAACTATTTGAAACGTAATGAAGTTGCCGACTCATGGGTGGCTACTCACTTCAATTGGCAAATTCATACGTTTTGGATCAGTTTAGGGATAACGGTAGTGGGCATTATTACGACGCCTATTCTGATTGGTTTTGTCATATTGTTTGGCAATGCAGTTTGGGTTGCTTACCGATTAATCAAAGGCTTTATTTTTCTCTACGAGGATAAACCTTTGCCTAATGGCTGGTAAGTTTTAATCTCCCCACTTTCGAGTGGGGATTTTTTTGCGTGCGTTTTAGGCTGAACTTGGTTTATGTTGTAGGCATAAAATAACAAGAGGCAGCAATCATGCGCACAATCGGCAATCTTCTGTGGTTTATTCTGGGTGGTTTTTTTATGGGCTTAGCGTGGTGGCTCTACGCTTTGCTGGCATTTGTCTCGATTATTGGGATTCCTTGGGGGCGCGCGTGTTTCGTGCTTGGCAAATTTGCGTTCTTGCCATTTGGACGCGAAGCAATTAATCGGCGCGAATTAACTCAACGTGGTGACATTGGTACCAGCGCCTTTGGTACCCTTGGTAATATTATTTGGTTTATTCTCGCTGGTTTTTGGCTCGCGCTTGGGCATGTTATCGCGGCTTGTTTTTTAGCCATTACAATCATCGGTATTCCGTTTGCAATTCAACATATTAAACTGGCTGGCATTGCGCTTGCTCCAATTGGTAAGACCGTTGTCGATGTTGAAGTCGCGAATGCAGCCCGGCGAGCAAATGCAGATGAGCGGGTCGCAGCTATGCGTCGCTAGGCGATTTGAATTTTTATGAAAGTCGTCTGATGACGCGCTTTACAGCCAATCGGCAGTAGATTATTCGGCCACTTGTGTAGTACCCTCGGTGAATGAACTGCACAGGGCTAGTTATTCAGCGCAAAACTGTTTAATGTTTTCGCTGCAAAAATTTTCACCTTAAAAACTATAACAATATGAGCACTACACATGACAAATGTAACAACGGATAGCCGCGGTAACTGGGGTTCGAAGATTGGATTTATCTTCGCAGCTGCCGGTTCAGCTGTTGGCCTCGGAGCAATTTGGAAATTCCCCTATGTCGCCGGTTCAAACGGTGGTGGTGTTTTCCTTCTCGTTTATTTAGCTTGTGTCTTCACAGTCGGTATCATCATGATGATGTCGGAAATGATGATCGGCCGGATTTCAAAGCGGTCCGCAACGTCGGCGTTGCGTAAGCTAGGTGGTGGCAAATGGCACTACGTCGGCTGGATGATGGTGCTGTGCGTATTCTTAATACTCGGGTTCTATTCCGTGGTCGGCGGCTGGGCCATCGCCTATGTATTCGAAGCCGTTCGCGGGGACATTCTTACAACCGATGGCGCCGAGCTTGAGAACATGTTTGTCGGCTTCATTGGTAATCCGTTAGCCGCAATGGTTTATACGTTAGTGTTCTTGAGTATTACCGTGTCTATCGTTATTGCCGGGGTACAGTCGGGCATCGAACGGATTTGTAAGATCTTAATGCCGGTCTTGTTCATTCTCATGATTTTCCTCGCCTTCCGCAGCTTAACCTTGCCAGGCGCGATCGACGGTCTTATTTATTTAGTGACCCCTGACTGGTCAAAGCTCACCGTGCATATGTTCTTAGAAGCTCTCGGCTTGGCAGTGTTTTCATTGTCGGTCGGTGCTGGTTTGATGATTGCCTATGGTTCGTACCTGGGCAAAGGCACAAAAATTGTCAACTCGAGCCTATGGATTGCGTCGCTTGCAATTCTTGCCGCGGTGCTCGCCGGCATTATGATTCTGCCTGCGGTATTTGCTTTCGGTGTAGATCCAGCAGCGGGCCCAGGCTTGACCTTCATTACGATGCCAGCATTGTTTGCGCAAATGGCGGGTGGTCAGTTCTTTGCCATTCTCTTCTTCTTACTGTTGTTGTTCGCAGCAGTGACGTCTTCGATTTCAATTCTCGAACCGGCCGTAGCCTTCTTAATTGATGAGTATAATTTAACGCGTAAGAAGGCCACGATTATCGTTGCTTCGGCAAACTACTTAATTCTCGGTATTCCGGCAGCGCTCTCGTTCGGGGTTTTTGCCGATGTCAGCATCTTCGGCCGTAATCCGTTTGATATCATGGATTATGTTGCGTCGAACTTGTTAATGCCGTTAGGCGGTATGTTTGCTGCAGTTTTTGTTGGCTGGATTATCTGGCCACGCATTAAAGCGGAAGTCGAAGCAGAAAGCTCGGTCTGGTTTGCGAAAGTCTTCCACTTTATTGCAGCGGTCGTGGCACCTGTTCTAATTTTGGCAGTCGCGTATCTTCTTGTTACTGCATAGTTAAATATCCAGTCTCTAAAAGGCGAGCTCGACTCGCCTTTTTTTATAAAAGCAGTGCGATGCATGGAGTATCGCTTGGTCTAAATGGAGAAATTCATGTCGAATAAAGCAAAATATTCATTACTAGCGACTCTTGTCGCTTTTTCTTTAGCTGCGTGCGGTGGTTCATCTTCGAGTGACAACCCTGGCAATGATGGCGGCACTGGCGGCGGTTCTGGTGGCGGTGGTGATGCACCTGTTGGTCTAATTGAACCAGCAAAAGACCCAGGACAAGCCAGCGATCAAACCTACAGTTACACGCTAAATGGCCTCGTGCATTATTACGGCCTAGTCGCTGGCGCAGAAGTGTGTATTGATACCACGCGTGACTTGCAATGTGATGACGATAGTCCGACCGCAATCACGGCTGAGAATGGCCGTTTTAATTTAACGGTCGAGTCGCCGTTTGCTTTTCCTGAGCATTTTATTCTTGCGCGCTTTCCTGCTGACATGGACGCTGCGAACGCGGCAGACTCTGCGTTAGTCAATGAAAACGGCGAAATCGTGCTGGCAGCGCGCGGCCATTACAATGGCCACATCAACCCGCTAACGACTCTTGAGACGAGACTCTATGAGGCGAGTTTGAGTTCATTCGAACAGAATGAGCGCTATGCCATTGGACGCTTGATGATTAGCAGTAACTATTTCCACTCACCGAATGACGCTTACCATCAGTTATTCAGTGGCGAAACTGTCATGACTATGGAAGCGCTGGCGACGGGGAATGATCGCGTATTTCCATTGCTAGAAGAAGCATTAGCCTATACAGACGATCATTTAGCCGCATTGCAGGCGATTTTCGCCGGTGCCGATTCAGCAACCATGCAAGCGCGTTTAATGCATCTTGGTTATGTGGGTGAGCGTCAACTGCTCAGTTCGTCACAGCGGGTGTTTGCTGAAGATAACTTTCTCACCGAAGGTAACCTCGTTCATTTAACCAGCAGTCGTCAAAGCTTCGATGTCTACAATGAGCGGGCTGACGAAATTGCATGGGTGACAGAGACAACCAATGGTATTCGCTTTAATAAAGGCGCGCTTTCCGACTTTTTCCGGCCAGTTGACCAACGTTGTTGGCATTTGCAAGACAACAAGTGGGTAAACAGTAATACCAACGACAATAGCTACCGACTCATTGAAGCGATCTCCGGCGAAAGTGATGCTTATCGGTTAATCAGTGAAGCGACCGGCGTCGAACACGAAGTCCGGTTTGAAGTCGTTGAAACCTCGGGCGACATGTTCAATATCGCGCTTTACCCTTGGTTGGGTTTAGCGGAACTGAATGACTTCGATTTTCCCGAAGAGCTTATATTGGTTCGCAATACAGTGAACGAAAGTGTGTGCTTTAACCCGAATAGCCAAGGGCTAGCGAATGCGACGAAGTTATTTAGTCAAATGACTGGTAACGAAATTGTGCAAGCGACCAGTCCACAGCTTTATCAATCAGGCCAATTTACGGTCGACTCTGACTACCAACGGATCACGCTGACGCAAAACGGTTTTCAGTATGATTACCGGATAATGCAGTTAGGCGGTGCTGAGTTACTCATGTTGCACACTGCTCATGCAGCGAACGGCGCATCATATCCGAATTTCTATACCATCCATAATGGGCGTGTGCAGCGCGCAAACATGAATGGTGTTGCCCGCTTAAATCAAGGTTTACGGCAGTTAGCGATTATCCTTCTCGAAGACGCAACTGCGGTGCAATTGGTTGATTACTTAGAAGAAGTGGCTGCAGACTAATACCAAAGCTGGCCAATCGGTGTGTCCGGGCTGTAGTGATGCGCAATCTGCGCTTGCAACAGCTCGGCACAGGCCAGCGTATCAGTTAATGCGTCATGAGGAGGGTAGTAGGGTAGCCGGTAGCGCTGACGACTATCTCCTAAACGAATCGAAGGTTGTGGGTACTGTTTCAAGTTCGTTCGTTGCAGTAATCGTTGCCAAGCTGTTAGCGGCTTTCGGCGCAGCTGTGCTTCAATTTGCATGGTATCGATGACAGGAAACTCAATACTTTCGCCAATGCGGTTCAGGAGTGTTTGCTGTAAGAAAGGCCGTTCGATTCCACGATAATGCACAACCCACGTGCGACCTGCTGCGAACTTCAGAATCTCTTCCAAATAGTCGGTGATATCAGCTGCTTGGGCAATGTCTCCATGGGTAATTCCATGAATAACAACAGAACTCTCGGTTAATGGATCGTGAGGGCGAACGATCCACTGCTTAGCAGCATGAAGTTCAATGCGCTGCAAGGTCATCGGAATCATAGCAATACTCAGAATGCCATGGGTCTGTGCGTCCATCCCGGTGGTTTCGAAATCAACTGCAATCAGAGGCGCTTCGGCAATAGGCGTGTTTGCAGCAACCATGCCGGCTTGATAAAACTCACGTAAACGCGAGTCTCGTGCGCTTGCAGCTAAATGCTGATAACGTTCAGTCCAATTCAATGGCATGCTCATCGTTAATGAATTGAGTAACGAAAGCGCAGGTATTTTTGCGCATGACTTAAAATTTGGAACGCATCTTTTAATGTCTTCCGCTCAAAATCGGAGAGTTGATCGGGATGAATATTATTGTCCGGTTCCTCACCCGCAGCGATCGCTCGTGCTTGTTGTCGAATGCGAACCATGGCAATCAGTTCGTAAGCATCACGCAAGTCAGGTCCGCGACCATGGGGCAGGATATTGGCTTCGATGATATCTTCTAAGCGGGCAAAGGTATTACGTTGCGTTGAACCAATCGACAGAGCGTGCACGCGCACGAGATCAACCAGCGGGGCCGTGCCGCGCCGTTTCATATTGATACTGTTATTTTGTTTGCCGTCTTTTTCCATCACAAAATCTTTAAAAAACCCGAGGGGCGGCGTGCGTTGCACAGCATTCTTTGCCATGCTTGCTAAAAAGCGCTTATGCCGAGGCGCACTCTTCTGAATGAGTTGGTTTAATTCGTCAGCGAAGTGTTTTTCACCCCAAATAGCATCTAAGTCGAAGAATATATTACTGTGCAAAAGGCGCTCGGGTGTCGGTGTTTCAATCCAATCAGTAAAGTATTCCCGCCATTTTGACAAGGGCTGTCGCCACTCTGGGTTAGTTGCCATGATGCCACCAGAACAATACGGGTAGCCGCATGCATCAAGCCCATCAGTGACATATTGCGCAAGCTCGACGAAATACTCATCGTGCAGGCTAGGTTGGTAACTATCGTCAAGAATTAAGGCGTTATCTTGGTCGGTGACAATCGCTTGTTCGTCTCGAGCCATCGACCCGAGCGCAATAAAGCAATAGGGCACAGGTGGTGGCCCTAACTTTGCTTCGGCTAACTCAAGCAAACGTTGCTTGAAGCTACGTCCAATGGACGCCATAGAAGCGCCTATCATTCTTGAATTGGCATCTTCATTGACCATTCGGACAAAGCTCGCTTGCACATCGGCTTTAAGTGTTTGCAGCTCTTCAATGCTGTTTTGTTTGAAGATACTACTGACCACAAACAAACTACTTTTTGACTCGTGACGCACCACATCAGATAGAGCAATTACACCGAGTAACTGACCTTTTTTAAGCACCGGCAAGTGATGCAGATTAGTGCGCAGCATCAGCAGCATGGCTTCAAAAATACGTTGGTTATATTGAACGAAGACAAGGTCGCTACTCATGATGGTATGGACAGACTCTTGGTCTGAACGTCCAACAGCTAACACCCGTTTGCGGAGATCTTTGTCAGTAATAATGCCAACAGGAAGTGAGCGCTCACCATCCATGATAAGTAATGACGAGACTTCTTCGTTGGTCATTAACTCCGCGGCCTCGCGAATGGTATTGCTTGCATCGATAGTGACGGTTTCGCGGCTGATAAGTGTATCGATGGTTTCGCTGAGCAAGTCGTGCTTTGGTTGGTCTTGCTTCACCGCAAATTGTACGCGTCGATGTTCTTCGACTTCGACCGCTTCTGCGAAGTCGTCATACTCATCAAACAGACGTGTAAATACATCGCGCGGCAAGTAGTAGAGCAAGGTGTCCTCAAGGGTACGGACCGGATAACGCACGCGGCCTTTGCGCAATAGTCCAAACTCGCCAAAATAACCACCTTCAGTAAGTCGGTTGTAGAGCTCGCCGGTTTTATGCAAAACCTCGACCTCACCACTGCGAATGATATGAAGATCGTCAATCGTTTGATTGTATTCGAGGACTGTTTGCTCCGCTCGTACGTAGCCAACACTTATGGATGTTGCAACGACCTCGAGCTCTTCGCGTGGCAACATGTTAAATGGTGCGAAGCGCTCGAGGAAATGCAGTATTTCGGTTTGTTCTGCGTGCATGTACTTGGTTAACTATCGATTCGAGGTTCAGAACTGAGCCCTTTCACCAACGCCACACAGCTCATCAGGAGCACGATGGTAAATGGTAAACCGGCAGAGACTGCCATCGCTTGCAAGGCGATCAAACCACCCCCAAGAATCAGTGCGATAGCAACAAGCCCTTCGAACGTACACCAGAATACACGCTGTGGTGTTGGCGCGTTGACCTTGCCGCCCGCAGCAATGGTGTCAATGACCAGAGAGCCCGAGTCTGATGAGGTGACAAAAAACACCACGACGAGAATAATGCCGATAAACGAAGTGATTTGTGCCCACGGCAAGACGTCGAGCATGGTAAAGAGCTGTAACGGCAGTGCGGCATTGGCAACATCCTCATAGCCGCCGATAAATTGCTGTATCGCAGTGGTGCCGAATACAGTCATCCAGAGGACGCAGGCTAACGATGGTATCAATAGCACGGCTAATAAGAACTCACGCACGGTGCGACCACGAGAAACGCGGGCGATAAACATACCAACAAACGGTGACCAAGAAATCCACCAAGCCCAATAGAAGGCTGTCCAGCCTTGGCTGTAATTTGCATCAGCGCGTCCAACCGGATTTGCTAAAGCGGGTAAATACTGTAAGTAGCTCACTAAGTTCTGGAAGAAGCCGGTGATGATAGCCAAGGTTGGTCCGACGATAATAACGAACAGCATGAGCAAAGCAGCAAGCGTCATATTGATTTCAGATAAGCGCTTCACACCTGCCTCAAGTCCTGCCATGACCGAAACAAGGGCAATAATTGTGATGCCGATCACCAAGAGGACTTCCATGGCGACACCTTCGGGCATCCCAAATAAGTGATTTAGGCCAGCAGCTGCTTGCGAAGCGCCAAGTCCGAGCGACGTTGCGAGGCCGAATAACGTCGCAAGAACAGCAAGGATATCAATAATGTGACCAGGCCAACCCCACACGCGCTCACCAAGTAGCGGGTAGAAAATTGAACGAATGGTGAGAGGTAAGCCTTTATTGAAAGAGAACAAAGCGAGGCCGAGTGCGAGCACAGCATAAATCGCCCACGGGTGTAATGCCCAATGGTAAATGGTTGCAGCCATCCCTAAGCGTGCGGCTGCTTCAGGATCACCTGCAGCGCCGGCTAGAGGAGCCCAGTCAGTACGCGCGCCATCACTGCCGACCTCAACACCGGCAAAGGCCGTGCTAAAGTGCGAAATCGGTTCAGAAACACCATAAAACATGAGACCTATGCCCATGCCTGCGGCGAATAACATGGAAAACCAGCTGAGATATGAGAAGTCCGGGTCAGCCTCAGTGCCGCCCAGTCTTACTTTGCCCAACGGGGTAAAAATAAGTACCAAGCAGAGAATAACGAAGATATTGGCAGCGCCAATAAAGAACCAGTCTAAGTTTCCAGTTAACCAATCGCGTGTACTTGAAAACAAAGGTTCCGCTTGTTCGCGGAAAATAAGCGTGATGGCGACGAACAAGATGACGGCTAGGCCAGAAATTGCAAAAACGCGGTTGTGGATATCAAGGCCAAAAGGTCCAACTTTGACAACGACATTGTCTTGACCGACTTGGTAGTCTGTATCGATTGGGTTCACTAACCCGTCAGGTTTCATGGGATCGTTGTCGTGCTGCTCAGGTGAACTCATGGACAGTCCTTATTCTTTTATTTTGCGGAATTAGTAAGTATAGCGGCAGTGAATAATTTAACAACGTCAGTTGCCGGAAGATAGCGGACGAATTTAATTCGTAACTTATTGAAAAGAAAACGCACTGACTCAGTCAGTGCGCTTTATGTATGTCAAACTTCTGTCGAATGCATGTCAAACTTAAGGCTATTCAACAACCCCAGTTAACACTTCGTTCAATGAGCTTTGGCCAGCTTCAGGACGACTTGAGCCACAGTTAGTTCCGGTGTCTTCGCAACTAACGCCACGAATCCGACTGCCGATTGAACGGCTATCATAGCGACCCGTTGCGGCCAGCCGGTTGGCTAAATTGCCGAGGCGACCATGGACGTTCATTTGTGAGCCGACGACACTAATACGTTCCATGCCTTCAGCCTCAAGCAATCGTGCGATAACTTCGTCATTGTCAGTTTCACCGTCTAGCTGAGCCAGTTCGCGACTAATTTGACGGGCATGATGACGAGAATCGGTATGTCCTGCCATGATCAGCTGACGATAAAGCTCCGCCGCACCATATAAATCCTGTTCGACACCGACACCTGTGTGTTTTAAGCGAGCCAGAGCAAACATGGCGCTAACGAGGTTCTTGTCCGCAGCCTGCTCGAGTAATTCAACGCCCTCGGCAATCGTTTCTGGTTCATTGATACGAATTAATTGTAGCGCTCGTTTGTACAAAGCAGGGGCGTACTCACCGCGAATGGCTAAGTCGAGTAAACGCACAGACTCTTCAACGTCTTGCTCGACAATGTGGCCATTTAAGTACCAGTCAGAAAGAATGTACATTGCGACCGGGCTGTTGTAGCGCACGCCAATTCGCATGTAGCGCTCTGCTTCTTTGTCGTTCTGCTCTAAACCGTCGCCACTTGCGTAAGCCATCCCAACAATCGCGGCCGCATCGCCGCTACCACCACGCGCTAGCCGCAGCAATTGACGCATTTCCTTTTCACAACTGACTTCAGCACAGCTTCCCGCAATCGGGTTGGCCATTTCGTTGGCAGTGATAGTCGGGCTATAGCTACTCGTTGCAAACGCAAAAGCGAGGCCAACGCAGAGTAACGACAGTCTCATATATGCTCCTTCATTGGGTTCTAACCCAAATAAACTTAACGCTTAAATAACGGCTCTTCCGTTATCTAGTTTTAGAATTGGCAATGTCACAGGAGCAGCAAATAAAGTCAACAGAAGTCGCGGGTTCTGCCCCTACAAAATTGCAACGAAATGTTTCGTATTCTTGCGATAAGTATAAGTGAATTTGCTTATTTTGGATTACAGCTATTTAACATTTGCGCCAAGTGGCGGTTTTTCATCGCCAATTTGATAGCGACTATCAGTATACAAATTAGTCAGTTTGATGTGCGTCAATGTCCTTTATTTTAATGTGGATAAACTGATTTTAGATTGAGTCCCTAGAGGAGCGCACAATGAAGAAATCGAACCTAACCGCATTGATTGGAGTGCTGTGTTTTGGAGCGACTGCGGTCGCAGTAAATGCCCTCGATGCACAAACCTATCAAAGTGTGCGTAATGAGCCTATTCAGCCGATACAGCCGGCTGTCATAACCGAGCCTGAAAAAGTTGAATTAGGCAAAATGCTTTTCTTCGAACCGCGTCTGTCTCGTTCAGGTTTTATTTCCTGTAACTCATGCCATAACTTGAGCCGTGGTGGTACAGACAACTTGCCCACGTCGATTGGTCACAACTGGCAAGAAGGACCGATTAACTCGCCAACTGTGTTGAATTCAAGTTTAAACTTGGCTCAGTTCTGGGATGGACGAGCTGCAACGCTAGCTGAGCAAGCTGCGGGTCCAATCGATAACCCACTCGAAATGGCATACACACATACATTGGCAATCGAAGTTCTTCGTTCAATACCAGAGTATGTTGATTTATTTGAAGGTATCTACGGAACGCGCGATATCACCATTGATCATGTGACAGACGCGATTGCAGTGTTCGAAGAAACTTTGGTCACGCCAAATTCTCGGTTTGACCAGTGGCTGTTGGGTGATGATGAAGCGCTTACTGCCCAAGAACTCAGGGGCTATAAAACCTTCAAGGAAATCGGTTGTGCAGCCTGTCACTATGGCGAAGCAGTCGGTGGTAGAGATTTCCACCGCATGGGCTTGGTGCAGGAGTATCAGACCGAGAATCCTTCCATGGGGCGTTATGAAGTAACTGGCAAAGACGCGGATCGATTTTCCTTTAAGGTGCCAACCTTGCGGAACGTCGATAAAACTTATCCTTACTTCCACGACGGTGCCGTTTGGACGCTTGAAGAAGCGACCGATATTATGGCGAAGTTGCAGCTGGGGCGAGAACTGCCGCAAGAAGACATCGATAACATGGTGGCCTTTATGAAAACGCTGACTGGCGACCAACCACAAATCACTATTCCATTGCTGCCGCCGTCGCGACCGAATACACCGCGACCTAAGCCATTCGACAGCGAATAATCGCTAGTACATTCAGCAACGAAGCCTCAAGCCCACTAGGTTTGAGGCTTTATTTTATCTAAGTCATTATTTTTTAAACGGTTATTTCCTCTCTTGTCAGAGGTGCTATGATTTAGATCAACTCAATAAATTAGAATTTGCTTATACTTATTTAAATTGAATGAGTAAAGCAGAGGAGCTCGCTATGAGTCAGCTAAGAACCGCACAATTTGTCGCCCCGTTATTCGCCGTATCGTTGCTTGCTGGCGCGATTCATACCGCTGTAGCCGATGAAGAAGAGCAGTCGAGTACATTTTTTGAAGTCACGGCCCGGGTGCAAACCGAACTGGTGGGTGTTGACGGCAGCGCTGCCGAAGCTCGCGGTAAGGACAACTGGTACATTACCGATTCTTGGGGTAACGGCGTTAATAATAACCACAACTGGAGTGCTGTGTTTTTGCACGGTGAACACAAATTCGACAACGGTGTTCGTGTTTTTGCGCGCCATGGTTGGAACTACGATATGGACGGCTTAAAAGATGGCCGTGCTAAGTATCGGGAGAGCTATGTCGGTATAGCGGGTGACCTCGGCATGGTGCGAGCGGGTCGACTGGAGTCCCCGTATAAATTGAATACTTTACAATGGGACCCCTTTGTTGCCACGTTCTTGCAAGCACGCACAAACATGGGTAAATCAGGTGGTCCGTTAGGCGCTGGCGCTTACATTGATGATGCGGTTGATTACACACTGGTTCGAAATGGTGTGACTTATCGAGCGTTTTACTCCAATAACGATGGCCAACCGGCACCGCAGGGTGTTGAACGCGACAGTACATTCTCTGGCTCGATCAATTTCCCAATTCATGAAAATGTTGAATTAGCGATCGCCCATATTGACGCTGGAAACCGCGGAGCAGGTAAACGACAAGGAACGAAAGTGGGCGCGCGGACGCGTTATCAACAATTTACCTTTGCGGTAGAGTATGAGTTCCGTGACGAAGGGCTCGAGAATGGCGAGTTCTTGTTTTTGAGTGGTACTTATAACGACGGTCAACGCAATTGGTCGGCAAGCTATGGCCAGTTTATGGACGACGGCATCCAAAATAACGACGGTGAATATTACGCCTTAGGCGTTGCTCAGCGTTTTAACCGGAACGTTGCTGTGCATGCCGGTTTTCGGCGTACTGAGCGCGACATCACTGGGGGCGAGAACGCCGTCGGTATTGGTCTACGCCTAACTTGGGGCTACCGCCACAACTTATGAGCGTTAAATCCTTTTCTTCCTCAGTTGGCCAGCTTAAGCTGGCCTTTTTTATGCAACTGAGACGGCGTTATAAGAGACAAAAAGAAGGCCAGCGTTATAGCTGGCCTTATTCATAGTTGTTGCGCTATCTAGATTGCCCGGACTCGTATCGGTAATCCCTGCCGAATTGAGGCGCCGGATACATTTTCCAACCAAGTTGCTGCTTGTTTGCGGGTTGGATCTCGGAAGCCGAGGTCATTGAGGTTAATACCGGCGCCGAGCCATTGATGGCCAATCTGCTTGTTACCGTCGATGGTATGCTCAGCAGCACCAAGTTCAGTGTGGCCAAAGCCATGCTCGATACCTAAGGCGCCCGGCACAACACTATCGCTGACTAACGCTAAACCAATGACTTTGCCACCTGGGCTCTCAATTTCGATGGTGTCGCCATGTTTGATGTTAAAGCGCGCAGCATCCTTGCGATTCATCAGTACCGGATTGTAGGGCTTGAGCATACGCAAGCGTTCCATACCCACTGAGTAGCTGTTCATCAGGTTAGACTTAAACGAGAACGCTAAGAGTGGCCAGTCTTGTTCACTGAAATGATCACGCATTAAACTGCCATCCCAGAAACGCGCTTGCTGGAAAGACGGTACACCGCAGTGGCGTTGGCCGTTATAACTGTCGATGGTGGTGCCGACGTCCTCGTTATAAACACACAGTGGTCGGGTCCAAGCATGTTTGACTTTATCGCCTTGGTAGCTTTCACTCGCGTCTTCGAAGCGGCCACCACGTGAGTACAAGTGAGCAACGGGGCCGACTTCCTCGGCTTTCAATATCGTGGTAATGCGGTCCATGAGCGGCTCAACGCCACCAGCAATGATGTCTTCGGCACTTGCTTTTGGCAGCGCTTGCCCTTGAAAGGCAATATTCGCTGCGGCACGTAAATAGTAATCTTCCGGGCGGTCGAAGTCGTAACGATTACCATTGGCGTCGCTGAGTGCATCTTTACCAAAGCCAGGAAGCTTCATCCGTTTCGCCACGTTGATAAAGAATGACTCAAGACAAACGGGGTCACCGTCTTTCGTTTTCACCTGCCGTGGCTCAACAACCGGCCAACAGGCAGTTGTCATTTGCGTTAAGGTTCCGCGCCAAGCACCGGTGAAGCCCCAAACTTCGTACATGACCGAGTCGGGAACAATATAATCAGCGTAACGATTGGTTTCGTTAATAAAACCATCAACTGCAACAAAGAGACCTAAGCGTTTTGGATCAGAAATCTTGTCAGCGATGATCTTGGTTAATCCTGCTTGTCCGTATAGCGGATTCGCCATACAACTGATTAAAGCTTTCGCTCGATAAGGATAACCTTCGAGGCCAGAGAGCAGGTGCTCAGTTAATAAAGGCGGTGCAAGACGGCGCCACGGCGCATTGGCAGGATACGGATTTTCACCGGCCTCAACGCGGCGGCGATATTCTGACGAGTTTTCGTAAGGCATGCGTGAACGTGATAGGAATAAGCCACGTGGGCCAGTTTTCCCAGGGAAATCACTGAGGTTATAACGCGGCCCTGTGCCATTGCCATTAAAGACACCGCCACCGACGGCCATACCACCACGCTGATTGATACTGCCAGCAAGCACGTTCAGCATGTTCAGGCCAAAAGCAGCGTAGAAGCCGGTCGCCGACATCATGCCGCCGTGGGTGTCGACCACAGCCTGACGACCATGCTCGGCAAAACGCTTTGCCATCGCCTTGATTTTTTCCACCGGAATACCAGTTTCTTTGGCATACACAGTGTAATCATGGGCAGTCGCTTGTTCGCGCAGTTTCGTTAGACTGCTTTTTACCTGAACGGAACCGTTGGCTGTTTCGATAATCTGGTCAACAAAGAGTTGTGCAGCTCGGACGCTCTCTGAGCTAACTAATTCGCCGTTAGCGTCCATCACTACCGGATAATCATTGTCGTCGCCTGCTTTAGCTTGGCCAAGATCGGATAAGCGTAGAAACTTACCTTGATTTGGATGCCCATCTTGCTCGATGACTAAGTGACTAGCGTTTGAATGGCCGCGTTCACCGGCTAGGTTTGCACCGTAGTTACCGGGAATTTCCAAATAGGCTTGGTTGTAGCCGTGGTTTTCTAATAACCAACGAATTAAGCCCATTGCTAGTGCGGTATCCGTTCCAGGTTTAATCGGTACCCAGCGAGCACGATCGCCACTTGAATGATTAGCAGCGACATTCAATGCCGGGTCAATCACCATATACTCCAGTTTGCCTTTTGCCCGCGCTTCAGCGAGTAATCGACCTTGGCGCTTAAACGGGTTACCCGCTTGGCTCGGTGCTGTGCCGACAAATAAGGCAAAACGTACGTTATTGTAATCTGGCTTGCTGTGCGTATTGGTTTGGAGGTTATTAAAAATTGCGCCTGAACCCATACGGAAAGCCAGACCACAATAGGAACCATGGTGACCGTAGTTACGTGTACCAAAAGCATTCATGGTAAAGCGTTGGAGAATAGCCGAGCGGCCATAATCAGTGGCTTCCATCACTAACAACTGATTTGACTTAGGGCCGTATTCCGGATTATGCGGGTCGAGTGGTTCTTGGCCATAAATATCTTGCAGGCCTTCGACAGCACCTTCGCCAAAGAGATTGCCACCGACGACAATTTCTTCAATCAATTGCTCGAATGGAATCGATTGCCATTGTTGACTGCCACGCGGGCCAACGCGCTTTAAGCATTCAGTTACGCGTTGTTCACTGGTTAACTGCGCCATGGCGGCATTGCCACGCGCACAAGCAGTTGAACGGTTGAGCTGGCCTTGATCTTGAAAGTTACTTAAGTTGCGCAGAGCTTCCATCACTGGTGTTTTTTCCGGCAGATGCTGGTCAGCAGAAAGCGGATGATAAGGGTTACCTGAGACTCGCAGAACTTTGTTTTCACGGTCATCAATGCGAACCCGTACACCACACTTGGTGGTACAGCCGTAACACACAGTAAAGGCGATACGTTGTTCAGGGTTCAATTGCACTTTGCCTGAGGCTGGGTCAACTATGTATTCAGGTGCTAGTGAGTTACCGTGAATGCGGTCTTTGGCTTTGGTACCGGCACTGCCTGTGAGGGCGCCCTTACCAATTTTCTGTAACGGTCCCGAATAGCCTGCGGCAAAGGCGGTTGTGCCACCGACGACTGCTGCGCCTTTCAGAAAATTACGACGATTCTTATCCATGTTGCGCCTCCAGTTGAGCTTTACCTTGCCAAGGAATAAAGAGATCGATGAGCAGCAGGGCGGCAAGCCAGAGGCCGAACGTTCCAATAATACCCATGAGACCATAAGAGCCGAGCTCGACCACCAGTTGATAGTAGCCGGCAGTGTTCTTGGCAACGGTTTGCACTTCCATCAAAACCATCCAACGGAATGCCCAACCCACATGCAAGGCAAGCAGACCGACAATCCAAGCCCAGTTCAATACTGACCTTGCTTGGTTGCCGGCCTTGAGTGCTAAGCCGGCTAAAACGAACAAGGTCACACCAGCGACTAGCGCCCAAATGGCGCTAAGTCGCCAATCGCTATTTGCCTGAATCGACTGAAGTGCGGCGGCAACAGAATCGCTGTGGCCTGAAAAACCACTGACGAACCAGGCGGTTGCCACTAATGCTGAAATCAGCATCGCAATGAGGATAACTTTAAGGCCTTGGCGGTTGATGTCCTCACGACCTTCTCGCTCTGGTGACATCCAACGATTTAGCAGTATAACGAGGCCAGCAGCAGCGACCATGCCGGTAGTGACAAACATGATCGGCAACCAATTGGTGTGCCACAATGGTCGAGCTTTAATGATGGCAATTTCGGCACCGGTATAGAGCATAATGCCGAAGGCAAAAAGTGTGGCGACCAAGGCGACCGTTGTTAGGATAGCTCGACTCGCTTGCCAATCTCCGAAACTGAGTACTTTCGCTATACTAGGGCGGAAGCCGCTGCCTGCTCTTGCTTTTTGGAGCGCGGGACGCCAGGCAAGCCAAACATACGCCAAAACACTAATCAAGTAGAGCGGTAGCAAGATACTGCCAATCGACATCCATGAGGTTGGTGTTGCGTTGGTGTAGAAGTGCCAAAAACGCATGGGTTGATGCAGGTCCGCGAGTAATGCAACCGGTGCGACCAAGGTGCAGGTTAACGTGATTAATAAGGCCAGACGAGCCATCGGCTGCCAGCGTTGAGCCAACTGGCCGCGACCTATGGTGCCCGGTAAACTGAGCAATAGCGCGGAGTATGAAATTGCAATTAAAAAGAAATATTGCACGGCCCAAGGGTACCAAGCTAATTCATAACGCGGGGTGAGGATTTCAATGATCGAGGAATTCATAACCAATCTCCTTGCCGTCCATATCACGCACATCCCAAAGGGCAGGTTCGGCCTGAGGCCGTGATAAGAAGCGTTCATCCATACCGAGGTAATAAACTTGCGGTAGGGTGCCTTGCTCTGGTTTTAAAACCATTAGCTCACTGCGGTGTTGGGCAATCATTTTGCTAATTTGACTGCTGGGGGCACGCATATCACCAATAATGCGGGCACCGCCAACACATGACTCGACACAAGCAGGCAGTAAGTTAGCTTCGAGACGATGTGCGCAGAAGGTGCATTTGTCGGCCGTTTGCGTCTTTTTATTTATGAACCGAGCATCGTATGGACACGCCTGAACACAATAAGCGCAGCCAACACAGGCTTCATTGTCGACGACAACGATGCCGTCTTTGCGCTGAAATGTGGCTTGCACTGGACAGACAGGCACACATGGAGGGTTCTCACATTGGTTACATAAGCGCGGCAACATCATGGTAGCGAAATCGCCAGTACTTTCATTGCTGACTTCGTATTGAGAAACAATGGTGCGAAAGTTGCCTAATGGCGCTTCGTTCTCAATATGGCAAGACACTGTGCAAGCTTGGCAGCCGATACACTGACGCAGGTCAATGAGCATGCCGTAGCGCTTGCTCGCGTCGCCTTCACGTCGCGCTGGTTGACTATTGATCGGTGAAGCGACCGCAGATGATGACATGGTGATGCTGGCAAGCGGCACAAGTGCAGCGCCAGCGGTTAGCTTTGCAATTTGACCAAGAATTGCGCGGCGGGCAAAGTCCATACTGCCTCCGAGAGGGGTTGCGAAAATGACAAACCCACTATAAATCAAGGGACTTTAATGAACTTTGATCGAGGTCATGTATATTAGCGTTTATTAATATTTAATACACTAACGGTTAAGTTTAAGTTCCTAAAATAATTCGGTTTTTAACCAGTAAACGACAGAGTTATCGTCAGCGAGAGTGGGGTATTGGCCCACTCTCGCTATGAATAAGTTATTCAGCGTCGGTTGATGGCAGTTCAGGTAAAAACTGCGGGCGTTGGAAGCCACCGACAACGTCTTCAATGAGGGTGGCGAGGCTCAGCAGCTGTGGTTCACTATATGGTAAACCGATTATGCTTAAGCCGATAGGGCGCACATCTTCGCGACCGGATGGCACAGTGATCGATGGGTAACCAGAAACGGCCGCCGCTGTTGAGGTGCCAAAGCTATAGCCGGGTCCTTCACCGGGTGGAATTGGCCATGCAGGCCCATAAGACGGCATAATAATAGCGGCTACGCCAAGCTCTTTCAGGTATTGATCAAGGTGTGCTTCGGCAAGTTCGCGACCGGTACTCAAAGCAAGCAAATAGCTCGCTTCAGCTTCGGCTAAGTCAAGCGCAGCAGCCGCTTCGAAATACTCCTGACCAAACAGCGCTAAGGTCCGCTCAGCGTTCGCTTGGTTATAGGCAATAATGGCGTTCATATCTTGCGCTTGTTCGGGAGCTCCGAATTCAGCAAGCCAGGCATTGAGATCCCGTTGAAACTCGTAAATTAATACTTCAAATTCGGCTTGACCAAGTTCTGGCGGTAAACGCCACTCTGGCACTTCAATGACTTCGATACCTTGTGCGCGCAGCAAGTTCGCGGTGCGGTCGGTCAATTCTTTGACGCCAGTGAAACGTTCGTCCCAAGCGCGTACTAATACCACCGGCTCGCCGGAGTATGGCGCTTGACTGGCGCGTGCTAATGACACACCGAATTGGTCAGCAGCGTCGGGTGTGATCATGGCATCAAGTAAGAGAGCTGCGTCGTAGACGTAACGGGTCATAGGACCAGCAATGTCTTGTGCCGACGCAATTGGAATGATGCCGTGCCCTGAAACCGTTCCTCGCGTTGGCTTAATTCCGACGACACCATTGATTGATGCCGGACACATAATTGAGCCGTCCGTTTCGGTGCCGATTGCGAGTAACGCGAAGTCGGCAGCAACAGCCGCCCCAGAGCCTGAACTTGAGCCACACGGATTGTGGGTTAAAACATGCGGGTTGCGAGTTTGGCCACCGAGTCCAGACCACCCGGAAATAGAGTTCTGACCACGAAAATTTGCCCACTCAGAAAGGTTGGCTTTGGCCAAAATAATGGCACCTTCATCGCGCAATTGTTGCACGAGCTCAGCATCAACTGCAGTTGTAAAGCCTTGCATGACTTCCGCGCCAGCAGTTGTTGGCATGCTATCGGCGGTCGCAATATTCGCCTTTAAGATGACCGGCAAACCATGCAATTGCCCTCGGAGTTGACCCGCTGCACGTTCGCGGTCGCGTTCAGCTGCGATCGTTAGTGCCTCTGGATTAACATCGATAATCGCACGAATTTCGTATCCCTGTGCATTGTTCGCGGCAATCGCAGCAAGATAATGCTCCACCAAAGCGACACTGGTGAGAGCTCCGGACTCTAACTGTTGTTGTGCTGTGGCGGCGTTTGTCCATGCTGGGTCAGCAGGTTGTACAACTTCAGGTGCTGGTGAACAGGCAGCAAGAAATAGCGAGGCGCTCAGCGTTACACCTGCAAAAATTCGTAGTTTGGTCGTAAACACAGGGTTTTCCTCTATTGGTTTGGACTCTTTTTGTTATATGGTGACTTTGCCAGTTTGCGACATATTTCGCCAGAAAAATTAGACAACTTCGATTCAAGTAATGAATCATTTGTACGAAAGACAATGAGGCAATCCATGAAATGCATTGAAAAGTCAGTGATTAACCCTGTTGTACTCGCCACCACGGGACTACTACTTTTGGGCTCGGCATTCGCAAGCTCTGCTCACGCCCAAGCGGTTAGCTATAAAGATCAAACGAAGCTCCATGATATCGCCGTAGCGCCAAATCCTGAGAACTTACGCCGTGATGTCCAAACTCTAGTGGATTTTGGCACCCGTCACACTATGTCGGAAACCGAGTCCGAAACGTATGGTATTGGTGCTGCCCGACGTTGGATTTATGATGAGTTTCAACGTATTTCAGCAGCCTGCGGCGGTTGCTTAGAAGTTTACTATAGCAGTGATATTATTGAAGGAACTCCGCGGATTCCCAACCCTGTAGACGTGGTCAGTGTTGTTGCTATTCAACGTGGTAAGACCGACCCGGGACGTTATGTTCTGATGTCGGGTGACATTGACTCGCGTGTCACAGATGTCATGGACTATACCTCAGAATCTCCGGGTGCGAATGATAACGCCTCTGGTGTTGCTGGGACTTTAGAAGCAGCACGAATTCTCAGCCAGTATGAATTTAATGGCTCGATTGTGTACGCTGCCCTTGCCGGTGAAGAACAAGGCTTGTTTGGTGGTGAGATTTTGGCCCGACAAGCACTTGAGGAAGGCTGGCGCTTACATGCGGTATTAAACAACGACATGATCGGTAACATCGCGGGAATTAATGGCGTGATCGACAATACCACCGCCCGGGTGTTTGCTGAAGGCACGCGCATGAACGAGACTGAAGAAGATGCTCGCCGCCGCCGTTTTACTGGTGGTGAAGTCGACTCGCCTAGCCGTAACTTAGCTCGTTATATATCTTGGATGGCTGACCGTTATATCCCGAATTTGGATGTCATGGTTGTTTATCGTTTAGACCGATTTGGTCGTGGCGGGCATCATCGTCCGTTTAATGATGTCGGCTTTCCGGGTGTACGTATTATGGAAACCAACGAGCACTATGACCGCCAGCATCAAGACTTACGCAACGAAGACGGACGCCATTTCGGCGATACTATTGAATATGTCGACTTCGACTATGCCGCCAAACTCACGGCGTTAAATGCAGTGACGCTAGCGAGCATGGCATGGGCACCAGCGCCACCGAGTAACGTTGAAATTCGCGGTGCAGTACAACCTCACACGACACTTAGTTGGGCGCCTGCCAGCGAGGAAGATGCAGACAATGTTGCTGGCTACCGCATTTATTGGCGCTATACCGATGCGCCGAACTGGCAATTTAGTCGCGACGTGGGTAATGTAACTGAGTTTACTTTACGGAACGTCGTGATCGACAATTACTTCTTCGGAGTTGCCAGTGTTAGCAAGGATGGTTTTGAAAGCCCAGTGGTCTTCCCTGGTGCAGCAGGCACGTTCGACCTGCGATAATTTTTCTGGTGTTAAACCTCAAGCCAAGGCATTGCGTTGTGCTGCCTTGGCTTTGCCATTACTTGTTGGACTCAATGGCTGTTCGGATTTGAATTCGAATGCAGAAATTGAAATATTGCATAAGCAAACCGAGCAAATTTCACAGTTACAACGATTAGAAGCCGATACTGCACGCAATACGTTGCGAGCTGCTCTTGAAGATCCCCGCTTACATCCGTATGCATTAGCCCGCGCTGTTTTTGAACAAAGCGGTGCTCGTGTTGAAACGCCTGCCTTTTTAGTGCAGTTTTCCGCGACTTTGCTCGATGCTAAAGCCGCGCCAGACCTAATTGACGATTTAATTGAAGAGCTCTTGCAGTCATTTGAAGAAATTAGTCGTCAAAACGAGTTTCTTGCTGAGTACTCGTCGATCTTTTACATGCGCTTACTCGCAATGAGCTCGAAAACAGCGAACCATGAGCGTACCGAGCAATTACGTTTGCAAGTGGAAGCGTTGATTGAAGCGGAGGGAAATGAGTCGTTCTCTAATATCGAGCTGCTGCAGTACTACCTTGAAGGGGCCGACCTTGCCCGCGCCGAGTATCACCTTGAGCGTTTAGGTGAGGGCTTCGCCCGCACTAGCTTTTCGCTTGAGTTGATTGATGCGCACCTCGAACGCGGTGATTACTATGAGGCACAACGGTTAATTGATAACACAGCACGGCAGCCGGAGTGGTTGCAGCAATTTATCAAAGATTGGGTGGCTATTTTGCTTCGCGCAGACCGCCGCGAAGAAGCGGTTGATTTTGTTTTACATTCAACACAGGCGATTCTCGAACAACTCAGCGGCGCCGATGATCATTACTTCTATTCGTTACCGAATGAGATTTTAACACGAACGACCCTGTTGCAAGAGTTAGGTCGACACGAGGAAGCGCGAGAAGCAATGCTGACAAGCTATCGTTATTCACTTTTACATGAACCTCAGTCTTGGTATTTATTACAGGCGACACTTCCATACATAAAGGGTTTTGCAGCGCTCGGCGAGCCGGTACTCTTTAATGAAGTAAAGAACTGGGTCTTCAATCGTATTTACCAGAACCTCGAAGAGGACGATTTTCATTCGTTCATGGCGAATTTTGTTTTTAATACTCAAGCACTTGAGATAGAAGAATTTGCCCTTGAGTTTCTTGATGTGGTTGCTGGCTATAACGATGTCAACGAACGGATTCCAGCTGCAGAGTTCGCATTTTCCCTCGGTTACGCTTACGGCGCACTAGGCCACTCTGAGCGCAGTGACTACTATCTGCAGCCTTTATTGAACGATTCATATCGGTTTCAAACTCTATTTGAGAGCACTTTGTCGAGTTCAATGAAGGCCGTGGAATATTTGCTTGAGGCTGGATATGTGGACGAAATAAAAGATTATATTGGCGCTACCAACTCATTCTGGCTGCAATACATGCTGATTGAAAAACTAACTGCTGATCAACGTTTTGTTGACGCATTAGAGCAAATCGCGATACTCGATATGGACGCAATAAACGAAGCATTCTTCCTATTAATGGTTGCCAAAGGCTATTTGGAACAAGAAATACTGCCCAACGCAGAAGCACGGGAAGTGATGGCGCTGAACTGGCAACGTTACATGCCAATGGACGAATAATTTTAGCAAGGAATCCTGCGATGAAAAAAATCCTACCAATCAGTCTTGCGATACTGTCTATAACTTTGACACCTGCCTGCTCTGACTTGTCTCAGGACGCGGATATTGAAGTATTACAGCAAGAACAATTGCGTAGCGACATGGAACAACTGGCAGCGGCGACTTCCCGCAGTTCGTTGCGTGAAGCGCTTGACGATCCGCGTTTGCATCCGTATGCCTTGGCAAGAGCCATGTTTGAGCAAAGTGAACTAAAAGCGCAGGCGCCAACATTTCTATTCCAATTCGCGGCCACGTTACTTGACGCTGAAGTAGCTCCTGACTTAGTCGAAAAGGAGCTTAACCAACTCATTCAGGAGTTCGATGAGATCAGTCGTCAGCAAGAGTTTTACGCGCAAAGTCCGTGGATGTTTTATATCCGCATGTTGCGATTCAGCCAACAGACAGCCAACCACGAACGCACCGAGCGATTGCGTTTACAGATTGAAAACTACGCCGAAGTGAATACGTTTGATCTCAATGCGAGTGGCGAGTTGATTGATTTTTACATCGAACGAGGTCAGCTTGACGATGCTCGCCGTCATTATGACCGAGTGGAAGACCGGTTCGGTCGATTTATACTCGGCTTACCGTTAATTAAGGGCTATGTTGCACATGAGCAAGAACGTGCTGCCCAGTTGTTGATCGACCAACTCAGTCGCGATCTGGAAGGGGTCGATTATTTCATTGATGACTGGATTAAAGTTCTGCTGGATGCGAACCGTCGCGAGCAAGCAATTGCATTTTTACTCGACCGTCGCGACGCTATTCTCGCTACACTCACGTCCGATACGCCACGCATGTTCTTTACGCATGCGCACAATTTCACCACGATTATTAAAAACCTGCAGGCACTCGGACGCGAAACGGAAGCACGCGAAGCATTGGTGCAGGGGTATCGCTATGGGCTGGAAAACTCACCGGGTGACTGGTACCTGCTTCGCGGTGCATTACCTTATTTACAAGGTTTTAAAGCACTTGATGACGACGCTCTTTTTGCCGAAGCGAGACGGGACTTGTTTGCTCGGTTATATGCACTATTGGAAACTAGCGAGAATTTCGCCCAAATCGTCTTTGGCTTCAGTAACATCATGCAGGAGCTTGAGTTAGAGTCTGCGGGCCTCGAATTTATTGATCAAGTCGCACTCTTTAACGATAAAGAACAACGCGTTGCCCCAGAAGTCCTGTATTTTCTGTTGAGCTATTCGTATGGTGTATTGGGTGACGAACAGAAAGGCGCAACCTATTTACAACCGCTCTTGAACGATTTCACCTTGTTAGAGCAGCTCATGACGTCTTTAGAGATCGGTCAAAATGTCCTGCTCACTCATCTACTCGACGCAGGTTACATTGAGGAAGTACAAGCGCTGATCGGTCGGTCGCCGAGTTTCACAAATTCGCGGATGGTGTTTGACGCATTGATTACCAGAGAACGCTATCTTGAAGCGCTTGAAGTGATTACTCAGCAACGCATCGATCCGGTCTTTGATATTGTCATGTTACTGCAAGTGGCTCACGGTTATCTCAAACAAGGACAACTGCCAAACGCCGAAGCCCGCGAATTCATGGCCCAACATTGGTCTCGCTATATGCCGATGGAATCGGGAGGTTCTGCGTTGTGAGCCGCGTTAAGGTGACATCTCGCTTGTTTGCATACGCCACGCTGATTTCAATTTTATCAGCGTGCTCAGATATGGGCTCGAATGCCGATATTGAGGTGCTACAAAAACACGATACAGCAGCAGCGGAAGTTCGTCTTATCGAAACTGAAACTGAGCGACGCTCGCTGCGCGAAGCCCTTGAAGATCCGCGTTTACATCCCTATGCGCTGGCGCGAACTATCTTCGCTGAAAGCGATTTTCGACAGAACAGTCCGATGTTTCTTTTACAATTTGCCGCGGCATTGATTGATAGTGAAACGGCACCTGAGATTGTCGACCGTGAAGTTGACAATTTACTTGCGGCTTTTGATGACATCAGCCGCTTACAGCCGTATTTCGCGCAAAATGAGTGGACGTTCTATCTTCGTTTACTGCGTGTCAGTCAATTCACACCCAACACAGAACGCACGAAGCAATTGCGCGACCACGTTGAGGACTTATTTGAACTCCATATCATTGATGATAATTCGCGGGCACGGCTGGTGGAGTTCTACCTTGAGCAAGATAACCTCCTCGCCGTAGAACGGCATTTAGAGCAAATCGACGAGCCGTATTATATTGCCCGCTTCAGCTTGATCCTGATTGAGCGATATTTGCAACGCGATGATCGCTATGCGGCTCAGCGTCTACTCGATGAATTATCGTTGATGGAAACTGAGTTGCTTGGATTCACAGCTGAGTGGGTTTCCGTGCTCTTACTCGCAAATCGAGAATCGCAAGCGGTGACCTTTGTTCTCGATGGGTTTGATAGGGCATTTTCCGCGCTTTATGATGAGGATCAGTTTACCTTTTACCGGAATATAATTTCTTTTAATGATTTAGTGCAGCAGGCGTTGCGGCTTGAGCGTGCTGACGAGGCGCGTGATGCGTTGTTACGGGCATACCGTCAGTTGGCTTCGTTTTCAGGGCTTGAGTTGATTAACGTCCGTTTGTCCATCCCGTTTTTAAAAGCTTTTGCCACTCTGGGTGACGAAAGCACGTTCGCCGAGGTAAAACGAGATGTTCTCGCTCGAACCTACAGCTATTTGCAGAACCCCGACTATTTCACTGAGGTTTTATGTGCGTTTAGTGCGGAGATGCTTGACCAAGGCCTCGAGCAACATGCCATCGAGTTGATCGATATAGCCGCAAAGATCAACGATGACGAAGTGCGAATTCCAGAACCTGAGTTCCATTACGCTTTGGGCTATGCATACGGGATGCTTGGGGAAGAAGAGCGTGGCCAACGTCATTTGCAAGCGTTGTTTAACGACCCCACTAAACTTGATGAGCTGCTCAGTTCATGGCGGGTTTCACCATTTGTTGTCATTCAAGACTTTATCGATGCTGGTTATGTCGACGAGGCCATTAGTCTTGTTGGTACTCAACCTAGCATGACTGAAATACGGGTTATCTTTGGTGCCTTGGTTGCTGAAGAGCGCTTTGTCGAGGCTTTGCAGAAACTAGGTGAGTACAACCTGAATGAGTCGTCGACCGTCTGGGGATTACTCACGATTGGCCATGGTTATTTGTCGAGCGGTATGTTGCCCAATGCAGAGGCAAGGGCTGTGATGCAAGACTTTTGGTCACGGTATATGCCGACGGATTCTTAATGCTGCTTTTAGTCCAAAGCAATCCCCAATGCGAGTAGCAGAATAAAGGCGTGGATGAGTGCCACGTTGAGCCCTAAAAACGGCACGAGCTGTGGGATGTCATCGGCGTATCGATGCACGCCTTTGATTAATTTTGGTGCTAGAAGCGCAGAAAAGAGTGCGAGGATACTTAAGTCTGGAATGACTTGATTCCACACAGCAACGATGACAATCGCGTAAGCGAGTACTAACTGACCAGAGAAAAGCCAAGCGCTGCGACGACGGCCAATCATAATTGGAAAGTGAAAACGGCCGACTGACTCGTCCGCTTCACAATCTGGAAATTGATTCAGCAACAGCAAGTTGTTCACCAACAACATCACCACCACGGCGAGTACCCAAATCATCAAATTGAGCTCCCGCGCAAACACCCAAGCGGCGCCAAGCGTCATTAATAATCCAAAGCCAACGCCTGGCGCAATCAAGCATAAGACAGGCTCTTGATTGAGCGGCTTGGTGTACAGCAGGATGAGTAAGACACCTGGAATACCGAGCCAAAGTAAACTAAAGCTGTATTCGTTTGCGATGGTTAGGCCAGCGACCATTACGATAAGCAAGCTGGCTAGGGCTAGTATTAACGCCCAGCGAGCCATTCTCGGGTTGCGGACGAGCGCACCACTACCGCCACTAAACGCGGTTTTCCGTGTTTTGAAATCGAGCCCGCTGCGATAATCCATGTATTCGTTTAAAGCGTTCACGCTTACATGAGCAAAAATCGCCACAACGGTGACTAAAAACAGCGTGCTGCGTGGCGGCCAACCGGAATAATAGTAACCGACAGCAAGTGCAAGTAATAAGCAGACAAGGGTGAGCGTTAGGAATTTCGCTCGCGAGACGGCTAAAAAATCCGAGAGTTTAAGCATTTATTTCTTCTTGGTCCGTTCGTCAAGTTGCGGCAGGTAATCCTGCTCTAGCTGTTGTAACCATTGTTTACCGAAGCTACTAAATAACTTACTGTGATTTTTTAGAAATGCTTGACCACAATTATCGAGCAACTCTTTATTCGCGGCTAATTGTTCCACTTTTATCCAGTCATTCCAAACACTATGCAAGCCCCAGTTTGGGTCATGAATTTCACACCCTGGTAAACGGTAATGAAAAGTGGGACGGGCTTTGACGAGTTTACTATCAACAGCGGCAACAAGTTTGTCCGCGTCAAGATGCCGAAATAGCGGCAACATATCGAGGGCGCGGTTACGGGTTGGATTATGTTTTAGGTAATCATCCATTAAGGTTTCTAAATCTGGCCAATAATCTGAGTTGAGAGCCAGTTGCAGATATTCGTTTGGAAAAGGGTCAATGTAATTACTGATACGACGAGAAATATCTGGGTTAATCCGTGCCAACAGCCAGTCGTATAAACACAAAAATGCTTTGATATGCGCCATGATCGTATCGCTATCGAGCCTGGGTAGCTCTGGATTGAGTTGCATACCAAATGCATAGGCTAAACTGTCAGATGAGCCGCGGGCACCCGCTGCACGCAAATCATCCATTAAGTTTTCCACTTCCGCTAACCGCGAAAGCGGCAAGGGCGGACTTACCACTTCAACAGGAACCACACTTTCGGCAACCCAAGCGAGGCTTTTCTCTGCGGCCGCTCGAAAATCATCTTGTTCTTGTTCACGTCCCATTTTCTTCAGATAACTGTAATCAAATTCGATAACCCAATCACCAGCAGCGTCGCCTTGAATGGTTTTTTCATAGCGTCCTTGAGCACTTACTTCGCAGTTGTCACAGTGACGCTCGAGAAACTTTAAAAGAACGTCAGTCGTCGCATCCAAACTGAGATCGCCGAATTCGATTTCAACACCGACCGCCCGCTCGTTACCCTCCGCATTGTGTCGCTGTGGTGGGGTCGTCAGTTCCGGTTTAGCCATACTCAATTACTCCATGTCAGCTGCATCGATGGGCGGATTAATCTCACTGATGCGTCGATAAACCCAAGCTGGTTTACCATCAGCGAGGTAATACAAATAGCGTTCGTAACGTACGCCAACCCGTTCGTAACGGTCGAGACGACGCAATTGGGTGGCGTTAACGTAAAAAATTCGTCCTTCGGTCACTGCATCGTCTTCTGGCAACAAATCTAACCGATAGCGACGATAACCTTCAAGCTCCGCAGGTTCAGTTGGCACATAAGCACGAATGACAATGGTTCGAACCAATGGGTTGGTTAAAGTTCCGAAGGCAAACACCCGGTGTTCCGCTTCTTGGTCGATTTCGAGCGTGGTTTCCGAGAAGTTAAAACTGTACGGGTTTAACCAAATCCACCACCAAACCGCAACAGCGATGATGAGTATTACTAGAATCGTTGTCATTTTTGTCACGCCAACCCCCGTATATTTCGTGTTGTTTTTGTGTATCATGCAGGAGTTGTGATTACAAATAGAAGATGGGAACAACCAAGAGGAAAAACCCATGCGTACACTAGCTAAATTTGCTCGTTCTAGTGCTGCAATAGCCGTTGGCGCAGCACTGTTATTAACCGCCTGCGGGCAAGCACCGCAAACCCCAGACGTGTCAGCTGAACCAGAAGCTTATGTGTTAATGCCATCGGCCCAAGAGCGCCTCGACATCTATGTTCCGGTCGAAATGGGTGTCGATATTTCACATTTATCTGAGGCACAAAAAGAGCTGGTGAGCCTCTTAATTGATGCTGCTGATATTATGGATGAACTCTTTTGGATGCAGGCTTACCCTGGTGACCGTCAGGAATTTTTGGCGCGTATTCCAGACCCACAAGTGCGTCAATTTGCCGAAATTAACTACGGCCCATGGGACCGGTTAAATAATATGCAGCCATTCTTGCAAGGTTATGGACCCAAGCCTGCTGGCGCCAATTATTACCCAGCCGATATGACCCGTGAAGAGTTCGATGCAGCCGAACTTGCCGGTAAGGATGACTTATACACTTTGGTACGTCGTAACGACGCGGGTGAGCTATATACTGTGGCTTACTCGGAGAAATATCGCGAACAACTGGAAAAAGCAGCCGCAATTTTGCGTGCTGCGGCTGCAGTGGCTGATGATGAGAAATTCGCAGAGTACTTAATCATGCGTGCCGATGCGTTCTTAACCGATGACTATCAGCCGTCTGATTATGCTTGGATGGATGTCACTGACAGTGTGATTGATGTGATTATTGGTCCGATTGAAACCTATGAAGATCGCTTGTTCGGTTACAAGGCAGGGTTTGAGGCTTATGTATTAGTCAAAGACCTCGAGTGGAGCGAGCGTCTTGCGGTCTATGCAGAGCATCTACCAGCGTTGCAACGTGGTTTACCAGTTGCCGACGAATATAAAGCTGAAGAGCCAGGCGCAGAAGCTCAGCTTAATGCTTATGACATTGTGTACTACGCAGGTCATTCCAACGCAGGCAGTAAAACGATTGCCGTGAACCTACCGAATGATGAAGAAGTACAGTTGGCGAAAGGCACTCGCCGTTCACAGCTGAAAAATGCAATGCGGGCCAAGTTCGACGAAATCTTGTTGCCGATTGCAGATGAGCTGATTCATCCCGATCAGCGTGATCACATTACCTTCGATGCGTTCTTCGCGAACACCATGTTCCATGAAGTCGCTCACGGACTCGGGATCAAGAATACCATTGATGGCCGCAGCACAGTGCGACAAGCTTTGCGTGAATACGCAGCGCCGCTAGAAGAAGGCAAAGCGGATATTCTTGGCTTATACATGGTTACCCAGTTGCTCGAAGCTGGCGTGCTAACCGAAGGACAACTGGAAGACTATTATGTAACTTTCCTTGCTGGAATCTTCCGCTCCGTGCGCTTCGGTGCGTCAAGTGCGCATGGGCAAGCCAACATGATTCGCTTTAACTATTTTGCTGAGAAGGGCGCGTTTATTCATGACGAAAACGGCTATTACAGTGTCGATATGGAAAATATGCGTAACGCCATGAATAGCCTGTCGGAACTGATTTTGCGCTTGCAAGGCGACGGTGACTATGAAGGTGTTGCAGCTTTATTCCGTGACATGGGTGGCGTCGGTGAACAGTTACAAGCTGATCTTGACCGTTTGGCGGCTGCCAACATTCCGGTTGATATTGTGTTTAACCAAGGTAAAGCGCAAATTGGTCTGTGATAGCTGACCTAACGAATGTGATAGAAATCACTATTGGTTAGTGAAATTGACTAAAAGCCACGGTGAGCAACCGTGGCTTTTTTAGTTAAAACAAAGAATTACAGATTTTGGCATAAAGCTTGCTGTGTTCACTTAGGAAAACAATTCTTAAAAATGAATGAAGACATTAAGATGATCAGTGCAATGGTTTTAGTTAGTGGCTTAAGCGGCATGCCAGCGATTGAAGCGCCTTCAGCGCCGGTGAAGAAATCGAGCACCAATGCGTTTCATGTTATCGACGGTCAAAGCTGTAATATGACCCTCGATAAAGACTTATATATCAGCCCGCAAGCGCTGACGTTACGCGACGCTGGAGCTGAAGTGATTCGTATTCACGCAGATGGCCAAGTGTTTGTTAATGGCGCAGCAATCGACGTTGCTGAAGCTGACCGTGCTCACTTTGTTGCATACAAAGACGGCCTTGCGGAACAAACTCAGTTTGTCGTGCAAGTGATTGACGAGGCACTTGAAATGACGAATTACGCATTAACCATGACGTTTGGTGAAATGTTCGGTAAGCGGCATCGGATAGTTCGCCGTATGGACAAACTCACTGATCGTTTGCGTGGTGATTTAGCCTCCATCGCATATGAGGACAACGGCACGTTTGTTGTTCAGGGCTCACAATTAGACGCATTTGGCGACCGAATTGGTGAAACCATTGAAGAAGAAATGGAAGACCTCATCACCAATGCGAAAGGTACGATGATGATGATGGTTGGTCGCATGCTTTTGCGTGGGCAACGCGGTATCGAAGACTTCGAGCAACGCATGGAAACCATGGCGGCGAACCTTGAAACCGAAATGGAAGCTTGGGGCGCAGACATCGAAGCACGTAGCGAAAATTTTTGCCAACGTCTAACTGAGCTACGGAAAACCGAAGATTACCTTGCTGAAACCTACCCAGCATTTGGCGATTATCGTTTACTACCATAAGCTCCGGTTGGGCTAAGTTGTAGCGCCGTTTAGCCTGTTAGCTGCTTGGTTCGGAATCGGCCTACTCATTCTCAGAGACGCCGTAAACCCATCCTCCCTGGGGGCTTATAATCGGCATCCATGCCTCATATACTCTGAGAACGAGCAGCCTCGCTTCCAACCGCAGCTAACAAGCAGCTAGGCTCTCAACCAAGCAGCTAATACGCTAAGCGCATCAGCCGCAAGGTTCGCAGCGCAGCAGCGCCTAGCTCTTCACCTCAGGCTCTTCGTCAATATTGAGGTCGTCGTCATGTTGTGCCACGTCCCAAGGTAACGAACTTGGTGAGTGGTGCTGGAATGCCAAGTAGTTTTCGAATTGGTTGAGTACATCATTGATGATATCAGCCTTTTCGAAACCATAGACATCGTACGCCTGACCACCTTGACGTAAAAACACTTCAGCACGGAAGTATTCGTCACTTTCTGTGCGCTTCTGCAACATCGCAAACTCGGGGCGGGCATAGCCACGAATGCGGATTTCGTAGGTGAAATCAGCGTCAGCACGGTCGACGTGAAGAACAACTCGAGTCGGATCCTCTTCGAGTGATACTTCTGCTTGCCATTTTTGTGACTCAAGCTCTGCTCGTACTTCTTCGAGACAGTCTTTGCAGGTTTCGCGAATAAAGGTTTCGACTTTGGCTTTACTCGGATAGTCAACCAGGCCCGCTAAGCGCTTTTTCCAGTAGTTGGCACCAGAATGAACGCCACGACGGTGAATTTTTGCAGCGCTCTTCAAACTGTCGAATTGGTGACCTTCAATAACCAACGCTCGCCACATGCCAACGGCCGCTAATAGCATGATAATGGCGAAAGGTAGTGCACTGGCAATAGCCGCAGTTTGCAGGGCAGTGAGTCCGCCGGCAAGTAACAGCACGGCAGCGACAATCCCTTCTGAACTTGCCCAAAATACGCGCTGCCAGGCAGGCGTGTCCATACGACCGCCAGAGGCTAACGAATCGATGACAAGCGAGCCTGAGTCAGACGAGGTGACAAAGAAAGTCATGATCAGCACGACGGTGACAAACGAGAGAATGCTCGTCATTGGTAAATTCTCATACAGTTTGAACAGCGCAATGGCTTGGTCAGCCTGTACGTCAGCAATCAGCGTGTCGAGACCTTCGTTCATGATCATATGTAACGCGGTGTCACCAAACACTGAGAACCAGAAAAAGGTAAAGATGGTTGGGACTAACATGACGCCAAAGACAAATTGGCGAATGGTGCGGCCACGACTGATTTTGGCGATAAAGAGACCAACGAATGGTGCCCAAGCAATTGTCCAACCAAAGATGAACAAGGTCCAGTTGCCGATCCAGTCACTGCGACTATAGGCCTGCAAATTAAAGGTACGCTCAACAATGTAATTGAGATAGCTACCTGTGTTCTGCAAGAAAGTCTCAAGAATATGGACGGTAGGTCCGGCAAAGAATACGAATAGCAACAAGAACATGACCAAGGTCATATTCACAATAGATAGGCGTTTGACCCCTTTGTCCAAACCCGCGACAACGGAGGCGATCGCCATCAAGGTGATGACAAAGATGACAATGACTTGGACAATTGTGGAGACCGGGATTCCGGGCCACAGGTAATTCAAGCCAGCGTTAATTTGAATAACCGAAAGACCTAAGGTGGTGGCAATACCGAACATGGTGCCGAGAATCGCAAAAGTATCGACGGCATGACCAGCTGGTCCATGAATTTTTTCGCCAATGATCGGATATAACGTCGAGCGCATGGACAGTGGTAGTCCGTGGCGGAACGAAAAATAGGCCAAAACCAAGCCCACCAGACCATAGATAGCCCAGATATGGAAACCCCAGTGGAAATAGGAGATTTGCATCGCTTGTTTGGCGGCGTCAACGGTGAGTGCCGCGCCTTCTGGGGGACTGGCATAATGCAAGACCGGCTCGGAAACACCGAAAAAGAGCAGGGCGATACCATAGCCGGCGGAAAACAGCATGGCGAACCAAGACAAGAAACTATATTCCGGTTCAGCGTGATCGGGCCCTAGCTTGATTCGTCCCCATTTGGAAATACCAACGATGACGATAAACATTAAAAACAGGGCAACTGCAAGCATATAGAACCAACCGAAATCTTCGGTAATACGAGCAAGGGTGGCTGAGAAAAACTCACCGGCCAACTCCGGGTTCGACAATGTGCCAATCACTAACAAGGTAATGACAGCGACGGCGGGAATAAATACCGGCATCAGCAGCATCGACTTCCAACGCGAATTGCTTTTTGCGGTCATGCAAAGACTCCTTCTTGTGGCAACCGTTTATTATTCTGGTTGAGTACCTATTTACACTAGCACCCTGAAATGAAATCACAAGTTGAAATCTGGCGAGCCTCCAGATTAATTAAGAAACTAGCAATTGAATGATTAATTTTCCTGCTAAACTGATCGTCAAGCGAAAAATCTTAAGGAAATCAGCATGAGTTTGCGTTCAGGTACGGTTGGACGATTGAAATATTGGCTTGAGCGTATGCTCGGTGGCGGTGCGCTTTTGCAATTACTCTTAGCTTGGGGAGTCGTTGTTGCAGTAGCTGTCCTTGGAGGCCTTTTAGTTTTTGTGTTTGCGCGCAGTGACGCAGGCATCGCCGAAGAGCTGTGGTGGTCATTTTTACGTTTAACCGATCCGGGTTACCTAGGTGACGATGAAGGCACTTCTCGTCGCATTATCTCCACACTCCTCACCGTCGCCGGCTATGTGTTGTTCATGGGTACTCTGGTCGCGATCATGACCCAATGGCTCTTTCGGCAAATGCGTCAGTTTGAGCTTGGGCAGACACCGGTTTCGTTTCGCCAACACACGGTTATTCTCGGTTGGACATCGCGCTCAATTCCGGTGGTTAATGAGTTGATTCACCCAGAAGTTCCCGCGACTTTAGTCAATCGCATCGCCGTATTAGCCGATAATATTACCGAAGGTCCAAGTGAAGAGGTTCTCGCGCAACCTTGGTCGACCAAACAGCGTCGCCGTGTGGTATTGCGGTCCGGCTCATTGCTCAATCCAGACCATCTGCAGCGTGTGGCCATTCAGCAAGCGCAAACCATTATTGTGCCGTCGCGAGGTAATTTTGCAGAGCAAACCTTGAGCGCGGACGCCGATGCCATCAAAGTGTTGTTGTCATTGCAAGCAAGGCAGCTAACGAACTTACCGCCGCGAGTGATCATCGAGTTACAGGATGCACAGAAAATTGCAATTGCTCGCCACACCTACAGTGGGCCGCTAGAAGTGGTAGCATCCGATCTCTTAATTGCACGAATTTTGATGCGTAGTACCTTGTATCCAGGGCTTTCAGGTGCCGTGAATGCATTGCTAGTCGATGCGGATCAGCCGCAATTTATTCCTGCTACAGCGGCTAACTTTGTCGGTAAAAAGTGGCAACAGGTGTATGCCAGCGCTTTGTACGTGACGCCATGTGGTGTCTTGCGTGAAGAGAATGGTGAGCAGTACTCCTATTTGGCGCCGCCGGCAGATTTTATACTTAAAGCCGGTGATGAAATTCTTTATTTAGCCGGTCGGGTTCGCGACATTCAACATCGTAATAGCTCAGCGACGCATAAACCAATCGCGACGCCGCAGTTGCTGTTAACACCGCCGCGCCCACGCCAAAGCAAGGTGCTGCTACTCGGCTGGAACAACCGTGTACCAGCGCTTCTCGAGCAGTTTATTGCCGATCAGCGGACTGAATTCGCAGTGACGTCGGTGTCGACATCGAGTATTGACGAGCGCCAGCGAAAATTACAGCAGCGTTGGGGATTAAATGCCGATGACGAAATGCCGTTACAGATCAATTGGCGCGAAGCAGACTACACCCTTGAAGCCGTGCTAAAAGAATTGAAGCTCCATCAATATGACGCGGTGATGCTGTTTAGTAGTGACCGTCTAGGCACAGGCGAGGAAGCCGACGCTCGCAGTATTGTCGCATTCATGGTGCTCGATTACTTGCTGGCGCAGGGTAACCCAGACCTCCGTCCGCACATCATGGTCGAGCTACACGACCCGAGCAATGAAGCCTATGTCGACCACAGCCATAACGAAGTGTTAGTCAGTTCCGTGGTGGTTTCGCATGTGCTTGCTCAAGTCGCGGTTTATCCGCAACTGCATACGGTGTACGAGCAGCTACTCAGTTCCGAGGGAGCGCGCATGGGCATTCGCTACGCACCACCCGCATTGCAGCGCTCGGTGACCATTGCGGAATTGCGTGAACATGCACTCGCTCAGCAGGCCGTGTTACTCGGTTACCAACAACCCGATGGCCGAACTGTGATGAATCCGCCGTTAAACGAGCAGGTCAATGTCACCGCAAATACACAACTCATCGTGTTGCAAGGTGCACAGGTCTAAAAAAATTGAACAATTTCCTGCAAACCGATGTAATGAGTTTATGACCATATTAAAAGGTAGAACGCAAAAATTTCGGCGACTAGCTCTGCATATTGCTCTGCTTAGCGCAGCAGCAACCTTGCTTTTGTTGACTGCTTGCTCCGAGCAAACTGAGCAAAATAGTTCTGCAGGTGAACAACCTAGAACGCCGATAGCAGCTTACGAAGTTGTGCCACGAGATCTGTCTCGACAATTAAATTTGTCGGCGACAGTGCAACCGCGTGTTGTTGTTAATCTCAATAGTCGGGCACAAGGTATGGTGAGTTCGATTGCTGTTGAAGAATCGGACTATGTCACGCAAGGTCAACGGTTAGCTGAGTTCGATGTCGCTGAGCAGCAAGCGGAATTGAATCGTGCGCAAGCCCGAGCCCAAGAAGCGCGGTTAGAACTTGAGCGTATTCGTCAACTCAGCGATACCCAAACGATTGCGCGGGCGGAACTAGAGCGAGCGGAAGCTAGCTATGCCGCTGCTACCGCAGAACGGGATTTGTGGCAAACACGACTTTCTTTTGGTGTTATTACCGCGCCCACAGACGGCGTGATCACTGCGCGCTATATTCAGGAAGGCGAGGCGGTTGAGCCACGGGAGCCATTGTTTGTGCTCGCGAAAATGGATGAGTTAGTGATCTTACCGGGCGTTTCCGAACGCGATGTGCGGCATTTGGCCGTGGGGCAGGAAGTGCCGGTGCAGCTAGACGCATTGCCCGATGAAATCATCACCGGCAGCATTCGTCGTATTTTTCCTGCGGCAGATGCCGAGAGTCGTTTAATTCATGTCGAAGTATTGCTGCCGAGTGATAGTTACGAACGCGGTGTTCGCCCGGGCTTTTTGGCGCGTTTACCCTTGATTGTTGACTCACGTCCAGATTCGCTAGCGGTGCCCGCAGCAGCGATTGGTGAAGATGGCTCCGACCGCTATGTTTATCAAGTGATCGATCACCGTTTGACGCGCGTGATCATTCAAACTGGCATTACCCGTGGCCAGTGGACTGAAGTGGTCGATGGCATTGACGCTGGTGCCGTAGTCTTAGCAACCAATCCGATTGATATGCGCGACGGCACCCGCGTGCGCATTGTGAATTGGCGAGGTTAGCGGATGCGCGGGCTCAGCAGTCAGGCCATTCGTCGCCCAATCGGTACGCTGTCACTGACAGCCGTTATTCTTGTCCTCGGTTTGTTCTTCGTTCAGCGCCTACCGGTCGACCTCCTGCCGCATATTGAATACCCGCAAATTACAGTTACTGTGAATCATCCAGGCGTTGCGCCTGAGGTGATGGAAGAGCAAGTGACGCGCGTGCTCGAAAGAAATCTCGCCGCCGTCGAGAACTTGGTGCTCATTGATAGCCGAGCGTCAGAAGGAAGAACCAATGTAAATTTACATTTCGAGCTTGGTACCAACCTCGACCTAGCCCTTCAGGATGCCGGACGACTACTTGAGTTAGCACGGACACAATTACCTCCTGATGCCGAACCTCCGCGCCTGTATAAACGCGATCCGTCACAAGACCCAGTTTGGCAAGCAGGCTTCAGCTCAACGGTGCGCAGTGAAGTCGCTGTGCGTGACTGGGTGGTGAATCAGCTGACGCCGCAACTGGTGTCAATTCATGGTGTTGCAGGTGTCGAAGTCGCGGGTGGATTGCAGCGCGAAATGGAAGTCATTGTCGACCAGCAGCGCCTCCGCGCTTTCGGCTTGCGCATGCAGGATATTGTCGATTTGTTAGCGATGGAAAATGTCGACGTGGCGGCAGGTTGGATGACTTCCGCAAGTTTTGATGTGATGGCAAAAACCGATGGTATGCTGACCTCAGAGGCTGATGTCGCTAATCTGCTTCTACAAGTCCCCGGCTCCGACCAACGTATTCGCCTCAGTGAAGTCGCAGAAGTTCGTGACGGTTTTCGTGAGCAACGTCTATTTTCACGTTTAAACGGTACTCCTGCGGTGCAGGTTTCGCTGACCAAGTTACCGGAAGCGAATACGGTGGATGTCGTCGAAGCCGTGCAAAGTCTTATGCTGCAATTGGACCGAAGCGGCTTTTTACCTGCCGATATTCGCTTTCAACCGATTGACGATCCGGTTTACTTCATTCGTGGCGCCATTAGTAGTGTCGGTACCGCCGCCGTTCTAGGTGGTGTTTTAGCGATGCTCATGGTTATGCTGTTTTTAGGCTCTTTGCGCAAAAGTTTTGTTGTCGGTTTATCCATTCCTGTTGCTGTCCTTGCGACCTTTGCCCTCATGGGCGCCAGTGGCCTCACTCTCAATGTCATTAGTTTAGGCGGGCTTGCGCTTGGGGTTGGGCTGCTGCTCGATAACGCCATCGTCATGTTAGAAAACATCTTCCGCCACCAAAAGGATGAATCGCAGAGCATTGATGCAAGCGCTGAACAAGGTGCGGCTGAAGTTTCTTCGGCAATCACAGCAGGCACCTTAACCAATTTAGCTGCGGTTTTACCGTTTTTGTTGATCACCGGCTATGCCTCGATGATTTTCCGAGAATTAATTCTAACCATTTCTTTCGCGATATTAGCGACCTTGGCCGCAGCGCTGACACTTATTCCGGCACTAGCGGCCTTGCTTGCCAAAATCAGTTGGCAAAGCGGTTTTGAAAACAGTTGGCTCGTTCGTGGGTTTGCGCGTTTTATTGGCTGGTTACAAACCATTTATGTCAAAGCATTAGCGAAACTTCTGCGCTGGCGCTACGTGGTGGTCGCTGCCGCTATTGCCGGTGTGGTTGTGATTGTGAATGTTGGTAGCGACTTAGGGAACGAGTTTTTACCGCAAGTTGATGACGGAGGCGTGAGTGTGCGTCTGGTGCTACCGAGCGGAACTCCGCCGCTGGAAACTGACGAGGCGGCACGCCAAATTGAAGCAGTCATCATGGATATGCCGCACGTTGAAACCATGTTCGCTTTGGTTGGTGGTCATTTAGGTGGCGGTATTATTAACGAACGGCCCGGTACCAGTAATATTCGAATTCAACTTACGCCTGCGCGCGAACGACCGGACATGACCGCAGGGCAGTGGGTTGCCAAAGCGCAGCAGCGGCTCGACGCTTTAGACTTGCCAGGCGCCCGTATCAGTGTGCGCCCGCCATCCATTCGCGGATTGCAATTTAGCCCAGGTGGCGCGGACTTCTCAATTAGTGTCGTCGGTGATGAATTGCGTGAATTACGCGAAACCGCGCGCGAGATAGCAGCGCTGCTGCAAGGTATTCCGGGGCTCGAAGGGGTTGAAGTAGGCCGTGAAGATCAAAGCCCATTGATGCGCATTATTGTCGATCGCGAGCGTGCCGCAGATTTAGGTTTACGGGTCTCGGAAATTGGTCGCGCGGTTCGACTCGCGGTCGACGGTGCCGTACCGTCGTACTTCCGCGATGGTCAATATGAATACGATGTGCGCGTGCGTTTACCGCGCGATCAGGTCAATGACGAAGAAGTCTTAGGCAATTTGCTGCTTGATCGCGTGCAAGGTGCGCCGGTATTGCTGCGTGATGTTGCGAGTTTTCAGCTTGGTGAGGGGCCAGCCCATATTGAGCGGGAAAATCAGAATCGAGTTGTTCGAATTAATGGTGATATCAATACGGCAGTCAATGACGTGGCCAGTATCATGGCAGAAGTCGACGCCCGCATGAAAGGTTTCGAATTGCCGGAGTCATTTAGTTTGATTTATGCCGGTCAGTGGCAAACCATCCAAGAAACCAATCGCGAGTTGCGAACTGTGGTTCTCTTGGCGCTGTTCTTGGTGTTCGTGGTCATGGCGGTGCAATATGAGCGTTTAACCAATCCTTTCGTGATTTTAACTGCCGCACCGCTGGCGCTAGTTGGTGTTGTTAGCATCTTAAAACTGACAAGCACAGCCTTGTCAGCGCCAGTACTTATCGGCGTGGTCTTGTTGATTGGGATTGTCGTCAATAACGCCATATTACTAGTTGAATATATTGAGAAAGGTCGTCGCGACGAGCAACTGTCGATGCATGAGGCGGTGCTGCAAGCGGCGAGTGTGCGCTTGCGACCTATTTTAATGACGACACTAACGACCGTGCTCGGCATGTTGCCGCTGGCGCTAGGTATTGGCGAAGGTGCAGAAATTATGCACCCACTGGCATTAACCGTGGTTGGTGGCCTGCTCAGTGCGATGCTGCTGACTCTATTCGTCGTGCCTGCCTTCTACTTGATTGTTAATGGCGTCGCTGAGCGCTTGGTCGCATTCTTGACCGGGAAGAGTGGTGACACTGCATAAAAAAATGGTCGGCTGAACGCCGACCATTATTTGAATTGTTTGTCTGTAAACGTTGTTGACTGACTGATGTTAAAACGGTCATGTCAAACAATGACATGACTAAACAACAGTTACGTTTTCAGCTTGTGGGCCTTTTTGGCCTTGCGTGATAGTGAACTGAACTTTCTGGCCTTCAGTCAGAGTGCGGAAACCGTCACCTTGAATGGCGCTGAAGTGAACAAACACATCTGGACCGCCGGCGCGCTCAAGAAACCCAAAACCTTTCGATTCGTTGAACCACTTAACGGTACCAGTAACGATATCAGACATAGCCTTTCCTAACTTTCTTTAAAATGAAACTGCTGACGATAAGCCAGCGAACTTAATGCTGTTCGACAGCTAGATTGAGAGGCTATAGACGAGGACTTCCAAGAAGATATCGTTCCAGCGTTCAAAACGAGCTGCTTACAAGCAAAACAAGTATACACCGCAGATTTTGAAGTCGCCACGGCTTTTTGTTGATTATTAATTATGCAGAAATATTCTGAAGCCTAAGCTTACTGTCACTGCATTTGTCCGCATGCCTTTGCTATAGTAGCAACCATGCATGTTTAGTTGCGGGGCGAGTCCGCAGCAGAGAGGATGAGGTGTTTATGGTTGGATTGAGGCGTGCCCGTTCGCAAGCAGAACTGATCGGTAATACCGATTTATTATTGATTCCGTCGTTATCAAAGTTGTGTGGTTCCAATATTTATCTGAAGTGTGAATTTCAAAACCCCGGCGGCTCAATTAAAGACAGAGCGGCGCTGCAACTTGTTCAAGATGCAATGGAACGCGGTGAATTGAAGCCGGGAATGACCATCGTTGAAGGCACAGCGGGGAACACTGGGATTGGCTTAGCCGTGGTGGCGCAGTCGCTGGGATTTGACTTGTTAGTGGTGATGCCAAACGATCAAACACCAGAAAAAACGCGCATGATCGAACTGCACGGTGGACGTTTAATGACAGTGCCACCCGTACCTTTTCGCGACGAAAACCACTTCTACCATACCGCTCGCCGTCTCGCAGAGGAAAACCCAAATTATTGGTGGGCGAACCAGTTTGAAAATATCAGCAATATGCGAGCGCACTACCTGCAAACGGGGCCAGAAATTTGGCAACAAACCGATGGCGCAATCGATATATTAGTTTCAGTTGCAGGCACAGGTGGGACTTTAGCGGGCAATTCAAAATTTTTGAAAGAGCAAAAACCAGAGCTTGAAGTATGGATGATTGACCCCGATGGCTCCGGCGTTTACGAGTTCTTACTCAGTGGTGAGTATCGGGCAACTGGTGGCTCGATGACCGAGGGAATTGGCATCATGCGCTTAGTCGAAAACTTCCGCCATGCGAAAATCGACTATGCACTCAACTTGCCGGATCAAGATCTTGTCAGTATTGCCGCGTATGTGCGCGAGCAGGACGGCATTGTGCTTGGCAGTAGCTCAGCTTTGAATGTTGCCGGCGCATTATTTGCCGCGCTTCAACATGAGCCTGGGAAAACGATAGTCACCTTTGCTTGTGACCTTGGTGAGCGCAGTATCTCCAAGCTTTATAACCCCGAGTACTTGCGTAGCAGAGACTTAAACCCGGAGCCAGAGCCGATAGACGCGTTAAAAGAGCGTTATCGGGCTGCTCGCTCACGGGCATTAAAAGTTGAACGCAGGGATTGGCAGGTCAACTAACCAAGCCTAACCTAGCGTAGGCTAACCTAGTCGCTTAACTTGCCGATAACGCACGTTCTAAAATCGCTCGGCTAACGTCGGGCGTTACATCTTGGTTTTCACCCAACTTGACCATACGATGACTTTCAAGTTGCTTAATAATGGTATCAATGACGGAGCTGTCGAGGTCGTAGTGCTCAAGGCGAGTACCCGCACCTAAGTTAAAGAAGAATTCCTCGGTTTTGGTAATCGCAGCTTCGGCTTTTTCGTCGTCACTACCTTCGGTAATTCCCCAAACGCGCTCAGCGTATTGCACCAGCTTGGCCAGTTTGTCCGCTTTGCGCACGCGCAGGTTCGCAGGTAAAACCACAGCGAGCGTCTGCGCATGGTCAAGACCATACAATGCCGTAAGCTCGTGGCCGATCATATGAGTTGACCAGTCTTGCGGCACGCCAACGCCAATCAGGCCATTTAAAGCCATGGTTGCGCACCACATGACATTGGCGCGTACTTCATAATTCTCCGGCTCGGCTAAGGCTTGCGGGCCAACATCAATGAGTGTTTGTAAAATGGCTTCGGCTAAGCGATCTTGCAGGTGGGCACCAACCGGATAGGTCAGGTATTGCTCCATGACGTGCACAAACGGATCAATCACACCATTGATGACTTGGCGAACTGGCAAGGTGTAGGTCGTCGTTGGGTCAAGCACAGAAAACACCGGGTAAACCAACGGACTGCCAAACGGCAATTTGGCTTTGTATTCAGCGCGGGTGACCACTGAGCCTGAATTCATTTCCGAACCGGTCGCAGGCAAAGTTAAGACGGTACCGAACGGCACTGCCGACTTCACGACTTTCCCGCCTTTGGTCAAAATTTCCCATGGGTCGCCTTGGTAATGAGCGGCAGCGGCGATGAATTTCACACCATCAATGACGGAGCCACCGCCAGCAGCCAGAATGAAGTCGACTTTGTCGGTATTCACTTGTTGCGCAGCCCGCACGAGAGTTTCGTATTCCGGATTTGCTTCAATACCAGAGAATTCGCTGACAAGACGGTCGCCCAATGCAGCGATAATCTGGTCGTAAACGCCATTTTTTTTGATGCTGCCTCCGCCGTAAGCCAACATCACTCGGGCATTTGCAGGGACTTCTTGACTGATTGCTGCAATTTGCTCAGCACCAAAAATAATTTTCGTTGGGTTGTAGAAACTGAAATTTTTCATCGGTACTCCGTGATGAGAATAAGTGAACAACCTACGACGCTGTACTCAGCGTCAGTTGCATTCGATAGCCATCGCTACCGTCAGAGTAGTAGCTCGAAAGCAGGTCGACAACCTCAAAGCCAACATTTCGGTAAAGTTGGATGGCTGCCGCATTGTCACATTTTACTTCTAAACTGAGGATTTGGATCGCTTGGCGTTGGGCTTCTTCTAGCCACGCTTGAACGAGTGCACGAGCCACGCCTTTGCCGCGTGCTTCAGGTGCCGTCGCCAAAGAATACAGTCGCCACTTGCGACTATTTTTGCGGGTTAAAACGATTGCATAGCCAATCAATTGGTCGGCGGTTTCCGCGCACCAAAACAACGAGGTTTGCTGCTTGAGTAGGCGCGCAAAGGAACGTTTGCCGATTTGGTCATAGTTAAAGCAACGCTGCTCTAAAGCATAAATCGCTTCGAGATCATGACTCGTTGCGCGTCGGATGATCATTACTTAACGCTCCAGAAAACCATCAGCACCGGTGCTTCTCACTTCTCAAGCCGCGGTGCTGTGTTTGTTAGTCGTCGAGACGACGGAGGAAATCAGCCATGATGATGCGATATAGCTCATCACCGAGGTAGAGATCTTCAACACCACTGTCGATGGAAGGATTATCATTAATTTCGATAATCACTGGGCCTTTGGCAGTTTCTTTAATATCGACACCATAGAGACCGTCACCGACTAACCGGGTAGCCTGCATGGCAATTTTAACCACTTCTTTGGGGACCTGGTGCACACCTAAACAGGCAAAAGAGCCACTTTTACCCCGGCTGGTTTCACTGCTGTGGTTGTAGATTTGCCAGTGATTACGCGCCATAAAATATTTACAGGCATAAATCGCCCGATTATTCAGAACGCCAATCCGCCAATCAAAATCGGTCGGCAAATATTCTTGAACGAGAAGAATCGTCGACATTTTAAATAGTTCAGCGGCGACTTTACGGAATTCAGTTTCGTCTTTTGCCTTCTCGACGCCAATCGAGAACGAACCATCTGGAATTTTTAACACAACCGGATAGCCAAATCGTTGGCCAATCGCGCTGAAGTCAATGGCATCACCCATCACCAATAATTCGGTTCGTGGCTGCGGAACCTTATTCTTCTCTAGCATCTCATTGAGAAATACTTTATTCGCGCAACGCAGGATTGACTCAGGATGATCGATCACGACCATGCCATTTGCTTCTGCTTTTTTCGCAAAGTGATAGGTATAGTGGTTGATTCGAGTCGTTTCACGGATGAATAACGCATCAAACTCGAGCAAACGGTTAAAGTCTGCTTTGGTAATTAATTCAGCGTCGATATCGTTGTCACGGGCGGCCCGAATAAACTTTTGCAGCGCCTTTTTGTCGCTGGTTGGGATTTTTTCATCGGGATCATGCAAAATGGCTAAATCGAAGCGATATTCTTTGCGGCTCCGAGCTTTACGCCAAACTCGTTTCGAGAAATATTCTAGCGACTCACCAAATAAGGTTTGTTCGTTATCGCTGAGATCCGAAAGTGCTCGATTACGTATTGCATGCAGGTGCCAGCGACCTTCAAAGCGAAACTCAACTTCGAGCAGCGGACAGGGGTAAGCCTCGAACATGCGCCGAGCTAAATCTTCAAGTTCAGCGTAAGCGGTGCGGCCAAAGCAGATGAGCAGCTTAACCACATTCGTTTGTTCGGGTTGATGCTGCGCAACAAAGCGGTTTAATAATCGCGTATTATCATTCAGAAATAATTGATAATGCGATAAATTGGCTAAGTCATTAATGGCAGTTACCGACGGCAAGGCGCGCTGACCACGAGCCTCGGCAAGCAAACTGACATAGTAACCAGTCGACAAGTAACTTAAGTCGCCACACAAGTTTATAATCGGACCGCGATGTTTACTCGCTTGCAGAATATAGTCCGCAGCTGAAATGATAGATTGAGACGGGTGGTACGGTTGCCAGTCGGCGAGATCATCAAGAATGATCAAAGGTGCATTGTGCATGATAGGCCTTGTAACAATGAAAAAATGCGACATGCTTGTCGCGCCACGTTATCGCTGAAAAACGACGAATAATCAAGCAATTTCACAAGGAATTTATAGTATGAAATATCAAGGTTCGCCAACCTTTCGTCATGATCAAATTGGTCGAATCGGGGTGTTGTTAACCAACCTCGGTACCCCAGACGCACCAACACCGTCTGCTTTACGCCGATATCTGGGCGAATTCCTTTCCGATCCCCGCGTTGTTGAAGTGCCTCGACTGCTTTGGAAAATCATTCTACATGGTGTGATTCTGCGCATTCGACCGGCCCGCTCGGCTGCTGCCTACAAAACTGTATGGACCGAACAGGGCTCGCCGTTGTTGTTTCATACCGAAGCGCAAACAGAGGGAGTGCGTGAGCGCTTAAAAGCCCTCTATGGCGATGATGTGGTGGTTGAATTCGGTATGCGTTACGGCAATCCATCCATTGCCAGTGCAATTGAGAAGTTAATGCAGCAGGGCGTGCGTAAACTGGTCGTGCTGCCACTCTATCCACAGTATTCAGGTTCGACATCGGCGTCCACGTTTGACGCGATTGCGCACGACTTTATGAAGCGCAGATGGTTGCCCGATTTTCGTTTTATCTCCCATTACCATGATGATCCCGGCTATATCCAAGCGGTTGCTGACAAAATCAAAGCGCATTGGCAGACTCATGGTCAAGCGGACTTGTTGGTATTTTCCTACCACGGCGTGCCGAAGCGATATCTAGACCAAGGCGACCCCTACCATTGTGAGTGCTACAAGACCTCTCGTTTGGTTGCCGAAGCGCTCGGATTGAGTAAAGAGCAGTATCGGACGACGTTTCAGTCACGTTTTGGCCGTGAAGAGTGGCTGCAGCCGTATACTGACGAAACTATGAAAGCCTTGCCGGGCCAAGGTATTAAAGCGATTCAAGTGGTTTGCCCTGGATTTTCCGCCGATTGCCTCGAAACTATCGAAGAAATCGGTGAAGAAAATTGCGAATATTTTATGGAAGCCGGTGGTGAACGTTTCGAATACATTCCATGTTTGAATGCGGATCCGCAGCACCTCGACGCAATCACGGAGATTGTCCAGCAGAACTTAGTGAACTGGCAGGCTGGCGACGCTGCAAAGAGTGCGCAAACACGTGAGCATGCGCAAGCACTTGGTGCTAAGCTTTAAACATCTCAAAATGATTTCGCAAGGAGTGAATCATGTTGTCTATGTTGGCACGCTTGTTCAAAGCGCTAAACGCGGAAACAAGCCCATGGGCGCTTGCGTGGGCCTTTGTGCTTGGTATGTTTATGGGGCTGACGCCTCTGTTCAGTCTCCATAATGTCATTATTCTGTTCCTCGCCTTGTCGCTCCGGATTAACCTGAGCGGCTTTATTTTGGCTTGGCTTTTCTTCTCGGGGTTAGCTTACTTAATCGACCCGCTATTCGACTGGATAGGTGAAAGTCTGTTATTGGCCCCCGCCTTAGAGCCTCTTTGGGTTTCGTTGTACGAAAATCCGCTGGCGCGCCTATTCCAATACAACCATACGATTACCCTCGGTAGCTTTGTTTTCTGCCTCCTGATTACGCCAATTTGGGCGCCCGTGGCTTATAAGCTTATCGTTACCTATCGCAGTCGTGTCAAAGCTTGGTTTGACCGTTTGCGTTTCGTACAGGTGATTAAGGGAACCAAGTTCTTCGCCATGTACCAAAAAGTTAGCGGCTTGCGCGGAGGCTCACTATGAATAAGGTTATTCGTTGGCCAGGATTAATCGCTTTCGTCGTTATTATCGGCGCACTGGCAATTATTATTCGCACCTTCGCCGGACCCATTGTAAAAAGCGGCCTTGAATATGGTCTGACACGGGCAAATGGCGCCGAAGTGAATATTGCTAGCGTGAATATTCACTGGTCGCCATTTAGTGTGAGTATGGAAGAGTTGCAGTTTACCGACCCTGAGACGCCAGCTTTAAATCGCGTGCAAGCGCAACGAGCTCATGCGGAACTGTACTTTTGGGACGCGGTTATTGGGCGCATTCATATTCGCGACCTGGAAGTGTCAGGCATTGCGATGGGGGTTGAACGGCGCAGCCCAGGACGAGTGCGCGCAGACTATCAAAGTGACAGCGAACCGTTTGATTGGCGCCAAACCCTTGCCGATTTAGAAATTGAAATTCCGACGGTCGAAGGTGTCCTCGAACGTAGTGAAATTCGCACGCCGGGTGTCATTGAGCAAGCTCAAACCAACTTCGAAATTCAACGAGAGAAAGTGGATGAGGCACGAGCTAACCTTCCAGAAAAGGAAAAGCTCGAAGGCTATCGCGAGCGTGTTGAAGCCATTACCGAAGCGCGACCGCGGACGCCCGAAGAATTACTGCAGCTCCGTGAAGACTTACGCACACTGCAACGTGACATGCGAACTGACCGCGACGCCGTGCGCGCATTCGTTGCCGTCAGTGAAGAGGCAGTAACAGTTTTACGCTCTGATTTAGAGGCAGTTCGCAGTGCTCCGGGACAAGACATCGAGCGGGTACGTAGCCTATTGCGTTTCGATAATGACAGCCTAAGTGAACTCAGTGGCGTGTTATTTGGACCCAAGGTTGAACAGTGGAGCCAATATCTCCTCATGGCGTTTGATTTCATCGGGCCGATGCTGCAGCGCTCAGACGATGAAGAAGTCAAACCAAGTCGTTGGGAAGGCCGCTTTATTGACTTTGATAGAGCGCAACGGCCGGTATTTTTAATCGAACGAGCGGTGACAGATATTCGCCTACCTGATACTCATTTGAGCATGGATTGGGCGAATATTACCTGGCAACACGACCGCATTGGCGGCACGCCGTCGACCTTTGCGTTAGCAGCCTCTGAGTCGTCGTGGTGGCAAGAACTAGCGCTTAATGGCGAGTTTTCGATGAGTGACCTACGCGGCTTTGCTGGTCAACAGGCGTGGCGAATTCGTGGTGTGAATTTAGTTGAGCAGGAACTGTTTGCTCAGAATGATGTGGTTGCTAAATTACTGGGCGCTATGTTGAACTCCGAAGGTCAAGTGGGTGTCAGTGCTGGTGAGCTAAACGGTAGCGGCGTTATTTCAATGCGTGATGTTGCGCTTGATTTAGACGGTGACGCGCGTTGGGCACGGATTCTTGCCGATGTTGTCGGTCAGATTAATGCCTTCGACATGAATTTGAATGTGTCTGGCCCAATGCAAGCACCGGGGCTGTCGATTCGCTCAGACTTAGACAATCAGTTGCAACGCTTGATGACCGCACGTTTAACCGCAGAAGCGGATGAGCAGATTGCCCGTTTACGTAGTGATCTTGAACAACGCGTCAGTAGTGCGACTGAAAATCTCGACCCACGGTTGAATGCAATCGTGGCGGGGTTAGCAGAAGGACAAAGTTTTGAAGCCTTGTTAACGGACTTACTTGCCGTAAGCCCGGACGATCTGCGACTTGGCGATCAACTGCGGGATCGATTGCGTGGTAGTTTACGCGATCGCATTGGCGGCTAATTGGTGCGACTTATTTGTGTTCTTTGAAAACCGTTAAGGACCAACCGTAGCGGATGGCGCCAAAGCGCATGACTAATGTGACTGTCATGGCGGCTAACATGGCTACGGTTTGGCTCCACGAGCTCAAGGCGACATAAATGATTGCACCGGCGATACAGGTTGTGGCGTAAAGCTCACTTTTCAGTACCATCGGAATATCGCGGGCCAACACGTCCCGCAGCATGCCGCCAAAAACCGCCGTCATGGTGCCGAGGATAATGGCAACGACGGGGCTGACGCCTGTATTCAATGCTTTTTCAGTGCCGAGCACCGTAAAAAACGCGATCCCAAGCGCATCAGCAAGTAAAAGTCGGTTTAATGGAATGTAAGCTTTCAATCGCAGCCATAGAATGGTCACACCTGCTGCTGCCGCAATAACGGCAAAGTAGGTGGCGTCGTGTAGCCAGAACACCGGCACGTCTAAAATGAGGTCACGCGTTGTGCCGCCGCCAACAGCGGTAACCGAAGCCAGCACAATCACACCAAAACCGTCCATTTGTTTACGAAAGGCAAGTAAGGTGCCTGCAATTGCGAACACGGCAACACCGGCCAAGTCAGCGATATAAAACCAAGTATCCATTCAGCGTACTTTCTCCACGAATAAGCCGATTAAAGCTAGCGGCAAAGAAGTTTTTCAAGCATGATAGCCAACGATTAATTTGCCATGATAATCAGAGAAAAAGAAGCAAAGCTTGTATTTATCCAATTTGTCCACATATCTAGCTGACTAACTGCATAAGCGACTGCAAGCACTCGCAAGCATTTCGCTTCGTAAGTTGTTCAGTTACAATACAGCGCTTTAACGCTGTTTTCCGTGAACCGGAGCAAGCGACGCCCGCAAATATAGCAAATTTTCTTTTGTGGCTCATGGTCTTACAACGATCATACATGAATAATTTAGTTAATTGAGGAAGAGTTATGGACTTTTTAATCGCCAATGCTTACGCACAACAAGGTGGTCAAGAGGGTGGTACAGCATCATTAATTATCATGCTGGTGCTGTTTGGTTTGATCTTTTACTTCTTAATTTATCGCCCACAAGCTAAGCGCGTTAAAGAGCATAAGACGTTGGTAACTTCGCTAGCAAAAGGTGACGAAGTCCTGATGCAAGGCGGATTAGTAGGCAAAATCTCTAAAGTTCAAGACGACAGCGACTTTATGGTGATTGGCTTAACTGAAGGTGTTGAAATCACTGTTCAGAAAGGTGCGGTAGCAGCCGTGTTACCAAAGGGTTCAATTAAAACTCTTTAATTACGTGACTATAAGAAGGACGGAATTGTGTTAAACAGATATCCGTTATGGAAAAACCTGTTAATTCTGTTCGTTGTATTGTTCGGCACGCTGTATGCGTTGCCGAACCTTTTCGGCGAAGACTATGCGGTGCAGATTTCTGGTACCCGTGGTGGAGAAGTTACCGTTGACACGGTAGCGCAGGTAGAAAGATCGCTTGAACGTGCTGGAATCCCAATTCGCGGCTTAACGTTCGAGAATGGCCAAATGTTAGTTCGTGTTGATTCTGACGAAGATCAGTTAAACGCACGTGAACTTTTGGTTCAAGAGCTCGGTTCACAATACGTTGTGGCCTTGAACCTCGCACCAGCAACGCCTGCTTGGTTAGCCGCGATCGGTGGCGAACCATTAAAGTTAGGTCTTGATTTGCGCGGTGGTGTTCACTTCTTGATGGAAGTGGACATGGAAGAAGCGTTGAGCAAGATTCGCGAACAGATGGTCACAACGGTGCAAGATCGCTTGCGTGAAGAGCGTCTGCGTTACCAACGTGTTCAAGCTGACGGCAATTCAATTGTCGTGACCATGCGCAACGAAGCTGACTTCCAAAGTGCCATCGGTGTTTTGCGCAATCAATACCAAGGTTATGATTTCCGGACAGATTCGTCGAGCCGAACCATTACGTTGGCGATGACGGATCAGTTTTTACAAGAAACGCGCAGTAATGCGATTGACCAGAACATCACGATTTTACGTAATCGGGTTGATGAACTCGGCGTTGCCGAGCCTTTGATTCAACGTCAAGGCGCAGACCGCATCGTGGTAGAGCTTCCTGGTGTCCAAGATACTGCCCGTGCGAAAGAGATTTTAGGCGCAACAGCGACTCTCGAGTTCCGCTTTGTCGATACCGACAATGACGTCCAAGACGCAATCGCTGGCCGCGTTCCATTTGGTAGCCGGTTATTCGATCAGCGCGGAGGCGGACAGGTTCTCCTCGAAAACCGCGTGATTCTGACCGGTGATCACATCGTTAATGCGAGTGTTGGCTACGACGAAAGTAATCGTCCGCAAGTCAATATTTCACTCGACTCTGCTGGTGGTCGCATGATGACCCAAGCAACTCGCGGCAACATCGGTAAGCCTATGGCTACCGTGTTTATCGAGTTCTTGGCAACCGGTGAAACCACTGACGAAGGCCGTATCGCCTTTGACCGCGTTGAAGAAGTGGTCAGTGTTGCGACCATTCAAGCGGTGCTCGGTAGCAACTTCCGGATTACCGGTGTGGGTTCGGTGCAAGACGCGCAAAATCTTGCGTTATTGCTCCGTGCAGGTGCTCTGATTGCGCCGATTCAAATCGTTGAAGAACGTACAGTTGGTCCAAGCTTAGGTGCGGAAAACGTCGAAGCCGGGATGAAGGCCATTATTGGTGCGTTCATACTCGTTCTGTTGTTCATGGGCATCTATTACCGCAAGTTTGGTTTGGTTGCGAACCTCGCACTGATGACTAACTTAGTCATGATTATCGGTGTGATGTCGATGATTCCAGGTGCGACGTTGACCATGCCAGGTATTGCTGGAATTGTACTAACCGTTGGTATGGCGGTTGACGCGAACGTGATTATTTTTGAGCGGATACGTGAGGAGCTGGTTGAAGGGCGAAGTCCTCAACAAGCCATTGCGCGTGGTTATGAGAACGCATTCTCGACCATTGCCGATGCGAATATTACGACACTCATTACAGCATTGATTCTCTTTGCTGTGGGTACCGGCTCAATTAAAGGTTTCGCTGTCACTCTCGCAATCGGTATCGTCACCTCGATGTTTACTGCCATTGCAGGTACTCGTGCTGTGATTAACCTGACTTGGGGTCGCAATAAGCGCCTCAAAGAGCTGTCAATTTAAGGGGCAAGAACTATGTTTTTTCAAATCACAAAAGTGGATGAGAATCGCCCCTTAGACTTTATGTCCATTAACAAATGGACTACAGCACTAAGTGTGATTCTTATTGTTGCGTCACTGATTTCGCTGTCGGTGAATAAGTTGAACTGGGGTCTCGATTTCACTGGCGGTACGCTCGTGGAAGTCGGCTTTAGCCAACCCGCTAACTTAACTGAGCTGCGTTCGGTGCTCGAAGAGAACGACTTTGGTGACGCCATTGTGCAGAACTATGGTACGCCGCGTGATGTTCTCGTACGTGTGCCACCGCGTGGTGAAGGCGACTCAGATGCAGTGGGTAACCAACTGTTGCAGATGCTACAAGCGAATATCAACGACGATATTCAAATTCGTCGTGTTGAGTTTGTTGGCCCGCAAGTTGGTGAAGAGTTGGCTGAAGCAGGTGGACTGGCACTGTTAGTCGCGCTCATTTGTATTTTGATCTACGTGTCATTTCGATTTGAATGGCGTTTGGCACTCTCTGCTGTAGCGGGTTTGGGGCAAGACGTTATTTTAATTCTTGGCTTGTTTTCAATTACCCAAATGCAGGTTGACTTAACGATTCTCGCGGCCTTGCTGGCAGTCATTGGTTACTCATTGAATGACAGTATTGTTGTTGCTGACCGGATTCGTGAAAACTTCCGTAAGCTGCGCAAAGAAGACCCAACGTCAGTGATCAATATTTCATTGAGTCAGACCTTGAGCCGTACTTTAGTGACCTCTTTAACAACACTCGTCGTATTGATCGTTCTAATGCTGTTTGGTGGCCAAATGATCTTCGGCTTCTCTGTCGCGTTAGCCGTCGGTGTTGTTGTGGGTACTTACTCATCCGTATTCACGCGCAGCACGCTGGTATTAGCGTTAGGCATTAGCCGCGAAGACTTGATGCCCCCTGAAGTTGAGAAAGAGGGTGAAGATCAGGAAAACTACCTGTAATCACCACAAACGGACATTCAGGAATAAGGGGGATTGCTGCGGCAATCCCTTTTTTTTGGCAGCTATGTTAAGCTGTTGGGCATAAATAGATGACCGATTTACAAGACTTTCAGCCGACTTGAGACTGACAACGAGGTAATATCACGATGTTATTTGTAGTATCGCCCGCAAAGAATTTGGATTACGAAACGCCAGCGCCGATTGCCAAGCACACCCAGCCAACCCTGCTCGACCGAGCCGAAGAACTGGTCGACATTTGCCGTCAACTGAGCCCACAAGAACTTGGCTCGCTTATGAAAATCAGCGATAAGTTGGCCGGTTTGAATGCGGCTCGTTTTGCTGAATGGCAGCAGCCGTTTACCACCGAAAATGCAAAAGCGGCGGTATTCGCCTTTAATGGTGACGTTTATGCGGGCTTGGATGCGGCGACCTTAGACGCCAAGGTTTGGGATTATGCACAAGGACACATGCGTATTTTGTCGGGCCTATATGGCGTTTTAAAGCCACTCGACTTGATGCAACCATATCGCCTTGAAATGGGCACCAAGCTATCCAACCCCAAAGGCAAGGATCTCTATGCGTACTGGGGATCGCGCATTGCTGAAGAACTGAATGATGTTGCGCAAAAATCGAAGAGTAAAGTATTGATTAATTTGGCATCTAATGAGTATTTTAAAGCGGTTGACTTAGCTAAGCTAAATATTCCAGTGGTCACGCCAGTGTTTAAAGACACAAAGAATGGTCAGCTAAAGATTATTAGCTTCTATGCGAAGAAGGCGCGCGGCATGATGGCGCGTTATATTCTTGAACAACAACCGAACTCTATCGAAGACTTGAAGTCTTTTAATACAGCTGGGTACGAATTTAATCCGGCACTGTCAACAGACAAAGAATTGGTTTTTTGTCGTCCTGAACAATAACGCTAGGTGAGGAGCGGCTATGACAGAACATCATCAGAGTGAATCGGAGCCAACCGAAAACAAGTCTTTGCTATCAGGTAAAGTCATTGTTGGTTTCATTGTTGCCTTAGTCATTATTGTGGTCGCGTTATGGTTTACTCGAGGTGGTGAGCCTGAGCCAGCACCCGTCGAACCGCAACCGATTGAGCAGCCTGTCATTGCAGAGCCTGAGCCTGAACCTATTCCAGAGCCGGAAGTTGACGTCACAAGCGAGCCGGATCCAGTGGTGATTCCTATTCCGGAAGAAGAACTCGAGCCCGTTGAGCAAGAGCCACCGTTGCCCGCGCTTGACGAAGCAGGCCCGGTATTAGTTGACGAAGCGATGGCTGCAGGCTTGAATACCTCACCCGTTGATAGTGAAAACATGGTGCGAAAACTCGTCGTTCTTGCGGAAAGCATGGCGAAGGGTGAACTTGTTCGTGAAGCACATGTTGTAGCGGGGCCGGAGTCACGTTTTATGGTGCAAGAAATTGACCATCAACTCTACATTGACGAGCGCACTTACGCCCGCTTTGATGAGTTGGCAACCTGGTTCTATGGCCTTGATACCGACGCACTTGTGCGCCTGTATAATCGTTATGAGCCGGTTTTCGAACAAGCTCACGACGAAATCAAGCAGCCTGGAACGCGCTTGCGTGCTCGTCTACTCGATGCCATTGCCATCTTGCTAGATACGCCAGAACCAACTGGCTTACTGGCATTGAAAGACGACAAAGTGATGTACACTTTTGCAGACCCAGAACTAGAAGCATTGTTACCGGCGCAAAAACAACTGCTGCGCATGGGGCCAGACAACCGTGCACTCGTGAAAACAAAACTTCGTGAAATTCGTCAGAGGTTGCAGCAGTGAGCGAGATCAAAACTGAGTTTGAATTTTTTCCGACCCGAGGAAATCGTTTTAGTCGCTGGGTTGGTCGCGTAGGAATGCGCTTACTCGGCGGCTGGACACTGAATGGTGAAATTCCAGATATTCCAAAAGCAATTTTGCCGGTGGCACCGCATACCTCGAACTGGGATTTTTTTGTCGGCTTGATGGTGAAATTAGCGCTCGGAATTCGGGTTAACTTTCTTGGGAAACACCAAATATTTGTTTTCCCGATTAAAGGCCTGTTGCATTGGCTTGGCGGCATACCCGTGCGTAGAGACAGTGCACACGGCGTGGTCGGGCAAATGGTAGACGAGTTCGCCAAGGCCGAGCGCATGGTTTTAGTGATTGCACCGGAAGGCACTCGCAGTAAGGTTTCCGAGTGGAAGAAGGGCTTTCTCCACATTGCTCAGCAAGCACAAGTGCCGGTCGTACCGATCGCTTTTTGCTTCAAGAATAAAACCATTAACATTAGCAAGCCGATGTTGGTTGGCGAGGATTTAGACCAGGCTTTGCTTGATATTAAAGCATTTACGAACCAAGCGGTTGGGAAACGTCCAGAGTTACAATGATCAAAAACCAAACGCAGTGCTAACGGCGCAAAAATGTGCTATTCTTCGCGCCGTTATCGAGTATGTCTGAGGGATATTCATGAAGATTATTGAGGCCGGTGTTGCGGCACCAGGAAAAAAAGTTGCCATCGTGGTTTCTCGTTTCAACAGTTTTATCGTTGAAAAGCTGATGGAAGGTGCCGTTGATACATTGACCCGAATCGGTCAAATCGACAGTAATGACATCACCATTATCAAAGTGCCAGGTGCGTACGAACTGCCAATTACTGCAAAAAAAGCAGCAGCGTCTGGCAAGTTTGCTGCGGTTATCGCCATTGGTGCGGTTATTCGTGGTGGTACGCCTCATTTTGACTTCGTTGCTGGTCAAGCAAACTCAGGTTTAGCTCAAGTCGCGATGGAAACCGGTGTACCCGTTGCGTTTGGTGTAATCACCACAGATACCGACGAGCAAGCCATTGATCGCGCTGGTGTTAAACACGGCAATAAAGGCTCAGAAGCGGCATTGTCAGCGTTGGAAATGATCAACGTATTAGACCAGCTGTAAGGAGATGCAAGTGAAACCTGCAGCACGTCGTAAAGCCCGCCGTTTGGCGATTCAGGCAGTTTATTCTTGGCAACTATCGGGCAATAGTGTCGTTGATATTGAAGCTGAGTTTTTAACTGAAAACGATGTCAGTAAAGTTGACGTTGAGTATTTTCTCGACCTTGTCCGTGGTGTAACCGGACAAACGAGCACGCTCGATCAAGCATTAACGCCATTTACTGATCGCCCATTTGCCGATCTCGACCAAATCGAACGCGCCATTTTGCGTGTTGCCGCTTACGAGTTGCGCTCACGTTTAGACGTTCCCTACAAAGTGGTGATGAACGAAGCTATCGAATTAGCGAAAGCCTTCGGTGCTGACGATAGCCACCGCTTTGTAAACGGTGTTCTGGATAAAGCCGTTGACTCGTTGCGCGGAGCTCGCCAATAAGAGGTCAGGATGGATTCTCAACGTCGCGAATTCGCAATCATTGCAGATTACTTCCAAAGAAGAGCCGGTCAATCGACCGGCTCAACTCTGTCTGAAAACTCAAAGTCTAATTTCCGGCGCCAACGTAACGATGTACTCATCGGCATTGGTGATGATGCTGCTGTGGTGACACCACCACCAGAATCGCGGATTGCCGTGACGACAGATACGATGGTCAGCGGTGTGCATTTTGATGAAAACACGTCGCCACGAGCACTCGGACATAAACTTGTCGCAGTTAATTTAAGTGACCTCGCAGCCATGGGCGCAGAGCCTGCATGGGTGTCGCTAGCCTGCTCACTACCTGAAGTTGACGAGGCTTGGTTAAAAGAGTTTACTGCCGGTTTATTTGCCGCCCTCGATTATTACCATTGTGAATTAATTGGCGGTGATATGACTCGCGGGCCACTCACACTGACGCTTACTGCCCAAGGTATTTTGCCTCTGGAGCGATGCTTGCAGCGCCGCGGTGCACAGCCGGGGGACCGGATATTTGTCAGCGGTACACTTGGTGACGCTGCGCTCGCACTAGCTGGTTTGCAGGGTAAACTCGAACTCCGCGATGCCACGATTGATGAGCTGCAGAAACGGCTCTTCTATCCGACGCCTCGGGTCGCTTTAGGGCAGCTTTTACGTAACCAAGCCACCAGCGCTATTGATCTTTCTGACGGGCTTGCAGGTGATTTAAAACACATTCTGCGGGCTTCAGAAGTGGGGGCGCGTGTTAATCTTGAAGCTTTACCGGCCTCGCTCGCTTTCCGGGCTAATTTAGAACCACAGGCAGGGTGGCCATTACAGCTCAATGGTGGTGATGACTATGAACTGTGCTTCACCGTACCAGAAAGTCGCGTTGGTTTGTTGGAAAGTCTTGTTCGCCAAGCTGGGGTTGCAGTAAGCTGTATTGGAACGATAGAAGCGCAACAAGGGTTGCGGTTCTTCCACCAGAATAAAGAAGTGCAGATAACAGGAAGTAGCTATAGTCACTTCTAATCAGCCACTTCTAATCAGGTACTTCTAGTTAGCCGGCTCCAATAAGGACAATAACATGGCTTATTTACATAAAAAGCTGACCAAGAAAGAGTTGCTCAAGAGCCCTATCCATTTTTGTTCGCTCGGGTTTGGCACCGGCCTTGCGCCAAAAGCGCCAGGGACTTTCGGTACGTTACCTGCAGTGTTATTAGTTTGGCTGTTTGCCCCTTTGGGTGTTGCTGAGTACATTGGCGTTGTCGCCTTTTTCACCATAATCGGTATTTATCTGTGTGGCGCCACTGCGAAGGCGATGGGGCAGCACGACGCGCCTGCCATTGTCTGGGACGAAATAGCCGGCTATATGATTGCCATGATCGCGATTCCGGTTACTTGGCAGGCCTTATTACTCGCATTTGTACTGTTCCGGATTTTTGATATTTTAAAGCCATGGCCAATCAGTTGGTTTGATCAGCAGGTCGAGGGCGGGCTTGGTATTATGTTGGACGATGTCATTGCCGGCTTAATGACGCTGGTGCTAATGCATTTAGCATTGCTGTACGGCTGGATTCCAGGCGTTTAATTTACAGGGCGTTTAATTCAACGGGCGTTTAGCTCAGTTGAACGCGTGCAACAAAAAAGCGAAGCATGGTGTAAAACCAGCTTCGCTTTTTTAGTACTTCACGAAGTTAAGCAGTAACTACTTCAGGCGCTGTTTGATTTTCTCCAAAATGCCTTCGGCATCCAACCCCAGTTCGGCACGAATCTCTTCTTGTGAACCGTGTTTAATGAATTCGTCAGGTAAGCCAATGTGTAGCAGTGCTGTCGTCTTGTTGCCTGAGCTCAGATACTCACCCACTGCGCTGCCAGCGCCACCGGCGATGACGTTTTCTTCGAGCGTAACGAGCAGATCATGGTTGGCGCTCAAAGTATCAATAAGTGCGGTGTCGAGCGGCTTCACAAAGCGCATGTCAGCAACCGTTGCATCAAGTGCTTCCGCTGCTTGCATGGCCTCAGGTAACAAGGTGCCGAAATTGAGAATAGCTACCCGTTGGCCTTTTGCTGGTGTATCTGCTTCGCGCTTCAACTGGCCTTTGCCAATTGGCAAAGCTTGCAATGGGCTGAAGGAGACGCCAACCGCATTACCGCGTGGATAGCGAACGGCTGCAGGACCCTCGAAGTGATAGCCGGTGTGCAGCATTAAGCGACACTCGTCTTCGTCACTTGGCGTCATGACCACCATATTTGGCACACAGCGCAAGTAGGTCAGGTCAAATGCACCTTGGTGAGTTGGACCATCTGCGCCGACAATGCCAGCCCGATCGATAGCGAACAGAACATCGAGATTCTGCAACGCGACGTCATGAATTAATTGGTCATAAGCCCGTTGCAAGAACGACGAGTAAATCGCCACCACCGGTTTTTCGCCAGCAATTGCAAGCCCGGCAGCAAAGGTGACTGCGTGCTGTTCGGCAATGGCAACGTCAAAATACTGTTTCGGGAAACGGCGCGCAAACTCGACCATACCAGACCCTTCGCGCATGGCTGGTGTAATGCCGACTAATTTGCTGTCGATTTCGGCCGTTTCACAGAGCCAATCGCCAAAAATTTGCGAATACGACGGCAAAGTCGGCGCTTTCTTCGGTAGTGCGTCGGTGCTTGGGTCGAACTTCGGCACGCCATGGTAACCAATCGGATCTTTTTCCGCTGGGGCGTAGCCTTTGCCTTTACGGGTAACGATGTGCAGTAATTGCGGGCCTTTCAACGCACGCATATTACTTAAGGTATCGACTAAACCGTCAACATCATGACCGTCAATTGGGCCAATATAATTAAATCCGAGTTCTTCAAAAATAGTGCCAGGTGTGACCATGCCTTTGACGTGTTCTTCGGCGCGACTAACCAGTTCACGCATGCTCGGCAAGCCACTTAATAGTTGCTTGCCGCCTTCGCGCAACGAGGTATAGAACTTACCTGATAAGAGGCGGGCAAAGTGCGAATTGAGTGCGCCGACGTTCTCTGAAATCGACATTTCGTTGTCGTTGAGAATGACCAGCATGTCTGGGCCGATATCACCGGCATGATTGAGCGCCTCAAAGGCCATACCCGCCGTCATCGCACCGTCACCAATAACAGCGACCACTTTGCGGTTCTGTTTTTCTTTTTCAGCGGCAACGGCGAGGCCTAATGCAGCACTAATCGATGTACTCGAATGACCGACCGATAGAACGTCGTATTCACTTTCTTCGCGCCATGGAAACGGATGCAAGCCATCTTTTTGACGAATGGTATGCAGTTGGTCACGACGCCCAGTAATAATTTTATGTGGGTAAGCCTGATGGCCAACGTCCCAAACTAAATGATCAAAAGGCGTTTTAAATACATAGTGCAGCGCGACGGTTAATTCGACGGTGCCTAAACCACTGGCAAGGTGCCCACTACTTTTACTAACTGAAGACAATAAAAATTGACGCAGTTCATCGCTCACTTGCTTGAGTTTTGTTTTCGGCAAGCCACGTAAGTCGGCTGGCGAGTCAATCAGTTGCAGCAATGGAAAGGCTGAGTTTGCTTGCGTCATAATACTAGTGGTCTCGTGTTACCAAATATTCTGTGAAATCTTGCAGGAGCTCGGTATTGTACGGGATTTGCTGTAAGGCGTGTAGCGCTTTTTCGGTTAACTGCTTGAGCAATTGCTCGGCGCCATCGATACCTAAAAGCGTAGCATACGTTGTTTTGTTCAAGGCAATATCAGCAGCGGTTGCTTTACCGAGGGTTTCTGGATCGCTCGTTTGATCAAGAATATCGTCTTTTACTTGAAACGCTAAGCCAATCGCTTGGCCATATTCGTCTAGCGCTGCCAAAATAGCGGGACTAACATTCGGCGCAGCGAGCGCACCGATCGCCAGAGCAGCGCGAATCAAGGCCCCGGTTTTAAGGTGATGAATGGTTTCAAGTTCTGATTGCAACGTCGCTTTCCCGGTTGCAGCGATATCGAGTGCTTGACCACCGCACATACCGCTCGCGCCACTAGCCTCGGCTAGTTTTCTGATCATCGCTATTTGTTGTTCGGGCGCCAGTTGTGGATGCTCGCGGCCAATCAACTCAAATGCTAATGCCTGCAAAGCGTCTCCGGCGAGAATGGCAGTTGCTTCACCAAACTTTACATGACAGGTGGGCTGCCCGCGGCGTAATGCATCGTTATCCATGGCCGGTAGGTCGTCATGTGCCAGCGAATAAGCATGAATACACTCAAGCGCCGCCGCTGGAGCATCAAGTGCAGCGAGCGGGACATCAAGCATTTCACCGGTTGCATAAACCAAAAACGGTCGAATACGTTTACCGCCAAGCAAGGCAGAATAAGCCATTGCTTCTTGTAATTGCGGCGCAGCGGCAGTGCGATTGAGTTCGTGTTCAAACCACGCGATATGCCGCGCTCGAAACGACTCAAGTTTTTCCTGCAGCAAAGGGGACATGGGGGACATTAGGTACCTTCCGGTTGCTTAGAATGGCAAATTATCGTTGTCGGGTGTGGCTGCGACTAACTTTTCTTCGCCATTTTGTTGCAACAATTGCTGAACTTTTTGCTCTGCGCTTGCTAATGTCGCTTGGCTTAAGCGGGTCAGCTCGACAGCGCGTTCAAACTTCGCTAACGAAGCTTCAAGACTCAAGTCGCCGCTTTCAAGTTCACGAATAATCCCTTCAAGCTCTTGCATAGATTGTTCAAAATTAATCGGTTGATCCGTCTTTGTGCTCATCGTGATCCTCTATCGTCTTGTCGAGCGTCTGTCCTATTCACGCCATATTTTATGTTATTGGCGAAACGTTGACGCTGCAGGATAGTTTTTACAATGACTCTAAAATACCACAGGACAGCCAAAAACGCAGTGCTTTAGAGGGGTAATCTTTGGAGTATATTGTCGATAAACTGGCCGACTGAAGGCCATTCCTGCTATAATCGCGCGCTTAATTTTCAACCGAAATAGCAAGTCGCTGAGGGTCTCATGAAGTTTATTGTTCGTTTACACGCTGAAATCACCATCAAGAGTAAGTCGGTGCGTCAGCGTCACTTAAAAGTATTAACGGGCAATATCAGAACCTTACTGAAACCACTGCATGACTCGATGCGAGTGCGTAATCATTGGGATCGGATTGAAGTTCATCATGATGATCTGCCGGAATTAACTGCCTTGACTATCCGCCACTTGGGGCAAATTCCGGGTATTGCTTACTTTGAGCAAGTAGTCGAGCATCCGCTGACAGACTTTGAAACCTTGCTGGAATGGATTTTACCGTTACAAACGGATCGTCTGCAGAATAAAAGCTTTGCTGTGCGCGTAAAGCGCAAGGGCAAGCACGAATTCTCCTCAATGGATATGGCTATTTATCTTGGTGGCGGTATTCGAGCGCGGGTACCAGGTACTCATGTGCAACTAAAAAACCCGCAAGAAGAAATTGTCATTCATGTGATTGAGCAACAAGTATCGCTTGTTCAGCAACGCTTCGCCGGTTTAGGTGGTTTCCCGTTGCCGACCCAAGAAACAGTTGTGTCACTGATGTCTGGTGGCTTTGACTCTGCCGTTGCCAGCTTTCAGATGATTCGTCGGGGTGCACGTACTCATTTTTGCTTCTTTAATTTAGGTGCTGATGCACACGAAGCGGCGGTGCGAGAAATCTCTTATTTCTTGTGGGAGAAATACTCGAAAACCCATGCGGTGAAGTTTGTTGCTGTTGATTTTTCTGAGGTGGTTGAGCGGATTCTCGAAGCCGGTGATCAAGGCTCATTAGGTGTGTTGTTGAAACGTGCGATGATGCGCGCGTCGGGTTTAGTCGCAGAACGCCTTAATGCACAAGCGATTGTGACCGGTGAAGCGGTGGGGCAAGTATCGAGCCAAACATTAAGTAATTTAAAGTTGATTGACCAAGCCACCGATACGTTAATTCTGCGCCCACTGATTGTGCAAGACAAGCAAACCATTGTCGATTGCGCACGCGAGATTGGTGTAGAAACGCTGAGTGCAGCAGTGCCAGAATACTGCGGTGTCATTTCCAAACAACCGTCGGTAAAAGTTAAGCCTGAGGTTATCGCTGCAAGTGAACAAGCCGTGTTACCTGACAGTCTGATTCAAGCAGTCGTTGCCCAATGTCGCGTCATTGATATTCGCGACGCACACGCAACCAAAAATCCAGCGATAGGCCCGAAAGTACTCGACGCTAATGATGAAGTTCCCGTCGATGCGATTATCATCGACATTCGTCGCGATGAAGAGCAAGAAGAAGCACCGCTCGATGTGCCCGGACACAAAGTTTTACATATTCCTTTTTTCCGTTTGGCTAGTAAACAGGATATGCTAGACAAGTCGAAGTCCTACTTGTTGTATTGTGAACAGGGCGTAATGAGTCGTCTGCAAGCGATTCATTTACAAGAGCAAGGATTCTCGCAAGTAGCTGTTTATGAAAAGTAGCCTCGCTGCACACGTTTGAGAAGGAGCAACCATTGCAATTTTGGCGGATAACTTTTGTTTTGGTGTTGCTGAGTATTTCAGTTTTGTTTTTAATTCAGTCGCCACCAACACCGCAAACCATGCGCTTTGAGCATGCCGATAAAATCGCCCATTTTGGTTTATTTTTTATTTTGGCTGGTTCATTGCACTTGGCATTTCGGCCGCGGGTCTGGGTTGGCCTTTTACTTTTGCTAGTTTATGGCATTGTCATTGAAGTGGTGCAGCACTATGTTCCAGGTCGCGGCGCCGACCCATGGGATCTCGTCGCTGATATGGTTGGCGCGCTGACATTTTATGCATTGCGACTCGCCGTGAAAATTCCGCGCCGGCGGCGCTTACAGTCATAAAAAAAACGTCGCATTAGCGACGTTTTTTATTGGCAGTAGCGTTAGCGACTTTCGTTGCTCTTGCAGCTTTCGCCTTTTTGTCTTTCTTTTTCTTCTTTTTCTTCTTCGCTGGACTTTTGTGTGGGTCCGGGAATTTAAACTGTGGTTTCAGTTCTTGGATAACTCGGCGCTCTAACCGCTCACCAAGATAGCGCTCAATGCGTCCGAGGTTTTCAGCATCGTGCGCTTCAACCAAAGAAATAGCGGTTCCTTTCTTGCCCGCGCGGCCGGTACGACCGGTACGGTGCAGGAAGGTGTCGCCTTTACGTGGCAAATCGAAATTAACAACGAGTTCGACGTCGGGAATATCGAGACCGCGAGCCGCAACATCGGTGGCAACCAATATGCGTTGGCGAATATTGTTGAACGATTGAATGCGTTTTTGGCGCTCGTCTTGAGGTAACCCACCTTCGAGTGCCGCAGCGCCAAAGCCAAGTTGACTGAGGAAATTGGCTAAGTCGTGAGCGCGCTCACGTTTACGTACGAACACCAACACGCGGCCATTGTATTCACGCAGCAAGTGCACGAGCAATTGTTGTTTATGCTCGAGAGTGTCGGCAACGTGCATGCGCTGCAAAATTTTGCCGCGCTCACGGCGAGGTGGCTCGACATTGATAAACTCAGGGTTGTCGAGGACTTGGGTACTAAACTTGGCCAGCGAGTGACTATCCGTGGTCGCCGAGAATAATAAACGCTGTTTCAGATACATTGCTTCGTTAACAATCTGCTGGACTGGCTCTTTGAAACCCATATCGAGCATACGATCGGCTTCATCGAGAACCAGAATTTCGAGATCTTCAGCACTAAACTTCTCATCGCCCAAGTAATCAAGCAAACGCCCGGGAGTAGCAACAATAATGTCTAGATTCTGCTTGAGTGCCCCAGTGTGACTACCGAAATTGACACCGCCAGTAATGGTTAAGCAGGTTAAGTCGACGACAGCACAAAGCTGTTCGGTGACTCGGCCGATTTGTTCAGCTAGCTCACGTGTTGGCGCCAACACCAGAGCACGCGCATGACCTGGGTCTTTGCGCGGAAAGTCAATTAAGTGTTGGACTACCGGCAACACAAAGGCCAAGGTTTTACCTGTGCCAGTTGGTGAAGAGGCGAGTAGATCTCGCCCTTCCAATGCAAGTGGAATAACGTCCTGCTGAATGGTTGTTGGCTTCTTCAAGCCTTGCTCAAGCAATAAGTTAATTAGCTCGGGTTCTAGCTCGAGCGCAGCCCAATCTGGGGTCATTGCAGTTTATTCTCCGGTAACATTCGCATCAGGGAGCGCCAGTATAGCATAAAGCTGATTAAGCATGAGCTGAAACTCTTGGCTCATGAGTGCGAAATCAGCGTCAAGTTGCTCTGCACGTGTTTCGGTGTCATCGGCGTCACGCGCGTCTTTGACCACGTCCAAGAAACGAATGCGTTTAATCGCATAATCGTCAGTTAAAACAAAGCTCACGCGCTCGTCCCAATCTAACCCAAGTTGCGTACACTGCTTGCCATGCTCTAAGTGTAAGGCAATTTCAGGGCTAGTGAGATCATGGTCTTTTAAGCGCGCGACGCTTTCGGCTTCGCCTTGTCCACGCAGCTCTGCGTCAGTGCCAAGGTAAAACGGTGTCGGTGCTGCTTGCTCCGCTAGCCACTGAGTGAAGAACACACTGCCGTTCGTTTCAGGACCCCAAGGGCGAATCGGTAATGAACCTAAACAGCTGCGCAGGAGTGCCGTTACTTCTTCAGCACGGGTTGCACTTGATGCGTCGACCAAGACGCGCTGCGCATCAAAGTCTAACATCAACCAGATAATTGAATGGCGGCTAAGAGCTTGCGGCAGCAAGCGCTGAACAATGTCTTCCTTGGCAGCTTGCAAATCTTTGCGTGGCATTGGCCGTGCGTGCTCTTGCTGAAATTGTTCCCTTAGTGACTCGAGTTCCATTTGCACGGCGCTCGCAGGCATAACTTTTTCTTCTTTACGAGCGCATAACAACACATGCTTACCAATTTGGTGAACCAGCGGTGCGTCTTCATCATTGAGTGGCGATACCCAACCAAAGCTCATCGGCTCATGGCGCGCACAGGGAGTAAAGCGGCGTTCCTCTAACAGCTTCTCAGCCTCGTCGCTCCAAGTGAAAGGTTGAGTAAATTGATAGATCCGCAAATTTTTAAACCACATAATTTCTTGCTCCCAGGCTATTATTTTTGAGCTCGAATCATACCGAAGAACAGCGCCGGGTTACGAATTATTTTCGTCATCCTTTGCGTTAAATTTAACTGGAAACTGGAATGTGTATAAGAGACCTTGGTTTGGCGTGCTGCTGACGTCAATATGGCCATTCAGTGTGTGCGTGATCATGTCATAAATAATGTGCGTGCCTAAACCACTGCCGCCTTGCGACCGTTCGGTGGTAAAGAATGGTTCAAATAAATGCTCAAGTTGGTTCGAAGTTAAACCAATGCCATTGTCATGGTATTCGCCCACTAAGCGATTATCTTGTTGTTCTAGCTTCAGTGAAATAACGCCTTGATTACGGTCTTTAAAGCCATGAATAATGCTATTCATCAACATGTTGGTCAGTGCTTGCGCAAATGCACCAACTGAGAACTTGGCGACGATATGAGGACATTCAATGGCAACGCTCACATTCTTTTTCCGTAGTTTGGGTTGTAGCGCTTTGATAATTTTATTCACGTATTCGTCAATGTACACATCACGTTCACTGTCAGTAATTTGGTCGACAGCCATTTGTTTAAAGCCGTCCATAATCTCGTTGGCGCGCTCGAGGTTGGCAGCAACAATAGCCTCGCTTTCAACTGCATTGTTAATAAACTTGGCAAATTGCTCGCGGGTGAGCTTACCTTCTTCAACGTTGGTTTGCAGTTGGTCAAGTTGTTCTTTTAGATAGCTGGTTGCAGTCAAACTGACACCTAAAGGAGTGCTGACATCATGGCTAATGCTCGCCACTAAAGCCCCTAACGATGCGAGCTTTTCCGATTCCATGACTTGACTGCGAGCTTGCTGTAAAAACTCGATGGTTTCTTCAAGTTCCCGATTCGCTTGTTTGAGTTTTGATTCGGTTAGTCGGCGCTGATGGATTTCTTGCTCCAGCGACTGCTGACGGACTTCAAGTTCCTGTCGCCGCCGCTCAATGTCGAGCATGAGGTTACTAATGCCAATGGTTTTTTCCGAAATTTCTCGCTCGAGCTTAATATTTTGCTCTTCGAGCTGACGATTGGCATCGGCAAGCTCACGTTGCGATATTTCAAATGCTTCTTGATGATGTCGTAAGCGCTGCAGCAATTCGTTATAGGCGTGCTCGAGGAGCGTGAATTCATTCGATTCAGCTTGCTGTAAGAATACCTGTGAACCATCCGGGTCATCCGGATTGAATTGACGAATTTGCTCAATGAACTGGGAAAATGGTCGGCGTAGAAAAATCCGAAACGCAATGGTAAATAGAATAATTAAAAGAGCGCTTTTAATCAGCGCTGCCACGACTAACACGGCTAAAGTAGGTTTCAGTTTCTCTATGGTAATGTCGCGGCTAGAAAATAGAATAACCTCGCCAACAATTTCTGAACCACCCGCAAACTCCCAGACTAACGGGCTATAAAAACCAAATACACCTTGGTATTCGATGACTTGATCGGGCGAATTAAGTTGTTCCAGTCGTTCTTTGGGAGGAACTCTACCAGCTTGATAAATTTGCCGACCTTGCTCGTCACGCAAAATAATACCGCTAATTGAAGGGACGTTCAGTAAGCCCGTTGCCAATGCCTCAGCTTGAGGAATATTAAATTCCCACATGGCTCGGGCAAAACTTGCAGCAAACGTATGATGCTGCTGACGAATATCATTTAGCAGACTGTCGCGGGTATTGTTGTACTCAATAGCCACCTGGACCATAGTTATGGTCAAGGTTAATAAAAAGTACACGGTCAACACGCTCGTTAACAGCACACGGCTAATGCTATTTTGCGGCTGTAACATGTCTGCTTGAGAGTTGTTCGACAAAGTGAGCAAACCCCTTGAGTACCAAACGTTGAAACTTATCGATATTTTCAATGTTCGGTGATGATTATTTTGTTTGGTTTTTGTTGACCTAGTGTAACCACGACGGGCAGGAATGAAAACATTTTGTTGGCTAGCCGTCAGATGGATAACAGTTGTGAAGTTTTATTTGCAGCGGTGGTTAAATTTTTAGCGATATTTTATGAAGGTTTAGTTACATATATGTGTCAGAAGTATATAATTTTCTCCGCTCGTTGCTATTACACGGTGAATGTCCGTCAGGCATTCATACTTGTTAACTAAGTCAGTTCAAGGCCGGACTCCTATGTCAATTACAACGTCAATTACAACTAAACGCGTCACACTTGCCTCTTTACTTCCTGCTTTAACCTTCTGTTCATTTGCCGCAATTGCCCAAGATAGCGAACCGAAAATTGGTTTATATGGTCGTTTACATGTGTCTGCGGATTATTTGAATGACGGCTCCGATGGTGGTCTAAATGTATCAAGCAATAGCAGCCGTCTAGGATTAACACTTGACTATAAAGTCGCTGATAATTTGACTTTGATTGGTCAAATTGAGCGCGGAATCGATTTATCTGAGGGGTCGAGCACAATCACGGCGCGCAATACATTTTTAGGTGTTAAAGGTGATTGGGGAACCTTACGAGCGGGATACTACGACACACCGGTCAAACGAATTATTAATGCCGTTGAGCAATTCCGTGATCAAATCGGTGAAGGGCGGAACATCTCGCGCAGTGGCGAAATGCATTTCGACAAGCGTTTTAAGAGTGGCTTACATTATACCACGCCAACTTGGCAAAATTTGACGCTTATGGTGCATTACGGCACGCATGAATTGACTGGTGCAACCGTCGATAATGAGCATGATGCGGTGAGTAGCTCACTGACTTATCAGCGTGGCGAATGGACAGCTCTGATTGGATATGAAAGCCAAAGTCGTCCGACAGAACCAAATTTAGAAGCAATGCGTGCCGCCTTGATTCGTAAGTCAGGCGCATGGAGCCATGCATTGTTTTATCAGCATGCCGACGGTATGGCGACTGGCAGCCAAGAAGTCTTTGGTTTTACGACAAGTTATGCACTAAATTCCGAGTACTCGTTGAAAGGCCAAGTATTTCATCGCACCGCTGACGAAACTGGCGAATTAGACTCTACTATGATTACCGTGGGTATTGACCGTAAACTGAATGCGAAGGTGAATGCTTATTTAACCTTCTCACATACAGACAATGCGGTGCTTTCAACAGCCAATGTTTCTGCCGGCGGCCATGGCAAAACAATGACCATTGAACCAGGACAAGACCCGTTTGCTGTGGCGGTTGGTTTGCGTTGGAACTTCTAATCGAATCTGTGCCGTCATAAAAATGTCACACTGGCGTCGCATAATGCCCTAAGTTCATGATGAATGGGTGAATAGAATGCCAAGCAGAATATTGATTGTTGAAGACGAAGCGCCAATTCGTGAGATGCTCGCGTTTGTGATGGAACAACATGGTTATCAGCCTATGCAAGCAGCAGATTATCAACAAGCGCTGGAAAAGGTGGTTGAGCCTTATCCGGACATGATCTTGCTTGACTGGATGATCCCTGGCGGCAGTGGTATTCAATTAGCGCGTACGTTAAAGTCGAAAGACCATACTCGGCACATTCCGATTATTATGTTGACTGCGCGCGGCGAAGAGGAAGATAAAATCAAAGGACTTGAGGTTGGCGCCGATGATTACTTAACCAAACCATTCTCACCGAAGGAATTGGTTGCTCGCATGCGTGCTGTTTTTCGTCGCGTGTCGCCAACCAATTTGGACGAGCCTATCGATATCGAAGGCTTAGTGCTTGACCCGGTTTCGCACCGCGTTTCGGCGAATGACCAAAGTCTCGATATGGGGCCGACGGAATTTCGTTTACTACATTTCTTTATGACCCACCCAGACCGAGTCTATAGCCGCGAGCAGCTCTTAGACCATGTTTGGGGAACCAACGTTTATGTCGAAGACCGAACCGTCGACGTACATATTCGCCGGTTACGCAAAGCTATCGAAGTGCATGGCCATGACCGCTTAGTACAAACGGTTCGTGGCGTTGGTTATCGTTTTTCGGCACGCTAAATGGAACGACATTTCACGCTATATCGCTTACTCAAACGACTGTTCTGGTGGCTGTTGCCGTTAGCCTTGGTCGGTTGGTTGGTGGGCGCGCTATGGCCGGCTCTCGCATTGGCGTTGGCTGCTACGGTTTTGTGGAATGTCTTTTATTTTCAGCGCTTAAATCGGTGGTTGTGGCAGAGTCGAACGATGTTACCACCGCGAGCGCCTGGTGCGTGGAGTGATATTTACGATGGCATTTATCGCACGCTGCGTCGAGCTCAACTTAAACGGCGTCAATTATCGATACTGCTACAACGTTTTCGCCAAGCTGCCGAAGCAATTCCAGATGCCGCATTAGTGTTAGAAAGCGATGGCACCTTGGTGTGGAGTAATAAATTGGCGCAAATCTATTTTGGTTTACGCTGGCCGACCGACCGCGGCATTCGCATTACCAACTTGATTCGTTACCCCCGCTTTATTAAGTATTTTGAAATCTCTGATTTTGCTGAGCCTATAACGATTCTCGCCCCAGCCGGTGATCAGCGAGAAATTGAAATGCGTTTTATGCCCTACACCGATACCCAACTGTTGGTGATTGCTCGTGATATTACTCAATTGCGCAAACTCGAGCGTTTACGCAAAGACTTCGTCGCCAACGTGTCTCATGAACTGAAAACACCGTTGACAGTCATGAACGGCTATTTGGAACTGCTCGAAGAGCCACTGAATGTTCCACCGGAGATGTTAACCAAAGCACTGCACGACATGACCTTGCAAAATCAACGCATGCAGAAAATGGTTGAGCAATTGTTAACCTTGTCGCGAATGGAAGGTCAAAGTCAGGATACCTTTACGCGCAAGGTGGTGATGTCAGAGTTAATTAATCAAGTTATTCAGGAGTTACAACCTATCATTGCGGCAAAAGGACTGGCGCTGCAACTCGACGTGGCGGATGGTATTTCAGTACTCGGTAATGAAGAAAAGCTGCGTGCAGCCTGCTCAAACTTAATTACCAACGCGATTAAATATGGCAAAGAAAACGGCCATTTGCGGGTAACTTGGCTCTTGGTTGGTCAATTTGCCGAGTTTTCGGTTGAAGACGATGGCCCGGGTATCGCCGCTGAGCATGTACCGCGCTTAACCGAACGTTTTTATCGGGTTGAGAAAGATCGCAACAGCGCAACGGGTGGCACCGGGCTTGGCCTGTCTATTGTCAAGCATGCGCTTGAGCATCATCGTTCCTATTTACAAGTCGAAAGCGCTCCGAACCAAGGTAGCCGTTTCTTTTTCCGTATCGTCCCCGAATTACTAGTAAGCGAATAACAAATTATTCTGCTGTCACTCCGAAATATTTCAAGCTGTCACAATCTTGTCATATTGACGCAATAAAATTGTCGATATTGAATCAATAACCCATCGGAGATGGCTATGAAAATCAAACTTGTGTTCGGTGCAATGGCACTTGCAATGGCAGTTACAACAACCGCAACTGCGGAAGTAGACCCAGAGTTACGTGAATATCGCAGTGTCAGTGGAATTTCAGGCACGATTTCATCGGTTGGTTCTGACACCCTTGCAAACCTGATGACTTATTGGACTGAAGAGTTTCAACGCGCCTATCCAAATGTGACCTTGCAGGTGCAAGCCGCAGGTTCTTCGACTGCGCCACCGGCATTGGCTGAAGGTACGTCGAACATGGCGCCAATGAGTCGAGCAATGCGCCCGCGTGAAATTGAAGCCTTTGAACGCCGCAATGGTTATCCACCAACCGCAATCCGCGTTGCCATTGATGCACTTGCAGTGTTTGTCCACAAAGATAACCCTTTACCAGGTTTAAATATTGAACAAGTCGATGCGATCTTCTCGTCAACGCGCCGCTGTGGCGGTAATAGTGACGCGAATCGCTGGGGTGCATTAGGTCTTGAAGGCAACTGGGTGAATCGTGATATTCAGTTATATGGCCGTAACTCGGTGTCTGGCACCTATGGCTACTTTAAAGATGTCGCGTTGTGCGGTGGTGACTTTAAAAACAACGTGAACGAGCAGCCAGGTTCAGCGTCAGTGGTACAGTCTATTTCTACCTCACCTAATGCGATTGGTTACTCAGGAATTGGTTACTTAACCTCGGGCGTTCGTGCGTTGCCACTGGCGTGGGGCGACAGTACCGACTATGTTGAAGTAAATGCGCAAACAGCCGGGAGTGGTGAATATCCGCTCGCACGCTTCTTATATGTGTACGTGAACAAGCACCCAAATCGTCCGCTAGACCCAGTGACCGCAGAGTTCATTAAGTTGATATTGTCGAAACAGGGACAAACGATTGTCAACAATGACGGTTATGTACCGGTACCGGCGATGGTTGCGGAAGAAGATTTGCGCGCATTAGGCTTGTGGCAAGACTAATCACCTCCGATTCAAGACGACAAGGTAATTTCTGTTATGGCCGGCAGTCAAACTGCATCAAACTTCTCGGCAGGGAAATTGCGATTAATTAAGGACCGTGCCGCGCGCTTTGGGGTAACCCTTGGTGGCGGCATGGTGCTAATCGCACTACTACTTATCTTCTTTTATCTTCTTTATGTGGTGCTGCCGATTTTTCGGCCAGCCAGCATTACACCGCTAGAAAGTTATGCGCTGCCAAGCCAGGGAACGACAACTGTCGCGCTTGGTATGGAAGCGCGCGCTGAAGTGGGTTATCGGCTGACTGCTGAAGGAGACATCGAATTCTTTAATTTGCGCACACTGGACCAAGACCGCCAAGCGGGGCAGGTTTTGAAAAGTGAGCGCGTCAGTGCAGAAACCGTCACCGCATTTGCCCGCAGTCATCAGGGCAACGGCGACTACGTGTATGCAGTCGCAGGAGGGCGTGTCTTGATTATGCGCCCGGATTACCGGATTACCTACCCCAATGACGTGCGGTTGGTGGAACCGGAGATTCGCTATCCTTATGGACAAACTCCGTTGCAGCTTGACCCTGAAGGTCGCGATATTCGCAAACTGGCCTTTGAGCGCGATGGCGACACGTTAATGCTTGCTGCTTTATTAGCAGACGATACTTTAATGGTGGCACGCTTAGTGGGTCGCCAGAATATGCTCACTCGTGCGTTTCAATGGAGTACCCAACGTGGCGTGGTGAACTGGCGCAATGGCGCTCAGTCAGCCCGTATTGAACAATTGTTGCTGACACCGAATTTACGCCAACTCTTTGTGCAAAGTGCCGGAACCCAGCAACGTGTGCACGTGATTGATACGCGCGATGTGCAAAATCCAGTGCTGCAACAAACGATTCCATTTGCTAGCCAACTCGGTCGTATTTCGGCGATGACCCTGCTTGCTGGGCATAGCTCGTTGATGGTAGGGCATCAAAGCGGTCACATCAGCCAATGGTTCGAGGTCAGTTCCGACGGTCACCGCGAATATGTGAACGTACGCAATTTCAATGCCGGCACTGCGGTGGAGCAACTTATTCCTGAGCAATATCGCCGCAGCTTCTATGCGTTAACGGCAGCTGGTGATGTGGCGGTATTCCACACCACTTCCAGTCGACATTTGTTCCAAGGGCAGCCGGGGGGATTGCAACTGAGTCACGCCGTAGTCGGCCCGCGCGCGAACCATATGCTGGCGCAACAAGGGGAAGAATTGCACGTACTCACGCTGCGCAACGAACATCCAGAAGTGAGTTGGCACGGTTTATGGGGACAAATTTGGTACGAAAACTACGACGAGCCAAGTTATACCTGGCAGTCGACATCGGGCTCCGATGATTTTGAACCAAAATTCTCCCTGGTTCCGATTTCTTTCGGCACGATAAAGGCAGCGTTCTACGCCATGCTCATTGCTGTGCCAATTGGCTTAGCGGCAGCCGTGTATACCGCTTACTTTATGACGCCGAGTTTACGTAAAGTGGTGAAGCCGACCATTGAAATCATGGAAGCATTACCGACGGTTATTCTTGGTTTCCTTGCTGGTTTATGGTTAGCCCCGTTGGTTGAAAGCCACTTACCAGGGTTTATTACCTTCTTACTGCTATTGCCGCTGACGATTATTCTGGCTGCCTTCTTGTGGCATTTATTACCGGAAAATATTCGCAATTATGTCACCGATGCACGGGCAGCGATGTTGTTGATTCCCGTTGTTATTTTTGTCGGTTGGTTGTCGTTTAGCTTAAGTCCGCTGATTGAGTTGATGTTCTTTGGCGGCGACATGCGTGACTATCTCACGAATACGCTGGGGATTAACTTTGACCAACGTAATGCGCTTGTTGTTGGTATAGCAATGGGCTTTGCGGTTATTCCAACGATATTCTCGATTGCCGAAGATGCTGTGTTCAGTGTGCCAAAACATTTATCAAACGGTTCATTGGCACTTGGTGCGACGGAGTGGCAAACCTTAACTCGCGTTGTATTGCTCACGGCAAGCCCAGGGATTTTCTCGGCGGTCATGATGGGGCTCGGTCGCGCGGTTGGTGAAACTATGATCGTGCTCATGGCCACCGGTAATACACCAATTATGGATTGGAATATCTTTGAGGGTATGCGGACATTGTCGGCAAATATTGCAGTTGAAATGCCTGAGTCTGAAGTAGGAAGTACTCACTATCGGATTCTTTTCCTTGCTGCGTTTGTACTGTTCATTTTCACTTTTGCATTTAACACGGTGGCGGAGTTTGTGCGTCAGCGGTTACGTGACAAGTACAGTTCACTTTAAGGAGAGCAGCGATGAAAACATGGTTTAAATCGGGTTCACCTTGGATTTGGATGACAGCGGGCACCGTTAGTGTCGCGCTAATTGCGGTACTTGGCTTAATCGCGCTCATTGCATGGCGAGGACTTAGTTTCTTCTGGCCAGCGGCGATTCACGAATTTCACTTCAGCGATCAAGAACGTCAAGTCCTGATTGGTGAGATTTATGACCGCGAGCAAATTCCAGTCACTCGCTTAGTGGACGCAGGTGTGGATATTAGCCACATCGACGGCGAATTTGTGACCCGCTATTTGGTGAAAGTTGGCAACCGTGAGTTTGTGCCTTTGGACTTTACGTGGATTCTTGAGCCGGACATTGTCCGTCAAGAAACGCCGAAAGACTTAGTCATGTTAGAGCGTGCGCGCAATGGTAATTTTTATGGTTATCTTGAGGACGTGCTCGAAAACGGCCAAACCGTGGTGCAAGATCCAGCAGCTATCCGCTCTGTGTTGCGCGAGCGCATGCGCCGAGCGCTGCAATTACGCGATGAAGGTTTGTCGATTCAACGCGGCCCGATTGCGTCGATTAACTACCAATTAGAGCAGCTACGTCTCGACCGTCGTCGTTTAGAACTGCGCGGAGAGTATAGCGACGAAGCTGAAGCTGAGTTACAACGACAGGAAGAGCTGCTACGCGAGGAATATCGCGCCGTAGAGCAAGAGCTTTTCGCCATTCGTGCCGACATGGAGCGTGATCAAGTCGTGATGCGTGACATGCGTGGTGAACGCGTGACCTTCAGCATGAGTTTGGTGCTTGACGCAACGTGGGCTAACGACATGAACTTGCTACAGAAGTGGGGCTACTTCTTCAAGCAAATCGGTAAGTTCGTGACTGAAGACCCGCGCGAATCGAATACCGAAGGTGGTGTATTCCCAGCAATTTTCGGCACCGTGTTCATGGTGTTGTTAATGTCGGTAATTGTGACGCCGTTTGGGGTCATTGCCGCGATTTACTTGCATGAGTATGCGGGAAAGAACAACATCACCCGCATGATCCGAATTGCCGTGATTAACTTAGCGGGTGTGCCTTCGATTGTGTATGGCGTATTCGGACTTGGTTTCTTCGTGTATATGGTGGGTGGCACACTTGACCAGATTTTCTATCCGGAGTCTTTGCCTAACCCAACATTCGGAACGCCGGGCGTTTTATGGTCGGCCTTAACGTTGGCGATTTTAACGTTACCTGTGGTGATTGTTTCCACCGAAGAGGGTTTATCACGAATTCCGAGTACCGTGCGTGAAGGCTCGTTAGCTCTTGGGGCAACGAAAGCCGAGACGATTTGGCGCATTATCCTGCCGATGGCGTCCCCTGCAATTATGACCGGCTTAATTCTTGCCGTGGCTCGTGCCGCGGGTGAGGTTGCGCCGTTAATGTTGGTTGGCGTAGTGAAGTCGGCGCCGACATTGCCGGTGGACGGTAACTTCCCGTTCTTCCATTTAGATCGGAAATTCATGCATCTTGGTTTCCACATCTATGACGTTGGTTTCCAAAGTCCAAACGTGGAAGCGGCGCGGCCATTGGTGTACGCAACAAGTTTATTATTGATTACCGTGATTGTTGGTTTGAACTTAACCGCGATTGGTGTGCGCAATCGCTTGCGGGAAAAATTCCGATCGCTTGAGCACTAAATTGTGCGTTAGGCTTTCGAAACAGTAGGAAGATTATGATTACGTTAAATAAAGATCGCTCAGAAGCAGTCAATGTGGACAACTTAAGTCCAGACGAAATTGCATTAAGCGTGCGCAATTTGAATTTGTATTACGGCCAGGCGCAAGCCTTGTCGAATATCAATATGGATATTCCGAAAGGTAAGGTGACGGCATTTATCGGGCCATCAGGCTGTGGTAAATCAACGTTGTTGCGCTGTATTAACCGCATGAACGACCTAGTCGAAACCTGTCGAATTGACGGTGAAATCAACTTGCACGGCCAGAATATTTACGACCGCAAAGTTGACGTTGCTGCCTTGCGTCGTCAGGTGGGTATGGTGTTTCAACGGCCAAACCCGTTCCCGAAGTCGATTTACGAAAATGTGGTTTATGGTTTGCGCTTGATGGGCGTAAATGACCGCCGGACACTCGACGAAGTGGTCGAACGCTCGCTAAAAGGTGCCGCACTGTGGAACGAAGTGAAAGATCGCTTAAAAGAGAGCGCTTTTAGTCTCTCGGGCGGTCAGCAACAACGTTTAGTCATTGCTCGCGCCATCGCCATTGAACCGGAAGTGTTGTTGTTGGACGAACCAACTTCAGCGCTCGATCCAATCTCAACGCTGACGATCGAAGAATTGATTACCGAGCTGAAGTCGAAGTACACCGTGGTGATTGTCACGCACAACATGCAACAAGCGGCGCGGGTGTCTGACCAAACTGCATTTTTGTACATGGGCAAACTAATTGAGTATGCCGACACCAACACGCTGTTTACCACGCCACGCGAGAAACAGACTGAAGATTATATTACCGGCCGTTATGGTTAATGGCAGCGGAGGCAAAAGCAATGGACAAATTTAATGTAGGTAAACACATTTCTGGTAAGTTTAACGAAGAGCTCGAAGCGGTTCGTAACAAAGTTCTCGCTATGGGCGGCTTGGTTGAGAAACAGTTAGCCGACGCACTGTCTGCAATTGAAAACAGCGATGTTGAATTGGCTGAGCGGGTGTTAAGTAGCGACTACAAGATTAACCAGCTGGAGCTGGAAATTGACGAGCAGTGCACGCGGATCATCGCTAAACGTCAGCCAACAGCGAGTGACTTGCGTTTAGTCTTAGCGATTATCAAAACCATTTCTGACTTAGAGCGGATTGGTGACGAAGCTGAGCGTTTAGCTCATGTTGCGAAAGCGAGCTTCAACAAAGATCAAGAACACTTATTGGTGAGCTTAGAGAATCTCGGTCAGCAGGTGTTGATGATGCTGCGGGAAGTGCTCGACGCATTTGCGCGCATGGACGAAGAGGCGGCATTGCAGGTGCACCAAATGGACACCAATGCTGACCGTCAGTACGAAGCGTTAACCCGTCAATTAATGACGTACATGATGGAAGACTCGCGCAGTATTCCGAAAATTATGGACGTGATGTGGTCAGCGCGATCACTCGAACGAATCGGTGATCGCTGTCAGAATATCTCGGAGTACATTATTTACTTCGTGCGCGGTAAAGACGTTCGTCACATTAGCCGCGAAGCGATGGAAGATACCGTCCGCGGCGCTAAATCGTAATCGGAGAAGTGCTTGCCGCTAGTGTAATACGCGGCAACGAATCGTCCCCGGAATTGCTTTAAGCTGCTCAAGTACTTCCGGGGCTTGGTCACTGTTTACGTCCATGACAACGTAGCCAAGCTCACTGTCGGTTTGCAAGAACTGACCGGAAATATTCACCCCCAAATCGGCAAAGACTTGGTTAATCCGATTCATCATTCCCGGCTGATTGCGGTGAATATGTAGCAGACGACTGCAGCCATGATGCACAGGTAAGCTAACCTCTGGGAAGTTAACGGCGGACAAGGTTGAACCATTGTCTGAGTACTTAATCAATTTGTGCGCGACTTCCAAGCCGATATTCTCTTGTGCTTCTTGCGTGCTGCCGCCGACGTGAGGCGTCAAAATAACGTTGTCGAGGCCACGTAACGGCGACACAAACTCGTCGTTATTACCTTTTGGTTCGACCGGGAACACGTCAATTGCGGCGCCGTTCAAATGACCATCGCGTAATGCTTTCGCTAAGGCGTCAATGTCGACCACCGTGCCGCGTGACGCATTAATAAGTAACGCACCTTGTTGCATCAACTCAAGTTCGCTGGCGGTAATTAGATTCCGAGTTTGTTCGGTTTCTGGCACATGCAGTGAGACCACGTGTGCGCTTTGTAGTAACGCAGGAAGTGACGGCATGGGCAGCGCGTTACCCAGAGAGAGCTTGTTTTCGATGTCATAAAACACCACGCGCATACCGAGTTGTTCGGCAAGTACGCCAAGCTGCGAGCCAATATGGCCGTAACCAATAATACCGAGCGTTTTACCGCGAGCTTCGTGCGAGCCTGAGGCGGATTTTAACCAACCGCCGCGATGGCAGGCTGCGTTCTTTTCAGGAATTTTGCGCAGTAACATGATCATTTCGGCCAGCACCAATTCAGCCACACTGCGGGTGTTTGAAAACGGTGCGTTAAACACCGGAATACCAAACTCACGCGCTGCTTGGGTATCGACTTGGTTGGTACCAATGCAGAAACAGCCAATCGCGTTGAGGCGCTCGGCACGTTCGAGAACTTTGCGGGTGAGCTGACTGCGCGAACGAATGCCAATAAAGTGATAGTCACCGATTTTGGCCGCCAATTCGTCTTCGTTCATGGCGGTGCTGTGTTGTTCAATTTCATGGTAGCCATGCTCTTGAAAACACTGAACCGCACTCGGGTGAACCCCTTCTAGCAGCAAAACTTTAATTTTATCTTTGGCGAGTGAAAAACCTTGCTGCATTTGGGACTCCTAATAGCTTATTTGCGACGTTCGAGCGTAAAAACTTGGCTGCCGTCACTTAACAGCGCAATGTCAGCGGGACGAGCCGCAAACAAGCCATTGGTAACGACCCCTGTAATTTGATTGAGTTTGCTCTCAAGTTCTACAGGCTTTTCGATATGTAGACTATAAACGTCGAGAATAACGTTGCCATTATCGGTCACAACACCTTCGCGATAGGCAGGGTCGCCGCCTAGTTTGACAATTTCACGGGCAACATATGAGCGCGCCATCGGAATTACTTCGACCGGCAACGGAAACTGACCTAACACGTCGACTTGTTTACTGACATCGGCGATACAAATTACTTTGTTGGCTACTGCGGCAACGATTTTCTCGCGTGTTAGCGCGGCACCGCCACCTTTGATCATTTCTAATTGGCCGTTAATTTCATCAGCACCATCAACATAGATAGCTAAGTCGGCAACACCGTTAAGGTCGTATACCGGAATCCCATGCTGCTTTAGCCGTTCCGTGGAGGCTTCCGAACTGCTCACGGCACCGGCAATTTGATGTTTGATGGTCGCAAGAGCGTCAATAAAGTAATTCACGGTAGAGCCGGTACCAACGCCAACAATAGTGTCGGCTTCAACGTATGGTAGGGCAGCTTCAGCGGCTAGTTTTTTGGCGCGATCTTGGTCAAATTTTGTCATGTTAGTAACCATAGGTTGTGAGCAGCTTGTAGTCGCACTCAATTGTGGGCAAAAACAAAAGGCAACTAAAAGGCAACTAATGGTGCAGCGGAGTAACTTAAGATGGGTTCATAGTATACTCAGTTTGTTTTAACCTGTCAGTTGCTAATCGGGCAAACGTTCTGTGCTTTTAAATTGTGCTTTTAAGTTGTGCTTTTAAAACATGCTTCTAAAACGACAAGGTTTTGCTCGGGGTGATAATTGTTGGCAAGGGCACGTCCCAAGCGGCATGAGGCAACGTATCGACAAATTGACAGTCATGAGCAACACCCGCGACGCTTAAATTTGGATAGCGCCCTTGCGCCCAACCACTGAGAGTGCGGTCGTAAAAACCGCCACCCATGCCAAGGCGATTCCCAGCAGCATCAAAACCAACCAATGGCGTTAGAATTAAATCGAGTTGGCTTAACGGCATGACTTCATCGCAACGCAAAACGGGCTCTGGAATTCCAAAGCGGTTTTCATGCATGAGCGAGTTTGCGTGGTAGGCAAGAAATAATAAATGCCCCGCACAAACCGGATGCAAAATAGGTGCGGCGGTTTGCCGCTGCTGTTGCCATAGGGCGTTCACCAGTGGCACGAGATTAATTTCGCCATCGTTGGCAAAAAATAGGGCAATCCGTTGGTGCGAATTGGCGGTAATGTAGTCGAGTAGTCGCTCGCTCACCTGTTCGCTGGCACGCTTTTGTTCTTGTTGACTGAGCGCTTGGCGACGCAAACGCAGCTGTTGGCGAAAGGCTTGTCTTGTGGCCTGTTCGGCATTTACATTTGATGCGGGATCGGGCACCTCATGCTCCTTGACGATTGACTTCAATTGCACCTCTACTGGCGCAATTTAACGACTGTTTTCGACAGTTAACCACAGAATCGCTGCAGAAGTTTTGACACTTACCACCGACCTTGCCACACTAAGCGACAGATTAACTGATTGCCTGATAATTAAACTATAACATAGGCTTGTCGCTTCATGACTAGACATTCTGCTTCCGTGTGTACCTTGCAACCATCGAAATTCCGCCGCCACTTGCTGCTAGCGGTTACGACTTTGGCTCTGCTTGCTTTTGCTCCTTCTCAGCTGATCAACACCAGTTATGCAACTGACGTTCCTACTCACCTTACTGGCCTTGACGCCCGTGAAGGACCGTTTCAGCGTTTGATTTTACGTGGTGGAATTCTTGTTAACGGCGAAGGTGCGCCACCTGTTGGTCCGGTTGATATTGTGATTGTTGGTGACCGGATTGAGCGTGTTGCCGTGGTCGGTTATCCCGACGTACCGATTTTGTCGCGCGGGCGTCCGGTCGCAGAACCGGGAGATCGTGAAATCGACATCAGTGGCCATTATGTGCTGCCCGGCTTTATTGACATGCACGGTCACATTGGTGGCTCGGCGCCGAATATTCCGCCCGAATATGTGTATCAACTTTGGCTTGCGCACGGCATTACCACAGTGCGGGAGCCGGGCAGTTTTCGTGGCCTAGAGTGGACTGTTAACCAAGCGCAACAGGCAGCTGAAAATGCAATTGCCTCTCCTCGGATTATTCCCTATGCCGGCTTCGGCATTGGCAGTGCAGAGCCTATTATCACTGGCGAACAAGCCCGAGCTTGGATTCAAAGTGCGCACGACCGCGGTGCTCAAGGCGTTAAATTCTTTGGCGCACCACCTCGTGTGATTCGTGCTGCAATCGAAGAAGCCAACGAGCTTGGGATGGGCACCATGATGCACCATGCGCAGCTGAACGTTGTCCGCACCAATGTGCTCGACTCGGCAGAAATGGGACTCACGACCATGGAACATTGGTATGGTTTGCCCGAAGCGCTGTTCACCGACCAAGTTATTCAAAACTATTCGCCGGACTATAACTATCAAAACGAACAAGATCGTTTCGGCGAAGCAGGGCGCTTATGGGCGCAAGCTGCAAAGCCAGGCAGTGACCGTTGGAACCTAGTACGTGACCGTCTGATTGAGCTCGACTTTACGATTAACCCGACCCTGACTATTTACGAGGCAAGTCGCGATGCAGCAGCCCAGCGCAATGCGGAGTGGCATGCGGACTATACCTTGCCGACGTTAACTCGGTTCTTTAAACCCAGCCGCTATGCACATGGGTCGTATTGGTTCGACTGGACAACTGAACATGAAGTGGCTTGGCGTGAGAACTATCGCTTGTGGATGACGTTCTTAAACGATTATAAAAACCATGGCGGCCGGGTCACAACGGGCTCAGACGCAGGGTATATTTACAAAATCTATGGCTTTGGTTTTATTCAAGAGCTGGAACTTTTCCGTGAAGCAGGGTTCAACCCCTTAGAAGTGTTGCGCGCTGCAACCTTGTCGGGTGCCGAAGCGTTAGGTTTAGAGGAAGAGATTGGCAGCGTCATTGCGGGCAAAAAAGCTGACTTGCTCATCGTCAAAGAAAACCCGCTGAGAAACTGGAAAGTGCTATACGGAACAGGGCATTATCAATTAAACGAAGACAATGAGCCAATGCGTACCAAAGGGGTGTTATATACCATGCGCGATGGCATTCTTTATGACGCTCAACAGTTGTTGGCTAACGTTCGAGAGATTGTCGAGTATACCAAACAACAAGAAGCCGCAGCGGCAGCAACCGCAGAGTAGCAGGCCAAACAGGAATTGACATGAAGCAATCTAAATTTTTTCGGGTAGTCGCAGCAAGCATAGTGGTGCTGTTCGGATTAACTGCCTGTCAGCCAATGTATTCGCCTGAGCTGAAAGGCGAATGGCGAATTACAGGCTTTCACACGAGCACTAACGCTGAGTTGACTGACGAAGAAGCATTGAGTTGGTTGGGGTACAGCGCGCATTTTGGTGAGCGACGTATTCAGTTCTCGCGTTACGACTGCCACGACCCGAAGATTACGACCGACTGGCAGCAACTCAATGTTGTCACCGATCGCTTAGGCGTTGCTCCAGACTTGTTTGGCATGCGCGGGGAAACACCGGTACAGCTATTATTTATTGATTGTCACGGCGAGCCTTGGTTTACACCGGGCGCAGAACTGATTCGTTTAGACGACGAACGCCTGATTATGGCGTGGAAAGGTGTGATTTTCGAATTCAGACAGCAGCGTTCGGCCCGTTAACTAGGCGCCACAAGCGTTGGCGAGCTTATTCGCTCACGCTTTCTACTGGATCTTCGGTGGAAGGGGCTGGAGAGCTGCTGCAGGTATTCATAATTAAAACCGCGGCAATGACGATAATAATCGCAGCAACAATTTCTAATTTTCGCATTCATCAGCTCCGAGTTCGTACTTACATGTTCGTACTTAATGGGTGTTCTCCAGAGTGCCGCTGCGTCGTGTTAGCCCTTGAACCCTTTGGCTCAAGGCGGGTGCTGAAACATGTACCGCAGGCTTCCCGCTGCTCGGCGGGCTTGCACACTGGTACACGAGCAGGACCCTGTACTGACGATATCGGCTCAGGGACATTCACGTGCTGGCAAACACCCCAGAGAACGCTGTAAGTATAACTTATTCTGAATCAGATCTGGAGTGGTGACTGGTCGATTTTACATCGGTTAACGCTGACTTTGGCGCACCAATTGCTTTTTCGATAGTCGCTTGCAGGAGACTGATTTTGTCTTCGAGTGCTGTAATTTTCTTAGCTTCCGTGGCGCGCTCTTGAATCCATTCATGGCATAAGTTTAATGCCGCCATGATGGCGATCTGCTCGAGGTTGGTTAATTTCGTCGTTTCCCGAGTTTCTTTCATGCGCTGATCAAGCTGCTCCGCCGCTTCGCGCAATGCAGACTCTTGCCCCGAAGGACACATGACTCGATAGCTACGCTCGAGAACTTTAATATCAACTACATTACCACTCATGGCTGTTTCCCTCAGTTTTTTCAGACGACCAACCCGGATGCATAGGACATCTTGCCTGCAGGATACCGAGGCGTTTGAAAACTTGCAATCACCTTAACGGCTTTCTAATCTACTTGATGGTTTTTTAACTGCTTATCAGTGCAGCATAGCGGGTAACCTATTAGGCTGCAGATTTGTTGCGCAAATTCATCGATTTTCCAGTGGATTTCTGGCTGCAGCGTGCGTGTAGTGGTAGCATGATGGATAAATCGCAACATTGATAAGTGCAAGGTAAGTGCAATCATGACGAAAACACCGAGTAAATGGTTTGAACAACTGAACCGTCAGCTGCAAGAACATGAAATTATTGTGAGTGCAGCGGAAGTCCATGGCATGCTCACGGGACTTGTTGCCAGTTGCAAGCCGTCTGAGCAACGTGAGTGGTTGGTTGTGCTCGCCGACTTGATTAATGAAGGGCATAAGTTTGCCGACAAACTGATTGCCAGCCTTGATCAACTTCACGAATTTACCCTGGAAGGATTGCGTTGCCCTGACCTGAGCTTTCAAATGGTCTTGCCAAGTGACGATGAACCGCTAGCTGATCGCCTTGCGAGCTTAACTGAGTGGGCGCAGTGCTTTTTGGTTGGGTTTGGGATTCATCAGCAGAATCTCGCCAAAGCTTCGCCTGACCTGCAAGAAGCGATTCAAGATATGGCAGAGATCTCGCGGTTGTCCGCAGACGTAGTGGCTAATGACGAAGACGAGCGCGCGTTTTATGAAGTGAGTGAGTACGTGCGTATTACTGCCATTATGTGCTTTAACGAACTGAGCGAACATCCAATCGCGAAAGTGCCAGAAAACTCAACGCTGCATTAATATCATGAGTGATGTTTCTTCCAAGCAAATTGTTAATGAAACTCAGCGCCGCCGCCGTGAGCTGCTGAACAAGCTACCGAGCGACTGCGTGGTGGTGATTCCTGCCAGTCGTGAAGTTGTGCGTAGTCGCGACACCCATTTTGCTTTTCGCCAAGACAGCGACTTTTTCTATTTAACCGGTATTCAAGAGCCGAACGCCGTTTTAGTACTCGCGCCCAGTCATAAGTATCAAGAGCTCTTATTTGTGCTGCCGAAAGATCCATTGCAAGAAGTGTGGCATGGTCGCCGATTAGGTTGCGAGCAAGCACAGGCACTTAGCGGCGTTGATCGAGCTTATGAGCTAGACCAACTCGAACCTCAACTCCTGCAGATCTTGAATGGGCAACAGTCGCTTTACTTTGCTTTTGACCAACACCCAGAACATGAGGCAATGCTGCGGCGCTTATGCAAGCAGTTGGCCGATACGCCGAAGCGTGCAAAAACCGCACCACAAGCTTTGTGTGACATTCGTCCGTTGTTGCATCAAATGCGTTTAATTAAATCCCCATTTGAACAACAACAAATGCGCACTGCTGCAGACATTAGTGCGCAAGGGATGATTCGGGCGATGGAAATCACCCAACCCGGTCGCTACGAATATCAAATAGCCGCAGAGCTTGAGTATGTTTTTAAGTGGGCAGGGGCGGCAGGGCCGGCTTATGGCATTATTTGTGGTGGCGGTGAAAACGCCTGCATTTTGCATTACACGGAAAATTCAGCGCCATTGCGTGACGGTGACTTGCTGCTGATTGATGCTGGCGCGGAATATGCCGGCTATGCGGGCGATATTAGCCGTACTTTCCCGGTTAATGGCGTTTTTAGTCAAGCCCAACGCGACGTGTACGAACTTGTATTGCGCGCTCAGGAAGCTGTGCTGGCAGCGATTAAACCTGGTAGCTCATTACCGGAACTAACAAATATCTATTTGCGCGAGCTGACGATTGGCCTGCTCGAACTTGGCGTTTTAAGCGGCAACCTGACTGACAATTTAGCTAGCCAAGCCTGCCGTAAATACTTAATTCATGGTTTAGGTCATTGGCTCGGCCTCGATGTGCATGACGTCGGTTATTACGACGAGCAGGGCACGCCGACCAAGTTTGTCGCTGGCATGGTCTTTACCGTTGAACCCGGGCTGTACTTTGCCCCGGATGACGACAGTGTACCTGCACAGTATCGAGGCATCGGTGTGCGCATTGAAGACGACATTTTAGTGACCGCGACGGGCTATGAGAATTTAACCGCAAGCGTCCCCAAACAAATTGATGACATTGAAGCACTGATGGCCGCTGCGCAAGCTAAAAGGGAAGCCAAAAGGGAAGCAAGCTCACTCGACCAAGCGAGCAGTCTGCGACAAAATATGACGGAGGTTGGCTGAAAATGCCTACGTCTGCAACAGTTGTGATTGCCGGTGGCGGCCTAACCGGTTGCCTGACGGGCTTGGTGCTACAACGCAAATTCCCGCAAGCGCGCATTGTCATTCTTGATCAACAGTCCGGTGAACCACGTCAAGACCCGCGTGGCCTTGCACTTGCGCTGCGCACCCAAGAAGTGCTCGCCGAGTATGGTGTGTGGCGAGACGAATTGGCCAATAGCCCAGCCATTCGCAATATTCATGTCTCGGACGCCAATAGCCCCGGTACCATGACCATGCATGCAGCGCGGGTCAAGCTACCGGCACTGGGTTATGTTGCCATGGCCGGTTTGCTGCAGAAGCAACTCACAGCAGCGTGCCAACGGCAAGTAATAGAACATCGTTTTGACGTCACGATTACCGCACTCAAAGCGCAAGCACATGGTTACTTATTGCAGTTGAGTACTGGCGAAGAATTACATGCAGATTTACTGGTGGTGGCTGAGGGGGGCAATTCGTCGACGCGAAATCTCTTAGGTGTCGCCATGCAGCAGTTTGCTTATGAGCAAGTTGCGGTGGCCGCCCATGTCACCTTTGCCAAGCAGCACCAAGGTTGGGCTTACGAACGGTTTACCAGCACTGGACCGGTAGCGTTGTTACCTCAAGGTCGCGATCAAGCTGCTTTAGTATGGTGCATGACCGCGGAGCAAGCGCAACAACTGCACAGCGCTACAGAAACTGAACGCCTGCGCCAAGTGCAACGTGTGTTTGGTGCCGCACCAGGACGCATTCAAGACTTGCAGCTACAAGCGACATTTCCTTTACAGCTGGCGCTTGCTGAGCGTGTTGTTGGCCATCGTCACGTCATCCTTGGTAATGCCGCACATACATTGCACCCGGTTGCTGGGCAGGGCTATAACCTCGCAGTGCGCGATATTCTCGACTTAGCTGAAAGTCTGCATGAGCAAGATTTTGCCAGCATCGGTCAGTTGTCGCACTATGAAGCGCGGCGGCAGCATGATTATCAAGAAATAATTACGCTCACGCACGGGCTCGTTACTGTGTTTTCGAACACCGACACCTTGTGGCGCAATGTCCGCAGTAAAGGTCTTTATTTAATGCGCACCTGCAACTTGCTTAGTCGGCCACTGATGCGTAAGGCCATGGGCTTTCGAAGCTTAATTTAACCGTCAGGTGAGACAGGAAGGAATTATCAATGGCGTTGAAACGAACACAGGTACTCATTGTTGGCGGCGGCATGGTTGGGCTGGCATTGGCCTGTGCATTGGCACAAGCCGGTCGTGAGGTCGTGGTTGTTGAACGTCAGGCGCGCGATGGTGAGTTCCCACGAGAACCGACACTGCGGGTGAGTGCCATTAATCTCGGCGCACAACGTTGGCTAAGCGAGCTTGGTGGTTGGGTGCCAACAGACCGTAGTTGCCAATATCACGGCATGGAAGTGTGGGACGCAGATAGCTTTGGACGCATTGCCTTTAGCGCAGCGAGTGCCGACTTACCGCATTTAGGCACGATAGTTGAAAATGCCGTCGTCGAAGCCTCGTTATGGCAAGCTGCAGAGAAGCTGGGTGTCACTTTAGTGAGTGGTGTACAGGTAAGTGCGCCAGAATTTCATGAACAAGATGTCACGGTGCAGCTCGACAATGGCGATTTGATTCTTGCCCAGTTATTGGTTGCTGCCGATGGCGCGAACTCGGCGCTGCGAGCGCAAGTCGCCACACCTGTGATTCACCGCGATTACGAACAACATGGCTTAGTTGCAACCATTCGCAGCACCGAGCCACATGAAGGCGTGGCGCGGCAGGTATTTTTGCCGGGCGGTCCGTTAGCGCTGTTGCCGCTGGCCGACCCACACAGCCTGTCGATTGTGTGGAGCTTGCCAGTGAACGCAGCGAAAGACTTGTGTGCGTTAGAAGCAAGTGAGTTTAATCGTCAGTTAACCGTAGCCAGTGACAACCGACTTGGCTTGCTTGAATGCATCAGTGAACGTGTCAGTTTTCCACTTACCATGCGCTATGCGCAGGAATGGATTTACCAACGTCAGGTTCTGGTTGGCGATGCAGCCCATACCATTCATCCGCTAGCGGGGCAGGGAGTCAACTTAGGCTTTGCCGACGCACATTTGCTCGCTGAAGTTTTAAATGGCCTTGGGACGCTCAATGGGCAATGGGATCAGCAGCAGCTGCAACGACAACTGCGCCACTATCAACGAGCACGCAAAACCGCAGCACTGCGTCACATCGCGACCATGGAAAGTTTCCATCAGCTCTTCCGCCCGACCAATCCGCTATTGAAACTCGCGCGAGGAGTTGGCTTAAAAGTGGCAGACCAACTTAATCCGTTGAAAGACTTTTTCCTGCAACAGGCCAATAAACTCGACTAGATTCGACTTAGGTCGACTGTTTAGACCCAGCATTAATTTTGTGGGTTGAGATAGTCTTGCAAGTACGCGAGCAAATGCTCCGCTGCTGCATTGGGTCGTTGGGTGTGCCGCTCGAGATAAATGCCCACGGTCCCTAAACTGGGTAGTTCGCTGTGTTTTAGTTCAACCAGATCTTGTGGCAGCGAGCTTTTCGCCAGCACGGTAATGCCAAGGTCACTTTTAAGCGCCGCGCTAATACCGGTCAGATCACTGTTGGTATAGGCGATACGATGCTCGTTCTGATGTTGCTTGAGTGCTTGTAGCGCTCGCCGCCGATAGATACAACCTTCAGCAGCAACCACAAGCGGTAGTTGCTGAGGCCACTGATAATCAGCGCGACCCGCAACCCAAATCAAGGCGTCTTCTTTCACTTTTACCGCGTCTGCTGGCGCTTGTTCGGCAACCGTCAGAATAATATCGAACTGCCCGCGGCTGGCGCCAAGCCGCAGATCACGACTGAGCGCAGATGTGACCTCGAGACTAATTTGCGGATAGCTACTCGAGAACTGCCCAAGAATGCGTGGTAACAACGCCGTTGCAAATTCACTCGGGATACCTAGCCGAACCTGTCCCGACACCGAATCGGCGGTAAAACGCGATAAAAGCTGGTCGTGCAAACCGAGAATTTGCCGTGCAGCTTGATAAAGATCTTGGCCGGCAGCCGTCAGTTTCATTTTATTGCCATGGCGTTCGACAAAAGTCGAACCAAGCTGATCTTCGAGGCGTTTAATTTGCAAGCTAATAGCAGGCTGCGAGCGTCCTAGGTGCTCACCAGCAAGGGTGTAGCTTTGTAAATCAGTGACGGTGACAAATGCCCGCAGGTTTTCGAGTGGAATGTGTTTCATAACGGGGTTACTTTAGTTCTCTTGAGCTCACTAAGCCGACAGGTAAACTCGACCGCAGAATAAAATTAATATTCTCAATAGTATTGCTTGAGTCATTAATTTTGTAAATAACCTTATTGCCCTTTTTAATTTGTTGCTTTGGGTTCAGCGGCCTATAATGGCTGCCATTCAGCTGTCCAAAAAATCGACAAAAGTGAGATTAACATGGCACAACGTACACCGCTTTATCAACATCACCTCGACGCTGGCGCGAAAATGGTCGACTTCCATGGTTGGGATATGCCGTTAAACTATGGTTCGCAAATTGAAGAGCACCATGCGGTGCGTCAAAACGTTGGCATGTTCGACGTGTCACACATGACCATTGTTGATGTGACAGGACCGGAAGCGAAAGCTTACTTACGCCGTTTATTGGCGAATGACGTTGCGAAGCTGCAAATGCCAGGTAAAGCCTTGTACACCGCTATGTTGAATGAAGCGGGTGGCGTGATCGACGACCTCATCGTTTATTTCTTCAATGACGAGTCGTATCGTTTAGTGGTTAATTCGGCAACTCGTGACAAAGACTTAGCGTGGATGGAAGCGCAAAGCGGTGAATTCGATGTTGCCATTACTGAGCGCACCGAATTTGCGATGTTGGCAGTTCAAGGCCCACAAGCTCCAGCGACCGTTGCGAAGTTACTAACCGCAGAGCAACAGGCACAAGTTGCCGCAATGAAGCCTTTTGTTGGCCTACAAATGGACGACCTCTTCATTGCCACCACCGGTTACACCGGTGAAGCCGGCTATGAAATTATCATTCCAGCTGACGTTGTCGGTTCAGTTTGGAACCGCTTAGTGGAACTTGGCGTGAAACCTTGTGGTCTAGGTGCACGTGACACTTTGCGTTTAGAAGCTGGCATGAACCTGTATGGCCAAGACATGGACGAAACTGTTTCACCATTGGCCGCTAACATGGCATGGTCAGTTGCGTTTGAACCTGCGGATCGTGACTTTATCGGTCGCAGTGCGCTAGAAGCGCAAAAAGTCGCAGGTACGGAAAAATTAGTCGGCTTGGTGATGCAAGAAAAAGGCGTTTTGCGCGCCGGCTTGAAAGTCATAGTTGACGGCGGTGAAGGCGTGATTACCTCAGGCACATTCTCACCAACTTTAGGTTACAGCATTGCCCTTGCACGAGTACCACAACCGGTTGGTGACACTGCAGAAGTGGAAATGCGCAAAAAAATGGTTACAGTAAAGGTTGTGAAGCCTTCTTTTGTTCGTAACGGCAAAGCAGTCGTCACCCTGTAACCGAAAACTCATTTTTCTATTAACAACAAGGCAGTGTCCATTAGGACTGAATTAAGGATTACCTTATGAGCAATGTACCAACTGAATTAAAATATGCAGCGTCGCACGAGTGGATCCGCGATGAGGGCGATGGAATTTATACGGTCGGTATCACCGAGCACGCTCAAGAACTTTTGGGTGACATGGTGTTCGTTGACCTTCCTGAAGTTGGCGATAACGTTTCTGCCGGTGACGACGTCGCCGTTGCTGAATCAGTGAAAGCTGCATCGGACATTTACGCACCAATCGCTGGTGAAATCGTTGCTGTGAACGAAGAGCTAGAAGACTCACCTGAGTTGGTCAACAGCGACCCATACGGTGATGGCTGGTTATTCAAAATTAAAGCAGACGACGAAACTGAAGTCGAAGGCTTACTTGACGCTGAAGGCTACGCCGCGTCAATTGAAGAAGACTAAGCTGCAATGCAGAAAAGGCCCCAGTCACGCTGGGGCCTTTGTCGTTAATTAAAGCGCTACAAAATTAGACTTTATTCTTTTTATTCATGAGTTTACGCAGGATACAGGCACATGAGCAGTAAAACGCTAAAACAGTTAGAGCGTCATGACGAGTTTGTCGCCCGTCATATTGGCCCCGATGCAGCAGAACAAGCAGCGATGCTTGCAGCCGTTGGCGCCGAGTCATTAGAAGATATGACGAAACAGACGGTTCCCGGCTCAATTTTACGCGAACCATTCTTAGAAATTGGCGACTCAATGACTGAGCGTGATGCATTAGCTCGCCTGCGCGCCATTGCGAAAAAGAATAAAGTTTTCTCTAGCTTCATCGGTATGGGTTACTACGACACCCTGATTCCGAATGTGATTCTACGCAACGTGTTGGAAAACCCAGGTTGGTACACCGCGTATACGCCATATCAACCAGAAATCGCGCAAGGTCGCTTGCAAGCAATTTTGAACTTCCAACAAATGACCATTGACCTGACTGGTTTAGAAATTGCCAGTGCGTCATTACTTGACGAAGCAACTGCAGCGGCCGAAGCGATGGCGATGGCACAGCGTGTGAGCAAATCAAAGTCGAACGCCTTCTTCATTGCCGATAACGTCTTCCCACAGACCGTTGACGTCGTTAAAGCGCGTGCGGACATGTTTGGTTTCGATATTATTCAAGGCCCGTGGCAAGACGCTGGCAAGCACGATGTATTCGGTGCCTTATTACAAAGCCCTGCAGAGAACGGTGAAGTTCTCGACTTGACACAAGTGATTGCTGAAGTACAAGCGAACAAAGGTTTGGTTGCAGTCGCTACCGACCTAATGAGCTTAGTGGCGTGTAAGTCACCGGGCGAAATGGGTGCGGACATGGTCTTCGGTTCGGCTCAGCGTTTTGGTGTACCAATGGGTTACGGTGGACCACACGCAGCATTCTTTGCCACGCGTGATAAGTTCAAGCGGGCGATTCCAGGTCGGATTATCGGTGTGTCGATCGATAGCCGTGGGAAAACTGCATTGCGCATGGCCATGCAAACCCGTGAGCAGCATATTCGCCGCGAGAAAGCGACGTCGAACATCTGTACTGCTCAAGTATTGTTAGCCAACATCGCATCGTTCTATGCGGTGTACCATGGCCCACAAGGCTTGAAAAACATTGCTGGTCGTATTCATCGCTTAACTGACATTTTAGCGACAGGCTTAAGCAAAAAAGGCTTTGCGCCAGTGAACCAAACTTGGTTCGACACTATTACGATTAAAGCCGAAGGTGAAGTGCGCGCGGCTATCTTGGCTCGTGCTGAAGCGGCTGAACTGAACTTCCGCATCGACCGTGACGGTTTGCTCGGTATTAGCTTTGACGAAGCGAAAACCCGTGCTGACGTGGCGCGTTTGTTTGACGTGATTTTGGGCGAAGGCCATGGCTTAGACGTCGACTCTTTGGACAGCGAAGCACAGAACAGCCAGTCGATCCCGGCTGAATTGCAGCGCACTAGCGAGTTCCTGACCCACGAAGTGTTTAACCAGTATCACTCAGAAACTGAAATGCTGCGTTACATCCGTCAGCTCGAAGGCAAAGACTTGGCCTTGAACCACAGTATGATTTCACTTGGTTCATGTACCATGAAGCTAAACGCGACCGCGGAAATGATTCCAATTACGTGGCCAGAGTTTGCGAACTTGCACCCGTTCTGCCCATTGAACCAAGCCCAAGGCTACGCAGAAATGCTCAGCACCTTGTCGACTTGGTTAATTGACATTACCGGCTACGACGCTATGTCGATGCAGCCAAACTCAGGTGCACAGGGCGAATACGCTGGCTTGTTAGCTATTCAGCGTTACCATCAGAGCCGTGGCGAAGGCCACCGAAATGTCTGTTTGATTCCTGAGTCTGCGCACGGGACCAACCCGGCGTCGGCGCAAATGGCGAGCATGAAAGTTGTTGTCGTTGCCTGTGATAAGAAAGGTAACGTCGACATTAACGACCTGCGCGAGAAAGCAGCAGCTGTGTCTGATCAGCTGAGCTGTGTCATGGTCACTTATCCGTCGACGCACGGTGTGTATGAAGAGCAGATTCGTGATATCTGTGACATCATTCATGAGCACGGCGGCCAAGTGTACATGGACGGCGCCAACATGAACGCGCAAGTCGGTGTCACCTCCCCAGGCTATATCGGTTCTGACGTTTCGCACCTGAACCTGCACAAAACCTTCTGTATCCCGCACGGTGGTGGTGGCCCAGGTATGGGTCCAATTGGCGTGAAGAGCCATTTAGCACCATTCTTACCAGGTCACGTCATGGTTGACGGCGAAGGCCTTGCGCACGGCAACGGCGCAGTCTCAGCAGCACCATACGGCAGTGCTAGCATTCTGCCAATTTCATGGATGTACATCGCCATGATGGGCAGCAAAGGCCTGCGTGAAGCGACTGAAGTGGCAATCTTGAATGCTAACTACATGGCCAAGCGTTTAGGTGAACACTTCCCAATTCTGTTCACCGGCCGTAATGACCGTGTCGCGCACGAATGTATTATCGACTTACGCCCACTGAAAGAAGCAACGGGCATTGCCGAAATTGACGTGGCGAAGCGTTTGCAAGACTTCGGTTTCCACTCACCAACCATGAGCTTCCCAGTTGCGGGTACGCTGATGATTGAGCCAACTGAGTCTGAGTCAAAAGCAGAAATGGATCGCTTCTGTGACGCGATGGCGGCAATTAAAGCTGAAATCGATAAAGTTGCAGCTGGCGAGTGGCCAGCAGATAACAACCCATTGGTGAACGCACCGCACACGTTAGCGGACATCACCAGCGCATGGGATCGCCCGTACTCGATTGAAGAAGCAGTCTTCCCGAAAGTGTGGCTACGTGACCATAAGTTCTGGCCAACCGTGAACCGCATCGACGACGTCTACGGCGACCGTAACTTAGTGTGCAGCTGCCCACCGCTGTCGGCGTATCAAGAGTAATTGATTTGCTGTTGAGATAAGAGAAATGCGCGGCACTGCCGCGCATTTTTTATGGGTTGGATTTTCTCGTAACAGTAAAATTCAAACTACAAAGCGTCACTTCTTCTTTCAACCCCGACCTGCATGATTAATTTTCGTTTTGCTGTTCCGCACGAGCCTTTGACTCAGCGAGTGACGGAACCCGCCATTCAGCGCGTTGTTCGTCAGTGACTGCACCTTCTTGAATATCATAGAGATGCCAGTGACCGTCATCGTCGATTTTGAATTGTGTGCCATACCACTGCGGCTGATCAAAATACATGAGTAAGCGGTCCCAAGACGCGGCTTGCATCCATGTTGCGCGGTCAAAGCCTAAATGCGCGGCAATGGTGGCAAACGAGTGCGCTAAACGAATATCGTCCACGCTGTCGCCATGCTGAAAAATGACCGCGGCATGAAAGTAATCGAGCCCCGTTCTGATTTCTCCTTGAGCAAGCATTGCCGAGACTTTAGTGCGATTTTCTTTATCCAACACACTTAGTTCATCCCAATCGATATCGGCGTTTCGACGAGCATTTTGGTCGGATTCAAATAAGCGTTGTAGCTCCATATTGTCCTCTGCACTTGCAGTTGCAGGCGAGAGTAAGAGGGCAATGAGGACTAAGGGTGTGAGTAGTTTGATGAGCATTTTGGGTTCCATTTCTGAGAGTCGAAAGTGCGATCAATTTCCGGAGCACGACTAATGACTGGGTCCAGATTGATGTTCAACTCAGAGAGAAAAACTGCACCTTCTGAGGAACTGATTTGCAATGCAACTGCTGCATGCTTGGTTAAATGCATTATTCAAGTATACCTGCATTAACCGCGTCTTCTAGCTTATTACGCATAACAGACCAAAGCTCCTTGCTACCCTTCTCAATTCGCTGATTTACCGAAAACACTTGTTCTTTTGTTATGCCATGTGTTTTCCAGCTGTGGCCGCCGCCATGAATGTTGTGTAGTAAAGGGGTTACGCGGTCTATAGCTTTCGCGAAGCGAGCGTCAGCAGTTTCTCCGTTTTCAAATTCATACCATAGTTCCAAAAACTCCTTGCTCATTTCCCCAGGCAAGGTACTCAGAATCCGATTAATGCCCGCAGTTTCTTGGGCTTTAACATCGTGAGTCTCGCTTTTGTAAACAATGGTATCTCCAGCATCAATCTCACCAAGATCATGAATAAGTAGCATTTTAATTACGCGATTGATGTCGATTTCATCATTCGCATAATCCTTCAGCATCAGGGCTGTAAGACACACATGCCAACTGTGTTCTGCCGAATTCTCGAATCGCTCAAGACCCACTGGCTTTGTTTGTCGATGTACGTTTTTCAATTTCTCAACCTCGACAATAAAGCTGAGGATTTTTTCTATGTTGTCCACTATTTCTCCCTGATAGTTAACGCCCACTGCTGCGACTTGTTCAATGGTATAACCCTCGGCTTTGCAATATAAGTGTAAACTCTCGAAAGAGACTTCGCCGTCCAAGCGACCATAAGACGCGAGCATTCCATATCTTCAGAGTTGGATACTCACTCAGTGGCCGCTTGTTTTGATTGAGTGTAGGTATACTCTAACGAGACTACCGCGGCACATAGACCACTGAAAGCAAGAGTTGCTAGCGCACTCACCACACTCCAGAGTGAAGCCACTATCGCCAAGCCAGTATGATTAGGCTTGGTGAACGTAAGCGTCGTACCGGAGCCGAGGTCCTGTGTAATCACGCCAGATTCAAGAAACGGAGCCACAATCATTAAAGTGATCGCGATTGCAAAGAGGATGAAGCTGATAAAACCGATTAAGCGGGCTGCAATCAACAAAGGTCCAAGATTAACGGTTTTGATGCGAGAATAAGGATAGATTTTCATAAAAGTTCCTTTTTATTGTTTTAGTTATCTTTTGACGCGGGCCAATTCATTGAGCTTACATAAATGACATGGAAGTGTCGACTTTCACTGTGAGCGTTCTGGACCAAGGCCACGTTCGAGCAAGTATCGTTGAGTAATCGAGCGTCGGGCTTGATTGCCTATTGAGTTCACTGCGATTTGATTGTAAACATGACTGGCGAATGGGATGCGGACGAGTTCGACATCCGCACCAGCAATACGAGCCTCATCTGAAAAGCGGAGCACCGACCATGAGGGGACGAGACCATCGTTTTCAGGTGAAAGAATTAGAGTTGGTGGCGCCATATTAGACAAGTAGGTGTAGGAGCTGACTGCGCGGACGCGGTCGGGGAAAACATAGGGATCACCCCCAATGTACCCCGACACGAGCATTCGCGGCTCGAACCCGGAGACGGGGTAGCCATGCTCATAGATCGCCAACGGATCGACTGCGGGATACTGCACGACGACAGCAGCGGGAGTCTGCACCGGACCGCAATCAGAATCTACCAGTCCAAGTGCAGCGGCGTTGGCGAGGTTGATCGCTAGATTACCACCGGCCGAGTCTCCGAGAAGCGAGAGCCGCTCTGCGTCTCCGCCATAGTTTGCTGCGTTCGATTGGACCCAGGCCAAAGCACAGGCTACATCCTCGGGAGCTTTGTTCCAGGTCGCAGTCTCATTTGTCCACAATCGATACTCGACGCTAATAACGAGCCAGCCTTGGTCAGCAAACCATCGAAGGTCGGCGTCGGTCTCCACGAAGGAACCGGTCATGAAGCCGCCTCCGTGGATGTATAACAGCACTGGAGCGGTTCCGTTCGACGGCTCGGGCTTGTAGATCGCAGCGTAAAGTTCCTGATTGTTCACGGTCCTGTATATCACCGTCTTGTCTGGACCTGTGGCTTTCATCGACCTGAGCCATAGCCCGTATACAGGGTTGACAGATCCGCCAGCCGCAGATACCCCCAATACGATACGGACCGTGATGATTGTCGAGCCCAAGACAAGAATTAGCGTTATCAATGCCATGAATAGCGCCATTGTAAGTGCCGCGTACCACAGCCAGTCCCTCCAAATAGGGTTCTCTTGCCTTGGCTGATAGGAAGCTGTCTTCATTTAGCGATAACCTTCGAGTCTGATTGGTGCGGCGTAACGCCTGGGCTCAGGGATCGAAGTGGAGCGTCCCCTGCAGCCCATTATTAGTTGCTTTTGCTTTCAACGTGCTTTTTGAAGTTGTTTAGAATACTGAGCCAGCCTTGCCTTTGCTGCTCCGCTGAGTTTTCATCTTCAGCTTCAAAAGTTTCAACAATCTTCACGCCGTTCTCTGTTTCTATAAATTGCACCTTAATTTCTCGATCATCTCCGAGCACAAAGTGAATCAACTTATATGGGGTTATTTCCGTAAACTTCCCTTTGAAATCAAAACCTGCGGAACTATCTTTAGCTTCCATTCGGTAGTTGAAATTTCCACCCACTTCTAGGTCCAACTCTGCTCTTGGGCAACACCATTCATCAACGGCAAAATTCCAATTCGTAATATCGCCGGGTGTTACCCAGGCGTCCCAAACCGTGCTTAGAGGAGCGTTTACTTCTGTTTCGATTGAAATTTTCATATTCACTCCTAGCCGAGTTTAAAATTTGAGCTTTGATTGTAGCTTCACGAATATGTCGAATAGGACAGGTGAAATTCGACACCTTCGTGAAACAATTAGTCGGCTCGTATGGCAACTAACATTTTTTAATCGGATGCTTGCTTATTAATTACTAAACAATTTAGACCATAAACAGCCTCTAGCCAATAAGCAACTAGATACTGCGCATGCCATTTGAAAGATACGCGGCGAGTTAGACGGTGCCCGTGATTCTGTCTAGTGGACTCACTGTACCTGCACTGTATACCGCGATTGCATTCATGCTTGGTTTGGTGCGGCATCGCGCATATTATCTACTTGTCTTGCGCGATTAATGCGACTAAAGTCAAACGGTTGGATGAAAAGTAAGCGGCAGCAACGTCGCGAGTATAGAATTAAATACGCATGCACGGTTTGTATGCGTAAGAGCGCAGGGAGCATTACTCGGTTTTTTATCAAGTGTTGGAGTCAGAGGTGCTAATTGTTCGTGTTCTACACGAGGATTTGGATGCTCCTCAAAGGCTTCTGGACTAACAATGTTTGCTACTCCAGAGGCTTTTTTTAAGGTCTTTAACGATTACGTGGTTACCTAGAGGGAAATAAACATGGAACGGGTCTACACGTCTAAGATTGACACATGGTTTGCTTTGGTTTTAGTCGCCGTTGTCAGTGTATTTTTTATTGTCTTTGTTTCAGTTCTGATGTCCGGAAAAACGAGTGCAATTCTTCTTGCCATACCTGCACTCATTGTTGGTGCTGGCTTTCCGTTGTGGTTGATGAAAAGTACCAACTATACCTTAAGCGACAAAACGCTATTAGTGCGCTGTGGGCCGTTCAAATGGCGAGTGCCCATGAATGAGATCAAGACTGTCACGCCGACTTCAAATCCGTTGTCGAGTCCAGCCTTGTCGCTTGACCGACTGCAGATTAATTATGGGCGCTGGGGCTCTATTATGATTTCACCAAAGGATAAAGAGGCGTTTATCCAAGACTTGGAAAAACGTTGCGGCAAATCACTGACGATTACAGAAGAGTCGCGTTAAGCAAAATGTCACAGTTCAATGGCCAGCCTCACGATTTTCTTCCGGTTGTCTACACTAGAAGTGCACTAAATCAATCAGGAGCTTCCCATGACAACCACAAAAGAGCATGACGCACGAATGGCGAGTATGACGTTCTCCTCAGTCTATCCACATTATGTGACGAAAATCGAGCGCAAAGGGCGCACTGTGGACGAGCTGCATCAAATCATTACATGGCTGACGGGTTTCGAAGGGAAGGAATTACAGTATTACATTGAAACTCCGGTCACCTTTGAGCAATTCTTTGCACAAGCAACGCTGAATCCAAATGCCCATCTGATCACCGGTTCGATTTGTGGCTATCGGATTGAAGAAATCGAAACGCCTTTAACCAAACAAGTCAGATACTTGGACAAATTAGTTGACGAGCTCGCTAAGGGACGCAAGATGGACAAGATTTTGCGGAGTTCTTAGTTACTTAGATGCGGCTGAGATCAAAACGTCTTCTATGCAGAATGATGGAATTGCTTTACTCTGAGCGCATGACTGGGACGTAATACGTAATGAGACCTGCCACGCTAGGGCGTCAGAACTCCAACCGGAATTAGCTGTGGCTCGCCGAATGGCAGTGGCTCGCGGCTTTGTTGGCCGGCGGTTGCGTGTTCAAGCGAGTCAACGGCCTTTGGTTCAAGACTGCGAATGCTATTGGCGTAAAGGTAAGGTACCCATTGCTCTTCTTGCATTAACGGAATGACGTGACTCCAGAAAATCGGCGTAATTTCATTCATGACTGCAGACTCGGCGTTCATCAGCACGACTAAGCCGATTTCGTAGTCTGGCGAGTACGCGATTTCCGCGCGGAACCCTTGCACCCAACCACCGTGATATACCAGCTCATGATTCATGAACTCATAAACTCGCCAACCCAAACCATAATGGGCGTCATTCAAGAATGGACGCCAACTGCGACGGCGTAAGTCGCGAGTGGTGCGCACGCGCTTTTCACGGCTATTTAATATCGCAGTGGTAGGTAAAACGTCCGGTGCATAGCCCATTTGGGCAATGAGCCACTGGGCGAGGTCGGTCGCACTTGCATTGACACCTGCAGCGGCTGCGTAGCGATAATAATGCGGCCCAACTTCGCGCGTAAACCAACCATTGCGACCACGAATATGTGGAGCTGCGCGGTTGTTACTCGCTAAATACGCGTCTAAACCAAACGATGCATGCTGCATGTTTAACGGTGTGAAAAGCGTCTCTTCAACCAACTGCGTGTAGGCTTTACCGGTACGCTGCTCGACCACGTCTTCAATTAAACTAAACAAGACGTTTTGATAACCATAACAAGCGCCAGGCGTACACATTGGGTTTATGCGCTGAAAGTGAGGCAGAATTTGCTGTTTCTCAAGATTCGCTTCAATTAGGTTGTCGTAGGCATTCGGAATGACGCCGGTAGTTTGCGCAACTAAATGCTCAACCCGCAATGAAGCATTGAACTCTGGGTTTTTGAAACTCAGGTCTGGCACGTAATCTAATACCCGAGCATTAAGGTCAACCAGGCCTTGGTCTGCTAATAATGACGTGAGCGAACCGGCAAAGGTTTTTGATACCGAAGCAATGCGAAACACCGTGTTGGCGTCAATAGGTTCATTGCTGCCAGCGTTACGGACACCAAAGGGACGGACTTCGACAATCCGGTCGCGATGCACAATAGCATACACGCCACCGGGTACATCATCGGCTCGCAGGAGCTGCTCGAAGCGTTCTTGGAATTGCGGAAAAATGGCGACTTCACTGTTTTGCTTTTGCATTAAGGCGCGAATCGTTTCGTGCGGATCAGCCTTTGCCACCTGCCCAGCAGAGGCAAGTGCAGTGGCTGATGCGAAGCTAAACGCCGCAGCAAAGCAGAATAATTTTCGAAGCATGTTAGTCGTCATATCTCTTGGAAATAGCCCAATACGTTTATGGTCGTAATGAATTGTTTCGCAGTATAGTTGAAAGGCAGCACCGTTGTCGCTGCCTTTACGTGACTTATCAAGTCTATTTCTCTGCAAGCACGCGGTCAATAAGCTTAATAAAGCTCAATGAGGTTTCAGCCGTGATGCGGAAAAACTCTGGGTCAGCGCGGTCTGAAGTGTCACGCGGTGTGTGATAATCCGGATGGTCGGCCACCCCAAAATAAATAAATGGGATTCCAACTTCATGGAAAGCACCATGGTCAGAGCTTAGCGTCCAGTCGTCGGTACGACCTGCGCGCCACCATGGGCGGTCATGCGCCATGACAATACGGGCACCGCTTTCGCGTTGAACGCTGCGAACTAAGCCGACTAACCATGGGTTATGATAGGTCCCCACCGCAAATAATAGGCCGTCAGTGTCGCGGCTTAGCATGTCCATGTTAACGTTAAAAGCGATGTCAGCTGGGTTTAAATGGCCGGTGCGGAACAGTGCACGCGCACCCAACAAACCATGTTCTTCACTGTCCACTGCAGCAAATAAAAGCGTGTGAGTTGGTTGATTTTCAGTGAAGTAACGTGCGATTTCTAGCAAAGCAGACGTACCGGAAGCATTGTCATCGGAGCCATAAAAAATTCGGTCGCCACGTACACCAAGATGATCGTAATGGGCGGTAATGACGATTTTTGGAAGTTCTGGTTTGCTGCCTACTATGGTACCAAGCACGTTCGCTGCGTCTTCGACACCAGGGTGTTCAAATGCATGCAAGTAGCCGTCGCTGCCTGCGGGGGCAAGGCCAAGCTCACTGAATCGGTCGACAATAAACTGTCGCGCAGCAAGGCCGCCTTCTGTTCCCGGGAAGCGCCCGGCGCGGTCTTCATGAGCGAGCCAATGTAAGTCGTCCATCATGCGCTCTAAACTTAAGCGCTCGGGGGTAACAGCTGCGCCTTGCGCAGGCGTAATCGCAGCAATGCGAGCCGCTTCGCGTTCAGTTGCGACGTGCAAATAAATGGGTTTGCCCGGCCACCATACAAGTAGCACAAGCAGAGCAATCAGGCCAAGCGGCCAGAAACGTTTTAATTGGTTTTTGCTGAAACGACCCATAAATGCTCCGTATGAATTAGTTTTATATTATGATGGCGATGGGTTTGCCGTTAGGCGCACAGCATTCTAGCGGACTTCTGCAAGCGCTGTCGAGCAGATGGCGGCAAACGGCTGTTGCATACGACAGCTGCAACGTTTGTGCTTTTCGCTTACTATAGAGCATCCATCTATAGCGCATTCATAAAAACTTAGCGCCATTCTTGCGGTTCACTTTTTCGAAATAAACATCAGGTAGTTATGACAGACCAAAGAAAATCCCTACAGACAGCCGAACAAGAGCCAAGCATGTTGGTCAACATGGTCTTTAATATTGTCTTGCCGGTTTTAATTCTCATGCAGTTGAGCAGCCCGGAGCGTTTGGGTGCGACTCAAGCGCTGATATTGGCGCTCGCGTTTCCGTTAAGTTTTGGTAGTTGGGAGCTTTGGCGCCGCCGCAAAGTCAATGGCTTCTCTGTTTTGGGCTTAATTAGTGTGCTTCTGACCGGCGGTATCGGGTTACTTGAACTCGACCCGAAGTACATCGCTATTAAAGAAGCAGCGGTGCCTGGCGTGATTGGGATTGCGGTGTGGGGAAGCCGGTATACACGGTTTCCCATCGTCGAAAAAATGTTGTTGAACCGCAAAATGGTCGATGTCGACAAGTTGAATGCGGCGTTACAAGCTCGCGGTAACCGCGCTGCATTTCAGCGCGTGATTAACAATGCCGGTAATGGCGTTGCTGCTGCGTTTTTCTTGTCGGCGACCCTCAACTATGTGCTGGCGCGCATGATCGTCGTGAGCCCTGCGGGGAGCGAAGCGTTTAATCACGAAATTGGTCGCATGACGGCACTGAGCTTTCCGGTGATTGTGTTGCCGACAATGCTGGTGCTGTTTGGTGCGATTTTCTATTTATTCGCTAGAATTAACAAACTCGCAGGCGAGTCTGTGGAAGCATTTTTAATCGAACAAAAGAAATAAGGAGATTGTGCTCGCGTGGTCACCGTTGATAGTAATGAAGCGTTTAGTTTACGGATTGTCCGCGACTTAGGTGATTATCCTGAGCATGAACTTGATCTCTGTTTATTTGTACCGGGTGAATTGAGCCTCACCCCTGAACTTATTTCTGAGCGAGCGTTTTACCACCAAGCATTTCATGTCAATCGGACTTACCATAGCCAAGTGCAATTAGAGCCGTTGGTGCGCAGTCGTTTAGTGCAGCGGATTGCCAAGCAGCAAGATCGTCCTAGTTCAGAATATCGCTTAAGCTTGAGCTTATATGCGTTTCAGTACGCGACGGCCATGGAGCAAGAAGTCGGCCGTATTTTGCGTGACCGACCCGAAAATATGCGTGAGGCGTTGGCGGAGCTGCTCGATTTAAGTGCGACGATTATTCGTCGTTTGCGTCGTGGGGCACCGAAAGATGACGCGATGCGCCGCTACTACACCAATATTGATAATTATTTGTCATGGTTTTCTGAGCAGCAATTCCTCCGTTTAGCGGCAGAACTTGAGTTTGCTGCTGACGAGCAAGACATTCGTGAAGTCCTATTGCGCGTGGCGCGGCGCGAAGCGAAATATCGCATTGAAAACGAATATAACTCGGAACGAGTCAGCACCGACAGTACGCGCATGTCGAATAAGATGCGTTTGTTGCGACGCTTAATTGAATTTCCGGTGACCCTGCGTCGCATGGGGCAAGAACTCGGCAACGTCGAGGAACGATTTGTTAAAGCTGGTGTTGCAGCTGTGGTGATGACGGCTGTGTCTTATGCGGTGCTGCGTGCCCGCGACACGCTTGGAGATATTACGGCAGTGTTTATTGCAGCGGTTGCCTTGCTGTATGCGGTACGTGAAGTGTTCAAAGACGACATTCGTCAGAAACTATGGCTCTGGTTGCGTAAAGGCCGTCCTAAGTGGCGTCATCAGTACATCGACCCGAATAACGAAGCAACGGTTGGTAAGTCGCTGGAATGGGTAGATTACAAGCATTTTGCCGATCTTCCTGAAGCCATTCAAAAGGCTCGCAAAGCGAATACGCCGCAGCGTGGTGAAACAATTTTACATTATCGAAGTTGGTCGAAAATGCTGACCTCGCGGTTTTTAAGTGGTTATGCCACCACCCGTGAAACAATTATTTTGGACTTAGAAGTGCTATCACCGCTCCTCGAGCAAAGTACTTATCCTATCTATCGCCAAGAGGGCAATGAAGTCATTAAAGATCTGGTTGAGAAGCGCTCGGTGCTGAACCTAGTGATTCGTGAACGTTGGAGTGATCGCGAGGACATACAGCGCTATAAAGTGGTCCTTAATCGAAATGGTATTGTTGAAACTGAGGCGGTTGATTAGTGGCTGAACTCGAGCGGAACGCGCGCAAGCGTGAGATTTTTGGCTGGGCAATGTATGACATTGCTAATCAGGCCTATACCACCATTGTTATTTCCTTTGTGTACTCGGCGTTTTTCGTCGCCTACATCGTGCCTGCTGATAGTGTTTGGCGCGACGCTTACTGGTCGATCGCTATTATTGGTTCTACCCTGTTGGCCATGGTGTTGTCACCGATCGTGGGGTTCTGGATAGACCAAGGTGTTTCCAAAAAACGCTTGTTGGCGTGGAGCACGATTATTTGTGCCAGTTTCACTTGTACTCTGTATTGGGTTGGCCCCGGCGATATTTGGTGGGGGATTGCAATCATTCTAATTACTAATACGGCTTGGATGCTCGGCGAAGCCATTATGTCGGCATTTTTACCGCAACTGGCGACCCGAAAGAATATGGGTTTGGTATCCGGCTTAGGTTGGGGGCTTGGCTACATCGGTGGCTTTGTTAGTATGGTCATGGTTAGTTTAATGATTATTCGTGCCGATCCGGTCACTGACACGGGTAATTACATTGCTCAACATCAGTGGGCGATGATCGCCATCTCGATTTATTTTGTCATTGTTGCAATTCCGACGTTTGTACTTGTACGTGAGCGTTCACCAACAGTGCAGGCATTAGCCGTTAAGCAAACCGGAACTTGGCGGGAGTGGTTACGCTCCCTAAATATGTTCGAACAACAGCGGCTACAACCCTTGTTGTTTAAGTTCTTCTGGGCGTTTTTGTTTTACATGGCAGGCGTGCAGGTCGTGGTTAAGTTCATCGGGATTTATAGCACCGGTGAGCTTGGTCTCTCGCAACAGGATTTAGTCGCAGTGTTTTTAGCGACGCAATTTAGTGCGTTGTTTGGTGCGATTGCGTTTGGCGTGGTGGAACGCTTTATTGGCGCCCGCAAAGTGCTGTTTACCGTCATTGCCCTGTGGATTGTCGCCATTACCGGCATGTATGCCATTCATGATGTTGCCGCTTACGGTAATTGGTCAGTGCGCGATGTGTTCTTGATTATTGCGTTATTGGCGGGTACCGGTATTGGTTCCATTCAAGCGTCTTCACGTTCGTTAGTGGCTTTGCTTGCGGGCGAAGGGCGCGACGGCAGTGCCTTCGGTTTGTGGGGCATGTTTAATCGCTTAGCGATGCTGTTAGCCGCCACGTTCGGTATTGTCGCAGACCTGTTTTCGCGTCAGAACGCCTTATTGCTCGTGATTAGCTTCTTTGTCATTGGGGCGTTACTGTTGGTCCGTGTGCATGGTTTGTCACAGGCCAGTCGAGCGCCGCGTTCGGGTCCTACCACCGCAGATAGAATTGGGAAAAACTAGCATTTGCAGGTGCTTCTTTGCTACTTTCTTGAAAGTCTAATAAAAAGAGCAGGAGCACCAACATGCTGGGCAACCTTGGGTTATTGGCAGGATTAGTTTTACTGATCGTGCTCGCCTTACGTGGCGTTAACATACTACTTGCAGTCCTTTTTTCTATTTTAGTCATTGGTTTGACCAATGGCATGGCCTTACAAGAGGTCTTTCTCCAACACTTCCCATTTGGCGCGTCCGGGGCCTTTAGCTTCGCGGGCAACTTCTTACTGCTTTTTCTATGCGGTGCATTGTTTGGCCGCATTATGGCTGCTAGCCATGCGGCACAGGGTGTCGCAATGGCGATTACCCGTTGGCTCGGCGCACCGCGCGCATTGCTGATTGCAATGCTTGTGTGTGCGTTACTCACGTACGGCGGTGTTGTGGTGTTTGTGGTGATTTTCACGATGTATCCAATTGGCGTCACGTTAATGAAAGAGGCCAATATTCCGCGCCGTCTCTACGCTGCAGCAATAGCCCTCGGAGCCGGCACCTTTACCATGACGGCATTGCCAGGCACGCCGTCTATTCATAACGTTATTGCCGCGAACTCGCTCGGCACCGACTTGTTTGCAGGTGGATGGTATGGGGTTCTTGCCGGTGTACTGATGGCTGTGCTGGGGATGTGGTACCTCGAGAAACAATGGCGCAGTGCCGTGGCGCAAGGTGAAGGCTATCAAGCGACACCGAAAGATGAGCAAATGGCAGCGCTGGCGCCGCAAGGTGACGCACAGTTACCGGGGCTACTGCGTTCAATTACGCCGGTGCTGGTGGTGTTATTTCTGATTGTATTGCCGCGCGTGCTCATGCTCGCTGGTGTCAGTGCCGACTGGATTAGCTTTGGCTTAACGCAACCGATTCTGTGGGCCAGTTTAGCGCTATTAAGTGGTTCAGCGGTCTGTTATGTGTTGTTCCCGCCCGTGCGTCCGAACTTTATTCGCACAGCTGGACAGGGCGCCGACGACGCCTTGTTGCCCTTAATTAATACAGCAGCGGTGATTGGTTTCGGGGGAGTGGTGATTCAAACCCCTGGCTTCCATGCGTTTGCGGCATGGTTGCTCGGTTTAAACTTACCCGATTTATTGTCAGTGTTTATTTCAGCTAATTTAATTTCGGGTATCACGGCTTCGGCATCGGGCGGCTTGCAGATCTTCATGTCGAGCCTAGCGCCAGCCTATTTGGAAAGCGGTGTGTCACCTGAGCTGTTACACCGGGTGGCGAACTTAGCGGCCGGTGGTCTCGACTCGTTGCCGCACTCCGGCGCGGTGATCGCGCTCTTTACCTTAATGGGCTTAACGCATAAAGAAGCCTATCGCGACATATTTGTGGTGACTGTCCTGGTGCCAATGTTAGCGGCGTTGTTTGTTGTCGGGCTAGCGATGTTATTGCACTAGCGCAGCGGTTAGGTTCACTTTCGTGTTCGATTAAACCGCAAGAATAGCCAGTACGTCGCATTTGATGCGAGCTTAATCGCTAACCCATGGACATCGTGGTTAAAGCTCGTTACAAACGACAAAGCAAAATAACAGAGGAAGATTCATGTTTACCTTAAAGAAGATCATCCCAGCGCTTGGCTTAGCTGCGTCACTGATTGTGGCTGGCGGCGCCGTAGCATCAGAGAAATGGTCCGTGAGCGAGCCTCAGGGCGAATTTAAAACCGTGCAAATCCAAGCCACTGAAGGAACTTGGATGAGCGTGAACGTGAGCCCGGACGGTCAGTACATTATTTTTGACATGCTCGGTGACATCTATCGGATGCCAGCTAGTGGTGGCGACGCTGAGTTGTTGCGTGGTGGCATTGCGTGGCATATGCAGCCGACCTACAGCCCAGACGGTCAGTTCATTGCTTATACCTCGGACGAAGGTGGCGGTGATAATATTTGGGTGATGAGAGCGGACGGCAGCGAAGCGTGGCAAGTCACCAATGAAAACTTCCGTTTGTTGAATAGCCCAGCCTGGAGCCCAGACGGTGAGTTTTTAGTGGCGCGGAAACATTTTACTGCGCGTCGCTCGCTTGGTGCCGGTGAGATTTGGATGTATCACAAGTCAGGCGGCCAAGGCGTGATGTTAACCGCACGGCCAAACGACCAGAAAGACCTCGGCGAACCAGCATTTTCGCCAGACGGCAAGTACGTCTATTACTCTCAGGATGATACTCCAGGGCAAACGTTCCACTACAATAAAGACTCGATTAGCGGTATTTACTCAATTAAACGCTATGAGTTAGCAACCGGTGAAATTGAAACGATTATTTCTGGTGCCGGTGGTGCAATTCGCCCAACACCGTCACCCGATGGCAAATACTTAGCCTTTGTTAGCCGTGACGACTTCCAAAGCAAGCTGTATGTTTATGATCTTGAAACTGGTGAACGCCGTGAAGTGTACGGTAACTTAAGCCGTGACATGCAGGAAACTTGGGCAATTCATGGTGTTTATCCGCACATGAATTGGACTGACGACTCTAGCAGCATTGTGTTCTATGCCGACGGTGGTGTGCGCAAGCTGAACGTGAATTCTGGCCAAGTGGCTGATATTCCGTTCTCGGTTGAAACCGAAAAACAAGTACAAACCGCGGTGCGCTTCCGTCAGCACATCGAAGCTGATGAATTTGACGTGCGTATGTTGCGTCACACAGCCATTGCACCAGATGCTAGCCGCGCCATTTACGAAGCCTTAGGCTACTTGTATGTGCGTGACTTGCAAAATAACCGTACCCAACGACTAACTAATCAGAGCGACCGTTTTGAGCAGTTCCCAGCGTTCTCGCGAGACGGTCGTTACTTGGTTTACACCACGTGGCACGACCAAGAGCAAGGGCAAGTTGTCCTGCGTGACCTGCGTAACAACCGTGAGCGTGTGTTACCGACTGGGCCAGGCAAGTTTGTTGAGCCTGTATTTGCGCCAGACGGGCAGTCGATTGTGTATCGGAAAGTCAGTGGTGGTTATCTCACCGATCCGAAACACGGTTTAGGATCAGGTTTGTATCATTTAGCGCTCGATGGTGAAGAGCCACGCCGCTTCTCACGCGCTGGCTCTAGTCCACAATTCGGCGCGAGCAATGACCGTGTGTATGTGAACGGTTTCGGTGCCGGTGGTCCTGAGTTGCGTAGTATCGATATTGCGACGGGCGAGAGCCGGACACTTTACACCTCTGGCCATGCGACCGAATACAAAGTGTCACCAGACGGAAAATATTTAGCCTTTGCTGAGCGTTTTCGGGTGTATGTGACGCCGTTTGTTGAGCGTGGTCAGCCGATTGCGATTGGTCCGAACGACCGTCAGTTCCCGGTACAGCAGATCTCCAAACGTGCCGGCGATAATATTAACTGGACCGCAGACAGCAGCAGTTTGTATTGGACCCTTGGCCCAGAACTTTATACCGCTAACTTAAACGGTATGTTCTCGATTCAAGGTAACGAAGACAAACAGCTCGTTGCCGACGGTATGAATATTGGTTTTACCCAAGCGGTTTACGCACCTGAGCAAACCATTGCATTTGTGGGTGCGAAAGTCGTGACCATGAATGGTGATGAAGTGTTTGAAAACGGTGCGGTGGTGGTCACTGGGAATAAAATCACAGCCGTGGGGCCACAGAATAGCGTGCAAATTCCACGTGGTGCGCAGGTTATTGATGTCACCGGCAAAACGATTATTCCTGGTTTAATCGACACCCACGCCCATGGTGCGCAAGGTGAGAACCAAATTATCCCGCAACAAAACTGGATGCTATATGCCGGTTTAACGTTCGGTGTCACGACCATTCATGACCCATCGAACAACACTGCGCAGATTTTCGCTGCCAGTGAGAAACAAAAAGCGGGTGTGATTGTTGGTCCACGCATTTTCTCAACCGGTACTATTTTGTATGGTGCGAATAGCCCAGGTGCCACAGCGCATGTTGACAGTCTCGACGACGCACTGTTCCATTTGGAGCGGATGAAAAAAGTTGGTGCATTCTCAGTGAAGAGTTATAACCAACCACGTCGCGACCAGCGTCAGCAGATCATTCAAGCCGCTCGTGAGCTAGAAATGATGGTGATGCCAGAGGGTGGTTCGTTGCATCAGCACAACCTCAGCATGATAGCTGATGGCCACACAGTGATTGAACACGCGATTCCACTTGAAGTAATGCATGAAGACGTCCTGCAGTTCTGGCAGCAAACAGAAACCGGTTATACGCCGACGTTAGGTGTCGCATACGGCGGTATTTGGGGTGAGAACTACTGGTATGCGCATACGGACGTTTGGAATCACCCACGCTTAAGCCAGTATGTACCTGAGCGGGTGTTGCGCCCACGTTCAATGCGCCGGGAAATCGCACCATCACATCACTACAACCACATTAATGTGGCGGCGGGTGCAAAACAGCTGCAAGACCGCGGCGTGTTGGTTACCGCAGGTGCCCATGGTCAGCGTGAAGGTTTAGCGCAGCATTGGGAAATCTGGATGATGGAGCAAGGCGGCATGACTGCTCATCAAGCGCTGCGCACAGCAACTTACGATGCTGCCAAAGCACTGGGTATGGAGCATGCAATTGGCTCGATTCAAACCGGCAAGTTGGCTGATTTAGCTATTATTGACGGTGATGTTTTGGCCGATTTACGCCGTAGCGATCGCGTCGTGTATACGATGGTGAATGGTCGTTTGTTCGACGCTGAAACGATGAATGAACTGGGTGCAAAACCACGTGAGCGTCGTCGTTTCTACTTTGAGCAGTAAATAAATTGTAAAGATATTAGGGGTTTACCCTAAGTTTAAAAGCCTCGGACTGGTTCCGAGGCTTTTTTGTAGCATAACAAACGCTATGGTAATTCGTCGTGTTTTTTCGTCGTTTTATCTTGCCCACTGCCTCTCGGTGAGGGAAGCCCCTCATGACAAAATATCGATATTTATTAACAATTTCATAACAAAACGATCTATTTAGCGTGCGTTTACTTTTATTGTGGACTCTCTAACTTAACTCATGGTTTGTTCTTAATTTGCTGACACCTTATTACCTACCAGTAATTTACTGAGAACCAGTAATCTACTGAAAGTAATGCGGTATTTCTTCGTTTAAGAGCGAACCTGATAAAAACACGAATAACAACACAAGTTCACTAACAAGAAGAAAATTCATGAAAAATTCAAATCGTAAAGTTATACCTTTCACAGCAATTGCTGTACTAACTGCATCGGCACTTGCCGTTCCGCTCGCAACGACCTTTGCTGCTGATGATGCACAGAATACATCCAGCGAAGCGACTTCGCCGGTTCTCATTCAAACAGAACAAGCACGTCCAGCGCCAAGAGGCGCACAACGCTCGCAGCCGACCTTGCCATTGCAAGCGCAAGGTCGTCCCGCGGCCGATGGCCTAGTCACCGGTTTTATCGTGGCATTCAGCCCAGAGCGAGACCCTGAAGTAGAAGCGAAAGTTCGTGGTAACCCAAGTGAGCGTGGCGCTTTGATGCAGCAACGTGCTGCACAGCTCTCTGCTCGGGCCGGAAAATCAATGCGTTTTCAACGAGCAATGGGTTTAAACCATCACTATGTTTTTGCGTTAGAGGAGCGTTTGACTCCGGCTGAAGTTAAAGCCGTGCAAGCAGAATTGATGCAGGTTGAGGGCGTCGTCGCAGTTGAAGAGAACCGCTTGCATACTTTCCAATCGACACCCAATGATCCAAGCTATGTGAACCAATGGCATTACCGTGAAGCGGTTGGTGGCATTAACGTTGAAGCTGCCTGGAGCCAAGGTATCACCGGTCAAGGTACGGTGGTTGCGGTACTCGATACCGGCTATCGACCGCATATTGATTTAAATGCGAATATTCTTCCCGGTTACGACATGGTCACCGATGTCTTCATGGCCAATGACGGTAACGGACGCGATAGCGACGCACGAGATCCGGGTGACTGGGTGAGTGCAGGCGCTTGTGGTTTTAACAATCCAGCACAAAACTCCAGTTGGCATGGTACCCATGTTGCGGGCACTGTTGCGGCGGTGACCAATAATAATCGTGGTGTCGCCGGCGTTGCTTATGGAGCGAAAGTAGTGCCAGTGCGAGTGCTTGGGCGTTGCGGCGGTACGACTGCAGACATCGCTGATGGTATTTTGTGGGCAGCAGGTTTGTCGGTGCCAGGTGTGCCGAGCAATGCGAATCCAGCGGACGTGATTAACTTGAGTCTCGGTGGCGGTGGCAGCTGCCAGTCAGTCACGCAAAGTGCAATTAACAGTGCGCGTAATGCTGGCTCGGTGATTGTCGTTGCAGCGGGTAACAGCAACGCGAATGCCGGAAGTTTCACGCCAGCAAGTTGTAACAACGTGGTGACCGTTGCTGCGACAAATCGTGACGGTGGCCGTGCCTACTATTCAAACTTCGGCGCCGTGGTTGACCTAGCTGCACCCGGTGGTGCGCAAAGCTTTGCCAATGATCCGGAAGGTGTATTGTCGACTTTCAATAGTGGCACAACGACGCCAGCGAGTGATAACTATCGCTATAGCCAAGGCACGTCGATGGCAGCGCCACATGTTGCTGGTATTGCAGCCTTAATTCGCCAGGCTAACCCTTCGTCAACACCGGCTCAGGTTGAGCAAATCCTGCGTGACACGGCACGTAGCTTCCCGGCGTCGTGTAGCGGTTGCGGAGTTGGTATTGTTGATGCTGGCGCAGCAGTTTCACTTGCCTTAGGCGGCAGTGGCGGTGGTCAAAGTGGTGGCGGCGCGGTAGACAACCTGTCAGCTGCTACCGACCAATGGAATCGTTTTACCATGCAAGTTCCAGCGGGCATGACCACTCTTGAAGTGCGTATTTCTGGTGGTACTGGCGATGCGGACTTATATGTTCGGTTCGGTGCACAACCACAGTTGAATAACTGGGATTGTCGACCGTATCAATGGGGTAACAACGAAGTGTGTACCATTACCAATCCTGCTGCAGGTACTTGGTACTTTGGTGTGCATGCGTATGAAGCATACTCTGGTGTACGTTTAGAAGCGACTTACTCAAACTAAGGTCTGAGTGCTTTTTACTTCATGGGCCGGAATTCCGGCCCATTTTTTCTGGTCTTGCTATTCGGCGGCAATTTCAGCAATCAGTTGCCGGAACCATTTGTGCCCTTCATCGTGCTGCAATAGCGGGCTCCAAATCATTTGTAAATCGATAGGCGGAATCTCGAAAGGCGGTTTCCGCAAGACCATGTCGAGGTGGTTTTCATACAGCTTGGCTGCCCGTGTTGGCAAGGTTGCAATTAAACCTTCTAGGGTTAAATGCATCGCCACATGGTAATTCCGAGTAAACACGCGAATTCGCCGCTGCTTACCAATCTTCGCTAAGGCTTCGTCAACCCAGCCGAGTTTTTGCACTGCGTCAGGTGTCATACCAATGCCAACCCCAAAACCAGTTTTACTCACCCAACAATGTTGTGCTTGGAGGTAGTTTTTTAAATTGTAATCGTCGAGGATAGGGTGGTCTTTGTGAATTAGGCAGGTGAAATCATCTTGCCAGAGCATTTTTTGATGAAATGACTGCGGTAAATCATCGAAGCGGTTAATGGCAATGTCCACTTTACCGTTTTCGACGTCATGAAAGCTGACGTCGCTTGGCGTCATCAAATCAATCGTCACGCTTGGCGCTTGTTCGCGCAGTGCTTTCAACAGCGGCGACATAAGCGTTGAAGCCGCATAGTCGGAAATCATGATGCGAAACACACGATCACTGGTTTCGGCGGTAAACGTGCGCGTTGGTTGAATGACTTCTTCAACCGCATAAAGAATTTTTTGTACTTTCGGTTGCATGGCTAGGGCACGCTCGGTGGCGACCATGCCTTCGCTGGTACGGACTAAAATCGGATCGTTAAGAATTGTTCGCAATCGTTTCAAGCCATTACTCATGGCCGGTTGTGTAATATTCAGCTGTTCTGCGGCGCGGGTGACGTTTTGTTCACGCAGTAATGCATCTAAATAAACAAGCAGGTTTAAATCTAGATTGCGAAAGTGGTTCATAAATGAATTGCTCATTCGTTTGTATATAAATAGGATGAATGGAATTATAAAGCACAACCATAGAACTGCAATCAACATCAGGAAATGAGGGAAAAAGGATGGCCGAATGTCGCCGTATTGCGCGCATTATTTTGCATGGCTTTCATCGTCATTATCAGCGTTTCAGTGCGATTACTGCCGAAGCAAAATTGCATTTTGCCAAGCGCGAATGGCACGCCATGCAGCGCGCGGCTAGAGAGCGGATTTCATTTTATGATGAGCGTGTGAAGGAAACGATTGCACTCCTGCGCAAGGATGGTGTTGACGACGAGCCAAACGAAACATTGTGGCAAGACGTTCGCAGCTTTTATGAGGAATTGTTGCAATTCCACCCGCAAGCAGAGCTCGCCGAAACTTTCTTTAACTCGGTGTTTTGTAAGCTTTTCCACCGTCGCTACTTTCACAATCAGTTCATCTTTGTGGAATCAACTTTAGCTCGGCGCATTCCACTCCCCGTTGAAAGTGAATACCGTTCATATTTCCCAGTTGCAGAAGGCGTGCAGGAAACTCTGCGACGGATGATCAGTGAGTTCGATTTCCATGCACCGTTTGCTGATCTCGAAAGCAGCGTGGCGCAACTAATGCGGGCCTTTCAACGCCAAGCGAAAGTGCGAGCACTGGCTGCACATCAGCTCCGTGTCGATATTCTAGAGAATCCGTTTTACCGCAATAAAGCCGCCTACGTGGTTGGGCGAATTGTTACCGAAGAGCAAAGTTACCCGTTTATTGTGCCAGTGCTCGTGAACAGTGACGGCGAGCTCTATGTGGATGCCTTGATTACCGACGTTAATCAAATGACGATTATTTTTAGTTTTTCACGTGCGTATTTTATGGTGGAATGTCGTGCGCCAAGTGCGCTCGTACGCTTTTTGAAAAGCATTATGCCGCGCAAAACCTTGGCGGAACTCTATTCTTCGATTGGTTTACATAAACAAGGCAAAACCGAATTCTACCGCGAGTTATTGCATCATTTTGCCCACTCTGACGAGCAGCTGGTGGCCGCGCCGGGTATTCGTGGCTTGGTCATGATGGTATTTACGCTGCCGTCGTTCCCCTATGTATTTAAGGTGATTCGTGATGAGTTTGGTGAGAGCAAACCATTTGGTCGCGATACCGTTCTGTCACGCTATCAGTTGGTTAAGCGCCATGATCGGGTAGGGCGAATGGCCGACACCATTGAATACTCGAATGTTGCACTGCCGATCAATCGTATTTCCGACGATTTGCTCGCTGAGCTTAAACGCTCGGTGGCTGGTTCACTTGAGTTTGAAGGTGACTTATTAATTATCCGTCATTTATACATTGAGAAGCGGATGATCCCGCTCAACATGTATTTAGAATACGCCAGCATCGAGGAAACCGAAGCGATTGTGGCTGATTACGGTAAAGCGATTAAAGAAATGATTGCGGCAAATATCTTCCCCGGCGATATGCTATTGAAGAACTTCGGTGTCACGCGGACTCGGCGGGTCGTCTTCTATGACTATGATGAAGTACAGTATTTGCATGAAATGAATTTCCGTTCGTTGCCGAAAGCGACCAATTATCATGACAGTCTCATGGACGGTAACTCGGTGTCGGTAGCGCCAAATGACGTTTTTCCTGAACAACTGCCGACTTATGTGTTCCCACAAAAACGGCTGCGCGACTTGTTTATGAGTCTGCATCCCGAGCTTGCCGACCCTGAGTTCTGGCGAACTCAGCAAGCGCGCGTAGCTTCTGGAGTTTTGCCGGATATTTTTCCATACCCGCAAGACATTCGTTTTTTGCATGTAAAATATGACGAAAAAAGCCCGCTGCCAGACTAAACCAGCAGCGAGCAAATGAGGAAGCAAATGACTTCGCTATCGAGGCGCCAAGGCTAGGCGGCAGGCGACTTGTTAAACTGTTCTTCTTCCGTTGAACCGCGCAACGCCGTTACCGATGACTGTCCACCTTGAATGACATTGGTGACATCGTCAAAGTAACCGGTTCCCACTTCTTGCTGGTGGGCAACGAAGGTATAACCACGGTCAGCAGCAGTGAACTCTTCTTCCTGCAATTTGACATAGGCTGACATGTCATTGCGCGCATAGTCATAGGCGAGGTTGAACATGTGGTACCACATGTTATGCACACCGGCTAAGGTGATGAACTGGAACTTGTAACCCATTGCCGCGAGCTCACGCTGGAACTTGGCGATTGTGGCGTCGTCGAGATTGCGCTTCCAGTTGAATGACGGCGAGCAATTGTAGGCAAGTAATTTACCTGGGTATTTGGCATGAATGGCTTCTGCAAACTTACGTGCTTCTTCAAGGTCAGGTTTAGCAGTTTCACACCAAACTAAATCCGCATATGGCGCATAGGCAAGACCGCGCGAAATCGCCTGATCAATCCCCGCATGCACCTTATAAAAACCTTCTGCAGTGCGTTCTCCGGTTAAGAATGGTGCATCGTTCGGGTCAACATCGTTGGTTAGCAAGTCAGCTGCGTTGGCGTCAGTCCGAGCAACAATTAACGTGTCGGTGCCGGCAACGTCGGCGGCAAGGCGTGCTGCAATTAACTTCTGCACCGCTTCTTGGGTTGGCACAAGAACTTTACCGCCCATGTGACCACATTTTTTCACCGAGGCGAGCTGATCTTCAAAGTGCACGCCAGCCGCACCGGCTTTGATCATGCCTAACATCAGTTCATAGGCATTCAAAACACCACCAAAACCAGCTTCAGCATCAGCGACGATAGGGGCGAAGTAGTCGATGTAACCTTCGTCATCTGGACCAATGCCTTTCGACCATTGAATTTGGTCAGCGCGAGCAAACGAGTTGTTAATCCGCTCAATGACTTTTGGTACTGAGTCAACCGGATAAAGCGACTGGTCAGGGTACATGCTAGCAGCAGAGTTATTGTCCGCAGCAACTTGCCAGCCAGACAGGTAAATGGCTTGCAAACCGGCTTTAACTTGTTGCACGGCTTGGCCACCGGTTAATGCACCGAGCGCATTGACATAGTTTTTGCCGAACTTCTCTTGTGCAGCGCCATTCACTAAGCGCCAGAGCTTTTCAGCACCTTTTTCTGCATGCGTGTAGGTTACTTGACGTGAGCCGCGCAGGCGGACTACGTCTTCGGCACTATAGGTGCGCTCGATGCCTTCCCAGCGCGGGCTGTTAGCCCATTTGTCTTGCAGTTCTTGTACAGCTTTTTGAAAATGAGTTGGAGCAGTCATGATTTGATTCCTTGTGGTGTTAGCGATTTTATGAATTAGAGATAGTCATATCCCGGCAGCGTCAGGAACTCAGTGAGTTGGTCTGCCGTGGCTATTTCTTCAAGCAGCGTTTGCGCGGTTTCAAAGCGTTCGTTGAGCCAACGCTGGTTACCAACCTCGGCTTTTACAATCTGTGCTTCTTCGGTCAGCATGCTGCGAAACAGCTCTTTCGAAATCACACGGCCGTCGCTCAAGGTCTTGCCGTGTTGAATCCATTGCCAAATCGAGGTGCGGCTAATTTCTGCAGTGGCGGCGTCTTCCATCAAACCGTAAATTGGCACACAGCCTTTCCCAGAAAGCCAAGCAGCAATGTATTGCAATGCCACGCGAATATTCGTGCGCATTCCGGCTTCAGTGCGTTCACCGGCACTCGGCTCGAGTAAATCTGCCGCAGTGATCTCGGCATCGGTGTCGCGGGTTACGTGAAGTTGATTGGGATAATCACCAATGTGTTTGGCAATGACTTCACGAACGGTTGGGGCAAGACCAGGGTGGGCTATCCAAGTGCCGTCATGACCATTACTAAATTCGAGTTCTTTGTCGGCACGAACCTTGGTGAGAATCTGTTCGTTTTCGTCTGGGTTCTTGCTGGGAATAAAGGCTGCCATACCGCCCATGGCAAGGGCACCGCGCTGGTGACAGGTTTTGATTAATAACCGTGAGTAGGCGCTCAAGAACGGTTGGTTCATGGTCACCACTTGACGGTCTGGCAAGACTCGGTCGGCATGAGCGCGCAGAGTTTTGATATAGCTGAAGATGTAATCCCAACGGCCGCAGTTGAGGCCGACAATATGATGTCGCAGGCTGTGCAGAATCTCGTGCATTTGAAACACTGCTGGTAAAGTTTCAATCAGAACGGTGCAGCGAATAGTGCCGCGAGCTTGTTGCGTGGCATCCTCGAGTTCAGAGAAAATATCCTGCCACCATTGAGCTTCACTGTGGTGTTGCAGTTTCGGGACATAGAAGTAGACGCCACTGCCATTGGCAATGCGAGTTTGATAGTTGTGCAAGTAATACAAGACTGCATCAACGAGGCCGCCAGGTACCGGCTTACCGTCGACAAGCAGGTGCTTTTCAGGTAGGTGCAAACCACGTACTCGCGCAATTAAGAGTGCTGGGTTGGATTTCAGCTGATAGTGTTTGCCATTCGCAGGGTCGGTGTATTCAATGGTGCCTACGTTGGCGTCACGCAGGTTAATTTGCCCCTGCATTAGACCGTCCCAAGTCGGTGACTGGGCGTCTTCGAAATCCGCCATGAACACGTCAACATCCGCATTGAGCGCATTGATGATCATTTTCCGGTCGACTGGACCTGTGATTTCCAGATGACGTTTCTGTAAGTCCGTTGGAATTGCTGCCACTTTCCAGTTACTTGCCCTTACTTCAGCCGTCGCAGGGTCAAAGTCAGGTAACTGACCACTATCGTATTGCGTTTGAGCGTGCTCACGAGCTTGGAGTAGTTGCTCCAGACGTGGGCGGTACTGTCTCGTGAGTTGCACCAAAAGCGTTTTCGCTTGGTCAGTAAAAAGCTCAGAGAACTCTGGACTTAGGGTTTTGGTAAACTGTAAATCGTGGGCTGTGCTGCTCATAGTATGACCTGAGTTGTTAGGTGTTTGTTAAATCTGAACTCAGTATGTGCCCACTACAACCATTCATCCAATTTATGAATTTGATTGCAGTCATTCACGAGACTTATAAATATAGAGCATAAGCATGGTGAATTATTGTCTGTTTTATCGGCGAATTATGGGCAAAAAAAAAGCCCCAAGTGTTGACACACTTAGGGCTTAAGCGTTTGCTTTGGGTGGTTTAGACGTGACCAAACACTTCGAACGATGCGCTATTTAGCCACAAGTGCACCAGAATACTGGCGACATAACCAAGGAAAATCACCGGCGCCCACTTCAGATGAGACATGAAGGTATAGTAACCGCGAGCTTGCCCCATTAAAGCGACCCCAGCAGCTGAACCAACTGACAGTAAACTACCACCCGTGCCAGCGGTTAAGGTGATCAGGAGCCAATGGCCATGGGACATTTCTGGTTGCATGGTCAACACCGCAAACATCACCGGAATGTTATCGATCACCGCAGAAGCCATACCGAGCACAATGTTGGCATAGGTTGGGTTCCATTGGTTAAAGAGGAAATCAGACATGAGTGCCAAATAGCCAAGGAAACCAAGGCCACCGACGCACATAACGACACCATAGAAGAACAGGAGAGTGTCCCACTCGGCGCGGGCAACTCGGCTGAAAACATCGAATGGCACCACACTACCGAGGCGTTTCAGACGTTCTTGATCGCCAGCCCGCTCGGCCATCGCTCGTTTGCGTGCCAGCGAGCCGGGTAAGGTCATCCGTAAGAAATAACCAAAGAACTGCAAGTAACCGAGGCCCATCATCATGCCCAAGACAGGAGGCAAGTGGAGTAGGGTGTGGCAAGCGACTGCGGTCGCAATAGTCAGCAAAAACAACGTCATAATACGGAACGCACCGCGCTTGAGTTCGACGTCTTCGTTCTGTGCGCTTGGCTTCCGGTTTTCGATAAAGAAGCTCATGATAATTGTCGGCACGAGGAAGTTGACAGCCGACGGAACGAGCAATACCAAGAACTCTTGCGCTGAAACCATACCAGCCTGCCAGACCATCAGCGTGGTGATATCACCGAATGGGCTAAAAGCGCCCCCCGCGTTGGCGGCAACGACAATGTTGACACAGCAAATGGCAATAAAGCGTTTGTCACCTTCCGCCACTTTCATGACCACGGCGCACATCAGTAATGCGGTGGTTAAGTTGTCGGCGATAGGGGAAATTAAGAAGGAGAGAACCCCGGTAATCCAGAATAGGCTGCGATAGCTAAACCCTTTGCGGATCATCCAAGCGCGCAGTGCATCAAACAAACGACGCTCTTCAAGTGCGTTGATATAGGTCATGGCCACTAACAAGAAGAGCATAAGCTCGGCAAATTCGAGCAGGGTATGCCTAAATGCCGTTTCGGCAGCGTCTTGCATGCCTTGCTGGGTATATACAGCGCCAATAAGTATCCAGATAATACCGGCGGCAACGAGCACCGGTTTCGACTTGCGCATGTGGAGCTTTTCTTCGCCCATGACCAACATGTAGGCGACGATGAAAATTCCGAGTGCAATGTAGCCGATACCTGAACGAGTGAGATCTATTTCTGGCGCAGCAGCGAGCGCCATCGGGCTAAACAAGAGTCCGATAGTGAGGGTAAGCAATCCTATTGCGAGTTTCATTTGTTTTAACCTAGCGTGTTCCAGTGCGGAGCAATCGCACTGGCGGTGCGAACAGAAGAGGCCTGCCTTCTCGGCATAGGTAGGGGCCGAAAGGCGGCGCAAGATTACCACAAATAAAAAATAATGCGAGTACTTACTTTGAGAAATTACCGGTGATTTAGGGGTATATTCGACTAAGGTCTAGAAACCAATTTTCGGACATAAAAAAACCCGTTCGCACTGAACGGGTTTTTTTAATAATGGTGCCCAGAGGCGGAATCGAACCACCGACACGGGGATTTTCAATCCCCTGCTCTACCGACTGAGCTATCTGGGCAAATACGGTTAACGCACTTGCGTTGTGGGTGCAATTAAACGTTTTCTTCGGTTTGAAGTCAACCGCTTTTTAACGCTTTCAGGTTTAATTGCTCAGGAAATGCCCATTTTGACCATTTTCCTGAGCAAGGTCCGCTGTTACGCCTTTTTGTCGTAGCGCAAATAGGTGCTACCAGCTAGGCAACGCTCGTAAAAGTCTGTCCAACGGACACCCTCACGCGGCGCTAAATTGCCTTTGCGGATTTGCTTGTCGATTGCTTTCTTCACCATTTTCGCCATGTAGTCCGTGTTGTACTGCATGGTTTCGAGGACTTTCTCGGCAGAGTGGCCGGGCACGATCTCTTCAATGTAGAACGCACCTGGTTCGTCGTCGTGACTAAAAATATGAACTTCCGTCAAGCGCCCAAATAAGTTGTGCATGTCACCCATGACGTCTTGATAAGCGCCGGTGAGGAACATACCGATCGGGTAGCTTTCGCCGCGCTGCAATCGGTGCATAGGGATATTGTCGCTAATCGAGTTGTTCTCGATATATTTGCCAATCTTACCGTCACTGTCACAGGTAATATCCGCAATCGACACTCGCACTTCTGGTTTTTCATGTAAACGCGTCAACGGCACAATCGGTAGTAACTGACCGATAGCCCAAGTGTCCGCTGCTGATTGGAAGATCGACATGTTCGCCAGGTACTGACTTGCCAAGGTGTCTTCAAGTTCTTCGAGTTCTTGAATCTGACGAGTTTCTTCGTCGAGCTTCTGGTGAATCTCGGTCAATACCAACCAATACATGGTGTCGATTTTCGCCATTTCACGAATGCTTAAAATACCCAGCTTAAATGCTTCATAAGCACTCTGCTTGTAGGCAGCCGCATCGTTAAAACGTTCTTGCGGGTGCAAGTCATTGGCTCCGACCAGCTCGCGCATGTTACTAACCAGTACGTGCTCACCTTCTTCCACTGTGATGTCAAAGTCGGTTGCACCAGGATTAATTTCACCAACCACATTGGTGACAACTAAGCTGTGGTGAGCGGTAATTGCACGGCCACTTTCACTGACGAGATTTGGATGCGCGACTTTCTCGAGATCACAGATTTGCTTCACACCGTAAACAACGTCAGCTACGTATTCGTCGGTCGAGTAGTTTCGTGACGAGTCTGTTGTGGTACTGCTACCGTCATAATCGATGCCAAGCCCGCCACCAATATCAAGATATTCGAGTGGCATGCCCATCTGTACCATTTTGGCGTACAAACGCGCGCCTTCGGTAATGGCTTCTTTCACTTTACGGATATCGGAAATTTGACTGCCGATATGGAAGTGCAACAGTTTGGCGCAGTGCAGCATGTCGTGTTGCTTGAGGTATTCCATCGCATTCACGATTTCAGCAATACTCAGGCCGAACTTGGCGCGGTCACCACTGGAGCTTGACCATTTGCCGGTGCTACGCACCATCATTTTTGAGCGCAAGCCAATCATGGGGTCGACTTTGTACTTCTTCGACAAGCGCACGAGCATTTCTAATTCGGAGAACTTCTCGACAACGACGATCATTTTGCGGCCGAGGTGGCGGCCTAACAACGCCATGGTCAGGTAGTCTTCGTCTTTGTAACCATTCAAAATGGTTAGTGCATCTGGGTTTTCGTTATACGCCATAACCGCCATGAGCTCTGGTTTTGAACCAGCCTCTAAGCCGTAGTTATAGGGTTCGCCTGCGTCCATGATCTCTTCGACCACTTCGCGCATCTGGTTAACTTTGATTGGATAAACGCCAACATATTCACCTTCGTAACCCGCGGTTTCGATGGTGTCACGGAAGGTTTCGTTAAGAATTTCGACCTGTGAACGGAGAATATCGTGAAAACGGATAACCGCTGGAAACTGAATGCCTTCAGCTTCCATTTCCGCCAAGACTTCGGCCATGTCGATATAAACGTCTGGTTTACGATGGTTCGGCGAAATTTGGATATTGCCATGCTCGCCAATGCTAAAATAGCCAGCGCCCCAACGTTTTACGCCATAAAGATCTTCGGCGTCATCGATAGTCCAGTTCTGTGTTTCTTGGCTCATTTACGGCAGTCCTCCAATACTAACAACAATTCACGGACGATCTTGGCCGCAAATACATCGGAATTTCCAGTTGGGTCGATCTGTGGTGACAATTCGACGACGTCACAACCGACTAAATTACGCTCACGGAGCAATTTAATCAGGCTCACGAACGAGTGGAAATCTTCTCCACCTGGCTCTGGTGTCCCTGTGCCCGGCAAAAATGACGGGTCAAAATAATCGAGATCGAGTGTTAAATAAATGGGTCGATCCGCAGGAATTGCGGCGATCGAATCGAGAAAATCTTTCCGCGATGTGCGCACTGTTTTGTGTTCACGCATGTACTGATATTCTTCGCGAGTTCCTGAGCGGATTCCGTACTGAATCAATTCATGGTTTGGACCGAAATGATCCAGCGCGCGACGAATAATTGACGCATGCGAGTAGTGAAAACCGGTAAAGCCGTCACGCAAGTCAGCATGCGCGTCTAAGTGCACGAGAACGAGGTCTGGATACTGGTTCAAATACTTGACGATTGGTGCGTACGAGATGGAGTGCTCGCCACCGAGTGTCATGACTTTCACGCCTTCAGCGGCTAAATCAATCTCGCCAAAAATCTTATTAAAGTCATCGCTAGCATGACGCCACTGTGATTCAACGTCAGTGCTTTCACCTAACTGCAAGTTACCCAAGTCGAAAAACTCGTGGTCTTCTAAATCGAGGTCGAGATAGGGAGAATAAGACTCGATGTCTTCTGAAACAGCGCGCAAGCCGTCGGGCCCGTAGCGTGTTCCTTTGCGAAAGCATGCGGTTCCGTCAAAACCAAAACCAATCACATAACTACGATTGCTTTCGATTGAGGTTGCTAATTCAGCACCGAAATAAGCGCGAACCGGCTCGTCTAAATGGACCGGAATAGGAAACGTTTTAGCCAATTCCAATTACCCTCTAAGGTTATCATGTGCCAGCGACCTTAATGGCCGAACAACAGGTGGTCAAAAAAAGGCCGCCATTATGCGGTTTATTTACTCGTTTTTGAAGTGATATTTACGCCTTGCAAGCCAAGTTGTAACTGCACCAAACGCGCATCCAACGGCTTGTCGCGTTCGAATGTTAAATGCAGCGGTACATGAACCACATGTTCCTGTTCTAGACCTATCATCATAGCAGTTTTGCCGCTTAAAATCGCATCGACTGCGGCAGCACCAAGTTGCATTGCTAAAATACGGTCTTGCGCATTGGGCCGACCACCACGTTGAATGTGCCCAAGTGGACATGGGTGACAGGTCACACCGGTGGCTTTGCTTAAATTTTTACTCAGCTCGTGAACGCCGCCCGGCCATAAGTTCTCTGACAAAATCACTACGTAACTGCTGTCTGGAAATGCTGCGCGTGCTTGCAAAATACCGTCTGCTAGTTCTGCGAGTTTCGGTTGCGGTTCCAATTCAGGCAGAATCATGGCTTCAGCGGCAGCCGCAATGGCCGCGTGTAAACCAATAAAACCCGCATGGCGACCCATAACTTCGATAATGAATACCCGCGCCATCGCTTCGGCGGTTTCGCGGACTTTGTCAATCGCGTCCATGGCGGTATCAACCGCGGTGGCGAAACCGATGGTCACGTCAGTTCCGGCCAAGTCGTTGTCAATGGTTCCGGGTACACCAATAACTTGGCCTCCCCAGTATTGATTTAAATGGTGAGCGCCGCGAAATGAGCCGTCACCACCAATAACCACTAACGCCGAGATGTCGTGTTGATCGAGAACTTGAGCTGCCTTTTTCGCCACATCCACTTCGCGAAATTCTGGAAAGCGTGAACTTTTCAGAAACGTGCCACCACGTTGGCTTACTAAACGCATGTCGTCTGGATGTAACGGTACATTTAAGTCTTCAACAATGCCGCGGAAACCATGGCGAAACCCGATGACTTCAAGATCATGTTGCCACGCCGTATTCACGATTGCGCGAATACAAGCGTTCATGCCAGGGGCATCACCACCACTTGTGATTACCGCGATTTTCTTCATAGAGATTTCCTTATTACTTGCAATACGTCATTATCGATCGCTAAATTTAAGACCTGAATACACAGCACGACTGATAAAATTGTTAGAACCCATCATTTTTACAGATTTTATAGGCTTTTGCCTAGTAAAATGACGAAAAGATCCCAGGGCTTGGTGGTTCCTTCAACGACCGAGCACTAGTGAAAAATGACAGAGAGGTAACCGTGAGTCAGCAGCAGGAAATAAGTCCCACCGGAAAGCTTAGCACGTCGACCGCAATTGAGTTTGCGACAGCATGTTTGCAAAAAGCTGGCGCTCGCGCCGACATTGCTGAACAAATGGCGAAAAGCTTGGTTTACGGGGACCTATTTGGCTTCCGAACGCACGGACTTCGGCGCTTACCTTACAACGTCAAGCAGTTACAATCAGGTCAGTCTCAGGGGCAGGGTGACGTTGACGTGGTGCAGGAACGATTGGCGACTGCACATTGGGACGCCCATGGTTTGTCAGGTTTGTATGTGATTCCTCAAGCCGTTGAGCATGCGATTAGCAAAGCACGTGATTGTGGGACAGCAACTGTGGTCGTGCGCCGTTGCGATCACGTTGCCAGTTTAGCGGCTTATCTGCATTTAGCGACCGAGCAGGGCATGGTGATTAGTATGCTGGCGAGTACCCCCGCACAAGCGAGTGTTGCGCCATTTGGCGCTAAAGGCCGAGTATTTTCGCCTAATCCGTTCGGCTTTGCGGTGCCTTATTCGCCACAAGGCGAAGCGAATAGTCCGCAGCGTTCGATTATGTTTGATATGAGCTTCTCGGTGACCGCTGCGGGAAAGGTTCGCCAAGCCTATGATCGCCAAGAGTCCTTGCCTTGGCCTGCAATTATAGCACCGGACGGCAGTGCGACAGCGAACCCAGCAAGCTACCTTGATGAGGGTGGAGCTTTGTTGCCTTTGGGTGGTATTGACCTTGGGTTTAAAGGCTATGGATTGTGCCTGATGAGTGAGCTTCTCACCATGGGACTTACGGGTTATGGCCGTGATGTCGGAGCCGACGACGGTGAATTTAACTCGGTGTATATTCAAGTAAGCGATCCAACCGCGTTTACGTCTACGGCAGAGTTTGATCGCGTGGTTGCCGATTTAGCGCAGCGTTGTTTGCAGGCGGAGCCGATTAATGCGGAACAGCCGCCACGATTACCCGGAGAGCGTGCTTGGCGCGAGTTCGATCGGCAAATGAATCAAGGTGTCGAGTTGGACGAACTAACCTGGCCACGTCTTTGTCATGTGGCCAGGAAGCTTGGTGTGGCAATACCGGCCAGCACTGCCGAGCGGTCATAATTAGAAAGCTTGCCTAGAAACCCGGCCCAGCAATCTGAGTGCTAATACTGATGAATACTAGCATCGATGAATACCAGCCACAATTACGGCTGTAAGCGCTGTAGTTGCCAACTGGCGTTGTCGAGTGTGTAACGGAAACGATCATGCAAACGGGCGCGCCGACCCTGCCAAAATTCAAATACTCGCGGAACCACCAAAAAACCGCCCCAAGTGGGTGGTAATGGCAGTTTTTCATCATTTGCAAAACGCGCTTCAATCGCTTGGTATTGTGCATCTAGGCTGGCACGGTCCGCCACCGCCGAGCTTTGCTCGGAAGCCCAAGCGGCAATTTGACTCGCCCGCGGACGTGATTGGAAGTAGCGAAGGTTTTGTTCGTCAGTTAAACGCTGTGCCACGCCTTGAATATGAATTTGGCGTTCTTGCGGTAGCCAAGCAAAGTGCAAACTGCAATTCGGATTCACAGCGAGCTGTTGACCTTTTTGGCTGTTGTAATTGGTGTAGAACACGAAGCCTTCGGTGTCTAAGCGTTTTAGTAAAACAACCCGTTGGGTTGGGACATTGTCAGCACAAGTGGCAACAACCATGGCGGTAGGGTCGGTTCCAAGCCCATCATTGAGTGTTTCATCAAACCAAGATTTAAATTGTTCGAATGGATCCGCTAACAGGTCGTCACGTTCTAACGTGCGACTCGCGTAGTCTCGACGAATATCTTCCAAGCTCATATTTTTTACACCCGTAACAGAGAGGAAGCGATACGTTATCTGCTGCCGTTTATCTGTCGCTGTCTATTTATCGACTTGCAACAAGGCAGTGTGCTCAAACGCGATCGCAGTATTATTCATGAATAACGTAAGAAGATGTTGATCGGTTTCCGATAATTCGCCCACACCTTCAATAAACAACATATAAAACGCTCCATGTGAGGTCTGATACAGTCCGTAGTAGGTGTTATTGTGAATCTGATAGGCTACTTGGTCTTTGCGCTGGCGCAAAGTTTCTAAAATCTCTCGCACTTCAGGTTGCTTCAATTGCTCACCAACGCGACTGCAATATTGTCCGGTGGCGGCAATAATCTGTAGTTGCTCGGTGCTGTCGCCACTGGCGGTGAAACCGTCGAGGGGAAGCTTGTAGTAGGCCGCCACTTTTGAGCGGGTTAGCAAAGCGACCAACTGCTCAAGAATACCTTGGCTAAGTTGATTCACCGAACGAGCTGAAAAGATTTCGGCTGACGCTTGAATAATACGCTCGAGACCTTGTTTGTATTGCTCAATAGCTTGCAAATCACGAAAAGCGCGTAAGCTCGAATACATCAGCGTAAGGAGTTTGCGGTAAGTCAGCTCTGTCTTTTCTTTGTAGTCATCAATATCATATTTGGCAATGACTTCTTCTTCTGGAGCTTGTCCCGGTTGACCTGTACGCAGCACAATCCGAATCAGACGATTGCCGAGTTGCTCGCGAGTCCAACGTGCAACGTTCAAGCCGGCATGGTCATCTTCCATCACCACATCAAGCAGCATCAGGGCAAAATCATCGCGCGCTTGCAATACTTCTTTGGCCTCTGCTGCTGAATAAGCCGAATGAAACTGTAGCGGCCTTTGGTCCAATTTGAAGTCCCCGAGTGCCATTTTCGTAATGACATGAATTTCTTCGTCGTCATCAACGATTAAAATGTGAAACGGCTCTGTCGCACCGGCGACTTCAATTGTTTTGCTATCATCGGCAAAAAGAAAATCTTCCATTACCTAAATCCTTGTTTAAACCAACGCTGAGCTTAGGTTCTTATGGCTGTCGCCGATACTTATGCTCACCTGCAACAAAGGTGTGAATCACGCGAATGCGCCAAAGATCCTCTGGCTTAATGGCAAACGGGTCTTGGTCAACAATAATAAAGTCGGCCCATTTGCCCGGCTCTAGGCTTCCGGTGACATCGTCAAAATGTCCGGCGTAAGCAGCATCGATAGTAAAACCGCGTACCGCTTCTTCAACTGTCATACGTTGCTCAGGAAACCAACCTTCAACTGGCTGGTTGTTTCTGTCTTGGCGCGTAACTGCGGCATGAATTCCGTAGAAAGGATTGGCTAATTCAACTGGAAAATCGGAACCAGCAGCAATTAATGAGCCTTGGTCTAAAAAGGTCCGCCACGCATAAGCGCCGGCAATCCGTTCGCTACCGACACGATTTTCCGCCATATTCATGTCCGACGTTGCGTGGGTTGGCTGCATGGACGGAATGATATCGAGCTCAAAGAACCGCGGAATATCACCAACTTGAACAACTTGAGCGTGTTCAACCCGATGGCGTGGGTCGTTCACCCAAGTTGCTGAATCGCTATGTAGTTCTTGTTCGGCTGCTAGCAGTCGAGCAAACTCGTCAAGCGCTAAGCGGTTGGTGTAATCACCAATGGCATGATAGTTAATTTGAAAACCATGCTGGTGTACCAACTCAAAAATGGCCCGTACTTGTTCTTCTGGAGTGACCAGAAGCCCAGTGTTTTCGGGATCATCAGAGTAGGGTTCAATCAAGGCAGCGCCACGACTTCCAAGTGCACCGTCGCCATAGACTTTCACGCCTCGAATTTGCAAACGATCGTCGTCGCTACGGTAACGTCCTTGGGCTAAAATTTCAGGCAACTTCGGCTCGCTGGCGGCAATGAGTGAGTGCAAGCGCACTGGTAGTTGGTTGCTTTCGGCAAGGCGTTTGAATAGCTCGATTTCCTGTGCATTAACACCCGCGTCATGAACTTGCGTAATACCTAGTTCAAGAATATGAGCAAAGGCAAGCTCAGCGCTGCGTTCAAGATGTTCAGTGTCCACTGGCGGCATTACCTGCTGAACAAGCTGCATGGCGGTATCAATGAGAATGCCGGTCGGATTGCCTTCGCTATCACGAACAATCTGGCCACCGGGCGGGTCGATGGTGTCTTTGCTAACGCCTGCTAGCTCTAATGCTTTTGAGTTTGCCCAACCCGCATGCGCGTCCACGCGAACTAACCACACAGGGCGATCACTGATCACTTCATCGAGATCTTGACGCGAAGGGAAGCGACGGTCTGGCCACAGTTCTTGATTCCAGCCGCGACCGACAATCCAAGTTAGCTCTTGGTTGGCGTGGGCATAATTAGCAACCGCTGCAACGGCATGGGTTCGGCTTGAGAGGTCCCGCAAATCGACTTGGCTGAGGTTAGAACCTAAGCTCAGAATATGGCCGTGGGCGTCGATAATACCGGGTAAGACGGTGCGGCCACGCAAATCGTATTTCTTTTCTGCATGGCTAAATTCAGTGAGGAGGTCTTCACCACCAGTCGCACGAACTTTACCATTTTCAATCACCAACACTTGAAACTGCCGCAGTTCCGCTGCATCACCAACACCACTGGCAAAGGTATAGCCATTCACGTTGTGATACACAGTGACCTGTTGTGTTTGTGGTTTTTCGTCTGCTGCGCTAGCAATACCCGCACTGAGCGTTGCTACGCCAACCACAATGGCCGCTGTTAGTTTGGTAAAAGTGGATGAAGTTTTGCACCCAAACATGTGTCACTCCCACTAAATTGTCTATTTATACTGGCAATACTATAACGCTGTGTCGTTACTTTAACACAGTGACGAAGTAAGAAAATTGTAATCCAACACAAATTTAATGGCTAAATTACGGAATTTCATCTCAAATTTACTTCAATTGAGCAACTAAACTACAAAAACTCGCCAAGGCTTGTATACTATATTTGTTAAATAGGGGAACGAATTCGTTAAAAAATTCAACTCAGCTCTAAACACTGTTGCTTTCAGATAGATCCGGCCAGTCACTAATAAGAGTAAGTACTTACTATGAAAATATTAATCATTGATCCGCAATTCATTACTCGAACAGGACTTATCCATCTTCTTACCGCGCAACCTGGTTCGATTGCGATTTACGAAGCAACTGACATGAAAATTGCCCGTGACTATTTAGAGTCCGGTGAGCATTTTGATCTGATCTTTACTGAACTCGAATTACCTGATTGTGACCACCGTTACGTTGCCAATACGCTGCGGCAGCTCGCACCGAAAAGTCATGTGATTTTATTTACTTGGAAAGACTCCAGTGGTGACGTTCAGGCGGCGCTGTTCCAAGGCGCGCAGAGTTATCTGTGCAAAAATTCGAGTGGCGAGGAAGTGAAACTGGCCATTCACGGGTTATTGCAGAACAAGCCTTACCTGCCTGATAGTACCTCGATGGCGAATCAGAAGACCTCTGAAGCTGAGCGGAAACTATCGCCACGCCAGCGAGAGATCATGCAATTGCTTGCACAGGGCCTGTCAAATAAAGAAATAGCGAGCATCTTGGGCATAACTGAAGGCACCATTCGCGTGCATTTGTCGGCGATTTTTAAAGCGATTAAAGTCTCAAACCGAACGGAAGCTACGCTGTGGTATCTGCTGCGGCAAGGTTAATACGTTTTTAGGTGTCCAGATGAACTTGCAAAAGCTTCAAGCAAGTCTTGAATTACAGCACAAAGCACCGGTTGAAAAGTGGGATCCGCCATTTTGTGGTGACATCGATATTCGCATTGAAAGCGATGGACGTTGGTTCTACATGGGTTCACCAATCACCCGCCAAGCGCTAGTGAAGCTGTTTGCAACCGTATTAAAAAAAGAAAACGACGAATATTTTTTAGTAACCCCGGTCGAAAAAGTTCGCATTCAAGTGGTCGACTTGCCATTCGTAATTACTGAATGGGATCAGGTTGAACTGGAAGGCAAGGAGCCGTGGTTACGCGTTCACACGAATATTGGCGAACGCTATGTGTTGTCTGCCGCTCATCCGTTATGTGTGCATGAAAAATTGCCAGCTGTGGAAATTCGTGATCAGCTTTTGGCGCGCGTGCATCGCAATGTTTATTATCAATGGGCTGACCTAGCCCAAATTGACGACAACGGAAATTTTTATCTAACCAGCGGCACCGAGCGTTTTGTTCTTAGCGTTGAAGAGTAAGTTTGCCCCGGTTTTGCCCTTCCGCTATTATTGCGCAGTTTAATTTTCACAAAGAGTTGTTTATGAAATCCGCCTTGCGTATTCGCCTCGCTCAAACTAATGCCACGGTTGGTGCTTTAGTTGCCAATACCGATGAATTAATTGCACAGCTGCAGCAGTCGGATGATGCCGACCTGATTGTTTTTCCCGAGTTTGCATTGTGTGGTTATTCGCCTGAGGACTTATTGTTACGTCCTGACTTCCATCGTCAGGTAAATGCTCAGCTCGAGCGTCTGCAGCAGGCGACTAGCAAGACCGCGATTGCAGTCAGTTATCCGTTGTATGAACATGGCAATTACTACAGCATTTTAAGTGTGTTTCAGCATGGCCGTGAAATAGCTCATTATCGTAAGCAATGTTTACCGAATTATGGAGTGTTTGATGAGCAGCGCTACTTTAAACCAGGTGATACAAGCTGTGTGTTTGAACTGAATGGCAGCCGCATTGGTTTATTGGTCTGTGAGGACTTGTGGTATCCGGAGCCAGCTCGTGCAGCACAGGCGGCAGGCGCACAAATTTTAGTGTCGGTCAATGCGTCGCCATTTGAAGAGTATAAATACGAGCAACGCTTGCAAGTGTTGCGCGCGCGCTGCCAAGAAACACAATTGCCGCTGGTTTATGTGAATTTAGTTGGTGGTCAAGACGAGCTGGTCTTTGATGGCAATTCCTTGGCTATGAATGCGGCCGGTGAAGTGGTCGCTCATTTACCTCATTGTGAACCCGCAAGCCTGACTGTGGATTTTGTTCAGCACGAACCGCAGCCACAGGCGTTACCACCGGCGCTGGTCAACGAAGATAGTATTTATCAAGCGCTTGTTTTAGCGGTGCGTGACTACGTCGAAAAGAACGGCTTTAAGTCAGTTTTACTCGGACTTTCCGGTGGCATCGATTCAGCGCTTACGCTAGCGCTCGCAGTTGACGCAATCGGTGCAGAGCGTGTTCGAGCAGTGATGATGCCTTATCATTACACGTCGGATATCAGTGTGACTGACGCTGAACAACAAGCTGAATGGCTCGGCTGTCGGTTAGATATCGTGCCAATAGCACCCATGGTGGAATCATTTTTAACGACCTTGTCACCACTGTTTGCCGACACCCAGCGCGATACTACAGAAGAAAACCTGCAGGCGCGTTGCCGCGGTGTGTTGTTGATGGCGCTTTCGAATAAATACGGTAGCTTGCTATTGACCACCGGCAACAAGAGTGAGTTGGCGGTCGGTTATTGTACTCTTTATGGCGATATGTGTGGTGGCTTTGCCCCCATTAAAGACTTGCCGAAAACGTTGGTTTATCGGCTCTCTGCCTATCGGAATACCTTGTCTCTAGCGATTCCTGAGCGGGTGATCACTCGGCCACCGTCGGCAGAGCTAGCACCGGATCAAAAAGATCAGGACTCATTACCACCCTATGATATTTTAGATGAAATTATCGACGGTTATGCGGAGCGTGACCTGTCGGTTAATGATTTAGTTGCCCTAGGCTATGATCGCCAGACGGTTAAAGATGTGATTCGTTTGATTGAACGAAATGAATACAAACGCAGACAGGGCGCACCGGGACCAAAAGTGACGCGTCGAAACTTTAATAAAGATCGTCGTTATCCGATTACAAATCAGTACTTAAACCTAGTATTAAAAGATTAAGTGGCGAGAGGGAAGCGGTTTCATGAAGAAGATAGAAGCAATTATTAAGCCCTTTAAGTTAGATGACGTGCGTGCTGCGCTTTCCGAAGTTGGTATTGCCGGTATGACGGTATCTGAAGTGAAAGGTTTTGGGCGGCAACGTGGTCACACCGAACTGTATCGGGGTGCGGAGTATATGGTCGACTTTTTGCCAAAAGTGAAATTGGAAATCGTTGTCGCCGACGCCGATGTCGAGCGTTGTGTCGAAGCCATTATGGAAACTGCGCAAACCGGCAAAATTGGTGACGGTAAGATCTTTGTTTCGAGTGTCGAGCGGGTGATCCGGATTCGAACTGGGGAAGAAAATGAGGACGCTATTTAGCGTCCTCTTGTTTTCTAGCGTTGCAGTAAACTTACCGGATTTAGAAGTTTGCTGCTAATACGCGACGAGCGTCACTGGCTTGTTGGGTTAAGCCTAATGCTTCATAGCTTGAAATCATAATTTCTAGTGCGCGCTCAACTTCAGAGACATTCGGGAAGTTGTCGATAATATAGATACCACGGTTGGCGGCTGCCATGTAGGCACCACGACGCAAGTAATATTCTGCAGCAGCAAGCTCATGTTTCGCTAAACGAGCATGAATGCCTAACATCCGGGCGCGCGCATCGGCGGCATATGGGCTGTCAGGATGGCGTTGAATCAGCTCAGCAAAGTCATCAAATGCACGCTCTGCAAATACCGGGTTACGGTCGCTGCGATCGATTCCAAACACATCTTGGAAAAAGCTACCTTCGGCTTGTAAATGCACTAAGCCGCGCATGTAACGCACGTAGTCGTTGTCAGCGTGATTTGGATTCAATGATAAAAACCGGTCAATAACCGTGAGTGCACGGTCTTGGTTGCCGGTTTTATACTCGACGTAAATGAGGTCGAGTTGGACTTGCTGAGCATAAGGCCCGAACGGGTAACGGGTGTTAATTGACCGTAAAACATTGGCGGCGTCAGAAAAACGACCGCTGCGGATCATACCCTGAGCAAGCTGATACATTTCGTCGACTTGCGAACGTTGAGCAACGTCATCTGGCTTGGAAGAGCAACCGCTCAAAAGGAGCATACTAAGGACTGCAAGGGTTAAAACGACTCTCATGGTTGTTGTATTCTCTTATTTTTCCGTTGAATTCCTGGGATGTTTGTTGCTATCTGAAGTACAATAGTTTCAGATCACGATTGTAACGCACAATCCTATTAATGCACAGCAGCGAAAAGCAACCACTGCAAGTACTCAATTCTAGTTTGCCAGTTGAAGGCATAAAGCACAGGTAATATGACTGATATAGTTAAGCAAAGCGCAATCATCCCTGAACAACTACTAGGTAGCCGATTGGACTCAGCTCTGGCTGAATTGTTCCCGGACTTTTCACGATCTCGTTTAAAAACTTGGATCCAAGACGGCAACGTGACCGTGAACGGTTCTGTTGTAACGAAACCGCGTGAAAAAGTCATCCCTGGGCAACAAATTGATTTAAATGCTGTACTAGAAGCAGAAGTATTTTCTGAGCCGCAAGCAATCGACCTCGATATTGTCTATGAAGATGATGATTTACTGGTAATTAATAAGCCGGCGGGCTTAGTGGTGCACCCTGGTGCGGGCACGCCAGACGGTACCTTGTTAAATGCGCTATTACATCATTGTCCGCAAGTCGAACAATTGCCACGAGCAGGTATTGTTCATCGACTCGACAAAGACACCACCGGATTAATGGTTGTTGCTAAGAACATTGCAACTTACACAGCATTAGTAGCGGCACTGCAAGCTCGCGACATTACTCGTGAATATGAAGCTGTTGCAATCGGCGTCATGACGGCAGGTGGTTCGGTGGATGCGCCAATTGGCCGTCACCCGACCAAACGAACGCATATGGCTGTGAACCCAAATGGTAAACCAGCGCTCACTCATTATCGGGTTGCCGAACGTTTTCGTGCGCATACTCGTCTGCGCTTGCGCCTAGAGTCAGGCCGCACCCATCAAATTCGTGTGCATATGGCACACCTTGGTTATCCGTTGGTTGGTGACCCCCAATATGGTGGGCGTCCGCGGCCACCGAAGCAGGCGTCAGAACAGTTCATGCAAATTATCCGTGGTTTTAACCGCCAAGCGTTGCATGCAATTCGTTTGGCGCTGGTGCACCCCCGCACCGGTGAAATGATGGAATGGACGGCACCGATTCCTGAGGACATGCAGCAGTTAATCGCTGTTTTGCGTTCAGATTTGAAAGAGCATGGTGAATGATTAAAGGACTTGTGCCCGCATTGAATCAATTACCGCATGTCCGCGCGTTCAGTACGCAACGGCATGGGGGAGTGAGTGTGACGCCGTATGGGTCATTGAATGTGGGTATGCATGTTGGCGATTTACCAGCTTCGGTGATGGAAAATCGACAGCGTCTGCGTGGGTTTCTGCAATTACCGAACGAACCCTGTTGGTTAACGCAAGTGCATGGCAATGCAGTGGCTGCCATTACGCAAGGCTCGTGTTCCGACATGCCTGAAGCAGATGCAGCATACACACGCACTAAAGGGACTGTCTTAGCCATTCAAACCGCAGACTGCTTACCTATTTTATTGGCATCCGCAGATGGTCGCGAAGTTGCTGCGATTCACAGTGGCTGGCGCAGTTTAGCGAGCGGCATTATCCGTGCGACTTTAGCTCATTTTGAGTGCCAGCCAAGCGACATTCATGCGTGGTTGGGGCCAGCAATTGGTCCTAAACATTTTGAAGTTGGCGATGATGTGCGAGCGGCGATGCTCGCGTTAAACCAGAATAATGAAACGGCGTTTGTTGCTCATGGTGAAAAATACATGGCCAACCTTGCCCAAATTGCGACGCGAGAGTTAGCTGACTGCGGTGTTGTGCAGGTGGAAAACTCAGAACACTGCACCTTTGCTAAAAAGAAAGACTATTTCTCTTACCGCCGTGACGGCCAAACTGGTCGGATGGTTTCGCTCATTTGGATTGAATAGCGGCTTACTGCTGCGTTTGCGCGAAGCAACCCCGCCGATTGACCTGTAAATAAACCTTTACGATTTTTTCTTCTCGCCCTTGAAACTGTACAAATCATACCCACATTAGTTGCAATAGTATTTATCAGCTTGTTGTGAGGTACATCATGCGAATGGATCGTCTTACCAGTAAATTTCAAAGTGCGATTGCCGAAGCGCAATCGCTAGCCTTGGGCCGTGATCACCAGTTTATCGAACCGGTGCACATTATGCTGGCGCTCATGAATCAAGACGGTGGTACTGTGCGCCCGTTATTGCAGCAGCTTGGTGTGAATATTGCGACATTCCGAACTGAATTGAATAAATTGCTTGAGGCATTACCTGAGGTGCAAGGCACTGGCGGTGATGTGCAAGTATCTCGCGATACGATCAATTTGCTGAACCTTTGCGACAAGCACGCGCAGAAACGACAAGACAGCTATATTTCAAGCGAGTTATTTATCCTCGCCGCAACCGACGACAAAGGTAAACTCGGCGCCTTGTTAAAAGCGCAAGGCGTTAGTCAGAATCAAGTTGAAAAGGTAATTGCTGACATGCGTAAAGGCCAAAATGTTGATGACCCAAATGCGGAAGAGCAGCGGCAAGCGTTGCAAAAATACACTATCGACCTGACCGAACGAGCAGAGCAGGGCAAACTAGATCCAGTGATTGGCCGTGACGAAGAAATTCGTCGCGCGATTCAAGTGTTGCAGCGCCGAACAAAAAACAATCCGGTGCTAATTGGTGAGCCAGGTGTTGGTAAAACCGCAATTGTCGAGGGCTTAGCACAACGTATTATCAATGGTGAAGTGCCGGAAGGGCTAAAACACAAGCGGGTATTGTCACTCGACCTTGGCGCTTTATTGGCGGGTGCAAAATACCGCGGTGAATTTGAAGAGCGTCTAAAAGCAGTGCTAAATGAACTGCAACAAGAAGAAGGCAATGTCATTCTGTTTATTGATGAGCTGCATACCATGGTCGGTGCGGGTAAAGCCGAAGGTGCCATGGACGCCGGTAATATGCTGAAGCCAGCGTTGGCGCGCGGTGAATTGCATTGCGTGGGTGCGACGACCCTCGATGAATATCGTCAATATATTGAAAAAGACGCTGCACTTGAGCGTCGCTTCCAAAAAGTTCTGGTCGACGAGCCATCGGTTGAAGACACCATTGCGATTCTGCGTGGTTTGAAAGAAAAGTACGAAATTCACCATTCGGTTGAGATTACTGATCCAGCAATCGTGGCGGCAGCGACTTTGTCTCACCGTTATATCAGCGACCGGCAGCTACCAGACAAAGCGATTGATCTTGTCGACGAGGCAGCATCGAGTATCCGTATGCAAATGGACTCGAAGCCTGAAGAACTCGATCGCTTGGAGCGCCGCATTATTCAGTTGAAGCTTGAACGCCAAGCGTTGGCAAAAGAAAAAGATGATGCGAGTAAAAAACGTCTCGAAACATTAGAAGATGAAATGGCTTCGCTTGAGAAAAGCTATGCCGATTTAGAGGAAGTTTGGAATAGCGAGAAACTTGCGGTGCAAGGGCATCAGCATATTAAAGAACAGCTCGATCAGGCGCGCATTGAGTTAGAAGCCGCTAATCGTGCCCGTGACTTGAATCGCATGGCCGAGCTGCAATATGGCAAGATTCCAGATCTCGAGCGTAAACTTGAAGCAGCTCTCAATGCAGAAATGCAGGAGATGTCGTTGCTGCGCAATCGCGTGACCGACGAAGAGATCGCTGAGGTACTTTCGCGTTGGACCGGTATTCCAGTTGCACGCATGCTTGAAGGTGAGCGGGACAAACTGCTAAAGATGGAAGCGAACTTGCATCAACGCGTGGTAGGTCAGCATGAAGCAGTGGTCGCGGTTGCAAACGCAATTCGTCGTTCTCGTGCAGGCTTGAGCGACCCTGACCGGCCGATTGGCTCATTCTTGTTCCTCGGGCCAACCGGTGTAGGTAAAACTGAGCTGTGCAAAGCACTGGCGCACTTTATGTTCGACACCGATGATGCCATGGTACGTATTGATATGTCCGAATTTATGGAGAAGCACTCCGTTGCTCGTTTAGTTGGTGCTCCCCCGGGTTACGTGGGCTATGAAGAAGGTGGCTATTTGACTGAAGCAGTTCGTCGTCGGCCTTATTCAGTGATTCTGCTTGATGAAGTGGAAAAAGCGCATCCGGATGTATTCAACATTTTGTTGCAGGTGCTCGATGATGGTCGTTTAACTGACGGTCAGGGGCGTACAGTCGATTTTCGTAATACGGTGATCATCATGACCTCTAACTTGGGCTCGCATTTAATCCAAGAACACGCAGGTCAGGTGAACTACGAGGAAATGAAAGCCATGCTGCAAGACGTGTTGAGTTCTGCGTTCCGGCCAGAGTTTTTAAACCGCATTGATGAGACGGTTGTGTTCCATCCGCTTGATAATGAACACATTCAGCGTATTGCAAAAATTCAGTTGCAGCGGTTGTTTAAGCGCTTGGCGGATCGTGACTATCAATTAACTGTTTCTGACGAAGCATTGGCGCAACTTGCCCATGCTGGCTTCGATCCGGTATTTGGCGCACGACCACTAAAACGAGCGATTCAAGCGGAGCTCGAAAACCCACTTGCGCAGAAGATTCTGGCCGGTGAGTTTGTACCGGGCAAAGAGATTTTGGTGGAGTCAGGTCCGGATGGCTTGGTCATGAAACAAGATTAACACGTTGCTTCTGGAGAAAACCGTGATGGTCTGGGCTACTTAAATAGGCGCACGGAATCATCGCGGTTTTTTATTTTCTATGCGCCTGTTGTAACTGATTTTCGGTGTTGAATCGGCGTTTTGGAATGCAGTAAGCCTATGGCTAAACCAAGTGTAGCAACCTTGATGGCTTGGCATAATGTCAGATTTTCATGATATGCTACGCCACTAATCTATCTATTTGATGGCGACCTAGGACTCTATATGCCAGAACAAAATAAACGTCGTGGTATTTATCTGTTACCGAACTTGTTAACCACAGCCGGGCTCTTTTCCGGTTTCTATGCCATCGTTGCGTCGATGAATGGTGACTTTCAGCTCGCAGCGATTGCGATCTTTGTCGCCATGGTTTTTGATGGTCTAGACGGACGGGTAGCAAGACTGACCAATACCCAAAGCGAATTTGGTGCTGAGTATGACTCAATGGCTGACATTGTTTCGTTTGGTATTGCACCTGCATTGGTTGCGTACAATTGGGCGTTGCACGATGTCGGTAAACTCGGTTGGTTAGCAGCATTTATTTTTGTTGCCGGTGGTGCTTTACGTTTGGCTCGTTTCAATGCCGCACATGCAACCGCTGATAAGCGCTACTTTCAGGGTTTAGCAATTCCAAGCGCTGCTGCAATTGTCGCCGGCTTGGTGTGGGTTGGTGCGAAGTATGAAATAGATCCTGAGTCGGTAAGCTTCGTTGTGGTCTTGTTCACAATTGCTTGTGGCTTACTCATGGTGAGTAACTTTAAGTATCATTCGTTTAAAGATGTCGACTGGCGCGGCAACGTCAATTTCTTAGTTCTACTATTAGTAGTGTTAATTTTCGTTGTTGTTGCAACCGCTCCGGCTATTGTCTTGTTTGTCCTCTTTACTGTATACGCAGTTTCAGGACCAGTGATGACAATTAAAGGTGTGAACAAACTAAAACTCGAACATATTCTTGGTGACCCGCAAGATGAGCCGACTTCGCAAAAGGAAAGCGAACAGGAATCCAAGCAAGAATCTGAGGAAAAAGACGACAACAAGAAAGAAAAGCAGGACTAAACCAAAAAGTTTAGAAGAAAGTATTCGCAAATAAGCTTTTAACGCGCGATGAGATTTCATTTTTTCTGTTGTTAATATGTTAAAAAAATGCGCCCCAAATAGCAATTTATGATTGCTTTTGGGGCGTTTTGTTTATTTTCTCAGCAAACGATTAAAAACTTAAAAAAAGTGCTTGATCGTTTTCGCTGGATCTCTATAATTCGCCTCCGTTGTCACCGAGTACGGAGACACCGAGGAAAAATAAGAAATTTGATTTCAAACTCTTGACTTCCTCGGCAGGTAGCGTAAAATTCGCTTCCCTGCTTCGGCAAGTTCCGAAGCAAAACGTTCTTTAACAATATATCAAGCCAAGCAATCTGTGTGGGCACTTGCATCAGAACTGCATCGACCAAAGCTATTTCGGTAGCGACTACTTCGGTAGTGAAAATGGTTCAGCACTTTTGAAAGCAGGTAGCTTATATAAGTAACCAAAAATTCGATTGAGTTGAGCCGGATTCTTAACGGAATCCAACTTTGCATCAAAATCTTAAATTGAAGAGTTTGATCATGGCTCAGATTGAACGCTGGCGGCAGGCCTAACACATGCAAGTCGAGCGGTAACATTTCTAGCTTGCTAGAAGATGACGAGCGGCGGACGGGTGAGTACAACTTGGGAATCTGCCTGATGGAGGGGGACAACCACTGGAAACGGTGGCTAATACCGCATAATCTTTTCGGAGCAAAGTGGGGGATCTTCGGACCTCACGCCATCAGATGAGCCCAAGCAAGATTAGGTAGTTGGTGGGGTAAAGGCCTACCAAGCCGACGATCTTTAGCTGGTCTGAGAGGATGATCAGCCACAC
>NZ_PIPI01000005.1 GCF_003987315.1 Aliidiomarina haloalkalitolerans
ACCACTTGCTGCCCTGGAAGATCAAAAACTCGGTCTAGCGTCAATTAGTTTGACCGGTTGATAGGCCAGCAAAACTGATCACCTAAGTGCGTTACCAAAGTCAACGTGTGCTTCCAGTGACGCTTACGTTTAGAACTGTGTCATTATTGGGGAAGTGGACATTAAGCGACACAGCACATCAAAAGGAGGCTCGAAAGCCTCCTTTAATATCCTTCCGGTTCAAATCATTGTTGTCGTCTAAACAATATCCGGTCATAACTACGATACCGCCCAAACTCGCCAATAGCTGTTGGGTTTGTAGGCTCTGTCGCACCTTGTTCCCAAATGTATTTGAGCCATGCAGGTGCATCGTATTCGAATTCCACAGTGCCGGCTGAGCCTAAAGCAAGCCATCGCATATGACTATGAGGCAGCCAACCGTCTATGAGCTCTCCGGCTACTTCTCCACCTTTGGCAGGAAAAGGTGCATCTGGCACTAAACTAAGTAAGTTGTAGTCATATGGTGTACATGAATCGAGTGTGTTCAGTATGAACCGAGAACCGTTATAGTACTCCGCCCGCATTATTACGGGTAAGTCTTCATCTTCCGGGCCAAATACATTCTCTAGGGCCAAGCGGCCATAGAAGATATCCTGAATGTCATCTACAGTTCCAATGCGCACGGCTGATACAGTTGCACCGGCAACATCGACATCGAATTCAGCTCCTGCAGTATCTATGGTTTCGCTATAAGTTGATGATTCAACGTAAAGGCCTACCCGTACATCTCGGTAGGGGCCATCTGGTGCATAGCTTGCTTGTCGCGCAAACCTTAAATATTCATCGGCCGGCATTGAGAATTGTAAAACACCATCAACCCAATCGCTTCTTATGGCGTCTATGACTACCCATTCATCAAGTCCTGCGTCAAATTCTTCAAATCGAGCGATAAGGTTATCAGGTACAGAGGCTCCAGAGAGGGTCTCTGCAGCAACAAGGCCAATATTCGCAAGGTCAGGAAACCCTGCTGTGTAATTGACTGTTCTGCTTGGGACTGTTTCACCGGGACGCAGTGCAGCAAGTGCCTCAATCTCAAAACTAAAGTCGAGTGCATCGTGATCCATGTAGGTAAACACGCCGCATGAATGCGCGTTTGAAAAGTTCCCATTCACGATTGACAAGCTTGCTGGATAAAAAGTACCGAGCTCAAGTGGGTATTGCGTGTAGCCGGATTCACCGATGTTGTATCCAAGATATGAGTGTCCAGCTAATTGCGGAATAGCGCGAATTACTCCTGCTTCATGGTAGTAAACATTGTTGTAATTAATCGAGCCGCCCGTATTACTCGACCACTCTCCGCCGAAAGTTCCAAGCACGCCGTCGCTCGGTGCAACTAAATCTACTCCGACAGTTAGAGGGCCACTCGCGAGAGTACTTCCCGACCAAGTTAAGGCGCTCTCATTGCCAAAATTTTGTGTTATAGGTAGTGGGGTTGTCAACTCAGTAGGTAGAGGCTCATATAAGCTAACTATGCTGAGATTGAAGCTTTCTCCTGCCGCTTTAAATGGGTCCGGAGAATTCACTGTTTCTGACAGAACAATCGCAAGGGCGGCAGGATAAACGAGGATATTTGCAGCTCCTTCAGCACTAGTCTTTATAGCTAAACGATCGTCAGATGGGTCTGGAATAGTCCCAGTTGTACCCTCGAGTTGCAAAAAAGCATCAATGCGAACACGGCCAACATCATTAAATCGATTCGACAGAGGCGCAAAGCCTTGGTTATTAAAGGTTACCTGACCTGCTGTATAGCCAGCGCTATGGACATTTATTGCGGGTAGAGAGCCAGACTGAATAACGTAAGGCGTTCCAGTACAGGAGTTCGGATCTGTGCATGCTAGCCGAAAATTAACTGTTTGCTGTGGTTGGTCGGTAAATAAAGGAGCACAGGTAGCGGCAGTTCCGCCTTCTTCAACATTTGTCTGCAATGCCCAAAGGTAACTATCGTACGTAGAGCCAGCTCGCTTCGGACTAATTGGTACAGCCGGATCCGAGTTGCTACCAGAAAATACGAGGCCTGATTCGACGAAGTTGACTGAACAGTTCTGCGGTAAACCGCTAGCATCTACACAGCGTAAGCGGCTGCCCGAGGTGACAGTGAGAGAATTGATATTACCAGTCTGAGCATAGTGGCTAGAAACAATCGATGTCACTCCTCCTGGGACATTCACCAGACTTAAGTTGAGTAGTCCATTGGTAACAGTCCCATTCATACGAATGGTCAATGGGTCTTGAAGCGTGCCGCTTCTCCAGTAAGATGTGGCCAAAGTTGAGTTTTGTACGATATCAAAAGGTCGCTGATAAGTAGTCGAGCATGCTGTATTACCGCATGCAGTCAGTGTGACCGGAGCCGCTAAACAGGATAAGGTTTGCGGTGGATTGCTTATTCTTAAGTGATCAATGCAAAGTGAAGACCCATCTGAAAAGCCAAAAGGATCGTCGTTGATAATTACAACAGCGTTTTGCTGAACGTTAATACGTCCTTCTACGACTATCCCGCCCTCAAAAACACTTCCGTTCTGAATGTCGACTAAAGTATTTGCATTCTGACTATACACCACGCCTGTCAGCGCAGCATTGTTCTTGAACCGGACGATTGTCTCTGCACCCGAGGGAGTATTATTGTAGAGATAAACACGCAAATCACGAGGTGTTCCACCAGGGTTGATCACCGCATTGTTATTCGGATTTGACTGGTTACCGAATGAGCGACCAATGTGAAAATTAACCTGACCATTAATAATGATTCTCGCACCGTTTCGCAGATTAAAATCACCAATGTAATAGTTACCCGAGTTAAATGTATAAGTATTATTGTTTTCTGCTAAGTTCAAGGTGTTAATGTAATAAGTCCCGCCGCTAAATGTGGCTCCTCCGTTAATGGTTAATGTGTTGTAATCCGATGGAGGAACCGTTGTACTTGTAAAAGTACGGTTATTGGTATTGCCTGTTAAACGAGTGAAACTTAAAGGTGTTACATTAGGAGCAGGAATTTCTAAATCTTCAGTCCATATTAATCTTGTTTCTGGAATGTCTGGGTTATACTGAAGAAAATTGTGAGCTCCAGGGTTCATCAAAAGAGGATATGTCGTAAGTTGCGAATCCACTAAGTCACGAACTCGGACTATTGCGCCACTATTGACAGTCACTCCAGTCAAGCCGACATACCCTTGCAGTCGCCCACCGAAATCTAAAGCGTCACACCAAATTGGCGCTATGGGGAAAGTATCCTGCGCATTAGTCGGCGCACCGACTAGAAGGAAGGCAATAACAAATGAACTTTTAAACACAAGGTTCATTGCGGTCTTTAAGTTATCAATAAATTTCATCGGTGGCCTCCAGCAAAATGCGCCGAGAGTATGTTTGATTGCCTGCCTCACATGAACCAATCGATTCAATGCGGAAATTATAGCCGCGGTATGGGTCAGGAATGTCAAAGTAGTTACATTCAATAATTGCGCTGCAATTTAGCAGCCCAGTTACATTAAAATCATATTGGTGGGTGATCGCGGGGCTTGTCCCGCGGACTGTGCAATACGTGAGGTTGACGTCATCATTTAGTGGAAATATGTTTGTTAATGCTATCTCTAATCCGCTTGAGGCAGCAGCTTCCGCGCGGGTACCAAACACCTCTGCGACGGTTGCGCTCGAAACGTCCGCTAGAATTCTCATCATGGTCAGCCCTAGTAAACTCATGACAACAATAATAAATATGGCAATCGGTAAAGCACCACCATGTTGGCTTCTATGCATGAAGGCTTTATTAGTAAGTCGCATAACTCTTCTATTAAGGTACATTGGGTAAAAACACCTCGTGAGCTAATTGCATAAACTCACCAGTCCCAGGACGAGTGAAGCGAAAATCAATAATTACCAAACTGTTGCGATTGAGAGTTGGCGCTGCTACTGAAAAAACAGGCTCGCCTGCTTCATTCGCAAGGCCAGTAGCCATCCGCTCTTGCGAGGGGGCTGCAATGGCTACGCTTCCAGCGCTAGTGAGTGCATGACCTGCTCGACGAACCAACTCACCAGTACTGGCGTCGAAACACCATTGAACTGGATTTTCTGTCACATAAAAGCGACGCCCTGTACTTTGTGTTTCAAAAACCTCGGACTCAACAAAATTGATGGCAAATAATCCTGCAGGTAAACCCGCAGATGTTGTTGCTGGTGTGCCAATTGTTTTGCGTCGTGGCGACGTGCCTGCATAAACTTGAGCAGGATTTTCGGCAAAAACAAATAGATGTTGGCCGGGACTTAAAGCCGTGCTGCTCAACGGTGGAACCACAATAAACTGATTCGTAGGTTGGCTTGGTAATGCGATATCGACATATTGACCGCTGGCAATCACGGGTAAAAACTCGATACAGCGGCCGTCATCAAACACTTGAATACTTCGGGGTAGGGCGTTTTTTAATTCGATGGTTAAACGGTTCACCGCAAAACGGCCTTCACCTGTAATTCTTTCTCGACCCACTGTATCGCTGTAAATACGAGTACCAAAGCCAATGTAATTGAAGGTGAAGGTACCAATTACGCCGAGCAAAATAATGACTGTGATCAATTCAACTAGAGTGTAACCGCGTTGTGAGGCTTTCATTAGAAGTTACCTCGCAAGCTACTAAAAACAAATTCTTGGCCTAATGGAGTTGTGATAGTTACTTTGATGAGCTTAAAGTCGGTAATGTCGGTTTGGCATAATCCAACGGGGTCGCTATAACAAACCTCGACTGAATATTGGAAGTTACGGTAAACATCCGCAATCTCATTTCCTAAGGCGTCGACTAAGTCTGAACAACCAACAGGAACTCCAGGAGACTCACAAGAAACAAGACCATTGTAGTCGTCAACGTCATTAAAGTTAGGACGCAACTCACCACTCTCGGGGCCAAGCGAACCAGCAGCGGTGCAACTCGTGCCAGCCTCGCCACAGCGAATGAGACCGCCGACGCGGTCACTGTTTTCGTCAAACGAGCGACCAGAAATCTCGTCGAGCAAAGCCTTACCCAATGCAGCGGCACGAGCTTGCAACACAGGCTCTGCAGAGCGCTGCGCTTGTGGTAATATCATGAGGGTCAAAATGACGAAACTCGCCGTCAGTGTGACAAGGCCTACGATGATTTCAATCAACGTAAACCCTCGTTGCGATGCGCTAGTTACTCGAGGCATTTTTGCCATACTAACTCCATTTCAATGTCATGATTAACAAGAAGTTTACCATCACAAAGAAATCCGGCTTCTAAATTAATCAAACTATTGAGAATTCTAGCTTATCTACTAGACTTTGTTTATATAATGTTCTTCATATATGGATGAAGCTTAGATGGGACTATGCTTAAACGCAATTCGCACTCAGGAGTTTGCACATTGAATTTTTTCCCTAACGGAATTGCTCGTGCGCGCGGCAGTTTCCAAGCGTCAAAACAGCAGCAAGGCTTCACTTTAACTGAACTGATTATTGTTATAGTTGTACTAGGTATTCTTTCGGTTTTTGCGGCCCCTCGATTTTTTGGCACCTCGGGTGTTGATGAGGCTGCGCTAGAGTCTCGCGTCATTAGTATGTTACGCCTGCAACAACAGCGAGCCATGCAAGATAGTGCTTCACCATGTTTTGGCGCAGTGTTTACTGCTGCGACCGGTCGCGTTGAGCCCTATGACTGCGGTGCGACAGTAGATCCGGTGCGTATTATTGAATTGCCGTCAGCTTTAACCCTGGCGACTATTTCAGTGCCAGCAGGGCTAGAAAGTGCGATTCGCTTCAATTCACTTGGTTGTCCTGTTTCAGTTGTCCATGAGACCACAGAACAAGCATGTGGCTCTGCTCGCATTCAATTAACTATCACTGGGGCAACCACCCGCCAAATCTGCATTCAAAGCCAAGGCTATATCCGCCCGGGGGCTTGTTAAGATAAAGTTTTATTTGCGTTTTAAGTCGAACTCAGTAAAACAGGATCTTGCATAAAAACAATTTGTTACAATTCAATTGAACTATGACGATTGTTAGGTGTGCAATATTTCAGAACTCGGCTATAGTGCAATGGATATAAAAACTCATACAAGGATGCAGCCTCATGTCAAAATCCTATTGCTTATTTTCTGCCCTGCGCAACACATTGCGGTTTTCCGTGTTGCTAGCCTCACTACTAGTTCTCTCAGCTTGTAGCTCCGACCACCCAGATGACAAGCCAGGCGGGGTGAATAACCCTTTACCGGAAGTGTCGATCAGCGGTGTTGGTAATGTTGAGTTTGAACCGGGAAGTACGGAGATCTTCTATTCGATTCCGATCACGTTTTCGCGAGCAGCTCCAGCTGATGGCGAAGTGCGGTTCCGGTATATTGCGGGCAGCGCACTTGCTGGTCGAGATTTCGAAGCGGGATCCACTACGATTCAATTTTCTAAAGGTGAGCGGCAGGCGAGCATTCAAATTCGTTTGCTGAATGCAAGTGACCGTTTTGCCGACCGTCAGTTTAGTGTTGAGTTGTCAGGTGCGAGTAATGCAACGCTCGGCAATTCGGTAAGTCATACCGTTATATTGCAGGCACGAAACCAGTCTGGTGGCTCAGGTGGCGACGTTACACCAGCCTCACTGAATCTTCCTGACAGCCTACAGTTCATGGCGCCACCGTCCGGCGTTCAGCAGTATTCCGTTGTTCTACCATTGTCGCGCAGTCTAAGCGGACCAGGCTCGGTTGAGATACGCACCGTTTCTGGTTCAGCAATAGAAGGCGAGCATTTTAGTGCAGTAACTGGTACCAACTGTACAAACGGGCGCTGTTCTGTTCCGGCTGGCGCTAGTGAACTTAGTTTCTTTGTACCATTAAACGGAGCAGCAAACTCTGCCTCGCGTTCTTTCCGCTTGCAGTTCCTTGGGGCAGAGGGTTTTGAACTACCATCGAACCGAGAAATTGCAGTCGAGATTCAGTATGGCACAGAAACGTCGCCAGCAAGCCCTGAGCTAATTGCTCCGAGCAATATTTCAGTGCGTATGCCAAGTGCGACAAGAGGTTCAGTTAACTATCCATTTGTGGTGCCGTTAAGTGCGACATTATTAGAAGCTGCAGAGCTTGAATGGCGTACTGTTGAGGGAAGTGCGCTTGCGGGTCTGCATTTTACCGCCGTTGATGCGACGGGTACGAATGCCGATACGTTACATGCTGGAACTCGCGAATGGTCATTCGAGTTGGAAATTCTTCACGATCCAGCGCTGTCATCGAATGCTCAATTTGAACTGCAATTGGTGAGTGCGAGTGGTTTGGAATTACCTGTCGATCGCCGGATTATTGTTGAAGTTGTAAATACCAACCCAGCAGGAACCCCAGTACCAACTGTGAACGTCCCTGCAGAGAAGGTTTATCATGAGCCAGCAAGCGGTTCACAAGACTATGTTATGCGGTTGGCGTTGAGTGAGGTCATGTCGTCAGAAGGCGCTGTCGGTGTTTCATTTATCGATGGAACTGCCCGTGCCGGAGTCGATTTTGACGGTTTCAGTGGCGATGTAGTTATTCCTTCAGGAGCTACCGAACTCGCTATTCCACTAACCCTATATCAGAATAGTACGTCGTTAGAGAACGCTGAGTTTCGGGTCGAGCTCTACAGCCCAAATGGCGTTATTTTGCCGGCCAATCGCGAGTTCACGGTGCGCATCATTGACTCTGGCGAAGTAGCACCATTACCGATGCTTAGTTTAGCGCCTGGCTTATTGCGTGTTCCGACGCCGCGCGGAGACGACCCAGAAACGGTGACGCTGTATTTCGAGTTGTCAGAGCCGATGCCAAGTGATGGTGCTGTTACAATTCGCAGTCGCAATGGCAGTGCAGCTGCGGGCATTGACTTCACAGAGGTAGCGTTACTCGATTATGTTGTGGGCGAGAGTTTCACTGAGCTAACTGTTTCTGTCGAGCTTTTGCCAACGTTAGCGAGTGAAGCACGTGAATTTGAACTCGTATTCTCGCGAGGACAGGGTTTGCAACTACCGGAGAGTCGTTCTGTGACCGTGCAAATTGATCCACGCGATACGCCTGCCATTCCTACGATTGGTGTTCCTGGAGGCGATGGCGAAGTTGAATTTGTAGCCCCAGAAGCCGGCAGTGAAGCACGTGTTATTGTTCTGCCGTTTGATGGGTTAGCGCCATTACGAGGTGAAATTGAAGTTTATGCGCAGAATCGTACCGCGCAAGAAGGTGTCGATTTTGCACTCGATGATGACATTTTTGAGTTTGCGATTGGCTCCGATGGTGTTTCAATTACACTGAATCTATTGCAGAGCATAACCACAGAGAAGACTTTCGAGATTGTTTTGGTGAGTGCGGTTAACGCCAAACTGCCAGAGGATTTTGAAGATCGTATTATCTTTGTTCGGATTATTCCGTTTAGTTAATTAAACTGGTTTCAGACAAAAACTAAAAAGCTGTTTTGTGACTATATTAATGAAGTCCAAAACAGCTTTTTTATTGGAGATTTAGCATGCTTGCTTTGAAGAAGACAAACTTTGGTTTGAAGACTAATTTAGGGGTCGTTGCGCTCTTAACTTTATCTTTTCTGGCTTTACAACTCTTGATCAGCCAACCCACCCAAGCGCAGGAGCTCACTGAAGCTGAGCTCGCTGATGGTGTGTATATGCTGGAAGGTCAGGGCGGTAATATGATGTTGGTGTCGACGCCGACGCACACGGTGTTGGTAGATGCGCAGTTTGCGCGGATGGCTGAAGCCATTGCAATTACCTTGGCGCATAAAGCGTCGCAGCCGTTGTCGCTGTTAATCAACACCCATTTTCATGGTGACCATGTCGGTGCCAACCGTTATTTGCGCGAAGCATTAGGTGCAGAGATTCTGGCGCATGAAAATGTGTTGGTGCGCTTAACTGCCAATGAGGAGTTTCCGCGCGAAGGTTTGCCTAGCGAAACCATGACCGAGCGCAAGCAAATCGACCTTGGCGCCGTTAATCTTAGTATTCAACATTACCCGACTGCGCACACTGACGGTGACATCGTTATTTGGGTGGACGAATTAAATATTGTTCATGTCGGCGACTTGTTTTTTGTTGACCGCTTTCCGTTTGTTGACCTGAGTGCGGGCGGGACGGTGCAAGGCTATATCGACGCAATTAATGCGGTGCTCGCACGTGCGAATGAACAAACCCAAATCATTCCTGGTCACGGCCCGCTCTCGACAACGGCGGATTATGTCCACTTGCGTGACATGATCATTGCAACCCGCGAGCAAGTGCGTGAATGGCATGCAGCTGGCGCTGATGTCGACACCATGGTTGCGACGGGGCTCGGCGAGAAGTGGCAGGACTGGACGTGGAATTTTATTAACGAAGAGCGCTGGATTCGCACCTTGCACAATGATTTGTTGGCATCCCAGTAAGCGCCTGCGTTTAACTAACATAACAAAACGCAAGCCACTAACGACATCAGTCGCTAGTGGCTTTCTGTTTTGCTTCGAGCCAGTTCGCTACTAAGGCTGAATCACTTCCGTGCCATTCCAACAGCGAGTTTCCCGCGGCTTGTTGGGGTTGCTGCAGCGATGTAAATACAGCGGGGAGTCACTGCCAATTGCTTTGTTGTGCACGCTGACACTGCCGTCTTCGGCTTTAACGAGGTCAAAGGCGTCGAACAGTTCGCCAGTGACGGTGCGGGCTTCGTAGTGCAAGCGCTCTTCGGTAAAGCGTAAGGTTTGGAACAACTGTAGTTCTTCCGCAGTGGCTTGCATGAATTTCGCGGAGTCGTCCGACACTAAATACATTTTAGGGCCTGCAACCGACACCACATACATGGGTCCGTACCGTGTTAACTGACCACTCGTTCCTTCGGTGTGATTCTGTCCTCGGCCGTACGTATGGTCGTGGCCTTGCAGCACAAGGTCGACGCCAAACTCATCGAATACGGGTTGCCAATACTTGCGCAATGCCGGGTTATCTCGGCCTAAAGACACTGAAAACATCGGGTGGTGATAGGTCACAACAGTCCATTGGTTCGGGTTATTTTGCAGTACTTCGCGTAACCATTCGGCTTGTATGCGCGCCATGTCGTCACTTTGCACCGCTTCCATGGAGTCGAGTGAAATAAAGCGCACGCCTTGGTAATCGCTATACCACACCGAGCGCTGTAATGGTTCTGGGCCATTGGCGGCTACGGCGAAGTGGGTTTCCCATTGCGGCACAATAGTGCGCGGGCCGTCATCGTGTTCAATGTACTCGTGGTTGCCGGGCGTCACGAACTGCGCAATCATGCCATTGGCCCAACCGCCCGCGTCAAACCACTCGCCCCATTCGTTGTCGTGCTCGCCATAACGCGAGTTCACGAGATCGCCGGCATGCACCATGACCATGGCTTCCGGTGTGCTGCGAAATGCTTCACGAATAACTCGCGAAAAGTGTGATTTCACTGCGTTTTGCGCGTCACCAAAGTAAATGGCTGAAAAGGGTGCAAATTCGGCTTTCGGTGTACGGAATTGAAACCATTCGCTCCAAGCGACTTGCTCAGGGCCGTTTGCTTCTGAGCTCGCTGCCGCCGTATGGCTGCCACCACGCACGCGATAGGCATACAGGGTGTCGGGCTCCAGATTGTTAAACGTCACGTGATGGTGGTGTGCGTCACCGTTTGTCGTAGACAGCGCTAATGTTTGTCCCTGCACCGTTGTGGCAACGTAGTGTAAGCCTGGTGTGTCTAAAGCTGGCGAAATTTCAGCAACCGCAAAAGTAACTGAACTGTCGGTACGCCATGTGACTTGATGGCTACGCTCGGCTGCGGCACCCGGAAGCAACACAATGCGGTCCGGAAACATAGTCGGCGCGTAGCGAATCACGCCTTCGGGTACTAAAACATTTCGTTCGACTTGCGGTGCTGGTTGGTAGTTGGTTGTGACAACAGGTGTCACATCGTGGGCAGCTAAGGGCGCGGTGAGAGCAAAAGCTAAGAGGCTAATCGACATGATGTTTCTCTCTTTTGTCAGGTTAGGTAAAAAAGTAAAACCGAAGCACCTCCTTATGCTTCGGTTTTCACAGAGAGCCAGTGTTAGAAGTTAGCGCGAATTCCAACTTGCCAAGCGCGGCCGAATTGCTCGTGCTCGTACACTCGGGTGCGGTCGCCTTGATAGCGAATCGCACGTGAGTTGCTCAGGTTGCTCGCTTCAGTGAACACGGTGAACATGTCATTGATTTTGTAGCTGGCGGTGAAGTCCATGGTGCCGCGGCCGTCCCAGTACACGTTCAAGCCTGGGTTAGCCGTGTCGTAGGCATCAATGAACTCAGAGCGATAGTTGTATGCCAACTGTGCACTGAAACGTTCAGAGTCGTAGTTCAGGCCAAGGTTGTAAGTATGCTTACTGGTGCCGGCAAGGTCAGTTTTACCAATTCCAAATGGTAAGTCTGCAGACGACTGGGTATGGGTGTAGTTGGCTAAGAAACCGAAGCCTGACCAGAAGCCTGGTAAGTTTGCTAAGGTTTGCTGCCAGTTCACTTCAAATCCGTACAATTCGCCGCTGTTTGCGTTTTCAGGGCGCGTCATCCGGAAACCGTCGAACTCACCACCGACGAAGGTGCTCCGGGCTTTAAAGATTGGATCTTTCAAGTCTTTGTAGAAAGCACCCGCTGAGATTAGTCCGAGTGGCTCAATATAGTATTCAGCCATTAAGTCGAAACTATGCGCAAACGTTGGCTTTAGGTCGGTGTTACCAATGTCGATTGTTCCGACGCCAGTTTCACGATCTTCGATGACAAAATACGGGGCCATGTCAGTGAAGTTTGGTCGGCTAAGTGCAGTGCTGTAGGCTGCACGCAGCACGATACCATTGTCTAACTCGTGACGCAGATGGGCACTTGGGAAGAACTTGGTGTAGTCATTCTTCGCAGAAACAGGCATTGCTTCTTCGGTGTCCGCATCGAATTCAAAAGCGTCACCGGTGATTTTCGTATGCTCGACTCGTGCACCGAAAACTACGGTGGTGTTGTCCCAAGCCAAGGTATTCATGGCGTAGGCGGCATAGGTGTCTTCGCTCGCTGTGTAGTCACCCGTTACCGAGGCGGCGACGCGTGGTAAGTAGTCTTCATTTTCGAACAGCGAACCGTAGCGTGCGACGTAGTCACGAATCATTTTCGGACCATTGTGGTAGAAGCCATCGAATGGACGCGAATGGCGGTCGATAATAATGTCTGCGAAAGCAGGCGCTCCGGCACCGACGCTATTGCGCATCCGGTCTTCGTCACTGAACTTTTCACGTAAGCGCATTTTCGCACCAAATCTAAAGGTTGAGAATGCGTTACCCCATTCGCCCGGCATGGTGAAATTAATCGCGTAGGACTGCTCTTTGTCTTCAGACTCACCAAAACGACGCTCATAACGACGCCAGCTCAAGTCTTCAAGTGGGAAGTTAAAGTCAGAGCGCACAACGTTATTGTTGCTGTCGAGAACCTGATAGGTTGGGAAGTCAGGGTTACTGTAATCATATGCAACACGAGGACGCGAGCTCTCACGATACAGCAGATAATCACGGTCTGGGTATTTCTGTGACGCTCGGCTGTATGCAGCTGAGTAGTCGATGGTCATGTTGTCGAGGAAGTGTCGACCACCAAACTGGGTTGCATTGATGCGGTTCACAAACGTCCGATGACGCATTTCTTTTTCGAAGGTTGTGCGACCAGAAACACCGGTGACTGAATTTGAGCCAGCTTCGAAACGATCGTACTCAATGACTAATGAGTCACGGTATTCATAGTCTTCAAAGCGCGAATAAGTATGGCTTAAGAAGAAATGCGCGTCGTCGGTTGGGCGGAAGTCAAGGCGTGCAGTGGCGCCAGTGCGGCTGCGTTTCACTTCGTAATCTTTAAATTCGGTCACTTCTGGCAAGAATACACCGTCGTCTTCAAACCAAGTGTGCTCGATGTTATCGGTAACGCGATTGGTTTCGCTGTCATTAAATGACACCAGTAAACCAATGTTCTCGCGCTCGCCAAAACGGTCACCAAAAGTTGCTGCAACACGATGTGAGTCGCCATTGCCTTTTTCGTTGCGTCCCATAGCGACGCTGCCGCGCATGATGCGGCCACGGCTATCAAGAGCACCTTGAGTCACAATGTTAATGTTACCAGCGATGGCGTCAGCGTCCATGTCTGGCGTAATGGCTTTGGTTAGCTCTAAAGCTGCAATCACATCAGCTGGAATGGTATCAAGGTCAACGGCACGCGTGCTGCCGTCTGGCGAGGGTAAGACAATACCGTCAATTGAAACGTTGGCGTACTCTAACGGTGCTCCGCGCACGTTGACATATTTACCTTCACCTTGGTCACGCTGAATGGATGCGCCAGGAATCCGTTGCATGGACTCAGCAACGTTGGCGTCGGGAAAGCGCCCAAGAAAGTCAGAAGAAACCACAGATTTGATATTGTCAGACGCACGCTGTGCGTTTAATGCTCGGGCTTGACCACCGCGGCTACCTACAACCTGAATGCGCTCAACGGCAAGTTGTTCAAGTTCGAATAGGAACTCCTGACCAGCGTTAGCAGTAACGACTGCAGCAACGGTTTGGTTTTCGTAACCAATAAAGTCGACGCTTAGTTCATAGTTGCCGGCTGGTAAGCCGTCGATCCGGAAACGACCTTGGCGATCCGTTGCTACTTCGCGGTTGGTGCCGAGTACGCGAATGAGTGCACCTTGTAAGGCTTGGCCTTCCGGGCTTACCACTTGGCCACGAATGGACGGGGCGTTAATGGTTTGTACCGAAGCGGCAACCGTATTAACTTGCGTTTGCGCTTGTACAGTTGCGGTGTAGCCGGTGAGGGCAGCCGCAACAGCAAGGGAAACGAGTGCGCGTTTTGCGAAGGTGCGCATAGGTTGGTGTTGTGAGTGAGTATGGCGAACAGTAGTCATGATGCAATCCCATCGTTTTAGTAATGATGGGAAGGCAGTGTAAGAAGGTTATGTGACAAAAGAGGTCAGCACTGATTACAATTTGTTTACATCTTTGCGCTAATTCGATGACAGTTCCATGAAGAGCCCTGCACCGCAGGGCTTGCACTCAGAAAACAGAATTGAGCTACTCGATTTCGTAGCAGCTTTTCAGCTCGGCTAGTTGGTAAAAATAGCCGGAATACGCTTGGCAGTGCTTTGCAAACGGGGTTTCTTGTTCGTTCCACAGCATTCGCACCAGTGTCTGTCCTTGTTCATTGCGATAGACGTCCCACTGAATATTCGCCCCCATCGGCGCAATAATCGCGGCGCGCCACGGGTTATTGCTGTAGCTATACGGCAAGTTCGGGTCGGCACTTTGAGTTGCTTCTGGCAGTCCAAGCCAAGTGGCGACTGGCATCAACGCTTGGGCATGGGTAAAACGGAACATGGCAAACTCTTGATTGCCGGCAGCAGCTGCTTCTGCACGCTGAACCATGTCGACCACAAGGTTACGTGCCGCTGCATAGCTAATGTCTTCGTCAGCAAAGCCTGGGCCACGACCATAGAAAGAGTCCGCGTCGTCAATGAGTGCTAGCCACTCACGGGTCGGTTCAGGGATGAAACGCGTGAAGTCCGGTGCATTTTCTAAACTCAGGTTAATGGCAATGCTGAAGAGGTCATAGATTGCGAGCGCCGCATCATCGGCATTGTTAATTTGATCATCGGCATCGTCATAAGCGACGAATTGATACGCACCTTGTTCGAGTTTGTCGATAAACGAGGGGTGAAATAGCGGTTCGAGAATTTCTCGGCTTGCCGACTGAGTGCGTGGATCGTTCAAGTAACCGTCCATGACGGCGGCCACACGTGGCCCGTCTTTGTAGTCGTCATAGCCTTCAGAACCTTCAGCGCTGTGGAAATAAACCACATGTTCGTCTGCGAATGCGGGTTGAAAGCGTTGCTGGTCTTCAGGGCGGGCTTGCAGCCAACCTTGAACAAAGGCTTCACCGCTGTCGCGCGCTCGTGAGCGGCCTGAATGCATGACACCAAAGGCTGCTGTTGCTGGCAGGTTAACGAGCGTTTGGGCATGGCGCTGAATTAAGCGCACGGCCATGTCGCGGTGCTCTTGTCGCCCTAGCTCACTTAATTGCCCATAACCTAAGTCATGATGAATATTGAGCATGCTGACGACTGCTGCACCTAGTTCTTTGCCAAGCGGGGTTAGCGCTTGTTCACGTTGTGCTTGCAACCATAACTGCAGCACTAAGTCGTCGGCGTCTGGGCTAGATAACCCGCGTGAGCCATGTCGCGCTACGTGCTGTATGCTGATCAACTGATAGCCTGACGGCGGCACCGAGTAGCTGCTTAAGTCAGCCCGCGGTGCATACGGTGTTTTACTGGTGTAATAGGTGACGGTTGCTGTGCTACGGACGCTAAGGGCGTTTTTGTCATCTTGCGTGAAACTTGCAGGTGACGCTGAACTACAGCCGAGCAATGTGGTCATACTGAAAGCTAACAATGCGGAGCGAGTGACGAAGCGCTTGGTGTCGAATTGCAGACGCGCAGGTGTTGATGATGGCGCACGGGTTGCGGAAGAATGACGGTGAAGCATAAATAGTCCTTTTTGCGAAAGCGGGGTACGTGTGCCCGCAGCCTAAACCGAGTGCATGACGGTTTCATGACAGCGCAAATTTGGGTCGCTGGAATGTAAGTGATCGCAAACTGTATAAATCTTGCAAAACCGCGAAAACATGCTTGCCGCAGGGATCTCAGCTTGGTAAAGTTAGCGCTACATTTTGTTAATGTTCACCACAATAATCACGTTAAAGGGAACAACCCCCCATGTTTAAGAAGTTGCGCGGTTTGTTTTCCAACGATCTTTCGATCGATTTGGGAACAGCAAACACTCTCATCTATGTGAAAGATAAAGGCATTGTGCTAAATGAACCGTCTGTAGTGGCGATTCGACAGGACCGCGCGGGTGGTGCCAAAAGTGTTGCGGCAGTAGGTCATGCGGCAAAACAAATGCTCGGTCGTACGCCAGGCAACATTAAAGCGATTCGGCCGATGAAAGACGGTGTTATCGCCGACTTCCACGTCACCGAGAAAATGCTTCAGCACTTTATTAAGCAAGTACATGAGAATAATTACCTGCGGCCAAGCCCGCGGGTTCTGGTGTGTGTGCCCTACGGTGCCACCCAAGTTGAGCGTCGCGCCATTCGTGAATCAGCATTAGGTGCAGGCGCCCGTCAAGTGGTACTCATCGACGAGCCCATGGCCGCAGCCATTGGTGCTGGTTTACCCGTGTCTGAGCCAACTGGTTCCATGGTGGTCGATATTGGTGGTGGTACCACGGAAGTTGCGATTATCTCCCTAAACGGTGTCGTGTACTCCAGCTCGGTACGGATTGGTGGTGACAAATTCGATGAAGCGATTATTAGCTACGTTCGTCGTAACTTTGGTTCACTCATTGGTGATGCAACTGCAGAACGGATCAAACATGAAATTGGTGCGGCCTACCCAGGCGAAGAAGTGCGTGAACTTGAAGTTCGCGGCCGTAACCTTGCCGAAGGTGTGCCACGCTCGTTTACTCTAACTAGCAATGAAATTCTGGAAGCACTGCAAGAGCCGCTCATGGGTATTGTGGCGGCGGTTATGCATGCACTCGAGCAGTCACCGCCAGAATTAGCGGCGGATATTTCTGAGCGCGGCATGGTACTAACCGGTGGTGGCGCCTTGTTACGCGACCTCGACCGCTTGCTGATGGAAGAAACTGGTATTCCAGTGATTGTCGCTGATGACCCATTAACCTGTGTTGCCCGCGGTGGCGGTAAAGCTCTCGAGCTCATCGACGAGCATGGTGGCGACCTCTTCAACGACGAGTAAACCGTGTCGACTCCGCTATTTATTCGAACGGTCTCCTTGCGTGTGCGTTTAACGCTAGCCTTAGTGCTAGCGTTTTTGCTTATTTTCGCAGACCACCGCCTTGGCGCCATGCAACAAGCTCGGATGTTTCTAAACTCAGTGATTAGCCCGGTGCAATACTTGGCGGTGATGCCTGAGCAAAGTCTTGATAACCTGGTTTACCGCCTGCAAAGTCGGCGCAGTTTAATTGCCGAAAACGACCGTCTGAAGCGCGACATGCTTGACTTGCAAGGGCAGCTGCAGCGGTTCGAATTTCTTGCTTTAGAAAATGATCGGTTGCGGACTTTGTTGGCCAGCGATGAGCGCCGTGAGCGTTTGCGCATGGTCGCCGAGGTCATTGCTGTCGACTCCGACCCGTTTACCCATCAAGTGGTGGTGAACAAAGGTACGCGGCATGGTGTGTATATTGGGCAACCGGTGATTGACGCAGAAGGTGTGGTTGGTCAAGTTGTTGACGTTGGCGTGATTACCGCTCGAGTGATTCTGCTAACTGACCAAAGCCATGCCATTCCGACTCGTGCGCAAGCCAGCGGTATTCGCGTCATCGCCCAAGGTGTCGGTGAAACCAATACCCTCGAATTAATGCATGTGCCGCACTCAACTGAGTTACAAGTTGGTGACTTATTAATGTCGTCAGGGCTTGGCGGTGTGTTTCCAGAAGGCTACCCGGTTGCGCGCATTACGGCGATTATCCGTGACGAGTCGTTACCCTTCGCACAAGTACGCGCGACGCCAGTGGCAAACTTAGACCGTATTCGAATGCTGCTGCTGTTGTGGGAAAGTGATAGTGAATACCAGCCGCTTAACGGTGACGCGACTGAAAGCGCCAACGCGAGTGACCTGCCAGAGGAGCGCCGCTAATGTTGGGTCGGATTCTACAACGTACGATTATTCTCATTACTTTTGTGCTGGCGCTGATTCTTGCGGTGATGCCGATGTCGCTCGCCATTGCGCCATGGCGCCCCGAGTGGCCGTTACTGGTGCTAGTGTATTGGATTATCGCCTTACCGCATCGGGTCAATATTGGCTATGCAGCGGGGGTTGGTTTAGCGGTTGATGTCTTACTAGGCTCAACGCTCGGCTTCCATACCGCCGCCTATGCAATTGTTGCGTATCCAGCCGCACGTTATTACAGCCGTATTCGTAATTTTTCACTGTCACAGCAAGCCTTGCTGGTGATGGTGTTGGTGTTTGTTGCCCGCGCCATTGTCTACATATTTGAACACTATTTAAATAACGCCCCGCTGATGTGGCATTACTTTTGGCCAGCGCTCAGCTCTGCATTGTTTTGGCCTTGGGTGTTTTTAATGCTGCGCAAAGTGCGCCGTAAGTTTCTTGTCCGTTAATTTAACCTGTAAAGAATGTAACCTGTAAAGAATGTAAGGCGTAAAGAGTGGTAGTACGTGAATAATGAACTGTGATCTCTATCTAGCGTCGGCGTCTCCACGTCGGCAAGAACTACTGCAGTCACTTGGTGTGACGTTTACTACCCAGCCGGCGGACATTATCGAAGAGCGCTCCGAGGGAGAGGCTGCGACAGATTATGTCGCAAGGCTGGCGCGGGAGAAAGCGCAGGCGGTTTATGGTATATTAAGTGCACAAAATCGCTGGCAAACCAACACCGCAGTGCTCGGTTCGGACACCATTGTGACCGTGCTGGTTGACGGTGTCTGCCAAGTGCTCGAGAAGCCGCGGGATTTTGCTCACTTTCAGCAAATGATGACATGGCTAAGCGGCCGTACCCATGAGGTGCTGACAGCCGTGCATTTGTGCTCGACGCTGGGGAGCTGGTCTGTGGTGGTCAAGACTGCAGTGACCTTCGCCGAGCTTTCTGAACAAGAGATCGCTGACTATTGGGCGACCGGCGAGCCGCTCGACAAAGCTGGCGGCTATGGTATTCAAGGTGCAGCGGGTAAATTTGTGCAACATCTCGCCGGTAGTTATTTCGCCGTGGTGGGTTTGCCGCTATACGAAACCGAACAATTATTGAAACAGTGGCGACTGGCCGCAAACAACGTGGAGTAAACGCCGATGAGTGCAGAAATTCTGATTAACGTGACGCCAAGTGAAACGCGAGTGGCACTGGTGGAAAACGGAATTCTGCAAGAAGTACACATTGAGCGTCAGGCCCGCCGGGGTCTGGTTGGCAATGTCTACGTTGGTAAAGTTAGCCGAGTGCTGCCAGGCATGCAGGCTGCGTTCGTTGATATTGGTTTGGAAAAAGCCGCTTTTTTGCACGCCTCCGACATTATTACCCACATTGAAAACGTTGAAGAGCTGGATCGTGAGCATTTACCGCCAGCCGATATTTCTCAGTTAGTCCGACAAGGTCAGCACATTATGGTGCAAGTGGTGAAAGATCCGCTTGGCACGAAAGGCGCGCGGCTGACCACCGACATTACGATTCCCTCCCGTTATTTGGTGTTGATGCCGCGTTCAAAACACGTTGGCGTGTCGCAGCGCATTGAAAGTGACGACGAGCGTGAACGCCTGCGTAAAGCTGTGGACCAATTCTGTGACGACGACATTGGCTTCATTGTTCGTACAGCAGCAGAAGGTGCAGGGCGCGAAGAGCTCGAGCAAGACGCATTGTTTTTGCGCCGGCTGTGGGAAAAGATTCTTGAGCGCAAAAAACGCCACTCAAAAGGCGGCATGTTGTATGAGGACTTAAACCTTGCAGCACGGGTTTTACGTGATTTTGTCGGTGTTGAAGTGGAACGAATTCGGGTTGATTCCCGTCTAAGCTTTCAGCAACTGCAAGAATTCGTGGCGGAATTTGTGCCGCAGCTGACCGATCGCTTGGAGTATTACGAAGGCGAACGACCGATTTTTGACTTGTTTGATGTCGAGAATGAAATTCAGCGCGCACTAGACCGTCGGGTGCAATTGAAGTCGGGTGGTTCGTTGGTCATCGACCAAACCGAAGCGATGACCACCATTGACATCAACACGGGTGCGTTTGTTGGTCATCGTAACCTGGAAGAAACAATTTTTAATACCAATACCGAAGCAACGCAGGCCATCGCGCGCCAGCTACGGTTGCGAAATCTTGGTGGCATTATCATTGTCGATTTTATCGACATGCAGAACGACGACCACAAACGTCGGGTGTTACACAGCTTAGAGCTGGCACTCGCCAAAGATCGCGCCAAAACCAGTATCAGCGGGTTTACCTCGTTAGGTTTGGTCGAACTGACCCGCAAACGCACGCGCGAGAGTTTAGAGCACGTGTTGTCGTCGGAATGCCCGGTGTGTAAAGGTCGCGGTTCCATGAAAACGGTGGAAACCGTGTGCTATGAAGTGATGCGCGAAATTGTCCGGGTGAACCGGGCGTACGCAGCGGATAAATTTGTCGTTTATGCGTCAGCTGCTGTCGCAGAGCGGTTATTGAACGAAGAATCGCAAGCATTGGCGGAATTAGAAGTGTTTGTCGGAAAGCAAATTAAGATTCAGGTGGAGCCTTTGTACCATCAAGAACAATTTGATGTGGTGATGATGTAGTGAGTTTAGGTAAAGCGGTTAACTTTTTTATTGCAAAACTATGGCTAACCATTGGCATTCTGCTGGTGGTCGCTGCGGTGCTGCTCAGTGTTGTGCGGTACTCGTTGCCGTACGCGGACCGTTTTCATGACGACATTGCCGAACAGCTTAGTCAACAACTCGGTTATCCGGTGACGCTCGAAGGCTTGCACGCCGACTGGACACGCACTGGGCCAACTGTGGTGCTGCATGACTTGCGTTTAAGCCCTGAGGTTGACTCACCGGTTTCACTGCATGTTGAACGGGCGAATTTAGGTATTCATTTTTGGCAGAGCTTGTGGAACTGGGAACTGCAGTTTGAGCACTTTTCGGCCATGGGTGCCGAGCTTGATATTCAAATTCAGCGCGATGGCGAGGTTGGCAATACCGACGCAACCTTAGATTTCCTTGAAGCACTGTTTTTACGTCAGCTCGATCACTTCCAGCTAAACGACGTCTTAGTGCGTTTTCACTTATTTGAGCAAGCTCCGCGTGAAATCCAGCTCGATACACTCATTTGGCGGCAGCACAATGGCAATCGCCAAGCGACCGGAAGTTTCCGAATTCCAAACGTAACCGTGAATTCACTCGACTTTATTCTCGATGTGACAGGCGACACCTTTGCCAGCGCCCAAGGCAGTTTATACGTTGACGCTCAAAACCTGGATATCACACCATGGATTCAGCAGTTAACCACAACTGCCCGATTTAACCGCACGGCGTTTAACCTACAAGGTTGGCTCGACTTCAGCGAAGGCCAGTTTGGTCACGGCCAATTACACCTAAATCAAAACGTACTGAGTTGGGAACGCCATGGCGAAGAACATGAACTCACCACACAGCCGACCTCTTGGGTGTTACAACCGGAAGAAAATGGTTGGCTGCTGAATAGCCAGCCATTGGAAATCCAGCTTGATGAGCGGACTTGGTTGATTGACAGTGTGTTGTGGCAATACCGCAACGGTGAACACACGTGGAACACGGGTAACATTGAACTTGTCGATTTTAGCCCACTGTGGAGCGTGTTTGGTTCGCCGGGTGAAGTCTTAGCTGAATGGTCGGAAGGTCTTGCGACACGCGGTGTCGTAACTGACTTGCAAGTGCGGTTAACGCCAGAACGGGAGTGGCAATTCCATTTACGTGCGGATGACCTCGACTGGCAACCGCATCGAGGCGTGCCGGGTATCTCAGGCTTGCAACTAGAGCTGTGGAGCAGCCGCAGGCAAGGCAATTTTGTCGTTGGCGGTGACGAAGTTCGCTTAAGCTCGCCAGCAACCTATAACGACGACAAAGCGCTGAGTGAGTTGGCAATTGCCGGTGGCTGGCTACAAAACAATGGTGATTGGGTTTTCGATATCGACTCAGCAACGTTCGGATTGCCAGGTGCGGAAATTCGTCAACAGATGCGCATTAGTAACGGTCATGCGGAAGGTGTCGCAATTGACTGGCTCGTGGTCGGTGGTAGTCACGGCATGGCGGTCTTAGACGTGGTGACCTTGCTGCCACTGCAAATGGGTGAACGTTTAGGCCAGTACCTAACCGACTCGTTGGTGGCCGGTACCGTTGACGATTTACGCATGGTTTGGCGCGGGCCAATGGCGGCGTTTCCGTATCAGGAAGGCGACGGTATTTTTCAAGCGCAGGTACAAATGAACGATTTAGGGCTGAAGTTTCAGCCTAACTGGCCGGCAATTGTCGGTGCGCAGGCAGATTTACGCTTTGTCGACCAAGAACTGTATATTCAAACCCGTGGCGGTGAGCTTGCGGGAATTCCATTAACGACGGTGAATGGTGTTATTAGCGGTATTATTGGTGACAGTGAGCCACACCTGCACATTGCGTCATCTATTGTCGCAGAGCCGCAGCCGCTTGCTGACATGTTTGCTTTAAGTCCATTAGCTGGCTCAGTTGCAGCCACCTTGCGCGAAGTGCAGGTGCAAGAGCCGATTGAAGGCGCCTTTACGCTCGATATCCCGTTAGTGCCCGACAGTGACGTCATTGCTGCTGGCAGTGTCAATTTCGCCAATCATAATATCTATTTGAGTTCTGTCGATATGTGGTTGCGGGACGTTCATGGCGAACTCAGTTTCGACAATGCCGACATTCGGTTTACCACAGAGTCAGCTCGACTATTTGGTCAGCCGGCAACAGTTGACCTCACTGGTGGCTTAAGCAATGACGAGTATATGCTACGCGCTGACCTTGCTGGGCTTTGGAACTTACCCGATTTAGCCCAGCGCTACCCGGAGATTCCCTTATTATCGCGTTTAGGCGGTGAGATGGATTGGACGGCGGAACTCGCCATTGCGCTGGGGCAAGAGTTTCAGCTCGAGATTGACCTTGATGGTGACTTGGCAGCGAGTCAGTTCAATCTACCGGAGCCGATTGCGCATGTGCCGGGAAATGAACGTCGCGCCCGCTTAGAGTTGCGCATTGACGATGATGATCTTGTTGCACTTGGGCGGGTTGCCGATGTACTGCAGGTGCGTGGTGAAATGGCTTTGAGCCAAGGCGGTTTTCAAGCCCTCGAAATTCAACTCGGTGCGAGCAATTATCCGGTTGCTGCGCGACCTGCACAAGGCTTTCAAATTTTTGCCGGTTTTGAGCAAACGGACTTAGGCGACTGGTTGCCACTGATTGGTGAGCTGTATGCAAGTGCTTCCGACGAAGACAGCGCTGTTGCCAGTGAAGCGACTGCTGCAAGTGAAACGATTACTGAAGGTGAAGCAGCAGGTGCCAGCCAAGCAACGGCTCGCATTCCGGCATTAACTCGCATTGACGCCAATGTGACAACTTTGCACTGGTTGGGCCAACGGTTTCCGAATAGTGAAATTACAGGGCGCAGCTCGGATGACGGTTGGTTAATCGACTTAACGGCCGACAACACCCGCACCCGTGTCGATTGGAATGTGGCGACGCCAGGGCAGATTACCGTCGGGGCGGATTATTTACTATTAAGCTCAGCGGCACGCGGCGATACTGAAGAAGGTGCGAGTGATGATGCTTCTCAGCTTGCGGAAACAGTGACTAGCAGCGAAGTGTTTGATCCGGACTTTTTGGCAGGTTTACCGCCGATTGCATTTAATTGTCGGACTTGTCGTTACGATGACAAAGACTTAGGCGAAGTGCGCCTGCGCTTGAGCCCGGCTGCCGGCGGGCAAATCGAACGCTTTGAAATGCGCCGTGGTCGTACTGTTTTGGCTGCACAAGGTGGCTGGACTCATGACCAAGGTGAAAACTTGCGCACCACGATTCGTGGCAGCTTTAACTCGAACAATATCGGTGCCTATGTTGCCGATATGGGCTTCACTTCAGTGGTGCGTGATTCAGACTTAAAAGTGGAATATCAATTAAATTGGCCTGGACTGCCAACCGACTTTGATCGCGCTGACCTGAGCGGCGAAGTGCAATGGTTATTAGGTCCGGGGTATTTGCGCGACGTCCCAGACGCTGCACGGATTTTCTCAGTGCTTAGCTTAGAAAGCGTGATTCGTAAGTTTACCCTCGACTTCCGCGACATTTTCGCGCGCGGTATGTTTTATTCGTCCTTCGGTGGTACCTTGAACCTGCAGGACGGGGTGGTCAGTACAGACAACACGCGCATGAATGGCGCTGCTGGTGATATGACAGTAAGCGGTACCACGAACCTTGCCACGGAAGCGATCCATTATCAGCTGACTTATGTACCGAAAGTAACCTCGAGTTTGCCGGTGTTGTTGGCGTTTATGGTTAACCCGCCAAGTGGCTTAGCAGCGTTACTCATCGACCGTATGCTGCACGACGCGCAAGTAATTAGCCGCCTGCAGTACGAAGTCACGGGTACCATGAGTGACCCGGTCGTGAATGAAGTAAGCCGCGATAGTCAGGAAGTGGAATTGCCTGAGTTAGCCGACGAAGTATTGCCACGCGAGTTACCGGAAAATACGGAAGCTGAGCTTGAGCGCAAATGTACTCAAGGCGACTCCCCTGAGAACGAAAGCCCTGAGAGCGAAAACAATGGCGAGCATTAGTCTACTGCAATGGACTTCGCGCCGTGAATGGGCGCTGAACCGTGATTACATTGCCACGCAACTCGAGCAGTTGGCGGCAACCACAGCTGCGCCGCACTTAGTGATTCTGCCCGAAATGTTTGCCCGGTTTGGTGCAGGTGAGTCGGCTCAAGGCCGTTGTGCTGAGAGCTTTGGGCAGGGTGACGTGCAGGATTTTATTGCGGACTGTGCAAAGAAGTTTCAACTCTGGATTCTTGCTGGTACGTTAGCGATTGACGAAGGTGAGCGCTACGCCGCCGCCTCAATTTTGTACGACGACCAAGGCCGCGTGCATGCGCGTTATGATAAAATTCATTTATTCGACGCCGATGTAGCTGACCAAACAAAAAGCTATCGGGAGTCGAAGTATACGGTACCCGGCAAGCGTTTAGTGGTCACAGATACGCCTTTTGGTAAGCTGGGCTTAGCGGTCTGTTATGACCTGCGTTTCCCTGAGATGTTTCGGGCATTACGAGCGCAAGGTGCAGAATTGATTGCTTTGCCGTCGGCATTCACGAAAGTAACTGGGGCGGCTCATTGGCGCGCATTAATTCAAGCCCGTGCCATTGAGAATCAAGTGTATCTGCTGGCTCCGAATCAAACCGGTACCCACGATGATGGTCGCGAGACCTACGGCCACTCCTTGGTGGCCGACCCGTGGGGTCGAGTGATTGCTGAGCTTGGCGATGCGCCTGGCTTTTTAACTGTTACTCCTGATTTTTCTGAACTTCATGCGCTGCGCCAACGTATGCCGGTGCAGCAACACAACAAATTTGAGGTGCGTTTCATTGAAGATAGCAACTGAAGTCGCTGAACAGCTGTTGGCTCCGGGGCAACTCGACGAGTCATTGTTACAGCATTGCCTAGATGATCTGGCCGGCAGTCGCATTGATTATGCCGACATTTATTTACAAAGCAGCAGCCACGAAGCGTGGGTGCTCGAAGACAGTATTGTGAAGAGTGGCAGCTTCAGTATCGAGAGCGGTCTCGGTATTCGTGCAATTAGTGGTGAAAAAACTGGCTTCGCTTATGCGGACAGCATCGACCCAGCAGCGCTGACGCGTGCAGCAAAAGCAGCCAAGGGTATTGCTGATAGCGGCGGTGAAGGCAAAGCTAAAGTTCTGACGTCGGTGAATGGTCACGATCTCTATCAGCCAGAAAACCCGCTGAGCAGCTTAAGCGAAAGTAAGAAAATTGCGTTGTTGCAAGCCATGGATAAGCACGCTCGCAAAGCAGACCCACGTATTCAAGAAGTAACGGTAAGTTTAACCGGCGTGTACGAGCATATTTTAGTGGCGGCAACTGACGGCACGTTGGCGACCGACATTCGGCCATTAGTGCGTCTGAATTGTAGTGTGTTGGCTGAGCAAAACGGTCGGCGTGAACGCGGATCTTCAGGCGGTGGTGGCCGTGTCAGCTATCAGTATTTCTTCGAGCCAGTGTGGCTTGACCAAAATGACTCGCAGAACGAACAGCCGCGCTACTTAAGCTTTGTTGATGAAGCGGTGCGCCAAGCGTTGATTATGCTCGAAGCAAAACCAGCTCCAGCTGGCAGCATGCCTGTGGTGTTGGGCTCAGGCTGGCCGGGTGTTTTATTGCATGAAGCGGTCGGCCATGGTTTAGAAGGTGACTTTAACCGTAAAGGCTCGTCGGCTTATGCGGGGCGGATTGGTGAACAAGTGGCGGCGAAAGGGTGCACCATTGTCGATGATGGCACCTTGGCCAATCGTCGCGGTTCACTGCAAGTGGATGACGAGGGTACGCCAACCCAGCATAACGTTCTGATCGAGGACGGGCGCTTAGTCGGATACATGCAAGACAAGCTCAATGCTCGCCTTATGGGTGTTGCGGCCACCGGTAACGGCCGTCGTGAGTCGTATGCGCATTTACCGATGCCACGAATGACCAACACTTATATGCTCGGTGGTGATCATGCGCCGGACGAGATTATCGCGTCCGTGAAGCGAGGCATTTACGCACCGCAATTTAGTGGTGGTCAGGTCGATATCACTTCCGGCAAGTTTGTTTTTTCGGCGTCGGAAGCGTATTTAATTGAAGACGGGAAAATCACCGCGCCATTAAAAGGCGCCACCTTAATTGGCAACGGCCCAGAAGCAATGGCGCGAGTGTCGATGATTGGTAATGATTTGGCGCTCGATACAGGTATAGGCGTTTGCGGCAAAGACGGTCAAAGCGTGCCCGTTGGCGTTGGTCAGCCAACCTTAAAAATTGACGCCATGACCGTTGGTGGTACTGAATAAACTTACGACGCGGTGGTTTCAGTGACGCCGCGAATATATTTAAACAAAGCGCGTGCAGCCGCTGGTGGTTTATTTTGCTCTTGCTCTTTCTTCGCTTGGCGAACCCACTGGCGTAACTGCTGACGATCCGCATGCGGATACTGGTCCAAAAAGGCCTGAACACCATCGTCGCCTTGTTGCAAAATGCGGTCGCGCCATTGCTCCAGAGCATGGAAATGAGCGGCCTCGTAAAGCGCACGGTTTTCGATTTTGTCGATGGCAAGAAGCAAGTCGTCGGTGTCGCGTTGACGCAGTAACTTTCCTAAGTACTGCAGCTGTCGACGATAACCTTCGCGCTTGTTGGCAATTTTTTGAGCCAGTTTGATATTGGTGAGCAACTCTTCATCGAGAGGCAGTTGCTTGAGGGTATTGCTGCCCATATTCACCAATTTCACGCCGAGATCATGCATGGCAGCGGCTTCGCGTTTTAACTGGGTTTTGCTGAAATCATCAGCAGATGAAAATTCGTCCTGATCGTCGTATTGCATGAAGGTATCCACGTATTCGTTCATTATGCCTAATTCATACGCACTAGTTTATCAGGATCTGCGCTGCCGTGGTATCGGCGTGCGATTAACAACTAAAAGGCTATTTCATGACACAAGAAGTAACGATTCCTGAAATTACGGCAAAAGAGCAATTGCAGCCGGACTTAGAGCGCGCTGTGGACGCAGTTGAAGAAGCGCTGAAGCAAGCGAAAAAAGCTGGCGCCAGTGCCGCAGAATGTGCAATTTCTCATAGTCGTGGTTTAAGTGTGTCGACCCGTTTAGCGGAAGTGGAAACAGTCGAATTTAACCAAGACGGCTCGCTGGGTATTACTGTATATCGTCGTCACAAAGACGGTTCGCAAAGTAAAGGCAGTGCCAGCACCTCTGATTTATCACCAGCGGCGATTCGCGCCACGGTGGAAAAAGCGGATGCCATTGCGCGTTGGACCGAGGCTGATCCTGCTGCCGGTTTAGCCGACAAAGAGCTGATGGCATTTGGCTACAGCGACCCTGAGTTATTCTATCCGGCACCACAGTCACCCGAGCACGCGACGCAAGTTGCGCTTGCTTGTGAGCAGGCCATGCTCAATGCCGACGAGCGCATTATTAACTCAGACGGCGCCCATTACAGCAGCCACTGTGGTTTCCGTGTTTACGGTAACAGCCATGAGTTCCTCGGCCATTACATGAGTTCGCGTCAGAGTTTGAGTTGTATGCCGATTGCTAAGCAAGGTGACGTCATGGAGCGGGACTATGCTTACACCATTGCTCGCGATCCGCAGCGTTTATTGGCACCCGAAGCGGTTGCCCTCGAAGCGGTGGCTAACACTGTTGCGCGCTTAGGTGCACGTTCAGTGCCAACCTGTACAGTGCCGGTAATTTTCCATCGAGACCTTGCTCATCATTTATTTGGCCAGTTCGCCGGGGCGATTAGCGGTGGTAACTTGTACCGGAAAAGTACGTTCCTACTCGACCATCTTGGTAAGCAAGTGTTTCCTAGCTGGTTGAGCATTCAGGAAGAGCCCTTACTCGCCGGTGGCTTAGCCACGACCCCATTTGACCACGAAGGGGTGCGTACCGAAGCCCGCGACATCGTCAATGATGGCGTTGTCAGTACGTACTTACTTACGAGTTATGCAGCACGGAAATTGGGCATGCAAAGTACCGGTCACGCTGGCGGCATTCATAACTGGTTTATTCGTGCCGACGCTGCTCACACTGCAACAGGGCTCGATGCGTTGTGCAAACAAATGGGTACCGGCTTGCTCGTGACCGAGCTCATGGGGCAGGGCGTGAACTTGGTGACCGGTGATTACAGCCGCGGCGCAGCAGGGTTCTGGGTTGAGAACGGTGAAATTCAGTTCCCGGTGACAGAAGTGACAGTTGCGGGTAATTTACGTGATATGTTCGCAAATATTGTCGCGATTGGCGACGATGTGGATCCTCGCCACGGTGTGTTAAGTGGCTCGGTGTTGGTGTCAGCGATGAAAGTCGCTGGCCAATAATATTTCTTAAGAATGTTGACCAACAACCTGGCCAATAACGTTGGGCAAGAACGCGTGCCAAGAATGACAGCGCGCCTAGGCCGTCTAGGCGTTAACGTCTAAGCGCTTATTCGTCTTCGTCGAAGCGGTCAAAAATCAATTGGGTGACGGCGTCGAGTGCTTGCTCGGCGTCTGGTCCCACCGCCTTAACACTAATTTCCTTACCTTGCTGACTCGCAAGCAGCATTAAGCCCATGACACTGCTCGCGTCGACTGACTTTTCCCCTTGCCCAATTGTAATTTTGGCGTCAAATTGGCTCGCGAGTTTCGCCAGTTTCGTGGCGGCACGCGCGTGCAGGCCAAGTTTATTGCGAATGAGGACAGTGCGAGAGACTTCGGTCATGGACAGCTCAATTTATTGATTCTTTTTACGCTCAAGCTCGCGGTGTTTCACACGAATTTTGGCATGTTGATTCTGCAGCAGTGCAGCAAGTGTTTCGGTGATATACACCGAACGGTGTTGACCACCCGTACAACCGATTGCGACAGTGAGATAGCTACGATTACTGCGCTGGAAATAAGGCAACCAAGTACTAATAAACGTCTCAGTTTGGTGAATAAACTTACTCACCAAGGGCTGCTGTTGGAGAAAGTTTTGCACGGGTGCGTCGAGGCCGGAATAGGGCCGCAACTCAGGTTCCCAATGCGGGTTGGGTAGTATTCGAGCGTCGAAAACCGTGTCGGCAGTGGTCGGCAAACCGTGTTTAAAGCCAAACGACATTAGGACTAAGATCATTTGGTTTTCACTGCGGCCAAGTACACGCTCGTTGACTTGCTCAATCAGGTCATGAACACTCAATTCGCTGCTATCAAGGCGCCAAGTTGCTAATGCAGCAAGGGGCTCAAGAAGTTGCCCCTCGGTTGCGATTGCGTCAGCTAATGTCGCTTGATTATGCGACAGCGGATGCATTCGGCGGGTTTCGCCGTAGCGTCGAATTAATGTCTCGTCACTGGCGTCAATAAACAGTACTTCGGCTTTAACGTCGTGGGGCAAAAATTCGAGGGTTTCGTTGAGGTCTTTCACGTCGGCTTCGAGGTTGCGCACGTCAATGCTGACTGCGATGTTTTCAAAGCGACCAAACACAGAGTGCAGCAGGGTGGGCAGCAATGCCATCGGCAGGTTGTCAACGCAATAAAAACCAAGGTCTTCCAAGGCTCTTAGTGCGACTGTTTTTCCTGAGCCAGAACGGCCGCTGACCACAATTAACTGCATAGTGCGGGATCCTGTGTCATGAGTTCATGCAGCTCAGCGTCGCTGCTGGCATGCCGTAAACTCCGACAGCAGTCCTTATTGTTTAAACGCTCAGCAACAGCAGAGAGCGTTTTCAAATGAATTTCTGGGTTGTCTTTTGGCACGAGTAACGCAAAAACGAGATCAACCGGCTGATTATCGATGGCATCGAAATCAATCGGTTCGGCAAGCGTTAATAGCGCTGCAACCGGTTGGCCGGCATTTTCTAGCCGGCCATGCGGGATTGCAATGCCGAGTCCTATCCCGGTACTGCCGAGACGCTCGCGTTGAAGTAAGCTGTCGAAAATATCGCTCTTACTGACGCCGGCTAATTTCGGCGCCAGTAATTGGCTGATATATTCCAATACGCGTTTTTTACTGCTCTCGGCGACACTCACACGTGTACAGTCCGGGCTTAGGATCTCTTTGAGGTTCATAGTCCTTAGTGTTTCTTCAGTTTTTCTTTATGTTTAATAACTTGACGATCGAGCTTATCAATCAGAGCGTCGATGGCTGCATACATGTCTTGATGCTCCGAAGTGGCAAACACTTCACCGCCATTCAGGTGAACTGTAGCTTCGGCTTTTTGCATTAATTTTTCAACGTTTAAAATGACATAGACGTTGTTGATATGGTCGAAGTGGCGCTCTAGCTTAGCGAACTTAGTATCAACATACTCACGTAAAGCGTCAGTAATATCTACATGATGACCAGTTAGATTAATTTGCATAGCACATCTTCCTTCTGTTGACGTGGTTAAAGTAGAGTCTTCCGTTGGCTCGAAGACGGGATATTGAGTGATTCCCGGTACTTCGCAATGGTCCTTCTTGCTACCTGTATTCCCTGCTCGCCGAGCAGTGCAGCTAACTTACTGTCACTCAATGGCTTCGCAGGATTTTCCGCTGCCACCAACTTGCGAATTAAGGCTCGGATGGCAGTTGATGAAAAATCGTCCCCGTTGTCACCGCTGACGTGGCTGGAGAAGAAGTACTTCAACTCAAACACGCCTTGCGGGGTATGCATGAACTTTTGCGTAGTGACACGCGATATTGTCGATTCATGCATCTCTATACTTTCTGCGACATCACTCAGAATCATTGGTTTCATTGCTTCTGGGCCATGTTCAAAGAATGCCTGTTGTCGTTGCACGATACAATGGGCAACCTTCAATAAAGTTTCATTTCTGCTTTCAATACTTTTAATCAGCCAGCGCGCGTCTTGCAAATGCTGCCGTATATATTGTGAATCGGCTTGCGTACAGTGGCTTTGCGGTAGATCAGCATAAGCACTGTTAATCCGCAATTTTGGTGCTGCATTGGGATTTAATGCCACCCGCCAACGACCGTTATGCTTGCTAACTAAAACATCGGGAATGACATAATCGGATTCACGTTCACCGAAGCATTCGCCTGGGCGTGGATTTAATTTCTGAATCAGCTCGAGAACGTCTTTAAGTTTGGCTTCAGACAACCGGGTGCGGCGAGCAAGCGTGCGGTAATCACGCCGGCCTAGGAGGTCGAGGTGTTTGTTCACCACGAGTTTTGCGGCACTTAACGCGGGGGTATCTGCAGGTAGCTGGTTGAGTTGGATGAGCAGACATTCGCCAACGCCGCGAGCGCCGACGCCAACCGGATCAAAATGTTGAATGCGTTTCAGTGTCACGGCCACTTCGTCAAAACTAATGTCGTCGTCCTGACTGACCACGGCGGCGTGAATTTCTTCGAGGGTTTGTTGTAGATAGCCATTGTCGTCGATGGCATCGATAATCGCTTCAGCGATGAGCTCGTCAGTTGGCGTGAAATGTGACAGCCGCATTTGCCAGCGCAGGTAATCTTGTAGGCTTTCGGTGGTTTCGCCTTGGTAAACGTAGTCTTCTTCGCTGGCTTGGCCGGCGCTTGAGGAGGTGCCGGCAGAAATCCGAGCGTCCCAAGGCGCTTGTTCGTCTTGACCGTCGGGCTCGGGTAGTTCTAGCAGCGGATTAGCTTCTAACGCTTCTTGCACCTCGGTTTGTAACTCCAGAGAAGACAACTGCAGGAGCCGAATGGCTTGCTGCAATTGCGGAGTCATTGTGAGGTTTTGACTAAACTTAAGCTGCAGACCTTGTTTCATGAATGCGATTTGGGTTCCTTAACGACCAAGTGAGCGAATATTAAATTGTGCTCTTACTTATATCATTGGTCTTTTTGCGGAAATTACAAGGAGAATTGGTCGCCTAAATACACTTCTTTTACTGTTTCGTTGGCGAGAATCTCTTGTGCGTTGCCCGTTGCAATCAGTTCACCGTGGCTCACGATATAAGCTGTTTCGCACACGGAGAGGGTCTCCCGGACATTGTGGTCGGTGATCAAAACACCGATGCCGCGGTCGCTGAGTTGCTGAATAATCTTTTTAATATCGAGCACGGAAATTGGGTCTACCCCGGCAAATGGTTCGTCGAGCAAAATAAATTTTGGCTCAGCGGCCAGTGCCCGGGCAATTTCCACGCGGCGACGTTCACCACCGGACAAGCTCATACCTAAGCTATTGACGATGTGGCCAATGTGAAATTCATTGACGAGCTCATCAAGTTTTTCTTCGCGTTGAGCGGGGGTAAGGTCACTGCGGGTTTCCAAAATGGCCATGATATTGTCGCGCACGGTCAGCTTACGAAACACCGAAGCTTCCTGTGGCAAGTAGCCAATACCTTTGCGCGCGCGGGCGTGCATGGGCAGTAAGGTAATGTCTTCGTCGTCAAGGCGAATATGGCCTTTGTCGTTGTTGACCAGCCCGACGATCATATAAAACGTGGTGGTTTTACCGGCGCCATTTGGACCCAGTAGGCCGACGATTTGGCCTGCATTGACGGCGATACTGACGTCGCGAACGACAGTACGGCCTTTGTATGCTTTCGCTAAGTGTTCTGCGCGTAATGTTGCCATGTTAATTGCCGTTCTCGTTGCCGTTTTGGTTCTGACTTTGACGCTGACGTGGCCGCAAAATTGTTTCGACTTGTTCGGTGCCGTCGCCACTCTCGGAAATAACTTGCTGCAGTTCAATATTGTAGGAAATGCGATTCGCGCGCACCAAGCTACCGTCTTGGCGCAATTCCGCTAACGTGCTGAGTGTCAGCGTACGTTCGGTGGCATTGTATTCAATCAGATGTGCTTGCGCTTCAACTAACACGCCTGGCTCAATTTCTTGTTGGTAGGTTGCTGGTGTGCCGCGCAAAATAAACAGCTCGACTTCACCGTCGCGCTCTTCAAAGCCGGTGACCTCAAGCTCATCCGCAGTAATACGCAGGGTACCTTGGTTAATACGCACATTGCCGGTGGCCCGATAGACGTTGGCGGCAAGGTCAAGGAAGTCATTCTCAGCAAGAATTTGAATGGGCTCTTCGAAGTCACGTTGTAGTTGCGATAGTTGCGACAGCTGCGAGCGTGACTCAGTCTCCTGCGCCATCAGCTTAGCCTGGCTCGTAAAGGAAGCCAGAACTAACACAAGGCTAGCGGCTAGAGTTACGGGGATAATAAATGGTTTCAACATGTTCAATAATTTCCAGTTGCTGAGCTTCTAAGTCAATGCGCATACCAATGCCATGGACATAAAACTGTGGGCCGCGAAGCGTGACAGGGGCATCTGTGTGCATAATACCCGATTGCAAGTCGATCGCGAGGTTATCGGTCATAATTTCGTGAATATACCCGATTCCCGAGCGATTCACGATGGCGACATCGTCGGTTAACTCCAAGCGTTCATCTTCATAAAAGCGACCAAATTGCGCGCTAATCTGCCATTCTGCGCCGGTTTCTTGCACATTCACTGAGCGTTCAGACAAGAAGGTGGTGTAAATCGGCTCTTCAAGTTCGGTCAAACGAATGGCGCTATAGTGGGCCATGCGCGTGGCACGAATTTGGTGCGCTAAGCGGCCATCCGCTTCAAATACTCGGGTTGCTAAACCATAGGCAGTAAAATCGGGAATTAGTTGCAAGTCGTCATGGTCAGTGACTTGTGTACTCTCGCGCTCGCTCAAGTACCACAACACGCCACCGCTAACTAAAGCGAGGATAATCAGCAGAATCAGCGTACGCCGGTTCATGTACTGCTCTCCTGCACTTGATGTAAAAGCCCTTGGCTGAGCAAAATGAGGTCGGCGATTTCCCGCACGGCACCAAAGCCTCCGCGCTGGGTGGTGACGTAGTCGGCGTTCTGTTGCAGCAGTGGATGGCCATCGAAAGGCGTTAACGCCAAGCCTGAAGCCTTAAGCATGGGTAAGTCGGGCAGGTCGTCACCAACGCTGGCAGTGGCTTCATTGTTGACGCCACACGCTTTTTGGATGTCGGCGAAGGCTTGCATTTTATCATGCTGGCCTTGGTAGATATGCGGGACACCAAGGGCGCGCATCCGCGTTTCCACAATTTGCGAGTCGCGACCGGTAATCACAGCCACTTGAATGCCGGCGCTGAGCAAGGCTTTGACGCCCAGCCCGTCGCGGGTATGAAATGCTTTCAGTTCTTCGCCGTCATTGCCGAGGTAAATGCGGCCGTCGGAAAATACGCCATCGACGTCACAAACCAGTAACTTAATGTTGGCAAACTTAGCCATGAGGTCGTTGTGTAAATCACCATACCAAGTCGAGGTGTACTGGAGTGACGGCGACTGAGTTGGAATTGTCATTACAGTACCCCCGCACGCAGTAAGTCATGCATGTTAAACACACCAACGACTTGTTGTTCTTTGTTCACGGCAATTAGGCCATTAATTTTCTTTTGTTCCATGACTTTTAATGCTTCGGCAGCCAGCGTCTCTGGCGACGTTGTGGTGCAGTGACGGGTCATGGTTTCGCTAATGCGGGTTTGGTGAATATCAATGCGTTGGTCGAGGATGCGACGTAAATCACCGTCGGTAAAGATCCCGAGTAATTTGTCATCTTGGTCGACAATGGTGGTCATGCCAAGGCCTTTGCGCGAAATTTCTAGCAAGGCTTCGGTGATGATCGCTTCGGCACTGACTTTCGGTATCCGGTCGCCGGTATGCATGATATCGCTAACGCGCAGTAACAGGCGTTTGCCGAGGCTGCCGCCCGGATGTGACAAGGCAAAGTCGTCGGCAGTAAAACCGCGCGAATGCAACAAGGCAACGGCGAGGGCATCGCCCATCACTAAGGTCGCGGTGGTACTTGCAGTTGGCGCTAAACCAAGCGGGCAGGCTTCTTCGGCAACAGCAACATTTAAATGAACGTCAGCGAGCGTAGCCAAGGTCGACTCGGGTTTCCCGGTCATGGCAATCAGCGGCACACCTAAACGTTTAATTACAGGGAGGATACTGACCACTTCATGGGTTTCTCCTGAATTGGAAATCGCGATAACCAGATCTTGCGCAGTAATCATGCCTAAATCGCCATGGCTTGCTTCGCCCGGGTGAACAAAGAAGGCCGGTGTTCCGGTACTCGCTAGAGTCGCAGCAATTTTGCCGCCAATATGACCGGACTTACCCATGCCGGTAACGACAACGCGGCCTTGGCAGCGTAAAATGGTCTGGCAAGCATTGCGAAAGCTATCGTCGAGCGACTGATAAAGCCCTTGAATGGCAGCAGATTCGATCTCGAGTACTCGGCGGCCTTGAGCAATAAAGTCGGTTGCGGCAGGGATATCGGTAGCACTCATGTTGCGCGTGTCCTTGGTCTAAGCGAGTGATTTTGCCAAAGTATATCACTGCCGTTCTGGAATAGGTATGGAATCGGGCAAACTGCGGTAAATCGATGGGTTAATCCGATGGGTGCGACAGTTTGTGCATTGTTAGTCGGTTTGCCTTTTTGCTATTGTTCGAAAGTAAACCCTTTAGTCGGTTAGAACTAAGTTTTAGGATTATAGAAATGAGTGACACGAAAAAACAGTTTCGCGGCGGTCGCCCGAGCAAACGTGAGTTTATTCTTAAGCAAGCGGAGATTTTGGTGCGGGAACGTGGTGCGTCACAACTGACGTTCGACGCCTTGACCGAGCAAACTGGAATTAGTAAAGGTGGTCTGCTGTATCATTTCGAAAGTAAGGAAGCGTTAATTATTGCCATGCTCGAGCGCTACATTGGCCAACGCCAAGAACGCACTGCAGCAGTATTGGAAGCGAAACCTTATTTACTTGATGCGCCAGACGGTGAGCTGTTGGCCATGGTTGAAGCCGAAATCACCGAGCCACAAGAGATGTTGGCGGTTGACAGTGCTATCGTCGCTGCGGTTGCCGCCAACCCAGAACTGTTAGAGCCGGTGCGGCAACGTAATCGAGAGCTTTGGGAGCGGTTAGACAAAGCTCAGGCCGGTGCCGCTCAAGCGCGCGTGGCTTGGAAAGCGGTTGTTGGCCATCGCCTGTTGAAGCAATTTGGCTTGCTGATTGAAAGTGACGAGCAAACCGAAGCATTTATTGCCGAAGTTACTGCGATGTTAACGCCGAGTGCCAAAAATAGCAGTGACGATAGTGTGTTTGGTTAATCCAAATCAGCCACACACGCGTTGATTAGTAATACTGTTCATTTGCTTTGTTCAAGTAGCCCTGCGGGGCTATTTTTGTAAGCCAAGCAAAATGATTGTCGTTGTTTGTCAGCGAGGGTCGCAATTGCATAGCCGGTTAGCCTGAATTAATGCTAAGATGCTCGACCTTTTCAGATACCGAATGAACGAGGGCGGTAGTGAAAAATTTAGTAGAATTAAAAGACGTTTATTTTAACCGGGGTGACACGCCAATCTATGAAGGCGTGAACTTAGTTGTGCCAGAAGGTAAAGTAACCGCCATTATGGGGCCAAGTGGCTGTGGTAAAACCACACTGTTACGCCTGATCGGTGGGCAGCTGAAGCCAACCCGTGGTGAAGTTCATTTTGCCGGCCACCAAGTGAATAAGCTTGGTCGCAGCGCTTTATTTGACCTGCGTAAGCGCATGAGCATGCTGTTTCAAAGCGGTGCATTATTTAGTGAAATGACGGTTTTTGATAACGTCGCGTTCCCTTTGCGCGAGCATACGGACTTACCTGAGAACATTATTGCCACCGTGGTTAAAATGAAGCTCGATTCGGTGGGTTTGCGCGGTGCGGCGCACTTATTCCCGTCAGAGTTGTCCGGTGGTATGGCTCGGCGAGCAGCGCTGGCGCGGTCAATCGCGCTCGACCCTGAGCTGATTATGTATGACGAACCTTTCGCTGGCCAAGACCCGATTTCGATGGGCATGCTGGTGAAGCTGATTCGCTCATTAAATAGCACCCTCGGTTTAACCTCGATTGTGGTGTCTCACGATATTCATGAAGTCATGAGCATTGCCGACCATGTTTGCATTATGGCGAACAAGAAGATCGTTGCTCAAGGCTCGCCTGAGCAGCTTGAGCGCGAAGGGAATGAGTTAGTTCTGCAGTTTTTGCATGGTGAGCCGGATGGTCCAGTGCCATTCCATTACCCAGCTGCAGATTATGCCGAAGATTTACTCGGGTCAGGAGTTCGCCGATGAAAGCAATTCAAGAACTCGGGCGCAATACGCTAAATACCATTCGTGGCATTGGTAATGCCACAATTATGCTGTTCCAAGCGCTCGTCGGTAAACCACAACCGCTGAAAATGTTCCCGTTACTGATGCGCCAACTCTATGTGGTTGGTGTTCAGTCAATGCTGATTATTTTGGTGTCGGGCTTGTTCATCGGCATGGTACTTGGTTTACAAGGTTACACGATTCTGGTTGATTTCGGTGCTGAACAAGCGTTGGGGCCCATGGTTGCTTTAAGCTTGTTACGAGAACTGGGGCCGGTAGTAACAGCGCTCTTGTTCGCCGGTCGCGCTGGTTCGGCGCTGACCGCTGAAATTGGCTTAATGCGTGCAACAGAACAACTTTCAAGTTTAGAAATGATGGCAGTAGACCCTCTGCGTCGTGTTATTGCGCCGCGTTTCTGGGCTGGTTTTTTAAGCATGCCACTATTGGCCTTCATGTTTAGTGCCATCGGTATTTACGGTGGTTTCGTGGTCGGTGTGCAATGGCTTGGCGTTGACGACGGTGCTTTTTGGTCGGTGATGCAGGCCAGCGTTGAATGGCAACACGACGTCATGAATGGTTTTATTAAGAGTTTAGTATTTGCTTTTGTGGTGACGTGGATCGCCCTCTATAAAGGGTATACCGCAGAGCCAACGTCGCCGGGAATCAGTGCTGCAACGACACAAACGGTTGTGTATAGCTCGTTGGCCGTTCTCGGTTTAGATTTTGTTTTGACAGCTGTAATGTTCGGGTGATCTATGGAAGCGCGGAAAATTGAATTATTAGTCGGTGTATTTATCACAGCAGCCATTGCGGCGCTGGTTTTTCTAGCCATGCAGGTGGCGAACACCACGGGTGCATTGCGCGGTGAAACCTACACCTTATATGCGAAGTTTGACAACATTGGCGGCCTGAAAGTGCGCTCGCCAGTGAAAGTTGGTGGTGTTGTCGTCGGCCGTGTTAGCAATATCAGCCTCGACAGTGAGTACTTTGAGCCGGTTGTAGAAATGAAAATCAGTGTCCAATACAAAGGCTTTCCTGACACGAGTACAGCGTCGATTTTAACCTCGGGCTTACTTGGCGAGCAGTACATTGGCTTAGAGCCAGGCTTCATGGATGACGGTGTGATGACATTAGAAGACGGAGATCACATCTTCATGACCAACTCGGCGATGGTTCTGGAAAACCTTATTGGCCAGTTCTTGTTTAGCCAAGGTAACGATTAAAGCTGAGTCAGGAGGCACGCATGAATAGTTTACAGTTTGACGTGCAAGGTGACGCTGTTGTGGTGCGCGGTGAACTTGACCGAGACCATGTCGGCCAAGCTTGGAAAGAGCGCGAGCAGTGGCTTGGCAGTACCGGTACGTTAAACATTGACCTGTGTGCGGTGGAAAAAGTCGACTCAGCCGGTTTAGCCTTGCTGATTCAAGTAAAAGCAGAGCTGCAAAAACAAAACCGCGACTTAGCTTTACGCAATGTAAACACTCAGTTGCGTCAGTTCGCCGAGGTCAGTGGCGTCACGGCATTGCTTTCGCTAAGCTAAGCACTTATTTAAATACTTGGTTAAGCCTTAAGTTAAGCCTTAAGTTAAGCACCGTTCGAATTTTATAAAAGTGAAATCATCATGGATCCAAAAGAAATTGAAGTCTTGTTGCAAGACGCATTGAACCTTGACGAAGTGCATGTCAAAGGCGAAGGCAGCCATTACCAAGTGATTGCTGTCAGTGAGGTATTTGCCGACATGTCGCGTGTGCGTCAGCAGCAAATGATCTACGCGCCGCTGCAAGAGAAAATTGCCGACGGCACCATTCATGCGCTCAGTATAAAAGCCTATACGCCAGAAAAGTGGCGTCGTGAAAAGCTCCTGAATATGCCGGGTTAGGCTGGTTTCACGCGTTAATTTAAAAATACTGACCGAAAAGAGTGCAAAGAAATGGAAAAGTTAGTCGTCACTGGTGGTGCTCGTTTACACGGTGAAGTGCGTATCTCGGGCGCAAAAAATGCAGCGTTACCCATTCTCTTAGCGGCAATTCTTGCCGACAGCCCCGTGCGTATCAGCAATGTTCCGCGCTTGCAGGACGTTGAAACCTCGTTAGCCTTATTGGGTGAGCTGGGTATTCCGCATACCCGTGAAAGCAACGACACCTATGTTATTACACCACCAGCCAAGCATGGCCATGTGGCGCCATACGAGCTGGTGAAAACCATGCGTGCGTCAATTCTCGTGCTCGGTCCGTTATTGGCTAAATGTGGTCATGCAGAAGTGTCGTTACCAGGCGGCTGCGCAATTGGCGCACGTCCGGTTAATTTACACATTGAAGGCATGCGCCAAATGGGTGCAACCATTGTCGTCGAAAATGGCTACATTAAAGCCCATGTTCCAGCCGAGCAAGGTGGACGCTTGCGTGGCGCCCATATTCTGCTCGACACAGTCAGCGTGACCGGTACTGAAAACCTGATGGCAGCAGCCGTATTAGCTGACGGCGAAACCATTATTGAAAACGCAGCGCGTGAACCGGAAGTGGTAGACCTTGCGAATTTCTTGAATAGTTTGGGCGCAAAAGTCACTGGCGCGGGCAGCGATACTATTCGCATTCAAGGCGTTGACCGTTTGCATGGTGGTGACTACAAAGTCATGCCGGATCGGATTGAAACCGGTACCTTTTTGGTCGCAGCGTTAGCAACGCAAGGTGAAATCACTTGCACGCATACCAACCCTGACTTTCTTGATGCGGTGCTGAAAAAGCTAACCGAAGCAGGTGCAGAAATCACCAAGGGTGCCGATTGGATCAAACTCAAAAGCAAAGGTCGTCCTCGCGCCGTAAGTTTAGTGACAGCGCCACATCCGGCGTTTCCAACGGATATGCAGGCACAGTTTATTGCGTTAAACGCAATTGCTGAAGGTACCGGCCGCGTGCGCGAAACCATTTTTGAGAACCGCTTTATGCATGTGCCAGAATTGCGTCGTATGGGTGCCAATATCGAGCTTGAAGGCAATACCGCAGTGTCGACGGGCGTCGATAAACTCACCGGCGCGCAGGTGATGTGCACAGACTTGCGGGCATCAGCGTCGCTAGTGATTGCTGGTTTAGTGGCGGAAGGTACGACGGAAGTCGAACGCGTTTACCACATTGACCGTGGTTACGAGACGATTGAGCAGAAGCTGTCGGCATTAGGGGCGCAAATCCGACGAGAAAAAATGTGTCCAACCCGAATTCAAAAAACCAGCGATTAGTCGCTGGTTTTTTTTGAGTTGTTCTCGATTGCTTTTGGCGTGCTAGCGTAACTGTCCTAACGTAACTGCTCTAACGTAACTGCTCTATGACAACTTCGGTTTCAAGTTGTTGTTCGCCGCGGTAAAAACGAATGGATAGTCGTGTTCCTGGCCGTGCTTCAGCGACTAGGTCTAAGCCTTGGTTGACGGAGGTTACTTGCTGGCCAGCTATCTCGTAAATGAAGTCACCAGGACGTAAACCCGCTTGCCATGCAGGGCCGCGCTCGTCGACGTCATCGACGCGTAAGCCTCGGGTTGAGAAGTCGTCGCGATAGTACTGACCAGCGGTAATGCCGAGGTAACCGCGAGTCACCACGCCTTCACTAATCAGCTGCTGCATAATACGTTCGGCTAATTGGTAGGACAGAGCGAAATAGATACCTTGCGACCCGCGACTACTAAATTCCGATTGGTAAGACGCACTAGCAATACCCACTAACTCACCACGGCTGTTGACCAAAGCGCCGCCTGAATTGCCTTCATTAATTGCAGCGTCCATCTGGATAAACTCGGCATAACCACTCCCTAGGCTAATGCGTCCGGTCGCGGAAACAATCCCTTGGGTCACAGTTTGTCCTAAGTTATATGGGTTACCAATGGCTAAGACGACATCGCCGGGGCGAGCAACGTAATCTGGATTGACTGGAATCACGGGCAAGTTACCGGCGTCGATACGGAGTACGGCTAAGTCGGTGAGGGCGTCACTACCAACGAGCTGGGCGCCAAAAATCCGACTGTCTTGCAGTGCAACTTGAATTTCATCGACGTCTTGAACTACGTGCAGTGCCGTTAAAATGTAACCGCGCGGGTCCATAATAATACCCGAGCCAAGGCGCATAACCGTGGTTGGGCGACCGCTGAAGCGAGCTTCGCGCACAGACTGGGTGGTGTAAATATTCACAACCGCTGGGGCTGCGTTTTCAAATGCGCTGGAAAAACTGATCAGGTCGCTGCTGGCGACTGGCTCGGCAGGTGTTGGATTTTGGTCACGAAACTGCATAAACGTCAGCACAATAGCCGCCACGATCAAGCCGAGCAGGGCTGGCTTGAAAAGGTATTGGTAGCACATTGTGAAAAAGGTGGCTAGTTTGCCACGACGGTTCTGCATGGTGGTGACTATAAACCTAAGCGAGTCAATGAATTAAACTATAGTAACACTAAAGTTGCGAAGCGGATAGTCGGGGTCGGTGGGCAGCTATCAGTAGTAGACAATCAGTAGCAGACAATCAGTAGCAAACAATCACTAACACGAAAAAGAAAGCCCCAGCGGTTGCGCTGAGGCTTGTCTAAGTGTTCGCTCGCTGCGAACTAGTTTTGCAACACTAAATATAAATGCTGATTACCGCGTCGTAGGTTCAAAGCAATAACGCCGCGTGCATTTTCCATGGCTTGTTGTAGTTCGCGATTGCTATTCACCGGCTGACGGTTGACCGCAATAATGACGTCGTTCTCACGCAAGCCAACACGATGAGCGGGCGAGCCGCTTTCGATAGCTGTCACACGAATTCCTTGGCGGTCGTCGCTACTAAGTTCAGCGCCACGGAGGTTCGGGTGCAACGTTGCTGCTTCAATTTGCTCGGCTTCACGCTGTTGCAGCTCAACCGTGACTTGACGCTCACGACCGTCACGTAAAATCGTTAAGTTGACTGAGCGACCTGCGCCAATGGTACCAACTTTTGCCGCCAGCTCGGCAAACGAGAGTACTGGCGTGCCGTCAATTGCGAGAATTACATCGCCCGCTTCAATGCCAGCTTTAGCTGCTGGACCGTCTTCGACGACTTCACTGACCCATGCACCTTGCGTGCGATCGAGGCCGAGTGCATCGGCAAGTTCTTGATTAAGGTTGCCACCACGGACGCCCAGGACACCGCGGCGAATTTCACCAAACTCGATAATTTGGTCGACGAGGTTTTTCATCATATTGGCAGGAATCGCAAAACCGATGCCGATATTGCCACCACCGCCGCCAAGAATAGCGGTATTGATGCCGATCAGGTTGCCATTAAGATCAACAAGGGCGCCGCCGGAATTACCGCTGTTAATTGCTGCGTCGGTTTGAATAAAGTTCTCTAAGCGGTCGATACCGAGCCCGCTGCGGCCAAGTGCCGAGACAATACCAGAGGTAACGGTTTGACCTAAACCAAAGGGGTTACCAATGGCGACGACAAAGTCACCGACGCGGAGTTGGTCGGAATCGCCGATTTCGACTTGGGTGAGGTTACGTGGGTTTTCCAGCTGCAATAGAGCAATGTCAGACTCATCGTCGCGGCCAAGCACGGTCGCTTGGAATTGACGGCCGTCTTTGAGGGTGACGGTAATATCCGTGGCGTCATTGATGACATGATTATTGGTAACGACGTAGCCGTTCTCTGCGTCAATAATTACCCCGGAACCCAGCCCTTGAAACGGCTGCTCACGAACTTCTTCGCGTGGCGCATTGGGGCCAAAGAAAAATCGAAATGCTTCCGGTAAGCGTTGGCGAGTGACGCGTTTGCCTTGCACAGAAATATTCACAACCGCGGGTGTGACTTCTTCGAGCATTGGGGCGAGGGTAGGAATGCCGCGTTCGTCGGTCGCAGCTGCAGGGAAGTTTGCCAACGCTGGGGCAATGGCAAAACCTTGTACTGAAAGAACAAAAACTGCTGTTAATGCAGTGGCGAAATTAACGAGTTTCTTCATCTGTTCTACTCCGAATAAACATCCTGACGTTCAGGGTGTTGCAGGCGACTACCGAACAGGCAGCAGGACTACACACCTAACAGTTAGAAATGACCATCGAAGATAGAAATAAGTTCGCTAATTTTTGATTTCAAGGTGAAATTTTGCGAAGTGATAGAGAGGCTAGTGGCTAATCAAGTCGCAACCCGCTGCTAAAGCAAAGAGGAGTTGCGACGCTGATTGAGTGCCGAGACTTAACTTTCTTTGTCAGTTTTGACCGGGGTAAATAAACCACTACCTGGCTCGGAGTAGTCGCGAGGCATTTCTAACGATTCGTCTTCGTTCTCGTCGCGGCGTTCGCGATTGAGAATATTCGACTGACGAATAGAGCGCATGGTTTCTTCGGAAAAGAAAGGAAGGTTTTGCTGCCAGTCTTTTTCTTGCTCAAGCAAGTTTTGACTGTCTTGTAAAAACAGGTTTAAGCGGTGCTGAATGTCAGTCACTTCCGACGCCAATTGGCGGGCGGTGCCTAAATGCTCGACCACATCTTTGCGGTAGGCTTCAAACTGCTGACGGGTGCTCTCAATTTCACTTTTAAGCTGCGCGGACTCGCCGGTTTGGCTCAAGTAAAAACGCGCGACGAAGAAGCCGATAATCGCCCCAGCAATAAGCAGTAAAATTCCTAGTAGCCAATCCATATTGAAAATCCTCAAGCGTGTGACGTCATTGTAGCACAACTAGTGTGATCTAATTTCTGACTTAATGGTATCATGTTTACATTCGAACAGAAGTCAGATGTCAGGCAAAATTGTGGTGAAAAACGCAAATAATCTTCAAGAACAATCAAAGCCAAGTCCGTGGGAAGCTTATCAAGCCGACTTAGAACGCCCAGAGTTTCATGCGGATGCCGCGCAAGAGCAAGCGGTGAAGCACTTGCAGCGTCTCTACGAGGACTTGCTTGAAGCGCCGCCAAAGCGTGGCTTGAAAAAGTTACTGGTTGCGCCATTACGGAAGAAAAATAACCACAGCGTGCAGGGGCTCTATTTTTGGGGCGGCGTTGGCCGTGGAAAAACCTATTTAGTCGACACCTTCTTTAATGCGCTGCCGTTCGAACAAAAGTGGCGTGTGCATTTTCATCGCTTTATGCATCGTATTCACGACGAAATGAAAAACTTGAAAGGGGTCTCCGATCCGCTGCCGCAAATCGCCGCAAAAATTGCCAAAGAAGCACGCGTGATTTGTTTTGATGAGTTTTATGTGCAAGATATTACCGACGCTATGATTCTTGCGACGTTACTTGACGCATTGTTCAAGAATAACGTCGTACTTGTGGCAACGTCGAATATTGTGCCTGATGATCTGTATAAAAATGGCCTGCAGCGTGCTCGCTTTATACCTGCCATTGAGCTGATTAAAAAGCATTGTGACGTGGTCAATGTTGATGGTGGTGTTGATTATCGCTTGCGAACATTAACTCAAGCCGAAATTTATCATTCACCGCTAGACCCACAAGCCGATGAAAACTTGCTGAAGTACTTTCATCAATTAGCCCCAGACCACACTGCGCATAAGTGTAACGAAGCGATTCAGATTAACAACCGTCCGATTCAGGTTCGCTGTGAAGCCGATGACGTGGCGTTCTTTGATTTCAAAGAATTGTGCGACAGCCCACGAAGTCAAAATGACTACATTGAACTCGCGCGCTTGTACCATGCGGTGTTAGTTAGCAATGTGCCGCAACTTGGGCGCGAAAAAGATGACGCCGCACGGCGCTTCATTGCCCTTGTTGACGAGTTTTACGAGCACAAAGTGAAGCTCATTCTTTCTGCGGAGGTACCCATGAATGAGCTGTATACCGGTGGCGGTTTAAGCTTTGAATTCCGCCGTTGTCTCAGTCGCTTGCAAGAAATGCAGTCGCACGAGTACTTAGGGCTCGAGCACTTACCGTAGGAACCAGTTTTTCGCTGCCACTGAGTTAGGCAGTTGCGAGTCTCGCAAAGGTTCAAAAAAACACCATCTTGCGTTGCGTTTGTATGGCTGCGTGTATATAATGTCGGCCGCCCACGTTACCTACCCCGGTTTACACGGGGTGAAAATTAATTGGCATTTCGCGGGGAAGCCCGGAAAGCCGCAAGGTAAACTCATGAATTTGGGTATAAATAACTCATGAAAACTTTTGTAGCAAAAGCAGAAACTGTTAAGCGCGACTGGTATGTCGTTGACGCAGAAGGCAAAACTTTAGGTCGTTTGGCCACTGAAGTAGCAACCCGCCTGCGCGGTAAGCACAAGCCAGAATACACGCCGCACGTAGACACGGGTGACTATATCGTTATCGTTAACGCTGAGAAAATTCACGTAACTGGTAACAAAGCGAAAGCTAAAATGTATCACGCGCACAGCGGTTACCCTGGTGGTCTGAAGTCAATCAGCTTTGAAAAGCTATTGATTAAGAAACCAGAAATGATCATCGAAGCAGCTGTTAAAGGCATGCTGCCACGTGGTCCATTAGGCCGTGCGATGTTCCGTAAGCTGAAAGTGTATGCGGGTCCTGAGCACACTCATGCAGCTCAGCAGCCTAAACCTTTAGAGATTTAATACGGAGCAGATGAAGATGGCAGATAATCAATACTACGGTACAGGTCGTCGCAAAAGCTCTACAGCGCGTGTTTTCTTGCGTGCTGGCAGCGGTGACATTAAAATCAACAACCGTTCAATCGAAGAATACTTCGGTCGTGAAACTGCGCGTATGGTTGTACGTCAGCCTCTAGAACTTCTAGAGATGTCTGAGAAGTTTGACCTTTACATCACTGTTACTGGTGGTGGTACAACAGGTCAAGCGGGTGCAATCCGTCACGGTATTACCCGTGCGTTAATGCAATACGACGAAGCACTTCGTAGCGACTTACGTAAAGCGGGTTATGTTACTCGTGACGCGCGTAAAGTTGAGCGGAAGAAAGTTGGTCTTCACAAAGCGCGTAAGCGTCCACAGTTCTCGAAGCGTTAAGTTTCCGAACTGGCGGCCAACAGAGTTTCTGTTGGAACAGACCACTTTACAAAAACCCGACCTCGTGTCGGGTTTTTTCTTATCAGCTTAATCGAGGAGTACTCCTGTTCAGTTTGGAACCTGCCTATTCTGCTGTAAGCTACGGCAAATAAGGGTTAGCGCTGAACTACCTGAATCAGGAGTAGCACCGAATACCACGAATTTGCATGTGGTTTTACTTGCGCCTGTGCCTTGTAAAGATCGGTGATTTTCTTTATGATTGTGAGGATTTTTTTCGAGCAAGCATTGAGTTAATTTTGCTGCGTTATTTCGCGAAGCGTCCAAACTGGAGAGAGATGGATGAGCAATGCGCCTGTAGATAAAGGCCGTCGTCGGTTTCTGACTGTCGCTACTTCGGTAGTTGGTGGTGCAGGAGTCGTTGGTGCCGCCGTGCCCTTCATTGCTTCATGGAACCCAAGTGCGAAAGCCCGTATTGCGGGTGCACCGGTAGAAGTGAAGATCGATAAAGTAGAGCCAGGTCAATTAGTCCGCGTAGAGTGGCGTGGTAGTCCGGTATGGATTATTCGCCGTACTCAAGAAATGTTAGACAGTCTTCCACTGATTGAAGGCCGTTTACGTGATCCTGAGTCGCGCGAGCCACAACAGCCTGACTATGCCCGTAACCAACACCGTTCAATAGACCCAGAGTGGTTTATTGCTGTGGGTATTTGTACTCACCTCGGTTGTTCACCGCAGTTTATCGACCGTAACTTTGGTGTTGCGGAAGGTGTCGATTCTGGCTTCTTCTGTCCATGCCACGGTTCACGTTTTGATATCGCTGGTCGCGTGTTCCAAGGTGTGCCAGCCCCAACCAACTTGGTCATTCCACCGCACTATTTCGTTGATAGCGAAACCGTGCTGGTTGGTGAAGAAGAGGGAGCTGCATAATGTCACTCATGAACTGGATTGATAAGCGTATTCCGTTTAGCAACACCATGAAGTTGCACGTGACGGAATACCCGGCACCAAAGAACTTTAACTTTTGGTACCTCATGGGGTCATTAGCGATTGTGGTTTTAGTCAACCAAATCGTGACTGGTATCTGGCTGACCATGAGCTATAACCCAAGTGCAGAAGGTGCGTTCGCCTCGGTTGAATACATCATGCGTGATGTTGAATACGGCTGGTTGCTGCGCTACATGCACTCCACCGGTGCTTCGGCATTCTTCGTGGTGGTCTACCTACACATGTTCCGCGGTCTCATGTATGGCTCGTATCAGAAGCCACGTGAATTGCTGTGGATCTTCGGTATGCTGATCTTCTTGGTCTTAATGGCAGAAGCCTTTATGGGTTACTTATTGCCATGGGGTCAAATGTCTTACTGGGGTGCGCAGGTTATCATCTCGCTGTTTGGTGCAATTCCGATTATCGGCGATGACCTAACCACCTGGATTCGTGGTGACTACGTCATTTCTGGCGCGACCTTGAACCGCTTCTTCGCATTACACGTGATCGCCTTACCATTGGTATTGGTCATTCTGGTGTTCTTACACTTAATCGCGTTGCACGAAGTTGGCTCGAACAACCCTGACGGCGTTGAAATTAAGAAGCCAAAAGGTTCAGTGCCTGAAGCTGAGCAAGCGAAGTTCAAATTCCATGAGCGTTACACCAACAAATACGACATTGTTGACGCAATTCCTTTCCACCCGTATTACACGGTGAAAGATATCGTTGGTCTCGTGGTGTTCTTAATTCTGTGTTCATTGGTGATCTTCTACGCACCGACGATGGGCGGCTTCTTCCTTGAGCCACCTAACTTCCAAGCGGCAGACCCAATGGTCACGCCTGAACACATTGCACCGGTTTGGTACTTCACTCCGTTCTACGCAATCTTGCGTGCGGTTCCAGACAAACTCGGTGGCGTTATCCTAATGTTCGCAGCCATTGTTATGCTTGCGCTCATTCCATGGCTAGACCGTGCTAAAGCACGCTCAGTGCGCTACCGTAGCACGCTGCATAAAGCGAACTTGACTCAGTTTGCCATCAGCTTCGTGATCTTAGGTTACCTTGGTGCGATGCCAGCGACTGACTTGTACACCTTCATTGCACGTGTTTGTACAATTCTGTACTTCGGATTCTTTATTGCACTGTTCTTCTACAGTAAGAATGAGAAGATCAAGCCACTACCAGAGAGGTTGACGAAATGATGAAGCGTTTTCTGATGGTTCTGGCTCTATTATTACCTGCCACCGTTTTGGCGGCAGGTTATAGTGGCCCGCTAGATAAAGCTAACATTGATCAGTCTGACAAAGCCTCTTTGCAGCGTGGTGCGCAGATCTACATGAACTACTGCTTAGGCTGTCACAGCATGCAGTATCAGCGTTACCAGCGTACCTTCGAAGACTTAGGTATTCCGGTCGACTTAGGTGCTGAGTTACTACAGTTCACCGGCGAAGGTCCTGGTTCGCATAAGTTCTCAGCAATCGACCGTGAAGGCGCGGCGGAATGGTTCGGTTTGGCACCGCCAGACTTAACCATGGTTGCTCGTGTCCGTGGTGCTGACTGGTTATATACCTTCTTCCGCAGCTTCTATGTTGACGAAAGCCGCCCGTTCGGCGTTAACAACGAAGTATTCGACAATGTCGGTATGCCGTGGGTTCTGCAAGAAATGCAGGGTGTTCCGCGTAAAACCTACGAGCGTCGGATGGTGGATGGCGAAATGCGTGAAGTCTATGTCGGCATTAAGTCAGACGGCACCGGTCGCCTGAGCGAAGAAGAGTTCGACCAAGCGATGTTAGACTTAACTAACTTCTTGGTGTACACCGGTGAACCAATGATTCTTGAGCGTCAACGCTTAGGTATGTTCGTCATTGGATTCTTACTGGTGTTGCTCGTACTGAGTATTCTTCTGAAGAAAGAATACTGGCGCGACATTAAGTAATTTCTCTTTGCAAGTAGTCTGCATGAAGTTGCAACCTACTGGAAAGTAAGAAGTTTATTCGGGGGCGAGGTTCGCCCCCTTTGCTGTTTTCTGAGAGTGGAGAATCTTATGGCTGTTGCTGCCAATAAGCGTTCAGTAATGACCCTGTATTCAGGGAAAGATGATTTGTTCAGTCACCAAACACGTATCGTGTTGGCTGAAAAAGGGGTAACTGTAGAGATTGCGTTTGTTGATCAAGATAATCAACCGGAAGACCTGCTCCAGCTTAATCCATATGCAGATAACGTTCCAACGCTAGTTGACCGTGAGCTTGTGCTATACAAAGCGCAAATCATCATGGAATACCTCGACGAGCGTTTCCCACACCCACCACTGATGCCTGTTTACCCTGTGGCGCGTGGCACTAGCCGCTTAATGATGTACCGTATTGAGCGTGACTGGTATGCCTTAGCAGACACGATTTTGACTGGCACGAAGAAAGAAGCGGAAGCGGCTCGCCAAGAGCTAAAAGAGAGCATTTTAGCTCTTGCTCCAGTTTTTGCTGACACGCCGTTCTTTATGAGCGAAGAGTTTACGTTGGTCGATTGTTACTTAGCGCCACTGTTATGGCGTTTACCGGTATATGGCATCGAGTTGTCAGGTACGGGTGCTAAAGAAGTAAAACAGTACATGCTGCGGTTGTTCGAGCGTGAATCGTTCCGCGATGCATTGACTGACGACGAACGCGAAATCGGTAAAGTCTAAGTTTTATGATCCCTCGTCGACCTTATATCCTTCGTGGCCTGTACGACTGGTTGATCGATAATGAGCTTACCCCTCATTTAGTTGTCGATGCGACTTGGCCGCACGTTCGAGTACCACTGGACTACGTTCATGATGATCAGATTGTTTTGAATGTGGCGCCGACCGCGGTGCAAGCTTTTATGATGGACAATGACGGCGTGCGCTTTCGCGCGCGTTTCGGTGGTCAGGATCAAAAGATTGATTTGCCGATTGGGTCGATTATGGCGATTTATGCCCGCGAGAATGGCGCGGGCATGATTTTCGAACCAGAAGAAGGGATAGATTTCCCAGCGCAGGACGATGAGAGCGAAAACTTTACTGGTGAAAACGCGAGCGAACTGAATAACGAACGTGAGCTTTGGGCGGTCAGTGATGACGGTTCTGACGCACCCCATGACGAGGTGCAAGAAGAGCCGGCTAGTGACATGGAAGATGACTCAGAACAAGCCACCTCCGGCGACCAACGCCCAGTTCGTGGTAAACCGATGTTACGAGTTGTCCGCAACGATTAAGGCGTTGACAACTCGGTTAACGCGATTCACATGACGAGCAATATGAATGGCGCGATCCGCTTCTGCCTGGGTCACGATGCCCATTAGAAACACTTCGCGCTTTTCGGTCACCACTTTAACACCCGACAGATCATGATCTTGATCACGCAGTAACTCTGCTTTGACTCGAGTGGTTATCCAACTGTCATCAGCGCGTTCGCGCAGGGTTGAAATCTCTCCCACCTGAATCTGATTAAAAATCCTTACCACGCCGTCGGTATTACGGGCGTAGGTTTCCGCTTTTTGCTTAAGACTGTCCTGACTGACTTGGCCGTAAAGCAAGATATCACCGTTGTACGAAATCACCCGCACGCGCTGCTGTGCAAAGTCTTGGTCACGGTTTAATAAGCCGACAATCCGTAAGCGAATGGCACTGTCATCGACTTGTTGGCCAACTTCTCGGCTGTCGAGGGCGACGGCTGTGGTACCGACGGCAACGCCAACCACAGCGGCAGCGCAACCCGACAACAACGGTAAACAAAGAACGAGCGGTAGAAGCTTACGCATGGGTTAACCCCCGTGAAAAATTTGTTGTTCGATAAGGTCACACAGCAACTGACTAAGAAACAATTGTTGCTCAACAATGCGTGTGGTGTTGGTGCTTGGAATCCGCATTTCAATGTCATTCGGACCAAGTAAGCTGGTAATTTCGGTGGCGTCATCGCCAGTAACGGCAATAATGGTCATTTCCCGCGATAACGCTGCTTCCATGGCTTGGTGAACGCGTTCGGAGTGATTTTGACTGACAAACGCTAAAAGAATATCGCCTTGACTACCGAGTGCGCTGAGTTGGCGTGCCAGACAGTCAACTTGTACCGGCTGCGTCGAATTCATCCCCAAGGTCACTGCCGGGAAGGGCGGACGTTCAAGCTCGGTACCGTGAATGAGTAAATCGGTAAAATGTTGGGCAACGAAAGTACTATTGCCGTCACCACAGCTGAAAATTCGTCGGCCATCGAGCAACGACGACGTAAGCAACTGTACGGCTTGTGCCAATGGCTGAACTAAGCTGTCGGCTGCCGCAACTTGTACCTGAATACTTTCGTTAAAAAAGGTCCGTATCGTATCTTGCATAACTAAAATGCGTCCTTTAACCACTCTATTTGAAAAGGCTCACCGGTGATAGCGACGACGTCAAAGCGACACGCCGCAGAGTTTTCACTAATGTCTTGCTGCAGCAGCCACACCCGGGCAGCGAAACGCACCCGTTGTAACTGTGCTGCGGTCAATTGTTCAAGGATATCAGCAAAGTACCGGTTACGGCGATATTTGACCTCAACGAAGACAAAATATTCACCGTCACGGCAAATTAAATCGACTTCGCCATTGTCGAGACGGAAATTGCGATCGATACAGGTGAGACCGTGCTCATTGAGATAGGTGACCGCGAGTTCTTCATACTCAGTGCCGACTTGCCTGGTTGTCATAAATGGTACGCTCCAGTTTGAGTTCATGTCCCTCAAACTTAGCCCAATCGAGGCGGCGTTCCACTTTTTGCGCATCTATCCGCAATTGCCCAGTTAAACCATTGTGGGTGTAGCCGGGGAGGTAGTTCATCGCGAGCACTTTCGGGCCAATGGCCATGGCGTCGTAGCCCATCGCAATTAAGCGTTGTTGGCTTAAGCTTAAACGACCGACTTGTTGCTCAAACTGCTGCCGCACGTCAGCTGCCAGACTGGCACTGAGTAACCAAGGTGCGTCGGAAAAAATAACGCCGTCGAGGTCATTTTCACCGCGGCTGAGTTGTTCTTGGTGAACGGCGCTACTGGCATACACAGGTGCGCGGCGGCCGAACGCACTCATGTTGACGTCTAAGTAGGGCTTCAATAACCGTACTTGCTGAGCGTCACCCGAGGCGTAAATAGCGTCGATGTCTTGACGGCTGCGAATTTCATAATGGAGTTCCGTGGTGCCGCGCGTTGCCGGTACGTGCTGCTGAACCAAGCGCTCAATCATATCAATGCGAGCTTGACTCCGATCGACCAATAAACTCTGTTGCACTGCATCTGGGATGTCGGTACTGGCAGCATAAAAGCGCGCACGCATGGAGTAATCGGTTTGTTCTGGCCAATAGCGTTGAAAGGTCTCGGCAACGTTATGGCCGCGATTGGTGTCGGGTCCGAGTACCAAAACGTGTTGGTAATTCATTTGTTCTAACAACTCGGCTGCTGCCACCGACTCGGCTACCGTATCGAGTGCAAAAAACGCATGACGATCATTATCGTTCTTGTTCTCTGGGTTGTTTAGCCATAGTTGCGCCCAAGGGGCGGCTTCTTCTTGTTGGCGCTGAAAATTGTTAAACGCTTCCAAAGTATTGCGATCGAGCGGACCGATCACTAGCTCTATTTGACTGTCGATGAGTTGTTGGTAGAGCTCTTCGACACTAATTTGCGTGGTATCGATAAACTGCACCTGCAGTGGTTGTTCTTGCTGTGTTAGTCGCGCAAGAATGCCGTTTCGAACGGAGCGGCCGGCGTCGGCAAATTGGCCATTGAGTGGCAAAAGCACGGCGACATTTTGTAATTGAGCGGTAATTTCTGGACGTTCAAGCAGCTCGGTAACAAACTCTACACCGGGATGTTGCGGAAATGCCCGCTGCCACGACGAGAGCACTTGTGCGCGTGAGCGGTTTTCGTCAAGTGCTTGGGTCAGGCGCTCAAACAACTGAATCCAACCGCGCATAATTGAATCATTATGGCTGACGCCTTGGCGCCATTGCTCAGCTGGAACTTGGGCTAACAATTGCCACACTTCGGTGCTGAGGTTTAAGTCGGGGGCATAGCGACCATACGCCACTAATGCCGCTGCCGCAGCGACATAATCTGCTTGGTTTTTAAAGGCTTGGTGACGCAAGTCGAGCGTTTGCAAACGTTGTTCACGTTGGGTCAGTTGTTGGTCGAGGCCGTTTGTGAGTTCAATCACTCGCTGCCAGTCGCCCATGTAGGCTGCAAAGCGTGCTTGCTGTAACCGGTGTTGCTGAGCAGGCGCCGAGGCTAAATAACCAGAATTAATAAACGAGAGGACGACGCCGCCGGCTTGAAACTCCTCGTTATCAAAGTAACGCCCAGCGGCGCGAACTAACATCGCATGTTGCTGCGCTGGTAAGGTTTCGCGTTCGGCACGGGCTAAATAATCGGCTGCAGAAAGCTCGTCGATAACGACGGGCCGTTCACGTTGCTGTTCAGGGCTTTGCTCGGTAGAGGGTTGCTGCGGCGCAGGCGCAGAGGCGCAGCCGGCTAACCAAACCGTGGCGAAGGAACAAAATATTAGGCAAGGAAGTATCTTCTTTGGCACAATGAACGTCTCAGTTACCTGCAGTAGCCTTACTATAAACTGCCAGTGCGCTGCAGACAAACGCAACCGTGTTGTAAATTCGTAAAGAACTTTCATTGTGGCGACTTCGCTAGCGGTCGACAACGCCACACAAAAGGAGCTTCGTTGTGAGCATCTCCCCCGGCACCTTATATATTGTGCCAACGCCGATTGGTAATTTAGGTGATATTACTTTGCGCGCCATTGAAACGCTCAAACAGGTTGATGTGATAGCGGCAGAGGACACCCGCCATAGTGGTGTCTTGTTACAACACCTCGGCGTGCAAACTCGGATGTGGGCGGTGCATGAGCATAATGAGCGGGAGAAAGCCCAAGGCTTGATTGAGCAACTGCGTAGTGGCAAGTCAATCGCCTTGATTAGTGACGCTGGCACACCGCTCATTAGCGACCCAGGTTATCCGTTGGTGAACGCATGTCGTGCGGCGGGTGTACCGGTGGTTGCGCTGCCAGGTGCATGTGCGGCCATTACGGCGTTGTCAGCGGCGGGTTTACCCACTGACCGGTTTCTATTTGCGGGTTTTCTGCCGCCGAAGCAGCAAGCGCGTTTAACCGCACTGCAAAAACTTGCAGCTGAAACTGCGACTTTGGTGTTTTACGAAGCACCACGACGGATTGTCGAAAGCTTAACGGCAATGCAATCTGTATTTGGCCCTGAGCGCCAAGTTGTGATGGCGCGGGAGCTAACCAAGCAGTTTGAAACCTATTTAAGCGGCACGGTCAGTGAGGTGTTGGCGCAGGTCGAGCGTGACCCGAACCAGCAGCGCGGGGAAATCGTACTAATGGTTGCTGGGGCTCCGAGTCAAAGCGATGAGATCCCAGTTGCGGCGCTGCAGTTGCTGCAGCTACTGAGTGCTGAACTACCGCCGAAGAAAGCGGCAAAATTAGTTGCGAGCCACTATAACTTGCGCGCGAATGAATTGTATCAGCACGCACTCAAATGAGTGCGTTTGCTTACGAGCCCGAATGCGCTAGCGTGAGCATAGGTAAATCGGCTATACTGCGCGCCGGAGTCAGCCAAGACAATCGCTGCTTACTGTGTTTTCGGACATAGCGAGGGGAGGAAAGTCCGGGCTCCATAGGGCAGAGTGCCAGGTAACGCCTGGGCGGCGCGAGCCGACGACTAGTGCAACAGAGAGCAAACCGCCGATGGCCTATTCTTCGGAATAGGATCAGGTAAGGGTGAAAGGGTGCGGTAAGAGCGCACCGCGCAACTGGTAACAGTTTGTGGCACGGTAAACTCCACTCGGAGCAAGACCAAATAGGGATCCATGGGGTGGCCCGCCTCGGGTCCGGGTAGGTTGCTGGAGGCTACAGGTGACTGTAGTCCTAGACGAATGATTGTCCTCGACAGAACCCGGCTTAACGGCTGACTCCACCTTTCTTTTTTGTAGCAGCATTTAAATCAACAGTGTTGCTTGCGTCGGTTTTTCCGTAGCGTTGCAATAATTCAGCCAACGCCATGGGTTGGGCAAAGTAATAGCCTTGGATTAAATCGGCACATTGGTGGCGAATAAATTCAACTTGCTGTGCAGATTCAATGCCTTCTACGACCACATCAACAGACAGAGCTCGCGCCATATGGATTAATGCGGCTAAAAGGTTGCTGTGTGCATGGTCATCCGGTACGCCCACGGCAAAGCTACGATCAATTTTCAACATTGAAATTGGAAAGTGGCGTAAGTGATTGGCCGACGAATAACCGGTTCCAAAATCATCAATGGCCAGTTGAATCCCGCGGTCATGCAAAGAAAGTAGCATTTTGCGTTGGCGCTCGCGGTCTGGCAGCAACATGGACTCGGTAATTTCAAAGATAAACTCCGCTGGACTAACGTCATGCTCCTGCATTATTGCAAACCAGGTCTCCACCGCGGCTTGGTCGTAAAACTGATGGGATGAAATATTGACCGCAATGCGACCCTGAATACCGGCCGCGCGAAGTGCGGGTAAGTCGCGACAGACTTGCTGCAGCACTTTGTTACCTAGCTCCCGAATTGTACCATTACGCTCTGCTGCTTGAATAAATTCAGCAGGCTCAAGTAAGCCTGCGGTCGGATGCTGCCAGCGAACCAAAGCTTCAACGCTGGTTATTTCGCCGTTGTCGGCATGAATAACCGGTTGGTAATGAACTAAAAACTCTTGATTATTGAGTGCGTGCACAAGTTCATGATGTTGGCGGACTTGGTCTTCAATTTTCGCGCGTAACTTCTGACTAAAAAATGCCGCCATGCCGCGGCCATTATTTTTCGCCTCATACATGGCGAGGTCAGCGGCTTTTAATAGGTCATCGGCGCTGTCACCATCTTCCGGATAAATGGCAATGCCAATCGAACTGTCGATGGTGACGTCTTGGTTGTTTAAGGTAATAGGCTCACGGATAAACTGGAGAATCTTCTCAGCTTGGATTTGCGCGTGCACGGGCTCGTGCAGATTCTTTAACACCAAGACAAATTCGTCACCACTCAAGCGTGCAACGAGATCGTCTTGGCGCATGGAGATTCGTAAGCGTTCCGCAATCACTTTTAATAATTGATCACCCGCTGCGTGGCCAAGAACATCATTCACTTCTTTAAAGCGATCGAGGTCGATAAACAACAGTGCGCATTGTTCGTTACGCCGTTTGCAGCTATTGACATAGTGCTCGAGCTGCTCAAGAAAATAATGCCGGTTTGGCAAATCGGTTAGTGAGTCGAAGCGGGCTTGTTGGGTAATCGTTCGGAAAGCCCGTTTTAAGCGTTGCTGATTGAATAAGATATAGGCAGTCGCAAGTGCTAACAGGGCTGATAACAAAGTACCAAAAAACCACCACCAGGGCGCGAGTCCAGACTCGCTGCGCCAATGACCACTCGCTGGCATAACGGCGATATACCATTCACCACTTGGCAAGTTAATCACTTGGGTGACAGGATCTTGTTGCCAAATAGCGTTGGGCCCGAAAATCACAGGACCTTCGCGACCCGAACCATTGCGGCCGCGAATGCTCACCAAGAGCTCTGAGCTGTCCATCACGCCTGCCTGCTGGAACAAACGCTCATGGTCGATGACTTGCGAAATAACAATGTTATGCGCACCGTCGGCGAAAACTGGAACGCGTGCTATCAGTGCGGTGCCACCTTGGGTCAGTTGAACTGGACCATTAATAGTAATTTCATTGGTTTCGAGTGCTTGCTCGTAACTATTTAACTGCTCTGGGGCGGTGCGATAGTCAAAGCCAAGCGCTGCTTCGTTGCCTGTAAGTGGGTGAATAAATTGAATGACGTAGCCGACACCAATTGCCACGTGCCGAGTTTGCAGTGAATCAGAGAAAATACTGTTACTAATAAGGCGCAAGCGTTCTTCGTCGAACTCGGGGTTTAAATAGATTTCTGTGCGCAGTTGTCGAATGGCCAGCAGATTTGCTTGCAAGAGCCCTTCGACTCGAGCTCGCAGAGTACTCACTCGTTCAAGGGCTAAATACCGATTGGTTTCTTCAATGCGCTGCTGCTCGGCTTGAATTAAGCGTGCCAAAATCACCTCTCCAATAAGAAAGACGGACAGGCTGATGAGAATGATGAACAGCTTACGACGCACGACTGTACCTTTGTTTAAGTTATAAGTTCGATAGTTACCGATGTTCAAGTTTTGCGCAAGTGAAATTAATGTCGCACTTCGCTTAATTCTTGTGCTTTTTTTCTTGACAGGTGATCAGACTGACACCTAGACTGTATCATTGTGGGGAAAAGTGGAGAGAAGTGGATCATTCTGGTGATCCCGCTAATAAATTATGTTCCGTGGCGCTAATAGTATCAGTTTGGATGACAAAGGACGGCTTGCAATACCAGCTCGGTATCGCAACCTATTGTCGTTGGACTGTGACGGCAAATTGGTCTGCACGATTGATATCAAGCAGCCTTGCCTTCTATTGTACCCGGTTCCTGAATGGCAAATCATTGAACAAAAACTTGCCAAACTCTCCTCAATGAACCCCGCAGAGCGTCGCCTCCAACGCTTACTACTCGGTTATGCAGACGACTGCGAAATGGACAAGAACGGACGCGTTCTGATTGCCACGCCGTTGCGTCAACATGCCGGACTGAATAAGAAACTCATGCTCGTTGGGCAACTCAACAAATTTGAAATTTGGGATGAGGAAACCTGGCAGCAACAAGTGGCGGACGATATTGCCGCAGAGCAGGCAGGCGACTTTACATTAACTGATCGACTACAAGATTTTTCACTATAATGACGCAATCATCGCAACATGTACCGGTGTTGCTAGCGGAGTCGATTGAAGCGTTAGCGATCCAGCCGGACCAGATCTACATCGACGCGACCTTTGGTCGTGGTGGGCACAGCCGTGCCATTCTTGAGCGCCTTTCTCCACACGGGCGCTTGATTGCGTTTGACCGCGACCCCACAGCCGCGGCAGAAGCACGTGCACTTGCTGCACAAGATTCACGTCTTACTTTTTTCCACACTCCTTTCTCTCAACTCGCAGAAATCCTCGCTGCGCAGCACCTCACTGGCCAAGTGGCCGGAATTTTGTTTGACCTTGGCGTGTCATCCCCACAACTCGATGACGCCGAGCGGGGCTTTAGTTTTATGCGCGATGGCCCCTTAGATATGCGCATGAATCCTGAACAAGGTGAGTCAGCCGCCGAGTGGTTAGTGCATGCTGACCTCGACGAAATGGCGCATGTGTTCCGGCATTATGGTGAAGAACGTTTTGCCGGCCGTATCGCCCGCGCGATCATTGAACATCGCCAAGAGCATACACTGACGCGGACCGCAGAACTCGCGAACCTGATTGCGAAAGTGAGCCCGACACGGGAAAAGCATAAGCACCCAGCGACGCGGGTTTTCCAAGCGATTCGGATTCACATTAACCGTGAACTCGGTGAAGTTGAAGACGCCCTTGCAGCGGCGCTGAGTGCGTTGAAGCCAGGCGGCCGCTTAGCGGTTATCAGCTTCCACAGCCTTGAAGACCGCATTGTGAAGCAGTTTATTCGGACGCAAAGCACGCGGGCGCAAGTGCCTGCGGGTTTACCGTTGCGGGAAGACCAAATTGCCGATGACCGGACGTTAAAAGCTATCGGCAAAGCGATTAAGCCAGGCGCTGCGGAGTTAAAAGTGAATCCGCGCGCGCGTAGCTCGGTGCTGCGCATTGCTGAGCGGCTGGTCGACAAAGAACCGAAAGCGCAGGGAGATCAGTGATGAGAAAAATTGATCTCAAGAAAATCCCAGCTCACAAAGGCCTTTTGCAGGTCATTGCACATGATTTGCGGCTCTATCGCGGCTTGCTGCTCTGGAGCAGTTTAGCCTTGTTGAGCGGTTTGGCGGCTGTTTACCTGACGCACATTAACCGTGAGTTAGTTGCGCAGCGTGAGCAAGTGCTACAGCACCGGGACGCCCTTGATGTCGAATATCGTCACTTGATTATCGAACAAAACTCGTTAGGCGAGCATAGTCGCATTGAAACCATTGCCCAACGGCAATTGGGGATGCGGCGCCCGACCGATGCACAGGAGGTACTGGTGCCATGGCGGTAAAACGTAACGCACGTATTTTGCGACCTGAACCTTTGCCAATTCGCTTTATGGTGTTGGTCGCTGGCATGTGTCTCGTTTTTGGCTCGCTGTTGGCACGCGCTGCTTATATTCAGGTGATTGAGCCTGATCGTTTGCGTATGGAAGGCGACCTGCGTTCGGTGCGGGTTGCTCAAGAACGCGTGCAGCGTGGCAACATTACCGACCGCAATGGTATTGAACTGGCGATTAGCGTGCCTGTACACACGGTTTGGGCTGACCCGAAAGTGGTTCATGATCGCAATGGTTTTGCCGACCCTCGGCGTTGGCAAGCACTCGCAGAAGTGCTGAACACCAGCGAAGAGCAATTATTGCGTAAAGTCGAAAATCCACAGCGTCGATTTGTGTATCTTGAGCGCATGGTGACACCGGCCGTGGCGAATTACATTCATCAGTTACGGATTCCCGGTGTTGGCCTGAAAGAAGAATCGCGCCGCTTCTATCCGACGGGTGAAATTTCCGCCCACATCATTGGCATTACCAATATTGACGCTGAAGGCATCGACGGCGTCGAGGCGATTTATAACGATTTACTCACGGGTACACCGGGGCAACGTCGTTATCGCAAAGATGGCTCTGGTCGGATGGTTGAGGAATTAGAGTTTACTGAGTCAGAATTGCCGCAGGATCTTACCCTAAGTATCGACCAGCGGATTCAAACTGTGGCCTACCGCGAACTAACCAAAGCGGTACGCTATCACCAAGCAACGTCTGGCTCAGTTGTGGTACTTGATGTGGAGACGGGTGAAGTGCTGGCTATGGTCAACAACCCTTCATACAATCCTAATAATCGCGCCGGTGTGCAACCACACCAAATGCGCAACCGCGCTATTGCTGACAGTTTCGAACCCGGCTCGACGGTGAAACCATTAGTGGTGCTCGGCGCTTTACAAGCAGGCATTGTCCGTGCCGATGAAACGGTAAAAACTAGTCCAGGCTGGATGCGTATTGGCGGCCGTCGTGTGCAAGATGCACGCAATTATGGCGACCTCGATTTAGCCGGTGTTTTAGCGCACTCAAGCAACGTTGGCACCTCGCGTCTGGCGTTGGAACTGGAGTTAAACGATTTCCTCGACCTGTATGGTCAAGCAGGCTTTGGTAATGACACAGGGATCAACTTGCTGGGTGAAAGCAGTGGCTTCATGCAACACCGTACCCGTTGGTCAGATTTCGAAAAAGCGACCTTATCATTTGGCTACGGCTTGTCGGCGACGACCTTACAGCTCGCGCAAATGTACGCCATTCTCGGTAATGGCGGGGTCAAACGGCCACTCAGCATTATTAAAGTCGATGAACCGCATCCAGGTCGTCGGGTGTTTTCTCGTGAATATACCCAACAAACCGTGCAGTTAATGGAAGCCGTGATTCAAGAAGGCACCGGCTCGCGAGCGCGAGTACCTGGCTATCGGGTCGCTGGCAAAACTGGCACTAGCCGGAAAGCCGTCGCTGGTGGCTATGGCGACGAATATATTGGTTTGTTTGCTGGCTTAATTCCAGCTAGCCGCCCACGTGTTGCGATTGTGGTCATGATCAACGAACCTGCCGGCGATAGTTATCATGGCGGTACGGTCGCCGCACCGGTCTTCGCAAAAGTCGCAGAAGAAGCTATGCGGGTACTTAACGTTGCGCCCGATAACTTAAATGGCCGTGAATTACGTGTCGCGGGTTGGGGAGGGCGCAGCAATGATTAAGCTCGCGCGTTTATTACCACACAGCCCGTTCCCATTGCCCGATGTGGCGATTAGCGGCTTGAAGCTCGACAGCCGGAAAGTCACCAGCGGTGATGCCTTCATTGCCGTGCCAGGCTATGAAACTGACGGGCGTGACTACATTCCAGCAGCCATTAGTGCTGGCGCAAGTGTTGTGCTAGCGGATATGGATGAGTGGACGCATGGTGAACTGGATGGCGTGCCATTAATTGGTGTGCCGCAGTTGAAACAGCAAGTGTCAGCGATTGCTGGCGCATTCTATCAACATCCTTCGCGGCGGATGCGCTTAATTGGCGTCACAGGAACGAATGGTAAAACCACGGTGAGCAACTTAGCCGCACAATTATGGCAGCAACTGAAGCCAGAAGCTGCCGTATTGGGCACCATTGGCAGCGGCTTGTTGAAACAGCTTCTACCTGAAAAAAACACGACCCCAGACGCAGTGACTGTGCAGCACCGTTTAGCCGGATTTTTAGCGGAAGGCGCGCAAGTTGTCGCGATGGAAGTATCGTCACATGCACTGGTTCAAGGCCGTGTTGAAGCGCTGAATTTTGATACCGCTGTGGCGACTAATATTAGCCGCGACCATTTGGACTACCATGGTTCAATGGCAGCCTATGAAGCGGCGAAAAAGCGTCTGTTTACCGACTTTACTGCTCGGGTGCAAATTCTGAATGCCGACGATCCGAAAGTGGCCGCATGGCAACAGCCCGGCACCTTATGGTTTAGCTTAGATGCGCAACGAATTGGCCAACCGCGCACGCTCGTGGCGAAGAATATTCAATACAAACATGACGGCACCGGTTTTACCCTCGTCTGGTCAGGGCATGAAGCCGATGCGTCGCAAGTTGAAGAAATTGACGTTAAAACCAGTTTACTCGGTGACTTTAATGTCGCTAACGTGCTGGCCGCGAGCTTAACCGTGCTTGGTGCTGGGTATGCGTTAGCTGACGTGGCGGGACTGATTGCAAGTTTGCAGGCTGTGCCAGGACGCATGGAAACCTTTGGCTCGGCAAAACAGCCGTTAGTGTTAGTCGACTATGCGCATACGCCAGACGCGTTAGAACAAGTTCTGGTGGCTGCTCGTCGCCATTGCACCGGCAAGCTTTGGTGCGTATTTGGCTGCGGCGGTGACCGTGACCGAGGTAAGCGTCCGCAAATGGGTGCTGTGGCTGCGCGATTAGCCGATGTAGTGGTGGTTACCGATGACAACCCACGTACCGAGGAACCGGAGCAAATTATTGCCGATATCGTTTCGGGTATGAGTAGTGACGGCCATTCACCTGCAAACTATCACGCCCATCCGGGACGTGCCGATGCTGTGAAATGGGCAATTCGCCAAGCTCAGGTCGGTGATGTGGTTGTTTGCGCTGGTAAAGGTCACGAAGACTATCAAATTATTGGGCGTAAAACCGTTGCTTATGACGAGCGCCAATGGGTGCAAGATGTTCTAGGAGGCCGCGTATGATTCCGGTGACTCTTGAATGGATTTGTCAGCAAACTCAAGGACAGCTTCTCGCAAATTCGGACCAGAGTGCTGGCGAGCTTATGTTAACTGGCGATGTGGTTATCGACAGCCGCAATGTGCAGCCGGGTGACTTATTTATCGCCATTATCGGCCCGAATTTTGACGGTCATGATTTTTGTGCCCAAGTCGCTGAACAAGGTGCGCTTGCTTGTGTGGTTGAACGTGATCTCGGCCTTGATATTCCACAAATCATTGTGCCTGATACGCGTTTGGCGCTTGGTGCGCTTGGCGCTGCAGTGAAAGCCGAAGTCCAACCCAAGTCCGTGGCAATTACCGGCAGTAGCGGCAAAACCACGGTAAAAGAAATGGTCGCGGCAATTCTACGCCATGCGCCTTCGGTTGACGGTGATGTTCTGGCAACACTAGGTAATTTTAATAATGACATCGGTGTGCCGCTGACGCTCCTGCGATTAACCCATGCGCACCGTTATGGCGTGTTTGAGTTAGGCGCGAATCATCGTGGTGAAATTGCATACACAACCAGCTTGGTAAAACCTGACGTGGCGATGATCAACAATGTCGCACCGGCGCATGTTGAAGGTTTTGGCGACATTTGTGGCGTCGCCAAAGCGAAAACCGAAATCTTCCGGGGACTTGGTGAGCAAGGTATCGCGCTGACAAACGCGGACTCTGAGTTCCATGACTATTGGCAGCGTGAATTAGCCAACAAGCATTGGCAGACCTTTGGCTTGGGTAGCGAACGCAACGCAGATTATCAAGCTCATGACATTCAGCTCAATGAAGATGGCTGTGCCGAGTGTCGTATTACGACGCCAGAGGGTGAGTACTCACTTACGTTGCCAGTTCCAGGTCGTCACAATGTTGCTAATGCCTTGGCAGCAATTGCCTTGTGTCGGGGTTTAGGTGTACCGATGGCGGAAATCCTCACGGGTTTCCAGCATATGCAATCGGTGCCGGGGCGGATGTTGCAACATTCACCATGGCCGCATGTGCGCTTAATTGATGACACTTACAACGCCAATGTCGGCTCGGCAAAAGCCGCCATTGATGTGTTGGCGAGCTTGCCGGGACGTCGGATTTTTGTCCTCGGTGATATGGGGGAGCTCGGTACCCAAGCACGTGCTTATCACGAAGAAGTCGGTGCTCATGGGATTGAGGCAGGGATCGACGGTTTTTATACGCTCGGAGTACTGAGCCAAAGTGCCAGTGAAATTTTTAATGGCCACGGTGGACGTCATTTTGACTCGGTGGATTCACTGGTGACTGGTTTACAAGAAGAAGTAGCAGCAGGCCAAACGCTGACTATTTTGGTGAAGGGATCGCGCAGTGCACGCATGGAACGCATTGTTAACGCCCTGCTCACAGCGGCAAAAGAAGAACAACAAAAATGGGGGAATGCCGCATGCTAGTTTGGTTGGCGGAATACTTACAACTACACGTGGCCTCAGGCTTTAACGTTTTTTCATACTTAACCATGCGCTCGATCTTGGGAATTTTGACCGCCTTAATTCTCTCGTTATGGATTGGACCACGCTTAATTAAAGCCTTGCAGCGCATGCAAATTGGTCAAACGGTGCGTGACGACGGCCCGCAAAGTCATTTGAGCAAGTCGGGCACCCCCACCATGGGCGGGGTATTAATCCTGCTCAGTATTTTAATTTCCGGTTTGTTGTGGGCGGACTTAAGTAATCGTTACGTGGTCGTGACACTCATTACCCTTGCCGCGTTCGGGATTATCGGATTTGTTGACGACTACCGCAAAGTTATTCGCAAAGACCCAGCGGGTCTTGTCGCGCGCTGGAAATATTTCTGGCAGTCGGTGGTGGCTTTAACGATAGCCACGTATTTGTACTGGACGGCAACGCAACCGGCAGAAACGGCATTATTGATTCCGTTCTTTAAAGACGTCATGCCGCAGCTTGGTGCTTTATATATTCTCTTAGCGTACTTCGTCATTGTCGGTACCAGTAACGCAGTGAACCTCACCGATGGTCTCGATGGCTTGGCGATTATGCCAACGGTCATGGTTGCTGGTGCACTGGGTGTATTTGCGTATGTGACAGGTCACGTCAATTTTGCCAACTACCTGCAAATTCCTTATATCCCGGAAGCCGCAGAGTTGACCGTGGTGTGCGCCGCTATTGCCGGTGCTGGTTTAGGGTTTTTATGGTTTAACACCTATCCAGCGCAAGTCTTTATGGGTGACGTTGGGTCGCTTGCACTTGGTGCAGTGCTGGGCATTATCGCCATTTTGGTGCGCCAAGAATTAGTGCTGTTCATTATGGGTGGTGTGTTTGTTATCGAGACCTTGTCGGTCATGTTACAAGTGGGCTCCTACAAAATGCGCGGCAAGCGAATTTTCCGCATGGCGCCGATTCACCACCATTACGAATTAAAAGGCTGGCCAGAGCCGCGGGTGATTGTCCGCTTCTGGATTATTTCATTGATTTTGGTGCTAGTCGGACTAGCAACTTTGAAGCTTCGTTAATTGGCATAGGATTAGGGAAAGACTATGGGCGCGAAACGTTTACAACAGTATGAGACAGTATCGGTATTAGGTTTTGGCCTAACCGGTGTTTCGTGTGCGCGTTTCCTTCTCAGCCAAGGCATCCGCCCAGTCTTGCTCGACACACGCCAGAAGCCGCCGGGCTTAGAGCAAGCCCCGGAGTTAGTCGACTACTGCGAGAGTCATTTCGGGCCGTTACAGCTTGAGCATTTACTGCAAAGCGACATTGTGATTGTCAGCCCAGGCATTGATTGCCGCGACGGCGTAATTGCGATGGCTGCTGACGCCGGTGTCGAAATGATATCCGATGTCGAACTGTTTGCTTGGTTTGCGACCAAACCAATGATTGGCATTACCGGTTCAAACGGCAAATCAACGGTCACTGAACTCTGTGGTCACATTTTACGCAACGCTGGCATGCAGCCAATGCTAGTTGGCAATATCGGTACCCCAGTATTGGACGCCTTGTTACCAACAGCGCCTGAGCACGACTGCTATGTGATTGAATTGTCTAGCTTCCAACTCGAATTAATCGAAAACCTTGAATTGGCGGCCGCGACGATTCTGAATGTCAGCTCCGATCATCTTGACCGCTACGATGACGAACGCGCTTATGCGCGGGCGAAACAACGGATTTATGCGCACGCGTCGACCTGCGTTTGGAATCGCGACGACGAAGCAACGCGGCCACTGCATGCACCACGTAACAAACATTTAGTCAGTTTTGGTCAAAGCGACGTCACCAAAGGCTTTGGTTTAACCCGTGTCGGCCAAGAGTTTTGGTTGACTTATGACAACCAAAAAATGGTGGCTTGCAACGACTTACCACTCGCTGGCGTGCACAATTGGTTGAATATTCAAGCCGCTCTCGCTTTAGTACAAGCACTGGGTATTGCGACCGTTGAAGCCTTGAGTGCTTTGGCAGGTTACCGCGCGTTGCCCCATCGTTGCGAGTATGTTGGTGACTATAACGGCGTGCAATGGATTGACGACTCGAAAGCGACTAATCCCGGGGCAGCAATTGCGGCCATTGCGGGTTTCCGTCCGGCTACTCAGGGTCAGCTTATTTTGATTATGGGCGGCGACGCCAAAGGTGCCGACCTAGAAGTATTAGCACCGGTATTAGCAGAACAAGTTGATGTATTGATTACGCTTGGTCGCGATGGTGACAAAATTGCGGCATTGAAGGCAGGTGCGCGGCCTGTGCAAAGCCTCAATGAAGCAGTTGCTTATGCGGCGCAGCAGGCGAGTGAAGGCAGCGTGGTGTTATTGTCGCCAGCTTGTGCAAGTCTCGACATGTTTAGTAACTACAAAGAGCGTGGCGCGAAGTTCCGAGCCGCGGTGGAGGAGTGGTATGCGAGCCACTGAACCACAACTCGAACTCGAGATTAGCCCACAACAACCGTGGCGACAACGGTTGAGCACATTCTTGAATGGCTCAACCATGCAGTTTTACGACCGTCACCTATTGTGGATTGCTCTGCTGTTGATGGGGCTTGGCTTCATTATGGTGGCGTCTGCTTCGATCCCGGTGGGCGAACGTTTAACCGGAAATCCATTTTATTTTGTCGCCCGCCATGCGGTTTACTTGTTTATCGGTTCGGCTGCGGCAGTGATCGTGATGATGATTCCGGTGGCTAAATGGCAAGCTTACAGCGGCATGTTGTGTGTGCTGGCCATTGGTATGTTGTTGTTAGTTTTGGTGATTGGCACCACGGTCAACGGTGCTACACGGTGGATTCGCATCGGCCCGATGACCTTGCAGGTGGCTGAATTTGCCAAACTGTTCTTTGTCATTTTCATGGCGAGCTACTTAGACCGGCGCTACGACGAACTGCGTCGCAACTGGAAAGGTTTTATTAAAGCTTTGATTGTCATGGGGGTCATGGCGATTTTACTGTTGAAGCAGCCCGACATGGGTTCGGTGATTGTTCTGGGCGTCACGGCGTTAGGGATGCTCTGGGTTGCAGGTGCACGCTTGGTGCAGTTTTTCTCGGTAGCGCTGACCTTGGTCACCGTGTTTATTTTGCTGATTATTTTTGAGCCGTATCGGATGGCGCGGGTGACCTCGTTTATGAACCCGTGGGAAGACCCGTTTAATACCGGTTATCAGTTGACCCAGTCACTGATGGCCTTTGGCCGCGGCGATTGGTTAGGGCAAGGACTTGGCAACAGCTTGCAGAAGCTGCAGTACTTACCTGAAGCGCATACCGACTTTATTTTGTCAGTCATCGGCGAAGAGCTTGGTTTCTTAGGTGTGGCGGTCACCATTGTGTTGGTATTCTTGCTGGTGCTGAAAGCGGTATTTTTAGGCCAGCGAGCGTTGCGCCAAAAACGTCCGTTCTCCGGTTACTTGGCGCAAGGAATTGGCATTTGGTTTGCCTTTCAAGCAGCCGTTAACATCGGCGCTGCGTCAGGCATGCTGCCAACGAAGGGCTTGACCTTGCCACTGGTCAGCTACGGTGGCAGTAGTTTACTGATTAGCTTGGTCGCCATGGCTTTGTTGCTGCGGATTGATTACGAAGTGCGTACGGGCTATCGCCTCCTGCGTTCAGAAGGCGAGAAGCGGGTGCATAAAGGTCACCGTGCTGGTGCCGGGGAGGCTGCATGAGTCGTGTACTGATAGCAGCAGGTGGAACTGGTGGGCACGTTTTTCCAGCGTTGGCAGTGGCTGAACGATTACGCGCGGACGGTCACGAAGTGCTTTGGTTGGGTACCGAAACGCGCATTGAATCGCGCGTGGTGCCGCAAGCTGGTTTCGAGTTTATTGGCATGGCGCAAGCGGGATTGCGCGGTGGTCGTTTATTAACGAAATTAGCGGCGCCGGTGCGTTTAACGCGGTCGGTACTGCAAGCACGGAAAATTATTCGGCAACGGAACATTGATTTAGTACTTGGCTTTGGCGGTTATACCGCAGGTCCAGCGGGTGTTGCCGCATGGAGTAATGGCACGCCTTTGGTGATTCACGAGCAAAATGCGGTTCCGGGTCTCACCAATAAACTGTTACATAAGATTGCCCGGCGAACCTTACTCGGTTTTGCCGAGGCAGAAAGTGAGCTTAGGGGAGCTCTTGTGGTTGGAAATCCGGTGCGGGCTGAAATTCAGGCGTTAGCGGAAACTCGCAAAGAACCTCATGAAGGACTACGGGTGTTGGTGGTTGGTGGCAGCTTGGGGGCAGCCCACCTCAACCAAACCGTGCCGGCGGCAATTACCGACTGGCAAGGTGGGGGCCTTGCTCTGCGTCATCAAGTCGGTAAAGGCCGTGTTGCCGAGGTTCAAAGCCTTTATAACAATAAGCCAGCAAACGTGCAGGTGGACGTGAGTGAATTTATTGAAGACATGGCAGCTGCGTACGCATGGGCCGACGTGGTCATCGGTCGTGCCGGCGCACTCACAATTGCTGAATTAGCCTGCGCCGGAGTTCCATCAATTTTAGTGCCGTACCCGCATGCGGTCGACGACCATCAAGCGAAAAATGCGCAAGTTTTGGTCGCTGTTGGTGCGGCAGTGATGGTACGTCAGAATGAATTTTCACCAGCTTGGTTAAGTGCGGAATTAAAACTGTTGAGTAATCAAGCAGACAGACTATCAGGTATGGCGAGCGCAGCCCGAAATAGCGCACAATTGCACGCAACCGATAACATCGTGGCGGTGTGTAATGAGTTTTTAGAGGTTACACCAAAGAGCCCGAAAGCAGTAAAAGCGGAGCAAAAAAATGACTAAAGCCATAAGCCAACCATTCACCATCGTGAACGTGCCGGAAATGCGTCGGGTACGCCGCATTCATTTTGTCGGTATTGGTGGTGCGGGTATGGCGGGTATTGCCGAAGTTTTGTTGAACCAAGGCTACCAAATTTCCGGTTCGGACATTGCCGAGAACCCAAATACCCAGCGTTTGCGTCAGCTCGGTGCGAAAATTGCGATTGGCCATAATGCGGCACACGTCGCTACGGCCAGCGTGATCGTCGTGTCGAGTGCGATTAAGCGCGACAACCCAGAATTATTAGCGGCGCAAGAATTACTTATTCCGATTGTGCGCCGAGCGGAAATGTTGGCTGAACTTATGCGTTTCCGCCATGGTATCGCGATTGCTGGTACCCACGGAAAAACTACAACAACGAGCTTAATTGCCAGTATTTTTGCCGAAGCAGAGCTCGACCCGACGTTTGTGATTGGTGGCTTGTTAACCAGTGCCGGCAGCAATGCCCGCTTGGGTAATAGTAAGTTCTTGATTGCTGAAGCTGACGAAAGTGATGCTTCTTTCTTGCACTTACAGCCGATGGTGGCAGTGGTCACGAACGTGGAAGCGGACCACATGGACACCTATGAAGGTGACTTTAACCGCTTGCTCGACACGTATATTGAGTTTTTACACAACTTACCGTTTTACGGTTTAGCGGTGATGTGTACGGACGACCCAGTGAACCGCGATTTGTTGCCGCGGGTTGGTCGTCAGATTATTAGTTATGGCTTTAACGAAGACGCCGATGTACGGGCGATTCATTACAGCCAAACCGGTCACCAAAGTAATTTTACTGTGCTGCGCAAAGGCAAAGAGCCGCTCGATATCGAGCTTAACTTGCCAGGCCAACACAATGTTTTGAATGCGCTAGCGGCGATTGCCGTGGCCAGTGACGAAGGCATCGACGACGGCGCCATTGTTGCGGCACTCGCTAAGTTTGCTGGTATTGGTCGTCGCTTCCAGCAATATGGCTCGTTTGCCTGTGATGATGGCGATGTGTTGCTAGTGGACGACTATGGTCACCATCCGTCAGAAGTGCTGGCGACCATTCGAGCTGCGAAAAGTGGCTGGCCAGAGCGCCGTTTGGTGATGTGCTTCCAACCGCACCGTTACAGTCGGACTCGCGATTTGTATGAAGATTTTGTCGACGTCTTGAGTGAAGTCGACACCTTGATCATGCTGGAAGTTTACAGTGCTGGTGAAGACCCAGTTCCAGGCGCAGATAGTCGTTCATTGTGTCGGTCGCTGCGCCAACGTGGCAAGCTCGACCCCATGTATGTGAAAGACGTACCGCAAGTGCCTGCGCGTTTAGCTGAAGTGATTCAACCAGGGGACATCGTGTTAACCCAAGGCGCCGGTAATGTGGGTAGTTTGGCTCGCTTGTTAAATGACTTGCAGTTAGATCGTCAACGCATGACGGCAAGTTCTGAGGAGCGCTCATGAAGTTTGGCAAAGTAGCTGTGCTAGCGGGTGGTGATTCAGCCGAGCGGGAAGTGTCTCAGCGCTCAGGAGCGGCAGTGCACAAAGCATTGGTCGAGCAAGGGGTGGATGCATTTTTGTACGACCCCGCTGAACGCGGTTGGCAGAACTTATTAGCGACTGGTGTGGAGCGCGTGTTTATCGCCCTGCATGGTCGTGGTGGTGAAGACGGTCAAACACAAGCCATTCTAGAGATGCTTGGGTTGCCGTATACCGGCAGTGGTGTGCTTGCGAGTGCCCTTGCGATGGATAAAGGACGTACGAAAGCATTGTGGCGTGGAGTAGGTTTGCCAACGGCGCAAGCCGTCACGGTGAAACGTGGCGAGCACGTTAATTTCGCGCAGTTACTGGCCGACTTAGGTGGCCAGGTCATGGTTAAACCAGCCCACGAAGGCAGCAGCATTGGCATGGCCATGGCTGATAGTGCTGACGCTTTAGCAGCAGCATTGGCAGCAGCAGCGGATTTTGACCATGAAATGCTGGTCGAGACGTGGTTGAGTGGCCCTGAGTACACGGTGGGTATTGTTGCTGGCGAAGCGTTGCCAGCGATTCGGGTGAAAACCCCGCATGCCTTTTACGACTACGCGGCAAAGTACCAGGACAACACCACGGAATATTTATGTCCGGCTGGTTTGAGTGTCGACCGGGAAGCAGCAGTCCGAGCTTTGGCGCTGGAAGCATTTGCAGCAGTTGGCGCAGAAGGCTGGGGTCGTGTCGACTTGATGGAAAATAGTCGTGGCGAATTACAGCTATTAGAACTGAATACCGTGCCAGGAATGACGGAAAAGAGCTTAGTTCCAAAAGCGGCAGCGCAGCTTGGCATGAGTTTTGGTGAGCTGGTCGTGAAGATTCTAAGCACGACGTTACCAGCGGCAGAGTTATTGGCGAACACTGAGGCAGCGGAGCGCTAAGGTGTGACGGACAACACAAAGAAGCAGGACGAGCAAACGGCGGCAGATGCCGACCGGCAAGCACAATGGCAGTCCATGATTGGGTTTGTGTTGTTCTTGGTGATTGTAAGCGGATTGCTGGTTGGTGGTTATGCATTGGTGGAAAAGTTGACCGATGCAGAAGAAACCCCACTCACCGGCGTAATTATTCAAGGCGAGCGGCAGTTCATTACCGAGGATGACGTTCGCACAGCGATTTTGGCTGGTGAAGTGGGTAGTTTTTTCACCGCTGATGTCGATGATATTCGGTTGCGTTTAGAAGCGATACCTTGGGTGTATTCAGCTTCGGTACGCAAAGAGTGGCCACAGCGGCTGCGGATTTACTTGGTTGAACAGCAAGCGTTCGCGATTTGGAATCAGCAGCAGTTAATGAACCACCAAGGGCAGTTGTTTGCGGCTGAGATCACCGAAGAGGTGGCCGATTTGCCCAAGTTAGCCGGGCCGGAAGACGCTGAACAGGAAGTATTAAATCAGTTTCGGCGCATTAGCGAAGTTCTGCGGGTGTACGACAGCCGGTTAGTGAAGTTAGAACTTAGTGAGCGGTTTGCCGTCAGCGCATGGCTTGAGAACGGCATTGAATTAAGGCTCGGACGCGAAGCGCGGCTGGAGCGAGTACAACGATTTATGGATTTATATCCGCTAATTGCAGCGGAAGAACCGGACAAAACGATTGCTTATGCAGATTTACGTTACGACACCGGTATCGCAATAGGCTGGAAAGACAACCAAAACAATTAACTAGAAAGTGAGACAGCAGTGATTGCAAAGAGTGAAACAGACAACATGATCGTCAGCCTGGATGTCGGCACTAGTCAGGTGACTGCGCTGATTGGCGAAATTTTGCCAGACGGTGACATAAACGTTATTGGTGTTGGTGTCACCGCTGCTCGCGGCATGGATAAAGGTGGTGTCAACGACCTCAACCTCGTGGTGCAGTCGATTCAACGGGCGGTTAACGAAGCTGAATTGATGGCGGACTGCCGTGTGTCAGCGGTGTACTTAAACATTAGTGGTCGCCACATTAGCTGTCAGAACGAGAATGGCATGGTGCCAATTAACGACGCCGAAGTGACTCAGGACGACGTTGATAGCGTGATTCACGCCGCTAAGTCAGTGCCGGTTGCGCAAGAGCGCCGTATTTTGCACGTGCTACCTCAAGAGTTTGTGATTGATTCACAAGAAAGCATTAAAAGCCCAGTCGGCATGTCGGGCGTGCGGATGGAAGCGCGGGTGCACATGATCACCTGTGCCAATGACATGGCACGCAATATTGTCAAAGCGGTGGAGCGCTGCGACTTGAAAGTTGAGCGCTTGGTGTTCTCGGCGCTGGCTTCAAGCCTTGCGGTACTGACCGAAGATGAGAAAGAGCTTGGCGTTGCACTCGTCGATATGGGCGCAGGCACCATCGACATTAGTATTTTTGCTGGCGGTGTCTTGCGTCATACCGCGGTTATTCCAGTGGCGGGTAATCAGGTAACGAATGACATCGCGAAGATTTTCCGCACGCCATTAAGCCATGCGGAAGAGATTAAAGTGCAATATGCCTGCGCTTTGCGACAAATGGTTAGCATGGAAGACAACATCGAAGTGCCTTCGGTCGGTGGTCGTCCGGCGCGTTCGATGTCGCGCCATACCTTGGCGGAAGTTGTTGAACCGCGTTATCAGGAACTTTTTGAGCTGGTACGGGATCAGATCTACGGCAGCGGTTTAGAAGAACAAATTGCAGCGGGTGTCGTCTTAACCGGTGGAACAGCAAAAATGGAAGGCGCTATTGAATTCGCCGAAGAGATTTTTCAAATGCCAGTGCGGTTGGGAACACCGATTGGCATTCAAGGGTTGAGTGACTATGTCAGCGACCCGACCTATGCCACGAGCATTGGCTTGTTGCGTTTCGGTCAGTTAGACCTGAACGAGCAGCAAGAAGAACGACAACGAAGTCAAAAACCACACTGGATTCAGCGCATTCAAAGCTGGTTCCGGGGTGAATTTTAGAAAAAAGTAATAAGATTTTGATTTTTATGGGGTAACAACGGAAAATACGGGTAAGTGGAGAGGTAACTATTATGCAAACGTTTGAAGTTATGGATAATTTTGAAGCAGACGCAGTGATCAAGGTCATTGGCGTAGGCGGAGGCGGCGGCAACGCCGTTCAACACATGGTTGCGCAGTCAATTGAAGGGGTTAAATTCCTTGCTGCCAACACCGATGCACAAGCATTACGTAAGCATGATGCCGACGTGCTCATTCAACTGGGCAACGAAATCACCAAAGGTTTAGGTGCTGGCGCTAACCCAGAAGTGGGTCGCATTGCAGCGGAAGAAAATCGTGAAGAAATCGCTCGGCAGTTAGAAGGCGCAGACATGATTTTCATTGCCGCCGGTATGGGTGGTGGTACCGGTACCGGTGCCGCACCAGTTGTTGCTGAAATTGCCAAAGAACTTGGCATTTTGACCATTGCGGTGGTGACCAAGCCATTCCCATTCGAAGGCAAAAAGCGTATGGCTGCCGCCGAAGAAGGGATTGCACAGCTGGCACAACACGTTGACTCATTGATTACCATTCCCAATGAAAAACTGTTGAAAGTACTGGGTAAAGGCACATCACTGTTGGACGCGTTTGGCGCGGCAAACAATGTGTTACTTGGCGCAGTGCAAGGTATTGCTGAGCTAATCACTCGTCAGGGTCTGATTAACGTCGACTTTGCTGACGTGCAAGCGGTTATGCGTGAAATGGGTACCGCCATGATGGGTACCGGTGTCGCAAGTGGCCCAGATCGCGCGCAAGAAGCAGCGCAAATGGCGATTAATAGCCCATTGTTAGAAGACATCGACTTGTCAGGTGCACGTGGCGTGTTGGTTAACGTTACCGCGGGCATGGACATGGGTATCGATGAATTCGAAACGGTTGGTAGCGTGATTCGCTCGTTCGCTTCAGAGAATGCAACGGTGATTGTGGGTACGGTTATCGATATGGAAATGTCGGACGAAATGCGGGTGACCGTCGTTGCAACGGGTATTGGTGCCGAGCGAAAGCCGGATATCTCGTTAGTGGACAAGAAGCCTGACTTAGTCGCGCCGAGCCGTCCAACAACGAGCCCAAGCTATGGTCGTCAAGCCACAGCGCCAAAATTCGAAGAAGAAGTCGATTTCGAGTTAGAAGAGCGGCCAGTGACGCGCAAGCAAGCGGAACCAGATATTCTGGATATTCCTGCATTCTTGCGACGCCAAGCTGACTAAGGCGCTGACGCTCAAGTTTGGCTAGCGGCAGCCGAGTTGTAGCTCGGCGCCTGCGGCTGACTTGACTGAGACGCTTTTGGCTGACTTAACTGAGGCGTCTGTGACTGACTTAACTGAGGCGTCTGTGACTGACTGAACTGATCAGTCCAGTTATTGACGATAGTATTAGCAATTGCTATAATTCGCCCCCATTTACCCGTGGGCTAGTGGCAACGAAAACGGAATGGTTTTCGTACTAGTCGGGGGCAAATAAAGAATTTATGGGCCTGACAGAAGGAATCTGCGGGCGAAAGTAAATACGCTGAGGGAGGATTCAGTATGGTTAAGCAACGTACAATCAAGCAGATGATAGCAACCACTGGTGTGGGCTTGCACAAAGGCAACAAGGTAAACTTGGTGCTGCGTCCTGCTGCGCCGGATACCGGTATTGTATTTCGTCGCACCGATTTGAATCCAATGGTTGAAATCAAAGCTTCTCCTGAGCTAGTGAAAGACACGCGCATGTGTACTTGTCTGATTAACGACGACAATATTCGCATTTCGACGGTCGAACACTTGCTTGCAGCGGTGGCAGGTATGGGTATCGACAACTTGTATGTCGAAGTGGACTCGCACGAAATCCCAATTATGGATGGCAGTTCGCACCCGTTTATTTACTTGCTGCAGTCAGCTGGCATTCAAGAGCAGGGGAAAGCCAAGCGCTTCATTAAAGTGAAGCAGCCTATTCGTGTCGAAGAAGGTGATAAATGGGCCGAACTGTTACCCCACGACGGCTTTAAAATCGACTTCGCCATCGATTTCGACCACCCAGCAATTGCTGATACCAATCAAGTGGTGTCAATGGACTTCAGCAGCCAATCGTTTATTCGCGACATTAGTCGCGCCCGGACGTTTGGTTTTATGAAAGACATTGAATACTTGCGCGCCAATAATTTAGCGCTCGGTGGTGGTTTCGACAACGCCGTGGTGCTTGACGAATTCCGCGTCTTAAATAGCGACGGTTTACGTTACGACGACGAGTTTGTGAAACACAAAATCCTCGACGCAGTCGGCGATTTGTATATGGCTGGGCATAGTATTCTTGGCCATTTACGCGCATTCAAGTCAGGACATGCGCTGAACAACAAGCTTTTGGTTGCGCTGATGCAACACCAAGAGGCTTGGGAGTTCGCCACGTTCGAAGAGCAAAGTGCAGAGGCACCCATTAGTTACCTCAGCCCTGTACTGGCTTAAGACCAGCAAAGGCCGCTAATTGACTAGCGGCCTTTTTGCGTTAAATCGGACAGAAAAGTTGCGCATTCTGTCGAACAGGCTTATTTTAGACGTTGAGATTCGGTGCTACTGCAAGGACGGCTTAACTTTTATCTCTAAACTACGCAGCGTAGTTTTAGTAGCCGCTTGAAAAATTTGAATAATTTTAGGTTGTAGTAACCGAACACGAGTGGCCCAAGCGCCGCTCCGAACATAGACAATTAGGGTTTGCCCTTGAATGGCTAAGCAGCGCGAGTTGACAGCTAGATCAGCAGGCACTGCTTCGCACCACAAATTTTGTAAGTTAACTTGGCGATGATGTTGCTCATTGAGTTGGGCCAGCGGTCCTTTTTGTAGCAGGACTTGGACACTCTTGGGTGGTCGCTTTAGCATAATTTAATTTAGTTACTCGGAACGTACATGAGTTTAGCAATCGAATATCAAGGTAAAAAAGTACGCTTTAAACTGCAGATAAGCAAGCGGCGCATGCTTTCTTTTGCTGGGATTGCGGCGTTTTTATCGCTGGCCATTGTACAGCCATGGCAGGGACTGTCATTTGATGCGTTAGTGAATCAAGAACGTGTGCAGCAAGAGCAGCGCAACCTAGCCATGCAGTCGGAGTTAGTGCAAGACGTGCGGGAACGGACGCAGCGCGAGCTTACCGCAATGGCAATGAAAGTGGGTGAACTGCAAGCGCAAATCATGCGTTTAGAAGCCCTCGGTCAGCGACTCGTTGCCGAAGCGCAACTCGAGCACAGCGACTTCGATTTTAGTTCACCGTTACCGATTGGTGGTCCCGACCAACCATTGCCGGAATGGCCATTGTTAAGTGATCATCCATTGCTGTCGGAACTTGATGGCATTTTGGAAAAATTAGAAATTCGCCAAAAACAGCTTCGCCTCCTTGAAAGTGTCATGCTTCATCACCATATCGAAGAAGAGCGGTTCGTTGCCGGTCGTCCGATCAATGAAGGCTGGTTGTCTTCTCAGTTTGGTGTCCGTCGTGACCCATTTAATGGCAACCCAACCATGCATCGCGGTATTGACTTTGCCGCACCGGAAGGCACGCCAATCCATGCCACGGGTGCTGGTATTGTGACGTTTGCAGGCGCCCGCTCAGGCTATGGTAATTTAATTGAAATTGACCACGGTGCAGGTTTACGCACTCGTTATGGTCACATGAAATCGATCGACGTGCGGGTTGGAGATGTCGTGACACGAGGGCAAGTAATTGCTAGTGTCGGTAACCTCGGACGCTCAACTGGCCCGCACGTGCATTATGAAGTGCTTGAAAACGGTCGCCAAGTGAATCCGTCTAAGTATGTGTTTCGCGAAGCACCTGGCGAATAATCACGGTGAGTCGTAAATACCGGCACCGTAGCGGTGCCGTTTATTTTTCCGTCAGCAGAATTTTTTGGTACAGGAATTAGTAAAAACATGTTTGGTAGTCTCTTTAAACGAATGTTTGGTAGTCGGAACGATCGTATTATTCGTGCAGCCCGGAAGCGTGTTGATCAAATTAACGCCCTAGAAGCCGAATACGAGCAGTTAAGTGATGAACAATTACAAGCGAAAACAGCTGAGTTTAAAGAGCGTTTAGCGAACGGGGAGACTATTGACGACCTCCTTGTTGAAGCGTTTGCAGTTGCGCGTGAAGCGAGTAAGCGAATTTTTGAAATGCGCCCGTTCGACGTGCAGTTGATTGGTGGCATGATCCTCAATGAACACCGTATCTCGGAAATGCGTACGGGTGAAGGTAAAACCTTAACGGCAACCCTGCCGGCTTACCTGAACGCCTTAACTGGCCGTGGCGTGCACATTATTACCGTGAACGACTACCTAGCTCGTCGTGATGCCGACTGGAGCCGTCCGTTCTTTGAGTTCTTAGGCATGAAAGTCGGCATTAACGTTGCTGGCATGCACCCGAAAGAAAAGAAAGAAAACTACGCCTGTGACATCCTGTACGGTACAAACAATGAGTTTGGTTTCGACTACTTGCGCGACAACATGGCGTTTACGCCTGAAGATCGCGTTCAACGTGACCTGCACTATGCAATTGTGGACGAGGTCGACTCGATCCTAATTGACGAAGCACGGACACCATTGATTATTTCAGGTCCAGCGGAAGACTCGTCAGAGCTGTACATGCGTATCAACACGCTGGTGCCGCAACTGATTCGCCAAGCCCATGAAGATGGTAAAGGTGAAGAAGGCGCTGAACTAGGCGATTACACCATTGATGAGAAAGCGCGTCAGTTGTATTTAACTGAACATGGTCAAGAGCATATTGAAGCAATTCTGAAAGAGAATGGCTTGCTTGACGAAGACGCCTCGCTGTACTCGCCGGCGAATATTTCTTTGCTGCACCATGTGAACGCGGCCTTGCGCGCGCATCATTTATTCCATCGGGACGTTGACTACATTGTCAAAGATGATCAGATCGTCATTGTTGACGAACATACGGGTCGGACAATGGAAGGCCGCCGTTGGTCAGAAGGCTTGCACCAAGCGGTAGAAGCCAAAGAAGGCGTGCCAATTCAAAACGAAAACCAAACGTTAGCGTCAATTACCTTCCAGAACTACTTCCGTTTATACGAGAAGCTAGCAGGTATGACCGGTACGGCCGACACTGAAGCATTCGAGTTCCAATCAATTTACGGTCTTGAAACGGTCGTGGTTCCAACCAACAAGCCAATGGTTCGGGACGATATGCCAGACTTAATCTTCTTAACCGCTGCAGAAAAATACAAAGCGATTATTGAAGATATTCGTGAGCAGCGTGACGCTGGCCGACCGGTGTTGGTCGGTACCAGCTCAATCGAGAGCTCAGAACTTGTGTCTAAGTTGCTGAAGAAAGAGAAAATTAAGCACCAAGTTTTGAACGCTAAATTCCATGCTCAAGAAGCACAGATTATTGCCCAAGCAGGTCAAGCTGGCTCGGTCACCATTGCCACCAACATGGCCGGTCGTGGTACCGATATTATGCTCGGTGGTAACTGGCAAACTGAAATCGCCGATTTAGAAAACCCAACGGAAGAGCAAATTAAGAAGATTCGCGAAGACTGGAAGAAACGTCACGCCGAAGTAATCGCCGCTGGTGGTTTGCATATCGTCGGTACCGAGCGTCATGAGTCACGCCGAATCGACAACCAGTTACGTGGTCGTGCGGGTCGTCAGGGTGACCCGGGTTCGTCACGTTTCTATTTGTCACTCGAAGACTCACTCATGCGTATTTTCGCCTCGGACCGCATGGCGGCAATGATGAAGCGCCTTGGTATGAAAGAAGGCGAAGCGATTGAGCATCCTTGGGTTACCAAAGCAATTGAGAACGCGCAACGTAAGGTTGAAGGTCGTAACTTCGATATTCGTAAGCAATTACTTGAGTATGATGATGTTGCCAACGACCAACGGAAAGTGGTTTACGAGCAGCGGAATGACCTGCTTGACGGCAAAGACATTAAAGACACCATTGCGGTAATTCGTGAAGACGTGATTAATCGCGTAATCGACGAGTACATTCCACCTCAGTCACTGGAAGAAATGTGGAACATCGAAGGGCTTGAAGATCGTCTGCGCGCTGACTTCGACTTACATTTGCCAATCCAGCAATGGTTAGACTCAGACGACAAACTGTTTGAAGAAATTCTCCGTGAACGCATTGTTGAAGAAGCGGTGAAAGCGTACGGCGAGAAAGAACAACAAGTGGGCGAGCAAGTTCTGCGTCATTTTGAAAAAGCAGTCATGCTGCAAAGCCTTGACCAACATTGGAAAGAGCACTTAGCGGCGATGGATCATCTGCGTCAAGGGATTCACTTGCGCGGTTATGCCAACAAAAACCCGAAACAAGAATATAAGCGTGAAGCCTATGACTTGTTTATGGATATGCTGGAAGCGCTGAAGGTCGATGTCATTAGCATTCTAAGTAAAGTGCGGGTGCGGGCCGAAGAAGATGTTGAGGAAATGGAAGCTCAGCGTCGTCAGAAAGACTCAGCTCCGAAGCAGTATCAGCACGAGAGTGCGCCTTCAGCCACAGGCGCGGCACCAGCCGGTGTTGGCGCTGGTGCAAGTGGACAGCCGTTGGTGCGTGATGGCGAAAAAGTCGGTCGAAACGACCCATGCCCATGCGGTTCGGGCAAAAAGTACAAGCACTGCCACGGTAAGCTCGCTTAAGTATGTCGGCAGTTAATCCAGTACATGTCGCCGTGGGTGTTATCACCCGCGGCGATTGCGTTTTAGTGAGTCGCCGTGCTGACCATCAGCACCAAGGTGGTTTGTGGGAATTTCCCGGTGGTAAGGTTGAAGCGCACGAAGATGTGCGCACAGCGTTGGCACGTGAGCTGAAAGAAGAGCTGAACGTCACAGTTGAAAGCGCAGAACCCATGTTGGAAGTTGTGCATGACTACGGTGATAAAGCTGTGCGCCTCGATATCTGGCATGTCGCTATGCACACGGGTGAGATTCGCGCCAACGAGGGACAACCTTGGCAATGGGTCGATGCCGAACAACTGCAAACCTTAGAGTTCCCAGCGGCCAACGAACCGATTGTGGCCGCTACGGTGGCGCTTTTAGTTGGTTAACGATTCGCTCGTTAAACGGCATAGCCAAAAATCAATAATTCTCTTCATGTTCATTGGCGGTGGGTGGTAATGGCTCACCGGCAATACGTTTCTCTTCAGCTGCCCACTCACCGAGATCGATCAGCTTACAGCGCTCACTACAAAAAGGTTTAAACTTCGCTTCAGGTGTCCACGCGACAGGCTTGTCGCAGGTTGGACATTGGACGGTCATGGGGGACTGACGACTAGACACACAAACCTCTACTCGGGTAAAACGGGTGAATTAATTAGTGCAGCGGGCGAGGGCAAAGACCACAGTGTCTTGATACGGCACGCGTTCCTGACTGTCCGCTTGCATAAAACGAATATTATAGCGCTGACGATGGCCGCTAATCAGTGGATACACCGCATACTCATTCGGCACGCGTAAGCGCAGCAGTGCAAGTTTATCAGCATTCGCTTGCCAACTGCCATTTTCCGCCTCAAGTTGTTCAAAACTACCTTGTTCGCGTAACATTTTCAGTTCCATCGCTAAAGCGTCGTGTAAAACCGTAAGTTGTTCAAGCCAGGCATTGGCGTCGGCTTGGCGCTGTGCGGTGTCTTGCTGCAACCAGAACTGCAAGTCAGGCAATTCGTGGTGGCATTGACCGCCCATCAGACCCATGCGTTGGCGAACGTTGGCTAACATGCGATGTTCACGCAATGCGTAGCCAAATTTGTGGCCTTCGCAAAGCGCTTGTAATAGCTTGCGTAACTCTTGATGCACTTCTTGTAAGCGATGCTGATTCACCGCAGGGTGATTAAAGTAGGCCATTAGACGCCCTTCACGGCGTTCTAGATCTTTGATCAGATCGGCACGCGTGTCGGTGCGGTCGAGTAAGTCGAGTAGGTTAAACAGACCACCAAAAAATAACGGGTAGGAGGTTGCGTCAATAGCTGTCGCAGCGCTTTTAATTTGCCGCAACAAAGCTTCTATACGCAGATAGACGCGAATTTTTTCTTCAAGCGGGTGCTCGTAGGTTTTAAAGTCCATGATCCGTTGTTCTTAATGTGCACTCAGCGTCATGATACCGACTCACGCAGATAAGGCAATCCTTAAGTAATATTCGTGCAAGCGATCGATTTTTTCTTGGAGGTCGCGAACACTGCCACTGTTATCAACGATATCGTCAGCTTTCGCAACGCGCTGTTCGCGATTGAGTTGTGAGGCCAAAATAGCATTGACTTGCTCACTGCTGACTTGGTCGCGCGCTTGCGTACGCTCGCGCTGCACCGATTCGGCAACATCAATGACTAATACACGCTGGCAATATTGCTCGAGTCCATTCTCAAGCAGCAAGGGGGCTGACAGAATGACATACGGTGACGTGGCGGCTTGCAGCTGTTGCAGCATTTCGCTGCGAATTGCCGGATGCATGAGTTGGTTGAGCCAAGCTTTGGCCTCAGGATCCGCAAAAATGATCTGACGGAGCTCGGCGCGATTGAGACTGCCATCCTGCGTCAACACGCGTGGACCAAACTGTTTAGCGATTTTGGCAAGCACATCCGAGCCCGGTGCAACGACTTGGCGAGCTACTTCATCGGCGTCAACGACCACAATGCCATGCGCGGCAAATCGCTCTGTTGCGGTACTTTTGCCTGACCCGATACCGCCGGTGACGCCCAGTATCCAAGGTTCTTTCTTTGTTTGCGATTGAGTGGGTGTGCTCATCCGAGGGCGATGCTCCAGTACCAACGATAAATGGGTTCACTGAAATACAGGCTGATGCCTCCGGCAATGGCTAAAAATGGCCCGAATGGCATGGGTTGGCTGCTGCTACTGTTGCGCTGTAGTATTTGGCCAATGCCATACACCGCACCGACAACCGACGAGAGTAAAATAATCAGCGGTAGATGTTGCCAACCGAGCCAAGCACCCAGTGCGGCAAGCAATTTAAAATCGCCGTAGCCCATACCCTCTTTACCGGTAAATATCTTGAACAACCAAAAGACCGACCATAAGAATAAGTAGCCGGCGGTGGCACCGATAATTGCGTCTTGTGGGCTAACCGGTAACCAGAAAATACTACCGATTAATCCGAACCAGAGCAGCGGTAAGGTGAGTTGATCGGGTAGCAACATATGGTCGCGGTCGATCAAGGTTAGAATGAGCAACACGTAAATAAATAGCGCGTAACTCCAACCGAGTGCGTTGAACCCGAATGTATAAATGGTGACTGCGGTGAGAGCTGCCGTGAATAGCTCGACTAACGGATAACGAATTGAGATTGAGGTGTTGCAGCTACGACAGCGCCCACGCAGCAGCGCATAACTGAGCAACGGCACATTATCGTACCAACGAATTGGTGTTTGGCATGTGGGGCATTGTGAAGCGGGCTGGGCAAGGTTGAAGGTTTGTGGTTCGCTTTTTGCCGATGCGTCCTTGTTTGCCTTGGCGCTCTTGGTTTCAGCGCCGGTTGACTCTGATCCCGCCAGCTCAGCCCCAGTTAGCTCAGCCCCAGTTAGCTCAGCGCAGTCGCGCCGCCATTGGGCTTGCATCATCACCGGCAAGCGCGCGATGACAACGTTAGCAAAACTACCAAAACACAAGCCAATCAACAGCGCGAATACCCAACCGAACCAGGGCCAGACTTGGAGAATTTCTGTCACACGAGAATCCTTTTTATAAGTTATGCGCCATTATACTGCGACAGCACCAGCAAGTTGAAATAAGGGTAGATAAATTGCCAATAAAATCAACATGACGATTAAACTTACCACAGATAATGCACAAGCGGGAATGACGGTATGCAGGCGTTGGGCAAATTGTTCGACACTGTAGCCAAGCTCTTGGGTGGCAATTCGCAATTGTTCAAGTAACTGACCACTTTCTTCGCCAATCGCAATGGCAGCAAGCAGAAGTTCCGGCGCCAGGGTCGACTGCCAGCTGAGAGACCATGGTCGGCCTTGTTGTAATTGCTGACGTGCATGTTGCCATTGTTGGCGCCAATAGCTACTTGCGCTGTACTGCGCTTGTAAGTCACACAATTGCACGAGGTTCATTTGGCTCTGCAAGCCCAATTGCACCATGACCAAGTCATCATAGAGATGGCGTTCACACCACCAACGGCCAAGACCAGGAAGACGATAGCAGACCTCTTGCCATCGGGAGCGTTGCCGCAGTAGGCGTTTTAAGACGTGTGCCCCTATCGCTAAACTACCTAATATAAGCAAAGGCACTCCAACCATCAGCGACCACGGCATGGCGCTCCATTGGATAACCAGCGCTGTCAGCGGGGGTAAAGCACGGTCCATATCGGCGTAGATAGTGGCAAAGCGCGGTACCAGTAGCTGCAACATCAGCACTAACATAAGAAAAGCTAAACCCAGCACCATCAGCGGATAGCGCATGGCTTGTTGTAATTGGCGTTGGCGTGCAAGTTGAACACTGAGGGTTGCGGCTAAGTGCCCGAGAACCGAACCGAGCTGCCCACTTTGTTCACCACTTTCTATCCAAGGGATCAGCCAACTTGGAAAGACTCGGGGTAATTGTCGCATGGCTGCACTAATGCTTTGCCCTTGTTGGATACCGCTAATAATGTGCTGACAACCGCTAGCGAGGCGCTGATTTCTGCTGCGGTCACGGAGCAATTGCCAACATTTTTGTTGATCAAAACCGACTGTGGTTAATGTTCGCCATTGCTGAATGAGTTGAATCCAATCGGCGGTGCGCAACTGCCAACGGTTGGGTAAACGTTGGCACGACTGTAACAAGGTTTGATGCTGCAATAGCTCGATTTTTAGATGTTTGGGGTTGAGTGCTGCGCAGACACCGTGCATGTGGTGGCGCTCGGGATGTAACCCCCGCCACTTATACCACACGAGTCTGCTAGCCATGCTTGCGCACCATCACATGCTCACGTACAAGACTGGGTTGCGTACTCACTTCTTTATTGCGACACAAAGCAGCTAAGTTAGGCCAAAAGTCGTCTTGCTGATGTGCGAGCAAGGTATTAATCAGCTGCGTTTGCCGCGGCAGTAATTGAAAGCGTGCTTGTCGTCGTTCGCCATGGGTTTCGAGTTGTTGGCAACTGAGCATCAGCAAACAGGCGGCTAACTGATAGTAGTCGACACCGAGCTGTTGTAAACGCACAAATGCACTGAGTGCATTGCTGGCGTGCAAAGTCGCTAATACCAAGTGTCCGGTTTGCGCGGCTTGGCAGGCGATTTGGGCAGTTTCGGCATCACGGATTTCGCCAATCATGATGACATCGGGATCTTGGCGTAGTAAAGCTCTGAGAATCTTCGCAAAATCGAGTGACTGAGCATGATTGACGGGCACTTGGTTGATGCCAGTCAGTGCCATTTCAACCGGATCCTCAACGGTGACGATATTCTTTTGCTCGCCGGTAATGGCTTGCAACAATGCATACAGCGTGCGGGTTTTACCACTGCCGGTGGCGCCAGTAACCAGAATCAAGCCATGTTCGGCTTGGCTGGCTGCGCGCATGGCGGCAAGTTGGGATGGCAGTAAGCCGAGCTCGTCGAGTGGTAAATTGCCCGCGGCTAACACTTGCACGCGAATCACCAGCTTTTCCCCATGCAGTGTGGCAACTGTATTCAAGCGGCAATCAACCTGCACCGCTTCGTCAAACACAGCAAAATCAAAACGACCATCTTGCGGGCGCACGCGCTCGGTGGTGTCGAGTCCAGCAGCTGATTTCATTGCAGCGATGAGTCGTCGGCCTTCATCGACACTGATGCTGTCGAGTTGGTGCATCTGACCGAGTCTTCGTGCTCGCCAACGGTAACCATCTTGCTGCGCTTCGAGATGTAAGTCCGAACACTGATTCAGGGCGTGTTGCGCTATAAACTGCCCGAGGGTTTCAGGTAACTGGTGCATGGTTGTACTCCTGTTTATAACGCACTACTGCAATGCGGAATCCGCATTGTGCCGCTGTCGCTATAGTCGGAGCAGGCGAGTTGCCAATGTAATTGGGTGGCTGTGGTACTTGGCCGTAATTCAATCCGCACCGGCGTTCCCGCTTGGCTGACGACTTCTAGTTCTGCGGCAATGGAACCGGCTTGGGTACCGGCAGCGAGGCTAGCAATACCGCTTGGCAACGGCGTCGTCACCGCCGGAATACCGCGCTGACCAAACTGACTACAGGGCGACAAGGTCCCCTGCATTTGCCAACACAAATTAATCGCGGTTTGCCATGGTTGCAGGCCCATGAGTGCGGCACCGGCTTTGGCACGCTGGTTGTAGTCAGAATAAGCGGGAACTGCAAACGAGGTGAGAATAGCGAGTATGGCAACCACGACCATTAATTCGATGAGGTTAAAACCACGAATGAAACCGCTAAATTGCGGTGCGTTGAGTAAGGGTAAACGAGGCATGTGCCGATTCCTTTTGGCGATGAAATTAAGGCCTTCATCAATAGCAAAGGAACCGACAGGTGAAAAGCAAACGACCGCGAATTCAGCGATCGTCTAGCGTTTTTTCAGCACGTGTTTCTTCGTACGTGTTTAAAGCAATGTGTATCGAGTAACGTGTTCAAAGTAAAGTAGTGATGCGCATCGACAAGTCGAGTGCTTGGACATGTTTGGTCAAGGCGCCCGAGGAAATATAGTCGACACCACAACGGGCATAGTCGGCGAGTTTTTCAGGGGTAATGTTGCCCGACACTTCCAGTTTTGCACGCCCAGCGGTCAGTGCAACAGCCGTGGCAATATCGTCCATTGAGAAGTTATCGAGCATAATCACGTCGGCACCAGCAGCTAAGGCCTGTTCGAGCTCGGCAAGTGACTCCGTTTCAACTTCAACCCAACGGCCAGGGAAATTCGCTCGTGCGGTTGCAACGGCAGCAGCAATACTCCCACAGGCAGCAATGTGATTTTCTTTAATTAAAAAGGCGTCGGCCAAGCCGATGCGATGATTGCTACCACCACCACAGCGGACGGCGTATTTTTGCGCTAGGCGTAAACCTGGAATCGTTTTGCGGGTGTCGAGCAACTCGGTGTTGCTGCCGGCTAAGTGCTTCACTGCGTTGGCAACCACGGTGGCAGTGGCTGACAAGGTTTGCAGGAAGTTCATGGCGGTGCGTTCACCGGTTAGTAAGGCTCGCGCCGGACCACGCAAATGGCAGAGCACTTGATCGGGCTCGACGCTATCGCCATCGGCTACGAACCAGTCAATGCTCACTGCACCATAAGTTGGGTGATTAAGTTGCTGAAACACTTCGTTAACCCATGCAACGCCACAAATAACGCCTGCTTCCCGAGTAATTAAACGGGCTTCGGCTTGCGCTTCAGCAGGAATCAGGCTGGCGGTAATATCGTGGTCAGCATCAGCAACGCCGCCGAGGTCTTCAACAAGTGCAGCATGCACCTGTTCGCTTAAGGTGCGTTCGAGTTCTGCTTGGTAGGGTACTTCAATGGTCATGGAATTATCGTTCCTTGGCGTCCGTGGGCTTACTGACGAATGGTGAGAACACCATCGCGCTGGGTAAATTCGAGCGACCGCAGCGCACTCATGCCGAGTAATATGTGCTCGCTGTCATAATCCGGCACAATGGTTGCGGCAACATTATACAACCGAATGTCACCAAGTTGCAGCTCGGCAATTTCAGTTCGATAGGCGGTGGCAATTCCGCTAGCAGTGCGAACTTGCACCGCGGGTCCTGGCTCAACGCCAAGTAAATTAGCCATGCGCCCGGGAATGGCGACCTGAGTCGCGCCGGTATCGAGTAAAAAGGTCACCAGGCGACCATTAATGCGACCATTGGCAAGGTAATGGCCAGCGCGGTTTTGATCGAGCTCGACGACCGCAACTTGACCGTCATGATAACTGCGCACTTGTTGGTTGGGATTTTCTTGTTCTTCGAGGTAGCCGCTAAAAAACCAATAAAAAACAAACAACAGGAGAATCCACGCCAGCCAGTTAAACCAGCGGCCAAAGGTCTTACTTGTATCTTGGTCTGACTGCATGAGAAACGCCTCTTGCTTTACTTTTGTCGCTAAACTCGGATACTTAAGTGCATGATAAGTTACGAAACAGGCCAGCAATGCATATGCCGAAGTCTACCTTAACTGCCAAGTCAGCAGCCGCTTTTGCGATTAAACAGCACCGTTTACAGGGTGTTCGGTATTGCCCGTCGCCACACGTTGACGCGCGTCCAGACCCAAACGATATCAGTTTACTGGTGGTTCACGGTATCAGTTTGCCAGCTGGGCAGTTTGGTGGAGAGTTTATCACGGATTTATTTTTGGGCGAATTAGACTGTACTGCACATTCTGAGTTTGCACCGCTGGAAGGCTTGCGCGTATCTGCTCATTGCTTGATCCGGCGCGACGGCGAAATTATTCAGTATGTGGATTTTGATCAGCGGGCTTGGCATGCTGGGGTCTCGAGTTGGCAAGGGCGCGAGCGTTGTAATGATTTTGCGATTGGAATTGAACTTGAGGGAACCGATAACACGCCCTACACTGAATCACAGTATCAGGTTTTAGCGCAGGTGGCTGGCGCGTTAACAAAGCACTATCCGCGTCTTTCTGCTGACCGAATTGTTGGCCATGAAGATATTGCACCGGGACGCAAAACCGACCCTGGCCCAGCGTTTAATTGGGATTATTTTCGCAGTTTATTGCAACAGGAAACGCAACAAGAAGCGCAACAAGAAGATTGACGTAACGAATTGCAGTAAAGGACAGTGCATTGCGCACAAAATCGCAAGCTTGCTGGCTTGCGTCACGATTACATCGAGGATGACAGCAACATGCTAGTTTTTTCATTGTTTATTGCCTTAATTATTGAGCGTTTACGAGTAACTCCCGACGCTTGGCAGATCGACCCGCTCGCGCAGCGCTGGGACACGTGGTTACGAGAGCACGAGCAAATGCGTGACTGGCATGAACACGAATTGTTCGGACCACTCTTACTCATCGCACCGGCCATTCTATTGGCATTGTTATTGTGGTTAGCCGGTGGTGGAGTCGGTAGTGTCTTGGTAAGCGTGCTCATTCTCACCCTCGTGATTGGCTGCCGACCACAACGCAAAGCGCTGCGTGACTATTTTCTGGCCGCCGAACGTGGCGACGAAGAAGCCCTTGCTGAAGCGGCTAAAATTCTAAAATATTCGCCGCACGAAGACATGACCATTGGCCGCCAAGTGATATGGCTTAACTTCCGTTATTATTTCGCCGTGTCATTCTGGTTTGTTTTATTTGGTGCTGCTGGCGCGCTCGCTTATGGTATTTTGCGCAGTCGTGCCGAAGACTATCCGCGTCTGATGGCTTGGGTTGAGTGGTTGCCATTGCGTGTAGCTGGTTTTGCCTATTTGTTGGTTGGCCATTTCTCGCGGGCGATGCCTGCATGGCTACGGGTTCTTGGACGGGCACCAGAGCAAGCGGAATTGCAGTTAACGGAAATTGCAGTTGCTGCTGAAGACGTCAATATCAACGCCGATGACAACAAATCGGAAGCCGAGTTATTAGTGAATTTAGCTCGACGCAGCATGATTCTATTGCTTGTTGTGGTAGCGATAGCAACCTTGTTAGGTTGGGTGCGTTAATTGGGTGCGTTAATTGGGTGCGTTAAACCATGGTTGCTGCAGTAAGCAAGGAGGTATGACCAATTGGGTAGCTTAGGGTGATTGGTTTTTCATGCATTCAGCGTTATAATGTCGGCCTCTGGTAAATTGGTAAGACCAATTTAATCTACTGATTCAAGCCGGATTTAACGCACCTTAAGCTACGAAGGCATTATGATTCAACGAGTTGCACAAACAAAGTTGTCCGACGTCATTGTTGCTCAAATCGAGTCAATGATCGTTGCTGGAACTTGGAGCGCGGGGCAAAAGCTGCCCTCCGAGCGCGATCTTGCTGCTCAGTTTCAGGTGTCGCGGCCGTCGTTACGCGAAGCCATTCAAAAACTCGAAGTGAAAGGGCTGGTTAATCGTCGCCAAGGCGGCGGTACATATGTGTCCGGAGCACTCGACCAACACGTCAGCGAGCCATTGTTTGAATTGCTTGCTCGGCATCCAGAGTCTCAGTTTGATTTGCTTGAATTCCGCCATGCGCTTGAAGGCGTATCGGCTTTTTATGCGGCAATGCGGGGGACCGACAGCGACCTTGAACACATTGCGCAGAGCTTCCAACATATAGCAAACGTGGCGGCAGCCCCACTCGAGCAGCAAGCGGAAGCATTAATGCAGTTTTACACCAGTATTGCCGAAGCATCACACAACGTGGTGTTGTTGCACTTAGTGCGCGGCATGCGTGATTTATTGAAAGAAAACATGCGGCGTAACCTTGCAGTCTTGTCCGAACGGAGCGACGTGCGGGAACAGCTACAAGTACACCGTCAGGCTATTGTCGATGCCATTATTGCACGCGAACCTGAAGCAGCGCGTGACGCTTGTCATCAGCATTTAGCCTATATTGAGAAAACTTTGTTACACCTGAATCGGGAACACACCCGGCTGCAGCGAGCGTTGCGGCGGAGTGAACCTTTATCGACTCCAATGGAGAAGTAAGGAATCATTATGGCAGATTTAGATCAACACGATATTGACCAACAGGAAACGCAGGAGTGGCTGGACGCCCTAGAAGCAGTGCTTGACGCTGAAGGTCCAGAACGCGCGCACTTCCTGTTAGAGCAACTGATTGATAAAGCCCGTCGCAGTGGTGCGTACCTGCCTTATCAGCCAACGACCGCGTATTTAAATACGATTCCAGTGAGCCAAGAGCCCGTCATGCCAGGCGACCATACGTTAGAAGCGCGTATTCGTGCGGCGATTCGGTGGAATGCGTTGGCCATGGTTTTACGCGCCTCGAAAAAAGAGCTTGAGCTGGGAGGTCACATTTCTAGTTTTGCTTCTTCGGCAATGTTGTACGATGTTGGTTTCAACCATTTCTTCCGAGCGCCAAGCAATGGCGACGGTGGTGACTTCCTGTTTATTCAAGGTCACGTTTCTCCGGGTATTTATGCCCGTGCTTTCCTTGAAGGCCGGATTACCGAAGAGCAACTTGACGGTTTCCGTCAAGAAGTCGACGGCAATGGTATTTCGTCATATCCTCACCCGAAATTGATGCCAGATTTTTGGCAGTTCCCGACGGTATCGATGGGTCTTGGTCCAATGCAGGCGATTTATACTGCACGCTTCCTCAAGTACTTGACCGACCGTGGCATTAAAGATTGCTCGAACCAGCGGGTTTACTGTTTCCTCGGTGACGGTGAGGTGGACGAGCCAGAAAGCTTAGGTGCTATTGGCCTCGCCACACGTGAAGGTCTCGATAATCTAACGTTCGTGGTGAACTGTAACTTACAGCGCTTAGACGGCCCGGTTCGTGGTAACGGCAAAATTATTCAAGAATTGGAAGGTACCTTCCGCGGCGCTGGCTGGGAAGTGATTAAAGTCATTTGGGGCCGCTACTGGGATCCATTGTTGTATCGCGACACCGAAGGCAAGCTGGCTGAAATTATGCAAACTAGCGTCGATGGTGAGTATCAGAATTACAAAGCCAAAGGCGGCGCTTACACGCGTGAGCATTTCTTTGGTAAGACCGAAGAAACCAAAGCCATGGTTGCCAACCTGTCTGACGAAGACATCTGGCGTTTAAACCGTGGTGGCCACGATCCAGTTAAAGTTTACGCGGCTTACCATAAAGCGGTGAACACCAAAGGTCGCCCTCAGGTCATTCTTGCGAAGACCGTAAAAGGTTATGGCATGGGTGCCGCTGGTGAAGGTAAAAACGTTGCTCACCAAGTGAAGAAAATGGATATGGATGCCATTAAACACTTCCGTGACCGTTTCAATATTCCAATTCCAGACGACAAACTCGAAGATATTCCATTCTATAAGTTTGACGAAGACAGCGATGAAATGAAGTACTTGCGCGAACGTCGCGAGAAACTCGGTGGCTTTATGCCAGTTCGTCGCGCAGAGACTAGCGTTGAACTTGAAGTGCCTTCATTGAAAGCCTTTGACGCCGTTCTGAAAGGTTCAGGTGATCGTGAGATTTCAACCACGATGGCTTTTGTGCGGGTATTAACCGCCATGCTGAAAGACAAAAAGATCGGTCAGCGCGTGGTACCAATTATTCCTGATGAAGCACGTACATTTGGTATGGAAGGCTTGTTCCGTCAGGTTGGGATTTACTCGAGCCAAGGCCAAAAGTATACCCCGCAAGACGCTGACCAAGTCGCTTACTATCGTGAAGATAAGAAAGGTCAGGTACTGCAAGAAGGGATTAACGAACTGGGTGCAATGGCGTCTTGGGTGGCAGCAGCAACGAGCTACTCGACCAATGACGAGCCAATGATCCCGGTGTATATCTACTACTCGATGTTTGGTTTCCAACGTGTCGGCGATTTAGTTTGGGCGGCAGGCGATAGCCAAGCACGTGGTTTCTTGGTTGGCGGTACAGCCGGTCGGACGACACTGAACGGCGAAGGTTTGCAGCACCAAGACGGCCATAGCCATGTTCATTTTGGTACGGTTCCAAACTGTATTACTTATGACCCAACTTATGGTTATGAAGTCGCGGTGATCGTGCAAGACGGTATGCGTCGCATGTTCGCGGAACAAGAAAACGTGTTCTACTACCTGACCGTGATGAACGAAAACTATAAACAGCCAGAAATGCCAGAAGGCGTTGAAGAAGGCATTTTGCGCGGTATCTATAAGCTTGACCAAGTCAAAGCGAAGAAAGCCAAAGGCAAAGTGCGGTTGTTAGGTTCAGGTACCATTTTGCAAGAAGTTCGCAAAGCCGCCGATATGTTGGCGAACGACTTTGATATTGAAGCGACGGTGTTTAGTGCAACGTCATTCAATGAACTCGCTCGCGATGGTTTAGACGTTGAACGTTACAACATGCTGAACCCAACTAAGAAAGAAAAGCAGGCGTACATTACCAAAGCGCTTGAGCAAGGCTCTGGCCCAGTTATCGCTGCCACTGACTATGTGAAGCTGTATGCGGATCAAGTTCGGGCATGGGTACCAGCACCTTATCGCGTCCTTGGCACGGACGGTTTTGGTCGCTCAGACAGCCGCGAAAACTTGCGTCGTCACTTTGAAGTGAATGCTCACTACATTGTGGTAGCTGCGTTGGCGGAACTAGCAAAAGCGGGTGATATCGACAAGAAAGTAGTCGCTAAAGCGATTAAAGACTTCGGTATCGATGTTGAAAAAATGAACCCACTAAACGCATAAGGAGCAAACAATGGCCGCTGAAAAAGAAGTCTTAGTTCCCGACGTTGGTGGGGATGGTGTTGAAGTCATTGAGATTTTGGTCAGTGAAGGCGACAGCGTTAATGCTGAAGACTCACTCGTGACTGTTGAAAGCGATAAGGCGTCGATGGATATTCCAGCGCCATTCGCGGGCAAAGTGACCAGTTTGAAAGTCAAAGTGGGCGACAAAATCAGTGAAGGCGATTTGCTGGCGATGATCGAAGCGGGTGACGACAGCGCTGAGGAAAAAGCGCAAGACGCACCTAAAGAAGAAGCCAAAGAAGAGCCGAAAAAAGAAGCCAAGGAAGAACCAAAAGACGAGCCAAAAGCAGAAGAAAAGCCTGCAGCAAGCAAGTCGAAGAAGTCTTCTGGTGGTTCGCAAGTAATTGAAGTCACAGTGCCGGACATTGGTGATTCAGGCGAAGTAGACGTTATTGAAGTGCTTGTGAGTGAAGGCGATGAAGTAGCCGCAGAAGACGGTTTAATTACGCTGGAAACTGACAAAGCCACGATGGACGTACCAAGCCCACAAGCGGGTAAGGTGAAGAGCCTGAAAGTGAAAGTTGGTGATAAAGTGAGCGAAGGCTCGCTGGTTCTCGAGTTGGAAATTGCGGGTGAAGACGCTGACGACAGCGATGCTGAGGAAGAGTCAGCAAGCGCAGCTGCAACGAGCGAGAGCAAAGCAGCAAGCGACGACAGTAGCGCGAGTGAGAAGCCTGCCGACAGCAGTCGCAGCGAACGCCGCGACCCACCAGTACCGGATCATCCGCTTGCCCGCAAAGGCAAAGAGGAAGGGTTAGTTCATGCGTCACCTGCGGTGCGCCGTGTGGCACGTGAGTTTGGTGTCGACTTGTCGAAAGTGAAGGGTTCAGGTCCGAAGAATCGTGTGCTGAAAGAAGACGTGCAAGATTATGTGAAGTATGAATTGTCGCGTCCGAAAGCATCGTCAGCGCCAAGTACCGGTGGTGAAGGTGGCTTGCAAGTGATTGCTCAACCGAAAGTCGACTTCAGTAAGTTTGGTGAGATTGAAAAAGTGGAAATGACGCGGATTCAGCGGATTTCCGGGCCGAACTTGCACCGCAATTGGGTCACGATTCCACATGTGACGCAGTTCGACGAAGCCGATATTACCGAGCTCGAAGCGTTCCGCAAAGCAGAGAATGAGCAACTGGCGAAGCGCAAGTCGGACGTGAAATTCACGCCGCTCGTTTTCATTATGAAAGCGTTAGCGAAAGCCTTGGCTGAGTTCCCGGTGTTTAATTCGTCGTTACATGAAGACGGTGAGCACTTGGTTATGAAGAAGTATATTCACATCGGTATTGCGGTCGACACGCCTAATGGTCTGGTTGTTCCGGTCATTCGCGACGTCGACAAAAAAGGCATTATTGAGCTGTCGAAAGAGCTTGCGGATGTCAGCATTCGTGCTCGTGATGGCAAGCTCAAAGCCGCTGATATGCAAGGTGGCTGTATGTCGATTTCGAGCCTAGGTGGTATTGGTGGTACAGCGTTTACGCCAATTGTGAACGCACCAGAAGTCGCTATTCTTGGTGTCTCGAAGAGCGATATGAAACCGGTTTGGAATGGTAAGGAATTTGAACCGCGGTTAATGCTGCCATTGAGCTTGTCATACGACCATCGTGTGATTGACGGCGCGTTAGCAGCACGGTTCACTGTGTACTTAAGCCAAGTCTTGGCAGATTTGCGCAAAATCATTCTCTAATCGGGGCATGAAACAAGACGTACCGAGATTTTCTCGGTACAATATTGCGCGAAAATTGAATTGTATGGCTGGCGCAGCAGCTGGCGGTAAACAATAGGGGTCAACATGAGCAACGAAATTAAAACACAGGTCGTCGTTTTAGGTGGCGGACCAGGTGGTTATTCAGCAGCATTCCGTGCAGCTGATTTAGGTCTAGAAGTCGTTCTGGTCGAACGCTACAAATCTCTTGGCGGTGTTTGTTTGAACGTCGGCTGTATTCCTTCAAAAGCGCTGCTGCACTTAGCGAAGCACATTGAAGATGCCAAGCATTTAGGCGACGCTGGCGTTACTTTTGCCGAGCCAAAAATCGACTTGGACAAAATCCGTGCGCACAAAGAAAAAGTTATCGGTCAGTTGACTGGCGGCTTAGGCCAAATGTCGAAAATGCGTAAAGTGAAAGTTGTCACCGGTAAAGGTGAGTTCACAGGCGCAAATGAACTGAAAGTTTCTGGCGACGAAGAAACCGTGATCAAGTTTGAAAATGCAATTATCGCTGCGGGTTCTCAGCCAGTTGAATTGCCGTTTATTCCGCATGACGACGAGCGTATTTGGGACTCAACTGACGCCCTCGAATTACCATTCGTACCGAAGAAAATGTTGATTTTGGGCGGTGGTATTATCGGTTTAGAAATGGGTTGTGTATACAGCGCATTGGGTTCAAAACTCGATGTCGTCGAGTTCATGGACCAATTAATCCCAGCGGCCGACAAAGACTTGATCAAAGTTTTCACCAAATCGATGAAGTCGAAGTTCGACAACATCATGCTGGAAACCAAGGTCACGAAAGTTGAAGCGAAGAAAGACGGCATCGAAGTCACTTTCGAAGGCAAAAACGCACCAGAGAAACCGGTTAAATATGACGCGGTACTCGTTGCGGTTGGCCGTACGCCGAATGGCAAGAAAATTGGTGCCGAAAAAGCGGGTGTTAAGGTCACTGACCGTGGCTTCATCGAAGTCGATAAGCAATTACGCACGAACGTTGACCACATTTTCGCGATTGGCGATATTGTTGGTCAGCCAATGTTGGCACACAAAGCAGTCCACGAAGGTCACGTCGCTGCGGAAGTTATTTCCGGTAAGAAGCATTACTTCGACCCGAAAGTTATTCCTTCAATTGCTTACACTGACCCAGAAGTTGCATGGGCTGGCTTAACTGAGAAAGAAGCAAAAGAGCAGGGTATCGCGATTGAAACCGCAGTGTTCCCATGGTCTGCTTCTGGTCGCGCGATTGCGTCAGGCGCAACCGACGGCTTTACCAAGCTGATCTTCGACAAAGAAACTCATCGTATTCTTGGTGGCGCCATGGTTGGTGCTCACGCCGGTGAATTGCTTGGTGAAATCTGCCTTGCAGTTGAAATGGGCGCTGATGCGGAAGATATCGCACTCACCGTGCATGCTCACCCAACGCTGCACGAATCCGTTGGTTTAGCGGCGGAAGTGATGGAAGGTTCAATTACGGATCTGCCAAACAAAAAAGCCAAGAAAAAGTAAGCAACAACTTGGTTCGCTAAGAACCTAACCGTTGTACTAAAACCCACCGACTCTTTGTCAGAGCGGTGGGTTTTTTGTTGTCTTTGACAGGCCTATTCTTTTGGTAAATGCCTGAGAGCAGCGGTTGTTGAGCTGAAAATTTAGCCTATTCAGCGGTTAATTTGTAACAAAATGTCACTAGCCGTTGTAGCCTTGTTAATGGGTTGTTAAGGTGTCGACCTCACAAGGGGGATGTAACCATGAAATTAATCAAACTATTGGCAACAGCGGCGGTTTGCGTCGCTTTTATGAGTGGCTGCGCAAGCTCCGGTTCTGGAACTACGGCAAATAGCACAGTCACGGCACAACCGCAGCAAGTGTCTATTCCAGAATACGTTGCGTTTCTTGACAACCTGCACAACTCCATTCAAGACGGCGAGCCGCGTCAACTGACGCAGCGTGAGTTAAACCAGTTCAATAATATTCAGGACAACCTACGCGCATTAATCGGTAACCGCACCGATGTTGAGCAAATGAACTCGGACGAGAAGCAGCGTTTGTTCAATTTGCATGAGCGCTTACAAGCTTTAGTGATGGGTGATGACTCGCAACAGGTTGTTTGTCGCTCTGAACGCCAGACCGGTTCGCACATGCGGACAACTCGGTGTGTGACGCGCGCGCAACTTGAAGAAGAGCGCCGCCGTAACGGTGAGTTTTTCGACCAGGTTTTAGGTTCCGGTATGGCGCCTCTGCCACGCAGCAACTAAAAGCACGCAGTAACTAAAAGCACCAGAAAACTTCGAAAACGCACTCATTTGAGTGCGTTTTTGTTATTAGCGATTAGAATTTGAGTGCTTAAAATTCTTTTCACGAATACAGCTATCGATTTTTCCCCGCCCAGGCATGCGGCAATTTGGTCCTAACACTGGTATAATTCGCGCTCACCCAGGTTGATTAAGAGTGGTAGTCAGCATGACCAACATTGCCGAAATGAAAATTGCCGCGGAAACGCGATTACCAACTAAGTTTGCTGAGTTCAAATTGGTTGGCTTTGAAGACCCAAAAGGGAAAGAGCATGTCGCTCTGGTCCTTGGTGATGTTACGACAGCAGAGCCCGTGTTAGCGCGCGTTCATTCTGAATGTCTAACCGGTGATGCACTGTACAGCCAACGCTGTGACTGTGGTCCGCAACTTGAGGCAGCGATGGCGAAAATTGCTGACGCTGGACGCGGCGTGATTATCTATTTGCGCCAAGAAGGGCGGGGCATTGGTCTGATCAACAAAATTCGTGCCTATGCTGAACAAGACAAAGGCCTCGACACCGTCGAAGCCAATGAAATTCTGGGTTTTGCGCCGGATGCTCGCGAATACGATATCGCCGCAGGGATGTTAGAAAAACTGGGCGTGAAGTCGCTAAGACTGATGACCAACAACCCGAAAAAACTCGAGAAGCTTGCCGAATGTGGCGTTAACGTCGTTGAACGTTTGCCACATATCACCGAAGGCACACCGCATAACGAGTATTATTTAGCGACCAAGAGCAAGAAATTCGGCCACATGCTGTAATTTGCGGTAAAGCTCGGGTCAGAGGCGGCTGCGAGCTTTGCTAAATCGCTAACAAAGTCTTACACTAGTTCCCGTTTGTACAATCTTTTAACAACTACCTAAACGTTAAAATCAGGCGGGACCCCTATGAAAAAGGTAACACTAGTTGCCGCGAGTATTGCATTGGCTTTAGGCCTTGCAGCTTGCTCACCAGCGCAACAATCAGCAGATCAAAATAACAACCAACAGCAATCTGCCCAACCAGCACAGCAACTGACTTCTGGCCTCATGCTGGAAGATTTCGACATGAGCGTACGTCCACAAGACGACCTCTTCATGTTCGTCAACGGCACCTGGTATAACAACACCGAAATTCCATCTGACCGCTCAACCTACGGTGCATTCAACATTCTAGCCGAGCAAAACGAAATTCGCTTACGCGGTATTATCGAAGAAGCTGCAGAGAAAAATGCAGCGCACGGTAGCAACGAGCAGAAAATTGGTGACTTCTTCGCTTCTTTCATGAACGAAGACCTCATCGAAGAATTAGGGATTACACCTATTCTGCCGATGCTTGACCGTATCGCGGCAATTTCCAGCCACGAAGAACTGACCACGACCATGGCGTCAATGCGCCGTGACGGCCTCGGTGGTCCATTCAGCATGTACGTGTCAACCGACGCCAAAAACCCAGAAATCTACGCATTGCATATGAGTCAGTCAGGTTTAGGTTTACCAGACCGTGACTACTATTTCCGTGACAGTGAAGATTTCGAAAACATCCGTACTAAGTATGTCGAGTACTTAGAAGCCATGTTGACCGAAGCCGGTCATGACAATGCCGCAGACGCTGCTCAGCGTATTTACGACCTCGAGAAGCAGCTTGCCGAGCATCATTGGACGCGCTTAGAAATTCGTGACGCAGAAGCGCGTTACAACAAAATGACCATCGACGAAGTTCGCGCATTAATGGGCGGCATCGATTATGACGCAGTGGCCACCCTGTCAGGTGTTGACCACGCCGAGTACATCATCGTTAACACACCAAGCTACATTGAAGCGCTCGGCCAAATGTACAACGACGTCGACCTGCAAACTTGGAAAGACTACCTGCAAGTTCGTTTGCTCGGTAACTTTGCGTCGCGCCTACACAGCCGCATCGCCGATATCCAGTTTGACTTCTACTCAACCACCTTAAGTGGTACACCAGAGCAACAAGAACGCTGGAAACGCGGCGTCCAAGCCACGAATGGCGCTTTAGGTGAAGTCCTCGGCCAAGAATACGTCGCTCGTTACTTTCCACCAGAAGCCAAAGCACGCATGGGCGAGTTGATCGACAACCTGTTAGTCGCCATGGAAGAGTCAATCGAAGAACTTGAGTGGATGACCCCAGACACCAAAGTTATGGCCCTCGACAAGTTAGCCAAGTTCACCCCGAAAATTGGCTACCCAGACGTCTGGCGTGATTACTCAGACCTCGATATTCAGCCAAATGACTTAATCGGTAACACGATCCGCGTTGCAAACTTTGGTTACGACCGTAATATCGAAGATCTCGGCCAGCCAGTCGATCGCACTCGTTGGGGCATGTCACCACAAACAGTGAACGCTTACTACAGCCCAACCGCGAACGAAATCGTCTTCCCAGCCGGTATCCTGCAACCGCCATTCTTTGATATGAATGCCGACGACGCAGTCAACTACGGCGGCATCGGTGCCGTCATCGGCCACGAAATCGGTCACGGTTTTGACGACCAAGGCTCACGCTACGACGGCGACGGCAACCTCCGCAACTGGTGGACCGACCAAGATCGCGAACAGTTCGAAGCCCTAACCGGCAAACTGGTTGACCAATACTCACAGTTTGAACCACTGCCAGGCATGAACGTCGACGGCCGTGTATCACTCGGTGAAAACATCGGCGACCACGTCGGTTTGTTAAGCGCATTCCGCGCCTACCAGAAGTCACTCGACGGTCAGCCATCACCAGTCATGGACGGCTTCACCGGCGAACAGCGCTTCTTTATTAGCTGGGCGCAAATCTGGAAAATTAAGTTCCGCGACGACGCCATGCGCGCACAACTAGCCCGCGGCCCACACGCCCCAGGCAAATATCGCGCACTAGGCGCCCCACGCAACATCCCAGGTTTCTACGAAGCTTTTGATGTGCAGGAGGGGGATGGGATGTACTTACCAGAAGAGCAACGCGTCATCCTCTGGTAGGTCGCTTGTCAGAACTCCTCGCTAACGGCGTTGGAATCGGTGCGCAATCAGTCACGTACTTATATGTACGCTCCTTCAATTGCCCCGACTCCGCCTTGTTATCGAGGTTTCTGACTGCGCTCCGATAGACTAGCCGGTGCCTTTATAGGTGCCGGCTTTTTTGATCCGTGCCAGCGAAGCTAGGCCCAGCCTCACAACCTAAGCCCATCAGTTGAACGCGAACCAGAGGGTGCGGGCGCAGAGTAGGCAGGCGAACAGGAAAACGATGAAGCCAAGGAGGTTTTGTTGGCGGTTGTTGCGATACTGTCCCATGGCGCGATGATTGACCGCAAGCAGCAGGAAAAGCGCAATAAGGGGTAGTAACAGCCCATTGGTGACTTGGGCGAAAAGAATCAGTGTTAACGGACGAATTTCTAGTGACGATAGCGTCACGCCAATCAAAATAATCCCCAACCAAACCGCACGAAACCCTTTGCCATTGAGTTCGCGTGACCAGCCTAAAATGCCGGTTAAGGCATAAGCCGAGGCTAACGGTGCTGTAATGGCGGAAGAAATCCCGGCGGCAAATAGGCCCGCACCCATGAGCATTCCGGCGAAACGACCAAACACAGGTTCAATCGAGTTGGCTAAATCAGCAGGCCCCTGAATGGTGAGTTGGTGGGCAAAAAAAGCCGAGGCAGAGGTAGAAAGAATCGCTAAGGTAATTAAGCCGCCAATTGGTATGGAGGTGGCGATATCAGCGCGTGCTTCGCGCAGCGCTTGTTTGGTTTCCGTGTCTTGCCAGCGTTCGCGGGCACTATCGGCGTGTAAGAACAACGCATAGGGCACAATCGTGGTGCCAATCAGCGCCATCATGGTGAATGCACCCCCATCGGGAATACGCGGGACAAATCCGCGAACCAGCGATAACCAGTCTGGACGCGTCAGAAAAAAGGTAATTAAGAACGCCACACTCATGAGCATGACTAAACCAATAAGCGTACGCTCGACGGTTTTGTATTTTCCTTGCCAGAGGACAATAACGGCAATAGCACCGATGACGACGGCCCACAAATTAAAGGCAAACGGATGCGTACCGAGGAGCCCCTCGGCGCCAATACTAGCCCCGGTGAGGTTGCCACCTTGGTAAGCTGCGTTGCCAATGACGACAGCAGCAATGACGAGAATATAAAAGGGGAGACGCAAAGAAGGGCGCTCTATCACAGTTCGCAAGTTTTCGCCCAAGCCGCGTTGCGTCACAACACCAACCCGAGCGGACATTTCTTGCAGAATCATGGTGGCTACTATTGCAAAGGCGAGCGCCCAAACCAATGCATAACCGAAACTTGCCCCTGCCACTGAGGCGGTAACCACAGTGCCGGGGCCGATAAAGGCCGCGGCGACTAACGTGGCAGGTCCAAGTTTCAGCATTAAGCCATCCTTATGCTGCGACTGTCACTTGGACAATCTTAGCTATTAAACGCGTTGTCGATAATACGTTTAATATAGTCGTAGTGCGACGTTGCTTCAAAGTCTGAACGACGTGGCGCACGCATGGCACGAATACGATTAAGTTGAGCGGTGGCAGCCACTTTGCTCAAGTTGTCGTAACTACCACTGCCTTCGAAACCAGCAACGTTAAGTAGGCGTTGGACGTACTCAATTTGCAGGTTCTTGCTGGTGGTGGTTAACGGCTTGTTGGCTTGGAACACCGCATCAGTCAGGTCGCCCATCATTTCATGCAATGGATATTCATTACCATACCGCGTGCTGTCAGTAATCCGTTGTAATACCCAAGGGTGTAATACGTGATTAAAGACGTTACGTTGCATGTTCAAGACCATGCTGTGGAACTTCGGATCTTCGTTTTGACCAGAGTGGTTGAAGAAACGACGCTCGTTCTGCATGTAGGCAAGAACTGGCTCCATACGATGCAAGACGTCAGGTGCAAAGACATGGTCTTTCAATGCTTGCATAGCTGCTTTCTGGCGCTCGCGTGGTACTGGAGTAAATGGTTTGGCATCTGCGCCTTGACCAACCACCGCACGCTCAACGTAAACACCGCCGATTTGACGTGAGATTACGCCCGCTTGGCTTGAATATTGACCAAACAAACGGCCGGCAGTGGTCGCGGTGCGCTGATGCGAACGACCGTCTACACGGGTGCGCTCAAGCAAGTTATCAAGAGTGTGATTGACGACTTGGAAGCGACCAAGTGCATACGCCACTGGGTTTGATGACATATCGCCGATCATGACTTGCGGGTCGATGTGACGGCCCGGTGCGCGCATGTCGTCAGCGTCGTTACCGAACGCCAGACCATGTTCGTGTGAGCGGCTGAGGATAGCTTCTAAGCGCGCTTCTTCGGCGTCAGCGTCGTCAAGTGCAGGGCTGTAACCGTATTCGATAGCCCAAACGTCGTAAGGACCAACGACGTACTGATAGAAGTCACCTTGCTGCATTCCCGGCGGTGCGATATTCACTGGTGCGTAGTCCATGACTGAGCCAGTGAGTACACCTTGCGTTAAAGACGCGTCGTGTACTTCTTTCTCATCCCACAAAATCGATGCTTTCATGTTGTGGTTGAGACCTAAAGTATGACCGACTTCGTGCAGGATGACGTGAATCATACCTTGACGCAGCAGCTCATTGTCTTCAATTGATTCGTTACCAAGCAGATCCGCCATAGCGCGACCGGCAATTAGGTTTGAGTGAATCAGGTGACCTTGGCTGCAGTACAGGCCATTTTCGTCATGTTGATGCGCTAAACCATAAGCGTCGTCGGCGAAGATCTCGTGCTCCATCCAACGGTTACTCATGTAGACGTATTCCATCATGATGTCAGCAGCGATCAGCTCACCGGTCAGCGGGTTTGCTAACGATGGACCATAGCCACCGAACGGCGGACGTGGTGACGAAGTCCAACGAATGACGTTGTAATTAATGTCGCCGGCATCCCATTCTGCGTCGTCTGGCTGCACGCGAACTTCAATCGCGTTTTTGAAGCCAGCAGCTTCGAACGCTTTATTCCATGCCAACACACCTTCAGCAACGGTGTCACGCCACTCCACTGGGGTGGTGTTTTCAATCCACCAAACAATCGGCTGAACTGGCTCAGACAGCTCAGCGTCTGGGTCTTTTTTCACAAGGTTCCAACGGTTGATGACGTCGTTAAACGGCGTCCAGTCTGCGGTTGTCATGTTGGTGACTTGCTGACCGAAGTAACCGACGCGGGCATCGGCACGACGTGGTTGGAAGTCGTTTTCTGGAAGCGCGATAAACGAGTGCTGCAGCTTAATTGAAATTGAGCGCGGGTCAGTCACTGCGTTCGAGCCACGGACGGTTGGATTGGCGTTGTTGAATACATAATCAACCACCACGTCCATATTGTTCGGGTAAGCACGCTTGTTGATGACGCGTGACTGGTTACGGTTCAAATTACCCAGTGAAAATGCTGGGCCTTGGTTTCCGCCTGGGCGTGCCCAAGGCGATACGCGGTGCAGTGCTTCACTCAAGAACAACTCATCGGCGTCGAGGAGAATGCGACCGTCAGCTTCCTTCTTGATTTTCAAAGAGGCAACAGTGGCTTCACTGATGTTAGCATCGCGGGCGCGATGAAGTGCGCTGTCTTCGTCAAAGTGGAAGTTATTGTTGAGCACAACGATGTCAATGCGATCGAAGTAACGACGGAACTCAACGACTTTCGTTTCCCGGTAGTTACCACGGAAATGACCGGCTTCAACGACACCGTCTACTGTGGTTGCAAAATAAAGGAAGGGTTTGTCGAGTTGCTCATCAGCAATTGAAAACTGCATTTTTCCAGTTTTCGGATCTTGATAAAGGTTAAATAGTCCTTCGTGGGCATCAAGATCTTTAATCAGATCCGAATAACTTTTCTCTTCTTCTTTCTTCTCGCCATTTTCTTTGGCTTCTTCGGCGTAAACCAAAGGAGTCACAAGTAGTGCGGCAAGGGCTGTCGCAATCAATGTTTTCTTCATCTTTGAGTTCCCTGCATGTGGCCGTTCAATGCAGCCTTGTTGTGTGTGTTTAGGATTTAACCGTTCGATTCTAACGATAACTTAACCGAATAAACAAAAATAAGGGGTAAACAAATCTGAATTTGCGGTAAATGAATGAATATGGCGACCAAGTGCGGTGAATAGCCTATACGAGGCTCGTTCAAAGGTATCGGAGGCGGAAAGTTCTTTACTTTTTTACGCTCGGCGACTATTCTGTGTTGGTTATTTTAGGAGCAGCACATGCGCACAAATGGCCGGCTTTGGCTGGTGATTTTTATTCTGAGTACCTTGGTCACACTACCATTTGCTGGTGGTGCGACGGCGTATGGTAATACGCACACCACAGGTATTCAGCATTTAGCGCATGGGATGACGACCAGTGACACTGTTCATTCAGCGCTCGCTCCCTCCGAAAAAGCCGACGCACACTGCGAACTGATGGCAAAAATGCAGGAGCAAGTCGCGCATACCGCTGTTGCTCATGCCGCGCCTGATCACACCAGTCATAGCGCCGACAGCAATCACGATTGCTGTGACCAAGGTAGCGATTGCTACTTAAACTGCCCAGCAGACTGCGGCCATTGTGTCTCAGCAGGCCACGGTTGTATGGCTGCGTTAGTGACCCTTGAATGTCACCTCCCAAGCCCAGCACACAATGTGGCTTGGGTTGTCGAGTCTTTCTACTCGTTATTGCCTGCGCAAAACTCTCGCCCACCGATTATTGCTTAATCCAATCACTGTCATGCCAGCAACCGGAATGGTGTGCTGGAAACTTTGTTTCTGGATAGGCAAATTGTATGTTTTCATTCAAATTTATTCGACTTGCTGTGGCGCTATTCGTGATTAGCGGCCTTGCTGCTTGCGCAAGTTACCAACCAAGTTATTTGGCCGCAGCGGATTTGCAGGCCGCCCAAGTTCACACCCAACAAGCACCTGCTATGGTTCGTGATGCAGATATTGCGGCCATGATTCGCTATGCCTATGAACATCACCCGCGCATTCAAGCCGCAAAAGCTGAGCTGCGAAGTGCCGAAGCACAAGTCACGGCTGCCGGTGCACTCATGGATCCCGAACTGAGTCTGAGCCAAGGCTTGAACAATACTGACTCGCGAACAATCGCTGTAAGCCAAGATATTCCGATTTTCAAACGTCGAGCCATGGCTATCGAGCAAGCCCAAGCCGGATTGCGCGCCGCGCAAGCACGCTACCTGGAAGAAACAGCGGCGGTGACGACTGCAGTCATGCGGGCACTGATCGAATATTTATATGTGTTAGAGAATATTCGTGTGCAACAGGATTTGGCCGACTTACGCGCGCAGCTGGTATTGGTGGCGGAACAACAATACGCCACGGGGAATATTAGCTTAAGTGAGTTTTTACGCGCGCAGAATGCAGCTGCAGAAAGCACGAGTGACTTAGCCAATTTACAAGCCTTAAAAAGCTCACAACTGGCGCGGGTAAATAGCGCCTTAAGCCGAGGGGTGACGGAGCCATTCGAGTCGGATCTGCGTTTGGCCGGTTTCCATGCGCAAGCGAGTCAATTACCCCGTGAACAAAGCGAATTGTATGCGGAATTAACGCAAGCGAGCCCATTACTTCGAGTCGCTGAATATGAGTTACAAGCATTGCAAGTGGCGCAAGATATAGCCAGTACGGCGGGACTGCCGCGGCTAATGGTCGGTTTGGAGTATATGAACACGGCTATGGAGTCGGGCACAGTGGGCGGTATGGTTGGCGTGTCATTACCCATTTGGCGAGGCCGTTATCAAGCACAACGTGACGTCGCCGCGGCCAACGTGGACAGCGCCATTGCACGGTGGCAAAGCACGCAGTTAGAACTCCAAGCTGAATTAAGCATGGCGCTGTATCAATGGCAAGAAGCCGACCGTAATCGCCAGCTTTACGGCGACGTTTTATTGCCGCGATCGGAGCAAGCGGTGGCTTCGCTCCTCACACAGTATGCCAATAGCGCGACGACCTTTGCCGACGTCCTTGCCAGTCAGCAGGAATGGCTGACCTTTGCGTTAGCTTATCAACGCGCATTGGCGAATCAGCTCGACGCGGTCACGACCATTCATTCTTTTTTTGCCTATCAGTTAGATACCGAGGCTCACCATGAAAACGATTAAAACCACGGCCGCCATTACGGCGCTATTTGCTGTCTTGATTACGACTACGTTGAGTTTGAGTGTTGGTTTGCAAGCCCCTGTGCATGCGCATGACCACGGCGAGCATCATGATCATAGTGGCCACGCACACTCTAGCAATGGACAACAAAGCGCTGCAGATGGTGGGCTATTCACCCAAACGCAAGAGCAAGAGTATACCTGCTCAATGCATCCAAATTTCCGTTCGACGGACCCGAATGATCGCTGCCCGATTTGTGGAATGGAGCTTATTCCGGTCGCTGCCGGAGGTTCTGATGACGACGGCGATGTCACTCGTATTGAGTTCAGTGGCCGCAGCTTGGCGCTGCTTGGTTTACAAACCGAGCCGGTGCGCGATGGCTTGGCCCAGTACGAACTGCGACTAACTGGCCAGCTTGATTATGACGAGCGCGGCTTAACCTCGATTAGTGCATGGACAAGTGGCCGCATTGAACGTTTGTTAGTGAATTATGAGGGCGCGCGGGTGACGCAAGGTGAACCGCTCATCGAGCTCTATAGCCCTGAGCTTTTAGTGGCTCAGCAGGAGCTTTTGCAGGCAATCCGGTTGTCTAACCGTCAAGGCCCAGCATTTGTGCAAGAAGGGCATCAGCAAACCCTACGCGCAGCACGCGAGCGGCTGCGTTTACTTGGCATGACCACCGAACAAATCGACGCCTTGATTGAACGCGGTGAAGCACAAGAGCGAGTGGTGATTCATGCACCAAGTTCTGGGTTGGTGACAACGCGGGCGGTTAGTCAGGGTGATTATGTGAACACTGGCGACATGCTACTTGCGATTGCTGATAGCAACAAACTCTGGCTGGTTTTAGATGTGTTTGAGCGCGATGTAAACCATTTTGTTGTCGGTGACAGCGTGCAACTGCAGCTGTCGCTGGGTCATCGTTCGGCGCGCGAAGTAAGTGGCACGATTGTATCGATGGCGCCACGCATTGACGATGAGCGGCGGACGCGTGGTGTGCGCATTGCGCTAGATGCCGATGATCTTGTGGCGGCCGCCGGTGGTTTTGTTCGGGCAACATTACAACTGCAACGTGAGGGCGTGTTGACGATTCCAGCTTCGGCGCCATTAATTACCGGCAAACGTGCAGTTGTCTATGTTCAAGAGGAGGCTAGCTCTGGCGCTTTTGCTGCGCGCGAGGTTGAGCTGGGTGGTCGCTATGGTGACCGTTACGAAGTGCTGAGCGGGTTGAGTGCGGATGAACTCGTGGTGAGCCGCGGTGCGTTCCGCATTGACAGCGAACTGCAGTTGCGCGGTCGGCCAAGCATGATGGCTCCTCAAGGTGGCGGAGCCACTGGGCACGAGCATCATGGCGGGAGCGCAGGTACCACGGATGAGCATGCGGAACATGCGGCTGCTAGCTCTGCTGCGGTTGAGTTTGACTCAACTGTTGATGCCAGTGCGGTATTTGCGGCGTATCACCAAATGTGGGCAGCACTGCATAGCGACGATTTAGCAGCTTGGCAACAGGCGGCCACTGAGTTTCATGATGCGGTGGCGGCGGTGACTTGGCCAAGTGCGTTGGCGACACAACACGAGCAATTAACGACTGGTGCTGGCCATGCCCATCATGTCGACCGCATCAGTGTTGCACGTGACCAGTTTTATGCCCATTCGCAAGCCATGATTACACTTGCGGAAGCTGGCTATCATCATGGTGATTTGCATTTGATGTTTTGCCCGATGGCCCGTCGCGGTGAAGGCGCATACTGGTTACAAGAACAAGATGAGCTGTTAAATCCTTATTTTGGTTCGCGGATGTTGCGCTGTGGTGATCACATGGGTGTGTTGTCAGGAGGAAACCACTAATGGTGCACTGGTTATTGCAAAACAAGCTGGTCGTTGCCCTTCTAACGGTGGGCGTCATTGTTGCTGGTGTCGCCGTCGCGCCTTTTCGCTGGGATACTGGCTTACCGTCTTCACCGGTGGCAGTTGATGCGATTCCAAACCTTGGTGAAAATCAGCAAATTGTCTTCACTGAATGGCCCGGCCGCTCACCACAAGATGTCGACGACCAAGTGAGCTACCCCTTATCGGTGGCATTAATGGGCGTTCCAGGTGTAAAAGATGTGCGCACCTTGTCGATGTTCGGCTTCTCAAGTATCTCAGTTATTTTTAATGAGGATATTGAGTTTTACTGGTCGCGCGCGCGACTCTTGGAAAAGCTCAGCAGCTTACCACCGGGCACTTTGCCAGCAGGCGTACAGCCCGCTTTAGGGCCTGATGCTACGGGACTTGGTCAAGTCTATTTATACACACTGGAAGGCCGTGACCCCGATGGTGAGCCGCTTGGTGGTTGGGACTTGGACGAGCTACGCTCCATTCAAGATTGGTATGTCCGCTATGGTCTGCTCGCTGCCGAAGGGATCAGCGAAGTCGCTTCAATCGGTGGTTACGTTCGCGAATATCAAATCGATGTGGATCCAGACGCGCTGCGTTACTACAACGTCAGCCTCGAGCAGGTGATGCAAGCGGTGGCTGAGTCGAATCTCGATATTGGTGCGCGCACTACCGAGATTAACCGGGTTGAGTATATCGTCCGTGGCGTCGGTTTTATTCGCTCCCTCGCGGATATTGAAGCCGCGGTGGTGCGGGTGGCGACGAATGGCACGCCGATTCGCGTTGCGGACGTTGCGACCGTTGGGCTTGGGCCGGCCGAGCGCCGGGGAGCGCTAGATGTGGCTGGCGCCGAGGCCGTTGGTGGTGTCGTGACCGTGCGCGAAGGCTTTAATCCACTAGCAGCGATTGAGAACGCTAAGGCGCAAATCGACGTGCTCGCCCCCAGCTTACCCGCTCGCGCTGTCATTGATTGGCAACAGGTGAGTCAGACCACGGTGGCTGATTTTGCGCGCGCACAAGGGCTACCGGACTATCGTGCTGCAACCCTGAATTTTGACGATGCCGAACAACGGCAATGGACCCAGTGGTTGCAGAATCATCCGCGTGAACGCTGGCCGCAGTGGTTGAACTTGAGCCAAGTGACTGTGGTGCCGTTTTACGACCGTTCCACGCTGATTACTGAAACCTTGGGCACGTTAAGTGACGCGCTCATGCAACAGTTGCTCGTGACCGCGGCCGTGGTCTTGTTGATGCTGCTGCATTTACGTTCAGCGCTGACGGTTGCAGCCATGTTGCCCTTAGCGGTGCTGATGACCTTCATTGGCATGCGTTTATTCGGGGTGGAAGCGAATATTGTCGCCTTAGCGGGGATCGCGATTGCCATTGGGACCATCGTCGATATGGGGATTATCGTTACCGATAATATCCTGCGACTGCGCAAGCAGCGTCCGGAGCTGTCGACCCATGACGCGATTGTGCAGGGGAGTCAAGAAGTAGGGCCGGCGGTGATGACTGCGATTGCCACGACTGTCATTAGCTTCTTGCCGGTGTTCACCATGACTGGCGCGGAAGGAAAGCTCTTCACGCCGTTGGCTTACACCAAAACCTTGGTGCTGATTGCGGCAATTATTTTAGCATTGGTCGTTGTTCCCATTCTCCTGCGCATCTTGTTGAGCGATCGCTTAAGTCGTTTCGACGCCTGGCTAGCTCGTCATCAAGGTGCCTATCGGTTGGCTTATGGCGGCTTAGTTGCGGTGGTGATTGTCGGTTTGGCTGGGCTTTGGGAACCACTGGGGCCAAGCGCTGGTAGCTTGCGCAATGTTGTGTTTGTCGCGCTCTTGTTTGCTGTGGTCGTTGGTGGTTTCAGCCTACTTTTGAAATTTTATGAAACGCTTCTGCGCTGGTGTTTACGCTTCAAAGCACTGTTTCTGGCGCTGCCGACCTTGGTCATTATCGCGGGTTTAGCGATTGTACCTGGCCTAGGCCGTGAGTTTATGCCTGCGTTAGACGAAGGCTCGTTCCTGCTCATGCCAACGACCATGCCACATGCCTCAATTGGTGAAGCACTTGATGTGCTCAGTCAACAGGACCGCGCGATCGCGGCGATTCCTGAAGTTGAAACTGTGGTTGGGAAAATCGGCCGGGCGGAAACACCGTTAGACCCAGCGCCAGTATCAATGATTGAAACGGTCATTAATTACAAAAGCGAGTTTAAAACCGACGCCAATGGCCGGCGTTTAAACTTTCGAGTCGATGGCAACGGTGAGTTTGTGCGCGACGGGCGCGGTCAGTTGATTGAAGATCGCCGCGGTCGACCGTATCGCCAATGGCGTGACCATATCCAAAGTCCACGCGACATTTGGGATGAAATTGTGCGCGCCGCACAAGTTCCTGGTGTGACCTCGGCTCCGCGTTTGCAGCCGATTGAAACCCGGCAATTGATGTTGCAAACCGGCATGCGTGCGGCGATGGGTGTGAAGGTGCAAGCACCGGATTTAGCCACGCTCGAAACCGCAGCGTTGGCAATTGAAGCCGCATTGCGAGAATCAGACGGCGTCAACCGCGCTTCGGTGAGTGCGGAGCGTGTGGTTGGAAGCCCTTATTTGGAAGTTCATTTGCAACGCGACGAAATTGCGCGCTACGGCCTGTCGATTGAGGCAGTACAGAATACTGTAGCAGCAGCGATTGGAGGGGTTGAAGTGACGCGGACGGTAGAAGGCCGCGAGCGTTATCCAGTGCGAGTGCGTTATCAACGGGAGCGTCGAGACGACATTGAGAGCATGCTCAATGTGTTGGTCAGCACGCCGACGGGCGCGCAAATACCACTAGCGGATTTGGCCACAATCGAATTTCAACGGGGCCCGCAGATGATCCGTTCGGAAAACACCTTCTTAACCGCCTACGTAACCTTTGGTGCGGCGAATGGTTTTGCTGAAGTGGAAGCAGTTGAAGCGGCGCAAGCGCATTTGTCACAAGCGCGCCAGAACGGTTCACTGCAACTTGCCTCTGGGGTGAGTTATAGCTTTGCCGGAAGTTACCAGCAGCAACAAAGTGCCATGGCGACGTTGAACGTGGTGATTCCACTCTCGCTCACACTGATTTTTATTCTGTTGTATTTGCAGTTTAAACAAGTCAGTACCGCCATGATGGTGTTTAGCGGTATCGCGGTTGCTTGGGGTGGCGGTTTCATCATGCTGTATTTGTACGGCCAAAGTTGGTTTGCCAATTTTAGCCTGCCATTGATCACGCAAGGTGTGACGTTACGAGAGATCTTCCAATTCGATGTGACCCATTTAAGTGTTGCCGTGTGGGTAGGTTTCTTGGCGTTATTCGGCATTGCCGTCGACGACGGTGTGGTGATGGCCACTTACCTGAAACAACGTTTCGCGGAAGGGGCAAGTCATACCATCGAGGAAATTCGTGAGCGAACTGTCGAAGCGGGCTTGCAGCGTGTTCGTCCGTGCTTAATGACTAGCGCTACGACCATTCTCGCATTGTTCCCTGTTTTAACCGCCACCGGACGCGGTGCCGACTTGATGATCCCCATGGCAATTCCGACCGTGGGCGGTTTGACCTTTGTGGTTCTGAGTATGTTTGTGGTGCCGGTGCTTTATTGCTGGCGAGAAGAGCTGAGCTTGCGCTGGCAGATGCGGCGCTCGGCACAGATAGAAAGTTCATCTTAAAAAAATGGAGTAAAATATGAAAAAGTTACTGACATTTGGTCTTTTATGGCTGCTTTTAGCGACTGTGCAGACGGTAAGCGCGCATACTCAATTGGTGTTCTCAACGCCTGCACATCAAGCGCAGTTAAGCACGCCACCACCAGTTGTGCACCTTGAGTTCAATGAGGATGTTCGCTTACTTAGCCTCGAGCTCGTGGGTGACAACAGCGGTACAGTTGATTTTGGCTTTCAGCGCAATCGTGCCGCCACCGACGTTTTTCATTTTGAATTACCGACATTGGCGGATGACGTGTATCACTTAACTTGGACGCTGATTGGTGCTGATGGCCATCGTGTTTCTGGTGTTGTGAACTTCACCGTTGCGAGTGAGTCTGGACAGTGAATTGGGACGCCTTGCTTGCGATTAGCCAAGGTCTGGTTTACGTCGCGACAGCAACGTTAATTGGAGGCAGCTTTAGTCATTGGCTCTGCCTCCGAGTATTCCCTGCGGCGTCGCCGCAGGTGAATGCTTGGCATCGACGCATGATCACCGCTGGAGCTTTGCTTGGCCTAGTATTCGCGGTTATTGGTTACTTAAGTTTCATCGCTGGAATTAATGACTCCGGTTGGCGCGGTGCGTTCGACTTCGAACTCATGAGCTTTCTTATTTTCGATCCGCCCAGCCTAGTCGTAATGGCGCAAATCCTATTGTTCCCTGTGATTGCGCTCGTATGGCGTTGGTCAAATAAGCCGGTCGGTCAAGCTATCTTGATCCTGAGCTTGGTGCTTATTGCGTGGAGTTTTACGCTACGCGGTCATTTAGCCCAGGCCCCTGTCAGTGTACAGTTATTGCTAACTCTTCACGTCATTGCAATGGCGCTGTGGGGTGGTGCTCTGTTGCCACTTTGGTTAGCAGTGCAGCAGCCCGTTAGTGCGGCCACGACGAAATTACTCGAGAGTTTCGGTCGAATCGCCCAAATTTTCGTGGCAATTTTGCTGGGCTCAGGGCTAGTGATGGCATTCTATTTGCTGCAAAACCTAGCGGAATTCTGGCAGTCGCGCTATGGTCTGACATTAACCGCAAAATTGGTGGTGGTGAGTCTGTTATTGCTGCTTGCTGCTATCAATAAATTTGTTCTCGTGCCGCGCTTGCCGACAGCCCACGCACAGCGATGGTTAACCCGGACTATCTACGCAGAGATGCTTTTAGTGATGGTGGTGTTTGCGCTGACGGCGGTATTTACCGTAGTGATTGGTTATTAATCCATGCTTTCAATTGCCCGACTAAAACTTGAGGTTCTGGCGAACATCCGCTATCACCGGCGTTCATTGTTAGCCTTTCATGTGTATTTTGCCATTCTCATGGTGACCGTGTTGGTGCCAGCCAGTGCGTGGCTATTAACCGCTTTGGTCAAGTCAAGTGGCGCAAGTTTGGTTGGCAATGAAGACTTGTTGCGTTTCTTATTGCAGCCTAGCGGTTTAGTGTGGGCGTTGCTGTCGTTAACTTTGGTTTCGGTGGCGGTGTTTTTCCAGCATGCGGGCATGATGTTGATTACGACGCGCGATCGCAATGGCCAATTTCATACAGCGGCGCGGGCATTGTGGTACTTGTTGCTACACAGTAAAGCCATTCTCACTTTAGCCTTGATTCAAGTCGCGATTCATTTAGCCCTGCTGCTTCCTGTGATTCTGGCAGTGGGTTGGGCGTTCCAGTATTTCCTTGGTGGCTACGATATCTATTATGTGATTAACGCACTGCCACCTGAGCTTTGGTCGTTCCTCGCCTGTTGCTTGCTTGCCAGTGTCTGGGTGTTGGTTATCCATGGCAACCTGTATCTCCGTTGGTCCATGGCCTTGCCAGCCATGTTGTTAGAAAACCGCGGGCCGGTTTCAGCACTGAATCGTAGTGCTGAACTCACACTGGGCACCCGGCGCAGGATTGCGGCGACCTTGTTGTCAGTTGCAGCCATTTTGGCGTCACTGCCGCTATTCATTTCCTGGTTATTTGATGGGCTGGGGTGGACATTATTTAACATCTTGCCCGCTAATGATCGCGTGGTTGCCGCGACCGTCTTGGTGTTGTTGGTCAGTTATGCGTTGTCGAACTTAGTGGCGGCATTTATTGCCGTGAGTGGGAATAGTTTAGCTTTGCTGCGTTTGTATCATCAATATTGCTTGAACGAGGGTAGCCAAGAAAAAGTCTGCTTGAGTCAAACCAATGAGCCGCGTAATACCGGGTTGTTCGCGGTCGGTATTGAAGTAGTTTTAGTGCTTTTTGCGCTGGTGCAAGTGACCTACGCGGTTCAGCAATTTCGCCCGAGCGAAGAAGTCTTGAATATTGCTCATCGCGGTAACTCTTGGGACGCTCCCGAAAATACCTTAGCTGCAATAGAACGCGCGATTGTCGATGGCGCTGATTATGTTGAGCTTGATGCCCGCCATACCGCCGATGGTCAGTTAGTGCTCATTCATGACCGTGATATGTTACGGATAGCCGGTGAGCCAAGACCAATTTGGACGGTGGACTTCAGCGAAGTGCAGGATCTCGATATCGGCAGTTGGTTCGCGCCGGAGTTTAGCAATGAGCGTTTGCCCACATTAGCGCAGGCAGTCGAGCTCTTGCGCGGGCGAGCGGGACTCTATTTAGAAGTGAAGGGCGCGCCACAGATGCCCGATTTAGTGCCGATGGTATTGGCTGAACTGCGGCGGCTTGAATTCATCGATGAGACGATTTTAGCGTCACTAGCTCCAGTGGACTTGGCTGCAGCGCGCGCCATTGAACCGCAATTGCGAACCAGTTTGCTGGTGCATACGTCGGTCGGCAGGTTAGCAGGGCAAGACGTTGACATGTATGGTATTCGAGCGGCTTTAGCGACCCCAAGAAACTTAAATCGCCTGCGCGCACAGGAGCAGGGCGTACATGTTTGGACCGTCAACGACGTCGCTGGCATGGAACGAATGATCGATATCGGTGTCGATGGCATTATAACCGATCGCCCCGATTTACTGACTGAAGTATTGCAGCAGCGGGCGGAATTGAATCCTGTCGAACGGTGGTTGTTACGTTTTCGCTATCGACTCTGGTAAACCGAGGAGAATCATCATGATCGCATCGCGTGTGGTCGATAGCCCACTTGGGCCAATCACGATTACAGCAACGGCTACGGGAATTTGTGGCTTAGATTTTGGGGCTTATGTTCAGGACAAATCTAGGGTTCAGGACAAATCTCGCGTCCAGACAAATACGCAATCCCAGCCCCAGCCGGCTGAACAAGCGCAGGCCGAAGGATGGTTGTCGCAGCTCAGTACAGAATTAGCCGAATATTTTGACGGGCAGCGACAGCAGTTTACGGTGCCGTTGGTGCCGCAAGGCACCGAGTTTCAACAGCAGGTTTGGCAAGCACTGACCACGATTCCTTATGGGGCAACGGAAAGCTATCGTTGGTTAGCTGAACAAGTGTTTCGTCCGCGGGGCTTTCAAGCCGTCGGCCAGGCCAATGGGCGCAACCCGATTGCGATTTTAATTCCCTGTCACCGAGTCATTAACCTCGACGGTGGGCTTGGCGGTTACAGTGGTGGACTCGACAAAAAGGAGTGGTTACTTGTTCATGAAGCACGTTTATGCGGTTAAAGTTGTCGTCGCTTCGATTGGTTTAGTTGGTATTTTGGCACTGAGTGGTTGTGGTCGCTCGGAGCCTGTACGCACGACTTTACCACCGGGAGAATTACCCAGTGTGCAGCGGCAGATGCAAGTATTGAATGATTTTACCTTGTCGCAATGGCGCGGCTGCAACACCGACTTTGAGCGCGGCCAAATTCTTGGTCGCGATGGTTATCAAAATTACTGGGTATGCTGGGGAACAACCTCGAGCGAGCACCGTTATGCATTCACTTTGTTAGCGGCACCGGGTAACGAGCAAGGTGCGCAGGTCAAACTTGAGTTCCGCCGTGGCCATGAGCTCGGCACCAACGCCTTGTTACGAACTTTCTTTTTGCTCGCCGGGGTCGACGATGAAGATGAGCGCCTACGCATGCGCTCGGACGTGAGCCGATATTTAATTACGCCGCCGGACGTACGTCGGATGATGGTGCAGGCGAGTCAAACGCCCAATGGCTTGATCATGGAAATGGGTTATAACATGCCGCGTTCGGGCTATACGACGTTGCAGATCAACGCGCGTTTGCCAACGACCACCAATGAAGAAGAGAGCCCTACAGCGCCAATGTCACCGATTGAAACTGACGCTGAGGACGATGAGGAAACGCAAGGTTCGCAGTCGTATTAGGCCTTACTCGGACTCCCTCGGTGGCCGCTGGCGTAAGATCAGGCTGTACATGACAGGCACCACAATCAGCGTGAGTAGGGTGGCAAAACCAAGACCGAACATAATGGTCACGGCCATGCTGGCAAAAAACTCATCGAACAACAGCGGAATCATACCGACGATCGTCGTGACCGCTGCCATCATCACTGGGCGAACCCGGCTAACAGCTGCGTCGACCAGCGCTTGATAACCGGACTTGCCGCTACGCTCTTCAGTGTTAACCTGCTCGAGCAAGACTATCCCGTTCTTAATTAACATACCGGTGAGCGACAGAATACCGAGCAGCGCCATGAAACTAAAGGCCTGATTGGTCAAGAGCAAGCCCAAGGTCACGCCAATAATCGACAATGGAACTGTGGTCCAAATCACCACGGCTTTGCGCACAGAACTAAACAGCAGCACGGTAATAATGAACATGGCTAAATAGCCGAGCGGTAAGGACGCAAATAGCGCGTTTTTGGCTTTGCTTGAGGCTTCGTACTCACCTCCCCACTGCATTTCATAGCCCGGTGGTAACGCAATGGCTTCGATGTCGGCACGCACGCGTGCGAACATCTGTGCGGGCGTTTCCTCATGCATGGGATACGCATCGGCCATGACCGCAAGCGTGCGTTTGCGATCACGGCGGTGAATAATTTGCTCTTCCCAGGCGAGCGGCATGCTGTCGATTACTTGGGCCATCGGGATGTAGCGGTTCAACGCAGGGCTATAGACTTGAATGTCCTGCCATTGCTCAAGATAAACGCGCTCTTCTTCTGGGGCGCGCACGACAATCGGTAATAAATTGGTGCCATCACGATAGACGCCCACGCGCTTGCCTTGGAAATTAGCCAGAATAAGGTCATCAATATCCTGCTTGGTAATGCCGACTCGTCGCGCATGGGACTCGTTAAACTGCGGCCGTAAGACTTTACTGCGCTCACGCCAGTTGTCACGAATCAGATTCAGTCCCGGATCAGCACGGAAGATGGCTTGCGCTTGCAATGACAGCTGGCGCAAAACGTCTGGATCAGAGCCGCTAAAACGAACTTCCACGGCGGCTTTGACCGGTGGACCAATTTCCATCCGCCGCAGTTGCATGCGGGCATCGGGATGATGAGCCGTGAGTTGTTGTTGGGTTCTTGCAATTAAATTCGGCAAGACGTCCGGTGTAGTGGTACGGACAATGAGCTGGGCATAGTTTTCATGCTGCATTTCAACGATATAGGGCAGGGTAAAGCGCGGTGCTCCTTGACCCACAGTGCTGGCTACTTGAGTGACCTCGGGTTGTTGCAATAGCCATTGTTCCGCCTTGGCGCTGTCGCGGGCAGTTGCACGAATATCGGTCCCTTGTGGATACCAAAGATCCACATAAAATGCCGGTGTATTGGAACTTGGGAAGAAGCTTTGCTTCACTTGCGTGAAGCCTAGCAGGGCAAATACCAGCAGTCCGGTCATCAGCACCATGGTGCCAACCCGGAAACGCAACGCGAAAGCAAGTAAACTGCGGTAGCCGCGATAAATCCGATTACCGTACAACTCGGCATCGCTTGCTGCTGTTTTGATGCCTTTGCGGAACAGGCGGTCACCCAAAAACGGGATCAGCATTAAGGCGGTAAACCAACTGAGTCCGAGTGACAATAGCAACACCCAAAACAGTGACCCAGCAAATTCACCGGTCGCGTCTTTCGACAGCCCAATCGGGGCAAAAGCGAGAATCGCGATAACCGTTGCGCCCAGTAATGGCCACGCATTTTGCCGCAGTACGTGCTGTGCCGCGCGCAAACGGCTTTGTCCACGTTGAACGCCAACGAGCATGCCTTCGGTAATCACTATGGCATTATCGACCAGCATTCCGAGGGCAATAATTAAAGCACCGAGGGAAACCCGGTGGAGGTTAATCCCCAACAGGTACATGAAAATAAAGGTGCCAAGAACGGTCAGAAGCAGCACGAAACCAATCAAGAAGCCACTGCGCAAACCCATGGTAAGCAAGAGCGCGACAATGACAATCACCACCGCTTGCGCCAAGTTAAGCAAGAAGCCAGAGACGGAGCGGTCTACTTCTTCCGGTTGGTTGTAAATAATATTCAGCTGCATACCGACCGGTGTGTTGGCTTCAAGTTCGGCAAGTCGCTGATTCAGCGATGCACCCACCTCGACCACGTTGACATTGCGAGCAAATGAGACACCAACCCATAGCGACGGCTGTTCATTAAAGCGCAATACGTGTGTTGGAATCGGTTGCAGCTGCCGATAAATGGTTGCCACGTCGCCTAAGTAGATTTGCTCGCGAGCGCCTGGGTTACTGATAATAAGAGTGCTTAGTTGCTCTACCGACGTGAATTCACCGCTGGTCTCAAAGCGAACGGCATGATCACCTAGGCGCACGCGCCCCGCATTGGATACGGTGTTTTGGGTCGCCAAGAGCTCGTAAATGCGTTGCGGTGGAATCCCGAGGTTGGCTAAGCGAGAACGTGAGACTTCGGCAACGACTTGCTCTTGTTGCATACCACTAATAATGACTTTGGCGACGCCAGGAACCAGCGCGAGCTCGCGGCGGAGGTATTTGGCGTGGTCCTTGAGCGCCGGTAAATCATAGCCGTCGCCAGTGAGTGCGAGCAGTACGCCAAAGACGTCGGAGAAATCGTCTTTGACCATGACCGGGCCTGCTCCGGGAGGCAGGTTGCGGGCTTGGTCGTTGACTTTACGGCGCAGTTCGTCCCAAATTTGTGGAATTTGATGAGAACGATAGGTGTCTTTCACTTCCACCATGATTTGCGACTGACCGGGCATCGACGTTGAGGTGATATGGTCGATGTATTCCAATTCTTGCAAGGCGTTCTCTAACGGAACGGTGACTTCTTCCTCGACTTGTTGCGCGGAAGCACCCGGGTAGGGGGTAATGACTAACGCCTGTTTAATAGTGAACTCAGGATCTTCGAGACGCCCCAAGCTTTGCAGGGCAATGAATCCACCAATGAGGAGAATAAACAGCAAAATCCACGAGGTCGTAGGCCGTTCGATACTATAGCGCGCAAGATTCATGCTTACAGTCCTCGCTCACGAATCCATGGTCGCACCGTTTGTCCTTCGTGTAGTTGATGAACACCAGCGATCACCACATGTTCTCCCGATTCGAGACCTTGGACGATCATCACGTCACTGCTCGTCGCCGCACCAATGGTGACCCGGCGAGCGCTCAAACGGCCACGGTTTTGCTGGGCATCCGGCGTATAAACCCAAACCATCCGTACCTGTTCGTCAAGCGCGGAGCCCGGTGGCGAGAATAACGCAGCAATGGGGACACTAATGCGCTGTTGCTCTTGTGGTAATACTTGGGCGGCGTCGATCACGACGGTCGCGGTCATACCCGGCAAAATATTTCCTTCCGCAGGCTTGGGCAGGGTAAACACCACGCGATAGGTATTGGTTGCGGGGTCGGCAATGCGATCCCACTCGCGAATCTGGCCTTGATAGACATGGTTAGGCAATGAATCGAAGATGATCTCGGGCTGGTAATCGGTATCGCGGCGGACTTGTGAAAACAGGCGCTCTGGTACTTGAATACTAACATCGATCATGTCGTCGACGTGGAGGGTGACAATCGGTTGCTGCGGGCCGACGTTCTCGAATAACTCCACGTGCAAATTGGCGATGACGCCATTAAATGGTGCGCGCAGGCGGGTATAGCCAACGTTCGCGTTGGCAGTATTGAGGTTAGCTCGAGCCACCGCTAATTCAGCACTTGCTTCGTCGAATTGGGCTTGGGAAATAACATTTTGGGTGATGAGCTGTGCTAGCCGATCATATTGGGCTTGTGCAAGTTCTGCCCGCGCTCGAGCCTGTGCTGCAGCGAGTTCATAGTCAGTTGGGTCGAGTGCTGCAATGAGGTCACCTTGTTGCACTTCATGGCCTGGACGCCAAGGCAGTTCGGTGATTTCGCCACCCACCCGAAAGGTCAGGTCGGCCGTTTGCGTGGCCGCAACTACAGCCGGGAATCGGCGGATTTCACTATCGGCACTGGCGCCAACGGTGAGGAGTTGCACCGGACGAGGCAGTTCGGCTAGCTCGGTCTGAGGAGCCGGTGAACAGGCACTCAAGAAAAGGGCGGTGAGAACCCAACCATAGTGACGAGTTAAACGTGGGCGAGCTTGCGACACATGGCACTCCTTAAAATAAAGACGGTGTAGGTAACATCCGTGCGTGAACGTTAGCGAAAGCAAGAGACGTAAGTATAGGGTGCAAAAATATAAAGTTATATTAAAATAAATTAGTTATTTCATTAAATTTAACTTAACGAGTTGCTATGAAAATTTGGCCTTTACGGGTGCTCACCCAGGTTGTCGAAAGTGGCAGTTTACAAGCGGCGGCGAATGCGCTGCATCGCACGGCACCGGCTTTGAGCTTAACTTTAAGTAAGCTTGAAGACGATGTCGGTTTTGCCATACTTGATCGCAGCGGCTATCGTTTGCAGCTGACGGCGGAGGGCCAACAGTTTTTGCGCCATGCTTATGAACTCTTGCGTCAACATGATCGGTTGAATTCTGTGGTGGCGCAATTGCGTGATGGCGCTGAACCGCAACTTCACGTCGGTTACGACTATTCGTGTAATCCCGATTTGTTATTACCGGCCGTGCACCAAATTCAACAAGCCTTTCCGGTCACGGAAGTGCTGATAGCTGGGCATTCACAGTTGCAAGCATTGCAGCATGTGCGTGAAGGCCGAGTGGAACTGGCGCTGACACCTTGGCTGCCGACCTTCCAACAAATGGCCGACTTTGAAAGCTTGCGCCTCGGTGAATTTCAATTGGTTGTGGTGATGGCGCGGCGACTAGTAGAGCAACACGGCATGCCGACTAGCCGCAACGCACTCAGTGAAATTCCGCACTTGCTACCTAAAGAGCTCAATATGGGCATCAGCCCGGAGCAAATTTACCGTTTATCGGGAAGTTCGCGACTGCGGGTGAACGACGCTCACACCATGGTGCAGTTTTTGCGAGCGGGCGTTGGTTGGGGAGTGATCCCACGCGATCTAGTCCGTCAGTCGTTGGTTAAAGGCGAGCTCGTCGAGGTTGATATCCCCGGTTTTCTTGATCATATTCACGCCGAAATTCACTTGGTGAAATTGGCGAGCACGCAATTGGGCCCAGCCGGCACCTTGCTGTGGGAAAGCTTTGTTGCCCAAGAGCATCACTGCTAAACACACGTTTACCGAACTGTCACGGCAATGACATAAAATTGCCATATAATAAGAGAAACTAAAAAATACGGAGCGACTTATGTCTGAACCTCAGACTACTCAGACCACAGCAGCCACCGAAAACACCATCCCGTTTCGCGATGCATTGCGAATTTGGTGGAAAATCGGGCTATTGAGCTTTGGCGGACCGGCCGGGCAAATCGCCCTCATGCATCGGCTGATTGTCGAAGAAAAGCAGTGGTTGAGTGAAGCGCGCTTTCTGCATGCTTTGAATTACTGCATGCTTTTGCCGGGGCCAGAGGCGCAGCAATTGGCAACCTACGTCGGTTGGCTACTGCATGGTGTGAAAGGCGGCCTTGTCGCTGGTTTACTGTTTATCTTGCCCGGTGCAGTCATGATCTTGGGCCTGTCGTGGGCGTATGTCTTGCTTGGCGACGTTGGTGCGGTTGAAGGTCTCTTGTTCGGCTTAAAAGCAGCGGTACTTGCCATTGTCGCCCAAGCCATGCTGAGGCTGTCGCAAAAGGCGCTTAAACATGGCGTTGCGGTTGCGCTTGCCGTTGCGGGCTTTCTTGCGTTGTTTGTTTTCTCTTTGCCCTTCCCACTCGTGGTTATCGGCGCCGGTGTGATTGGCTGGTTTCTGGCACGGCACTGGGACTCGCAAGCACCCGCCGCAGCGGATATTGATGTGGTTGTGCGTCCCGGAACAAAACGGGCAGCAATTGTTGCTGCAGCGTTATGGCTAGGCACACTGGTTGCTTTGTTACTACTGTTTGGTGACGATTCGGTCTGGACGCAAGTCGCGTTATTCTTTTCGAAACTTGCGGTGGTGACCTTCGGCGGTGCTTATGCCGTGCTCGCGTATGTTGCTCAGCAGGCGGTAGAAAACTACGGCTGGTTGAATCCGGGGGAAATGCTCGACGGTTTAGGCTTGGCGGAAACCACGCCAGGCCCATTGATTTTGATCACCCAATTTGTCGGCTTTCTCGCAGGTTTTCGCGACGCCACGGGCATGCACCCCTTACTTGGGGCAACACTGGCGGCATTGCTGACCACGTGGGTGACATTTTTGCCCTGCTTTGTGTGGATCTTTGCGGGCGCGCCTTATGTTGAAAAACTTCGTGGGCAACCACGCTTAAGTGCTGCACTTGGTGCGATTACCGCAGCCGTGGTCGGGGTGATTGCCAACCTCGCATTATGGTTTGCATTAAACTATTTATTCGCCGAACAACTGACCTTTAGCGGCTTCGGTATGCAGGTCTTGTTACCCGATCTGCGCAGTTTTGACATGTATGCCATGATCTTAACAGCCGCCGCATTATTGTTAATGTTTGGTCGGAAAGTCGGGCTGTTCCCGTTATTGGGCATGATGTCGGTAGCGGGGATTGGCGTTCAGTATTTCTTTTAACACCAAGATTTGGCAAAACTTTGCGTTAGGTCATTGCACCGGCGGCCAGCTCCCGCTACTATTTTTTAATCGCAGTGAACACAGTGAAGTTATCGTTTGGCACATTTAAAGGACTTTTATCACGCACTCATTCACGCTCTGAAAAACCTGATTCCGATTATTGCGGTCGTTTTGGTTTTTCAGGCGTTCGTCTTACGTACTGTTCCTGACAACAGCGTCAGCATGGCCATTGGTATTGGCATTGTGGCCATTGGTGTGGCGCTTTTCTTACAAGGCCTCGAACTAAGTATTTTTCCGGTCGGCAAAAGCTTATCTAATCAGTTTGCTCGTAAAGGCTCGGTGCCCATTCTTCTTGCGTTTGGTTTTGCGCTTGGATTCTCAGCGGTTGTCGCAGAGCCAGCTCTCATTGCCGTGGCGCAACAAGCACAAGACATTAGCGGTGGTCGCATTGACGCACTGATTTTGCGTTTAATTGTCGCCACGTCGGTTGGCTTAGTGGTTGCGCTTGGGGTCTTTCGAACCATTTTTGGTTATCCGTTACAGTGGTTCATGATTATTGGCTACATTTTGGTTGTAATTGTGACCTATTTTGCGCCAGAAGAAATTGTTGGTTTAGCCTATGATTCTGGTGGCGTAACAACCAATATTGTTACCGTGCCATTAATTGCCGCGCTCGGGATTGGTCTTGCGTCGTCGATTCGGGGGCGCAATCCCCTCATTGACGGCTTTGGCTTAGTTGCGTTAGCCGTTATGGTGCCGATGATCTCCGTGCAAGTTTACGGCATTATTGTGTTCAGTGGCGCCGAGCCAGATACCACAGCGGACATGGTGATGAGCGCAGACACCCAAGTTGCAACGGGGTTCCTTGCTGCGCTCATGGACCTGCTCGAAATGTTCCGTGATGTGTTGCCCATTATTATCACCATTGTGTTCTTCCAATATCTAATTCTGAAACGCCCACTGGCGAACCCACGACGCGTGTTGTTAGGCTTTTTGTTGGTGATTTTTGGTTTATATGCCTTTGTTGTTGGTTTGAAACTTGGCCTGTTTCCGATTGGCACGGCCATGGCTGAGCAATTGATCGAGCGCGATAGCTTTGTCTTTATCTATTTATTCGCCTTTGCTATTGGCTTCGCAACCACCATGGCGGAGCCCGCTTTGATTGCAGTTGGCCAGCAAGCGGAAGAAGCTGCGGACGGTAAATTAAACGGCAACGTGATTCGAATTTTGGTGGCGATAGGTGTTGCGATAGGCATTACCATTGGTGTCCATCGAATTATTAGCGGTGGCTCGATGCACTACTATGTCATGGGTGGCTATGTCATTGTGATTGCGCTGACGGTTTTTGCACCGAAATACATTATTGCTTTGGCGTACGATTTAGGTGGTGTCACCACCTCGGAAGTCACAGTGCCGCTAGTTACCGCTCTCGGCATTGGTTTAGCCACCCACATTGAAGGTCGTAATGTTCTGATTGACGGTTTTGGTTTAATAGCATTTGCATCGATTTTCCCCATTGTTACGGTAATGGGCTATGCAATTATTGCGCAAGCAGTCACGGCTTGGCGAGAGCGAGCTGAGGCAGCAGAAACAGAGGGGTCTTAGCATGAAGTTTGCAGCATTGGTGGCAATTGTGCCAGAAGAACTTGAGCAGGAATCGATTGATGCCGCGCGTGAACAAGGCGCTGGCGGTATGACGGTGATGTCGGGGCGTGGAATTAGTAACACAGCGAAGAAATCGTTTTTTGGCATGAGTTATGATGGTAGCCAGAAAGTCTTACTGATGGTGCTTGAAAAAGGTCTGTCGCTGCACGTTATGAAAGCGATTCAAAAAGTGATTATGCCAGACGAGCACGATTCTCAAGGCATGGTATTTACCGTGCCGTTAGAGCACCTTGGCGGCATTGATATGTCACAGTTGGAGAAGTTTGAACAACATTTAGCTGAACAGTCAGTGAAAGAAACTTTGTAACCGGTTCAAGGTAAAGCAGGAGCACAGTCATGCAAGTCAAAGACGTGATGATTAAAGACGTAGTAACCATTTCGCCGTTTGCGAAGCTTCGCGAGGCGTTGAGTTTATTAAAAAGTAAAAACATCAAGTCATTGGTGGTTGAGAAACAAACCGATAGCGATGCCTATGGCTTGATTACATACACCAATATTTTGAAAACGGTGATTGCTGAAGACGGCGACATCGATTTACTCAATGTTTACGACATTTGCGCAAAACCGGCGTTAGCCGTGGGTGCGAGCTTGTCCTTAAAGCAGTGTGCTGCGATGATGGTGCAACAGCACGTGAAGCGCTTAGTGGTGCTAAAGGATAATGAACTTGAAGGCTTTGTGACCATGGATGACATCATGGGCGAGCTATTGAAAAAGGTAGACTAATGAGTCGTTTGTATTTTTTCCATGGACTGGAAAGTGGCCCCCATGGGCAGAAATATCATTTACTGAAAAATGAGTTTCCGGAATTAGAATCGCCAGATTTTCAAGGCATGGATTTGGCGCAACGCCTTGCCAAAGCCGAAGAGTTAACACGTGATCAACGCGGCTTAGTGCTGGTCGGCTCATCCTTTGGTGGTTTGTTAGCGGCGCGTTTGTATTGCCTTTACCCGGAACGTATTAAAGCGCTGGTGTTGCTAGCGCCAGCGGTGCATACCGAAGAGGGTGACCGCGTGACAGAATTACCGTCGCAGCAGCGCGTACGGGTGATTCACGGTATGGCCGACGAAGTGGTGCCGTACACCAAAGTTGTCGCCTTTTGTAAGCGCTTTGGCGTCCCACTGATTACGGTTGACGACGAGCATCGATTAGCCAGTGAAACAGCTCAACAAACCATCCTTTCAGCTGTTCAAGAAGTGTACAATGCGCGCTTTTAGTCGTCTTGGCTGACGTTTGTGAATACATGCTATAAACACGGTGAATGACTGAAATAGGCGTTGTCAGACCTGCTTAAATTCAAAACAGTCACAATTTCACGTATAATCCCCCCGTTTTCTAAATTGCTGGCCGCTTTCTTTGAGCGGCGGGCATCCACCTGAGAGGAATCATTTGTGTTAGAACAATATCGCGCACATGTGGCCGAGCGTGCCGCAGAAGGAATTCCACCCAAGCCTCTGAACCCAGAGCAAGTTGCAGACTTGGTTGAGTTGTTAAAGAACCCACCAGCCGGTGAAGAAGCGTTTTTGCTAGAACTGATCAGTGACCGCGTACCACCAGGCGTTGACGAAGCAGCCTACGTAAAAGCGGGCTTTTTAGCTGCAATCACCAAAGGTGAAGTCACTTCACCCATTATCGACAAGAAATTAGCGGTGAAACTACTGGGCAACATGCACGGTGGTTACAACATCGAAACCCTTGTTGCATTGCTTGATAACCCTGAACTGGCCGAAGCCGCTGGTGAAGAACTGAAGCACACAATTTTGATGTTCGACGCTTTCCATGACGTTGAAGAGCGTATGAAAGCAGGCAACGCTGTAGCGAAAGCTGTGGTGGAGTCGTGGGCCAATGCAGAGTGGTTCACTAGCCGCCCAGCCATGCCAGAAAAAATTACTGCGACTGTATTCAAAGTCACAGGTGAAACGAATACGGATGACTTGTCACCAGCACCCGATGCTTGGTCACGTCCGGATATTCCTTTGCATGCAAAAGCCATGTACAAAATGCCACGCGAAGGAATTACCAATGCAGCTGAGCAAATTGCTGAGCTGAAAAAGAAAGGTAACCCTGTTGCGTTCGTCGGTGACGTTGTCGGTACCGGTTCTTCGCGGAAGTCAGCAACCAACTCCGTGTTGTGGTTCATTGGTGACGACATGCCAGGTACCCCGAACAAGCGTTCTGGCGGTATTTGTATTGGTGGCAAAGTGGCACCTATCTTCTTCAACACCATGAAGGACACCGGGACTTTAGTTTTTGAAGCAGACGTAGACAAAATGAACATGGGCGACGTCATTCATATTTATCCATTAGCGGGTAAAATTGAAAACGAAGCCGGTGAAGTGATTGCTGAGTACCAGTATGCTTCTGACGTGATTATCGATGAAGTACGCGCAGGTGGCCGGATTAACTTAATCATCGGTCGTGGTTTAACCACTAAAGCTCGTGAGTCACTTGGTTTAGGCCGTACTGACTTGTTCCGTATGCCAGAACAGCCAGTTGACAGCGGTAAAGGCTTTACTTTAGCGCAGAAAATGGTCGGTAAAGCATGTGGTATCGACGGCGTCCGTCCTGGTACTTACTGTGAGCCACGCATGACCACGGTTGGTTCGCAAGACACCACCGGCCCAATGACCCGTGACGAATTGAAAGACCTCGCCTGTTTGGGCTTTAACGCCGATTTGGTGATGCAGTCATTCTGTCACACGGCGGCCTATCCGAAGCCGGTTGATATTGAAACTCAACACACCCTGCCAGACTTCATTATGAACCGTGGTGGTGTGTCGCTGCGTCCAGGTGACGGGATTATCCACAGCTGGTTAAACCGCATGTTATTGCCAGATACCGTAGGTACAGGTGGTGACTCGCACACCCGTTTCCCTCTGGGTATTTCATTCCCAGCAGGTTCAGGCTTAGTTGCCTTCGCAGCAGCGACTGGTGTTATGCCACTCGACATGCCTGAGTCAGTTTTGGTGCGCTTTAAAGGTAAAATGCAGCCAGGCGTCACTTTACGTGACTTGGTTCACGCCATTCCTTTGTATGCCATTAAAGAAGGTCTCTTAACCGTTGAAAAACGTGGTAAGAAGAACATCTTCTCTGGCCGCATTCTAGAAATCGAAGGTCTCGACAACCTCACAGTTGAGCAGGCATTCGAATTGTCTGACGCTTCTGCTGAGCGTTCAGCGGCTGGCTGTACGATCAAGTTGTCAGAAGAGTCGATTGCTGAGTACCTGCGTTCGAACATCACCATGTTACGTTGGATGATCGCCGAAGGTTACGGCGATGTCCGTACCCTTGAGCGTCGTGCACAGAAGATGGAAGAGTGGTTAGCGAACCCAGAACTGATGGAAGCTGACCAAGACGCCGAGTACTCTGCGGTGATCGAAATTGACTTAAACGAAATCGTTGAGCCAATTCTTTGCTGCCCGAACGATCCAGACGATGCGAAAACCTTGTCTGACGTAGCTGGCGACAAAGTGGATGAAGTCTTCATCGGTTCTTGTATGACCAACATCGGCCACTTCCGTGCGGCAGGTAAATTGCTTGAGCAAAACACCAACCCACTGAACACGCAGTTGTGGATTGCGCCACCGACGAAAATGGACGAAGCGCAATTGATGGAAGAAGGTTACTACAACATCTACGGTCGTAACGGTGTGCGTACAGAAATGCCAGGCTGTTCATTGTGTATGGGTAACCAAGCGCGGGTGAAAGCGGGTGCAACCGTGCTTTCAACCTCAACGCGTAACTTCCCGAACCGTTTAGGTGATGGTGCCAACGTGTACTTGGCTTCTGCAGAGTTGTCTGCAGTTGGCGCTATCTTGGGCAAAATCCCAACGCGTGAAGAGTACATGGAATACGCGCAGAACATTGATGCGATGGCTGGCGAAGTTTATAAGTACCTGAACTTTGACCAAATGCCTGACTTCCGCGCAGCAGAGCAAAAAGCGAAAGACACCATTATTCCGACGATTAATGTTGCCTAATTCGTTTCGCTGACGAAAACACAAACCCCGGTACTGCGAAGTATCGGGGTTTTTTTCTGTCGATACTTGCGGTTGGTCTAAATATGGTCTATTTTTAGACTTGCGTGGCGGCGAGGGTTTCCCCAAGGGTTTCCCCAAGGGCTTCCCCAAGGGTGTCTCCGAGAGTTTCTCAAGAGTTTCTCAAGAGTGTTCCAATGCAAATTAAAACGATCAGTTACATTAAACAGCACGCGGCAAACCTTGATGTTGAAGAGCCTATTGTGGTGACTCAAGGAGGCACGCCTGTGTATCGAATTGAGTCAGAACAGGCCGCGCAACTGCGCGATGAGGGTATCGCTTTATTAAAATTAATGAACATTGCGGAACGTGACGTGCGTTCCGGGCGAATGCTGTCAGAAGCCGAATTGCTGGCTGATTTGGGCTATGATAACAAGACCTATAAGCCATGACGCAGTCCGTGGAGTTCACGCAAGTCGCCAAGGTTACTTTGCTCATTTTAAAACGCTACATGACTCAGTATGTCGGCGAAAGCGAAGCAGAGAGCATTCTTCGAGACTTGATTTCGCAAAGTGTTAGCCGACTTGAGGAGTGTCCACAACAATATCCAGTGTGTCACGAACTCGACATGCTTGGCGTGAGTGACTATCAGCAGTTGACGTATAAAAAGTACAAAATCATTTTCCGCAATGACGTGACGAACAATAGGGTGCTGGTGATGGCATTTTTGCGCCACCGGCAAAGTGCCCAGCAGTTACTGATCGACTTTGTGCTAAAGCATGAACCCTGAACCTAAAGCCTGAACCTAAAGCCTGAACCTAAAGCATAAACCATGCACCAGAGTGAGAAACGCTAGTGGCTTTTCATCGACTGATTGCAAGAATTCCACCATTGACCGCATTTGACTAGGTCTTCATGCCAAGAGCCGCTAAATTAACCGAGTGTTAACAATCAAGAACAATGAGGACAACGTATGAAACTTTTGGCGCAAGGCCTAGTGGTTGCACTAGCTTTTGTTTGTACCGTTGCAGTTGCGGAAGAAAACCGCCGTACGATTCCGGTCGAAAGTGTCAATGTCACTGAGCACCGAATGCAAATTAACGGTCAACGCGTTGACTATAAAGTGTACGCAGGCACATTGCCGGTGTGGGATGACAATGGCCATCCGACCGCGACGTTGCAGTACACGTACTACGAGCGCCAAGGTGTGCGCAATCAAGAAGAACGGCCATTGATGATTTCCTTCAACGGTGGTCCGGGCTCGGCGTCAGTATGGATGCATATTGCGTATACCGGACCGAAGTCGCTGTTACTCGATGAAGAAGGTTATCCGGTGCAGCCATATGGCGTCCAAGACAACCCGTACTCGGTTCTTGATGTGACCGACATCGTCTTTGTTAATCCAGTCAATACCGGCTATTCACGGGTGTTGCCAGGCCCAGATGGCAATATGCCCTCGCGCGACCAACAGCAACGGATGTTCTTTGGCGTCAATGCCGACATTCAGTATCTGTCTGAATGGATAAACACCTTTGTAACCCGTTACAACCGCTGGCGCTCACCCAAGTTCCTTATTGGTGAAAGCTATGGCACGACCCGTGTTGCTGGCTTAGCGTTAGCGCTACAAAACCAGCAGTGGATGTACCTCAATGGCGTGGTACTGGTTTCGCCAACCGACATGGGCATTGACCGTGACGGCCCAGTAAAAGCAGCAAATCGCTTGCCTTATTTCGCTGCAACCGCTTGGTATCACGGCAAGCTTGACGACGAGCTGCAGCAAGGCGACTTGTATGATTTACTGCCGAAAGTTGAAGAATTTACGATAAACACCTATTTACCGGCACTCGCGAAAGGTGCTTGGTTAGCGGACGACGAAAAGCAGGCCATTGCCGAGCAAGTGGCGCGTTACGCGGGTATTTCGGTTGAGTCTGTCTTGCAGAGCAACCTTGATATCGACACGGCGTTTTTCTGGAAAGAGTTGCTGCGTGACGAAGGCCATACGGTTGGCCGCCTCGATTCACGTTATAAAGGTCTCGACCGCAAAGACGTGGGTGTGCGCCCAGATTTCAACTCTGAGCTGACGTCGTGGCTACACTCGTTTACGCCAGCCATTAACTACTATTTGCGGGAAGAGCTGGGCTTTGTAACCGACACCAAATACAACATGTTTGGCCCGGTGCATCCGTGGGATCGCAGTGGTAACAATACCGGGGAAAACTTGCGCCAAGCGATGGCCCAAAACCCTTACTTGAACGTGTTGTTCCAAGCCGGATATTACGATGGTGCCACCAACTATTTCGATGCTAAGTACAGTATGTGGCAGCTGGATCCGAGCGGTAAGATGAAAGATCGCTTGTATTTTGAAGGCTATCGCAGTGGTCATATGATGTATTTACGTCGTCATGACCTCGAGCTTTCGAACAACCATCTGCGTGACTTTATTAAAGCGTCTTTACCGGGTCGCAACGTGCCGGCGAAGTATTAAGTAAGTCGCACAACGGATACCTGCAATTGACAGATGAAACCCGTGCGCTGATGGTATACCATCGCAGCACGGGTTTTTTATTGAGTCATCATTGAGATAGAGCGCATGAATGCATCGTCTGTGCGGGTAGCCCCGCAACGTTGGTATCGAGGACTACAAGGGCAATTGGCCCGGTTAGCAGTGAGTGGTGTGTTACCCATTCGCTGGCTGTATCCAAAACCAAAGCAAGCGTATCCTGCCAAAGCAGGGCGTTTACACCTTGAGATAGTCAGTCATTGTTGGCAGTACGCGCACTTACAAGCTTATCAGCTGAGTTCGTTGGTGCTGCACCCACCTGCTGATCTTGATGTCACCATGACGGTGTACTATTGCCCAGAAGACGAAAAAACCACTGCATTGTTGGCATTCTTTGCCGAGCAGAAGGTGGCAAATGTGACCTGGAACTGGCGTCCGCTGCCGAAAGAACAGCTGTTTCGCCGTGGTATTGGCCGCAATCATGCGGCGCTGAACACGCGGGCCGACTGGATCTGGTTTACCGATTGTGATGTGGTGTTTGCCGAAGGCACCTTAGACGCCTTAGCGCAGCAGCTCGATGGTCGCACCGATGCCTTGGTGTATCCAACTGAAGAGCGGGTGACTTCGTTACTGGCGGAAGACGACCCGTTATTGCAAAAAGCCGCAGCCGCGCAAGTGGTCGCGCTTGATGGTACTGAATTTATCGTCAAGAAAATCACGAAAGCCACAGGCCCATTACAAATTACCCATGGCGATGCCGCCCGCGAACTCGGCTACTGCGATGCCATGTCGGTGTATCAAACCCCTGCAGACAGTTGGCAGAAGTGTTACGAAGACCGAGCTTTCCGCTGGTTACTCAGAACCTTGGGCACACCGATCAGCTTGCCAGGCGTGTATCGAATTAGGCATATTTTCAAAGGACGCTATACTGGTTCAGAAACCAATACAAAATTACGTAGCCAAATTCGCAAGTTACAAATTGGCTGGCGTGATCGTCACGATAAAAAAGCATAATCAGTTCGCAACATAACTGTCGTCAAGGAATTTGACCATGGCCCAACCGCTACGAGCTCAATCCGGTGTCTGTGCAGAAGCCAGTTTGCACGGGTTACTGTTATTGTTGAATGTCACGTCGGAACAACCGGACAAGGTGCGCCGACGTTTAGCTGAATTCCCCGCTTATGTTGAGCGTTTTGAAGCGCGGTTTTCAGAAGCATTATTGAGCATGGTCCTAGCCGTTGGTGAACCGTACTGGGATGTGTTGTCGCCCGACAGCCGACCTGACGGTTTGAAAGCATTGCCGGAGTTTTCAAAAAGTGAGCATTCACTACCGGTAACACCTTTTGATTTGGCGATTATTATTCGTTCAGATCGTTATGATGCCAACTATGCTGCTGGCTTAGAGCTATTGCACTGGCTCGGTGATTTAGTCGAGTTAGCCGAAGAGTACACACCGTTTCGTTACCTTGATGGCCGCGATTTATTTGGCTTTAAATATACCAATGAACATGTAACCGGACCGCGTCGTCGCGAGCTGGCTTTGATCGGTGCCGAGCAAGATCCGGAGTTTGCCGGTGGGAGTTTTCTGTGGTTACAGCTCAGTAAGCTGGCACGACAAAAGTTTCACCAGTTGACGGTGGCCGAACAAGAGAAAATTATGGGGCGAGAGCGAGCGAATGCGCAGCTGATGAAAACCGCGAAAGCGACCCATGCGGAAAAAACCGATAGTGAATTGTGGCGTTTACACATGCCATTTGGTTCGTTACAACGTCCTCATGAACTGAGTTTGTTGTTTGCCGCTGACCCAGCGATGCTTGACCGCTGGATGCGGAATCGTTTTGAAGCGGATGAGGACGGCGCGACCGACCCATTATTAGACTTCGTGCAACTCGAACACTGCAGTGCCTATTTTGTGCCTGCTTTAAGCTGGTGGTCGCGTTTAAACGATTAAACCAACGATTAAACCGACTCGAACAAACGTTGCACGTTTTCGAGGGTTTCGTCGATGGTGGCAGTATTCACCGGTGCAATGAAAATGGTGTCATCGCCAGCAATTGTGCCAAGCACACCTTCTTTGCGCCCAACCGAGTCGAGCAAGCGCGCAATGAGCTGCGCTGCCCCTGGGGTGGTACGAATAATAATCATCACTTCGTTGTGCTCAACCTCGAGCACCAATTGGCGTACCGAGCTGCGTGCCGAAGGCATCGATAACTCGGGCGGAAGGCAATAGACCATTTCCTCAAGCGCATTGCGGGCGCGTACCGCACCAAACTTGCTGAGCATGCGCGAGACTTTCGACTGATTAATGCCGTCGAAACCACGATGATGCAAGGCCGCAACGATTTCCGCCTGCGATGAATAACGCTCTTCTTTTAATATTTCACGAAATGCTTCGACTAAGTGATCGTGTTGCGCAGATGCCATACGGAAGCCATACCATCGTCTAATTGTTGAAGTTATGTAATCACGGCACAGTGTATCGGATTTTTTCCAGAACACCTAGTTTTGCTCAGTTTTACGAGCAAAATTTGTCGGCTCTTAAACGGGCGTTTTATTGTTTTTTGGGTGCTAATCGGCTAAGGTTTAGCCCCCCGCAACGAATTGAATGGAGTGCGATATGAAAGTTGTAGTTTTAGGCGCCGCAGGCGGTATCGGTCAGGCGTTATCTTTACTGTTGAAAACCCAATTACCTGCAGGCTCAGACCTAGCATTATTCGACATTGCACCAGTAACTCCAGGTGTTGCTGTTGACTTAAGCCACATCCCAACGGCTGTGTCCGTTAAAGGTTATGGCCAAGACGGTTTAGTTCAAGCACTCGAAGGTGCGGACGTGGTTCTCATCCCAGCTGGCGTACCTCGTAAGCCAGGCATGGATCGTTCAGACCTATTCAACATGAATGCGGGCATTATCAAAAACTTGGTTGAGCACATTGCCGACACGTGCCCGAAAGCATTGATCGGAATTATCACCAACCCAGTGAATACGACTGTTGCTATCGCTGCAGAAGTGTTGAAAGCGAAAGGCGTTTATGACAAAAACCGTTTGTTCGGTGTGACGACTCTTGACGTTATCCGTGCGGAAACCTTCGTTGGCGAACTGAAAGGCTTGAACCCAGCTGAATTACACGTACCAGTGATCGGCGGCCACAGCGGCACGACCATTCTGCCATTATTGTCGCAGGTGAAAGGCGTTGAGTTCAGCCAAGAAGAAATCGAGTCATTAACCCACCGTATTCAAAACGCGGGTACTGAAGTTGTTGAAGCGAAAGCTGGCGGCGGCTCTGCAACCCTGTCTATGGGCCAAGCAGCAGCACGTTTCTGTTTCTCGCTGGTGAAAGGCCTGCAAGGCGAAGCAGTGACTGAATACGCTTATGTTGAAGGTGACGGTAGCGACGCGCAGTACTTCGCACAAGCAGTACGTTTAGGTAAGAACGGCGTTGAAGAAATTCTGCCATACGGCGAGCTCAGCGCGTTTGAAGCAAAAGCGAAAGCTGACATGTTGGACGGCCTGAAGAAAGACATCCAAATGGGTATCGACTTCGCTAATCAATAAGCTTCGTAGCTGATTGAAAAACCGCGCTTGGCGTGTTTCGCCAGCGCGGTTTTTTGTTTTTGTGAAAGCGCTTTGTTGATTGCAAACGCGACCAGGACTGCTACACTGAAACGGTCTTTAAAAAGTCTTTTTGAGGTCTGTTATGAAAACGGAAACAGTGACGTATCTAAAGGAAAACGCTAACTCCCTCGAACTCAATGAAACACTATTGGTCACCAAAAAAGGCAAGCCCGCTTATGTGGTCCAATCGTTTGCTGATTATGAGTTTCAACAGGAAACGATAGCACTTTTGAAGCTGTTAACACTCTCGGAAAAATCACTTCATCATAATAGGCTAAGTCTTGATGAAGCCTTCGACTGAGCGATACACTATCGTTGCGTCACGCGTATTCCAACTTTCCGTTAGGCGCTTCCGCGCATTTGTCGAAGGTCAGTATTCAGCCGCAATGGCAGAGAACTTAGTTAGTCGGATCAAAACGAAAATTAGCCAAGAGCTGACGCTCAATCCCCATATTGCACCTGTTAGTGAGCGTCTTCTTAGTCTCGGTATCGCGGAGTATCGGCAGTGGTTAGTCGACGACCACAATATCGTCATGTATCGCATTGATGAAGAAAGCAGATGTATTGAGCTTTTAGTATTAATGTCGACGAAACAAAATATTGAGAAATTACTCTATGAAGTGAACCTTCTCATTTAATCGGTTTGAAGGACAGATGAAACATTTACCCTTACTCGGAGTACTTAGCGCAGTTCTGCTGTTTTGGTGGAGCGCTGGTTTATATCCGGGCGGCACGCAACTTGACCCAACCACGGTGGGGTATAGTTGGAATGAGAATACCATTTCCGCTCTATTTCAACCGTATGCGGTGAATGGCGAGCCAAACCCAGCGCGTTGGTACGCGACCTTTGCGGTGTTTTTGTTTTGCCTGAGTGTTGCGGTTGTATTCCACACAATTGCCACGTTCGCACAACGCTGGTCACGTCGAGTTTATGCTGGAGAGGCTAGCCCACATGGTCGGATTATTCGCATTGCTGGCTTTGGTACCGCAATATTTGCGTTTTTGGTGACGACACCACTGCACCACATTAAGGTGACACTCGCGCTGGTTTGTTTTCTGACATTGGCTGTTACTTTGCTGCATTGGCTATGGCAATTGCGGGCTTGGGAGTTGTTTTTGCTGGGGCTGTTGGCGTTGGCGCTGCCGGTGATGAATGCGATTTTATTTTACGGCCAAATTGGTTATGAATGGCTGCCGCCCATACAAAAAGCCGGCAAACTGGTTGCCGGCCTTTGGTTATTTGCAGTTTACTATGGCGTGCCAGGGCTAAAGGCTTATGTCCGAGCTAAAGGCTTATGCCACACGCTCAACCGCTAAGTGAGCCAATGCCTTAAGGGCTTCTTTGTAGTCATTGTCGGGAAAAACGTCGAGTGCTTGAATCGCAAGATCGCGTTGTTCTAGCGCTTTGTTGCGGGTGTATTCGAGCGCTTGAGTCTCTTTCATTATGGTGAGAATTGGTTCGAGAGCATCGCGGCGACCGCCTTCTTCAATAGCGCTACGAATCAGTTCGGCGTTGTCGGCGTCGGTATTCCACATCGCGTATAACAGTGGTAGCGTTGGCTTGCCTTCAGCAAGATCGTCGCCGGCATCTTTGCCCATGGTCTCTGCATCCGAGGTATAGTCGAGCAGGTCGTCAACGAGTTGGAACGCATTGCCTAAGTAACGGCCGTAATCGGCAGCTGCTTGTTCAATTTCCGCCGATTGGCCAGCTAGCACCGCCGATAACTGTGTCGCCGCCTCAAACAACTTAGCGGTTTTGCTGTAAATCACTTGGAAGTAGGAGGCTTCTGTCGTGTTTGGGTCATTGCAGTTCATGAGCTGCAAAACTTCCCCTTCAGCGATGACGTTCGTGGCATCGGCAAGGACTTCAAGCACACGCATGCTTTCGGTTTTGACCATCAATTGAAATGCGCGAGTGTATAAAAAATCACCAACCAAGACGCTTGCTTCGTTACCGAACAGGGCATTCGCGGTGTCACGTCCGCGTCGAGTCATGGACTCGTCAACGACGTCGTCGTGTAACAGGGTGGCGGTATGAATAAATTCGACAATCGCGGCGAGCAAATGATGTTTGTCGCCGTTGTAGCCAAGCGCTCGTGCTGCAAGAACCGCTAGTTGCGGACGCAGGCGCTTGCCACCACTGTTGATAATGTAGAAACCCAGCTGATTGATCAGGGCGACGTCCGAGTTTAACTGTGCTGTGATAATGTTGTTCACAGCGTCCATATCGGCTTGATTGAGGGCGCGTACAGCAGCTAAATCCATGATATAATCGGCTCGTCTTTACAGATAATTTGCGGCTGATTTTACCTGAATTAAAAATTTCTGCCAGATTTCTTCGCCTTTGATCATTTTTTGACTTTTTACTTGCGTTGCGATCTGTTTTTCCGTAAAATCCGCGGCCTGAATTAAGTTTGTTGCGCCTGTACAAGGCATGTGGAGAATAATATGTACGCGGTTTTTCAAAGTGGCGGTAAACAGCACCGTGTCACCGAGGGCCAGACCGTTCGCCTGGAAAAGCTCGAAGCAGCTACCGGTGATACAATCGAATTTGAGCAAGTGCTCATGCTCTCTGATGGTGAAAAAGTAACGATCGGCGCGCCTTTCGTTGCAGGTGGTAAAATTAAGGCTGAAGTTGTGACTCATGGCCGTGGTGATAAAGTGACGATCGTGAAGTTCCGTCGTCGTAAGCATCACCGCAAGCAGGCGGGTCACCGTCAGTGGTTCACTGAAGTGAAAATCACTGGCATCAGCGGTTAAGAGGAGTAGAGACACATGGCACACAAAAAAGCTGGTGGTTCAACTAAAAACGGTCGTGATTCAGAAAGCAAACGCTTAGGTGTTAAGCGTTACGGCGGTGAATCAGTATTGGCCGGTAACATCTTGGTGCGTCAGCGGGGCACCAAATTCCACGCAGGCGACAACGTAGGTCTAGGTCGTGACCACACTTTGTTCGCAAAAGTAGACGGTAAAGTTACCTTCGAAACTCGTGGACCACAAAACCGGAAGTTCATCAGCGTTTACGCTGACTAATACTGAAAAGTATTTCCGGAAAAACCCCGCCATCGTGCGGGGTTTTTTGTATACTTAAGCACATTGATTCGTCGAACACAGGCAAAACCATGAAATTCGTTGATGAAGTAGAAATTCGCGTAGAAGCAGGAGACGGCGGTAACGGCTGTATCAGCTTCCGACGTGAAAAATTTATCCCTAAGGGCGGTCCCGATGGCGGTGACGGCGGCGATGGCGGGGATGTCTGGTTAGTCGCCGACGAAAACGTCAATACCTTAATTGATTACCATTTCGAGCGCACGCATCGTGCTGTGCGTGGACAGAACGGCATGAGCCGTAACTGTACCGGTAAACGCGGTGATGACAAAATTCTGCAAGTTCCAATGGGAACTCGCATCAAAGACATGGACACCGGTGAAGTACTCGGTGACCTGACCAAGAATGGTCAGCGTTTGATGGTTGCCAAAGGCGGCTTTCACGGCCTTGGGAATACTCGCTTTAAAAGTAGTACCAACCGTGCACCGCGGCAAAAAACCGATGGCACCAAAGGTGAGCATCGCAACTTACAGTTAGAGCTGTTGTTGCTAGCGGACGTTGGTTTGTTGGGTATGCCGAATGCCGGTAAATCAACTTTGATTCGCTCGGTCTCTGCGGCGAAACCGAAAGTTGCTGATTATCCGTTTACGACGTTAACACCGAACTTAGGTGTGGTGCGTTTATCGGGTCACCAGAGCTTTGTAATCGCCGACATTCCAGGTTTGATTGAAGGCGCAGCAGACGGCGCAGGTTTAGGTATTCAGTTTTTGAAGCACCTTGAGCGCTGTGGTTTGTTATTGCACCTTGTCGATGTCGCACCTTATGACCAGTCTGACCCTGCTCAGGCAGCAGTGACGATTATTAATGAGCTGGCAGAATACAGCCCTGAGTTAGCCGCAAAGCCGCGTTGGTTAGTGCTGAACAAAACTGACTTGCTGGACGAGGAAACCTTAGCAGAGCGCCGCCAGCAAGTGGTTGATGCACTTGGCTGGGAAGGTCCTGTTTACGAGCTTTCTGCGCTCACTGGTAAAGCGTGTAAAGAACTCATGGGCGCTATCATGCAGTACCTGGAAGCTTTACCTAAGCCGGTTGAGCCGGAGCCGGAAGAAGCTGAGAAAGTTGAATTCAAATGGTCGAGTCACCACGCCGAGCAAATGCGTAATGCTGAAGAGTGGGATGAAGGCGACGATGATGATTGGGATGACGACGATTGGGACGACGATGAGCCCGACGATGGTCATGTTATTTATCGCAAATAATAGAAACGGCAGCGTGCTTTCGAGCAGCTGCCGTTTTTTTGCCTAAAAACAAGTTACAATACAGTCTGTTACTTATAAAAATAACAATGAGCACAGCGCATGCACATTTCTTTAATTGCCGCGATGGCGAATGATCGCGTGATTGGTAAGCAAGGCGATATGCCTTGGCACTTGCCTGGTGAATTGCAGTACTTCAAAAGCCTGACCATGGGCAAACCGATTGTCATGGGACGCAAGACCTTTGAGTCGATTGGCAGACCACTACCGGGTCGGCACAATATCGTCATTAGCCGCAACGCCGGCGACCTTCCGCAAGAAGTCACCGTGGTTGACTCCCCCGCAGCCGCAATTGCAGCTGCAAAGGCAGAAGCTGAGCGCAATGGCCAAACGCTGAATGAAATCATGATTATTGGCGGTGGGCAGATCTACCAAGCCTTTTTGCCGCTGGCAACGAGGCTGTACCTGACTCATATTGATTTAGAAGTAGACGGTGACACCTGGTTTCCTGAGTATCACCCTGAACAATGGCAACGCACCTTGCTTCGCGAGCAAGCGGTCGATGCTGAAAATACATTGGCCTATCACGGCTACCTATACGAAAAAAAGTAAGTTGTTGCTCGAACAATCAACAGAATAAGTAAAATATTAAGTACAACAAAAGTGAGAATAACAATGACAACACTCGCAAAAGCGGCAATGAGCATTGCAGCGACGACAGCACTACTCGTTGTCCATGCAATGAGCAATCCCGCATTCGCTAATAATCAGCGTTTAACGATGGAACCCTGCCACGTGCAAGGACTCGCTGAACAAGTCGAATGTGGATTTTATACCGTGCCAGAAAACTACGATGAACCACAAGGACGGACGCTCGACCTCTACGTGGTGCGTTTACCGGCGGTTAGTTCGGGACGGACTAGCGACCCAGTCTTCTTTTTAGCGGGTGGGCCAGGTCAAGCTGCTACCGAATTAACCGGTGTTGTAGCGCAGTTGTTTCGTGACGTACGGCAAACCCGCGATATCATTCTTGTTGACCAACGCGGTACTGGGCAGTCAAACCCGCTCGAATGCCCACTCGGCGATTTAGGTGACATGTTGGTGCCAGACGACCAAGTTGATCTGACTGGTATTGCTGCAGGCTGTGCGGCGGATATTCAAAGCCAACAAGAGATTGATTTTCAACACTACAATACAGTAAACGCTATTCGCGATTTCGATAGCGTCCGGGCTGCATTGGGCTATCAGCAGGTCAATTTATATGGCGGCTCCTATGGCACACGCGCTGGACTGGTATGGATGCGCGAGAAACCTGAGACGCTGCGCAGTGTTGTACTTGATGGCCTCGCACCAACGCAAGTAGTGATTGGCCCGTTCGGGACGTTTAGCCAACGCGCATTTGATATTATGAACGCGGATTGTGCGGCCCAAGAAGGTTGTTTAGAAGAGTTTGGCGATATTAGTGCGACCTACTACGCATTGCGTGAGCAACTTCTTGAACAGCCGCAGCGTTTGACCATTCGTGATGCCCGCAGTGACGAACCGCATGAAGTATTAGTGACCGCAACACGGTTAGCGAGCATTTTGCGTGCAGCCCTCTACTCACCGCGCTCACGGCAACTGATGCCACTGGCGATTCGCGAAGCGGCAAACGGCAACTGGCGACCCATTAGTGGTTTAGCGGGTAGTTTTGAAACCAATTCACCTTTGTACATGGGCCTGATGATGTCCGTGTTGTGCCAAGAAGACTTACCACGAGCAGACGCCGAATTATTGGCGCGCGATGCCGACAACCGCTTTATTGGCGGCAGTGTCGCACGTGAGTTTCAACGCATGTGTAACGGGTGGCCGGTAGAACCGCTCGCAGGTCTCGATCATGCACAACCTGTGTATAGCGAAATTCCGACCCTATTGTTGTCAGGTCGGCAAGACCCGGTCACGCCGCCAGAGTGGGGTGATTTAGCCGCAGAAACCTTACCAAACAGCCAGCATTTTGTAGCCGAACACGGTGGCCATACGATCTTTAGCCACACCTGTGCCAACCGTATGATCGACCGCTTTTTACAGAACCCAACAGCGGAAGTGGATGGCAAGTGTTTGGAGCAAACACGGTTGTTACCGTTTGTACGCAACGTTAACGCAGCGGGGATGTAAGCATGATTACTACACAAGGACTAGAGAAGTCTTATAAAGACGTAAAAGCGCTGCGTGGTTTGTCTTTCGAGGCAAAAGACGGCGAGATCACTGGCTTGTTGGGCCCTAACGGCGCCGGCAAAACCACTTGTTTACGCAGTATCTATGGTTTAATTCATGCCGACCAAGGTACCGCAATGGTGGATCAAATTGATGCCAGTCAAAAGCCATTGGAAGTGCGTCGGCGGATTGGTATTTTTCCCGATAAATTCGGTCTGCAAGAACGCCTAACCGCTCGCGAGCACATCGCGTATTTTGCTGCATTACATGGTTTGCATGGCAAAACCGGTGCCGAGGCAGTGCAGAAAGTCATCGACGACTTAGGTATGCAAGATATTGCCGACCGTAAAACGGCCGGGTTTTCGCAAGGTCAACGCATGAAAGTGGCGCTCGGCCAGGCGATTGTGCACCAACCCCAAAACTTAATCCTCGACGAGCCGAGTCGTGGCCTTGACGTCATGAGTACACGGATCCTCCGTGAACTGCTTTACAGCCTGCGTGAGCAGGGGCGTTGCATCCTGTTTTCCAGCCATGTCATGCAAGAAGTCGCGGCACTCTGTGACCGCGTTGTGATTATGGTGGCAGGACAGGTCGTGGCGGAAGGAACACCGCAAGAGCTGTGTGAACGCACCGGCCAAAGCAGCTTTGAAGAAGCGTTTGTGCAGTTAATCGGAACCGAAGAGGGCATCATGCTATGAAATCGCTATTTTTTACTATCTGGCGCAAAGAGATGCTCGACGCGATTCGTGATCGTCGTAGCCTCATGGCCGCTATGTCTTACGCATTTTTCGGACCGGTTTTAATGGCAGTCGCCTTTATGGCGATTATCAATGACGCAGTGTCTGAAAGCGATGTGTATGTGAATATCGAAGGTGCCGAATATGCGCCGGCATTTGTCGATTTTCTTGGCTCGCGGCGCATTTTTGCGGGTACAGAAGAGAATAAAGCACGCGATATCGATGTCATTATTCCGCAGGATTACCAAGACAAGTTAGCGCGCGCAGAGATGATCAATATCGTCGTGCGAGCCGATTACTCAGTACGCAGTGAAAGTAGCCAGCGTAATCGCGTGGAAACTGCGATTCGCGAGTATAGCAGCACCATTGCCGCACAGCGTTTAACCTTGCGTGGTATTAGCGCTGAAGTGATTCGTCCGCTGGTGGTCGATAAACAAGACACAGCAACCAAAGAGTCACGTGCCGCTTTAATCTTGGGCACCGTCATGGTGTTTGTGTTGATGGCGATTTTCTTCTCCGGCATGAATGTAGCTATCGATACCAGTGCTGGTGAACGAGAACGTAACTCGCTAGAGTTTTTATTGGCCCAACCGATACCAACACATTGGCTAGTGATGGCGAAAGCCGGAGCTGCTGCCACCTTTGCGTTTGTGGGTGCGGTGCTGAGTATATTGATGATCCCGTTGGTGTTCGTGTTTGTACCACTGGAAAAACTCGGAATTGAATTTAGCTTGTCAGCCGTGAGTCAGGCACAGATGATCGTGACCCTGATTCCGTTGGCCTTATTGGCGAGTATTTTGCAGCTGTTTGTGAGCTTCCGCGCGAAGTCATTTAAAGAAGCACAAACCTATATCTCGTTGGTGATGTTTATTCCAGTGGCAGTGATTTTCGGGATTGAATTCAGTCGCGTAGAGCATCCTTTATTGAGTGTGCTACCGGTAACCTCGCAGCACCAAATGTTACTCAATACCATAGGCGGCCAGGCCATTAATTGGCTGCACGTCGGCGTTGGCGGACTCGTCACTCTAGCGCTGACCGCCATATTGGTATGGGTAGTCACACGCATGCTGAAGAGTGAAAAAGTAATCTTTGGTTTATAAGTGAGAACGTTCGATTAGGAATTTTCCATGTATGATCCACTGACAAGCAAAACCATACCGGCGTTTCATGAAGCCGGTATGGCAACTTACTGGCAAGCCGTGACACCGTTTCCGGACTCGGATTCGGTGGCCTTGCCTGCACAAGCTGATGTAGTTGTGATCGGTGCTGGTTATACCGGCCTGAATGCGGCAGCGACGTTAGCAAAAGAGTATAACAAACAAGTTGTTTTACTAGAGGCTGGCAGCATTGGTGCCGGTGCAAGCTCGCGGAATGCGGGCTTTTTATTGCCCGGTACCGGCCGCTTAGGTTTTCAAGACTACCGCAATAAATATGGCGTCGACGTTGCACAAGCAGTGCAAAACGAGTTTGCCGCCAGTATCGCCCATGTCCACGAAGCCATTGATCACAGTGAGTATCATTGTGACTTCACGCATGCCCGTTATTTGCGTATTGCCCACAATGCCAAAGCGGCACAGCTGTTACAGCAGCAACAGCCAGCCTATCAACCGACTCTGTTGGACGCTGAATGGCTAACGGCTGACAGCCTAAAACAGCAAATCCAAGGTTTGCCGTGGGGTCATGGTGGTTTAGCCTTAACCCCAGCTGCAGCCTTGAATCCACGGGCCTTAACCGCGGTGTATTTAGAACAAGCGAAAGCCGCTGGTGTGAGTATCGTGACGGGCCATCCAGTCACCCATTGGCAAGCACTAGGGGACGGTACACACGAACTCGAAGCAGCCGGCTCGACGATTCGTTGTCAACAGGTTCTGGTTTGTACCAATGGCTATTTACCGGCGCAGCCATTTGCCGATATTAGCCAACGACAATTTCCGGTCTTGTCGAGTATCTTGGTTAGCCGACCATTGAATGCAGTTGAGCAACAAATGCTCGGCTTAACCGTTAATGATCTGGTGATGGACACGCGCTTACTGAAATACTATTACCGCTTATTACCTGACGGTCGCATATTATTCGGCGGACGTGGTGCCGTGCGTGGTCAAGACGCCGATAGCGGTAAACAACGCCAACGGCTGGAACGAGCTTTGGTACAAACCTTCCCACAATTGGAAGGCTTGTATGCGGACTATTTCTGGAGTGGTTGGATTTCGGTAGCACTCGATTCGATGCCAAGAGTTTTTAGCCCCAGCCCTGGCGTATTTACCAGTGCCGGTTATTGTGGTGCAGGTGTTGCGTTTGCAAGCCTAGCCGGCAAGCGCCTAGCTCAATTAGCCGCAGGGGAAACCTTACCAGCCTTGCCGTTTTATCAGACCCCGTTACCGAAATACCCCATGCCACAATTCAGACGAGTGGCACTGCGAGGCTTATATCAATGGCAACGCTGGTTCGGCTCTTAGTCACTAGCGAGCGAGGATTAAAAGCGCAAGAGCATTTCGGCGGCTGTGCAATAGCAGTCGCCGTCGCACACCGGACAATAATAACCCTCGTCTAACGAAGACTGCAGCCAACGATTTTGATGTTCCGCAATCAGTTCGCCACCACAGCGACTAAAGTATTCAAATGCGCTGTTGTTTGGACTTTGTTTCCAAATATGCGCCAAACCACCTAAACAACCCGCACCTTGTGCTTCGATAATGGAGTGCATCAGCAATGACTTGCCCACGCCACCACCCTGAAAATCCGGGTCGACTGCGGAGCATTTGAAATAACACAGTTCGTCAGCGCTAAACGGCCACTTCTCAGGCGTGCAATGCTGATCGACGGGCCACTGATTCGGCGCAAAGGTAATACGAATACCCACAAGTTCATCGTCGGCATACGCAAGCCAATGCAAATTGCGCCCACACTCGGTTTGGCCGCGTGCATAAAAATCAGCCAAATTTTCCGGCGTCAAATAATTCTCACCATGCACTTTATTCCCCAGCTCGATTACCGCCTCAAAATCCGTCTCTTGCATCTGCCGAAAACTTAACCGTGCCATACGCCCACTCTCTCATTATTATTTGCGCCATTATACCTAGTCGAGGATGGCTTAGACAATGGCTGCGCATTCAGCTTCCGTGCTACCGAGGGGCTCATTCTGAGATCGCTCAAGTACATCCGTGTAGCGCTATGGCGTCGCCATCCATGGCGACGACATTCTCAGAACGAGCCCCTCGTCCGCACTTGCGCTTAGTGCTGTGCGGCCTCCGAGCAGCACACCGCAGTAAAGAGAAAACAGGAGGTGTCCGTATCGCTCACAGCAGTAAAGAGCGAGCAGGTGGCGCCCGCATCGTTCACCGCAGCAATGAGCGAGCAGGTGGCGCGAGCGTTGAGGCGGAACCCATTTGACGAATGTCGTCGCCATGGATGGCGACGCCATAGCGATACATGGATGTACTTGAGCGATCGACAAATGGGTTCCGGTAAAACGCGGAAGCCACCTAGCACCGATCTCTCAGCGGTGGGCGGTACGGGCGCCACCTAGCGCCGCTCTCGCAGCGGTGTGCGGTACGTTAGCCACCCAGCACCGCAGCGGTGGGCACAAAAAAGGGGCGGAAGCCCCTTTTTTTAGTAGCGGTAGGTGTCTGGCTTGAACGGGCCTTCGACCGGTACGCCGATGTAGTCGGCTTGGTTTTGGGTCATTTTGGTGATGACGCCACCGAAGCCTTCGACCATGTAGCGGGCAACTTCTTCGTCGAGTTGTTTTGGTAACACTTCAACAGTTAAGTGCTTAGCTTTGTCGGTAGCAGACATGTTGGCAAACTTTTGCTCGAACAAATGAATTTGAGCGAGGACTTGGTTAGCGAAAGAACCATCCATAATACGGCTTGGGTGGCCTGTTGCGTTACCTAAGTTGACCAAACGGCCTTCCGAAAGCAGGATTAAGTAATCGCTGCTATCGTCAGAGCGGAATACCGTGTGAACCTGCGGCTTCACTTGCTCCCAACGCCAGTTTTTGCGCATGAAAGCAGTGTCGATTTCGTTGTCGAAGTGACCGATGTTACAGACCACAGCACCTTTTTTCAGGGCAGCTAACATGTAACGGTCACAGACGTTAACGTTACCGGTGGTGGTGACGATTAAGTCGGTGTTGCCGAGCAATTCGTGATTAATCGTTGAACCGTCGTTGCTGTTGATGCCGTCGATATAGGGTGACACCACTTCGTAGCCGTCCATACAAGCCTGCATGGCACAGATTGGGTCGACTTCAGTGACTTTGACGATCATGCCTTCTTGACGCAAAGAAGCAGCTGAACCTTTACCCACGTCACCGTAGCCGACAACCAGAGCTTTCTTGCCTGATAACAAGTGGTCGGTGGCGCGCTTAATGGCGTCATTTAACGAGTGACGGCAACCGTATTTGTTGTCATTTTTTGATTTGGTAACAGAGTCGTTAACGTTGATTGCAGGCACTTTTAACGTACCTTTCTTCAACATTTCAACTAAGCGATGAACGCCAGTGGTGGTTTCTTCCGTGATGCCGTGAATTTTTTCCAGCATAGCTGGGAATTTTTCGTGGATTAATAAGGTCACGTCACCGCCGTCGTCGAGCACCATGTTGGCGTCCCAAGGCTGGCCGTCTTTCATACAAGTTTGTTCAAGGCACCACTCGTATTCTTCTTCGGTTTCGCCTTTCCACGCGAAAACCGGAATGCCAGCAGCTGCAATAGCGGCGGCAGCGTGGTCTTGAGTTGAGAAGATATTACATGATGACCAACGCACTTCGGCACCTAGGTCGACTAAGGTTTCAATCAGTACTGCAGTTTGAATGGTCATGTGGATACAACCAATGATCCGCGCGCCTTGCAGCGGTTGGCTTGCCTTGTACTTGTTGCGGATAGCCATCAATGCTGGCATTTCTGACTCAGCGATTTGAATTTCTTTGCGGCCGTAATCGGCGAGGCTAATATCTGCAACTTTGTAATCTTGAAATGCGCTCATGTTACTACTCTCAATTCGATGAATGAATGAACTGGCGGCTTAAGAGGCAGCCAGCTCCTCAACTAAGTTTAATTCCGCAAGAATTGCTTGCTGTTGGGCAATACTTAAACGAGGGCCATAATTGCTGACCACTTCGGCGGCCGAGCGACTAGCTAACGTACCTGCTTGAGCAGGCGTTAGGCCTTGGCTGATACCGAATAAATAGGCCCCAGCGAACATGTCTCCGGCACCATTGGTGTCAATCGCTTGAACTTTGAAGCCTGGCACCTGAATCCGACGCTCTTTGGTGCCGATTAATGCACCATTTTTGCCGCGGGTAATGACCACTTGACGAGCAAATTGCAACAACGCTTCCATAGCTGGCTCGATACCTTCTTTGCCGGTATAGATTTCAGCTTCTTCTTGGTTACAAAACAAAATGTCGACGCCAGGTGTCAAAAACTCGTCCAACCCTTCTTTGAAGTACTTCACCATAGAAGAGTCAGAGAAAGTTAGGGCAATTTTGGTTTGATTTTGCTCGGCCACCTCACGGGCTTCACGCACCGCTGCGCGAGCAATTTCAGACGTTGCCAAATAACCTTCGACGTACAGATATTTTGAGTCGGCAACCACTTCCGGTTCGAGCTCTTCGGTAGAGAAGTCGATGGTGATACCCAAGAACGTACACATAGTGCGCTCGGCGTCAGGGGTGACCATGACGACACACTTGCCGGTATGACCGTCGTTGTTTTGTTTAACGAGGTGCGTAGACACGCCAGCGCGATCGAGATCTTGCTGGTAGAAATTACCGTCATCGTCGTTGGCAACTTTACAGCAGTAGAACGCCTTGCCACCAAATTGGCTAAACGCAACTAAACTGTTTGCTGCAGAGCCACCACCGACACGTTTTTCGAGGGTGAATTCTTTGTGCAATTCGGCCAATAACAACTGTTGTTGGGCTTCGTCCAACAAAGTCATGATGCTTTTTTCAATATTATGGCGCGCCAAGAACTCGTCAGTGACTTTAAATTCTTGATCGACCAAGGCGTTTCCTACGCCGATAATGTCGTACGTTTTCATTACGCTCGATTCGCTAGCTGAGTTAAAATTTAAGGCCGAATATTATACACGAATTTATGGGCGATAACCGCCAGAAATTCCTTTTGTTGTGATACTCACGGCGTCGTGGGCATGCAATGACTCGTAATGATTCACCCGCACGCGGAAATCACGGACGGTCGAGACGCGATTTAATTCATGTTGCAGGCGCCGCGCCGCGTCTTCACAGAACATGAGGTTCTGACCGTTAAGACGCGCAAATTCTTGTTCGTCTTCGCGTTTTACAGCGGCTTGAACCGGCGTTTTTAAGGTGTTTTCGATGCGATCGATCATTGCTACGATCGGCAGAATATCAACGTTGTCAGTTAGCTTAACTTTCACTTCAGCAAGTGAACGCTGGCTGTGTGGCGTTGCCACGATACCTTCGGTGGTACCCAACCAAGCCACGATCTCTTCACGACTGACGTCTTCTTCGCTAAAGCGCTCGCGGAACGCTTGCTGAATGAGCTGACGCGCAAGCGCAGCTGAACACGGGCAGGTTGACGAATAGGTCACGCCCACTTCGAGCTCTAAGGTGACTTGATCACCCACACGCTCAGCGCTGACGGTGACTGGGTAACCTTTCCAACCTTGCTTGCCGCTGATTAATGATTTGCGGCGAAGTAAATACTCAAAAGCAAAAGAAACGCGTGCAGACTGACTTAGCCCTTCATGCGTCGCAATGAATTTACCCAGTAATTCTTTGATGCTGCTGGCGCTTAACACGTTGTCATTGGCAAGTTCATCGACGGCCAAGTACAAACGTGACATGTGGATGCCTTTCGCTTTCGGGTCGTCAAGGCTCACAAAGGCCTCAATACGAGCACCGACTTGCTGCGGCAGACCAGTTTCGCTGGCAACCATCATCGGCATTTCAATTTGGCTCATGCCTACCCAGTCGAGAGTTCCCTCGGTTTGCGCTTGCACCTGGTTGGCAATATCCGGCATTGATGTCGGCATGCAATCGTTCTCCGCTTTGCTGCTTTTTTCAAAAACATGACCGCTAATTATACAACAAGAGTGGCCACAACTTCACCTCTTCCGCAGAATTTCTCGTTATACGCTATTCCAAATGACAGAATAAGGACAAGTCCGAGTAATTCGCGTTATAGTAGACCTCCCTTTACGCAGCAGATAGGCATTTGGATTGAATGAACTCACGAAATAACCAAGCAATCGATTGGGACCTCATCAACCAGTATCGGACCTTGCTCGGTCATGACGGTTTAAATGACAGTATTGCGATGTTGCAACGGGTAATGCCGGACTATGTAGTGGAATTAAAAGCGGCCGTGGTTGCGCGCGACGAGCGCACAACACGCTCGCAAGCACACAAGATTAAAGGTAGCTGTCGTTCACTTGGACTCATGCGTGTCGGTGAGGTGATGGCTTGGTTAGAAAAAGAGCAGTGGCAGTGGCAGGAAGTTGACGAGACAGTCGCGGCGTGGCCAGCTCAGTTCGAGCAAGATAGTGCATTGTTAACCCAAGGCTAATGCGCCGAAGAATCGCTTACCAGAGCAGCCAGTAACAAAAAGGCCTCGCGAGTTGCGAGGCCTTGGAACAATTCTATTCGCTACTGGGCGACTTTTATTTCGACATCACCAACAAAGCGATAGCCTTCACCATGAATGGTTGTAATTAGGTTTGGTGTGTCTGGATGCGCTTCGAAGTGACGACGGATACGACGAATGGCAACGTCGACGGTGCGGTCATTCGGGCGTAATTCACGATCGAGCATTTTCCGCACTAACGTGTCGCGGTCATGAATTTTTCCTGGGTTATTCAGGAATAATTCAAGTGCGCGGTATTCACTTTTCGGTAAGCGAAACATTTTGCGATCCGGCGCATATAAGCAGCGGCTATCACAGTCAAGAACCCAGCCATTGAAGTGATATTGCTTGCTGCCTTCAACTTCCGACTCTTTGGTTTCGTTGATTTGTTCGATACGACGCGCCAAGTTACGAACGCGCACGGTCAGTTCGCGCGGGTTGTATGGCTTAATGAGATAGTCGTCGGCACCGAGTTCAAGTGCTAATAGACGGTCGTCATCGCTGTCGCGGCCGGTCAAAAATACCAATCCGATATTGTTTTGTTCGCGCAAAGACTCCGCTAGCTCAAGACCGCTTTGGCCAGGCAAGTTGACATCCATAATAATAATGTCGATTTGCTGCTGCGCCATAATGTGCTCCATTTGACGGCCATCTGCAGCATCAAACACTTCGTAACCTTCCTGTTGGAACAGGCGAGTCAGTGTTTGTCGTGTTACCACCTCGTCTTCCACGATAAGAAGTTTTACGTTCATTTTAGGTTCCATGCTGTTTTTATTTCTCCGCTAGCTGACAAAAAGAGACGCGCAATTTTTAACAATTAATATAATAGAATAAGTTCTCTGACTGAATGATTGCAAGTAAGTTTCCCGATTTTTTAACATTTTCGCCAGAAACTTCCCTGATTAGTCATCGTTTTCTAGATCTTTACTCATGCGAATCGTCAGCGTCGTTCCGTGCGCCTTGTTTTCATCGCCTTCAATATAGACGTCTGACTCGCAACGGATCTCCCCAAGCAGCAAATTAGTCACCCAGCTGTGCACACGGAAAAGACCAAGGCCTTGATCACCTTCCATTCGATTCGAGGTGACAAATGGTTCAAAAATTTTGTTCTTCAAACGCGGTTCAATGCCTTTCCCATTGTCTCGAAAAACGAGAATAATGGCATGTTCGTCGGTCGTCGCAGTTAACTCAATCTTCAACGGCTCAACATCGTTATTGGCGTGGCGGATTGGTGCGTGAGCAATTGTATTGTCGAGCAGCTCAGTCAAAATATGTTCGACAATAATTGTGCGCATGTGCACGATTACGTCGTCGGCGTGACAAGAAATGTGCACAAAATCGGGTAGATTTAATTCGTCCTTAAGTCGTTCACACAAGGTATTTAAAAATACCGGCAAGGCGATTTTCTTCGGTGCGTCGGTACGATTAAACATGGCCATTTGTTGGAAATGGCGGACCAGCTCAGTGCTGCGTTGGACATTGCGATAGCATAGACTCAACATCTCTTCGCCGTGGTCGAGAAACTCTTGAAACTGAGCAGCGGTAAGGTTTTTTTCTTGGTGTGCCGCCATAATGGAGGCTTGCTCGTGTTGTAAGCGAGTAATCGCAGTTAAACTGGTTCCAAGCGGGGTATTCAGCTCATGAGCAATGCCGGCCACGAGGTCGCCGAGTGAAGCTAGCTTGTCTTGTTCAAGGCGACGACGTTGGTAGGCATGTAATTGGGTGAGTGCTTCCGTGAGCTTTTGGTTCACTTCGCGTAAATTATTGGTCCGTTGTTGCGATTCAGTTTCCAGTTTTTCATAGGCATCGCGCGCTTGATTGGCACTATGCGCCGCGTAACGTTTTTCGTGACGGAATTTCTCTAACAGCCTGCGAATTTGTAACCGTAGCTCAAAAAACTCGTCGGCAATGGGTTGGCTCTTATGAATATCCAATTGGTCGTCTAAGATGGCTTGGCTAATTAAGCGGCTAAAGCGTTGGGTGTTTTGTTGCACGTAGGACAGGAATAACTTCAATGCAACAGCGAGTGTCACCAACAATAGGACAAAACCGCCAAAGCTTGTGACTAAATGTCGTTGATAGGTCGCGGTCACACCTTCGAGAGACACGCGCAAATAGACATAGCCAATCGTCGCTGTCGTATTGTTCATACGACTGACTTGAATGGGATGCACAACTTCTAGTTGCTCGCCAAAAAATCGATAGGGCTGAATGTCGTTAATTTGAGCGCTTTGAGACGGCAAGGCAGCGCGGCCAGGCTGATTATAACTGGCCGCTACTTCAAGTACCGAGCTATTGCGCGAGTATGCATAGAGGTGGGCGTGTTGAATCGCATCGTAGGCAGCTAAGCCTTGTAGTAAGGCGACGGCCTCGTCATCGTCAAGCTGAACGCCAGCGGCCTTCAGCGCGATTTGCTGGGCGACAACTTCTGCTTGCTGAATAATACGAATGCGTTCGTTATTCGAGGTAAGCAGTGTGGTGAGCGCAATGTAAAGCAACATCATCAAAGTCACCAAGCCAAACACCAGTGTAAATAACCGGCTGCTTAGCGAGAGAGATTCTTTTGCATGTTGCTTGTCGGTGCGCTGCATGACGACTATGTTACCACCCTAAAATGATGAGATACCTAAGCGACTTATGAGTGCGCATGCCAAACGGTAAATTTACGATTGTCGACTAACACATTAACCTGTCGGAACGTTTGCTGTAAAACATCGCGATAGGGTAAGAAGCTATTGGCGACGAGATACAAGTGGCCTTCTGGACGCAAAAACTGGCGACACTCGCGGACAAAGCTTTGGGTAATCTGGTAGTCGGTCTGTTTCCCCGTATGAAAAGGCGGATTGGTGACAATGCAATCAAATTGTGGCTGTGGTGACTTTTGCATAAGCACACTTAGGCCGTCGCTGGCAATCAGCTCAAATTCGCAACCGAGTTGCTGCCAAGTTTTTTCGGCTGCCGCCAGTGCCAAGGTATTGACGTCAATACCCGTCATTTGCGTGGCCTTCGTATAGTGTTGCAAGGCCGCGGCAAGCACACCCGAGCCGCAGGCGAAGTCGAGCATACGACCGCTAAAATGTTGCTTGGGTTGCTGGAAAAGAGCTTCGAGCAAGAGTGCGCTGCCGGCATCGAGCCGGTTATGACTGAATACGCCCGGATAATTGTAAATTGATAGGGCGCCGAATTGGTCATCGAGCTGATAAGACGTCAGGTAGTCGTCGGCAGTAAAGGTTTGCGGTGCCGTTAACGTGCAGCGCATCAATTGGCAATGATTACCGCTCGCGAGTTTTTCGGTTGGGGAATAACCGGAGAATTGGAGTTTCGCGTAAGATTGAATGCCGCTTTCTTTATGACCGACCAAAAACACCGGTGTCTGCACCGGCAACAGGGCCGCTAAATTGGCCATGAGCATGTGCGTTAATTGCTTTTCTTTGGTCACGTTGACAATTACGCCATCAACCCTGCCGTCAACCCTGCCATCAACCCTGCCATCAACCACGCCGTCAATGTCTGGGCAGCTTTGTAAGAACGGCGTCAGCTGCTCGCCGGGTCCGAGGTTATGCGCAGCTGAGGCATATAAATGCCAACTGACGGTCTCAAAGCCTTCGTTTTTCAGGCTCCGACTTTGCTCCGCGGGCGGATTTACCAGCAGGAGTCGAGACTGCGGCAACCAGTCGAGTTGCCGCATGAGTAATTGAGTGTGAGCAGGTAATGACATATTGCGGTTTAACTCAGTCGGTCAGGGTAAGCTTCGACGAAAGTTTCCACCATTTCGCTGGCCAAAGGAATTTCGTCGGCATCAAAACATGCAATGTGGAACAGTGCTTCGCCTTCGTTACTGACCGGAATGTTGCTAATGCCAATGACAATGCCACTAACCGAAGCGAAGACGGATGTATGCTCACCACCATGAGGCGGCGCAATGTGGGCCAGCAGCTGCCCACGATTGACCTGTTGGCCAAGTTCGACTTTCAGAATCACCAAGCCATCGCCTTCACTGCGCATCCACACCGAGCGCTGAGAAAACACTGGTGTGACCTTTTTGCGTGTCCGTCGGCCTTTCATCATTTTTAGCATTTTCATGACGTTGGTGACGCCGTTCACACCTGCTTTAATGGACGCGTAATCGAAACGCAGTGCTTCGCCTGCTTCGTAAAGAATAAGCGGAATACCGAATTCACTGGCCGTTGAACGCAAAGAGCCGTCGCGATCTTTTGAGTTCATGATTACGGGGCAATTAAATGCCTCGGCCATCGCAGTTGCTTCTGAATTGTCGAAGTTCACTCGAATCTGCGGCAGGTTACTGCGGTGAATCGCGCCGGTGTGGAGATCGATAATATGGGTCGCGCGCTCCACCAATTGGGTGCGAAATAAAAACGCTAGGCGACTGCCCAAGGCACCGCGCTCGGAACCGGGAAAACAGCGATTTAAATCACGGCGATCAGGCAAATAGCGAGTTTGTTGGATAAAACCGAACATATTCACAACTGGCACAATCAGGAGCGTCCCTGATAATTCACGGGGATCGACAAGCTGAATTAATCGGCGACAGATTTCGATTCCATTGAGTTCGTCGCCATGGATGGCGGCACACACCAATAACACTGGCCCAGGTTTCGTGCCATGCAGAACTTCAACATGAAGATCGAGCGGTGTATCTGAATAAAGCCGCGCCGCAGGCAGCAGCACACGTTCCTGCGTACCCGGAGCGACACTTGTTTCACCGAGCTGAAAAGGTTGGCTGCGTTTACGCGCCATAGCATGATTCCTCTAATGCGACGACAAACGGGCGTTAACCGCGCCCTTTCGTACGTGTTTTATGCTGTTTTGCGTTTTTTTCAATAAAGGCAATAATCTGGGTTGCGACGTCTTTTTCAGTGGCGCTTTCGATACCTTCAAGACCCGGTGAGGAGTTCACTTCCATGACCAATGGGCCGTGGTTTGAGCGCAAGAGGTCAACCCCTGCAACATTTAAGCCCATGGTTTTGGCGGCTTTAACCGCGGTGGCTCGCTCAGCTGGGCTGAGTTTAACTAACGTTGCGCTGCCACCACGGTGCAAGTTTGAACGGAACTCACCTGGTTTGGCCTGGCGTTTCATGGCGGCAATGACTTTGTCACCAATAACGAAGCAGCGCAGGTCAGCGCCTCCGGCTTCTTTAATATATTCTTGCACCATAAAGTGAGCGTTAAGGCCCATGAAGGCTTCGATTACACTTTCTGCCGCTTTTCGAGTTTCAGCGAGTACCACACCGATACCTTGGGTACCTTCAAGTAATTTAATCACCAGTGGGGCGCCGCCAACCATGTCTATCAGGTCAGGGATGTCAGACGGTTTGCTCGCGAAACCGGTTACTGGCAAACCAATGCCTTTGCGCGACAACAACTGCAGTGAGCGAAGTTTGTCACGACTGCGGCTAATTGCCACTGACTCATTTAGCGGGTAAGTGCCCATCATTTCGAATTGGCGTAATACCGCTGTGCCATAGAAAGTTACGGAAGCGCCGATGCGCGGAATCACTGCATCGAACTGCGGTAGCTCTTTGCCACGCATGTGAATTTCGGGCTCTTTGGCGTTAATGTTCATGTAACACCGTAAGGGGTCAAGCACGTGCATTTCGTGTCCGCGCGCTTCGCCTGCTTCAATGAGGCGACGAGTGGAATAGAGGTGTTTGTTGCGTGAGAGAATAGCGATTCTCATGCTGGAATTCCTTGTAAATAAGAAGCTTGCGGATTGACTAAGTAACGCCCATTGAGAGCCTGACGCCCCAACAACATGCGAAATTTCATTGTATCACGATTTGTGAGCGTTAATTCAGCAGAAAATTCTTGGCGGCTGTCGCCATTGCCAATGATCACTCGCGTTCGAATCACATAGCGCATTTCCTTATGGCCACCGGAGTCGGTGACTTGGCGCTGTTCGAGAATCGGCGCTTCACAAACATGCTCAGTTAAATCGTTTTGGATAGGGTGAACCCAGATGCGTAACCAGTTCTGACCGTCGCGTTCAAATGGCTCTAATTGGAACGCATGCAAACAGGATGTCCGTGCGCCAGTATCGACTTTGGCTTTGATTTTGTGAATGCCGAGGTCTGGTAGTGCTAGCCACTCGCGCCAACCAGTTACATGGTAAGGCTTGCCGCCTTGGTTAAGTATTTCTGTCACAGGGATTCCTTGTCTTCTTTTGGAGTCTATCGGCAATGCTGCCTATGTAGCTGCCACTTTTTGTTACCATAACCTTGCTATTTGGTGAACCAATTCTAGGCTTTTTCTGTAAATGCAGGTATGGTTAAACACATGGCTAACCTCTACCCGTTTACATGACTTAGAGGTCAGTCTGCGCTAACAATGACGACTCTGCAAATTATAGCCATAGCTGACGTTAATGCAGAACCAAAATTTAAAGGACTCCCCATGCCAGCGTGCGGAACATGTTCGTGTTACCAAAATTTAGGCTTCAATATCCAAATGGCGTTTCAACCGATTGTCGATATTCAGGCTGAGAAAGTGTATGCCTATGAAGCGCTGGTGCGCGGAGAGCAAGGGCAGGGCGCTGGGGAAGTGCTAGCACAAATCACGTCAGATAATATGTATTCGTTTGATCAAACCTGTCGCATGACAGCCATTGAACAAGCTGCAGCGCTGGCTCTTAAGAGTAAACTGAGCATTAACTTTATGCCCAATGCGATTTATGAGCCAGAAACATGCTTAGAGCGGACATTGCGAACTGCCAAAAAGCTAAGCTTTCCGCATCAGAATATTATTTTTGAAGTAACAGAGCACGAGAAGATAGAAAACCATTCACTGTTAGTTGAGGTTTTCGATACTTACAAAAAGCATGGTTTCCTAACTGCAATTGATGATTTTGGTGAAGGCTATGCGGGTTTGAATTTACTAGCTGACTTTCAACCCGACTTACTCAAGCTCGACATGAACTTGATTCGTAATATTCACGAACGGCGAGTTAATCAAATTATCGTAAAGGGTATTCTTGCGGTAGCGTGTGAGCTCGACATTAAAGTGATTGCGGAAGGCATTGAAACCCCTGACGAAGTGTCGGCGTTAAAAGACCTCGGCATTTATTTGATGCAAGGTTATCACTTTGCCCGTCCACAGCTTAATGCGTTGGCGGATCCGTACCCTCGCTAGTCGGCTTGTTTTCGATATGATTGTTGCGGGTTGCACGCAGTTGCCGCAACAATTGCACAAATTCATCAGCGGGGCGATCGAATGCGTTTTCGCTGATATACAAGTCATAGCCCAATAACTCGCGCAATTGCTCCATGCGCCAACAAAACGCCGCTTTTACGCCCTCATAAACATGTCCCTCATTGCTTTTGTATTTCAGCGGTACGTCGAAATACTGAGCATAGTCGCGCTCATTTGGCTTTTCATAACGCAGTGCCACCACCAATAGGTTACGTTGTTCAAGCATTAAATGAACCGCCATGCGCTGCGAAATCTGTCCCAAGAAGTCATGGTACGAATGCAAACGAAAACCAACATAGGGCATGTCTTGTAAATCGAGAAAACGTTGAATGCGGGGTTGGTCAAAGCGCAGAATATTGTCCCATGCCAATTGCCACTGCCCCTTGCGATGTTGATAACAAATGAATTGCGGCGTGACCGTCAGTGCGGCGTCCGGTTCCAGCACTTTCGCAATGCCAATGACACTGAGCACGATGGCCGCACTTAAGGTGACAATTAAAACAGCCAACGGCAAAGGTGCAACGAGATTCCAGATAAAGAGGATGAGAACGAGAGCCACGCCGAGCAGCGTCAAAAACTGACCGTGACGTTTACTGCTGGGGCGAATAATGACCTGTGGCGTACTCATCGGGAAACCTGCATTTAAAATGTTAACCCTGCTTGCAGCCGCTGCTGTAAGCCTTGTAACAATATTTGCTGCGTAAATTCTTTACGCAAATAGTAGCCACGTGGACGTGTTTTGATGAGCTCGCCATGGGTACCAACCGCATCGGTTAGGCGTGAACCATCCGCAGCTTTAGGGCGCAACTGCAGAGCAGTACCAAACCGGGCGGTCAGTGATTCCACTTGGCCCAGGATGATTTGTTCGCTGATTTCTTCCCAATCTTGACGTAACAGCTGATCTTCTTCAGGACTTGGCTGCCACAGAATAGGGATGCCGACGGTGCGTTCTGCAATCGGTATTTCGCGGCGGCCATCAACGGGAATCCACAACACTTGTTGGAGCTTATTGCGCACATTACTTTGCTGCCAAGTGACACCATTTAAGCCAAGTAAAGGCGTAATGCAGACATAGGTCGTTTCCAATGGTTTGGCGTCTGGAGAAACCGGGATGGTTTTGAGTTCAACACCGAGAGTGGGAAAGTCTTGTTGTTGCTTTGACCCTGCCGTTGCACCTAAATACAGCTCGATGAGTTGCCCCGCCCAACCTTTTGCGTGGCGCATGGAAGTGGGTACCTCGACCCCAGCATAGCGGGCTAAGTCACCAAACGACTGACCGATAAGTTGGTCGGCGCGCTGCATGAGTTCTTCAATATCAGCGGGTGGTGTTGTGGCTATTGCGAGTGGGGAGGCAGTCAACAGTCATGCTCCAAATGAACGGTGATCATGTCCGTCATGTTAGGCATTTGTGCAAGTGGACGCAAGCGCCAAGCCTGCAGTGGTTCAGAGTGGCTTTGGGTGACGACGAAAAGGCCTCTGGACTCAACAAGATATTTGCCGCGAGCGCTGCTTTGTGGTCAAATCAGGGTAATGCAAGATTTGAGAGGATGCTCGCGTGATTGATGCCGAAGGATATCGGTCGAATGTCGGCATAGTGATTTGTAACGAGCATGGGCAAGTATTTTGGGCACGGCGTTTTGGTCAACAGAGTTGGCAGTTTCCGCAAGGAGGGATTGACGATGGTGAATCTCCCGAGCAAGCGATGTACCGTGAACTCTATGAGGAAGTTGGTTTAAGACCGCACCAAGTGGAACTGATTTATACCAGTCGCACTTGGTATCGGTATCGACTACCAAAACGATTGGTGCGCAAAGGGACGCGTCCGCTGTGTATTGGCCAGAAGCAAAAGTGGTTTTTGCTGAAACTGACCTGTGACGAAGCGGATGTGGACGTTCTCCAGTCTGGCCATCCTGAATTTGATGGCTGGCGCTGGGTGAGTTACTGGTACCCTGTGCGGCAAGTGGTGGCTTTTAAGCGCGACGTTTACCGTCGGGTGATGAAAGAATTCGCCGCAATAGCCATGCCGTTCAAAAACAAATCCCGTCCGAAACGACATAAGCGTAAACGATAACTCATGCTAACTGTACTGCAGCGAATTGTAGAGGCCGTGAATCAAGCGCCGGATTTAGATTCGGCGCTGCGGACTATTGTCGAAAAAGCACGGGCAGCATTAGGCAGTGACGTTTGTTCGGTGTACCTTGCCGACCATGAAGCCGAACAGTTTGTACTCATGGCCACCGAAGGGCTTGTGCTGCAAGAGCATGAGCGGGTGGCTTTGAATTTCGGCGAAGGCCTGATTAGTTTAGCGGCGCAGCGGGAAGAACCGCTGAACGTTGCCAATGCCGTAGAACACCCAAATTTTAAGCTCGTTGAATCGGTTGGCGAAGAAGCCTTTCGCGCCATGTTGGTTGCGCCGATTATTCATCAACGTAAAGTTCTTGGTGTCCTTGCGGCACAGCAGAAAAAAGCCCGCGCCTTTTCCGGTGAAGAAGAAGCCTTTTTAGTCACATTAGCTGCGCAGCTGGCAACCGTTATTGCACACGCTGAAGCGCGCGGGTTAGTTAGTGGTCACTATTCGCCTTGGCTCCGTAATCTAAGAGCACTGGCCGCAGCACCCGGTGTTGCAATTGGTCAGGCTTTTATTGGTCGACCGCCAGCGACATTAAGTTCGGTGGTGCCACGCAAAACCGACTACCCATGGCGTGAAATTCATAAGTTCCGCAAGGCGGTCATGCAAACTCGCATGCAGTTGCGTGAGCTGGCAGAGCAAGTTGCAGAGTATGTGGCCGAAGATACGTTGGCGATTTTTGACGTTTATCAAAGCATGCTCGATGCGGCAAGCTTAGGTGACGCGGTAGAAGCAAAAATCAAAGACGGCTGGATGGCGCAAACCGCCGTCAAAATGGCAGTCGATGATTTTGTCTCTCAGTTTGAGGAGCTCGACGACTCCTACTTGCGCGAGCGAGCGGTGGATGTACGTGATCTCGGTCAGCGCATTTTGTCGTTCTTGCAGGACAAATCAACCCAAAACCATAGCTTCCCCGACGCTTGTATCTTAATTGCCGAAGAAGTGACGGCAAGTATGCTTGCCGGCGTCCCGCGCGATAAATTGCAGGGCTTAGTGTCATTGCAAGGCTCAACCAACTCGCATGCGGCCATTATGGCACGCAGTATGGGCATTCCAGCGGTATTTGGGGTTAGCGACATTCCGCTCGCTTACCTGTCTGACCAGCATTTGATCGTCGACGGATACAGTGGTGATATTTTCGTTAACCCACCACAACAGCTGATTCAAGAATACGAAATACTCCGTGACGAAGAGCGCGAATTAGTCGAGATTGTCTCAGCGAACCGCGATCTGCCAGCCGAAACAGAAGACGGCATTGCCATTTCACTGCAAATAAATGCAGGCTTGAATGCGGATCATCAGCACGAGAATCTTGGACCGTTCGAGGGCATTGGACTTTATCGCACGGAAATTCCGTTTATGATGCGGGAACGCTTCCCAACTGAGAAAGAGCAGTATCAGTTGTACAAGCAAATCCTAAAGAGTTGTCGTGACAAACCTGTGGTGATGCGGACCCTCGATGTTGGCGGCGACAAACCATTGCCATATTTTCCAATTCAAGAAGAAAACCCATTCCTTGGTTGGCGTGGCATTCGCATGACCTTAGACCACCCAGAGATTTTCCTGGTGCAAGTACGAGCGATGCTGCGCGCCAATGTCGGTTTGCACAACTTACAAATTTTATTGCCGATGATCAGCACCGTCGATGAAGTGGAAGAAGCGACTCGACTGATTAACCAAGCCTACTTTGAAGTGCGCAATGAATTGGTGCAAACCAACCCGAACTTAGATTTTAAGCGACCGCTGGTCGGTGTCATGATTGAAGTGCCTGCATTGCTTTATCAACTTGATGCGATTGCCCCGAAAGTTGATTTCTTCTCGGTAGGTACGAACGACTTAACTCAGTACATGCTCGCCGTTGACCGCAACAACCCGCGCGTGGCGAGCCTGTACGACACTCTCAACCCGGGGATGTTGCATGCGCTGCAGCACATTATTCAACGCTGTACCGAATTGCGCAAGCCGGTGAGCGTTTGTGGGGAAATGGCGGGCGACCCAGGTGGAGCAATTCTCTTAGTGGCGATGGGCTATCGTTCATTGTCGATGAGTACGCACAACCTTGATAAAATACGCTGGATTTTGCGTCATCTCGACAGCAAAATGTTGCAGGTGCTACTAACCCAAGTGATGAGCTCAACACATCCCGACCAAGTGCGGCGACTGTTGCGAATTAAACTTGAAGGTTTAGGGCTTGGTGGGTTTGTCCGGGCGGGCAAGTAACCATGTTAATGAGCTTATTGATCTGTCTCGCAGGCGGTGTCGCCGGGGGCTTACTGTCGGGCATGCTGGGCATTGGCGGCGGTATTTTAATTGTCCCCTTACTCATTTATTTATTGCCGATAATGGGAATGCCGACCGCACTTGTGGTACCGACGGCGATTGGCACAAGCTTAGCGACGATTATGCTAACGACCCTTTCAGGTGCGCGCGCTCACGCTAAACGTGGTTATGTGCAGTGGTCGTGGGTGAAGTTAATTGCCCCAGCGATGGTGGTTGGCGGATTTATTGGTGGGGCTTTAGGGGCGCGATTGCCGCCGGACGTATTGCAGCGGGTTTTTGCTATCGTTTTGTTGTTGCTGGCGCTGCAAATGATCTGGAAGCAGCGTCCACAAGCACAAGACCGGCAACATAATCCACAAGTGGTGCGCGGCATAGGTGTAGGCATTGGTACGATTGCTGCACTCGTGGGCATCGGAGGCGGCGCCTTAGTGGTGCCGTTGCTGCATTATTATCAAGTGGCCATGCGCAATGCGGTGGCCATTGCGGCAGTATGCAGTGTGGTGTTAGCGGCTGTGGGAACCTTTAGTTACATGCTACTGGCACCGGAACTGAAGCACGGAGATATTCCCGGCTTAATCGGTTATGTGTATTTACCAGCATGGTTTGCCATCGCAGCGACTTCGGTGATTTTTGCCCGGGTTGGTGCCGCCATTGCCCATCGTTTACCCGTACGCTATTTGCAGCGAGCATTTGCCATTTTATTGGTGTCTGTGTCGGTGCATCTGTTACTTAGCTAAATTGCTTTAAGGAATTTTCATGTCAGAGCAGTATTTACAATTCCCCGGTTGGGACCCAGTCGCTATTTCAATAGGACCTTTGTCAGTCCATTGGTACGGACTGATGTACCTGGTTGGTGCTGCTTTTGCATTGTGGTGGGGAAACAAACAAGCTGACCGAGACCCGAACTGGAACCGTGAAGCCTGGCAAGATCTGCTGTTTTGGGGCTTTTTAGCACTGATTATCGGCGGTCGTTTAGGCTACGTTTTCTTTTATAATTTTGAACGCCTGCTCGCGGACCCGATTTATTTGTTCCGTTTTGGCGAAGGTGGCATGTCGTTTCATGGCGGCCTAATTGGTGTCATCACGGCGTTGGTGATTTATGCGAAACGCACGCAACGCACGCTCATGAGCGTCGGTGATTTTGTTGCGCCACTGGTGCCGGTTGGTTTAGGCGCTGGGCGTATCGGTAATTTCATTAACGGCGAGCTGTGGGGTCGAGTCACGGAAGTGCCGTGGGGGATGGTGTTCCCCGCCGAGGCTGCAGGTGATTTACCACGACACCCGTCGCAGTTATATCAAGCTTTTGGTGAAGGCTTGCTGTTATTCTTGGTTTTGTACTGGTTTAGTCGCAAGCCTCGGCCGGTCGGTGCCATTGGCGGTTTATTCTTGCTTGGCTACGGCGTTGCCCGTTTTATGGTGGAGTATTTCCGGCAGCCGGACGAGCACCTCGGCTTGCTCGGATTGTTTAGTATGGGACAATGGTTGTCGTTACCCATGGTCATTGCCGGTGCGCTCATTATGTGGCTCGCCTACCAAGGAAAGTTTGCAGCTCCAACAAGCACAGCACAGCCAGCTAAGCCGAAAGGGTCGACAACGCAGAAAAATAAGAAACGTAAATAACGTCAGAGTTTAATCAGCTAAAGCAGATACAAACAACAGCAGGAGAGAAAGCATGCAACAGTATTTGGACTTAATGCGCCACGTGCTTGAACACGGAACCGTGAAGGAAGATCGCACCGGCACCGGCACGCGCAGTGTGTTTGGGTACCAAATGCGGTTTGACCTTGCCGAAGGCTTTCCATTGGTGACAACCAAAAAGTGTCATTTGCGGTCGATTATTCATGAGCTTTTGTGGTTTCTGCAGGGCGACACCAATATTCGTTACTTGCGTGAAAACGGTGTGAGTATATGGGACGAGTGGGCTACCGCTGACGGTGATTTGGGACCGGTTTACGGGGCGATGTGGCGGAACTGGCCAACGCCAGACGGCCAGCATGTCGACCAAATTGCCGACTTGATTGCGGAAATTAAACAAAATCCAGACTCGCGTCGCCTGCTCGTCAGCGCTTGGAACCCGGCATTGTTGCCGAACCCGAAAGTGTCACCAAAGGTCAATGCAGAGCAGGGGCGGCAAGCGCTACCGCCGTGCCATACACTGTTTCAATTCTATGTTGCTGACGGTAAGTTGTCGTGCCAGCTGTATCAGCGTAGCGCCGATATTTTCCTTGGCGTGCCATTCAATATCGCCAGTTATGCATTGTTTACCATGATGGTTGCGCAAGTGTGCGACCTCGAACTCGGTGAGTTTATCCATACCTTTGGTGATGCGCATTTATATTCAAATCACATGGAGCAGGCCAAGCTGCAATTAAGCCGGGAGCCACTGCCATTACCGACGATGCGGATTAACCCAGCGGTGAAAGACATTTTTGCTTTCAAGTTCGAAGACTTCGAGCTTGAAAACTACCAAGCGCATCCGCACATCAAGGCACCGGTCGCTATTTAATTAGAAACAATCGAGTTATAAGGAAAAGCATAAGCCATGAGTAGTGCTGATTGGCAGCGTCGCTTCGGCGGTATTGAACGCCTTTACGGTCATGAGTCTGCGCAACAATTACAACAACTGCATATTGCTGTGGTTGGTATTGGTGGCGTGGGTTCGTGGGCAGCAGAAGCCTTGGCTCGCAGTGGTGTCGGCAAACTGACGCTGATAGACATGGACGAGGTGTGCCTTAGTAATGTGAATCGGCAGTCTCATGCGTTAACGAACACCGTCGGTCAGTTGAAAGTCGATGTTCTTGGTGAGCGTTTACGCGCGATTAATCCAGACCTACAGCTGACCTTAATCGACGACTTTATTAACAAAGACAACTTAGCCGAGCATTTCGCTTCAGCTCCAGACGGGGTGCTCGATGCGATCGATAGCTTACAAGCCAAGGTGTCATTGTTGGCTTGGTGTAAGCGGCAGAAAATAACCGTGGTGACCACTGGCGGTGCTGGTGGGCAAATTGACCCAAGCCAAATTGCCATCGCCGATGTGGCGAAAGTGACGCAGGATCCCTTAATGGCGAAAGTGCGTAATCAATTGCGTCGCGATTTCGGTTTTAGCCGTAATCCGAAACGTAAGTTTGGCATCGATTGTGTGTATAGCACCGAGCAGTTACGTTACCCGCGTGAAGATGGCAGTGTGTCTTACGCAAAACCGGGCGACCGTGGCGTGAATATGAATTGCGCCACGGGCTTTGGTGCGTCCATGATGGTGACCGCAAGTTTTGGCTTGTTCGCTGCGGCGCAATTGTTGAAACGTTTGTTGCCCGAGGTAACCCCCAGTTCGTAAGCAGATAACCCTTGTGATCAAGGCTGCAGTGAACGACTTAGCGCTTGTGCCCGTAACGTGATTTGATACAAGCCGTTGGTACGCGAAGGCGTGAGTTGATGCGTCAATTGGCAGGTTGTTAACCAAGCATTGAAGTCGAAGTTGGCAATGGTTGCGGGTGTCTGGTTTTGCAATGGCGCGAATAGAACCACTAACAGACCGCGAATCAGACGTGATTCACTATCCGCTTGGAAGTAAAGAGTTGCGTCACTTTTTACGGTATAATCGAGCCAAACCGCAGCTTCACAGCCGTCGACATAGTTGTCGTTGCTGCGCTCAGCAAGATCCTCTGCAGTCAGGTGCCGTGCCCACTGGAGTAATAGTCGGTAACGTGCCTCCCAACCGTTGGCTTGCTGTAAACTTGTTTGAATTTCGTCTGCAGTTGGCCATGTCATGGCGGTTTCCTCGTTTGAGACTGCTTTAAACAGACTGCCAGCTAGAGTTGACAGTTCGGTGTTGGTGAATTTGCCATCATTATACCGCCAACACTTGTGTCATGCAGGCTGCTTTTACATAATGCACGCTTATGTCAATTCGACGTAGGTTTGAGAAGAAGGAAGAGGTTATGAAAATTTTGGTCGCGGTGAAGCGCGTGATTGACTATAACGTCAAAGTTCGCGTCAAAGCCGATCAGTCTGATGTTGACTTAAGTAACGTTAAAATGGCGCTTAACCCATTCTGTGAAATTGCGGTTGAAGAAGCTGTTCGCCTGAAAGAAAAAGGCGTTGCTGAAGAAGTCGTGGTGGTTTCGATTGGTCCGAAAGCTTGCCAAGAACAAATTCGTACGGCCTTAGCACTTGGCGCAGACCGCGGTATTCATGTAGAAACTGACGCCATGCCTGATTCGCTAGCAGTGGCCAAGATTCTCAACAAGTTGGTCGCTGAAGAAGCACCGCAATTGGTGATCTTAGGTAAACAGTCAATTGACTCAGACAATAACCAAACCGGCCAAATGTTGGCAGCCTTGAGTGACATGCCACAAGGTACGTTTGCTTCAGAAGTGAAAGTTGACGGCGATAAAGTTCAGGTAACTCGTGAAGTTGACGGCGGTTTGCAAACCCTTGAACTGACCTTGCCGGCCATTGTGACGACCGATTTACGTCTCAACGAACCGCGTTATGCGTCGCTACCAAACATCATGAAAGCCAAGCGCAAGCCGCTCGACGTGAAAACACCAGCAGACCTAGGTGTTGAATTAGCAAGCAAAATTTCCGTGCTCAAAGTCGAGCCACCTGCAGAACGCAGCGCAGGTATTAAAGTGGCCAGTGTGGCCGAGTTAGTTGAGAAATTGAAAAACGAGGCAAAAGTACTATGAGCATTTTAGTTGTCGCCGAACACGATAATAAAACCCTCAACCCTGCCACGTTGAAAACGTTAACTGCCGCCCAAGCGATGGGTGATGACATTCACGTTTTAGTCGCGGGCGAAAACTGTGCAGACGTTGCTAACGAAGCGGCAAAAGCTGCTGGCGTAAGCAAAGTATTGCATGCAGACAACGCCGCTTACGGACACCACCTCGCTGAAAACCTTAGCGCGCTGGTTGTGAGCTTAGGCAAAGGTTATAGCCACATTGTTGCACCAGCTACAACAACCGGTAAGAATTTCATGCCGCGTGTTGCGGTGTTGCTTGATGTTGCACAAGTATCCGACATTATTGCGGTTGAATCAGCCGACACATTCAAGCGTCCAATTTATGCCGGTAACGCCATTGCAACCGTTCAATGTGACGAAGCAATTAAAGTAATTACTGTACGTTCAACTGCATTTGATGCTGTCGCTGCTGAAGGTGGTAGTGCGGCGGTTGAAGCCATCGGGGACGTTTTCGCTTCTGAGAAAGTAAAATTTGTTGGTGAGCAAGTGGCTGCTTCTGAGCGTCCAGACCTGGCGGCGGCACGCGTCGTTATTTCTGGTGGTCGCGGTATGCAAAACGGCGAAAACTTCGTTTTACTTGAAAAAGTAGCCGACAAACTTGGCGCTGCAATTGGCGCTTCCCGTGCGGCCGTTGATGCCGGATTCGTACCAAACGACATGCAGGTTGGCCAAACGGGTAAAATTGTCGCACCAGAGCTGTATATTGCAGTTGGTATTAGTGGCGCCATTCAACACTTAGCGGGTATGAAAGACTCGAAAGTCATTGTTGCCATTAATAAAGATGAAGAAGCGCCGATTTTCTCGGTTGCCGATTACGGTTTGGTTGCAGATTTATTTGAAGCCCTGCCGGAATTAGAAAAAGCATTATCTTAACTGCGTGACAAGCAGGTTGGTCCTCTGCTAACCTGCTTGTTAATAAAAGATTAAAAAAAGTTGGCTAATTTGTTTGAAAGACTTGCGTAAATGCGAGTAATCATACATGATTTTTGAAAGTCATTAGCCAGGGACACCCGGCTTGGGGTACGCAGGATAGGTGGCAACAACAATGAAAAGAAAAACAACTATGTTCAAAAAACTCCCACTTGCAGCAGCTGTCGGCTTAGCTATCGCGGCCGCTCCAGCACAAGCAACGGATTTCGAAGTTGGTCCATTTGCTGTTAAATTTGACTCAACCTTCTCTTTAGGTGCGATTTGGCGGACCGGTTCACGGGACCTGCGCGTCTTGCATCCAGGGAACTATGAAGGTGGTCGTGGCCAGTCTGGTGTTGCCGATGACGGTAACCTAAACTTCGACCGTGGCGATTTAGCCTCGTTAGTTTTCAAAGGTGTTCACGATCTCGACATTAGCACAGCCAACATGGGCGGTGTTTTTGTGCGGTTTAATTACTGGTACGACGATGTGCTTGAGAACGAAGCGTTCGCTCATGGTCATACAGGCACAAATTACTTCCCAAATGCACGTCTCGACTCTGACTCATTTGACGACTATTCAAAAGGTAAAGGCATCAACTTACTCGATGCGTTTTACTACACACAGTTTGACTTAGGCAACCGTCCAGTAGATTTCCGGGTTGGTCGCCAAGTACTGAGCTGGGGTGAAAGTACGTTTATTTTCAACGGCGTTAACTCGATTAACCCATTAGATGTAAACGCTGCACGTCGCCCGGGCGCAGAAATTAAAGAAGCATTGCTACCGGTTGGTATGGTGAGTGCGTCGATCGGTTTATTCGACAACACCACGCTTGATACCTTCGTTGGTTTCGAGTGGGACAATACCAAGCTTGATGGTTGCGGTACCTTCTTCTCGACGGTGGACATTCTTGGTGGCCCAGGTTGTAACAAAGTTACTCTGAACCCAGAAGTTGCTCCAGGTCGTTTCTTAAGCGATCGTGAATCAGTTGAAGCTGGCTTGTACGTTGCGCGTGCTGAGGACGTTAAAGCGAGCAATAGCGGTCAATGGGGTATTGGCTTACGCCACTATTCATTGAACCTCGACACTGAGTTTGGTCTTTACTACATTAATGTTCACAACCATGCGCCGATTATCTCTGCGTATGACTGGAACACGCCAGCACCAAGCAACAACATTGTTTCGACGAATGGTCCAATGTATTTTGCTGAGTGGCCAGAAGACAACCAAATTTGGGGCGCAAGCTTTAGTACCATGTTAGGTAACTGGTCATGGGCTGGTGAAGTGAGCTATCGTCCAAATCAGGCCGTCCAAATTAACACCACAGAAATCTTAACTGCAGGTTTGCAGCCAAACGTACCAAGTACTTTTGAGCAACGCATTCATGCGGCACGTCCGAATGGCGTCCCAGTTGGTAATTACGCAGCTGGTTACGAAGAGTTGAAAGTCTATCAAGCACAAATGACTTTCATTAACTTCTTCGAGCAGTTCTGGATTTCTGACCGGATGACAGTGATTGCGGAAGTTGCAGCAAACCACATCGACAACTTACCAGGTTTAGACCAGCAGCGTTTCGGTCGTAACCCAGTCTACGGTAAGTGTTTAACAGTACGTGACCAGCAGCGCCTGGGTAACCCAGCGCCAGCAGGCAACATTAACTGTGAAGGTTTCGTAACCACGACGTCTTATGGTTATCGTTTGCGTGCAGCGTTCGACTTTAACAACGCAATTCGCGGTTGGAACGTCACCCCGACTTTGGTTGTTAACCATGACGTGAAAGGTTACTCGCCGAACGCGAACTTCATCGAAGGCCGCTTGAACCTTGGTCTGTTAGTTGAAGGAAGCTACATGAGTAAGTATCGCGTTGTTGTTGGTTATAACAACTACAGCGGTGCTGATTATGACCCAATGCAAGACCGGGATCATATTTCTGCGAGCTTCTCAATGTCGTTCTAAGACGATATGTTATGATTAGAAAGACGCCTCCGGGCTAACACCGTTCAGTTAAGAAATATTTTTGCGATCGGTTGAACGATCCCAAGGTTAGTTCAAAATACCCTCATCATCGTTTGGTTATGAGGGTATTTTTTTACTTAGTCATTGGTTACTTGATACAGATACGTTCGCTGTTCCGGAACACTTGTCAACATTCAAACAGTCTATCCCCCTTGAATGGGTTGAACAAGCACTAGAATCTACCAATAAAGCCAGCATTAAAAGGCGCAAGTTGCCGGCTGAGTTAGTAGTTGTTGCTGATGAAATTCAGAAAGCGTTTCTTCTGCTGCAATAAGTTGTCCGCTGTTGTTAAAAACCATGCTTTGGGCGTTTGGGATTTCCGGTTCCACCAGGCCGGCGATGAGTTTGGTCATGGCGACATCGTGGCTGGCATTGATCATGTGTTGGCCATCAATATCAACCGGAACCTGATAGGTAATCGTCCAGTAACCTGCAGAGAGGTCAAAGTACAAACCAGTCCAGACTGGAGTGCGCTCAGGATTGTCCTCCTGAAGTGTTGAGCCCACGGTGGTAAAGTCAGTTATTACCAACTCAGGTGCTGCTAATAACCCCCAAGGATTGTCCTGCTGATAAATTGTCAGGATGTTTTCGGGTAGTGAGATATGGGTGTTGGTCACCAGGCCATGCAAGGCTGGGCCAAATTCGTTTACCAGATACTGGGCGATGATGGTTCTCGCCTTAATTTCGTCTGAAAGCGGTCGGGGGCCAGGGCCTGCAAACGTAGTCACGGATTCGAACCACTGACTGTCAGCGGTAGTACCTTCAAAAAAATCCTCTCTTAGCCTTAAGGTACCTGGCTCTGTTTCAACGTGCCAACGGTCAAATTTTTCTGTGTAAGCCGGGTTATCGGCGAGCGCTGAATACCTTCTCTCGAAGGCAGCGGCAAGTTGAGCTGCTCGGTCTTCAATAGTGCGGAACAATCTGCTTTCCCGTTCTATGCGGCGTTCCGCTTGTTCAGTAAGGCTCTGAATATGATCCGCTTTTGCTTGCTGATATGAAACCCAGAAGCTGACTGTTGAGAGTGCGACAACAAGCATAAGCGACCACAGGCTGATATTAATCAGCAGCCTGGTGGTTAATCTTCTCGCAAAACGGGAGCGTCTGTTTGAGCTATTTATGCTCACAGCAGCATTTATTCCTTGGTGTAATCGAAATACTCAATTCAGCCTATAACATTTAGCGATAATAATCATGATTTAACACCGACACCTATCAACAAAATAAAGACGAGGCGAAAGGAAAGATCATCGAGATGATTTTTTTTACAACATTTTTCACTACCCCAAAAGATATACAACCCGCAAGCAAGCGATCTATACAAGGCTATAAGAAATACAATATTTGTGCGTATTTATGCGGATACTATGTCTATACAACTACAATATTTGCGTAAATTATGACCATAAATGTATAGAAAAGGTTTATATTTGATAGTCAAATTCCCAAAAATAGCCTGATATAAAAGTTGCATATACAAGCAAAAATCTGCTAACAATTAAATGGTAGTTAATCAAAAAGCAACAATCAGGGGACTAGCATGAAAAACCACAGACTTTCAAAACTTGCTGTAGCAATGGGGCTGGCGATGCTTCCATTTACGGCAGTTCAGGCACAAGAAGACGCTGCTGAAGAATCCGCAAATGTAGAGCGGATCTCAGTCACTGGATCGCGCCTGCAGCGCACGGAAGCAGAGAGCGCTGCACCGGTACAGGTATTTACAGCAGAAGATATTGAAGCTTCGGGCTTAACGTCAATGGAGCTGATTCTCCAGCAAATGTCTGCATCGGCCGGCTTTGGCGGTAACCCAACCAGCACCTACTGGGTTGGTGGCGGTTGGGGAACCGCTCAGGTAAACCTGCGTGGATTAGGTGTTTCCAGAACGTTGGTGCTGTTGAATGGCCGACGCGTAGTGAATGGAGGCTCAGGTGCCAATGCGTCAGTCGACCTTAACGTAATCCCAACGTCGATTATCGAACGTGTCGAAGTACTGAAAGACGGTGCGTCGGCGATTTACGGGGCAGACGCGGTTGCCGGGGTAGTTAATATTATCACCAAAAAAAATTACGACGGCTTTATGATTGAAGGCCGTCTGGCAGGAACTGAGCACGGCGACGGGGAAGAACGCCAGATTAATATGATGCTCGGTGCAAGTTCAGACCGCGGTCGAGTAGTATTAACATTAAGCTATCGCGATACTGATGAAGTCAATATGGCTGATCGTGCTCCATGTCCGCTTGTTGAGCGGACGACAGGGCAACTGTCTTGCTCACCAAGTGGTTCAACACCGGGTGGCCGCGCTGTAATTTCCAGTGGGCCTGATGCGGGCCAGATTATCAATTTCAATCAGGATCCTGGCGGTGACCCGAATTCTTACGCCCCTTATGATCCGGAAGTTCATGGCAGTAACTCCTTTCCGTACCTCAATGCGGTGAACCCAGTTTCGACGATTAGTTTTTCCACGTTTGGTGACTACAGACTACAGGGCGATACGTACGCTTTTGCTGAAGTGCTATACAACCAACGTCGCTCAAATCAGACGGGTGCGCCGAATACATTGCGCAATATCGACTTTGCAGCAGACCATCCAAGTAACCCAGTCGGTGAAGACATTACAGTTCTGATGCGTCGCCTTGACGAAGGTGGAGGCCGTCATTTTGATCAGGAAGTAAATACCTGGCGCTTTGTGACTGGTTTACAAGGTGTAGTCGGTGATGGCTGGAACTGGGAATTTTCATACAATTATGGACGTAACACTGGGCGCGACGGTGCAGACAACATCGTAAACCTGCAACGCCTTAACCAGGTTCTGACACCTTCAGAGTGCGGGGGTGACATCCCATGTAGCACGCTTCTGGGTGCTGACAGCATGAGCCCGGAAGCATTGGATTATATACTGTTCCGTATTGATGATAATGGCGGTAACGAGCAACGGACACTTAGCTTTAATATTAATGGCGACTTAACCGAGAACAGACATGGTTATATTCCGGTAGCCTTTGGTGTTGAACGTCGTAAAGAGCGTGGCTGGAACAACCCGGACTCATCGGTTGTTGCTGGCATTATGAACACCAACCAACAAGAGCCGTTAAGTGGTGAGTATTCAGTTACTGAAGCCTATGTAGAAACATCGATTCCTTTGCTTTCCGATATGCAATTCGCTGAATTAGTTTCTTTGGATTTAGCGTATCGTTATTCAGATTATGACTTGTTCGGAAGCGACGGTAACTACAAGGTTGGCCTGCATTGGAATGTGAACGATAACGTGAAATTGCGTAGTACGTTCTCCACAGCATTCCGCGTTCCGAGTATTCCAGAGCTATTTTCAGGTGTTGGTGAAGGTAACCTGACGACCAGCGACCCATGTAGCGGTTGGGATCAGCCAAGTGCAGATCCGGTCGTTTCAGCGAACTGCCAGGCAGATGGCGTGCCAGAAGGCTTCCAACAGCAAGGTTCCAACATTCTGACGCAGACTGGCGGAAATATTAACCTGCAGCCAGAACACGCAGATACGTTCACAGCAGGATTGGTGTGGGACGTAGACTGGGTAGAAAACCTGCAGGTTACCGTTGACTACTTCAGTATTGAAATGTCGAACGCCATTCGAAGCGTAGCTGGTTCAACGAAGTTGTCTGCTTGCTATAATTCAGAAGGTATGTCGCATCAATTCTGTAGTGACGATACGTTCACCCGTAACGCTTTGACTGGTGAGGTTAACTTCTTATCTGCTCAACCAGATAACGTTGCTAACGAAAAGATTTCGGGCTGGGATGCATCGGTTTTCTATGCGACCACGTTGGCTGGGCTTGACGCTCGCTTCAACTGGAACTTGACGTACCTGGATGAATATTCCATTCAGCCGTATGAAGGTGCCCCTGTAATTGACTATGCAGGCAAACTAACTGGCGGCAGCGGAAGTTTTGCCCGCGTGCGTAGTGATGTAAATATGACATTGCGCAGCGACGATTGGCGATTCAATTACACGGTTCGTATGATTGGCAGTGCCGACGATATCAATGCTTCACCTGGTGATATCGGTGCCAGCGTCTCTGACGTGTTTTACCACGATGTTCAGGGTACGTATTATCTTGATGACAATTGGACTGTGCAGGCCGGCGTGAACAACCTGTTCGATAAATCAGCTCCTTATGTTCGAAGCTGGACTGATGCGAACACAGACACCATGACCTACGACCTTATGGGTCGCCAACTATATTTGAAACTCCGTTACGAGTTTTAATGTACTTGTCCGGGGGGGCTGATGGGGCTCCCGGCGCTTTTCGAATTTTTTGAGGTTGACGTATGAAACAACGTTCCGGCACCTACCGTGTCTGGCACCGCTGGTTATCACTTGTACTGGGCGTACAGATGGTGATTTGGGCGATATCCGGGGCCTACATGGTGATTGTTCAGCTGCCGTTTATCCATGGAGTTCATTTAACTCAGGAAAGTGACCAGAAGCTACCAGTAAACCCTGGTGCTGCATCACTGGCAGAGGTCACAGAGAAATTTCCGCATACCACAGAAGCAGAGTTGGTCAATCGTCTGGTTAATGGTGAATACAGGCTGCTTTGGCAACTACGTACGCATTTCGGTGATCGTCTCGTAGATGCCAACACACTAGAGCCTGTGGTTCTCGGTAAGTCCGATATCCGCGCACTTGCTGAAAGTTATTATGCATTCAAAGAAGAAGCGCGCATTACCAATATTGAACTGCTGACAACAGAAGCTCCGAGCGAGCTAAACCCAGCGCATTTGCCAATCTGGCGTATCGACTTTGATGACTTTGGTCGCACTGCGCTGTATCTCGACCAGACTACGGGCGAAATGAAAGTACGTCGGCATGATTTCTGGCGTGGCTTCGACATAATGTGGATGCTTCATATCATGGATTATAAGGACCGGGTTGATATTACCACCTGGTGGTTACGAATTTTTATATTCGGCACCTTTGGATTCATTTTCACCGGTATTGTGTTGCTTATACAAACGTTGTTTAGTTCACGGAGGAAGCTGAGATGAAATTTTTACAATGGCTTCACCGCTGGACAAGCTTGATTATTTTACTACAGGTGTTTCTCTGGACCCTTAGTGCGGCGTGGTTCACTATCATGGACCATGACGGCATGAAGGCGCACCAGTATATGGCACATGGCGACCATAGCATGCTCAATACTACGGATATGGTGGATCTGAACCAGTTTGAGCATCACTTTACTGACGCTTCACTGGTGCGTGTTCAATTGGTCGATGGTATTCCGCAAGTCGTGGTGCGTTATGGAGAAGACGAATACGAATACTTGCATGGCTTAACCGGGCTTCCCTGGCAAACAGGAGAAGCGATGGCAACACGCCTTGCACAAGCAAGTTATTCCGGTCCCGGTGATGTAAAACGAATTACCGCGATAGAGGAAACCTGGGAACTTCACGGCTGGAAAGGCAGTGCATGGAAAGTGGAGTTCGGGGATGATTTGAACACTCGTGTCTACGTTGATGAGAATTCCGGAACGGTCATTGATCACAGAAATACTCCCTGGGTGATCTCGGATTGGGCCTTCCGGTTGCATTTTATCGACTACACCGGTGGCCGGAACTTTAATAACCTGGTGATTATCACCGCTGCTGTCGTCACACTCTGGTTTGCGCTTTCAGGGTTGATATTACTCATTAAATTGCTTGGCAGTGGCGAAATGCGCTGGAGCTGGCGCAAGGTACCAATGCGCACGCAGGCAGGAGACTCAGAAGTAAATCTGGTGACTCCAAAGCACCGCACTATATTACAAACGTTACAAAGCAACGAGCTACCGATCGGCAGCGGTTGCGGCGGAGGTGGTACTTGCGGACTGTGTAAAGTGCGTGTTGAAGATGAATCGTTACCTGTTACGGATGCAGAAAGCGAACTTCTGAGCCAGGAAGAGCTGGCGCAAGGCATCAGACTGGCATGCCGCCATAAAACACCGACGAAAGGAAAAGTGGTGTTACAGGATAATGCTGCCCGTTATGAACTTGAGCTAACAAGTAGTCGGTTTATTACGCCGCTCATGAAGGAGCTGAAGTTCAGTGTTGTCACGGATGAGCATCCTGAATTTAAGGCGGGTCAGTATGTACAGTTCCTGATACCTGAAGCAGTCAGCCGTGCCAGACCGGATGACATTCCTGAACCTTATCATGGCGTTTGGGAGTCGATTGCCGAGGTTGAGTTTGAGCACAGCGAAGTGCGTCGTAACTACTCCATGGCTGTGCGCCCAGGTGCCGAAGAACTGGTTTTTAACGTGCGCTACCAGCCAACAGCAGACGGCGCAAAAGTACCAGGCGTTGGTTCCACTTACTTGTTTAATTTGAAGCCTGGGGACAACGTTGTTGTTGAAGGGCCATTTGGGGAGTTTGTGCGAACGGATAACGAGCAGCATGTTCAGTGCTTTATTGGTGGAGGCGCAGGTATGGCACCATTAAGATCGTTGATTCAGGAAGAGCTGGAGTCTGAATCGCCCCGTAAGATCGAGTTTTTCTACGGAGCGCGCAGTAAGCAGGAGCTTTGTTATGCAGACGAGTTCGAAGAACTGGCAGAGCAAGGTAAGCTTCTATTTACTCCGGTATTGTCAGAAGCTACGTCGCACTGTGACTGGGATGGCCCGAAAGGCTTTGTACATCAGACCGTTGAGAATTATTTGAAAGACGTTGATGTGTTAAGCCGGGATTATTATGTCTGCGGCCCACCGGCTATGCTGGCTGAAACCTTAAAGCTATTAAAGTCGATGGGAGTTCCAGATAGTCAGATACGATTTGACGACTTTGGTAATTAACAGACATTAAATAGTCAAAGGTAACAGGCAGCTTCGGCTGCCTGTTTTTTTGTTCCTTTTTACAGCGGCGGCCTTTCTATTACAATGTCCCGCTGATTAAAATAATAACAAGCGCAGCCAGGCTGCGTGGACGTGCCAAGGAGATACGCATGTCTGGCGGACAAACCCCATCGAATGCGGAAACCCAGAAACGCGGTTGGTTTACGCGATTCCTCGATGCAGTTGAATATCTGGGTAATTTACTGCCCCATCCAGTGAGTCTGTTTGCGCTGTTTTGTGTATTTGTCATTGTTGCCAGTGGCCTTGCAGCGTTCTTTGGACTAAGCGCTGCTGACCCGCGTCCTGCGGAAATGACAGGCGGTGAACCCGGTGCGTTAATTACGGTTAACAGCCTGATGATCCGTACCAGTACTTTTGGACACCGAGCTAAGTGAGTAAAATCACTTAACGAGGTGAATCATGAAAGCAAATAAAAAACGCAAAGTCCACACGCAAGAATTTAAAGCAGAAGCTCTGAAATTAGCTGATTAGCTGAAAGAATAGGCGTTGCAGCGGCTGCTAGAGAACTGAAAGTCTACGAATCCCAGCTGTACAGTTGGCGGACTGCGTCGCAAAAGAAATCTAGCACGAGCGCCCGAGAAGCAGAGCAAGCCCAGAGTGCAGCGTCGAATTGAGCGAGACGAAGCAATTAAGCAGGCATTTGTTGACTCGAAAGAGCGCAGCGGCGCTCGACGCTCGGCGTATCCAAGTAGATTTGGCAGACCTCAACATGACACCTGACATCAAAACTATTCGCAATAGCATGATACGCCAGGGCCTTGTACCTAAGGCCGCACGTAAATTTAAAGTCACCACGAACCGCGCTTATCTGCCCAGTGCGATCGCACCATCAACTTGGTTGATGGCCAGATTATTGATAATGACTAAATGTTAAATACCTGTTATTCTAATAAGTCAAACTCCGTTACGCTTAAGTTTGTCTTGATGAAAGAAAGTCGTATTAGGGATAGCGGTCTCATCGTCGTTGATAGCCTAGGACGGGTTTTATTACATGCTTTCTTTACGCTGGTTAACGCTTGGCTTGATTGTTTTAGCGCTAATTTTTACCTTGTCGCTCGGGATGACTCCTGTGCCAACGGCACCCTCCACACATCAGTCTGTGGCGTTGCAGTGGGTCGACGAAACGACCTGCCAGCAATGCCATCTTGACCAAGTCAAAGAATGGCAAGGTTCTCATCATCAGCTCGCTATGCTGCAACCGGACACGACGAGCGTACGCGGCCCTTTTAACGGCACACAATTTCAAACCGTCGACGAATCTTTTCTATTCTTCAACGAGGCAGGGCGTTATTTTGTCGAGACGCAAAAGCGAAGCGGGACCAAGATGGTTTACCCGGTGGCTTATACATTTGGTTGGGAGCCGTTACAGCAGTATTTAATTGAAACCGAGCCGGGTCGACTGCAGGCATTGAGTGTTGCTTGGGATACCGAACGCGAGCAGTGGTTCCATTTATATGAAGGTGCTCAGGTCGATGCTACGCATCCGCTGCATTGGCAACAACGCTCGCAAAACGCCAATACGCAATGTATCGAATGTCACACCAGCGGCTATTCAATGACTTATAGTCCAAAAGAACATCGGATGGAATCGCAGTGGCAAAGTTTGGGTGTGGGCTGTCAGGCCTGTCATGGCCAAGCCTCACATCATCTGGCTTGGGCGCAATCCGATGGCGCACAAGCGCCTGACCATTACGGCTTTTCCCGTGCTTTAACTGCGCCAGAACATGGTCAACAACAACTAGAAACCTGTGCACAATGCCATAGCCGCCGCACGCCATTGGGTGCGGTTGATGGACAGGGCTCGTTTCACGACGATTACTTATTAAGTTTACTGACCGCGGATCTCTATGAAGTCGACGGCCAGATCAGTGATGAAGTTTTTGAATACGGGTCATTTCTGCAAAGTAAAATGTACCAGCAAGGTGTAGTCTGCAGCGATTGCCATAATCCGCATTCCGCGCAATTTAAAATGCCAGAAATAGCAACCTGTACTCAGTGCCACAACCCGACCAACAAGGTGCCGCGTGAGGGTATTCAAACCGCGAGCTTGAAGGCTGCGAATTACGCCGGCAGCACCCACCACTTTCATCAGCCAGAGTCGAGCGGTGCCGACTGTCGAAGCTGTCACATGCCAAGCAAAACCTATATGGGCAATGATGTCCGCCATGATCATAGTTTTAGCGTGCCTAATCCCACACAAGCATTGACTTTGGGCCATTCGGACGCCTGCTTAAGCTGTCACACGGACGATGATCCGGAGATTATCATCACTGCCTTTACTGAATGGTATCCAGATTTTACGCCACGTGATGGCGGTTACGCTGTGGCTATGTACAACGCTCGGGGTGGACAGGCCGGTGCAGTTGAGGCTTTATTACAACAGCTGATGCGCGAAGATCTACCACCGATACGACGTGCTGCTTTGCTTGCGGAAACACCACATTATCCAGCGCCACAGTTACAACAGCAGGCTATCCTCGGGCTGCAACATGATGATCCGCTGGTACGGCGGTCTGCATTGAATGCGGTAGCCGAGTTTTTACCCCCCGATCAGCTACAACAGATTTTGACCTATTTACAGGCGGACCCGGTGCGTTCGATAAGGGTAACAGCAACCGAGCTTGCGGTTGAACAAACGCGACAAACCGGCCAGCCGATGGATCCCTCCAACCTGACCGAGTTGATCGAAATTCAGCAAAAATTAGCCGGCCGTCCGGAAGCTCATTATACGTTAGCCACATTATTACAGTTGCAGCCGATGTTGCAGCCACAGCAAGTAAGCACTCACTTGTCTACAGCCTTGCGGCTTGCCCCAGACTATACGCCGGCGCTGGTGGCGCAGGCAGAATTGATTGAGCAACGTGACAGCAGTGAAGGTTTAAATTATTTGCGCCAAGAAGTCGAGCGTTGGCCAAACAATGCGGATTTGCAATTCGCCTTGGCTTTAGCGGAAATCCGCAACGGTGACCTGGCTGCGGGCACAGAATGGCTCATTGTCGCTCGGCAGAGGGCACCCGAGAATGACTACTACGCCTATGTACTCGCGATCGCGTGGCATGATCAAGGACAGATCGGTGCAGCAAAAAACTTACTTCGTGAACAACTGGAAAAGAATCAGCGCAACCGTCAATTGCGGCTGACGCTATTAAATTACCTCGATGCAAATGATGAATCGCAAGCGGAGGAGAGGGTTAGGCTGATTGAGCAGTGGTCTCGCCAGAATCCGAATGACGCTTTGTTAAAAGCCTATTTAAGGGAGTGAGAGTGACATGAGTCGTCAACAGATTTATTGGCTGCGCGCAGTGAGCGCAATGCTGAGCATATTAATTTTAACCGGCTGTAACTGGAATTCGACGAAGCGTCCTGAGTTTGAGGTCAATCCGCCAACACCGCCTGTTGTGGAACTGCCACCGAATATTTTATTGGTGGTGATGGATGATGTGGGAATCGATCAACTTACCGCGTTGGGATATGGCGGTGTGCATCCGCCATCAACACCAGCGATTAACGCGATCGCAGAGCAAGGAGTGCGGTTTCGGAATACTTGGTCGATGCCTGAATGCTCGCCGGGTCGAGTAGCCTTATTCGCTGGTCGTTATCCACTTCGAACCAATGTTTATCAAGCAATTGGGCCGAATGATTTGGCCAATTCACAAGTTTCTCCATATGAGCTAACTGCGGCTAAAATGCTGCAAAATGCAGACTATGAAAGTGCCATGTTTGGCAAGTTTCATTTAGCCGGGCCGGATTTTAATCCTGCTGAAAATGGCACACCTGCGGCATTAGGTTGGGACTTCTTTTATGGGTGGACGGGTGGCTTACCAGCTAGCATTGATACCACAGCGGGTGGTATTGCTGAGGTAGGCACATATTCTTGCGGCTATGTACCGTCTCTTGAAGAGGATCCGGTTCATGGTGCAGAGTATGGTGCTTGTTACATCCCTAATCTGGCAGAGGTTTCCTGTCAGAATCTTGAGGGTAGTGCCGAGCAATCCGCGGGTTTGCAATGTTTAGCCAGTGGCGGTGTACTCGTGCCGAACGCAAATTGCATGACAGAGCCGCCAGCGTCGGTCAATTTCGAGCAAGAAAATGCCTATTATGTGTCGCCATTAGTGATTAATCATCAAGGGGAAGTGACGGAAGTTCCTCTGCGTGACCCACGCAGTCGCGGTTATCGTACGACGATTGAGGTCGATGCGGCACGCGAATGGATTCAAAGTCGAAATGGTGATCAGCCTTGGATGGCATCGGTGACATTTACCGCACCGCACACTCCCATTCAAACACCACCACCGACCTTATTAAGCTCGGGAATTGAAACTCAGTTACAAGCGGACTGCAGTTTCGAGCCGTCGGCATTGCCGAATTTTCGGCGCCTCAGTGATGCGACCATTGAGGCAATGGATACAGAGTTTGAACGTCTTCTTGTCGATATCGGCGTAGCTGAACGGAGTGTTGATGATCGGCTGGTCTATCGCCCTGAAAGTAATACCCTTGTGGTGATTATCGGTGACAACGGTTCTTTTGGACCGACAGTAAAAGCACCATTCGACTTATCTCGAGCAAAGGGCTCAGCATATCAAACTGGAATTTGGGTACCGCTCATTGTCGCTGGACCTATGGTGATTGAGCCCGGGCGCAATGTCGAGCATATGGTCAATGCCGTCGATGTTTTCTCACTATTTGCTGAAGTGGCTGGACTTGACGTAGAAGAGTTTGCAACCGCACAAATCGACAGTGTTGCGATGTTACCCTATCTCACGTCGACCACAGCGGACTCACAGCGCAGCTTTAACTTTGCCCAAGGCGGCTTGAATATTCAGCTGAATGGAGGCCGAAACGGACCTTGTGTGATTGGACAATGTAGCCATACGCCGGTGAGTAAATCGGTCTGCGAAGATAATGGGGGTGTCTGGTGGGGCCAAGGTGCTGATAATCCGGAAGTCATTGATTTTTATAATAGCGGTAATTTGGAACAGTGTTGGCAGGTTAATCAGGCAATTTTTAACAAACAACCACAACGTTATGAACAAAATCGAGTGATGATGGGTTGGACACAATACCAAGCCATTCGCAATGAACACTATAAACTGGTGAGCAATTTTGCGCTCGATTACGATCCAGCCACGGATACCTCAATGGATTTGTATAGCGTCGAATTTTATCGTATCGATCAGGGCTTTCCGCCAGCGTTAGATCGTGAAGATGACGACTTACTGCTCGGTGGTGGATTAGCAAACTTAGATTTGTTGTCGTCGGAAGAGCGCAACAATTATGAGGCACTGCATCAGCAACTGACCGCGATTCTTGCCAGTAAACCTGGGTGTCCAGGTGATGGTAATTATGACGGCGTTGTTGATCAGCGAGATCTTGATAACTATGACGCACTCATTGCAAGCGGATGGAATGGTTCGAGTTGGTATGATTTTAATTTCGATGGCGTTACGGATGATGCAGACCGAGCCATTATCTTGGCGAATATCGATTCGATGTGTCAACAGTGATGACCCGTCAACTGGGTAGTGTTCAGAATTCTGTGTCATTTCGATAAACTAAGCAAAAACCCACCGCAAGGGTTAACACCGTTCAATCAAAATACTCTTAACTGAACGGTGTTAGCCTATTGGCGGTTTTTTGTTGGGAGGAACTATTTGTTGGGAGTAACTATGCAAACCTGGCAAGAGTTTATAGAAGCCGAGCAGCAACGCGAATATTTTCAAGTGTTGCAAGCCCGGATTGCCGAAGCGAAAGTCAATGGCGCCGTTATTTACCCGCCCGAGACTCAGGTTTTTCGTGCTTTTGAACTGACTCCGATTGAACAGGTGAAAGCTGTCGTTATCGGCCAAGACCCCTATCACCAACTCGGTCAAGCCCACGGTCTTGCATTTTCTGTTGAGCGAGGCGTGCGTATTCCGCCGTCATTACGCAATATCTACAAAGCTATCCAAGTCGACTATCCAGAGGTTGAAATCCCAGATCATGGTGACTTGTCGGCATGGGCGCGGCAAGGTGTCTTGTTGCTGAATACCGCATTAACCGTGGAAGAGGGGAAAGCCGGAGCACATTCGAAGTGGGGGTGGCATGAGTTTACTGCCCGCGCTTTAGCATTCTTCGCTACTCAAAAGCCAGCCGCTTATTTGCTTTGGGGCGCGCATGCCCAGCAGGTTGCTGCGAAAGCGCTAGCCACTACGCCATTTGTAGCAGAGAACTTATTATTGCAGTCGGTGCACCCGTCACCACTTTCAGCCCATAAAGGTTTCCTTGAATGTGGGCATTTCCGTGCGACGAACACGTGGTTACAGGCTCGTCAGCAACCCCCCATTGAATGGTTGCCAGTCGCCAATAATGGTCAAAAACAAGGTGATTTGTTCACAAAATAGTAACATTTAGCTTGGCTAAATTATCGAATTATGGTACAACGATGCAGCGGTTGTAAAAATAACAAAAACACAACATGCGTTTCATGAAGTGGTCACAAAAAGCACCAATAATAGCTGTGACCGAATCGCGGTGATATCACAACGCAAACCACGCAAGGGGGATTCCCATGAACCATACTGAAGAACTTGGTAACAACGAGAAATCGAGTAAGGGCCGGGCAAAACGTAAGTGGCGTGAAATTGAAGCAATAAAAGAACGCCAGCGTTTAGAGAAAGAGTTGATGGATATCGATTACTGCTATGACTTAGAATCCGACGACCTCGAGTTCTAAGAAAAAGGGCCTCTTGCGAGTAATGCCGATCAGTTAAGAAATTTTCGCGATCGGTTGACCGATCCTTAGAAGGGTTCAAAATCCGTAATTAGGTTATCTAATTACGGATTTTTTTATGCGTTTTGAAAGTGAATTGGCAGTAGC
>NZ_PIPI01000006.1 GCF_003987315.1 Aliidiomarina haloalkalitolerans
CGCTCGTCATCTTCTAGCAAGCTAGAAATGTTACCGCTCGACTTGCATGTGTTAGGCCTGCCGCCAGCGTTCAATCTGAGCCATGATCAAACTCTTCAATTTAAGATTTTGATGCAAAGTTGGATTCATCTAAGAATCCGGCTCAACTCAATCGAATTTTTGGTTACTTATATAAGCTACCTGCTTTCAAAAGTGCTGAACCATTTTACTACCGAAGTAGTCGCTACCGAAGTAGCTTTTGGTCGATGCAGTTCTGATGCAAGTGCCCACACAGATTGCTTGGCTTGATATATTGTTAAAGAACGTTTTGCTTCGTTTCCCGAAGCGAGGACGCGCATTCTACACGCCTCATTTTTGATGTCAACCGCTTTCGAAAAGTTTTTTGTTTTTCTAAGCTTACTGTTGCCATCCGAGGTTGTTATCAGAAGGTTAAGGCCTCTTTATGGAGTCTTAACTTTCGATTTTAGCTAAAGGCTCTGTTTCTATAACTTTACCTTTCTGCTAACCTCGCTTCCTTTGCTGCTTAACTTGCTTAGCGCTTGTTGCTGCTGCCGTGGAAGTGGTGCGAATTATAGGGCTCAAAATAATTTCAGCAAGTACTTTTTGCAACTTTTCTTAGTTTTTCGCATCAACCGCAGAAAAATCGTCCAAGTTGGCGTAAGATTAGTCTTAATATGTATATTTTAACGCCTTTACCTAGAAAGGCATCGCGATTTAAAGAGGTACTTCGTATGGCAAAACCTAACCAAGGCCGTCCCTTCAAAGGTAAATACCCTGTTTTAGCGACTGGGGTATATGTTGATCCGTCTGCCGTGATCGTTGGCGACATAGAAATTGGCGAGGACTCGAGTATTTGGCCATTAGTCGCAGCACGTGGTGATGTGAATCACATTCGGATTGGTGCGCGTACCAATGTACAAGACGGTACGATTCTCCATGTCACGCGTACAGGGCCGGATGACCCAACAGGCTTTCCTCTTTCTATAGGAGACGATGTGACCGTCGGCCATCAAGTGATGCTGCACGGCTGCACGGTGGGCAATCGGATTCTTATCGGTATGTCGGCGGTTATTATGGACGGCGCTGTGGTAGAGGATGATGTGATTATCGGTGGCGGTTCTCTTGTCCCTCCAGGTAAACGTTTAGAGAGTGGCTTTCTTTATGTTGGCAGTCCGGTTAAAAAGACTCGTCCGTTAACCGAGGAAGAGCGTTCTTTCTTAGTCAAGTCAGCGGCCAACTATGTGCTGTTGAAAAACGACTACCTCGCTGAGCTTTAATGTTTAGTGCATGTCGAACTAATACCGCGCTAATGAAAATCGCGTGATTGCAAACGACTAACCGGTAACTCAGCCGTTAAGTCTTGGAGATCTTTTGCAATCACGTGAATTACCTCACCGGCAATCTCTACAACTCCTCGTACTCTTAGTAAGCGCGATTTTAGCCACTGCTGCCGTTGTTGCCGAGCAAGATCCTGCCACAGCACCACATTGACGGTACCGGTATCGTCTTCAAGCGAAAGGAAGGTCACGCCACTTGCCGTACCTGGCCGTTGCCGATTGGTCACTAACCCAACGACAGTAACCAACTGCTGGTGTCGTACATAACCTAACTCCGCCGCCTTGTAATGCTTTGGTAATTTTCCTGCCTCTTGTAATAACGCCACCGGATGCTGACCCAGTGTGAGCCCCAATGCTTGATAATCTTCTTGCATATTTGCCATGGGATCCGGCGCAGGTAATTCATAATCATTAGCGGGAGCCTGCTGGACACTGAGTAAGGGTAATTGCTCGTCTTGATGATTCTTCTGGCCTGATTGGCTACTTAAGTGCGTTAAGTTCCAACGAGTTTGATAACGATTACCCGCAAGTTCAGCGAATGCATTAGCACTTGCGAGCGCTTCTCGGGCAGCAAAGCTGAGTTGTTGAGCTGACACGCGCTGATCGAAATCACCAAAGTCTGAAAACCCCGTTGGTGGGCGCAACCGCACAAAACTGTCTAGCTCGCGCTGCTGTAAACCTTTGATCAGTCGAAAACCTAAACGAATGGCCGGCTCACCACTCTCACATGCCACCAATTGGTGATCCCAACTACTGGAATTAATACAAACGGGCAGCACTTGCACGTGATGACGGCGGGCGTCTTGGACTAATTGCGATGGTGAATAGAAGCCCATGGGCTGGCTATTCAGTAGGCCAACATAGAATGCAGCAGGGCAATGGCGTTTTAACCACGAAGACACATACGCCAAATTTGCGAAGCTGGCAGCGTGGGATTCAGGAAAACCATATTCACCAAAGCCACAAATTTGGGCAAAAAGGCGTTCCGCAAATTCTTGGGTATAGCCGCGTTCGAGCATGCCACTAATGAGCTTGGTTTCAAACTTCATTAATGTGCCTTTACTGCGCCACGACGCCATGGCGCGGCGCAGGGAATCAGCTTCACCACCACTAAAACCGGCAGCGACCATCGCCAGCTTAATCACTTGCTCTTGGAAGATCGGTACGCCAAGAGTGCGCTTTAGTACGTCAGCCACTTCAAGGCTAGGGTAGTCAATCGCTTCAACGCCGGCTCGCCGCCGTAAATAAGGATGTACCATGTCGCCTTGAATTGGCCCTGGGCGCACAATAGCAATTTGAATGACTAGGTCATAAAAACAACGCGGCTTCAAACGCGGTAGCATATTCATTTGCGCTCGCGACTCAATTTGAAAGACCCCAACCGAATCGGCTTTTTGTAGCATGCGATAAACTTCCGGGTCATCTTGCGGAATGCTAGCTAAAGTATGGCTTTGTTGATAGAAAGTCGGGAGCAAGTCGAGCGTTTTTCGAATTGCCGTTAACATGCCTAGCGCCAGCACATCAACCTTCAACAAGCATAAAGCTTCAATGTCATCTTTGTCCCATTGAATAACCGTTCGCTCTGGCATACTCGCATTTTCGATCGGAACTAAGTTACTCAGCTCGTCTTTAGCAATAACAAAGCCACCCACGTGTTGGGATAAGTGGCGGGGAAAGCCCAGTATTTGTTCAGTTAATACGAGTAACTGCGTTCCTAATGGATGATTCATCAGACCCATCTGTTGCAGCTGCGCTTGCCAACCGTCTTCACTATCACGGCGATCCAGACGGTGAATCCATTGCTGAATCTGAGCGTCGGCAAAACCCAGGGCTTTACCGACGTCGCGCAATGCACTGCGCAACCGATAGGTAATGACTGTCGCTGCAAGAGCTGCACGATGACGACCATATTTTTGGTAGATATATTGTATGACTTCTTCGCGGCGCTCATGCTCAAAGTCGACATCGATGTCCGGTGGTTCATTCCGCTCACGTGAAATAAACCGCTCGAATAGCAATTGCGACTGCGCTGGGTTAACCGCAGTAATGCCTAAGCAATAGCACAACACAGAGTTTGCCGCAGACCCTCGGCCTTGGTGCAGAATGCCTTGTTGGCGAGCGAAAACAACGATGTCGTAAATCGTAAGAAAGAAGTGCGCAAAGTTTAATTCTGCAACTAACGCTAGCTCTCGCATTAATTGTTCGCGCACCGCTTTCGGCGCACCTTCCGGGTAACGCCAACGCAAGCCTTGTAGACCTAGCTGTTGCAAATAACCATCAGGTGTAAAGCCTGCAGGAACAACTTCCGATGGATATTCATAACGCAACTCCTGCAATTGGAAGTGACAATGCTTGGCGATTTTCTCTGTTTCTGCCAACCATTCCGCTGGAAATAACTGGGCAAGCTCGGAACACGTCCGCAGCCTTTGCTCGGCGTTTGCTAAACGTTGCCAACCAAGGTTTTGCACCGTTTGGTGATGGTAAGTCGCTTGTAGCACATGCAATAAAGGTAAACGATCAGCGTGGTGCATACGCACACCACCGGCCGCAACAATAGGCCATTGATAGTCCTGCACGCACTGGCGTAAATACCTTAAAGACTTGGCGTCGGCCGCCTGTAAGTAACGGTGGGCCAATAACCAATGTCGATTAGGGAAGGTCGTCGCTAATTGCTCGGCCAATTGTTTGGCTGCAGTTTGGCAACCAAGTTCTGACGGCTGCCACAGCAACAAGCAATCGGTTAACGGTTGTTCTAACAGCTGCTGAGCGGAAAACTGATAATGTCCTTTTTCTGCTGCGCGACGACAAGTGCTAATTAAACTAGATAACTGTGCGTAGCCCCGACGATTCATCACCAACACGACAAATAACCCGAACTCGGTACAGTGAAATTCACTCCCGCAAATCACTTGCACTGAATGCTCTTGCGAAGCTTTCCAAGCCTTCACCACACCGGCTAATGAGCATTCATCAGTAATCGCCAACGCCCGATAACCTAAAGCAGCCGCTTGCGCAACGAGCTCCGCTGGAGACGACGCAGCACGCAGAAAACTATAGTGGCTCAAACAGTGGAGTTCGGCATAGGCCATTAGTTGAACCACCCTTGTAAATACCAGTGTTGCTGACGGTAGTCGTAAAACAACCAACCATTGCGACCGTCTTGATGCAGGGCTTGCCAATAGTCTCGCGTTGCGCCGCCATAAGTACGCAACCACCAAGGTGTCGCAAAACGTTCTGGCCCGCGCGTTAATTGCCACTGCCGAATGTCGACTGGGCAGGACTGTTCGAGTAACCAAGGTGGGCGCTTAATTAACTCTGTTCGTCCTAACTCAGCGCCAGCTGGAGCAAGCTGCCAACTTAAATCAGGGAAGGCTTCTGCTGCGGTTTGCAAACCAAAGACTTGCTGACGACCGAGCCGCAGCTGTAATTCGTTCAGTAGCTGCGCAAGTGATTTCTGCGCTTGGCTCGGCCCTTGTAATAAATCTCGCGACTCATGCTGGCGGCCTTGGAGTTGCTTGGCTTGCAAACCAATGTCCAGAACCGGCGCTAAAAACTGCGTCGACTCCATTTTCAACTGGCATAACCGCAAGAGCGCTTCCGCTTGGTAGCCGCCATGCGCTAAACCAACCTGCAGCTTACTCACACTGCCATCGCGGTGATAGAAGCTCAATAACAGCTGACGCGTTTGCTGTTGGCGACTTTCAAGGAAATGCTCCAACTCTTGCAGTAAGCGTTTCAGCGGAAAGCTGAGCGCTTGCCAACTAGTTGCTTCGGCCAACAAGGGTAAACGCTGGGTAAACCATTCTGGCGGTCGAAAATAACGTAAAGACTCTGGTTGTTCGCCTTGAATCCGCGCTAATAACTGCACCAGCTCGTGACCTAAACGCCGACCGGCAAGCGCGCGTGGAATTGCTTGTAAAGCACCGAGCGTTTGAATACCCATACGCCGGAGTTTTTTTTGTAGCTCTGGCGAGCACGGCAAATAATCGACTGGAATATCGGGCGACTGCTGCATGCCTGACTGCGCTAGCATCTTCGCTAACAAGGGGGTTTTTGCGGCACCTAAGGTGTAACTAACCTGCCAAGGCTGCAACTGTAATTCCAACTGGGTAAGGCTGTGCTGTAATTGCGGATAGAGTTTCTGCATTGGCTTGGTGTCTAACCATAAACCAAGCGGCGGGTCGAGGCTAATAACTGCAAAAGCGTGATAGAGATCGCTTGCCAAATGCTGCAACAAAGCGCGTTGTTGCGATTCCCGATAGAGATAGGGTTGAAGATTCTCGGTCAACGTCCAAGCGTCGGCTAGGTTCATGCCAACACGAATACCTTGCCGTTGCGCCGTTTGATTGAACTGCACGACCATTTGTTGCTGTTCGGTATATAAGACTGCCGGCTGACCTTGTAAGTCAGGGTGTAAAACTTGCATGCGCTCGAGCTGCAAGTGAGGTAGGGCAACATACAACCACATGCACACGCCTCACTTGCTAGGCCACTTTGGTAATGGCTGTCGAGCCAAGCGTAGAGGCCATCCGCCCATACGCTTAAGTAATTGCCATTGCACTTGACCATAACCGCTTACGCTGTCTTGGCTAAGATGAATACGTAACCGCGTTGCGTAACTACGCGCTTCTTCCGGCTGCCAAGGGCTAAACACAAAAACATAGGCTTGGCTTGCTGCAGCTGCTAAATGTAAGCGCCGAATGGCAATCGCGGACGGTTCTTCGAGCCAAACCATTAATACTCCCGCTTGACCGCTATGCAAGATAGTTTCTGCAGACCACAAGGTGTCGGTCACTCGCTGCGGGCGCAGGACAATATGCTGTGCTTGCGCCATGACCGAAGCTTCTGCTAGCTGAGCTAACGCCGGCGCATAGGGCTGCGCTGGCGGTGCTAGCCAAAATATCGAACGCTGCTGTTGAGTTGCCTGCACCATAGCAGGAGCGACTAGCGCTAGCTCACCAACAAAAAACTGCTGTAGCTGTATTTCATGCAGTCGCTGCGGTAACCAGCCGCCACCTAACGCTTGATCTAGCTCTACTTGGCCAGTGCTCACATAGGCAAGAGATTCTCTCGCATTGGCATTAGCTGCGCCTTTGTGCCCTCGCCAAAGCGAGCCTTTTTCGAGCAATTGCTGGAGCGGAGCCGACATAAAACCACCTCAAGAATACTGTATGTTTGTACAGTATAGTGTATGCGATTTTATTTTCTTTGCAAGGTATTCTGTAGTTCGCTCTAAGTTGCGGTATGATTGGAAAAAATAACAAGATCGGCGGAGATAATGACCCATGCTACGATTTTTGCCAGCCCCTATTAAACTCGTGATCAGCTTCCTCTGGGCTGGTCTGTCGACTTTATTCATTGGTTTAACAATCATTATACTTGGGCTTTTTAAGTTCCTGATTCCCATTCCCGCCTCCCAGCGCTTTGTTTCTCGAGTCGCAAACACCGTATTTCGTGGCTGGGCGTATGCTATGTCCTTTATGTTTCGCTTGAGCTACCCGGTCAAATGGCAAGTTGAAGGTGACTTACCGAATAACCCCGACGGTTGGTATTTGATCATGAGCAACCACTTAAGCTGGGTTGATATCTTGGTCATGATGCATCTATCACGCTCTAACTTGCCAATGCCACGCTTCTTCCTAAAACAGGAATTGTTCTGGGTACCTGTGGTTGGCATCGGTTGCTGGGTACTCGACATGCCATTTATGAAGCGCTACAGCAAAGAACAAATTGCCAAGCGCCCAGAGTTACAAGGCAAAGATATTGCCACCACGCGTGAAAAGTGTGAGAAGTTTCGACACATTCCAACAACGGTCATTAACTTTTGTGAAGGCACTCGCTTAACGCCTGCAAAGCATGCGAAAAAACAGAGCCCCTATCGTCATTTGTTACCACCGAAAGCCGGTGGTACTTCATTTACGCTGCAAGCCATGGGTGAGCAATTCCAAGAAATTCTCGATGTCACTATGGTTTACCCTGGATACAAGGCGGGTGACGCAATTGTTGGGCCGTTATTGCGTGGTGAACTAACAGAAGTGTACGTGCATATTGACCGCATACCGGTCACGCCAGACCTACGTGGTGATTACTTTAATGACCCCGCGTTTCGGGAGCACTTTCAAGACTGGCTAAATGAACGCTGGTCCATGAAGGACCAGCGTATTGAGGACTATTTAAACCGGGCGCGTTAATCGTCGGTTGACTTAGGTCGTACTTCCTCTTTTAAAGCGTGTTCTGGCGAGGCTAGTACGCTCTTCAGTTCGCGGACATCAACGCCACTTGGGTGCTGGTAAACCCGCAAGCCGAACTCCGGAATAATAGAATACAAGTGGTCAAAAATGTCTGACTGAATACCTTCGTATTCCACCCAAGCCGTCGTATTGGTAAACCCATAGACTTGCAGAGGCAGCCCGTCTGGTGTTGGCGCAAGTTGGCGTACCATCATGGTCATTTGTTGATGAATACCCGGATGGTTTTTTAAGTAATTCAGCACATAAGCCCGGAACGTCCCAATATTGGTAATTCGACGCGTATTCACCGGCTCCTTACCGTCATCCCGCAACTCTGAATTCCATTCATCTATTTCCTGCTGTTTTTCTTTCAAGTAATCGCGCAACAAACGGAATGATTTCAGGTGCTCTTTTTCTTTGTCGGTGAGAAAGCCGATACTTTGCTGGTCTAACAGCAGGTTACGAATAATCCGCCGACCGCCCGACTCCTGCATACCTCGCCAGTTTTTAAACGAGTCGGTAATAAACCGCCGGGTCGGGATTGTCGTGATGGTTTTGTCCCAGTTTTGCACTTTCACCGTGTGTAACGCGATATCAATCACATCACCATCGGCATTCAACGCCGGCATTTCAACCCAGTCGCCGACTCGGACAATGTCGTTCGATGAAATTTGCATGCTCGCAACGAGAGACAGCAAGGTGTCTTGGAACACCAACATGACAACCGCAGCCATGGCGCCTAAACCAGAGAGCAGAATCACTGGCGAGCGATCAATCAAGGTGGCAATAATCAGGATTGCGGTGACCGCATAAATCAAAATCTTAATAACTTGAATATAGCCTTTGATCGGCTTCAAGTGAGAATCTGGACGCCGTTCATAGATGGTGTTAACGACTGTCAAAGCACCGTTTATGGCTAATGCCACGGTGAGAATCACGAAAGCATTGGCAACGTTTTGAATAATTGCCACTAAGATTTCTGGCACTTGCGGTACAAATACAATCCCTGTGGAAAGCACTAATGCCGGAATGACATTCGCTAAACGCGCGATAACCGTCGAATTCGCTAAGGTTTCGTCACGTCCTGCGGGGGTCGCACGCAAAGCGCGCATGAGCGCACGCACCAACATCCGTTTGACCACCGCATTACTCAACCAAGCAAGCGTGAGTAGAATAAACAAACCCACAGCCATATGCAGCTGTGGGTGCTGTTCTAACCAAGATGACGCTGATTGCCAATACGTCGTTAACTCATCCATTGATCGCTCCTTGGTCGCCGAGCTTTAGTCTTTTTTCGCCATCAAATATTTAGCGAGTGCCATGTACTCTTCATAGAAATTGCTCGAGTTTTGAAACCCAGACTGCAACATTTGATATTTGCGATTGACCACGTATGTTGGCGTCGCACTGACACCAAATTGTTGCTGTAACGCCCGCATACGGTTACTCAAGCTAGTCACCGCAAAGCTGTTGAACGCGCGGTCAAACGCAGCTTCTTCAACTCCTAAGTCCAACATGATTTGCTTGGCGTCAGCGACTGTATTCACAAAGCTATTACGCACAAAGTGACGTTGGAAAACACGCTCAACGAACTGTTCCTCAATACCAAGCACAATAGAAGTAGCATGGATACGCTGAATATTGTCGCGCATGGTTGCATTCGGCACGACTGAGTTGACGTGGTGCTTTTTAAACGCGTCACCAAACTCAGCTTTGAGCATGTCACTGAAACCGGCAAAGTGATAACACGCATTACAATATAACGAGAAGAAATCGATTATCTCGGGGGAACTACTTGGGGTGTCGCCGATAACACGGTAATGCACGCCTTCTTGGAAGTTTTGCGCGGACACCGGAGAAAACGCCATGACTGCTGCGCTTGCGAGCGCAATTAACCACTTTTTCATGTTTAACATCCTAAAATTAATTCGTTACATTGTCTTTGATTATGCCGCCATTAAAGGCCGGACTGCAAGTTTAGTGGCGGTTCAGCAAAAGCCGCGAGTTGTTCTTTCAAGGCTAATATTTGCTGCTCCCAGTAGCGCGGCTCAGCAAACCACCCAAAACTGCGAGGGAAGGCTGGGTCGCTCCAACGCACGGCCAACCACGCCATGTATTGAATGATTCGAAATGCGCGTAAAGGTTCAATCAGAGCCAGTTCTTTGGGGTCAAAATCACAAAACTCTTCATAACCTGACAACAAGGTATCGAGTTGTGCTTCTTGCTGAAAGCGATCCCCTGAGAGCATCATCCATAAGTCTTGAATTGCAGGCCCTTGGCGGCAATCATCAAAATCAACCAAGGTTAAACCCTGGTCGCTCCACAATAAATTGCCTATGTGGCAATCACCGTGCAACCGAATATGCTGATACTGTGACCAGTTAATCTGCAAAATACGTTCGACCACGGGCTGCAAAATAGCTACGAAAGCCGACTGTAAGCTTTCTGGCAACAACGGACAGCTCAACAAGGTACGTTGATGCTCGCGGAGCAGATCGGCAGAAACGAGCATGGGACGGTGCTGAAATGGCTTTGCCTTACCAACTTGATGTAAGCGGCCAAGGTGGCGACCAAGATCTTCAAGTTGTTCCCACTGTTCGGGCTCAAGCGCACGACCACCAACGCTTGGAAATAAAGCAAAGCGATAGCCGCCGGCAGTGAACAGCGTTGATTGCGGCTGCTCGATAGGCACCGCAAGCGGACAGACCACCGGAATCTCAGCGGCCGCTAAATCAGCGGTGAATTCGTGTTCTTCCAGTATCGCAGCTGTCGACCAACGCCCAGGGCGGTAAAACTTCGCCACATAGCGAGCACTTTTCCCCGTTTGGTCTTCAGCTAAAAACTGATACACCCGATTCTCGTAACTATTTAACGCCAGCAAACCTGACGTTGGATACAACCCCGCAGCTTCAATCGCATCTAAGATATGATTGGGCGTTAAGTCCTGAAAACTAAAATCTGCCACCACTGCTCCTTGGCTTCTCGGCTGAATTAACGATAAATAAAGTTACTCTTCACCCGGCGAGAAATTCGCTCGTCACTGTCCGCAATAATTTCAAAGGTGACTTCTTTCATGGGAATATCCATGAAATAGGGGTCTACTGCGAGCGTAATAGGCATACTCTCGGTTGACTCAGGCGCTAGTTCGATTTGATGTGGGCCATACCACTGAATGTCCTCAATACCGCGTGCCGAAATCGTAAAGGTTTGCGGTTCTTGCGACTTGTTACTTATGCGCAAAGTGTACACGTTCTCAACCCAGCCTTCCGCATTCACTCGGTACAAAGTATTGCGGTCGCGAATGACATCAAACTCGAGCGGAATGCGCAGAATAATATCGAGTACTAACAAGGCCGAAAGCACAATCAGGGCAGTCCCGTAACCGACACTTTTCAACCGGAAAACCTTGGTTTGGCCGCCTTCTAACCGACGTTGGGTGGTAAAGCTAATCAGTTGTTTCGGGTAGCCCATTTTATCCATGACGTCGTTACAGGCATCCACACAAGCACCGCAGTTAATACATTCATACTGCAAGCCATTGCGAATATCGATACCGGTCGGACACACTTGCACACACAAGTTGCAATCGATGCAGTCACCCTTACCAATAGAGGCGGGGTCAACTTTACGCTTGCGCGGGCCACGAGGCTCTCCGCGCTCTTCATTGTAGGCCACGATGTAAGTGTCTTTGTCGAACATCGCCGACTGGAAGCGAGCATACGGGCACATGTGGGTACACATGACTTCGCGCATCCAACCCGCATTACCATAAGTTGCGAAAGTAAAGAAAAGCACGCTACCGGTTGCCCAAGCGCTCGAATTTAGCAGCCAAAAATCGGTAAATAGGGCGCGAATATCGGTGAAATAACCAACAAAAGTCATTGCTGTTAACAACGCCACGACAATCCAAATGGCATGTTTGGCAAATTTACGCAGAAACTTGTCAGCATCCATCGGCCGTTCGTCAAGCTTCATCCGCTGATGGCGACCGCCTTCAATTTTGCGCTCGAACCACATGAATATAAACGTCCACGTGGTTTGCGGGCAGGTGAATCCGCACCAAACTCGGCCAAACAGTGTGGTCACAAGAAACAGCGCAAATGCCGAGATCATGAAAATCCACGCCAGAATCGTGAAGTCTTGTGGCCACAGTGTCATGCCGAAGATACGGAAACGCTGCTCCATAATATTAAATAAAATGGCTTGCTCACCGTTCCATGTCAGCCACGGTAAAACCACGAACAGCGCCATGAGCGCAAACCCAAGCACGCGTCGAGTGGTTTCGACTTTACCCTCGGCCTCGCGCACATAGATATGATTCTTCCCAGGTGGTTTGCTAATATCCGGTTTTTGAATATGCACCGATTTCTTTGGTGGTGCTTTTTGGACCGTTATCGGTTGAGCGTGATGCTCGGACGACGTTTCGTTTTGAGGGGATTGAGAGCCGTTCTTCGTATCAACCACGTTGAATCCTGCCATCTAAAAAGGAAAACCCGAGAATGGTTCGATTATACGCCCATTCTCGGGAAATAGCAGGGTGGTGTGGCGATCTGGATCAATTATTAGGCTGGTGGCGTTAGGGTTAAAAACGACGCGGCAATGCCAAAGTAAATAAGAACACCGCCCGCATCGGCAATAGTGGTTACCAACGGCGCACTGGCCACTGCTGGATCCCATCCAACTCGCTTCAAAATAAAGGGTAATAAAACCCCGACAAGGCTACCGACCAACACAATACAGACCATGCTCAAGGCCACAATTGGAATAATCACCGGATCCACTCGGAAGAAAGCAACTGCGGATATAGCAGCGGCCATGGTGACGCCAAGACCAACTGACACAAGCAGTTCTTTACCTAGCATGTATAACCAGTCTTTTTTCTCGACGTCATTGGTTGCCATACCCCGGACAATCAAAGTAGCCGCCTGCGCACCCGTGTTACCACCAGACGCAATCAACAAGGGCAAAAAGAACAACAGCGCAATATTGGTGGCGATGGTGTCTTCAAAGTACATCATGCCCAAACCAGAGAAAATATTGGCAAAAACCAATAAAACCAACCAGTTAATTCGGCTCCGATAAATAATAAACGGGCTCGCATCTTTAATACCGCTTTCTAAGCGGCCAACCGTAGCCGATTTGTGAATGGACTCGGTGTCTTCCTCTTCGACAACGTCCATGGCGTCATCGAACGTGACCATGCCGATCAGAATGTCATCATCGGACACCACCGGAATTGCAATTAAGTCATAACGACTGATAATCCGCGCCGCTTCAGACTGCGGCATGTCGGGCTTCAGCACCACCACGTCACGGGTCATGATCTCTTCGATGGTTTCGCTTGGCGCGGCGGTGAGAATATCACGCAGTGACAGCACCCCCTGTAAGCGATGATCTTTATCAACGACATAGGTCTGATAAATTGTCTCTTTTTCGGGCGCGCTCTGGCGTAACCGCTTGAGTGCATCACCGACGGTACCAGCAAGCGGGATCGCGGCATAATCCGAGGTCATAACCGCACCAACGGTGCCTTCTTCATAGCTTGCGAGACGCAGCAAGTCTTCACGCTCGCGTTTCGCCAAGCGACGCATCACAGCGTCTTGAAGTTTTACGTCTAACAGCGCATAAACGTCCGCCCGTTCATCCGATGACATGTCGCGGAAAAGTTGCGCCAAAACACCAACTTCCATATGGCTAGCAAGCTCTTCCTGATTGTTCGGGCGCAAATAACCAAAAACTTCAGCTTGCTGATCACTTGGCATTTTATCGAGCAATGCTAATGCGCTGTAAACTTCAAAGTTTTGGTCAATATACTCGGCGATATCCGCGGCTGGGATTTCCGCCAACGCCGCTTTTAGAATCTCCTCGTCACCTTGAGCTACGAGATCAATGAGATGTTCATAACCTTCATAAGTCATTGTCTTTTCTCCTTTAGCTCTTGCTTACCAACCACGCGGGCGGAAGCTAAATGCGACGAATACGGCATGGTCACGGCCTGAGTCAAATTCGGTACTTAAAACTGACAAAGTTACGTTTGCACCCGGTATAAGCTGCTGTAAGTGCGTGCCAATTTGCCAGTTCACACCGTCTCCCCGTTGCTGGAAAAGTTCGGCAAAACCGGAAACTGACGCATTAAACTGCTGTTCAATACCCACGCCCGATGTCGTACGCGTGGTGTTAGTGACCGTGTCTTGTAGCAAGCCGGCATTGGCATGCACGGTCGTGCTTGGGGTTAATTGATAACTGAGTGGCACATTCACATAATACTGTGGCACCCGCTTACTATAGTTTGAATCAAGTGCGAACGTTGAGCCTAATGCCACAGCCACAGCACCACGCTGTTGGTCAAAACTACCAAGCATTGTTTTCACTTGCGTCGTCAGGTAGTTCTGACTGGCCTGCTGGTAAGGGCGCCAGCGCTCGTAGGCAAAAGTTAATTCAACACCACTTTCACCAAACTGACAGACGGGGGCAAAATAAAACAATGAGTCACGACCATTGTCGCCGAACCAACTTTCTATTTCACAACTTTGTGGGTCAACAATTGTGGCGTCATCGACAACCATGTTGGTTGACGCCAATGCCAATGATGGCAACCAAAAGATGCTTAAAAGCCCGAGTGTGATTTTACGCATACTTCAACTCCTCATGCGAATGAGTGAGTGATGAACAACACACGGAAAAGGGCAGTAGAAAGAGTCGATAGAAGGGATCTTTCGTTACTGCAACTTTGCACAGACGCTCAAGCTCGGCAAAGTCGCAGTGACACTGGATCAGAGTAACTGGGACTTTAACGGACCTGAACGGCAAATTCGTCGTCGTGAACTGTCCAAGACTTACTCTCTCCATATAACAAATGAAGTGCTAATTTTAAAAAAGGGCTGCCCTACGGTCAACCCTTTTGCTTGCGAAATAGCCACATTGTTCGCCTTTAGAGCATAAATTAGCAGCTAAAAATCAATATTTTGACTTATTGCACCGTCGGCACGCGCATTTCTGAGGCATGGTTCTGTTGAAAGCGATCGCTCATGACGCTTTCAAAATGCTCACCGTCTCGATAAATAAACAAGGCAGCTATGCCATGCTCATTTGCATAGGCTAGCCCGCGTTCTTCACCTAACACTAAGAGTACTGTTGCTAACGCATCGATTTCGGTTAAGTTGGCTCCGATGACATTGACTGATGCTAACTTATGGCTAATTGGGTAGCCGTTGGTCGGGTCAATGGTATGGGAGTATCGGACGCCGTCGTCTTCAAAATAGTTACGATAGTCTCCAGAACCGACCATGCCGACATCACGCAGCGGCAAAATATGACGCACAACTTGCATGGAGTCATTCGGAGCTTCGATGCCGATTCGCCAAGGTTGACCGGTATTGCGCTCGCCAAGTGCGATTAAATCACCACCGATATTAACCAAATGATTACTGATGCCAACCGAAAGTAAGTATTCGCTTACCGCCTGAACCCCGTAACCTTTGGCTATTCCAGAAAGATCAACAAAAACATCGCGATGCCGAGTGATCGTTTGGGTGGCATCATCAAGTTCAATATGACGGTAGCCAACTTCTGCCAGTCGTTGCTCTAATACGGCAGGTTCAGGCGCTTTCGTCACGCGGCCTTCAGGGCCAAAGCCCCACAAATTCACCAGCCCGCCAATGGTGAAGTCAAAGGCGCCGCCACTTTGCTCGGCGATGTCGTAACCCACCCGCAACACATAGTAAAGCTCTGGCGGTACAGCGACTGGCTCGCCAATTGGTGCTTGATTAACTGCCGTTAACACCGAGTCTTGCCGATACGTCGACATTTGCCGGTCCACTTCATTGAGTACCGCAAGCACACCAGCTTGAACCTCATCACGATCAAAATCATGCTGTCTACCTATGCTAACCTCAAAAAAGGTGCCAAAAATTCGACCTTCAAGGACCGTTGGTGCCGGCGGCGTGCGCGGTGCACAAGCCGTTAACACCACGACCGTAAGAACACCTAACCAAATTCGAAATAAATTTTGCCGCATTGAATTACCTGCTCTAAACCTTAAAGAAAGAACCACAACAACAAGCCGCCGAGGATTAATCGATAAATCACGAATGGCTGCATGCCGATTCGGCGAATAAACGCTAAGAAATAATGAATACACGCGTAGGTGCTCACGGCAGCAACGACAAACCCAACTAACAGCGTATCCCAAGGTATGTCTGTTCCTTCGCGCACTAAGTCAAAGGTTAGCAGCAAACTTGCCGCCGCAATAATCGGAATCGAAAGTAAAAATGAAAAACGTGCTGCAGCGTCTCGTGACAGCCCCAAAAACAAAGCGGCCGTCATGGTGATACCAGAACGCGAGGTGCCCGGAATTAACGCCAATGCTTGGGCAAAACCAATAATTAATACGTCGCGCAAACCTAGCGAATATTCATCGCGGTCGCCACGACCTTTCCAGTCCGCTAAACCGAGCAAAAGGCCAAAAACAATCAGTGCCAGCCCCATGATTACTTCGCCACGCAGGACACCTTCAGCCAAGTCTTTAAATAGAATACCGAGCACACCCGCAGGAATGGTGCCGATAATCACCCACCAGCCGAGCTTTGAATCTTTTGTCGCCCCTTTACCAAGCCAAGTACCAAACCAATCGCGCAACATGGTAAAAATTTCGTGGCGGAAATACGCGATGACCGCGACAAGCGAACCGGCATGCAGCACCACATCAAATGCAAGGCCTTGATAGACGTCACCGAGCCATTGGCCCGCCAAAACCAAATGAGCCTGACTCGAAATCGGCAAAAATTCGGTAATCCCTTGCACGAGAGCAAGCCAAAACGCTGTAAAGTAATCCATTAAATGTCCATTCACTGACTGTTCAAAAGGCGTGCTAGTCTAACAGATCTAGGCGGACTGAGACCAGACTCAAAAAAAAGCCCGTCATGGGGAATGACGGGCTAAGCTCACGGTTTGTATAGGGGAACAACCGTATTTGCACCCCAGGGAAACTAGGAGAGATATTAGCTGCCCTGGGTGACAGTTTAATGACAGTCACGTCAGTCAAAAACTTTACAATTAAGCGATTGAACGAGCGGTGCGTGCTGCATTTAACACGGCCGCTAACTTAATTGATGTTTGAATGGCTTGCGCGGAAACGCCATGTTTCACCAGAACACCGACGTGCGAGTCGATGCACATACCACAACCGTTCAAAGCTGAAACTGCGAGAGAAAACAGTTCGAAGTCGGCTTTCTCAACACCTGGATTTGCCATTGCGTTCATACGCAAGCCCGCTGGCATTTTGGCAAATTGCTTGTCTGAACATAAATGAACGAAGCGATAGTAAATATTGTTCATTGCCATCAGAGTTGCGGCGATTTTTGCGGCGCTCACCACGTTAGCTTCAACCTTACCTTCCGCTTCGGCTTCAACCGCGGCGATCAGCTCTTTGTCGTCCATCGCGTAAACTAACGACAGTGCGGTACCGTAAAATTGGTCTGCGGTTAAACCTGAAGAGTCAACGTTACCGAACAGGTTAGACAGGTTAAGCTTGGTATCTTTACCGTGATCACCAAGAAGTTGTTTGTAATCTGCAATAGTCATGATGCCTCCAGGACTGAAATCTTTTGCTGAATGAAAGGGCAGCGGACGCTGCCCTTATTTGCGGTTCTGCTAGGGTTATTCTGCTAAGAACAACTTACAGAGTGTCGCCACCTAAAGGACGGTTACATGGGCATAACTCGTCAGTCTGTAAACCGTCTAGGATACGCAGGATTTCTGCTGGGTTACGGCCAACGTTCAACGCGTTCACAGAAACGTGCTGGATAACGTTGTGTGGGTCAACGATGAAAGTTGCGCGTAGAGCAACGCTTTCAGCTTTGTCACGAACACCTAAACCGTCAACTAATACGCCTGAAGTGTCAGCGAATGAGTATTGGTTCAAACCGTTCAGGTCTGGGTGCTCACGGCGCCATGCTAATTTAACGAATTCGTTGTCAGTGCTACCACCAAGAACAACTGCATCGCGGTCAGCAAATTCTTCGTTCAATTTAGCAAACTCAACGATTTCAGTTGGGCAAACAAACGTGAAATCTTTTGGATAGAAGAAGATAACTTTCCACTTGCCTTCGAAGCTGTCTTGCGTGATGGTTTCAAACGCGCTCACGCCATTTTCTTCAGGCATGTTGAAGCCTGGCTTCGCTGCGACTACAGAAAATTCTGGTAATTTATCACCGATAGTTAACATTCAAATTTCTCCATGATTTAATTTAGAACCTATTCAAAGGCTCCTGCCGTTGACTAGGACTGCTGCAAACTCGGGGAGCATCATAGGCATTAATTTTTATTGGTGAAAACGAATAAAAGCTATTACTATAATCGAATAATTTGATTAGCCTTTTGGTGAGAGACGATGACCAAGTTACCGAGTTTGAAAAACCTGACCTATTTGTTGGCGTTGCACCAGCATCAAAATTTCAACCGTGCAGCACAGGCTTGTTTTGTCAGCCAATCGACCCTAAGTAGCGGCATTCAGAATCTTGAAGAGCAGCTCGGTTGCCAGTTGATTGAGCGCGATCATAAGTCCTTTTTATTTACCGGAATGGGCGAAGAGATTGTTGAACGCGCCCGTGAAATCCTGACCCATACGGAAGAGCTGGTAAACTTTGCCCAAAGCCAAGGCAATATCATGGAAGGGCCTTTGCGGATTGGCTGTATCCCTACTATTGGGCCTTTTATTCTTGGGCCATTAAGTAAAGCGCTGAAGCAGAACTACCCAAAGCTAAGCTTGTACATTCGCGAAGACACCACCCATCAACTCATGAACTTGTTGCGTGACGGCGACCTCGATGTGCTAATTTTGGCATTGCCCGTCGATTTGCAGGGCAATCAACAATGGGTTGTTGGTAAAGACCCGTTCAAAATGGTGCTGGTACCGAAACTAGCGAAGCTCGCTGGTGAACCGGTTGACTACAATAAGTTACCGAATAAAAGCATCTTTTTGCTCGAAAAAGAGCATTGCATGACGGGCCATGCCGTCACTGCGTGCCGCCTCGGTAACAAAGAAAAGATCAATCCGTTTACTGCCTCCAGCTTGCATAGCCTGATCCAAATGGCCGAAGCCTTGGAGGGCGCGACTTTTGTACCGCAAATGGCCATTGATGCTGGCGTGCTAAGCGGCAGTGATTTAGTGGTTACTGAGCCTGGTGATGGTGAAGCTTATCGAGAGATTGGTTTAGTCTTTCGACCGACCACCAGCCGGCGACAAACATTCCGGAAATTAGCCGAGTTACTCGCAGAGTTTCTGCCTATTTCAACCTTGAAATAGACCGTCATTAAGAGTCCCAAGTTAAGCACGACAATCGTCGTGCTCAACCATCCATTAATCGAGTTTTTGGCAGTCTGTCTGATCGCAGAGCGCATTTTTGTGGTATTTAACTATACTCAAAAGGCTGTTTTCGCGCATTTTCTGGCGCACGTTTACCAGAGTGTGTATTAAGCAAATTCTATGCAACTTGGAATTTGTTTCCTGTCTGTACAGCACAGACACCTACTAACAGAGGAGTTACTTCACGATGCAACGAACGACTATCAGCTTAGCTTTTGCAATGGCATTCGGAGGCAGTGCGGTTTTAGCAGCTCCAGCAGAAGCAAACACCATTGAAACCCGTTGGACCAACGTTGAAGTAGAAACCGTTGCTGAGGGCTTAGTGCGCCCTTGGGGTATTGCATTTTTGGGTGATGGCCGCATGCTCGTGACCGAATTACCGGGTCGCTTACGCATTGTTGAAGCCGATGGCACATTAGGCGACCCGATTGACGGCTTACCGGAAGTACGCGTGCGCAACCAAGGTGGTTTGTTAGATGTGGCGTTAGCACCCGACTTCGCAGAATCACAACGTATTTACATTTCTTGGTCTGAGCCCGATGCACCAGGCAGCAACATAACCAGTACTGCAGTGGCTCATGCGCGTTTAGCAGACGGTGCCTTACATGACTTTACGCGGATTTTTAGCGGTTACCCAAAAGTCGATGGCGGTCGTCATTACGGTGGCCGTATGGTCTTCACCCCCGATGGTCAGCATCTTTATGTGGGTTTAGGTGATCGTGGCCACCAAATGATTGAGTCACAAGACCTCGACAGCCATACGGGTACGTTAATCCGTATTCACCCAGACGGTTCGGTTCCAGCGGACAACCCTTACGTTAATACAGAAGGCGCGTTGCCAGAGATCTGGTCTTATGGCCATCGCAACATTCAAGGCATCGACATTCAGCCAAGTACAGGGCTTGTTTGGGCGGTTGAGCACGGTCCTCAAGGCGGTGACGAAGTTAACCAACCTGAGCCTGGAAAAAACTACGGTTGGCCAGTCATTACCCATGGCGAACAATACGGTGGCGGACAAATGGCCGAAACGGTTAGTTTCAAAAAAGACGGCATGGAATTACCGGTTTGGCATTGGACACCTTCAATTGCCGTTAGTGGTATGAACTTTTATAACGGTGATAAATTCCCAGCGTGGCAGGGCAATATTTTGGCCGGCGGGTTACGTGGCCAACAAGTCGCGCGTTTAGAAGTTGACGGGGATCGCGTGATTCACCAAGAAGTCATGAAAATGGATTACCGAATTCGCGAAGTGCGCGTCGGACCTGATGGTTACATTTATTTGCTCACCGATAATCGTGACAACGACAAAATCTTACGTTTAAAGCCAGCGGAATAAATCATGGCGAAGTTGTACCCAACCACAAGGCTCGTCGCGATGACGAGCCTTTTTCTCTCGCCCTCGATACTGATCTCGCCTGCCGTTGCCGATGAAGAAGCCGCAGCAAACGAGGAAGTCATTGTTGTCACAGCAACCCGCAGTGAGCGTCCTTGGCTGTCGACTCCCGCTAGTATTGAACGTATATCGGTACAAGAACAGCTACCCGGTATGCGCACCGATGCAGCCGAATTACTGACTGGCATTGCCGGTGTGCAAGTCGATACCCGCTACAACTTTGCCCAAGACACGCGTGTAACCTTGCGCGGTTTTGGTGCACGAGCCGCTTTCGGGGTTCGTGGTGTGCGTTTACGTTTAGACGGCATTCCTTTGTCAATGCCCGACGGCCAAGCGCAAACGTCAAGTATTTTGCTCGACGAGCCAAGCCATGTCGAAGTATTACGCGGGCCATTCGCAGCGGTTTACGGAAACTCGGCTGGCGGTGTGATTGATTTGCAAAGCGAGCGACCGCTCGAATCACAATTATCGGCGAACCTGAGCGTTGGTAGCAAAGCACGCGAGCGCCAGCATGTTCGGGCGGTCTTTGCGGATAGCGGTGACGTTGGCAGCACTTTAAGTTTCGATTACGCCCGCTTTCGTACCGACGGTGATCGGGCAAACAGCGCGGTGGAGCGTGACCAGTGGGCGGTTCGTGCTTACCACACCTTTGCCGAAGGCATGGAACTAATCCTCCGTATCGACGATAACGATGCGCCCTATTTGGGCGACCCGCTAGCTCTTAGTCCAGAACAATGGCGGGAAAATCCGCGTCAGGTAGCTTCGCAAGCGGAGACCTTCGGCACGCGCAAGTCCATTCGTCATCGGCAGCAGTCTCTTACGCTGCGGCAGCGGGCCAGCGCCAGCGAACACTTAGCAGGTTGGCAGGTCAATGCCTGGCGGGGAAAACGTGAAATTGAACAGTATTTAGCCTTCCCGGGTAGTGCCATTACGCAAGCCGGCGGTGTCGTCGACCTAGCTCGCAGCTTTAAAGGCGTGAACGCGGAAACCACTTGGCAAGCACGGCAAAACTGGCAAGTCACGACGGCTCTCGATTATGAAGAACAAACCGATGAGCGTCTTGGGTTCGTCAATGATTTTGGCCGCCGCGGTGACTTACGTCGCGACGAAACCGGTACCGTTGAAAGCCTCGATGGCTCGGTCATCAGTGACTTGCAAGTGAACGAGCGACTCGCTTGGGTAACTGGAGTGCGTTATAGCAACCTCGACTTCGCCGTTAACGATCGTTTTGTTGTCGAAGGAAATCCAGATGATAGCGGCTCGACAAGCTATACCGAGATTGCTTGGAGTAGCGGCTTAAGTTATGCCATTTCGCCGCAGTTAAGCGCATTTTTGGCAGTTGGCGAAGGGTTTGAAACACCAACATTAACTGAAATGGCCTATCAAAACGAAGGCTCGGGTTTAAACACGGATTTGCGCGCCGCCAAACTGGCGCAGCAGGAAATCGGTTTGAAATGGCTTGGGGCAACCTTGCAAGGCCAGGTGACGCTCTTTCAAATTAACACCCGTGATGATCTGGTGGTCGACCAAAGCAATGATGGCCGCACGACCTATCGCAATGCCGCTCGTACCGAACGAGAAGGTCTTGAGATCGGCGGCATCTGGCGATTTACTCAAGATTGGAGCTGGCGCACGAGCTATACCTATTTAAACGCAGAATATGGTGGTCGTGAAGTGGCTATTGCTGGTAACCGACTACCCGGTCTTGCGCGCCATGAGCTGTTTCAACAATTGGAATGGCGGCCACTGGGCACTGAGCAGCTTGAGCTGCTCTTGAACGCTCGATACCGCTCAAACATCGCCACGAATGACGCAAACAATGAATTTGCGCCCAGTGCAACGGTGTGGAATGCGGCTATCCGCAGTAACCTTCAGCGAGGCAACTGGTTGATTCAGCCGTGGCTGCGCATCGAGAACTTCACCGATAAAACCTATGTTGGCTCGGTTGTGGTCAATCAAGGTAATGGCCGGTCGTTTGAGCCAGCTCCTGGCCGGATTTGGATGGCAGGCGTCACCTTACGTCGGTTTTAAAGGCTAAAGCTATCCCTCTTTGCTGTCATCTAACCAACGATACAAGGTTCGGCGCGTAACCCCCAAGATATCGGCGGCTTTACGTTTATTGCCGCCGGTTTCGCGCAGTACATATTGCACGTAGTCTTGCTGTACTTCATTCAGCGTACGCAAAGGCTGCGGGTCGGTGTTTGTTGCGCTAGCTGAGTCTATTTGCGGCGCCAACTGTTGCGCCGCCAAGCGCATACGCTCGGGTAAGTGCTCAGGCTCAATCACGTCCTCTTGGCAAAAAGTTACCGCACGCTCAATTGCGTTGCGCAGTTCACGAATATTGCCCGGAAACGGGTACTGATAAATCAAATCAAGTGATGCCGCACTAAACTGCCGAGCCGTACCGGACTCTTGAGTGAGTTCGGCAAGAATGTGCTGTGCTAATAGTTCACGGTCATCACCACGTTCACGCAGGGCAGGAATCTGCAACGTGAGCGCCTCAAGCCGATAGAATAAGTCTTGGCGGAACGTCCCTTCCGCGACCAATGCCTCAAGGTCACGGTGAGTGGCGGCAATAATTCTTACATTGACCGCGACTTCTTGATCCGAACCCACCGGACGCATCGTTCCTTCTTGTAGAACACGTAAGAGCTTAGCTTGCAGTTCTAACGGCATTTCACCAATTTCATCGAGCAACAAGGTGCCGCCGTCGGCTTCTTTCAATAAACCCGTACGCGCTTTCTGTGCGCCTGTAAAAGCGCCCGCAGCATGGCCAAAAAATTCACTTTCCATTAAATCTGTAGGAATACCGGCGCAGTTCACGGCCAGAAACGGCTGACCGGCCCGCGAACTTTCCGCATGAATGCCCTTTGCTACTAGCTCTTTACCGGTACCACTTTCGCCAAGCACGAGGACTGGCGCATCGGCTGCGGCCACTTGCTGAATATTCTGATAAAGCTGACGCATCGCTCGGCTGTGTCCAACCATGCCATGAAAAGATTCGTTATCTTTTTGCTGGCGCAGTTGACTCACTTCTTGCTCAAGACGACGATGCTTTAACAAGCGCTGAATGGTTAGGAGCAAGTGCTCCATGTCCAGCGGCTTAGTCATAAAATCATCGGCACCTTGTTTCAAAGCCGCCACTGCTTGGCTAACTGAGCCAAATGCGGTAATTAACAACATCAAAGGTGCTGGCGACAAGGACTTCACCTGTTTCACTAGCGTCATGCCGTCTGCGCCAGGCAGGCGCAAATCGCTGAGTACGAGGTCGGGTTGCCCACTTTCAATATGCGGCAACGCTTCTTCGACAGAGAGAAAATGACGCACACGAAACCCTTCCGATTCCAACTCCTCAACAAGGAGCTCGGCTAATCCAGGATCGTCCTCCACAACGATGATGCGTTCATTCCACTTCGCCATTATCTCTCCAACAGCAACCGTTAGGTCGCCAATTTCAATGTTAATGTTGCAATACAACCTCGACCTTCGGGGTTGTTCTCTAAATTCAGCTGGCCGCGATACTCTTTCGCTACATTGCTGACAATTGCCAAACCCAAGCCAGTGCCTTCACCTTGCCCTTTGGTCGTTACAAATGGTTCCTTGAGCTCTTGTGCGGTCAGCGAATCCGTTAAACCCGGACCATCGTCAAGAACCCGAATCGTTAGCTCCGGCTGCTGCCGCGAGTGCAGGCTGACGGGGCCGGGTTCAAAGTCCACTTGTACCACCACCCATTGGTCGGCAACCTGCGCGGCATTACGAACTAAATTAACCAGCGCGAGCTCAAGCCTTGAAGCACTGGCATAAAAGATTGGTAGGGGCGTCTCGGGCAGCATCAAGCGCAGCTGTAACGACTCGTCATCTAGTTCGTGACGAACGTTATCGAGAACATCTTGCAGTAACTGGGGCAACTGAATAGCCGCGTCATCGGCCACTTCTTCGACATGCTCCTCGGCGGGACGGCAATAGTTAAGTAGCTGTTGGACAATACGAGTGAGCCGTGCCACTTGGCCACGAATAGCTATTAACTGACGCTGGCGATCGGGATCTTCTTCTTGGCGCAATAAGCGTTGGGCTCGGCCATCAATAACGGTCAGCGGCGCTCCGAGCTCATGAGCGATGCCACTGGCGACATTACCGATTGCCGCCATTTTCTCTTGGTGTTGTAACTTCTCAGCCAGCTCCTGCTCTTGTTGTCGGGCTAATTCTAGCTCCTCGTCTTTGCGCTCAATACTGTCCAGCATTTGATTTAAACCGTGGGCGATTTGCGCTACTTCCCCGGGGCCGTCTGTTGCCGCTCGATAATCCCGTTCTCCGGCCTCAACACGCGTCATCGCTTGTTTGAGTTGGTTCACGTGACGACCAACACCACGGTAGTGACCAAAAATAACGACGGTCAAGGTAAGTAATGCCATGGCTGCCCAGATTATCCATGCCACTCGGGTTAAACGTGCAAACGAGGCATCAAAATCGCTGGCTTGGCGATTAATTTGAATAAATCCATTCGGCTGTCCAAGCGGATCAAATAAAGGCAAAAACTGCGAATACATTTCAACACCGGAAATCTGTCGTGTACGCTCTTGCTGTTCGCCGGTGAGCACAACTTCCTGTGCCACACGGCTGCGGCTGAGGTCGCGCGATGCTATGCCTGCAGCAGCGACACGGTTGCCATTGGCGTCGTAGACCGAAGCGCCATAAACCCGGCCAATGTCGAATACAGAATCTAAAGCTCGTTGCACCGCCTCTTCGTCATTCTCTAGAATCGCTTCCTGTACGAGCATCCGAATCGCTCGCCCCAGCAACTCTAAGTCATCCTTGAGACGCTCCGTTTCCAGGCTATTGAGACGCTCGATACCCACGCCAAGTCCAATACCGACAATGGCTAACATTGGAATGACGACGTACAGCATGAGTGCTCGCTGGACACCCGATAACTTCCACCACGAGGCAGATGGGACAGAATTTGTTTTCACATTAAGTTCTCGCATTGGCTAATTTTGACACAAAATGTCACGGACATAAATGACACATGTGTCAAAATTATACACATATACCTGATGTAACTGACTGTTAAGAACGCGGAAAGAATCTGTAAATTTTAATTTAACCCTTTAAAAACAATTAGATAACAACAAAATATAAAAGTTGGCATGGTCTTCGCTTTGTTCTCTGTGACATTCCAATAAATTGTTCAAACGTCCACAGGAGGACTTATGTTAAAACGTACTTTTGCACTTTCAGCTCTTGTTGCTGCCATGTTCGCTACGCCAGCACTGGCTCAGGATCAGGACGCAGCGGCGTACGCGCAACAGCAAATGGAACAAATGGCAAATGAGCCAGTGACCGATGAGCAACTTGAGAAGTTCGTCGAAGCAATTGAGCACATTGAACGCATTAACGACGAGTTTGTGACTGCTTTAGAGAGCGTCGAGACTCAAGAGCAAGCTCAGGAACTGCAGTTAAATGCACAACGTGAAATGGTTGAATCTGTAGAAGAAACTGGTCTGAGCGTTGAAGAGTACAATGCCTTGGCCTACCGCCTGCAGAACGACCCTGAAGTTCAGCGTCGCGTTGAAGAAATGCGTGAAGATGAAGACGAGCGCTATTAATCAGTCATGCTGATCATTTAAGTAGCACTCCCCAAAAGCCCTGACCTCGGTCGGGGCTTTCTCTATTTTGCGCTTTCTTTTCTCTCGGTATGTTACAGCTGTACTTTTGCGGTATGATATTGCCGTTCGCATACACAAGGGCTCCTCAAGAGAGCCTTCGATGCATGCAATTAATTGCGAATACAACAGAAGAGGACATATCATGCGCCACCTTTGGTTAGGTGCGTCAGCGCTCGTTTTGCTAGCCGCATGTGCAGAAGCACCACAGCAAACAGAGGTTGACCCATACGCACCGCAAGCAGACGCTGAAGGGCTGATTGACGCCCATTTTAGCGATACCTACCGGGAACATTTACGCACACTTTCGTCTGATGAGTTCGAAGGCCGTGCTCCAGGTACTCGTGGTGAGGAACTCACTATCGATTACATCGCCGGCATTATGCGTGATCTCGGCATTCAGTCGTTCACGAATGAAGACTACACGCAGCCTGTGCCGCTAGTCCGTATCGCGCCAAGTCGCGTGACCAACATGCAACTTGAACACAATGGCGAAACGAGCGAGTTTGCCTATCGCAGTGAAATGATGGGTTGGACTAATCGTGTGCTTGACGGCGTGACTGTTGAAAACAGCGACATGGTATTTGTTGGCTACGGTATTGTTGCACCTGAGTTTGGCTGGAACGATTACGAAGGTCTCGATGTGGAAGGCAAAACCGTGGTGATGTTTGTTAACGACCCAGGTTATGCCACGCAAGATCCTGCGCTCTTCAACGGCAACGCGATGACTTACTATGGTCGTTGGACCTACAAATTTGAAGAAGCTGCCCGCCAAGGTGCAACCGGTGCGATTATTATTCATGAAGACGGTCCAGCAGGTTATGGCTGGGGCGTCATCGCTGGTGGTTCACCGGTTCGGTTCACCATGAAAACTGAAAACAACAACATGCATCGCGTCGAGCTTGAAGGATGGGTGACCGCTGATAGCGCTGAAAAATTGTTTGCGAATGCGGGCATGTCGTTGGCAGAAGCGCACGAACTAGCGCTATCGTCAGACTTTGCTCCGGTTGACCTAAACACCAGCGTGTCAATGATTGTTGAAAACGAGTTCTCTTATCTCGATACCCACAATATTGTTGGCTACATCGAGGGCAGTAAGTACCCAGAAGAGCACATTATTTATATGGCGCACTGGGACCACATGGGTGTTGACCCAATCAGCGGCGAAATTTTTAACGGTGCTCAAGACAACGCAACTGGGACAGCTGCATTACTGTCTATGGCAGAGAAATTTGCTGCTGGTGAAACACCAGAGCGAACTGTTGTGTTTGCGTTTGTCGGCGCTGAAGAACGCGGTCTACTTGGCTCTGCTTGGTACGCCGAAAACCCGTTAATGCCTCTGGGTAAAACCGTAGCTGGCTTTAACATGGACATGTTCTATGCTCATGGCCCAGTGCGTGACTTTGTTGTGGTCGGTTGGAATAATTCCAACATGCAAGACTTTGCTGAGTCGCACGTCATAGCGCAAAACCGCTACATGTCACCAGAAAACAACCCAGAAGCGGGGATTTTCTACCGCTCGGATCACTTCAGCCTTGCCAAGCAAGGTGTGCCAGTACTCTATGCAAAAGGCGGCGTTGATCACTTCACGCTTGGCCGCGAGTACGGTGAGCGCGAAGCAGCTGAATTTATTGCTAACCGCTATCACAAAGTTGCTGACAAATACGACCCAGAGTGGGATTTACGCGGCATTCACCAAGACATGTGGGTGTTTTTCCGCACCGGCCGTGACCTGGCCAATAGTCGTGTTTGGCCGCAATGGGCAGCCGGTAATGAGTTTGAAGCGAAGCGCTTAGAAACCGAAGACATGCGCCGTTAATCATTACGCAATTATGTTATTGAAAGCTGGAAGCCGCTCGCGTCCTCCAGCTTTTTTTGTGCTTCCTTAAGCGGAAAGAGCGACGCGCTGGGTGTGCTGCCAGAGCCGTTGATGGAGCTCGGTAACCGGTTCATAGGCTCCATTCGCAAGCCAGTCAGCAAGTACAGGGCCGGCATCCGGCCATTCCATGCGCACTCTAAGATTGCTTTCGAGCCATTGCTCAACATAATTGGCATTCAGCGAGTCCATGACCGCTGCGAGCTGACGAGTGGCTAAGCAATGGGCGTTTGCAAGCTGTTCGAATTGTCCTGTCAGAGGCTTAACGAGTAGCTTCTTACCATAGGCAAGTGCCTCACTGCTGGTTTCGAAGCCTGCGTTAGCAATCACGCCTTCTGCGCGAGCGAAGGCGTTGGCAAAGCCTTGCCGCGATGGCGGAAAGCATTGAATGTGACCATTGTCCTGACGCTGTGCATCAGGGTGGTACACTGCAAACTGATACTCAGGAAAGTTCTGTAAGAGCGCCAATACTTGAGGCAAGGGTTCAAACGGCAAATACACCAAAATTTCTTGGCTCAGGGTCGGCAAAGCACCTGCGGGCTGGTGAATCAATGGCGGTAGCACATGCGCACCAATGTCTTCCCAGTGCATTCCGACCGTCACATCACACGGAGCAAATTGGCGCAGCATGGCGCGCTGAAGCAATGTCGTCGGCAATGCTGGTGTTTGCTTAAAGAATGCGTACTGACGGCCCAAGCCGATACAACGAACACCTTGACGGCGAGCCGCCCAAGCGGTCACCGGCTCAAAATCAGTGACCACTAAGTCATAGCGACTAAGGTCTAAATCTCGAACGTCTTGCCAAAACTGCGTCCACGGGTTGTGGCTGAGGGTATCCAGCACGGAAACACGACCATCGCGCACCTGAAAGCTCAAACCTTGACGCCACTGGTAGTCACCGAAGGCTTCCATGTCGAATAATTTTTCTGGGGCACGACCAGATACTAAAAAATCGGTTTGCACCTCAGGATAGAACGACAGCGCTTGCGCTAACGCATGACAGCGGCTGATATGGCCATTTCCCGTGCCTTGAACACCAATTAATATCTTCATGTGTGCATCCTTTTAGCGAGACTCAGTGCTTAAATTGCACCGCTCAGTGACAATGCCAACCAAGCGAGAGCAGAACCTAATGCCGCCCCAGCCAGAATGTCGGTCGGGTAATGCACACCTAAGGCAATACGCGACAAGCCAACTAATGCAGCCCAAATAAACACCGGGATAGCGAGAGCTGGCAACATGGCCGCGGTGACTGTCGCAAATAGAAATGCTGCCGTGGTGTGGCCAGAAGGAAAACTGAATTTATCGCTCGCTTGAATTAAAGAAGCAAAGTGCGGCAAGCGAGAGTACGGGCGACTGCGGCGCAGGGTGTTCTTCAGTAGCCAATAGATCGGAAGTTCGAGAGCGAAAGCAAGCAATAAAATTTGCAGAACCGGCAGCGCCAAGGGCGAACCGACGGCAAACAATGCGAGGCTAAAAATCAGGTAGCCATAGCCATCACCTGAGCGTGATATCCAGCGCGCTAACGCACCATCACCAGGTCGACGCAACTGTTGACTGAGCCAACAAAAGCAGCGATCTTCGAACTGCTGAACCTGCATCCACTTGGTCAACGGCGGCGATTTTCGATTACTTGCAAGGCTTGACGTTTTCATCATCATGGCTCCCGTCTTTCAATTGCAGCTAGTGTAGGCGGGGGCGATGACAGATTTGTTACAGCGCGATGATCGTTTGGTTAATTATTCGCCAGCCTCGGGCTTCCTTTCTGCGCTTGGTTCTTGCTTTCTGAGTGGGGCCTGAGGCATGATGCAAGCCTCTTTGCAACGATACAGAAACGGCTAGGAAAATGACGCCATGATGCAACTATTCGGAAGTTTTACCTCACCATTTGTCCGTCATATTCGGATAGCCTTGGCGGACACTGGTTTAGCTCATGATTTTGTCGAAACTGATTATGGCCAGAGTGCGGTTGGTTCACCAGCACAGCGAGTGCCATTTTTACGCACCGAAGTCAGTGGCAGAACACTGCAGCTGAACGATTCCACTTCAATTCTTAAGTTTATCCGCGAGTCGGCCGGAGAGTCGTTCTGCGCCGACGTCGAGTCACTGGATTTATACTGCTTGATTAATACCGCTCTCGACACCACAGTTAATCTGTTTTTACTTGAGCGCGAAGGCTTAACGAGCGATGCAAATCCGTATCTACAACGGCAAGCTGCTCGCATTCAAACGTCGTTACAAGCACTGGAAGACTATCCTTGGCCAGCCCAATTGCCATGGAATGATGCTGGTATTCGCTTGGCCTGCTTTATGGATTGGGCACTTTTCCGTCAGCGTTTAGACTTTAGCAACTATCCAAAGTTACTGAAATTACTCAACGATGCGAAAGCTCAGCCATCGTTTGTTGCCACCGCACCGCCTCAGGGTTAATCAGTCATGGCCGCTGAACGTCGCGCATTTCTCTTGGCGTTAGCGGCCGTTTTGTTATGGTCGACAGTCGCGACTGCATTTAAAATCACGCTAACCTATCTCTCACCACTGCAAATGGTTGCGGCAGCAAGTGCAGTTTCTTTTATGTTTTTGCTCATCGTGATTTTGGTGCAACAGCGCCAGCACGAAATCATTCCCGAGCTACGCAAACACTTTCGCTATTATCTCATTCTCGGTTTGTTAAACCCGTTGGTTTACTACCTCGTTTTGTTTCAAGCCTATACCTTGCTGCCAGCCTCTCAAGCACAACCATTAAATTACACCTGGGCGATTGCATTAACGCTCATGGCGGCATTATTTCTCGGGCAAAAAATCAGAAAGCGGGACTGGATCGCCTGTGTACTTGGTTATTTAGGTGTATTAGTGATCGCCACTCGCGGCGATATCCTCGGCCTTAATTTCACCAGTGCTGCGGGCGTTGGCTGGGCGTTACTATCGACTTTCCTGTGGGCGGGCTATTGGATTTTAAATACCCGCCATAGCTCCGAGCCTGTTTTAACCTTATTGGTTTGCTTTGGAATCTCATTACCATTTTCAATTGGTGCGAGTTGGTACTTTAGCGACTGGAGTGGAATTCCTTGGCAAGGCTGGGCCGCCGTGACTTACGTCGGTCTATTTGAAATGGGCTTAACTTTCGTGTTGTGGCTAAAAGCGATGAAATTGACGCAAAACACCGCAAAAATAAGCAATTTGATCTTTATTTCACCATTTATCTCGTTAGTCTTACTCGCCGTTATCATTGGCGAAACGATTTATCCGGCGACTGTGATTGGCCTCATTTTGATTGTTAGTGGATTGGTCATTCAACAATGGCGCCGGCGCACGCGTGTGGCCGGCGAAGGTTGAGGTTAGCTACCGTTAAACAGTACAGTAACAACGACACCCGCTGCAAAACCAATCAGTAACGCCAAGCAGGTTGGTAATAACCAAACTGGTTTAGCACGGCCTTGATCGGCACTCGGCGTTTGCGACAACAAGTCTTCGCGTGCCACCTCGAGTACCGCACAAATTGCGTTGCAGGTTTCTAAAGAGCCTTGCCCTTGGCTTTCGACGCGCTGGATCGTGCGCAAACTGAGTCCAGCAACATCGCCCAACTGTTGTTGCGTCCAACCTTTTTGCAGGCGCTTTTCACGGACAATTTCAGCATTTACATTCATCCCAAAGTCACCTTACCCAAAAAAGAAGTATTTCGTGAGCTTGGCAAACGTGTAGCCGACACCGTAACCAACCACAAGACCAATCAATAAACTGCTAATCCAGCGCCAGGTCGACTGCTTCGGTTTTTCTCCTTTTTGCTCTTCCGCGAACAAGATAATTTCATCTTGGTCAATTAGCTGCTCGCCCCGGTAGAGCTCGGCGACATAAATGCCACGAAAGGCATCGCCCCAACTCCGTACGCCGACTTTCAAAGAAAGTGTTTCACCATCTACCTGAAAAGTATGGGTGCTCATTTTTCGATAAGACCGGTTTGTAGAAACAAGCTCGTCATTCAGGTAAATCTTCTCAGCGCCGCTGAAGCTCGAGAACCAGACGCGAACCTGATGACCTCGCACGTCGAAATAGAAGTTGCCGCCGCCACTCATCGACAGAGAGCTTGCGGGTGAGCTTTTAAGTTGGTTGTCGTTGTTCATGATTTAATCCTGTGTTGGGCTGAATTGCTTAAGGTCATTTCAGCACAGGGACGACAAAAAATCGGCGTCAATTATGTGTCAGGCACGCGTTTGTCATATGACAGTCAGCCGCCAAAGCTTTAATACTAGGTGTTTTTTGCACTATAGTTAATGACTAGATAAAAGTAGTTTCAAAAAAACAAGGACACTTGACGTATGGCGAAATCGGAAGCGAACGAAGAAACTTCATCTAAAAACTCAAATGAGTACTCGTATGAAAACTTAAGAACGCCAATTTATGGGCTATTCATTCTCGCCATTTTGTATACCTTCTACCTTGCCCATCAAATTGTTCTACCAATCGTGCTCGCTATTCTGGTGACGTTATTATTTTCGCCGGTCGTTGAAAAACTCTACAAGCGGTGGCGAGTTCCAAAGTCATTATCTGCGCTGCTCTTATTACTTAGTTTGCTTGCAGCGATGGCGGGTATTGTTACCGCTGTCAGTCAACCGCTACTTGAATGGGCCGCTCGAGCGCCACAAACACTCTCGCAACTACTGGTCGGTGACAGCGACATTCAACGTCATATCAGTACCATCACTGACACCGCAGCGCAAATTGAAGAACAACTCGAAGAACAAATGGGTGACAATGGCGCTGAAACGCCACAAACTGTCGTATTGCAAACCGATTCTTGGCGCAATCAACTCACTTCTGGCCTCTACCAAACTGCTTCTGGCGTCCTGTTAGCGCTTGCTTTAACCTATTTCTTGCTCGTGAGTGGCGACCGCATGCTACTCAACCTCGCGGATCAAATGAAACGTCGTAAGCGCCGGATTATGATGCAGATTATTCGCAGCGGCCAAGAACAAATTGCGCGTTACCTTGGCGTCATCACGCTAACAAATACCAGTATTGGTGTCGCCATCGGTCTCATCGCTTGGGCGATGGGCATGCCCTCTCCAGTGGTTTGGGGCCTCATTGTGGCGCTGACACGTTTTATCCCATACTTGGGTGTGTTTATTGCTTTTGCGCTGCTCACGGTCGTCTCCGTGACCACGTTTGACGAACTCTGGCAAATGGCCGTCGTACCACTTAGCTTTATGGCTATTAGCAGTCTCGTCGGCTTTTTCCTCGAACCTTATATTCATGGCATGCGACTTGCGGTTAACCCGGTGGTTATTTTTATTGCCATTTTCTTCTGGGGTTGGCTCTGGGGACCGATTGGTGTGTTCATTGCAGTGCCATTAATGACGGTGATTATGGTTGTGATTAGCCACATTCCACAAATGAACGGCGTTTATCAAGTGCTATCGAAGGACAGCGTTCAAGTCTTGCGTAAAAAGGAACAGTCATGAGTCGTGAATCCGAAGCGGACACAGAATACACCAGTGATACCAGCCTCTGTAAAACTAAACGTATTCAGGCGCGAATGTCCGACGTCGGCGGCATCCCTGTAGCGCGCACCTTGCCAACCAAAGCACAGCGCACCATTGGGCCTTGGTGTTTTCTTGACCATGCCGGCCCAGTTGAGTTTGCAGTCGGTGAGTCGGGTATGCAAGTTGGGCCACATCCACACACCTGCCTACAGACCTTTACGTGGATGTTAGCCGGTGAAGTGCTGCATCGCGACAGTCTCGGTAGTCGCCAAGTGATTCGCCCTGGCGAAGTGAACCTGATGACCGCAGGCCAAGGCATTTGCCATACCGAAGAGTCCATTTTAAGTGCTGAAGCAGGTCGCGGACTTCACGCCGCGCAATTATGGATTGCCCTCCCTGAAGATCAGCAAGACTGCGCGCCAGCATTTGAGCATTATCCCGACTTACCAACTCGTCACGAACAGGGCGTACAGCTCACCGTACTGATTGGCGAATATGATGGCACACAAGCACCAACTCGTCATTTCTCACCGATTTTAGGTCTCGACATCCACTTTGAGCACGATAGCGAAATCACGCTCAACCTTAATCGACAATTCGAGCACGGCATAACCGGACTCATCGGGCATTTCCAAGTAAATGGAGAACGCTTTGCACAAGACGAGCTAGCTGTGCTTGCCAATGGCGTGAGTCACGTCACGATTGCAGCCCAAGCCGGTACACGTTTATTAGTGATTGGCGGTGAGCCGTTAGCGAAACCGATCACAATTTGGTGGAATTACGTAGGGTATAGTAAGGACTACATTAGCCAAGCGCAGCAAGACTGGCATGCGCATCACGAACGCTTTGGCGATGTACCGAACAGCAACGCGGCTCGCATGCAGGGGCCGAAAGTTCCATGGTAACCATCTGCGAGGAGTTTGTATGACACAGTCGAAGAAAAAGATTCTAGCTTTTGCAGGCAGCCTTCGTGCTGACAGTTTCAATAAGAAATTAATTCAAAACGCCGTAAAAATTGCCGAGAGTGAGGGCCATGAGGTCACACTTATCGATTTAAATGACTTCCCATTACCGATTTATAACGGCGACATTGAAGACGCAGGCATGCCTGACAAGGTTCGTGAACTGCAAGCGCTGTTCGCCAAACATGACAGCTTTCTCATCGCTACACCCGAGTACAACGGTGCTGTTCCCGCTCTCGTTAAAAACACGTTAGACTGGATGTCACGTTCGCTAGAGAATGGCGACTCCGGAATCACCTTGTTTAAAGGAAAAGTTGTCGGCATTATTTCAGCTAGCCCAGGAGCACTTGGTGGTTTGCGCGCTTTACTAGCACTTCGCGACCAATTAGCTAAGCTAAGCTTGTGGGTTGCACCAACGCAATTTGCCCTAAGTAAAGCGCATGAGGCATTTGCAGAAGACGGTTCATTCAAAGATGAAGAACAAGCCAAACGGATTAAAGCTGTCATTGCCGATATGGCAGCCTTCTAAAAGGGGAAAGGCCATGAATAAACTAACCATGCTCGTTGCAACGCTCGCTGTGGGGTTCAGCACGACCACACTTGCCGACACCATCAAACTCGATATTCAACCGGGTAAATGGAAACACGAATATTCGATGAGTAGTGAAAGTGGTGTTTTCGAAGAAGCCATGAATGAAGTTCGCAAGCAACTCGACGCTTTACCTGCTGCTCAGCGACGAATGGTCGAAGACATGATGGCAAGTCAGGGTATGAGCTTGGATATGCAAGGCGCTAGCCTTGAAATCTGCTTGACCGAGTCTGACTTACAGCAAGGGCTGTTGCCGCAACAAGATGGCTGCACGCAAGAGGTCACTGAACAATCGGGTGACGTGTTTCAAGTAACCTTTGCCTGCGACTCAAACCCACCAACCAGCGGCCAAGGCACGTTTCGAGTGCACGACCCACGCACGTATTCAGCCCTTGTTACTGTGAATACTGAATTTAACGGCAATCCAGAAATTTTGACCATGGAACAAAAGGGCACCTGGTTGCAGCAGGAATGTGATTGATAATCGAAATGGCTAAAACTTAAAAGGGACATGGTCATGGTTAAAGTAACGTTACGCGGGTTAATTCTCGTAGCGAGCCTATTGCTTGCACCGCTGGCGCAGGCTGAGTCAACGCTCGAAGAGCAATTTGAAGCACTGCAAAGTGCCATGCTGGATAAAGATCACCAGCGCCTCAGCGAGCTTTTTGCCTATGATGGCATACTGCACATAGCAAATATGCCGCCCGTGGAAGGTCGCCCAGCAATAGGCGGTTTCTTCAGTCGCCTATTTTTCTTCCTTGAAAGCACGCGTTACACCCATGAGTACACGTCAATTGCGGCGGGGAATGACGTTGCTTGGATGACCGGGCGTGTGGTCAACACCTTCGCTGGCGACCGCGAGTCAACGTCTTACGATGGTAAGTTTTTAATGATTTGGGAAAACGGTGACGATGGTTGGCAAATTGCTTTGTATAGCGTGAGTAATAACGCACCGAATTAATTCTCAAAGCGGACTGGGAACTGTCCGCTTCGCTTTTTAAAAATGAAAAGGAACATCATGCTCACTCATTTCCTACTGGCGCTCGTCCTTGCGACGACGTCCGCAGCAGAACATCACAACTCTGAGGTTCCGGCAGCATCGCAGAAGCTCCTTGCATTCGCCATCGAAACGCAGCAATCACATGCCCATTTTGCCGCTGTTTGGCCTGGGTTTTGGTCTGAGAACACTCCATTTATCACCTATAGCCTCGACGGCCAGGCTGTTCTCTTTACGACGGAAGAGCCTATTGCAGGGTATGAGCAACTCGCCGACAACTATTATTACTACGCTGAACGTTTACCAAATTTAACCGATTCATCTTTTCATATTCAGTATTCGCTGCCGAACGATAAGAATGCCACGGCCATTCGCCTTAGCGATGACAAGGCAGCTCACGCAGATCATCGCGAAACCCTGTTGCATGAAGCTTTTCATGGCTATCAACGTGACGCATTTGCAGATCGCGGTCGTAATGAGTTCCTCGACCCAAACTTTCTTGATGAAACCAGTCATCGTGCCATGCTGGCATTGCAATTTGCTCTTGCTCAACAGGCTCATAGCAGTCGTGACTTAGAAGATATTCGCGCCTGGCTGAGCGTTCGTGTCGCACTCAATGAAGTAATTGCTCCGGAAATCGCTGACTATCTTGGCGATATCGAGCGAACCGAGGGAACCGCTCATTGGGTCGGTATCCGATCAAGTTTCGCAGAAGATTATCGCAACAGCATGGATGATTTCTTCGAAAATTTCGCCCCTCATTTTGAAACTACCCATGCGGTGCGCACGTCTGCTTACATCACTGGCGCACTATTCATCGACCTTGTGAATGATTATTCTGCTGAAAATACGGATTGGCGCCAGACGATTGAGCAGGGAGCAACTCCCTTTGAACTTGCCGTGCAAACATTTGCCATCTCGACCGAGGACGCTCTGGGCAACATCAATGAAATCCTCTCGCAAGCGAATTTTTCTGAGTATATGACGCGTGCACAGACGTCTCAAACGGAAGTGATCACGCTCGCGGACATTGAAGCCTCACACCCTTATCGACTCGATATCACCATTAATTTACCCATGACCGATGGCGATATCGAGCTACCTATGTTCTTTTCTGGCGGTGACAAGGGCTTTCATCAGCTAGCGGTCAATTTGATTTTCTTACCACATGCAGAAACGTTCCAATTAACGTTAGGCAACATCGCAATTGATGTTCGCAACGCTCCTGTGCTTGCGGATATACGCAGCGCGTTAGCCAATGAGGTGACCATGAGCATTTGGAGTCAATCGCCGATGACAACCATGGAAGACTTGCGCAAGATGCAGGATTTGGAAATACGTTTTGGTCAATCTATCATTCAATCACCCGCAGGCTGGAAGCTGGATCCAACCTCGACCAATGAGCACTTGCAGATTGCCTTGTAAGTCTAAGTAATAATCTCTAGTTCCGGCGTATGCGTTTGTAACCAAGCGCGTACGTCGTTCATTTGCTCAATCGGAAACACGTAGTTTGAGCTGATTTTCCCCGTATACGGAAACGACAACATCGCGTATTTGTCGTTGTATTCACTGAGCGCAACTTTTTTCACAACGCTCAGAGCTACTTGCTCCATGCCGACACGTAAACGGTCGTCTTCGCGACTAAGTAAACGCAGCATATCTTTCGTTTTATCTGCCGGAATTTTAGTGACCAAGGTTTCTGGAAACATAACAAACAGCAGCAATGTCCAGCCACCAAAATAGCGGAGCATTTCTGTACCCCATATCAGGTGAGTCATGACGAACAAAGCAAGCAGAAAGGCTAAGCGATAGCGACGGGGAATGGATTCGATCTTTTTAAACACGAGAAGCCTGTTGTGATAAACCTAACGACATACAACCATTGTACGATAGCTAACGTAATGAGGCTATGGCAGCATACAGTCATTCATTATTTAGTTGATCACGAGGTACCTCATGTCCGGAAACACCTATACACCACCGAAAGTTTGGCAATGGGAACAAGGTAATGGCGGTAAATTCGCCAACATCAATCGGCCAATTTCTGGTGCCACGCACGACCAAGAATTGCCCGTTGGTAAGCACCCATTGCAGCTGTACTCTTTGGCGACACCAAATGGTGTGAAGGTTACCATCTTATTGGAAGAGCTTCTCGCTGTTGGAATTAAGGCGGCAGAATACGACGCATGGCTAATCAATATCATGGAAGGTGAGCAGTTTAGTTCAGGCTTTGTTGCGGTGAATCCAAACTCGAAAATACCGGCGATGGTGGATCACAGTACCAATCCGCCAACCCGCTTATTTGAGTCGGGTTCGATGATGCTGTATCTAGCGGAGAAATTTGACCAGTTCATCCCGAAATCAGCTGCCGGTCGGACAGAGTGTTTGAACTGGCTGTTTTGGCAAATGGCGAGTGCACCCATTCTTGGCGGTGGCTTTGGCCACTTCTACGCCTATGCGCCGGAAAAATACGAATACCCAATTAATCGTTACACCATGGAAGTGAAGCGCCAGCTCGACGTACTTGAGAAGCAATTGGCGAACCACGACTACATTGCAGGCGACGAGTACACGATCGCCGACATGGCGATTTGGCCGTGGTATGGGGCCTTAGTCCGTAATGAAGTGTATGAAGCTGCAGAATTTCTTGACGCTTCGAGCTACAAAAATGTGCTACGTTGGGCTGAAGAAGTCGCCGCACGCCCAGCCGTAAAGCGCGGGCGTATGGTGAATAAAGCATGGGGAGAGCCAGCGAGTCAGCTGCGCGAACGCCACGATGCCAGCGATTTTGAGTTGCGAACTGAGGACAAATTGAACCCTGAAGGTTAACTCCTCTGTTTTTCTTAGCAAGCCTTGGCGAATTTGCGAAGGCTTGCTATGCATCAATCAGCTATTGCTGACAAAAACTTACGTTTCATCTGAGTAACTTCAACGATCATAATATGACCAGAACACTTATACTTTGATAAGTGAGTCGTTATAGGTTACAATTTTCATGATTTTATCCTTTAAACACAAAGGTCTCGCTAACTTCTTTTTCACCGGCAGTACAGCTGGAATTATGGTGGAACATCAAAAGAAGTTACGTTTAATTCTGGGTCGACTAAATGCAGCAAATAGCATTGACGATATGAAACTTCCGGGATTAAGGCTGCATCCGCTAGAAGGTAAAAGGAAAGGAACTTGGTCGGTCAAAGTCAGCGGGAATTGGCGTGTCACGTTTAAATTTAACGACGGTCATGCTGAAGTAATTAATTATGAAGACTACCATTGAGGACAATTTATGGTAATGCACAACCCTCCGCATCCAGGTGAAATTATTAAGGAGCTCTGTATTGAGCCTCTCGGAATATCGGTCACAGAAGCAGCCGACGCCCTTGGCGTTAGCCGAAAAACACTCAGTTCAATTCTCAATGGACGCGCCGGTATCAGTCCGGAAATGGCTGTTCGCTTGTCTATCGCCTTCGACACATCGGCGGAAAGCTGGTTGCAGCAACAATATATGTATGAACTTTGGCACGCCGAACAACATCGAGAGGCGCTTAAAGTTCGAAAACTAGTTGCTGCATAATTTCAGCATCGAAAGGCGATCTGTCCTGTTTCGAAACGCGAATCCTTACTCCACGTAAATCGCGAGCCCTTGTATGTGACGCTGAATCCGGATTTCATCTCGAGCCCCACCTTGCGTGCCATCGTAGAAATTGACGCGCACTGTTTCACTCTCGTCACCTAGGTACGTCATAACCACTGCGTTCGCGCCGAGTGCGGCGGCCTCGGCTTTTAACAGCTCAATCAGCGCATCGGTTACCGACTCGTCGAGTGAGGTAGAGGATTTATGACTTTGCGCTGACACAATGCCAATTTCTTGGAATTGCTCTGGAGCGTGTTGAATAAACAACACGTCAGCAGGTGAAACAGCGGGTCGAGTCTGACCGGTGACTTGGTGTTCAACTGTTGGTGCAGATGTACATGCAGTGAGCACTGCGGTCATTAAAATGAAAATAATAGGACGTATCATTCCTTTGCCTCCAAGCTCTGTGAGTGATGACGAATCAATGGTTAAGACTACGATTCCTTTTTAACCGCCTTTGAGATTAGCTCAATACTTTATAACTGCCAATGAAAAAGTAATCGGATTGGCACTGTACTGCACGCGCGTTTAGTTTTAAGCTGACAGAAAGTTTCAATACCACCAACACCAAATTCAAACGGAAAGTGCTGTTATGAAGAATGCCTTGCAAGAGCAATTGCTCAAAGCCGGCTTAGCCGATGCGAAAAAACTAAAGACTCTGAACAAAGAAAAGCATCAGCAAAAGAAGAGTGCAGGTAAGAAGCACAAAATCGTCAATGAGGCGACGTTACTTGCCGAGCAAAAGCGCCTTGAGAAAGTCGCTCGCGATCAGGAACTGAACCGACAGCGCCAAGCTGAGTTACAAGAAAAGGCCATCGCAGCCCAAGTTCGTCAGCTCATCGATGTAAATCGAATTGACCATAAGGGCGACATCACCTTTAACTTTGCCGATGGTAAATTGGTGAAACGTTTACACGTCAAACAGAAAATACACAACGAGCTAACCCATGGTCAGATAGCTATTGTCCGTGACGGTGAGGGCTATGCGCTAATTCCCGCTCAAGTCGCAGAGAAGATTCAACAACGCATACCCGCAGCGATTGTTTTACTCAACAACCCCGACGCCCAAGATGAAGCCCCTGACAACGATGATCCTTACGCAGATTACAAGATACCTGATGATCTGATGTGGTAGTCGACAGTCTGCTATTTAAGCCACGGGCTTGAGCCAGCAAAGGTACTGATATACAGTGCCTCGACCTTGTCCCGAGCCCATGGGGTTTTGCGCAGAAACTTTAACGAGGACTTTATCGAAGGGTCATTACTGAAGCAATTGATTGGAATTTTTGTTGCTAAACCACTCCAGTCATAGTGCTCGACCAATCGGGTTAGGATTTTTTCTAATGTCAGCCCGTGTAGTGGGTTATTCGGTTGATGATTCATATGACCTTGGACGTTGTTAATTTGACTGGTTCTGATAAATTGGAATTTGAAGACCATCATAGCTGAGCGCATGGGATATGTTCAAAGAATTAATCTCTTCTCTGCTACTTCGGTGAAAACCATAACAATAAGAAAAAATAACCATGAAAAAATCAATTAAGTCCTTTTCCTTACACAAAACAGCGCTGACTGTGGCTGTAACGATGGCGGCGTTATCATTAGTGCTTGTTATTCCAATGGCTATGATATTTACTCTCGCAGCTATTTTCGATTCGAGTCCGGGCAACGGCATGTCACTCCTAGCACCTTCGCTCGGCATGATTTTTGCCATGCCAATTCTATATTTAATCATGGGCTACATTATGACTATCGTATTTGCAGCGATTTATAATGTCGTCGCTAAGTACACGGGTGGCATCACGTTTGAGGTCGGAGATCGCCAAGCGTAGAAATTACGCCGACAAGCAAACATAAAAAAATCGCCGTACGGCGATTTTTTTCTATCGAAACTTCGACGTTTATTCCACCGTGACACTCTTAGCCAGGTTACGCGGTTGGTCTACATCGGTTCCTTTAATAATCGCAACGTAGTAACTCAGTAGCTGCAACGGAATGGTGTAGACGATTGGGGCAACTAGCTCGTCAACATGGTCGAGGTTAATCACGCGCATGGTGTCGTCGCTGGCAAAGTGCGCGTCTTTGTCGGCGAACACGTACATGATGCCGCCACGAGCACGAACTTCTTCAACGTTCGACTTCAGTTTTTCGAGTAGCTCGTTGTTTGGTGCAACCACAATGACTGGCATTTCGGCATCAATCAAGGCTAATGGACCGTGCTTTAGCTCACCGGCGGCATAGGCTTCGGCGTGAATGTAGCTGATTTCTTTCAGCTTCAGCGCACCTTCCATCGCTATCGGATACTGGTCGCCACGGCCTAAGAACAAGCTATGGTCTTTATCGGCAAATTCTTCTGCTAGCTCTTCAATTTCCGCGGTGATTTTCAACGATTGCTCGAGCTTGGTCGGCAAGGTCGACAGGGCGTGCGCAATTCGTGCTTCGGTGGCTTTGTCCATACCATTGAAATGCCCAAGAGCGCTCACCAACATCAGCAAGCCAACCAACTGCGTGGTAAAGGCTTTGGTTGAAGCAACACCAATTTCCGCGCCAGCCCGAGTTAAGAAAGCTAAATCAGATTCACGTACCATTGACGAGGTCGCCACGTTACAAATCGTTAAACTCGAACGGTAACCCAATGTCTTCGCTAAACGTAAGGCCGCCAAGGTGTCCGCTGTTTCGCCCGATTGGGAAATGGTGACCAATAAGCTACCTGGGAACACGTGCGACTTGCGGTAACGGAATTCTGAAGCAATTTCGACATTACACGACACACCTGCGTAGGCTTCAAGCCAATAGCGCGCCACCATACCGGCGTGATACGACGTACCACAAGCGATGATTTGCACGTGACGAATGTCTTTGAATATTTCTGCAGCGTTCTCACCAAACGCATTCACCATGATTTCATCGCCGTTGACTCGGCCTTCCAGTGAATTCCGCACCGCAAACGGCTGTTCATGGATTTCTTTGAGCATATAGTGGCGGTATTCGCCTTTGCCGCCGGCGTCATACTGTAAATCAGACGTTTGCTGCTCGCGTTGTACCGCAGCGCCTTGATGGTCAAAGATTTCGACTTTATCGCGGGTTACACGGGCAACATCACCTTCTTCAAGGTAAATAAACTCGCGGGTCACTGGCAACAAAGCTAGCTGGTCGGAAGCAATGAAGTTTTCACCGATACCAAGACCAATAACAAGTGGGCTACCAGAACGCGCAACAACCAACTCGCCAGGACGACGTTTGTCCATGATCACGGTACCGTAAGCGCCTTCAAGCTGCTTTACAGTAGCTTGCAATGCAGTTAACAAGTCGTCGGTGCTTTTCAGCTCATGGTGCATTAAATGGCAAATCACTTCGGTATCGGTTTGTGAGGTAAACACATAACCCAAGTCTTGTAATTTCTTGCGCAGACTTTCGTGATTTTCGATAATGCCGTTGTGTACGACTGCAATAGTAGAGTTTGAGAAGTGTGGATGCGCATTCGCTTCCGTGACTCCACCGTGGGTAGCCCAGCGCGTGTGCGCTATGCCACTAAAACCGTTTGCTCCGGTTTCTTCTAACGCATCGGCGAGCGCCTGCACCTTGCCGACTCGGCGAAGTTGCTGCAAGCCTTCATCATTCAATAACGCCATACCTGCAGAGTCATAGCCCCGATATTCAAGGCGACGTAATCCTTCTAATAAAATCCCAGCGACACGGCGTTCTGCCGTTGCTCCAACGATTCCACACATCTTACTTATCTCCCTTTTTCACTGGGCGTTTCCATCCCGCAATATTTCTTTGTTTGCCACGAGCGACGGCGAGCTCGTCTGCGCCGACTTGTGTCGTAATTACCGAGCCAGCGCCAATGGTCGCATTATCACCGATGACAACTGGTGCGACTAATGAGCTATTTGAACCAATAAAAGCACCTTTGCCAATTTCGGTTTTGTGTTTGTTAACCCCATCATAGTTGCAGGTGATTGTACCCGCACCAATGTTTGCGCCAGCACCAATAGACGCATCACCTAAATAAGTTAAATGACCCGCTTTCGCACCTTCACCTAAATAGGACTTCTTCATTTCCACAAAGTTGCCCACTGCAGCGCCTTTTGCGAGCTCGGCACCTGGGCGCAAACGGGCAAATGGCCCAACTTGCGCGGTTGGGCCAACTTTAGCGCCTTCAAGCACTGAATTTGCTTTTATCACAGCGCCTGCCGCAATATGGCTGTCGCGAATTACACAATTCGGTTCAATGATAACGCCATCTTCAATTGTGACTTCACCTTCGAAAACGACGTTGACGTCGATGACAACGTCAGAACCGACTGTCACGGTGCCACGCACGTCGATGCGCGCAGGGTCGAGGAGAGTTGCGCCAGCAATCATAAGTTCTTCTGCTTTGCGCAGTTGGTATGCTCGCTCAAGATAGGCTAATTGCACACGATTATTTGCGCCTTCAACTTCGCTGATCTCGGCTGGCTGGCTACTTGCTATTGCCACGCCTTCGGCTGCTGCCATGGCAACGATGTCGGTTAGGTAATATTCACCTTGAACATTGTTATTATCGAGCTGTGTTAACCAACGTTTTAGGTCACCACCATTAACGGCCATAATGCCGGTATTCACTTCAGTAATTTTGTGCTGCTCTGAGTTCGCGTCTTTATGTTCGACAATGCCGGTAATTTTGCCCTGCGCATCGCGGACAATACGGCCGTAGCCGGTTGGGTCGGGCAGGGTAACCGTTAACAGTGCGAAAGGGCTGTTGGCTTTTGCTGCAAGCAATGCTTGCAGTGTTTCCACTCGGGTTAGTGGTACATCGCCATACAAAATCAAAACGGTTTCATGGTCACTAATTTTCGGAATTGCCTGTTGCACAGCATGACCAGTACCCAATTGTTCAGCTTGCTCAACCCAGTCCACTGCATAATTTGCCAGGCGTTGTTTTAATTGCTCACCGCCATGACCAAAAACCAAGTTAATTCGCTCAGCACCTAACATTTGAGCGCTTTCAATGACATGGGCGACCATTGGCTTTGTGGCGACAGGGTGGAGAACTTTTGGCAATGCCGAGCGCATTCGCGTGCCTTTTCCGGCGGCAAGAATGACTGCATTAATGGTTACATTAATGGGTGCTGTGGTCATGGACGATCCTTTCTACCTAATGACTCTGTGAAAACCTCAATTTTAACAGGGTTCAGGATAATCGGAAACGAAACTTAAGAAATGTTTTGTAACGTAAAATGTTAGAAAATTGTTTTGCATTTTGGCATACTCCCCCACCACTTTTAGCAAGTGAAGTGTTTATTATTTTCAAACTATTAGCTTAAGGAACGACCCATGATGAAAGGACTTTTGCTGTCGAGCAGCGTGCTTGCAGTTTTTGGTTTAACGAGCTTCTCAGCGAACGCAAACGAAGTACCTGACCGCAATTTTAATATTGGCGTGACCAGTTATGTAACCATTATTGACGGCCCAAATAGCCGTGACGAACTATCCGGCGGTGGTTTAATTGCGACATATGCTTTTAGTGACCGTTGGGCTGCGCGCATCAATGCCGGCTCTTTAGAGCATGACTCGATCAGTCAAATTGAATCTGATACCTCTGAGCTTGCTATCTTATGGGGACGTAATTTCAATCAAACCGGCTTTAAATGGTACGTTGGTGGTGGTTTCTTCCAAGACAAATGGTCAGTAAAGAATTCAAATGTCAGCGAGTCATTTAATGGCGGGATGCTAACAGGTGGCTTGGGCTACAATTGGAATCGGGTTGCATTCGATTTCTGGATTAGTCTACGTGACTCGAGCAAATATGAAATGCAGGGCTTCAATCTCGATAGCGCAACAACCGGCGGGTTAGCGCTTTCTTTGCGTTTCTAAGCATCTCTATCGATTGACGAGAAGTAATAAAAAACCCGGCTAATGCCGGGTTTTTTGCTGATCGCCTTGTGCGAACCTGTTACTTGCCTTTCTTCTTGCGAAGATGTTGCAATACTCGCAACTGCGCGACTGCACGGGCAAGCTCTGCTGCTGCTTCAGCGTATGACATGTCTGGCGACGAATGGGTCATTGCTTCACGCGCTTCTTTGATTGATTTCTCAATCGCTTGCTCGTCAAGTTCGCCACCACGTACCGCCGTGTCAGACAAAATGGTCACAACGTCAGGTTGTACTTCCATAATGCCGCCAGCAACATAAAACAGCTCTTCTTCGCCGGCTTCTGTCACCAAACGAATCATGCCAGGCTTCAAGGCGGTCAATAACGGGGTGTGCTTAGGTAAAATACCCATTTCACCCTCTTCAGCTGTCACCTGGATAGAACGTACATCGCCAGAGAACAAACGTTCTTCTGCGCTTACCACATCCAGACGTACTGTAGATACCGCCATTACAAACCTCCCGTTCAATTACATTTTGTTGGCTTTTTCGATCGCTTCGTCGATGGTACCAACCATGTAGAACGCTTGCTCTGGCATGTGATCAAAATCACCTTCCAGAATGCCTTTAAAGCCAGCAATCGTGTCTTTCAATGACACATATTTACCTGGTGAACCGGTAAATACTTCAGCAACGAAGAACGGCTGAGATAAGAAACGCTGGATCTTACGCGCACGTGCTACAACACGCTTATCTTCTTCAGACAGCTCGTCCATACCGAGGATGGCGATGATGTCTTTCAGTTCTTTGTAACGCTGAAGGACTGACTGAACGCCACGCGCTGTTTCATAATGCTCGGTACCAATCACTTGTGGATCGAGCTGACGCGAGGTTGAATCCAGTGGGTCAACCGCAGGGTAGATACCCAATGACGCGATGTCACGAGACAATACAACGGTTGCATCTAAGTGAGCAAACGTGGTTGCTGGTGACGGGTCAGTCAAGTCATCCGCAGGTACGTAAACGGCCTGAATCGACGTGATTGAACCTGTCTTGGTTGACGTAATACGCTCCTGCAATACACCCATTTCTTCAGCAAGTGTAGGCTGATAACCTACCGCTGATGGCATACGGCCAAGAAGTGCTGATACTTCCGTACCGGCTAGTGTATAACGGTAGATGTTATCAACGAAGAACAGGACATCACGACCTTCGTCACGGAATTTCTCCGCAATCGTAAGACCAGTCAATGCAACGCGCAGACGGTTACCCGGTGGCTCGTTCATCTGACCGTAAACCAACGCTACTTTATCAAGTACGTTAGAGTCTTTCATTTCGTGATAGAAGTCATTACCTTCACGAGTACGCTCACCAACACCAGCGAATACTGAGTAACCGCTGTGCTCGATTGCGATGTTACGGATCAGTTCCATCATGTTAACGGTTTTACCTACACCGGCACCACCGAACAGACCAACTTTACCACCTTTCGCAAACGGACAGATGAGGTCGATAACCTTGATACCTGTCTCAAGCAACTCGATTGAGCTTGACTGCTCTTCGTAAGACGGCGCTTCACGGTGAATCGACATACGCTCTTCTTCACCGATATCGCCAGCTTCGTCGATAGGGTCACCAAGAACGTTCATAATACGTCCTAGTGTTGCCTTACCAACTGGAACCAAAATTGGCTCACCTGTATTTTCAACACTCAAACCACGACGGAGACCGTCAGTAGTACCGAGTGCAATTGTACGCACAACACCGCCGCCCAGCTGTTGCTGAACTTCGAGGGTTAGACCCTTCAAATCGCCTTCAGCGATGCGCAGTGCGTCGTAGATCTTTGGTACGCTAGCTTGTGGAAATTCGATATCCACAACTGCGCCAATGATTTGGACGACCTTACCTTGACTCATGACTTATCCTCTAACTCTGCAAATCTTCATGACCTTTGCCGGGTAGCAGGTTTACACTGCGCCAGCGCCCGAGACAATCTCTGAAATCTCTTGGGTAATCGCTGCCTGACGAGCTTTGTTGTAAACTAACTGCAACTCATCAATCAGTTGTCCTGCGTTATCGGTAGCTGCTTTCATTGCTACCATCCGTGCCGCTTGCTCACTCGCTAAATTCTCGACTGAACCTTGGTACACCTGACTTTCTACGAAACGACGCAACAATGTGTCTAACAGTGTTTTTGCGTCTGGCTCGTATAAGTAATCCCAAGCATGTGCACGTTTTGCAGTTTCTGTTTTTGGCAAAGGTAACAGTTGGTTAATAACTGGCTGCTGCGTCATGGTGTTGACAAACTTGTTGTACACCAAGTACACACGGTCCAATTCACCACTGTCGAATGCGTTAAGCATTACCGATACCGTTCCGATCAGATCGTTCAGGGCAGGTTTATCACCCAAACCTGAGGTCTGGGTTAGGATATTTTTCGTAATGCGCTTGAAGAAAGCAGCAGCTTTCGAACCAATTGCAGCAAAACTTACGTCAACACCTTTCTCTTTCCATTCTTGAACGTCACGTAAAACCATACGGAATTCGTTACTGTTCAAGCCACCACACAAACCGCGGTCGGTCGAGATGACGATATATCCAACACGTTTAACCTCGCGCTCAGTCATCCAAGGATGCTGATATTCAAGGTCACCCTGAGCAATATGGCCGATCACTTCGCGAATAGCTTCCGCGTATGGACGGCTGCTAGCCATTTGATCCTGCGCTTTACGCATTTTCGAGGCTGCAACCATTTCCATTGCGCTGGTGATCTTCTGAGTATTATTAATACTCCCGATCTGAGTTTTTATCTCTTTTCCAACGGCCATAATAATCTCCTGCGTTTACAACGACTGAAGGCCGTAGTTTCCTACGGCCCGGCTCTTAGAAACTTTGAGTTTCTTTGAACTTGGTGATACCCGCTTTAATTTCAGCTTCGATATCGCCGTTGTAATCGCCTGTTTCATTAATTTTCGCCATAAGGTCGGCATGCTCAGCATTGAAATATTCAATCAGAGCCGCTTCAAAGGCTTGAATCTTGTTGATTTCAACACCTTTCAAGAAACCTTTTTCTGCTGCGAAGATAGACACGGCCATGTTCGCAACGCTCATTGGCGCATACTGGTTCTGCTTCATCAGCTCGGTAACACGCTGACCATGCTCAAGCTGAGCACGAGTCGCTTCGTCAAGGTCAGATGCGAACTGAGCAAACGCTGCAAGTTCACGATACTGAGCTAATGCTAGACGAATACCGCCACCAAGCTTTTTGATGATCTTGGTTTGCGCTGCACCACCAACCCGCGATACCGAGATACCGGCGTTAACAGCTGGGCGAATACCCGCGTTAAACAAGTCAGTTTCTAAGAAGATCTGACCGTCGGTAATCGAGATTACGTTAGTTGGTACGAACGCAGAAACGTCACCTGCTTGGGTTTCAATGATTGGTAACGCAGTTAAAGAACCGGTTTTACCTTTCACTTCACCGTTAGTGAACTTCTCTACGTAGTCAGCGTTTACACGCGCAGCACGCTCAAGCAAGCGCGAGTGTAAATAGAAAACGTCACCTGGGAATGCTTCACGTCCTGGTGGACGACGCAGTAGCAATGAGATTTGACGGTAAGCAACTGCTTGCTTCGACAAATCATCATAAACGATTAGCGCGTCTTCACCGCGGTCGCGGAAGTATTCACCCATGGTACAACCAGAGTAAGCGGCTAAGTATTGCAGTGCTGCAGACTCAGAAGCTGACGCCGCAACAATGATAGTGTGCTCAAGAGCGCCGTGCTCTTCAAGCTTACGAACCACGTTAGCGATAGTCGAAGCTTTCTGACCGATAGCAACGTACACACACTTAATACCAGTACCTTTCTGGTTGATAATCGCGTCAACTGCCATAGCCGTTTTACCGGTCTGACGGTCACCGATGATCAACTCACGCTGACCACGGCCGATTGGAATCATGGCGTCGATTGATTTGTAACCAGTTTGTACTGGTTGATCAACTGATTGACGCTCGATAACACCTGGTGCGATTTTTTCAACTGGCTCAAAACCGTCAGCTTCAATTGCACCTTTGCCGTCGATTGGCATACCTAGCGTGTTTACAACACGGCCAAGTAGGGCACGTCCAACTGGAACTTCCAGGATACGACCCGTTGCTTTGACTTTAATACCTTCTTGCAGGTCACCGTATGGACCCATTACTACCGCACCTACAGAGTCGCGCTCAAGGTTAAGTGCGATTGCATAGCGATTTCCAGGAAGCTCGATCATCTCCCCCTGCATACAGTCAGCTAAACCGGTGACCCGGATGATACCGTCTGTTACAGCAGTGATGGTGCCTTCATTGCGAGCTTCACTGACAACTTCGAACTTCTCAATACGCTGTTTGATCAGTTCTGCAATTTCATTTGAATTCAGTTGCATGCTCTCGTCCCCGATTATGATTGCAGTGAAGAAGCTAAGCGCTTGAGCTGGCTTCTTAACGTATTGTCGATGACCATGTCACCGGCTTTTATGAGCAAACCGCCTACAATTGACGGTTCAACACTGCAATTGAGCTTAACTTTGCGTTCTAGACGTTTTTCCAAGGCCGCACTTAATTTAGCCTGTTGCGCGTCGTCAAGAGTCATAGCGGAAGTAACGTCAACCGTCACTTCTTTTTCGTACTCTTGGCGCATGTCTGCGAATAACCGCAGAACTTCAGGTAAAGCCTTGAGGCGCTCATTTGAGGCCATGACTTTAATTAAGTTTTGACCGTTGCTATCGAGTTGCTCACCGCAAATCCCGATAAAAACGTCACTTTGATGAGCGAGGCTTGACGCGCCGTTCAAAAAGGTAATGACCTCAGCGTTCTGAGCAACTTCCGTCGCGAACGCCAACATGCCATGCCATTTGTCTAACGCACCTTGCTCAACAGCAAAATCAAAAGCTGCTTTAGCATAGGGGCGAGCGACCGTTGTATATTCGGACATAGCTCAACCCCCGTGATTACAATTCAGCGACAAGTTTTTCAACAATGTCGCTTTGCTTCTGTGCATCGACCTCGCGCTCAATGATTTTCTCAGCGCCAGCAATTGCCAAGAAGGCAACTTGCTTGCGGAGTTCTTCACGAACACGAGCACGCTCAGCTTCCACTTCTGCATAACCGGAAGCGATAATTTTTTCGCGCTCTGCATGACCACGCTGAGTCTCATCTTCAACCAACTTCGCCGCACGCTTTTTGGCTTGGTCGATTAATTCTGCAGCCTGTAGTTTAGCTGCTTTGAGCTCTTCGTCGGCTTTTGCACGAGCGACTTCAAGGTCTTGATTCGCTTGTTCAGAAGCTGCAAGACCGTCAGCGATTTTCTTCTGACGCTCTTCAATCGCATTGTTCAACGGTGGCCACACAAATTTCATGGTGAACCACACGAAGAACGCAAACGCAATCGATTGACCTATAAGGGTGAAGTTAATATCCACAACAACCCTCCTCTAAGTTGGTGATCGACGATTGTGCTTGATTAACCGATGAACGGGTTTGCGAATAAAAGCAACAACGCGATACCAACACCGATCATTGCGATTGCATCGATAAGACCAGCAAGGATGAACATTTTAGTCTGTAGCTGAGAAGCCATTTCTGGTTGACGAGCAGTAGCTTCTAAGAACTTACCACCCATGATTGCGAAAGAGATCGCAGTTGCTAATGCAGCAACGCTCAGGATGATAGCTACAGCGAATAATGTTGCAGTTTCGATTGCCATTGGGTTTTCTCCAATTTTAAAAGTTAAGGTTAATGTAAAAAAACTGATGGTTTATTAATGGTCTTCTGCTGCCATGCTCAAGTACACGATGGTTAACATCATGAACAAGAACGCCTGCAACACAATAACCAGAATATGGAACACCGCCCACGCAAAATGCAGTGGTAACTGATAGAGACCGACTAATGCGATCAAGATAAAGATAACTTCACCAGCGTATAGGTTACCGAACAGACGCAAACCTAACGAGACCGGCTTAGAAATCAGTGTCACGAGCTCGAGTACTAAGTTAAACGGTACGAGTGCCCAGTGATTAAACGGTGTAAAGCTTAGCTCCTTAAGGAAGCCACCAACGCCTTTGAAAGCAATTGAGTAGCCAACGATTAAGAAGAAGACACCTAACGCCAGACCCATCGTGATATTGATGTCTGTGGTTGGTGCAATAGTCATGTAGCTCCATGGGTGCGCCATGATTTTTTCAAGCAAAGAATATCCTTCAACGTTGTACTTTATCGCTTCAGGATTAATCAGGAGGCCGACGGCACCAAATACGGTTGGCAACCAGTCTACTGGTACTAATTTCATGAGGTTCATTAAGAAAATCCACATGAAAATAGTCAGCGCGATAGGCGCAATTAATTTGTTTTTAACGTGGAACGTTTCTTTCACCGACGTTGCGATAAACTCGATGATCATTTCCACAAAACATTGGAATTTGCCCGGAACGCCTGTCGTTGCTTTACGGCCAACAACCATAAAGCTGAGGACAAAGACGAAACCAAGAATAATCGCGACACTGAGTGCACCCACGTTAACGGCCATAAAACCTTCACCAATCGTCATATCTGAGAGGTGATGGTTAATGTAACCTTGGATGCTGGTATTTCCTTCTGCAGCCATGTAATTACCCAATTAACTAGTTTTTGAATTTAAAAGAATCGGTGCTAGCCACTGTACGTGCAAGAGAACCAGAAGCGTTACAAAAAGCGGTAACCACGGTCCTGGAAGCAGTTTAAAGGCAATGATTAGAAGGATAACGACCAACAACCATTTCACTGCTTCGGCGATAAAAAAGTATCGCACGACATTTGGCGCAAAACGTCCGCCTCCATAACGGAAGGCCAACGCTGAAAAAACTAAACTTGGAACCAAGGCTATAACGAGGCCAGCTAACGCTGACAGGGTTCCTGGACCTGCCATCAGCAGTCCGAAAAAAACGACGAAAATAAGACCAATACTCAGTTGTAATAGTAGCGTTCGTTTTGCTAGGCGGCGTCCGGCCCGAGTTAACGGGTGATTTGACTGTGCTAGCATGACTATTCCAACCTACTGGTTTGGTGCTTTTCATCCCTGCAAAAGCGAAAAAATTGCAGTTTCTGCACTGAACATAAAAAAACTGCGCAGATTATAAAGTGTTGCCGCTAAATTGCAACTAAAGCCGGGGGTTTTAGGCCTTATATAATCGGGCTATCTACTTTTATTCAACAAAACTACCTGATTCTGCGGTAAATTCTTTTGCTTACGAAAAATGGCGCAAAATTCCGTCTAACTCATCTAGACTTGTATAATTTATAACCAGCTTACCTTTTCCTTTACGGTTGTGACTGATGGCAACTTTAGCGCCAAGCTTATCACTCAAGGTATTTTCAAGCTGCTGTACATCAGGGTCGGCTTTTTTCTCTTCTTTCTGGGTTGGATTCAACGCTTTGTTCACCAACCGTTCGGCTTCCCGCACCGTTAAGCCTTTTGCGGCGATAATACGAGCTAAATCACTTTGTAAAGTGCCCTGAACCCCCAGTAAAACTTTTGCATGACCGGCTTCAATATCGCCACGCTCAAGCAAGATTTTGACGTCGTCATTGAGCTGCATCAGGCGTAAAAGGTTGGTAACCGTTGTCCGTGATTTACCAACGGCTTCGGCAACGCTCTGGTGAGTAAGTTCGAATTCTTCCATAAGACGATGAAGTGCTGTAGCTTCTTCAAGTGGGTTCAGATCTTCCCGCTGAATATTTTCAATGAGCGCAATGGCCACAGCTGCTTCATCTGGAACGTCTTTGACTAAACAGGGTACCGTGTCTAAGCTAGCTAATTGCGCCGCCCGCCAGCGCCGTTCACCGGCGATAATCTCGAATCGATTTTCACCGACCGGTCGCACAACGATAGGCTGAATGATGCCTTGTGCTTTGACCGAGTTAGCGAGATCTTCAAGTGCCTCTGGCGCCATATCTTTGCGAGGTTGGTATTTACCGGGCTGTAAAAACTCGACCGGCAACTTACGTAATTCACCTTTGTCGATCGCTTGGGCTAGGTCGCCTTGCGTTTGTTGGCGTGAAGCTGCATTCGCACTAGTGGTTAAAAGTGCATCTAACCCGCGTCCTAATCCTCGTTTTTTCGCCGACATGGTAACCTTCCCCTTTAAGCTGTAGTCGCAGTTTCAGCACGGCGAATCACTTCGCCAGCAAGCGCTAAATAGGCTTTTGAGCCTGATGATGATTTATCGTAATACATGGCTGGAGCACCAAAACTCGGTGCTTCTGCTAACCGGACGTTGCGTGGAATAACCGTACGATAAACCTTGTCACCAAAGTGATTTTTTAATTGTTCTGAGACGTCATTTGCTAATCGATTTCGCGGGTCGTACATGGTCCGCAGAATACCCTCGATAGCGAGATTCGGATTAACGAAACTCGCTAGCTGCTCAATGGTATCCATCAGTGCTGTTAAACCTTCGAGTGCATAGTACTCACACTGCATGGGTACAAGCACTGAATCGGCAGCAGCCATCGCGTTCACGGTTAATAGGTTGAGTGAGGGCGGACAGTCGATAAAAATAAAATCATAGTAGTCGCGCACCGGTTCTAACGCGCGACGCAAACGAGTTTCGCGAGCAAAGACTTCCATCAACTTAATTTCAGCGGCAGTGACGTCGCCGTTGGCTGCAAGCAAATGATACTTACCGCTAGTTTCTGTTTGAATCACGTTCGCGGCAGGTTTTTCGTCGACGAGTAGGTCATAAACGGTTGCCGGGACATCGTATTTGTCCACTCCGCTACCCATGGTTGCGTTGCCCTGTGGATCTAAATCAATCAGCAATACTTTACGTCGGGTCGCGGCCATAGAGGCGGCTAAATTCACAGCGGTAGTGGTTTTACCAACTCCACCTTTTTGGTTTGCGATTGCGATGACCTTTCCCACGTCCATTCACCTATTTGTTATTTTAATCGGTTATAATTTCAACCACATGGCGTGCCGCTTCAAGCGTTGGCACCTGTAATTGATGAACCGCTAGAATGCGATAAGGCGGTTCTACAGCAGCGAGTTCTTCTTCTGTCGCCAGTCCTTTGAGGGCAATAAAACGACCATCGGCAGAAGGCAAATGATGACACCACGACAGCATATCTGCAAGTGAGGCAAACGCTCGACTGACAACTGAATCAAAACCATTTTTACTGTCGTAGTCTTGCACCCGAGCAAGTACAGGCGTGACATTGGTCAACTTGAGTTCGTGCACGACTTGTCGAATAAAGCTGATCCGCTTTCCTAAACTATCGAGCAAAACAAATTCTCTATCTGGATTGCAGATTGCCAATGGCAATCCTGGTAAGCCCGGTCCCGTGCCAACATCGATCACGGTTTTGCCATGTAAATATGGGCTCACGACGATACTGTCGAGAATATGGCGAATAAGCATTTCTGCTGGATCTCGAACCGACGTTAAATTGTATGCTTTATTCCATTTGTGCAGCATACCGAGCAAGGCGATTAATTGTTGCTGCTGTTCGTCACTCACCGATAAATCAGTTTCTTTCAGCAGCTGCGATAAGCGGGCTGCTAATTGCTCTGTGGGAAATGGCGTTGCCTTGCTCATAATCGTGTGTACCACTCGCTCAATAAAACATTCGTGATTTGGTTCATTGGAAACTCGATTTCTGCAATTCTGAAGCAGTTGAGTCGCTAAACTGTGGATAAATAAACTAATTTATCCAATTCATCCACAGTTTGCCGTAATTTTTGAATTTAAGCGACTGATTTTCGCAGTAAGCCCTGCTTTTTCAAATGCACTAATAACATTGAAATCGCGGCTGGCGTGATACCAGAAATTCGAGCTGCTTGGCCAACCGTTTCCGGTTTGTGCTCGGTTAGCTTCGCGACTACTTCGTTCGACAAGCCAGAAATACTGGCATAGTTAAACTCAACGGGGAGTTTGGTATTTTCGTGACGTCGTGTTTTCGCGATTTCATCTTCTTGACGTTTGATATACCCCGCATACTTAACTTGAATCTCAACTTGCTCAGCTGCTTGTGCATCAGTTAAAGCTGGGCCAATTGATTCAATTGCCATCAGTTGGTTATAAGTCACTTCTGGGCGTCGTAGGAGCTCTTCTAAACTCGCTTCTTTGCTAATTGGTGTTTTTAACAGTGGGTTAATTTGTTCAACGGCTGGGTGATCTTTATGAACCCAAGTTGAACGCAAACGCTGTTGTTCTTGCTCTACAGCTTCCATTTTTTCGTTAAAACGAGCCCAACGAGCATCGTCAATTAAGCCCAATTCGCGACCTTTCGCTGTTAGGCGAATGTCGGCATTGTCTTCACGCAACAACAAGCGATACTCCGCACGCGAGGTAAACATACGGTACGGTTCTTTGGTACCCAGAGTGGCTAAATCATCAATAAGAACGCCGGTATACGCTTCTTCACGGCGTGGTGTCCAAGCTTCTTTGTCTTGTACTGCCAAGGCTGCATTCACACCAGCAATGAGGCCTTGGGCACCGGCTTCTTCATAGCCAGTCGTACCATTAATTTGACCCGCAAAGTATAAGCCTTGAATGTATTTGGTTTCTAACGACTGCTTGAGATCACGCGGATCGAAGAAATCATATTCAATTGCATACCCAGGTCGAGTGATATGGGCATTTTCAAAACCACGGATGGAATGAACCAGGGCCTGTTGAACATCAAATGGCAAGCTTGTAGAAATACCATTTGGGTACAGCTCATTGGTTGTTAAACCTTCTGGTTCAACGAAAATTTGATGTGAATCTTTGTCAGCAAAACGCACGACTTTATCTTCAATTGACGGGCAATAGCGCGGTCCAATACCTTCGATTACACCAGAATACATTGGCGAACGGTCTAAGCCGCTACGAATGATGTCATGGGTATTGCCGTTGGTATGGGTAATGTAACAACTGATTTGTTGTGGATGATCGTCGGTACTACCCATGTAAGAAAATACTGGAGTTGGGGTGTCGCCAGGCTGCTCTTGCATGACAGAAAAATCGACTGACTTTGCGTCGATGCGCGGAGGAGTTCCGGTTTTTAAACGATCAACACGCAATGGTAATTCTCGTAACCGCCGCGCTAGAGCGATAGACGGTGGATCGCCAGCTCGGCCACCACTGTAATTGCTTAAGCCAATATGAATTTGACCACCTAAAAAGGTTCCAGTGGTTAAAACGATCGCCGGCGCATAAAACTTCAACCCCATTTGGGTGACGACACCTTCAACTTTTGGACCAAGTGCTGTTTCAGTAACGATCAGATCATCAGCTGCCTGCTGAAAGATCTGTAAGTTTTCTTGTTGCTCAAGTGCAGTGCGAATAAATGCTTTGTAGAGCGCGCGATCGGCTTGTGCGCGAGTCGCTCGTACAGCTGGGCCTTTCGATGCATTGAGGGTACGGAATTGAATACCTGCATGATCGGCTGCACGAGCCATAATGCCACCTAATGCGTCAATTTCTTTAACCAAATGACCTTTACCAATGCCACCTATGGCTGGGTTACAAGACATTTGGCCTAAAGTATCGATGTTATGGGTAATCAATAGGGTGCGTCTGCCCATACGAGCAGCTGCAAGTGCTGCTTCCGTACCAGCGTGACCACCGCCAATTACAATTACTTCATAACGTGCATCTGTTGCCATTTTGATCTGAACTCCGATCGAATCGTACTTTAATGGGTCGTCAAAAGCAGTTGATCTTATAAGGGAAAAGGATCAACTGACTCAATAGACGATCGTATAGCCGATTATTGTAGCACTTTTATTGGTGACTAAAAATCCTTTTACACTTGATGTTTCTTGCAGTTCAGCGGTTTTGGTGATGGCAATGAACACGTTGGTATCGATCCAAGCACGAGAGAGTGCTTCGGTATTAATTAGATCTATATTTTTTTAAAGATCTTTTTATTATTTCTATTATTAGCTCGCTTAAGATCTGTGTGTATGTCGAAATAATAGTTTAATTTCATATTGTTATGCGATCGATTTAGGTGTGTATAAGCAGCGATCTTATTTGCGCATAACCAGTGGTATAACTTCGTGGTTATACACATCGATAGTTATCCCCAGATCTATCCCCGGATCCGATCACAAGAAAGATCGCGGTTTATCCCCAAGATATTCTTTGCGTGAGTAATGATCGGAGTAAGGTGTGGATAAGATCCGAATAAGTGATCAATTACTTGATAATTAAAGGCACAAAAAAGGGGATAACTTTATCCCCAGATTTACTGATTTCGTCGAATGAGTTTAGCTGCGTTGTGATCGCCAGGATTCCAACCACTCACTGGCAGTCGATTCGGGATCAAGTTCTAAGAGCATATCGATCGTTAGTGGCTCAGCGATCTGTTGGGCACTCAGTTCAAGAAGTAACGATTCAGCATCTCGTCCAGCTTGGCAAAAAGTGTCATAGCTCGAGTCGCCGACGGCAATAATGGCGAACTTGAGCGCACTTAAATTAGGTTTATCGCTTTGCAGTGTTTCCATGAAAGGCGCAATACTATCCGCATATTCACCTGCACCATGGGTGGCAATACAGAGTAGCCAGAGACAATCAGATTGGGGAACATTTGCATAATCAGGTTGATCGTGAAATACGACGGTATGGCCTTGAGAGCTTAGCTCGCCTTGTAGTTGTTCGGCGAGGTATTCGGTGTTGCCTGATGTCGTGCCAACAAGAATATGGATGTTCATGAGGTGTCCTGCAATAAAGTGATGAACGAATTTAGCCACATACAGGGTGATGACTGCAAGCCGTGTTTTTTGTTCTGCGTGGTGGTAGCGATACGCTAAAGAAACCAGGGAATGAACAATAACCGTTAAAAAAAATGTTTAGGGTCATGTTTAGCAAGCTAAATATGGTTTAAGTTAAAAAATAGCTTGAATACTAAACAAGAGATACCTAGAATGCACGTCCTTGAAACCGCAGTGTTAGGGTGATTTTTAAACACCTTAGCGGTCTTCATGCTCAGATTAGGCTCTTTTTGTCATTGAAAACATGCTTAATCGGCCGTTTCAGGCCAATAATTCATTGAACTGTAGATAAGTTAATGTAACTGGATAGTGTACGCTCGTTATTGAATGAACGAGTTAATCACCTTCCAGCTTTTTTGTTGAAAAATTTTCAGTTCTCGCTTTTGCGTCTATGGTTAATAAGTTCGGTTGTCGGGCTTCCCTTAGACGTCGTTGGATCCACCTCAGGTTAGAAGAGAGAAAGTCATGATAGGTACGTGGCAAAAAGAATGGTTTGGGAATATCCGAGGGGATATTTTAGCTGGCTTAGTCGTGGCATTAGCATTGATTCCAGAGGCGATTGCCTTTTCGATTATCGCTGGTGTCGATCCGAAAGTTGGTCTGTACGCGTCGTTCTGTATATGTGTCATTATGGCTTTTATCGGCGGCCGACCTGGGCAGATTTCTGCCGCAACCGGGGCGATGGCGCTACTCATGGTCACGTTAGTGCGCGACCATGGACTCGAATATTTGTTGATTGCCACTATTTTGACTGGGGTTATTCAGCTAGTTTTTGGCTTGTTAAAACTAGGTAGCTTAATGCGGTTCGTCTCGCGTTCGGTGGTCACAGGTTTCGTCAATGCGTTAGCTATTTTGATTTTCATGGCGCAATTACCAGAACTGACGAATGTCACGTGGCATGTTTATGCGCTTACTGCGGCTGGTTTGGGGATCATTTATGGTTTGCCATACCTGACTAAAGCAGTGCCTTCACCGTTGATTTCGATCATCCTAATTACCGCAGTCGTGATGTATATGGGCATTGATGTACGCACAGTGGGTGATATGGGCGAGTTACCGGATTCGTTGCCAATATTTTTATGGCCCAACGTACCGTTGAACTTAGAAACACTGATGATTGTTTTGCCGTACGCTTTCCCTCTCGCAATTGTTGGTTTGCTCGAGTCGATGATGACACAAACCATTGTTGATGATTTAACCGACACCAAATCGGATCGCAATAAAGAATGCCGTGGCCAAGGTATTGCTAACATTGGTGCAGGTTTCATGGGCGGCATGGCCGGTTGTGCGATGATTGGTCAATCCGTTATTAATGTTAAATCAGGTGGTCGCGGTCGCTTGTCGATGTTTGTTGCCGGTACAGGATTGATTCTAATGGTCGTATTTTTGTCCGATTGGGTATCAAAAATCCCCATGGCTGCGCTGGTTGCTGTGATGATTATGGTGTCAATTGGTACATTCAGTTGGCAGTCGATTAAAGATTTGAAAACCCATCCAATGAGTACCAATATTGTGATGATTGCAACGGTTGTGGTCGTAGTCTGGACCCATAACCTCGCGTTAGGGGTGTTTGTTGGTGTGCTATTAGCAGCAATTTTCTTTGCTGCAAAAGTTGGTAATTACATGCACATTAGCTCGACCGTGGCGAAAGATGGTCATCATCGGACTTATAAAGTGATCGGTCAGGTGTTCTTCACCTCGTCGGAAAAATTTGTCGAATCGTTTGATTTCAAAGAGTCTCTTGCTAAGGTGACTATTGATTTAGATCGAGCCCATTTCTGGGACATCACGTCGGTTGCAGCGTTGGATAAAGTTGTTTTGAAGTTCCGTCGTGAAGGCGCCGAAGTCGAGGTTGTCGGCATGAATAAAGCGACCGCGACAGTGGTTGATAAGTTTGGTGTGTCTGATAAACCAGACGCCATTGACCGCTTAATGGGACACTAAGGGAGAATACGGAACATGACACAACATACGATAGCATGTATTGATGGCTCCGCACTCAGCGATACGGTCGCTGACTATGCGGCTTGGTCAGCCAAGCGGATGAACACACCGCTGGTTCTCCTGAACGTATTGGATGACGTTCGTCAAGGCGATACGAGCGACTTTAGTGGTCAAATTGGTATGGATGAGCGTCAACGCCTCCTCGCAGAAATTATCGACCTTGAAGAGCGGCGAGCAAAGTTAGCGCGCCAACAAGGGCATATGTTCTTAGAAGCAGCACAAAAACATATTGCCAATGACTTTGCAGAGCCCTTATTGCGTCAGCGCCATGGTGATTTAGTCGATACCTTAGTGGAACTTGAAAATGAAACACGATTACTCGTGATTGGCCGTCAGGGCAAGCGCGGTAATGGCATTGGTCAGCATATCGGTCATCAAGTCGAGCGCGTGATTCGTGCATTGCATCGTCCAACTTGGGTTGTGACGGGCGAGTTCCGCGAACCACAACAAATCATGATTGCTTATGACCATTCGGCAACGGCTAAGAAAGCGGTCGATATGGTCGCAAATAGCCCGCTGTTTCGTGGTATTCCGGTGCATGTCGTGATGGTTGCCGCGGAAACAAACGACCATCAAGCGCAGGTAGATTCTGCAGCTGCTAAATTGCAAGAACAAGGGTTTGCAGTTACCACTGCGGTTCTGGCCGGAGACGTTGAAGATTCGCTGCTCAGCTACGCCAACGATCATAAAATGGATGCCATGGTTATGGGGGCGTACGGACACTCTCGGATTCGCGAGTTCTTTGTTGGTAGTCACACGAATAAGCTGTTAAGCAGCACTAAAATTCCATTATTACTGCTGCGTTAAATTGACGTCTTGGCAGCAGGAAAACATGAAACCCCAGTCGCTTTTCGGTAAAGTAGCGTTCTGGGGTTTTTTATTGTCTGACGTACAGATGTCTGGCGTATAAAATACAGAGCGGGCAGGAACTTAACGTTAGGGAGTCTATCGTGAAGCAGTATGTACCCGATTGGATGATGTATATTTACAGCGTCTTTCAGCCCTACTTACCACTGTTGGCTTCGACCAGCATTGTCATGGCTTTGGCATCGATGATTATTATTCCGTGGCTCATTGTGAAAATGCCGGCCGATTACTTTTGCCATCATCACCGTGAGCGACATTGGAATGCAACGCGGGTGCTATTTTATGTCGTGCGGAATGCGTTCGCCTTGGTTTTATTTATCGCTGGTTTCATCATGCTCATTCTTCCTGGGCAAGGGCTACTGACCATCTTGATCGCGATTATTGTTTCCGATGTGCCAGGAAAATATTTAGTGGAACGCTGGTTACTCGCGCAAAAAAGCGTGTATCGAAGCATGAACTGGATTCGTCGCCACTACAATAAAGAACCGCTTAAGAAACCTAGTAAAGAAGATAAGTAAGTACTAACTTACGTTAATCCTCTACATACTTTGCAAAGACACTTTGACAGCGACTGGCTTCGGCTCTTCGCCCGGGCGCCGACGTTTATGCCAGCTCAACTGACGAATTTCAAACGCCATGATTAAAATTTCCGAGCAAGGTAGTTACAGCCCAAGACGGCGACAATATGAACACTTACAAATAGAATCGACATAAGTAAGCTGTCAGAACCAAGGAAGAAGATAAAGCCAAGACCGGTGAGAAAACCAAAAAGAACGGAAATCAGATAGGGCATCTGACCGCGCTCGCGCTGCCATAATGCAGCGGCAACACCGCATAAAAGCGCTTGTATACCACCCATCAAATGACAGAACATCAAGCCCATTACAAAGAACAGCATGGTAGTGGAAAGCGCAGCAAGTGGCTCTGAGAGTTCACTTGTAAGCATGGTAAAACCGCTGATCAAGGCGATGACGGCATTGCCTATAATCGGGCCGATAAAAACATAAAGAATAACCACCCCCCAAGGAAACGAGGGGTGGCGAATTGCCTTTGTGGCCGGAGAGCTAGCTTGGTTCATGCTCAGTGCTAGGCGCCGCTTCATTCACTAATAAAGCGATAGCGCCGTCACCAGTAACATTACAAGCAGTACCGAAACTGTCTTGTGCCATATACAGAGCAATCATGAGGGCAATTGCGGTTTCGCCAAAGCCAAGCATAGAACCAAGTAGGCCAACTGCCGACATGACCGCGCCACCGGGCACACCGGGTGCTGCTAACATGACGATACCAAGCATCAGGATAAATGGTAAAACGGCCATAAACGAAGGAATTGCTAAAGAGTTATGTAATACCATAACCGCAACCGTGCAGCTTACGATGGTGATCGTTGACCCTGCCAAATGCGTGGTGGCACATAAAGGTACCGTAAAGTTTGCGACGTCTTCGTTAACGTTATTGTTTTTCGTACACTGCAAAGTTACTGGGATGGTGGCGGCACTCGACATAGTTCCTAGTGCTGTGAAGTAAGCTGGCAGCATGTTTTTAATTAAACGGACAGGCGAAACACCAGCTTTCATGCCGGCGATCACGAACATGGAAACGATATAAATCCAATGTAAGCTGATGGCCAAGATGAGAATAATGCCAAAGGTCTTCAGGGTCGTAAACACCGTCCCAGCGGCGGCCATTTCTGCAAACACACCTGCAATATAAAACGGTAATAACGGGATAATCACATTAACGAGCAACAACTCAATAATGTCACGACCTTGATCAGAAAGGCTCTTGAGTTGTTGTGCTTGCGTTGCCGCAATACCTAAACCAAAGATAAAAGCCAACGCTAACGCAGTCATAACGTTGAACAACGGTGGAATGTTTAGTTCGATATAGGGTGTCAATGTGGTACCAACAAGCCCCGCCACTTCTTTCGCTTCGGTTGCTAACATGGGCACAACAATGCTGGCTGCAAAGAAAGCAATGACACCGGCAATGATTGTTGAGAGATAGGCAATACCTAACGTTCGACCGAGTAATTTGCCGGAGTTTTGCGGTAGAGCAGCAATACCACTGGTGATAAAAAAGAGAATCAAAAGTGGAATGGTGAAGAATAAGAGCTGACCAAATAATACTTTAAAAGTGATTAAGAGGTTACCGAACCAGTGGGGCGTATAGAGACCGATAAAAGTACCGAGCAAAATCCCCGCGAGCAGTTTAAGTATAAGTCCCATGATGTTGTCTCATTGTTTTTATAAGCGATGAATTCGAGTACGAAAGCCGTCGAAACTGTCTTACGTTACATTGCGCCGAATCATAGCACAATCCTTTATTCGCATGGGGTCTGAGTAGTGGTTAGCGGAGCTTTTTGCGTACGAGAGATTCCGAGATAAATCGCGAGCCAGCGTTGACGCCTTGCGCATAGCCCATGTTGAGTGAGTCTAAATCCATAGTAAAGCGTGAGACCGGGAAGTTTTGCGGTGGTGCGATGATGTGTAGCTGACAGTCCGAAGGGGGATTCGCAATAAAGTCTAAAGCAGCATTGTATTGGTCGGTTCTGCGGGTAACTGCTTCAAAAAGTGCCGGATAATCAGAGAAAAGCGGCTTTAATAAGCTCGGGAAACGGGCTGGCGTTTTCTTAAACCCGAGTGGCTGCGAAAGGATGACCGTAATCCGTCGAGCGCCTTGTTCATAGGCGCGGATGACCGGAATCGAGTCGGCTAAACCGCCATCAGTCATCGGTTCGTCATCAATAGGCGGGAAATCACGAAACACCACAGGCATGGCGCATGATGCTGGAAATAAGGTGTTCATATTGTGCGCATCAACTAAGTGATAGCAAGGTTTGCCGGTTACGATACTGGTAGTGACCACGGTTAACGGAATATTGCGGTTCATAAACGCATGCGTATTGATTGGCATTTCTTCGACAGAGGTGTGCCAAAGCCAACCGACATCGCAAAAATGACCGCCTTTGAGGTAGCGGCGAATATTCATGAATTCGTCGCGACGAGCGTGGTCGGTAATAATCCGGTAACTGCGCTTATGGGCGCTAGAAAGATAGCCAATCGCATTGGTGGAACCTGCGGAAACGCCTATCGCGTGGTGGAATGGATAAAATTCTTCTTCGATAAAAGCATCTAAAACCCCAGCTGCAAAAATACCGCGCATAGCGCCACCTTCCACAACAAGGGCATGGTTTGGATTGTGATCAACATCAGAGCGAGCCATAAGACCTCCCAGCTAGCCAAATCCTAAACGCGACATACAGTTATCATGGGAGTAAACGGTTGGTTTTTCCAGTTAGTTCACAGAATTCTTGCGTTAGGCATACATACGGATTAACATATATACGGATTTCCATATGTAATGGTGCGCCCCCATGGTGACAAAAGTTTTATTTGTGTGTACCGCCAACTCGGCTCGCTCAATTATGGCGGAAGCCTTAATGCGGCAATTTGCTGGTGATGATGTTGAAGTCGCCAGCGCTGGTACCGAACCAGGTATTGTTGCAGCTGGCGCTATTGCAGCTCTGCAAGACTTCCACTTGGACACAAAAAGTTTGCATTCGAAGTCGCTCGACGACCTCAATACAGCCGATTATGACTATGTCATAAGCCTGTGTGACCGAGCGAGAACGGAGTGCCAAGCGAATTTCACCAGTCAAAACTTCATTGCTTGGGACTTTCCCGATCCAACTCAAAGCGACAGCCCAAATGCATTTAAGCAAACGCTGCATGAGCTGAGTGAGCGGATTCGGATGTTCTTGCTCATACTGCGTAAACGGCAAACACAACCGCATTTGTTTAATAGCCCAGCAGATTTTTTTAAGGTGCTTGCGGATCCGTTACGGTTAACCATGCTGATGCATTTAGTGGCAACGCCGGAACTATGTGTTTGTGATTTAGTTGAGCGCACGGGCATGTCGCAACCCAAAGTCTCGCGGCACTTAGCTCAACTTCGCGAATATGGGCTCTTGCTTGATCGCAAAGAAGAGCGCTGGGTGCACTATCGTTTAAACCCAGCCATGCCAGATTGGATGCGCAACGTCATTCAGGTGAGCGCCACCCATAATCCCCAATTTATTGAAACAACCGAGAAGGAATCAGTATGTCCGTCAACGTAGGTATTAACGGTTTAGGTCGCATTGGACGTTTAGCATTGCGTATTCTAGCCGATCATCCAGAATTGAATATCGTCGCAGTCAATGACCCGGGCGGAAATGCAGAAACTTTTGCTCATTTACTTAATTTCGACTCAGTTCACGGCATTTGGCAGCACGAAGCCCATGTCGACGGTCCATCGATAGTCGTCAATGGCCAGGTTATGCGTTTTTCACAGAACAAGACCATCGCCGAAACCGATTGGCGTGATTGTGATGTGGTTCTTGAAGCGTCGGGCAAGATGAAAACCGTCGCCGTTTTGCAAGATTACCTAGCGCAGGGAGTGAAGCGCGTGGTGGTTTCGGCGCCAGTGAAAGAGGCGGGCGCATTGAATGTGGTGATGGGCGTGAACGATCACTTATATGACCCGCAGAAACATCAAATTGTGACTGCAGCGTCATGTACGACCAATTGTTTAGCGCCGGTGGTGAAAGTTTTATTGGACAATATTGGCATTCAACATGGCTCGATGACCACCATTCATGATCTGACGAATACCCAAAGTATTCTCGATGCGCCACATAAGGACCTTCGTCGCGCGCGCGCTTGCGGTATGAACCTGATTCCAACCTCGACGGGTTCAGCAACCGCCATTATTGAAATTTTCCCAGAGCTTAAAGGCCGGATTGACGGGCATGCTGTGCGCGTTCCACTTGCCAATGCGTCACTCACTGATTGTGTTTTTGAAGTCAGCCGAGCAACGACCGCAGAAGAAGTGAATGGCTGGATGAAAGCTGCGGCTGAAAGCGAGCTAAAAGGTATTCTTGGGTACGAAGAGCGACCGCTTGTCTCCATGGATTATAAAACCGATCCACGCTCAAGCATTATAGATGCCCTGTCGACGAAAGTGATCAACGGCACGCACGTGAAAATCTATGCTTGGTATGACAATGAGTGGGGTTATGCAAACCGCACCGTCGAATTAATGGCCAAGGTGGCAGGATGTTAGCGCACCTGTCACCTGCGATTCGGCAATATTTGCTGGTCACGGGTAACTATTGGGCTTTTACCCTAACAGACGGTGCGTTACGCATGCTGGTGGTGCTGCATTTTTACCAGCTGGGCTACAACGCGCTCGAAGTTGCAATGCTTTTTGTTTTCTACGAATTTTTTGGTGTGGTGACTAACCTAGTCGGTGGTTACCTTGGTGCTCGCTTCGGGTTAAACCGCACCATGAATATCGGCCTAGGGTTACAGATTTTAGCGCTGGTTATGCTATTGGTACCCGCTGCTTGGTTAACGGTAGCATGGGTCATGGTCGCCCAAGCAATATCGGGTATCGCCAAAGACCTGAATAAAATGAGTGCAAAAAGTACGATTAAGTTACTCGTGCCGGATCAGCAACAAGGCCAGCTATACCGTTGGGTGGCGATACTTACGGGCTCGAAGAATACCTTGAAAGGTGTCGGTTTCTTCCTTGGCGGACTGTTATTAACGCTACTTGGCTTCCAAGGCGCAGTATTGGCTATGGCACTGATGTTGTTCGCTGTCTGGATGGGTAGTTTAGTTTCTCTGAAAAAAGACGCAGGCAAAGCGAAAGCAAAACCGAAGTTTAATGAGCTTTTTTCGAAGAGCTCCGCAATTAACCGCTTGTCGCTTGCGCGTTTTTTCTTGTTCGGTGCGCGCGATGTTTGGTTTGTTGTGGCACTGCCGGTTTTCTTGGCCAGTCAACTCGGTTGGAGCAGTTGGCAAGTGGGTAGTTTTCTGGCGCTGTGGGTGATTGGCTACGGTTTCATCCAAGGTGTAGCGCCAAAATTGACAGCGAGCGGCGTGGGTCGGCAGCAAGCCGCTGGCTGGAATTTGGTGTTAGCCTTGAGTCCGCTGCTATTAGCCATAGCGCTTTGGCAACAAGCACCGGTAGCGGCTAGCATTATGCTGGGGCTGGGTATTTTCGGCATTCTATTTGCTGTCAATTCGTCACTTCACAGCTATTTGATCGTGGCCTATTCACGTGCTGACGGCGTGTCGTTGGATGTTGGCTTTTACTACATGGCTAACGCTGGTGGTCGGCTGCTCGGCACCGTGTTGTCGGGTTGGGTGTATTTGCAATGGGGGCTGGAAGCATGCCTTGTCATATCAGCTGCGATGCTGGCGCTGTCGACACTCACCATTCGGACTTTGCCGCGACGAGAACCGTAGTTCTGTCTAACACGTTTAAAAACAAAGCCCCTAACGGGGCTTTGTTGTTTATTCTGAACGGAAACGCGCGATAAACGCTTCGGACTCAGCGATCGCTTCCTGCATTTGGCTGATCAAAGACGATACGTCACTTTCAATTTGCCCTAATTCTCCCCGCAGCGCGCCAATGGCCTGTGCGTTGAGGTTGTGTTTAAGAAATAAAACCTGGTCATTAAAGGCAGTTAAAACTGGCTCCATGCGCGATTCAGCGCGGCGCATTTGTTCGATTAACGTGTCGTACTGGCGCTCCGTATCGCGCAGCTGTTGCTCGCTTTGACGGCGTAAACTGTCGCTACTGTATTCACGCAGTTCTTGCTCCCACTCGCGAAAGAGATCACGAGCCACGCTTTCAATATCTCGAATGCGTTGGCTGACACGATCTGCAGAGTCCTTGCTCTGATCATAAGCGCGCGACAAGTTGTTGTAGGTGCGTGAAAGCTCACTTTCCGGCACATTGACGACTGACTGAAATTGCTCCAGTGCATTGGCAAAGGTTTCTTGTGCATCCGACTGGGCGTCACGAGCATTTTCGACGCGACTGACAAGGATGTCACGCTTCTCATAACCAAAGCGTTCCATCGTGTTGTAGTAAACGCTACTACAAGCGCTAAGCGCGAGTATGAGCAAAGTGCCAACGATTATTTGTTTAGCGCGCATGTAACTCTCCGTATTTTTCGCAGTGAGGCTCGGTTTAACTATAGCTCGTTTTATCGCGCTCTGATTGTTTTCGGCTCAGCATCGGGAAAATGATGTCTCGTTTTGTTCGCAAACCTTACTAACGCCAGCATGAGGGGCACTTCCACTAAAACGCCAACAACGGTTGCCAAAGCAGCTCCTGACTGAAGGCCGAAGAGGGCAATTGCGACGGCAACGGCAAGTTCAAAGAAGTTGCTAGCACCAATTAAGCCAGTTGGCGCAGCGACGCAGTGAGGGACTCTCCATAGCTTGGCCCAGCCGTAGGCGATGGCGAAAATTAAGATGGTTTGAATAATTAACGGCACCGCAATGAAAGCAATGTGCAGTGGATTGGAAAGAATGACGTCGCCTTGAAATGCAAAGAGTAAAACAAGAGTGACGATTAAGCCGACAGGAGTTATCGGGCCAACGCGCTTGAGAAACACATTTTGAAACCAGTCTAAACCGTGACGTTTTATCATACTTTTGCGCACGACGTAGCCAGCAGAAAGTGGAATGACGATGTACAACAAGACCGAGAGTAATACCGTGTCCCACGGAACTTGAATATTGGAAATCCCAAGCAGTAAGACGACAATCGGCGCAAATGCCACCAACATAATCAGATCATTGAGAGCGACTTGTACAAGGGTGTAACCAGCGTCACCGCGGGTCAGATAACTCCAAACAAAGACCATAGCGGTACACGGTGCTGCACCAAGCAAAATTGCCCCAGCTAAGTACTCGCGTGCAGTGGCAGTGGGTAAGAAAGGTTCGAACACGACCATAAAGAAGAACCAAGCCACGGCAAACATCGTGAATGGTTTGATTAACCAATTGACCGTGGTGGTAATCACTAAACCTTTGGGCTGCCGACGCACACCTTTAATCGAGGCAAAGTCGATTTGCAGCATCATCGGGAAGATCATGGCCCAAATCAGGATCGCCACCGGAATCGATACCTGCGCATATTCAAAGCGTGACAGTGTTTCAGGCACGCTAGGGGCAAATTGACCAATTAAAACGCCAGCGACAATAGCTAAAGCAACCCAAATTGAGAGGAAACGCTCGAAGATTCCCATCCCCTCTGCGGTGGATGGCGCTTGTTCAACGTGAGCCATTTTGCTTACTCCGTTAGCTAGTTACTTGCCGATACAGAAACTACCAAAGATCTTGCCGAGTAGGTCGTCACTAGTAAATTCACCCGTAATTTCATTGAGGTGGTGCTGAGCGAGACGCAGCTCTTCGGCGAGTAACTCCCCGGCTAGGTAGCCTTCGAGTTGCTCTTTGCCAGCGTAGAGGTGGGCTTTTGCCCTTTCAATGGCATCGAGGTGGCGGCGACGTGCCATAAAGCCACCTTCCATATTCGCATTGAAGCCCATGCACGCTTTTAAGTGTTCGCGTAAGTGCTCGATGCCTTGTCCAGTTGCAGCGGACAAAGAAACAACGGGAACGCCTTGGTTTTCTTGATAGCCAGCGGTGTAACCGGTTTGGTCGATTTTGTTACGGATGACACTAAATGGTAGGTGCGCTGGCAACCGGGCGAAAAACTCTGGCCAAATATCATCAGGGTGGATGGCATTGGTTTCGGTACTATCGACCATGAAGAGTACTCGGTCGGCTTGTTCGATTTCGGCCCACGCGCGCTCGATACCAATTTGCTCGACTTTGTCGGGGCTTTCACGAAGCCCAGCGGTGTCAATAATATGCAAAGGCATGCCATCGATTTGGATGTGCTCGCGAAGCACGTCACGGGTGGTTCCAGCAATGTCGGTGACAATGGCGGACTCTCGTCCAGCTAGGGCATTTAGCAGTGACGATTTGCCAGCATTCGGCCGCCCTGCAATGACGACACGCATACCTTCGCGCAGTAAGCTCCCTTGTTTGGCTTGCTGCTCAACACTCAGTAAATTGTGAATGATTTGCTCGAGGTCGTTGGTAATTTTGCCATCACTTAAGAAATCGACTTCTTCATCGGGAAAGTCGATGGCCGCCTCGACGTACATGCGTAAATGAATGACAGAGTCGACCAGTTGATCGATTTTAAATGAGAACTCGCCTTGGAGGCTTTGTAAGGCCATGCGAGCGGCTTGTTCTGAGGTGGTATCAATTAAGTCAGCTATCGCTTCAGCTTGAGCTAAGTCGAGCTTATCGTTGAGGAATGCGCGTTCACTAAACTCACCAGGTCTGGCTAAGCGAGCTTTGCCTGTCGCCAAAATAGCTTTAATCAGCATGTCGATAACGACAGGACCACCATGGCCCTGTAATTCGAGTACATCTTCGCCAGTAAATGAATTTGGGCCTTCGAAGTACAAGGCGATGCCTTTGTCGAGGAGTTCACCAGCGGCATCTTTAAACTCGGTATAGTCGGCATAACGAGGCTTGGGACAATGGCCAAGGAGTGCGTTCGCTATCGCTTTGGCGTCACTACCACTGACGCGCACAATACCAACACCGCCTTTACCGGGCGGTGTTGCTTGGGCAACAATGGTGTCGTCAGGGCTAAAGCTTGAAGTTTCGCCAGCTGTGGATAACTCGTTAGAAGTTAGACTCGGGTTGCTCATGATTTTCCTGAATACCTGCCTGTTGCACTTGGCGCTCATGGATAACTTGCCATAGTGCGTACTGCAGTGGCTGCACTATATCTGCGTGTTGTTCATGCAGATAATGATAGAGCAAAAAGGTTTCTAAATCAGGTGTTAATCGATGAATCGAGGTTACATTTAGTTCTTCGAGTAAAAGCTCGGTTTCATATCCTGGCAGAATAGCAACATCGCTGCGGCCTGACTGTAGGCGTTGGATGGTTTGTTCTATGCTACCAACTTCATTGAACGGAATATCGCCGAGGCGCTCGGCTACTGTATGCATGCCACGCACAGTATCGATGCGCAGGCCGCGTAACGATTCCCAGTCTGAAATGTCGAGGTCTTTGCGGGTCGTAAAAATAGACGTGTAAACAGGGAAGATCGATGGTTCGAGACGAATAAGGTTGGTTAGCGTTCTTTCCGCTTCTGATGTCCGCGCTAATTCGGCGTCGATAATCCGCCCTCGATTAGCTTCGTACTCACTGCGCTCGTACGGTAAAGTGACTAGCTCTGCGTTCCAACCAATCCGACGATAGGCTTCTTGAACAATTTCGAACGTAGGGTGTTTGTCCTGAATACCATGAAGGGTGCCGATGCGAATGACTCTTAATTCTGTATTGGCGGTTTCTGATTGTGCGGGCGTTACAAACATACTGACAAACAGCAGGCTGAGGCTGGCAACTAGTTTGAATAAAGAAAAATCCGTTTTCTGCATGTTCGATAAAGTCCCAAATTAGGCGATAGAGTTTCAGTGTATACCATTTAAATGATGAATGACTAATGTAGATTAAAAATTCTACACGACCTACAAAAAGCCCTCAACAACACTTACGTATTCTTGAGGGCTTTTGATGCGTCACTGGGTGTTATTTCTTCTTGTGGCCAAGCGCTTCTTTTTTATCAATCTGGCGGTAAATGTAAGTCATTTGCGTGATTGAAATGATGTTACTGACTAACCAGTAAAGCACCAAACCTGCAGGGAAGAACAGGAAGAATACGGTGAACATGACCGGCATGAACTGCAGAATTTTAGCCTGCATTGGGTCTGTCACTGGTGTCGGCTGTAAGCGCTGCATAAGGTACATACTTGCACCCATCAGGAGTGGCAAGATGAAGTACGGGTCACGGCTTGATAAGTCGTTGATCCACAACATAAAGTCAGCGTGACGAATTTCTGGGCTTTCGAGAAGTACCCAGTATAACGCTAAGAAAATTGGTAACTGCAGCAACATCGGTAAGCAGCCACCGAGTGGATTAACCTTTTCTTCTTGGTACATCTTCATCATGGCTTGCGAAAGCTTTTGCCGATCATCACCGAAACGCTCGCGCATTTCTTTCATTTTCGGTGCAATCTTACGCATTTTTGCCATCGACACGTACTGCGCTTTCGTGAGCGGATACAGTAATGTCTTGACGATAATGGTCACGAGGATAATTGCTAAGCCCCAGTTGACGACAAACGATTGCAGTAAAGACAGCAACCAGTAAATCGGCTGTGCTAGCCACCACAAGAAGCCGTAATCAACGGTCAGGTTGAGGTGCTGGGCAAGCTCGCGTAAACGCGCTTGATCCTTCGGACCCATGTATAAAGCAGTTTCGAGAACGATATTTTGGCCTGGTGCGATGGTGTGTGCTGGACCAATAAAACCGATCATCCCTTCTCCAAGCGCATTACGATTGGTGTAAAGACGGTTGGTCGATTCTTGATCTGGAACCCAAGCGGTTACGAAGTAATGCTCAAGCATGGCCACCCAACCGGCAGGGGTGTTGGTGCTAAAGTTACGGTCTTGGATATCGCTGAAACTGTACTTTTTATAGCGGTTACTCTCGCTTGAATATGCTGCACCGCGATAAGTTGGCATAAACATGCTGCTACGGCCGCCATCAACCATGGTCTGCTTTAATTGACCATAGAAGTTGACGGTTTTTGGAGCATCGCTGTGGTTGGTAATGTCATATGCCACTTGCACCGCATAATCGCCACGCGTGAATGTGTAGCGTTTGATAATTTCAGTGCCATCGTCTTTGGTGAAATAAAGTGGCACTTCAAGACGATCACCATTCATTTCGAAACGAGTTTGTGAGGCACGGAAAACAGGACGAGTTTCTGAATTATCAATACCGTCAGGGCCAATTAAACCGCTTTGAGCGATGTGCAGGTGACCAGGTCGTTGATAAAGAATGGTGTAACGCTCTGCTTCGCCTAATGTTTCTGCATGCTGGAGCAGTTCGGCTTGGACTAAATCACCACCACGAAGGCTTAGTTTGACGCGCAATACGTCGGTTTCCACGGTGATCATGTCGCCTTGTACGGCAGTTGTTTCTGCTGCAGGAACACCACCATTACCACCGGCTACTGGAATGTCACCGTCCACGGCTGGGACGTCAGATGGGACATCGCTTTGACCATTAGCGCTGACTTCTGTTGGTGCACTGCTGCGGTCGATACCCGGGGTATTGCCGCCTTTTAGTTGCCACTGTTGGAACATGAAAAACGATAGTACCAAAAGGGCAATAACCAGAATTGTACGTTGCGAATCCATAGTTACTCTTTCTCTTTTTTCGATTTCCTAGCGTCGAGTTCTCGAATTTCGGCAGCCAAGGTCTCCTCGTCCGCCCATTCCGACTCTGTTCCGGGAACCGGATCAAAACCACCGGGATGACCCGGATGACATTTACTAATTCTACGACTGGCGAGAGCTATTCCTTTCAGCACGCCATGCTTTTGAAGAGCAGTAATTGCATAAGCTGAACAGGTTGGTACAAAACGACAACGCGGACCTAGCAGTGGGCTAATAAACCACTGATAAAGTCGAATGAAACCGGTTAAGATTCCGACGAGTATTGCGCGCAGCGTTTGCTTAATTTTCGCCATAAGTAATTCAGTAATTCGCTCAGGGCATGATTGTCTAATTTGGTCACCCCTGGCTTAGCGATGACGATAATATCAAAGCCTGACAATTTATGCTGCTTTAAACGATAAGTTTCGCGCACAATTCGTTTAATTTTATTGCGATCGACAGCGCGCTTGGCAGTTTTCTTGCTGATTGTGACGCCTAAGCGAGGATAGTCTCGACCATTGGGCTTCGCAAGTAGCGTGAATTGGCTACTGACGGCTTTAACAGGGGGATTATTGAAGACGTTTTGAAAGTCTGCGGGAGTTAACAGACGTAACTCCCGAGGATATGCGTACTGAGTCACTCAGCTGCCTGAGCTTAAACTAAATTAAGCAGTCAGACGCTTGCGTCCCTTGGCACGGCGGCGAGCCAAGACCTGACGGCCGTTCTTGGTTGCCATACGTGCACGGAAGCCATGAGTACGCTTGCGTTTTAATACACTTGGTTGAAATGTTCTTTTCATAGCTGTTATTCCGTTGCTGATCTGGGTTTCAAAATGAGCGCGGATTCTACAAGTAAAAAGGATCGCTGTCAAATAAAATAAGAAATAAATGCCTGTGGATAACTTTGCTTTTTGACCTGTAAAAAGCTAGCCTAGACGAGCTATTTTCCGTAGAATGGAAGGCTCGATCAAAATCGCTGAGCAGCAAGGATCAGCCTTTCGATCAAGTGCTACCGTAAGCCTTGTTTTTAAGGCATTGCTAGGGCGTCAATGGCGACGTCTAGAGCACTGCCACGAAGGCTAAAAAATAATAACAGAAGGGGAGTGTTTCGTGAGTCATTCACTGTGGCACGATTGTGCGACGCGATTACAAAATGAATTGCCTGCGCAGCAATTCAGCACCTGGATCCGTCCGCTGCAGGTTGATTTCGAAAGAAACACGCTCTTTTTGTATGCTCCAAATACCTACGTCATGGACTGGGTGAAAGACAAATACCTCAAGCAAATTATTACTTTCTTACGCGCAACTGCAGGTGATGAAGCTCCGAACGTCGAATTGCGGGTCGGAGGTGCGCGGAAAGCGCCGGTTCCAGCGGCTAGTCCAGTTATCAACGGCAGCTCAGAGCCAGAAATCAGCAAAGAACCTAAGCCGGCTAATCAGCCAACAGCGCGGCCGCAGCCGAATACCGCAGACCGCCCTATTTCTTTGCAACACAGTAATCTGCAACCCACTTACAAGTTTGATAACTTTGTTGAAGGTCGCTCAAATCAGCTGGCTCGAGCCGCCGCATTACAAGTTGCAGAGAATCCGGGCAAAGCCTACAACCCCTTGTTTATCTACGGTGGCACAGGTTTAGGTAAAACGCACTTACTCCATTCGATTGGCAACGGTATTTTAGCCAATAAGCCTGATGCCAAGGTGTTCTATTTGCGCGCGGAGCGTTTTGTGCAAGACATGGTTTATGCCATGAAGCACAATAAAATCGATAGTTTCAAAGAAAGTTATCGCAGTGTCGATGCGTTACTTATTGATGACGTTCAATTTTTTGCAAAGAAAGACCATTTCCAAGACGAGTTTTTCCATACGTTCAACTGGCTTCTTGAAGGAAATCAACAGGTTATCCTAACAAGTGACGTTTACCCGAAAGAAATTGAAGGGGTTGATGAGCGTTTGAAGTCACGTTTCGGTTGGGGATTGACGGTGGCTATTGAGCCGCCAGAGTTACCAACGCGCGTGGCAATTCTTGAGCGCAAAGCCGAAGAACGAAAAATTAAACTGCCACATGAAGTTGCCTTTTTTATCGCGAAACGCTTGCGTTCGAATGTGCGTGAGTTAGAAGGTGCATTGAACCGTGTGATTGCGAATGTGACCTTAACCGGGCGCGATATCACGATCGATTTTGTTAAAGAAGCACTGCGCGACTTAATCGCTGCGCAAGAGCGATTGGTGACAATCGATAACATTCAGCGTACCGTGGCAGAGTATTATCATATTAAGGTATCCGACTTAACTTCGAAGCGACGGACGCGGTCCGTTGCCCGACCTCGGCAAGTGGCGATGGCCTTGGCTAAAGAACTGACGAGCCATAGTCTGCCAGAAATTGGTGATGCATTTGGTGGTCGTGACCATACAACGGTATTGCATGCCTGTCGTAAGGTTAAAGAGCTGATTGAGTCTGATCACGAAATTCAGGAAGATTATCGTAACTTAAATCGAACCTTGTCGGTGTAACAAACGAGCCGCGACGATAAATAATAAAAAGGGGAGTTAACCGCATGAAATTCACAATCTCACGAGACGCATTGCTCAAGCCTTTACAGGTCGTAAGTGGCGCAGTTGAGCGCAGGACTACGTTGCCAATTCTTAGTAATGTGCTCTTGCAAGTGAGCGAAGAGAGCCTGCGGCTAACAGGAACCGACCTTGAAGTCGAACTGGTGTCGGAAGTGAGCCTAGAGCAAGCAACGCCGGGTGACGTGACAATTCCTGCGAAGAAACTCCTCGATATTATTCGCTCGTTACCGGAAGGTGCCGACGTCAGTATTACTGCAAGCGACGATAAAGCAATTGTACGCTCGGGCAAAAGCCGCTTTTCATTAAGTACATTACCGGCAAGTGACTACCCGAATATCGATGAATGGGAAAGTGAAGTTCAAATCGAAATGGAGCAAGGTGATTTCCGCGGTTTGATGGACAAAACTCACTTCTCAATGGCAAACCAAGACGTACGTTATTATCTGAATGGCATGCTGTTCGAAGTTAATGAAGACATTTTACGAACCGTTGCAACTGACGGCCATCGTTTAGCTCTGTCTGCCATTAAACTTGAACAAGGCGCGTTACCACACAAACAAGTGATTGTGCCGCGTAAAGGCGTTTCTGAGCTGTTGCGTTTGCTCGACGATGATGACTCGGTGGTATCATTGTCACTCGGCCAAAATCACATTCGTGTTGCTACCGGCCGCATGACCTTTACCAGTAAGTTATTAGACGGTCGCTTCCCAGATTACCGTCGGGTATTGCCAACTGGCGGAGACCGAATTGTGGTCGCTGATCGCGACTTGTTGCGCCAGGCATGTGTCCGAGCTTCGATTTTATCGAACGAAAAATTCCGCGGTGTACGCATGGGGTTAGACACTAACGAACTCGTCTTAACAGCGAACAACCCAGAGCAAGAACAAGCCGAAGAGCGTTTAGAAGTCGATTATAATAATCAAGCATTCGAGATTGGCTTTAATGTGACCTATCTGCTGGATGTGCTGAACGCGATTCATGGGCCGCAAGTGAAGATTACCTTAAGCGACCCAAATAGCAGCGCAATCGTTGAGGACAACGATGACGAAGGTGCACTTTACGTCGTCATGCCCATGCGTCTGTAAGCGCTAATCGTCATTCATTGATATGCAAATTAATCAGCTGGTTATTGCTCATTTTCGAAATATTGCCAATGCCCAGCTTGAGCCAAGTCAGCACGTTAATGTAATTTACGGTGAGAATGGCAGCGGCAAGACTAGTGTGCTCGAAGCCATTTATACGTTAGGTTTCGGGCGCTCCTTTCGAACCCATCAGGTTCGGCAGGTTGTGCAAGATGAACATGAAGCGCTGACGCTATTTACGCGAACGCAGGATAGCAACGAAAGTGACACACAGAAAGTTGGCTTTCGACGGTTTCGCAATGGCGAGACAGAAATTCGTATCAATGGCGAAACAGAGCGAAAATTTAGTGCGTTAGCGCGATTAATGCCAATCCAGCTCATTACCCCAGAAGGGGTGACGCTGGTGACCGATGGTCCTAAAGAACGGCGGCAATATATGGACTGGGGGCTGTTCCATGTGGAACAAAACTACTACAGTCATTGGCTGACGTTTTCACGTTTGTTGAAGCAGCGTAACTCGTTACTGAAACAACGAAGTTACCACCAGCAAGGCGGTGAGTATTGGGACCAGCAGCTAGCGCTGGCTGGTGAAGCGGTGACAGAAGCGAGAGTGCGTTATCTCGATGGGCTGAATCAAAAGCTGAATAAGTATTGTCAGCAATTTTTACCGCAATACCAGTTTGAATTTAAGTTGCAACGCGGCTGGCAAGAGCAGCAAAGTTTAGCAGAAGCGCTTGCAGCGAAGTTAGAATTAGATTTGCGCCAAGGTTTTACCAGTGTTGGTCCAACTAAGGCGGAGTGGCAAATAAGAGTTGACGGCATTGATGCGCGAGAGCGCTTATCACGTGGTCAGCTGAAATTGTTAGTGGCAGCACTGCGGTTAGTCCAAAGTGCTGACTATTTCGACCGACTAGGGAAGCGGTGTGTTATTTTAGTTGATGACTTACCAGCGGAATTAGACGCGGAGAATCAACAGCGACTCTGTAACGCTTTGTTAGAGAGTGGAAGTCAGGTATTCATTACTGCGATTCGTAAAGAAGAATTAGAACATCGCTTTAAGGATACCGAAGTTCGATTGTTCCATGTGGAACAAGGAACAATCAAAAATGATTAAACAGGAATGATATATGTCTGCTAGTAATTACGATCAATCGAGTATTAAAGTCTTGAAAGGTCTGGATGCGGTTCGGAAGCGCCCGGGAATGTACATCGGCGATACCGACGACGGCACAGGTTTGCACCACATGGTGTTTGAAGTGGTCGATAACTCAATCGACGAAGCGCTGGCAGGCCATTGTAATGAGATTTATGTCACCGTGCACTCAGACGGCTCTGTTTCTGTGCGTGACGATGGTCGTGGTATTCCAGTTGAAATGCACGCAGAGGAAGGTGTTTCCGCTGCGCAGGTTATCATGACGGTCCTCCATGCTGGTGGTAAGTTCGATGATAACTCATACAAGGTGTCCGGCGGATTACACGGCGTGGGCGTTTCGGTTGTTAATGCTTTGTCAGAAAAGCTGGCATTAACGATTCATCGCGAAGGCAAAGTTTGGAAACAAACCTACACCCACGGTAATCCAGATGCTGATATTCAATCGGTCGGCGATACTGACAAGACAGGGACTGAAATTCGTTTCTGGCCAAGTCACGAAACGTTCACACAAACGGAATTCCATTACGACATTTTAGCTAAGCGAGTGCGTGAATTGTCGTTTCTGAATTCGGGTGTTTCAATTCATTTGATTGATGAGCGTGCAGACCGTCGTGATCACTTTAAATATGACGGTGGTATCGCAGCGTTCGTACAGTACTTAAACAACAAGAAAACCCCAATTCATCCAAAAGTGTTCCAGTTCTCCGTTGAACGTGACGACGGAATTTCGGTTGAAGTTGGTCTGCAATGGAATGACTCGTTTCAAGAGCATATTTATTGCTTTACCAACACCATTCCGCAACGCGACGGTGGTACCCATATGGCCGGTTTCCGTGCAGCATTAACGCGCACGTTGAACAACTATATGGAACAAGAAGGTTACACCAAGAAAGCAAAAACCAACGCAACTGGTGATGATGCCCGTGAAGGACTTACTGCTGTAATTTCAGTAAAAGTTCCAGACCCTAAGTTCTCTTCGCAAACGAAAGATAAATTGGTTTCTTCAGAAGTGAAGAGTGCGGTTGAGCAAGCCATGGGTGAGAACCTAGCGAACTTCCTACTTGAGAACCCAACCGATGCGAAAGTCATCGTACAGAAGATTATTGACGCTGCGCGGGCTCGTGAAGCAGCGCGTAAAGCGCGCGAAATGACGCGTCGTAAAGGTGCTCTCGACCTAGCGGGTTTACCAGGTAAATTAGCGGATTGCCAAGAGAAAGACCCAGCACTTTCTGAACTCTACATTGTGGAGGGTGACTCTGCGGGTGGTTCTGCAAAGCAGGGACGTAACCGCAAGAACCAAGCAATTTTGCCATTGAAAGGTAAAATTCTAAACGTTGAGAAAGCGCGTTTTGACAAAATGTTGTCTTCGCAGGAAGTTGCAACATTGATTACCGCAATGGGTTGCGGCATTGGACGCGACGAGTACAACCCAGATAAAACTCGTTATCATCGTATCATTATCATGACCGATGCTGACGTTGACGGCTCGCACATTCGTACCTTGCTGTTAACCTTCTTCTATCGGCAAATGCCAGAGCTGATTGAGCGCGGCTATATTTATATCGCCCAGCCACCGCTGTATAAGGTGAAGAAGGGCAAGCAAGAAACCTACATTAAAGACGACCCGGGTTTAATTCAATATTTAACCACGTTGGCATTAGACCGTGCGTCATTGCATGTGAATGCTGATGCACCTGGAATTACTGGAATCGCTTTAGAGAAGATGGTTCGTGACTATCAGTTTGCGATGGACACAATTTTGCGCTTGAGCCGTCGCCTGCCGAAGCACATGCTTAATCGCTTAGTTTATGCTGAGCGTCTGACCGCTGAAAACATGAAAGACGAGCAGTTCATTCAAGCGTGGTCTGAGAAGTTCGCAGCGGATATGATGGCAACAGAGAAAGACTCAGCCACTTATGAGGTGCTAGTGACGAAAGACGACGAGCGCGGTGTGTTCTTGCCAATGGTTCGTTTGCGTCGTCATGGTGTCTACACAGACTTCCCGCTCACTTACGAATTCCTAGTTTCGCGTGACTACGACCGCTTGGCGTCAGTAGGAACGGAAATTAACGGATTGGTTGAAGCGGGTGGTTTTGTTCAACGTGGTGAAAAAGTACAGCCGGTTGGTGATTTCGTTGAGGCAATTGAGTGGCTGATAAGTGAGTCGAAGCGTGGCTTGTATGTGCAGCGTTATAAAGGTCTCGGTGAAATGAACCCTGACCAGCTGTGGGAAACTACCATGGACCCAGAAACTCGTCGCATGCTGCAAGTGACCATTGAAGATGCGATTGGTGCAGACCAGTTGTTTACGACACTGATGGGTGACGACGTTGAGCCACGTCGAGCATTTATCGAAAGTAACGCACTAAAAGTAGCGAACTTGGATGTCTAGTTCTTAGAAGCCATTTTTGACACAGCAGAAAACCCCAAACATTCAGCATGTTTGGGGTTTTTTAATGGGGGATTATTCGTGTCATCGCTAACTGTGCGGCTGGCGGTTTGGCTAGCGGCTCCAACTTAAGGAAACATTAAAGCAAATTGAGACAGATGCTTTTCGCCTGCCGTTTATGCGAGAGAGCCGTTTAAGTGTTGGAGTGCGGTGACTTGAGAACCATGTGACGGACAATCAGGCAGGTGATGATGCCGGTTAAGCCGAGGAAGGTGCCAAGCACGGTCACAAGGCCAACAAAGTCTAACGAGGGGTCGAAGTACCATCGCAGTGCGGCGACCAGCACCACAAGAAGCATAGGTGCGACAATACAAACGGCATAGCCGAGCCATTTCGATAATTTGGCCGCGACATTACCGACCCACATACAAAAGAAGATAACCGCCAAATAGACTAAAAATGCCATGACCTCACCTTTTATCGAATGCCTACCAATAAAGCCCATGATTCACGTTTCGTAACAATGCTAACAACCAATGCTGATAATCAATGCCGACACTCAACACTTACAGCTAACGCCGACAACTTAATCCTATGACTTAAGCCAATAATCAAGGCCGACAAATCATACTGACAAAAAAGCCGCAACGGTGTCCAGCGTTGCGGCCTATTACCAGCTATGACTGCAGTAAGGATATATCTGCTACTTTCAGGAACTCGTTACGCAATGCATCGAGCAAGCTTAATCGGTTACGACGGACTGCATCATCGTCAGCATTCACCATCACGCTATCAAAGAACTCGTCGACAGGTGCGCGCAAGGTTGCTAACGCGCTCAGAGCGCCCGCGTAGTCGCCGTTTACTGCTGCAGCTGAAACCTTATCCTTGAGGCCGTTTAACACGTCATACAAGGCTTTCTCGGCGCTCTCTACAAGTAGATCGGGTTGCACCGGCCCGAGCTGCTCATCGCTTTTCGCAAGAATGTTACTCACGCGCTTGTTTGCTGCGGCTAATGCTTCGGCTTGCGGGTTGGTGCGGAATTCCGCAACCGCTTTCACGCGACGATCGAAGTCGAGGGCTACAGTAGGACGACGTGCGAGCACTGCCTGAATAACGTCGACTGAAATAGCCTGGTCTTGATACCAAGCTCGGAAGCGTCCAAGTAAAAAGTCGACTACGTTATCAGTAACTTCGTCTGGATTCTTAATAACCGAGCCATAGTTTGCGACGGCACTGCGGACCAGTGTGACTAAATCGAGTGGGAGCTCTTTCTCAACGAGAATTCGGAGCATACCGATGGCGGCACGACGCAACCCAAACGGGTCGCGATCGCCGGATGGCGTTTGTCCAATACCAAAAATACCAGCGAGTGTGTCGAGTTTATCCGCTAAAGCGACCGCACAGCCTTCTAATGAATTCGGTAGTTCGTCTCCGGCGTAGCGCGGGCGATAGTGGGCTTCAATCGCTTGCGCAACGGTTTCACTTTCGCCGTCGTGGCGAGCATAGTGCATCCCCATGACACCTTGAACTTCTGGAAACTCCATGACCATCGAGCTGACTAAGTCCGCTTTTGCGAGAAGGCCTGCACGGGCGGCGGCGTCTTTATCGGCCTTGAGTTCGTCGGCAATAAAGCGAGCAGTTGCTTCCATACGGCGAGCCTTGTCACCAATGCTGCCGAGCTCTTTTTGGAAAAGAACACTGTCGAGTTTATTAAGGCGTTCGCTGAGTTTAGTTTTCTTATCGGTTTCAAAGAAAAACTGTGCATCGGCTAGACGAGGGCGCACAACCTTTTCGTTGCCGCTGATGACCTGCTGTGGGTCACGGCTTTCAATGTTGGTAATGAAAATAAAACGCGGCAACAATTCACCCTGTTGGTCGACCAACGGGAAATAACGCTGGTCGTCTTTCATGGTGTAAATCAATGCTTCTTTGGGTACCGCTAGAAACGATTCGTCAAAACCTGCTGCTAAGGCGACAGGGAACTCGACCAACGAGGCTACTTCGTCGATTAGATCTTCATCCCAAACCGGCACTGCATTCTCGGTTTTAGCCAGTGCAACCACTGCTTCTCTGATTGCTTCCCGGCGCTGCGCAAAACTGGCAACGACGTGGCCACTTGTAAGTACGTCCGCGTAATCGGCCGCCTGCGTAAGGGTTAACTGTTCCGGGTGGTGGAATCGATGTCCGTTCACCTTATTGTCGCTTTGCACGCCAAACAACTCGGCAGGGAGTACTTTGCTATCTAACAAAACGGTTAAGGTATGTAACGGACGAATAAACTGATGAGAACCTGAGCCCCAACGCATGGCTTTCGGAATCGGCAACTGTTTAACTGCGGTGTCGATAAAGCCTTGCACCAATTCTTCAATGCCTTTACCTGGCACGGTGGCGTTGTAAAGTAACCATTCACCTTTGTCAGTTACTAAACGTTCCGCATCGGCAACGTCGATTCCTAAGCCACGTGCCCAGCCTTCGGCAGCGCGAGTAGGGCTACCATCGGGTGCAAAGGCTGCCTGAATAGCAGGGCCGCGCTTTTCAACAACTTCGTCGGCTTGACGAGCTTCCACACCTTTTACCAAGACCGCTAAACGGCGAGGGGTGGCATAGGACTCGACACTCGTGTAGTTGAGTCGTGCTTGTTCGAGCGAGTTAACAAAGCTGTTCGTGAAGCTTTCGCTGAGGCCTTTCAACGCTTTTGGAGGGAGCTCTTCGGTGCCTAATTCAACTAATAAATCGTGGCGCTGACTCATGCTTTCGCTCCTTTTTTCTGCGCTTTTTCTTGGCTCTTGCGGTAAATTGCGAGGGCGGCGTCGGCGTCTGCTTGCTCTGCGAGTGGAAACCCAAGTTCGGCGCGGGCGGCAAAATAGGCTTCTGCGCAGGCCTTCGCCATGGTTCGTACGCGCAGAATATAACGCTGACGTTCGGTCACCGATATCGCATGACGGGCATCGAGCAGGTTGAATGCGTGTGACGCTCGCATCACTTGTTCATAGGCCGGCAAAGGAAGGTTCTTGCTGATCAGTAACTCGCATTCTTTTTCGCAGGAATCGAAGCGGTCAAACAAGACGGCAACGTCCGCATGTTCAAAGTTATAAGCCGATTGTTCAACTTCGTTCTGATGGAAAACGTCACGGTAGTAGATTGTACCGCGTGGTCCAGTGGTCCAGACTAAGTCGTAGATACTGTCGACGCCTTGGATATACATCGCCAAGCGTTCAAGACCGTAGGTAATTTCGCCAGCCACAGGCTTACATTCAAGGCCGCCAACTTGCTGGAAGTAAGTAAACTGCGTCACTTCCATGCCATTTAGCCAAACTTCCCAACCAAGCCCCCATGCGCCTAAAGTCGGTGACTCCCAGTTATCTTCAACGAAGCGGATATCATGCACCAAAGGATCGAAACCGAGTAGCTTCAGCGAGCCCAAATACAGCTCCTGTAAATCAGCAGGATTCGGCTTCATGATCACCTGAAACTGATAATAATGTTGCAAGCGGTTCGGGTTCTCACCATAGCGGCCATCGGTTGGACGGCGGCAAGGTTGTACGTAGGCATAGCTTGATGGCTCTGGGCCAATCGAGCGCAAGAAAGTCATCGGGTGAAAGGTTCCCGCACCGACTTCCATATCGAGAGGCTGAACAATCGCACAACCTTGCTGTGCCCAATAATCTTGTAGGGCGAGAATTAAACCCTGAAATGTTTTAACGTCAAATTTTTCCATGAGATTTCCACTTCAATTCGGCCGAATTTCCGCTGTGCAGCGGCATGGGATTTGTGTGATTATACACTGAGCAAGCGCCGAATTTATAGGGAGAAAGCGCATGGGAATGGACAATCAGTCAATTAATCGCTGCCCTTGGTGTTTAGGGCATGCCGATTATGAGCAATACCACGATGAAGTCTGGGGTAAACCCGTCCGTGATAGTGTCGAGCTGTTCGCCAAATTATGCCTCGATGGTCAGCAGGCTGGACTGAGCTGGATTACGATTTTACGTAAACAAGCCAATTATGAGGCTGCATTTTTTGGCTTCGACCCACACCGTTTAGCGAAAATCCAAGGTGAACAGCGTCACCAGTTTATTGATCAACAAATGCAGAATAAGGGTATTGTGCGCAATCGCTTAAAGATTAATTCTATCTTTAAAAATGCCGATGCGTTTGTTCACTTGCACGAGCAGGGTGTCGATTTCTCTGACTGGTTGTGGTCATTTGTTGATGGCACTCCTATCGAAAACCAACCAGCAAAGATGCAGGATGTTCCGACTGAGACAGAAGTATCGCGGGCATTATCGACGGCTCTGAAGAAAGCAGGTTTTACCTTTGTTGGCCCAACGATTGTCTATGCGTTTATGCAAGCAGTCGGTATGGTGAACGACCATCTCGTTGATTGTGATTTTAAATAGGGGAAAGTGATGACAGTATTTGCCAGGGTAATTGGTACCGGCGTAGCCATGAGTGTAATTGCGATATTAGCGGGTTGCACGAGCCTCGTCGAACGCCAAATCCTCAACATGGAACCTGTGAGCGGCATGGCCAGCGTCGAATTTGCGGTTGCACCTAATCGCCAACAAGTCTGTGATGCGACGGCAGAGCATCGTTGTTTGCATTATCTTGATTTAGCCGAAGTGCAAGCTATCTATGATGAGGGTCAAATGACCCATGAAGAATTTAAGTGGACGCTATCGTTGCGCCATTCACGGGAACCGGAGCTTAGCGAATACTTTTCAGAAGAAACCTTATTTCGCTTTCCTGAGCTTGCTGACGAAGCTCCTGTGGTTATTGTCGCGCCAGGTTATGGCATGCAGTCCGCGCATTTGTTTGCACCAACGGGAGTTTGGTTACGCTCACTGGGGTTTCGCCCATTGATTATTGCCGGACCGACGGAAACGAACCCAATGGCATTCGGCTTGCCGAATCTTGATCTGATTCGCGATCACGTGATCAATAACTATGGAAACGCACCGGTCGTATTAATGGGCTTTTCGATGGGGATGATGGCAACGACCGAGCTTGAGCGTTTATTCATTGACAAGGACGTACAACCTTCAGGTCTGGTGTTCGTGGCGCCGATGAACGATTTTCGCAGCGACGCCAATTTTATGTTTCAACAAATGAAAGAGGCTGACTGGCGCTTACGTTGGTTTGTCTCCGACTCGCGTTTCGATGCGGCGCTTGGAAATATCATCTCTCGCAGTGGCGAAACCGAGCGGATGACCACGCTTGCACAGCGTTTGGCAGCGACGCAAAGCCCGGCACTTGTGCTCGCAGGGCGGACCGACCAAGTGGTTGATTTGCAGGCAAGCCGCAATGCCGTGGAACGCTGGTTAGGCGTCGAGAATTTACAGACGTTGAAAGACTACCCAGAGGTTGATACAGACTTCCCCGTGACTGTCACATCACCGAACCCGGACATAGAGCGTTTCAAAGTTTATCAAGTAGAGCAAGGGCATAAGCGCTATCTTGAATATGAATTGCTCGGACATACATCGATGGTCGCCATGTTAAAGCCGGTACGTGGGCACATCGAGGACTGGCTGCAGCAGTTTGTCGAGTTGCAGGAAGCGCCTGCTGAACTCGAATTACCTGAGGTCATGTAGTTCAGTCGTATTTCCCCCAGGTTCCATCAGCAAGGATCCTTGTAGGTCTTATAGTATGTTATTCTGTGGGCAAGCTAAAACTGCGGCGCTTCCCTTATTATTCTTGGGAAGTCGCGCAGAGATAACCAGATGAAAATAGGGGAATATGCAGGAAATGTTGCGAATTTTACCGGTGGATTATCAAAATCCTGAGCATGCGGATGCACTGCTTAAACTTTTAAATCATTATGCTCAAGATCCGATGGGTGGCGGTGAAGCACTCAGTGACGACACCAAAGCGAACTTGATTGCCGAAATGGCAAAAAGACCAACAGTGTTCAGCTTTATTGCTTGGGACGACCACGCTGGCGCTGTCGGGCTGATCAATTGTGTTGAAGGTTTCTCGACGTTTGCAGCAAAGCCGATTTGTAACCTGCATGATATTGCGGTGCTTGATGGCCAGCGCGGAAAAGGTATCGGCCAACAGCTGATTGCTGCTGCCGCAGAGGAAGCGAGAAAACGTGGCTGCGTGAAACTCACGTTGGAAGTTCTCAGCGGCAACGAGCCAGCACGTCTTGCCTATTTGAAGTATGGGTTCAAGCCTTATCAGCTCGACCCAGAAATGGGTGCTGCGGAGTTTTGGGAATATAAACTGTAAGACTGTCTATCGACAGAGCGACGCTGCGCGAAAAGCGCGCTCTAGGTCGATAGATATCAGAGCAATGAACATTGTGTTCCACATGGAACGAACTGAAAATTGCTTAAAGGCCTTTCTGAATAAGGTACCGGTAGGGTGCCTCATCGGTTTGCGCAGCAAGAAGTTGATGATCCATAAAGCGACAAAATGCGGGAACATCGCGGGTTGTTGCTGGATCATCGGCGATAATTAATAACTTCTCACCATCTTGCATTTGTCGCATTTTGCCACGAATCAACATAACCGGCTCCGGACAGCGTAAGCCTAGGGTATCCAGTTGATAATCGGCGGTAGTGAAGGGCGACATATTTCATCCTTTTACGGGCTCAATTTATGGCGTGTAAATCGAGCACGGCAAGTTGTGAATTAAGTTTAGCGAGCCAAGGTCATGCTTGGCCATGAAGCTCGTACTTGGTTCTGCCGGTCATTATAGGCATTTTCAGACCATAAAAAAATCCCGCCGACGATAATCGCCAGCGGGATTTTTGCGGTATATCAAAGTGCTGTGCTTTTTACACGCGCTCAAATACCGTTGCGATTCCTTGGCCTAAGCCGATACACATGGTCGCTAAACCTAAGCTCACATCTTTCTGTTCCATTAAGTTAATTAAGGTCGTGCTAATACGCGCGCCTGAACAACCAAGTGGATGACCTAATGCAATCGCGCCGCCGTGCAAGTTCACCTTGCTATCTAGCTGGTCTTCGATTTTCAAACCACGCATAACCGCCAATGCTTGTGCTGCGAAGGCTTCGTTGAGTTCGAACAACTCAATGTCAGCAAGGCTCAAACCTGCTCGTTTCAGAGCTTTCTGAGTGGCCGGAACCGGACCATAACCCATAATCGATGGGTCACAACCGGCAATTGCCATTGAACGAATACGAACACGCGGCGTTAAGCCAAGTTCTTTCGCACGGTCCGCTGACATTACTAGGGTTGCCGCAGCACCATCTGAAATCGCTGACGAGGTACCCGCAGTGACCGTGCCATTGGCAGGGTCAAAAACAGGGCGTAAGCCTGCAAGCGCTTCCACCGTGGTTTCTGGACGAATCACTTCGTCGTGCTTGAAGCGTTTTAAAACACCGTACTCGTCGTGGCCATTAATCGCATAAATTTCGCTGTCAAATTCGCCACTTAAGGTCGCTTGGTGGGCTAATTGGTGTGAACGTGCACCAAATGAGTCTTGCTCTTCGCGACTAATGCCGAACTTTTTACCTAGCAGCTCAGCGGTCAAGCCCATCGAGCCCGCAGCTTTCGCAACAGAGCGGTTCAAGCCAGGGTGAAAATCAACACCGTGCATCATGGGTACGTGCCCCATATGCTCAACACCGCCGGCGATAAAGATATCACCATTGCCAGTTTGAATGGCACGCGCTGCGTCGTGAATCGCTTGCATTGACGAGCCACATAAACGGTTTACGGTGACGGCACCGACTGAATGAGGGATACCTGCAATCAGTGCACTGTTCCGTGCGACGTTGAAGCCTTGCTCTAATGTTTGCTGTACACAACCCCAATAAATATCTTCAATCTCGGTTGGATCAATATTCGGGTTACGGGCTAGCAGACCTTTCATGAGTTCAGCTGAAAGGTCCTCAGCGCGGACGTTACGGAAGGCACCGCCTTTCGAACGGCCCATCGGTGTGCGAATTGCATCTACAATCACTACGTCTTTCATAACAATCTCCGTTCGAATTAGCTCTTAAAGTAAGATTCGCCGTTTTTCGCCTTTTCGCGTAAACCATCGGTGACTTGATACATCTCACCAAGATCAGCGAACTTGTCGGCTAACTCTATGAATTTATTGAGGCCAAGCGTTTCTAGGTAACGGAACGCGCCGCCGCGGAATGGAGGGAAACCAAGTCCGTAAATTAACGCGATATCCGCTTCTTCGGCTGAGCCGACAATGCCTTCTTCCAAACAACGAATCATTTCGTTCACCATTGGAATCATGCAGCGAGCGATAATCTCGTCTTTCTCAGCACTTGCTTCTTTTTTGCCAATGACCTCATAAACACTTGGGTTTACGACTTTCTGTGGACGACCGCGTTTGTCGACGCTGTACTCATAGAAGCCTTTGCCGTTCTTCTGACCGAAACGTTCAGCAGCTGCCAGTTTGGCAATGGCACCGTTGTCGTCCCGTGCCATGCGGGTTGGGAAGCCTTCAGCCATGACGTGAGTGGCGTGATCAGCAGTGTCGAGGCCGACGACGTCACAAAGGTACGCTGGGCCCATTGGCCAGCCAAACTCTTTTTCCATGACCTTGTCGATACCAGGGAAGTCGATACCGTCGTCTAGTAACTTGCTAAAGCCGGCGAAGTAAGGGAACAACACGCGGTTCACCAAGAAGCCAGGGCAGTCATTTACGACAATAGGTGTCTTACCCATTTGTAGAGCATATGCGGTTACTGCAGCCACAGTTTCGTCAGAGGTGTGTTTGCCACGAATGATTTCCACTAATGGCATTTTATGCACTGGGTTAAAGAAGTGCATACCACAGAAACGTGATGGGTCTTCGAGGTTCTCAGCAAGCTTATCGATAGAAATGGTTGACGTGTTCGACGTGATAATTGCGTCCTTCGCCACCACTTTTTCGATTTCCGCTAACACGGATCCTTTTACTTTTGGATTCTCAACCACCGCCTCAACGATGATATCAACGTCTGCTAATTCGCTATTATTGAGCGTTGGGGTAATCGATGTCAGCGTTTTGGCAACCACTTTCTGGTTGATCTTGCCGCGTTCTAAACCTTTACCTAAGATTTTCGACGCTTCTGCTAAACCTAAGTCGAGCGCTTCGCGGCGAATGTCTTTCATGACGATTGGAACGCCTTTAACAGCGGATTGGTAAGCGATACCGCCACCCATGATACCGGCTCCAAGCACGCCTGCGCGCTTAATCTGCTTGGTCGCCGCTTTTGCAGTTTTCTTGCTTTTGCCTTTAACGACTTGATCAGCAAGGAAAATACCAACTTGAGCACGAGCGGCGTCAGTTTGGGTCAGTTTCACAAACAATTCGTTTTCAATGTTCAACGCTTCTTCGCGCGCTTCGCCGGCACCACGCTCAACCACTTCAACGGCTGCGTGTGGCGCAGGATAATGCTTACCTGCCTTAGCCCAAACTAGGCCTTTGGCGGTGCTGAACGTCATTAAGCGTTCAACTTCGTTGGCTTTCAGTGCTTCCAACTTAGGTTGACGCTGAGCTCGCCAATCAAGGTCACCGGCAATGGCGTCACGAAGCATACTTAAAGCACCTTCCTGTAGGCGGTCGCTCGTCGTCACTGCGTCAATCAGGCCAACGGCTAATGCTTTCTCAGGTTTGTGGTTGGCGCCCGTGGTAATCGCTTCAAGTGCGTTGTCTGGACCGATAACGCGTGGTAACCGCACGGTGCCGCCGAAACCAGGGATGAGGCCGAGTTTAACTTCTGGTAAACCAATCACAGCCGTTTCGTCAGCAATCCGATAGTCACAGGCGAGAATCGCTTCACAGCCGCCACCTAAGGCGAAGCCGTTAACAGCGGCTACACTAGGCACAGGTAGGTCTTCAAGTTTGTCGAAAACCCGCGAGGCCATGTGAACCCATTTCTTGGTTTTTTCGAGATCGGCAAACAGGGTGAGGAATTCGGTAATATCAGCGCCGACAATAAAAGTAGGCTTTGCCGAGCGAACGAGTACGCCTTTTAAATCCTGATTGCCCGCTAAAGCATCGAGGGCAGAACTGAACTCATTTAGTGTTTTTTCGTCAAACTTGTTAACGGAACCTGGTGCATCGAACGTGACTTGCGCTATTCCAGGTTCAATAAAGTCAACATGCAGGTTGTTGCCTTGGTAGATCATGTTAGGTCTCCCGACTGGTCTCCCGACGAGAAAACAGAGCGGATCTCTGTTCTCTTGCTTGCGTTGTTGTATGCTTATGCTACAACGTACATAGCACCTCGTGGTGATTTGCACTCAATTGTAGCGAGTTATGTTGTTGCGAACTTCGTTCAGAGCTTTTCAGCGCTCTAGTAAGAACTTCGCCAAGAACTCATGTTGTATTCACGATCGGTTCTAGGAACAGTATCGTAAAAAGTGTGGCGGTTATCATCCCATAATGCGAAATAAAATTAAACACCCGTTTGAAAAAGTCACTCATCTGCGAACCCGGCTTGCTGTTTTAGGGCTTACGGGGTTATTGCTTGGTGCGGCTTTTGCTTTTTCACCGAGTGACATCAGTGTCAATGATTCAGCCACAGTGGAAAGTTACGACACACTTGGTATTCGGCCTGATGCCTCAATGCCACAAGCTGAGCGCTTAAAATCGCAGCGTGAACAGTTTGTCGCCATTGAGCAAATGTTGTCGCGGCGCGAATTCACGCAAGCGCGCGAAGCCATGCTTAATATAACCGATTACCCACTCTTTCCTTATCTTGAGGCGACGCTGTTAGAAAACAACCTTTCGCTCCAAAATGAAGCGCTAATTCTTGAGTTTCTGCGCGAACACCGAGGCACGCCGGCAGAGCGTCAATTACGCACGAGCTGGTTACAATTCTTAGCTCGGCGGAACGACGCGCAGCGTTTCACCCGTGATTACCGACCACAGGCGTCCGCGCAATTGCAGTGTCAGCACTTACGCTATCGTTATCAACAGGTACGCCAAGACAGCGCCGAATTAGAGCGCTTCTGGCAAGAAGTGACGGCGCAGTGGCTGCACGGCCGCAGTCTACCGTCGGCTTGTGACTCGGTTTTTGCCAATTGGGCCGCCGCAGGCCATCGAACTGAGCAAGTGGTGTGGCGGCGAATTGGCTTGGCGTTGAATGAGCGCCAAACCTCGTTAGCACGTTATCTCACGCGCTACATGCCAGAAGACAAACAAGACTTAGCGCTGCTCAAGCGGCGTATTCATGCTAATCCTTCATTAGTGCGTCGAACACAAGAGTTTCGCGACCAAGACTATCGTGAAAAAGAAATCATTCTTGCCGCTTTGCAACGTTACCGTTGGCAGAACCATCGTGCCACGATTTCAGCATGGGAAAGCGTGCAAGAAAAATTCACTACCTTCCCGTTTTCTGCGGCTGAAAAGCAGCAGATGAACGCTGCGATTGCAGTAACTCTCGCTTTACGGCAAGAGCCTGATGCGATTGACTGGTTTGCGAAAATAGATCTTAACCAAGCTGACCCCACGACGCAGCAATGGTATTTAGCGACGCTACTCAAACAACAACGCTACGACTTAATTCATCACTTTGTGGTGAACTTACCGACCGATCAAGCGCGTAGACCCCAGTGGGTCTATTGGCATGCTCGGGCATTAGTCGAACTTGGCTTTAATGACCTCGGCCACGCGAAATTGCAACAAGTGGCCAATGAACGGAACTACTATGGCTTTTTAGCCAGTGCGCGTTTGTCGTTGGTGCCAGAGCTTAATCACGAAGAGTCCAATTACTCAGCCGCAGATTTACAAGCAATAGCGAACCATCCGGCCGCCTTGCGTGCTTATGAGTGGCGGCAGCTTGAGCGGTATCTCGACGCGCGGCGCGAGTGGAATACGCTTCGCACCGACTTGAATGCTGAACAACAGTTGCTTGCGGCAGTGGTTGCTTCAGAGTGGGGTTGGCATGACCAGGCTATTTTTGGTTTCGCCCAAAATGGCGAATTAAATGACGTTCATCGGCGTTTCCCACTGGCTTATCGCGATTTGTTAAATAGTGAAGCCGAGCGCTTTGCCATTGAGCCTTCTTGGGTATTTGCGATCGCCCGTCGGGAGAGCTCTTTCCAGCCTGATGCGGTTTCACCAGCGGGCGCCCGTGGTTTAATGCAAGTGATGCCAGGCACGGCTGAGCACCTTGCTCGTCGCAGTCCTGGGCCTGCTCGCAATACCGCACCTCGCCTCGATGCACCCGAAGATAACGTGCGGCTTGGCACCCAATACTTGTCTGAGTTACTCCAGCGCACGGATCAAAACTGGCTATTGGCCACTGCGGCATACAACGCAGGGATTAATCGCGTGAATGAATGGTTGCCCAACGAACCGATGCCAGCGGACTTGTGGGTCGAGCTCATTCCGTTTCAAGAAACCCGTGATTATGTGAAGGCAGTGCTTGCTTATCAGCAAATTTATACGATGTTGCTCGGAAAAGATGCTAATGTATTAACGCCCGTGGTGCGCATGCAAATAAACGGCAAAGGGCGAGGGTAAGTCACTCGTCCATCGCATGTCCGACTAACATTGCAGCTATTGATGCCCACGTTCGAGCAACCGCTAAACGATAAGAACAAGATAGGCTAAGGACTCGTTTTCCATGCAAATACGCACAATATTGCGGATTTTGGGCATACTCATCGCACTTTTCAGTGTCACCTTGTTACCGCCGGCAATTCTTGCCTACTTCTATGAAGACGGCGGTGGTTGGGCCTTTCTCGTCGCTTTTGTGCTGAGTTTAGTGATCGGCACACTCATTTGGTATAGCAATCGTGATCACCGGCGCGAGTTAAAAACCCGCGAAGGGTTTGTGATTGTCGTAATGTTCTGGGTGGTATTAGGAACAGTGGGTGCGATTCCGTTCTGGATGCCTGACGAATACACCTTGAGCTTTACAGATGCCATGTTTGAATCGTTTTCGGCGCTAACGACAACCGGTGCAACAATCCTCACGGGAATCGATGAGCTCCCGCATGCGTATCGCTTCTATCGTCAGCAATTGCAATGGTTGGGCGGCATGGGGATTATCGTCTTGGCTGTAGCTATTCTTCCGCTCCTCGGCATCGGTGGTATGCAGCTTTATCGCGCTGAGATTCCAGGCCCAGTGAAAGACTCGAAAATGACGCCACGAATTGCCGATACCGCCAAGCAGCTTTGGTATATCTACCTCGGCTTAACTATTGCCTGTGCGCTTGCCTATTGGGCTGCAGGCATGACCCCATTTAATGCGATTGGTCATGCTTTCTCGACGATTGCGATAGGTGGTTTCTCAACCCATGACGCGAGCATGGGTTATTACGATAGCGCCGTTATCCACATGATCTGTGTGTTGTTTTTGCTTATCGCAGCGGTGAACTTTGCCTTGCACTTTGCTGCTGTGCCGCGCTTGTATAGCCGCCGTATTGAAGGCCAGCAACATTACGAACTGTATCGCGGTTCATTAAAGGTCTATTTCAACGACCCGGAATTTCGAGCCCTCATGGCCATCCAATTTACCCTGATGTTGCTCGTTGTGGTGGTGCTAGTTTCTCAGCGTTGGTACGGTGACTGGACAGATGCTTTATTCCACGGCATCTTCCAAGCGGTTTCCATTGGTACCACGGCAGGTTTTACCACCCAAGACTATTCAACCTGGCCGCTATTCCTACCTGTACTATTGATATTTGCCAGCTTCATCGGTGGTAGCGCAGGCTCAACCGGTGGTGGCCTGAAAGTGATTCGCGTGCTTTTACTGTACCGCCAAGGCATGCGTGAAATTAACCGATTGATTCATCCGCGCGGGGTCTTCACGGTCAAGTGGGGTAACCGCGCCTTGCCTGATCGGGTCGTACAAGCGGTGTGGGGGTTCTTCGCTGCCTACGCACTGGTCTTTGTGATTATTATGCTGTTGTTTATCGCGACTGGGCTCGATGATTATTCAGCGTTTGGCGCCACCGCTGCGACGTTGAATAACCTTGGCCCAGGACTTGGGGAAGTGGCGAGTAACTTTACCACGGTCTCAGACAGCGGTAAGTGGATTGCGATTCTCGCTATGGTGTTTGGCCGGTTAGAAATCTTTACCTTGTTGGTGCTATTCACCCCGGCGTTCTGGAAACACTAGGCGGCAGTTCAGAACTGCAGCTCAAGCCCGCAGCTCAAGCCCGCAACTGAAGCCCACCAGTTGCAGTTGCAACGACTAGAAATACAGAGCGCCCGGCGCAAACAGGCGCTCGATTTCATTCACATACTTCTTATCCACTAAGAATAAAATCACGTGATCGTCGGACTGAATAAGGGTGTCGTCGTGGGCAATTAATACTTCGCTGCCACGAACAATCGCACCAATGGTGGTACCCGGCGGTAACTTGAGTTCGCCAACTTCACGGCCGACTACTTGCGAGGTGTTTTCATCGCCTCGAGCGACTGCCTCAATAGCCTCCGCAGCACCGCGCCGCAGCGAATAGGCGCTGGCAAAGTCAGAGCGGTGAATATGCTTTAACAGCGCAGAGATGGTCGCTTGTTGCGGTGAAATGGCAATATCGATTTCGCCACCTTGAACCAAATCCACATAGGCACTGCGCTGAATCAGCACCATGGTTTTCTTCGCTCCCATTCGTTTCGCTAAAAGCGCCGCCATAATGTTGGCTTCATCGTCGTTGGTCACGGCAACGAACAGGTCGACATCTTCAATACGCTCCTCGTTGAGCATTTCTTGGTCGGTGGCGTCACCTTGCAGTACTAGGGTTTTATTGCTGAGCTCGGCACTGAGTTGCTCGGCGCGGGCATGACTTAGCTCAATCAGTTTAATATTGTGGGTGTTTTCCAATTGCCGAGCCAATCCGGAGCCAATGTGACCGCCACCCATGATCATAAGATTGCGGTAGCGCGCTTCCAGCGGCTGCAGCTCCTGCATGACGACACGAATACTTTTGCTATCGGCCACGAAAAAAACTTCGTCATCCGCCTCGATAATGGTCGAGCCAACCGGGCGAATAGGACGCCCTTGGCGGAAAATCGCCGCAACCCGCGTTTCCGTATTCGGAATATGTTCTTTCAATGTCGCAATGGCGTGACCGACGAGCTTGCCGCCGTAAGATGCCCTTACAGCAACCAAGCTTACTTTGCCTTCAGCAAACTCGACCACCTGCAGTGCCCCAGGATGTTCGACTAAGCGCTTGATATAGGACGTAACCAGCTGCTCTGGCGAAATGATATGGTCGACGGGCATTTGCTCTTTACGAAAGAGTTGGTCTTCGTATTTGGTGTATTGCTCAGAGCGCACGCGGGCAATTTTCAATGGGGTATTAAATATCGAGTGAGCAACTTGGCAGGACAGCATATTGACTTCGTCAAGGCTGCTGACCGCAATCAGCATGTCTGCGTCGTCAGCGCCTGCGGCACGCAAAACATCAGGGTGTGCCCCGTTGCCTTGAATCACTCGCAAGTCGTGCTTGTCTTGGAGAAGATCGAGCAGTTCACGATTTTGGTCGATGACCGTGACTTCGTTTCGTTCGCTGACTAAGCTTTCCGCCAGCGTGGCGCCGACTCGACCGGCTCCGACAATAATGACTTTTTTCATGTTTTAGGCTTTTTTCTCAAGCATAAAATAGAAGAAACCGTCGCCGCCATGCGCTTGGCCGGCAACATCGTTTGGTAAAATCTGCCATCCGACGGAATGATTGAAGGCTAGATTTACCGCTACTGCATCTTTCACTGTAGCTAGAAACGCTTGAATTTGCAGCATGTTTTCATCAGGTAAGACCGAACAAGTTGCATAGAGTAGACGGCCACCGGGCTTCAGTAACTGCCATTGCTGTCGCAAAATCGCTTTCTGCAAAGCCACAAGTTGCTCAATATCTTCGTTGCGGCGCAGCCACTTAATATCTGGGTGACGTCGAATAACACCGGTTGCGGAGCAAGGGGCGTCGAGTAAAATTGCGTCATACAGTTCACCATCCCACCAATCTTGGCTACTTGCGTCGCCACACAACACGGTTGCCTGCAATTGTAATCGAGCTAAGTTCTCATGCACTCGGGTTAAACGTTGCTCGTCGAAATCGAGCGCCGTGACCTGAGCCTCTGGCGCAAGCTCGAGAATATGAGCAGTCTTTCCGCCTGGAGCGGCACACGCATCGAGAATGCGCTCACCGTTTTTCGGTGCGAGTAGGTGCGCTGCGAATTGCGCAGAACGGTCTTGGACTGACACCGCGCCGGCAGCAAAGTCAGGCAGTTGCGTGACGTCAGTGCTTTGTTCTAGTACGATGGCCGAAGGGCATAGGCTATCAGCGTAGGCAGCAAAACCGAGCTCATGGAGTTTGGCTAGGTAATTGTCTCGCGAAACGTGCCGCTGATTCACCCGCAACCACAGTGGCGGCGGCTGATTGTTGGCTGAACAAATGTGCTGCCATTGTTCAGGGTAGGCTGCTTGGAGGCGTTTGATAAACCAACCAGGATGCGCATGCGAGAGCGTCGCGGATTTGGCCTGATCGACAGTTAACGCCTGTTCAAGCGCTTCTTGCTCACGCTGATAGCGGCGTAATACCGCATTCACCATGCCTTTTAAACCGGGTTGCTTAAGTAAACTTACTGCTTCAACGCTTTCAGCGATGGCCGCATGGGCTGGAACTCGCATGTCGCGTAACTGACATAAGCCGACGAGCAGCACATAGTGAACAATGCGAACTTTGGCTTTCAGTGGCTTGTCGAGCAAACGCTGTAATAGCCATTCATACACCGGCAGCTGTCGCATGACCTGATAGGTCATGGCTTGCGCAAAAGCGCGTTCGCTTGGTGTCAGTTTTTCCGAAATACTTGGAATAGCTTGGGTGAGTGAGCGGCCATGCAGCAAGACCAGTTGTAAAGCCTGAGCTGCAGCTGCTCGCGCGGCTGCAGGTCGGGTCGTGATGGCTTTTGAGTCCGAACTTCGCTGTTCTGGCGTCATGAAAAGTAAAATCGCTTCTGAGTTAAGACGTGGCACTCACATCAGGTGAGGGTAATTGGCTACCGACCGCGAACCAGTCGCGACGAGCATTTAAAACATCCGCCGCTGACATTGCTTTTTTGCCAGCTGGTTGCAGCTCGGTCATGAGTAAAATGCCGGTTTGGCACTGCACCGCAATGCCTTGTTTGTCAGCACTCACAATACATCCGGCTGGCTGCTTTGCTGTTGCTACGAGTGTTGGTTCAACGACTTTTGCCTGCCAAACCTTCATTGGCTGATCAGTATTTGCCGCAACGGTAAAATAGCTGCCAGGCCATGGGTTAAATGCCCGTACACAACGCTCAATGAAGGTCGCATTTTGTTGCCAGTTAATTAAACCTTCTTCTTTGCTGAGTTTTTTGGCATAAGTTGCTTGGCTATCTTCTTGTGGCACGCCGTGCACATCACCGGTATTTAAACCACGCAATGTCTCGACTAGCGCGAGCGGCCCCAATTTGGCAAGCTTTTCATACAAAGAGGCAGACGTATCATCTGCACTAATCGGCAAATAGGATTTACTCAACATGGGGCCAGTATCGAGCCCTTCGTCCATTTGCATGATCGTCACACCTGTTTCAGCGTCGCCAGCCCAAATAGCACGTTGAATGGGTGCAGCGCCTCGCCAACGCGGCAATAGCGAACCATGAACGTTGACGCAGCCTAACCGAGGAATGTCCAAAACGACTTTCGGTAACAGGAGGCCATAAGCAACGACGACCATGACATCGGCTTGGTAATCTCGCAGACGCGCTTGGACGTCTTCATTTTTTAAACTGAGAGGCTGTTCAACTGGCAAATCATGAGCAAGTGCTAGTTCTTTAACCGCACTGGCTTGTAATTTTTTGCCGCGGCCGGCGGGACGATCCGGCTGAGTGTAAACAGCGACCACATTGAGGTCGCTGGTATCGAGTAACGCTTGCAGGTGGCGGGCTGCAAAGTCAGGTGTTCCGGCAAATATGATGCGCACAGGAGCTGTCCTCGTGGTTCGCCGTTAGGCGCCTTGTTTGCTCGCAATACGAGCTTCTTTTTCGAGTTTCTTGCGAATTCGGTCGCGCTTCAGTGGCGAAAGATAATCGACAAAAAGCTTGCCATTGAGATGGTCGATCTCGTGTTGAATACAAATTGCCAGCAGGCCGTCCGCTTTGCGGTCGAATGAATTGCCGTCGCGATCAAGGGCACGCACGACAATCTCGCTTGCCCGTTCAACTTTGGCATAGACACCCGGAAAGCTTAAACAGCCTTCTTCATTCTCGTGAATACCATCACGCTCGATGATTTCTGGGTTAATGAAGACCAAGGGTTCGTCTTGGTTATCGCTGCAGTCGGCGATAAACAGACGCTGATGAAAATCAACTTGCGTTGCCGCTAAGCCAACACCCTGAGAGCTGTACATGGTTTCGAACATGTCATCGATAGTCCGGCGTAAGTTGTCATCAACTTCTTTCACTGGTTGAGCTACCGTGCGCAAGCGCTCATCGGGATATTTCAAAATCGTCATTACTGCCATAGTGCTTTATTTCCGTTCGTACGTGGATCGCTAATTTTACGTGGAAGATCGCTGAAAATACAGGCCTAAGCTTGTTTAGCTGCGGAATATCCTGCATATCATGCGACGTTACCCCCGTTATACTACGGAATATGGGGGTTTTTTGAGCAATTACAAGGAAGGTTTTTCAATGAAAGGTATCGATCACAGCATACATTTTTGCGCTGACACTCTACAATCGCCAGTCCTCGAACAATGGCTGCGTGTGCAGCGTGCACCCGCACTTGTCTTACGGCAGATATTAAATCTGTGGGAGGGGTCAGACGAAAACGCTGAGCGTCAGCTCGACGGTTTGGTTGCGGAGCCTGCAAAGATTGACCGGCTGGCACCATTGACGAAGTTGCCCAAGGTGCTCAGTGCACAATTGCCGAGCATTGAGAAAAAAACGGTCGCACAAGCGTTAGCTTGGCTGCAGGAAAGTGCTGATCATTTTATAGTCACCCGTGCCTGTCGCTCCTTTCCTCCTGATCTACTGATGGTGCAGCCACCCGTCGTGTTGCTGTTTGGCGCCGGTAACCTGGCATTGCTCAAGCAACCACTTTTCGCCATCGTCGGCTCTCGCAATGCAAGCCCGCATGGGCGCGAACATGCGGCACTTTTTAGTCGCTATTTGTCAATGGCCGGCTTTGTTATTTGCAGTGGTGGTGCCATGGGTATTGACGGTGCAGCGCACCGTGCAGCGTTAGAGATCATGGCGCCAACAGTAGCCGTATTAGGTTCGGGAATTGACAATTTTTACCCAACTCGCAATCGCCGGATGTTGCAGCAAATCAGCGAAGATGGGCTGATTGTCAGTGAGTATGGCCCGGGAACTCCGGTGCGGACTGAACAATTTCCGCTGCGCAACCGTATTATAAGTGGCCTAAGTTGCGGGGTGTTAGTGGTCGAGGCTGCGGCGCAAAGTGGCTCCTTACATACCGCACGTTATGCGAACGAATTTGGGCGCGAAGTCTTTGCCTTACCGGGTTCATTGCTCGACCCAGGAAGTGCCGGCCCACATCGGCTTATCCAAGACGGCGCAAAATTGGTTACTCGGCCGGAAGAAGTAGCGGAGGAATTACAGCATCTGATAGCGTCTCAAGCGTTTTCAGGCGACGCTGACAGCGACTTTGATGAGAGTGACGACGATTGGTACGACGATTTCGAAGAATTTTGTCAAAACATGGTACAATCTGACGTTGAATACTTGGCAAAAGACTCCATATTAGCTAGTGTGGGATTTGAAACCACTGCAGTTGATGCGATTATCGCGTCTGCAGGTCAGGAGGTTTCAGAAGTAATGCACCAGCTCATCAGTCTCGAGTTGGATGGATGGATTAAGACAGTACCTGGCGGTTACGTCAGGGTGAGGAGGTAATGAAGATGTTTGATATCCTCATGTACTTGTTTGAGAACTACGTCCATTCTGAAATGGAAGTGGTGGTTGACCACGATGAACTGACTGACGAGCTTACCCGTGCAGGTTTCCACGAGCAGGAAATCGGGAAAGCGCTCGCTTGGTTAGAGCGTCTGGCTGATTTACAAGACAGTCAGGACCATCCGTATTTGACGCAAGCTGCACCTGTTGCATCTTTTCGGGCTTATACCCCGGAAGAGCAGGCTAGGCTTGACGTGCAGTGCCGCGGATTTCTGCTGTACTTGGAGCAAATTGGCGTACTGGATTTCGCAACCCGTGAAATGGTGATTGACCGCGTCATGGAGCTTGATACCCCGCAGTTCATGTTGGAAGACTTGAAGTGGGTGATTCTCATGGTGCTATTCAATGTGCCTGGGCACGAAGACGCCTACAGCCAGATGGAAGACTTGTTGTTTGAAGAGCCAGAGGGTTTGTTACACTAGTCTTCTGACGGTGTAACCATTTGCCAAAAAGCAAGAGGCCCTATGACTCCAACGCATCTATTTGACGCGCCGGAACGTAAAAATGAGCGCGACGAGCCTTGTCCGCTGTGTGGAAATGCAGTCCGGCTCAAACATTCCGGCCATCATTCTTTTTGGGGTTGCAGCCAATATCCCACCTGTGACTATTCCCAATCTTTACACGAAACCGGCGATTTTGACCCACAACCATTGCCTGAACAGTGCCCAGAATGTCATTCGGGTCTGCTGTTAAAAAAAGGTCGGTATGGCTTCTTTATTGGCTGTAGCGGCTTTCCCAATTGTCACTTTATGCTCGACCCCACGGCAGCGGCAGAAACGACAGCAACGATTGCCTGTCCAGAGTGCGAAAAAGGGCATCTGCAACAGCGGGCGAATAAATACGGGAAACAATTTTACGCCTGCGATCGCTACCCTAAATGCAAGTATGCCCTGAATGAAGAGCCGGTTGCGCAAGCATGCCCAGACTGTGGTTGGGGCGTTTTGGTTAAACGAGACTCAGCTGCTGGCGTTCGCCTGCGTTGTCCGCAAAAGCAGTGCGGTTATAAATCTGAGCCGTTATAATATCGCTCGTTAGCTGGTGCGAAAGGACGCGGCAAGGAACCAGCACTGTCATCGTGAATCATTCAGGAGTCCGCATGTCGTACCCAATTTCTGACCCAACACAAGACAACTTTGCTGCAGCAAAAGCGGCTATTGCGAACCACGGTTTAATTGCCTACCCAACCGAAGCCGTGTTTGGCTTAGGCTGTGCACCGTACGATGAAGTTGCCGTGCGAAAACTCCTTGCATTAAAACAGCGGCCGGAAGCAAAAGGCCTCATTCTAATCGCAGCCGATTACAGTCAACTGCTCGACTATGTTGATGACAGCAAAATTCCGCAAGATAAACGTTTTCAGGTGTTTTCTCATTGGCCAGGACCAGTGACCCTGGTGTTACCGGCAAAAGCCAATGTGCCAAGTTTTTTACGTGGTGAATTTGATACCATTGCGGTACGCGTGACCGCCTTCGAACCGGTGCGCGCATTGTGTCGAGCCCTCGGTACTCCGCTGGTGTCGACCAGTGCCAATTACACCGGCAAGCCACCGCTGCGTAGTGCCGAAGCGGTCGCCGCAGAGCTTGGCCATGAATTAGACTGGATTATGGCCGGTGAAACCGGTGGTCGCACCGACCCATCGCAGATTATTAATCCGCTGACAGGAGCAACGTTACGATGAGCCAACAGGATCGACAGCAAGCCAATCCGCAAAACCAGTACTTAGAACGAGTGAAGAGCTACTTGCAGACTTTGCAAGACTCGATTTGTGCGGAACTTGAAGTCGTTGACGGTCAACAACGCTTTGTCGAAGACAGTTGGCAGCGTGAAGAAGGGGGCGGAGGTCGCTCACGGGTACTGAAGAACGGTGGGGTGATTGAGCAAGGTGGCGTAAATTACTCCCATGTATTTGGTGCGTCGATGCCGGCATCGGCGACCGCACACCGACCTGAACTAGCTGGCCGCAGCTTCAATGCTTGCGGTGTATCCTTGGTTATTCATCCGCACAACCCGTTCATACCGACGTCGCACGCCAATGTTCGCTTCTTTATCGCTGAAAAACCGGGAGAAGAGCCCGTATGGTGGTTCGGTGGCGGGTTTGATCTAACGCCTTTCTATCCGTTTGACGAGGACGTTAAGCATTGGCATGAAACGGCGAAAGCAGCTTGTGAGCCATTTGGGCCAGCGTATTACAACGACTATAAAGCATGGTGTGATAAGTATTTCTTCTTACCTCATCGACAAGAAACTCGCGGTGTTGGCGGTTTGTTCTTTGATGATTTGAATCGCAACCCGAGCGGTGAGCTCGATTTCGAACATGCTTTTGGATTGATGCGTTCGGTTGGTGATCATTTTACCAAGGCTTATGTACCGATTATGCAACGACGTAAAAACACGCCGTTTGGCGAGCGAGAGCGTCAATTCCAATTGTACCGTCGTGGCCGTTATGTGGAATTTAACCTAGTGTATGACCGCGGCACCTTGTTTGGACTGCAAACCGGTGGTCGCACCGAGTCTATTCTTATGTCGATGCCACCGCTGGCGCGTTGGGAGTATATGTACCAAGCCGAGCCGGGTAGTCGTGAGCAGGGCTTGCAAGACTATCTGAAACCACGCAATTGGCTCGACTAACGAGTCGCTATTAATCGGACGCGCGCAGCGGTTAGTCGTGTCGCGCGCTCGATTGCTTGTTTCTTGTTCGATTTCAGACTAAGCTGAGTCCGCATAAAAAATAATCGATACAGGAACTTATCATGTCTAACGCACCCATCTTTTTTATTTTAGTGGTGATTGTGATTGCTGCTATTTTTGTTGTTCGGCGGTTAGCCAATAACTCAGCTGCAGAGTCGCAACCGACGAGCACGGCAAAACCCGCTGAGCCGGCTGCAGCGAAAACTGAAGCTCAGGCGAGCAATGCGCAGGCAACCCCGCAGTCAAGCCCCCAGTCAAGAAAAGAAATGAGCGAAAAGCCGGTAAAAGAGGCAAATAAGTCGACAAAAGTATCGAAAGATGTCGATCCTGTCATTGATAGTGCGGACAAATCACAACCATCGCCACTCGGTGCGGAAGTACCCGATGAAGTAAAAGAGCCGCTCATCGCCCTTGACGACGAAAAAGATCCGCTAGCACGTCATCGCCTGTATCAGCAAATTACTGAAACGAGCTACCGGAACCGTGCCGACGAAGGCTGGCGGGCAATTTGCAAAACTTATTCGGCGCGTCACATCAAAGAATTTGCTGACTTGCAGCAGGCAGTAGCCGCAGCCAATGGTGGCAACTTACCGCAAGTGACGACATTCCAAAACTACGCCACGTTGTTGGTTGAAGATGGCAAGTTTGACCAAGCCATCACAGTCTGTGAGCAAGCATTAGCGTTTGGACTCGATGACAAAACCAAAACCGGCTTTGCGGGACGAATTGAGCGGATTCAGAAGCAAAAAGCGAAAGCGGCAAGCTAGTTCTAGTGCAGGCAATCGCTCGATTGCCTGAAACGTCGCCTACATGGTTGCGCAGAACGTCGCGACTATTGATTGATCATATGATGCGCCAACCGCGTAAATCGTTGGCGCAATTCATGTCTAAGCTCTGCCTCAGAAACCAGCTCATCGAGAGTTTGGTACATACACATTAACCACTGGTCACGCATCTTAACGTCAATCGCAAAGGGCAAATGTCGTGCTCTCAGCATGGGATGACCATACTTTTCAACATACAGCTGCGGGCCCTCGAACCAACCACTTAAGAACTCGATAAACTTCTGTCGAATGGCATCCAGTGGCAACGGATGCATCGCATAGAGTTCCTTCGCAGCGGGATCTGTGCTCATAATGTCGTAGAAACGATTAGCAATTGCCCTGACAACAGGTTCTCCACCAAGGCGTTGATAGATTGAGCGGGGAGGCTGTTCGGGTCGTAAGCGGTGAAGAAAAGACGGTATTTTCATGAAATTAGCAGTTTTTGGTTATCCAATCGAACATAGTTTGTCGCCCCAAATTCACTCGGCATTCGCTGCTCAATTTGGGCGAGAGCTAGAATATGCGCGTATTTTAGCAGCTCCAGAGCAGTTTTCAGAGCGCTTACAGGAATTCCATCAGGCCGGCGGTGGCGGTGCCAATGTGACCGTGCCTTTGAAAGAAATTGCGCTAACCTTATGTGACGACCTAAGCGAGCGTGCGCACGCTGCTGGTGCCGTGAATACGTTAATTCGAACCAAACAAGGTTGGCGCGGTGATAATACCGACGGTATTGGCTTAGTGCGCGATTTGCAACGATTAGGCGTAGGTCTTAAAGACAGCCGAGTCCTGATACTTGGAGCAGGCGGTGCGGTGCGTGGCGTGATCATGCCGCTCTTGAATGCCGGGGTGAGTACCTTGCATATTGCCAATCGAACCGCAGCGCGAGCAGAGCGGTTGGCAGCAGAGTTCGCTGAAAAATTTGCCGGTGTCACCGCGAGCAGCTTAACTGCAATCGAAACTGAGCGGCCATGGACCGTGATTATCAACGCAACAGCAGCGGGGTTGCAGGGCGAACGGCCACACGTAAGTGAAAAGATATTGCATGGCCAGCCATTTTGTTATGACATGGTCTATGGTCAACAGCCGACAGCATTTTTGCAATGGGCTGCCGAGCAGAATTGTGCGACTGCGGATGGTCTTGGCATGTTAGTCGAGCAAGCAGCGGCGAGTTACCGAATTTGGACGACTGAACAACCGCAAACTTTGCCGGTGTTACAGGCATTACGACAACAACTCGAACAAAAGTAGGGTCTATGAGCGTACCACAGGGTTTAATTTTAGGGATTTTATTACTCACCTTGGTGTTTTTTATTTGGGGTCGCTGGCGCCATGACATTGTCGCACTGGGTGCATTATTGGCATGCGTCATTGCTGGGCTAGTGCCAAGCGCAGAAGCTTTCTACGGTTTCGGTCATCCTGCGGTGATCACGGTAGCTTGCGTACTGGTACTAAGTGCGTCGTTGCAAATTACCGGCGCCATCGATGTGGTTGCGCATAAATTTACCCCAAGTTCGGGTGGCGCAGTAACGACTATTGCAGCACTTACCGGATTAGCGACCGTGCTCTCGGCCTTTATGAACAATGTTGGGGCCATGGCACTACTCATGCCGATTGCCATTCAATTAGGAACTAAGCTCGGCATTCCGCCGGGGCGCGTACTCATGCCGGTGGCGTTTGGTTCGATCTTAGGCGGTATGACGACCTTGATTGGTACACCACCAAACCTGATTGTCTCCGGTTATCGGGCGGAGTCACTTGGTGCGGGCTATCAGATGTTTGATTTTGCACCAGTTGGCGTGCTCGTTGCTGTTGCGGGGGTTATTTTCCTCGCCATAGGCGGCTGGCGCCTAGTTCCAAAGCGCGAACGAGCGGATGCCGGCAGTTTTGATACGGGTAAATACCTCACGGAAGTACGGGTGTCCGAAGACGGAAAAGCCGCGGGTATGTTACTGCGTGAACTCGATGCGAAATTACAAGAAAGCGACGCAGAGATTATTGGCTTGGTACGTGACAAGGTCAAAGTCGTGCACCCATATGGGTATCAGCGTGTTTCAAAAGGTGATTTACTGGTCATCAAAGCCGAGCCGGAGAGCTTAAGTCAGGCGATCAGTGTGTTAGGCCTGCGTCTTGTTGATAACGTTAAGCCGCCAAGCAAAGACGACGAAGACGAAGATGGCGAAAAGCCAGAAGTAAGGCTGGTCGATGAGGAATTCGATTTGCCGCCGCCGTGGGTTGATCGCCGCGTTACCGCGCATGGTGATTACACTTTACGTGGTGGCTTAACTAGCTCGGCGCATGCGGATGCCGTGCCACGCGCTTCGGATGACAGTGAGGTGGTACTCGTTGAAATGGTGGTGATGCCAGACTCGGCCTTGATTAATAACACGGCTGCCGAGTTACGCTTGCGCAGTCGCCTCGGGCTAAACTTGTTAGCTATCTCTTATGAAGGTAGCCAAACGGTCAAACGCTTACGACAAACCAAAATTCAGTCGGGAAGTGTGCTGTTAATGCAAGGCACTGCCGAGGCACTGACCCAGTTTGCCAACAACTATAGCTGCGTTCCGCTTGCCGAACGAACCGTGCGTGTGCCCAGTAAGAAACGCGCGGCATTGGCCTCGATTATTATGGTTGCTGCGGTTGCGCTCGCTGCGACCGGTATTGCGTCGGCCGCCGTTGCTTTTGCCGGTGGCATGTTCGCGGTTATGGCGCTGCGGGTAATTCCTTTGCGTCAAGTGTACGAAAACATCGACTGGTCCGTGGTGGTGTTACTCGCTGCGCTAATACCCATAGCAATGGCGATGGAGACTACGGGTGCGGCAGACTTAATCGTTGAGACGGCTCTGGTGGCATTACGAGACAGCAGTCCGCCGATGATTCTTGGCTTTATTTTGATTGTCACAACGCTTCTCACCAGCATCATGAATAATGCAGCGACAGCAGCGGTGATGTGTCCAATTGCGGTGAGCGTGTCGAATCAGTTAGGGTTGAACCCAGACGCCTTTTTAATGGCGGTAGCGGTTGGAGCTTCCTGTGCGTTCTTAACGCCGATTGCGCACCAGAACAACACATTAATTTTAGGGCCTGGCGGATTTAAATTTGGGGATTATTGGCAAATGGGGCTACCATTGCAGCTCATTGTTTTGGCGGTCAGTATTCCGGCATTACTCTATTTCTGGCCGTTGTAGGCAAATGGCAGTACTAGTAAGAAAGTTTTAACAAACAAGCGGGCAAGGAAAGTCGCTGAATTTAAGCAAAAACTATCGGGAAGATTATGAAAAAGAATATTTTAATTGTGGTCATTATTTTGGCTGTAACAGGTTACATAGCGGGCGTTCTGACCACGAAAAAGCTGGCTGAAGAGCAATTGCCGCGGATGCTAACCGAGTTTTCCGAATACCATGAAGTGTCGATTAATGTGGAATGGCTCGAGCAAGGTTTTCGTTCCGGTAAGCTTCGAGTTTATGGCGAGAATGCCGTCGATGACTCAATGTCTCTCACATTTTCAGAAGAAGTTCACCTTACCTATGGCTTCCTCAGTGCACGTTGGCAAGGACAAGGAAGCAGTCAGTTCACGAGCATTTTAGCCGATGAGCCGATAGCACCTTATACCTACACGTCGACCGGAAAAGTATCGCGCGGTGGCTTGTTTGTTGACTATGCAGCAGACGAGTTCAAAGCCGAATTTGATGGTATGGTTTTCGATATTGCGCCAGCTACAGTACAGGTAGCTCTCGTTGGTAATAAGGTTGTGGCCGACTGGCAATTTCCGTCCGTCAAAATTGGTACGCCTGGCATCGATGTCCTATCCATGAACGACGTTAAAGCGCACTGGGGGACGCAAATCCGCAATGGCATCGCTGAAGTCGTCGACCTGCGTGTCGACATCGGTAGCATGTCATTTACCGGTGAACAAGAGCAATGGCAAAGTGACGGTATCCGCTACACCTTCTTTATGGATCTGACGCGCGACACGGCGACTCTCTATGGCACAACGGCCATGGATATTCCTTTCCTCGAAGGTCGCAATGAGGTGGATATGGAATGGCGTTTAAACGGTGTCTTGGCGAACGACGTGATTAAAATCCAGCAATACTTTCTCACCGGTGAGATGGATGATTTTGATCTTGAATTGGTCCAAAGCTTGAACCTAGAAACGCAAGAGCCAGAGCTAGAATTAACGCGATTTAACGGCACCAGCGAGCAATTTGGGACCTTAACAATGAGCGGTAAAGTCGCGCTCATGCTTGACGTTTGGCTCGAAACTTTGGAACTGCTCGAAAACGATGAACTGGTAGATTACGGCTGGGTAATGAATGGCGTGCGCTTGGATTTAACGGTTGCGGAAATGCCACCCATGATGCAAATGCTACTGTTGACCTTACCTGCTGAAGCGCAAGAAATGCCGTTACGCCTGACAATTGAGAATGGCGTGTTAGAAGCGAATGGCTTTCCGATCCAATAGTTGGCGCAAATGAATATGCAGTGCGAAAGCACCAGTAACCAACATGCATACTAGCCAGAGGCCCAACCTAACTCGTTGGGCCTTTTGTTTTCGGGTGCTGCCGGCGTTAGTCGGTCGTTGCTAAGCTCAGAACTTTGGCAACGAGTTTGTCGATGCCACTGGCCGCTTCACTTAAAGAGCCTGCTAGCATATATGCCGGAGTCGTGACCACGCGGTGCTGCTCGTCAACAACAATGTCACTGACCGCACAGTCAATGTGTTTTGCACCCAGCTGCTCAAGGGCTTGAGCGGTGTCATTGTCATTGCCGATGGTCAATTGAATGCCATGACCGTACACGAAAGGCAATAGGCTTGGGGCAATACACATGTAGCCAGCCGGCTTTTTGGCTGCGGCAAACTGCTGACAGAATGCCACCACGTCTTGGTCCGCAGCTGCGTCTGCGCCTTTGACGGCAAAATCTGAAAAGTTTTTCGCGGCGCCAAAGCCACCTGGGATAATTAGGGCGTCAAACTCATGAACCTTCAGGTCGTGTAACGGTTTGACATTGCCACGTGCTAAACGCGCAGCTTCCGTCAGCACGTTGCGAGTTTCGGACACAGGTTGTTGGGCGTGATGATCGATCACGTGGAATTGATCTTTATTGGGAGCGAAACATTGATAGCTCGCACCGTTGCGTTCAATTGCGAGTAGGGTGATGACGGTCTCATAAATTTCGCTGCCGTCAAAAACACCACAACCACTTAATAAAACAGCGATTTTTTTCATAGCCTCACTCCTCAATTATTTTCGTTTATAAAAACGCCGTTGCTCAGATCAAAAAATGTTAAAAAAGATCGAATTTTGATCTGGTATTGGCGATTGATTGTGCTAATCTGTCAAACCTGTTAGGAAATTGCTTACAAAAAAATATAAATTGTGACGAGCGATTTGTCACAAACGGCACTAAGTCGGTACTTTAAACTATCTTTGATTGAAGTTCGACTAAAGCGGTTTCCACAGCTGGCTCAAAAGCCAACAAAAACAAAAATAGGCAGTCTGGGTTGCGGTTCTATCCCTGTTAAATCAAGCACTTACATTCATTTCATGCTGCTATCCGATGCTTCGGATTTACGGCAGAATCGATCGTTTTTCACAGAGTTATCCACAGGTTGTTCGCACGGATTCCGTGATCGACTAAATTATTCTTCCCGATTAGCCAGAATGGCAAGTCTGTGGCATTCTTACAGCATTCTACTGTGCTATCAGAAACAGGTTTTTTTGCTATGTCGTCACCACAAATTCCCAACCAGCCGTTTATTCTTGTTGATGGCTCTTCTTATTTGTTTCGCGCTTATTATGCGCCGCCACACTTAACTAATTCTGCGGGTGAACCGACGGGGGCAATCTATGGCGTTGTGAATATGCTGCGGAGTTTGTTGAACCAGTATCATCCAACACACATGGCCGTGGTTTTTGACGCAAAAGGGACGACATTCCGCAATGACATGTATGCGGAGTACAAGGCCAATCGACCACCGATGCCGGATGACCTGCGTTCGCAAATTAAACCGCTGCATGCAATTATCCGGGCTATGGGATTGCCACTCATCAGTATCGAAGGTGTCGAAGCAGACGATGTCATTGGCACTCTAGCCCAGCAAGCCGCGCAAGAAGGCCGAACGACCCTCATTAGTACTGGCGACAAAGACATGGCGCAGTTGGTTAATGAGCATGTCATTTTAATTAACACCATGACAAACACAGTACTGGACGAAGCGGCGGTACCCGAAAAATATGGTGTGCGCCCGGATCAGATGATCGATTTTCTTGCGCTCATGGGCGATAGCTCAGATAACATTCCTGGCTTACCGGGCGTTGGTGAAAAAACAGCGTTAGCGATGCTCGCTGGCATGGACAGCATTGAGAACATGTTGGCTAATCCAGACAAAGTTGCTGAGCTTAGTTTCCGCGGCGCGAAAACCATGCCGGCGAAGCTTAAAGAACATCGCGATATTTTGCTGCTGTCGAAAGAGTTGGCAACGATTAAGCTCGATGTGGAGCTGGATCTCAAGCCAGAACAGTTAATCCTTGCCGAACCCGACGACGAGCGTTTAGCCGAGCTGTATAAGCAGTGTGAATTCCGACGATGGTTAGGTGAGCTACTCGAAAAAGGTGAGCAATCAGCGGAACATGCTGGTGCTGGCCATGCCGCCAAGGCACTCGAAACAGGTATGGATAAAGCCGAAGGCGTAAATGGCAACGGTAAGGATAAAGACGCGCGCGACGCGAATTCGGCTGCTAACGCAACAAGTAGTGCGGCAAGTGCAGGAAATGCAGCAGAAAACAGCACTGCGTTGGCGCCCATTGACCGCAGTCGTTATGTCACTATCACCGACAAAGACACATTTAGCGATTGGCTGAAGCGTTTGCAGCAGGCTGACTATTTCGCCATTGATACGGAAACCACCAGTATTGATTACATGGAAGCCGAGTTAGTGGGTATTTCCTTCGCGGTTGCACCAGGTGAGGCCGCCTATGTGCCACTGATGCACCAAGACCTCGACGGTTCGCAGCAGCTCGATCGCGATTGGGTGCTGGCGCAAATGAAGCCATTATTAGAAGACGCGAAACCGCAAAAAATAGGTCAGCATATTAAGTACGATATGCATGTGTTTCGACGCTATGGTATTCGTGTCCGTGGGATCTTCAACGATACTATGCTGGCGTCCTACGTGCTGAATAGCACCAGTTCGCGCCACGATATGGACACGTTGTCGTTACAGCATTTAGGTCATAAAACCATTGCCTATGAAGATGTTGCCGGCAAAGGTAGCAAACAAAAGCGCTTTGACGAGGTGTCCATCGCCCAAGCTGCTCCGTATGCGGCGGAAGATGCGGATATTACTTTGCGTTTGCATGAAGTCTTGTGGCCGCGCGTATTAGCCGAAGGACGCCTGCAAGAGGTATTGCGGGAGCTCGAGTTACCACTGATTCCTATTTTGGCGATGATGGAGCGACGTGGTGTCCAAGTCGATGCCGACCAGCTAGCCAAGCAGAGCCAAGAAATTACCAAAGAGTTAGCAGAAATTGAGAAGGACGCTTTTGAGATTGCTGGCGAACCGTTCAATTTAAACTCGACGAAGCAACTGCAAAGCATACTCTTCGAGCAGCTCGGTCTGCCAGTGAAGAAGAAAACCCCCAAAGGTGCGCCGTCGACAGCAGAAGAAGTACTGCAAGAGCTTGCATTGGACTATCCATTACCCGACTTAATTCTACGTCATCGCGGCTTGGCGAAACTGAAGTCGACCTATACCGATAAATTACCACGTATGATTAAAGCCCAAACCGGCCGTATTCATACGTCGTATCATCAAGCGGTAACAGCGACCGGGCGCTTGTCGTCAACCGATCCGAATTTACAGAATATTCCGATTCGGAACGAAGCAGGTCGGCGAGTACGTAAAGCGTTTATAGCACCGCAAGGCTACAAAGTCGTCGCGATTGACTATTCGCAAATCGAATTACGGATTATGGCGCACTTGTCGCAGTCAAAAGGCCTCTTAGAAGCGTTTGCTCGTGGTCGCGATATTCACAAAGCAACGGCTGCGGAAGTGTTTAGTGTGCCACTTGAAGAGGTGACATCTGAGCAGCGTCGACGTGCCAAAGCGGTCAACTTTGGCCTGATTTATGGTATGTCGGCATTCGGTTTGGCACGTCAACTCGATATCAGTCGTAATGACGCCCAGCACTATATGAATGTGTATTTCGAGCGATTTCCTGGTGTGCAAGACTACATGGAACGTACCCGCAAACAAGCTTCAGCACAGGGGTATGTGGAAACAATCTTTGGCCGCCGCCTGTATTTGCCAGAAATTAACGCGCGTAATGCAATGCGCCGCAATGCCGCGGAGCGTGCAGCAATTAACGCCCCGATGCAGGGCTCTGCAGCCGACATCATGAAAAAAGCCATGCTTGATGTTGCCGCATGGCTGAAAGACCCTAGCAACGTGGCCGAAGGTGATGTGTTCCTAACCATGCAAGTGCACGATGAATTGGTTTTTGAAATTCGCGCCGATAAGGTCGACACCTATGTACCGAAACTTGTCGCAGTGATGGAACAAGCAGTCACCCTTGATGTGCCGCTAATTGCCGATGCGGGTATTGGAGACAACTGGGACGAGGCGCACTAACGGCTATTTGTTTGGATAGCGGAGGCGGGTATGCCTACGCAACTGAGCTGTCAGTTCAGTATTTTATCTGGTTATTTTATAACCAACTGAAAAACAGCAAAATTTTATCCGAAACTTTTTTCCTAATTGGGACTCATACTTAGTGAGCGTAATGCTCTCCCAAGATGTTTTCCCTGGACATCATTTGCCCCGGTCAATTTGCCCGGGGCTTTTTATTGGGCGTTAGCTACGGCCGGTTAAACTCAAGCAATAAAAAAACCGCCACTCCGTGAACTGACCCCCAATAGTTGGACATTCCAATTACTGGGGGTCTTTTTATGTCCAAACATCAAAGAACATTTAAGCTTGAACTAGCCAAACTTGCGCAATGCGAAAGCTCACTGGAGCTAGGTCGAAGGTTCAATGTTTCATCTAGGCAAATCCGCTATTGGTCATCGGTTTATCGACTTCATGGCGAAAGTAGTTTTCTTCACTCAGACTATCCTTACACATCGTTTTTCAAAATGAATGCGTTAAAAGCGATGCAATTGAATGACTGGTCGCTCGCTTATACCAGTGCATACTATGACTTATCATCGCCAGGAATATTATTTCAGTGGCAAAAGCTTTATTCTCTCGAAGGTATCCCCGGACTTATTCCAAAGAAGAGAGGCAAACCCCGTATGAAGCATAACCCTTCTGAGCCTAAACCGTCAGAGCAGATGACTGAGAAAGAGTTACGGGAAGAATTAGACTACCTGCGTGCGGAAAATGCCGTCTTAAAAAAGTTAGAAGCCTTGGCTCAAGCAAAAAAGAAACAAGCAAAGAAAAGACCCTAGTGGTCCATGAGCTCAAGGCGAGATTTAATTTAAAGCATTTACTCAAAGCAACAGGCTTACCCAAAAGCGTGTATTACTACCATCGGCAATCCATAAGCCGAGTATGCCCTGATGAAACTTTGAAGTCTCAAATCCAGAAGGTTTACCATGCGCATAAAGGACGTTATGGATATCGAAGAATAACCCTTACACTGCGTTTATCCGGCATGTCAGTGAACCATAAACGTGTGCAACGACTTATGTGTGAACTCGGATTGAAGTCAAAAGTAAGACCTAAACGGTATAAGTCCTACAAAGGTGAAGTCGGTCGAATAGCGCCGGATTTAGTACAAAGAAAGTTTACAGCGGATAAGCCAAACCAAAAGTGGGTTACTGATGTGACAGAGTTCAAAGTCGGGGAGCAAAAGGTGTATCTCTCCCCTGTCATCGACCTTTTTAATCAAGAAGTGGTCAGTTATGAAGTCCGTAAATCCGTGACGTTACCGCTAGTTACAGACATGCTGAGGAAAGCGATAGGTAAGCTTAGGCCGAATGAAATGCCTATCATCCACTCTGACCAAGGCTGGCAATATCAAAATAGAGCTTACCAACGACAAATGAGAGAAAAAGGTTTACCGCAGAGCATGTCGAGGAAAGGTAACTGTCTAGATAATGCAGTAGCAGAGAACTTCTTTGCAATCCTAAAAACAGAGATGTATCACAATGAAGTATTTAAAAGCGCCGATGAACTCATTGAAAACATCAAAGAATACATCGATTATTACAACACCAAACGAATTAAGCTCAAACTAAAAGGCCTGAGTCCGATTGATTATCGAAATCAGGCCTTGTTAGCCGCTTAGAAATGAGTCCAACTTTATGGGGTCAGTTCATCCGAGGAGTAGCGGTTCTTAATAATCTTAACAAAAGGGTGGTTATCGCGTATTTCGTTTAAATCACCCGAGTGTTCCTAATACAGACCACGAATGTACTTTGACAAGATTTCGATGTCACGGTCCGTTAAGCGTGCTGCGATATCACGCATCATGCCGTTTGGATCGTTGCTGCGGTCACCAGAGCGGAACTCTTTTAAAGTGAGCGCTGTGTACTCGGCGTGCTGGCCGCTTAACAATGGAAATGCTGCTAAGCCCATACCTAAGCCGCTTGGGCCGTGACACGCTGCACAGGCAGTGATGCCGCGATCCAAATCGCCACCCATAAACAAACGCTGTGCTTCTTCGACGATTTCTTCGTCAACAGTGCCAACCGGATGTTCTTGACTTGCATAGAATGCAGCAAGGTCATGGATGTCTTGGTCACTTAAGTTCACAACCTGTGAGGCCATGAGCATGTTGTTACGACCTTCAGCGCCATTTGTTTGCGCGCCTAAACGGTAGTCCATTAATTGCTTAACTAAATATTTGTAGCCTTGGCCGCCAATGTTCGGGAAGTCGCCAGAAGGGCTGGTACCCGTTTGGCCGTGACATGCCGCACAAGTAACAGACTTTGACTGCCCAGCTTCGGCATCGCCTTGAACATCGGCTTGAGCCGTAGCAGCGCCACTGGCGAACAACACAAAACCACATAGAATCGCGAGTTTTTTCATGATCTCTCTTCTCTGTTTATTCTTTGTCTTCAGCTGGGCCAAAGCCCGAAAAAAATTCCAGACGCTATTTTACACGATTCTCGCCGCGATGAAACGTCTGATTGACGGTTCTTAGGTTGGCGGTAGCCTATTATTCGTTCATAATACCCGACCTTCCTGAGTAATTGAGGTTCGTAGTGAGTAGCCAAAGCGTACATTTTCAATCCGCACGATTTATTACAAGTGCACCCGACATTCGTCATCTTCCTGCCGACGAAGGGCTAGAAGTCGCTTTCGCTGGGCGTTCGAACGCTGGGAAGTCAAGCGCGTTGAACACCCTCACCAAGCAAAAAAGCCTAGCGCGGACGAGTAAAACCCCGGGACGTACCCAGCAAATTAATGTATTTAGTTTGGATGACGGCCGTCGCTTAATCGATTTGCCCGGTTACGGTTTCGCGAAAGTTCCGTTAGCGATGAAACACAAATGGCAACAGGCACTTTCGGAGTACCTCCAAAAACGCAAATGTCTACGTGGTTTAGTTGTATTAATGGACATTCGTCACCCAATGAAAGACTTGGACCAAGAGTTAATTCATTGGGCCGTGGAAAGCGACTTGCCGGTGCTTGTGGTGCTGACCAAAGCGGATAAATTAAAAAGCGGCGCGCGGAAAGCGACACTGATGCAAATTCAAGAAGCGTTGCCAGGCTTTAATGGTGACGTGCAAGTGATTACCTTTTCGTCGTTGAATAAAAGTGGGCTGCCGGACTTAGAGCGAATTTTGCAAGGTTGGTTTAGTTTACCTGCCGATGAGGATGATCAATCGTCCACGGAAGGCAGTATACAGTCGTAGCGTTTCCACCGAAGCGCTCGCCTCGACTAGTCGAGAGGTGTTCCACCTGCAGTGTTGAAAGCCACAGCAAGACTCCAGACACAGGAATAGCATGACCGATTCAGTACCTTACCCGTGGTCCACATGGGCTAAGCTTTTTACCTTAGCACTTATTTGGGGCAGCTCATTTTGGTTAATCAAAATGGGCTTATTGACGTTCACACCAGTTGAAGTAGCAGCGGTCCGCCTAGCGGCAGCAGCGGCTTTTTTGGCGCCGTTTGCGATTGTGCGCATGCACCGTCTGAAGCGTCACCAATGGTTTGTGGTCGCATCGGTGGGTTTAACCGGAAGTCTCTTGCCTGCTTTTCTGTTTGCCTTAGCACAAACCCGCATCGACAGCGGCGTCACCGGCGCACTGAATGCACTCACGCCATTGTTCACGTTAATTATCGGCGCGATTATTTTCCGGCAATGGGTCACCGGCCGTACGGTGTTTGGCTTACTGATTGGTTTAGGCGGCACGCTGATGCTAGTGTTGCTCAATGCTTCTGGGCAGCTGACCATCAATAGCTATGCCTTGTTTATTGTCGCGGCGACTTTCTGCTATGGCATGAACTTAAACTTGATTAAGACCTACTTACCGGATCAAACACCATTGACGATTACGGGCGTGTCATTGCTTATGGTTTTACCGATTGCGGTCTTGTACTTAATCGGCCCAGGTGAAGTGGCGAGCAAACTTACCGATACCACTGCATGGGGCTCATTCACCGCTGTCGTTGTGTTAGGTGTTGTTGGTACTGCGTTGGCGTTGATTCTGTTCAATCACTTAGTCCAAATTGCAACAACGGTATTTGCCAGTTCAGTGACCTACTTGATTCCTATCGTCGCCATGACCCTCGGTGTCTTGAGTGGGGAAACTATCGGCGCATACCAATTTGCCGGCATGGGCTTTATTCTTCTTGGGGTGTGGTTAGCTAACCGCAAACCGATTCCAGCTCGCGGTTAGCATAAAGGCGCAGTGTTTATCACTGCGCCAATTTTCCTTGGATGTAATCGCGAATTTGCTGCTCAAGTGTTGCTAACGGCACACTGCCATTCTTCAGTACTTCGTCATGGAATTCACGCAGATCGAAATCATTTCCAAGTGCTGCTTCAGCTTCAGCTCGCAAGCGCTTAATGGTCAACTCACCGAGCTTGTACGACAAGGCTTGGCCTGGCCAACTAATGTAACGATCAATTTCGGTGTTGACGTTGTGCAGTGAGAGCGCGGTATTGCTACCTAAAAACTCCACAGCCTCGTCGCGACTCCAGCCGAGTGCGTGCATACCGGTATCGACCACTAAACGAGCAGCTCGCCACATTTCATAGGTCAAACGACCGAAATTGCTGTAAGGGTCTTGGTAGAAGCCAGTTTCTAAGCCCAAGTACTCGGCATACAAACCCCAGCCTTCACCAAATGCAGAAATATAGGTTGAACGACGGTAATCTGGAACGTTCTCCATTTCCTGCGCGAGCGCGATTTGTAAGTGGTGGCCCGGCACACCTTCGTGCAGTGTTAACGCTTCTAACTCGTAAAGCGGGCGAGTTTCCACAGCATAGGTGTTCACCCAATATTCACCGGCTTCATCGTCACGTGATGCACTTGAGTAACGACCCTGGGTGTAATTTGGCGCAATCTCTGCAGGTACCGGCACAACGCCATAAGGCGTTCGTGGTAAATGCCGGAACAAGCGCGGCAGGACATGATCAGCGCGCTTGGCAATATACGCCGCTTCTTTCAGGAGCTCTTCGCCAGTTTCCACATAGAACTGCGGGTCGGTCCGGAGGAAGTGGATAAACTCGGCGAAGCTGCCATTAAATCCAACTTCATCAATGACTTCCTGCATTTCTGCGCGAATACGCGCGACTTCAGCAAGCCCAATTTCATGGATTTCCTCGGCGGAGAGGTCGAGCGTGGTGTAGTGCTTAACTCGATTTGCATAGAAAGCATGACCATTCGGCAAGTCAGTCGCCGCGATGTCAGTACGTGTGTTCGGCACGTATTCATTTGCTAAAAAGTCATGAAAGTCTTGTAACGCTGGGTTCACCTGCGTTGCGATGATCGTTTGCGCTTCAATTTCGAGGTCACGGAACTGCTCGTCGGTTAACCAACGTTGCGCTTGGTGAATTGGACGATAAAAAATACTCTCGGCAGGATCAACGGTCACGTAGGCCAGTACGCCAGCAGGGAAGGTTTGCAGGACAACCTGCGGTTGCGCGATGCCGCGCTCGAGACCCTCACGCATATAGGCTGTTTGCTGCGCTAGCCAGGCCGGCACGTCATTGAGCAGTTGCAAATAGCGATTGAAGTCATCCGCACCATTAAAACGCACTTGCTGTGGCAAGCGGGCGATGGTGTTATGTGGGCCGGTTTCATTGGTCAGCGGCATTAAGTGCATGTTGAATTCGTACTGCGAAATCTGATTGCGCAATGCATACATCAACATGTCACGGTTAATTTGATTGTCAGCGCTGAGCGTACTTGCATCCATAGCGGCAAGCTGTTGATAAAACCCTTTACGAGTTTCGTAGCGCTCTTGCAGAGCCTCCGGAGAAATGTCGTTCAATCGATCGCCAGGGCGGCCGTCCGCACCCCGGGCAATTAAATACTGACCTTGATTATAGGCCCATGCTTGCTCAGCAAGTTCAGTAAACTTAGCGTCTGCGGTGACTGCAGCAGCGGTTACAACAGAGCCTGTACGATTAGTATTTGAACTTGCGGTTCCTGAATTAGTCGCTGTGCTCTGGCAGCCCGATAAGGCAAGTAAAATTGCACTGGTGAGAAGAAGCGTTGCTTTTTTTTGCATGAAGGATACCTTTTCATTACGGACTCAAAAACTTAGGCCTCATTCTGCTATGGAATCAGCCAGGTTGCCACCCCCTTAGATCTATATTAAAAGTTATACAATCGTTGTAAAAATATTCAATTTTGAATAAAAAGCTCATTTTTATAACGAATCAATAGTTGCTTTCACTTCGATTTTTCGTATTCTAGGGCGCTATAAGGACAAGGGGAAAGCCTCGAGAGCTCCTCGGCAGTGACCCAGGTTAGGGCGCTCAAAGCCAGACGAAATAAGGCCTGAGCGAATGCCGAAACAGCATTCACCAAGAAAAAATAGAAAAAAACAGAAATTAATTGGTGACTTGTTGTAATTTTGTGATAGTCTCTCGATACAACGCTTAGGGCTGAGCTCAATAAGCGAAAATTAAAAAGTCGTTAACAAAAATAAAAACAAAAACGACCAAAGGGAATAAAAATACGCCAGGAGGCGACATAACATTTTGGGAAAGCACTGCGTAACCTTCTGTTTTGGGTCTTCATAGCAGTAAAGCTAACAGCGCAAGTTCGTGAATGTTTCACCAAGAAAACAGCGCGAACAAAACATAAATACGAATAATGACAAGTGTTGCAGTCTGTTATTAGCAAAAAGGTTTTTGCAGTAAAAAATTCTTGCTGAGAAAAAGGCGCACCGGCGGAACCTCAAGGCTCCTCCTGAAGTGCGGATAAAAAGAGGCAAGTAAAACACGGAAGAATAATAATAATGTAGGAACTAGCGACAATCGTTCTCGAATTCACCCTGGGGGGGTGTGCGGGTTCAAATCAAGGCGATGATTTCATCGCCTTTTTTATTTTCTCCCTGCCGTAAAATTCATCTCTTAATGCTGAAACACGCAGAATACGTTATCCTATAGGGTAGATTTTCCATCTCGATTCGCTATAGGGTAAGCATCGTTATATGACGCGCATTAAAAAGTCTCGCAAACCGGGTCCGCTGGCACCACGAAAAGTGGAGCGTACGCCCACAGACGCCAAGAAGACTGAGCCGAAAGGCAAAGACAAAGGTAAGGGGCAAAAGCCGGGCAGTCGCTACGGTGTCCAAAGCCAAAAACTTCACGGCGCCGCCAAAGGTAAAAACACATCCGATCCGCGCTTAGGATCGAAAAAACCGATCGCGTTAAAAGTGGCTGCGCAAGCGCTCACGCCAGAGCTGGAATTTGCGCAACTTGAGAACGACCGCAAGTTACAAGACCTATTGACCAAGTTAGAGTCTGGCTACGTACTCAATAAAGCGGATCAAGCGTATGTGGACGAGAAGCTCTCGCGCTATCAAGAGCTCGCTGAACAGCTTGGCATTGACCTTGACGAGCTCGACGATGATTGGGATGAAGGCGATGATAATGTCGAGTATGAAACGTCGGGTGAGCGCTTCAGTAGCGTTGATGAGTTTGATTTCGAATTTGACGACGAATCTGACGACAAAAACGATTAACTATGAATAATGAGGTGTCTATAGTGATGTGGCTTTTAGCAGTGTTAGGAATCGTGATTATAGCTGGCTTGAGTGTTTATGCTGGTCTGTTGTTGGCGCGCTTGCGTGCGCAAAACAAAGCACTGGCAGCTGGTGAAGCGAAACGAAACAACTACTTGCATGAAAGCATTCACACGATTGCCTTAGCCATGCAGCAAGACCAGTGTCCGCTCTCGGAAGGCTGTATTCGTATTGCCGTTCTCTTAGATAATTTGCCAGACGCTGAGCGAGCGGGCTACGCCGCCCGTTGGCCGGCAATTCATGAGATGCATGATCGGATTAAACACATGCCGACCCATGACGCACGCAAAGAATTTCCGAAAAAAGAAATTCGGAAAATGGACTTAGAGCGTGAAGGTTATGAGGTCGAAATGGAAGAAGCGATTCAAGCGGATGTCGCGACCTTGTTAGTTTGGGTGAAAGAGCGTCGTCAGGCGCTTTAAGCCGACGACACTATTTCGCCCTTACTTTGTTTGGTTATAGCGCACTTAAGTACTTAAGCACGTAAGCACTCAAGCACTTAGGCACTCAAACACTTAATTGCAACCTAGTCATGGCGGTAAACAACACCGCCTTTCATGACAAAACGGACGTGACCCAGCACACGAATATCTTCGAGTGGGTCACCATCAACAGCAATGATGTCGGCATATTTGCCAGCGGTAATGCTACCTAAATTATCCCACTCGCCGAGTAACTCAGCAGCATGCTTCGTCGCTGTAGTAATGGCTTCTAGAGGCGGCATACCGGCTTCCACCATGTAGACAAACTCGCGTGCATTCTCGCCATGGTCAAAAACACCGGCATCGGTGCCAAAGGCGATCTTAACTCCCGCCTGATAAGCGCGGCTGAAAGTGTCTTGAATCAATGGCCCAATGGTTCGTGCTTTGGCGGCAACCTGAGGTGGGAAGTAGCCTGGAATCTCCGCACGTTCGGCCACCGATTTGCCGGCTGTAATCGTCGGTACATAGTACGTGCCGTGTTCTTTCATTAGGGCAAATACGCTTTCGTCCATGTAGGTGCCATGTTCAATCGAGTCGACCCCTGCTTTAATTGCGCGCACCATACCGTCCTTTCCATGCGCGTGTACCGCAACCTTCATATCGTAATCACGGGCAGTTGCAACAATGGCGGCTAACTCATCGTCCATAAATTGCGGGTTGTCACCGGAAGCAGCTAAGCTCAAAACACCACCTGTCGCGGTTAATTTGATTAAGTTGGCGCCTTCTTGGTAACGCGCACGAACCGCTTGGCGGGCTTGATCAGTTCCGTTCAGTACACCTTCCATTGGGCCTGGCGTTGGCACTAGACCTTGGCGATAGCCATTGCTCGGATCGGCGTGGCCGCCAGTGGTCGCTAATGACTTCGCCGCCGTATAGATGCGTGGTCCGGGAACATAGCCGCTATTGATGGCGTTACGTAATGAAACGCTGGTGGCAAAGCTGTCGCCGAGATCGCGCACCGTGGTAAACCCAGCATTGAGGGTGATGTTGGCAAAATACGCGGCGCGAAACGCTGTGTCGGCGGGGTTATGCGTAAAGCGGTGTAAGTAAGAGCCCGGTTCAGACTGCGAAGTAATATGGGTGTGCATGTCAATAAAGCCGGGCAGCACGGTTTTATCCGAGAGATCAATAACCGTGTCATTGCTAGTCGGCTCAGTGAAGCCGCGCTCGACGGCAACAATGCGGTCATCGACAATCCGGATGGTTAAATTAGTCAGTGGATTTGCCCCGGTACCGTCAATGAGCTTTCCCGCATGAATTAACGTATCCGCAGCTGCCGGTAAAGACATGGCAGCGAAACAACAGGCGCTGAGTAGCGTTCGTTTTAATGTTATTTTCATAGAAGTTCCTCGTTGTATGCGCTTCCGTGCAGAAATTTTTAGTGTATTTTCCGCTTGGGCTTGATAAACGTTATAATTGCATCAACTTAACACATATTAGTGGTACGGCAATGGATTATCTAGGTCAGGTCATTGCCGTGTTTTGGACTAAGCAAACGACAGAGAGTCGCTTATGTTATTCCGCGGAATTCGCGAAGATATCGCCAGTGTGTACGCACGCGATCCAGCCGCTCGTCACTTCTTTGAAGTACTGACGAACTATCCAGGACTTCATGCTATTTGGATTCACCGCTTTAGCCATTGCTTATGGCGCTGGAAGCTAAAATGGCTGGCACGCTGGATATCCACCATTGCGCGGTGGCTTACCGGTGTGGAAATTCATCCGGGAGCAAAAATTGGCCGCCGTTTCTTTATTGACCACGGCATGGGCGTGGTGATTGGTGAAACCGCAGAAATTGGTGATGACTGTACTTTGTACCATGGGGTTACTTTAGGTGGTACGAGTTGGAAGCACGGTAAGCGCCATCCAACCCTTGCCAACGGTGTCGTCATTGGTGCTGGCGCAAAAGTTTTAGGCCCGCTGCAGATTGGGGAAAACGCGCGGATTGGCTCGAACGCTGTGGTTGTTCGCGACGTGCCCGCCGGTGCAACCGTCATTGGCATTCCGGGTCGTATTGTTAGTCAAGCCCAACCAGCGGCAGCAGACAGTCACTCCGATGCAAAAGATAAGCGCGAAGCCATGGCGAAGAAATATGGTTTTGATGCCTATGCGGTGTCGCCGGACAACCCCGACCCCGTGGCGACGGTGATGGGACGGATGCTTGACCATGTACACGTGCTCGATGAACGTGTGGCGGAAATGTGCAAAACGATTAACCGCATGGGTGGCAATGTCTGTGGCGATCTGCCACCCATCGAGCTAGAAGACGAAGACATTCTTCAGGCCGAGAAAGAAGCGGCACGGATTCGGGTTAAGGCTACTGATGCAGAAAGTACTTATACAGAAAGCTCTGATACAGAAAGCACTGAAACAGAAAGCACTGATGCAGAAGCCACTGACACAGCTAGCACTGAAAGCCAGCAGAAAAAGGATAGTAACTGATGACGTTTCCAAGTGTATTTGAGAACAACGCCGACAGCATCGGCTTTACGCCGCTCGTCCGTTTAAACCGAGTGCTAAGCAGCGATGCAAAGGCTCGCGTGTATGCCAAGATGGAAAGCCGTAACCCTGCTGGTAGTGTCAAAGACCGCTTAGGGCTTGGTCTCGTGCGTGAGGCTGAGCGCAGTGGTGCACTCAGCGCCAATCAGGAGCTCATTGAAGCGACTTCAGGTAATACCGGTATCGCACTTGCCAGTGTAGCCGCTGCGAAAGGCTACAAGGTGACATTGGTGATGCCGCGCTCGGCTAGTTTAGAACGCCGTAAGCTGATGAAAGCCCTCGGCGCAACGATCGTTTTGACACCCGCTGAGAATGGTATGAAAGGCGCATTAGCGAAGGTAGCAGAGTTAATGGCGGCAGAGCCGGGACGCTACTATTTTACACGCCAATTTGAGAACCCTGCGAACCCCGCGATTCACGAAGAAACGACAGGTCCCGAAATTCATGCCAGCTTGCAAGGGCAGGTCGATGTCTTTGTTGCTGGGGTGGGCACTGGTGGCACGCTAACCGGGGTTGGCCGCTACTTTAAAAAGCAAGGCCAGCCATTGGCGATTTGGGCAGTCGAAGCGGCGGACTCGCCGCTCATCAGTCAAACCATTGCAGGTTCGGAGCTGACTCACGTCCCTCATAAAATTCAAGGTATTAGCGCTGGCTTTGTGCCACAGAACTTAGACTTGAGCTTAATTACTGGCACTCAGCAAGTCACGAATGATGAAGCCTATGCGATGGCACATCGGCTCATGCGCGAGGAAGGGATTCTCGCTGGTATCTCGTCGGGCGCCGCTGTGGTTGCTGCAAACCGCATTGCTTGCCTACCGGAGTACGCAGGAAAAACCATCGTTGTGGTGTTGCCAAGCTCGGCAGAACGGTATTTAAGCACGCCATTGTTTAAAGACTTGTTCACAGCCGAAGAGCTGGAGCCTTAAACTATTCTGCACATGAGTGCGGCAAGTCAGAATTAAATACCACCTTACAAGAACAAAAAGGCCTGCTTCAATCTCTTGATGCAGGCCTTTGTATTCGCTGTTTCGCAGCTAATTTATTTCTTCGTACTGACGCGAATTCGCGGCTTATCTTTACTTGGTTTCAGCGCTGCGAGCTCTTCCGGTGTTTCTAAGCCACTGCGTAAGCGGTGAGTGTCTGAGTCGTAACGGTTAAACAGCTCGTCTTTTACGGTTTTTACCCAAATAGGCACGCCAACGAAGTAGCCGGCGCGACCGATGGCGTGTGCAGCAATGGGGGCCGTGATAAAAATAAACATCACCACCGCAAGCGCTTTAGCAATCACGACAAGGTCGTTAAAGTGCAGCATTGCTGCTGCCATCATCAGGGCCACCCCTAATGCACCCGCTTTGGTACTTGCGTGCATTCGCGTCAGCAGGTCTGGCAGGCGTAAGATACCTACCGCAGCAAGCAAGGTAAACATGCCGCCAGACAACATCAGAATGGCAATAATCCAGTCTAAAATATACTCAATCATCGCGCGGGCCTCCTCGTTCTAAGAAGCGGGCAAAGCCGATTGCACCTAAGAATGCAGTTAACGCCGCCACAATCGCGACATCGATAAAGCTTGAGCGGTCGGTAAAAATTGCATAGGTACCGGTCATCGCTACCGCTACGGTCGCAAGTAACTCGAGCGCAACAACCCGATCAGGTAATGTCGGACCCAGAATCAAGCGAATGAAAATGAGTACAAACGCGATGCTGAGTAACCCAAAGGTTAGTAAATAAACAATATGCACAGGTCCTCCTTTTGGTTAGCGTAAGATCTCTAAGACCCGACGCTCCATATCTTTAAGGCTGTTCCGGAGCTCCTGCTCGTTGTCCAGGAACATGGCATGAATAAACAGCACCCGCCGATCATCGGAAACGTCGAGGCTTAATGTGCCCGGCGTCAACGAGATCAGGTTCGCTACCATGGTAATTTCTAAATCGGTTTTGGCTTCCAGTGGCATGGCAATCACCCCCGGCTTCATGTGCCAAACTGGAGTGATAATGTCGAACGCAACGGTAAGGTTGGCCATTACCAGTTCTTTTAGAAAGAAAAAGATGAACTTAATCAGGCGCGGAAGCCGCCGTGTATAGCCGCGGATACCAGGTATTTGGCGCTGCATAACACCGAGCACAGCATAACCGACGAGCATGCCGAAGATCAGGTTTACGCCACCCGCGTCACCGGTTAAAACGACCCAAGTGACGGCAAGTAGCAGGTTCCACATAAAACCGGTCATGAGCCACCTCCTAACACTGCATCAATGTAGGCTTGTGGGTTCAGCAGCTGGCGCGCTGAGAACTCAGCAAGGTCATAAATCGGTTGACCGTTAAGGCCGATGTACAAGGTACACAAGGCCAGCAAGACCACCGGAATATAAAGAATGACCAATGACGATGGTGTTTTACCAGCAGTTAACGCGGTATCGTCTTGGCCCTTCGGCAGTTTCTTCCAGAAGACTTCAGACCAAATTTTGATCATTGAGTACAGGGTCAGCAAGCCAACGAGGAGCGCAATACCGGTCACCACCCAAGCAGATGCTTCGACACCCGAGCGAATGATAATAAACTTCGCGAAGAAGCCAGAGAGCGGCGGGATTCCCGCAAGTGATAATGCTGGAATTAAGAACAATATGCTTAAGAACGGCCGCGCTTTATAAATACCACCGAGCTTCTTGAGGTCGTAACAACCAAGCAAGCGGTGAGTAATACCACTGATCAAGAACAGGTTCGTCTTCACAATGATGTGGTGCATGATGTAGAACACGCCACCAATGATGGCAAGCGGCGTAAATAACGCGAGCCCCAATATCATGTAGCCGATCTGGCTGACAATGTGGAATGACAGGATTCGGCGGAACTCAAACTGCGCCGCCGCACCGAGAACACCGGTCAGCATGGTTAACGCCGCCATCCACAGTAGCAGCTCGTGGGTAAAGTCTACGTTCTGGTTAAAAATCAGGGTAAAGACGCGGAATAATGCGTACACCCCAACCTTGGTTAACAGTCCGGCAAATAGAGCGGACACCGCTACCGGTCCGGTGTGGTAAGACGCGGGTAACCAGAAAAACAGTGGGAAGGCAGCTGCTTTAATCCCGAACGCGACCATGAACATCACGGCAATGACGTCGACCATGCCGGTATTTTCCGCAGCTCCGAGTTTCACCGCGATGTCGGCCATATTCAGGGTACCGGTAATGCCGTAGAGCAAACCGATGGCACTGAGGAAAATAGCTGACGACAGCAAGTTCAAGGTGACATATTTGACCGCACCTTCCATTTGCGCTCGTTCGCCGCCAAGAATCAGCAGTGCGAATGAGGCAATGAGCATGACCTCAAACCATACGTACAGGTTGAAGATGTCACCGGTTAGGAACGAGCCAGCTACACCAGCAAGAAGCAAGTGCATGAGCGGGTAATAACCAAAGCGTTCGTGGCTTGGGGAAGCTGACGACAGCGAGAAAATGGCGATTGCAACAGCCATCATCCCGGTGAGCACCACCATAATGGCACTGAGCATGTCGGCGACTAATGTAATGCCGAACGGTGCGACCCAGTTACCCATGTACATCACGACATGGCCTTGGTCGATAACGCTAATCAATAACCAAATGCTGACACCTAGCAAGGCTAAGCTGCCAAGCAGTGAAAGGACACGCTGAATGACATTGTAGCGCCATAACATGACGCACAGCGTGCCGGTCATTAAAGGAATAATTATTGGCAGAGCGACTTCTAAACTCACGTGTCAGTATCCTTCATCTGATCCAAGTTGTCGGTACGCAGGATGTTGTACGCGCGGTGAATAAGTACAACAGCAAAAGCGAGTACCCCGAAAGCGATTACAATCGCGGTCAGAATCAATGCTTGCGGTAACGGGTCGGCAATGACGCCTTCAGGCAATACAGCGCCTTCTGGAATCAAGGGTGGTCCGCCCCGAGTCATCCCTGCTGAGGTGAAGATTAATAAGTTTGCGGCGTTCGAAATCAGCATGAGGCCGATGACCAGCTTAACAATACTGCGTCGGAGCATCATGTAGATTGCCGCTGCGTATAAGAGGCCAACGACAATGGCCATTATGGGTTCCATTTATGCCTCCTGTTAGTGTTCTTCTGCTTCGGTGAGCGCGATGAGCATCAGCATGACCGAGCCGAATACCGCGAAATAAACACCGATATCAAAAATAAGTGGGGTCGAAAGCTTAATTTCGGTTCCGCCTGGCAACATGATTGGCCACCATTGTGCAGTCAGTAATGGCTCACCATTAAAGAGTGCTGGGAATACCGAGATCATGCCAAAAAACAGGCCAATACCGATCAGGTTGCGCGGGTCGACACGCATTAGATCGCGAGTAACAGCGGCACCAAAAGTAAACAGATAAAGCGCGAAAGCCCCAGAGGCGACAAGACCGGCAATAAAACCACCGCCTGGCTCATTATGGCCGCGCAATAACAAGAAGACAGAGAACAGCAGCTGCAGAGGCACTAAAAAGCGCGCAGCGGCATGTAAAATCAGTGTACCTGGTTTCATCATGACGGTTTGTCCTCCTTGCCTTGTTGTTGATCGCTTTGCTCACCTTCGTTCGGGTCGTCATCATGACCATCAGAAGCGTCCGGACTTAAGTCTGGATTGGATTCTGCATCGCTTGCGGCAGCAATTTTTCGCTCATTGGTGGCATCGAAATCACCAGGCGCAACGATATTCTCTTTTTCCAACATGGCTTGATGAATTTCGTCGAGCGAATGCACGATGTCTTTCTCTGGGATCTTCTTCGGCGGCAGAATTAACGTACCGGCGAAGTGGTTCGCTCCAGGCGCAGTTTGCGGATTGAACTTGATCATCGCGTAGACACCCATGGCAGCAAGCGCGAGCACGAAGATTTCGCCGAGGGTATCGAGGGCTCGGTAATCAACCAAGATCACGTTGACGATATTGCGACCATGCGCGAGCGGATAACTGTTTTCGATCATATAACCGGAAATCGGCTCAAATAGTTGCACATCGATAGTAATCATAATTAAGAAGGTCATGAGTACACCAACGGTCAGCGCCACCGCCGCATCGCGGATGCGTTCGCGGGTCGTCGAGATGTTCGAGAAACTTGGCAAGCGGAACAAGACCAATACCAACAAAATAACCGTCAAGGTTTCGACGAGGATTTGGGTAATACCAAGGTCAGGTGCACTGAACAAGATGAACACCAGCGCGATGGTGTAACCAACGCCACCCATAGCGGCAACCGCACCCAAGCGTGAATGGGTGACGCTGGCCGTGATGGCTGCGGCCACTAGGACGCCAAGCACCATGATCTCATGGAAGTACACCGACACGTCAAAGTTCCAGTGAATCTGATAACGGCTCAGCAAGGTGTAGCCGGTTAAGCCGACGAATACTAAGACGATGGTGCGCAAATAGTTCCGCATGGAACCATTCTGCAATTTGCGGGTTTGCCATTCGGCGACCCAAACAATCGCGTCCATAAACCAGAAGTATCCGCGCTCAGGACCACGAGCAATAATCGGGTCAAGGACGCGTAAGCGTGCACGGGTACCGTCCCATACTTTAAATAAGATTAAACCGGCAATTAAGCTAACAGCTGAAAGCATCAGCGGCAGATTAATACCGTGCCAGAGTGCTAGGTAGCCATCGACAACCGTGCCAGCAACGGCATTTGTTGCAGGTTGTGTAATCCAGTAACCAGCCAAGCCCGGTAGCAGGCCAGCCACTAGCGACAGAGTCACTAGCACGATAGGACCAGCGAGCATGGCGATGGGCGGTTCGTGAATCTTTTCCGCCGCTTTAGGTGCTTTAAAGGCACCAAAGAAGGGGCGTAGAGCAATGACGGCCGCTACGGTGACAATGAAAATGGAACCGACGATGACCAAGGCGTAGATAAACCATGCGAATGCGCCTTCAATCATGGCTTCCAGCAAGAGCTCCTTGGCAACGAAACCAAATAACGGCGGAATACCGGCCAGAGACAACGCGGCAACCCCGGTTAGGACCGCTGTGACCGGTAAGTACTTGCGTAAACCGCCGAGCTCTGTAACTTCGCGACTACCGGCTTCGTGGTCGACAATCCCGGCGAGCATAAACAGCGCGCCTTTGTAGAGTGAATGCGCAAGCAAGTAAGCGGCAAAACCAAGCATTGCGAGCTCGGTGCCAATACCGAGTAACAAGGTTAAGGTACCGAGAGCCATGACGGTGGAGTAGGCCAGCAACTTTTTCAAGTCAGTGCTGCGCAAGGCCATAAAGGCACCGGTAAATAAGGTTAAGGCACCAAATGTACTAAGAATAATTGTCCACAGTTCAGTACCGCCAAGTTGCGGTTGCAGGCGCGCCAATAAATAGATACCAGCCTTGACCATTGTCGCAGAGTGTAAGTAAGCACTCACTGGCGTTGGCGCTGCCATGGCATTTGGCAACCAGAAATGGAATGGGAACTGAGCAGATTTGGTAAAGGCACCCAGTAGCAAACAAATGAGCATGCCGGTGTACAGCGCATGGCTGGTCACGCTGTTGCTACTATTGAGAATTTCTTGAATTGAGTACGAGCCACCGGCAATCGCGAGCATGACAATACCAGCAAGCAGCGCGAGGCCACCGGCAACGGTCACGATTAACCCTTGTAACGCCGCTTTCCGAGCGCTTTCTTGGTGATGGTTAAAACCAATCAACAAGTACGAGGTGATACTGGTGAGCTCCCAGAATACGAAGAGGGTAATGAGATTATCAGCCAGGACTAAGCCAAGCATGGAGCCCATGAACGACAGGAGCACCACTAAAAAGCGGTTCTGGTCTTCATGGCCCTTCAGGTATGCTCCTGCGTATAGCACAATAAATGTACCGATACCGCAAATGAGCAATGCAAACATCAGTGATAAGCCATCGAGCACCATAGTAAACGAGATGTCGAGACCGGGAATCCAAGCAAACTCGTGGATCAGTACTTCACCGCTAGCAATGAGTGGAATGTGTCCGGCGAACCAAATGGTCAAGGCTGCGGGCACAATAGCCATTAAGTAGGCGGTTCGGTGCTGATGCTGCACGAATAACCAAGGGGTTACGAGTGCTGCAAGGTAGATCACCAGAACGGCTAGTTGCATGCGTTTTCCTCTTTCAGCAAACCCAAAATCAATAAGTTACCGAAAATATCGGCGCGTCGAACGGGATAATCTAGCATAAATCATAAAAAATCTGTAAGTAAACTCGTCCGAAAAGTTTAATCATTCATCATTGCAATTGCGTGATCGCACCCTTATTTAACCCTTGCAAATTAGTCTTTCCAGCTCTAGATTGCGCCCTAATTCCGTGTTGAAGAGAAGTAAACGTAAAAATGGAACGAGCAGATTACCAAACTTGGCAAGTACGCTTCGAAAACTTACGCAGCAATAAGGTTTTTGAGCTTATTGTCGTGGCGATTATTATTTTTTCGGCCTTGGTTGTGGGTGCGAAAACCTACGAGGAAACAACCCGTTTTACCCAAATCATGGATGTACTGGATTGGGCGGTCACGGTATTTTTTGTGGTTGAGATTGCAATTCGCATGCTTGCCGAAAAGCGCTACCGCGACTTCTTTAAGTCGGGTTGGAACATCTTCGACTTTGTCATTGTGGTCGCGAGCTTAATTCCAGTCGATGGTGGTCAAAGCGTGCTCTTGGCGCGTTTGCTGCGGGTTTTCCGAGTGCTACGCTTAGTTTCGATTGTGCCGGAGCTGCGTGTGCTCATGAATGCGTTTTTGAAAGCGCTGCCGCGCATGGGCTATGTTGCCTTGTTCATGTTCATTATTTTCTATATTTACGGCGCCGTTGGCAGCTTTATCTTCCGTGATATTAACCCGTTCTATTGGGAGAATATTACCATTGCCATGCTCACACTGTTCCGTATAGCGACGTTTGAGAGCTGGACGTCGATCATGTACGAGACCATGGAAGTCTATCCGATGTCTTGGCTGTATTACGTCAGCTTTATCTTCCTCAGTGCCTTTATTTTCTTGAACATGATGATCGGTATTGTGCTCGAAACGATGCAAAAAGAGAGTGCTGCCCAAGAAGTGGAGGACGGCAAAGGAGAAGCCGCGGATATTCATTGGATGCGTGAACAGATGGCTATGATGCAACAGCAAATACAGGACATGCACAGACAAATTGTGCCGGCTAAGCGCACGCCTGAAGGTTCTGTCGAGCGTTTATCGACAGAGCAGAAAGACCGTTAAACAAATTAACACCAGTTCCGCCGGCTATTCGAGGCACTGGTTTTAGAGGCAGTGGTATTTAAGACCGCAGTATTTGAGACAGTAAGACGAACAAATCCGACGTGAAGTCGTGTGAGATCCAACTATACTGATTGCAACGTTATCGTTTTCTACATGATGTTAGCGATGTGGTTTCGCATAATCTCACACCTACCGTTCAATGCGATTCAGCAAGAATCGGTGACAACGGCAAGTATTCAGATAGGAAGGTTAAACATGGCAAAGCTAGGTTCTTTTCTGGTGTCATTGCTGTTCGGACTCAGCGTAACCGCTGCGACTGCAAATGAGCATGTGACAGTATTTGAAAACGTTCATGTTCTGACCATGCAGCCGGAACACCAAGGGCAAATTCTACGCCAACAAACGGTCGTGATTCAGGGTGACCGGATTATTGCAATGGGTGCACAGGGCGATGTTGAGATTCCCGCCCATGCACAACGCATTACTGGTGAAGGTCGGTATTTATTGCCCGGTTTAGCGGAAATGCATGGTCATGTGCCGCCAACCCAGTCATTTACGGGAATTCCTGAGCGCTATTTAGACGATGTCTTGTATTTATACCTTGCCGGCGGGGTGACTACCGTCCGCGGCATGCTTGGGCATCCTCATCAGTTGCAGTTGAAAGACGATATTGCGGAAGGTCGTCGTATTGGTCCAACGCTGTACCTTGCCGGCCCAAGTTTTAACAGCAACACCGTGCGTGACCGAGCGCAGGCACGGCAGCGAGTTCGTGAGCATGCGGAAGAAGGTTGGGATCTGTTAAAAATTCATCCGGGTTTAAGCCTTGACCAATACCAAGCGATTGCCGCAGAAGCACACGAGCAGGGCATCGACTTTGCCGGCCATGTGCCGACGGATGTAGGTATTCGTCACGCAATTATCCTTGGAAGTCGCACTATCGACCACCTTGACGGTTACTTGGCGGAAGTGGACGGCTTTGAGCAGCCTGTCAGTGATGAAGTGTTACAAGAATTGGCAGAATTTACGGTTGCCCATGGTGTTGGCGTGGTGCCAACCCAAGCCTTGTGGGCGACCTTAATTGGCGCTGGTGACGCGGAGGCAATGCGGGCATACCCTGAACTGCAATACGTACCGCAACAGGTGCGCGCTGGTTGGTTTAACTTTTTAGACGATCCGCAAAGTGTGTATTACACCGGTAACACAGCGGCAGTGCATCAGGAAAACCGTCAACGCCTTCTTGCTGCATTGTATGAAGCTGGCGCAGAAATTCTTTTGGGTACCGATGCACCGCAGTTATTTAGCGTGCCAGGCCTGTCGATGCGCCGGGAAATTCCATTCATGGTCGACGCTGGTATGACGCCATATGACATTATCTATTCGGGTACGGTGGCGGTTGGTCAGTATTTCGCTCAACAAGACGAGTTTGGTCAAGTCCGCGTAGGACATCGCGCCGACTTGTTGTTGGTCGGCGAGAACCCGCTTGAGAATATCAGCACGCTGTATGAGCCAGTTGGCGTGATGGCCCAAGGGCAGTGGCATAGCCGCAGCGCAATTGAGGCCAAACTCGCTGAGATTGCTGCGGCGTATCGAGCAGAGTAGGCCGCAGCAGCGGCCTGCAGATGGCTTTTTTACCAGCTACTTTAACGGCTACTTTACCAGCTACACGATAAAGTGTTTGGAAATATGGCGGAACGTGTCGGTACCGGCACGTTCTAGCCATTCAAACACCACCATTTCATAACTGACCACATGCGCACCAGCGGCTTGCATACGTTGCAGGGCAAGTGCTTTGTCACCATCATTGCGCGAGCCAACGGCATCGGCAACCACATACACCGTATATTCGGCCTCGAGCAGATCAAGCACGGTTTGCAAGACGCAGACATGGGTTTCAGTGCCACAAACCACGACCTGATTACGCTTGAGCTCCTCAAGAGCAAGCGGCAAGTGCTCTTCGCGCATGGCACTGAAATGAATCTTCTCAATGACCTTGGCGTGGGTCAAATGCTCCTTTAAGCTCGCGGCTGTATGGCCGAGGCCTTGTGGATACTGTTCGGTAATCAGGGCGGGAATTTCGAGTAAATGACTCACTTGGGCAAGTTTTTCGCTGTTCGCGACAATGCTGTCGGCATGGGCGATTGCTGGGCGCAAACGCTCTTGGATATCAATAACAAGCAACACTGACTCGAGGCGATTTAACGCATCAGCAGAACGATAGTCGAACATGCAAACCTCCTCAGGCCTTTGAATTAATTCGCGAGCCTCCAGATGTGGATTTGCCGTCAGCACCGTAAAGCGGCGTGCCGGCTGCCTCACGAATAATATTGAGCATTTGTTGGTTATGTTGCAAGCGATGTTGGATTAATTCGCCGTTGAGTTGATTTTGCCGGCTCACCTCACGTGCGAGTTCCAGAACTTGCTGCCAGACGTCGCTGCAGCCAGCAATTTGTGCAAGCTTTGCAGCACCTTCGCGACTTTCGCCGAGGCCTTGGCCAGTTTGCAGAGTGCGCCGTTGCTGTTCGTTTTCTTGCAGAGCCGCAAAATGTTCAGCTTTGGCTTTCGCAATAGTTTCTAGCGCTTTGCCGTCGATAGAACCAACACCAAGCAGTTCCTGCTCTTGATTAAGCAAGTCGGTGAGTTGCTGCAAACGCGCGTGTTGGCTGCTGAGGAATTGATTTAGGCGTTGAGATAATGCTGTGCTCACTCTATTTTCCTTATCGCTAAGACCCTAGTGACAATAACCGAAAGAGCCGAACAGTGAATTTGGATACCGAGTGAGCGAGGTAAAGGCCGCAATGATTTGCGACCTTGATTAGCTTTGTGATTTCAGTAGATCTTGCACGCTAGCAATTAAGCCGTCGGCAATTTTGTCTACGTTAATATCGAGCTTACCGTCACGAATTGCTTCGCGCAACTCCGCCACTCGGGTCATATCAATGTCTTGGCTCGTGTCTTGTGTGGTTTGACTAAAATGCGTCACCGCCGCCGGTGAGGAAACAGGTTCAGAGCCTGCTGACTTCTGAACTTTGCTGCCTTTATTCGGTTCCGTTTGTGAACTCGGAGGTAACGGCTGTGTACCATTAATTTTCAAGGTAGACCCCTTAGCTATTCGTGCTATCTATCGTTCTACATGCGCTTCGCATGTGCTGCATACCGAATTTATCGGCACGAATCAGCGAAACTTTAGCGAAACATGACAGCAATTATACGGTCAAGTGGTGAAAAAAGCAGCTTTTACGCTTTCCTTACAATTGCACGCGCGCTTGTCCTGGTCCCGTCACTCGCGCATGAATGATTTCACGCTGTCCCACACGAATTCGAATCGCTTCTCCAATGGCGCCATTTTCAAGCGCTTCGCCTTCGCGGGAAACAGAAAAACCGTTACCCTCTGCTCGAATTACGACAATCTGCCCACGCTGAATGACCGGTGGTTGGTGCACCATGTGACTTTGCACGGGCTGGCCACTGCGAATCTGACGCCGACTGACCTGACCAATAAGCTCGCTCACCGCATAGACGCTTTGTTGTGAGGCTCGGGATAAATCCATCTGCTCAGTGGTGAGCAATTCTGCTGTAATTAACTGGCCGGTGGCGATGTCTTGGCGAGCAACGACAACCTCACCAATCAATTCAATAGTCGCTTGCAAATAACGCACGAGCTGCGGGTTCTCCGCACAGGTTGCGGCCACAGAAACCCGGCCAAGGAAACGTTGCTGGCGGTTCGGCAATGAAAGCTGCGGATTATCACAGGGCAGGCCTGCAGGCGGCAACGTCATGCTAACCGTGGCTTGTGAATAAGGAGGCACCAAAGTCGTCGTGCGTTCGGCAGTGGCAAGTTCTTGCAATAAGAATTCTTGCACTGCGAGTTCTAATTGCGCGTGGGTGTCATTGGCGTGAGCAACAGGCACAAGCAAACTCGGCAAGCCCACAAGGAGCACCGAAAGCAGCCAAGCTGTTACGCCAAATGCTTTATTAATCATGCGCTTAGAATTCCGGTCACGGTCCCTAATGCTGTGCTGCGGTGTGTCGGCAGCGTGAATATGGCGAGCATTATACGGTGTTGTGGTGGTGGCAAAGGCGAGAAATAAGGTGAAAAAAGTGGCTTTTTTGAGCCATTGACTTTACTCGCGTGCAGTTAATCTTCACGGTGCGAAATCCCCCTTGCAAGAGTTGGTTAAAAAATAACCAAGCAAGCGATGGGACGAACAACAACTGAGAGGCATCGAGATGATCGATAAGTTAACAGGCACTTTGCACTTCCATCAGGAAGCTTTGAATTTGCGGCACGAACGCCAGCAGGTGTTGGCCAATAACATTGCTAACGCCGACACGCCAAACTTTAAAGCGCGCGACTTCGACTTTCGTAGTGAGTTGGAGCGGGCAGTGCAGCAAGGCCGCAATACGACGGGTACCGGCCTTGCGACGACGCAAAAAGGTCATATCCAAGGTGGTAAACCACAGTTTACCGTCGACAACTTGCAGTACCGTAACCCGCATCAAGCGCGAATGGACGGCAATACGGTCGACATGGATATGGAGCGCAGTCGTTTTCTCGACAACTCGGTGCGTTATCAAGCAAGCCTGCAATTTATTGATGGTCGTATTAAAGGCCTGCGAACTGCAATGCAGTCAGAATAACCGGAGCAAAAGCCATGAGTATGTTCTCGATTTTTGATATTTCGGCCTCAGCATTGACTGCCCAGTCGCAGCGCATGAATGTGTCGGCCAGTAACCTTGCGAACGCGGACAGCGTCGCCGGCCCTGACGGTCAGCCCTATCGCGCCAAACAGGTCATTTTTGAAAGCCGCCTACAAGACGCGCAAAACTCGCGTAACGGTGTTGCCGGTGTGCAGGTAAGGGAAGTGGTGGAAGACCAATCGCCATTGCGGATGGAGTATCGCCCAGGGCATCCGTTGGCCAATGAAGACGGCTACGTCGCCATGCCTAACGTCGACCCAGTTGCGGAAATGGTCAATATGATTTCGGCATCGCGCTCTTATCAGGCCAACGTTGAAGTCATGAACACCACCAAACAGTTGCTTAGCCGCACACTGACGATTGGAGAATAAGACCATGTTGAACCAAATTGATACGTCGGTTTTACAGAACGTCAACGGCCAGCAAACACGCCGTAGCTCTGAAGCTGATGATTTGCACAAGAACTTCATGACCTTGTTGACGACACAACTGCGCAATCAAGATCCATTGAACCCAATGGAAAACGCCGAAATGACCTCGCAGTTGGCGCAAATTAATACCGTCAGCGGGATCGAAAAACTCAACGACACGATGGACGTGATTAACCGTCAAATCGAGTCCGATCGCTTTATGCAAGCGTCCTCACTCATCGGTAAAGCGGTACTCGTACCGGGTGACAAACTGCTGATGGGTGACGAGGGTAACCCAACACCAATCGCGTTTGATTTAGCTGAGCCTGCGAGTGAGGTCAAAGTGCGCATTCTCGATCTGAACGGCAATGTGGTGCGTGAATTCAACGCCGGAGCGACGGGTTCAGGTCTGCAAACAATAGGTTGGGACGGCAAGCTCTCAGATGGTACGCGTGCACCTGCAGGGGCATACCGGTTTGCCGTAACAGCGACCAATGATGGCCGTGCAATTAATTATGAATCGCTGAATTATGCCGAAGTCATGGCGGTCAGCAAGGGCCACCCAGACGGTCTCCGTCTTGATTTGGGTGGAATTTTTGAACCAGTTCGTCTGCAAGATATACGTCAGGTCGTCTGACGGGCAACCGTCTGAGTACCCCAAGCGGTTGCCTGACGGATCGTGATCAAAACAATTAAAGGAGCTCATTATGAGTTTTTCACAAGCATTAAGCGGTTTACGAGTTTCCGCAGAAAGCCTGAACGTGGTCAGTAACAACATAGCCAACGCCCGTACAGTCGGTTTTAAGTCAACCGGTATTCGGTTTGCTGATGTTTACTCGGACAGCCGCGTGGGTTTAGGTGTTCGAGTGGGTGGTTTGGTACAAAACTTCAATGCCGGTAACCAAGAAACTACCAACCGCAACCTCGACTTAGCGATTAACGGTAACGGTTTCTTCCGTCTTATTCAGAACGACCAAACCGTGTTTTCGCGCAATGGTCAGTTCAGTTTGACCAAAGACGGTTTTATTGAAAACGCCCAAGGCGCGCGCTTAACCGGTTATAACCGTGGCACCGCCCAAGGTACAGCACCTGAAGCGATTCGTATCCCAGCTGACGGTATTAGTGCTCAGCGCACAAACAACGTTGATGCGTCGTTTAACCTTGATTCACGAGCAGAAGCAATTGCTGCAACCGGCGCTGGCAACCAAACCTTTAGCCCTGACGATCCAAATAGCTACTCATATGTCAGCAACGTGTCGGTTTATGACTCATTAGGTACGCGTCATGACGTGCGTATGTTCTTCTTCAAGCATGATGATAACGAGTGGTCAGTTGGCTTCTTAACCGACCAAGACCAGCCGTTAGACCCAAATGCGATTCCTGTGCAGTACGACGTGGCAACACAGCCAGTGGAATTCGCAGCGGACGGGACCATTGTGGTGCCTGATAACGGCGTTGGCATTGCTTACAATTTCGACCCGCAAAATGGTGCTGACCCAGTGAATTTCGCGCTGAATCTGACTGGAACCACCCAGTTTGCGAATAACTTTGAAGTTGCGGCTTTGGCGCAAGACGGTTACACCTCGGGCTCGCTGTTACGTTTGAGTGTCAACGAACAAGGCCAAATCGTCGGTACCTATAACAATGACCAACAACAAGTGCTTGGTACGTTAGCGCTGGCGACCTTCCGCAATAACGAAGGTTTACGAGCGATTGGTAACAACGTTTGGGTTGAAACCGGCAATTCAGGTGCGCCTATTGTTGGTGTACCAGGGGAAGCTCAGTTTGGTCAGATCGCGTCAGGTGTTGTTGAAGCGTCGAACGTTGACCTCAACCAAGAGCTGGTCGACTTGATTATCGCTCAGCGTAACTATCAGGCGAATGCGCAAAGTATCCGTACTCAGGACGAAGTCCTGCAGACCACGGTGAACTTACGCTAATTATAAGTAATAAAACAGCCTAGGCACCCGGTGTGATACCGAGTGCCGAAGCTCTGAATACTGCAGGAGCAAACCATGGATGCAATGATTTACACCGCAATGAACGGGGCTCGTAATACGCTCGATAAACAGAGCAGCATTACCCACAATCTTGCGAATGTGAACACCAGTGGCTTTCGTCAACAGCTTGATGCGACGCGTACCGTCTACATTGACGGCCAAGGCACGTTAGCGACGCGAGCAACCTCGGTGGCAACCACACCGAGCTTTGACAGCACGGCTGGGCCGGTTAACCAAACCGGACGGCCACTGGACATTGCTATTCGTGGTGAAGGCTGGCTTGCTGTGCAAGCGCCTGACGGCAGCGAAACTTATACCCGCCGTGGTGATCTGAGCATCGACGAAAATGGCGTCTTAAATAGTAACGGTCGCCCAGTAATGGGTGACGGTGGTCCGATTATCGTACCGCTTGGCGCTGAATTAACGATTGGTGACGACGGGACGATTACTGCTCGTGGCCAAGGCCAGAACGCGAATGAAGTGGCGGAAATTGACCGCTTGAAGCTCGTTCAAGCAGCCCCCGGTCAGTTGACTCGTGGCGAAGACGGTCTATTTCGGAGCGTCACCGGTGCGCCGTTCGCCGCTAGCGAGACGGTACGCGTGGTGAGTGGGGCATTAGAGGGCAGTAATGTCAGCTCTGTTGAAGCTATGGTGGCCATGATTAGTAATCAACGGATGTTCGATATGCAGATGAAGGTGGTTACGACTGCCGACGAAAATGCTCAACGTGCCAACAGTTTATTGTCGATGTCGTAAGCAGCACGACATTGCGGAGAAAAGCAGATGATTAAGTCACTATGGACCGGTAAAACCGGCTTAGAAGCACAACAGTTCCAAATGGATGTGATTACCAACAACCTTGCCAACGTGAATACCACCGGCTTTAAACGTTCGCGCGCGGTTTTTGAAGATCTGTTGTATCAGAATTTACGGCAGCCAGGTGCGATGAATAATGCCCAAGATCGCCTGCCTTCAGGCTTGCAGCTGGGTACGGGTGTTCGGGCGGTGGCCACTGAACGCTTGCACACGCAAGGCAACTTGATTAACACGGAAAACTCACGTGATATCGCGATTAACGGCAAAGGCTTTTTCCAAGTTTTAATGCCTGACGGCAACCTTGCCTACACTCGCGACGGTAGCTTCCAGCTCGACCAAAACGGTCAACTTGTTACCGCGAACGGTTATCCGATTGAACCGGGCATTTTCCTACCTGCGAACGCCATGAGCGTGACAATTGGCGAAGACGGTATTGTGTCGGTGACAACCCCAGGAAACAACCAAGACCAACAAGTGGGTCAAATTACGTTGGCGCACTTTATTAACCCAGCCGGACTTGAAAGTATTGGCGGCAACCTCTATCGCGAAACCGCGTCATCTGGGGTACCAGAAGAACAGATTCCGGGAAACAACGGTGTTGGTCGTTTAATGCAAGGTTTTGTTGAAAACTCGAACGTGAACGTTGTGGAAGAGATGGTCAATATGATTCAAACCCAACGCGCATACGAAATTAACAGCCGTGGTATTCGTACCAGCGACGAAATGCTGGCGCGTTTAACTCAATTGTAATGACAATTGTAATGCCAGTTGCAAAGACTACTGTAACGACGTGAAAACATTTAAGGTGAGTGAGGGCAAGAACATGAACAATTCAAAGCTTATGCAGGCGGGCTTGTGCCTTGTTGCTGTTGCTTTTCTGGCGGCATGCTCCTCACCGCCAAAACCACGTGTGGTGTCTGAGCCTGAGCCGATGATGTATCCGGAGCGGGTCGAAATGGTTGCTAATGGCTCGATATTCCAGCCCCAACGTGGTTACGCACCTTTGTTTGAAGACCGCCGGCCACGCATGACGGGTGACATTATTACCATTTTGCTGGAAGAACAGGTGAGTGCTTCGAAAAGTTCGCAAACATCCGCGAGCCGAAGCAGCTCGATGTCTGCAGATTTAGCGAATTTGCCCGATGTTCTCGACCGTTTGGCAGAGCTTGGCTTTAACGTCGGCACCGACAACAGCTTCCTTGGTCAAGGCGCAGCAAGTGCGAATAACCGTTTCCAAGGGACGATTACCGTTTCGGTCTTAGAGATTCTACCCAATGGTAACCTGCGCGTGCGTGGCGAAAAACACATTGCGATTAACCAGGGTGCCGAGTACATCCGGTTTTCTGGCGTGGTAAACCCACGTGCGATTACCGCACAAAACACGGTGTTGTCGACGCAAGTCGCTGACGCCCGTATTGAATACATCGGTGACGGCTATGTGCATGACGCCCAACGCATGGGTTGGATGCAACGGTTCTTTAATTGGGCGAGCCCGCTGTAGGAGTTTCTATGAAACACATTCTAATCAAAGTGATTGCAGCGTTGGTATTGGCAACTCTTACCTTTAGTGCCCAAGCTGAAAAGATTCGTGACCTTGCTGACTTTGCTGGTGTGCGTGACAACGTGCTAGTCGGCTATGGCTTAGTTGTCGGCCTTGATGGTACGGGTGACCAAACCACCCAAGCGCCGTTTACCGGTCAAAGTTTGAGCAACATGTTGTCGCAGCTTGGTGTCACGGTTCCACCTGGAACAAATATGCAGTTGCGTAATGTCGCAGCAGTAATGGTTACCGCTGACTTACCGCCGTTTTCGCGTGCAGGTCAACGTCTTGATATCACTGTGTCGTCAGTAGGTAACGCACGTAGTTTGCGTGGCGGCACGTTACTGATGACGCCTTTGCGCGGAGCCGACGGGGAAATTTATGCCTTGGCTCAAGGTAACTTACTGATCAGTGGCGCCAGTGCTGAAGCTGCAGGTAGCTCGCAAGTGATTAACCACCAATCGGCTGGTCGCATCGCCGGTGGTGCAATTGTTGAACGTGAAGTTCCACTGGTCATGGGCGGCAATCAAGGTGAGCTCGAATTACAGTTAAAAACCAACGATTTTTCGACGGTTGAACGCGTTGTGCAACGCATTAACGAAGAGTTCGGACTATTTGTTGCCTCAGCGGTCGACGGTCGCACCATTCGTTTATTTGGTCCAAACGATGCCAATGAGCGCGTGAGCTTTATGGCTCGAATCGAACAAATTGAAATTGATACACCGGAAGGCCCAGCGCGGGTTGTCTTAAATTCGCGAACCGGCTCTATTGTGTTGAACGGTCAGGTTCGCTTGCGCCAAGCGGCGATTGCCCATGGTAATTTGTCGATTGCGATTCAATCGCGCCAACAAGCGAGCCAGCCTGGCGCTTTGAGCCGTGGCCGCACGGTGATTACCGAACAAGCTGAGATTGATATTCAACAAGACGACGGCACTTTAAATATCGTTGAAGGTGCGGACTTGATGGAAGTCGTCAATGCCTTGAACGCATTGGGTGCGACACCAGCAGATTTAATGGCAATTCTTGAAGCCTTGAAAGCGTCCGGTTCATTGCGGGCAAGTTTGGAGATTATCTAATGGCAGATATTTCGGTGAATAACCAGTTGCTCGGTCAACGTTTAGCCATGGATGTGACCCAGCTGGAAAGCATTAAAACCGTGAACCGCCACGACCCGAACGCTGGCTTAGGACAAGCGGCGGAAGAATTTGAAGCCTTGTTCTTGCACATGATGCTCAAAACCATGCGTGAAGCGAGTGGACCGTCGGAGTTATTTGATAGTCACGAACGCGATACGCTCATGTCGATGCATGACGAACAACTAGCTCGTCACATGGCAACCAAAGGCATTGGCCTCGCGGAACAGTTGGTGCAACAGCTCAAACAGCCGCAAAAGTAAAAGTGGTAGTTAGGGCTCAAGTTTGTTGTGCCGCTGCCGATAATTCTAAACAGATGAATTTGTTGTGAGGCTTTATTTGTATGAGTGTATTTAATATTGGTGTTGGCGGGCTGCAAGCAGCACAAGCGGGCTTGTATGCGACCAGTAATAACATTGCCAATGTATACACCCCTGGTTACAACCGTGAAATCGTGCAGTTTGGCGAAAACAGCACGGGCGGTGTGAAATTGATGTCGATTGAACGTCAGTTTAATCAGTTTATCGCCTCACGACTCAACAGCGCCGAGAGCAATCTCAATGGCCTGAAAGCCTACCAAGCACAGATTAGCCAAATTGATAACCTGCTGTCCGATGCCGACGCCGGAATCGGTCCAATGCTGCAACGCTTCTACTCGGCGGTAAGTGACTTGTCGTCCAACCCTGCAGACGCGGCGGCGCGTGAAGGTGTGCTCGGAACGGCGAATAGTTTAACCGCACAGTTTCGCGCATTTAATAACTATTTGAACGACATGCAAGGCGATATCAATGGTCAAATCGCCAGTGAAGTCACCAAAGCGAATGAGCTAGCTAAGCAAATTGCATCACTGAACGGTGACATTACCGCAATGCGTGCGGCGGCAGGACAAGAACCAAACATGCTGTTGAATCAGCGCGACCACGCGGTAGCTGAGCTCAGCAAGATCATGGACATTCGCGTCAATGCCCAAGGTAATGGCCAATACAATATTTCCTTTGGGAATGGCTTGTCGTTAGTTGCAGGTGAAACGGCGACAACGTTGCAGCCAATGCGTGATTCCGCCGACCCAAATCGTCTTACCCTTGGCTATATTAGCCGCACCGGCGCAAATATCCCGTTGGAAGAAGGTGTTTTCACACAGGGTACGCTTGGTGGCTTAATGCAATTCCGCACAGAATCGTTGGACAAGCTGCAAGGTCAACTAGGCCAAATGGCTGTGTCGATGACGCAAGCTTACAACGAAGTACATAACGCCGGCTTTGACTTGAATGGTCAAGCGGGTGAAGACTTATTTACCATTGGTCAACCGCGAGTTAACTCACATAGCCGCAATGAAAGCGGAGTAGTCGCTACAGTTTCCTTTGAAAACGTCCAACAGCTCAACTCGTCTGCTTATGACGTCAACTTCAGCAATGGCGAGTTCACCGCGATTCGTCGCGATAATGGCCAAGCGGTTGCGGTGACGGTTAATCCTGACAACAGCATTAGTTTCGGTGGCCTGAACATGAGCTTCGATGGCACGCCGGAGAATGGTGATCGATTCCGTGTCTATCCGGTGCAAGATATTGCTTCTGGTTTTGGCTTGAATATTACGGACGCTGCGAAATTAGCAGCTGCAACCTCGCCAAATAGCGGTGACAACACCAATGCGATGGAATTGCAGTCCTTACAGAACCGCGCGGTTGTGGGCGGTTCGGCGACGTTTACTCAAGCATATGCTGCCATTGTCAGTGACACCGGCACACGGATTAGTGTGTTGAATGCCAATTTAGCTGCCCAAGAAGGCCTAGCGGACCAATTACGAATGCTCCAGCAAGCCGAGTCTGGTGTGAATTTAGACGAAGAAGCCGCGAACTTAATGCGTTATCAGCAATACTACCAAGCGAATGCACGGGTAATTCAGGCTGGTATTACGATTATGGAAGAGCTGCTGCAGCTACGCTAACGAATAAGGTGACCCCATGCGAGTCAGTACACAGATTATTTTTGACCAAAACATGAAGTCGATGAGCCAGCAGCAGTCTGCGTTCATGAAAGTCGGTAACCAGTTAGCGACCGGTCGTCGGGTTGTGAATATCTCTGATGACCCACAAGCTGCCTCGCGGGCAGTGAACGTGCAGCAGTCCAAAGCGACGACGCAGCAAATGCTCGACGCTCGTGTTTCAGCACGGAATAACTTGTCACAGCAAGAAAGTGTTTTAAATGGCTTGGGCGACATGATCACGCGCTCGAAAACCTTGTTAGTGCAGGCGTCTAACGGTGCGATGAGTGAGTTGGATAAAGCGTCGATTGCTGCGGAACTGGAAGGGCTGTACGAAGCCATGATCGGCCAAGCGAACGTAACCGATGGTGTTGGCCGCTTCTTGTTTGCTGGCCAAAAAGACGACTCTGCGCCGGTGGTCAAAATTGACGGCCGCGCCCAGTTTGTGGCGGATATTGTGCCGCGCGAGCAGTTCATCGACGACAACCGCAAAATGACCGTTCGCGACACCGCTGAGCGCGTTTTCGCAGCAGCGCCTGGCAGCACCACTTACCACGTGAAAGTCGACAGTGCTAACCAAGGCACGCTGGTGGTGAATTCAACCAACGTATTGGATACCACCAACCCACAGTTTGGTGAGAAATTTACCGTCGCGTTTGCTGATGACGGTGCAGGTGGCTTGACCTATTCGATCACAACTGCCGCAGGTGAGCAGGCAACCGGCGCGTTTAATGCCGGTGATGCTATCGAGTTCGGTGGTTTGCGCTTTGCCACATCAGGCACACCGAGTGCGGGTGATAGCTTTACCGCAGGTCGTGCCGCAGAAATGGATCCGAACCTGTTCCGCACCATGGAAGACGTGATTCAACAGCTTCGTCAGCCACTCGAAACCGACGAACAGCGCGCAGCGCAGCGCAACGTTTTAAGTGAGTCGATGCGCGAGCTCGACCACATGCTCGATAATATTTTGACCCGCCGCGCTTCAGTCGGTTCACGCTTGAACGAGCTCGACACCTTGGACTTAGTTGGCAACAACCGCTTGCTTGCCTATGAGCAAACACTGTCGGACTTAGTCGACCTTGATTATGTGAAAGCAGCGTCTGACTACAGCATGCGCATGATCGGCCTACAAGCCGCACAAAAGACCTTTGTCGACATTAAAGGCATGAACTTGTTTGATTATTTGCGCTAATTCGAGCGCCGATTTCTATCCCCTCGCAATTCGCGACTTTGCTATTTAGCACACCCAGTTCACAACGTTGACTGGGTGTTTTTCTATGTGGTGCTTTTAGGTCACAGGTATTGGTGCGAGGGCATGAATCAGCTCGTCAACAAACGAAATCGCTTGGGCAAACAAGCCTTGGAGGAAGCCGCCGAGGTTGGTGGTGAGGATCATCAATAAGAATAACCCCATGGTCAGAGACATAGGGAAACCAATCGAGAAGACTGTTAGCTGCGGTGCCGAGCGGTTCAGAATGCCGAGGGTAATGTTGATAATTAGCAGAGCGCCAAACACAGGTAGCGCTAATAAAATACCGCTAATAAAAACAATGCTGCCAAAACGCGCTAGTGTGTCAAACGCTGAAAGGTTTAAGCCGGCAGTACCAATGGGCAAATGCTGAAACGAAAAAGCCAGCACCTCGATCATCATTAAGTGCACGTTGAGCGCCAAATACATCAGCATCGCGAAGGTGTGCAAAACGCGTGATAAAACCATGCTGTTCGTGCCGCTGTCGGGCGAAAAGAAGGTCGCAAAGGCGAGACCCATTTGTAAGCCGATAAACTCACCAGCAGCCATAACAGCGGCTAACGTGATTTGCATGACAAGGCCAATGGCAACGCCAATGAGCATTTGCTCAACGATGATGCCAAACGCGGCCCAAGACCATAGTGGGATGTCCGGCATGGGCGGAAGAATAGGGCTGATGACAATGGCGAGCAGGGCAGCAAAGCCAATTTTAAGCTGATTCGGTATCCGTGAATGACCTAGAATCGGTGCAATCGCCATGAAGCCAAGTACACGCACCAGCGGCCAGAAAAATGCGGCTATCCATTCTTGCAGCTGTGTAAACGTGACTTCAATCATACGGGTTCCAGCCTACCGATAAGCGCATGGCGGCGGACTAGGAAACCATGAGCGGAATATTGGTAAACAGCTCACGGGTAAAGTCCATAATCAATTGCAGCAGCAGCGGACCGATAATAACGAGAACAATCACCACGCCTAAGATCTTGGGAATAAATGATAAGGTCATTTCGTTAATTTGCGTGGCAGCCTGAAACAAGCTCACCGTTAAACCAATGAGGAGAGCAGTTAACAACAGTGGGCCGGCGAGATAAAGCGTGACGCGCATACCTTGATAGGCGATGGTCATGACTTGTTCTGGTGACATAGCTCTACCTCCTCACTAGACAAAAAAGCTTTGGGCTAAGGAACCCACAAGCAGTTGCCAACCGTCGACTAACACAAACAACATGAGTTTGAACGGCAGTGAAATCGTTGCTGGTGGTACCATCATCATACCGAGCGACATCAAGACACTCGCAACGACCAGGTCGATAATCAGAAATGGAATGAAAATAGTGAAACCAATCTGAAACGCAGTCTTCAATTCACTAGTAACAAAAGAGGGAATTAAAACGTGCATCGGCACTTCTTCTGGGCCAGCGACAGGCCCGATATCGGCTAAGCGAATGAACAAGGCCAAATCGTCTTGGCGCGTTTGTGCAAGCATAAACTCTCGCAATGGCTCACTGGCGAGAGTCATAAACTGCTCAAACGTAATGGTGTCTTCAGTGAGCGGCACCCAAGCGACTTCATAAATTTGGCTGAGTACTGGTGACATAATAAAAAAGGTCAAAAACAAGGCGAGCCCGAGCAGTACTTGGTTCGGTGGTGCAGACTGCGTACCCATCGCGGTACGTAATAAGCCAAATACAATAATCACGCGGGTAAAACTAGTCATCATTAACAGCATGGCTGGCAAAAATGCCATACTGCTTAATAACAATAAGGTTTGCAGCGGCACTGACCATTGCTGGCTGCCGTCTTCTGCGGTTTGGCTGGTAATAGTTGGTAGCGCTTGGGCAAAGGCGTCGGCCGGTAGCCAAGCAAAAATACTCAAGCCAAGGATGGTCCACAACATACGACGCATGGATTAACTCCCAGACTTTGGACGGGTAAGTGAATTCTTCAACAGCTGGGCAAAGCTAGGTGTTTGGGACTGACTGTTGGTCGCACCTTCGACTGTTTGCTCTTCAGCATCAGCAGGGATTTCGCTTTCACTGAGTGCGGTAACGTTCTGAGCGGTCACCCCAAGCGCTACGCGTTTACCGAGCATGTCGACGATCACCACTTTCTCTTTTGGACCCACATTGGCGCTGGCGACGATGCGAATGTCTGAACCAGCAACCGGCAGATAACCGCTGCCAAAGCGGCGCACTAACCACGCGCACATTAAGATAAAGACAATGATTGCGAACAGTGTGAACGACACTTTCCCAAGCGTAGCTAAGCCTGACGCCATGTCTGGCGTGGCGGCTGTTTGCGTAAGTGTCGAGGTGGCGCTCATAGCGGTTGGTTTCTCTGTGGGCTTAACGATTCAGTTTTTGCACGCGCTCAGCCGGGGTGACAATCTCAGTAATTCGAATACCGTATTTGTCATCGAGCACCACGACTTCACCTTGTGCAATTAAATAACCGTTGATCAAGATATCCATGGGTTCGCCGGCTAAGCCGTCAAGTTCCACCACCGAGCCCTGAGCTAAGTCGAGCAATTGCTTAATGGTAATGCGGGTGCGGCCAAGCTCAACGCTCAACCGTACCGGAATATCCATGATGATATCGAGCTCATTGGCAGCTGCACGCTGAGCATTGTCTTGCAGTGGTTTGAAAACTTGGTCACTGGCTTTTCCGCTCAGGCCTTCTTCTTGCGCTGCATCTTCCCAAGCGTCGTTTGACTGCTCAGGTTGGTCATTCTTTGGCGTATCACTCATTTTCAAAATCCTCAGCAGGGGCTTTAAATACCGAGCCTATTTCCCGCTTCTGGGTAGGCATAACATGATTTTCTAGCACTTTTTCAACGCGCAATGCACGATGATCATTCACAGCGCCATATTCGCATTCAAGTACCGGGATGCCGCTCACTGTCGCCGTTACTGTGGTGGGTAACTCAACAGGCAGCACATCACCAACTTTCAATCCCATAATCTGTGGTAAGCGCACAGGAATTTGCAAAAACTCAGAAACCAGCTCGACTTCGGACTCTTGAATTTCTTGGCTAAAGCGTTTGCGCCAAGCTTGGTCTGAAGAGCTTGAACCATCGGCGCGTAAATTCGTTAAACGGTCGCGCAAAGGCTCGATCATTGAATAGGGCATACAAATCTGGAAATTTGCTTCTAAGTGTCCGACCTCTAAATGGAAGGTGGTCGCAATAACAAGCTCACTTGGTGAGGTTGTAATGCTGGCAAACTTAGGTTGCATTTCCGAGCGAATGTAGCTCATTTTGATCTGAAAAACGGTTCGCCATGCTTCTTGGTATGCATCCATGGCTAAATTTAGCACACGATTAATAATCCGCTGCTCAGTTGCGGTAAATTCACGAATTTCGTTACGTGAAATTAAACGACCATCGCCACCAAACAGGTTTTCGACGATCATCGACACCATGTTGTGCGGAAACACGATTAACGCTGTACCACGCAATGGCTTCATGGAGACAATATTGAGGTTAATCGGGCTTGGGATATTGTCAGAAAAGTCTTGGAAACGCTGGTAACGCACCGACTCGACTGTGATGTCAGCGTTACGGCGTAACAAGTTAAACAAGTTCATGCGGAATTGGCGCGCGAACCGTTCGTTAATAATTTCAAGGGTATGCAAACGCTCGCGCACAACACGATGCTGCGAGCCTGGGTCGAATGGCCGCTCGTTCACTTGTTTTTGTTTCACACCGCTAGAGCGCTCGCTGCGCGTCGACGTTTTCACGTCTTGCGCAGGCGCTTTAGGCTTCGATATTGCACCTAAAAGCTGGTCAATATCGTGCTGTGAAAGCGGTTTGTCACCCGACATAGTCACTTGCCCCTTGGTTACTGAACAATGAACTCAGTAAACAGTACGTTGTGAATTAAAATCTCTTGGCCGTTGCTATACGGCTCGCTTAAACGCTGCTTCACCAACTCGGCTAATTCGAGTTTGCCTTCTTGGTTACTGATGTATTCTGCGTTCATACCTGACAATAAGAGCAATAAACGGCTACGAACCTGTGCCATGTTGGCCATAATGGTTTCGCGACTAATGCCGTCTTGTACTTCAACGGTAATCGCCGTGTACAAAATTCGTGGCCCAAACTGGTCGCTGCGTAGGTTCACTGACAGTGGTTCAAGCTTAACCAATACCGGTGCTGGCGCTTGTTGGCTTGGACCGATGTGTCCTTGTAACGCTGCCAGTGTGGTGTTTCTGGTGTCGAGCAATAACCATGTATTAACGCCGACCGCAGCAACAAGTAAAACGACCAATGCGGTAAGTACCAGCACGATCGAATTCTGTTTGTCGCCTTTCTCTTTTTTCTGTGCTTGTGGTTTAGCCATGCAATTACCCTTGCTCTAATTCATTTCATTATGCGTCAAAGCGCGTCAACCAAAAGCTTAAATAAAAGCGCTTGAGACGGCTATTTCACTCGTCAACTATGCAAACAGGTCAACTCGCCCAGGACCAACTTGCAGTTGAACTTCATTTTCTACTGGAATATCAGCTGAGTTATCGGCTAGTTGCGAAGTTTCTGAACCTTGTGTGGCGTTATTTTCGCGACTAGCGGTTTGCTGTTCTTGCTGACCGTGATCACTGACCGAACTTTCATTCAAATCAATACCTTGTTCTGCGAGTAACTCACGCAACTGCGGCAGGGCTTGCTCAACCGCTTGGCGAACTTGGCTGTGGTTTGACATAAACTGTAACTGCGCAGCTTGATCCTCGACTTTCATCGTGATCATCAGTGGTCCTAACTCGGCTGGGTGCAGACGTAAGCGCACGACTTGATCGCCATGAAAACGCATATTCACCAATTGATTGACTTGTTCGCCTACTTGCTGACTAAGCTGCGCTTGCCATGCCGGGGTAGCGAGTGGTGCCGTTAGTGCACCTTGCGGCGTTGCTTGGCTGCTAGCAGTTTGCGTCATGGCTTGTGCATTCATTTGTGCGGCCAGTTGTGCAGCATTTGCTTCCGCGGTCGCAACGCCAGTTAATCCTTCGCTAGCACCAATGACCATACCCGAGGTCGCTGCCGCGTTGGTAGCGCTGGTTGCATTGAGAGAGCTTGGTTGACCTTGCGCTTGTGCTGTCGCACTGATGAGCGGTGCCACCGAGGTCATGGTTGCTGTATTTATTTGCGCACGACTATCCAGTTGGGTTAACGGCGTTTCGTTTGCTTGCGCTTGACTGCCATTTGCGGTGGTGTTGATTCGTGCGACTTGTGCGTGCGCTTGCTGAATTCGTTCGAGTGCCGCCATTAACGGGCTATTACTTGCAACCTGAACGGTTTGAGTTGCGCTAACGCCAGCAAATACGCCGGAGGTTCCATTTCCTGCCGCAGTAGCCTCAGAGGTAAGGCGTGCGCCGGCCTGACTGTCGTGTGCCAAATTGGCGCCTTGCGTAGCTGCTGCTGTCGCTGGTGTGGCAATTGCTTGTGCATGACTTGCTGACAGAGCTGCGCCATTCGTTGTTGCCGTTGCTTGTGCCGTTGGGGCTTGAACTGATTGGCCTGATAGGTTCGGGTCGTTCAGTTGTTGCGGCAACGGCAATGCGTATTCGGGATCGCCCGGCAGCGGTTCAGCAATAACCTCGTCGATTGGCAGTTCAGGCGTTATGTCGACCGGTTGAGCTATAACGGGCGCTTCGCCGGGAACCTTACCTGTCGTTTCACCCGGCAAAATGCCCGGAAGTACGCCCGGTAATGTGATTGGTACTTCTGGTTGTCCCGGTTGCCCAGGCTGCCCAGGTTGATTGCGCAGCACGTCGATAAATTGGAGCTGTTGAACTTGATCCGCTGGCGCAGCGCCACCGAGCTTTTGCCCTTTGCCGTGACCTTGCTGCAGGCCATTCATTGCATTCGCAAGCGACCCGTTTTTCGAACCGGCTGACGCCCCTGACGGCATACCTTTGAGCATGATGTCCAACATGACTTAATCCTTATTCTCTGGTTTTACCAACGACAACCCGGTACTGCGACCGTGGCGTTGACTGGCAAATTCGTCGTTGAGGCGCTGTTCTTTGCGATTCTCTTTTACTCGCTCAGCCGCTGCCCGACGATCATTCAACGTGGTGAATGACGATAATTTCTTTTGTTCTTGCTGCCATTGATTTTGGCTTTGCTTCACTTTTTGTGTCTGTTGATGCAACGCCCGACTCGCTTGCAAAATAGAGTCATCGAGCGACATCAAAAATTGTCGATAGTTCTGCAACGTCACCGGGTCAATACCCGCCATCATGAGATCTTGCAGCTGCTGTGCATATTCAGCACGGTAGTTCAGCAACAATTCTTGCTGCTGTTCAATTTGGTGCTGATTGCGGCGATCTGACGCCAGCAGTTGACCCGCTTTATCGCGCGCTTCTCGCGCTAAATCCGTTAAGATTTCTAATGCGGCAGATGTCACGACGGTAGACCTCCTATCACATGGCTGAGGGCGTCAAGCGAACTTACTTGGTCGGCGCCTTCGGTATGTTGTTGCTGTAAAAATGCTTCCATCCGCGGATACAAGTTCACCGCTTGGTCAAGCACTGGATCATGTCCTGGACTGTATGCGCCCACACTAATTAGATCGCGATTACGCTGATAGGTAGAAAACAGCTTTTTGAATTTTTGTGCTTGCTGTACTTGTTCTAGCGGTACGACCGATGTCATGACGCGGCTAATCGACGCTTCAACATCAATCGCCGGATAATGACCTGATTCCGCCAGGTTGCGCGACAAGACAATGTGACCGTCGAGAATTGCACGGGCACTGTCAGCGATCGGATCTTGTTGGTCGTCACCTTCGGTCAACACCGTATAAAACGCGGTAATTGAACCGCCGCCTTGCGGGCCGTTACCCGCGCGTTCAACGAGGGCTGGCAACTTGGCAAATACCGAAGGCGGGTAGCCCTTGGTTGCCGGTGGCTCACCGATTGCGAGTGCGATTTCTCGTTGGGCCATCGCGTAACGGGTCAGTGAGTCCATAATCAGCAACACATTCAGACCTTGGTCGCGGAAGTCTTCGGCAATGCGCGTTGCATAGGAGGCACCTTGCAAGCGTTGCAGGGGCGAAGTATCGGCAGGTGCGGCAACCACCACGGCTCGTTGCAGCCCTTCAGCGCCAAGGATATTGTTAATAAAGTCTTGTACTTCGCGGCCACGTTCGCCAATCAGACCAACCACAATCACGTCGGCTGTGGTAAACCGTGCCATCATACCGAGTAGCATGGATTTACCAACACCTGAACCGGCAAACAAGCCCATGCGTTGGCCACGACCGACGGTCAATAGGGCATTGATGGTGCGAATGCCGACATCGATTGAGTCTTCAATCGGCGCTCGTAGCATTGGATTTAAGGTTTTGGCCGTCAATGGCGCAAACTTCGAATTCTGAATGGCACCTTTGTTGTCCAAAGGCTGTCCGGTGCCGTCGACGACTCGGCCGAGCAAACCGTGCCCCATTGGATAGCGACGGCCTTCAAACTGACCACACGACTGCAATGGTAAAACGCGAGCGCCAGGGGTGAGGCCATGAATTTCTTCGAGCGGCATTAAAAACGAGCGTTCGCCAGCAAAGCCAACAACTTCCGCTTCGCAATACACGGGTTCTTGCGCCTGTGCTTGGCTGACTTCGACGCGACAAGCGCTGCCAACCGGCAATTCTAGGCCGACCACTTCAAGTACCATGCCGGTCGCACGAACAACGCGGCCGCTATGCACCACAGTGTTCGCTTGCTGCACCCGCGCACGCACTTTCTGGAGAACGAAGCTCCAGTGTTGTTGGCGTGATTCGGTGCTTTGCAGCGGACTCATGACGATGGCGACTCCTGACGGTGGCGAAGTTGTTCAAGAATGACACGCACGCGCGACTCCCACGTCGCATCACGCTCACCTAATTTACTGCTGACTTTGCAGCCCCCGCGTGTAATGCGGTCGTCACTGCTAATTTTCCAGCCATGCTGGGTGAGTTCGTCGCTTAAGTGCTGCTCAATGAATTGAACGTCGTCTGGGTGCACAATCAACACCGCTTTCTCGTTAAACGGCGACTCATCGTGAAGCAACTGACGAACCAAGTCGGCAATTTGTTCCGGTTTCGCATCGAGCTGTTGGCGTGCGAGCTCGGTACCAATACTCACGGCTAATGCAACAATTTCATCAGCCACTTGGGTATCAGCGAGGTCGAGCGCTGCACTAAAGTTAGTGGCAAGTTGTTGCAAAGGCGTGACCACTGTGGCGATTTTTTGCTCTTTTTCAGCGAGAATGGCTGCATTGGCTTCGCGCGCACCATCACTGTATCCAGCTTCATGACCCGCTTTATAACCCTCGGCGTGACCTTGCTCCCACGCTTCTTGGCGGGCTTGTTCCTTGAGAGCAGCAAGTTCGGCATCGCGCACAAAACGACCTTGCGCTGCAGGTTTCGGTTCAGTGCCTTGTTGAACTTGTGCAAGTTTAGAGCGCAGAGAGTCCAAGCTCCAACGCTGCCAGTTTTCACCCGTGAGGATTTCTGTTTGTGCCGGTTGAGTTGACTCGCTCGTGTCGACAGACACCGAGTCGCCTTGCACTTTTTTCAAATCCTGTGGTGAAAACGGCTTAAACATAGGTGTCGTCTCCACTGCTCAGCATAATCTCGCCCGAGTCGGCTAAGCGGCGCGTAATGGCAAGAATGGCTTTCTGTTCGGTTTCCACTTGCGACAAGCGCACGGGCCCACGGGTTTCCATTTCTTCGCGCACCAACTGTGCTGCCCGCTGCGACATATTGCGTAAGAACTTGTCGACCAACTCGCTCTCGGCGCCTTTGAGGGCGATAACCAGAGAGTTGGTATCGATTTGCTTGAGAAGTACCTGAACGCTGCGATCGTCGAGCTCGATAAGGTTCTCGAACAGGAACATTTCGTCGACAATTTTGCTGGCCAACTCTTCGTTGTAAGCACGGATATTCTCGAGCGCAGTGTCTTCTTGGCTGCCGTTCATTAAGTTGAGGATTTCCGCCGCTGTTCTTACGCCGCCCATTTTGCTGCGCTTGAGGTTCTGACCGTCGAGCATACCGCCCAACACTTCGGTCAGTTCTTGTAAAGCAGCTGGCTGCACACCAGTAAAGGTGGCAATTCGCAGAATAACGTCATTACGCAAGCGCTCGTCGAACATCTCCAGAACACTCGCCGCTTGGGTACGATCGAGGTGAATAAGAATTGTTGCGATAATCTGCGGATGCTCATCACGAATCAGTTCAGCAACTTCCGGTGTGTCCATCAGGTTCAGGGCATCGATACCGTAGTTGCCGGCTTTCTGATCCAGCACGTCTTCGATGAGCGACGACGCCCGCTCACTACCAAGTGCCTTGGTAAGAACAGAGCGAATGTAACCGTCATACTCGTCAACGGGTGGCATCTCTTCAAAGTCCGCATGGAATTGCTCGAGAACCCATTTGATTTCGTCGCGCGACACGTTCTGCAAACGCGTCATTTCTTTACTGATTTTCTGAATTTGCTGCGGCGTGAAGTGTTTAAACACGTCCACAGCTGTATCTTCGTCAAGCGACAACAACAGAATGGAGCTTTTGCGCAAGCCGGTCATATTGCCAAACTTTTCTTGCGCTGCCGTATCAATCTCGGACATGTTCGTCCTCCGCTAACCAATTCTGTACAATTCGAGCCACTTGTCGTGGTTTCTGACGTGCCACTTCTTGCGTTTTCTTCAATGCCGCTTCATAGGCAGACGTATCTTTCTTCTTCGGCCAGTTGAAGGTCATCTCTTCAATATCTTCGTCTTTCGCTTTGGCGTCCTCTGCGTCATCGTCGTCGCCAACAATTGCACGCAGCTTACCGCGTTTCGCCGTCAGTGCTTCAGTTTCATCCATTTCAGCGTCATCGCCAGCGTCACTACCTTTCTTCGCAGTCGCAGTGCCGAAACGTTTTCTCAGCATCGGACGTAAAATCAATAAGTAGAATAATAGTATACCTAGGCCAGCAAGCACATAACGACTCGCCTGCATCAGTAGCGCCTGCATTTCTGGTTCTTGCCACCACTCGCGCTGAACAAACAATGGCGAGTGCTGTTCAACGAATGCGCTGTTAACGATCTCGAGCTGGTCACCGCGGCCGTCGCTGTAACCCATTGCCTGACGAACAAGGCGATCAATGCGGTCAATTTCTTCTGGTGATAATGGCACTTGAATGGATTCGCCTTCTTCGTTGAAACCATTGCGATAATTGACAACAACGGCTGCCGATAAGCGCTCGAGGCGACCACGTTGGTGCTGAATGTGAGCAATGCTGCGATCGACTTCATAGTTCACAATGTTGTCTTGGCGAACATTTGAAGGTTGGCCTGCCGCTTCACCATTACCTTCAGCGCCTGCTTCAAGCTCAATTGGCGCAGTGACAACGCCCGGAGGTGTATTGCTTAAGGCGCCTGGAACGCCGCCAGTGTTTTCGCCATTCCGTTGATACGATAAGTTACTTTGAATACTGCGCACGGCAGCATTTTCAGGGTTTTGATTGGGGGTGTAGCGCTCTGACGTTTCCTCAACACGAGAAAAGTCGATTTGCGCAACAACTTGCGCACGGACATTCTCGCGGCCAAGAATGGGTGCCAAAATGTCTTCAATGCGACGTTGATAAGCACGCTCAACTTCTTGGGTGTAAGTTAGCTCGGTGCCGGTTAAGTCAGACTTCTGGCCATTGCTCGACAGCAAATTACCGTGCTGATCAACGACTGTGACATTGTCGGCGGTCAGCTCAGGTACCGAGCTTGCGACCATATGCACAATCGCCATGACCTGACCGTCGCCGAGCACGCGACCTGCATGCAAACTCAACACCACCGACGCTTTTGCTGGCTCACGTTCACGCACAAACACCGAAGGCTTAGCCATGGCAAGGTGGACACGAGCGCGATGCACCGGGCCAAGTGACTCCATCGAGCTGGCTAATTCGCCTTCAAGAGCGCGTTGGAAATTCACTTGCTCGGCAAATTGGCTGATACCGAACGCTTGATTGTCCATCAAGCTAAAGCCAACATTACCGCCGGCAGGAATACCTTGCTCAGCCATACTTAAGCGCACGCGGTGAACCTGATTACCAGGGATCATGATGGTACTGCCACCCGCAGTGAGCTGATAGGGAATGCGCTGAGTTTCGAGTTCGCTGACAATGCGCCCGCCATCGGCCTCTGACAAGTTTGAGTACAGTACACGATACTCAGGCGTAGTCGCCCACATAATCAAAGCTACGACGACTGCAATAAAGGCAGCGCCGCCAATGAGTATCGGCAACATCGAATTCCCACGCAGCATCGCCTTGGCTTTGTCGAAAGCTGGATTAGCGCTGCTTGCCGCTGCGGGTTGAGCCTGTTGATTTACCGTTGTGTCCATGAAACCGTCGCAATTTTGTTGATTCGGGTGACTACTGCAACCTCGTTAGAGGCTTTTTTCGTGATTGCCATTATCCTCAGGCGAGCGCAAATCAAAGCGTTAAATAAGGCTATTTTTTTGCGTTATTTAAACCCTTTGAATTTGCAATCAGCTGCTAACCTTTCCTTCATCAAAAAATGCGTCGTTGGAATTAAGGGGAAGTGCAATGAGTGTCGCGGGAATCCAAGCTGCGTTACAACAAATGCAAACACTACAAACGCAAGCGACTGGGCAAAAGCCCAATGTGGCGGGTGCTGCTGCACAGGTGCAAAAGCCCGAAGGGAGCTTTGCCACTGAGTTGAAAGCATCGATTAATCGTATTAACGAGTTACAACAAACGTCGGCGGCAAAAACCCAAGCTTTTCAGCTAGGCGACCCAAGTGTGTCGCTTAATGACGTTATGGTCGACGCACAAAAAGCGTCGCTCGCATTCGAGATGGGCGTACAGGTGCGTAACCGCCTTGTGAATGCCTACAAAGAAGTGATGAATATGAACGTGTAAGCTGGCAACAGGTTGCGCTGAATAGCAAAAAGGGAGGCAAGCCTCCCTTTTTTAATAAAAATCGCTGGTAGTCGAAAATCGCTTGCTGCGTCCGAAAAGCCTAAAGAATCGGAGCCCTTAGGCTTCACCGCTAATCAAAACACCGCGTAATTGCGCAAGTTGCTCCGCCGCACGCAGTACTTCTTCCGATGGAATCTGACGAATCACTTCCCCAGATTTGGAGTCGATGATTTGGACGACCACAGGTTCACCGTCTGACACTTGGAATTGCACACCATACGGGTTCAACACTTCATTAATTTGCTGCAAGGGAGGCAATAACTGCTCGGCGTTCAATTTTTGAGCGGCCGTGTCATTGCCTTTAGCTGCCGGTAAATGCTGCATAACTTTGTCGGAACGCTGCTTTTCTGATGCTGCAAATGAAGCAGCCCAGTTGCCGGAAAGTTCGCTAATTGGGGTGGTCATAGTGAGTCTTCCTTTATTATGTTGCCGTACTCACAACTGGCCGTTTTACCTATCGGCAAACGGCCACAATATTTCTGATAATCATTTTATCGGTGCGCGCTAAAAAAACTTTAGGCTGTGGGCTATAGAAATTATTAAAACGCTGTTATTCCGAACATTTTATACTCAATTTTTATACAGAAAATGCTTGTTTACGGCAACTCGGTTTTCCGAATGGCGCTATTTTTAATTGCCTCGCGGTGGCTAATATAAATACCACTGGCAATCACCACGCCAGCGCCAATGAGAACATACGCCCCAGGCCAGTCACCCCACAGCAGATAGCCTAAAGCCAGTGCCCAGATCATGGCGGTGTATTCAAATGAAGACAGTAGTGACGGTGGCGCCATGCGATAGGCTTCTGTTAATAAATACTGGGCAATTGCGCCAGACACGCCAAGACCAAATAGCCATGGCATGTCGGTCAGTAAGACTGGTCGCCAGTCAAACAGGGCGATCACCCCGCAGCCGACGCTTAGGCTTAAAACAAAGTAAAACATGAGTGATTCTGATGTTTCACTGCGGTGCATATATCGAACCATTACCATAATCAGCGCATAACCTAGGGTTGCAAGTAGCCCGGTAATGACACCGTAAGACAGAAAGCCCATGGCATTCGGATTGAGCATGATCACGACACCAATAAAGCCGACCGCAACGGCACTGTAGCGGTGAACACCGACTTTTTCTTTCAGTAATGGCACAGATAACAAGGTGATTAATAATGGCGCAACAAAGAAAATCGCGTACGCATTAGCAAGTGGAAGCTCGCGCAAGGTAATGACAGTCAAGGTTAGAAAGGCAATACTGACGACACCACGAACTAGGTGCAAATGCCATTTATTCGGTTTAATTCGGGGTAGGCGATTAGTCATAATCAGCCACAACAACACAAAAGGAAGAGACGTTGCGCCGCGGAAAAACGACACTTGCATGGCACTCATGCGACTCGCCAGCTCTTTCATGGCCACGTCCATGATCGCAAAACAAAACACCGCGAGCACCATAAACAGAATACCGCGACCGAGTCGTTCGTGTTGTGCGTGAGACTGCGCAGTGGCTTTCATTTCAGTGCCTTATAACGAAGAGTTCGGTGAATTATATCGAGATATGCATTGAATGCTAGTGCGCACGCGTGACTTCGTATAAGCTTGCGAATGCAAGCATAATAAAAGTACAAGGACACTTATGAAAATCCAAAAATTCGCCGCCATGGCGGCAGCGTTGCTACTGACAGCCAGCTTTAACACGCAGGCTGAAGTGCTGAATGAAAGCGAAATAGACCTCGCATTGATTGAAAGCGCCAACGAATTGAACCCATTATTGCCAATGATGGTTGACGAAGACACGCGTTGGGACGAAACCGTCGCGTTAAATCGTGCGTTTTTATATATCTACACCCTAATCGGCTATAACGCTGAAGACTTAGACCCAGACTTATTTAAGCAAGCGCTTGAGCCAAACTTAAAAGAAGCGGTTTGCACGTCACCAGACATGGCCGCTTTTGTTGAAAACAACATCAACGCGATTTATGCCTATCGTGGTAAAGACGGTAAGCAAATTGCCACCGTTACCGTGCATGTGAATGAGTGTTAGTCACAGCGTTCGGCATGAGGAAGGCTCCTGCGGGAGCCTTTTTTGTACCTGCTAATGAATGCTTGCTAATCAATGCCTGCTAATCAAGGGAACAGACGTCGCAGCGGCTTTTACCGGTTAATAACTTGGAAATGCCATTCCGATTGCGAGCGAAGAATAAATACGCTTTGTCGGCGAACCAGCGTATGAGCGGCCAGCGCAGCGGCGCCGTTAACCAACCACGACCAACCAACGACCAAGCTGCATGGGTAACGTCGAGGCCATACAGCATGTCACCTTCGCCATTCATGCCATGCAGGATTTGATTCGCCCGAGAGAACGACACGTGTGGATAGCGTTGATTGAAATCTTCCGCATTAATGTCCTCAAAGGTCATTTGCTGGCGCTGGTCTAACCGCTTTAGGTGACGCATTTCGCGGACACATAAAGGGCAACCACCGTCGTAAAATATTGTCAGTTGCGCCATAGTTCTTTCCAGTTTTAGGATTGGTGTATTCCAATACGTGCCGGAGTAGGGGTTGGATTAGCTCGAACCTTGCACTTCGATCTATGCGTACGTTGTTGATTTCAGCATAAGTTCAGAGTAATTTAACTTTTAGATTAACGCACGCCAAGGGAATGTTGGCAAAGCGATAGCTACGTTCGAGTAGCTAATTGGGTCCGCTCAGTTTGTTTCCTCATGGAAGAGCCCTCCATTATTTTCTCGCTTTCATGCACGATTTGTCCTTTGCCTAACACCCTATTTGCGTGTGCCATGCCCGCTTCGAGCGCTTTGTTTTATGCGCCTGAATTCAATTTCGACGTCTAATTAAGCGAGTTGAGGCGGGGTGATAACGAGCATGCACGTGTATCGAAGATACACGGCGTGCGTAGTAATACAATGTTAGCTTCACGGAGAATCCTCAGTGAATGAAGTAGATGAAAAATACCATGACCTTGCGAGAGACGCCCTTTTCAAAAGTCTTCATGATTGCCAGCTTCAAGACGATGTTTCTTTGAACGTCGAAAAGTCGGAAATATTGAAAGCCTTTGATTACTCGGGAAGCATTCTTAGGAGCAACTCGGGTGACGATCGTTATCGGTTGATGGCCGAAACTGTGTTTGAGACCTGCATAAGGCTAGCGCGATGCCTATTTTTCCCAATGGAGGCAAGAACTATAGTTCTACGAGGCAAGCAGTACTCAATTACTGCGGAGCAGCAGCTAGAGGTCTTGAGGCGGAACCTAAAGGAATTAGAGCAATATGAGAGCTAACAATCGGCTGTTGTCGCCCCTGCGGGGCTGGGACGGCCTTTCCACCGCTTCGCGGCTACAAGTCCGCCCCAAAGCCGGGCGTTAGCCCTTTTGAGACTATGGATAAACTATCTGGAAAAGCAGCAGATTTAACCCGAGCGGAATGGCGCAAGTTGGGATTTTATTATATGTCTCACGAGGCTAAAAAGAAGTGGGAACTTCACGGCTCAAAAAATGGGCTGCTCAAACTTTGCGATTTGATCAAACAGTTCGCTGACGAAAATCGAGAGTATGGTGATCATGAGCATTTATTGCCACATTGGTATTTAACATTAACGGCAATGGATTCTTTCACTCTTGATGAGCGAGGTATAGGCGGCACGCCAGAGCAACTTAGAAACTTTGCTAACTTCTTTCAAAGTAAAGTTTTCATTTCTAAGATCGGCTCAACGGACTGCTTATCTAAAGAGGCTTTTTCCACGGACTACAGTATAGAATATACCGTGCACGGAGATAACTTTGATCCGTCTTCGCAAGACCCTCAGTTGTAGGGCTAACAAGCGGCTGTTGTCGCGCCTTCGGCGCTGGGACGGTCTTTCCGCCGCTACGCGGCTACAAGCCCGCTCCAAAGCCGGGCGTTATAAATCAAGGAGTGAAATTGAGAAAGTTTAAGCTCACTTTGATCGTATTTGCTTTTTTGTATGTGCTTACGCTTGGGGCGTATTTTACGGTAATGTATCTGAAGGGAAATTTTGGTGTAAGCGCAAATAGCCAAGACTGGGGCAGTTTAGGATCATATATTGGTGGTATTTTCACCCCTATAGCTGCGCTTTTATCAGGGTATTTCGTGTATGTCAGTTTTGCAGCAAATGCCCATCAGCAAAAATTACAGCTCATAAGAGAAAGCCTATCTCGTTTGGATCGCCAACTTGAAAAACAGTTTGAAGTACCTTTTAACAATTTAAGCTTAGGCGAGCAATACCATGGTGCTTCGTTTAAGGATGTGATCTATGCGATTTCTAATGGTGCTGCAAAGGCGGACAATGATGCAAAGGTGGCCATCCTGGCATTGGTTCACAATGTAGCTATTTTAACTAATTCCATCAGATACTACTCTGAACTTTTGGCTGAGCTCCCATCTGCTCGAAAGGACACAGAGTGGCTAGGAAAGTTAGAGGTAGGATATTGGATTCAAAAATATACACCACTCAGTATGCGGATGATAAAAATTGTTGGTGTGGAAGAATTTGAATCGAAGGCCTCAAAGGAAGAACTTGAAAGTTTCAGGTATGTGCTTGGCGCATATGATTTATAACAAGGCCAATCACTTCAGCCCTGCAGGCTGGGACGTCGCTTCGCTCCGCCTGTGTTGGCGGCGTTATACGTCGGTCGTACAAAGTCCGCTTCCGACCCAAAGCGGTTATTAGGAACGATCATGTTGATCCCAGGGAAAGGAGTTCATGTGAGTCAAGAAGATGATGAGAAATACCCTGCCAGCGCCATATCCTCGTGGAGCGGCTTTGTTTATCAAGGGAAAATTGCACTATATCACTCACTTAAGCTTATTGACGATGGAGACTTGGACTTCGAACTCCAGCTAGACAGTAGCGACGACTTCGCTATTTATAAAGATGGAAAGCTACATACCGCCCATCAAGTTAAAGCGAAGATTAGTAAATATCGTAGTGGCTACACCACGGCGCTCGAGCAGTCCACTTCAATCGAATACGACAAAATAAAAGGGACGCCCCGTTACTTTCACGTATCCGTAAAGCTAGACAACACAGATGATTACAAAGGGACTAGCGGAGAAACAGTGAAATTCTACCGCTATGGAGACAACTTTCATTGTGGACTGGGTGAAATTGAAGGACTGACCAAATCACTAATAAGAAAAATATGTGAGAAACAGTCCATCACGGTCAGTGATAAGCTCATAAATTTTAACTATTGCTTGCTCTCAGAAAAAATAAGTACCAAGGCGATCCATAATCACAAATTAAATCAAGTCGGTGGCTTTTCAGAAAACAAAGCTGCTTACGAAGGCCGTATCAATGCAAGAGATATGCTAAAGGAATTGCTGGCCGAAAACCCCTACCAAGATAGGGATTACTATGCTGTTGAATTAAAGGCTAGGCTCCAAACCCATTTAGAAGAAAGACTGGATCAGGCGCTACCAACAATGAGTGACGCCACTTATGAGAGGGCTAGGCGTCTTTGTGAGCATATTCGCGAAACGTCCCCCAACGAATTACAAATCCTATGCCAGATGATGAAGCCATCCGAGCGGTTTCAAGACGTTCAAACGAACGACATCAGGCGATACACCAAGCTTATACAGGCTATTTCGGTGGAGCCGATATTCAACCATCTCCCGCACTATCTCGACACTGAAAATCGGTTCTACGTACCTACCGCGCTTGACGTTGATGAAAACGAAGAGTGTGAGGCTGACATGATCAATGAAATGAAAAACAACGGAGATCTGCTGAGACTACTTTTTGAGTACAACCATCTAATCGCCAGCAAAGCAGATTCATCATTCACCTTTAATACAAAATTCACAAACTCAGATGATTTCGACGACAAGCAGGCCACTGAAAAGCTTGAAAGCAACATCACTAGGTCGCTATGCATTAGCGTAATGACAAAAGACGACGCGGAGGCTCGACTGAATGATAAAACAACTTATTGATGAAGCACTTGTTGCCCATGATTTTGTGAGTAAACTCAAGCTGGAGACCACCAGCTTTTATGTTCGCGAGTCTGGATCTTCCATCAGGTTCGCAGTCGTACATAATCTTGACGAGCTCACTACACCTGCCGATCTGAATAGCCAAATCAATCACCTTGCTCCTGATGAATTTCTCAGAAACCCAAGCTTCAAGAAAAACTGTGATTTAATTTGCATTCATCGCCTTAATGTTCTGGCCGAATTCAAGGATCAAGAAGAAGAGATCTTCGCAATCGAAGAAGATCCGCACTTTTATAAAAAATATGTCCTTTATTACAGTGCTGCGGAAGAAAGTGCGCTCACTGATTTTACCTACGACAAACTTGTATCTGTGATTGCTGACAAAAATGAATTTCTTAATTACAAAGAAAACCCTCTTGAAGCTTCACAATACAGCTTCGCTGCCAAGACCTTTATCAAGCTTCCTTTCTTGGAGCTACCTAGTCATCAAGGAAACCTCGTGTCCTTGAGACAACAAGCAACTGAGGCCGTTGCAGAAGTAGGCCTGAGCGATACATATTCGACTATTCAGCAAGTCACAAACGCAAACGCCGACGAAATGATTGAGGAAATGATTAAAAATGAACTGGCAAATATCCAAGATTGAAGTCTCTAGCTTCAAAGCATTCAAGCGTATCTACTTGGATCTTGGCGAGTCGTCCTTGCTAACTCTTGATGGCCCGAACGGTTATGGTAAGACCAGCATATTCGACGCTATTGAACTGCTGCTCACTGGCCAAATCAATCGAATACAAAACCTATTCTCTACTTTACTAACCAAGAACAAAAGGGACTACGCTGACAATCTCTTCTGGAACAACCGCTCCGGCGAGAACGATCTCTGCATTAAGATTGAATTCATTAATGATGATCAAAAGCTTGTTTTAGCGAGGCATTGTCCAGCTGCTATATTCAAAAAACCAGCGAACAATCGTGCAGACAAGTATGAAAACTTTAAGCTTTACGAGCTGCCAGAATTTGAATCATCTGACTTTACGAAGAGTAATCTGCGAGACAACAAATTCCTTGACAAAGTTTTCGGTAAAAACTTCAGGGAAAACTTCTCCTTCCTTAACTATCTGGAGCAAGGACAAAACCGGCTGTTACACACTCGAGTAGATGAACGTAAGGATAAACTAGGAAACCTCTTTAACATCAGCGATATCGAAGCTGAGATTGAAAACTGCAACACCATATACAATAAGTTCACAAGGTACATCAACAATCCGGAACGCACGGGAAAAGCTTTATCACTTAAAGAAGAGATAGCCAGCTTAAAAAGCACATTGCAGGCAGAGACAAATAACGTTGAGTACAAAAAACTTTCAACGACTGATGTCCAGCCAATATGGGACACGGAGACCCTATTCTCAACGTACTCAGCGGCAGATCATGCTGCCTATCAGGAATCAGTTCGCAAAATTATTGCCCTTCTACCGCTCAAAGCCACGATAAAAATTAGGGTTCACAACGAGGCAATCGATGCCTACATCGAACGTAACGAAGAATCTCTGAGAAGCTTGGCTCAGTTCGGTAAAGATCTTAATAAGCTTGATGGGCTTGAAGCAATCAAGAAACGGATTAATGAGCTGGAGCGTTCAGCGGCTATAATCAAGCGCGGAGCCTCGATAATTAAGGTCGAAGAAGCTCAATCACTACCAAACTGGGTGGATGGGCGCCTTGAGTGGTTTGAGTTACAAATTGAATCCCGAAACAGCCTACGAAAAAAAAGCAGTGCCAATGCGAACTTCGTAACCGAATTGGAACGCTTGAAAAGGCAGCTGATTGATGAACATAAGAAGTCCTATCCTGATGAGCAGTTGTGCCCTCTCTGCGGTACGGACTGGGAAGATCACAAATCAATGGTAGCTGCCATTGAAGAAAGAACCAAGCAGATCTCTGAATCACTAAGCAAGGACGGTAAGGATTTAGTTGATCTTATTGCTGTTATGGATGCTGAGCTGAAGCTTATTGACACCCATATCCAAGACAGCTTAAAAGTTCTTAATCCCACATTTGAACCCAAGCTTCATGCAGAGCTGACCAAAATTAAGCTTCGGCTCCCAGCAATAACTCAGCTAATGGAGAAGCTGAAAAGCAACGATATTCAATGTACTGACTCATTTACGGAAAATGATGACGTAGTAAATGAACGACTTGAAAAGCTCAAAACGAACCTAAGGAATAAAAAGCAGATTGAAGTCGATGCATTAGCGCTGCCGGAGGGCTGGCGAGAAACAATAAACAGCGCCTTCAAAGATCTACAGGACTTCTACATAATCACGGCTGAAGATTTGAGGGATAAAGAGCTGTACATAGCGTTTAAAGCTAACGAGTCTCAAAATGCCAGGCTCCAAACCTGTATTTCCGATCTTAAACATATCGAAAAAGAAACCCTATCGGCCCAAAAAGCACAAGGTAAAATCAAAAAGCTACGCGACACACTCAAGGAAACAGAACAAAGGTATACCGACCAGACAATTTCGGCTATTGAACTTATATTTCACATCTATAGTGGCCGCCTAATCCAAAACTACCAGCGTGGTTTGGGCTTATTTATCGAGAGCCGCGAAGGTACACAGTTGAGATTTCTGACTGCCGAGAAGTCTGAACACGACGCAGTCATGTCCATGAGCTCTGGTCAGGTGTCCGCTCTTAGCCTTGCATTCTTTCTTTCGCTCAACAAGGTCTATGCTAAGGTACCTCTCATTTTGATTGATGACCCGTCGCAATCTCTGGATGAAATCAACGTTGCTTCCTTGACCGATCTACTACGTTGCGAACTCAAGCATTGCCAGTTAATTGTCTCCTCGCATGAGGACGATATCTCGGCCTATATGCGCTATCGGTTTAACAGAGCAGGCTTAAAAACAAGTTCACTCAACATGCAGCTCTTGGCGAAAGAAACTTGATAAAAAACGCTTGTGGCTACCTGGTAGAGCTGGGTTTCTGTGATGGTAATGTGGATGAGTTGGCCGCCGCGGAGCGGCCAATCCCAAATCTCTGAGCTAGTGAGCCTGCTTCGGCTGTCATCGTTGGCTGTTGGTGGCTTACAGCAAACACCTATTGAGGCTCTCTTAGCGTGGTTGTTGACCACTGCCAAACCAGGCCGCTCCTTGTAGATTGGTTTGGGGCACTAGACATTCATCGGTTAACCGGTATCTGTCCTAGTCAAAAAGCGGGTTACAGTTTAGTCCCAGTTAGTTTCAGGTTCAGTACCGGTGTAAGCACACTTGCTCAGAGTATTGATGCACGCCAGCAGGATGGATAATCAAAGCGACGGGCTTCGCAGTGGGTGTAGAAATCGGCTTTGCGGGTTGTATATCCAGTCAGCAGACGCCGGTTTTCAGCACACTCCGTCATGATCCAGTTAGACGTTGATCATCATCCTGCTGCGTGACTAACTCGTTAGAAAGCGTTGTTCATTGCATGTTTCGGATGAATCCGAACACTCATTTCGGTTCAATCCGATCACCCATTTCGGTTCAATCCGATCACCTGTTTCGGTTTTATCCGATCACTTTTAGCCTTTTTCCGAAATCGCTGTTCGGATTCCCGTAATCGGTGATCGGAATACCGAAATTCCGTTCTTTTTCTAACTAAATCAACTGGTAAGC
>NZ_PIPI01000007.1 GCF_003987315.1 Aliidiomarina haloalkalitolerans
TTCGTCTGGCGGCCATAGCGACGTGGAACCACCTGAATCCATTCCGAACTCAGAAGTGAAACATGTCAGCGCCGATGGTAGTGTGGGGCCTCCCCATGTGAGAGTAGGACACCGCCAGGCACCTAATTAGTCAGAAAGGCCACCCGTATGGGTGGCCTTTTTGCATATGGACGATGAAAAAGGTGGCCTACTCTCGAGTAGGGCGAAGCAGGGAATTCGAAAGCACAACAGTTTGTGCTTTCGCCTGCTGAGCGGGACGAGCTCTGCGAGTCCCTGGCAAACCGCCAGGCACCTAATACGGAAAAGCCCTTCGCTATTATGCGAAGGGCTTTTTTCGTTTCGGCTCGCGTAAAAATGGAATTATGCGGGTGTATAACAAACAAACAACAATACTTTTTGAAAAAAGCTGTTATACTCCGCGCCTGTTTAGTGAAAGCTAAGCAAAAAGATTGACAGTGGTCCCCTATCTTGCAGGCTTTAAATGCCTGACAACGCTAAAAACGATATAGCGAAACGCTATGTCCGTTCACTTGAGAACAGGGTCTAAGGGGCAGTTGTCGGTTGTGTTTTCTACCAAAGAAAACGCCAATGCCCAGCCTTGGTCTACCATCGCTAACGAGCAATGAGAGTCATCAAACACTGAAAAGGTGTTTGTGTGCAATTGTATATTGCTGAATTGATCTGTCGTGACGAGTTCACGAGAGTTGAGTGCGAGCTGTTTACCGAGTCTGATTATTTTATATGTTTCCGCCAATATCGGTGGAGCTTAGATAGTGGGACAAATATGTCTGAATTTAATACTTTTTCGGCTTTAGAATTACCTGAATCAATTTTACGTGGAATCCAAGAACTTGGGTTCGACACCCCTACTCCTATCCAGCAGCAGGCGATTCCTGCGTTGTTGGAAAAACAAAACGTACTTGGCGAAGCCCAAACTGGTACCGGCAAAACTGCTGCGTTCGGTTTACCTGCTTTAGCAAATATCGATACACGCGTGCGTGGAGCTCAACTATTAGTAGTAGCGCCAACTCGAGAGTTAGCGATTCAGGTTGCTGAATCGATTGAAGCTATGGGTAAGTACATGAAAGGCCTAACTGTTGCGACCGTTTACGGCGGCTCAGCTTATGGCCCGCAAATTAAACTACTCCGCGGCGGCGCACAAGTTGTGGTTGGTACTCCAGGTCGTTTAATGGACCACGTCCGTAAAGGTACGTTGGATCTTGGCAGCCTGAAGATGGCCGTACTTGATGAAGCTGACGAAATGCTGAACATGGGCTTCATCGATGATATCGAGTGGATCATGGAACAGGTTCCAGCGAGCGCACAACGTGCTTTATTCTCAGCAACCATGCCACCGCAAATTAAGAAAATCGCACAGAAATTCTTAGCAGACTCAGTGCATGTGAAAATTGAATCGACCCAGCAAACCAAAGCAAATATTGCTCAGAAAGCTTGGAAAGTTCAAGGAATGACGAAGGACGCGGGTTTAGTCCGTCTCCTCGAAACTTGTGACTATCAGCTCGCATTAGTGTTCGTACGTACGCGGAACGACACCTTGACGGTATCAGCGTTCTTACGGGAGCAAGGCTTCAAAGCAGCTGGTTTAAATGGTGACATGAGCCAAGACCAACGTGAAGCGACGGTTAGCCAGCTGAAAGCAGGTCAAATTCGCATTCTTGTGGCGACAGACGTTGTTGCTCGTGGTTTGGACGTCCCAGGTGTTTCACACGTATTTAACTATGACTTACCACAAGACGCTGAGTCTTATGTCCACCGTATCGGCCGTACTGGTCGTGCTGGTCGCTCAGGCGAAGCAATCTTGTTTGCCCGCCCGCGTGAAATGCACTTGTTGAAACGTTACGAGCGTGCAACTAACGGTACCATCGAGATGGTTCAAGTCCCGCAAGGTCGTGAGTTAACGAAGTTCCGTATTCAGCAAGCACAAACAAAGCTAGTTGAAGTTGCAGAGAAATGTGACATGGATTCAATGAAGTCTTTGGTCAAACAAATGACCGAGTCGACGGAAATGAGCGTTGAAGATTTAGCGGCAGCATTGTTGCATGAATTCCAACTTTCTCGTCCGTTGATCGTGAAAGAAGAACCAAAGCCGAAGTTTGACCGCGAAGAGCGCCAAAGCCGTGACCGTAATGACCGTGGTGAGCGTCGTGGCCGTGATGCACGTGATAGCCGCAGCCGCGGTGATCGCCCTGAGCGTAGCCGCGCTGACAAGCCGCGTGGTGAGAAAAAAGCACGCCGTGCTAGTAACATCGAGTTTGACACATACCGTCTTGCGGTAGGTACCGAACACGGTGCGCGTCCAGGCGACGTGGTTGGTGCAATTGCCAATGAAGCTGATTTAGACTCGCGTTACATTGGTGAGATCCAATTATTTGCGACTCACACAACCGTTCAGTTGCCAAAAGGCATGCCTGCGGCTGTGCTGCAAAAGTTAAAAAAAGCGCGAATTCGTCAACAACCTATGGCGATCAGCCCAGTTCATGGTAAGCTTTCTTCCTAACATAGGAGGAAGGGCATGAATTATAAAACACTTATAACTGCCGCTTCTGCGGCAGTTTTTTTAGCTGCATGTGGTGGTGATACTGGTACGCACGGCGAACATAGTGCTGCCGCCGAAGGTTATGCTGAGCGAGAAGATCATGCAGTGCATGAACATCATGCGAGCTATGAACGGCCAGATACATCGGGCGCGTTTGCAGCCATGTTGCATGGCACCGAAGGTAATGACAACATCCATGGTTACGTGATGTTTCAGCCGACCGACGAAGGCGTTTTCGTGTTAGCGCATGTTGAAGGCTTGTCTGCCAATGGTGTGCATGGCTTCCATGTGCATGAATTTGGTGACTGCTCTGCACCAGACGCAACCTCAGCCGGAGGTCACTTTAATCCACACGGCGCTGACCATGGTGGACCTGAAAGTGATGAACGCCATGTTGGTGACCTTGGTAATCTTCAAGCCGATGAAACAGGTATGGCTCATTTAGAATGGGTTGACCATAAACTCGAGCTGTCAGGCCCGAACAGTATTGTCGGTAAAGCGGTTATTGTGCATGCACAGCCAGATGATTTAACTTCGCAACCAGTTGGCAATGCCGGCGCCCGTATTGCATGTGGCGTGATCGTTGACGAAGACGGTGAGCATCAGCATTAATTGTGTTTGACTGTGACGCTATAAAAACACCAGCTCTAGGCTGGTGTTTTTTTATGTGCGACTCCCCTTCGGGAAAACCCTGCAACCCTTAACGGGCTTAACGCTCAATGGTATAGAAAATATCGGCGCCGCTATGCTCACCGTCCGAGCGTGATTCAAAGTTGAGATTATCGCGCAAACGGTAACGAATAAAGAAGGTATTGACTGGCTCGACGAGGCCGATGCCATAGCGTATATACAGTCGCGATGATAGATGTTTACCGATGTACAAAGCGGCGTTTTCCATATTTTCGCCGGTTGAGTCGAGCATGATCTCGTCGACACCAATGGCTTGACCAAGTTGCTCGCCGATAAAGTTACCACCGCGCATCCCTAAGGCAAGTGCAGCTTGTGCGTATAGGCTTTGTTCCCCAGAGCCCTCGCCAGGTGCCCGGCCGAGAATTAAATAAGACAAAATCATACTGTCTTGCATGGCTGGGTTTGAGAAGAAGTTTACATTTGGCTCGCGCAACGAGCCACCAATGCGCGCACCGACAGTCACATTTTCGGTGTCGATGGCACGAGTGACACGCAAGTCTAACCCTGGATTATCTACTGCTCCGCCAGTGAAAATTAAATTGCCGCGCTCAATATCTAACGGTTGACCGAAAATCTCATAGCGACCCGTGGCGACATTGATATTCCCGACGGCAGAGGTGGGTTGATTTGGTGCTTCAATAATTCGTAATCGACCGGTTAACTGACCTGCAAATCCGAAGGCCTCGACGCGGACGTCATTACCGAGTGTCACTTGGACATTGGCGTCTATCGGTAAGATGTCATCATCGAGACGAAACACCGTTTCTTCATTGGCAATGATAACGGTATCTCGCGATGCCGTATCGATCGTTTCGAAGTCGGGTGGCGAAATCAGCGCTGAAGGTATGGTTACATCGCCGCGCACGACAATCGAATCTGGGCTGTAATTCAGTTCAAGATTTGGCGTAATGACAACGCGAATATCGCGAGTTTGGATTGCTAAAAACTGCTCACCACGGACCTCTAAACGACCAACTTGGTCGAGTAAATAATAGGAACCAGTCACTTCCACATGACCGTCGCCCGAGCGAGCATTCGCAGTCAGTGAGAATGGCTCGTTCAAGTCGCCAGGTGCAACAATATTGACGTTGAGATTATTCACGGCTACCCCAGCAGCAGGGATTTCTCCGGCCGCATCTGCAAGACTTAGCTCACCTTGCAGCACCGGTTGTTGCAGGCTTCCGCCTATGAGCAGATCACCAGTAAGTTGACCTTCGACGCCTTGTAACTGAGGAAGCATTAAAGAAACAAAGCCGAGATCAGGTAAAGCAATATTCAGCTGACCTTCGAGACGACTTTGTTGCAGGAAATCATGGACAACAATCTCACCACTGACTTCACCTTCGGGGTTACGAGTGCGCAAATTCACTTGGCTCTGAATAAACCGCTCATCGCCACGAATTTGGAGTATTTCGCCTGCAGCTAGTGCCACTTCAATATCTTGCTGGGGTACCCGGACGACTGAATCTGAGAGCGTTACCGAGCCTTCAATGTCGACCTGATCCGGTTGTAAAAGGAGAGCAAGAAATGCACTGACTTCCCCTTCTAGCTCAACAATGTCCGGCAAGAAGGCTTGAATCAACTCGAGCTGCAATTGTTCGGCATTCAGGTTCATCTGCCCTAGTTGACGGTTTAAATCCCAGTCAGCACCGATACAAACGCCTGCAGCCCGTTCGCTGTGATTAATGCAAATCTCAGCTAAATCAATTCGATCACTGCCAAAGCGTCCGCGGCCAGGGCGGTCAAGACGATAGCGCCCAAACTCGTCATGATTGATTTGAATATCATTGATACTGCCGCGCCATACCTGATCGAGCCACTCCCCACTAGCGACAAAGACCAGTTCCGTCTCTGGAACCTGCAATTGAACGTCGACTTGATGCGGTTGACCTGAGCCTTGCGTTAATTCAACCGCAAGCTGCTCGACTAGTGTTTGCTGATGTTGGGTCAGGCCGGCAAGCTTGATTTGGCCGGTTGGCAGCGTTTCAAAATCCCACTGGAGAGCTAGATCAGAGACAGCCAATTCATTAATTGCCCATTCCTCCCATTCTAGGTTTTCGCCATGAAGCGTCGCTTGGACGACCCCAGTGGATAAATTGATTTCGCTATTAAGCCGTACAGTAGATTCACCCCATTGTAGTGCAATATCACTAAGATCGACTTGCGAACCGCGCAGACGAATATCGCCAGCGCCTTGTAAACGTTTGTCGAGTAGGTCGGCGCTTAATGTTGCAATATCAATGTGCAGGTCAGGCTCTTCACCCCAAGTTCCTTCGCTGACCAACTCGATAGAGGCAAAACCCGGAAACTCGGGAAGATAAAAGCCGACGTCAACCGGATCAACGATGAGGGAGAGATTCCAAGATGGGATGTCACGCCAGTCTGCATTGCCTGCTACCGTGAAACGAAACTCCTCTTGTTGTGCATGAAACCGGAGGATATCCGCATGTTCATTGCTACCACGGAAATTGATTTGGACGTCAGCGTTAATATAGTCCTGATACTGCAGCGGCCCGCCCATATCCAAACTGATAGCTATTGGATCGTCGCTGGTCGCGCCTGGGGTTAACTCAGCTTCACCTTGCCAGTCGAGCAGTAAACCAAGTTGTTCTGCACGAATGAACAAGGTATCTAAACTTGCACTGAGGTCGCGATACTGAGCTTGGCTGTTAATAACAACTTCGCCAAACTCTTGATGTTGTGCTTGAACACTGAACTCGCCAGCAATATGACTAAGCGATCCCTCACCCTGAAGTTCCAATCTGGCCCAATCGAGCTCCGGTATAATCGCACCTGCCTGACTTTGCATGGCACGGATTTCACCTTGCCAAGTGAGGTCAGCGGTCAAGGGCTGACGCACTTCGAGGTTCAATTCTGAAGTCACGAACCCACTAATCAGTTGTTGTAATTGCACAACCTCTCGTGAGCCGGAAAGTTGTCCAGTAACTGTGGTGTAGCCGTAATTTGGTAACTCAAAACGTACCAAGTTATCGAGGCGAAACGGATAGTCTCCTTGAGGTGTGATTTGCCCATGTAATTGCACGTGTAAATCTGGCAATGTCACGCTCGCACTATGAATGTGCAGTGCATCGCCGCGTGTACGCGCGCGCAACTGAGCTCGAGTTACCTCGATACGATTGTCACCTGTAAGCACGGTAAAGTTATCAATGCGAGATTGGTCAACGCGTACTTGGAGAGGGAAGATGATCTCCGGTAGCTCAATCGGGAATAGTTCGGATTCACTAACGACGTCTTCCTCGCTACTCGGCAACTGTAGCACTGCGTTGGTTAAGTCGATATTGCGGATATGTAGCTGCTTATCAAGTAGCTCCCAAGGCCGCCAGCGCAAATTAAAGCGTTCAAACGAAAGTGTCACCGGATCAGCATTTTCGAGCTCCAGCGTTAGCTCTGCGTCATATATCGTGAAATCACGTAACAGCACACCTTCAACGCGTTGGTAGTTTAACTCACCCGGTACAAAGGAACTCCCAACCGCGAAAGTGATACGAGTTCCGGTTTGTGAGGTTAATAACACGGTTAACACAGTTGCAATGACTAAAACGAGGGCAAACAGCGCATAAACAGTGCGCAGTAGCCAACGTCTTATCCTTTGCAGGTTTTGTGTCAACGCGCTCATTATAAGTCCGGTCCTATGGTTAAATGCAGTCGAATGCGATCCCCAGGGTATGAAAACCCATGGGCTAAATCGACACGAATGGGGCCAATGGGGCTTTGCCAACGATAGCCAATGCCGGCGCCGGTGCGCATTGGTTCAGTAATATCATTGAAGGCATTACCGCTGTCTAAAAAGACAGCCCAGCGCATATTGGGGCGAAATTCATAATCAAACTCAACACTACCGACGAGAAGGTGACGAGCGCCAAGTACTTCACCAAGCTCGTTGCGCGGACCGATCGACCGATAGCCGTAACCACGAATACTCGTGTCACCACCGGCATAGAAACGGAGCGAGGTGGGCACCTTACTGAAGTCCTCGGAAGCCGAGATGCCGAGATCTCCTCGGGTTAAAAAGCGAACTCGGTCGGAGAGCCGGATGACGGTTTTGGCCGCCAAGTGAGCCTGACTAAAGTCGGTATCTGAGAGCAAACTTTCGGCAGCACCGCGCAAAGTTAAACTGAGACGAAAGCCGTCAGAGACGTTGAGGCGATTCTCAGCATGAACTCGGCTCCACTGAACACTCGGCAAGAGGAACTCGCTATTGCGTCGCTCACCATCAATGCGGTCACGCTCATCAAGCCAGTCGAGCGCGACAATCCGTTGCGTGCGGGTCAATTGCTTTTGCCAACTAACACCAAGGGTTAGTCGTTCAGAACGCGTATTACTCGTATTCTCGTCAACCCATGCACCGCGGATAGCATATTGATCGGTTTGTGGACGTTGGCCAGGAATAATGTAACTTGCCCCAACATTCGTTTTAATTTCAGAAAGCTGCACTAAACCTTGATAACGATGACCACGTGTATTTACCCAACGACGGTTTTGTTCAAAACTAATCCGTGGACCGGTATCGGTACCGTAACCAAAACCGGTTTGATAAAAGGTTCTTTGGTTGGGTTCATACTCAACAACTACTGGCACTTGAAAGTCTTCGTCGGCTTCCCCCCAAAGCGGCTGTACTTCGACACGACTAAAGTAGTCGCTGTCCGACATGCCGAGTTGCAGCATGAGCAGCTCATTACTCGTGATTAAATCGCCACTTTCAAAGCCGATAAAGCGGCGCATGACATCTTCGTCGAGATGTCCCTCACTAATGCGCACTTCGCCAAAGCGATAGCGCGGACCGGAGTCAAAAATAAGATGAATATCGGCTTGGTAACGGTCAAGGTCGATCCGCAATTCTTGTTCCACAAAACGGGCTTGATAATAACCACGCTCGGCTGCTAGGTTGCGAATGCGTGACTTGCTTGCCTCATATTCACTGTGGCGTAAACGCGCGCCTGAGCGCAAAGCTAATGACTGACGCAATTGCGTAAACTGCGGGTCGTTCGCCGCATCACCCCGAAACTCAATGTTGACTTGGCCAATTGGAATCGGTTGTCCGGGTTGAATGCGGTAATGCGCATGCCAATCACCATCCCGTTGCTCGAGGCTGCTGTCGACCTCAATTCGGTAATAACCATAAGGCGTAAGAGCACGAAATATATCGCGTTCGGCGCGATTGTGGAGAAAGCGCACACGGCTAGCACCAGGCGCATTTTGACGATGATACGCATGAATACCAAGTAAGTTGCGGACATTGGTGGCTTCTCGGCCGTTCACACCCTCGATGGTCACGAACAGTTGTGGAGGAGTTTCGGCAATGGCAGGAGACGCAGTGAAGAAAGCTAGTAGCCACGAGGCGATGATTAGTCCAGTGAATGAACTAATGTTTACGAGCCGATACGGCATATTGCGTCTCGTAAAATACCTCATGGTTCCTCTTATTTCATCTGCGCTGCTCGACGGTAGGCAGTTAATGCCGCGTCGGTTTGGCCGCTTGCACTTAAAGCATCACCAAGTGTGCGATAAGCAATGCGCTCACCTTTCAAGCGTATTGCTTGCTGAGCCGCTCGCTCTGCTAATGAATAATCGCCCTCTTGAATGGCTAGGATAGCCAACAACAAGACCCAATTTGGGTGCTCGGGGTGGGCTTTAATTTGTTTTTCGGTCTCTTCACGGAGCGGAGCCACTTCCCGCCAATCGTTGGCATTGTATAGCAGCAAGTCACTCGCGGTGAGCACATTATGCTGAATACCACGTGCGGCCACTTTTGCGGCAGCGGCACCATAGCCTGATTTCATTAATACATCGAGATACGCTAAACGGACTGGAGTCGATCGACGCAGTTTCTTTGGCAGCTCTTGCCAACGGGTTTTTAAAGTTGCAGATTCAGCGCCGGCACTGGTGAAATAGGCCCGATAGCAAGCGCGGATATATTCTGCTAACAATGCGCGTGGCAATGCTTGGCGATTCTCGAGATCCGCAAGTAAACCACGTAAAGTTTGTAGATGACCGTGCTGATACAAGCTGATCGCAGCCGTTCGCAACACCGCCCTATTTTTGGGTTCGCGCGCTAACAGATCTTTTGCTAACGCGAGCGCTTTGGTTGGATCTTTGGTGTTATCGAGCAAGGCCAGTTGCACGGCTAAATCTTTGCTGTCACCAAGTTGCGCAAGTTCTAACAAACGTTGTTGCTCCGCTTGGTTATGCACTGCTTGCCAAGCGGTTGCAGCTAATAGGTAGGCGTCTTGCGGTTGCGGTAAGGCTGGCGCTGCCGCCTCAGCAAGTTTAGCTGCCGTCTCATAATCTTTCAGCAACCAAGCGTGAAGTGCTTGATTGAACTGCTTTTGAGCTTTACGTTGCTTGCGACCGCGAAACCAGCGCGCGCCCGTTCGCTTGCCTTTAAAGACACTGCGAAAGAGAATCTCAAGTAACCACAGCACAAGCAAACCGGCGACTAACAGCAGAGCCGCAACGACCAAGCTCATTTCAATAGTATGCGTTGGCGTCATTAAAACGAGGATACCTTGACCACTCGCCCAGGACGGCCCAAGAATCAGGCCGAGCGCAAAGATAAGTAGGAGAATAATTATTTTAGTCACGGAGTTATTGTCCTCCGTTCGCTGAACGCTGCTCGCGCATCTCGTTCACCAAGTCGCGAAGCATGGCATGCGATAACAGCCGATTTGGATAGTCAGGCTCAATCGATAATTCTAACAGTGCAACTATTTCCGCGCGGAACTGCACCACGCTGCTTTGTTCGGTGGCAAAGTATTGGTCAATGTAATGCAAAACTTCCGTCAAGGTCGCCTGATAGTACTCTTGATGGTGATTTAAAGCGGCTTGCTGAGCTATCTGTAACTGCAGCTCAATGCGGCCAAACAACAAAGCACGCTGATCACTGTCAAGATGCATCGGCAGCCCATCGTGGCGGCGAACTTTAATCAAATCGCTGCTAAATGAGTCCCAAGCAGAGGCGATGTTTTGGCGCCAATTACTTAATTCGCTGCGATCGTCGCTTTGTTTCTCGGCTTCTGGCTGCAATGACGTGACTAACGGTAATTCACGAACTGCGGTTTGCAAACGCAAAAGCTGCATCACAATGGCCTGAGTATTCACTTCTGGTAATTCATTCAAGAGTTCTTGGTCATTGCGCAGTTGGCGAATGACTAATTGATAGGTTTCTGGGTTTGACTCGGTCAACACAGACTCAGCCTGAGCTAGCAAAGCGATAGCCGTATTACGCTGATAGTCGAAGTTTAAACGTTGAATGGCTAAGTTGACTAACTCGTAAGCTTCTAAAACTGGGCCCTGTGCGCCGTGCCGTAATTCTGAGGCGCGCAATTGTTCGTGCATACGCGTGAGCTGCCGTGCCATTTGGCTTTGCCCTTCTTGCACTGTCGCAAGGGCATCTTCGTGACGCGCCGCTAGGCGTTCTAAAGAGCGCTCTCGTGCTGCTCGCTCGCTATCAAGGCGGTCATTCACTAACTCACGAATCCGCTCGACTTCGGCTTCAATCATTGCCGGATCTTGTGCCGGTGTTGACGACGTCGCAACCTCAGCACTGGTTAAGCGTTGGTTTACTGCATCGATATCTGCCTGCGTGGCGGCATTGAACGAGCGCTGTTGTTGCCACACCCACCAACCACCAGCGGCTAGAACGGCAAGCGAAACCACAATCAGAACTAAGAATACCCGGGTAAAAATGTTACTCGACTGGCTCTTGCGGGGTGATTCTGTTGTCGCGGGCGTTGTTTCTTTTTCAGTGTTCATAGCGGTTTTGACCTTCGGTTCAATAGATGGCAGCGTCAATAGGGTTTTTACAAGGGCTGAAGGTAGCGCGGAGCGAGCTTCATGAATTTGCGCTGCGGCAACCTTAAATTCGCTAATCTGTTCAGCAATCCGCCCCGTTGGCACAATCCAATGGCAATTGCGCGCCCATTCCTGACCCGCTGTGCTCAATGCTTGAAAGAATAGTTTGGCTTGCTCTGCACTGGAAACCATAATCACAGTCACATGCTGGTGCCAGTCTTGTTCGGCTGTTGTGACTTCGTCGGTGGTGGGTAGACGCCGATAACAGGCACATATTTTAACTTCTGCGCCACGTGAGCGTAACGCTTCTGGCAGCAGGTCGCGGCCATTTTCGCCGGTAATAAGTAGCCATTTTTGGCCTTCAAGCTGTTCGAGCTCTGCGAATTCAAGTAAAGCTTCGGAGTTGTGTTCACCTGCAGGCCAACTGATGGGTTGTTGTGCTAAGGGGCTCAATGCTTCTGCTGTACCCGGACCCACGGTGAAGTAGGCACGCGCCTGCGGCCAGTTAAGCTGGGGATCTTGTAACTGGGAATGGAACTCGCGTGCGGCATTCGGACTAATGACAATAACACCGTCCCAATGCTCGGCAACTAGCGCTGTGAGTTCATCCTTAGCGATAGTAACGGGCTCAATCGCGACAACCGCATGTCGGTATACCGGATAGCCATGGTCGCGCAGCTCCAGCTCGAGAGGATCTGCGTGTTGATCGGGACGAACTAATAACACTCCAGGACGCATGCGAATCTCCGTTGCACTCACTTTATTGCCTAGTCTAGCATGCCCCTTAAGGCATGTTATTCAGCGTCTGCGTACACTTTCGCTAAAATTTCACCGGCCCCAGCGGCAAGTAATTGTTCAGCTAAGTTAATACCAAGCGTTTCCGCTGCACTTGCAGGGCCGCTGACTTCGTCGCGAAGAACGCGAGCACCGTCAGGGTCACCAACGAGTCCGCGCAAGTAGACTTGGCCGTCTTTCAATTCCGCATAAGCACCAATTGGCACTTGGCAACCACCCTGTAAGCGGCGATTCATCGCGCGCTCAGCGTTCACGCAGGTGCGTGTCGCTGGATCCTCAAGAGGCTGCAAAAGCTGTTTGACGCGCGCATCATCACTGCGGCACTCAATGCCGAGTGCGCCCTGACCATTCGCTGGTAGTGATTCTTCAGGGCTTAGTAAATAGCGAATACGGTCTGCTAACTCTAAACGCTTCAAGCCCGATGCTGCAAGGATGATTGCACCGAACTCACCTTCGTCTAATTTTCGCAAACGAGTTTGTACGTTACCGCGTAAGTCTTTGATAACTAACTGCGGAAATTGTTCCGCAATTTGGCAGCGACGGCGCAAGCTGCAGGTTCCAACGATACTCCCTGCAGGCATGTCGGCCAGTGTCGCATAGTCGTTCGACACAAAGGCGTCACGAGGGTCTTCCCGCTCACAAATAACGGCTAGCTCGAGGCCTTCAGGAAATTCGACCGGCACGTCTTTCATTGAGTGCACAGCGATATCTGCATGTCCCTCAAGCATGGCAACTTCAAGCTCTTTGACAAATAAGCCTTTACCACCAATTTTTGCCAAAGGCGTGTCGAGAATCACGTCGCCGCGGGTGCTCATTGGCAGCAGTTTGACCTGCAGACCTGGGTGCAGCGACTCTAAACGCGCTTTAATATGCTCAGCTTGCCATAAGGCAAGGGCACTTTTACGAGTGGCAATGGTGAGGGTATTCGCTTGGCTCATTACTAGTTTACCTTTCATCCTGAGGTTGTGCGTGAACGCGATACTGAGATCGCAGCGCCCGTGAAGCACGGTTGCTGCAACACGATTAAGGAGGCGTCAACTTAACAGCTGTTCCGGCTTGCTTTGTGGCTGCATCGGAGAGCAATGCCCAAAGCTCACTGCCAAAACGATTATCGATCCACTGACCGTCTCGGTACTCAAAGTGGTGACCGTTTTCACGGGTCGCAACCCAAATTTGGTGTAACGGCTCTTGCTTGTTAATGATGATGACCGTCTGATTAGGAAAAATCAGTTCCAGAATTCCGCTGGCAGATTCAAAATCAATGTCAACGTGTTCAAGTGCCTCAACAGCTTCTTCAATGTGAAGTAAGACGTCATCGGCGAGTTGGTGGTATTCATGGTCTTGCATGCACGACTCCTAACGGGTGACAAATTGGCACGTGAATGCGATTATAAGGAACTTTCAAGCTCAAGTGTAACGTGACTTATGAGAAAACGCACGAGAACCCCAAAATGGGCAGTGGTTTTAGTAATGCTTTACGGTATTTTTCTAGTGGGTTGTGGCCAAAAAGGTCCATTACACCTGCCGGAACCTGCTGAAAAAAACGCACCAGCTGAATCCAATTTGTCAGTGTATCGTACTGATAGTTAAGTAAAAGAACGTTTACGTTCGCAGTCATATTGAAGATGACTTGTTGAACAAGTCAGGCAGAATAGGTAATCCATGTCAGAGTTTCAGGAAAAAAATGGCGTACTCCATGTGGAAGATATTTCTTTAGAGAAAATCGCTGAGACATATCAAACCCCATGCTACGTTTATTCAAAGCATGCAATTATTCGCAATTGGCAAGCGTTCCAGCATGCACTGCCAGCGCCTCATCGCGCCTTTTATGCAGTGAAAGCCAACAGTAATTTGGCAATCTTGCAGGTTCTTGCCGAACAAGGCGCGGGCTTTGATGTTGTCTCTGGCGGTGAAATTGCGCGTGTCCTGCGAGCAGGCGGCAAAGCGCAAGACATCGTTTTCTCTGGTGTGGCTAAATCGGATGCAGAAATTCGTTATGCGCTTGACGTCGGTATTGGTCAATTTAATGTCGAGTCAGCAGCTGAACTCGAGCGCATTAGCGCAATTGCTGCCGAGCTAAAAAAGACCGCACGCATTTCCCTGCGGGTTAATCCCGATGTGGACGCAAAAACCCACCCGTACATTGCAACCGGCCTAGAAGATAATAAATTCGGTATCCCAATGGCCGAGGCCATCGGCACGTATCAACGTGCAGCAGAATTGCCAGCGCTCGAAGTGGTAGGTGCAGATTGCCATATTGGCTCACAACTTACCGAAACGCAGCCGTTTCTCGACGCCCTGGAGCGGATGTTGCGGCTGGTCGATGAGCTTGCCGAACACGGCATTCCCTTGCGTCATATTGATATGGGGGGCGGTTTAGGTGTGACCTATCAAGATGAGCAGCCACCGGCGGTGGCTGACTACATTGCGGCGCTGTTAGCTCGCTTACAAGATTACCCACACCTCTCTTTGTATCTTGAGCCAGGGCGAGCCATTGTTGCGAATGCGGGGGTACTCCTCACGCGTGTTGAGTATTTAAAGTCGAATGGTTTTAAACATTTCATCATGGTCGACGCTGGCATGAATGATTTATTGCGACCATCCTTGTATCAAGCACATCATGATATTGTGAATGTCCGAGCTTCGGACGCTCCTGTCATTACCGGTGACGTCGTCGGCCCGGTTTGTGAAACCGGCGATTTTCTTGGTCAACAACGAAGCCTCGCGGTTGCCGCAGGAGATTTACTTGCAGTGAAGAGCGCGGGCGCTTATGGTTTTGCTATGAGCTCTAATTACAATTCGCGGCCACGACCTCCGGAAGTACTGATTGCAGGTGATCAAAGCTACTTAATCCGTGCGCGCGAAACCATGGACGATGTTTGGCGCGGCGAAACGCTAGTGCCGAAAGGATAACTATGCTGATTCAGTTTTCGAAAATGCACGGTCTAGGCAATGATTTTGTCGTCATTGATAACGTGACGCAAAACGTGTTTTTAAGTCGTGAGCAAATTAGTCAACTTGCTGACCGACACCGTGGCATTGGTTTTGACCAATTACTGATGGTCGAGCCACCGTATGACCCCGATGTTGACTTCCACTATCGCATTTTTAATGCAGACGGGAGTGAAGTGGAACAGTGCGGCAACGGTGCGCGTTGCTTCGGGCGCTTTGTGCGTATGAAGGGGCTAACGAATAAAAGTGTGATTCGCGTCAGCACCAAGAAAGGCACTATCCAAATTCGCTTAGAAGGCGAGAACTTGGTGAATGTCGACATGGGCAAGCCACAGCTAGAACCAAGTAAAATCCCATTTCGTGCGAACAAACAGGAAGTGACTTACATTATGCGCGCGAATGATCAGACGTTCTTGGTCGGGGCCGTCAGCATGGGGAATCCTCATTGCGTGATGTTAGTGGATGATGTTGCAACAGCGCCGGTTGCCGAAGTGGGTAAGCTCTTAACCAGTTTCGAACGGTTTCCCGAAGGTGCCAACATTGGTTTTCTGCAGATCATTAACGCTAATGAAGCGAAGCTGCGCGTTTTTGAACGCGGTGTTGGGGAAACCCAAGCGTGTGGTACAGGCGCATGTGCCGCTGCAGTTTGGGGCATTATTCAAGATAAATTGGCCTCTCCGGCCAAAATTGAATTGCCAGGAGGTACCCTGGAAATCACCTGGCAACCCGGTGAAACGCTATGGATGCGCGGTCCGGCAACGCACGTTTACGATGGACAATTGATGTTATGAACAAAGAAAAACAAATCGCTCAGGAGCTCGACATAAGTGCAATTGATGCGGAGTTGGTGGCTGATTATCTGCGCGCCAACCCAGACTTTTTCGCGCACTACCCGAACGTGTTGCAGCGCCTAAACTTAAAACATCAACAAGACGGCTCGGTGTCGTTAATTGAGCGGCAGCAGCGGGTTTTGCGCGAAAAAATAACCGCCTTAGAAGACGAGATTACGGCGTTAATGAGCCAAGCCCAGCGTAACGAAAAAATCTTTCGTGGCTACAGCGAGCTCTACTGTCAGCTATTTAAGTGTGAGTCGCTCGCAGAAGTTGAAGCTTGTTTGCAAGCGACCTTTCGTGAGCAACTTGGCTTGCCCGAACTGGCATTGAAGTTCTTCGATAGCCCGGTCGCTTTGCCAGAGCAGTTTACTTTTAGTGCTGACACCCACAAGCAATTACTATCGCGGCGCTTTGAAAGTGACCGTGTCTACCTCGGCCGCTTAACCGCGGAAGAATTAAAGTTATTGTTCCGTGACGAAGACCAAATCAAGTCCGCAGCTCTTGTGTTGCTTGGTGAGTGCGGTGAGCTTGGGATGTTGGCTATTGGTAGCCGTGACCCATTGCACTTTGATCCAACCATGGATTTCCTCCTGATTACCCAATTACAGCATTTACTGGGGGTATTGCTACCCCGTTTGTTACATGAGTCAAGAGAGCAAGAATGAGCGCGCAATTGGGGCAAGAGGTCGAAAAATTTCTTACCCACTTACGCGATGTTCGAGGTTACGCGGCACTCAGCTTGTCGAGTTATGAGCGCCAATTAACGCTCATTTGCCGTCAACTCGAAGAAGCCGGAATCAAGACTTGGGCGCAGCTCACGGTCGCCGCTGTTGAAAACTTACTTTTACACTGGCGTCGAGCAGGTGCTGGCGCCTCGTCAGTTAATCAGCGGTTAGCGGCCCTCCGTAGTTTCTGTGACTTTTTAGTCCAGCAAGGCCAGTTACAGGCGAACCCAGCCAAGGTTGTGAAAGCACCAAAAGCTGCAAAACGACTGCCGAAGAACCTTGATATCGATGCCGTCATTCAATTATTAGAGATCGACCCAACTGACGAACTCGCTATACGTGACCGCGCCATGTTTGAATTGCTCTATAGCAGTGGTTTGCGGTTAGCGGAATTAGTGTCCTTGAATGTGGCGGATATTCAGCCTGATCGCGAGCTTCGGGTAACCGGTAAAGGCAGTAAAACCCGTATCGTACCGTATGGCAAAGAAGCCGCGCAGTGGCTTGAGCGTTGGTTGCAAGTACGGCAAACGTGGGCGGGGGCAGCTCAGAGTGCATTATTTCTGAGTAAGCAGCAGCGCCGTTTGAGTGACCGTTCGGTGCAGCAGCGCTTAAAAAAATGGGGTATTCAGCAAGGTTTATTTGAGAATATTCATCCCCACAAGTTGCGTCACAGCTTTGCCACCCATATGTTAGAAACAAGCCAAGACTTGCGTGCCGTGCAAGAAATGCTAGGGCATGCAAATTTAAGCACCACGCAAATTTACACCCATTTAGATTTTCAGCGTTTAGCCGCTGTTTATGACTCAGCGCATCCGCGCGCCAAGCGCAAATCTTAATTTAATTTATTTAAATAACTGAAAGGTCGTTATGTGGCAGTTTTATCGTCGGTTACAGCCGTTCTCTGTAATTAGTTTTGATTTAGACGACACACTTTACAATAACAAACCCATTATGACGCATGCCGAGCAGCATATCGCCGAGTACATCGGCCAACGCGTGCCGGCGGTCAGCCATATGAACGCAGCGGATTGGCGACAATTGCGTGAACAAGTGGCGGGTCGTAATCGTGAGTTGGCCAGTGACATGACGGCCCTGCGCGAAGCTGCCGTCATTGATGGTCTGCGGCAATTCGGAACTGAGCCCACACAAGCTTTGGTTGACGACATCATGGAAGAATTTCTCAATGTGCGTAACCAAGTCACGATCGATGAGCACGTGCACCAATTGCTCGCACGATTAGCAACCCAGTATGCACTCGTTGCGGTTAGTAATGGCAATGCGGATATTCAGCGCATTGGTTTAGGCCAATACTTTCAAGCGGCTTGGCGCCCAGGCCAAGGGTTGCGCGGGAAACCGTTTACGGACATGTTTGCGGCGGTTCACGATCGCTTTAGTTTGCAGCGCCCGTCGCAAATTTTGCACATTGGCGACCACCCGGTCAGTGATGTTGAAGGTGCACTCGGCTTTGGTGCGCAAGTCGTTTGGTACAGTCCAACGGACGCTGCAGCAGACACAAAACAAACCACCCGACTGCCAACGGCGCGAATTGAAGATCTGCAAGCACTGGCAGACTTATTGCGCTAATCAAATGCTAAACATGTGTTGACCGCGTAAGAACAGCGCGCTGAAATTGATTACTGGTTTTTTGTACAGTATCATGATGCGTTAAACGCAATCCTTTTTGACTCCGGAGAACTGAATGGACGTTTCTTACCTACTCGATGGCCTCAACGATCGCCAGCGTGATGCGGTGAGTGCTGGTGAGCAAGACATGTTAGTGCTCGCTGGGGCTGGTAGTGGGAAAACCCGGGTCTTAGTGCACCGAATTGCTTGGCTAATTCAAGTTATGAACGCCTCTCCGCTATCGATATTAGCGGTGACGTTTACTAACAAGGCCGCTGCAGAAATGCGTGGTCGGGTCGAAAAGTTACTTGGTCGCGATGTCCGCCACATGTGGATCGGCACGTTTCACGGTCTTGCTCATCGCTTACTGCGCGCTCATTACCAAGATGCAGGGTTACCGCAGAATTTCCAGATTATCGATAGCGATGATCAGCAACGGTTACTGAAACGCACGATCAAGGCGCTGAATTTAGACGACAAGCAATGGCCTGCAAAGCAAGCTGCATGGTATATCAATGCCAAGAAAGACGATGGCTTGCGGCCTCAGCACATTGATACCTACGACCCAACCGAAAAAACCCAGCTGCAAATTTATACCGCCTATCAAGAGGCTTGTGATCGCTCTGGACTCGTTGATTTTGCTGAGTTACTGCTGCGCGCCCACGAACTACTGCGTGATAATCGCCATGTTCGCGAACATTACCAACGCCGCTTCCGACATATCTTGGTCGACGAGTTTCAAGACACCAACCAAATTCAGTATGCCTGGGTGCGATTACTGGCGGGTCAGCAAAATAATGTGACGATTGTCGGCGATGACGATCAGTCGATTTACGGTTGGCGCGGCGCCCAAGTTGAAAACTTGCAGCATTTTTTGCGCGACTTTCCACAAGCGCAAACCATTCGCCTTGAGCAAAATTATCGTTCCACGGCGACTATCCTGAAAGCGGCGAACCAGGTGATTGCCAATAACAGTGACCGTCTTGGTAAAGATCTCTGGACTGAGGGCAATGACGGTGAGCAAATTTCTTTGTACGCGGCGTTCAATGAGCAAGACGAGGCGCGCTATATCGTCAGTCAAATTGTGCGCTGGCGTGATCAAGGTGGTGCATTGAGTGATGTCGCTATTCTATATCGCAACAACGCGCAGTCGCGAGTGCTGGAAGAAGGCCTACTTTACGCCAGCATTCCGTATCGGATTTATGGTGGTTTACGCTTCTTTGATCGGCAAGAAGTCAAAGACGCCGTGGCTTACTTGCGCTTGCTGAGTAATCGCCGCGACGACGCAGCCTTTGAACGGGTGGTGAACACGCCAAGCCGTGGCATTGGTGAGCGCTCATTGGGGCTTATTCGCGACTATGCACGCAGTCAGCAGTTACCCATGTGGTTTGCAGCGCAGGCAATGGTGAACGATGCCATTCTGAGTGGTCGGGCAAAGAGCGCTGTTGCCGGTTTTCTCGATTTAATTAATCAGCTCGACCAAGACTGTTTTGAGTTGCCGCTCGGCAAACAAACTCACAAAGTACTGCAAGGTAGTGGCTTGTTAGCCATGTACGAAGCTGAAAAAAGCGACAAAGCGGAAACACGTGTAGAAAACTTGAAAGAACTAGTCAGTGCCACGGAAACCTTTTCCCCGACCGGCGACGAGGACTTATCGCCGTTAGCTGAGTTTCTTGCGCATGCGGCTTTAGAGTCGGGCGAGGAGCAAGCGGACGCTCATCAAGACGCCGTGCAGTTAATGACGTTACATAGTGCGAAAGGGCTCGAGTTCCCTTTGGTGTTTATGACGGGCATGGAAGAAGGGACGTTCCCATCGCAAATGTCAGTGGGAGAGCCTGGTCGTCTCGAGGAAGAGCGCCGACTGTGCTACGTGGGCATGACCCGAGCGATGGAAAAGCTCATTTTAACCTATGCGGAAAGCCGGCGACTTTATGGCCAAGAAAACTTTCATCGGCCGAGTCGGTTTATTGCCGAGCTGCCCCCAGAAAGCATTCAAGAAGTGCGTGTTCAAACTCGGGTGCAACAGCCGCAAGCAACGCGTAGTCGGTTCCATACTGGCGCCTCGCACGAGTCCTTCGTACAAACAGGCTACCAGTTGGGTCAGCGGGTATTGCACCAAACCTTTGGTGAGGGCACCGTATTAAACTACGAGGGCACGGGTGCCCAAAGTCGCATTCAAGTGAACTTTGATGACGTTGGCAGCAAGTGGTTGATGGTTGCGTACGCCAAGCTCACGCCGCTCAATGGTTAATGGCTACTTGTTTTTTCAGCGCTGGCAATAACACGTGCCGCTTGTCTGACTTGGCGGTGCGTGCGCATAGCGTCATAGCTATACAGCGCTAGCGCCGTCCAAATCATCACGAAGGTAATGAGCTTGTCGGCGGAGAGCGGTTCGCCGTACAAGAATACCGCCAAGATAAACATTAAACTTGGCGCAATGTACTGGAAAAAGCCTAACGTCGAGTAACGAATCCGCTTTGCTGCACCGGTAAAAAATAACAAGGGTACCGTGGTTATAATCCCAGCAAAGACAAGCAAGCTATTCAGTTGCCAGGTGTTGGCAAGTAGGTTGCTGGCGTCACTATTGGCGAAACCAATAAAATAAACCAGCATGAGTGGTAACAGTAAAACCACTTCAAGAAACAGCCCCGTCAGCGAGTCAAACGGTAGCTTTTTACGAATTGCGCCATAAGTCGCAAACGAGCTCGCAAGCACTAAGGCTATCCAAGGTACCGACCCAAAAGTAATGATTTGTACCGCAACCCCAGTAATCGCTAATCCAATCGCATACAGTTGCAACCGGCGGAGACGTTCGGCAAAGAACAGTACGCCAATGGCGACATTGAGTAACGGATTAATGTAATAGCCCAAACTGGCGTCAAGAATATGATCATTCGCCACAGCCCAAATAAACAGCAGCCAATTTAAGCCGATTAGCACAGCTGCAAGGGCCAGAAGAAGTAATTGTTTCGGTGACCGCAAGGCAACCATGACTTGGCGAATTTTGCCACTTGCAAACAACAACACCAGCAGAAAAAAGAATGCCCAGAGAATCCGGTGAGTGAGAATTTCAAGTGCCGGCACGAAAGCCACCGCTTTGAAGTATATGGGAGCGAAACCCCAAATGCCGTAAGCGGCAAGAGCAAAAAGAACACCTTGGCGGGTTTGCGTGTCAGCTGTGGTCAAGGCTTGCCTCTTCAAAGTCAAATGTAAAATTAACCGACGATATAAGTGCCCGTGCCAAAAGCAATGAGCATGCCGTCTTCGTTGTGCATTTCCATGCGTGCAACGGCCACTTTGTTACCCGAGCGAATAATGGTTGCAGTGGCAATAAACTCTTGGCCGCGGCCTGGGCGCACATAGTCGACCCGCAAATCAATTGTGCCGCAGCGTGAAATACGCTCGACGACTTTCTCTAAGGACGCATCGTCGCTGAGTTTGTCGATGACACTTGCCATAATCACGACACCACCAGCAGTGTCGAGAGCAGTTGCCGTCACGCCACCATGGAGAATTTGCATGGGCGAGTTACCAATTAGTGATTCTTTCCAGTGAAAGCGCACTTCCGATTGCTGACTATTAAATTGCGTTACCTCGATGCCAAGATCTTTTTGAAAAGGGATCTTTTCATTCATAAAGGCTGAAATTTGCTCAATTATCGCTGATCGGGTCATAACTGCATGGTCATCTGTGGTCGGGACACATACAATAGAGAGCAACCCACTGACAGTCAACGTCGTAAAGGAAAATCGTGAGTCAAATTGGTACGCAAGCAGAATTAGTCCGTGCGGATCAGCCCGCAAACATTGCTGCAGCACGAACGTTGCTGGCTGATATCTTCGGTTATAGCGACTTCCGATTTGGCCAAGAAGCGATCATTTCCAGCGTGCTTGAAGGGCGTGATACGTTAGCTCTGCTACCGACCGGAGCAGGCAAGTCATTATGCTACCAGCTTCCCGCATTGCTACTTCCAGGTTTGACCATTGTTATTTCGCCGTTGGTGTCACTAATGGACGACCAAGTTGCCGCTTTACGTGAAGTCGGGTTGCCAGCCGCGGCAATTCATAGTGGCCTGAGTTCACCTGAAGTTGCCGAGACCTTTCATCAGCTGAATTGCGACCAAATTAAGGTTTTGTACTTAGCACCCGAGCGTTTATTACAAAATAGCTTTTTGCAGCGTTTGCAGTCGTTGAACGTTAGCATTATTGCTGTTGATGAGGCGCACTGTATCTCCCAATGGGGTCACGACTTTCGGCCTGAGTATGGGCAACTGGGGCAAATTCGCGAACGACTGCCAAATACGCCGGTTTTAGCTCTAACTGCGACAGCCGATGCAGTGACTCGCCATGACATTATCGAGCGTTTGCAGTTGCGCGACCCGGAGCTGATTCAAGGCTCGTTTGATCGGCCAAATATTCGTTACTTGGTACAAGAGAAATACAAACCTCGAGTACAGGTTCTGCAATATGTGAAGCGCCAACGTGGCGCGTCTGGAATTATCTATTGTGGCAGCCGCAAGCGTACTGAAGAGCTCGCCGAAGCACTCATGCGCGATGGTATTCGCGCCGCACCCTACCATGCTGGTTTGCCCCATGAAACACGAGCGCAAACCTTACGTGGCTTCATTCGTGATGACATCGATGTAGTGGTAGCGACCGTGGCGTTTGGGATGGGTATTAATAAACCCAACGTTCGTTTTGTCATTCATTACGATATCCCCCGCAGTGTGGAAGCGTACTACCAAGAAACCGGCCGTGCTGGTCGTGATGGTGCGCCCGCCGAAGCCTTGCTGCTTTTTGATCCAAGCGATGCTGCCTGGATTTGGAAAATTCTTGATGAACAAGATGACACGCCACAATTGCGGGTGGAAAAGCAAAAGTTCTCAGCGATGAATTCGTTCGCAGAAGCGCAAACCTGCCGCCGAGTCGTGCTGCTCAATTACTTCAATGAATACCGCGAGAAGAACTGCGGTAACTGTGATGTCTGTATCCAACCTCCGCGTCAGTACGACGGCACGATAGACGCGCAAAAAGCGCTCAGTTGTGTGTATCGCACCGGTCAGCAATTTGGCATCAATCACGTGGTGGAAGTATTACGTGGCGCCCAAACGCAAAAACTAAAGCAGCTTGGTCATGATCAGCTTTCGACGTTTGGTATCGGACAGGATCATTCGGCAGAATATTGGGTTTCGATTCTGCGCCAACTGATTCACCGAGGCTTGCTCGTGCAAGATATTCGTCGCCATAGTGCCCTGGTACTCACCGAAGAGGCGCGCCCTATTTTACGTGGCGACATTGCGCTGACACTCGCGGTTCCGCGGGTCGGTACAACCGTGCAAATGGAAAGCGTGGTTGAACGCGGACAGCATGATAAAGCGCTATTTCGTCGTCTGAAGCGCTTGCGTAAAGCCATTGCAGAGCAGGAAGAAAAACCACCTTATGTCGTTTTTAGCGATATGACGTTACAAGAAATGTCATTGTTGTTGCCGACAACCCGAGCCGAAATGCTGAATATCTCTGGCGTGGGTCATGTGAAGCTTGAACGTTATGCCGACGCTTTTATTGTTGAGATAAAAGATTATTTATCGACCAATTAATGATAGACAGTGTAACAACATTGAAAAGTTGTAAATAATTTGTCATCTAGCGTGATTAAACTATAATCAAAACTGTTATATTCGAATTACAAAAAGACAACAAAAAAGAGGCAAATTTGTGCAAAAAAGCAATGAAACTGTCACTAATTTGTCATAGAATACGCGCGTTTCGTTTTGGCGTTGTCATCGATTTGTCACAAATCGTTGGTAACGTAACGCGTCCAAAGCTTTTTAGAAAACTCTCACACACTAACTATGCAGGAAAATTGGCATGACTAAGACGACGAAACTGACCCGCATCGCTGCGGCAGTAGCGCTTACGTTGGGTATGTCTGGTGTAGCAATGGCGGAAACAGCTTCCTCTATGCGCGGCCAGATCGTTGGACCACAAGGTGAAGTGGTTGCAAATACTCGCGTAATCATCCAGCACGTTCCATCAGGCACCGTAACGACAGTAAACACCAACAACCAAGGTATCTTTACCGCTTCTGGTTTGCGTGTTGGCGGTCCTTACATCGTAATCATCGATTCAGAAGTATACGAAGGTAAAACCCTGGAAGACATCTTCCTGCAGTTGGGTGACCAGTATCGCTTAAGCGCTCAGTTAGACGAGCGTCGTGAGCAGTACGAGCGTATTACTGTAACTGGTCGTGCAATTAACACGACATCGTTACAAGCAGGTTCTTCAAGCACCTGGGGCGCACAAGAAATTCAAAACATGCCAGCGTTTGACCGCGACCTGAAAGACGTCGTTCGTCAAAACCCATTGGCAACTGATTTAGGTGACGATAACCGTTCATTAACTGTTGGTGGTAACAACCCACGTTACAACAGCATCACGGTTGACGGTATCGGCCAAAACGATGACTTTGGTTTGAACTCAGGTGGTTATCCAACGAACCGTTCACCAATTTCAATCGACGCAATTGAGCAGGTCTCAATTCAGTCAGTACCTTTCAACGCTCGTTACAGTGGCTTCGCTGGCGCGCGTATCAACGCAGTAACGCGTTCAGGTACCAACGAATTCCGTGGCTCAGTGTTCTATGAGTTCGCCAATGACTCAATGGCCGGCAATCCAAAAGCTAGCCGTTATCAGAAAGGCGCTAATCGCCCGAACCTAGACTACAAAGAAGTGACCTACGGTTTCAGCTTAGGTGGTCCAATCATTCAAGACCGTTTGTTCTTCTTCGTTAACTACGAAAACTATGAAGAACCAACGTCAATCGGCCAAGGCCCTGCAGGCTCAAGCGCTGTTGAAACCAAGAACATCGACCCAAGCGTGATTACTCGCGTACAGAATATCGCACGCGACGTGTATGGCGTTGACGCGGGTGACTGGAATGTTCAACCAGAGCAAAAAGACGAGAAAGTCCTCGTTAAATTGGACTGGAATATCAACAACGACCACCGTGCTTCATTCACGTATCAGCGTGCTGAAGATGCGGCAGCAAACAACACCTTAACCGGTGGTTTGACTAACTTAAACTTGAACTCACATTGGTATGCTCGTACTCAGAAAATGGATAACTTTGCATTACAAGTTTATTCAAACTGGACGAACAACTTCAGCACTGAGTTCAAAGCATCTGTGAAAGATGTATCGACAGGTCAAGACCCAATGCTCGGCCGTAACTTCGGTCAAGTTCAAGTTCGTTTTACTGCGGACGAGAACCCTGCGGGTAATGCTGGTCAAATCAACATCGGTCCAGACCGTTCACGTCATGCGAACAGCTTAGAAACCACCACAACTGAACTTCAGTTGCACGGTGAGTATCTGTGGGGCGCGCACCAAACGCAATTTGGTATCGAGCACCAAACCATCGACGTATTCAACGAATTCGTTCAGGATTCTTTGGGTAGCTTCGTATTTTTAAGCCTTGCAGACTTTGAAAACCGTTTTGCGGATCAAATTTCTTACCAGAACGCCTTCACCAACAATGTTGCTGACGGTGCTGCAAACTTCAAATACGGTAGCACGTCTCTCTACATCCAAGACACTTGGGATGTGAACTGGGACCTGACCTTAAGCTTCGGTTTACGTTACGAGCGCTTCAATTCTGATGATCGCCCAGCGTTTAACCAAAACTTCTTCGACCGTTATGGCTTCGAAAACACCAACAACATGGACGGTTTAGACCTATTGTTGCCACGTTTCAGCTTTAACTATGAGTGGACTGACAACATCACTGTTCGTGGTGGCGCTGGTATGTTCTCTGGTGGTCGTCCAAACGTGTGGATTTCAAACGCTTACTCAAACGACGGTGTAACTATTGTTGCTGCGCCTACGTTACGTAACGTTGAAAATGCTGACATTACCAACGTTCCGCAGCAAATGCGTGATGCGTTACAAGCAGGTGACGGTAACACCACGCCTATCGATCCTAACTTCAAAATGCCATATGACACGCGTTACAGCTTAGCGATTGATTATAGCGACCTTGACTTAGGCTTCTTAGGTGAAGGCTGGTTTGCTTCAGCAGAAGTTATCTATACCAACAAAGACCGCGAAGTAGCATGGACTAACTTAGCGAAAGCGCCTTTGTTAGACGATAACGGTAACCAAGTTACTTCAGCGGGCGGTCGTCCATTGTATGTGAGCTGGGACCCATTAGCTGGCCCACGTCCTACAACTATCGGTGGCTTTAACACCAACCGTATGGATGTGTTGTTAACTAACGTTTCTGGCGGCCGTTCAATCGTGTCAACCTTAAGCTTAGGTAACAGCTGGGATAACGGTTTGAGCTTCCGTACAAGCTATACGAACCAAGACGTGAGAGACATCACTTCTGGTGGTTCGTCTACAGCTCACTCAAACTACAACTTCCAAACTGCTATCGACAAGAACAACCCAACAGTTGGTCGTGCGTCATATGAAATCGAACACCGTTTCATGGCGTCATTGAACTACAACACTGAGTTGTTCGCGGGCTATCGTACCAACATTGGCTTGTTCTGGGATCGTACTTCAGGTCGTCCGTACAGCTATGCGTTGGATGCGTTTAACTTCCGTGGCTTCGGTGACGGTTCATCACAAGGTCTGTGGTCTTCAACTAACTACTTACCGTACATTCCTTCAGGTCCTAACGATCCAAACGTTCGTTACACTGGTGGCTTAACGTACGAAGAGTTTGCTGGTTACTTAGAAGCTGCTAACTTGACTCAGTTCGCTGGTGGCTATGCTGTACGTAACGAAGGAAACCGTGGTCCTTGGAACACCAACCTTGACTTACGTATCGAGCAAGAAATCCCAGGCTTCATGAAAGGTCACAAAGGTGCGATTTACTTAGATATCCGCAACTTCTTGGCTCTGATTGACAACACGAACCAACGCCACACTGTTAGCTTCTCTGACACCGGTGTTCGTTTAGCGTCAATCGGCATCGACCCAGAAACTGGACAGTACATCTACGGCCGTCCTTTCGGTGGCTTCGATGGCACTGGCGCTACTGCAACTCGTTTCAACGCGCGTGCGTCAACTTGGTCAGCGAAAATCGGTATCCGTTACCGTTTCTAATCGCTTAACCAGTTAAGCAAGAGAACGACAATCGGCCACTACTAGTTAGTGGCCGATTTTTTTGTTTTTAGAACGCCAATTAGCCAAAAGTCTAATCTGCTGCGTACTCAAACAATGCTATGTTAAAGAACGAACAAATTGATTAATGTGAGCAACGTCGGCAAGGAACGCGGGATCAACAACAAGAGAACTAACGCATGAATGCAATCTTTGTCTTAATTGCGGGTATTGGCGCAATGGCCTTGGGTTATTTTGTTTACTCAAAGTTTATTGCGGAAAAAATCTATCGTTTAGACCCAAATTTTCGAACACCAGCGCATGAATTTGAAGATGGCGTCGATTTTGTTCCAACTAATAAATACGTATTGTGGGGGCACCATTTCACCTCAGTTGCGGGTGCTGCGCCAATCATTGGCCCTGCCATCGCCGTAATATGGGGTTGGGTGCCAGCGTTTTTATGGGTGATTTTTGGCACGATTTTCTTTGCCGGTGTGCATGACGCTGGTGCGATATGGGCAAGTAACCGCAATAAAGCGAAGTCGATAGGGGCACTCACCGGCGATATCGTCGGTAAACGCGCTCGTAGCTTGTTTATGATCGTCATTTTCTTAGTTCTATTGATGGTCAATGCCGTGTTCGCTGTTGTCATCGCTGGGTTGCTTGTTGATTTTAACAGTGCGGTGATACCGGTTTGGGGCGCCATTCTTGTCGCTTTAATCATCGGTCAGCTTATTTACCGTAAATTAGTCGGCCTGTTGGCAGTCTCTATTATTGGTGTGATTGCCCTTTACAGTCTCATCGGCCTTGGCCCAATATTCCCTCTGGCCCTACCGGAAACCTTTTTGGGACTTTCTGACCGAGCCCAATGGATTGTGATTCTTTTCGGCTATGCGGCAATTGCATCGTTGTTACCTGTGTGGGTGCTTTTGCAGCCACGTGACTACATCAACGGTATCCAGCTCTTCATTGGTTTGATTCTGCTATACGCGGCCGTGCTGATTGCTGGCCCAGAAATGATCGCACCAGCTTTTAACACCGACGTACCTGAGGGCACGCCGTCCATGATACCGCTGTTGTTCGTGACCATCGCATGCGGCGCTATTTCAGGTTTCCATGGTTTAGTTGCCGGTGGCACGACCTCAAAGCAGCTCGACAAGGAAACCGACGCACGCTTTGTGGGTTACTTTGGTGCAATCGGTGAAGGTTCGTTATCGCTTGCGGCAATTATTGCGGCTGCAGCCGGTTTCGCGACATTAGCGGACTGGCAAGCCGTCTACCATTCATTTGGTCAAGGCGGCGTGAATGCCTTTGTGGCCGGTGGTGCGAATATTCTAAGTAATGGTATTGGCCTCAACGTCGACCTAGCACAGACCTTGCTGACCGTTATGGCGGTGTTATTTGCCGGCACCACCATGGATACCGGTCTGCGCTTACAGCGTTATATCTTCCAAGAATGGGGGCAAATTTATAACCTCAAATGGATGCAAAAAGCCGCGCCAGCAACATTGCTTGCAGTCGGTGCCTGTTTGTTACTTGCATTTGGTGCCGGCGGGGCCGATGGCTCTGGTGGGCTAATTATCTGGCCATTGTTTGGTACTACGAACCAACTCTTAGCAGGCCTTACCCTGTTGGTGATTACCGTCATGTTAGTGCGCTTAGGTCGGCCAATGTATGTCACTTTAATTCCGTTATTGTTCTTATTAACCATGACGGTCGCTGCTCTGATCATGCAATTAAAAACGTTCTATGCGCAAGAGAACTGGTTCTTGTTCGGATTAGACATTGTCGTTTTGATTGCAGCTATTCTGATCGCACTGGAGTGTGCGTCGGTTCTCAATCATTTACGTAAGGGTGATGAGAAACTTGAGTAACAGTAAGCTTGAGCAGAAACTTGGCAAGATAAAGGCGCTTTGGCGCAAGGCAAATGCCTTCGCCGAAGAGGCCTACAATGCGCCATACAGGTCGGCGATTGCGCGCGCGAAGCGCGAACAAGACGACCTGTTTATGCTTATGGTTTACTCGGAACTCATGGGAATTCCGAATCCAGTGAGTTTTTACACGCTTGAGTTGCAGCCGCTGATGCTCGAACGCTTCCACGAATGGCATATTCGTATGGGCATGGAGCACTCGCCACTTGATAATATCCGCTGTTGTTAACCTTGGCAGCGGACGAAGAGAGGAGGTGCAATGACTTGGCAGGCGTTTGACCAACCACAGCAGCAACAGCTGTTCGATAAACGGCTGTTGTTGGTCGGTGGCAAAGGTGGCGTCGGTAAAACGACCATATCTTCCGCACTTGCGTTACAAGCCGCAGCGCAAGGGAAGAAAGTTTTACTGATCTCGACCGACCCCGCGCATAACCTAGCCGATGTGTTTGACTGCAAGGTTGGTTCAAAGGCGCGGCGGATAAAAGATAATTTAGATGCTTTGGAAATTGACCCAGATGCTGAAGCGCAAGCTCACTTAGAGCGAATAATTGCCCAAATGAAACAGTTTGTGCAGCCATCGCTCTATGCAGAAGCGGAGCGCCAATTGCGCTTGTCAGCGAATTCGCCTGGCGCCCAAGAAGCAGCCTTACTCGAGCGCATTTGTCGCGAGATCGAGCACGGTTCTGCCCATTATGACCTACTTATTTTTGATACTGCACCCACCGGACATACCTTACGTTTGCTAACCTTACCCGAGGCCATGGCGGCATGGACGCAAGGCATGCTCAAGCATGACCAAAAGTCGTCTGCGCTGAGCGGCGTACTTGCACATTTGAGTCCGAAGAGTGGGCGAGACATCGATAACCCGCTTGCGGAACCCGAGCGGCTTGCAAGTGCGGAAATGAGTCCTCGTAGTCGAGGAATTACCGAGACATTGCTGAACCGGCAACGCTTGTTCCAGCGCACCCGACGAATTCTCCTCGATGCAACGCAAACAGGGATTCTCTATGTACTGATTCCGGAAAAACTGCCTATTCTAGAGACGCAGCGGGCGGTCGCCACCTTGCAAGATGAGCACTTACCGGTTGCCGCATTGTTTGTAAACCGTGTCTTACCAGCGACGGCGGACGGCGAATTTCTTGCCGCTCGCAGGGCTCAGGAGCAAATGCGACTGGGCGAGATAGCCTCGGTGTTTAAAAAGTTGCCGCTGTATCAAGTTCCGCTTCAGGCCACCGATATCCAAGGTATTGAACAGCTCACGACCGTGTTTGCCTAATTGAAATGACAGCTAGCGCAAACGCCTAACACCCGCAACTGACACCGACAATGTACCCCTACAATTAACGCCGACAAAAAAGCCCGTGTCATCAGTAACTGAGTAACACGGGCTGGGTATTGGCTTATGTATTATTTAATATCGTCGCCAGCAAAAGCGTCCATTGGTTTTGCATCGAGCTGCGGATACGGGTTTTCCCGTAATAACTCGCGCAACACTTCAATGCCACGTTCCAACTGAGCGTCTCGACCATTGAAGGTCGCAAACGGCAGGTTATCAACGACGATGTCAGGGTTAACACCTGAACCCTCGAGGATCCAACGACCGTCCATTGCGTGTTGTGGTGTTTCGGCGACGCGAGCAACACCGCGATCCGCAAGCGTATTTCGACCAGATAACCAAACCCCTGCACCCGCTGTTTGTTTACCAACCAACGGACCGAGATTAAGCGCCTTCACGCCAGCCGAGAACGTTTCGCCATCTGAATAGGTTAATTGGTCGGTTAATACCACCAATTGCCCCATAAAGGCTTGTTGCATATTGGTATAGCCGGCGCCTTTACGCGGCTGCCAGAAGCTCCACGCACGGCGTAATAGCTTCTCGATAATCCAACTATCGATATTACCACCGCGATTACGGCGGACGTCAATAATCAGACCTTCTTTTTCAAAGTTGGCATAAAACTCGCGGGCAAAGCTAGCGATGTCGCCGGCACCCATGGCGTACAGATGTAAGTAACCAAACTTACCATCACTTGCTGAAGTTACGGCGTCACGATTATTCTGCACCCACGTCTCATAACGTAAACGGTGATCACGACCTGAGCTCACCGGATTCACGACCGTTTGCAGCGACTCGCCGGCCCGATCAAGGGTCAGCAATACTTGCCGACCCGCTTGACCACGCAACGCAGTATGTAGGTCACCAGGATGCTGAATAGCGCGGCCATTCACATGCGTAATCACGTCACCACTGCGGGCGTTAACACCGGCAGCAGCAAGCGGTGCCGCTTGGTCTGGCAACTCGGGGTCGACTCGATAGATGGTATCAATGCGCACGCCATTACTAGCAATGCTATATTGAGCACCTAAAGAAGCGCTGCTTGCCCGTTCACGCGGCGCTGAATATTCGCCGCCACGCACTTGCGAGTGGAGGACATTGAGTTCGCTCAGTAGCTGCGAAAAGACATCGTCGAGTTCATGGCGATCGGTGAGTCGATCGAGTAACGGCTCATAACGAGCGCGCATTTCTTCCCAGTCGACGCCACGCATATTGCGGTCAAACAGGAAGTCGCGATGCATGAGCCAAGCGTCTCGGTACATTTGACGCCATTCTTGCTGTGGCGAAAAGGCCAGCTTCCAATCACCCGCATTCACGCGAGCCGTATTCAAACTACCAGGCAAGCGAGCCCCAGCGTCAACAATAAACATATTGGTGGCTGCGCCCTGCTGAATGAGTAAGCGCTTACCATCATTAGAAAGCTGATAACGATTGATATTGGTTCCGAACGATTCACGCTTTGGATCAGTATTAGTAAACTCGATGGTAAATAGTTCCGCTGGGTTACCCCAGCCTGCTTCGCGTGCTTGTACGTATAAGCGGTTACTATTCGCGGTCAGGTTATAGTAATTATCAGCGGCAACCGGAACTTGCCATAAACGCTCAGGCGCACCTTGAATATCATACGCTTGTTCTTTTGCTTGTTCATTGTCGCAGTGGCTGACTTCTTGTGGCGGCGCAAACGGGAAACAAGCAGAAGCTTTCAACGATACCGCATAAATTTGCGTTCTTTTATTGAAGAACGCGCCCATATTACGGTCGCCCCAAGGTGAACTTGGTGTTGCTTGATAGTTACGATCGGATAAGAAATACAGCCAGTTGCCGTCATGGCTGAACGTTGGCGAGCCCGACTCGTATTTATCAGTGGTGACCACTTGATGGGTGTCATCGGCTAACGAGTAAACCCAAACTTGGGTACGTGGCGCAAATTGGTCGTTACGGGCGAAGGCAAGTAACTCGCTATCTTGAGACCAAACTAAGCTACTTAAACCGAAGTGACCGGCTGCACCGTCTTTAATTTTGCGGTTTTCGCCACTGGCTATATTGAGCAACCACAGGTTGCCGTGCTTGTCGTCGTGGGCAATGTAGTTACCATCGGGCGAAAGAACTAGGTTCCAACGGAAGGTAACGCCGTCGTGGGTTAAGCGTTCGGCACCTTCTTTGCCATTTGCCGGGAAGCGCCAGATTTCATTTTCACCACTGTGGTCATTAAACGCGTAAACCCATTCACCGTCGTGGCTAAGAACTGCGTTGCGCGAACGACTTTCGGCTGGCGTCGCCACTTCTGCTAGGCGGCGTGCGCCTAGAGCCGCCACCGCGATTTGACTGCGCGCGGTAATTGCAACTTGATCGCTGCCACCTAAACTGACATCGGTCATATAGGCCAACGGGTTTTCCAGCCAACGCTCTTGGCGTTGGGTGAAGTCAGAGCTTAGTGTCAGTTCTAATTGACGACTCGTTTGCTGACGTAAGTCGTGAATATAAAGGTCGGCACCGCGCTGGTAAACTAAGCGGCCGTCGTGCAAGCTGGCAGACCAAACTTGCCAGTCATCGTAAAACGTGTGTTGTGTGAAATCGCTACCATTGGTGGTCATCGACCAGATATTTGGGGTGCCGTCTTCGTCACTGATGAAATAGACGCGGCCATTCCAATACATAGGACGCTTTACCGAACCAGCGTGGTCAGCCGTCAAATGCACGGCTTCTTGATTGCGGCTGCGGTCAAATCGCCAGATTTCACCTTTCGCACCACCGCGATAAACGCGAGCGTTGTCGCCAGTCGCTTGTAACCCAAAGCGCGAAAAGAACACCTGATTACCGTCGCTGCTGGTCGTGCCCTCAATGGCGTCAATCAGCGGTAACGTGGTCGTTGCCAAGGTCGCTGGGTTGACACTGCGCAAGACCCATTGGTTGGCTGGGCCGACGATATTATCAGTACTAAATAAAACTTCACCATCGGGTGTCCACGAATGCACCCGCACACGACTATTTTCGAAGCTCACGCGCTTTGGTACGCCACCACGAATCGGCATGACGTAGACTTCTGGGTCACCTTCATAGTTGGCGACAAACGCAACCCATTCACCGTCTGCGGAAATGGTCGCATTGAGCTCTTCGGCTGCATGCGAGGTTAAACGTTGAGTTTCCGAACTATGAAGATTACCGCGCCATAGGTCGCCTTCAGCGGTAAAGATGACTTGGTCTTGATGAATCGCTGGCGCGCGGTAATAGCCGGGCTCTCCAGCGCTTACAGAGATGGTTGAACTCGCCACTAAAGCAAGCACAACGGCGCTTAAACGCGCAGACGGAATGATAGTCATGAATTAATACTCTTACTTTGCAGGGAAAGGCCTTCGTGACCCCCGAGGTTTTAATTATTTTTGCTCTGGTGCGCTTTTACTGCTGCCCAGACCACCGCTCAGAACCAGTTGCAATGCTTCGGCAGGCTTCATGTCGACATTACGTGTACATGATTTCGGTACAATAATTGTATAGCCACCAATGTTGTACGCCATAGGCAGAAAAACAGCGAGTTGTTCTTCATCCATTAACGAAGACATGCGATCATCTTTTATACCGCCTTTTTTGGTGACAATGCCAATCAGTTCAACGTCTGATTGTGGGAGTTTAACGAGAACGACCGACTCGTCGGCAAAGTTTTTCCCCGACATGACTTCCATTAGCTCTTGTAGAATTCCATAAACCTGACTAGCGCCGGGGATTTTTAGCAAAATCTTACCGGGCAATTCCCATAGCCAAGAAAATGATCGCCAACGTGCGCTAAAGCCAATCACAATACAGATAATGAGAAAGCCAATAATCGCCATGCCGGGAATGTAAAAGTCCCTGTGGAGAACCATTTCCAGCAGCGGAGCCATGCGAGTTTCAACCGTGACGAGCAACCAACGCAGCAGCTCAATGGTAATCACAATGGGTAAAATAATCCCGAGCCCTTTGACGAGGCTGCGAACCACAACTCTCATAATACGGTCCTTTTCTTACGAATCACTTAGTTAAAGAGGGCAACAAAGCCGAGAATGAGGATGCCGACATTGGCAAACCAACTGAGCATAAAGAAATAACTTCGTGGGCTTGGATTCTTCTCAGTGGCGATTTGGTAATACAGCACCATATGTATAATTCGAGCAAGCACCATAACTGCCATCAAAATAGCAAGCCAGCCCGGGTCTGCACCGACTAACACGGCAAACAAACAGCCACCGATCATAGTGCCAGCGTTTTCCAAGGTATTCTGGTGGGTACGCCAAGCGCGAAAAACGAAACTACGGTGACCGGCATCGCGCGGCGGTAGACCGGGAATAGAACCAGGTTGTGACGCTTTGGTGTAACTCGCAATCAGCCATTGCAGCATAATCATGGCTAGGAGTATTCCGAGCCAAACGAAAGTCGTGTGATACGCAGTTAATTCAGGGAGCATGAGTACCCTCCTTTAATTTTAATGATCGAAGTACTCCATACAAGATAGCTGAAAACCCACGCGCAAGGTATTTATTTGGTTTTTCAGGGCTTTTGTAGAACCACAACATCGCGCTCCACGGCAATTACCGCAAGACCGAAGTGCTCTGCGACCCATGCAAATGACGCTTCCCGAAAAAAGGTGATATGAGTTGGGTCGAGGGTATAGCCCCAGCGCGAAAACGCAGCTAAATCCAGCGGCCGCTGGGTCATAATGACGAAGATTCCGCCCGATTTAAGCAGCGGAATCAGTTGGGCGAAAGCCTCGAATGGTGCTGCTAAATGCTCAAAAACTTCGGTACTTATAATGAAATCGTAGGGCTGAGTTAACAGCGCACGGTCATCAAAGTAATACAGATCATAATTGGCACAACGCAGACCTGCTTCAGCGAGTAGCAAAGAAACAGTCGGACCGGGGCCGCAACCAAAATCGAGGCCTTGGATAACTTGCGGATCAGGATGACCGGCAAAATGCTGCACGATCGGAGTGACGGCGCGGCTTAAAAAACGGCGATAGCCGAGATCATTGGGGTCATTCTCATGTAAATCGTAGAGGGCTTTCTCAGCGGCAGAAGAAATATGAAATGCTTCCGGGACAAAAACTAGAGCGCAGTTGCCGCACTGCCAATACTCCCGACCCGCAACGGGACGGCGCTGATCTTGGTGCCAAAACGTGGTTCTCAAGCTAGCACATAATGGGCAATGGGTTGAGGCAGTGTGATTAATCATGGCGTATAAATCGAAAGAACAGGTGCAACCGTTCAGATTTTCTCCTATCGTAGACGTTAACGCCTTTCCATTGGTCATAATAACGAAAAGAATAAACGCCTATGTTACCGGTTTCAGTGGTTCTTATCACGGCCATTTTATATTTGTTGATCGTCTTCTCAATCGCTGCACGCGGGGAAAAACGCGCTCATGGTGATCGTCCTCAGCCATGGCGTTATACCCTTGCTTTAGGTGTGCACTGCACCACTTGGGCATTCTATGGCACGGTCACGCAAACGGTGCACTATGGTTGGTGGTTTGCGCCGACTTATTTAGGCGGTATTTTATTCTTTCTCTTTGCGCATCGTTTAATGTTGCACATTCTGACCGTGGTCAAACAACAGAACTTTACGTCGATTGCCGACCTTATCGGTGCTCGCTACGGCAAATCCCAATTTGTTTCAGCGTTTGTGGCGCTGATCGCGTTAGTTGCGCTGGTGCCTTACATTGCCTTGCAACTACGGGCGATTACCGCAAGTTTTGCGGCCATCACTGGCGTTGACGCTGAGCAAGCGCCTTGGTTTGTTGATGTCAGTGCGGGGGTGGCCCTCGTCATGATGGTTTTCGCTATTCTGTTTGGCGCGCGCAAACTGAGCCTCTCAGAAAAACACCCAGGCTTAATGGACGCGGTTGCTTTTGAATCGGTTGTTAAGCTCGTGGCGTTCATGTTGATCGGCCTATTCTGTGTTTACCAACTGTTCGATGGTTTTGCCGACGTCTTAATCGCAGCGGCAGCAAATACAGTCACGCAAGAGATTCTCGGGGGTAAACCGCAAGGTCTCTACATCTATCTGACGCATATGTTGCTTGGGGCCTTGGCCATGCTGGTGTTGCCGCGGCAATTTCAGGTCAACTTCATCGAAAATAATCATGCGGATGAATTGAAAACCGCACGTTGGGGTTTCCCGCTGTACTTATTTGCGATTAACTTCTTTATTTTGCCGATTGCCTTGGTTGGCGGTTTGCTCGTGCCAGAACAGCGCTTTGACGACATGTTCGTGCTTGCGATTCCAGTGCTCACCGAACGCCCAGACATTAGCTTAATCGCATTTGTTGGTGGCTTAGCGGCGGCTACAAGCATGGTCATGATGGCGACACTGGCGTTGAGCATTATGATGTCGAATGATGTGTTTACACCGCTGTGGTTGCGGTTCAATAAGCTGCGAGTGCAGGAATTGAAGCTGTCTGCCGACGGCGTGCTCAATATTCGTCGTTTAACCATCATCTTGATTATTGTCCTAGCTTATTTGTATCACGAAGCGACGGAGAGCGGCGTCCCGCTGGTCAGTAATGGTTTGATCGCCATGGCCTTGCTGGCGCAGCTCGGGCCGGCACTCATTGGTGGTATGGTGTGGCAAAAAGGTAGTCGCGCCGGCGGCATCGCTGCCTTAAGCGCGGGTACTTTACTATGGACGATACTGCTGCTCATTCCGTCGTTGCGACCAAGTACTTCGCTCACCGATATCGCCATAAGTCACAGTGTGTTGATTTCTTTAGGGGTAAACTTGCTGTTGTACATTGTCGTGTCGCGCCTGTGGCCGGACTCAGCTCCAGTTCAACGGCAAGCTGGACGCTTTGTGAACCCCGATCAACAGGATATTGCTGGTGCACAAGCGAGGCATGTGACTTGGGGGCGTTTACGTTCAGTCTTAGCGCGTTTCATTGATGATCGTGAAGTACGCCGCTTGGATGATCGGTTAGGCATGACGATAGCGGTCGCACCCGCCGACAGTTGGGTTCCGGCGGCCGTTTTACAACGAATCGAGCGTGAACTTGCAGGTGCAGTCGGCAGTGCGGCTAGTCATTTAATTCTCCACAGTTTGGCACGAAAATCACCGGTCAGTGTGGATACCGTGGCTGATTGGGCCTCTGAAGCAACCAAGTTGTATCGTTTTAACCGCGAACTCTTACAAGCAAGTGTGGAAAACATCCCGCAAGGGATCAGCGTGATTGATAAAGACCTCCGCTTGGTGGCGTGGAACCGCCGTTATTTAGAGATTTTTGAGTACCCGGACGGATTTATTCACGCGGGTATGCCGGTGGTTGAGCTTCTGCGTTTTAATGCCGAGCGCGGGCTGTTCGGTCAGCCAGACACCGATATTCAACGTGAAATTAATAAGCGTTTAAGTTATTTGCGTCAGGGCAGTAGTTATCGCTATCAGCGCAAGCAACACGATGGTCAAATAATTGAGTTGCAAGGTAGCCCAATGCCAGATGGCGGCTTCGTTACCACCTACACGGACATTACCGAGCTAGTCACTGCTCAGGACGAACTGCAACGGATTAACCAAGAGCTTGAACAGCGGGTGGCGGAACGAACTCGCGAGCTGACCGATACCAACCAACAATTACAGCAAGCGAAACGGGCCGAGGAAGAGGCGCACCAAAGTAAATCGCGTTTCTTTGCCGCTGCTGGGCATGACTTAATGCAGCCGTTCAACGCGGCTTCTTTGTTTTGTGAAATGCTGCAACAGCGCCTCGCCCAAGCAAATTTACCAGACGATCATGAACTTGCACGACAAATTCAGCAGTCGCTGAATCATGCCGAGACCTTGTTGACCATGCTCTTAGAGATGACCAAGCTTGATTCAGGAACCTTAAAGCCTGAGTTTAGCGTGGTCCCTCTCAACGATATTTTGCGACCATTACAAGAGTCGTTTAAGGTTATGGCGCACGAACAGGGACTTGAGTTCCGCGTGCGGCCATCGCGCGCTTTAATTCGTACAGATAAGCGCCTGTTGATTCGGGTTATTCAGAATTTGCTCGCAAATGCCATTCGCTATACGGAAAAAGGCCGCGTCTTATGCGGGGTGCGTCGACGCTCGGCACGTCTGATTGAGTTACAAATTTGGGACACTGGCATTGGTATCCCCGCCGACAAACAAACCGAAATTTTTAAAGAGTTTCATCAATTACACCAACAGTCTGAGCACCCCGGGTTAGGACTCGGTTTGGCGATAGTCGAGCGAATGTGCCGTCTGCTTGCGATTCCTGTGACAGTGCGTTCCGAAGAAGGTCGAGGCACCTGCTTTAGCCTGCAATTGCCGGTGAGTGGTTGGCAACAGGGCCAGCAGACCGCCGAAGCTTCGAGTGAATTACTGAATAATCAACGAATATTGGCAGGAAAGCGGGTTCTAGTGCTTGATAATGAAGCCTCACTGCGCGAGGCAATTGGGAAGCTGTTGCAACAATGGGGCGCAGATGTGGTCTTATGCCATAGTCCTGCAGACGCATTAAGTGTGACCGACAAGGCGGACTTGCTTGTGGTCGACTATCATTTAGATAATCAAGAGACCGGCATTGCAGCGATTGTTGCATTGCGTGAACATTGGCAAAAGCACATTCCAGCAATTCTCATTACGGCTGATCCAGATGAGGGAATTCGCGAAGAAGTCGTGCAAGTTGGAGCAATGTTTTTACCGAAGCCGCTCAAGCAAGCGCCGTTACTGCGGATTCTCAAGCGGTTGTGGCCGCAAATGTAATGAACACATGAAGGAGTAGGGAAGTATGCGCAAATGGATGGTTGTTTTCAGCATATTCACATTTTTCACCGCGATAACAAGTGCGGCGGATGACGACTCAGTTAAAGAAGTAGGTGATCAAACAGAAAATCGTTGGCATGAGTTACATTGGCTTGCGGAGGTCCGTCAGGATCACCCGCTCGTCGGTCAGTTATGGCGGGTGGACGATGAAACCTTTGTGACCTGGCAAGACTTTCGCCAAACCTTGCCTCGCTCAGGGTGGTTGTTATTGGGCGAACAGCATGACCACCCTGACCATCATCAACTGCAACGCTGGTTCATTGAACGTATTGCAAGTGGTGACAACCTCGGTAATGTAGCGATGGAGATGATTGCCACCGACCAGCAAGAAGCGATTGATCAATGGCAAGGCGATCCTGCAGATGTGCGACCGGCTGATCTGAATTGGCCAGAACGCGGTTGGCCGTGGGTGAATTATTATCAACAGGTGACAGCTGCGTTAAATTTTGGCGACCGTTTGCTAGCAGGTGACTTGTCGATCACCGAAAAACAAGCTGTACGAGAAGAAAGTGAGACGATTGAGCGACTGTCGGAGAGTCATTCGGCATTTCTCGCTGACTTAGTGGTAACGAGCCACTGCAATTTATTCCCAGCCGACCGAGCCGATCCCATGGTTGCCATGCAAATTGCCCGTGACCAGTTTATGGCCAGACAACTTGAACGTCACAGCGTGGCTCAGAAGGTCAGTGTTTTCATTGCTGGGGCTGGTCATGTTCGAGCGGATTATGGTGTGCCAGTGTGGCTACCTGAAGACTTACCCTTTACCACAATTATTTTTGTTGCCGTGGGTGTCGCCGAGAATCCGGCGGAATATCTAGCTGATCGCTACAATGGTAAAGCACCGGCGGATTATATTTTATTTGTTCCGGCGCTTCCGGAGCGTGATTACTGTGCGGAGTTGCGACAGCAAATACAGCGTTAAAGACTTATTTGTCGTTTTTGACTTTAGACTTCTTCGTCGGCTTTCAGCATGTCGTGAAAGATAACGCCGGCTTGCGTGCGGTTGATCACACCCAGCTTACGTAAAATGGCAGAAACGTGTTGTTTAATCGTGGTTTCTTGCACATCCAATTCATAAGCAATTTGCTTATTGAGCAAGCCGTCGGCAATACAGGTCAAAACCTTAAACTGCTGTGGTGTTAGCTGCTCGAGTTTTGCCGCAAAATCTTGGTTTTCTGCACTAACTGGGCGCTTGAGTTCATCGCGCAGATGCTCAGGTAGCCAACTATCACCACCGAGAACGGTTTCTACCGCTTGGATTAACATCGGCAGTGGTGCAGATTTCGGTACATAGGCACTGGCACCAAAGGCCATGGCTCGACGGATCACGTCGATGCTTTCATTGGCAGAAACAATGAGAACAAGAACATCAGGGAATTGATTGCGAATGGCGGTGAGTCCGGTCAATCCGCGATTACCTGGCATGTTGAGGTCGAGGAATAACAGTTCGAGTTGCCTTTCCTGTTCCAGCATGGTTTGCAACTCAGTAAAGTTCTCTGCTTCGAGCACATCTGTTCCTAGCGTATTGGCTAACGCTTGCTGCAATGCGGCGCGGAATAAAGGGTGGTCATCTGCAATAATGGCTCTGGCCATAGACGTCGACTTTTTCATAGGAACTGAACCCGTGTTGTACCGCAAGTGGCGGTGAACTGCAAATATCACAGTGACATAACGCCTTGAGCCTTCAAGAAAAAAAACCACCGCTATGCGTGTACATAACGGTGGTAATCAGTCCAGAGAAACTACCCTATGGAATTAGAACCGATAGCCAACCGTAAAAGACACTTGGCGCGGATTACCGTAGTAACCAACGATGGTATCTTCACCACCTAAGCCAGCTCCGATAATGTTGCCTTGGGCATCACGTGGCGCTGCAAAGTTGTAGCCTGCTAAACGGTATTCTTTGTCAAATAGGTTTTTAACGTGCAGACCCGCATGCCACTGACCTTGGTTGTGGTACCACATTAAGCTGGTATTGGCGATGCTATATGCGCCCATATCGAGCATTGAAGGTACTTCGAAGATCTGAGTCTCGCTGCGGTAGGCAACGTTTCCAGACCAAACCAGTTCGCCATTAAAGACATTGCCGAAGTCTTGACGGAAGCCAATGTTCGCACTCCACTTCGGTGTATTCGCAAATGACCAAATACCAGAGACGTCTTCAACTTGTTGAGTATTCGGGTTAAAGAACTCAACCTTGTCAAAGCTTGCGTCGACGTAACCAAGCGTAAAGTTCATCGAGAAGGTGTCAGTTAAACGTGCAATTGACTCAATTTCGAAGCCTTGTACGGTTGCATCAGCAGCGTTCAATACTTGAGATGCTACGCCTGCTGCTACAGCTCGCTGAACAGTAACCTGCATGTCTTGATAGTCAGAGTAGAACACTGCTGCATTTAAACGAACGGAACCGTTCATTAATTCGCTTTTTATCCCAAACTCGAAAGTGTCTACAATTTCAGGATCGTACGGATTACGCGCGTCAGGGTTTAACGAGACATCGGCACGCATATCGACACCGCCTGATTTAAAGCCGTTGCTGTAGCTGGCGTAATACATCAGGTCACGGTTCGCTTGGTAAGAAACGCTCACATGCGGTGAGAAACGGCTCCAATCTGCAGAGGTTTCGAAGTCAGAGTTCACCACTAGCGGCGCACCCACGTCTTGGCCTGGATACTTCATACCCAAGTAGGTGAAGCGCTGCACATTCGCGTCTTTTTCGTCTTTGGTATAGCGGCCACCTAAGGTCAATGACCATTGATCGTCAAAGCGATATGTCCCTTGGCCAAATACCGCTTGACTCTTGGTATCCACACACCCGCCATTTTCTACGGTGACACCGAGAAGTCCAAGAACAGTGCCAAACACACCACATGCTTCACCGTCGTAATAATAGTAACCACCAACGAAACGCAGGTTGTCGCTATGGTAGTTAAACTGGAACTCTTGCGTGAACTGTTCATCTTCATAAATCGCAGGCACTAAAAGCGTCGGCTGCGGTGTGGAGTCGAAGTCGATATTGGTGTCGGTGAAACCTTCGCGTTTTGCCGTGACTGATTTGAATGACCAGTTTTCGTCAATTTCCCAATCGACCGTTAACGACATACCTTCGGTTTTCACGAAATTATCAACCGGCATTGCCGTGTCTGAGTCATACACACTGTCGTATGGCATTTGGCCGGTGACTTGGCTCTGGGTAAGGCGGTAACCACCTTTACTATTCGAGTCGTCTTCAGTACGGTCAGCAGCAAAGCGAACGCGAACCGTGTCTGACGGTAACCACATGGCACTAATACGTGCAGTTTGCAGTTCTTTATTGTAGTTATCGTCACCGGTATTGCGGTATTCACCGAATCCATCGCGATTTAATGTCGCGAATGCAGCGCCCACATAGAAGGTATCGCTGAGTGCGGTTTGCCCTGACAAATGCAGGTCGCGCTGGTTATAGCTTCCCACCGTACCGCGAATACTAAATTCGTTATCACCGGTGAGCTGGCGCGTGACGTACTTCATCGCACCACCGATGGTGTTTTTGCCATAAAGCGTACCCTGTGGTCCACGTAATACTTCCACGCGCTCAACATCGAAGACTTCTAACACTGCACCTTGTGGGCGGGCAATGTAAACGTCATCGATGTAGATACCAACACCAGGCTCAAAGCCCCAAAGCGGATCTTGTTGACCGATACCGCGAATATAGGCGGTGAGTGTCGAGTTGGTGCCGCGGCTCACTTGCATAGTGGTATTCGGCATGCGTTGTTGAAGTTCAGTAATATCAGTCAACCCAACCCGTTCCATGTCCTGATCGCTAAATGAGCTAACTGACACCGGAACTTCTTGTAGGTTTTCAACGGTACGGCGGGCGGTTACTTGAATGCGCTCTAATCGGCGTAACTCTTCATCTTCACTCGCATTATCTTGCGCCATGGCGGGCATGGCCATGCCAAACAAAGCGCTGGTTACGGCAACAGCGCAAAGGTGGCGACGAAACTGCTGTGGTTTGTTGTTGTTCATTTTGTGCTCCCCCAAGGGTCATCCTGTTTACAGGTGTTATTTTTTTGTTTCAGGCAGAACATTAGCGTAATTTGACCAATTTGTGACCTGTACCATAGTACTATGGGTAGATGAGGTAACTTGAACGACAATACGTGACAACAGATTATTAACAAATAATAAAAACCATAGAGGTTGATCTATGTTGAGCATGATTGGATTGGTGGGGGGACTGACGCTACTGATTGTTTTAACCCTCAGAGGTTGGAACTTGTTTATCAGTGCGCCGCTTTGCGCGTTAGTCGTTGCATTATGCAGCGGCATACCAGTGTTTCAGGGTGACATTAACTTTGTTGAAAACTACATGGCCGGCTTTTCAGGCTTTGTCGCTTCTTGGTTCTTCATGTTTTTGCTGGGGTCAATTTTCGGCAAGTTCATGGAAGACACGGGCGCCGCGGATAGCGTTGCTGAGTGGATTATTACTCGTCTGGGTAAAAAACAAGCGGTACTGGCCGTTGTTTTAGCTTGTGCCATTTTGACCTATGGTGGTGTCAGTGTCTTTGTTGTTGCCTTCTCTGTTTACCCGATGGCGCTGAGCTTGTTTAAAGACGCAAACTTACCCCGACGTTTTATTCCTGCCGCTTTAGCGTTTGGTTCCGTCACCTTCACCATGACCTCGGCCGGCTCACCAGAAATTCAGAATTGGATTCCAATTCAATATCTCGGCACCAGTCCATATGCCGCTTGGGAAGTGAGTTTAGTGGTGGCGGTATTCATGGCGATTTTCGGATATTGGTGGCTCATGAAGATCATCAATAAAGCGGTAGACCGCGGTGAGCATTTTGTTGAGCGCGTAGGCGATCCCGTGCTACTCGACCGCCGGCGTCCGCACCCGATTACCGGTTTAATTCCACTGGTTGTGGTATTGGCGTTGTCGTTTATTTTCCACAAAGAATACGCGCAAATGGCGCTGATCATTGCCTTGGCCGGCGGTGTCATCGCCCTCATGGTGATTAATTGGAAATACTTTCACGACATGCAAAATGCCCTGCAAGGGGCAACCACTGGCGCCCTAGTTGCCATCGGTAACACCGCGGCTGTGGTTGGTTTTGGCGCGGTAGCCCGCGTTACCCCCGCATTTGAAACAGCGGTCGTGGCCATGACGTCACTGCCCGGCAATGAGCTAGTTGGTGCCGCGGTGGCAGTCAGCGTCATCGCTGGCTTAACGGGATCCGCATCCGGCGGTCAGGTGATTGCGCTACCAGAAGTGGGGCCACATTATTTGGCCGCCGGTGTTAGCCCAGACCAACTTCACCGGGTTGTTTCAATTTCCTCTGGTGCACTCGACTCACTGCCACACAACGGCTACGTCGTGACCACCATTCGCGGTATTTGTAATGAAACACACAAAGACGCTTATTGGGCTGTGGGCGCGGTAACCGTCGTGGTACCCATGGTCGGCTTGTCGCTGGCAATTGCATTATTTAATTTCTTTTAAGTTCGAGCAGTAGAAAGAGGTAAGCCCATGCAGAGTGTAGTTGAGGACAAATCACCTACCGATTCTCAAGGTCAATTCGCCGGTAATATGATGACGACTCAGATGCTCGTGATCGATTTACTCGATTTTGGTCGCAAAACGTTTCCACAACAGGAAATTGTCAGTCGGCGACTTGAGGGCGACATTCATCGCTATACCTATGCCGACTGCTGGTGTCGCACAGGTCAGCTTGCGCATGCGCTGACGGAGTTGGGCGTGCAAGCCGGTGATTGCGTTGCGACATTAGCGTGGAATACGTACCGCCACATGGAGTTATATTATGCCGTGTCTGGCATCGGCGCGGTGCTGCATACGGTGAACCCACGCCTATTCAGCGAGCAAATTGAGTACATTATTAACCATGCGGAAGACCGTTATGTCTTCGTCGACCTCGGTTTTGTGGACATTCTCGAAGCGATTCAAGATCAACTCCCGACGGTGCGTGGTTACGTGATTCTGACTGACTCAGCGACGATGCCGAAAACATCGTTAGCCAACGCGCTCTGCTATGAAGAGCTTTTGCAGCAACAACCAGACACATTCACTTGGCCGCGCTTTGATGAGAACAGCGCGGCGTCATTGTGTTATACCTCAGGAACCACAGGTCACCCGAAAGGCGTCTTGTACTCGCACCGTGCTCTTGTACTTCATGCCCAAGCAACGGTGTCCCGTGCTTTGTTAGACCTACAGAGCGATACGGTGCTACTGCCGATGGTCGCTATGTACCATGCGAGCGCATGGGGCGCACCCTATGCGGCGCCACTGGCTGGCAGTAAGCTGGTTTTGCCGGGCAAAGGCATGGACGGTGCCAGTATGTGGGAGCTAATAAAGTCTGAACAAGTTAATGTCGGACTCGGCGTACCGACGATATGGTTAACCTTGCACAATTATCTAACTGAACAAGAAATAACGGTCACGCCACTCGAACGTGTATGTGTCGGCGGCGCTGCGTCACCTATTGGCATGGTTCGAACGTATGCCGAACGCTACAACGTTTATTGGCAACCAATTTGGGGTATGACCGAAACAGCACCGCTGGCGACTTCATTGCCACCAACTTCGGCATTACTCGCCTTGCCCAAGGAACAGCGCTATGAATTACAAACCACTGCTGGCCGCGCTGCGTTTGGGGTGGAGATGGACATCTTTGACGCTGACGACCAGCCCGTCGCACACGATGGCACAAGCTCGGGTGAATTGCGCGTACGTGGGCCTTGGATTTGCAGCCAGTACTATAAGAACGATGATCTGAGTAGTTTCCCGAATGGGTGGTTAGCTACAGGTGACATTGCGGTGATTGACCCGCAAGGATACATGCGCGTGGTTGACCGGAAGAAAGACGTTATTAAAAGTGGCGGCGAGTGGATCAGTTCATTAGAAATCGAAAACATTGTCAGTTTGCACGAAGCTGTGAATGAATGCGCTGTGGTGGGTGTGAAACATCCCAAATGGGATGAACGGCCATTATTACTAGTGGTCTTAAACAAAGGCATGCAGGCGGACCAAGCGACCATACTCGAATACTTGCACGGTAAAATTGCTAAGTGGTGGTTACCGGACGCGGTCGAGTTTGTTGCTGAATTGCCGAAGACAGGCACGGGTAAAGTGCGTAAAAATGACTTACGCGACCAATACTTTCATTATTTAAGTACACAAGGAAAAACCTCATGAAGAAGATTTGGCTATTTAGTTTCGCTTTGTTCTTGAGTGTTCATACATCATTGGCTGCAGAACTCCCGCTGGTTGAGAAGCAAGTATTTACGACCACTGACTTTGTGACATTCGGTGGCGAAACCATTGCCGAAGTGCAAGTTGGCTGGGAGGCTTATGGACAACTCAATGAACAGAAAGACAACGTGATTTTGGTCACCCATTTCTTTTCTGGTAATAGTCATGCGGCCGGTAAATACAGCGCAGATGACCCCCAAGCTGGCTATTGGGATGCATTAATTGGGCCGGGTAAAACCATCGATACGAATAAATTTTATGTGATCAGTGTGGACACGTTAGTCAACCAAGAGCCTCATAACCCGAATGTGACAACAACCGGACCAGCAAGTATTAACCCGGCCACTGGCAAACCTTATGGATTAGACTTCCCGGTCGTGACCATTCGTGATTTCGTCAACGTGCAAAAGCTTGTGCTCGAGTCGCTAGGTATTGAGCGGCTGCATGCGGTAATTGGTGCTTCAATGGGTTCATTGCAGGCGCTGGAGTGGGCAGTCACTTATCCTGACCAAGTCGAGCGACTGATTCATGTGATTGGCATGGCCGAGGCCGACCCGTGGACGATTGCCAACTTGCAGCAGTGGGCGCAACCTATTTTACTCGATCAAAACTGGAACGGTGGTGATTATTACGGCGGAGAAGCTCCGCAACAGGGATTGCAAACGACATTAGGCATGATCACATTAGGTTCATTGCACCCGCGTATTGTAAATCAGCTTTATGCGGCCACATCGGCTCGTGAGTCAGCCCCGTTACAAGATATTCGTAATAATTTCTCAATTGTCGAACAGTTACGTGGGTTAGCAGCGATGCGCGCGCAGTACGCCGATGCGAACCATGTTTTATATTTAATTCGCGCAAATCAGCTCTTTCTTGCAGGCATGGGTGAAACGCTGGACGAGGGGTTGGCTCGGGTCGAAGCGAAAACCCTCGTGCTCCCAGCCGCAAATGACTTGCTATTACAGCCCTATTTAAGTGAACGTCTGTATCAATTATTACAAGAGCACGAAAAAGATGTCACATTTTTACCGCTTGAAGGCGACTGGGGGCATTTGGATGGTGTTTATGGTGTCATGCAACATCATGAAATAATTAAAGAATTCCTTAATGAATAGAAACCAATATTAGATGTTGCTGACGTTAACATTTTGTAACAATTTGAGGGTTTGCCACTACATAAGCCTATGATACATTTCATATCACAAGGTTAGTTATGAAAGTGTGATTTAGTTCGTTTCAAATGGAACGAGACGGACAAACGGATAAAAGCACTTGAGCAGGGACCGATTTAAACTGCTTGCAGCGAAGATACGGTATGCTCAAAGTCGAAAGTTTCAAGTACTTATAATGGACCCTTAAGTCACTTTCGAACAATTGGAATTAGGACAACTCTCACGAGTCAGCAAATGGAACTTGTAGGCCTCAAGGAAGAGGTCGCCCCAACCCCGTTTAGGGGTTTTTTTGTGTCCATAAAACCCTTCCAGCCTGTGAATTCACCTCAATTAGTAAGGGTAAACCCCCTGTGTTTTTACTTTTCTTATCAAAATCAGTATATCAAACGTCATAGATGATGCGAAAAGCATTTCAATTTTCAAGCAGTTACAGGGCTATGATCTTTGACAGATATAGTTGTTTTTTTAAACAGTTTCTATAGTTAACTGCCCGGAATATGACGCACATTTTGTTCATGGAATCAGAGCGAAATGGAATCAATTCGGTGATCAAAGGTTGCACTAATTGATTAATAATAGGAAGAAGGCATTTTTATGAAACTATTAACCCCCCTCTGTTCATCAGTCATGCTTGCTGCACTGATGTTCATTGCAAATCCAGCTGCAGCAGAAGAACAATGTCAAACACTTTGGGCGGGTCAGCACAATGATGCTGGCGAAGTCTGTGTGTCTAACGACAACGATGAAATCACAATCACAGTCACAGGCCATAATGGTTGGGATATTTATGATACGCAATTGGCACTTGGATTGAGTAAGTCGGATATTCCGACGAATCGTCCAGGTAACCCGATTATTGGTCACTTCCCGTATACCGGCGTGCCAGAGAACAATACGTACACCTATACGTTCCCGCTGTCTGACTTTGGTGCGACATGCGATTCACTATTCTACATTGCATTGCATGCAAACACTTCAGGTGGCGAAACCGCGTGGGCTGATGGTAATCGTTTCGTTCAGCGCGGTAATTGGGCGACTTATTTCACCTATCAAGCCTCTTGCGATACACCGCCGCCACCACCTCCAGGTGACATGACTTGTGAAACCGCTTATGCGTTCGGCAATGTTGAGTTAAATACGCTTGGTCAAGCAAATCGTTGGGGTTGGGCAATCGAAGGTATTGCCGCAGGAACTTATAACCAATCAGCTACCATTTGGGCAGGTGCTGGTCAGAATGACACTTCTAAAGGCGTCGATGTTGGCTTCATCAACTATAGCTTTAGCACTTCTGGCCTACTGACAGTCGATGTCTATGCTCATGCAGGCATGTACTTCACTGAGGCGCACTTATTTGCCGGTACTGGCTACCCTAGCAATGTTGCTGCTAATGGAAGCTTTACATTCCAGTGGGAAAATACCCAGGGTGCAAACACCATCTTCTTCGAAGAAGAAGTTGACGGTGACCCAATCAACATGATTCTTCATCTTGTTGCTTGCCATCCGGAAGATTGATAGACATTGTGCTCAAGTCATCCGACAGCTAAAACACAAGGCGCTACTCCGGTAGCGCCTTTTTTTATCCGTAGCATCCATTAAACCGACTGACCTGCTACCCAGCCAGAACTCCAGGCCCATTGAAAGTTATAGCCACCGAGCCAACCGGTAACGTCGAGGACTTCACCGACAAAGAACAAACCAGGCTGTAACTTACTCTCCATGGTTTTTGAACTGATTTCATCGACATTCACGCCGCCTAACGTCACTTCTGCAGTGCGATAGCCTTCGGTGCCATTTGGCAGCAGTGGCCATTCATTGAGGCTGTGCGCAATGGCTTGCATGGTGGAATTGCTCAAATCGGCCAGGCGTTGGTCGGGCCAACCCGCGTAACGAGCTAATACCTGCACTAAGCGTTTGGGCAATAATTGACTGAGGGCATTGCTCAGCAGCACCCGGGGCTGCGATTGTTTCGCTTCCTGCAACCAGCTGTATAGATCTTGGTCTGGAAGGAGGTTAATGGAGACTCTTTCACCCGGCAGCCAATACGATGAGATTTGTAAAATCGCTGGACCGCTCACACCGCGGTGAGTAAACAAAAGTGCCTCGCGAAATGAAGTACGGTCATTACTGGCAACAACATCAGTAGCTACGCCAGACAGCTCCGCTAGTTGTTCTTTGTCGCGCTCGTGCAAGGTAAATGGTACTAAGCCCGCACGGACAGGGATAATGCTATGCCCGAATTGTTCTGCCAGCTTATAACCGAATGGGGTTGCGCCCAGTTTTGGCATCGACAAACCACCGCAGGCAACAATCAGTTTGTTAGCTTGGAAGTCACCTTGACTTGTCGCGAGTTGATAGCCTTCGTTTTGGTTACTGACGCCGAAAATTTCCGTGCGCAATTGGACTTTCACACCAGCTTGGCGGCATTCGCTGAGCAACATATTGACGATGTCTTTGGCAGAGTGGTCGCAAAACAACTGGCCGAGGGTTTTTTCATGCCAAGGAATCTGATGTTTATCAACAAGCGCAATAAAGTCCCATTGAGTGTAGCGTTTCAAGGCTGACTTGCAGAAATGAGGGTTTTGCGACAAATAATTCTCAGGACTGGCATACAGGTTAGTGAAATTGCAGCGACCACCGCCACTGATGAGAATCTTCTTGCCCGCCTGTTTGGCATGGTCGAGTAATAGTACCGAGCGACCCCGGTTGGCGGCGGTTATGGCGGTCATAAGGCCGGCCGCACCAGCGCCAATGACAATGACATCATAGACCGCTGCTGTGTTTGTTGCCGTGCTTTTTCCGGTGCTGTGTTCTGCGCTCACCCAATCATTTCCTTTCGACTCAATTTTTATTAATAGCAACTTCTCAAAAAAAAGGCCCCACCAAATTGGCAGGGCCCATTTTAGCATAACTTCGACTTAGCCGATGTGTGCCTGCAATGAACTTTCGAGTACCATCGCAGTGACTTCCGGTTGGTAATCAGCACCATAACCGAAGATAACCGCGAGTACGAGCACCACAGTACAAGCGAGCATGAGTTTAATCAGCAACGGCATACAGAAGCGGAACCAACGGTCGTAAGGTACACCGGCAATCCCGATGATCCCCATGAGTACGGCATTGGTTGGTACGATCATGTTCGAGAAACCGTCACCGAACTGGTAAGCCAAAACTGCAACTTGGCGCGGTACGCCAACCAGATCGCTCAGCGGTGCCATGAGTGGCATGGTGACAAATGCCTGACCCGAACCCGATGGCACAAACAAGTTAAGAATGGTCTGAATAATCAGCATACCGACCGCCGATAGTGCGGCTGGAACGTGTGACAGCGGCATCGACAGGCCATTGACGATACTGTGCAGCACCTGTCCGTCTTCAAGAATTAGCGCAATACCACGAGCAATACCAATTAAAACGGCGGTGGTAGTCAGGTCTTTGACACCTTCAATGAAGCTATCGGCCGCTTCGTCGAACTTGAGGCGACCGAGCACGGTAATCAGCAAGCCCCAACCAACAAAACAGGCGCCTAGTTCATAGAGATACCAACCGTATTGCGAAATGCCGTAGATGGCGATGGCAATGGTGACCAAGAAGGTGCCAAGAATTAGGCGATGGCGACCGTTAAGTTGTGGGTAAGCTGCTTGCTCCTGACCGTTAAGTGGGCAAGGTAAGTCGGCAACCAACGATTGTGACGGGTCGGCTTTGACTTTTTTGGCGTAACTCCACACGTGGTGGAAGGCAATTAACACGAACGGCAGAATAATTGCCAGGCGTAGCCACAAGCCTGAGTATGGTGGTACCTCGGCAATGCCTTGTGCGATAAGAACGGTGAATGGGTTAAACGCCGACACCCCATAACCGACACCATAGCCAGCCACCGTCATCCCCACCGCGGTCATGCTGTCGAGCTTCATGGCTTTACACAAGGCCACAAGAATCAAGACAAAGGGAATGTACTCACCGGCCGTACCTATAGCGCCGGATGCGAGGGAGAAGAAGAATATAACCATGAAAATTAATTTTTCAGGGCGATCTCGGTGCTTCTCAAGTAAGCGACCAATTAAGGCGTCGACTGTACCTGTGCGGCGCGCAATTGCCAGTACACCACCGACAATAAAGACAAAGAAGATAATGTCTTGAGCGGCAGCGAATGCCCGCGGAACCGCTGTCAGTAATTGCCATGGCGTGAGTAACTCGCGTTCTTCAACAAGTTCATAAGTACCAGGAACGACGACGCTACGACCGCTCTCGGTTAATTCAGTTTGGAAAAACCCTTGGGGTACTATCCAAGTCGCAATCATCGCGACGATCATCATGCCGAAAAGCAACGTGAGCGTATGCGGGACTTTAAATGCTTTCTTCATAGAAAGACCTTCGTTGTTGTTATCAGTGTTAAAATCCGCCCAAGTTTACCTGAGCAAGCGCAGACAAACAAACCACCCAACCGTGTGGAATCGGTTTCTTATCGCATGCTTTTGCCGTAAACTTTTCTTCTAATCGAATACCGAATCATATAGGAGATTTCGGCAATGCGGTATGTTCAGTGGATGTTTTTTGCACTTGTGTTGGTGTTAACCACCGGGTGTTCACAGATGACACAGCTTGCAAGCTATCGAGTGAATGAAGCCGACCTTGAGCAATTACTGCTGCGCCAGTCGGAGAACTTGACGGACCGAGTGACGATTATGGGCATGCGGGTCCCCCTAAAAGTCGAGCAATTGCAGGCGAAAATTGGCCCAGATGGCAGTGACCTCGTTGAATTGACGACGGCCTTAAAATTGGAACTCTCATTGCTTGGGTTTGAATACCCCATTGCTATGCAGATGACAGTGTCTGGCGCACCGATCTACGACGGTACCGAAAAAGCAATTTTTGTTCGGAGGCTAGAAATTAAAGACTCGTCGATTGATGCCGGTGGCTATCGCGGTAGTTTAAATGCGCTTGATCAGCAGGTCTTAGATTTGTTAGATGACTTTTTGGCGGAACAACCGGTGTATCGATTGAACCCAGACGAACCGATTCAGCGTGCACTAATGCAAATTCCGGTAAACATGACCGTACAAGAAGGCTTTATTCGTTTGAGTCCTGGTCGTTAACTGCTGGTTGGCTTTCCCTGGTTGGCTTTACCTGTTTGACTTTACATACGGCGCTTTAACATAGACATCAAAACGATGTTTCTTGCTGGCGATTTGCGTACTTGGGGTCTGCCCAGCAAGAAATGGCGCTTTGGCAGGACGCTTAACGACGACGCGATGTTTGGCCAGTGCCAAAGCCGCGGGCAACAAGCCATCGGCATCTAAATCTGCACCGGCAAGGTGCTGCAGAATTTGCATGTCTTTTTTGACGGCTGCAGACTTTTCCCGTTCTGGGAACATCGGGTCTAAATACACAGCATCAATGCCTAAGTCCTGCAAATCGGCAGGCATTTCACTATATTCGAGTAACGAGCCACGAGGCAGCACATGCGCATTCAGCGCCCACTGCACTTTTTCTTGTGCTTGCTGGTATTGCTGTAAATGCAAAACGGCTTGGTCGAGCAATGCGTGAATAGCTGGATGACGCTCGAGGAGCCACACTTCACAGCCAGCATGGGCAAGCATTAAACCGTCACGACCAAGCCCCGCCGTGGCGTCAAGAATGCGCGGGCGAATACCTTTAGCAACGCCAAGTGCGCGCACCACAGCTTCTTGTTTGCCGCCACCAAGCTGTTGTCGCCAAGCTTGTCGACCACGGCTATAGTCGAGAACTAAAGGTTGGTAGTCGGGACGTGCGGACCAACGTAATTGCAGGCCGTCACGTGTAAGCTCCAGAATGAAGTCATGATCGGTTGCCGTGGGACTTAGCTGATAATCAGCCGCAAGCTTTGCTGCAGCGGCTTGCAGCTCAGGTTCTGCAGCAACAAGGGCAACCGTGTTCACCGGCGATATTCCATCAATTTATGTGGGATACCGTCTTCTAAGTATTCATCGCCAATCGCAACAAAACCTAAAGAACCGTAAAATTCGAGCAGATAGGTTTGCGCATTCAGTTCGATGGGTTGCTCAGGTGCGCGCGCTAAAATTTCTGTCATGGCGCGTTCCATCAATAGGCGACCATAGTTTTTGCCACGCCCGCGCTGATGCACAACAACGCGACCAATTTCAGACGTTTCGTTCCCCGGACAATGCAAACGGGTATAGGCGACTAAACCTTCGTCGTCATAGCCGCATAAATGCAACCAATTCGCGTCAGTGCCATCAATATCATGGTAGGGACAGTTCTGTTCGACAATAAATATGTCTTGGCGCAAGCGCAAAATGTCGTGCAATTGACGAGTGTTGAGTTCGTCAAAAGTCGAAACGCGAAAACGTAACATAAACTACCTCCGTGGTAATGGCACAAAATACGCGAGTAACTCACCTACTTTATTACGAGTGGCACCATTTTGGCTAATAAAGCGATGCACTTGCAGCATGGTTAATTCCGCATGCTCGTAAAATATACGAGCAGTTTCTGTATCGTGATTACTAATGAGTACGGGAATACCGCGCTTGCGTGCGGCATGGGTGGCTTTTTGCGCCAATAAAAGTTGCTCATCGAGCCCAAAACCATTGCCAGCATAACTAGTAAAATTTGCCGTTGGGCTCAGTGGCAAATACGGCGGATCACAGTAGATGACGTGACCTTGCCGCGCCCGTCGGAAGCTGTTCTGAAACGGCTCGCAGGTAAACGTCGCTTTGCGTGATTTCTCGGCGAAAAACTCTAGTTCAGCTTCAGGAAAATAAGGCGCGCGATAGCGACCAAACGGCACGTTGAACGCACCTTTACTGTTATAGCGACATAATCCATTGTAGCCATGGCGGTTTAAATAGAGAAACAAGAGCGACCGCAAGTAAGGGTCTGTACTCTGATTAAACTGTTCACGAATACTGTAATACGCACTTTCTTGATTATTCGCAGCGACAAAAAACCGCCGCGCATCCTCGATATAAGTTTTCGGCCGGCGCTTTAAGATTTTATAAAGGTTAATTAAGTCTGGGTTAATATCGTTCAGCAGGTACTGGTCGTAATCCGTATTTAAGAAAACTGAACCGGCACCAACAAACGGCTCAATGAGTTTGTCACCGGGAGGAAGCAAGCGCCGAATTGGCTCAACTAAGGTGTATTTTCCGCCAGCCCATTTGAGGAATGCGCGCTGCTTTTTCATAAATTATAAAATCGCCACTAGTTGCTGCTGAGTGATGTCGTCAACGATAACTGCTGCGCCAATCGCGGTGGGTAGAATAAAGCGAATCTTGCCAGCTTTGACCTTTTTATCACGTGACATTAGCGCAATCCAATCGTCTGCGGTCATACTTGCCGGTGGCGTGAGCGGTAAGCCGCTTTTTTGCAATAGCTTTTCAATCCGTTGGCAATCGGTTACTGCTAGATGACCTGTTTGTGCGGCGAGACGACTCGCCATAAGCATCCCAGCTGCTACAGCTTCACCGTGCAACCAGCTTTGATACTTGGTATATGATTCGATCGCATGGCCGAACGTATGGCCAAGGTTCAACAGCGCCCGCACGCCTTGCTCGGTTTCATCGGCAGCGACGACGTCGGCTTTTATTTCACAACTACGACGAATGGCGTAAATTAACGCCGCAGAATCACGAGCTAAGATTGCGTCGAGGTTGCTCTCGAGCCAATCGAAAAACTCGCCGTCGGCCATAATGCCGTACTTAATCACTTCGGCTAAACCAGCAAGGAACTCGCGGTCGGGTAAGGTAGCTAGTGTTGCAATATCGATGAGTACCGCACTTGGTTGGTGAAATGCACCGACCAAATTTTTCCCACCCGGATGATTAATCGCTGTTTTGCCGCCAACAGAAGAGTCAACTTGTGCTAATAAGGTGGTCGGCACTTGCACAAACGGCACGCCACGCTGCCATGTTGCGGCGACAAAGCCTGCTAAGTCGCCAACCACGCCGCCACCAAGCGCCACGATAATGCAATCGCGGCTCACCTGTTGGCTAGTTAGGTGATCAACAATGGCGCTGAACGAAGCGAGCGACTTGAATTGCTCGCCATCATCCATGAGCGCGACATCGGCAGCCTGGTGATTAAAACCGGCGGCGACAATGCTTGCTTGAGCGGTGGCCAAATAGTGCTGGGCAACAGTGGGGTTACTAATGATGAAGACGCGGCGATTGGTGTTTGCGAACGTCTCAGCAAGGAGCGCACCAAGTTGGTGCAATGTCTTAGCGCCAATTGCGATGGGGTAACGGCGAGAGCCGAGTTCAACAAAAATGCGTTGCTCGCCGTGCGACATGATTATTCCCCTAACTGTTCAATAATTTGATTCGCTACTAATTTTGCACTTTGTTCGTCGGTTTCGATAGTGATATCGGCAATTTCTTCGTAGAGAGGATCACGAATTTCAGCCAATGCTTCAAGAACTTCTCTTGGGTTGTCGGCGTCCGCAATGAGTGGACGACGCTTGTCGCGCTGGGTACGGGCAACTTGCTTATCGATCGTTGTCTTCAGGTAAACGACGACGCCGCGTGCCGACAAACGCATACGATTCTCTTTACTTAAAATCGAGCCGCCGCCGGTGGCTAAGACAATTCCAGTATTTTCGGTTAATTCACCAATCACTTTTTCTTCGCGATCACGAAATCCTTCTTCCCCTTCTAGCTCAAACACCCAGCTAATATCGGCGCCAGTGCGACGTTCAATTTCACTGTCCGAGTCAAAAAACTCTAGGTGGAGGGATTTGGCGAGTTGTCGCCCGATGGTGCTTTTGCCGGCCCCCATGGGACCAATTAGGAATATGTTACGCTTCTCAGCCATAGCTTATGTACGTCACTTCTTAGAATACTTTAAGTTAAATTCGTTCGTTGAGTGTAGATCCACCCCTGTGCCCCGAAAAAAAGACAGGCGATTATCGCAATTTGTCTGACGTATGGCAACCAATCGGACAGCGGTCAGCTCGGCGGTAGCCAAATAATCCGCTGTTTTGGTGGCTGTCGCTGTGAATCCTCGGTTTGCGGATGGCATTCACTGTTGAAAAGAATTGGATTACCTTGGTCAGGAGTTGGCCCTGATGAGGCTTGTTTACGATGTTCGGGTAAATGCTCAAATTGAGCGGCAATACTTGCGATTGCTTCTGCTTGTTGCAGCTCATCGCGTTGAAGTATGAGAGCCTCTGGATTAGGACGAAGCTGCATGGTGAGCTGCAAGCGACTTGCGCCTTGCGGTAAAACTTCTGCTTGATGAGGCTTCCAGTCCGTTTCACCCAGCATGGTGAGCCAAATGATAAAAGCCGCAAAGGAACCACTGAGCTGAATGTCGACTTCATCGCTTCGGGCTTGGAATGAGTCAATTCGCAGTTGCGGACGCTCCTCGAGCAGAATCGTGGGTAATGACCGCGCGGGTAATCGCACGCTGATGCTATCGAAAGGGTTGGCTGGATACAGCACAACAACCGTTGCCGCTGGCTTGAACCAGTAAAACAGTACCAGCACGAGAACCGCGGCGATGGACAACCAGAGCAACCGTGTACGGCGTTGGGCATACATAAAGTGCTGCAGAAGATTAGTCATGACCGCCCCTCCGCTGGAACTCTAACTGGGTTAGCGGCAATAACTCAGCACTGTGTTGGAACTTGGTGTGTGTGACTTGCCACGGCGCTAACAGTCGCGACTCTAGTTTTGTGTGTGCCTCGGCTAGGGAGAGGTGCAGGTCTAACGTCGCCTTGTTGTTTTCCAAATTGAAAGAAACCAGAGATGCTGGTGCTGTCGAGAGAATTTCGAGGTGCTGTAACCAATGAATGAGGTCGTTATGATCGACTTCTGACGGTTGGTGCGAAGTCGTTTGCAGCTGATTCACGGACAGTGTCGGGGTGCGTCGGGATTCCTCAGAAGCGTTAAGAAATAGATTGAGACAAAAGGTGCACGCAATTGTAGCGACAGCAAAAACAAGAGTATCTGCAAGTGCTTGTCGGCGCTTCAACGCCATACGCTCATTAAAGCTAGAGGTTAGGTTTGGCAGATTGTATCGACGCATCAGCAATGCTCCAAGCCTTGTAATGCTATCCATATCGCCGTGAGGAGTGGCTTTGCTAATTCTGTCCGGGCAGCGACCCAATCGCTAAGTTGCTCTGGCGCGAGCGGCATCAGCTCAATATTGATCGCGTCTTGCAGCGCTCGGTCTTTGGCAACAAATTGACATGCGCTTAAGAAAGCTAACCGCGGCAATTGCGGTAATGTTGCCGCTAAGCGCGAATAAAAAACGTCGGAATCGTTTTGCTGCAGAACATAAACGTCACTGCTTGCGGCTGTGCCAGCAACGGTCCACTGGCAGTGCTGGACACCGCGCTGAGCTAGTTTCATGCTCACCAGTTGAGCTAGATCCGCGTCATTCGCATCGGCAGGTAATCCAAGCGGGAAACTAGCGTAGGGCAGCAATGCCGATAAAGGCGCTGAGCCAACTAGTTTTTTTAACGTCGAAGCGGAACTATCACGCTCCTCTGGGCTCTGAGAAGAGTGTGAGAGCTGCTCCCAAGTCGCCCCTGTAAACTGCCAAACTGACAGAACATGCCAGAGGTCACCATGGTCGTGCAGGGCGACGAGGGTCGCATCAGGTTGTGCCGATGGCTCATGGTGAGCAACATAACCCAAAACTAGCTTTGGTTGCTGCACATGCCGACGAAACGGCAATAATTTTGTTGTTTTTTTGTGCATATTTGGAGCATTTCCCTATGTCATTTCGTTAAGATCGCATGAAGATTTCTCGCAGCGGTTAAATTTAGCGCATAATGTCTTTATAATCCGATGTCCTTTAGTAAGTGATTGGCTAATTTGTGATTCGATTTCTGAAGTACCTCATTTTGACTCTGGTCGTATTAACCGTGCTCGGCGTTGGTGCTGTGGCAGGGCTTTATTGGTATGTAAAAGATGAACTACCGAGTGTTGAGACCTTACGCGATGTGCGCTTCCAAACGCCCATGCAGGTGTATAGTGCTGACGGCCGGCTTATTTCGCAGTTCGGCGAGCAGCGACGGATTCCATTAACTCTGGATGAAATTCCGCAACAAATGATCGACGCCATATTGGCCACCGAAGATTCACGTTTTTACAGTCACCGCGGCATCGACCCTATCGGCGTAATGCGAGCATTTCGGGTGCTTGTCACGACCGGTGAAATCCGTGAAGGTGCAAGTACCATTACCATGCAGCTGGCGCGGAACTTCTTTTTGACCCGCGAACGCGCGTGGATGCGGAAAATTAAAGAAGCATTTATTGCCCTACACATTGAACAATTGTTGACCAAAGATGAGATTCTCGAGCTGTACTTGAATAAGCTCGAACTCGGTCACCGGGCATTCGGTGTTGGTGCTGCTGCGCAAGTCTATTACGGTCGTGATATTCACGAACTGACCCTGGCCGAAATCGCGACCCTTGCCGGTATGCCGCAAGGCCCATCAATCCTTAATCCCATTAGTAATCCGCAAGCGTCGGTGCAACGGCGACGAATTGTATTGTTGCGCATGCTCGATGAAGGCTATATCAATCGTGCTGAGTATGATGCCGCATTTAATGCGCCAGTGACAGCTCGCTACCACACCGCTGAAATTGAAGTCAGCGCACCCTATTTAGCGGAAATGGTGCGATTGAGCATGATTGAGCGCTTCGGTGTCGACGAAGCCTATAATGGTGGCTATCGGGTTTTCACCACAGTAAATTCGGAGCAACAGCTTGCCGCACAGCGGGCCTTGCGTGAAAACTTGCATGCCTATGACGAGCGTCATGGTTACCGTGGTCCCGAGCGTCGCTTGTGGGGCATGGACTTACAACGCCTTTCAACGATTGAAACCTTTGGCGCGCAGCATCCAGCGGATGAAGAAACTCTCGAAATTATTCGTCGTCATCGCGGGCAAGCCTGGCCACAAGCAGAAATTGTCGCCTACTTAAACCGTCAACCGCGTATCGCCCAATTGCAGCCCGCTGTGGTGTTGGCCGTGCATGAGCAATCGGTCGATGTTATCACTCGAGTTGGTGAAACCATCACGTTACCTTGGGATCAGCTCGATTGGGCGCGTGCCTATGTGGATGCCGAACGCCAAGGCCGAGCACCGCAAACGGCGGGAGAAATCTTGCGAGTTGGCGATCACATCTTGCTGCGTCCTTATGATGACGCCTGGCGTTTAGCGCAGATTCCAGGTCCAGGTTCTGCCATTGTCGCGCTGCGCCCTCAAGATGGTGCTGTTGAAGCGGTTGTGGGTGGTTACAGTTTTAACTTGAATCAGTTCAACCGCGCGACACAAGCGAAACGGCAAGTGGGTTCGACCATTAAACCGTTTATATACGCCCACGCACTAGAACGGAACTTTACCCTTGCGACTTTGGTGAATGACGCCCCGATTACCCAGTGGAACCCCGGTTCTGGCTCAGCTTGGCGGCCGCGTAACTCACCGGAAGTCTATGACGGCCCAATTCGATTACGGGAAGGCCTAGCGCGCTCGAAAAACGTTGTATCCGTGCGCCTTATTCGAGAACTGGGCGTGAATGAAACAGCGGACTACTTGGCGAATTTTGGCTTTATGAATGACGAAATTCCCCGTAATGAATCTTTATCACTTGGTTCTGCATCGTTTACGCCAATGGAAATGGCACGCGCTTTCGCCGTATTTGCGAATGGTGGCCACTTAGTTGACCCATACTTTATTGAACGAATTGAGGACTCCGATGGCAATATCGTCTTTCAAGCAGAGCCGCGTTATGCCTGTGTGGAGTGCGAGTTAGAAGCCTTCCGCAAGGAGCACGGCGAGGACGCAGTGCCAGACCGAGCATTCCGGCCGGCACCACAAGTGATTTCTGAACAGGTCGCATACCTAGTCACGGAGGCGCTGAACTCGGCCGTTTGGGGCGGTGGCAGCTGGGCACATAATACCGGCTGGAACGGCACTGGTTGGCGCGCCCAAAGTTTGCGAAACCGTAACCTGGCGGGTAAAACCGGTACCACCAATGACGTCCGTGATGCGTGGTTTGCCGGTTACACTTCCGGTATTTCTGCGGTGACCTGGGTTGGTTTTGACAATCTGGAATTTGCCCTCGGCCGCTCAACATTGAATGCCAACTTAGGGCGTCAACGGCAGCCAATTGTTGGCTCTGAAGCGGGCGGAACCACCGCATTGCCGGGCTGGATATTGTTTATGGAAACGGCGTTACAGCACGTGGAAAGTAATCCATTTGAATTGCCAAGCAACATGGTTTCGGTTCGTATTGACCAACCGACTGGTCGCTTAACCAACCGAACCGATCACACCAGTATGTTTGAGTATTTTATCCGCGGTACAGAACCGACGGAATTTGCTGAACAAAATGGCCGTGGTCGCCAAGTCTTTGAAGACGAAGAAGGGCTATTCCGCTAGCTCTTCTGGTTTTTCTTGTCTGCTCTTGCGCGCGCAATTTTAAATTTCTGGTTGCACCGCCAAGCGCGAGAGCAGCTGATGCAAGTCTGATTGAACACCGCCAGCAGTGACTTTCCGGCCAGCCCCTGGGCCACTAATGACCAATGGCATGTCCTTGTACCAATCACTGTAAATCACGAAAATATTCTCGCCAGGAATTAGGTTGGTGAGCATGTCCTCGACAGAAATATATTCAATGCCAACGCGCGCATGACTGCGGCCTTCTTCGACTGAGAAACTCGCCATCAGTCGCGGCACTTTGCGCTCTTGCTGGGCTTCCACCCAGAGCTTTTGCATGGGCGCATCAAGTTCGTTCAATCGTTGCAGAAACTCGTCGAGCGGCACGTCGCGCAGATGCTCTGGGACTAATCCGTGAATCTCGACGTCATCCCAGTCGAGGGTTGCACCGATATCGCGAGCAACAATTAAGAGCTTGCGTACAATGTCATGACAGGATAAATCTTCACGCGGATCTGGCTCAGTAAAGCCTTCGGTTTTCGCTTGACGCACTAAGTCGCTGAACTTAACAACACCGTCAAAGTTCTCAAACAGCCAACTCATGGTGCCAGAAAATATGCCGGAAATACTGCGAATGCGATCGCCCGAACGCATTAAATCATTAATCGCGTAGTTCAGCGGCAGGCCGGCACCAACCGTGGTGTTGTACAACCACTCGCGCTTGTACTCGTGCTGAATCGTGCGGATTTCCCGATACAAGGCCTCTTCTGCAGAGCCAGCGCGTTTGTTTGCGCTGATAATATGCATGCCATTGGCAAAGAAGCTTGGATATAAGCGGGCGATGGATGCCGAATCGGTTAAGTCGAGCAAAATAAACTCGTCAACGGGAGCATTTGGTAGCTCCCGAAGCAGCTCAGTCAGCACATACGGCCGCGCTAAGCGTTCAAAGTTGTCTTGCCAGTCTTGTAAATCGACACCGCTGTAATCAAGCCACAGGCGCGATGAGTTGGCAATGCCGAGAATCCGCACATCCACGTTTTCGGTCAGACGTTCGCGTTGTTGCCGGAAGAGCTCAAGCCATTCGCTGCCAATATTGCCGCGACCAAGCACCAGAATGCCGACGCTGCGACGGAAATTAAATAATTGACTGTGGAGCCGGTTTAATAAGCCATTGTCGAGTCGCTGACCGAGAATCGCAATCGCAGAGGTTTTCTGGTTCGACACCAAAAACTTCCGCAAACTTTGTTCACCGGCCTCGCGGCGCAACACAGCAAACTGCTTACTTTCCTGAATACGTGCGCCGACCAAGGCAACCATGCTGTAACCACTGACCTCATGCACAACATGCTCAGCGTCTTGCGTTGCTAACCAGCCGCGAACGAAGTCTAAGTGGTTTTGGTGGAAGGCATAAAACTTCTCGCCACTTTCTTCTTCAATCCAACTCACTAAAGGTTCAAGTTGCGTGCCCTCGAAACGATTAATCACGTCGTGATGTTGTAAACCGATACTGAAGAGCACCACATCGGACAGTGAGGTTAATACTTTGCCTTGGGCTTCGGTATAGTCGTACTGGCCAATTCGTGTTTGTTGGTTCTCGACCTTTAAGCTCGAGCGCACGCTAATGATCATGCGCTGTCGATTCACCGGTTGGAACGTACGCGGGTGCAGGACTGGACTGCCGAGACGGGCGAGTTCCTCTGCTTCACTCCAATCCAACGTTGGCAAACTCACGACACGCTCAACTTTGCGCGGGTCAGCCGAGTAAACGCCGGCAACATCTTTCCAAATAGTAACTTGGCGACTGTCAATTAAGCTACCAATTAGGGTTGCCGAGTAATCAGAACCGTTACGGCCGAGTAATAGCGTCCGACCGGTGTCATTTTCAGCACAAATAAACCCGGTGACGATAAAACGAGTGCCGGGGAACGGGCCTAAACGAGTCAGTAACCGCTCGCGCGATGCCGCAACGGCAATCACGGGTTCAGCGGCATCGTCAGCACTTAAGAAGGTACGAGCGTCGATATAATCAGCGCGTGTGCCTTGTTTCTGCAACAAGGCTGCGAGTAGGCGTGCAGACCATAGTTCGCCGTAGGAGCAAAGTTCTGCGCGTTCGATATGTTCCTGGTCAATGAGCCAACGCTGCCAGCGCTCAAAATCGGCTTCTGATTGTGCGAGAACTTGCTCAAGTAAGCGGCCCGATAATAATTCTTCGATTAATCCCTGTTGATAACGTTTCAGCGACGCAAATAAGGTGGCAGCATACTCGGGCTGATTCGCTTTGGCGTCGGCGATGGCAATGATGCGATTGGTGGTGTCACCGGCAGCAGAAACCACGACTAAATCACTCACTCCAGCATGCTCTGTCACAATCCGCGCAACGCGGCGATAACAATAAGGGTCGGCTAAGCTACTACCACCGAACTTATGGACGTGAATTTCGTCGGCTATCGCTTGGATGCGCTCGGGAGATGGGAGTGGATTTTTGCTCATGCTGACTGCCTGCTAGCCTCGACTGTAAAAATGAATAGGAAACATCATAACGAAACTTTTTTATAAATAGAAGTTTAGATGGCTAAATAGATCGAAAAAGGGCATAATCAATAACTGAAACATATAATAACCGAATTTTTCGGATGCAGCGTTGGATTTAACGGAGGTTTTCATTATGGATTGGGATGGGAAATATATTTACCCCTATGCCGAGCATGGCAAAAAAAGTACACAAGTGAAGAAGATCACCGTGTCAATTCCAGTCAATGTTTTAAAAGTACTCACAGACGAGCGTACTCGTCGGCAAGTACTCAATTTGCGTCATGCGACCAATAGTGAGCTCTTGTGTGAAGCTTTTTTACATGCTTTCACGGGCCAACCATTACCGAATGACGATGACCTTCGCAAAGAAAATCCCCATAAAATCCCCGCAGCAGTGCGAGCATATTTAGACGAGCAGGGTATTGAATATAATGAAGACGAGCTGCTTGCCGACCCAGATGCATTTGAGCGTTAAAGGTTTTATCTCATGCAGGTAAGTGAGTCCTGCGCGCTTGAATAAGCCAGACGCGCGCAGGAATTAGAGTTAAGACAAAGCGCTAGTGTGAAAGGTTAGTGGTAAAGCAAATGCCCAGCTTGCACTTCCGTAAACAAACCACTTCCAGCTAAAGCTCGTGCAACCAGCCGCATATCAACGTCAGCGCCACGTGGTTCTACCCACAGTCGATTACCTGTGACACCAAAGCGCAACGGATAATTCACCGCTCTGCGTAATTGTCTGTCCGCTTCCACGAGAATTGCCGGCATCTCGGCACCGCGACCTGCAGCAGCATACTCTCGATGCGCTTTTGCGACGGCTTCGTCATACCAGCGCACCTCAATCGGGCCTGAATGACGGAACTGGGCAATACCTGGGTCATCACGAAACGCTTGCAATAACACCGGGTTAAGTTTGATTTCCGGACGTTCTTCGCGCTCGTCTGGCGCAGTCTGGCAACCACTGAGTGCCAAAAGCGTTACAAGAACGAAAGCCATTTTTTTGATCATCATGGCGCACCTCTTTTTGGTGTTGAATACTAGTTGGCGTTACTGTCGATCCGCCATATAGTTCTTTGGCAAGTCGATGCGCGCAACACCTGAAGCAATCGCGGCTTCAGCAACAGCACGCGCAATTCGCCCACACAATCTTGGATCCATCGGTTTTGGAATAATATAGTCTTTACCAAAACTTAGCGACGCCACACCTGCTGCTTTGAGTACAGATTCTGGCACAGGTTCCTTGGTCAGCGTCCGTAAGGCTTCGACGGCGGCAAGTTTCATGTCGTCATTAATCGCACTGGCGCGGACGTCGAGCGCACCACGGAATATAAACGGGAAACAAAGAACGTTATTGACCTGATTGGGATAATCCGACCGGCCTGTTGCCATAATCAAATCTTGGCGCGTGGCATGAGCGATGTCAGGACGGATTTCTGGGTCTGGGTTGGAACAAGCAAAGACGACTGGGTTTTTCGCCATCAAGGCGAGATCTTCGGCCGCAAGTAAATCAGGACCAGACACGCCCACAAACACATCGGCTTCGGTAATCACGTCTTGCAGGCTGCGTTTGTCCGTATTATTGGCAAACAACTGCTTGTATTCATTGAGATCTGTGCGACGAGTATGAATGACGCCTTTTGAATCGAGCATATAAATATGTTCGCGCAAAGCACCACATTTAATCAGTAGTTCCATACACGCAATCGCTGCTGCACCAGCTCCCATACACACGATTTGTGCTTTGCTAATCTCTTTACCCTGAATTTCCAAGGCGTTTAATAAGCCAGCCGCAGTTACAATCGCCGTACCGTGTTGGTCATCGTGGAATACCGGAATATCACAGCGTTCAATTAACGCTTGCTCAATCTCAAAACATTCTGGTGCTTTAATATCTTCAAGGTTAATACCGCCAAATGTTCCAGCAATATTCGCAACCGTGTTAATGAAGTCCTGCGTCGTTCGATGAGTGACTTCTATATCAATGGCGTCGAGGCCGGCGAAGCGTTTAAATAACAAAGCCTTTCCTTCCATAACCGGCTTTGACGCAGCAGGACCAAGGTTACCTAAGCCAAGTATTGCAGTTCCGTTACTAATGACGGCCACTAAGTTACCTTTTGCCGTGTACCGATAAACATCATCAGGGTTTTCAGCAATGGCGCGCACGGGCTCAGCGACGCCCGGACTATAGGCTAAGGCTAGATCCTTGGCGCTATCGGCTGGTTTCGTGAGTTCGATGCTAATTTTCCCTGGAGTTGGTAAAGCATGATAATCAAGCGCTTGCTGGCGAAAATCGGTCATGATTGAATGGTGTCCATTGGCTGAGTGCAGAAAACGATCAAATTTTCAATTCGACTTGAGTGTAACGCCTTTAATTCAATTAACAAATCTTACCTTTCACGGTGAGTGCATATTTTTCTGAACAGCGATGCAGCCATTTAATTCTCTTTTTCGAACCGTGAAACCCTTGCGGCAAAGCGGTGCTAGCGGTAAGGTGAAGACCTAATAACAGGGTATGCATTCCCACGCTACATATAAACAAGCTACATATAAACAAGCTACATATAAAATAACAACAGAAGAGAAGAAGTCGTATATGAATCATTGGAGCCAGTACTGGAAATTATCAAAAGCTGTGAATAGTTTTGCTGAAGGCTCGTCCGCTTCAGGTTATCACGGTGATGTTGAAGCATTTTGGCAAAATGAACTGGCTGATCTGCCGAAAGACGCCGTCATTGTCGATATCGGCACTGGCAATGGTGCCTTAGCTATGTTGATTAGCGAAGCCGGTAAAAAAGGCAAAAAGAATTGGCAAGTTCACGGTGTTGATGCTGCCGAAATTGACCCTGTAAAAGCGCTAGAGTCGAAGCCGGAAGTTGCCGAGAAATTAAAAGCAATTACGTTTCACGGCAATACCGACATGACCACTTTGCCGTTTAAAGACAATTCAGTTGATTGTGTCGTCAGTCAATTTGCCCTTGAGTATGGTGACGGTCCAACCGTTGTTAAAGAAGCGCTGCGCGTGTTGAAGCCAGGCGGCAAATTAGTTGCCATGGTTCACCACAAAAAATCTGAGCTGGTGAAAGACTCGGCTCGCGGCGCTGAAATCTTTAATCATATTTTGAATAAAACGCCGTTGTTCATGCAGGCAGACTTGCTCCTTCGTCTTGGCGCATTGCAGATGAAGAACTTAAGCTTTGCCGATTGGCAAAAAACTCAACCATTCCTTGCGGCGACAAAAACTGTCGAATGGATCATGCATGTCGTTGGTGAAGAGTTTAAGAGTGAAAGCGACCGCGTTTGGTTGAATGATGCGTTTGCTCGCGTTATCGACGTGATTAATACCGGCCGCGATGAAGAAACAGCTGCTCGCGCGGCGGACTGGTTAACCATGACTTATGATATGCTGCAAGGCCATCGCCAACGCTTAGAAGACCAACTTAATGCGGCGCAAACTGAAGCCGCTGTGAAAAAGGTTTTGAAGACCGCAGAAAAGGAATCGGCAGAAACAACTTATAACGACTTTAAGACCGAAGATTCACTTTTTGCTTGGACTTTAAGAGTTGTAAAGAGCGCTGATTCATAAAAGTTTTTTGAATTAAACTTAGAAATGTTCGAATTCAGCCGGTTTTTTTATCGAAACCGGCTGTTTTTCGTTAAATTAGGGGTAAACCCCTATATCCAGTTTTGAAAACCCTTGCCATATTACTCCAACAGGATATTTTCAGTTGTCATGTCTTGAATCGAGGCGTAGTCTGAGATTTGTTGAGGCATTTGACACTATTAAGAGGATCTAACGATGCTTAAGTACTTCGCTCCTGCACTTGTTGCACTAACCTTAGCGGTCGGCACGCCTGCAGTCGCAAATGATAACATCCGTTTTGCGGATAATCGTATTTCGGCTGAACTTGACGTGGACGGTCATCACTTACAATTTTCAGTTTCATTTGCTCAAGCAATCGGCCTGAACGCAGCAAACGTTGATGTGAGCGTTCGTGCTGTTTCTGCGAATGATTACAGCGTATTAAACCGCTTACCAGACAGCTATCAAACTGCTTTGGTTGACGGCTTCCCGGTCATGGTCTCAATTCAACCACGCAAAGATCGCGGCTTTGCCTTCTCTGGTGAAGCAGAAATCGAATTCTATACCACTAGCATTGATTTCAATAAAAACATTCGTTTATTCCGTTCACACGACGGCGGCATGTTCGAAGACATCACCAACTTAACTGCTCCGGGTAGCATGCGTGCTCGCGGTTCGTCAGGAACTTTCTCTGACTTTATTATGCTCGTTGATAATCGCGATCAACACGAAGTCTCAAATGCAAAAGCGGCTGAATTAGCCAGCTTTTTAAGTCAACATGTGGCGAACCACCGCAGCGAGTTTGAAAGCAATGTAATTTCTTTGGCGCGCAATGTGCGTACCCACGTGATCGAACAGCGCTACCAAGCAGCGGTTTCGAACTTGAACGCCTTGTTGCGCTCATTGGAAGATACCCAAGCTGACAACTTGCCAAACATTTGGCGTTCAAGCGACGACATCGTCAATGTGCAAGGCGAAGCACTGTCTAAAGGCCGTAGCTTACGCTTTACCCTGAATGAGTTAATGAGGTAGTCACCATGCCACTTCGCCTGCAACTTCGTTATGCCAACAAGCCAGCACAAAACCATGTGTTGTTTGAAGGCAAAGAATACTTGCTCGGTCGCTCAGACGACTGTGATATCGTGCTCGACGATCCGTCGGTATCGCGTTACCACGCTCGCATAAGCGCCCGCAATGGCGTGTGGCAGCTACAAGATCACAACAGCCAAAACGGTTGTTTTCAAAATGGCCAGCGTGTTAATTCAATTGCATTAGCGCGCTTGGCCGACGTCACGCTGGGTCCCGTTCAATGTCGCATGGAACTCGTTGAGCATCGACAAATTACTGCCGAAAGTAGTTTCCGTCAGTGGCGCCAACGCTACTTGAATGCCGCTGCAGAAAACATGTTACGGGAAACATCGCTGAATAATCTGCTCCAGAACGCTAGTGATACGCTCACTACGATTTTATCGAGTGACCGTGCTGCAGTGATCTTCTTGGATGCTCAAGGGGATATTTCCCATTGTTCGGGTTATCCAGAATGGCTCGGCGGACAGACGTTTAGTGGTAGCCGTACTGCGATTCAACACGCCGTCGATTCGCAAGAGCCAGTCGTTTTAGCAGCGGTACATAATCACGCTGAGCTCGCGCAAGCGGCGAGTATTATTAAAAATCACATCCAAGCCCTCTTGGTGTTTCCTGTCATCGTTGGCCACGACGTTGTCGCGGTGCTTTACGCTGACAGCCAAGCGGAACACCGTGCTTTCCTCGATACCGATCTCGCCATCGTAAGGTCGTTTTCACGACAGTTATCGATGGCTTTACAGATCCAAGACATCGAGGTTCGTTTGCAGCAACTTCAAGTAAGTTGACATTGCGACAGAATTCGACAAATTATTAACAGTTAGCTTTGCATAAAGCTACTGAAGGGCTGTATCCTTAATGGATAAAAATAAGCTCTATTGGAGATAATTTGTGACCACCCGAGAGGACAATCCGCAGCGATTGAGTGGACAGCTTACGGCAGCGTTAAGTGCTGGCAAACAGTTACCAAATGGTACTGTGCTCGCCGGTCGCTTCCGTATCGTTCAACCTGTCGGTATTGGTGGTCAAGCGCACGTGTATGCCGCCCGCGATGAAATCCTCGGTACCGAAATTGCCATTAAGCTGATCGCGCCGCAACACGCCCTCGACTTTGAACAAGTCCAACGATTACGCCAAGAAGTACTGGTCGCCCGCGAACTCAACCATCCGAATATCGTGCGTGTGTTCGAGTTTTATCGCGACGGTGACTGGGTGTTTCTTACCATGGGCCTGATAGAAGGCCGTAGTCTCGCAGAATATCTCCACGAAGGTATTACTCGACTGCAAGCAGAAACTTGGAGTCGACAGCTACTGCAGGCTTTGGAAGCCTGTCATTCACTCGATATAACCCATGCCGATGTAAAACCGGAGAATATCCTCATCGATGAGCGTGGCAACCTGGTGTTGCTCGATTTCGGTATTGGTCACATTGGCGAGCAAAGTAACCGTGATTTTGCCGGCAGCGACGGTTACAAAGCGCCGGAAGTGACTCAGCTTGGTAAGCGCAATATTCTCACCGACAGTTACAGTAGTGGGCGCTTAATCGCAGACTTAGTGGCAGCAGCAAACGTTCGTGCATGGCACTTTGGCGATCTAATCTGGCGACTCGATCGCTTGCGTCTTGCTCGGCAATTGAGTAAACCGTTGGTTTATCAGCGAATTACCGTACAAGCAGCCCAAGAACGCTTAGCAAAACACCCGCAGCGACGGATCGGTATTGCGGCCGCAGTTGGTTTCGCACTGATCTTGGCCGTAACCTATGCCTTTTTACTGCAGCCGAATATCGAAGAACAGCCGCTGCAAGCGACGGCACAAAAGACAACACGGATAGCAGTTGTGTACCAGCCGGATGACGCCCTGCTGAGCGGTGTCGCCGAGTTATTACAGCTCAACTTAATCACCCAGAGTGGCATTGATGTTATTGAACAAGAGCGCGTTGACACGCTTATGCGCAACCTCGGATTAAGGCCGTTTCGACAGCAGGATCATCGGTTGCGAATTGCCCAACTGCTAAATGCGGATGTTCTGGTGTTATTACAGAGTAATGAACTCATGGGCCAAGAAGAGCCGCGTTTGCAAATGCTCATGGCGGAGATGCCGGGCAATCGATTGTTTGGCGCCTTTCAAGGTACCATCGGCTCGAATGGCCTAGGCCAAACGGTTGAACAGCTTTTTGCACACTTAAATAGCCAGTTGGCGCTACCGACGCGCAGCTCTTCGGTGCGTCCAGAAGAGTTGCAACGGGTTGAACCGGTGTTAACGGCACTCCGTGAAGGACGGGCAGCCGAGGCAGAAAGCGTGGTTCAATCGCTCCAAGAAGAGTGGCCTGATTTTCCGGGCGGCTGGCTCGCGGGCGCTCGCCTTGCGGTCAATCTTGGCGATATGCAGCGGGCACGGGAACAGCTAGAACGTCTGTATGAGCTATCTCAGGATGATGATTATTGGTATTTAGAAGGCCGAGCTTTGCAAGCCGAAATTAATGGCGACGTTGAAACGGCTATTATTGTGACCAACCGCTTACAAGAACTGTTTCCTGGGCGACCTTCGTTAATGGACCGTCGTGCGGAATTAGCCATTTGGCAAGATGATTTTGACACTGCCATTGCACAATATCAGCAAGCTTTAGCGATTGACCCTAGCTCTGGTGAGCGGTGGTTCCAACTAGCTCGGTTGAGAATTATTCAAGGTAATATTCAACAAGCGCTCGATAATGAGTTAACTCAGGCATTAATTCGTTATCGGCAACAGGAAGACTTACGCGGACAAGGGACGGTATTAAACGCTTTTGGGGTGGCCTATATACGCTTGGCCGACCCAGATAACGCCATCCGTTACCTACAAGACGCCTTGCAATTACGCACTTTCACACGCGACCCTTCAGGGCGAGCGGTCTCTTTGGCGAATCTGGCTAGCGTATTTGGTGTGCTTGGCCGTTATGAAGAAGCCGAGGCTGCACTGGCTGAAGCACTCGACATCTTTCAAATGAATGCAGATCGCTCTGGTTTGGCACAGGTCGAGAATGAGTGGGGCGTGCTACTCGAAGAACAAGGGCGTTATCGGGAAGCGCTGGTTCATTATCGCAATGCTCTCGACTTACATTTGCAGACAGGCAGTACCATGCAGCAAGCTGAAACCATCAGCAATGTGGCCTACATGCACTTTTTAATGGCTGATTTTAGTCAGTCTGATGTATTCTGGAATCAGGCTCTCACTCTGTTTAATCGGACAGGTGATGAAACTGGCATTTTGCGCACAAAGCTTAACTTGGCTCACTTAGGATTAAGCCGTGGTGATTTTGCTCAGGCGACGTCACATTTGAGCGAGGTGCTTCAAAGAGCGGAGCAAAAGCGCCCAGCGGAAAATCTAATGGCACAATACTTGTTAAGCCATCGAAACTTTTTCCTTGGTAGTATCCGCACAGCTTTCGATAATAATGAGGAAGTTTCTCGACTATCGCATGATATCGGCGATATGCGCGGACAAATAGAAACAGAGATTTGGGGCGCTGAAATGTGTATGTATCTTGCCGATATTAACTGCGTACACGAACGACTTGGACGGTTAGAAGAGTATGAAAGTGTGATGTCGGCGGAACACACAACGCTTGTCGAATGGTTACAGTCGACTATTTCCTTAATGTCGCAGGAAAGCAGCTCCTCTGAAATCGCCGCATTTTGGTCTCGTTTTCGCAAGCAGCTCCTGCCGGTTCAAACTGAATTAAAAGTGCTACTATCGCTATTAGAATTACAGCGACTGCCTGCCGATAGTTGGCAGTGGCAAAGGGTTGATGAGCTCGTGCGGCCGACCCTGTATCGCGAATACATGCATAGCCAATACTTGAAAGCGCTGCACTTTGGTTCGGAGCAAGCCTCGGAACAATTGCAACGGATGTTACAAATTCATCCAGAGCACTGGAGAAATCATTTATATTATGCGATTTTAACAAGCGAAAGTGCACAAGCGCGGGCGCAAGAGTTGCGCGAGCAGCTTTATGAATCTATGACTCCAGACCAAATTGAGGCGTACCAACGAATCTATGAGAGACATGAAACACTCCATCGAGGAGGAGATTCGAGCGCTCCGACGCAGTCAAATCGAGCTACGCGAGCTATTACATCAGGAGCAGGACACCCTGCGCGATCTCGCGCAACGCTTATGGAGTCAACAGGAGGCTGAACGCGCGCGCTTATCGCAAGAGCTACATGATGGCCTAGGTCAACTGTTAACTGCACTGACACGCAGGATTCAAGCGGCTGCAGATGCGGGTGCATTGGACCCTGACATCATGCTCATTGCTACACAAGCGCTCGCTGACGTTCGTCAATTGTCACGCCTGATGCGTCCTCGCATATTAGATGACTTAGGCTTAGCAGCAGCGTTACAGTGGTTGGTACGAACGTTATGTGAATCCTCCTCTATCCAAACTAAGGTTGAAATTGACCTTGATGCCGAACCGGACTCAGCATCTGCGATACTTCTTTTTCGCATCGCGCAAGAAGCGCTTACGAATGCTGTTCGGCACGCAAATGCGTCCCTTATCAGTGTCTATGTGAGTCGAGCTGGGAATACCTTGCGACTTGATGTTATTGACGATGGCAGTGGCTTCGACAGTAGCAAAGTTGTGCAGGGAGTCGGTCTGTCGAGTATGCGTGACCGAGCTGCGGCATTCTCTGCAGATTTTGAAATTAATAGTCGACCTGGTGGCGGTTGCCATGTCAGTGTCTTGGTACCTTTATGAGTTTTACAGAACAAAAAATAAGATTAGTGGTTGCTGATGACCACACACTCGTTCGTCAGGGTATTGTACAAATGCTGCGGCAGCATGAAGAGTTTGATGTCGTTTGTGAATGTGAAGATGGGGTGGCACTCATGCAGGCCGTGGTCAGGCATAACCCCGACGTCGTGCTAATGGACATTTCAATGCCCAAAATGAATGGTTTGGTGGCCATTGACCGTGTTCTGCAGCAGCGCAGTGAAACCAAAGTTTTAGTTTTGACTATGCACGACGAAATAGAATATATGCATGCATTACACCGGGCTGGCGCCAAAGGCTATTTACTGAAAGAGTCGTCAACCGACCAACTAGCCCAAGCCATTCGCGCCATTAATCGCGGCAAGACATTTTTCCCCGATGTTCTCCTGCAGTCATTGCAGAAGGAAGTAGACCAACCGGGTGACAATACCAATGTCCTCGCGCCCCTAACCCGTCGCGAGCGCGAAGTCTTCTTCCTTGTGATCGCAGGTCATACAACCAAAGATATCGCACAGCTGCTCGACATGTCGCATAAGACAGCTGAGAATCATCGTGGTCGTATCTTGAAGAAAATGCAGGTCGAAAACACCGCTGAATTGATTCGCTTAGCGGCTCGAAAAGGTATTCTTGAGTGAGTGCTTACTTACCTTGAGGGCGTTAAAAAAGCGCCCGAAGGCGCTTTTTTATTTGAAATCTCTCAGCGTAAGCTTACTTAGACTTCAATGAACCGAAACGCTGCTTGAAGCGGTCTACACGGCCACCAGTGTCTAGTACTTTCTGCTTACCGGTGTAGAACGGGTGACACTCTGAACATACGTCGATGTGGAAATCTTCACACTTAGTAGAGCGAGTTTCAAACACGTTACCGCAAGAGCAAGAGACTTTTACGGCTTTGTAATCTGGATGAATACCTTGTTTCATAGGGGTTACCTCAGTTGAAGGCCGCATCGCCATCCGTGCTTTCCACGAACACCATGCGCTGTTTAAATAATATGCGCTTAATCTAAAATTAAGGCCGCAAATTCTACCCCACTAGTGACCAGCGATCAAGCAAGATCAAGGGGTATGGGCGGTTTTTTCTGTTCGGGCGTATTTGTCGATCTTTTCTCGGCAAAGATTTGCTAGCATAAGGCCAAGTCATTTTTTAGGATTCCCCGTGAGCATCATGTTTGAGTGTGTTGGGTGGGTGCTGTGAGCCAAGGCAAATCACCGCAGCAAGCAGCAACAGAAATTGAGATGGATGAAGCCAGCATGAATATTGTGCAGGTCGCTTTGCCTGTACCCATGCGACGAGTGTTCGACTATCTGCTGCCTGACAATCTTCCCCAGCCGAGCATCGGGGCTCGCGTGGTGGTGCCATTTGGTAACCGTCAATTAGTTGGTTTTGTGGTCGCCACAAATCAGGAGCCTAGCGTTGCAGTGACACAACTTAAGCCACTGTTAAGCGTCACCGATCCGATGCCATTATGGTCGGAGTCGCTGTGGCATTTGCTCGACTGGGCGGCGCGTTATTATCATCATCCGCTCGGCGAAGTACTGGCACATGCGGCACCAGTTGCTTTGCGACAAGGGCAACCGCCCAGTTACCAATACACGAAACAATTAAAATTAACCGCAGCTGGCATGGCCGTTGAGCTGACTGAATTGAGTCGCGCTCCGCAGCAACAGCGTTTAATTGCCCAATTGCGCCGCGAAGCGTTAGCCGTGAGTGATTTAGCGCAGCACGATGTGCGCCCAGCAGCAGTGAAAGCGCTGAAAGAAAAAGGACTCATTGAAGAGACGTTAGTTGCGCCTGCGTTCAGCGCTTGGACACCTGAGCTTGCCGAAGAGCCACATCCGCTAAACCCAGAACAGGCCGTTGCGGTCGCTGCTATTCACGCGGGGATGCAAGCTGAAGCACAGCAAACTTGGTTACTTGAAGGCGTGACTGGCAGTGGCAAAACAGAAGTTTACCTGCAAGTCATGCAAGGCGTCTTGCAACGTGGTCAGCAGGTACTTGTCATGGTGCCGGAAATCGGCTTAACGCCGCAAACCGTGCAACGTTTCCGGGCTCGTTTTCAAGCACCGGTAGTGGTTTTGCATTCCGGGCTGAGCGATCAGGAACGCTTGTCGGCTTGGTTGCAAGCGCGTGATGGTCATGCCGCCATCATTCTTGGCACGCGGTCGGCAATTTTTACGCCGTTAGCGAACCCAGGTCTGCTAATTATCGACGAAGAACATGACGCCAGCTTTAAGCAGCAAGACGGTTTTCGTTATAACGCCCGCGACTTGGCCATTAAACGTGCTCATACCGAGGGCTTCAATGTAATTCTTGGCTCGGCCACACCGTCACTTGAGTCCCTGGCCAATGCCAAAGCCGGTCGTTATCAATTGCTGCAACTGTCGCAACGAGCGGGCTCGGCGCAGCCAGTGAAGAATATCTTGGTGGACTTGAAGCAGCAGCGCTTGCAGCAAGGTTTAAGTGAGCAGCTGATTGCGCTGATGCGCAAGCACCTCGATGCGGGTAACCAAGTCCTACTCTTCTTGAATCGTCGTGGTTATGCAAGTGCGCTCATTTGCCATGAGTGTGCTTGGGTTAGTGAATGCCAGCGTTGCCAAGCTAATATGACCGTGCACCAACAAAGTCATTCGCTGCAATGCCACCATTGTGGCGCACAACGGCGAATTCCGCGTCAATGCGGTGGTTGTGGCAGTACGCAACTGATCACCCGTGGACTTGGCACCGAGCAACTGGAAGAAACCATTCAGAAATTATTTCCCGATGCACCAGCCTTGCGTATAGACCGCGACAGTACACGTCGCAAAGGCCAGTTAGAAGACTATTTGAAGGCAGTTGGCCGTGGTGAATATAAAATTCTCCTCGGCACCCAAATGCTCGCCAAAGGACATCACTTCCCGGATGTGACCTTAGTTGCTTTGCTGGATGTTGACGGTGCTTTGTATAGCAGTGATTTCAGGGCTGCCGAACGACTTGCGCAACTTTATGTGCAGGTAGCCGGTCGTGCCGGTCGGGCGCAGAAAAAAGGCACGGTGGTGCTGCAAACCCACTTACCAGAGCACCCGCTCATTCAAGAGCTAGTGAACAACGGCTATCAAGACTTCGCGACGAGTGCGCTGAATGAGCGTGAACAAGCGATGCTACCACCTTATGCTGCAATGGCCTTGTTGCGCGCGGAAGCGGTTGACGCCAACGCCGCCGAAGCTTTGTTACAGGCCATGGCCAATTGTTTAGAACAACAGACTGACGTTGCAGTGATTGGACCGATGCCAGCGGTGCTAGCTCGTCGTGCCGGTCGCCATCGTTTTCAGTTGCTCTTACACGCAAGCGAACGCGGGTTGTTGCAGCGTACATTGCATGCCTGGTTACCGACCTTAGAGAGCCTGCCGGAAACTCGAAAAGCACGTTGGTCACTCGACATTGATCCACAAGATTTCAGTTAAAGTGTTAAATTCGACAGTTAGGGGTATTCAGCGGTTTTTTTTAAGGCGCTGAACGATTAAACTAGCGGGTCGTAGCTCGATGAGCGGGAGCCGTTGCCTGCGTACATTCATGTATCGATTCTGAACGTGTCGTACTTGAAGTGCAAACAACTGAAACCCGTCTGGTAAAATCAAAGCAGTTCTTAATCTCTTAAGTTTGAAAGGTTACCCAAGCGAATGAAGCAGCAGATTGAAGCGTTACTCCAAAGTGCCATTGACACCCTTAAAGCAGAAGGGACCTTGCCGGTTGAGCTAGAGCCGCGTGTGCAACTAGATCGTCCACGTGACAAAAGTCATGGCGACTTTGCGACCAATCTTGCCTTGATGCTCGCAAAGCCAGCAAAACTGAATCCACGGGCTTTGGCGGAAGCGATTATTGCGGCGTTGCCAGAGAACAATGTCATTGCCAAAACAGACATCGCTGGTCCTGGCTTTATTAACTTTACGCTTGATCAAGGACAGCTCATTGCTCAGCTCAATCAGGCTTGGGCGGACGAACGCTGTGGTGTGCAAGCTGCTGAACAACCGCAAACCGTTGTCATTGACTACTCGTCACCGAACCTTGCCAAAGAAATGCACGTGGGTCACTTGCGCTCGACCATTATCGGCGACGCGGTAGCGCGTACCTTAAGCCTACAAGGTCATAAGGTTATTCGTCAGAACCACGTGGGCGACTGGGGAACCCAGTTCGGCATGTTATTAGCCCACATGGAAGACCAACTGCAAGACGGTGACAGCCCAGAGTTTGCTTTGTCAGACTTAGAAACGTTTTATAAGGCAGCGAAGCAGCGCTTCGATGTGGAAGAAGGCTTCGCCGACCGTGCACGAAGTCTCGTTGTGAAATTACAAAGTGGTGATGAGCATTGCCAGAAGCTTTGGCAACAGTTTATCGATACCTCGTTGGCCCATTGCCAAGAAGTTTATGACCGTCTCGGCGTGCAGCTTGTGCGCGACGACGTCATGGCCGAATCAGCCTACAACGACGATTTGTCGCAAGTGGTTACGGACCTTCGAGAGAAAGGTCTGTTAGTTGAAGACCAAGGCGCCCAATGTGTCTTCTTAGAAGAATTTAAAGGCAAAGAAGACGAGCCGTTACCGATTATCGTGCAAAAGAAAGATGGTGGCTTTTTATATGCCACCACCGACTTGGCAGCGGTGCGCTACCGTACCGGCACATTAAATGCCAGCCGGGTGATTTATGTGGTTGATGCGCGCCAGTCGTTGCACTTCCAGCAAATTTTCACTCTATGCCGGAAGGCCGGATATGCCGATGACTCAGTCAGTCTTGAGCACCTTGGCTTCGGTATGGTGTTGGGCAAAGACGGTCGACCATACAAAAGCCGTGATGGTGGCGTGACGAAGTTAGCCGATTTGCTCGACGAGTCAGAGCGTCGTGCTGCAGAACTTATTGCCAGCAAGAATCATGATCTGACGGCGGATGAGCAAGCTCATATTGCCAAGGTCGTGGGTATTTCGTCAGTCAAATATGCGGACCTTTCGAAGAACCGTACCTCAGATTATGTCTTTGACTGGGATACGATGCTGAGCTTTGAAGGCAACACAGCACCTTACTTGTTGTACGCCAACACGCGAGTGAATAGCTTATTCCAGAAGGCGGGCTTAAAGCCCTCAGAAGTCTCGGGTGAGTTTATTTTAGCGACGGAGCAAGACGAAGCCTTAGCTGGCAAAATTGCTCAGTTCCCAGAAATTATTGCCTCGGTTGGCAACAAAGGGATGCCGCACTTCTTATGTGGTTACTTGTTTGAATTGGCCGGCTCTTTCTCGTCGTTTTACGAGGCCTGCCCAATTCTCAACAGTGACGACCAAGCATTGCAGCAGAGTCGCCTAAAGCTAGCCGCGTTGACCGCCCGAATTTTAGAGCAAGGTCTTGGTTTGCTAGGTATTCCTACATTAGAGCGGATGTAAAACAAGTCTATGGCAGTTGATTACGCAAAGCGCGGCAATCCAAAAAAGAAGCCCACGCGCAAAAGTAGCCCACGCAAGGGCGCTGTGCGCAAAAAGAATCAGTCGCAGCAGTCGGCGCCGTTTAAGGTGGTGTTTCTGCTGATTCTGGTTATCGCTGTATTCACGGCTTTTTTGTGGTTCCTGCGTAATGGTGGCGAAGAAGTCATTCCTAGCGTAAGTTCTGGCAGCTCCGAATCAGCAACACCGACCGTAGTGGCGCCGCAACTCGATCCACTGCCAGAAGTACCACAGGAACGCTGGGGCTATATTTCCGATCTAGAAAACAAGCAAGTCGAAGTCGACGTTCCGGAATCAGCCGAGTCGCGTCGTCGTTTAATGCAATGTGGTTCATTCCGTCAGTTCGGTGATGCGGATAACTTGCGAGCGCGAATTGCCATGCATGGGTTCGAATCGCAAGTACGCGAATCACATGGTAGCAATGGTCGTTGGTATCGGGTCATTCTGGGGCCATTCGAGAACCTTCGCGAAGCGCAGCGCGTGAACAATCAGCTGCAACGCTCGGGCATTTATGGTTGCCAAATCTGGCTCTGGAATCTCGACTAACACCGGCAAATTTATTCCTTCATCTACCTTTCCTCTTGAATTCTCAACGCGCTGACCTCATCTAGCGTGTATAACCGAGAAAGAGGAAAGGATATGACCACAATCGTTTCAGTGCGTCGCGGTGACAAAGTCGCCATCGGCGGTGATGGCCAAGTATCACTTGGTAATACCGTCATGAAAGGCAACGCCAAGAAAGTCCGCCGTTTATACCATGGTAAAGTTTTAGCAGGCTTTGCCGGTGGCACCGCAGACGCATTCACCTTGTTCGAGCGCTTCGAAGCGAAACTCGAACAGCATCAAGGTCATCTAACCAAAGCAGCGGTCGAACTCGCCAAAGATTGGCGGACGGATCGTATGCTGCGCAAACTTGAAGCGCTGCTCGCCGTCGCCGACAAAACAACCTCACTGATCATTACCGGTAACGGTGATGTGGTGCAGCCGGAAGAAGACCTGATCGCGATCGGCTCTGGTGGCGCCTTTGCCCAGAGCGCTGCCCGTGCCTTGCTTGAAAATACCGAATTAGACGCCCCGACCATCGTTGAGAAAGCTCTCACGATTGCCGGCGATATTTGTGTTTACACGAATAATTTCCAGACTATCGAAGTGCTTGACGCTGAGCCAGCTGTTACCAAGGAGTAAGCATGTCAAATATGACCCCCCGGGAAATTGTCGACGAGCTCAATCGTCATATTATTGGTCAGCAAGACGCAAAACGTGCGGTTGCTGTAGCCCTGCGTAACCGCTGGCGCCGGATGCAGTTGGACGATGACTTGCGACATGAAGTGACGCCGAAGAACATCTTAATGATCGGTCCAACCGGTGTTGGTAAAACCGAAATTGCCCGTCGTTTGGCCAAGCTCGCCAATGCACCGTTTATTAAAATTGAAGCGACCAAGTTTACCGAAGTCGGCTATGTGGGTAAGGAAGTTGACTCGATTGTTCGCGACCTCACTGACACAGCTGTGAAAATGATGCGCGAGCAAGAAATGGCGCGCTTACGTCACCGTGCTGAAGATGCGGCCGAAGAGCGGATTCTTGATACCTTGCTGCCAAAGCCGAAACGCAATTGGGGTGACGAGCCACAGCAGGACGAGGAAGCGAATAGCACACGGCAGATGTTCCGTAAGAAGCTGCGCGAAGGCAAGCTTGACGACAAAGAAATCGAGATTGAGATTTCGATGCCAGCCATGGGTGTTGAAATTATGGCACCACCGGGCATGGAAGAAATGACCTCGCAGCTGCAAAGCATGTTCCAAAATCTTGGTAATAACAAAACCAAGAAGCGTAAACTGAAAATCAAAGACGCGTTTAAACAGCTGATTGAAGAAGAAGCTGCAAAGATGGTGAATCCTGAGGAAATTAAGGAAAAAGCCATTCATGCGGTCGAGCAGAACGGCATTGTTTTCCTCGATGAGATCGACAAAATCTGTAAGCGCGGCGAAAGTAGCGGTCCAGATGTGTCTCGTGAAGGTGTACAACGCGACTTGCTGCCACTGGTCGAAGGCACGACTGTAAGCACCAAGCACGGCATGGTCAAAACCGATCATATTCTGTTTATTGCGTCGGGCGCATTCCAAATTGCCAAGCCATCGGACTTGATCCCTGAGTTACAAGGCCGCTTGCCAATCCGGGTGAACTTGAAAGCGCTGACGACTGAAGACTTTGTCCGCATTTTGACTGAACCGAGTGCGTCATTAACGGTGCAATACAAAGCGCTTATGGCAACCGAAGGTGTCGGTATCAGCTTTACCGAAGATGGCATTCGTCGTATTGCGGAAATTGCTTGGCAAGTGAACGAAAAAACTGAAAACATTGGTGCGCGTCGCTTACATACCGTGCTTGAGCGCCTAATGGAAGAAGTATCGTTTAAAGCTTCGGATATGGAAGGTACTGAGCTAACAATCGACCGTGATTACGTCAATCAATATCTGAATGACTTAGCTGCCGACGAAGACTTAAGCCGGTTTATTCTTTAAAAATCGATTGCTTATGTAGCAGAATTGGAATAACAAAGGGCAGGCAACTGCCCTTTTCTTTGTGTTCCTTAAAACCTCGTCACAACGGCTCACCCGCGACCAGACAACCGTCGCCACCGTTCTTTTTCGCCTGATAGAGCAGTTCATCAGCACGTGTAATGTTGTCGTTGGCATCTTGGTTTGGATCAAGCTGCACCACACCAAAGCTAATCGTGAGCACGCCTCGCTCAGCGTCCTGGTGCTCGATAGCTAAGTTGCGCACGGCTTGGCATAGTGCTTCTGCTTGCAGCTGCGCTTCAGCATGATTGTCAGCTGGAATCAGCACCGCAATTTCCTCGCCACCATAGCGGTAGACTCGGCCATAGCTTGTGGCTTCCAAAGCCTTCGCAACTCGTTGTAATACGTCATCGCCCGCGATGTGGCCATAACGATCGTTGAAGGCTTTAAATTTATCTAGGTCACCTAATGCCAGCGCGAGATGACCTGAATTTTCAGACTGCAACTCCATCCGAAGATCACGGTCAAAGGCACGTCGATTCCATAAATTGGTCAAGCCGTCGAAATGCGCCATTTGATCGAGTTTTTGATTCACTTGTGCGAGCCGGCGGTTGGCTCGTTCTAGCTCTTTGGTGCGGTCATCAACCAGCTTCTCTAAGTTGTTCTGATTCTCAAGCAGGCGCTGTGCCATCGCGCGAAACGAACGAATTAGTTGGCCGACTTCGCTGCGTATATCTTCAGACAACAGCGGACTACGAATCACTGCATCGTATTGCTTATTCCCGATCAGTTCAGCAAGGTGGGCGAGGCGTTGTAATGGGTCGGCTACGAAGCGGTTCACGAAAACTGAAACAATGCCAAGAATGGCTAGCAATAAGACGATTGCAGACAAGCTGATGGCTAGAGGCGTGGTCAAAGCGGCACGTTGAATTTCGGCATAAGGGTAAAGAGTGACGTACCACCAGTCAGCAACCTCTAGAGGCTGGGCAATCAATAGCTGTCCGGGAATGGCATTGGGCAGAACGACGCGGCGTTGCTGGACAAATGCCGGCTCGAGCTGCGCAAAAATTTGCTTGTATTGCGGATTTGTCAGCTTATGAATATCTAATATTCCAGCTTGTTGATAATCGGCACTAAGAGATTCCGCCGAAGCAATCAATTGGCCCGACTCGCCAAAAACAAAATGCTGGATTTGGTCGTGATTCGAGCGGACTAAACCGCTAACTAATTGCTTTAAAGGAATGTCGTGACTGGCATTAACCAGATGACGGCCATTCAGGTCAACCGGTAGTTGGTAGGTGATGGTCCAATAATCGGCGGAAAGATCATAATATAACCCGGTCCATAGCGGTCGTCGTTGCGGATTAAACTGCTGTAAGGTTGAGCGGACGACGCTGTAATCGGTCATCACCAAATCATGGGCGGCTAGCAAGCCCCATGGGTGCTCCGAGGAATACTGTACAAGCACGTTCTCTGGCATGGAAAAATGACTGTTTGCCCAGCGCCTATCCCACGCTGGTGCACGTTCATTGAGAACTTGTTGGCTGATGATAATCCGCGCTTTCAACTCGTCGCTAAGCGGCCGTTCGCCGGGGCCGATAAAGGTACTAATATGCTGATAAAACTCAGGTTCAACCAAGGTACCATGGTAAAATTCGGGCTTTAAGCGCCACGTCCCCGGTTCGGTTTCTTCGTGTCGTTGGTCAAATTTCGTCGCTAATTCACTGAAATCGGCGTATTGCTGATAACGCTGTAAGAACGAGTCACGTAAAATTTCAGCCGAAGCAACGGCGTCGCGCAAAGTGCGAGACTCATATTGAACTTGGTTGTTGATCTGTGTAAGTAGTTCTTGTTTTTGGTTCTTTTTGGCTTGGTGGTAGGCAATATAGAAACCGGCAGCGGCCACCATGGCAACAACAATGAGCGACCAAAGCCCAATGCGCAAAAGCAGGCGTGTTGAAAGACGCCGACTGATCGGTGAACGGCGCTCGGAGTATGGGTACTGATTTGTAGGCATGGACAACCTATTCGATTACTTTACACTCAGTATGCGACATAAGATTACGCGGATTCAAGGCCTTTTGGCCGTGAAACTTCCTCCTCTGGTCGGAAAGGTTTATACTCAGCGTGAGAACACCTTATTCATTCCAAATTGCGCAGGAGCAAGAGTCATGGAATATAACACCTCGGAACTATGCGACTTATATGCCGATCAGATCGATGTGGTTGAACCGATGTTCGTTAACTATGGCGGCCGCACCTCATTTGGAGGCCAGGTGGTAACCGTGAAGTGCCACGAAGACAAGGGCTTAATTGAGCAAGCGCTCGAACAACCAGGTGCGGGCAAAGTGCTGTTGGTTGACGGTGGCGGCTCACTGCGCCGAGCAATTATCGATATCGGCATTGCCGAGCTTGCGTTGGAAAATGATTGGGAAGGAATTATCTGTTACGGCTGTGTTCGTGATGTTGATGCACTCGAAGATCTCGACATCGGCATTCAAGCAATCGCATCGATTCCAGTGGGTGCCCCAGCAGAATGTGTTGGCGAGGCGGATATTGCCGTAAACTTTGGTGGTGTCACGTTCCTACCGGAAGATCACATCTATGCTGACAGCACCGGCGTGATTTTATCGCCAGAGCCACTCGACATCGAGTAAAGCGCACTATGACGACATTGAATACCTATTGGCAACCCACTGTGGTTGCCAATTTTTTACATACCCGAGCCGGCGAAACCCGTATTGGTGAATCGTTAACCGTGCTTGCAGCGCTGACTGACGAAGCATTGCAGGCGGTGGCAGCAACTAAGCTGGAGCACACCCCTAGCGCCCGACCGATTGCCTTACTTGGTGTGCCTGAATCGATTGGACCACGGGCTAATTTAGGGCGGGGTGGTGCAGAACAAGGCTGGCAGGCGTTTTTACAGCAGTTTTTGAACATGCAAGACTCAGGACGTTTGCCGCTCACGCAATTGGTATTAGCGGGTAGCGTCGACTGTGCCGATTTACAAGCTGCGAGCCTCGAGTTAAACCCAGCGGAGGCAAGCCAATTAGGCGAATTGCGGCAGTTGTGTCAGCAGCTGGACACTCGCGTTCAAGCCGTCGTTCAGCAACTCTTTGCCCATGGTTATGAAGTAATTTTAATCGGCGGCGGACATAATAACGCGTTGCCACTGTTACAAGGGCTTGCTAGCGCGCAAGCGAGTCAGGTTGCGGCGGTAAATTTAGACCCGCACTCAGACTTTCGCCCGCTTGAAGGCCGGCATAGTGGTAATGGCTTTAGTTATGCTCACCATCAAGGGGTTCTGGCACATTATCAAGTGGTGGGTTTGCATGAAGCGAAGAACTCTAAAGCCACTCTTGACCAATTGGACGATGCAGGCTTCGGTTATATTCGGGCGCAACAGTTACAGCAGCTAAGTATGCGTAAAGTCATGCCGTCGGTCGTTCGCAGTGTGGTTGAATGGGCGTTACCGTTCGGTATTGAGCTCGATGTCGATGCGATTATGCAAGCACCAGCGAGCGCATTAAACTTCACTGGGGTTAATTTTGATGAGGCCTGCTCATTCGTACGCGAACTTGCAGCGTTACCGCAAGTTCGCTATTTGCACCTTGCTGAAGCTGCGCCGAGTTGCCACCCCGCGGGTTTCGAAACCGGTACCCGAGCAGCCGGTCAATTGCTTAGTGAGTTAGTCTTAACTTACTTGATTGCCCGCAATCCACAGTGAGTGAAGCGGGTTAATACCGAACTCATAACAAATCTCTTCAGGCGCTGACAAGTTCCATAAAGCTAGGTCAGCGCGCTGACCCACGGCGATTGTGCCTTGGCCTTGGTCACCGAGTGCGGCGGCAGCATGACGAGTGACACCAAGCCATGCCTCTTCTGGTGTTAAGCGAAACAGGCTACAGGCCAAGTGCATCATTAATGGCAGTTGCACTAACGGTGATGAGCCTGGATTGGCGTCAGTTGCGATAGCAATTGGAACACCATGCTGGCGCAATAAATCGATTGGCGGCAGCTTCGTTTCTCGCAGGAAATAGAAGGCTCCCGGTAGCAACACCGCAACGGTTCCTGCGGCAGCCATGGCACGAATTCCTGACTCCGATAAATACTCGAGGTGATCCGCAGACAAGCCTTGATAGTGTGCAACCAGGGCACTGCCATCTTGGTCACTGAGCTGTTCGGCATGCAATTTCACCGGTAGACCATGCGCTTGCGCAGCCTGAAAAACCCGCTCGGTTTGGGCGCGAGTGAAACCGATGTTCTCACAAAAAACGTCAACGGCCTCCGCTAAGCCCTGATCTACTGCAGCAGGTAGAATGTCAGCAATGATATGTTCGATATAGCCGTCCGCGTCGTCTTTGAACTCAGGCGGTAAGGCATGCGCGGCTAACAGCGTGGTGGTCACTTTTAATGGCAGTTGGGCACCGATACGGCGAGCAACACGCAGTTGTTTGAGCTCATCAACCAGACTTAATCCATAGCCCGACTTGATTTCAATGTGACCCACACCCTGACTCAGCAGCGCTTGTGCCCGCGGTAAACTGGCGGCAAATAGCTCGTTTTCCGTTGCCGCTCGGGTGGCTTTGACAGTGCTTAGAATGCCACCACCTTGGGCGGCGATGTCGGCGTAGCTGGCGCCATGCAGACGTTGACGGAACTCACCGGCTCGTGAACCCGCCCAAACCAAATGGGTGTGACAGTCAGTCAAACTTGGAGTCAGTAATTTGCCCTCACCATCGTATTGTTCCCAACTGCGAAAACGGTCTGGCAATGACGTTGTAGAACCCACCCACGCAATCTGTCCATTTTCAATGGCAACTGCAGCGTTAGCTTGCAAACCAAGGTCATTGGCGGTCATGCACGCTGCATGAACGGAGTGAATGACAAACGACTTCATAGCGTTACCCTTGTTGTGCGTGAGAGAGATTGAGCCCACGGCCAACAAAAAGAATTGTGTTTTTGCCGTGAGATTTGCTAATGTATATACAACATATCATAACAAGCTTTTCAAATTACACAAGGTGCGGCTATGGCAAAGTTTGCCCATATAAAAGAGTTTATCTACCGCAAAATCGAGTCAGGTGACTGGCCCGAATATCATCCGGTGAGCTCAGAGAATGTGCTTGCTGAGCAATTTAATGTCAGTCGTATGACTGCGCGACGAGCCTTGCAAGAATTAGCCGACGAAGGCCTAGTGACTCGCACCCGCGGCTCCGGAACCTTTGTGGCACCATTAAAATCACAATCGGCATTGCTCACCATTCGCAATATTCGCGACGAAATCGAACTGCGTGGTCATACGCATCGTGCGGTTGTGCAATTGCTCGAGCAAGTCGTTGCACCTGCTCACCTGGCAACGGCATTACAAGTTCCGGCCGATACCCAGCTTTTGCGGTCCGTGATTACTCATTTTGAAAACGACCAAGCCGTACAGGTTGAGGATCGCTTTGTTAATCCGCTCTTAGTGCCGAACTATTTAGATCAAGATTTTACTGTGATGACACCGCATGAATATCTTTGTGAGGTGACACCACTCACGGAAGCAAGCCACTTGATTGAGGCGGTATCGCCGACTCGCGAACAAATAAAATGGTTAGGACTGGCAGAATCTGAGCCTTGCTTGCAAATTCAACGGCGAACCAGCTGTCGCGATGGGGTGGTCAGTCAAGCGACCTTGACGCACCCAGGTAGCCGTTTCCGCCTTGGCGGTCATATGACATTTAAAGCGACCCGTCGTCGTAACGATTAATTATCCAGGATTGGAGATGCAGTGATGAGTTTTACCCGAATTGATGAAAGTCGTGTGGTACGTGCCGCCATCGGTAGCGAAAAGACCGCAAAGAGTTGGCAGACGGAAGCTGCCAAACGCATGCTCATGAACAACCTCGACCCAGACGTTGCTGAACACCCGCAAGGTCTTGTGGTGTATGGCGGCATTGGTCGTGCAGCACGAAGCTGGGAGTGTTTCGACAAAATAGTAGAAGTGCTCGACCGCCTCGAAGACAACCAAACCTTGCTGGTGCAAAGTGGCAAGCCGGTCGGAGTTTTCCCCACTCACGCCGATGCACCGCGGGTGCTGATTGCCAACTCGAATCTGGTGCCTGAGTGGGCGAACTGGGACCATTTTAACGAACTCGATAAAAAAGGCCTGATGATGTACGGCCAAATGACCGCTGGTTCGTGGATTTATATTGGTTCGCAAGGCATCGTGCAAGGTACCTATGAAACCTTTGGTGCGGTGGCACGACAGCATTTCAATGGCGATGCGAGCGGTAAATGGATACTGACCGGTGGCCTCGGTGGTATGGGTGGCGCTCAGCCATTAGCAGCGACCATGGCAGGTTTCAGCATGTTGGCGTGTGAAGTGGACGAGAGCCGCATCGACTTTCGTTTACGCACGCGCTATGTCGACGAAAAAGCCACCGACTTAGATGACGCGTTAGCCCGTTTAGAACGTGCCAAGCAAGAAGGTCGCGCGGTCTCGGTGGGCTTATTAGCAAATGCGGCTGATGTGTATGCAGAACTTGTTAATCGCGGAGTCACGCCAGACGTGGTGACCGACCAAACGTCAGCGCACGACCCATTGAATGGCTATTTGCCACAAGGCTGGACCATGGCTGAAGCGGCTGCGAAGCGCGAAAGCGCGCCGCAAGAAGTGGTTGCCGCGGCGAAGCAGTCGATGGCCGTGCAAGTGCAAGCCATGCTCGCATTCCAACAACGTGGGGCGGCGGTGCTCGATTATGGCAATAACATCCGGCAAATGGCAAAAGATGTGGGCGTAACCAACGCCTTCGACTTCCCAGGTTTTGTGCCTGCTTACATTCGCCCTTTGTTCTGCCAAGGCATTGGCCCGTTCCGCTGGGTTGCGCTGTCTGGTGACCCTGAAGATATATATAAGACCGATCAGAAAGTGAAAGAGCTGATTCCGGACGACCCGCACTTGCATAACTGGCTAGACATGGCTCGTGAGCGTATTGCTTTCCAAGGTTTACCGGCGCGTATTTGTTGGGTTGGTTTGAAAGATCGCCATCGCTTGGGCCTAGCCTTTAATGAAATGGTCAAGAACGGTGAGTTAAAAGCGCCTATCGTGATTGGTCGCGATCACCTCGACTCAGGCTCGGTGGCGAGCCCGAACCGGGAAACTGAAGCCATGCTCGATGGCTCCGATGCAGTGTCCGATTGGCCATTATTGAACGCCTTGCTGAATACCGCTGGCGGTGCCACCTGGGTGTCATTGCATCACGGTGGTGGCGTTGGTATGGGTTATTCGCAGCATTCTGGCGTCGTTATCGTCGCTGATGGCACCGACGCAGCGGCCGCACGTTTAGGCCGAGTGCTTTGGAACGACCCAGGCACCGGCGTCATGCGTCACGCCGACGCAGGTTACGATATTGCCAAACAAGCGGCTGCCGAAAGCCAGCTTGATTTGCCGATGCTTGGTAATGATCAAGGGTAACGATAACCGGTAAAGCAAACCGACTCGGTTATCACCATAAACAATGCGCAACCAGCTTTGTTGTTGGTTGCCACGCTAGCGACTTATTTAGGATAGAAGACCATGGCATTTCAATTAGAACTTCAACCAGGCCAACTCAGCTTAGCTGATTTACGGCGTATCGATCGTGAAGCGGTGACCTTGTCGTTACCACCGTCAGCCTATGCCGACGTTGAACGAGCGGCAAAAACCGTAGCGGATGTGCTTGCGCAAGGACGTGTTGTGTATGGTATCAACACCGGTTTTGGTTTATTGGCGAGCACTCGCATTGCACCAGAGCAACTAGCGGACTTGCAGCGCCGGATCGTCCTGTCGCATGCCGCTGGCGTTGGCAAAATGATGAGTGACGCAATTGTGCGCACTATGTTGGTATTAAAAATTAACTCACTGGCGCGCGGATTTTCTGGCGTTCGTCCCCAAGTCATCGACTTCCTGATTGCTTTGGTTAACAACGAAGCCTACCCATGCGTGCCTGAAAAGGGTTCAGTAGGCGCCTGTGGTGACCTTGCGCCGTTAGCGCACATGGTCTTGCCATTGTTGGGCGAAGGTGAGTTGCGCATTCATGGTGAACGCATGCCAGCAAGTGCTGCCCTTAAGCTGTTAGGCCTCGAGCCGATGGAGCTGGCGCCGAAAGAAGGTTTGGCCCTATTAAACGGCACGCAAGCGTCGACAGCGCTGGCGTTGCATGGTTTGTTTGCTATTGAAGACGTATTTGCCGCAGCAACCTTAACGGGTGCAATGACGGTGGAAGCCGCGCTCGGTTCGCGCACGCCATTCGATGCGCGGATTCATGCGGTACGTGGTCAGCCGGGTCAAGAAGCGGTGGCGGCAGAACTGCGCCGGATCCTCGGTGATAACAGTGAAATTGGGGACTCTCATACCAACTGCGGTAAAGTTCAAGACCCCTATAGCCTGCGCTGTCAGCCACAAGTGATGGGCGCTGCGTGGGATCATATTGGTTATGCTAGCCAGGTACTTGGCCGTGAAGCCAATGGTGTGACCGATAACCCGCTGGTGTTCCCTGACGACAACGATATTCTTTCAGGTGGTAACTTCCATGCTGAACCAGTCGCAATTGCTGCTGACATGTTAGCCATTTCGGTGTCTGAAGTGGGGGCGTTGTCTGAGCGTCGAATCGCGCTTTTGGTCGATAAGCACTTAAGTAACTTGCCACCATTCTTAGTCGATAATGGTGGTGTGAACTCGGGCTTTATGTTGGCGCAGGTCACTGCCGCAGCATTGGCCTCGGAAAATAAAACCCTTGCCCACCCAGCGTCAATTGATAGTTTGCCGACGTCGGCCAACCAGGAAGATCACGTGTCGATGGCGACGTTTGCTGCCCGTCGCTTGCAAGATATTGCCGAGAACGTGGCGAACATTATTGCGATTGAGTTGCTCGGTGCGGCTCAAGGGGTCGATTTCCGTCGGCCGTTGCAATCATCACCAGTGCTAGAGCAAGTGCATGGGTTAGTGCGTGAGCGGGTCGCCTTTTATGACGAAGACCGCTACTTTGCACCTGACATTGAGGCTATTTATAACTTAATTCGGGAAGCGAAACTCACGGACCTTTCTGAGCTGCGCTTATGTTAGTAGCGCCTAGCAGCGCTTATGTTAACTGCGCTTAACAGCGCATATGTTAACAGCGCTGTCGTTAATCGCGCTTAGCAAGGACGACGTAGCGGCCGTTAAAGACGGCCGCTAATTTTTCACCATCTAATACTTGAACCTCGAGACTTAAGTGCGCATTTTTGCCATTGTTCAAGGCAGCAAAATCGCCACTTACATCTTTCATCGCCACCGTCGCACGCGGCTCTTGAATAATCGGCTGCAAATACTGAATACTGCCTTCTGCTAACACGATACTGCCTTGAATATCGCGCTCGCGTTGCTGCAACTGAATCAAGCCCCAACCACACAAAGTCGCCAGCGTATAGATGCTGCCGGCAAACATAGTGCCATGCACATTGATATTGCGAGCAAGTGGCGCGGTCAGTTCGATGCTGCGTCCGGTGTATTGGAAGATATTGATCGCCATGGCTTTGCTAACCGGAATTTCGTTATGCCAAACTTTTTGCAGTTCGGCACACCAACTCGGCCGGTAAACAATATGATTAACGGGATCGAGCGGTTTGACGAGCTGATGCTCAGCCATCGGCTTGTCGACGGTATTCGCTTCTTCTTTAATTTCGTAGCCGCACTTTAAGTAAAAACCCAAAGTGGTGTCGCGGGAACGAATGATCATCCGCGTCGCACCCTGCTTACGGGCTAAAAGCTCCAAATCGTGGAGTAAGGTAACGCCGTGTCCTTCACCTTGAAAGCTTGGGTGCACAACCATGAAGCGAATCTGTGCTTCTTCGGTGCTATTGAAATGCAGCCGACCGACACCGATTAACTCGTCGTTGTCACCGACTAACATGCGATGTTCAGCTACTTGGTCGTACTCGTCTTTCTCCGAGCCAGGCGGACGATGAAACGGCTTACGCAGAACTTCCCAGCGTAATTGGTAATAAGCCTGCCATTGTTCGTCAGTGGACGGTGTTTTTACAGTAAGCGCCATAGCAACCATTCTTTATTTTTAGGACTCACGAGGTTAATTCAGGTTGTGCCGATTAGCAAGTTTCGCCTTAGTTCGACAATAGTTCGGCAACGGATGACTTGTCGATAGAGCAACCTGCTGCCACAATAGGACAGACTGATAACAACGGACTGACTCCTATGAAACCTATGGCAGCTCTGAAAAATATTGATTGGAAAGGCATCAAACAACGCTTGCCAAGCCAGATTCAGTGCGCAATTAAATTCTTGAAGCACTTCATAAAACGCTGCGCCGATGATCGCATTAACATCATGGCTGGGCACTTAACTTATGTCAGCTTGTTGTCGCTCGTACCTTTGGTTGCGGTTATTTTTGCCATGTTTGCCGCATTCCCGATGTTTGAGGAAATGCGCCGTAGTGTCGAAGAAGCCATTCTTGCGAACTTAATTCCTACCAGTGGCGAAGCCATTCAAGAATACTTAAATCGTTTTGTCGGCAATGCGAACCAAATGACCGCCATAGGTGCGATCTTCTTGTTTGTGGTTGCGATTATGATGATTAATGCCATCGACAAAGCCATGAACACGATTTGGCGAGCTCACAATAAGCGGCGTCTTATTATCAGTTTAGCGATTTACTGGATGGTGATTACCCTCGGTCCCCTGCTGGTCGGCACCGGTATTGGCTTAAGTTCTTACTTACTGTCGGTCGCTGCGTTCGCGGACGAATATGTCGGCGGTATTCGCAATACGCTGTTAGCGATGTTCCCGTTTTTCATGAGCCTTATGGCGTTCATGTTGCTGTATGTCATGGTGCCGAATAAAGTTGTCCGTTTCCGCCATGCGATTTGGGGCGCAGCACTTGCAGCATTTTTGTTTGAGGCAGCCAAGCGCGGCTTTGCTATGTACCTGCAGTATTTCCCATCGTATGAATTAATCTACGGTGCGATGGCAACCATACCAATCCTGATTGTTTGGATTTACTTGTCGTGGAATATTATTCTGATTGGCGCAGAATTGAGTGTGTCAATTGAAGAGTTTTTTCAAGAAGAGTCGGAAGAAATTCCACCTGAAGAGCTCGACGAAGACGTTCAATAAACATCATAAGGGCAGTACATGATCGGTTTAATTCAGCGGGTGACCTCAGCTCGTGTTGACGTCGCAGGCAAAACAATTGGCGCCATCGAGCAAGGGATTTTAGTTTTACTCGGCGTTGAACGTAACGACACTGAAGACAAAGCGAAACAACTCGCAAAACGAATTGCCAGTTATCGGGTTTTTGCCGACGCTTACGACAAAATGAATCTCGACGTCCGTGACATTCAAGGCAGTGTGTTGGTGGTGTCACAATTCACCTTAGCTGCCGATACGCGCAAAGGCCGACGGCCAAGCTTTTCCTCGGCAGCGGTTCCGGCTTTGGCGAATGAACTGTATCAAGTCTTTTGCCAAGCACTCGCGAATGAAGGTGTCCCCGTTGCGACTGGTGAGTTTGCCGCTGATATGCAAGTTCACCTCGTGAATGACGGGCCAGTGACCTTTACGCTGCAAGTTTAGTTAGGTTCACCTATTTAGCTAAGTTCACTTATTTAGCTAAGTTCACCTATTTAGTTAAGCTCACGCGTAGGTTTTTTGTACAGGCGGAGTCGTTTGTACTAATCGAATTTCCTCATTAGCAAAATTCACTGCGAATCATTATCGTTTACCCATAAGCGAGCGCCCTTCAGTACGTCAACTTGATGTGCACCAAAATAAGCGCCAAATCGCTGAGGAGAGAATGAAATGAAAAAGACTATGACTTTTGCTGTCGTCCACTTTACCGTCGCTTTTACGGTCACTTATTTACTGACCGGAAGCTGGGTATTGGGTGGACTGATCGCTTTAATTGAGCCAGCCGTAAATACTGTAGCGTATTTCTTTCACGAAAAGGCTTGGGCTTATTTCGGTAACAAGCCGTCTGGCGGCAGTAAATGTCCGACAGAGCAGGCGTCCGACGACGTACTGAAAGTGCTGAGCGTGTAACATGGCGTTGGAGTGGTTAGCCGAATGGGTAGCAAAACGAGCCTACAAGAAGCAGCTCGAGGAAATCTGGTGGCCGTTTTTGGAGCCGGAGGAGGACTCGGCCGAGCAATCGTTCAAGAACTCCTAACCCGCTCAGCGGATACCTTTGTGCTGGCTGTCAGTCGTCAGGCGCAGCCTAACGATGTTACCGACGAGCGTGTGCATTGGGTGCAGCTCGCCGTGTCTGAGAAGGGCTCGGAAGCAGCAATACTAACAGCTTATCAAACCTTGCTTGCCGAATGGCAGGCGCAGAACCTTGAGCTTAGCGGTGTCGTTTCAACCATTGGTTGGCTGCATGGGGCAGGCCCAAACGGCGAAGATTGGCAGCCGGAACGCCGTATTGAACAGTTGTCCGCAGAACAGCTACAAGCCTATTTTTTTACCAATGCGACCTTGCCGATTCTACTGTTACAAGCTTTAAAGCCCTTGCTACCGAAGAATAAGCCTGCCTACGTTGCGCAACTGGGCGCAAAAGTGGGCAGCATTAGCGATAATCACCTCGGTGGTTGGTACGGTTATCGAGCGTCGAAAGCCGCGCTGAACATGCTGTTTCGTACCGCGGCAATCGAATTTAAACGCACGCACAAACAACTCACCCTTGCAGTGATTCACCCGGGTACCACCGACACCGAACTTTCTAAGCCGTTTCAACAGCGCTTACCCGCTGACAAGCTCTATAGTGCCCAGTTATCGGCACAGCGAATTCTCCAAGTGATTGCCGACTTAACCCCCGAAAATAGCGGTTCATTCTATTTTTGGGACGGCGAAAAAATCCCTTACTAGCATTAGGGACCGTAGCTGGAATGGCATTCCAGCTACGGCCCCTAATGCTTGCTGAAAAGGCGAAGATGCGCCATGCTTACGGGCTACCCGAAAAACTTCAATAACAATATGTGGGAACGTTGGAAATGCCTTATTTATTAGCTGTGATTTTACCGCCAGTTGCGGTGTTTATGTCTGGTGCTCGCAAGCAAATATACTTGAGCTTGGTGCTATTCTTGTTAGCCCTGTACTTGTTAAAAATTGCGGGTACGGGAAATTATCCCGGTGCCTATGCGGCCGGCCCAGTGTTGTGGGTTGCTGCAATTATTCATGCATTCGTATTTACCCATCGCAAATTCCAGCAACAGTCAGGAATGCGTCATCCGCATCGTGGTTCTTGGAGTCAATCGCAGGGAAATGAAAAGCCAAGCGACGACGGTCAACCGAAAGATTAAGTTCGAGTAAGGCCTCTAAGACAGCTGTTTTGGTGCCGTAAAGTAAGTGTAAATCAACCTGCTGACCGGAAAATAACCAAGTATCCTTTACAATCGTAAAGAAGCAATGTGCGGAGGCCCTATGCGTACACAATGGTTAGTTAACGCAAAGCACAATTTTAAAAGTTCGATATCTGCAGCAGCAATTGCTGCGGCGGCGCTGTCGTTAAGCGCTTGCTCAGACTCGAGTGCAGCACTAGATGACCAAGCCCCAGAGGGTCCGCGTCACCGTGTGTTAGTCACCGAAGTAAAAGCGCAAACCATCGAGCTCGAGCGTTCATTTGGTGCTCGTACCGAAGGCTCGATGGTTGCCGAAGTGCGCGCGCGAGTCGGCGGCGTGCTCGAGAAACGGCATTTTAATGAAGGCCAGTTCTTAGAACGCGGCACGGTCATGTTCTCCATCGAAAAAGCGCCATACGAAGTTGAGCTGCAAAAAGCGCAAGCGGAAGTGACCAGCGCAGAAGCGGTGTATAACGAAGCACGTCGCGACTGGGCGCGGGTTGAAAATCTGTTCGTGGATGGTGCGATTAGTGCCCGTGAGCGCGACCAAACCCAATCTCGTCTTGAATCAGCTGAAGCGGACGTTGTGTCAGCGCAAGCTACGCTTGAAGAAATGAAGCTGCGTATGAGCTACACCGAAATTAAGGCGCCAATTAGTGGCGTGGCTAGCCGTGAGTCAATTTCTGCCGGTAATCTGATTCGTGAAAATGATGCATTAGCGACCATTGTCGGACTCGACCCGATTTACGTGCACTTCAATGTCAATGAAAGTGATATTGCCGCTCGTTACTTGCTCCAGCAAGTCGCGGTAACCACACCGCAGGAAGGTGCTGAACAAGGTCCTGAAGCACGACTGCGTTTCTCTGACGGTCGTGAGCACCCTGTCTCCGGCTATATTGATTATGTCAGCCGCATTGTTGACCGTGAAAGTGGCAGTATTGAAGCCCGTGCCGTCATTCCGAACCCAGACATGACGTTACTGCCAGGACAGTGGGTGCGAGTACAATTGCCAAGTATTGAAGTGCCGTACGCGATAACCGTGCCGCAACGGGCGATTATTCAGTCTGGTCGCGAGTCAATCGTTTACATTGTCGATAACCAAAACATCGTGCAAGTGCGAGAAGTCACACTTGGCGTTCGGGTTGGTAACGAACAGTTGATTGAGCAAGGCCTTGCGAGTGGCGATCGCGTGATTGTCGAAGGCTTGTCAATGTTACAGCCTGGCACGCAGGTGAATGTGGAGATTGCTGAATGATTGCACGGACGTTTATCGAGCGCCCCGTGCTTGCATCAGTACTCTCGATACTGATTGTGATTGCGGGACTCATGTCACTGCGGATGTTGCCAGTTCAACAGTACCCGCAAATTGTCCCACCTCAGGTTGTCGTAAGCGCCAGTTACTCAGGTGCAACCGCAGAAGCAGCATCGCAAGCGGTCGCAGCACCACTCGAGCTGTATATTAACGGCGTTGAGAACATGCTGTATATGACCTCGTCGGCTGACGACAGTGGCGGTGTTAGTATCACTGTGGTGTTCGATGTCGGTACCGACGTCGACCAAGCCGCGATTGACGTTGAGGCGCAAGTGCAACGTGCCTATTCGCGTTTACCGGAAGAAGTGCAGCGTAATGGCGTTCAAATTCGCAAACAATCCAGCGCCATCCTCAAAATTGTTTCTTTGAGTTCGCCGGATGGCAGCCGCGACTCATTGTTCCTAAATAACTATGCAACGCTGACCGTACAGGATGAACTGAGTCGAATTAACGGCGTCGCACAGGTTACTTTCTTTGGATCCAAAACCTATTCCATGCGAGTTTGGCTGCGCCCCGACCAACTTGCAGATTACGGCATGACTCCGGCCGATGTCAGTAACGCAGTACGCGAACAGAACGCAATGTTTGCAGCTGGCCGTTTTGGTGATGCACCAAACCCAAATAACCCACAAGAAATTTCGCTACCAATTGGTACCGAAGGGCGTTTTTCGTCCGTCGAACAGTTTGAAGAAATCATTCTCCGCAGTGACCCAGGCGGGTCCGTGGTGCGCTTACGCGATGTCGCTCGCGTTGAGCTCGGTGCCAGTAACTACGACTTTGATGCAGTTCAGAATGGCGAAACCGTCGTACCCATGGGGATTTTCTTACGCCCAGGTGCAAATGCACTCGAAGTGTCAGAAGAAGTCGACCGTGTCATGGCGCGCATGAGTCAGGCTTTCCCAACTGGCGTCGACTATTCAATTTCGTTTGATACCACCGATTTCGTCAAAGTGTCGATTCAACAGGTGGTGTTTACCTTGTTCCAAGCCTTAGTCTTGGTCATGTTTGTTATTTACGTGTTCCTGCAACGTTGGCGAGCAGCACTTATTCCACTGTTATCGATTCCGGTGGCATTGATTGGTGCGTTTGCGGGCATGTACGTGTTTGGCTTCTCGGTGAACTTACTGACGCTACTGGCGATGGTATTGGCCATCGGTATCGTGGTGGATGACGCAATTGTCGTGCTCGAGAACGTCGAACGGCTCATTAAAGAGCGCGGGCTTACGCCGAAAGAAGCAGCCATAGAGGCAATGGAAGAAGTCTCAACACCGATTGTGACCATGGTGCTTGTGCTCGCAGCGGTATTTATTCCGGTTGCTTTCCTTGGTGGTTTAGCTGGGGTGATGTATCAGCAGTTTGCCTTAACCATCGCTGTGTCTGTGATTCTTTCCGGCTTCGTCGCTTTGACCTTGTCGCCGGCGCTATGTGCGCAAATTCTGCAAGAAAAGCCATCGGCGCCGCCGGTGATTCTGCAGAAGTTTAACGTCTTCTTTGAACGTATGACCCAACGCTATACCGACGGCGTGCGCTTTATGCTGAAGCGCACCGCCATGGCGAGTGCCATTTTTGTCGCGGTTGCATTGTCGGCATGGGGAGCATTTAGTCTCTTGCCGGGTGGCTTGGTGCCCGACGAAGACCAAGGCTATGTCTTAGTGTCACACCGCTTACCAGAAGGCGCTTCGCTTGACCGAACCAGCGATTTTTCACTGGACTGGAACGCCGAGCTGCAGAATATGGACGGCGTTGCGAATACGCTCACCTTTATGGGCTATGACATGGTCAATGGCGGCCGTAAGCAAAACGTTGGGGCGAGCTTTGTAACTCTTGACCATTGGGATGACCGCAACTTGCGCCGGAACAACTCGCAAGCATTTGCCGAGCAGGTTAACCAAGCGGGTCAAGCCCATGCGCAAGCCAACATTAGTGCGTACAACCCGCCACCAATCTCGGGTATTTCGACCACCGGTGGCTTAACCGCTTATTTGGTTGCGATTATGGACGGCGACACCGATAACTTAGTCGCACGTTTAAATGCGGTCATTGAACAAGCCAACGAGCGTCCTGAGTTGCGTAATGTGCGGACAACTCTGAACCTCGATATTCCGCGCTATACAGCCTATGTGGATCGCGAGCGAGCTAAATCAATCGGCGTGCCAATTGACCAGATATTCGCAGCCATGCGCGCCACCTTCGGTCGTCAGTACATCAATGACTTCAACTACCTTGGTCGTGCGTGGCGGGTGTATATGATGGCAGAGTCATCGTACCGGGAAGGCCCGCATAACTTTGCTGACGTGTTTGTGCGCGCTGGCAGTGGTGACATGATTCCACTGAACGCAGTTGTGCGCGTTGATCGGACAACTGGCCCCGACGAAGTACACCGATACAATAACCGTCCGGCAGCACGCTTATTGGCTGACCCAGCGCCTGGTTATTCAAGTGGCCAAGCAATGCTGGCGCTTGAAGCCATCGTCAATGACTTAGTCAGTGATGACCAAGACTATCAATTGTTCTGGACCGGTGCCTCGCAACAGGAGCGAGCATCAGGCAACGCCGCAGGCTTGGCTTTCGGCTTTGCGATTCTAATGGTTTTCCTCTTGCTTGCGGCACAGTACGAGCGCTGGACGTTACCGCTCGCCGTTCTTACTGCGATTCCTTTTGCGGTGTTCGGTGCAGTGCTCGCAACTTGGGTTACCGGACTGCAGAATAATATTTATTTCCAAGTCGGCTTATTGGTATTGATTGGTTTGTCGGCGAAGAATGCGATCCTCATTGTTGAGTTCGCAGTTATCAATCGGAAGCGTGGCATGAGTGTGGTGGCCTCCGCATTAACGGCATGCCGTCAGCGCTTCCGACCCATTCTGATGACATCGCTCGCCTTTATTCTTGGCGCGTTACCGTTGGTGTTTACTTCTGGCGCCGGTGCAGCGGCGCGCCAAGCGGTCGGTGTCACTGTGGTGGGCGGCATGCTCATCGCAACGTTCGTCTCGATTTTCTTTATACCGGTGTTTTACCAGTGGATCGAGAAGCGAGCTTTGGCGCGGAGCATGAAGAAGCGACGCAGGCCTTCAAGCAACTGATAAAGTAAGCAAGACAAACGGTTCGATCGAAAGCCCAACTGCCGCCGTACCTAGTGAATAGTGGCAGATATTCCCAAGCAAACGCCAGCAAATATAGCTGGCGTTTTTCTTGCGAAAATAACTGCTTACTGCCATAACTAAGAGTATTGCCGGAACCGTTTTGGAGGAGCCATGAAAAATGAATTAAGCATTCGTACTGTGTTAACGGTTTTTGAAAAAATTGTCGATCATGGCGAGGTGATCGACGAACGCCATGTTCTCGACGGTATTACGGGCTATACCGACCACGATGGTTATACGGTGTATTTAGAAGGGCTGCGGGTGAAACTCTGGACCGGCTTCCACAATACCTATCACTTAGATTACGAGTCAGAGCGTGATTTTGAAAACTTCATGACAAAACTAAAACAAATCGACCGAGATTACGATTAAGCATCAACAAGAGCGCAGGCGCTTACTGACTGCGCTCTTCCGCTGTACAAAAAATACTTCCGTATGAAATAGTTACTTCCAGAAATCAGAAAAAACAAAATACAGCGTACACTTGTACGCTGAAATATGTTTTAATGACAGCTCAAAACTGGTCTGAGGTGTAATGCATGAGTTCAACGAAAGCCAAATATTCACTCGGTGAAGAAATTGCGCATTCCGTTAGTCATGGTCTTGGCGTCATTGCCGGGATCGTGGGTTTAGTATTTCTAATTTATTTGTCGTTTGAGTATGGCGATATTTGGCATGTCGTCAGCGTGTCTATTTATGGCGCTTCGATTATCTTACTGTATTCTGCGTCGACACTTTATCATGCGGTCACGAATCTCAGATTAAAACGTTTCTTCCAGTTAATGGATCATGCCGCCATATTTCTGCTCATAGCTGGTACTTACACCCCTTTCCTGTTGGTTAATTTACGCGGACCATGGGGTTGGACCTTGTTTATCATTATTTGGAGTATTGCGCTCGGTGGCGTGTTGCTCGAGGTACTGAAGAAAGAGCGCGTGAAATGGTTGTCGCTGTCATTGTATTTGGGTTTAGGTTGGATGGCCTTGGTGGCAATTAAACCGATGCTCGAACTGGTGAATACCACAGGCTTGCTGCTGCTGTTAATTGGTGGCTTGCTATATTCCTTAGGGGTGATTTTCTATGTGCGCAAGCAAATGGTCTATCACCATGCCATTTGGCACCTGTTCGTGCTGGCGGCAAGCGTCGCCCACTATTTTGCCGTGCTGTATGGTGTGGTGTTGGCCTAAGCTGCGACCACGACCGAATAGATAGTCAGACATAAAAAAACGAGCGCCTAAAAGGCGCTCGTTTTCATTTGAAATGGAAAGGCAGTCTTATTCTGCGCTTTCTGTTTCGCGAGAAGCGCGCTTACGCTCGTTCTCGGTCAATAGTTTCTTCCGCACACGAATCGACTTCGGCGTCACTTCAACCAGCTCATCGTTATCAATGAACTCAAGCGCACGCTCAAGGCTCATCTTAATCGGTGGGGTTAAGGTTAATGCTTCGTCAGTACCGGCGGCACGAATGTTGGTCAGCTGCTTACCTTTCAAACAGTTTACCGTCAAATCGTTAGCACGGTTATGAATACCAATAATTTGGCCTTCATAAACTTCGTCTGCGTGTGAAGCAAATAAACGACCACGCTCTTGCAGGTTAAACAAGGCATAGGCCAATGCTTTACCTTGCGCATTTGAAATCAATACACCGTTAATCCGCTGACCAATTTTACCGCCTTTGTGTGGGCCGTAATGATCAAACGCGTGGTAAACCAAACCCGTACCTGACGTTAGTGTCATGAATTCGGTTTGGAAACCGATTAAGCCACGGCTTGGAACCATGAAGTCGATGCGCACACGGCCTTTACCGTCTGGTGACATGTCGGTCATTTCTGCTTTACGTAAACCTAAAGCTTCCATCACTGAACCTTGGTGTTGGTCTTCGATGTCAACAGTTAAGGTTTCGTACGGTTCCATTTTCTGGCCGTTCTCGTACTTAATGATAACTTCTGGACGCGACACGGCTAATTCGAAGCCTTCACGACGCATGTTTTCGATTAAAACACCTAAGTGCAATTCACCGCGACCAGAAACTCGGAACTTGTCTGGATCTGGCATTTCTTCAACGCGTAAGGCAACGTTGTGAACCAACTCTTGCTGTAAACGCTCAAGAATTTGGCGTGAGGTCACATACTTACCTTCTTTACCAGCAAATGGTGAGGTGTTGACCTGGAACGTCATGGTTACGGTTGGCTCGTCGACTGACAGTGGTGGCAACGCTTCGTTGTGACCCACGGCACAGACGGTGTCGGAAATTTTCAATTCACCTAAACCGGTAATCGCACAAATGTCACCAGCGTGTGACGAGTCGACTTCCATGCGGTCTAAACCGAGGTAACCGAAAACTAAGCCAACTTTACCGTTCCGGGTTTTGCCATCAGCGCCAACAACAGTTACTTGTTGGTTTGGCTTGACGGTACCGCGACGAACGCGACCAATACCGATAACGCCTAAGTAGCTTGAGTAATCTAATTGCGAAATCTGCAGCTGTAATGGGCCGTCGATTTCTGCTTCTGGTGGCGCAACTTCACGAACGATGGTTTCGAACAACGGTGTCATGTCGGTGCCGTGAACTTCTGAGTCCAACGAGGCAAAACCATTCAATGCCGATGCGTAAACGATTGGGAAGTCGAGCTGCTTGTCGGTTGCACCTAAGTTATCGAACAAGTCGAAAACTTGGTCAACAACCCAGTCAACCCGTGCGCCCGGACGGTCAACCTTGTTGACGACCAGGATTGGGTTCAAACCGTGAGCAAAAGCTTTTTGGGTTACGAAACGTGTTTGCGGCATTGGACCGTCAACGGCGTCGACCAACAACAATACTGAGTCAGCCATTGAAAGAACGCGCTCTACCTCACCACCGAAGTCAGCGTGACCTGGGGTATCAAGAATATTGATATGGTAGTCATTCCAATTAATCGCAGTGTTTTTGGCCAAAATAGTGATTCCACGCTCTTTTTCAAGATCGTTAGAATCCATGACGCGCTCTTGCATTTCGCCGCGGCTTTCTAGGGTACCGCTTTGCTGCAGAAGTTTATCAACCAAGGTTGTTTTACCGTGGTCAACGTGCGCGATAATTGCGATATTGCGAATTTTCTCAATAGCTTTAGACATAAACCGTATTTGTAACCTGTAATGTAGGGCCGAATCGGCCATAGGGGGGCGGATTGTACGTGGTTTTTGGTGAATAAAAAAGCACCTCTTGTACAGCAGGTGCTAAATTTAACGATTCTGTAACGATTGATAAGGGCTGCTGGTTAATCTTTAACCAAAATAATTTGATTGCGGCCTTGTTGTTTTGCTCGATAGAGATTGTCGTCGAGCCGCTTGAAGGTCGCCCGAGCGCTCAGTAGCGGTGACAGCTCAATTAAGCTACCACTAAACGTGAGTTTAACTTGATGATGTTTGGCAAAAGTATGCTCATTGAGTTTGCGTTGGAAGCGTGCAGCTATTTTTTCAGCAGTGACTAAATTACTGCCGGGAAGAATAATAATAAACTCTTCACCACCCCAGCGGCCGATCATGTCGGAACTGCGAAACTCGTGGTTACAAAACTCAGCAAACTCTTTTAACACTTCATCACCGACTAAGTGACCGTGCGCGTCGTTTACCTGTTTAAAGAAATCGAGGTCGAGTAGCAGTGCGGCACTTTTGCGCCCGAGCTCTTGCATCAGGGCAAGTTCATACTGTAGCGCGTGGGTAATCGCACGGCGGTTCGCAAGCTTAGTCAGTTCGTCGGTGCTTGCTTCAATTTCTAATAGTTTATTCGAGCGTTGGAGAGATTTGAGCGTTTCACGTTGCTGCTCGTTGGTGCGTATGAGTTCGAGCTGCGTCATGACTTGCCGAGCGAGCGTTGTAATCGCCTTTTCTTGTTCGGTAGAAAGCTCGCGAGGTTGGTAGTCGAGTACGCAGAAAGTTCCGAGTGGAAAACCGTCGTCGGTCTCAAGCAGCGCGCCGGCATAAAAGCGTAAATGTGGTTCGCCGGTAACCAACGGATTATTCGCAAAACGCGGGTCTTTGGTCATGTCGGGAACAACAAAAAGCCCCGGTTGCAGAATTGCATGGGCGCAGACTGAAATGTCTAGCTCGGTTTCGCGAATACCGAGACCAATTTCAGATTTGAACCATTGCCGATCTTTGTCGACAAAATTAATCACGGCTATAGGCGTGTTACAAATAAAAGCGCCAAGTTCGGCTAAATCGTCAAAGCGAGGGTCGTAATCGGTATCTAGTATGTTATACCGCCGCAGAGCTTCTAGCCGAGCACTGTCGTCGGCTGCACAAACATTCTTCACTTGTTTGTCGTTATTCACACGGCTCACCTTGCAACTCATCCTTGAACAAATACGAAGATTCTATCACTATAGCAGTAGTTTTGAGGTCTGCCCATTGGTTGTGCAGATGTAAAAAGGAAATAAAAATGCAGCGGTTTAACTCTCTTAAAAAGTGGCTTTTAGTCACAGTGTCCATGTTTGTATTGGCAGCGTGTAGCGACGCACCGACGCCGCCAGAGACACCAGCGACCGATACAGCGGCAGTCAGTTACAGTGAAGGTTCGCATTACAGGGTATTGTCAGAGCCTGTTCAGCAAGACCAACAAGAACCATTTATTGTTGAGTACTTATGGGTGGGTTGCCCAGCCTGTCAGCGCTTCGAACCGGTGATGCAAGGCTTCAAAGACGCGAACCCAGACGTGGCTATCGTCCGTCGTCATGGTGCGTTTAACCAACGTTGGGCCTTTGACGGTGCATTATTTCACGCCATTCAAGAACTGACGGAGCGTGACATTGCAACCGAAATGTTAGCGTTTTATGCCAGTCAGAATAATCAGTTACCGGACTTGGACCAGCTTACCGGCTTTATTTCGCGTTTAGGGCTCGACCCGAACGACGTGTTTGCGAAGGCGGACTCGGACGAAATCGAACAGATTTTGCGTCAAACACTGACGGAAATGAGTAGCAATGAGATTAATGGCGTACCCTCGGTGGTGATCAATGGTCGCTACTTACTGGCGACGCCCATGCCGAGTGATATTCGCAGCCAAGAAGACTTAAACGACTTAATTACGCATTTGTTGAGTCTTTAACGCATACAGTTCATAGCAAAATAACGCACCATAATGGTGCGTTATTTGTTTCTCTCGCACTATAATGGTGCAAAGGGACGCATTTCCAACGTGGTGACGCGCATTAGAAGCTAGCACCCCCGTTGCCTTGTTTAAAATAACAAATAAAAACAGTGACTTATGTATTGTGGCATGGGCTTTGCTAAATCCTTACCAGCAAAATCAAAATTCTGCGCCAGACTTTAACCCTGACGCAATTAGATTAAGACCGACAGCTACCGTGGAGGCACACATGTCGATTCAGGCAATTATGGAACTTATCGAAGAGAATGAAGTTCGTTTTATCGATTTACGCTTTACCGATACCAAAGGTAAAGAGCAGCACGTGACCATTCCTGTGTCACAAATCGATGAAGACTTTTTCGAAGACGGCAAAATGTTCGATGGCTCATCGATTGCTGGCTGGAAAGGTATTAATGAATCGGACATGGTGTTACAGCCTGATTTAGAAACAGCAGTCATGGACCCGTTCTCTGAAATCCCGACTTTGATTATCCGTTGCTCAATTCTCGAGCCAGACTCGCGCATGGGCTACGACCGCGACCCGCGTTCAATCGCACAACGTGCCGAAGAGTACTTGGTTTCAACCGGTTTGGCGGACACCGCTTTAATCGGACCAGAGCCAGAGTTCTTCATGTTTGATGACGTCCGTTTCCATACGGATATGAGCGGCTCGTTCTATAAAATCGATGATATCGAAGCGAAATGGAACTCAGGTAAGAGCTATGAAGGTGGTAACAAAGGTCACCGTCCTGGCGTAAAAGGCGGCTACTTCCCAGTCCCACCGGTCGACTCATCACACGACATCCGTAGTGAAATGTGTGAAATCATGGAAGACATGGGCTTAGTGGTAGAAGCGCATCACCACGAAGTTGCGACCGCAGGTCAGAACGAAGTTGCATGTAAATACAACACGTTAACCAAAAAAGCTGACGAAATTCAGATTTTCAAATATGTTGTGCACAACGTTGCCCACGCCTACGGCAAAACCGCAACCTTCATGCCGAAGCCACTGGTTGGCGACAACGGTTCAGGTATGCACGTACACATGAGCTTGGCTAAAGACGGTAAAAACCTATTTGCTGGTGACAAGTACGGTGGATTATCTGAAACCGCATTGTATTTCATCGGCGGTATTATCAAGCACGCTCGCGCACTGAACGCGTTCACTAACCCAGGTACGAACTCGTACAAGCGTTTAGTCCCAGGCTTTGAAGCGCCGGTCATGTTGGCTTACTCAGCACGTAACCGCTCAGCGTCGATTCGGATTCCTTTGGTATCCAACCCGAAAGGTCGCCGGATTGAAGCTCGCTTCCCTGATCCATTGGCGAACCCATACTTAGCCTTTACCGCATTGTTAATGGCTGGTTTGGACGGTATCCAGAACAAGATCCACCCTGGCGATGCCATGGACAAAGACTTGTATGACTTGCCAGCGGAAGAAGCAAAAGAGATTCCAACGGTTGCAAGTTCACTAGAAATGGCACTAGACGCCCTTGAGCAAGACAATGACTTCCTCACAGTTGGCGGTGTCATGAGTCCAGACATGATCGACGCGTACGTGAAATTAAAGCGCAAAGAAGTTGAGCGTTTAGCGATGACCGTACACCCAATTGAGTTCGACATGTACTACTCAAGCTAATTGAGACAAAGGGCTCGGTGGTTTAACTGCCGAGCCCTTTTTTGATCCTAGCGACCGACGCTTGGATTGCGAATTGCACCAATTTGGTGCAAACTGCCTACCCAAGCACTGTGTAGGTGAGGAAAAGCAATGACCGTCTCGCACACCGCAACACTGACTACAGAATTTACAACCGCATTAGCCGATCAACTGGTGACGGCGATTCTCGTGCTCGACGGTCAACTGAAAGTACATTATGCCAATGCCGCAGCCGATGCGATTTTCGCTGCCAGCGCAAGACGCCTTGAAGCCACACCGCTTGACAGCCACTTGCGTTACAGCAGTTTTGACTTGTCGTTACTGAGTGGCGTCCTGCAGTCGCAACAAACGATTTCCGACAGTGACGTGACTTGGGTATTCCATGACGGCAAAGCCATGAATGTGGAATTGACCGCGTCAGTTGCCGAAGTGCCCGGCTTAGGCCTCACCATTCTGCTCGAGATGCGCCAAATTGATTTAATTCGGCGGATTAACCAAGAGCAAACCCAGCAACATCAGCTAGCGGCTGCCCAGCAGTTGGTACGCGGTTTAGCGCACGAAATTAAAAACCCATTGGGTGGACTGCGCGGTGCAGCGCAATTACTCGATGCGCAGTTGCCAGATAACCAACGCGAGTTTACCCAGCTGATTATGGCGCAGGCCGACCGCTTGCGTAACCTAGTTGACCGCCTATTAGGACCGAACCGCCCAAGCCAACGGCGTTGGGTCAATATTCATGAAGTTCTCACCCGCGTCCTCGACCTAATTCAATTAGAGTGTCCGCCACAAGTTACCGTACGCAAAGACTACGACCCCAGTATTCCGGCGATTTGGGTCAGCCCCGAGCAGGTCGAACAGGTGCTCCTGAATTTAGTCAAAAATGGGCTCGAAGCGATTGGCGAGCAAGGCACCATTGTGGTGCGCACGCGCATTAGTCACCAAGAAACGATTTATGGCACCCGCTATCGTCAGTGTTTGCTGATTACTGTGCAAGACGACGGGCCCGGCGTGCCAAGTGAGCTGCGCGATACCTTGTTCTATCCGTTAGTGAGCGGGCGTGAAAACGGCTCTGGCTTGGGCTTATCGATTGCGCAGTCACTGGTGCACCAGCACGCTGGTAAAATCGAACTCAACAGTCGGCCACAATGTACCGAATTCACTGTGTACTTGCCGTACCAACAGCCACCCAGCCAAGGTTCGGAAGAGGAGATTGAGCCATGAGTGCGTATCAGGTTTGGATTCTCGACGACGACAGCTCAATTCGTTGGGTGCTTGAGCGTGCATTCACCGCCGACGCCGGTTGGCAGCCGCGCTTATTTGCTGAACCAGAAGCCTTGTTGACGGCGATGACCGAAGTCAGTGCGAGCAAGCAGGCAACCCCGGATTTAGTGATTACCGATGTGAAAATGCCGGGCCTGAACGGCATGGAAGTCCTGCGCCAGTTGCAACAACAATGGCCAGATTTGCCGGTGATAGTGATGACCGCACACTCGGACTTAGACAGCGCAGTCAAAGCCTTTAAAGGCGGTGCTTTTGAATACTTGCCCAAGCCTTTTGACCTGCACGAAATGCTCGCGGTGGCGAGCCGAGCGGTGAAAGCGCGGGAGCAGGAGCAGCAAGTCAGCGTTGGCGACAATGCAGCAGAAACGCAACAAGAAACCGGCATTGTTGGTGACTCGCCGGCAATGCAAGAGGTGTTTCGGGCCATTGGACGCTTGTCGCGTTCGAGTGTCACCGTGCTCTTAACCGGTGAAACCGGTACCGGTAAAGAGCTGGTCGCCCGCGCCCTACATGACCATAGCCCGCGTGCCGAGAAGCCGTTTGTGGCGTTAAATATGGCCGCTATTCCAAGTGAGCTGATAGAGTCCGAGCTTTTTGGGCACGAGAAAGGTGCGTTTACCGGCGCTCAATCACGGCGCCCGGGGCGTTTCCAGCAAGCCGATGGCGGCACCCTGTTTCTCGATGAAATTGGTGACATGCCTTTAGCGGTGCAAACACGTTTGCTGCGCGCGCTCGCAGAAGGACAGTTTTATCCGGTGGGTAGCCATCAATTGGTGACCGTTGATGTGCGGGTTATCGCCGCCACCCACATTGATTTGCGCAAGGCCATAAGCGATGGTGATTTTCGTGAAGACCTTTACCATCGCTTAAACGTGATTCACTTGCAGCTACCGAGTTTAGCGCAGCGACGAAGCGATATTCCGGCGTTAACGGAACATTTTTTAGCGCGCGCGGCCGAAGAATTACAGATGCCGGTAAAGCGTTTGAGCAAAAACGCCATGGCGACCATGACGGCCGCTGAATGGCCCGGTAACGTTCGCCAGCTCGAGAACGCTTGCCGCTGGATCACTGTGATGGCCAGTGGCGACTTGGTTGATGTAGATGAGTTACCGCAGTTAACTCGCAGCCCAAGTGACGGGACTAGCGACGCGACTGGCGTTGGTTTGCAAACCGTAAGTAGCAGCGACTGGCAAACAGCCTTACGATTGGCGATTCGCGACGCATTGGCCGGCACAAATAATCAAGACTATCCTAATGGGTGGTCGAGCTTGAGCGAAAGCATTGAACGCATAGCTATCGAAGAGGCGCTCGCAGCGACCGGTGGACACAGACAGCAAGCCGCAGAACGACTCGGTTGGGGGCGCAATACCCTGACTCGGAAAGCCAGTCGTCTGGGGTTGAACAAGTAGCGATTTACGTTTGTAAAGAAGGCGAAAAGTCACTCGCATGGAAATGTAAAGACGCTAGATTGCTAGTATTGAAACTAAAAAGGATACGACCCGTGGTACATATCTTGTTAATCGATGACGATGTTGATTTAGGTAACATGCTAACTGACGTGTTTGCTCGTGAGGGAATTAAAATCACTCACGTAGAGGACGGCAAAGCCGGTTTAGCCAAGGCGACGAGTGACCCATTCGCGCTTATTTTACTTGATATTATGTTGCCAGAGATTGATGGTTTACAGGTTCTCAAGCAACTGCGCCAAAGTGGGGTCGAGACGCCGGTATTGATGCTAACGGCACGTGGTGACGACGTTGATCGCGTGGTTGGTCTTGAGCTCGGTGCCGATGATTACTTGCCGAAGCCGTTTTATCCGCGGGAACTGATTGCACGCGTCAAAGCATTGCTGCGCCGGAGTAAAAACCAAGACTCGAAACCTGTGGTGGAAATGTTACGTTTTGCCGGTTTTGAGCTCGATACGACCAATGCCAATGCAAGTTGTGATGGCGAAGCCTTAGTGTTAACACCGACCGAATATGAAGTGCTGCGCCAGCTGGTGATGCACCATGGGCAACTGGTGACCAAAGAGATGTTGTCAGCGCAAGTGCTGGGTCGTCAGCTTGGCCCATTCGACCGTTCGCTCGACGTCCACATTAGTAATATCCGCAAAAAACTACCAACGCATCCGGATCGGATTCAAACCGTGCGCGGTCGTGGTTACCGCGTGATGGAACCAGAGCTACTGGAAACCTAAATCATGGTTGAACGCCGTACCCGTTGGTATCAGTCGCTGACATTTCGACTGCTGACGATATTTTGGTTACTGATTCTACTGACAGCGGCGGCGGCGTTTTCAGTCATTTTGTATTTAGCGCGTCCACCGGGGTCAGAGCCCATGAGCGAAGAATTCAATCGCTCGCTGGCTCCAATTCTTACCCATCCTTCCAGTGCCGGCTTGTTGCAACCTGGCCGCTTGCTCGTTGGCCAATACCGTTTGATTGCCGTTGAGCGCGAGCAGTGGGAATTTACCCCAGGCTTGTCTCAGCGCGAAATTGCCGCTGCGGTGCAAGTGTATTCTCATGCGGAACCAGTACAACTTGTAGTGGGCGACAGCGTGTATGCAGGACCTTTAGACAGTAATGAAGGTGCGGTTGTGGTCAGCCGACCGGCGACCGCTAGCGAATTGGCAGCGGTGCAAGAAAGCCAAGCCGATCGTGATTTCTTGCCACGTTTGTTGCTGCTGTCGGCGATTGCATCGTTTATTGGCGCCTTAATTTTAGGTTGGTGGTTTGTACGGCCACTGAAACAATTGCGCAATGCGACAAGACAAGTCGCAGCGGGTGTGGCTGAGCCGAACTTGAAGCGCTTACCGCGGCGGCGAGACGAACTAGGTGAACTTGCCCGCACGCTGCAGCGCACTGCATTAGACTTAGCCACCTCGCGGGACGCCCAACGGCGGTTACTCAGCGATGTCTCCCACGAGCTGCGCTCCCCGGTAGGTCGCTTGCAAGTGGCGCTCGACTTGCTAGAAACCCCAGAGCTTCGGCAGAACCGTAACTACAAGCAGTTGCATAAAGACATTTATCGACTCGGCATGATTATCGACTCGATTCTCTGGCTGTCGCGCCTTGAGAATGGCCTTGAGAAATTGGTGAAAGACCAAGTGGATGTGCAGGCTTTGTTGCGCGAGCTGAAAGACGACCTCGACTATTTCTACATTGCTCAGCTGGGTGAAGAAGGCTGGCGTGGACGCATTGAATTGCCAAGCGGCCAGCTCGAGCCCGTGGCTACAGACCCAGTGCTGTTGCGCATGATAGTTGAGAACCTAGTGCGTAACGCGTTCCAGTACGGCCCGCTCGATGGTGTTGTCACCATTCACGCATTCGCCGATAAAGAGACCTTTACGCTGCAAATTCGTGACCAAGGCCCAGGCGCGCCAGAAGAAAAACTCGCCAAACTATTTGAACCGTTTTATCGCGGTGACCCGTCGCGGCATCATGGTGCCGGCGTTGGTTTAGGTTTGGCGCTTTGCCAGCGTGCTGTGGCAATCCTTGGTGGCCAAATTCATGCCCGCAACCACCCCGATGGTGGCCTTGAGGTCAGCGTCGAGTTCCCCCGCTAGGCCGCTTGCTAACTCACCCCAATCACGTACAATTCATTAGGAACCGTAGCTGGAATGGCATTCCAGCTACGGTCCCTAATGGTTGTCGCAACGAGTGGAGGCGGTATGTTGCAGGGGTTTGCACACGAGTCATTAGCACAAAACGTATTGTCGGTCCGGCCGAAGGATACGGATTCTGAGTGGTCGCAATGGGCGGCTCAAGAACTTACGAAGTTCTATCGCAGCATTGAACACAGAGAATTTACCAGCCGCGACGGCAAGGAAATTCATTACGGTTTGTGTAGACCTGAAAACCCTCGAGGCTGGGTCGTGATTTCGCCAGGCCGCGTCGAGTCGTATATTAAATACCAAGAAGTTGCCCTCGAATTTGTTGCCGAAGGCTATGCGGTTGCGATGATCGACCACCGTGGTCAAGGCCATTCCGCTCGTCTCACAGCCAATCAGCAGCAGGGTCATGTCGGCCGTTTTCTCGACTATGCCGAAGACTTCGCCGAGTGGTTAGCGCTGTTAAAAGCTGAATTTGCTGACAAGCCCGTTTATTTGCTTGCCCATTCCATGGGTGGCGCAATTAGTATGACCTACCTGCAACAAGTTGCCGGCCGCCATGGCTACCCACCGTCACCTTTCCAAAAAGCTGCATTAAGTGCGCCCATGATGGGAATTAACACTGCCCCTTGGCCGCTGTGGTTGGCAAAACCGATGACGCGTTCGTTAGCAGCGTTAAATCAGTTTTTGTCGCCGAAACGACATTGGTATGCTCCGGGTACCGGTGATTATCAGAAAGAAGCCTTTGCGGTAAATCGTTTAACGCACAGTGAAGCCCGCTACGACTGGTTTTCGCAAATGTACCAAGACTTGCCCGCGATTAAAGTGGGTGGGCCGACGAATCATTGGGTTGCAGAAGGTGTACAAGCTGCGGAGCAGGTGGTGCAACTCGCTGAGCGAGTGGATATTCCGGTGCTGCTGTTGCAAGGTGATCAGGACATTATTGTGGCGGCAGAACCACAGCAACGTTTTGTCGACAAATTAGCGCACCCGGCTAGCCGCTTAGAACCCATTGCCGGGGCGAAGCACGAAATTCTGATGGAAACCGATGCTATTCGGACGCCTGCTTTCACACTGATTCAGCGCTTTTTTAGTAGCTAGCCTAGAGGCCGCCAGCAAAGCCCTGTTGGCGCCAAGCTTCGTAACTTAAAATCGCTACCGAGTTGGATAAATTCAGCGACCGGTTATTTGGCATCATGGGTAAACGTAAGCGCTGCTCCGGTGCGATTTGCGCCATCACATCGACAGGCAAACCGCTGGTTTCCGAACCAAACAACAACACGTCACCCGGCTGAAAGGTCACATCGGTATAGTTGCGGGTACCTTTGGTGGTGATTGCGTAAATGGTGTGACCAGCAAACTTTTCGGCAAACGCAGCAAAGTCAGGATAACGCTCCACACGACTCAAGTCATGATAGTCGAGCCCCGCACGACGCAGCTTCTTTTCTTCAAAATCAAACCCTAACGGCTCAATTAAATGCAAGGTACAACCGTTATTAGCGGCAAGGCGGATGACGTTCATCCTTACTTCCACCAGCGGTATGTACTTTTTGTTAGCCCAGATTACCAAAACAGCTCTCCACGCCTTTGAAATCAAGTATTACAAACACAATACATTAGCTAACAAAATGGGGCTAACAAAATTTTGGCGTGGTCGTGACGCCCGCATGTCGCTAAAATCACATTATATAAAGAATGGAGTAGATTATTAATGTTGAATATCGCCTTATTTAATCCAGTTATGGCTGCTAACGCCGGCAATGTGATCAGGCTTTGTGCGAACAATGGCTGTACGTTGCATTTAATCGAACCACTTGGCTTTGACCTCGAAGAGAAGAAGCTACGCCGCGCAGGGCTGGATTATCATGATCTGAGCCGCGTAGAACGGCATCCAGATTTTGAATCATTTAAACAGGCTATGGGGGAGCGCAATATTTATGCGATTACCACCAAAGGCACGCGTGGCTATAGCGAGGTTCAGTACCAACCGGGTGATGTATTGCTATTTGGTTCTGAAACGAGTGGCCTAGCCCCAGAAGTCATGGAACAAATTGCCCCTGAAATGAGGTTGCGTATTCCAATGATGCCAAATAATCGTTCACTGAACTTATCTAACACTGTTGCCTTGGTTAGTTATGAGGCATGGCGGCAACTTGATTTTATCAATGGAAAATAATGGCGTAGAAAATGCCTAACTTACAGAAGCCGATGTCTTGTCAAATGGATTCGGATCACTTTTTATCATGCCCGAAATGCAGCAATAGAAGCTTCAATTTAACTCGCACACGATTTTGGTAGTGTTCAGAATTCTGTGTCATCTCGATAAACTATATAAAAAAGAGATGATACATGACCAAACCAGACTTCGATATCGACGCCGCCTTAAAGCAATTGCGTGAAGGCAAAGACCTTACTGGTAAAGACGGTATCCTAACACCACTCATCAAGCAGCTGACGGAAGCAGCCATGCAGGCTGAGCTTGACGAACAAAGCGCAGCCAAATCGCAAAAATGGCTCGACCGCTAAAACAGTAAAAAGTCCCGCTGGTAGCTTTGAGTTGAATACACCACGCGACCATGCGGGGACCTTTGAGCCTCAGCTCGTGAAAAAGCACCAGACGCATTTAACAGATGAGCTCGAGCGTAAAATTATTGCGCTGTTTTCGCTGGGTACCAGCTATCAAGATATCCGCATGCACATCGAAGACTTGTACGGTATTCATGTCTCGAACGGTATCAGATAACCCAATAAAGACATGCAAAACAGACACCTGCAAAAGCTTTTATAAAGTAAACCTTTTTTAAAGATGCTGAATACCTCCACTGCAAGCAGCGCTTCTAATGGCCGGACTAATTGCTACGCCTTGTTGTTTCCCTTTTCTTTATATATCAGTGTATATAAAGTCGGAATAACAAACAGGGTCAGTACTGTTGAAGTGATTAGTCCTCCCAGAACTACAGTTGCCAACGGTTTATGAATTTCACTGCCAATTCCCTGCGACAATAAAATAGGCACTAACGCAAGTATTGAGGTTATGGCGGTAATCAAGACAGGCTGTAAACGGCTTGCTGTGCCTTGTAGCACAGCGTCCTGCACTGACATTCCACGCTGCCGTAAGCCATTAATCGCATCTAGTAATACCACGCCATTTAGCATTGCTACACCAAAAACAGTTATAAAACCAATAGCGCTCGGCACTGATAAATATGTTCCACTTAGGTACAGAGCAATAACCCCGCCGACAAGGGCCACAGGCACATTAGTTACTACCAAAGCCACCTGTTTAATGGAGCGAAAAGCCAGGTACAGAAATAGCGTAATAATCAGCAGAGATACCGGTACCACTACCATTAACCGTTGCTGCGCTCGCTGCTGATTCTCAAACTGTCCGCCTATTTCAATCGTATAGCCGGCAGGTAAGTCAAACTGCTGGATTGCCGATTGAATATCAGCAACCACACTACCCATAGCCCGGCCACTGATATTAGACTCAATGACAATTCGGCGCTGGGCGTTTTCGCGGCGAATCATCGGAGCTGCCGATTCACGCGTGATTTCAGTTATATCTCCCAATAAAACAATTGCTCCGCTGGCTGTTTTTAGCGGAATACGCGCAATGGACTCTGGTGAGGCACGAAAGTCAGAATGAAGTCGTACATTTATATCATGACGGGCATTACCATCCAGAATCTGCCCCGCATTTTCTCCACCCACACCTAAACGTACCCAGGCCATCAAGTCTGCAACATCAAATCCGTAACGGGACATTGCGGTATAATCAGGGCGAATAGTTAATTGCTCTTCACCACTAATTTGCTCCAGCGCCACATCGGTAGTTCCGGGGATAGCATCCACTAAACGTTGTAGTTCCTCGCCCTTTTCCGCCAGAACACCCAAATCAGAGCCAAATAACTTGATCGCCAATTGCGCCCGAACCCCGGATAACAGCTCATCAACCCGTGTTGCTATAGGCTGAGAAAAATTGAGTACAACACCAGGTAGCTCACCCAGCACTTCATTCATTTTACTTTGCAGTTCTTCGCGGGTGGCTGCGGTCTGCCACGCCGCCATGTCGGTTAAACCGATGTACATTTCGATATTATTAATAGGCTCAGGATCTCCACCCAACTCAGGGGCGCCTATACGCGATAAAGCGTAGGTTACTTCCGGGAAGTCCATCAGCATGCCTTCCAGTTGCTGTGCTACACGAATGGAAGTATCCAGATTTGCCGACGGTGCCAGAGTAACCCGCATATTAATTGTTCCTTCTTCCAGTTCCGGGGCAAACTCTGTTTCCAGTCGTGGACCAAGCAGCACTGCTATGCTGACAAATGCCAGCGTAACCACCCCTACCCATAGCGGCTTTTTCAAACTCAGGGTAAGGCCCCGAATAAAGCCGCGTTCAACAATATGGTATATCTTCGGCTCAACATGTTTAGGCGCTTTTTTGAATAAGTACGATGCAAGCGGTGGCACTATAACTAACGCAACTATTAAGGAGCCTGCCAAACCTAAAATGACGCTGACCGCCATAGGCTGAAATAACTTACTTTCCACCCCTTCAAGAAAAAATAAAGGAACAAACACAGTCATGATAATCAACGTTGCAAACATAACTGGCCGGGCAACCTCCTGACCCGCTTCAATAATATGCTCAGTCACTGTCATGGGCCGGGTACTTTGCGATGCTGTAAGTCGTTGAAAAATCCGCTCGACCATCACGACCGACGCATCAATCATCAAGCCTGTTGCAATAGCTAATCCGCCCAACGACATCAGGTTGGCTGAAATTCCCCACTGATGCATAAAAAGCAGCGCAACCCCTATTGACAACGGGATCGATAAAAGCACTAACACTGAAGCGCGGATGTTTCTTAAAAATCCAAGCAAAACCAAGACAATCAGCACAAACGCAAAAAAAACAGCATCCCTGATTGTAGTTACCGCTCTTTCAATCAAGTGCGACTGATCATAGTACGCTTCAAGGTATACGCCCTCAGGGAGGGCGCTATTGATACTATCTAAACGCGCTTCAATACCATCGATAACAGCCTTTGTATTCGCACCTGTCCGCTGCAAAATAATGCCAGCAACCACTTCGCCCAGAGCCTCGGTCTCACCTGACTCATTTTTTTCAGTCATTGTGACTGCACCCACTCGGATTTCATGGCCAAAACCTACCGATGCAACATCGCCAATTCGCACCGGAATTCCCTGACGTTGTATAATTGGTAGTTGACGAATAGCCTCCAGCCCAGCATCACCCGCTGGCAGCATACCTGCACCACGAACGACTAACTGATTATCACCCTGAGGCATAAACCAGCCACCAGCATTCAGGTTATTATCGGCCAATGTGCTAAAGACCTGCTCCATAGTCAGGTCATATTCTAGAAGGCGTACGGGATCAATTTGCACCTGGTACTGCAGAACTGGCCCACCGAAGGACAAGATTTCAGTGACTCCATCCACGGGCATCAACAGTAACTTGACCAGAAAATCATTCAATGTGCGTAAAGCAGCCGCATCGTACGCCGGATTATCTGAGCGCAATGTGTATTGGAATACCTCACCAAGGCCGGACGTATTAGGCCCCATTTCAGGTATTCCAAGCTGTTCAGGAATCATCTCGCGCGCTTCACTAAGCTTTTCAAATACTTGCTGGCGGGCAAAATAAATATCAGTACCGTCTGCAAAAACAACAGTTACCACCGACAAACCAGTGCGGGATAACGAACGCACCTCTGTCACTCCCGTTAAAGCGTACATTGATGATTCAAGCGGATAGGTAATCAACTGTTCAACTTCTTCGGCTGCCAGACCATTGGCCTGAGTGTTAACCGTCACCTGTACATTGGTTACGTCTGGAAATGCATCTAAATTTAGTCGAGGAATAGTAAAAATTACCCCGCCAATAAAAACACTCAACAGGATGAATACCATTAAGCGGAACTGAATCAGACGACTTAAAAGTGTAGAAAACATTGCTTAGCTCCTTAATGGTTGTGGGTATCGAAACCATCTTTTGCCAGTTCAGATGCGATAAAAAATGCACCTTTCATGACCAACCTGGCACCTGGTTCAATACCACTGACAAGATGAAGTCCACCTTGGCTCTCCAACACGGTAACCTCAACAGAACTAAACGTATTTTGTTCATTTTGCACGAATACGCGCCATTGATTACCCTCCTGACGGTGCAATGCTGCATTAGGTACGAGTACGCCCTGCTGTTCAGCAGACGGTAAATGAACTTCAGCAAACTGTCCGGCATGCCAATGAGTCGAACGGTTATCTACAGAAATAAGGATCTGCTCAGTTTGGGTCACAGACGACACGTAATGACCTCGGCTCAACACCTCTCCGGTTACCAACTCTCCATTCACGTTAACAACAACAGACTGCCCCGCTTCCAGGGGCAACCGGTGTCTTACCGGCAACTCTGCGGCCACCCACAGCGTTGATTCATCGTTAACCCGCAAAAGAGATGTTCCGCCTGATAGAGCCTGCCCGGCGGAGTACTGTAGTTGTTCCGGTGATAACTGCACTTTCCCGGCCATCGGTGATAACACCTGAACCTGACCAATACAGTCAGAACAACTAAGCAATGCAGTGATTTGTGCGTCCGTCATAAACACCGAGCGCAACACGGCACGCCGCCGCTCGGCCTCAATTCTGGCCTCTTCCCGAACTGTATCGCTGACTACGCCTTCTTCCATACGTTGAATGCGAGATAACTCCTGCGCTGCCAGTACGAAATCTGCCTGAGCGTCAGCAATCTCTCGCCCACCAATGGTCAAAAGCGCATCTCCGACAGCTACACTTTGGCCGATGCTTGCATCGTAATGGATAATTCGTACGTCCAGTTGTGGGGCAATCACAATACTGCGCGCCCGGTCATTCAAAAGTTGCCCGGGCACCGTTGTCTGCAGTGAAAACCCTGAACCCACTGCCTGTTCAACCTCAATCCCAGCAAGTCTTTGCTGCTCATTTGTCAATGTAACTTGGCCGCTTTGTTCATCGTCGTGATTATCATCATGTGCAACCGCAGCCCCAATAAAACACGCACTGATTATCGTGCTCAGCACAACGGCGAAGGTACATTTTGCTAAGATACACTGGACCACACGCCCCGCTATATAAGCAGTGCTTGATATGATTTTCATAAAAATATTTCCGGTAAGTATTTAGTACACAAATCCACCCGCTATATAAGCGAGTTCAAGTAATCCTAGATATAGAAGAAATAAAGTTATGCGATGGGAGGGCGAAATGAGGGATCAGGAAAGAGAGAACTGAAACGCACCGGTAACAGCACGACTCTAGAAGGCAGTAGCGCTATGTCTGTCGTTTGAGAATAATCAGTCATCATCGAGATACCGCCATGACACTGGCAGTCGAGACATAGCTCGTTAAAGTCTGAATCGCTTAATTCTGCTGAAATTGCAGTGGTTGCCTGAAGCTCAAGGTGTATATGGGAGGTTTGACTGTCATCATGTCGTTGTTCACTCAAATGCAACTGATGCACAGCCGTACCAGCCAAAGAAAGCTGAGCGAGCAATATCAGAGTCATTATTGATAAAAGTGCGTGACGCATGGAAAGTCCGGTTAAGCCTGAGCTAAAATTTAGGCTCAGTGTAGCAGATTATAACCGGTAATAATAGATGAATTACCACGCTAAAAGGCCATGCATAGTACACAGTAACTCTACATAGTTAACACATGGTCGGTTTGACAGAACACCCTGTTTTCAAATTGGGGGCTAACAAAACCATTCTAAATAATACGGGTTGCACGTTTGCCGGTATTTGCCGGCATAACGGGCGTGTGCAGAACAATGTGAAACATCTTTTCTCCGCTGATAAGAGACCTGATAAAAACATCGGCATTATACCTCTTTTAGTTCGAAAAAGAGGTAAAGAAGCCAGTGAAGTTGCCGATACTTTTAGAGTAACTGTGCTGATACTAAAGAAAGCCGGAATTTAAAAAATGTTTAATCTGGTTAAAATTTTGTAATCGAATGGTTGTTTCACCCGATAAATTCAGGTTGAATAGATAAGAAGCGACACATATTGTCGCAGAGTAATGAAAAAGGAATCGAAGTTTCCGTGACCTATAACTCCCGAACCGCTGCTAGCGCTGCTTACTACTTTTCCGCGATTTCGGCGGCCTTACTCGGTATTATCGGCTGCTTTTTCCACTTTGTGGTCACTGACCAGACCTTAATCGACATTATTCCGCTCCGTACACCGCTCGCAATTTTCTTCACAGCGGTTGCTTTTATTATCGCTGGCCGCGGCTACAATCTGCTCTTATTGTTGTTCGGTGTTGCCTTCATGCTGCTCGCCTCACTGTCGTTTTATAGCAACATCACCAGTGAATATTTTGGCATCGGCGACTTTTTCGGTTGGATCGTCGTCCTCGTAGCTATCCACTTATTTCTTTTAGGCTTGTCTCTAGCGCTTAGTTTAAAGCGGCCGCTAGTGCGCGCATTGTGGCGCTTTACCGGTTGGTTATCGTTAGCCTTAACGGGCGCGATTCTGGTTTATAGTTGGATACCGAATACCGCTAACTTATACGCGCCGGGCTCGGTCATATTCATTGCTGTTGCGCTCATGTTATTGCTCACCGGCATCATGATGTTGATTCGTTCGCATTGGTATCGGGAATCGCTGCATTTCGACTACAAGCTGCTTACACCTTCTGTTGTCGTCAGCTTAGTGACGATACTGGTGTGGTTTTCGCTTTCGGCTGCAGCCGTACGCGATGTGAACGAGCGCGGCCAAATTCTGCAAGAGCAAATTGCTGGCCAAATTAACAACCAACTATTGGAATTACGTGATGCCTTGAAGCGTGTTTCCAACCTCATGTACGCCGAAAATGCTGATGCATTTAGGCACGACGCACAATTGTTATTGCGTGATTTCCCTGCGGCTTTAGGGATTAGCGTACACAACCCAGACGGCGAATTTAGCTATTTCGTCAAAGCGAATGGCAACGTAATGGGAACCGACTTGTATACGCTAGCAGTGCCACCCACGCCTTGGCTGCAACGTATGCTGGGTCAAGAGGCGTATACGGTAACTGCTTCTTCGGTGTATGCAGAGCGTCCCATTTTATTCTTTACTGTTCCCATTCGTTCACAAAACGGCGCACCGCAAGCGACTATGGCAGTCGACCTACAGAAGCTGCTCGACTACACCCCAATTGAGTTTTTGCGCTCGTTTGAAGTGCATATTGAAATCGCTCAAAACTTTATTTTACCGGCGAACACCCCCGAATTTGCTTTATATACCCGCGATAGCTTCCATGCAGAGCACCCGTTCTCGATTCGTCACGCCTTCGAGATTATCGACGCACCCCTGACGTTTTACGTTACGTTGCGTGATACGGATGAGCTGTGGCGCAGCGCACGAGTGAACAAACTGGTCTTTCTCATTGGTGGCATTGTTTCCTTCCTATTGGTGATTATCATCGACGCCAACAACCGCCTCCGCCAAGAAGAAATAAAGCTCAAACAACTAGCCACCTATGACGGTGTGACCAACCTAATTCGCCGCGACGTGTTTGAACAAGAACTTGCTTTGCAATACAGCGTGGCGCGGGACGTCACGGCTAACTTTGTCCTGTTTATAGATCTCGATGGCTTTAAAGCGATTAACGACACCTTAGGCCTGAAGGCGGGTAACCAAATATTGCTCGAAACCGGTCAGCGCATAAAAGCTGAGCTGCCGAAAAACAGTATTGTGTCGCGCTTCAGTAGCGACGAGTTTGTGGTGATGGTGCCCAACGCCAATAAAGCCGTGGTGACGAAACTTAGCAGTACTTTGCAACAGCAACTACGCAAGCCTTATATGCTCGATGGTGTCGAAGTGATTGCGCCCGCCAGTATCGGTATTGCCCAAGCCATGCGCTTTGACGACAGCGCCGATGAGCTGATTCAACGAGCAGATATTGCCATGACCGAGGCGAAAAGCTCGGGTGGTAATAATGTCACGTGGTTCCGCAAAGACATGCTATTGAGTTACAACGAGCGCCTGAGTATGCGTACGCGAATTCAGCAGGGAATGAATAGCCAAGAATTTAGCGTGCATTACCAACCGATTGTCGGCACACAGTCGAATGTGATTTCCGGTTTTGAAGCGCTGGCGCGTTGGCCACAAGAGGACGGCAGTTTTATTCCACCGGGCGTGTTTATTCCAATTGCTGAACAAACCGGTCAAATTGTCGAGCTAACTGAACAAATTTTGGCGCGGGTAAGCGATGACATTCCGAAACTTGCGCAAATTGGCCAAGAAGAAAAAACCTACGTGTCGGTGAATATTTCACCCTTGTGCTTCACCCGTGGCATTGTCATGGATCTGTTAAAAGAAGTGCATGCCCAAGCCCAAGAGTCGAATGTGGTGTTACAGATTGAAGTCACCGAAAGTCTTTTCCTTGACGACAAGACCAGCGCCAAAGACACGCTTGAGGCACTCCGCGCCTTAGGTATCCAAGTCGCAATTGACGATTTTGGTATCGGTTATTCAAGTTTAAGTTTGCTTTATAAGCTGCCTGTTGATGTAATTAAGATCGATCGCGCGTTTATTAGCGACCTCACCCCAGGTACCGATGCCTTTAAAGTTGCTGACGCAGCAATTTCATTGGCACTGAACCTCAACAAGAAAGTTGTGGTCGAAGGGGTAGAAACAGAGGCACAATTAGCCTTCTGTCGCGAAAAACAGTGTCACGCCATGCAAGGGTATTATTTCTATCGCCCGAAAGCATTGGCCGAATTGATGAATTTACAACACAGGTAACCGAATCATGAGTAGTTTTTGGTCCCGCCTCTGGAAAGTTACGCTTTCCAGCGCCTTCGCCCTGTCTGCGAGTGTCCTCGTGGTGCTAGCGCTCGTGCAAAGTGTGACACCCGCCCATGCGCAAAGCAGCACTGACCCGCAATGGAACGTGATGCTCACCGGCAGCGAATTGCGCCTGTGTTCCAGTATGAATTCCGACTACTGCAGCAGCACCGACTGGATAAATGCCAATGAAATGCGTACCGCACGGTTGTTTCAATTAACCGATGTGCGCCGCCGCGAAGCATTGCGCCGCGCGGTGTGGCCGCGTGAACGCGATGAAGTACGCGAAGAATTGAGTGTAGTGCTCGAAGAAATGGTCGACTTCTTTGCTCGTGGCGTGGTGCCTGAGTATCGCCTCGTCGAACGTTTTCGCTCGCGCGCCTACCTTGATTTATTAATGCGCTTGTCGGAAGCCGAATATGATCGCGTGCTCGATAACTTGGAAATGCCGCGTTTAGAAGGCCTCGACGAACACGTCAATTTGGCAGCCAATGCGGATTACAGCGCCGAGTTCGTCACTCGTTTTGTGGCTATGGCGGAAGACCAACAGCAACGGAATGGGCGCGAAGGTAAACCGTTAATTCTGGTAGTGACCGCTGGTGAGCGCGATACATTCCGCAGCGTCGACTCGCACGTTGCCGCATTTAAACAAGCGGGAGCCGATGCGGTGTGGCTGCCGGCTGACGTCGCCGTCCGTGCTGCTCGTGAAGCCAATGAATGCCGGGCATTAGAGAGCTACCGTCGCCAGCTCAGCGGGAACTACGACCGTGATCGGGTGCATCCGAGTCGGCATGCCGAGCAACTTGCTTATTGTAGTAACGTGGCCCAGGCCGAGCAGCTGATTCAACAAGCTAGCGCAGTGTTTTTCACGGGTGGTAGCGCACAACGTTTGTTCCGTGCCCTACAAGGCAGCGCCGAGTTAGCGCTGCTGCAGACACGCTTTAGTGAAGGCAAGCTTGCTGTCGGTGGCGCTGGTGCAGGTGCACAAGCCATGGTAGCGACGAATATGCTCACCAATGGCCATAGCCGTGACGCCATTCGCAACGGCGCCTTTGCGGCAACTGCACCGATGCCAGGTTGCGACCTCGACAACACCTGCCCGCGCGGTTTAAACCCGAACAGCCTGACCTATGAGCCGCTTGGTGGTTTTGGCATGCTGCGCAACCTTATTGTCGACACAGATGTGTCACACCGTGGCCGCCAAGGTCGCCTGCTGCGCTTAGCCGCAAGCACCAACGCACCATTAGCGATTGGCCTCGACCGTGATACCGCTATGCTGATGAATTCGGCCAGTGGCGCGTTTGAATTAATTGGCCAAGACGGCGCCTTGTTCCTTGAAGGGGCGCAAGGCAATGACAGCATGCTTGCTGCGACATTCCATTACTTACGCTCAGGTAGCATGGGTCGCATTGAAAGTGGGCGCTTACATACCGCAGTGTTAGCCGCACAGCAACCACAGCGCCTCGAAAGTATTACCACCCGCTTTTTAGGTGACACCGGCGTGTATGACAACCTCGACAGTGTGTGTCGTGGCAGTCAGCAATTACGCTTGTTGCAGGAAACATTCGTGCTGCAAATGCTCGCCAGTGAAGACAGCGAAATTGAGCGCACAGCCGGCCGTTGCCAAGTTACCAATGGCGTGATCGGCGTTGCAATTCAAGCGCCGTAAAATTGTAACAAATTGTCATTTTTGCCAACTTGTTAGCGCAGCCCAAGCCGACTTTTGTTAGAGTTAAAACAAGTTAGAGTCGGTTTGGGAAAGGAACAAACTTTGGCCGTCAAAACCAGAACTACTGCGACAAGAACGACCGTGTTCAGCATGATTTTCGCCAGTGCGCTACTTGCGCCGCTGGCGTTTGCGCATGGGCAAACCCATTCCGAACTTACGCCTGAACTTGCGGCAGAACGTGCGGCCGAACCCGAGCACACTCAGTCCACCAACGACACGACTCTTGCGCAGTTTAACGACAGCCTGAAAGTATTCATTAACCAAATAAATGTGCGTGTGGCCATGGGTTATGGCGAGCGCTCGTCGATTATCCGTGGCACCGATCCGCTGTCGTTTTATGTGTTGCCGGACGTCAGCTACTACGGTGAAAAATTCTTCTTCGACAACGGCATGCTCGGTTACAGCATTAAACAGTCACGCCGCCACGAAGTGTCGATATTCACCAAGCTCAACACCGAGTTCAGCTACTTTACCGATAGCATTACCGGTTATTGGTTTGGGGATGCCTATAGCGGTGGTTTGTCGAGCACCAGCATGCAACCAAGCGGTGGTTGGGGTGACTTTACTGACGATGAAGAAATCTTGCCCGATGTCGACAATGTAGCCAAACGTGCATGGGCAATCGACGCCGGTATTCGCGTTGATTATTACCCAGCAGAGCGCACCCATGTGGGCCTTGCTGTGCAGCAGGACATCCGCAATAAACATAACGGTTATTCGGCCGCATTCATGGTGAGCCAAGGCGTGCCAACAGGGCTTGGCAACTTCCAAGTGAAAGGGGAGTTAACCTATAAGAGCGATAAGCTCGTTGATTATTATTACGGTATTTCGAGTCGTGATAACGTCGCACCGATTTATCACTATCGCGGTAAGGCCGTGATGCAACCGGCCATGTCGCTCCACTGGCAATACCCGTTGCGAGAGCGCTTAAGCTTAGTCAGCTCCGCCCGCGTCATGTGGCTTGGTGACGGTGTCGCCGATAGCCCATTGGTGACCAAAGACACCACCACCACATTTTTTCTGGGGGTGAGCTATGCGTTTTAATTACTTAGCTAGCCTGCTGCTCCTCTCTGGGGTATTTACTTTTACCGCGCCGACATCAGCGGCAATGCAGGAAACGAGTTCAGCAGAACCAACGACCCTTTCGCCTGACATTGACGAACAGTTGTTATGTACCGAACCGTTTTGCTTATGGGTACAACCGCAAGTGTGCGTCACTGAAAACGCACCCGCCGTGTGCGAGGAAACCGTGTCAGTGAGTTGGCGCAGTGAAACCCCGCTCAATGCTTGCTTAGCTTTCGACGAAAAAGTCTTGACTTGCTGGCGCCAAGAGGAAGTCGGCACGTGGCTTGGCGACCTAACTTGGTTCGGTGACGAAATTCTTGTCTTATTCACCGTTGAAGACAGCGAACTTAACGCCGCCGGTGAATGGCGCGAACGCCCAAGACGAACCGGTCGCAACAGCCGCCAACAGTTTTTAAATAGCGTCGAGATTCTGGCCAGCACAGAAATGCAGATTCAAAGCCTGTTTCCAAAAGCACGTCGCCGCCTTGGTAGCCCATGGAGTGTGTTTTAATGAGTACGCGTATTCTGATTGCCGAAGACGATACCCGTTTGGCAAACCTAATTAAGGACTACCTGACCCAGCAGGGTTATCAGGTGTTCTGGGAAGCGAATGGCAGTAAAGTCGTCGCCGCCGTGAAGAATGTGAACCCCGACCTGATTATTTTGGACGTGATGTTGCCTGGTCGCGACGGTTTTGAATTGTGCCGCCAGCTGCGACCACAATACCCGGGACCGATACTCATGTTCACCGCTCGCAAACACGACGTTGACCAGATTACCGGCCTTAGCATTGGTGCTGACGACTATGTAGTGAAACCGGTAGAGCCACAGGTACTGGTTGCCCGCATTGAAGCCTTACTGCGTCGTTTTCAGCCACGTGATAGCATGGAGAACAGCAAAGCGCTAGAGTTTGGTCGCTTAAAACTCAATGCTAAATCGCGGGCTGCGCGCTTTGCTGACGATGAAATTAAGCTCACCAGCCACGAGTTTGACCTTTTATGGTACCTCGCCCAACACGCCGGCGATTTAGTCACGCGGGAAACCATTCACTTCGACGTGATTGGCCGAGAGTATGACGGTGTCGACCGCACCGTTGATATGCGGGTGTCGAATATTCGCAAAAAAATGGCCGAATTCACCGGCCGCGACGACGCCATAAAAACCGTGTGGGGGCGTGGCTACGTGTTTGTTGCCGACGCTTGGGACTAACCCATGCGGCGTCTGGCGTTCCACTTTTACGGCTTTTTGTTACTTGCAGTGGTCGGCCTTGGCTGGACCATCGAGCAGCTGTGGAGCAGCCAACAAAACGACATGCCGGCGTGGGTTGAGCCCTTGGCCGAGTCGTTTGTGAACTTAAGCCAGTATATCGAGCGCCCCGAACAGCTTGAACAGGCGCTTGATTTGCCGGTGCAAGTAGTCAGTGCCGGACAAGTGCGCTGGCCGAGCGCGCAACAAAGTAAGTTTGCTGCGGGTGAGCCGGTGATTTTGTTTGGCGACAGCACCCAGCTGTATGTGTATATCCAACACCGCGACGATATTTGGCGCATTGGCCCAGTGATTGACGAGACCGAGTCGCCGACGTATGCCTACCATTTGCTGTTCTTTTTACTTCTCGCCGCCGTCACAACGGTCTGGCTATGGCCGTTGTCACGCGACCTCAAACGACTTGAGCATCATCTGCGCTATGTGTCTCAGCCGGACCAAAAGCCGTTAGAACTGTCGAAGCGTTCGCTGGTTTTTCCGTTAGCGTCGAGCTTTAACGCCATGCGCGAGCGCATTTGGTACTTACTCGGTATTCAGCGCGACCTGACCCATGCCGTGTCTCACGACTTACGCACGCCGTTAGCACGGATGAAATTTGCCTTAGCCTTGCCTGACTCGCCAGCCAAAACCGAAGCGCTGCAAGAAGACGTGGCCGAGATGGAAGAGATTGTCGACACCTTGCTTGACTACGCGCGCATGGAAGCCCAAGAAGAGCTGATGGAACGCGAAGACGTGGATGTGAGTGAGCTGTGTTTGCACGTGGTCGAGAAGTACCAACGCAATGCCACACAGAAAATAGAACTCGAATGCCCGGAGCATGCAGTTTTTCGCTGCGATGGCCATTACATTGAACGGGCGCTAAATAACTTATTACAGAATGCTAGTCGTTATGCGACCAGCTGTATTCGCGTTGTTGTGGCTTCGCCAAGTGTGCCGAACGGTGGCGGATTGACTATTCACGTGGATGATGATGGCCCAGGGATCCCCGCCAGTGAGCGGCAGAAAATCTTGAAGCCGTTTGTGCGTTTGGAAGAAAGTCGCTCGCGAGACAGCGGTGGTGCCGGTTTAGGGCTAACCATTGTCAGCCGCATTATGGAGTGGCATGGCGGGCGTATCGACATTAGCGATAGCCCGCTCGGTGGCGCTCGGTTTAGCTTAATCCTGCCCGAGCCACCGAAGATTTAAATCCCGTATTGCTGGCGATACTCGCGCACTTTCTCAAGCATGGCCTCTTGGCCCGGTTGCTCGCTTAAGTACTCGATAATGTCGCCAAGCGTCACAATAGCAATGACTTTGGCATTGTAGTCGCGCTCCACTTCCTGAATTGCACTGAGCTCGCCTTTGCCTTTTTCCTGCCGGTCTAACGCAATCAACACGCCCGCAAGGCTAGCGCCATTGGCTTCAACAATGTCCATCGACTCGCGAATGGCAGTGCCGGCGGTGATGACATCGTCAACCAACATAATCCGACCTTTGAGCTCGGAGCCGACTAGATTGCCGCCTTCGCCGTGAGTTTTGGCTTCTTTGCGGTTAAAGCAGTAGGGCACGTCTTTGCCATGGTGCTCGAACAGACTTACCGCCGCTGCCGTGGCAATCGGAATGCCTTTGTAGGCCGGCCCAAAAAGAACGTCGAACTCAATGCCCGAGTCTTGCAACGCTGCGGCGTAATAACGACCGAGTTTGGCCAAGTCTGCACCGGTATTAAATAAACCAGCGTTGAAAAAATACGGGCTAGTGCGGCCTGATTTTAAAGTGAACTCGCCGAATTTGAGGACGCCTTTACCCAAGGCAAATTCAATAAACTCGCGTTGATAAGCCTTCATGAATTCAAAGCCTCCTTTTGCAGGTCGTTAAGTTCACGAATGGCGTGCTTGGCGAGCTCGACCATGTCGTTCATTTCTTCAAAACTAAATGGCTCGGCTTCTGCCGTCCCTTGAATCTCGATGATTTTACCCGTGTCCGTCATCACCACGTTCATGTCGGTGTCGGCTTCCGAGTCTTCTGGGTAGTCTAAGTCGGCCACGGCTTCACCACGATAAATACCCACCGAAATGGCTGCCACCATGCACTTCAGCGGGTTCGACTTGACCATGTTGTTCTTGCGCAGGTAGTTAATCGCGTCGACCAAGGCCACACACGCACCCGTGATCGAGGCCGTGCGCGTGCCACCGTCGGCCTGAATAACGTCGCAGTCGACGGTAATGGTGTTCTCACCTAAGGCACTTAAGTCCACCGCGGCACGCAGTGAACGAGCGATTAAGCGCTGAATTTCCATCGTACGGCCACCTTGCTTACCACGCGCTGCTTCACGGTCAGAACGCGTATGCGTCGCCCGTGGTAGCATGCCGTATTCGGCAGTGACCCAACCTTGACCTTTGCCTTTCAAAAAGCGTGGAACCCCTTCTTGGACCGTGGCGTTACACAACACCTTGGTGTCACCGAACTCAATCAGCACACTCCCTTCCGCATGACGGGTGTAATTACGAGTAATGGTAACAGGGCGAATTTGTTGAGCAGTACGGCCACTTGGACGCATGGGAATTCCTCTTGCTTAGGTGGGTGAATCGGCTGGGGGCATAGTATAAGCGTTTTGGCGCATTTTCGCCACGAATGGTCGAGGCGGTATATGGGTGATTTCGCTGCGACCATTTCCCAGTAGACATTTCCCAGTAGCCATTTCCCTGCGGCCATTTCCCAGTAGCTCAGCGAAACGCTATACTAAGCGGACATTTTGCTGCTTCTGAATGCGAAATTGACAGCAAAATGGACCTTTTAATTGAGCACGACAAAAAGAGAGCCATTTTATGATTTACAGTATGACCGCCTACGCCCGTGAAGAAGTGAAAGCCGACTGGGGCACCGCCGTTTGGGAACTGCGCTCAGTGAACCAGCGCTACCTTGAAACCTACTTCCGCCTGCCAGAACAATTCCGTGGCGTCGAGCCCGTACTGCGCGAGCGCCTGCGCAAAGCCTTACAGCGCGGCAAAGTAGAATGCGGATTACGCTTTACCGCCAACCCTGGCGCAAGCAGCGAATTGAAGGTTAACGAAGCGCTAGCCACTGCCTTATTGCGCAGCGCTGAGTGGGTACAAAGCCAAGGCGCGAAAGCCTCAATTGACCCGATTGACGTACTGCGCTGGCCTGGTGTTCTGGAAGCCGCCGAAGCCGACATGGACGCCATTCAAGCTGAACTGATTGCCGGTTTCGACCGCGCCATGCAGGCGTTCATCGACGCCCGCGCCAGTGAAGGCGCCAACATGCGTGATTTAATCGAAGCCCGCCTCGACGGCATTTCTGACCAAGCCGCGTTTGTGCGCACCCGCATGCCAGAAGTACTCGAATGGCAGCGCGAGCGCCTGCGCAGCAAATTCGAAGAAGCACAAATGGAACTCGACTCCGAGCGCCTCGCCCAAGAAATGGTATTACTGGCACAAAAAACCGACGTCGCCGAAGAACTCGACCGCCTCGACAGCCACATTAAAGAAACCCGCAACGTCCTGCGCAAAGGTGGCGCCTGCGGCCGCCGCTTAGACTTCATGATGCAAGAATTCAACCGCGAAGCGAACACCCTCGGGTCGAAATCGATTAATGCGGACATTACCAATGCAGCGGTGGAAGTGAAGGTTCTGATAGAGCAGATGCGGGAGCAGATCCAAAACATCGAATAATGATTCCAGTTGTTTTTATTTGTTAAATATCCCTCTAAAATCAATAGCTTGGTAGATTTAATGGGTTGTAGTTGTTCGTTGTCGTTCGTGGCTGATAACTAAAAAGTGGTGGGTAAAGCGGTGGGTATGCTATAGTTCGCTTTAGTTGTGGTGGTGGGTAAATTGCCTTCACCAAAAATACTAAAGGAATCATAGCTTTGGCCAAGTTAACTGCTACTCAGGTAACAAAACTCGCGAAATCCCAGGTGGGTCGACACGCTGATGGTGGTGGGTTATATCTCGTGGTACCCACCACTACCTCTGGCGAGCCTGGCATTCCCTATTGGATGTTCCGTTATAGCGTCGGCAAAAAACGTCGTGAAATGACACTTGGCAAGCTGAATGACATTTCGCTGGCGCAAGCACGTGGCCTAGCAGCTCAGCAGAGCGTTTTAGTGAGTGAGGGGCAAAACCCAATTGCCCTGAAGCGTAAGGCTACCGAACAAGAGTTCGTTACCGTTGACGATCTGTTTGAAGATTGGCAGAAAACCAACGAGAAGCGCTTAAAGCACTCGAAAATTCCCGCACGTGTGTACCGCAAAGATATTCAGCCTCATATTGGTGATCTTCCTCTTGATCAAGTAACGGCTCGAGACATCCGTAAAATCATTACCTCGATCAATGACTCAGGGCGGCCAACCATCTCGAACGATGCGCTCATGTACTGCAAGCAGCTTTTCAATCACGGAATAAAGCTAGACGTCGTCGGGGGAAACCCGGCGAGCGCCTTTCAAGTGAGTGATGCAGGAGGTTTAGAGGCAAGTAGAGACAGAGCGCTCACACTTGATGAAATTAAGCACGTATTCAAAGTGTTTCGTGATAACCCGATGGTGTTCACCCGCGACAATTACTTAGCGTGTGCATTGTTGTTGCTGTTGGGGGTAAGGAAGTCTGAGCTGTGTGAGGCAAAGTGGGCAGAGTTCGACCTTGAAAAGGCTACATGGGAGCTTCCTAAAGAACGAAGCAAGTCGGGCGTAGGGTTTGTTATCCCACTACCTGAATTGGCCGTAGAGATGTTTAAAGAGCTTAAATTGCGGGCCTGTGGTTCCGAGTACGTGTTACCCAGCAGAAGACTCGCCAAGCAACCGCACATGGGTTCTGATACCTTAAACCGAGCCATCGCCAAAATGTTCGGCAAAGATCCCGGTAAGAAAAAGCAGCCGGAAAACCTTATGGGCGATATCGAGTACTTCCGAGTACACGATTTGCGACGCACCTGCCGTACCCTGTTGGCCAGTTTAGGCGTTCCCGGCCACGTGGCCGAGCGTTGCTTGAACCACAAGCTGAAGGGGGTAGAGGGGATTTATGATCGGCATGATTACTTTGAGGAGCGGAAGGGGGCTTTGGAGCTTATATCTAATCGATTAAAAATAGTATTTGTTAACTAAAATTCTCGCTTTGGTATAAATCGACGCTATTCTTCTGCTACGCGAAAGGTCAGACTTAACATTTCCTTCGAAATTTCCGCCAGTAATAGCCTCAAAAGATTCGACTTTGAAATTACTTAGCGTCATACGGTCGGAAGTTGACGAATTAGCACAGGCTATGCTTAAAAATTTATCGATACAGTTATTTTGGTGCATTAGCATAGTTCTTATTTTCTTTCCTAATATCAGCCTTTCAGTTTTGTCCATCTTCTTTGCTGACCAGTATAAAATCGAGTCGTCCATTATCTCTATTAAAGTGTTTCGCAACTCAATTTTTAAATTGAATTTCTTTTTGTTTGACTCTTTAATTTGCTCCATTGTAAAGTTTGAGACAAACCCCAATATAGAGCCCGTCACAACACCTATAAATACAGTGAGGACATAAGTTTCAGGGTTCATTGACTAGACCGTGTGTATTTTTCAGAGTTAAATTTAGATTCGTTCACATATGTAATAATGCGATCTTTAAAAAAGGCGAACTCCTCGTTACTAAATTTAATCTCTATTAAATTTAGTAACGTTTTTGAGTCAAAGTATCCATGTTTAACTATCCCTCCAAAAGCTTCAGACAAAAACGATGAGCCGTAGCTCTCTATGCCGTCATCTAAAATAATGGTTAGCTTTTCGCCTTTCTCCAGTTTCCGCAAGGCGGGTAATAAGTATTCCTCGCGAAACGCCTCTCCACTGGCATCCCCATCCGAATAGTATCTTCCCGCAGGGTCGACTGAGAATTCAGCACCAATATTTATTTTCATTGCGCTCACCAATCAAGGAACTGTTACTGACCAGATGATTAAAGTTCCGGGCAAACTCTGGTCGAAATCAACCGTCTTTATCGTTTGCACCCCAGACTCAACCGTGACTTTACATAACCCATGAGAACTGATAATCGAGAGATATCCGTTACCCCGCTGTTTGATAAATTGTAGCATGTCCTGTAAACCTTTACCTCTATCTCCCTTATTAGTCCGTGTTCTGCCGTATGATAGAGCGGCTCTTATCATCATTGAGTCAAAATCGTCTGAAAGGCGAAGCCTTCTCAAGTATCTCTTGAGGTACTCCCGAGCGTGAGAAGTAGGTAAGGTTGCAGGAATACCTACCCCCTGATCATAAAAGGAAACTTTTAGTTCTCGAGAGCGTTTATTGAAGGACGCGGTAAGATACCAATCCTTTTCATGGGTGCGTGTTTGTTCTTCAGGGTAAGCATGATGAGTTACGTTTAGTATTGCTTCTCCAATACCACTGTGAAGAAAGATCCATTTGTCGAGCTCCTTCTTCCCTATGAGCTCCTTTATACCTTTCTTCAGTTGGCGAGTCTTATCGTGCTCACCAATGGTTCCTTTAATATATCGCAAGATATTGTTATCTCCGGAGTTTTTCTCACAGTTAAACTTATCTTTTAAGGAAGGAAATATTTCAAAATAGCCGAGCGATGAAAACTGCTGGTAAATTAAAGGATCCCAGTGATGGACTGTAGGAATGAGGCGATGGTTCACTCTGCCGTCCCACTTTGATATTTCTGACGTTAATACTAAAGCGGCGGCTGATGATGCTTTTTTGATCTTATCAAATCGAATGCTTCTAAGTCTAAGTTTTGACTCTCTATTGCCTATCATCTCGACTAAGTATCGAATTGAATTTATATAAAGGGTTGTGACCTCAAAGTCAGTTGAGAAGTTTAATTTTTCGGGAAGCCATATAGTTAGATATCTTTTTTTTGTTTTTCTTATGTCGACTCCTTTTGAGCGAAAGTAATCTATTTTTTTTAAGGCCTTATTATTTTCTATTATCTTCTGATTACTTTTGTCCTTGATCTGAAATTTCTGCTCGAAAGAGCGTTGAGAACGATGAGATATATTTAATCTTACAATGCGAATCCTGAACTTAGGCGACTCTTTTTTCAACTTAGCCTCCAATATCCCGCAGCATCGTCAATATCAATCGCGAAAATTTAGAAGCAATAGTCGGATTTTCGAGAACTTCCATGGAAAGCTTCTCATGCTCAGTCATTGCATCCAGTACGCGGTCAGTTACACGCTGAGGGTATAGACCATGCATTATCTCATCCTCTGAGTGCCGCTCTATCTGAGCCATTACTTCTTCATCCCGTTTTATGCGTTTGGCTATGCCTTCTGCGAACTGTAACTTGTCCTCGTCACTGACCTCGGCACCAAATAAATCATTGAGCGTATCAATAATTTCCTGAAGCTTTTTCTTTTCTGGATCATGAGGTTTACCACTACCAACGGCTTTAATTGACGCTAGGTATTCCGTGTCACCTTCGCCGAGTTTAATCTGTTTCTCAGCCTTCTTAGTCATGCGGTAGTGGGTAAGGGTGAGTCCTGACACGTCAACGTCGTCTGAATCGTCCAGACGCTCGATACGCAGCAGTGGTAGCAAGTTTTTAGCGTACACACACAAAGCTTCAAGGTCGCTGTCGTTGTAGGGTACGATTTGGGATAGAAATTCGTACACTCGCACGTAACTGCCAAGATTCTTTTTGAATAGCTCGAGCTGGTCAACCATTTCTCCCGCAGCTTTTACTGAGTCTTCTGCCTTTGTTAGGCTGCTTTTATCGCAGTACTGCGCTGCTTGGGCTTTCATAGCCTTCGCATCACGTAGTGTTTCAACAGCATGATTGTAGCGTGACATAAAACGTTCTTTAGCAGGCTTGCAGTAGTATCCGAGCTTTGTAGCGTTAGCTTTCGGGTCAAAGAACGCAGTCGCAAAAGCCTTTACCTCGGTCCATTGGTAAATGTGTTCTTCATCTAGTTTACTCATGATGTCGAATAGAATGTGTGGATCTGTAACCGAGTCTAGTTCTGCGGAGGTGTAGTAGGGCTTAAAGGATTCAAGTATGTCCTCTTCACTGTTGAAGAAGTCGAGGATGAAAGTCTGGTCTTTACCGGGAAAAGTGCGGTTTAAGCGCGATAGCGTTTGCACACACTCAACACCTTGAAGCTTCTTGTCCACGTACATGGCGCAAAGCTTGGGCTGGTCAAACCCAGTCTGATACTTGTTGGCTACTATCATGACGTTGAAGTCATCGGTATCGAGTGCTTTGTCATGGGCGCGGCCATTGAGACCTGGGTTTAGTCTGGCACTGGTTTCTGTAAAAGTTTCTGCTATGTATTCGTCTTCCGGGACTTCGCCAGAGAACGCCACCAAGGCGTGCACATCCTGATAGCCTTTATCTTGGATGTATTTGCTCATAGCAAGTTGATAGCGCACTGCTTCTTGTCGGCTACTAGTCACCACCATGGCTTTGGCCTGGCCGCTTAACAGGTGACGGACGTTTTCACGAAAATGCTCAACGATGATTTCAACACGTTGGTTGATGTTGTAAGGATGCAATCGCACCCAACGCGCCAGCTTCATGCGCGCTTTCTTGCTGTCGACCTCTTCATTTTCGCCATCAGGGTGGGCAATCTTCCATGCGGTCGCATACGTAGTATAGTTTTTCAGTACATCAAGAATAAAGCCTTCTTCAATGGCCTGACGCATGGTGTAAACGTGAAAAGGTTTCGGCTTATTGTCGTCGCTTATTGGTGAATGCGGATCATCTGGACGACCAAACAACTCGAGGGTTTTGCCCTTGGGGGTTGCGGTAAACGCGTAGTAACTAATGCGCTCGTTCGGCATTCTAGCTTGCACGGCGGCATCTAAGAGGTCTTGAGCGCTGATGTCTTCGCCTTCTGGCCTGTCTGAGCCAAGCAGTGCTTTTAGCTTGCTGGCTGAGCTGCCTGTTTGTGACGAGTGCGCTTCGTCCGCAATGATTGCATAGTGGCCGGATTTGAGAGCAGGGTACTTGTCAATGGCATCATACAAAGCTGGGAAGGTCTGAATGGTGACTACAATGATGCGGGTTTGCTCTTGTAGAGCTTCAGCCAGTTGCTCAGATTTGCTTTTATTACCCACGTCACGGGTAATGGCGCGAATAACACCATCTGCGTGCTCAAACTGCCGAATGGTTTTTTGTAGTTGCGAATCAAGCACGGTGCGATCGGTAACGACAATAATTGAATTGAATAGCTTGCTGCCATCCTCTGCATACAGTGACGATAGCTGATGCGCAGCCCAAGCAATGGAGTTTGATTTGCCGGAGCCCGCACTGTGCTGAATCAAATATCGTTGACCAGGGCCTTCTTGCTTGGTGGTGCCAACCAGCTGGTTTACCACATCCCACTGATGATAACGCGGGAAGATCATGGTCTCTTTGCGTTCTATGCGCCCATCAAAGCCATCTTTTTCTTCAACCTGCAAGTGCATGAAGCGACCAATCACCTTAAGCCATGCATCTTTATTGAATAGGCGCTCCCACAGGTAACTGGTGGCGTAGCTGTTTTCATGCTCTGCTCTTGGGTTACCTTTGCCGCCGTCTAGCGTGCCTAGGTTGAAGGGTAGGAAAAAGGTGTCTTTACCGGCCAGCTTAGTTGTCATGGCAACTTCTTCTTGGCTAACAGCAAAATGCACCAAGGCACCGCGCTTAAACGTTAATAGCGGCTCGGGCATCCGGGTAATAGGGTCTTTGACTGGACGGTCTTTCTTATACTGGCGCTTGGCATGTTCAACGGTCTGTTTGAACTCGCTTTTAAGCTCAAGGGTTGCCGTTGGAATGCCGTTGACGAAAAGTACCAAATCGATGCGCGGGTTATAGTCACCGTCGCGAGCGTAAGGGGAGTAGGAGACTTCTTCGACTACGCGCAAACGATTGGCGTGATAACGACGCTCGGTATCGGGGTTCATGCCATGGTCAGGTCGAAAGGCACAGGCCTTAATAGTACCGCCAATGGCTTTAAATCCGTGTCTGAGCACATGCAAGGCACCATCACGAGCCATACCCTTAGTGGCAGCTTGAACTAAAAGCTTTTCAGGATCACCGGCGTTGAGCTTACAAAAGCGCTCCCAACGGTCCGGGTAGGCTTCTTTAACGAAAGCAATTAAGTCTTCGGTGTAAAGGGCATTTAACTTGTCGTACTGGCTGGCAGAGCCAACTAACCAACCGCTCTGCTCAAGACTGGCTAAAATATCCTTTTGAAACTGACGCTCTTTGGTGTCAGCCATGTTGCATCTCCGTTTGTACTAATTCTTTTTCTCCACTGTATCGGAACCTTGCGGCGGTTGCCAGTCGCGTACGTCAATTTTGCCGGTAACGGCTGCAGAGATTAGGGCGGAGCGGCGCTCTTTAAGTTTTTCTACTAATTTTATTGCTTCACCAGCGAGCTCAAGAAGTTTCCAATTCGCTTTAACCACTTTTTCCACTATTTGATGTTGTTCCTCCATTGGTGGGCATGGAAAAGGCATCTCCTTAATTGTTGACTGACCAATGTTTAGCATCGAGTCACTTGCCCCGGTAGCTGCAAGCTCGATTTGTTGCCGCGCCACCCCTGTGGTAAGAAAAAAGCATAAAAATTCTGGAAGAGCTTGGCTATTTAATCTTAAACGAAAGATTTTATCGCTAATCATTAGGTTTTCGTGATTTACCGATGGAACACCGACACTCCCTACTAGTTCGCGAGTATTGGCTCTTGATATCAAGAGGTCGCCCGCTCTCACTGATAATTCGTTTTTGAATGGAAGACCTGGGGGTAGTCGTTTGTTTTCCTCGTGAATAAATCTTCCATGCCTCACGCATCCTACCTTTAATACACCTAGTTCACTCTCATCAGAAACAGGCTCATTAAAGCATTGAGGACTCCAGCCTTGTTCGAATGAGTTAATCACATATTTAATTGGTAACGTGTGCCAATGTTCTGGTATTTGTCCAATCCACTCAACACCAGAATCTTTCATAGGTACATCAGGATTCAAGCCTTTGGTAACAGCATGACTGATAACTGCCTGACGCTTTTCTCTTAATAACTCTATCAACCGCTTTTGCTCGTAAATCAGCGCGTCAATTTTTGCCGTTTCGTAGTCGAGGAATTGCGCTATTTTTTGTTGCTCTGGATAGCTAGGAACACCAATTCTTTCTTGTAAATAGGCTTCGCTGTCTAAATTTTGGATGCCTGTAGTTTGCTTGATTGAGCAGTAGTTAACGTTGCTTGAGTAGAGAGCGTTAAAACAATAATTCAGGAACTCTGGTGAATGGCCCTTTCTGGGTCTCATCTTAGCAACGAAGTTTGAAGTCACAGCGTCGAAGTCATGTTGAAAAATAGCAACAGCGCCGACTAGTGTTTTATCGCCACCGCCAGATTTCTCGATTAATAAATCGCCACGTTTAATCAGGCGGTTAGCTCTTTCTGAGTAACTAACTGATCGGAACGTAAGTTTTTCAGTCGAGATAGAGTTCGCAGCTCTGTCGAAGTCTGCTATCCGAATACAAGCGACATCATACTTGCCATCAGGTTCACTTCCCCAAATGCCATTAATGCAACCATCCACTGTGCGCTTTAAGGATGCTTCGCGCCAGTCCTTTGGTATTTTGTTAGTAAGCCTACTGTTGGATTTCTTATACTCATGGTATGACTTCACGCTGACAGCTCCTCGATCATCTGTTTGATCCTGTCGGTGCATTCTTTAAGGTCAGCGTCAATTTCCTCAAGCGGGCGAGGAGGCTCGAATACATAAAAGTGACGGTTAAATGGAATTTCAAAGCCTACAATGCCAACCTCGCCATCTTGCTCATCACGCTTACTTTCATCTATCCAAGCATCAGGGACATGTGGTTTAACTTCTCGTTCAAAGTACTTCTGAACACATTCGCTTAATGGAACGTTTTCGTAATCGCGCAGGGTATTATCAGCCTCCGGGGTGCCTTTATTGTCGGTGCAAACATCGGCACTATTGTCGCGTTCACTTAATGCGTTCAATACTGCTTTTTGTTGAGCAGCAGTTAACTTGAGTTCTACCTGTTTTAGTGTTTTGTTCATGGCATCGGTGAATTGCTCTCGATTGATGAACAAATGCTCTGGGTCGATGTTTGCTAGCGCACGGTGAAGTTTTTTGATGTCACTCTCACTGAGTTTTTGCAGCGCTTTTTCATCAAGTAAGCGTTCAAGCCGTTCACTGCTTGTTTGGAAATTCAAACGAAGCGGGCGCTCGATCGTAATGCGACGATAGCCAAAGGTTTCGTTAGTAAATACCTTGCTGTTATCGTTTTCCGCTATGTTGCCATATAGACGCACGAGCTTGTTGATGTGCTCGTCAGTCAGGTATTTACGCTTGCTACCCAACGACTTTCGCATCTTGGCGAAATCGTTGCTGCCATCGATTAGTTGCAGCTTGCCTTTGCGCTCAGGCTTTTTGTTATTGGAGAGAATCCAAATATAGGTGCTGATACCGGTATTGAAGAACATATCGGTCGGCAGGGCTACGATTGCTTCTACCAGGTCATTCTGCAGTAAGTAACGGCGTATCTCAGACTCGCCACTGCCCGCAGAGCCGGTAAATAGGGGGCTGCCGTTTAGCACGATGCCAATTCTGGAGCCGCCTTCTTTGGGATCTCGCATTTTGCTGACTAAATGCAACAAGAAAAGTAACGAGCCGTCTGACACACGCGGCAAGCCAGGGCCAAAGCGACCACCAAAGCCTTTCGCCTTATGCTCATCGTTGACCACGCGCTGTGACGCTTTCCAGTCTACGCCAAATGGCGGGTTGGCCAGCATGTAGCGGAACCGTTCTCGTGGTAACTGATCGTTTGAAAGCGTATTGCCTAGCTTAATGTTGTCGACCTCTTGACCCTTTATCATCATATCGGCTTTACAGATAGCGTAAGACTCGGGGTTAAGCTCTTGACCAAATAGCTTTACGGTTACTTTTTCGCTAATTGACTGAATGTACTCGTCGCTTTCAGACAAGAACCCGCCGGTGCCCGCTGTTGGATCGTAGATAGTAATAATGCTGTTCGGTGTTAATACGTCTTCCTGACCTGTCATGAGCAACGATGTGGCGGCATGTACGCAATCACGAGGAGTAAAGTGCTCACCGGCCGTTTCATTTGAGCTTTCAGCAAACTTGCGGATGAGCTCTTCAAAGATAAGACCCATACCAAAATTCGAAACAGTGCTAGGGGACAGATCTATTTTCGTACCGAAGCGCTGGGTAACCTGATACAGCAAGTCAGCTTCGGCAAGTCTCAGTACAAACTCTTCGAAGTTGAAGTGCTCGAAAATCTCACGAGCCGACTCGCTAAATGACTGCACATACGAAATCAAGTCTTCCGCAGTTTGTGTGTCGGAGAGCGTTTCGAGGCTTAAAGATGACGAATTAAAAAATTGATGTCCGGACTCACGAATGAGCAGCTTCTCGCGCACCGCGTCAGGTTTGGTTTTATGAAGCTCAGCAGCGTCGAGAACTTTTTGTTTGGTTGGAGCCAAAACGCACTCAAGACGACGCAGCAGGGTAAAGGGTAGGATAATGCGCCCATATTGAGACTGTTTGAAATTTCCGCGCAGAAGATCCGCTACTGACCAGATAAAGGAAGCGGTTTGAGAGTAGGTTTCAGTATTCAAAGGTACGTTCCTCGGGCTTGGCAAGGGCGCATATCAAGTAAGCATCCCAACTAAATGTTCTAGACTCCAATCTTAAGTTACCCAGACAAATACTTCACTTACTAATTGAAATAGGCTCGATATACTGCTTTAGTGGTGCAAACAAGTTTTAGTCTTGAAGGGAGAGCTTAATGATTAATCCGAATGAAAAAACTATCACTTTCGATTTTTACAGCATAGGCCTCGCGGCGGAATCTCAGTTTGATTTTTTCGGCTTTTTAAATGCAATTGTTCAAAGAGGCGGCTATGGTCAGGCTTGGGAGGATGGCCCATACGCTTATGAACTCAGAGACGTAGCAGTTGTAAATGGAATTGTTCGAGGTGAGTTTGCCAAATTCCGGCGAAATCTTTTACCCCATATAGGCCAACCTGGTGGAGCAGAGAGGCAGATCGATTTGCAGGAAAAAGAGGCTCTTATCGAGAAAAACTATTTTTCGTACAGGCCTGCAGATAATCTTTTGACATATCAATTAAACGGGCATGCGAGTCGTGAAGCCAAATTTGCGGAATATTTAAGCACAGTAGTCGGCGAAGCAATAGTCTTCAACCCACTGATCCAGGCTAACGCGATTCAGCGTTTGCTCACTGGTCAATTAACGCCGACCGCCTTACACTTAACATTCTCTCGTCCGACAAACCGTGAAATGTACCCGGAAGATGAATTTGGCTGCCGTTTATTAGACTTGCTTGATGAAGTTGGTGGAGCAAATATTTCCTTGAAAATCACTAGCCATAAAACAGCAGCAGATGTAGAACGCCGTAGTCTAGAGGAGAGGGCAAAAAGTTTTGCTTCTGCGTTTGCAAGGTCACCAATAATTAGGACTGCAAAGGTTACTGCAGTTCGTGACGGAGTGGATCACCCTATTGACTTAATTGCGGACAGAATTCGGTCACGCCAAAATGTAGCAATGGGAAGTCGGTATCCAATCCGGACAGCGGTGTTTGCTGCGATGGAAGCTGCATTTGTTGAACAAAGAGATGCTTTATATGAAGTTATTGGGGAACCGGGCAACAGAATTGACTAAGTGGCTGCTTTCTTTTTTGGCTGGCACATTAGCTTTTTACAGCTTCGATACATTTGATGACATTCGGCTCACGGCAACAACACTAGTGGCTTTGTCGGGCACCTTAACCGGATTCATCTTAACTGCTTTATCAATGCTTGTCGGTATAGCGGACAGGCCTTTCATTTTGAAGTTGCGGCAAACCCGTCATTACTCTGTTCTGGTGAAAGGAGCATTTACTTCAGCGGCACTCTGGTTAGTAGTGGTAGTGTTTGGACTCTTAGGACACCTCACTACCGATAAAACACAGCAAATCATCCTATCTATAGCAGTCCTCTCAATGGTCCATGCCTTATGGTTTTTTGTAGCATTGGGAATAAAGTTCCGTCGAGTGCTCGTTAGGGTCGCTCGAATTTGAGTTTAGGGTTCAATAAAAGGAATGATGCCATCGAGCAACCAACTTTGAGTTTAATGATGCAGTTGTCGCTAATTTTACTTGAGTCCGCTGAGAAGTGTTTCGGTGCAAGGATGACTTGTACGCATTACATATGCTCTGACTGAGCTTTACTTGGGGGGCAATTCCGCTCCGCAATCCGTGCCCGTATCCAATCATCAACCTCCTCTTCAACCCAGGCTCGGCTACGGCCAATAGCCGTTACAGGCTTCGGGAACATGTTCTCTACCACGAGCTTGTAAATACTGGTTCTGCTGAGGGTCGTCTTTCTCTTTACTTCGTCCAACTTAATCAGGCGCATGACGGTAATCCTTCGAATTAGCTTCTGTCATGCGATGGCGCGGAGCTGTAATTTTTTATCGTTGTGAGCCTCTCAAGATGCTTGTCACATCAATGAGTGCTTTGGTCACTCATTTAGCGCTTTTAGTGGCATAAGCCGCTAAGTGAGAAACAACTTTGCCAGAATCTGAAACTCATACGGATTCAAGGGTTTCAGGATGAAGAAAATTATTTTTACAGGCTGCGTTCAGGCCATGCGCAAGCGCTCAGTGCTAGTGACAAGCCATCAATTTTCAAACCTATATCACCCAGTGTGCATTCACGATTAAGAGGGATTTGTATGCACACCCAAACTACTAACAAGCAACAGCCCCGGTGGGCCTATGTTTGATATCCACCAAGAACTGTTTGCTGCAAAGTCAGCACCGGGCATTGTTGAAGTGATTCGCTTGTCGAATGTTTCACACATTAAGGCGTCAGGTAACTATGTCGATTTCGAACTGCTGAATGGGCACGTTTTTCATCGCATGACGCTCACTCGCTTAAAGGAGCAATTGCCTGCACATTTCATTCAAGTTCACCGAAGCTTCATCATCAACCTCGCTCATCTACAGCGACTACAAAGTGAATTGGGTCGATACACCGAATGTGTTCTTACAGGAGGAAAGACGGTCCCTATCGGCAAGCAATATCGCAAGATGCTCTTAGACCTGCTGCGAATTGATCAAAGTGATCACGTCGACTAACCCACGAATAAGCCTACCTACCATCAAAAACCAACATCTCGTCACTATTTGTTCGTGTCGAGACTCTTCTATGAAACGCTAGACCCTAACCACTAGAAAAGGGACTTGAGTATGAAAATAGTCTACGAGTCAGAGCCTACAGCTTTTGATGAAATAAAGGCGTTGCTAGCAAAGCGTGAGTCGTTCGAGGTCAAAAGCCTCAGCGTGAACGATACGGTACGCATCGTTGAGCAGCAGATTGATAAACTTGGCATGAAGTCACGTGTATTTACCGCAGGGCGCAAAGCCGCGATGCTCGCATCGTTCTGGGGACCGACCGCTGTTGCAGGTCTTGCATCGGCAGCCGCGATGGGAATCCATAACTTAGCTACGTGGAGCCCAGATTATGAGATCGCGCGTAACATCGTGACTAAAACGGTTACCGTAAAGTACAAGCGAAAGATGAAATCGGTTGAGGTCAACAAAATGCCAGAGGAGCAAGCGCCGTCATAAGACGGCGTTTTTCATTCGAAAACTTTTCAAACCTATATCACTGGAATGAATCTTCAACCGAAAGGATCATTCCATGAGCAACCAAGAAAACAATTCCCCAAAGCCACCTAAAAACTACGTCACCACACGACGCCTTACCGAGCAGGAGCTCTTTCATCGCGCCAGCGAATTATTGGAAGATAAGCTTGCTCGAGGACAGGCGTTTTGTAATCCCAATACCGTAAAGGACTTTCTTCGCTTCAAACTCGCGCATAGCGAACGCGAGGTGTTTGCGGTGATGTTGCTGGATAGCCAGCATCAACTCATTGAGTTTCGTGAACTGTTCTACGGAACCATCAATGCAGCGCCGGTTTATCCGCGTGAGATCATCAAAGCCGTCGTTGAAACGAACGCAGCAGCCGTGATCTTTGCTCACAATCATCCATCTGGTGTAGCTGAGCCTTCCGACGCAGACAAGCGTGTTACTGACCGCCTGAAAACCGCACTCGATACCATTGATGTGCAAACCCTTGATCACATCGTCGTCGGCAAAGACACCGTCTCTTTTGCTGAACGTGGCTTACTGTAATTCAAAGGAGGATAGCAATGAGTGCATTGAATCCAGTAACCCAGAAGTGGATCGTTATCGGCATTAAAGCTGCTGTAGCTGCGTTGGCATTAATACCGGCACTACGAAAGCCACAGCGCAATGACTTACTCCGAGGGCCGAAACAAACAGAATCACCGTTTCGTTCGATGCCGAGTCAGTTTAGCCTCGTGTTTATGACCAGCAATGACCGGGCGAATGTGGGCATTGAACTCGAGTATGGGTTAGCTAACAGTTACTTCGTCGACAAGGATAAGATTCAAAGCCTTGCTCGCTACTACCGGGCCTATGCCGTTGCGATTCATTGCAACGATGAACTACACCAAACCCAAGGGCCGTTATCGCGCCAGCAAGTGATCAATCAAATTGCTGATGCGTTGCGTGAAATCGACGTCAAAATCATCCCCGATGTCAGGGCATGTTAAATCCACCCATTCTAAGTTCCCAAATTGTACTTTTGGGAACATTGGAAGCCTTTAAAAACGGGAACTGAGGGGCTGAACAGGCTCTGAAGTTCCTTTTTTTTCGTCTGACAACAAATAAGGAACATAGCCATGAGTGAAGTTCATGCTGTGAAGAATCTTGATACCGTGAAGCTCGTCAGCCACTTACTCGAGCGCACCTATGGCCAACAAATTGCCGATGTGTGGAACCTAGGCCTAAACCTTGCACTTCGAATTAGTGATTTGCTCTCAATTCGCTTTGAGGACATTCATTCCGACCGCGTTGTGCTCACCGAAGGTAAAACCGGCAAACTGGCGACAATCAAACTCAACGACAAAGCTCGTGAAATCATTGAGCGCCGACGGGCCGAATACCCCGACCATGTTTACCTGTTCCAATCGCACCGTAACCGCTGGTCATTACGCAAGGAACCGAGACCACTGAGCCGCCGATATGTTTCACTCGCTATTTCAATGATAGGCGAGGAGGTCGGGCTCGCGTTGGGTACGCACTCCATGCGAAAAACGAGGGGTTACCATTTGTACAAAAACACGAACGACCTTGCTCGAGTAATGAAGATGCTGCGCCACAGTTCAGAGGCCGTGACACTGCGTTATATCGGCATTACCCAAGAGGATGTCGATCGGGACTTTGTTGAGTTGGAGCTTTGAGGGGCGAGCCCCTCATTTTTGCTCAGATATCAATCCCAATTTTGGTTTCGATTTGAGCTTCGATTATCGCTTTGACTGCGGTGTAGATGTCAACTTCACTTTCGGGAGTTTCAATGGTTAAGATTAGGGAATATCGTGTTGTTTCATCGTACATTTTCAGAGGCGCTCGAGTCTTCCACCAACCTGCTGTTGGAATTATAGCGATCTGGTTACGTTCAGCCAGTTCTGCTGCTGTTCCGGTCCATACGTCTTTGGCTATTGACCCGTGTGCTCGATTCTTAGAGCCGATTAGCCAATCCCCGTTATCATTTTGGACTTGGAATTCCGGAGGTCTTTCGGCGCCATTATTTATTCTCATAACTAAATCATCAGCTCCCTCTAAAGAGCGCTTAAGATCAAAAATAAGGTTATGGCTTTGGTATGAGTACTTGCTTGAGAACGCCCTATTTGAAGGGTTTGGCTCGATAAAGTATGAAAGTGTAACTGTCAATTTAACTGGTAGAGCCCCTAGGTCTTGCAAAATCTCCTTTGGCCAAGGTAGGTCGTGTGTGACGAGCTCATTCAATCCGGGAGCGCTAGTACCTTTTTTAAAAGGCTTTATTTCATCTTCAATGATGACCGACACTCTCTGGCTGGCACTATCTAGCGCGACTTCAAGATTAGGGATTCCATAACCCACTCTCCGCATCAATTTTGCAGCCATTTGCTTTGACGTTAGGCCCCCTTGAATTTGAGCTTTAAGCGCGTCCGTCCATTGAGCAGAATGAATCATTAACCCACGGACAGTTTCAGGTCGTAAGTCTGGGTAACGAGAGTATATTTGCGCGGCAAAATTTGCCGCCAGAGCTGTTGCAGCGCTCGTTGCCCAGAGCGTGGTGAACAATCGATTTTGAATGTCATGATCGGTCGTTAATAAAGACAGAGACGGATGACTAAATCCACCAAACGGACTGACTGCAACATTACCACCTTCAAAAACCACATCCGGCTTGATAGGTTTTTTATCTTCCCATGCAGTCGATGTTGAAGAGTATGGCGAGATCTCGCCGGATTTCGCGAGCGGTGCCCCTTGGTTTGGATCGGTTAGGTTAACCTTCGTTGTATACGCCCCGACCGTAAGAGCATTCCATGACTGACCGGGATCATGTATCAACTGCGAATCAAGGCAATCAGGATACTGATGAAAATCTGCTGGTTGAAGGCTTGAGTTGCCCCCTGCGACAATAAATAGACGTTTAGGGTCTTGTTCTCCAAGTCTATTGAAACATAGTTCATCGATGGCAGCTGACCAGGCCGATGGGCGACCCTTGTCTCGAGTATCTGTTGCGGAGATAGCCATTGTGAAGACTCTGTTCACATTCGGCTTTGCTGTCTCGGGCGCGGTTGTTGCCTCTATCGTTATAGCCCCATATGCCTGATTGTTATTGTCCCCGCCTTTATTAATGATTTTTACCGACTCGATAGAATGGCCAATTTCAACAGGCTGCTGTGATTCTAGGGCAGTTTGCAAATCTCCATAAAGTGCTAACCCAGACATATTTGTGCCGTGACCATCACTATCAGTGGCTCCAAACGCTTGGTTCACTGTAAATAAGTTCTCTTTATCAGAGTAAGGACCAATAAGTGGATGGCCAATATTAACCCCAGTATCGAGAATAGTAATTTGAGGGTGTTCTTCATCTCGAGTGTCGACGAGGCGAGTCTTTAATTCAGTCGTCCACTCTCGCTGCTCCTCGATGGTTAACTCATCGAAAAACTCGGCAGTTTCTTTTGGTTTCTTCAGTTCAGCAATACAATTAAGTAAATGAACACTGGAACTTAATTTGTGAGCGGAGGCGGTCACATAGACGACTGTTCGCTCACGAAAATTTATCTGATGTGGTGATACATGCAGTTCCATTTGAGCTGCTAATTTTTTGAATTCTCGTTCCGGTGTTCCATTTCCCTTCACTAACCAAACTTCCCAGACGACTTGCTCGTGTGCATTTTCAGGAAATAGCTCACGCGAATCAGTCCACAAGGTTTGCAGCGTGGCGCGTTTGATAGCCTCAATACTTTCTATCACATCTCGGTGGGATGGGGACTCCGTTTCAATGTTCGCCGCATATTCTTGTAATTTTTTCTGAAAAAAAGTTAGTTTGCCTTCAGGCACAAACACAGTTGCGTAGTATTTGCTATCTATCAACTGGATGTTAAGAAGCTCAATTTTTTGAGTGGCATTCTCAAGGCTATTAAAGACAAGTTCAAATCCCTCGAAGCTTTCAAAGGTGATCTGGATACCGATGCGCTCAATGTCATTTTTATGTGCATCAATTGATATTTCGTTTGCGAGAGAAGTTAACTCCGCTAACTGGCCCGTAAGGTTAATCGTGTGTAGTAGGGGATTGATAGCTGGTAATGATTTGTCAGCGCCACTTCCACCGCCCTTTCTCTTTAGGGGGGATCGGACTCCGTTATTTCCGATAAAAAAATGAGGCTTACGATCCTTGTCTGCCATTTTTGCTACCTACCTTGTCGTTCCGAGCGTGAAACTTGTATGCGCTCTTTAATTGCTCTGTCGAGCCAAGTGGCCCTGAATTTAGGTACGTCACTAATCAGCATCTCTTTGACGACATCGTCCGCGATTACTTTGACATCTGCCGCACTCAGTCCACAAGCTTTTTTAGCGTAAGCTTGCCAAGCCAGACGAGTTGGAGCGTAAGGTTTTAATCTTCGCACTAGTAGCTTTTCGATACTCGATACGGAGGGTAGCTGATAATTAATTACGTCATCGAAGCGTCTAAAAAGAGCCCGGTCCAGCAGTTCGCTATAATTCGTGGCGCAAATTATCAAGCTGGTTGACGTATCCTGTTCGATCATCGTCAACAAGCTATTTAATACACGGCGGGCTTCACCTACATCATTTCCAGACGCTCGGTCTGCACCTAACGCATCGAACTCATCGAAGAAATAAACGCCTCGTACACTTTCGATTGAGTCAAATATTTGTCGAAGCTTGAGTGACGTTTCACCCATAAACTTGGTGATCACTGCGTCGAGCCGAACTTCGAACAACGGATAACCTAGCTCACCAGCAAGGGCCGCCGCCGTATAGGTTTTACCGGTTCCGGGAGGGCCTACAAGGAGAAGCTTGCGTCTTGCATTCAGTCCGTGACTGCGAAGGTGGTTTATATGTGAAACTTCTTTAATGACGCGATCAAGCTGTGCTCTAGCGTCGTCCGCAAGAATGAGGTCATTAAGCTTGGTCGAGGGGCTTGATATGTTCAGGAGTCCGGATGAATCGCGTTGACCTTTGGAAATCGATACAATTTGCTGCTCTTGTTTTGCCTTATTCGCCAACTCGCGTAGCTCCGCTGCCAGTTTAACATGCCCAATTTTTGCCTCGTGCGCAGCTACTTGAAGTGCGACAGAACGGAAGCGTTCAGAGTCACCTGAGATGTGTGCATGAAATAGGGCCTTTAACTGAGCAGAGCTAGCCATCTGTAACGTCCTTGGAGTTCAACGGTCTTTCGATTTTATAGCACGATAAGTATACATGAGAAACCATGAACGAGCACAATTTGGTTCGAGTACAATGTACTGAATTATTATCATGATTGTTTGGTACAAACTAAACCTGCTCGGTTTAACTGTAAAGCCGAGCAGGTGACCATGTTAGATTTGACTCACACCAAACGACCGATACCGATTCCCATAGGTCTTGGTCTTTGCTTTTGCGAGGTAGCTGGCGCGGTAGAATACGTCTTGAAATACCTGCGCAAAGTCTGGGCTTCCCTCCTGTAGATGGTAAAGCGGATTCTCCGGAAAATTTACTGTCCCGATGGCATTCCAATGTTCGAGTTTTAATGCGTAAGCCCAAGCGGTGTTAATCATACCTGCAAGACCTTTATCGAAGCTCTGGAAATTGCCAAGCTGAAAATAGGTGTCGCGGTTAACAAACAGCAACATGTGATAATGACCATTTGATTCATCTGTCTCCTCTCTACACCAAATGTACCGCAGACGTGTGTCGTGGACTCTGGCGCCATTAGCGCGCCTTTGTCGGCAGTCTACGTTAATACAGTAGCGAAGCTTTTCGATGAATCTGGTTATTACCGAATTATCGTCATCACACTGATAAAACCTTGGGAACAGTAAATCTATGCGAACTACGAGTGTCCGAGGGTGGTCGTTCAATGCTCCATTCATTACCGACAAGTTAGCATCCAGGTATTCAACGATAAGGGGACCTTGTGATTGATTACAAGCAAATCCCTTGTAGGTTGGTTCGTAGTGAAGGTTTAAATTGCGATTGGCTGCCAAACGTTTGTTCATTGGATCTTCCTATGCTGTATTTGAGTTTCATAGGAAGCTGCACACCTGTAAAAATTTATTAGTTATCTTGGATTGGCTTAGACCAATCCGCATTACCTAGCTTGTCCTCTTCTATTAGCTTCAATTACTTATGACTGCTGACTTAACTGATTTGTATATATTACCTAAACCGACATGCGCTGCTGATAAACAGCCAATGTGGCTCGGTGATCCTATTCGGGATGCTCGCGTTTTAAGGCAATGGTGATTTCGAAGTTAAATGCAACGCAGAGGGTTTTTCGTGAGCTCTGAATCTGATGGCGAACCAGATGACCTGTAGGAACCTTGCCTTTTGAGACTTTAAGAAAACCTAACTGAAAGACGTAGTCAGTGTGGCCTATTTAAAAAGAGGCTTATAATTTCGCTCGACCTCGGTACAATACCCGTTTAAACCCTCTAGATACAGTAGCTCACGAGCTTTTAAGAGTGCGTTTTAAAATGCGTTTTCATGGTGTTTTGTGGTTTTTTATGGTTGTTTTGAATGTTTTCATTGAGTTTTTTAGTAGTGTTAATTATATTTTTTGCCTAACAATGCATATTGCCACTGCCTTTTTTCTGGTTGTGTTTTGACCATGGCAGTTTTGTGGACGCGGGCACATTGAAGAGTTTCTGAGGAATTATTAATGGCGGTAAGAAGTCCGGCAATCGATTTTGCTAATCGGCACTTGCCGAAAGGTAAAGCGAAGGTTCATTTGATGTACGCGGAGCTCTTTAATAGAGGTATTTTACCCCCTACGATTGAGCCGCCCACTATCGAGGAAAAACGACAGTTAATCAGTACCTGGTTACGTGGAGTGTATCGTAAACAGGACGGGAGTGAACAATTACTCTCGAAGCTTGAAAGAATTTTAGAGGTACCTAATTTTCAGGATGCCGATCTGCGCTGGATCGATGAACTAGACACATCGATGTTATACACTTCTTGGCTGATTCTTGTAAGAACTAGTGTTATCGTTAATATGAACGGATCGTTTACTATTAATAGCTTTTCGCCTCGTGATTGGCGAGATGAGCAAGATGCAATATTTGGGGACGGGCTCGTTCTTAATCCGGATTACATCAGCTTGGGGTTGGATCAAACTCCTTCAAGCAAGGAGAAGATTCGCCAGTGCTTATGGGAATTTTTTATCACCTCGTGCCAAAAAACTGATGTTAAGAAGCAAGTTTTGAGAAATCTAAACATCAGAGTTCAGACGGCGAAATCTAGCCAATGGTTTACATTCGCGAAAGGGGACTCCGAGGAAAAGCTCGACTGGCTCTGGTCCTACCTAAAAAAGGAACTTTCGCTTCCTTACTTGATAAGCGAACGAATGCTGGCTTTCAAGTGGGAAAGAATATTTGCAGAATTTGAGCTTCTTGATCGATCCCACAACGTCAAATTGGCGGAGTATGAGAAGGCGAAGAAGGCCTACAAGAATTCTGTGCGGGTCAAGTCAGATGGCAAGAAGGCGCGTATTAATCTGACTTTGGATCTTGAAGCCAAAAACCTACTAACAGAAATGGCGGGTGGGCCCAGGCTGCAAAGCCAACTTATTGAGAAGCTAATCTACCAAGAAGCAGCGAACCGTGGTTTATCTAAGTGATCTAGTTATGGACAGAGAATTGGTGAGTCGGTAGGAATAATTTCAAGTTGAGCCAGTATCTTCAAGAATGCTATTAATTTTCTGTGTACTTTACTTGTATACCCAAGTCCAAAATATTGAATAACGGTCCTGAGTCTAGGATAAGAACCGGCAAACGAAGAAAGCTCCACCATCACTCGTTTCGCTTCTTATCCATCACGGAAAGAATCCGCCAACGAAAACAGTCACCGACATTGCCGCCTCGCTGGGTGTAGCCTAGTATTGTTAAGCTGTTCAGATACTCATGGACTTGAGAATTGTCGAAGAAATCAAATAACATCGACACCAGAACTTGTCATGTCAATACTCTCCGTGTTGTTGAACATGAATGTCTGTGCCCAGAAATATCCCTTGCTCCTCTGCCGCGGCTTTAGTAATCTCAAACATTAGTAACAAAGCACGCCGACGGAATTATGGCGAGCGATTATTGAGCCAGCTCAGTAGTTTCCTCAAGGAAGAGCCCTCCTCATAAGTTTTTCTTCGCCTGTTTGAATTCTCGTTTCGCTGCATTGCCGCCGTATTTTTGTGCTTGTTTACAAGTTTTTCCTACCTGTCAGGGTTCTAGGGTAAATAAGGGGACGATAGCAGATAGGTTTAAAGAACAATAAAGTGTGCATGCTGGTGTATTAAAGATCAGAGGCATGCTCATTAATACAATGTTATGGACACAGAGAGATTTGGGTGATGACGAAAGTTAAAGGACGCTCCAAAGCCTACAGGTTCACTCATGCAATTCTAAAGTGGTGGCACGGAGGCGAGTCTGGCCGACAGAGTATCCGAAAAGGTACTGGGGTCTATGATCCTTCTGAAGGCTTCGATAAGCCCGACAGCCCAGACTTCCATTGGACAGCTCGTTTTGTTCGCGCACCAGTAAAACTGATTTGTAAGCATTTCGGATCGGTATTTGTCGGCTTAATTGTAGGTATTACGCTATTGATAATTGCACAGCGTTGGTTTAGCTAATCTATAACCAAGCGCAGCACTAAACAGCCTTCGGCTGTCGGACGCTCGCAAGCTCGCATTGATGTGCGCGGCGTGAGCCTCAATAAAACGGAGCAACAAATTGGCTGTTTTAAATTTCAAAGAGATACCTGAAGCTCACAATGCAAGTGGAATGCAAGATACATTTGAACTGTTTGCTCGCGATTTTCTCTCTTTTATGGGTTATAAGATCATAACCGATCCAGACAGAGGTGCTGATGGTGGAGTTGATTTAATTGTTGAAGAAAAGCGTACTGGTGTAGGTGGCGAAACCATAATCAGATGGCTTGTAAGCTGCAAGCACAAGGCGTTTAGTGGAAATTCTGTTTCACCAACTGACGATGCCAATATTCGAGATAGAGTCGAGGCAAATGAGTGCCAGGGTTTTATTGGCTTCTATTCAACCCTCGCTAGCACAGGACTATCAACAAATCTTGAGGGAATGAAAGGTAAGATCGAGTATCAAGTCTTTGATAGAGAAAAAATCGAGGGCCAGCTACTTCACTCAGCCAAAGGCCTTGAAATAGCCGAAAGGTACTTTCCTGAATCACTTTCTGAGTGGAAAACAGAAAATCCACAACCGGCAAAAATATTCGTTGAGAAGCCAAGCTTGAAATGCAAAGTATGCGAGAAAGAGCTTTTCGACCAAGACGATAACGGGGTAATAACGCTTTGGTCGAGAATGCGAACTGATTATGAAAATGAGAAGGAGCATTTCGACCATGTATTCTGGACGTGCAGAGGGCACTGTGATTCTGCGCTTTCTGCTTATATAAGAAAACAAAACAACAACTTGGTAGATGGATGGGAAGATATTTCTGATGTCATGATGCCCACAATATATATTAAGTGGGTTATGAGCATCATGAATGAACAACGCTCTGGTGTGGTCTATTCGGATGAAGCTTTTGAAGGCCTGAAGGAGTTTCTTCTTCAAGTGTTTCCATATGTATCTCGCCACCTCACTAACAAAGAGTTAGATAGAGTCAAATCTCTTGGTATGATTCCATCGTACTTGGGAGGCCTAGGGCATGAAGGCTAACAAGGCCGTTAACTACAAAATAAGAGTCTGACATGGAAGAACAACCAATATTAGAACCAGGAATACACGACTTTGAGTTAAGTGAGATTGGAAATCATTTTCTGAAAGATTTTGTGGGATCAGAGACGCGGGCTCCACTGATAGCCAATCTCCAAACATACGTAAAATATTTATCTGGCTTAGGTGCTTCGATTGAATTGTGGATAGATGGCTCTTTTACAACCAATAAACTAAATCCGAATGACATTGATTTAGTTGTATTTTCGCCCGAGACAGAGCTAGATGCATTGCCCCCTGAAAAGCAGAAGATGTTTCAAGCCTTAACAGATAGGGCATCAGTCAAGCAGCATTTTGGGTTGGATGTGCTTTTTTGTGTGGCAGAAGATCACGACATGCGAAGTTACTGGCGTGGTTGGTATGGCTTCGATAGAAATGAACGCCCTAAAGGAATTGCTCGGGTTATGGTGGTAGCATGAGTGATAAAATCAATCAAAGAGTAAAGCAGGTTAAGGAGCTTTTAGAGCAGGCCAAACAAAAGGCAAATGAAGGTAGTTTTGCTTATAAATTGACTGCGAACTCCCTCCAATGCCACGTAAACGAATTAGCTCAGATAGAACTCACATCGAAACTGAGCCCAGCGTTCGAAATGTTAGATTTTCGAATAAAAGCCCCTAGTTTGAAAACAGGTAGTGCTCCACTTTCGTTGGTTTCTAAGTTAACAGAAGAGGTTCGTAAGACCCTCGGCTATGCTGCGCTTCGATTGCTGCAAGGCGGTATGAATCGGAAAAGGGTGCCAAAAGATTTATATACGGAATTGGATTTGCGATTGGAAGGGATTTTGCCTGGCTCTTCCAGATTTATAGTTTCGGCAGCAGCGAATCGAGACCTGCTCAATGATGGATTGAGTAAAGGAGCAATAGAGCGAGTGTTTTCTGTCTTAGCATCTTCAGGAGAAGGACAAGCTTTTCTTAATTCTGTTAATGACCTAGGTCCGTCCGGATCAAAGAGTCTACGTGAGTTTCTGAAGGTCATTCGCTCTTATGATGCAGAACTTGAATTTACATGGACATATGCGGGTGAAGAGATTTGGCGTTGGAACGGCAATAGAGAAGTTATGGACTCAGTAACTTCCGCACTTGAGGTCACTGAAATTGTCGAAGAAGAGAAAGTCATGCTTCACGGAAAAATTGAGCTCCTGAGTAAGCGTGAAAAAATAGATCTGAGGTCTCACGAGGGTAATCTGATAAGGGTGCTTTACCCCAAGCGCTTACTCCCGATCGTCAGTGAGCTCCATCTTGAGCAAGAGGTAACGCTCCACTGCCAAGTCACTGAAACTGAGAACCCTATTACAGGTGAGTCTTCAATATTCTACGAACTATTAGAGATGAAACGTTAACAAATAGTTGAATGCCACCCACTAGATATGAAAGTGGCTCGAGGGGCCTTGCTCACTTAGCTGCGTCGCATGGACAGCACAAACCCCTTACCCAAACCAAGTGGTGGGTAAACTGGTGGGTAAAGTTTCATTTCCGGCTCATCTCGACCATCCAAACTCAACAATATCAATTATTTATAAATTTCAACCAATATTAAGATCCAGAATATTGAGTGATCTTTATAAGATAATGGCTACAAAAGCTAACAATACTCACCTGTCTTTTGTTAACTGATTGATTTATTGCACTTATTTTAAAAAAATTAATACCTTTAACTTATGAGAATCAAACTCTTTATAAAATATAGATCTAAATGGCAGTTAACTTCAGAAAACACGCGACAATTGAAATCCTCTATGATATCATTAAAAAAGAATAAAGTTGTCTGGGGTTAACTATATGAAAAATAAAAGGTTACTTTCTTTGTTTAGTGGTTGTGGAGGTATGGACCTTGGTTTTGAGGGTGGCTTTAAAGTTCCCAAGGAAGCTGTCAATCCTAGAATTCATAAAAATGGGTGGAAAGCGCTAGATGACGAGTGGGTCTATTTGGAACCTACATCATTCGAAACCGTTTTTTCTAATGATATTCTTCCGAACGCAGAAGCCGCATGGAAAGGCTACTTTGGAGAAGAGCGAGGCTTGCAGGCAGCGAGTATTTTCCGCAATGAGAGTATTGTAGATCTGGTAAAACGGGCAACTATGGGAGAAAAGATATTCCCCTCTAATGTCGATATAGTTACGGGTGGTTTCCCATGCCAAGATTTCAGTGTCGCAGGTAAAAGAAACGGCTTTCATTCGCACAAGAATCATCTAAATAAAGCCGTATCTACTGATGAGCTAGAAGAAACACGTGGTAAACTTTATGTTTGGATGCGGAAAGTTATTGAAATTACAAAGCCGAAAGTTTTCATTGCTGAAAACGTCAAAGGTTTGATTAGCTTAGGTGAAGCCAAAAGGATAATCGAGAAGGACTTTTCATCAATCGATGAGAATGGTTTTTTAGTAGTCCCTGCAAGAGTTTTAAATGCCGCAGATTATGGCGTGGCACAGAAAAGAGAAAGAATAATTTTTATTGGGTTAAATAAGAGTTATTTAAAGCCCGGAGTAGAGGAAGCGATAAATACAGGTGAAGTAGATATTTATCCGCAAGTAACTCATTCAAAAGAGGGAATAGATTTGATGCCGTACACTAAAGTAAAACATTACTTTAGGGGATTGCAAGAACCTGAAGAGAGTGAAGATCCTGCGCAGCAAAAGTACTCCAAAGCCCGCTATTGTCCTGGCTCCCAAGGCCAGATAGAAGTCGACATTGAAGGGTTATCACCGACAATAAGAGCAGAACATCATGGGAATATTGAATATCGCCGACTAGCTTCAGATAAAGGAGGACGATATATTAATGAGTTACTTCGAGGAAAGTTAGAGCGTCGTTTAACTGTAAGGGAGTGTGCAAGAATACAGACGTTTCCTGATGAATTTAAATTTGTGAGGAATAAGACAAAGGACGAAAATTACCCTTTGTCTGCATCTGGAGCATATAAAGTCATCGGAAACGCTGTGCCCCCACTTTTAGCGTTTAATATTGCAAAAAGATTGGAGTTAATTTGGCACGATATATTTTCTGAAGGCAGAGCGTAACAATGGTCCAAGATAATAGGCGTTGTTATTATTGATTTGTTTTTTTAATAGTTTATACCATGACCTTACTTTGCCGTTTTGGGAGATTTCCGCCGTTGGTATCTCCCAGTACTCAGTTAACAGTTCCAAGTCGAGATTATTTAAACAATCGATGAGGCTCTGAAAAACAAGTTCGTCAGACAAGAAGCACATCATCTTAGGGACTTTTTCCCCAATTTCGGCGACATAAACCTTTCCGCCCGCAGTAAATCGGTCTCTAAGACAGTGATCTGTAACAGAGTAACGAGATACCATATAGGCTGAGGCGCGATAATATTTTGACCTTGATTTATTTCCAAATAACTCTGGAAATAAAACCAATATCTCGGTTGTAATTCTAGTTTGAAGAGAGCTATCTAATGAATCAAATGCTTTGACGAAAGATGATTGTTGCTCATCTATTTCTTCCGATTCTGGCAGCCACCATACATCTTCACCGGGATTTGCTTGAGACTTTAAATACGACCTAAAAACTGAAAACTTATTTTCTAACCCTGAAACTTGCTCATAACTGACTCCGATTTTATTGAATATCGAACCCCCGTCTGGAGTGTCCATATTAATTGTATATCTTGGACTATGTGTTATCTTGATGTTGTCAGCACACTCCTCAAAACGCCGCCATTTAAACTCTGGACGAGTTCCACCAAACATTCCAAACAAGATAAATATGTCCTCAAGCCCCTCTATTTTCGTGGTCTCCATTATGCTTCCGCCCATGCTGCTCCATCGCTGTGAAGAAGTAGTTTTTACTTCTAATCCGAAAGTTCGGCCGTTTACTTTAAATGTAATATCAGGGAATTTATGGCCCGATATTAAAACGATTTCTTGAATGTTGTGTTTCGAACTGATGGAAATGAGTGCGTTCTCAACGACTGGCTCAAGGCTTATGCCTGTTTTGCCTTCCGTTTTTTTATTTAATGGTCCGTTAAGCAGTGAAACTAGATCAGATAATATGTCAAATGGCAAAATTACATCTCTCCAAATTTTCTGGATAAAAGCTTTTAATGAATCCAGGCTAACGAATTTAGGGTGAGGCTGGTTCGATTGGGTAGCTATAGAGTTTACGAGAGTTCACTATGTTTTTTATGAACAAATGCAAAATACAAAGCTAAAATAGATGCGATATCGACAATAACCCATGATTCTGCATATTTCGGTGATTCCGAACAGCGATTCCGGAGTTATCCGATCACCTGTTAGCCGTTCTTTTTCATAATCCTCTTTTTACGCTAAGTGATCAGATTAGTCTAGCTTTCTCATAGATTCTCCTGTCAGTTCTATTCGGTGGCTGTTGTGCAATAATCCGTCAAGTAAGGCGTCAGCAATGGTCGGACTGGGTATCAACTTGTACCATTCGCTGGTGGGATTTGGCTAGCGATGATGGTGCTTGATTGGTGATAGCGTATTTCCATGACATCAAGCGAGGGTGTTCAATATTCTGTGTCAGCCAAGTTTTCATAGGTCTATGTGATCATCCAGTCGGCCTTCGAAGTGGATGCTCAGTTGCGACAGCGTTAGGTTCCAGTTTTGAACTGGGTGTGACCAGCGCTCAGACGCTTTTAACATACCAGCGTAAAGCAGCTTGAGCAAGCTGTTCTCGTTCGTAAAGCCACCTTTGGTTTTGGTCAGCTTGCGAAACTGGCGGTGCACAGCCTCAACGGCGTTGGTCGTGTAAATGGCAGTGCGCACGTAGTCTGGGTATTTGAAGTACGCTGATAACGTCAGCCATTTGCTGCGCCAGGACTTTATCACGATGGGATACTTGTCACCCCATTTGGCTTCTAAGTCGTCTAGGGCGCTCTCTGCAGCGCTGAGTGTCACTGCCTTGTACACGCACTTTAAGTCGGCCATGAAGGCTTTCTGGTTCTTACTGGCGACGTATTTCAGCGAGTTACTAATTTGGTGAATGATGCAGTGCTGGACTTCAGTTTTCGGAAAGATACTTTCGACGGCTTCAGGGAAGCCTTTTAAGCCATCGACGCAGGCGATAAGAATATCTTGGACACCTCGGTTATGTAGGTCGGTGAGTACGCTAAGCCAGTGGTGCGCGCCTTCTGACTCGGACAGGTAAAGGCCGAGCAGCTCTTTTTTACCTTCAACATTGAGGCCGAGAATGGTGTACACCGATTTACTGATGAAGCGCCCATTCTCTTTGATTTTATAGTGAATAGCATCGAGCCAGACGATGGGATAAACAGCTTCTAGTTGCCGCTCACGCCAAGCCTGAAGCTCTGGCAGTAGCTTATCGGTGACCGCATTGATGGTGCCGTTCGACACATTAATTCCGTACAAATCTTCGATGTGCATGCGGATATCTTGATAGCTGGTACCCAGCGAAAACAGCGCAATAATTTTACGCTCGAGCTCATCGGTTAAATGCGTCTGGTGCTTTTTCACGAGCTGAGGCTCAAAGTGCATGTTTCGGATGAATCCGAACACTCATTTCGGTTCAATCCGATCACCCATTTCGGTTTAAACCGATCACCTGTTTCGGTTTAAACCGATCACCCATTTCGGTTTAAACCGATCACCTGTTTCGGTTTAAACCGATCACCTGTTTCGGTTTTATCCGATCACTTTTAGCCTTTTTCCGAAATCGCTGTTCGGATTCCCGTAATCGGTGATCGGAATACCGAAATTCCGTTCTTTTTCTAACTAAATCAACTGGTAAGC
>NZ_PIPI01000008.1 GCF_003987315.1 Aliidiomarina haloalkalitolerans
AAAGGCCGCAGGACTGTCGGTTTCTGCCAATGGAGGCAAGCGTCAATCTGGTCACGTACCAGTTGCTGCCTGAGAAGTTGGAAGCCTCGCCCGTGGCGCTTTAGCGCTTAGGGCGGGGAGCAGTCACTATAACGAAAATCAGCGTCGCAGCGCACACAAACTTTGAAAAACCTCGGCAACACGCGCTGGTTCATTGCGTTGACCCTGATAGCCCTGCAGCGGCATGTCGGGGCTATCGGTTTCCAGCACTAAACCCGCAGCAGGAACTCGTGCCAAAGTCGCCCGCGTTTTTTGCGCCCGTGGGTAAGTGACAACGCCGCCCACCCCCAGTCGAAAACCCAAGTCTAGCCACTGTTGCGCTTGCTCATAACTGCCAGAAAACGCATGCACAATACCGTCGCGCACACCGCTTTCACGCACCAGCTTATGCATCACGTCTAAGCTTTTCCGATGATGCAAAATCACCGGCAACTGCAACGACTCAGCAATACTCAACTGCGCCTGAAAGAACTTTAATTGCTTGTCGAAATCGTCCACTGTGCGGTCGAGGCCAATTTCGCCGACCGCAAGAGCCCCTCGTTCTAACCATTGCGGCAGCTCGTCAAGGTCAGCGCGCTGATGTTCTGCAGTATAATAAGGATGCAAACCAAACGCTAAGTGCCAACTCGCATAGTGTGAGCCCAACTCAAACTGCCGCGCCCAAGCTGCTTGACGGACACCGGGCACCAAGAAACGATCAACACCCGCCGCTTGTGCGCGGGCGAGCATGGCATCACGGTCGCCATCAAAATCAGCAAAGTCGAGATGGCAATGGCTGTCTTGCCACGCCTTTTGTTTGGGGTCAAAAGAGGGAAATTCGCTTCGCAGTGTTCGCATCAGCGCTCCAGTGCTCGCAGTTTAGTCAGCAGGCTGTTTGGCTGGCTGTTCTGGTTTTTGATCCGCCGCATCTGCTTCCGCTGGCACCGGAATTGGCCGACGACGACGGAGTACCCCAAATGCAACCAACATACCAGCAAGAAACGCCATGCCTAAGCCGACCAACTGTTGCTGCCCAGACACTCGATGATACGGCCGTGATTGCGCGGTAATGCGATCATAATCAAAGGTGATGCGGACAAAGCCGAGCAATTGCGACTCGGCACCGCTACGATCATAGACCGGCGCCACCATGGGTACCGCCCACATCGACTGTGGTAGTTGCCGTAAATAATCATGAATGGGTAAATCGTGTCCTGCCCGCACAAGGTTGCGCCCTTGTTGGTCCTGAATACTCACCTCAAGAATGGTTTCTTGGCTCTGCAAATGGTTGGCCAGACTCACTAAACCGGTAGGGTTTTCACTTAAAAACCATACCCTTGCCTCGTGCTCAGCCTGAGCTAGAATCACTTTTGCGAGGTTTTCTGTATGCGCAACAATGACTTCCTCACCTTTTTTGTTGGCTTGCAGCCAAACATTAGCAATAATGAGAAGTAACAAAGTGGCAACAATAAAAATCACAACGCGCCGATAATACCGTTCTCCAGGAACGATCCAAGGGCGACGAAGGAATTCAGGATTGTGAGGTTGATGTGCTAGGTTCATATCCGAACTTTAGCTGAACCAGTGCCGACACGCAACGAAATCTATGCCTGCGAAGGTGACCGAGAGAGGGCTTTGAAATATGCAACAGTTTCCCGACATGGACAAACCGGGGTTAGTCGTATTCGACCTTGATTCCACCTTAATTCAATTAGAAAGTATCGACACTCTCGCTGCCTTGAATAATCAGGAAACAGCAGTTGCCGCTTTAACGGAACAAGCTATGCGTGGAGAAATCGATTTTCGCCAAGCACTCGAACAACGAGTCAGCTTCTTAGCCAGCATCGACGAAGAACGTATTTTTGCCATTTCAGGCAACCTACCTATTACCCCAGGCGCCGACGAACTGATTCAATTCTTCCGTAAAAAGCGCTGGAAAATTGCCATTCTGTCCGGTGGCTTTACTTGGTTTGCCGACACTGTGGCTATGCGTTGGGGCGCTGACTTTATTGCCTGTAACGCACTTGAAGTTAAAAACGGCAAACTAACCGGTAAGTTGGTTGGCGAAATCATCGATGCCGACGCGAAAGCACGTTACCTTGTGGCGTTGCGCCAGCAGTACGGCTTTGCCAATGAACAGGTCATTGCCATTGGCGACGGCGCCAATGACATTCCCATGCTGAATGAAGCTGGACTTGGCGTTGCTTTCAATGGCAAACCAATTCTCTTAGCGGAAGCCGATATTTCCATTGCCGGTAGCCTTGCCGACCTAATTCCGTTACTGAATCGTGCCCTATAGGGTTTAGCTTGGTCGGGTTTAGCTTGGTCGGAGTTACTTGGTCGGGGTGAGCTTGGTCCGGGTTAGCCTGCTCGGGGTTAACCTGAAAGCACTAAAACTTAAATAACCTCGGTCACCCCGAACACATCAGTAACTAGTTCGGGGGTTAGTGTTGCGGCGACCGCGCCAGACCGAAAAACACGACCGTTTTGCAACACCACGAGCGCATCACACCAGCGCTTGACTAAGCGCAGGTCATGCATCACCACAACCACACTGCGCCCTTGTTGCGCCTGTTGTTGCAGCAAGTTCAGCATACTTTCTTGATGACGTAAATCGAGTGCAGCCGTGGGCTCGTCGGCCAAAATAATCTGCGGCTCTGCGGCCAACACACGAGCAAATAAAACACGCTGCAATTCACCACTCGACAGCTCGGCCACATTGCGCCCTCGGAACTGCAAGCTATCGGTCGCTAGCAATGCCGCATGAATGCGCTCCTCTGCGGCTGCTCCAGTGAGTTCGGCAGGCAAACCAATGGCAACCATGTCCTCAACCTGCAACGCCCAACTCGGGTTTTCCTGCTGCGCTAAGTAACCAATTTGGTGGCTCATTTGCTGACGTTTGCCGTCAAGCCATTGCACTTCACCCGCTTGCGGGCGCAGAATCCCAGCAAGCAACTTCAGCAAGGTTGTTTTGCCACTACCGTTCTCACCGACAACGGCGACTAACTGGCCCGGCGCAAAGTGGCAGTCAACACCGCGCAAGACAGCTTGCCCTGAATGATAGCCGAACTGAACATCACGCATTACGATCGCCATACGTCCCCCTTCAGCAAGTTCGTCAGCAACAAGTATAAGAAGAATGGCCCGCCAATAATTGCCGCCAATGCCCCGACCTGAATTTCCGGCCCGGTTGGCAGCAGTTGCACAAGTATGTCGAGCCCTAACAGGAATACCGCACCGGCCAGTGCCGAACTCACTAATAGATAATCCGGTCGACCACGCACCAGAGGCCTCACCAAATGCGGAATAATCAAACCGACAAAGCCAATAATGCCCGTCAAGGCCACCGCACTGCCAGTGGCAATTGCCACCCCAACCAACACCCGCGTGCGCCAATGTTGATTGCTAAAACCTAAGGTGTGCGCCACATCCTCACCCAACGTTAAGCTCATTAAATAGCGCCGCGTCGTTAACAATAACCACCCGCCGATCAACAAACCTGGGAGCATTAAAACTACGTGCCCTAAATCTCGGCCATTGAGTGAGCCGAGCAGCCAATAGCTAATTTCTTGGAAGGCAAAAGGATTGGGCGACAAGCTCAACACTAAGGCAATTAAACCGCTACAGAACGCAGAAATCGCCACACCGGCAAGAATGATGGTGACTTTCGAACGGTTCATGCGGGCAATCCAGACGATCACAGCTAACGCCAAACCACTGCCGGTTATGGCAAACAGCGGCAACAACCATGCGTTCAAACCGCTGCCCCCTGCCCCCGACGGACCTGCTCCGGCAAAACCCCATCCTGAGAAACCCCATCCTGTAAAGCCCCACCCCGCAAAACCCAGGTAAAGCGCAATCACGGCCATTGCCGCACCGCCCGAAGAAATCCCCAGAATCCCAGGCTCCGCCAACGGATTGCGCAGTAATCCTTGAATTGCGGCGCCCGACATCCCCAAGGCCGCACCGACCAGTGCAGCTAAAAGTAACCGCGGCAAACGCACTTCCAGCAAAATGAGTCGCGCCAAATCAGCGCTTTCGTCGCTCGCAAATAGATCACGCAGCTGTATCGAACTGCCACCGAAGTTGAGCCCAATCGCCAGCAGAATCAATAGTGCAACCAGCAATAGCAGACGGTGATAAAAAATAGGCGTCATTTAACGTTCCTGAGGTAAGAGCAATTGCACAAATGTATCCAGTTCATAGGCCAAACAACCCATAACCGTGCGTGGCATCAACAACAACTGTGCGTCACTGTTAGCAAGATAACGCTGTAAAGCTCGATGCGCTAATTGGCTGTGCGCGAGGCTAAAATGCTCCTCATCAGCAACTTCCAGCAAAATAATATCTGGTTTTAACGTCAACACATCTTCCAAAGTAAAACGCACCAAACCTGAGCCTTTAATCGCCCCAAGGTTCTCAGCGCCAAGTGAGGTCAGCAGTTCGTCAAACAAGGTGTCACTGCCAAAACTATAATGATTCGGTTGCAACCACACCACGCGTTGTTCGTGCAACAGGTTCGCCTTTGCTTCCGGCGTATTTAATGCGCTTAGTGGTACATTACTTTTAGAAGCTTCAGCGCCATGCAGCAAACGGAATAACTCAGCCTGCAAGGCCAACGCTTGCGCTAATGAGTCGGGCTCATTTAGCACAGTCACCACTAAGTTTTTGCTGCGCAAATGCTGCACTAAAATTGGATTACTAAAGGTGGTTGCCAACACGTGCTGCGGTGCATACGCCACAATTCGCTCGACGCGCCCGCGATGTTCAGCAACAAACTGAACATTGACTCGCGCTGCTTGCCGAGTCGGTTCGCTTGCGTCAACATCCGCATGCGCCGCAAGCGCAAATTGCTTTTGAATAAACTGGTCCACACACAGGTTCAAGGACGTCCAACGCAATTCCGTCTTGTGCTCGGCTGTCTGAGTATCTGCAGCTTCAGATTCGGCCAGCGCGTTCTTTGGCAACATAAAAACGACGGCTACCCACAGCACAAAAACAAGAAATAAAGTGCGCGCAAGTAATTGCGTCAAAAACGACTTTCTTTCCCCTGCCAAGTTTGCAATCATTCAAACACTTTCCGTTCGTTTAGGTAATCTCATGTCCAAAAGCCGTCAAAAAGTAGCCTATGTGTGCACCGACTGTGGCGCCGACTTCCCGCGCTGGCAAGGTCAGTGTAGCGAGTGTAACGCGTGGAATACCATTTCTGAAGTGCGACTCGGTAGCCAAACCACTCGCAACACCAGTGCCAGCCGTGGTGGCTTTGCCGGCTTAACGCAAGCTAAAGTGCAAACCTTGCACGAAGTCGACCTGCAAACTGTACCACGCTTTTCCAGCGGTTTTGCGGAATTTGATCGGGTTCTCGGTGGCGGTATTGTGCCAGGCTCCGCCATTCTCATTGGCGGCTCACCCGGCGCCGGTAAAAGTACCCTGCTATTGCAAACCATGTGTTTGCTTGCCGCACAAATGCCGACATTATATGTCACCGGCGAAGAATCATTACAACAGGTCGCCATGCGCGCTCAGCGCCTAAAGTTGCCAACCGACAAGTTACGCCTACTATCGGAAACCTCCGTCGAGGTGATTTGTGAGCTGGCCAATCAAGAAAAACCGAAAATCATGGTCATCGACTCCATTCAGGTCATGCACTTGAGCGACATTCAATCGGCCCCGGGCAGTGTCTCCCAAGTCCGCGAAACCGCGGCTTTCTTGACTCGCTACGCAAAACAAAACAACGTCGCCATTATCATGGTCGGCCATGTGACCAAAGACGGTTCATTAGCCGGACCAAAGGTGCTCGAACACTGCATCGACTGCTCGGTCATTCTCGACGGCGATTCCGACTCGCGCTTTCGGACCTTACGTAGCACCAAAAACCGATTTGGTGCGGTCAATGAACTTGGCGTCTTTGCCATGCTCGGCGACGGCCTGAAAGAAGTCAAAAACCCATCAGCAATTTTCCTCAGTCGCAGCGAAGATCACGGCTGTGGTTCAGTTGTCCTCACCTTGTGGGAAGGCACACGACCACTCTTGGTCGAAATCCAAGCGCTTGTAGACCAGTCACAACTGTCGAACCCACGCCGCGTTGCTGTCGGCGCCGAACAAAATCGCTTAGCCTTGTTGCTGGCAGTTTTACACCGCCACGGGGGCTTGATGCTCGGCGACTTCGATGTTTTTGTGAACGTTGTCGGTGGCGTTAAAGTCACCGAAACCAGTGCCGACTTAGCTATCCTGATGGCGATTGTTTCCAGCTATCGGGAAATTAAAATTCCAAAAGAAATGATCATTTTTGGCGAGGTCGGTTTGTCAGGGGAAATTCGCCCCGTGCCCAATGGCAGCGAGCGCATTAATGAAGCTATTAAGCACGGCTTTAAGAAAGCCATTGTACCGATTGCTAACCTGCCGAAAGGTAAACTCGACGGCTTCGAAATTCACGGTGTGAAAAACCTGCAGGAAGCCCTGAACCTGCTGTAACCAGCTGCTTTCTCGGCTGAGCGTCAGCTCAGCCAACCCCGAACTCCACCACAAAAAAAGCGTGAACACCGAAATGTTCACGCTTTCTCTGAATCTTGGCAGGGGTGGAGGGATTCGAACCCCCAACCGTCGGTTTTGGAGACCGCTGTTCTACCAATTGGAACTACACCCCTATTGCTGGCCGAAATTATACAGCGGGAATTAGCATCAGCAAGCGTTTTATGCAAAATTACTTTCGTTTGCTTATTTTCTACGCATATTCAGTGCCAACAATGGCTTGTGCCGCGCCAACAGCCACAAATCCCCACCCGAAAGCACAATTGCTTGGGGAGTTTGTTTTACTCAGATCCACGAACAGGGTAAAATCGCCGCATTAAAATTAGTGCAAGGCAAAATAATGAGTCAGGTTCAAAAAGAAGTCGCCAAGCGTCGTACGTTCGCGATTATTTCACACCCAGATGCGGGTAAAACCACCATCACCGAAAAAGTCCTTTTACACGGCCAAAAGCTGCAAAAAGCCGGTACCGTTAAAGGTAAAAAGTCAGGGCAACACGCCAAGTCAGACTGGATGGAAATGGAAAAAGAACGGGGCATCTCGGTGACCACCTCGGTCATGCAGTTCCCCTATCGCGAGTCGTTAATTAATCTTCTCGACACCCCTGGCCACGAAGACTTCTCGGAAGACACTTACCGCACATTAACGGCGGTTGACTCGTGTTTAATGGTCATCGACGCCGCCAAAGGTGTTGAGGAACGAACCATTAAGTTAATGGAAGTCACGCGTTTGCGCGACACGCCAATTATTACCTTCATGAACAAACTCGACCGCGACATTCGCGACCCGTTGGAGTTGCTTGATGAAGTGGAAGACATTCTGAAAATTATGTGTGCGCCGATTACTTGGCCAATTGGTCAAGGTAAGAACTTCAAAGGCGTTTACCATTTGCTGCGTGACGAAACGATTTTCTACAAAACCGGTCAAGGTCATCGCATTCAAGAACTCGACGTTATTAAAGGCCTCGACAACCCAGAACTGGACAAGCGAGTTGGCTCCTATGCCGACGAGTTACGCGAACAAATTGAACTAGTGAAAGGCGCTTCGCACGAGTTCGACCTTGAGCTTTTCCTCAGCGGCGAGCTTACTCCAGTTTACTTCGGCACCGCACTCGGTAACTTCGGTGTCGACCACATGCTCGACGGTCTTGTTGAATGGGCACCAACCCCGCAAGGTCGTGCGCGTGAAGACGGCGAGTTTGTCGAATCGAGCGACGAGCGCTTCTCTGGCTTCGTATTTAAAATCCAAGCCAACATGGACCCGAAACACCGTGACCGCGTCGCCTTCTTGCGCGTTGTTTCCGGTAAATACGAACAAGGCATGAAAATTAAACATGTTCGCATTGGCAAAGACGTCCGTATCGCCGACGCCCTGACCTTCGTCGCCGGCGACCGTGAGCATGTCGAAGAAGCCTGGCCAGGTGACATTATTGGTTTGCATAACCATGGCACCATTCAAATTGGTGACACCTTCACTTGGGGCGACTCGTTTAAATTCTCAGGTATTCCAAACTTTGCACCAGAACTGTTCCGCCGCATTCGTTTGAAAGATCCGCTGAAGCAAAAACAGTTGCTGAAAGGCTTAGTTCAGCTATCAGAAGAAGGCGCAGTGCAGGTCTTCCGCCCGCTAATTAGCAACGACCTCATTGTAGGTGCGGTCGGTGTGCTGCAGTTTGATGTGGTTGTGCATCGCTTAAAGTCAGAATATAAAGTCGAAGCTATCTATGAAAACGTGCAAGTTGCCACCGCCCGCTGGGTATATGGCAACGACGTGAAGAAGTTTGAGGAATTCAAGCGTAAAGCTGAGCATAACTTGGCGCTCGATGGCGGCGATAACCTTGCCTATATCGCCCCGACTATGGCCAACTTAAGCTTAACCCAAGAGCGCTTCCCGGACGTGACGTTCAAACACACGCGGGAAGTCTAAGCCTCGAGTGGCAAGCGCGCCATCACAATGGCAGTCTCCCGACTGCCATTTTCTTTGGCAGCCGGGTAATAACCAGGGCGACGGCCAACCTCCGAAAAACCATAACGGTAATACAAGCGCAGCGCACTTTCGTTGCTCTCACGAACTTCTAAAAACAACCTTGCCCGCAGCTCCCCTTGTAAGTCCGCACAACGGCCAATCAGGTCATTCAACAACACGGCACCGTAACCACGTCCCTGCAAAGCCGGATCAACTGCGATATTCATCAAAGTCACTTCGTCCGCCACGGTGTGGGCCACATAATAACCAGCTAGTCGCCATGCTCCTGAGCGCGAAGAAATCGATTGTGGCTCGCTTGCACTCAAATGAGTGCATTTTTTTGTGGGTAAATGTTTTGTGGGTTCGTCTTTTGCAAGCTCGTGCTTTCCAGACGAATTATGAGCAAATGAATCACCGGCAGGCACATACAAAGAGCGAACCACATAGCCTGCACCTAAGCATTGGCGAAATACGTTGTCTGACCATGGTGCCACATGCGCAGCCTGCTCAATACTGAAGTGCGCCGGTGTTAATTCGGTTTCTGTTGCTAAAATCATGCGTGTGACAGCTTGTGCCACAAGGCACGTTTTTCGCTAGCGCTCAGTTCAAGTCGAGCGAATTCAGAAAGGTCAATGGCGTCATCGGGGTTGCTCGGTGCCGACACCCGACTTAATTTGCCACCTAAAAATAACTCTAAGTCACGCATCCACGGTAAGCCTTGTACCGGTAACTCATCGCAAAAGTACAGCAACCAACTCCCTAAGCGAATATACACCGGCTGCGGCTGTTCACCCACCTGTTCACCCACTTGTTCAGCAACCGGTTCAGCCGCAGGTTCGGCCTCGGACGCAAGCTCTGGCCGTGCCGTCGGTTCTGGCTCGGCTGCAGGAGTCGCTTTTATCTCCGGCTCAGGCTCAGGCTCAGGCACTGCCGCTGCCGCTTTTTCGGGCACTGCCGCGACCGCTGACTTCGCTGCAGACACCGGCTCAACGGCCAATTCAACGGCCAGTTCAAGTGCTTGATAGCTAACCCCAAGCGCACGCAAACTTGCAAGTTGCGCGGGCGAGTATAACTCGTGGTCATTTGGCAGTGTTTCATTCACAGACATAGCAGCGACTTTTATCAAAAAACAGGCCATCTATGATATACGAGATCGCACGGCGACCAAACCGCAGATGAAAAAAAACCACTTCAAAGTGAAGTGGTTTTTCATAATCGCTTAATTGATTGTGCAGACTAACTCAGAACTTAGAGTCGACGCTCAATCTTTGCATTCGCTTTCAACGCTTCAAGCAAGGCACGATAAGCAAGTTCTGCATATTGGCCTTCCAGCTGACGCTGCACGCGGTCTTGCGTTTCAGGATCGACGGTGCCAGCTGTCACCTCAGTCAATGCGACCACAGCGGTGTCACCGTTTGACAGAGTGATCACGCTAAACGTGGTGTTGCCTTCCGCCGGCGGTACCATGCGGAACAATTCTTGGCGCATTGCCCCAGGAACGTCAGTGCTATTGCGACGGACACCCGCAAACTCAGTGAACTCCAAGTCAACGGCTTCGCCTGCTTCTAACGCAGCCAATAAGCCTTCACCGTAGGCATTGGCTAATGCTTCAGCTTCTTGTGCTTGCAAGTGATTAGCAATGTCATCACGCACGTCAGCAAGGTCTAGAATCCGTGCTGGCTGATATTCCTCGGCACGAATCACTAACGAACGCTGGTCAAGTTCAATCAGGTCGCTATTTAAGCCTAGCTCACGAACTTCTTCAGAGAATGCCTGTGCCAATAGCTGTGGCTGATCAAAGCCTTCGGCACCCACTTGCGGACGCAACCAAGGTGACGTTTTCACTTCTAAGCCAAGCTCTTCGGCAACAACATCTAGCGTGTGGTCAATTTCAAACGACATACGCGCTAATTCTTGTTGGATATTGAAGTATTCTTGCTCTGCTTCTACACGTGCCAAGTTGTCACGAATTTCACCAGCAACTTCAGCAAACTCAGTGGTTTGTGGCGGGTTGAAGGCAGTCAACTTGACAATGTGGTAACCAAATTCGCTACGCACAACATCAGACACTTCACCTTCCGCCGACAGAGCAAAACCTGCGTCTTCAATGTCAGGGTCTAGTGAGCCACGCTCAAGCATCCCTAAATCACCGCCTTCTTGGCCGCTGAAAAAGTCGTCTGATTCACTCGCCGCAAGCTCAGCGAAATCTTCACCTGCTTGAACACGCGCATAAATGGCGTCAATACGCTCACGCGCTGCTGCTTCGTCATCACCGAATTCAACCATAATGTGAGCAATACGACGGCTCTCACGGCTTTGGAATGCCGCTGGATTATTGTCGTAGTAGGCACGCACGTCTTCTTCAGTGACGTTAATACGCGCTAACACATCGTTAAAGTCGAGTTCAACGTAAGCTAAGCGAATTTGTTCTTCCTGCTCGAACAACTCTTGGTTGTCAAAATAGAATTCTTCAATTTCCGCGTCGGTCACGTCTACTTGACCCATAAAGTCACTCGCTGACACAGTCGCATAACGGCCACTACGTAGCTCGTTTTGCAAGACTTGTAGCTTGGCAACTTCCGACGGCAACGCAAACTCAGAACCAAAAGCACCTTGCATGAGCATGACGCGGTTCATTTGCACCGCTAAGTAATCGCGGAATGAGGCTGGTGTAAAGCCCACGCTTGTTAACGCACGTAAGTAGGTGTCGTTACTAAACTGGCCGTTAATTTGGAACTCTGGCATTTGCACAATCGCTTCGCGCAGTGCCGCAGTCGACTGAGTGATCCCGATTTTTTTCGCCAACTCAGACGCTAATTGCTCTTCAATTAGGTTCTCGAGGACGCTCTGACGGAGTTGCCGCATATAGTTTTCGTCTTGCGCTAAAAACGCAAACATTTCACCATACTGCTGTTCCATCATAGCGCGTTGGTTTTGATACGCACGATCAAACTCAGCGCGCGAAATCTCGGTGTCGTTCACTTTCGCTGCAAAGTCATCAGCGCTACCACCTAAGTAAGCACTAACCCCAGTAAAGGCGAATGTCAGAATAATTAAGAACAGGAGAACTTTAACTAACGGGCCCTGTGCACCCTCACGTATCTTCTCGAGCATGATATGACTCTTTGACCGCTAAACCATTAAACTTACAACAAGAAAAAAGCGCATCTTGCGATGCGCTTCTTTTTGTCATCACAAAGCGCAGTATATCATAAATACACGACGCTTCTGAATCGCTAATTACTTAGTTTACCGCATCTTTCAGCGCTTTACCCGCTTTGAACGCTGGTACTTTAGCAGCAGCGATTTCAATGGTTGCGCCAGTTTGTGGGTTACGGCCAGTGCGTGCAGAACGCTCGCGCACAGTAAAAGTACCGAAACCAACGAGTGCTACTTGGTCATCGTTTTTCAGAGCTTCGGTAACCGCGCTGATAAAAGAGTCCAGAGCACGACCTGCAGATGCTTTAGAAAGTTCTGCGTCCGCTGCAATTTTGTCAATAAGCTGAGACTTGTTCACAGTATCATCCCCTTCGATTGTTATTATGGAGTTCTTGGTTCCATTAAGTTCTTGGTTCTTGGTTTCTTTAATGGTCCAGCAAATTTTATAACAAGCTTATACCATTAGTTCAAGCATTCAATTTACTTATTTTTTACCACCCCAACTTAACTGCATGCCTTAAGCAATAAGGGTTGAGAGGTTAGTCACTAGGCTATCACAGTGATTCAGGATGAAAAGTCTTTTTTCGTTAAAATTTAACAATTTTTCACTTCGCCCGCTTTTCGCGGGCGATCCCAGAATCTAGCCTATTTCTTTTTTGCTTTGTTTTTCAAAGGCTTAAACGGCTTTTCCTGCAAGGACAAGGTCAGCACCTCGTCTATCCATTGCACCGGAAAAATTTCCAGATCCGCCTTCACATTGTCCGCAATTTCCTTGAGATCCCGCTCATTCTCCTTCGGAATGAGTACCCGTTTTATACCGCCACGGTGTGCCGCAAGGAGTTTTTCTTTCAAACCACCTATCGCTAAAACTTCACCACGTAAGGTAATTTCACCGGTCATGGCTACGTCGGCACGTACCGGATTACCCGTTAACGAGCTCACCAACGCAGTTACCATCGCAATACCTGCACTGGGTCCATCTTTCGGCGTTGCGCACTCAGGAACGTGCACGTGAATGTCACGTTTCTCATAAAAGTCATCGGCAATACCGAGCTTTTCTGCACGGCTGCGTACGACTGTCATCGCGGTGCTGATTGACTCTTTCATGACATCGCCTAGCGAGCCGGTACAGACCACTTTGCCTTTACCCGAGACATTGGTCGCTTCAATCGTCAGTAAGTCACCACCGACCTGGGTCCAGGCTAAACCAGTGACCTGACCAATTTGGTTTTCGTCTTCGGCCTTACCAAAATCAAAGCGCTGAACACCTAAGAAGTCCTCAAGGTTCTTCTCAGTGATCTCCACTTTCTTCAGTTTTTTGTCTAGCAAGATCCGGCGCACCGCTTTGCGGCACAAGGTCGACAGCTCACGCTCGAGGTTCCGCACACCCGCTTCCCGAGTGTAATAACGGATAATGCCAAGAATCGCATCGTCTTTAATTTCGACTTCGCCTTTGCGCAGCCCATTCCGCTCCATTTGTTTTTCCAACAAATGGCGCTTGGCAATATTCAGCTTCTCGTCTTCGGTATAACCCGACAAGCGAATCACTTCCATGCGGTCCAGTAATGGCGCTGGAATATTCATGCTGTTCGACGTCGCCACAAACATCACGTCAGACAAGTCATAATCGACTTCTAAGTAATGGTCGTTAAAGCTGCTGTTTTGCTCTGGGTCGAGCACTTCCAGCAAGGCAGACGCTGGATCGCCACGCATATCCGACGACATCTTGTCGATTTCGTCCAATAAGAATAGCGGGTTACGCACACCAACTTTGGCCATTTTCTGCATTAACTTACCTGGCATCGAGCCAATGTAGGTCCGTCGATGACCACGGATTTCCGCTTCATCACGCACGCCACCAAGTGCCATGCGCACATACTGACGGCCCGTTGCTTTAGCAATCGACTGCCCAAGTGACGTTTTACCCACACCTGGCGGTCCAACTAAACATAAAATCGGCCCACGCACCTTTTTACTGCGCTGCTGTACCGCTAAGTAGTCAAGAATCCGTTCTTTTACTTTCTCCAAACCATAGTGGTCCGCATCAAGAATCGACTCGGCTTGGCTTAAATCTTTCTTCACCCGTGACTTCTTATGCCATGGGACGTTCGTCATCCACTCGATATAGCTGCGCACAACCGTGGCTTCCGCCGACATGGGTGACATCATGCGTAACTTCGAAAGCTCCGACTTGGCTTTATCAAACGCTTCTTTCGGCATTTGTGCTTCGTCGATTTTCTTTTGCAGGGCTTCAAACTCGTCTACGCCGTCTTCGCTCTCGCCTAGCTCTTTTTGAATGGCTTTCATTTGCTCATTCAAATAGTACTCACGCTGACTCTTTTCCATCTGCTGTTTCACGCGGTTACGAATCTTGCGCTCCACTTGCAGAATATCAATCTCACCTTCCATCAACGCCATCAAGTGCTCAAGACGGTCTTGCACACTAATAATTTCAAGTACGCGTTGCTTGTCAGCGAGCTTCAGCGGCATATGCGCGGCCATGGTATCCGCTAAGCGGTCAGCATCATCAATACCGTTTAACGACGTCAACACTTCCGGTGGGGTCTTCTTATTCAGCTTCACGTAGCCTTCAAACTGGTTCAAGGCTGAACGCATCAGAACTTCTTCTTCGCGCTCGTCCATGCCACCAACTTCCAACAGCTCAATATCGGCTCGGAAGAAATCGCCGTCCGGCTGCCACGACTTCACTTTCGCTCGTTGTGTGCCTTCTACTAGCACTTTCACAGTGCCGTCTGGCAACTTCAACAGCTGCAAAATCGTCGCTACAGCACCGACGTCATAAATATCACCTTCCGCTGGCTCTTCGACGCCAGCATCTTTTTGCGCAACAAGGAAAACTTGCTTATCCGCGTCCATAGCCGCGTCTAAACAACGAATTGACTTTTCACGGCCAACAAATAGCGGAATTACCATGTGGGGATAAACCACCACATCACGTAGAGGTAAAACCGGAATGCCCAGACGTTCACCACTTTCTACTGTCATCTCTGTTCCCATATGCTTAATTCTCGAAACCAATATCCATTAATATGCGGTTAAACTGAGAAAGTTCAATCCCTTTCTAACAAAAAGGGGCCTTTCGGCCCCCAAGTGGTGATTATTCGCCCGATGCGTGCGCTTCTTTCTGATTCTGATAAATCAGAATCGGGTCCGAATCGCCAGCAATCACTGACGCGTCAATCACGACTTTGCTCACATTTTCGAGCGACGGTAATTCATACATCGTATCGAGCAGTACTTCTTCAACAATCGAACGCAGACCACGTGCACCGGTTTTCCGCTTCATCGCTTTGCGAGCAATTGCACGCAGCGCGTCTTCACGGAACTCAAGCTCAACGTTTTCCATTTCCAGCAACGCCCCGTATTGTTTTGTCAGTGCGTTCTTCGGCTCGCTTAAAATTTGTACTAAAGCGTCTTCGTCCAGCTCAGTTAAGCTCGCGACGACCGGCAAGCGACCGATAAACTCTGGAATTAAACCGTATTTAACTAGATCTTCCGGTTCCACTTGCGTTAGTAAGTTGATTTCAGCTTTTTCTGACTTCGACTTCACTTCAGCGCCAAAACCAATACCGGTACCGGTCGCTAAACGCTGCTCAATGACTTTTTCCAAACCGGCAAACGCACCGCCGCAAATAAATAGAATTTTTGAGGTATCGACCTGTACAAATTCCTGCTGCGGATGCTTACGACCACCTTGCGGTGGCACCGATGCAATCGTCCCTTCAATCAGTTTCAACAAGGCTTGCTGAACACCTTCGCCAGACACGCCGCGGGTAATTGACGGGTTGTCAGATTTGCGCGAAATCTTATCAATTTCGTCCACGTAAATAATTCCACGTTCTGCTTTCGCAGCATCGTAGTCACATTTTTGCAGTAATTTTTGGATAATATTCTCAACGTCTTCACCCACATAACCGGCTTCCGTCAAGGTGGTTGCATCGGCCATGGTGAAAGGCACGTCGAGCATACGCGCAAGCGTTTCGGCTAATAGCGTTTTACCGCTACCGGTTGGGCCAATCAGCAAAATGTTACTTTTGCCTAGCTCAACGTCGGTGTCGACACCCGCATTACGCAAGCGCTTATAGTGATTGTACACCGCCACTGCGAGAACGCGCTTAGCGAGATCTTGACCGATGACATAATCGTCGAGGTTCTGACGAATCTCTTTCGGTGTTGGCAAACGGTCTTCGCTTGCTTGCGGGGCTATGTTTTTAATTTCTTCTTTGAGAATGTCGTTACACAGGTCGACACACTCATCACAGATGAATACTGAAGGGCCGGCAATCAGCTTTTTAACTTCATGCTGGCTCTTGCCACAAAATGTACAGTAAAGCGACTTGGTGCCTTTACCGCTGCCAGTTGTTGAATCCGTCATTCACTACTCCAGTACCATCGTTTGTACATCTAATCGTTTGTACTTCTAATCGTTCGTACATCTAAACTTATATATAACTATCTTAACCCGAAAAACAACCTGCTATCGTTTAAAATAGCAGGTTTGCACCACTTTATTTCGCTTGTGCCGCACGTTTTTCTAAAACTTTGTCCACAATGCCGTACTCGAGCGCTTGTTGCGAACTCATAAAGTTGTCGCGATCCGTATCGCGCGCAACCCGGTCAAAATCCTGCCCGGTGTGTTCTGCCAATAAGCGATTCAGCTTTTCTTTAATGTACAGAATTTCGCGGGCATGAATTTCAATATCCGAGGCCTGGCCTTGGAAACCGCCCAGTGGCTGGTGAATCATCACCCGCGAATTAGGCAAACAGAAACGCTTACCTTTGGCGCCACCTGCTAATAAAAATGCGCCCATACTCGCCGCTTGGCCAATACAAATAGTCGACACGTCATTGCGAATAAACTGCATGGTATCATAAATCGCCATGCCCGCAGTGACCGAACCGCCCGGAGAGTTGATATACAAGAAGATGTCTTTTTCTGGATTCTCAGACTCCAAGAACAACATCTGGGCAACGATCAGGTTTGCCATTTGCTCTTCGACAGGACCACACAAAAAGATGATGCCTTCCTTAAGCAAGCGGGAATAAATATCAAACGAGCGCTCACCCTTTGCTGTTTGCTCAACAACAATTGGTACTAACGCAGCCATTGGATCCGGCAAGTTGTTTCCCATTAGAACTTCTCTCCTCAAATAAAAATGGCTCAGATGAAACATCTGAGCCATTAAACCAATTCTTACAGAATTCAGCAAATGCTTATTTTGCTGGCGGGTTCATCACGTCGTCGAAGCTTACTTGCTTCTCAGTCACTTTTGCTTTCGTCAACACGAAGTCAATTGCTTGATCTTCTAAAACCACGTTGTGGATTTGCTGCATCGCTTCAGCGTTCTGCTTGTAGTAGTTGATCACTTCTTGTGGATCTTCATACGCAGACGCTTGGCTCTCAAGCATTTCGTCAACACGTGCTTGCTCAACTTTCAGCTCGTTGTCTTTGATGACCTGGCCAAGTAACAAACCAACTTTAACGCGCTCTTCTGCTTGCTCGCTGAACAAGTCAGCTGGCAACTCAGGCATGTTTTGTGCGTTGCCGCCAAAACGTTGCATCGCTTGCTGACGCAGCACTTGAATTTCTTGCTGTTTCAGAGCGGCCGGAACTGGCACGTCGTTGTTTGCTGCTAACAAGCCTTGAATCACTTGCTGCTTCACTTTGCCTTTTACAGCGTTTTTCAGCTCGCGCTCCATGTTTTTACGCACTTCGCTACGCAACGCGTCGATACCGCCGTCGCCAATGCCGAACTGGCTTGCGAACTCGTCGTCAAGCTTCGGTAACTCAGGCGCTTCAACTGTTTTGATCACAAGATCAAACTCAGCTGCTTTACCTTTCAGGTTTTCAGCGTGGTACTCTTCCGGGAAAGTCACTTCGATAGTTTTCTCAGTGCCTGCCTTCAGACCGATCATTGCGTCTTCAAAACCAGGAATCATGCGGCCTTGGCCAAGCTCAAGGGTGAAGTCTTCTGCTTTACCACCTTCGAATGCTTCACCGTCAACCCGACCTAAGAAATCGAAAGTAACCTTGTCACCTTCTTTCGCGCCACGCTTCACTTCTTTGAAAGTTGCGTGTTGCTTACGTAAGGTTTCCAGCATGTTGTCAACGTCAGCGTCGGTTACTTCTGCAGCGAATTTTTCAACTTCAACTTTGTCGAGGTCTTTCAATTCAACTTCAGGGTACACTTCGACTGTTGCCACGAACTCTAAATCTTTGCCTTCTTCGTCAAACTTTGGCTCGATTTGCGGTGCGCCAGTTGGGTTGATTTTTTCTTGAATCAACGCCTCAATGTAATGACGCTGGATTTGCTCCATGACCACGTCTTGACGAATCGCTGGGCCAAAACGCTTAGCGACTAGGCTCACTGGTACCTTACCAGGGCGGAAGCCGTCCATGCGAACCGTGCGTGCACGTTGCTTGACTTGGTTTTTCACTTCGTTTTCAATTTTATCAGCCGGGATTGTGATGGTTAACCGGCGCTCTAAACCTGTTGCTTCTACAGAAACCTGCATTGCTTTGTTACCTCAGCATCACTTAAACGTGCGTTTCGTATTACTGTAGCCGATTGTGCCAACCCCAACATGCGCCAAATATGTGGTGCACACTGCGTTGCAAATCAAAACCAACTACTCCAAATCTGGCGGCGGTTCCTAGCCTTTGCTACCGGCTACAAGCCCCGCTCGCGCTCTCTTTATACCACCAACTGAAGCGTTAATGGTGAAAAAATGACGCGACATTATAACGACCAAGCTGCTGCGAGTCGAGTCAACAAGGGTAATTTCTCACTCAGGCTCGTCATATTTTTTAACAAAGCCATGCTCCTGCGCAGAAAAAATTCGGCCTGACTCGTCCCAACTCATCGGAGCAATTGAGTGGTATTCCCCATTGACAATAGCGCGTGAAATACGCAAACCTAGGCGCTAACCGAGCTGAAAACAGCAAAGAATAACAACAATAAACCGCCGGACTAGAAATGAAACAGCCGTTGACAACGCAAGTTAGCACAACGCAAATCATGGACGCCTTACCCGTGGCCACCATTTGCATTTGCCACGATAATCTGAGCGAAATCAGTGACGTGGGGCAAAAGAAAGGTGCCCTACAAAAAGCCGAAGTGACCGTCAACGAGACTGCAATGACGTTGTGTCAACTCGACCCATTGAGTGAACTTCCCGCCCAAATTGCCGATTTAAACTTTAGTATCGAAGAGCCCTTACAACATCAAGTTGCCGCAAGTGACATGGTATCACCGATTATCGCAGCACTTAGCGAGTCACAAACCGACCGGCGCGACCTGTTACTTGGACACGTTCCCGTGCAACTGAGCAGTGTCCAGCTTAGTAACAACGCCGACAAAGTCGTCACCTTAGTGACCTTGCAGCTTCGTGATCACCGCCTGTTTATTTACCGCAACACGCAACTGGACACGTATTCCACAGAGTTATCGATTAAAGAACTCATTAACTTTGAGAAGCTGGTGAGTCAACTCACCTCTGAGTTACAGCCAGAACAAGAAGATCTCGACGATCGGATTGAAAGTGCACTGGCGGCTATTGGTGAGTTTACCCAAGTCGACCGCTCCTATGTATTCCTGTTCGACTTCGACCATACCCACATGAGCAACACCCACGAATGGGTTAATCATGGGATTACCTCACATATTGACGAGCTTCAAGACATCCAACAGGAACATTTGCCTTGGTTTTTCGAACAAATGCTTAGCGTGGGTAAAGTGGAACTCACTGACACTGCAGCACTCGGTGACGAAGCAAAGCATGAGCGCGATGAGTTTTTAAAAGAAGATATCCAATCGATACTCTGTGTCGGTATGTATGCAAATAAGCGCCTCATCGGCTTCCTTGGTTTTGATATGGTTGCCCGCCAACGTCGTTGGTCACAAATCGACGTCCGCCGCATTCGCATAGTAGCCGACCTGATTGCTACAGCGATTCATTCGTCACGCCTGCAGCAGTCTTTGGCTTTATCCCAAAAACAACTCCTAGCAACCAATAGCGCCTTACGCGAACTAGCATTACAAGACGGACTGACTGGCTTACCAACCTTACCCAAGCTCAAACTGCGCATTAACGAAGAAATTGCCCGCGCTCGCCGCCAGTCGTATGGACTCTCTCTATGCGTGTTTACACTCGATCATGGGCAGAAAACCCAGCAACGTCTCTCTGAGTCGCAATGGAACAACTTAATTCAAGACATTGCTGCTCGCATCGGATCATGTTTCCGTCGCCACGGTGAAGTGCTTGCGCGCCTCGATGACTGCTCATTTGCCATTATTCTCCCTCATGCGGACATCGACATTGCCCGCGAACGGGCATTAAAAGTTCTCGGCCAGGTCGCTACCTTGCATTGCATTCAGTCAAATCCAATCACGCTGAGTTCTGGCATTGTTCAATGGCAAACCGACATGGACGCCGAAGACTTGCTCATGCAAGCGCAAAACAATGCTTGCGAAGCTCACCTACAAGGTGGCGATCAGGTTCTGTAACGACAGCACAAGGCAAGCACTACCTTGCTTTTTCGCATAAGCCGTGAGAATCTGCAAACGACGTAAAAAATGGCGAGGTAGTCATGCAATTATCGAAAGTCTTACCGAATAAATTGTTCACTGTAGCAGCCATTATCGGCATGGGTACTTTGCTCAGTGCCTGCAGCAGCCAGCCCGTGGTATATCATCAAGACAACCTGCGAGTCGAAGGCAACCAGCTCATTCTCGACGGTATTATCAGTGAAGCAACACCACCTCGATTTCAGCAATTAGTCGAGGAAAACCCGAATTTACAAGCCTTTGTCGTCAATAGCGAAAGTGGCGATCCACTCTCTGCCATGCAGCTCGGCTACCTATTGCATCGCAGCGAGTTACCCCTAATTGTTGACGGCCAGTGCCTTGGCCAATGCGCTAACTACCTGTTTACGGCAGCGAAACACCGCACTGTCACTGCGACATCTGTTGTCGCATGGCGCGGTGGTGCCATGTCCCATAGTCGCGTTTTACCTTGGCGTACTTACATGCTGCCGGGCACACGCGATTTTCTCACCCGTTATTCCGACACCTATTTACGTCGCGAAGCGCGTTTCTTCGAGCGCATTAATGTAAGCCAAGACATCACCGTCTTGGGCTTTGATGAACGTTTAGGTTGTGATGTGGAAAACATGGAAGGGTTTTACTATTCGTCTGCTGGTCTCTTAGCCCTTGGGCTTGGCTCAACGACATTTGAACAAGACAGTGACCCGTTCGCTCACTACCCAGACAGCTACTGCAAAGTGAATTTAAGCAATTACTTTAACTTTGTGCCGCAGTAAGCACCTGCAAACGTGCGCCCGCTGCAGCAGCAAACTGTTGCAGCGTGGTGAACGCACTATCGGGAAACGACACCGTCAGTTCCACTTCATGACTATAATCCGCGCGAACAACCTGCCCTTCAGCAAGCTCAAGTTGATGGCGGATAGCCTGTTCGGTAGCAAAATCACAGTGAATTTGAGCTTGAGTTTGTGGTGTTTGCACCTCGAGCGTCAACGCCGACACCACCAGCTCTGCAGTTTGCGAGTAAGCGCGTACTAAGCCGCCAGCCCCCAGTTTCACACCACCGAAATAGCGCGTTACTACCACTAAAATGTCACCGATGCCTTTATGTTGCAGCACATTCAAAATCGGTTTACCGGCGGTACCGCTGGGTTCACCGTCATCGTTCATCGCTGCACTGACCGCATTACCAAGTACATACGCCCAACAATGATGCCGCGCGTCAGGATACTTCGCTTTTACCGCAGCCACTTGTGCTAGCGCCTCTTCGCGGCTGCTCACACGAGTAGCAAAGCCAATGAATCGGCTTTTCTTAATTTCCAGTTCGCGTTCGCAGCTGTCTTTCGGTACCGGGTAACTCATGCTTAGCTGTGTGCAGCTTGAATCGCTTGAACAAGGTCAGCCAGTAGCTCTTGTGCGTCTTCAATACCGACCGACAAGCGCAACAAATCATTCGGTACCGGTGTGTCTTCGCCTTCAATACTGGCGCGATGTTCAATCAAACTTTCGACGCCACCGAGTGACGTCGCGCGTTTCCACAGCTGTGTGCGTGCAGCAATCTCAATTGCGGCTTTGGCGCCACCGCGAACACGAATCGACAACATGCCACCAAAGCCGCCTTCCATTTGCTTCAAAGCTGTCGCATGGTCAGCAAAAGACGGTAACCCCGGATACAAAACTTCGACGACGTCGTCAGTTTGTTGCAGTTGTTCGGCGAGAAACATGGCCGACTCGCAGCTCGTGCGCACGCGTAACACTAACGTACGCATACCACGCAACAACTGCGCGCTGTCTTGTGGGCTTAACACTGCCCCACCTTGGCGCCGTACTTTGCGAATACGCAACCAAAATTCGTCGTCCTTGTCAGCGCAAATCAAAGCGCCAGCAATCACGTCAGAATGACCATTTAAATATTTCGTTGCCGAATGCATAACAATATCGGCACCCAGCTCTAACGGCCGACTCAGCACGGGAGTGGCCACCGTCGAGTCAACTGCGACGCGAATAGGGTGTGCCTGCGACTGCTTCTGCGCCTCATCAACAGCCGCACGAATATCAGCAATATGCCACATCGGGTTTGCTGGTGTTTCTAGCCAGATTAACTTCGTTTTCGCCGGTTGAATGGCGGCTGCTATCGCATCAATGTCCGAGGTGTTAACAAAATCGATACCGACACCCCAAGTTTTTGAAAAATCAATCAACCAGTTGCGCAATGCCCAATACATAACTTTTGGCGCGATCACGTGGTCACCTGGGCGCAGCGCTTGAAACACACTAACCGCAGCAGCCATACCAGAACCAAACAACATGGCGTCGGCGCCCGACTCAATATCCGCCAGCACACCTTCAACCACTCGATAGGTCGGGTTATCGTCACGGGAGTAAATCAAGCCCGAACGATAATGGTTATCGGCGTCACGTAAATAGGTTGTCGACGGATAAATCGGTGGCACCAGCCCTTTCGTTTGCTCGTCGATAAAGCCGAGCGCCTGCGCCACACGAGTTTGAATCGACAGGCCTGCCTGTTTGTGCTGAGTCATGTATATAGTTCCAATCGCAATGCTTGAATCACAATACTCCAATCAAGTCTGGAGTTCGGAGGGCTTATTTTCAGAGGCCTTCTGTTTTCAGAGACCTTATGTCATCTAGGTATCAGGTGTCATCAAGGTATCAGCGGCCGATAATCGTTCTCTAACTGAGCGAATGAGAAATCCCCAAGGAAGCGACCGACACTAAGCCAAGTTGCTAAACCACGCAAGTCTTTAAAATGTGGCGGCACAAAAGTCGGTTGTTGAATAACCCCTGAATCGGCGAGTTCGCAAATCAGGCGGAAGTCATCAATCGCAAGCTTGCCGGTTAATAACAACGGTAATCGGTCGATTTTGCCAAGCTGCACAGCTACCCGAATCAGGTTATACACCAACACAAAACCACGAATGTAGGCCAAGTCTTTGGTAAACGGCTTACCGTCTGGCAAGCTGCCACGGAACACCCGTTGTGTCAGCGTATAGGCCTCGTCTTGGCTCATTCCGTCAGCCACTAACTTGCGGAACACCTCAACAAACTCAGCGCCATCCGCTGCCATCGCTACCGCATTAATCCGACTCACTAACTTCGCTAAGCGCCGCGGTGTCGAGCGCAAGGTAATCACTTCGGTAAGAACAGCTAAGCCTTCTTGGGTGATGGTCGCACTGGGCGTGCCCTTACTTAAACAAGTTAAGTACGGCTGCTGCAAGCCATTTTGCGTGGTACCAATGTGAATCCAACCCTCGTGAACCTCAAGGATATCCAGTTCGCGCTGAGAAAACTTCACATCTTGGTTCAGCTTAATGCGGTCACTCCCTGCCGCAGCGTCACTGACAATGCCGTCCGACAGCATGACATTCACATTCACGCCTTGCATGCTGTTATTTAACTGGGCTTGGAGTTTTTCGACAGCCGTAGCAGCGTCAATATCTTTCTTTTCTTCGGGCAGCACATCGCTTGCCAATAGCGTATCGAGCGGGCTTTGTAGCATAGTGGCAAGTTGCGCCAACGACGGTTCGTTAGCATGGAAGACATCGTCGGGGTGGCCAAAGAGCTCCACCGACAGTTCATGAAACTCTTGGGTGCCGCGCGCTTCAATCATCCGCACCACGTCACGATACTCGCGACAGGCACGACTCATCAGTTGCGAAACCGGGCTCAATCGCCCCAGTTGGCTGACAATATCGCGCTGCAACACTGCTAGTTGATGACGTAAATCGGCAGGATCAAAACCCAACTGCTTTTGCCGGTAAAAGTCGCGGGTGACTTCCGGATTAAATTCAGCTTTGCGTTGGAAAAAACGTTCGCGCACGCTGCGATCCCAGTTAACGGCATCGAGAATACGAATAGGCGATTGAAGTTGAACAAGGCGATCCGACAAAACGCGGGCGTGTTCTAGAAAGTGTTGTTCAACCATTTTCGGCTCCAAAGTAGATTTTTCAATATCTTACCTTGGAATTGAACTCGATAGAAAGTTCAAAAGGGAAAATGGTCGGCGAGACTGGATTCGAACCAGCGACCCCTTGGACCCAAACCAAGTGCGCTACCAAGCTGCGCTACTCGCCGAACACTGAGATTTTCTAAAGAATGGGGTGGATGATGGGACTCGAACCCACGACAACCGGAATCACAATCCGGGGCTCTACCAACTGAGCTACACCCACCACTGAATGACCTAGCACTGCGTCAATCGTATGACTTCCCGACATTAGCAGACCTGGCACGCCCGGCAGGATTCGAACCTGCGACCGACGGCTTAGAAGGCCGCTGCTCTATCCGACTGAGCTACGGGCGCGCTGTTCTTCCTGCGGTAACGCTGGGAAAATGGTCGGCGAGACTGGATTCGAACCAGCGACCCCTTGGACCCAAACCAAGTGCGCTACCAAGCTGCGCTACTCGCCGAACTGTTGCTGGTGGCAACGGGGGCGAATATTACCTATCTGCTGCGTCATCGTCAAACAATTTTTAAGAATACCTGATCAGATGGCTATTTTTGAAGCAACCCGACAATAAATTAAACAAATATCGGTTTTTTTGGCACTTATTTAAGCAGCAAACTTACAAAAACGAGAATGACTCGTCTGCATTGGGGTTCTCGTGAAGCTGTCACGGCAGGTGTTACGAATCACTGTTTTCTGTGCTCATTTTCTGCGACAATAGCACCCCAATCAGCAATACTCCCAGAACTGATTTTCCTGAACAGAGAACTCGTTAATGACTGCGCAACTGATTGATGGCAAAAAAATCGCCCAAGAAATTCGAAATACCGTTAAAACCAAAGTGTCGGCTCGCCGCTCACTTGGTTATCGTGCCCCTGGCCTCGCCGTCGTCTTGGTTGGCCAAGACCCAGCTTCACAAGTGTACGTGAACAGCAAACGCAAAGCCTGCGACGAAGTCGGTTTTGTTTCGAAAGCCTACGACTTACCCGTCACCACCTCGCAAGCAAGCTTAGAAGCCTTAATTGACGAGCTGAACGCAGACCAAGAAATCGACGGTATTTTGGTGCAGTTGCCATTGCCAGCCGGGCTTGACTCGACGCGCATTCTCGAACGCATTCATCCACACAAAGATGTTGACGGGTTTCACCCTTATAATATCGGTCGCTTGTCACAGCGCATTCCCGTGTTGCGTCCGTGCACCCCATATGGCGTGATTCATCTACTGAACTCCACCGGTATTGACCTGCATGGTAAACATGCCGTGGTTGTCGGGGCTTCCAACATTGTTGGTCGACCCATGAGTTTAGAGCTCTTGCTCGCTGGTGCAACGACCACTGTGTGTCACCGCTTTACCCAAAATCTGGAACACCATGTTCGCCAAGCTGACGTGTTAGTTGTTGCCGTGGGTAAGCCGGGCTTTATTCCTGGTGATTGGGTAAAACCGGGCGCAATTGTCATTGATGTCGGGATAAACCGTCGCAGTGACGGTTCTCTTTGTGGTGACGTAGAGTTTGACCAAGCGCAGCAACACGCCAGCTGGATAACCCCAGTACCTGGCGGTGTCGGCCCAATGACAGTCGCCTGCTTAATGGCGAACACCTTACAAGCCTGCGAAGATTTTCACGACCCGCAGTAGCCTGTTGCCTTGGGCCTCTTGCCTCAGTTAAGCCGTCCAGTCTTGTACGGTTAACTGAGGAACCCGGTCAAATTCACTTCTGTTGTTGGTCACCAAAACACAGTTGGCGGCAATTGCATTTCCTGCGATTGCCGCATCGTTCGCTCCAATCGGAGTTCCTTGCTGAGCCAAATAGCGTTTAATTTCAGTTGTCGCTTCCACTGCCGCCTGATCCCAAGGTAGAACTGAGTCAATTCGTTCTAAAAATTGATCCACGATCAAATTATGCTTCGGTGAAGCTTTGCTGCCAATTGCGCCAAAGCGAAGTTCGGCATAGGTTATCGCTGAAATCACCAAGCGCTCTTTGTTCTCAACATGCGCTTGCAGCACTTTCAATAAATGCTCCGGCCGCTCACGCATGATATAAGAGCAAATATTGGTATCCAACATAAAAGTTTTTTTCAAAGTACGACCCGTCCCTCGTCGATGACGTCCTCACGGTCACCCAAGAAATCTGAGTCAGCCAAAGGGACATCAGTAAAACTTGTCCATGTTTTTCGCGCAGGGCGAAGAATTAATGCGTCACCTTCTCGGGTTATTTCAACCTCGGACACACCCTGAAACTCAAACTCTTTCGGAATTCGCACCGCTTGGCTGCGGCCATTGATAAATAATGCTGCGGTTTTCATATCAACCTCCAGAGCATCTGGCTTGTCTATGTTCGTACCATTGACACTAGGCGTGAAATTAGCATATGTCAAGCATATCTCAGGCGGACGCATAAAAACCTACTTCTTAACTCTAAGTGGGCTGTGCAGCGGAACACGAATCTGACGCCGTATCGGCCAAGTCACAGCACCGAGGTGATCTTGCGCTAAACATGCGGCGTTCTTGCTATAACTCGAGTACGCCGCATTGAGAATTCGATTGGCAATAATCACCTTTAACGGGTAACAGGCGGTTACTTCCACCAACAGAATACGATCTTTCAGATATTGCTCTTGTTGCTCCGGCTTCATCCCCGCCATTCTAATTTCGGCGTAATCAACCAATAGCTCGTGTTTGTAATCAAGATCGTTTGACGGGTAAGCCTCAAGTTCTTTATTGGTCGGCCGCAGGCGGGTCATGGTCACGTAAGAAAAACGCCATTGCGGATCTTTATTCATCAAATAATTGAAGTTCGCCTGCATGGTCAGGTTATCCATACTGGTTTTGCTCGCCACCCGAACCGTTTCCAGCGCCGCGTACTGCACAAACTGCGAAGCATAAAACACCCAAATAAATTGAATCGCCAGCAGCAAAATGATCGTCGCCGCACCGAGAGTCACTGCCGCTTCGAGCATACTTTGGCCGCGTTGCTTATTGAGGTTCATACTGAGATTCATGCTGAGGTTCATACTACCGTCCTTGGTTCGTTAAGAGATACTATGCAACACGTCGTGCTGGTCACGGCCGCACGGCAAACGTCAGCACATTAGATCCTTGCTGCTGACTCGTTGCTAATCGCCGAACGAGCGCAGCAGTATGTGCGTAGTCCTGCAAATACCAATGAAATAGAAAGCCTTCCTCCAGCACGCTAACCGACTGCAAACGACTGAGCATGTTTGGCACCGGAATACCACGCAGTTGCAGCGACTGACTAAAGTCACTACCCACAACCACCTGCTCGGCGTCCAGCTCCTGCTGCGTCGCATAGTGGCCAAACAGATCCATGGCAGTTTCAATCTCCGCCGCATCGATGCGAATTTGCGCTAACTTAACTGCATGCGTTTGCGCCTGCATCGCCATGACACCAAGCACAGTAAACAACGTTAGTGCTAACAACACCTCGGCTAAAGCGAAGCCGCAGTCACTTTTCGTCCGTACCGTTTTAAAACACCGAGACATAGCGCCCTCCTTGACTTCAGCTAGCTAGGATCCGTGTTGCCGATTGCAACTGAATGACGAGGTAATAACGAAAAAAAAAAGCGTGTGCAAGAACCGGCGAATACAGCGTTGACTCGAGAGGTTACACACGCTTAGGTTGGGTTAGTCAGCGAACTTAAGTAATAAACTACCGGTCGCATATGAAGAAGACAGCAACGTCTCTCCAAAATAACTCTGCATTCGTTTCGCTACTGCTTCATTAGGAATTTCAGTAACAACGACATCGAATGCTCCAGGAATAAGGGCGTTATTAGCAATTGTATAATCACCCAACCACGGACTCATCCCCGTGCCGTCGCCCCACACTTCCGGTAACATCGCCACTTCGGTCAGTTTTTCAACCTCGATACCGACCATGGCACCGTTACTCATTTTCCACTGCTGGACACCAGCCCGCAGCGTATTCACGTCATTCTGCAACTGAATAATCTTCGAGTTGAACGACACCCATTGACCGGCTTTTGCGACGCCAATGGCCAAAAACGCACCTATGGTAATCACGGTCAAAACTTCTAAAAATGTAAAACCTGCTGTTGATTTGCGCATATGAGACTCCATGTCCTGTTTGCATCCGTTAAATGAACTGTAAAAACGTGAGTTGAATTAACTGCGCCAAGTTGGCGATAATCAGCCCAATATTGACCACCGCGAAGAAATAGCAAACATACGCTAAAACATTCACTTGTCGTAATCGCTGAGTTTCGTAACGAGACCAAATTAACGATTTAATTTTCAGCATCATGTCATGCTGATTCTTCCCTTCCTTTCTCAATAACTGAATTTCATAGAGGGCGCTGGGACTAAACAGTCCGGTGGCCATAATTCGCTCCAGTACGCGCTCACCTCCTTGCAACGACAATTGCATCTGCTGCGCATGCTGCCGAATAGCGATTGACGCATTCTGCGCCAGCACAGAAACAATTTGATGAAAACTTGCGCGACCCTGAAAAGATAGCGCGAAGGACTCACAGAAATACAGCGCCAAACTTGTACGCAATAACTGATTTGTTTGCCGGGTACGACCACCCACTTTGCGCTGTCGCCAACTCCAGACCAGCGCAAAACCTGCCATCACTGCCAACATCACGATTAAATAGCCCGCTGTTACCAACCGCCAGTGCTCTGCATGGCCGCGCAACACATGGTCCATTTGCTCCTGCAGTAGTTGCGGAAACAAGTATTGGCTAATCAGCGCCAGCAGCGCTGTGCTGAAGACCAACAAAGACAGCGGATACACCAACTTACTCAGCAGCAAACGAACTGTTGCGGCGGCCTGCTCGCGGGTTGCCACAATTCGTTCTAAGGCCGGTAAAATGACACCAAAGCGCTCACCGAGCAGTAACAAAGCGTATTCATCTTGCGCTAAAAACGGTCGCAAACTGTGGCTCAGCGAGCTGCCATTGTTAATTTGTGTTCGAATCGCCAGGGTCGACTGATACAGCTTACGATCGCCGTTCTCCTCGGCCACCAACAAAATCCCTTGCAGCGCCGCACCTAAGCGAATATCACCGCGCAACCAATACAGTAACGCCTGGAGTAACCGTTGGGTGGTGCTTTTACTTATTTGCATGCTGGCCTATTCGCTTCTGACTTACGCTCATACTGAACTCGCTGCATGCGTATTCTGCTGCCAATAGGTATGGAAATCCGGGACAATTTCACACGCATGCTGCAGGTCAACAAGTCCCGCTAACACCGCCATTGCGGCCTGCTCTGCCAAAGTCGGTCCGGACGTTTGACCGACAACTTGCACATAACTCACAATTTCCGCAAACAGCAACCGGCCAGCGGTGCCGCTAAAATGACACATCGCACAACCTTCGGGATTCAATTTGCGCAGGTTTGTAACTAAGTCACTCGCCAATTCACGTCCAAAATCACATTGAAGCTCACGTCCAAATTCGGGGCCCTCCTCGCTAGCTAAACTGCAGTGCGGACACAACTGTGGTACTAAACGCTGGCCAATCACACCGCGCAAAATCCCATTGGCAATTAAGTTGTCTGTGTCGACTTTTAAGTCCTGCAAACGAGCTAACACGGCTCGTGGACTACTCGCGTGAATCGTCGACACCACAAAATGTCCGGTCAAGCTTGCCGAAACGGCAGCAGCAGCGGTTTCAGCGTCACGAATTTCGGAAATAGCGAGAATGTCGGGGTCTTCCCGCAGCACCACTTTGACCATGCGTGCGAACGAGCCTGGCTCTAAGGTTTCAGCAATGAACTTTTGCTCAATATTGTCTTGAATGATCTCAATCGGATCTTCCAAGGAAATCACCTTGCGTGAACTTGGAAATAAGCGATTAAACGCCGCTAAACTGGTGGTTTTGCCGTGCCCTGTCGGCCCCGAGAAAATCACTAATCCGTCAGCTAAGTGGCTAAACGCTTGCAGCTGCAGCATCGCCTCCGGTGCAAAACCTAGCTCAGCAAAGCTCGCCGCTTGGGTACTGATCGGCTGTTGAATTCGTAAGGTCACGGTATAACCGTTTTGACAGGTCGATTGCTGCGCCCGCACGCGCACTTCGCCATAGGGTGCAGGCAAGGTGGCGGCAAAACTGGCGGCACTAATACGCTGCTCATGAAACAGCTCTTGGCTATCATCCGCTTGGGTATTAAATGCCGCAGCCATGACTTCGGAAATGAAGGTGCGGTTGCGGCTGGCCTGTTGTTGTAGCAAACCGTGGATGCGATAAGCGACACGAACTTGGTCGCCACGACACTGCAAATGAATGTCGCTAGCCTGCTTTTGCATCGCATCGAACAACATGTCGCTGAGAGTTTGTTGTGCCAAGCTGGCATATCGCGCCGGATCTTCCGCCAAAGCCTCACGCCGCTGCATCCCGTCACAATCCATCAAATACTGACGCAGCGCCACAATCGACGTGATGCCCCATTGCACCGGTAAACCTAAACGTTGGGCTTGGCCGGTAAGGTTTTGCAAAAAGAAGAATTGTTCCTGCCAAGTTTCCGCAGAGGCGAGCAATCGACCATCGCTAAGCACTACGGCGCCATGCTGTCGATGCTCATTCGTTTTTAGGAAGTCCAAACAGGTTGCAAACAGTTCACGACAGTATTCGTCGCACGGTTGCAAATCGACCACCATTAAGTCTTTCATCGCCGCTCCTCGGTTGACTCGAGGTAAACCCGCTGCGTGTGCGCACGCGCTGAACGCTCGGTCATGACAAAGTCCACCCAAATGCTGCCAACCTGTATTTGCACACCGGGTTGCCAAATGTCACCGTCGCGCACGAGACGCAATGTCTGATTCACCCGCAGTCGCGCACTACCATGATCACCGACCCGCATCACAGCTATCACTTGCACATTTCGCAAACTTTGCTCGAGTCGCTGCCTTGCTTGCAGCTGACCCGTTTGCTGTTGCTGATTTTGAGCTTGCAGCTGAGCCTGCAGCTGAACCTGTAGCTGAGTTTGCAACTCAGCATTTTGTAGTAACAAGCGCGCAACCCGAACTTCCAACAGCAGTTGCTGTTCTTGCAAGGTTAAGTTGCGCAGCGATAATTGCGCCTGACGGCTGGTGCCAACCTCTTCAAGTTGCCGTTGATAAGCTTGTAGTTGCTCTCGCTCAAGGGTGACGGTGCTGCTCTCTTGCCCGAAGAACACCGACAGTGACAGGAAAACCCAGACCATGTTCATGAACCCACCTTGGTCCAAAACCGAATTTCGCCACTGACGTAACCTTCGTTGCCCCGCACATCAATCGCTGTCACCGCAAAACCATGGGTAAAGGCCAGGAAGGCAAAGGTGGCTAAATCCTCCAGCCAAGCCTCGCGAAAACGAACCGTAAAGTCGTTGCCCTGTTGTTGTAGTTCAAAATCCGGTAACCATTCGCTCAGCAGTGTCGGCAATACTCCCGTCGCAAATTCATGAGCTGGCAAATGCTCAAGTTCAAATGCCCGCAGCCAGTCTTGTTCCGAACTGTTTGTAACTAGCAACTTTGGCAGTCCACCACCCTGCTGCAGCTCAATGCGATACGCCTGCAAATCTTGTTCTTTGATCAGCTCTGGCAGTAAAAACAAGGCTGGAAAAACCTGAACGCCTAGCCTTGTGTCGCTATCCACAGCAGGCAGAACATTACCCTCTGTTTCAACTGCATCTGTTGCAACTGCATCGGTGCCAACCACTTTGTCAGTGCCCGAACCAGAACCTACCGGCATCAGCACAGTCGCAAGCCACCAGACCGTGCTCATGCCGATGAGCAGCACCACAAATACCAGCACACTCACTACCACTTTACGTGAACGCCCAACATGCGCCTGCCAACGGTTTCCTGTATTCGCTTGCGTTCGCCGCACTGAAACCGCAGCTGGCTCATTCGCCAAACTCACGAGCTCACACGGGCTAACAAAGTAGTCGGCTATTAACTGCCCCAAGTCGCTTATTTGCCCTTGCCTGTTTGGCTGTTCTTGCCTTTCGGGCGAAAGAGCCTCAGCTCGCGACAAAGCCTCAGCTGGCGAGTAAAAATAAACCCGTGGTTGGAAGCCTTGGCGCTGAGCCAGATTACGAAGTAGAAATTCAGGCGGACTGTCGGTAAACACATACGCTAACAGCACAGTGTCGTCCCACGCCAAGGTTAAGAAACAGGAACTCAGCTGCAGGCAAAATACACTTTGCGGGCGCCGACATAGCTGCAGTGCCCACGCTAAGTAATTCATTTGCCCCGCAGCGGTCAGCAACAAATAGCGTTGACGACCAATTTTCGCCTGTTGAAACACCACCGATGACGCTTGATTCAAACCGCTACTTTCGACCGGCCCGACCGACGCAACTGACCCAGCCGACCCAGCCGCCACGGCCTGAGACCGCCAATAGCGCTGTCGCTGCCAGCAATGAAAATATGAGCGCACGGGTTCAATATAGGGTTGTGGCAACATCGCAATCCCCTTAATTCAAAATGACCGGGGTCATTAAAATTAGAGTTTCCGACTGCAAGCGCGACTGCTCTTCACGCCCACCAAACAACTGACCTAAAAGGCCTTGGCGCTGATTCAGCTCGGTTTTACTGTTCTGCAAACCGGTAATTAATAGGGTTTCCTCATGCGCCACCATGGCTTTCATAAAGAATTTCTTGCGACTGGTTTGCGGGGTTTGAATGAGGCTATCGCCAGAGCGAATTTGCTCGATACCGGTTAAGTCCGACAGCGTGGTCGACAGCTGTAGCAGCACTTGGTTGTCACTCAGTTTCGGCATCACATAGAGCTCGAAACCCGTGGTCACCACCCCAGGAATCAGAATATCCGTGCTACCAACATTCGCCGTCGAGCTCGTGCCAGCCGACGCCAAGTAAGTGACATTTTCTTCGATTTGAATTTGCGCAATTTGATTGTTCAGGGTCACCAGTCGTGGGTGTTTCGTTACTTGCACTGTGCCTTGCTGCGACAAGGCTTGCAGTAAAAGCTCTGTGCCGGCCATCGGCCCAGACAGCCGTTGATAGCTGGCTGCCACACCACCTTGCGCTTGGTTCACGAGTGACTGCCCAGCGAAGTTAATCACACCACTGCCGCTGGTCATACGGTAGACCAAGTCCCAATCGACGCCGACCTGACGACTATCGTTAAAGACAATATCGACGACCTGAATTTCAATGGCGACTTGCCGGGTTAAGCGCCGGTTTAACTGCTGCAAATAATTACGAACTAGCTCGACATGGTCGGGTAAGTCCCGCACTAACACGGAGGTTGATGCTTGATTCAGTGACCAGCTGCCGTCGGGAGACACTAGCATCGCCAATGCGGCACTCACATCGCCCCACACAGACAAGTCGGTGCCGCTGAAATTCAAATACTGCTGCGACTGATTGCTAATGGTATGAGCAACCATTTGGCCACCACCCATACTGCCCTGATTACTACTGCGCCCATCGTCACCAAGAAAATAGTTAGTACTGCCGGCCAAAAAAGCGATATCAAATTCGGCAGTTTCAAAGCGGTGCCAAGAAACAAAGTTCTCACCCAGCTGATAATACAAACCGGTATGGTCACTGATTTTACGTAGGAACTCGCCCAAGTTGCCGCGATGGGCGAGCGAAATGGTTTGTTGGTTATCGATTTGGTCGAGCCAGCGCACACTAATCCCCAACGGACTGGCAATGTCTTGCAGCAAACGTACGAGCGGATAGTCCTCGAACGCTACTTCGACATTCAGCGTTGTCCAACTCGGTAATCGACTGCCCGCCTGAATGGGTGGGACATACAGCTCTCTGCGCATTTCTAAAAACGGCACCGGCTCTGCGACGTCCTGCGTCGCAACCTGACCAAAAGTGCTGCGTTGCTGGTCTAAATCACGGTTAATGCGCTCCCGCATATCCGCCTGATTGCTCTCGGATGCCGCACAGCCTGCCAACATCAGGATCAGCCCAAATAACTGCAAACCCGCCCAAGCCCGGCTCATTGCCCACGCTCCCGGCCGCTCTGGCCTCTAAAAGAGGACGCGTCGGCAGCAGGTAAATAGAAAATTTCAGCAGTATGGTTGGCATACAAGCGAATACCCATGCCATAAGGTTGCAACAAGGCTTCGAGCAAGCCGTCGAGGCTAGCAGCGGTAAGGCGAAAATCAGTGGGCCAGAAATGACTGTCGTGTACCTGCCAAATCACGACTTGGATTTGCAGATACTCTCGCAGTAATGCTTCGACTTGCGGGCGCAATAAACCCGGCTTCAGCACATAGTGCAAGCCGACTGGTGCGTTATTCGCGAGTTCAATAAAGGAATTGCCGTGCAATCGGGCGGGCTCTTCGCCGCGCACTGTCGGGTGCGTACCCGGCACTGCAGCGCCGTGCCCAGACAACGAACTGACACCGCTTACCTGTAGCGGCGGGCATGCGGGTAAACCCTGACTGAATGCAGGCGCGCTGATGAACACGCCCAAGAAGAAACTGACGACGAACGTGACACACGCCGTCGTCAGCAATACACGAAGGGTTTGCATACAAAGTCCTTTTTAAAATAGGTTGGCTTCCTGCCACTCACACCGGTGCATGTCCATTATGCTGTCGGTGTCAGTTGTTACTACTGCTCTCTTAAATCTAAGCGTTGATTAACTGTCAGTATCTACTCAAGCACCCGTTTTAGATTTTGCTGGAGCTTTCTTTTTCGTCGCTGTTTTTTTCGTGGCGCTCTTTTTCGCACCCGCTTTCTTAGCAGGAGCCTTCTTGGCCGTCGCTTTCGCGCTGGTCACTGTCCAGCTGCCATTTTCATAATACGCTTGCCAACCCGTCGGCTTCCCGCCTTCTTCGGTCATCACGTACTGAATTTTATTTTTGCGGCTAAAGCGCACAATGGCATCGTTGCCCTGCTCGTCTTCACTTGGCGCTTCCGCCAAATAATGGAACTTGCTCGGAATGCGATCTTTAAAGCGCTGCAATTCTTTCACCGTGACCGCGCGAGTTTCACGCGATTTCGGGAAAGTGTTTGCTGACAAGAAAATCCCCGAAGCGCCGTCACGCAACACAAAGTATGCGTCTGACTTCTCACACGGCAGCTCTGGCAACATTACCGGATCTTCCCGTGGTGGCGCAGCTTCGCCGTTCTTCAGCAGCTTGCGAGTATTCTTACAGTCGTCGTTGGTACAGCCAAAGTACTTGCCAAAACGGCCTGACTTTAATTGCATGTCGCTGCCGCAACGGTCACATTCAATCAGTGGGCCTTCATAGCCTTTGATCTTGAATTCGCCTTGCTCAATAAAGTAACCGTCACACACTGGGTTGTTACCACACACGTGCAATTTCCGGCTTTGGTCGAGCAAGTATGAATCCATTGCGGTGCCGCATTTGTTACAACGTTTTTTCGCCCGCAATGCCAACGCTTCGGCTTCATCATCGTCGTCCGATACTTTCACCGCTTCGTCACCAGAAACCAGGTTCAGAGTTTGCGTGCAGCGCTCTTTCGGTGGCAAGTTGTAACCGGTACAACCTAAGAACACCCCGGTCGACGCCGTACGAATCCCCATTTTCCGGCCGCAAGTCGGACAGTCAATGTCGGTTTCAACCATTTGGTTGCTACGCATGCCACCGGCTTCTTCATCGCCTTCGGCTTGCTCAAGCTTGTCTTTGAAATCCAAGTAGAACTGGTCCAGTGCTTCCTGCCAGTTTTGTTTACCCACGGCGATGTCATCGAGACGCTGTTCCATTTCCGCAGTAAAGTTATAACTCATTAAGTCACTGAAGTTTTCAGTGAGGCGGTCGGTGACGATCTCACCCATTTTTTCCGCATAAAAACGCTTGTTGTCGACGCGTACATAACCGCGATCTTGAATCGTCGAAATAATCGAAGCATAGGTCGACGGTCGGCCAATGCCACGCTTCTCGAGCTCTTTCACTAACGACGCTTCGCTGTAACGCGCTGGCGGTCGAGTGAAATGTTGCTGCGGATCCAGCCCGTCAAGCGCCAAGGCTTGGTCTTTCTGTAAATCTGGTAACTCAGTATCTTCATTACCTTTACGACCCGCCGGTGGCTGTACACGCGTCCAACCATCAAAGCGCATCACGCGCCCTTTCGCTTTTAATTCAAAACGGTCCGCCGCAACTGTAATCGTGGTGGCGTCATATTTAGCTGGCGTCATCTGACAGGCGACAAACTGGCGCCAAATCAGCTCATACAACCGCTCGGCGTCACGCTCCATACCACTTAGCTGTGACGACTTCACTTTCACATCCGACGGACGAATAGCTTCGTGCGCTTCTTGGGCGTTCGCTTTGGTGCCATAAAAATTCGGTTTCGCTGGCAAATACTCTGGGCCATAGCTCTTTTCAATATGGCCACGAACACTTTGCAATGCATCTGCACTCAAATGAGTGCTATCGGTACGCATGTAGGTGATATAACCCGCTTCGTACAAGCGCTGGGCTAACATCATGGTCTTCTTCACGCCATAGCCTAAGCGCGTGCTCGCCGCTTGCTGCAAGGTTGACGTAATAAATGGTGCCGACGGTCGACTTTGCGTCGGTTTGTCTTCGCGACCCACCACGCGGTATTGCGCTTTTTCTAAAACCGCCACGGCCGCCATGGTTTGCGCTTCGTTGGTCGGCTTGAAAGCACTACCATTTTCTTTCAATACTTCAAAGCGGACGTCATGCTCTTGGGCACTCAGGTCTGCAAACACCTGCCAGTATTCTTCCGGCACAAACGCTTTAATCTCACGCTCACGCTCGACAACGAGGCGCACTGCAACCGACTGTACTCGGCCCGCCGACAAACCACGCGCAACTTTCTTCCACAACAGCGGCGACAACATAAAGCCAACCACACGGTCAAGGAAACGGCGCGTTTGCTGGGCGTTCACCCGAGAAATATTCAATTCCGCTGGTTCAGCAAAGGCATTTTGAATCGCCTTCTGTGTGATTTCGTTAAACACCACGCGCTGATAGCGGCTGTCATCACCACCGATCAATTCGCGTAAGTGCCACGCAATAGCTTCCCCTTCGCGGTCCAAATCCGTTGCGAGATAGACTTTGTCAGCCTTTTTCGCTAACGACTGTAATTCTTTGACAACTTTTTCTTTACCCGGCAGCACTTCATAATGCGGTTTCCAGCCGTGCTCAGGGTCAATACCCATGCGCGCAACCAATTTTTCGTAGTCACGCTGTCGTTGGTATTCGGCTTTCTTTTCCGGACTCATTTGTCGCACTTGTGCGGGCGTCTTCGAGCTCGCTGTCGCAACACTCTTAGTCGGCAAGTCACGCACATGACCTACGCTCGACTTCACAATGAAGTCGTTGCCTAGGTATTTATTAATGGTTTTCGCTTTCGCTGGGGACTCTACAATTACCAGAGATTTAGCCATGAAATCCGTTGTCTCTTTATTAATGTTCGAATGTAACGCCTAATTTTGCGTCCTGTATAAACCTTCACAACAAATTCTGCAAGTGAAGTCTCGCTGTGGCGCTCTTTTTTAAGGTATATAGGTTCTCAGCCTCAGAAACAAGCCGAATTCGCAGAAATAGGTAAAAACTGACAAAACTTGAATACTTATCCAACGACGGCGCTCGGTCACTTGGTTTACCAACAGCCTGCACGGAATCGGGGCTGTTCACAAGCCCGCGGTTGCGTATAATGGCCACTACTAAAGGTGGTTTACGCGCTACCGAACGAAAAGGAGCATTGTCCATTTATGCAGCATTTTGAAGTCAATTTCGACGGTTTAGTTGGCCCAACCCACAATTATGCGGGCCTGTCATTCGGTAACGTTGCGTCACTGAGTAACGCTAAAAGTACCTCAAGTCCGAAGTCGGCGGCCAAGCAAGGCCTTGCCAAAATGAAAGCATTGCAAGAAATGGGCATGGTTCAAGGTGTTTTAGCACCGCAAGAGCGCCCGGATATTTATGCACTCCGTCGGCTTGGTTTTAAAGGTGAAGATCACGAAGTGCTGGCCAAAGCCGCCAAAGAAGCACCGGCTATTTTCCGTGCCTGCTGCTCAGCTTCGAGCATGTGGACAGCCAACGCTGCAACTGTGTCGCCAAGCGCCGACACCCGCAACGGCAAGGTCCATTTCACACCAGCGAACCTGACCAATAAATTTCATCGTTCGTTAGAGCCAGAAACATCAGGGCGCATTCTGCAAGCCATGTTCGCCAATAGCCGCTATTTTGAACATCACCGCCATTTGCCAGACAACGAGCATTTTGGTGACGAAGGTGCCGCGAACCATACCCGCTTCTGCTCTGACTACGGCCATGCGGGCGTCGAATTATTCGTTTATGGACGTCATGCTTTTGACAGTTCAAAGCCGGCGCCAACCCGTTATCCTGCGCGCCAAACTTTTGAAGCGTCAGAAGCTGTCGCACGTTTACATGGGCTGTCGCCAGACAACGTTGTGTTTATGCAGCAAAACCCTGCTGTGATCGACCAAGGCGTATTTCATAACGACGTGATTGCCGTTGGCAACCAGAACGTGATGTTCTACCACGAAGAAGCCTTTATTAATGAAGCCCAAGGCTTTGCCGAGCTCGAACAAAAGCTTGGCCAAAGCATTCACTTTATTAAAGTGCCGACGAATGTGGTCAGCGTTGACGATGCGGTCAAAACCTATTTATTTAACACTCAGTTGATCACCTTGAAGCCTGGTCACATGGCGATAATTGCGCCAACTGAATGTCAGGAAAACGAGCGCGTTGCCCAGTACCTCAACGACCTAGTCGGTATGGACACGCCAATCAAAGAAGTGCGTTATTTCGATGTGAAGCAAAGTATGCGCAACGGCGGTGGTCCAGCCTGCTTACGTTTACGTGTGGCGCTAAACGATCAGGAGCTTGCTGCGGTGAACCCGAACGTGATTCTCACCGACGAGCTGTACGCGCGTTTAAACCAATGGGTCGACAAGCACTACCGTGACGAGTTGTCATCTGACGACCTCGCTGACCCGAACTTGCTAATCGAGTCGCGCACCGCGCTCGATGAACTCACGCAAATCATGCACCTTGGCTCGGTTTACCCGTTCCAGCGGGTTTAAACCAACCGATTGAAACCAAAAGCTCAACAACACCTGAGCTGGCAGGCAAACAAAAACCGCTGTGGTTTACACCAACAGCGGTTTTTTCGTTTTAGCTTTTGCTTTTTTCTTTTAGCTTTCAGGCAGCCAGCGAATTCGCAGCAATTAACGCTGTGACGAGTGATTCTCAATGGTTGCGCCAGCGGCTTCAAACCCTGGAATCAAGCCAGTTTCACCACCTAAATGGCCTGCACCAACGGCAATGAAATAGGTACCGCTGGTGGTGCCAAAATAATCCTGCAACTGCGCCATCCAATTCAGGTTACGTTGGTCTAGCATGGCTTCACGCTGCTCTGGCTCAAGGTCTTCCATCATAATCGCCATTAACGCGTCGAGGTTGCCGTTCACCCAGTGATCTTTCATGTCATGCAACTGGTCAACACCAATCTCGAGTTGCTCAAGCAAACGCTCGATTTGCGCTTGGTCAGACTCGGCTGCAGAAGCAATCAGGGCAAGAATCTGCTCTTCGGCCGTTTCAAAACCAATCAACTCGCCTTGCATGTCGCCAATACGCGCCATCAGCTGAGACTCAGAGCCCATTTCTGCGTCAAAACCTTGCTGCGCAGCAATTTGCATAATCATCATCAGCTCAAGCAACCACGGCTCTAGAGCAACAATTTGTGCCGGCTGAATACCAGCTGCCATCAGTTGCGTTTGTAGGGCTGCCCAAGTGTCTTTCTCAAGGTTTGACGGGAAGAAATTCGAACTGCGCATACCGTGTTGCATCATCACCATAGCCGCTTGTTCCATCTCGCTTGGCGTCAACTCCATCCACACCTTGTCGCTTTGTAAAAACGCTTCAATGGTGCTGTCGGCCAAGCGCATCTCATCGCCAGTGCCCACATGAATCGTGCCTAAAATCCACCAAGTTTGCTCACCAAACTTTGCTTTATAGAGGATTTCCGCTTGCGCAGAGGTCATCCAAACTAACCCTAGTAGCGCAACCATCATCGTCCGTAATAACTTACTCATCGTCCTAGTCTCCTTCGTTGTGTAATTCGTGGTTTGTCTCGTCCTGATCACTACCATGGCGTGCATTATCATTGCGCGCCGCATCTAAACGATCCAAGTAGTCTTGGTTAATATCACCGGTGACATACTCGCCGTTGAAGACCGACGTTTCAAACTTCACTAAACTTGTGTTTTCATCGCGAACCGCAGCAATTAAGTCGCTTAAGTCCTGATAAATGAGGCCATCGGCTTTAATTAGCGCTGAAATCTCGTCAACTTCACGACCATAACCAATCAGCTCATTGGCGCTTGGCATGTCAATTCCGTATACGTTCGGGAAACGAATCTCTGGTGCCGCCGAGGCAAAATAAACTTTCTTCGCGCCTGCTTCCCGGGCCATCTCAATAATCTGTTCCGAGGTCGTGCCACGGACAATTGAGTCGTCCACCAACAACACGTTTTTATCTTTAAATTCAGCGCTAATGGCGTTTAGCTTACGACGCACCGACTTCCGCCGTTGAGTTTGCCCCGGCATGATAAACGTGCGGCCAATGTAGCGGTTTTTTACAAACCCTTGGCGATATGGAATACCCAGCACGCGCGATATCTCTAACGCGATATCACAAGCGGTTTCTGGAATTGGGATAATCACATCGATGTCGAGGTCAGCGTATTCGCGCTGAATCTTTTCACCGAGCTTACGGCCCATGTTAATTCGGCTCGCATACACCGACACACCATCTAAGAACGAGTCTGGGCGCGCAAAATAAACGTATTCAAAAATACATGGGTTATGCACTGGATTCGCCGCACATTGCTGGCTAAACAGCTGACCGTCTTCGGTAATATAAATCGCTTCGCCTGGTTCAACGTCACGCACGTAGCTAAAACCAGTACCGTCGATTGCCACGCTTTCTGACGCCACAATGTACTCGCTACCCTGCGGGGTTTCGCGCTTACCTAATGCCAACGGGCGAATACCGTGCGGGTCGCGGAACGCTAATAAACCATGGCCGATAATCATCGCGACCACAGCATAAGCACCACGCACTTGCGCATGCACACGCTCAACCGCTGCAAACATATGCTCAGCGCTGAGTGACAGCTGATTGGTTTGGAGAAGTTCGTGGGCGAGGATATTAAGCAGAATTTCAGAGTCAGACGAGGTATTAATATGGCGGCGAGCTTGATTAAACAGCGACTGTTGTAGCTCGTCGGCGTTGGTTAAGTTGCCGTTATGGGCCATAGCAATCCCGAATGGCGAGTTAACATAGAACGGCTGTGCTTCTGCCGAGCTACTGCTTCCTGCGGTTGGATAACGCACGTGGCCGATACCAATATTACCGCTTAAACGCCGCATGTGTCGGGTATGAAAGACATCGCGGACTAATCCATTCGACTTACGTAAACGCAGCGTCTGCCCGTCAATTGTCATGATACCGGCAGCATCTTGTCCACGGTGCTGCAACATTGTTAAACCATCGTAGAGGGCTTGGTTAACCGGTTGGTTACCTACGATTCCTACTACTCCGCACATGCACAAACCTCTCAGTAATTAACCCTGCTGTAGAAAGCTGGACGAGTTTTCGAAATACTCAAAGAACCATTGAATATAAATTGAAAAATGAGGCACTAATAACGACTCTTGCCACCAGTTTTGCTGGGCAATGGCAGTGAACGCATCAGCGAAAAATAAGATAGCGCTGACAATTAGAATGCCGCGCAGCGCGCCAAAAATTGCGCCAAGTAGACGGTCGGTGCCGGTTAAACCGGTTTTTTCCACCAATGTACTAATGAGATAAACAACGAGCGCACCAACAATGAGTGTCAGTACGAATAAGATGGCAACAGCGACACCGTTACGCACGATATCGTCTTGAATACTGGTAAAAAATGCCGCCAGCTCAGCATAAAACTGACTCGCGACCACAAATGCTGCAACCCACACGGCGAGTGACAAAGCTTCCCGCACAAAACCGCGAATAAGGCTAATGACTATCGACAAACCAATGATTGCGATAATCGCAATATCAAACCATCCCATCACTATGTCACCATGGTTTCAATTCGCGCGAAATTTTACCTGACTTTGCGCAAAATGTCCTTGTTATTTTGCAGTGTTTGTCGCCGTCGCCGTTACGGGCTTGCACTGAGTTCTAAACGTCAGACGCTAACGGGCTGGCTCGTACTCAACAATGCGCCCTTGTAACTTCACCACTTCAAGTAACCGCGGTAGCTGTGCTTCTAAGCGCTCGCGGTTAATGTCGGGGCCAACTAATAATAATGTTAAGGTATCGCCGCTACTATTACGCACCACGCGGCTATAGGCAGCAAAACCTTGGCCACGCAATTCAGTGACTAACTCAGCAACACGGTCGGCATTGCGAAACGCCCCCAGTTGAATGGCCCAAGCTTCACCTTCGACCACCGGCGCTGCTTGTTCTGAACTTGCACGTTCAGCGTTAGCTGGGTCACGACCGGCTCTTTCCCCTAGCTGCGCTTCCGCCACTTCGCGCAGTCCCTGATCAACTTCGTGGTCAAGCTGGTCGTCAACCACATCACCTTCGTAAGCCGCTTCATTGCGCTCAGTTAGCTCGTCAAAGTTGTCAGGAAATTCAGGCCGACGCATTTGTGTGTCGACTTCGGGACGCAGTGGGCTGACTTGAAAGTCTTCTTCGGGTTGATAATTTTTGCCCGTTAAAAGGTCTGGCAAAATAATCACAGCCAGTGCAAGTACAATGACGGTACCAACAATACGATTCTGTAACGGACTAGCCACTTTCTACCCCTTTTGAAATGCTTTTTTTATCGCTGCAACGGTCAAGAACGATCCAAACCCAACAATAACATCATTTTCTTTGATGTCTACCAACGTCGCCTGTAAAGCTTCGCCAACGCTAGCAAATGTTTGGTAACGAACCGGCGCCTGCACGCGCTGTGGTAAATGTTTGACCAGCGTCTCCGCAGAGGTTCCACGCTCACCCGATAAAGGCGCTAGATACCATGCGTCAGCCAGCTCTGCAAACGGCGCCATCGTGCCTGCATGATCTTTGTCATTGAGCATGGCGCAAATAATCCGAAAACGGCTATGCGGGTAACGAACTTGCAATTCCTGACACAAATACTCAGCAGCGTGTGGGTTATGACCAACATCGACCACCAAGGTCGGCTGCGTTGACAACACTTCCATCCGCCCCGGTAAACGCGCTTGCGCCAAGCCTTGGCGAATGGTTTCGACGTTAAAACTAAGGCCACTCAACTGCAGCGCCGCGAGCGCGGTTAGCGCATTGGCATAAGGTAACTGCGGAATCGGCAAGTCTTTCCATGTGGCGCAAGGCCCATAAAAATCGAAGGTATCGGCGTGACGCTCTCCGCGAAACTCATGGTTCACTCGGTAAAAATCGGCACCAATGCTTTGCGCATGGTTCACCAACCGCGCCGGTGGCTCTGGGTCACCGCAGACCGCAGGCAGCCCTTGGCGATAAACTCCCGCTTTTTCGTAACCAATGTCGTCGCGGTTATTACCAAGCAAGGCCACATGATCAATGCCGATACTGGTTACCACAGCAACGTCAGCAGAAATGATATTTACCGCGTCGAGGCGGCCACCTAAACCCACTTCCAGCACCACCACGTCGGGATCCTTTTGCTGCACCAGCCACAACGCGGCTAGCGTCGAAAACTCAAAGTAAGTCAGGGAAATGTCGCCGCGCGCTTGTTCAATCGCTTGAAAGGCGGCTACGTGTTCAGATTCGGCAAGCTCTTGGTCGTTCCAACGCACACGTTCGCTGTAGCGGTCGATGTGTGGCGAGGTATAGGCAATTACCGAATGACCGGCAGCCATGGCCATGGTTTCCAAGTAGCGCACGGTGGAGCCTTTGCCATTCGTGCCCGCTACGACAAAGCAGCAACCACGCGGCGTTAGCACATTGAGGCGCTCGGCAACCGCACGCACTCGCTCAAGCCCCATGTCGATGGAACGATTATGAATGCTCTCAAGATAAACAAGCCACTGAGATAAATCCCAAGTGGCTTGCTCTGCAATCGACAAGTTCAAGTTGTTGTCTCTTTCAGTCTATCGTTAGTCCGCTGTTATTCTGCCGCAGCTTCCGTGTAGGTGGTTGGCAAGTGTTGGAACTTCGCCAACAAACCCGCTAAACGGTCACGCATGTCACGGCGATCAACAATCATGTCCACCGCGCCGTGTTCTAACAAGAACTCAGCCCGCTGGAAGCCCGGCGGTAAAGTTTCACGCACGGTTTGTTCAATAACCCGCGGGCCAGCAAAACCAATTAAGGCTTTCGGCTCAGCCACGTTAACGTCACCTAGCATCGCTAAACTTGCCGACACCCCACCCATGGTTGGGTCGGTTAATACAGAAATAAACGGAATACCTTTTTCGCTCATGCGAGCCAGCGCAGCTGAGGTTTTCGCCATTTGCATCAGCGACAATAACGCCTCTTGCATCCGCGCGCCGCCTGAAGCCGAGAAACACACCAACGGAATGTTACGCTCAAGACACACTTCTGCTGCTTTCACAAAACGGGCACCAACAACTGACGCCATCGAACCGCCCATGAAATTAAATTCAAATGCGGTGGCTACAATCGGATTGCCTTTCAAAGAGCCACTCATGGCCACTAATGCGTCTTTTTCACCAGTCGCTTTTTGCGCTGCAGCAATCCGGTCTTTATATTTTTTCGTGTCTTTAAACTTGAGTTTATCTTGCGGCTCAAGCTCAGCACCAATCTCCTCGCGACCATCTGGGTCGAGGAATGCGTCTAAACGCTCGCGTGCAGTGACGCGCATATGGTGGTTACATTTTGGACACACGTGCAAATTGCGCTCAAGGTCAGCACGATACAAAATCGCCTCGCAGCCTTCACACTTACTCCAAACTCCCTCTGGAATATTCTTCTTCTTACTCGATTGTGGCTTTGCAAGAATTCGCTCAATCCAGCTCATAAAAACCTTCTGTCTTTGACTACGCTGATCGTAATATGGCTGCACATTAAAGCATAAACTTACGCAATAGTGCAGTCTGAAGTGGTCTAAACTGTTGGCGAAATGCCGCCTTTTTAATCAAGATCGCCGATTTTCTCTGGTAAAAACAGTGGACCTAACGCCACTTTCGGTAACCCGAGTTCTTCCGGGTAAGCCACATTAACCAAATACAAACCGTTCGGCTTTGCTGTCGCTGCTGCTAAGGTCCGATCCCGCGCCGCCAATAAGTCCGCTAACCATGCCTTGTCTTGCTCGCCGCGGCCAACCGCACACAACGACCCGACAATGTTACGCACCATGTGATGCACAAACGCATTCGCCTGAATATCGACCACCACAAAGTCGCCATAGCGGTGCACGTGAATAAAGTGAATATTCCGATTCGGCGAATTCGACTGGCACTGTGCCGCCCGAAACGACGAAAAGTCCTGCTCACCTAGTAAACACTGCGCAGCTTCATGCATGCGCTCTGCATCTAGTGGCGCGTAAAAATGCGTCACTAAGTTCCCACCAATACCAGGGCGCAGCGGCGCATTATGCAACACATAACGATAACGCCGCGACACCGCACTAAAGCGCGCACTGAAGTCTTCAGGCACTTCTCGCACCCAGCGCACGGCAATGTCGGCCGGTAAGTTCGTGTTCACGCCCATGGTCCAAGCTTGATCGGCTCGCACACTAGTCGTGTCAAAATGCACCACTTGGCCAGTGGCGTGTACACCGGCGTCCGTCCGCCCCGCACACACCACCTGCACCTCATGATTCGCCACTTTACTTAATGCGCGTTCTAACTCTTCTTGAACACTCGTTACTGCGTGCTGACGCTGCCACCCAAAGTAGCGACTCCCGTCATATTCGATTCCCAAGGCAATGCGCATGAACGTCTTTTCTTTCCTTAACTGTCTTTCTTAACCCGTTTCAAGAGTTCCGCCGCTTCGTTGCGTAACGTTTCGTCTTCACCCTCAAGCACGTTTAAAATTGCCGACTCAGCTTCGTCGTACTCTTCCATCTCAATGTACGCCCGCGCTAAATCAAGCTGCGCTGCGAGCTGCTCACGCTGATGACGCACCGCTTCTTCTTCGGTTTGGCCTTCGTCTTCATCACTGTCGTCGTCAGCTTCCGCCTCGGCTTCTTCGATAATCTCGTCAATGTCTCGATATTCCGGCTTCAAAACCGGCGTAACAGGAACGCCTTCAGCAGTGTTTTCAATATCGTCTTGAACACTGGTCTCGGAGTCACTGGCGTCAGAATCACTGGCGACAGCTTCGCTCGCTTCGTTTTCGCGAGTTAAAAACTCAACTTCTGCTTCAGATCTCTCTTCTTCAAGTACTGTATCGTCAACACCTGCGTCATCGTTTGTCGCACTGACACTAGCACTAGCACCGGCACCTGCGTCACCGTCTGTCGCATCGTTTGTCGAGCCAGCCGCAACGCCAGCCGCTTCTTTCTTCGCGTTCGCTTCTTCAACCGCAGCAATATCGTCAATCTCAGCTTCGATTTTCTTAAACGCCGCCACTTCGTACGGTGACGCCGCCAGCGCTTTCGCAACTCGCGATTGACGCCGCACAAGAATCATCGAGAAGAAAATAAAGAACAAAGTAATCGCAGCCAACGCATAAACAATGTAGTCACGGTGCCACCAAGCGTCTTCGACCAGTGCACGCTGCCCTGAGCTCGCCGCTGGGCGCTGAGCCGAACTAGAAAGCTCGCGTTGAGCTTGCGCACGCTCTAAATCAGCATACTGCTGCAGCAGCGCTTGTTCATTGGCATTGGCGTCGGCTAAGTCAGCACGCAGCTGTTCCAACGTGCGTTCAAGGTCGCGCAAGCGCTCATTCAACTCGCTATTGCGGGCCGAAAAATCGTCTACATCGGCTTGCGCTGTTTGCAGCTCTTCACGCAGCTGTTCAATTTGCGCTTCATACTCCGCTTGTAGCGTGCGCATTTGTGCATTCAAGCGCGGCGACGGTAGGCCACCGAGCGCTTCGACCATGCTTTGCGTAGCTGAGGCTAAATCCACCTCGCGCACTTCCGCTAAAGTCGGCACATGCAAATGCACACCGCGCAGCAATTCATGAATGTTGCCATTCGGAAACGCATGGGGGTTCTTCTCCATGAAGGCCACCATGGTTTGATACACTGAAACACTACGGTCTGGGTGATAACGATTGGCGATTAACCAAAGCGTGTCCGACGAGGTCGTCGGCCCGTGCGTTTGTCGCGCCTCGGCAGCTTGCTGCTCAACTTGTGGCGCATCAAGCTCACCAGACTGCTCTTGCACTTGGCCAGCACCCGCTCCGAAAAGCAGTGCTGGCGTCAGTGCCAAACTTGCAATCAAGCCCGCACTCATTGCGAACGCTTTGGTGTTGTGACGTTTTCTTTCTGGGTATGCATTTTTCATTATTTTTATTCCCTGCCAGAAAAATAAAGCGATTAAATCAGCTCGCGCTGAACAAACTTACCAATAATCGCGCAATAAATGTTCTGCGATTTGCACGCTGTTGGTCGCCGCACCTTTTCTAATATTGTCGGCAACCACCCATAAATTCAAGCCATTCGGGTGGGTATAGTCTTTGCGAATCCGGCCGACATACACGGTGTCATGACCCGCAGCGTTACCCACTTGCGTTGGGAAGTCCGCATTCGCTTCAAACACTTCCACGCCCGGTGCGTTCGCCAGCAAGCTCTTCACCCGATCAACGTCAATCGGCATGCGCGTTTCTAAGTGCACCGCTTCGGCGTGACCAAAGAACACCGGTACCCGCACCGCCGTGGCATTCACCATCACCGTCTCGTCACCTAAGATCTTCTGGGTTTCCCAGTGCATCTTCATTTCTTCTTTGGTGTAGTCGTTGTCTAAAAACACATCAATTTGCGGAATACAGTTGAACGCGATTTGACGACTAAACTCGTTAATTTCGACCGGCTTACCATTCAGTAACGTCGCCGTTTGCTTAGCCAACTCGTCCATAGCCGACGCGCCAGCGCCTGAAACCGACTGATAGGTCGACACGTTAATCCGCTCAATTCCAAACTCGTCATGAATTGGTTTCAGCGCCACCAACATTTGAATGGTCGAACAGTTCGGGTTAGCAATAATATTGCGGTTGCGGAATTCGGCAATCGCATGCGCGTTCACTTCTGGCACCACCAATGGAATGTCTGGCTCGTAACGGAACTGACTCGTGTTATCGATCACCACACAACCTGCGTCCGCAGCTTTCGGCGCATACTCAGCTGAAATGCTGCCACCGGCCGAGAAAAAGGCGATATCGACCTGGCCCCAGTCAAAGGTTGCTGCGTCTTCGACGGTAATTTCTTCGCCACGAAAGCGAACGTCTTGCCCAGCAGAACGGCTACTCGCTAATGGAAACAACTTCTTTACTGGGAACTTGCGTTCTTCCAAGCATTCGATCATTTGCTTGCCAACCAGTCCGGTTGCACCTAGCACCGCCACATTCACTTCAATACTCATGTTCGCTCCACTTCAACTTGAAAACCAAGCGCTTGCAATCGACTCGCAATTGCGTCGCCCGCTTCGTCACTTTCCTTTCTCAGTCTCGCCGCACTTAATTCGCGACGATAACGATAATTCTTGCGTAATTGATCAAAACCCGCCGGGGTCATACCCTGCTGGCGAAACGCCTGATCATCATCTCGCACTGCATACACGGCTGCAACCCAATCAGCGATTTGCGCCAGACTTATTTCCGCATTTGCCACAACGTCGGTAAATACCAACTCACTTGGCAGCACGTCGTGCAATGCCATTTTCGGCTCAACCCCTTGCCACTCGCACCACTGCTGGTACAACTGATAAGTGCCCCGAATTTTACCTTCAATACTATGTCCTGCAATATGTGGCGTGGCAATTTCTGTCACCGCAACCAAATCAGGGTTCACGGCCGGTTCATGCTCCCACACGTCCAACACCAGCTTGACGTCGGGACGCTTGCGTTTCCAAGCCAGCAAATCTGCGGCGTTGACCACCGGCCCACGACTGGCGTTGCAAAAAATCACCGTACTTTTCAATCGCTCAAGCTCGGCCGCAGTGAACAAATGATACGTCGCGTGCTCACCTTCGCGCGTTAACGGCACATGACACGAGACCAAATCTGCTTGTGCCAATGCCGCCCAGTCAACGTAATCGGTACCTTCTGGTGCCGGCAACCCGGCTGCTTGCCGAGGTGGGTCAATCACATGAACCGTCATCCCCAAGGCCAACAGACGCTGACAAACCTGCGTACCGGTATGGCCTGCGCCAATCACGACCGCATTCAAGTTAACCGAAGACAGGCTATTTGCGACGCCATCTGTCGCGTTATTATTTATCGCCAGCGCCGCTTGGTTACCCTTGAACAGCACCGCCAACACAGCCGCTAAAATATACTCACCCACCGCAATCGCGTTGCAACCTGGTGCACTGACAAAGCGAATGCCCTTTTCGGCCAGCAGCGGTTGGTCAACGTGGTCGGTGCCAATCGTTGCCGTACCGACAAATTTCAAATTCGGTGCTTGTGCCAACAACTCAGCGTCCACTTTGGTCACCGAACGAATCAGCAACACGTCGCAGTCCGCTAATTCCGCTGCCGGCGGCTGGCGGTCACTGTAAAACACCAGCTCGTGCTCGCTCGCGCTAGCGCCTGCGGCTTCCGCGCTAGCGGACATAAAAGCGCCTGCGGCTTCCGCGCTAGCGGACATAAAAGCGCCTGCGGCTTCTGCGCTAGCGGACTCAAAAGCGCCTGCGGCTTCTGCGCTAGCGGACTCAAAAGCGCCAGCAGCTTCAGCGTTAGCTGACACAAAAAGCTCATGTGCTTTCGGCAAATTTTTGTCGATCAACAGTTTCATCGCGACCCCAAATTAAGTTCGCCTATTATGCCGAGAAAATCACCGAAATCCCAATAGAAAAAGCCGAGACACGCAGGCCTCGGCTTTCACATCAATCGCTTGCAGGCAAAACCGGAATTCGCGATTCCGTGCCCAGCAGTCTTACGCGTACTTCTTAAACACCAACGACGCGTTCGTACCACCAAAACCAAAGCTGTTTGACATCACCAAGTTCAGCTCACGCTCAACCGGCTCCATCACAATATTCATGCCCACAGCTTCTTCGTCCAGCGTATCAATGTTAATTGAAGGGGCTACGAAACCGTGCTCCATCATTAACAACGAATAAATCGCTTCGTGCACGCCCGCTGCACCTAAACTGTGACCCGTCATTGCTTTCGTGGCACTGATTAATGGTGTTTTAGCTGGGAATACTTCGCGAATTGCGGCTAATTCTTTCACGTCGCCCACTGGCGTACTGGTTCCGTGCGTATTCAAGTAGTCGATTTCGGCGTCTAAATCAGCCATCGCCATTTGCATACAACGCACCGCGCCTTCACCTGAAGGAGCAACCATGTCATAACCGTCAGAGGTTGCGCCATAGCCAACGATTTCACCGTAAATCTTCGCACCACGCGCTAACGCAGTTTCCAGCTCTTCAATCACCACGATTCCGCCACCGCCAGAAGGCACAAAACCATCACGGTCAGCGTCATAAGTACGCGACGCTTTCTCAGGCGTATCGTTGTACTTAGTGCTCAACGCGCCCATGGCGTCGAATTCCATGCCCAGCGTCCAGTGAAGCTCTTCACCACCACCAGCGAATACACGGTCTTGCTTACCAAGTTGAATCAACTCTAAGGCATGACCAATACAGTGCGCGCTGGTTGCACAGGCAGAACTAATCGAATAGTTCACACCTTTAATTTTCTTCGGTGTCGCCAAACAAGCTGACGTGGTCGACGCCATACAACGTGGAACCATGTACGGACCCACGCGCTTCACGCCTTTCTCACGCAAAGTGTCTGCAGCCGCAACTTGGTGCTCGCCCGACGCGCCACCAGAACCAACCACTAAACCCGTACGTGGGTTCGAAACTTCTTCATCAGTCAGTTTTGCGTCAGCAATCGCTTGCTCGAGTGCAATGTAAGCATACGCAGCCGCGTCGCCCATAAAGCGCATCGCTTTGCGGTCGATAAGCTCACTTACATTAATCTTTAAATCACCCCAAACCTGACAGCGCAGGCCCATTTCAGCAAAACTTTCTGAACGGGTGATACCTGATTTACCAGCCTTAAGTGAGGCCAGCACCTCTTCTTTATTGTTACCAATACTGGATACAATTCCGATGCCAGTGACTACTGCTCGTCTCATTGAATCTGTCCTATGATGAAATTTGCGTTATCATACCTGTTCCAAACGAAAACGGAAATGCGCACAGCAAGTGGTCGGCTGTCTTACGCAATGTCCAACTTCCCAATATCGCCACGAAAAGCTAGGGACAAGCTTGGGAAGAGTTTAGTACAAGCTCATGACTACGAACTTAAAAAAAGCCAAAAAAAAGCCAAAAAAGGTCGAAGAATATGTCCGGTTCGTCCGCAACATCCCCTGCTATTTCGTTTGCGTCGGTACAGTTTGACGCCCAAGGGGTACCTGAGTCCACCCATTATGACGACATTTATTTTTCTCGCGACGACGGTGTTGCCGAAAGCAAGTACGTGTTTTTACAACAAAATGGTTTACCCGAGCGTTGGCAAAACCTCAAACCCGGCCAAGTTTTTCACATCGCCGAAACCGGATTCGGTACCGGCCTAAACTTCTTGCTCACGGCTGCTGCGTTTTTGCATGCGTTGGCGTTGCAAAAAGCGCCTGCGGCGAATGCGACAGCATGTAACAAGAAAGCGCCTGCGGCTAACGCGTTAGCGTTACAAATGCTGCACTACACCAGTTTTGAAAAATCCCCGCTCCGTCGTCAAGACCTCGAGCGCGCCTTGAGCCATTGGGCACACATACCCGAACTGCGTGAATTAAGCGCCACCCTGCTGCGTCATTACCCCATGCAGTTAAGCGGACAGCACCGCTTGCACCTGCACCCAAACATCACCCTCGACCTAATTTTCGCCGATGTGCTAACAGCTTTACCAGACTGGGCCGCCAACCATGCCGATAGCGTCGACGCTTGGTACCTCGACGGCTTTGCCCCGAGTAAAAACCCAGACATGTGGCAACCCGAACTTTACCGTGGCATCGCCCGTAGCATGCGTGCCGGCGCAACCCTTGCGACGTTCACCGCCACCGGCCACGTCCGCCGAGGCTTACAGCAAGCCGGCATTCATATGCAAAAAGTTCCAGGCTTTGGCAGCAAACGAGAAATGCTCCGCGGCTATCAACAGAAACTCGCACAACCACAGAGCCGCAATCCTTTCCTTAAGCAGTCCGCCAGTAGCCGCCCACAAACACTTTGCATCATCGGCGACGGTATTGCCGCAGCTTCGTTATTATGGGCATTACGAGACTACCCCGGCAACATCACGCTGCTGCAACCCAGCCAAGGTTGGGCCACCGGCGCCTCTGGCAACCCACAAGGCGCGGTTTATCCCCTGCTGCAAGCCAACTGGACACGCACTAGCGAGTTTTACAGCCATGCTTTTCTTTACGCCCAACGCTTGTATACCGAACTTGCTCCGCAGGCCGTTAATTTCTCCGGCGTGCTTGAATTAGCAACAGGTAGCGACGCAAACCGTCGCATTCGTAAACTACTTGCACTCGGTGCTTACCCGCAAACCCTCGTGCAAGGCGCAACGCAACAACAAGCCAGCACCATCGCTGGCATCGCCCTACCCGCACCCGCATTGTATTACCCCAATGCCGGTTGGGTGCAGCCCACTGAACTGGTAGCCAGCATCGCAGAGCAAGCATTGGCGTATCGCCAGCAACATGGATTAACAACAGAAGTGAAATCTGCGACACAGGTTGTCGCAATAGAAAAAACCGCGTTGTTGTGGACCGTCACCAACACAACCGGCAGCAGCGATGCGTTTAACCAACTGGTACTCGCCAATGGCGCACAGCTCGCTGACTTGTTACCGCAAGCGACGATTCCGATTCGCCCAGTACGTGGGCAAATTACTCAATTAAATGTAGAACCAAACTCTGAGCTAGCGCAATTGAGAACCGTGGTGTGTCACAAAGGCTATATAACGCCAGCCACAAAAACCGGCGACCAAGCAACGTTGTGCATTGGTGCGACTTTCGACAAAACCCGCAGCAGCAACGACTATATCGCTGCCGACGACGATGCCAACTTACAACAACTCTGTGACGAACTTGGCTATACCGTCGACGCCAGCGCCATCGCAGCCAGCCGCGCTAGCGTCCGCGCCACAACACCAGACCATCTGCCTGTAATTGGCCAAGTTCCTTGGGTACGGACGCGATACAACGCAGAATCGGTGGCGGAAAATGTCGCAGAAACCTATACAAACTTATGGGTATTGAGTGGACTCGGTGCCCGCGGTTTTACTAGCGCACCTTTATGTGCAGAAGCGTTAGCCAGTCAAATTATGCAGCGCCCAAACCCGTTATCAGCTTCACTCGCCGCAGCACTCGCCGCCGACCGGTTTGTACAAAAAGCTATCTTGCGCAAGCAAGATCCCTTAAGCCTGCGCTAACGTCCTTCAATCAAATAATAATTAATCAGTTGCTGCTTAGAAATCAAAAATATCCATTACATTGACGCACTTTGAATTTGTGTCAGTTTTTGGCGCCACTGAGAACTTAACGTTGAGTGTTTGAGATTTTCAAGAACACGCTCTCGCTCAATGCGATTTAAAGATAATCTTTTAAATGCTTTACGAAACTGCTCTGGCTTTAACTGCTCGGGCTCCATAACCGACAGCCCCCGAAGAATTAAGCCTTCAGGTTGGTTCAGCCATTTCAGTTTACTAGCTGCGACATGTTTCACTTCAACGATCGAATTTCCGACCTTAAATTCGCGCGAAGGACCATTTGTCCAATAGACGGTCCGAGCAGGAGCTTGCGTTTGCAGTCCAAGACGATAAGCAGCTTCAAAACCTTGCTCAGCGAGTTTGTAACCATGCGTTCGTGCCCAAACCTTTGCTACCTCTTCAGGGCTAGGCATGACTCTTACACCTGGTAAGCTTTCGATTGACCTAGGACGAACGTAAAATCCTTTTGACACACGCACAATTTCACCTGACTTCGCCAGGCGGCTAAAAGCTTTTTGAACTGTAGCTTCAGAACCTAGCTCGTAAAATCCCTCTATGGAAAAGGGAGTCCCTTTTCTCATACGAGCAATTCGAGCTTCAACTTGCGCGGCAATAGACATAAACAAAACCTGACACTTAACTTCAATGTTAAATCATTATAGGCCAATAAAAACAACATGTATAGCAGCTTTTATGTCAGGTTTATTCTTATAAGGTAAGTAAAATTAAGACTTCAAACTGATGAATCTTAAAGGTCTTGAAGCTTGTAAACTAACCTGCGTCTTTCAGGCGCGTCAGCATGTTTTGAACGTGAGCGCGGTCTTGTGGGTTCAGCTCTTCTTTACTGCGCTCAAGTGCCGCATCAAGCTGTGCCCAAAATTGTTCCGGGTTGTGCTCGCCAGCAAGGTCGCACTGCGCCACGATCAGGTCAAAATGCCCGCGCAAATAACCGCTAGCAAATAGCTCATCATCACTACCCGTTTCTACCGCATGGTCAAACACCGGCTCAAGCTGCTCCGCATAAGCAATAATCGATACTGCAGACTCATTCGACATGCATTTCCCCTTCCAAATTTGCGCTCTTATTTCGACAATTTGCGCTTTTATTTCTATCAAAAGCACTGATATTTTCAGGCCGCAAGTGTACTTGAAATCGAGCCAAATCTCATGCTTTTTGATTCTCCGTGTCGTCATTCCCAAAGACCCCCACCAATAGCCCAGCAACAGCTGCGCCACTCGGTAATTTCTGCTATTCTTGCCCGCACATTTGCAATTGCATTCAACTGGTATATTCAATGTCTGACTTTCGAATTGGTTTGTTTTACGGGTCTACCACCTGTTTTACCGAAATTGCGGCCGAGAAAATGCGCGACTTTATCGGTCCTGAAATTGTCGAATTGCACAATATCAAAGACACCCCACTGGCATTAGCGGAGTCTTACGACCTGCTTATTTTTGGCTTAAGCACCTGGGACTTTGGTGAAATTCAAGAAGACTGGGAAAGCCGTTGGCCAGAAATTGCCAACCTCGACCTGCGCCACAAAACCATTGCACTCTATGGCATGGGCGACCAAATCGGTTACAGCGAGTGGTTCCAAGACGCACTTGGCATGCTCGACGAAGCCATTCAGCAAATTGACCCAGACAACACCATACGGCGCATTGGCTATTGGCCAAACGAAGGTTATGACTTTATGGAGTCGAAGGCGCTGACCGCCGACCGCAGCCACTTTGTAGGCTTGGCACTCGACGAAGATCAGCAATATGAATTGTCCGACGAACGCATCGCCGCTTGGTGTACACAAATACTTGAGGAAATCGCTGAAGGCTAATGAGCGAACGCGCTAGCGTTTTAGCAAAAGCAGACGTTAGCGTTACAAAAGCCAGCCCTGAGCCAACGCGATAGCGTTATAAAAACAGCCCTGAGCCAACGCGCTAGCGTTATAAAGAATACCCATCCAGCCAAGCTCTCACGGTCGCAATCAACTCGTCAGCCTGGTCGCTGGTATACGCCACCGCAGGGCTCGCGCCCCACACTGGCTTTGGCCAAGCCGGGTCAGTTTGAAAACGCACCACATGATGAACATGCAGTTGCGGCACCATATTGCCCAGTGCCGCGACATTTAACTTATCACCGTTAAAATGCTGCATGATCCGCTCACCGAACCAACTCGACTCACGCATGAACTCGCGCTGATCGCTTGAATTCATTTGAAACAGCTCCTGAATTTCAGCGCGCCGAGGCACCAGAATGAACCACGGATACTGGCTATCATTCATCAGTAACACTCGGCACAGCGGCAAGTCACCAAGCACAAAGCAATCTTGTTCAAGTGCTGCTGCGAGCTGAAATTCGGTCATACTTGTTTCCTTTTCCCGGTGCTAAGCACTTGAACTTACCTAAGTGCTAAGCACTCGTACTTAGTTAGCAAACGTTGCGTCACCACGGAAAATCTTGCCGAAGTAACTGTCGCTCAACCAATACGGTGCTTGGTCGTCATTGGCAATTTCCATACCAATCGCAAAGTTAATGTCAGTAAACAACGCGCCGAAGTCATAACGAATGCCACCAAAGTTTTCCATCAAGCTTGGTAAGTCATCGCTCGGACGATGGTAATGGTTAGCAAAGAACTCACCCCACACTTCACCGCCGTCTTGGTCTGGGTCTTGTGACGTAAAGCCAGTCATCAGGAACACTGCAGGCACACCTTGACGCACCAAAGTATAGTGATCAGAGCGCGTGAAAATAGCTTGTTCTGGCATTGGGTCTGGGCTTAAAGCGATATCAAACTGCCCCGCAGCACGCGCAACCACAGCACCTAACGAAGAATGGTCCGCACCAAACGCCACCACGTCCGCAAACGGATACAGTAAAACCGGCATGTCGAGGTTCACGTTCGCGACGATTTGCTCCAGCGGCACGGTCGGATGGTGAGCGAAGTAATCGGCACCCAACAAGCCACGCTCTTCTGCCGTGACTGCTGCGAACAGAATCGAACGACGCGGGCCATGGCCAGCTGCCGCTGCTTCGGCATACATACGAGCGGTTTCAATTAACACCGCCACACCAGCTGCGTTGTCTAGCGCACCATTGTTTACCGCCGACGTTGAGCTGAAGTCACGTGCCAAACCAACGTGGTCTGAGTGTGCGGTGTAAATCACATACTCGTGCTTCAAGTCTGGGTCCGAACCTTCAATCATCGCAATCACGTTCGGGCTGGTAATTTCTTCAAACCGCGACTCGCGCATTAAACTGGCCGACGCTGATAATTCAAATGCTGCTGGACGTTCACCCGCTTCGAGCACAGCAAAAATATCTTCTAAACTATACGGTGAGTTTTCAAAAGCTGGCTCGGCCGCACGATAGTCCACATACGCACTACCAACAATTTGGCTAAACTCTTCAGTCACTTGACCTTCAGGCGACAACCAACGCATGCGCGGGCCTCCGCCAAACAACACCGAACGCTCGAACGGACGAATTTCTTCCATCGCTGGCGTGTGCAACGTAATCACACCCACCGCACCACGTTCAACCGCATTGCGCGATTTCTGCGCGCCAAGGTGCGCCGCTTCTTCGCTTGGCAAACCTTCGGTTCCACCACTCAAGGTAATCACAATTTTGCCATTCACATCGACACCAGCGTAGTCGTCAATGCCAAACGCTTCCGACACCACACCGTAACCAGCAAATACTAACGGCGCACTCACTTCAGCAAGTTCATGGGACACGCTTGCGCCGGTTGAGAAATGCTTGCGGTACTCCAGCGTGTGATCGCCAGAGTCTGTGTGCAACACAAACGTCGGCTGAGTTTCGGTTAAACGTGCGCTGCGGAAGGTAATGCGCTGATAGTAACCGTCAGTGCCTGCAGGCTGCAGGCCTAAGGCAGTAAATTGACCGGCAATATAAGCCGAAGCAATTTCATGGCCGCGAGCACCCGTGTCACGACCTTCAAGTAAGTCGCTCGCGAGAAATTCAAGGTGCGCTTTTACCGCATTTTCATTCGCTTGTGGCGGCGTGTAGGTACTTGTTTGCTCAACCGGAGCCGGTGAACAAGCACTAAGAGCTAGGGCGAGCAAGGCCGCCGAGCTCAGCGTGAATTTTGCATGGTTGCTCGCAGGCAAACGCTGCAGACGAGGTGTTTGTGTCATTGTTATTATCCAAGTCAGAGAAATAAAAGGCCTTCTAAGCCCTAGAGTATATCAGTCTCGCTCACGAAATAACCCACCCGCCAAAAAGTTATCGCAGTTTATTTACCGTTAATCGCAGCGACGAGTAACAACACTTGCGTATCACTAAGCTTGACTGTAATGTTATATTATTACATTATAGATATCAGATACGATTGATACCGCAGATAAATGAAAATAAATACGGAGTGCAGTCCCTACTATGTTTAAGCCAACGTCTATTGCTTTAGCAGTTTCAGCAATTTTAGTGCCTTCTTTGGCTTTCGCCGACAAACCGGATGCAAGTACCGAAAAAAGCTACGAACGGATTGTTGTAACCGCATCACCACTTGAGAAAACCGCATTAGAAACCGCCCAGCCAGTGTATGTTCTGCACGGCGACGAACTACGCAAATCAGAAGCAGCAACCCTCGGTGAAACCCTGCGCAACTTACCGGGCGTACAAGCAACCTATTTTAGCCCAACCGCCAGCAGCCCAATTATTCGAGGCCTTGAAGGCCCTCGGGTTAAAATCGTACAAAACGGTTTGGACGTCGCTGACATCTCACGCGGTGGCCCTGACCACGCGGTCTCAACCGAAGCAAGCACAGCACAACAAATCGAAGTTCTGCGCGGCCCTGCAACCTTATTATTCGGCAGCGGCGCCAGTGGCGGTGTCGTTAACGTCGTTGACAACCGCGTCCCGCGTCAACCGATTGACGGTATCGAAGGTGCCTACACCCTGCGTTATAACAGTGTTGCCACTGAGCGTAGCGGTAGCTTTGAACTCAACGCCGGTAATGGCCGCTTTGCTTGGCACTTAGACGGCTTCAAGCGTCGTGCCAACGATTATCGCGTTCCGCGTTTCGTGCCAGGTGGGGAGCATCATGACGATCATGATGACCATGGCCATGCGCACGACGACCATGCACATGATCACCATGACGATCACGCTGCAGACTACACCCGCCGCATCGACAATAGCTTTACCGACGACCAAGGCGCAACCATTGGCGCTAGCCTCTTTTTCGACAACGGCTTTGCTGGCCTTTCATTCGGCCGTTTAGAACGCGATTACGGATTGCCGGGTCATAGTCACGGTGCCGACGAGCACGACGCCGAGCATGACCATGCTGATCACAGTGACGAGATATTCGCGCGCATGCGCCAAGACCGCTTCCAAGCCATCAGCGGTTTAATCAACCCGATCCGTGGCATTGAGCGCCTTGAATTCAACTTCGGTTATACCGAGCTGACACACGAAGAAATCGAAGACGGCTTCGTCGAAACCGGTTTTAACCTTGAGCAAACTGAACTGCGCGTTATCGCTCGTCACAGCCCAGTTGCCGGCTGGCGTGGTGCCTTCGGCTTACAGTACAGCCACCAAGACTACGACTCGTTTGGTTTTGAAGCCTACACCCCACACACCGAAACCGACCTCATGGGCGTTTTCTGGATTGGTGAGCGCGAAATTCAGCCAGGCATGAGCTGGGAACTCGGCGGTCGTATCGAAACCGTTGAATTACACAGCCACGGTTTTGAAGACTTAGAATACACGCCAATGAGCTTGTCGACCGGCCTTAACTGGCAAGTTGCACCAAGCTTGAAACTCTCGTCAAGCGTAAGCTACAGCGAGCGTGCACCGCACGCCAACGAGTTGTTCTCAAACGGCCCACACTTTGCCACTCGTAACTACGAAATCGGCGGTGTTTATACTATCGCCCATAATGATCACTACCATGATCACGACCATGGCCACGATAGTCATGGTGAATACCACTATACCTTGGCAGCGGCAGAGCGTGCGCTAGAAAAAGAGCGGTCAATGAACCTCGACTTCGGTTTCCACTTCGAAGGCGACAAGTGGCATTTAGACACGAACTTGTTCTTTAACCGCGTGAACAACTTTATCTACCTGCACAACACCGGGTTAGTGAAGGGTGACCTCGACACTGAGTTATTCCATGACGGCCATGACCACGATCATGGGCATGATCACGGTCACGATGATCACGGTCACGCGCACAACATCGACGATCTGCCGGTTTACCAATACCGTCAGCGCGGCGCTGAACTGTACGGCTATGAAATTTCAGGTCGCTACGTGTTCAACCAAAACTGGAAACTGAACGGTTTCTCAGACTACACCCGTGCAGTGTTCAGTGACGGTGGTAACGTACCACGCATTCCATCGCAACGGGTTGGTTTAAGCGGGACTTACACGCAAGAAAAGTGGGACGCAACGTTAGATTACGTGCACTACATGGCTCAAAACCGTACTGCGGAAAACGAACACAGCACCGACGGCTTTGGCCTACTCGGCTTGCGCTTAAACTACTACCCAGGTTACATGGGTGGTCAGGACTTCGCGGTGTACTTCAAAATCGACAACATCACCAATGAACTTGGCTATGCACACAGCTCATTCATTCGTGACTATGCGCCACTGCCAGGCCGTAACTTCGGCATTGGCTTCCGCGCGTCGTTTTAATTGACTTGAGTTAACCGCCAGCAATCGCTGCAATAATAAAGCGCCCGTAGAGCATTGGTTCTACGGGCGTTTTTGTTTAAACAAGCTCTAATTCAAGCCTTTGCTCTCGGTATTTACCACACGCCGTGCAGCAAACGTCACATGAATGTGCTTGTTATCATTGCCCCAGCGGCATTCGTTCGGGCGTTGCATGTTGTCACACCACGTTGGCTCGCCGAGAATCGCTTGCACTTCGCTATAGTGCATACCAACCGCAATTAAGTTGTAATTAGTTCGCGTGACTTTCGGGTCCGTGCAGGCTGTGAGTAAGAACACACCTGCTGCGACAGCTAATGTCGCAAGAACACTTTTTCCCTGTAGCTTTCGATTAAGCATAAAAACCTCCTAACGAGGTAAGTCAATCTGCTGTTGGTCCAACTGCTCTTTGGTTTTTCCATGCGGCTGCGGACGCCGCGTTTCTGGATCAATATGAACAAAAACAATGTCATCCGCGGTACAAATATTCTGCTTCGTGCCTTTATTACGCACAATGCAAGTTACCGTTAACGAGCTTCTACCGACTGCTTTTGTCGCTAAACCAAACTCAACCACATCTCCCTGAAACGCCGACGCGTCAAACGTAATTTCACCAATGTGCTTGGTGACCAAACTTTTCTGGTCGAGTTGGCAACTAGCATAAATATAGGCTTCTTCGTCGATCCATTCGAGAATTCGGCCACCAAATAAGGAGCCAGCAAAATTGAGGTCATTCGGCATGACCAAGCGACGAGATAGAAAGCGCATAGAAACTCCGTTGCATGTGTTGACGTTATAAATTGATAATAACGATACAGTGAGTATAAAGGAAAATTATCAAAACCATAGGAGCGAGGATTAAAAAGCATTAAAAATAGGTTTGACCAAATCAAAATTCACGTCAATAATCAACGTGCATTGATAAAAACTTAAACCAAGAGAGTTAAACATGGGCAATCATGAGGCTGGTAGAGTTCTGAAAGAAATACTCCCACTTGGAATGGTGGCGACAAAACAATGGTTGCAAACTCAAGGACTAAGTTTACATTACATAGACAACGCAGTCCGCCGAGGGGCATTGATAGTCATTGTGCCCGGTGTTTACTATCGCGATGGAATTCAGCTAAGTTGGCAAGGTCTCGTCGCCTCGCTTCAACGTATGACCAACTCACCAATACATGTCGGCGGAGTGTCCGCTTTAGAGTTACATGGTGTGACTCATTTTATTAGTCGACAATCAATCCCAACTGTTACTTTATATTCGCCTTCGAGATTACCTGCATGGCTTAACAAATTCAACGCTGGAGCACAGTTCGAATGGCGTGGAACCAAACGTTTATGGTCGGACTCATTTACTAGTGACGAAATTTGTTTACGTCAGCAGGAGTGGTTTAAAGGCCTACCTGAAATATCTTATTCGTGTGCCGAACGAGCTTATTTAGAAGTGCTACACGATGTGCCCAACCAAATGAGCTTCGAGCACGCAGACGCTCTTCTTCAAGGGCTATATAATCTATCGCCTCGCAAATTAGAGCTTGCGCTCACAGCTTGCACAAGTGTTAAAGTTAAGCGGCTATTTTTCTGGTTAGCAGAGCGTAATCAACATGCCTGGTTTAAGTACTTAAAACCCGAAAAATATGATTTAGGTACAGGTAAGCGCGTCATTGCGACGCAGGGCCGACTAGAAAAAAAATGGCAGATCACAGTTCCTCGGGAGATGTAATGTTTCATGGATAGAAGCAGTATTTATTATCAACAGGTACAGCTACTTATAGAAGTGCTGCCATTTATTTCACGTTATGATTGCTTCGCCCTGAAAGGTGGCACAGCGATCAATTTATTTGTCCGAGATCTCCCTCGACTTTCAGTTGATATCGATCTTGTATTCTTACCAGATTTAGAGCGACGCGCTGCACTGCAGATGATTATGTCGAGTTTGGAAATGATCGCATCCAGACTCATGAGCGACTTAACAAACATCATAGTCGTCAAGTCATTTAAAACTAACACAGATGCACTAAGGCTGATAGTTGAACGAACTTCCGCTAATCGAACTATTCAAGTGAAAATCGAGCTATCACCAGTGCTTCGCGGAACTGTTTATCCGCCGAGAATGCTACAGGTTACCGAAGCAGTTGAAAGCGAATTTGGGTTCGCTGAGACCTCTGTTGTCGACTTACCTGATCTCTATGCTGGAAAGATATGTGCCGCGTTAGACCGCCAGCATCCCAGAGACTTATTTGATGTCAAACTATTGCTACAACAGGAAGGACTAACCACCGAGATTCGTAAGGCACTCATCATTTACTTAATCAGCCACCAGCGTCCGATTGCAGAGTTACTTAAACCAACCTTTAAAGATATCTCCGCAATTTACGACAGCGAGTTCAAATCGATGACAGAAATAAATGTATCGCTCACTGAACTATATGACACTCGAATACAGCTTCTAGAGCTTATTCATGCAGAATTAACTGATGACGAACGGAAGTTTTTAATAACCTTTAAGTCACGCGACCCAAATTGGTCATTGCTTGGTTTAGCGCAAATCGAACAGATAAAAAAGCTTCCAGCTGTTCGCTGGAAGCTTCATAACCTAAACCTAATGAACGCAGACAAACATCAGACTGCGTTGGAAAAGCTAGCTTCGGCTCTCTTAACTACATCTAAAAGCTAAACCCTACTTACGCAAAAACGCTCCAGCAAAGGCTAGTACCGGTGTTGCCGTTGGTTTGCCGTGTTGCCAGTCGCCACCTTCAACGCCGCTGCCGGCGATGTCGATGTGCACGTATGGAATCGGCTGACTGCTGCTCGCGTCATGCTTGTCCAAACCGGCCACTTCATGCAAAAACGCCATCGGGAACTGGTGTCCACGACGCGTCGTTGCTGACGGGCCATTGTTTGAGCTCAACAAGTCGTCGGCTTTGGTGCGTCCGCGTACAAAATCGAAGTCTTCACGACGGCTTGGCGACAGCTCCGCCGGATCAGACCACAACTCACCCGCGTTCAATAAAGCGTCGACAAAACCGCCCTGACGCGCCGCTTTGTTCGGCACTAACGCCGTGTACGGACCTTTCGCTAACGCCGCATGGCCGGTTAATGTTGCAACCGTATACACGCTTGGCTTGGTTTCGCCGGCCGCTTCGATGACTAATTTCGCCAAGCAGTCGGCCATCACCAAACGCCCTTCTGCGTCGGTGTTACCAATGCGTACGCGCACGCCCGAGCGGCCAACAATAATTTCGTCACTCACAAACGCCAATGCGCCAATGTTGTTGCGCACCACCGCCAGCTCAGCCACAACTTTCACCCCTTGTGGGCGAATACCAGCCACCGCTTTGACAAAACCAGCGACGCCTGCGGCACCACCTTTGTCACGGCTCATGCCGGCCATGTGACCGCCAGTTTTCAAATCCGCACCACCCGTGTCATAGGTAATCCCTTTACCGACCAGCATCAAAGTCTGCTCAACGGCGCCTTCCGGGGTGTACTCTAAACGAATCACGCACGGACGCTGATGGGTACCAAACGACGCCCGGCCAACTGCTGCTAGTAACGGGTACTCGTGCTCAAGTTGCGGTTTGTCGTCAATCACGGTGACTTTCACCGGGCTGTTAGCAAAGGCTTTTTGGCAATACTCGGCAAAGCGCAGTGGCGCCATGCGCTCTGGCTCGGTACCACATAAGTCACGCGCCACGCGACGACCGGCTTCAACCGCTTGCAACCATTCGGCGCTAGTTTCTGCACTCAAAGCAGCTGAACGAATTAAACCAACCTGCTGAATGCCTTCGATTTCGTCACCGAAGTGCTCGCGCGCTTCTAATGGCTGCCAAATACCTTGAGCAAAACCAAACCAAACCGCTTCTACCGCATGGGCAAAGTCGTCTGCTTGGGTTTGGGCTTGCGGCGCCGCAGGCACCCACAATAGTGGCTTTCTTGCACCGGCATCGACAGCTGCCAAAGCAGCACTGCGCGCCGCGTCATAAAAACGACGGACGTCATCAAAATCACGATTCACTGGGCCCGTTGGCGCCAAAATCAAACGCTGACCCGGGGCTTTGTCACATAACAAAACCTGAGTCGACGAGGCAACTTTGGCATTCACGCGCTGCGCCGCAGCCACCGTGTCAGCAATTTCTGCCGGCAGGTTGCCAAGGTCGGAAGCAACCACCACCAAGGCATCATAATCATTTCCAGCAGCAGCTAAGCTGTCGACAAAAACCAGTTCTGTGTTCATCATAAAAAAATACCTCTAAAATTTGTTCGCTTGGGCTTTCTTCTCACCGCAAATTCGAGCTTAAGACTGACGCCGCCACAAAGTTCCTTCGGCGGTGTCTTCAAGCACAATCCCCATAGCGGTTAAGGCGTCACGCGCCGCGTCGGCACGGGCCCAATCGCGATCCTTACGCGCAGCATTGCGCTCAGCGATTAACGCTTCAATTTGAGCCACGTCGTCGCTGTCGCCACCACGTAAAAACGCTTCTGGATCTTGTTCCAAAATACCCAGTACAGCGCCGTATTCTTTCAGCAAGCCAGCTAATTCAGCCGCCACCCCTGGGTTTTCCGCGCGTTGACGGTTCAGCTCACGGGTCATATCAAACAGCAAAGACATGGCTTCTGGCACGTTAAAATCGTCATTCAATGCGGTGCGGAAACGCTCTTCGTACAACTCGCGTACGACCGCGCTTGGCGTTGACGGTTCAATGCCACGCAACGCCGTGTATAAACGCTCAAGACCAGCATGTGCCTGTTCTAGGTGCGCCTCAGAATAATTCAATTGGCTACGATAATGCCCCGACAACAAGAAGAAGCGCACAGTTTCTGCGGTGTATGACTTCAACACGTCACGAATGGTGAAAAAGTTACCGAGTGACTTCGACATTTTCTCTTGGTTCACTTGCACCATGCCGGTATGCATCCAGTAATTCACATACGGGGTGTCGTGGGCACAGCAGCTTTGCGCAATTTCGTTCTCGTGGTGCGGGAACATCAAGTCAGAACCGCCACCATGAATATCAAAATGGTCGCCCAAGTGCTTACCGTTCATGGCCGAACACTCAATGTGCCAGCCCGGACGCCCGTCACCCCACGGCGACGGCCAGCTTGGCTCACCCGGTTTCGCATGTTTCCAGAGTACGAAGTCGAGCGGATTTTGCTTGTCTTCCGACACGCCTACACGGGCACCCGCTTGCAACTGCTCGAGGTTCTGGCCACTCAGCTTGCCGTAATTTGGGAAGCTCGACACGTCGAACAACACATCGCCACTGTCACTGACATAAGCGTGTTTTTTCGCAAGCAGTTGTTCAACAAGGTCGATAATTTCTTGCATATGGGTGGTCACGCGCGGCTCAATGTCCGGCTCAACTAAATTCAGCGCCGCAAAGTCTTCGTGCATGTAGGTCAAAAAGCGCTCGGTAACCGCGTCAATCGACTCGTTATTTTCTTGTGCACGACGAATAATTTTGTCGTCGACGTCGGTTACATTGCGCACAAACGTCACCTTGTAGCCCAAGTACCGCAAGTAACGCACCACCACGTCAAAGGCGACATAGGTACGCGCATGGCCAATGTGACAGAGGTCATAAATCGTGACACCACATACATACAGCTTTACTTCTCCCGGAGTTAATGGCCGGAATTCTTCCTTTTGCTGGGTCAGCGAGTTATATACCTTCAACATAGTTTCTGTCTCAAATTCTCTGCAATGTCAGTGTTGCAATGTCAGTTTCAAAAACAGCCACTTGCTCGTCGGCGCTGGCTAGAAGAGTGCGCCAAAGAGGGTGTCAGCCTTGTGGAAAGTGGGTATACTAGCAGCTCTTACGTGAATTTTCAGCTGGAATCGCCCATGGCCGTATCGTTCGACAATTTCAATGAAGAACTGATTAAAATTAGCGAAACCCTTGAGGAAGAAGAACGTCAGCGCGCGGCGCTGCTTGCCGACGAGTGGCTGAAAGCCGAGTCGACGTTCAATGGTGAAGCCGTCAAGCACACCATTTCCATTTTCGGTAGTGCCCGTATTCCGGCGCCCGACCAATGTCATGAAGACAACCCCTGCTTAACTATGGCGAAATACTACGCCGAAGCAGAAGAATTGTCGTTCATGATTGGTGACTACCTCGAAGCTGAAAAACTTACCGACACCCGCCTGATTACCGGCGGTGGCCCAGGGATTATGGAAGCTGCAAGCCGCGGTGCACGCCGTGCTAACCACAACAGCATTGGCCTCAACATCGTCTTGCCACGTGAGCAACAAGTTAACCCATTCATTGCTGCCAAGCACAGTATCGAGTTCCAATACTTTGCCTTGCGCAAAATGCACTTTCTCAAGCGCGCCAAAGCCTTGCTGGTCTTCCCCGGTGGTTTCGGTACCCTCGACGAACTATTCGAAACCCTCACACTTATTCAAACCGGCAAAATGCCGCGTGTACCGGTGTTTTTATACGGCGACGAGTTCTGGGACAAAGTCATCAATATCGAGCATTTAGCCGATTGCGGCATGATCGACCAAGCCGACATCGACCTCTATCACCACGTGAATTCAGTGGCCGATGCATGGCAACGTCTTGAGCCGATTTTAAAGACCTTGAATCACCGCGCATAAGACAACTGTTAAATACCAACTTCTGCGAAGCTGACCTAAACTAGGTGTTCAGCTGTACGCAATTTAAGCAATTATTTGAACTAAATGATTTTAACGCATGGAAAATAAGGACAGCGCATGAACGTCACATTACATACCACTCACGGCGATATCGAAATCAAATTATTTGAAGACAAAGCGCCAGTTACCGCCGAAAATTTTGCCACCTATGTCCGTGAAGGCTTCTACAACAACACCATCTTTCACCGTGTTATCGACGGTTTCATGATCCAAGGCGGCGGGTTCGAGCCGGGTATGCAACAAAAAGCAACCAAAGATCCAATCAAAAACGAAGCCAACAACGGCGTGAAAAACAAGCGTGGCACTATTGCCATGGCGCGCACCAACGACCCGCATTCAGCCACCGCACAGTTCTTCATTAACATAAACGACAACGACTTCTTGAACTTCTCAAGCGAAAGTCCGAGCGGCTGGGGTTACTGTGTATTTGGTGAAGTGGTTAACGGCATGGACGTGGTCGACAAAATTCGTCACACTAAAACCGGCGCTGTTGCTTTCCACCAAGACGTTCCACTTGAAGACGTGGTGATTAACAAGGCAACCATTTCTCATTCTTAAGACATAAAAGAAGCGAATGAAAACACTCTTCATTTCCGATCTTCACTTAAGCGCAGACAGGCCGGACATTACCGGCCTCTTTGTTGACTTTCTGCGTGGTGAAGCGCGCTCGGCCGACGCCCTGTATATTTTGGGCGACTTGGTCGAGTACTGGATTGGCGACGACGATAGCAACGAGTTTCACCTGCTGATAGAAACCGAGTTAGCTGCGGTCACCGCTAGCGGTGTGCCGGTGTATTTCATTCATGGTAATAGGGATTTCCTCATTGGCGAGCGCTTTGCTGCGCGAACCGGCGTGGAAATCTTGCCAGAGCCGTCGGTGATTGACTTGTATGGTCGCCGCACTGTGATTCTGCACGGCGACACCTTGTGCACCAAAGACATCAGCTACCAACGCTTTCGCAAAGTCATTCGCCACCCCTGGCTGTTAGCGGTAACGACTCGTTTTCCATTAAGTTGGCGACGGGCGATTGCCAATAAGCTGCGTAGTTCGTCGGCGGGGAATCCGCCGGAGGGCGCTGATTCTGCGGGAGCGGGTTTACAAGAAAGCCAGGGGCTGACGGCCGAGCAACTCGACCGTTACGACGCTCAGCCTGAAGCAGTTGTTCAGCTTATGCAAGAGACCGATACCCAGCTGATGATTCATGGTCATACGCATCGACCGGCGGTGCATGAGCATTGTGCTGGTTCTGGCTCTGCTGAGGGTGCGAGCAACGGAGCGGGCGAGTTAACTCGCGTGGTTTTGGGCGATTGGTACGAGCAAGGTAGCATTCTGACCGTCACGCCCGACGACTTTGCCTTGGAATCGCGGGCGCTAGATTAAGGGCGCAGTTGGCTATTTAGTTGGCTATTAGCGGCCGCTGCGACAACGGGTGTCGCAATCCTCGCGACCCAATCAACTAGTGCTTCAGCGGCCCGCTGTGAAAACGCAGCTCGAGGTCCGGCGTTTCAATCAACTTTTTCTCAAGCTCTAAGAAATACTGCACGCGACTTTGAATGTCTTCGCCTGCCACCTGTTCCGCCAACGCCAAATAATCCTCAAAATGCCGCGCTTCCGAGCGCAACAGCGACACATAGAACTTCGCCAGCTCGTCGTCTAAATACGGCACCAAGGCAGCAAAACGCTCGCACGAACGCGCTTCAATAATGGCGCCAATTATCAGTTTATCGACCAAACCGCCCCGCTCCGAGCCACGAATTTTCCGCAGCAACTGCCCTGCATAACGCGACGCAGTAATCGGCTGCAGCGGAATATTGCGCGCTTCCATAATCTCCCACACCTGCTGAAAATGGTGCAGTTCTTCTTTCATCAGCAACATCATGCGGTCGACTAAACGGTGCTGCCACGCCTCACCTTCGTTCTCGTTCAGGCGCAAGCGCGGAATACCAGCGTTTTTCGACAGCTGTGACAAGTCCACACTCGGCTCACGGTGGCCGCGATACACTTTGTGCTCATACGGCTCCAGCCAACTGAGAATCTGTTCAGCGGCCGCTTGCCCATGCTCCTGCTGATGAAACGCATAACGGCGCAGCAATAAGCCCGCACTTTGCGCCGCTTTTAATTCGCAATGCAAATGGTCGGTGAGCAACATCGCCAGATTATCTGGGTGCTTAGCATCGTCCAGCCAAGCCTGCGGCGTTTGACACAACAAAAAGTTGTTCACCGGCGCTAAGAGCGACTGGTAGTTGGCAAGTCGCTCGTTGCTGAGCTGATCAGTTGCTACAGAATCCGTTGTCATCAAGGTTACACTCACTCAAAAATTTTTAACAACTATATAACAAAAAGGAATGAACAGATTTTACTCAGAATCTTTCAGTCTTGATTTTACATCAGTTCCCGCACCTATAATGGAGTACCACCATTGTGGTTCTCAATGGCATTCGGAGCTGCGGCTTCTAGGAGTTATATCAATGATATTAAATCATATTTGGGGTCTCTACGCTCATCCGGTTGAAGAATGGAAAACTATCGATCAGCGTCACGAGAGCCTGCGTTTTTCATTGTCACACATATTGCTGGTGGCGTTAATACCTTGCTTCGCTGCTTACTTTGCTTCGGCCAAAATTGGTTGGAACATCGGTGCGCGCGAAAGCATCTTTATGACCGAAAGTAGTGCCATGCTCATGGCCGTGTTTATGTATTTTGGGCTTATTGCGGGTGTGTTAGCACTTGCTTACCTGATTCACTGGATGGCGAAAACCTTTGGTGCTGCGCCAACCTTAACTCAGTCATTAGAACTAGCGGCTTACACGGCAACACCAGTGCTCATGTCAGGCATTGCAGCCTTGTACCCAGAGCTGTGGTTCGTCGCCATGGTCTTCTTGGCGGGTGTGGCCTATTCGGTTTACTTATTGTACACCGGCGTGCCAATTCTCATGCACATTCCAGAAGAGCGCGGCTTCATTTATGCTAGCTCGGTCGTTACCGCTGGGTTAATTCTTATGGTTGTATTGATGGCAGCAACCGTGATTGCATGGACCAACGGGTTTATTCCAACGTTTGTTAGCTAGTGAATTAGCGTTAGAAAAGACTGTCAGTTTAGTTTGAATAGGAAGAGGAGCTGTCGCTCCTCTTTTTATTTGTGTCATTAACCGCCGAACTCTTTGGCAATTTCAAAGACTCTGGTACGCTAGGCGACTAATTAAAATTATCTAATTCAGGGAACAACTGTCATGCCAACCAAGAAAATTGGCCTTACCGGTCGCATTGTTATCGGTATGTTTGCCGGCATCCTATTTGGTATTTTACTGAATCAATTTGCGGTCACCCCAGACAATTGGGTTCGTTTTGTGGTGGTCGACGGCGTGCTGCGCGTAGTTGGTGAATTCTTCATCACCAGTTTAATGATGCTCGTTGTACCGTTGGTCTTTGTCTCGTTGGTGGTCGGTACCTGCTCCATGAGCGACCCGTCGAAGCTAGGCAGAATCGGCGGCAAAGCATTGTTTTTGTACCTAATCACCACCGGCATCGCCATTAGTATCGCCCTCAGCGTTGCTTCCATTGTGAAGCCAGGCAGCGGCGGCTCAATGGCTGCGCAAGAAGTGAATTTCGAAGCAGCGCCAGCGCCAAGCTTCGTCGACGTGCTGATTAACATGGTGCCGCGCAACCCAATCAACGCCATGGCCGAAGGCAACATGCTGCAAATCATCGTCTTCGCCCTGTTGTTCGGTTTAGCCATGGCGCTGGTCGGCAAACCGGGCGAGCGTTTGAAAGGCTTCTTCGAAGACGTCAACGAAGTCATCATGAAACTGGTCATGATCCTCATGCACGTTGCGCCATACGGTGTGTTTGCCTTATTAGCACGCACCTTCGCCGACCTTGGCTTCGGTGATTTGTTGGGCGACCTAGCCGTTTACTTCGTCACCGTGCTGGTCATTCTGTTGGTGCATGGCTTCATTGTCTACCCAACCATTTTGACCTTGCTGACGCGTTTGAACCCAATGATTTTCGTGCGCAAAATGTTCAGCAACCAGATCTTCGCGTTTAGTATTTCAAGCAGCAACGCGACCATTCCGGTCACCATGCGCACCACCACCAAGCGCTTAGGTGTCGACAACAAAATCTCGTCATTCACCGTGCCATTGGGCGCCACCATCAACATGGACGGCACCGCAATTATGCAAGGCGTGGCGACCGTGTTCATTGCCCAGCTGTACGGCATTGACCTAACCATGAACCAGTACCTCATGGTCATCCTCACCGCGACCCTCGCGTCTATCGGTACCGCAGGCGTGCCAGGTGTAGGCCTAATCATGCTGGCCATGGTCTTACAACAAGTCGGCCTGCCCGTTGAAGCCATCGGCCTCATCATCGGTGTCGACCGCTTGCTCGACATGACCCGCACCGCCGTCAACATCACCGGCGACGCCATGGTCACCACCGTCATAGGTAAATCCGAACAACAGCTCGACGAAGACGTCTACAACGACCCAGACGCCGGCGCCAAAGTCGAGAAGATCGATAGCTGATTGTAGCCCCGGTCCCTAATGCGATTAGGGACCGGGGCTGGAATGGTATTGGGGACCGGGGCTGGAATGGTATTGGGCGCGCCCAGTATGGCCGGGGCTATACTGGGACTGATTTAATCCCGCTGATGACCTTACTCACAAATGCCAAAGTTTCCCCGACAAGACGATAGTGGCTCGCATTAAGTATTTGCGTAGTGTTAACCCTACCTTTGCCAACCAGCGCAGCGAGCTCCTTGTGTGTCGACTTTTCATGGAGTAAAAAAGCGTGCAGCAGCCAAGCTTGGTCTTTCGTCAAATTACTTAACAGAGTGTCGAGATGCTGAACAAGGAGGTTAACGCAATTTAGAGCTTCATTTGTGTCAATCTCGAGCGACAATCGCTGATTTGTCATTCTATCGAGGCCGCGCCCCGACAGCTCAAACACCTTGCCACGAATAGAATTTAATTCCGCAGTAACTTTCTGAATTTTACCCACACCAATACTTTGACGAACTTCCACGTGGGGCGATTGGTAATACAATGCTAGACGAATGAGCGTGGCGTACTTGAGCGCTTGGGAGCCCTCCGTCACGTACAACTGAAATGAATCACCGCGGAATTTCTCGTAAAAGCTGTCACTAAGCGAACATATTGTCTCTAGAGCCACTTTAAGATTTGCTTGGACTTTATCGAAGTCCTGCTCACTAAGCTCCGTTGAGCGCACAATATCGCCGGTGATCACCGCAACGGGTTTTGAATTTACAAGCTTACTCATGACTATGCACTCTCAATCAATGTAATCATTTTTAATTACATCTCTAAATGTAAGTCATTTTAGTTACTTTGGCAAATGTAACCATTTTTGATTACATACCCCGATTCCGGCTACGGTCCGCAATCGCATTCCAGCTACGGTTCACAATGCGGTGTTGGTAAATCGCGGGCAAAAAAAAGCTGCGCAGTGCGCAGCTTTTTATATGCAGTTAATTCGTGTCGACTCGAATTAGCCGCCTACAGTAGTAGTTACTGTTGATGTCGTAGTTGGAGGCGCTACCGTAGTAGTGATAGTGCCTTCTTCTTCCTCGTCTTCATCATCGTCGTCGTCATCGATGTCGTCAGCTGGGTTAGAAGACGATTGAGCAGCGGTAACGGTTGCAGTTGCAAACACGGTCGCTAAACCAGCGATTTGCAAACCAGTGAAACCACCGCCAGCTGCTGCGCCAGCACTTGAACCTGCTGCGCCTTGGTTTTGACCTTGTGGAGCTGGTTGAGCCATCACTGGCGTCAGTGCAAGACCTAACGCCGCTAATACAGCAATTGTGATCTTTTTCATAAATTCATCCTACGTCTGATACATGTATCGTGTGCCCTGTTCGTCCTTAGAGCACGCCCTACTACTATGTATGAGTGAGTGTTAAATTGCAAATCAATTTTGTGTAAAGCCTGAGCTGTGTCGCATTCCGGCCCCGGTTCGCAACGGCATTCCGGCCCCGGTCCCGAATGGCATTCGGGACCGGGGCTGGAATGAGGGAGCCGAATCAGCGGTTATAGTATGGCGCGCGCGGTTCGGTGACGCTGTGCAAGGTGCTGCGGCGTTGCAGCATCTGGCCGCCGTCACGGTTCAGCGGTATCCAACTAAAACCGATATGCTCTCTGCTTGGGAATACGCTCATAATGTCGAACGGGATCGTTAAGAAGAACCCTTTCGAGAAGCTGCCCTCGCCGTAATCGGTGGTTGACACGTCGGTAAACGATGCCCATGCACCGACCGTCACACCGCTGTCGAAGCGGCGCTGGAAGGTCACGTTCACACCTTTATCGCCGGCTAAGAACTGCCCTGCGCGCAAGGTCACCAACGAGTCGTGCAACCATGGCACTTGATAATACAGCGACACAAAGCCGGTCACTTCGTTGTAATCGCGGAAGCCAAACGCACCATTAAAGTCGCGCTGCCACACTTGGTTGACGTCAACGCCCACGGCCCAATTCCGATCAAGCGGTCGATACAACAACTCACCACCGACACCGCCATACATGCGCTCAAGCATCCCGCCGTAGGCCATGGCATACACGTTGTCACTCAAACGGTCGTAATAGGTCGCCTGCAAGGTGTCGAGCCAAATGTCATTCAACATGTACTCGCGCACATAAGTACGGACCCGCGGCACTGGCAAGTCATCAAACGCATCAACGGTAAAATTAAATTTGTCGAAGTTATTAAACAGGTTCACGCCAACTTCACCGAACACTTCCACATTCGGCGACAACCAACGGCGCGCAAAGGCTTTCACACCCACTTGGTAGAAATGGAACGTTTCCGGCGCACCAAAACTCTGCACCACGTGCGGCTTCATGCCGTAACTGTTGCTAAAGCGGTACTCCGGGTTATACACCCACAGTGAGTCGTCGACAGACGCCATATCAGCGGCCTCTGAGCGCACAAACAACGGCGAGGTGTCGCGCGGGTTCACGTCTGGGTCGCGGTTGTCCACGGCGGCTTTAAACGCCTCAGCGTCGACCGTGGTTTTCACCATCGGCAAAAACGCACTTTGTTCAACAAATTCGTAAGTTTTCACCGAATCAGGCAACTCGGCAGCAAACACACGCGACGCACGGTCGAGCATGTCTTGGCCGTCACGCAAACGGCGTGGGTGCGCATACATGGTCACCACCTGCTCGTCTTCGTCGCCATGCACCAGGTAACGCCCACCCGAATACGCATACTGACGCTGCAAACTACGATTCACACTGCGCCAATTCACCGCGTCGACATACTCATACGTGCGCTCAGCGTCAGGCTGCGGCTGCACCGGCGCATTCATAATCTTCGGTTGCGACAGGGTGTTTAAATTGGTCCGCAAACTAAACCCGAACGTGAAGGTGTCGCCGCGCTCGTAGCCTGCATACAGGTCGAAAAAGTGATTCACCCGATAATTCAGGCCGACGTTAATGGGCGTGCGTGGCGTCATGTCAACGCGGGCAGCCTCATTGCTATAATCGTTACCGTCGTACTCGACTTTTACCCTTAGCGGCGCCCACGGGGTTTGGTATTCCACCCCGGCAAACAGTGCCATTGGGCCACGGAACCACGAGTCATACTCGAACTTGCCGCCACGACCACTAAAGCCTGTAGGCCGGTCACACATACTGTCGACCAAGCTACAAAACGGCGAATCGAAGTGGTCACGGGTACCCATGCGCCCAAAACCAGCGCCAACGCTAAAATCGAACGGCCCGTATTGCTTACTGGCCACCAAATATTCCGCCGCAAACAACCCAGTACCACCAATGTCTTTAATGCCTAACGCCACCTGCGGGAAATAGGCTGTTTCCTCCCACAAGCGCATTTTTAAATCAAAACCCTTGTCGGTGTAGATATTATTGCCACTAAAACCCGGCGAGTTACTATACAACCGGCTTGGCACGCGCACATAAAACCCGGTCGCTTCCACCCAATCGAGCACTTGCAAACTGACCGCATAACGCTTGTATTCGTTCATGTCGGTGTAACTGATGCGCACCTCGCCCTCTTCACCAAAGCGCGCATTAGGCATTTGCACTAAGCCTGCACCACCGTAATTGCCACTTGTTGCGCCACCAGGTGTCGCAGGGCGCGAAAGTCGTGACCAGTGATTCGCCGCCGGAGGTTCTGACGAGCTTCTTGTTATGTTTCGCTCAGCAGCCGCAGGCGCAGCTGTATTTGCAACATCAGCAACATTCCCCTCACTGCCACTGACAAAATGTTCCAGCAATGCCGGCAAGCTGTCATGTAAATGTCGATAGGCACGAGGCAAGCGCCACTTTTCAAAACCAAGAAATAATGCGTCACCAGGCAACAACTCATGAGCTTCGGCATTGTGCATGCCCCAAGGTAGTTCTTTTATGTGGTCGGCTTCTTCACTAGAACCAGAACCAGAACCCGCCCCAGAACCAACATGCCAAACTGTGTTTTGATTGATCACACCACCGGCGTTTGCGACACGAGATGTCGCACCAGAACCCGTTACATACCCACGCACGGTTTGCCGCGGAATATGCGCGCTAGCCACAGCTGCCCCTGAGTCAGCGCCAGAGCCCGAGCCAGCGCCAACAGCGTCAGCAGCCCCTACGTCAGAAAGAAAGCCCAGCAACCAAATATGATCTGGCCGTGGCGGTAACCACAATTGATACTGACCTGGCGGTAATAAAGGGTTGTCGGCAATGTGTTGACGCGCATCGGCAATATCAATGCCAGCATAAGGCTGAAATCCTAACTGCCACTGACGAACTTGCGCGGCCATGGCGTCGGCCTTTGCCGCTTTTGCCGCATTGTCCGCCCCACCTTTGCCGCGCCAATAATTAGCGAGTCCATTTAAGTCGGCCAACACAGCTAAGCGCGCTGCTTCAACCTCAGCTTGGCGATCAAGCAGAATCAGTCGTGCTTGCGGCCAATACACCTCGTGTACTTCTGCAGACGAATGTTCACCCGCGAGCGCATGCTGGCCATTGGCAATCACATATTCCAGCAGTTGTGACAGGCGCACCGGCTCGGCAATACTTAGCTCGACGTTATCGTTAATGCGAATATGGCGCATGGCCTGCTCTGTGCTTGCCGCTTCCGACGCTTCCGCGCCCGCCACAGCAGCGCTCCCCGCTACAGCACTGCCCGCAACAACAGCAGTCTCACCCGCATAAGCCACACCAACAAAACCAGTACTCAAACCTCCAAAACATGCAAGCGCAACCGCGCAGGCCACAGCAGTTCGTTTCATCATTTAGCGGCCCACCCATTTCACTTGTGTTAACTGCAGCTCATCGGCACCCGGCGCTAAAGTCTGGCGACTTTTCACCACATGGCCGTCGGCTTCCACCCAAAACTCGTTGACAAACTTGCCGGTAGAGCCGGCCACACCAACAAACTGACCGCGCTCAACCACGTGATAAACGTTCACTGCACCTGCTGGTAATTCCAACGACTGCGCACCACTTGCGACAAATTGTGACGCAGCAACCACGGAATAGCTTTCCCCATTCACGGTATAGTCGACGGTGCGTTGCCAAGCGGCTTCGCCAACACCACTGCGCACCATGTCGCCAACGGGGTCGGCAGTGCCAGAGTAGGTCGCCAGAATGCGGTAGTCACCCATGCGGCTCACCCGCTTTACGCGGCCGTTTTCGGTAACCAAGGTTTCTTGGTCGGCACTCACCCAGTGGTATTCGTAACCGCTACCAACGGGGTCAATGTAGCCAAGCACAATGGTGGCTTGGCCACGGCTGCCGAGGCGTGCGTATTGCACGGTATAAGGAAAGGCTTCGATTTCTTCTGCGCTGAGTACGATGTCTTCTTGACCTTGAAAATACAGCTGCCAAGTTCGTTGCAGGTCATAGGTGACCGAGGAGCAACCGCTGACAGCAACAGCGCAAACAGCGGCAAAACCTGCTGTTCGCAACCAAGCTGCTGCCCGCGCTTTTCCCCGCACACACGAACGAAATCGATTCATAACATCGCCTTTTTGTTGTTATTTCGCTTCAGTAAACTGTAGCACTTAATCTGAATTAAACAGGTCGCGGGTATAAACTTTTTCTGCGACGTCGGCGAGCTCTGCCGCCATGCGGTTCGACACAATCACGTCCGCTTCGGCTTTGAACGCCTCGAGGTCACGAATCACCCGCGACTTAAAGAATGTCTCTTCTTGCAGCACCGGCTCATACACAATCACTTCAATGCCTTTGGCTTTAATGCGCTTCATGACCCCTTGAATGGCCGACGCCCGGAAATTATCGGAACCGGTTTTCATTACCAGACGGTACACACCAACCACTTTCGGGTTTTTACGAATAATCGAGTCGGCAATAAAGTCTTTCCGGGTACGGTTCGCTTCCACGACCGCCTGAATGAGGTTCTGCGGCACTGCGTCGTAGTTGGCCAACAACTGCTTAGTGTCTTTCGGTAAGCAATAGCCGCCATAACCAAAACTTGGGTTGTTGTAATGGCTGCCAATGCGTGGGTCGAGCCCTACCCCTTCAATAATTTGCTTACTGTCTAGGTTATGCAGTTCGGCGTAGGTATCAAGCTCATTAAAGTAAGCAACACGTAAAGCTAAGTAGGTGTTCGAGAACAGCTTAATCGCTTCGGCTTCGGTACTGTCGGTAAATAGCACTGGAACGTCTTTCTTTACGGCCCCTTGCAGCAGTAACTGCGCAAAGTGCTCGGCACGCTCTGAGCGTTCACCGACAATAATCCGTGACGGGTACAAGTTGTCGTACAACGCTTTACCTTCGCGCAAAAACTCTGGCGAAAAGACGATATTTTCAGTGCCAAAACGCTGCCGTGCCTCGGCGGTAAAACCAACCGGTACGGTCGACTTAATCACCATCATGGCCGTTGGGTTTAAGGCCATCACTTGCTGAATAACCGCTTCCACCGACTTGGTATTAAAGTAATTACTGATTGGGTCGTAGTCGGTTGGTGTGGCGATAATCACCACCTCGGCACCCGCGTAGGCTTCTTCTGGGTTCAGCGTTGCAGTAAAGTTCAGCTCTTTTTCTGCCAAAAACTGTTCAATTTCGATGTCTTCAATGGGGCACAAACCTTTATTCAGCATTTCTACCCGCTCTGGAACGATATCAACAGCAACCACTGGGTTATGTTGCGCCAGTAAGATGCCATTTGAAAGACCGACGTAGCCTGTGCCTGCAACTGCTATTTTTGTCATTGTCGTATCAACTCCATCCACAGAAAACTCTCGATTACGAGTCGCTAACTCGCAGTATTTGTTCATCAATTTCAATATGTTGTTGTTTGCCGAGCATGTCGAGCAGCACTAAACAGCGGTCCTCACCTTTCGGCATTTCATACACGGCTTTTAAGCCAATAAATGGGCCGTCGGTAACTTCGACAACGGTGCCAGCCGCGAAACTACCGGCTGTTGCGCCTGCTTCGGCAGTTTTATTCTTGGTTAATTCGGCAAGCGCCAGCAGCTGTTGCATCACTGCGTCAGGAATTGTCGCAGGAATACCACCAAAGCGCACAAACGCCAATACCCCGCGTGTGCTGCGCAAGGCATTGAAGTTCGCTGAGTTGGTGTCAAGCTGCACAAACAAGTAACCGGGAAACACGGCTTCAATAACGGTTTGGCGTTTACCACGTAACCGTTTGGTAATCGCCATTTGTGGCAAACAGGTCACATAGCCTTGGTTTTCAACGTTCAGCTTAGCGCGATCTTCTTGGCGCGCTTTACACTGGAGTACAAACCATTGCTGCATTAATCGTTCATCCACTTCAGAATCGCTTGGGTGGAAGCATCGAAAGTTGCCGCATGCTCTCCGCTCTTTTCACTCGAAGCAATCGCAGCATAGGTGCTTTCCGCTACTTTTTTGCCGAGTTCCACACCCGGTTGGTCAAACGAATTTAAACCCCATGCTACGCCTTGGGTAAATACTTTATGCTCATAAGCCGCGATAATCGCGCCGAAGCTTTCAGGGGTCAGTTCTTTTAATGCAAACAAGCTACTCGGGTGGCCACCTGGGTAATGCTCGGCGGGGTTATCACTTTTTTGGCCCATCGCCATTAAGCGCCGATGGGCTAAACAGTTTGCCACGGATAAGTCTTGCTGCGAACTTAAGCTGCGACGTACTTTGTCGCTAAACTGTTTGGTATGCCGATGCAGTACACAAACAAAGTCAGCGGTAAAGGCGTCATAACCTTGGTGTAAATGCTGAAAGAACGCATGTTGACCGTTGGGCCCAAAGCCACCCCAAATAATTGGGCCCGTGGGGTAGTTAATTGCTTTACCGTCGGCGGTGTATTGCTTGCCGTTACTTTCCATATCGAGCTGTTGTAAGTAGCTGGGTAAGTGCCGGAATCGGCCGTCGTAAGGTAAAATCGCGACGTTATTAATGCCCCGCTGTTCACGGTTATACAGGCCAATTAAGGCCATTAGCATGGGGATGTTTTCAGTTAATGGTGCGCTAGCAAAATGCTCGTCCATGAGCTTTGCGCCCTCGAGCATGCGCTCAAAAACTTGTACACCACAGCTAGTGGCAATAGCGAGGCCAATGGCAGACCACATGGAGAAGCGCCCACCGATGGACTCGGGGAAAGTCAATTGATGCGCGGGTGGTATGCCGTAGTCGGTCATTTTCTTGGTGTTGGCCGACACGCCTATAACGTGGTGCTCAAGCCAGTCATGCAAAGTTTTACCTTTTTCAGTTATGCCTTGTGCCGATAAGCCTTCCTCCGCCCACACTTTGACGGTATTGACGTTAGCGAAGGTGTCTATGGTGCCAAATGACTTTGAGGTAATAATAAATAAGGTCGTTTCGGGGTCGACAATGGGTAACACGGCATACAGCTGGCCGCCGTCCATGGACGAGACAAAATGGGTGTCGACATGGTGGTGGTGAATATCCGTGGCAAATTCTTTTAAGGCAAAGCTGGCCATAAGCGGCCCGAGGTCGGAGCCGCCTACGCCAATGTTGACGATGTCGGTAATCGGTTTGCCGGTGGCACCGAGCCATTGACCGCTGCGCAGTTTACGAGTGATTTTCGCAAATTTCGACTGGTCACCCTGCGACACAACCGAATGTCGACTACGCGAGAGCACATGACTGACGTCTCGTTTTTCAGACACGTTTTGATACGTGCCATTTAAAAGCTGTTGGCGAGCAACGTCAAAACCCTCTGGCAAACGCTTTGCAGCAAATTCCGTCAGTTGCTCTGGCGTTAAAAACTGATAACTCCAGTCGTAAATTAAGCCATTGCACGTAGCTTGTAATGCAGTTTTAGGCAGTTCCTTATGCATGGAGTCAACACCTTGTTCTTTTCAATTAAAAATTGCAGCGGCATAAATGAAAAAGGCCGTACATGACGGCCTATATTACTTTAAAATCATGACAACTCGCAATGAAACTGAGCTAACTTGATTTGTATCCGTTCGGGTTTTTCGATTGCCAATTCCAAGTGTCGCGCATCATGTCTTCTAACCCAAGCTCCGCAACCCAATTGAGTTCTGACTGTGCTAGCTCTGTGTCTGCGTAACAGACTGCTATGTCGCCTGGTCTGCGCTCTACTATGTCATACGGAATTGCTCTTCCGCTTACTTTTGCAAACGCATTTACCATTTCTAGAACGGAATACCCCTTACCTGTACCCAAGTTGTGAGCAAAACAACCTTTAGCGTCAGTCAGGAACTCTAATGCTTTGAGATGTCCTTTTGCTAAATCGACAACATGAATATAGTCGCGAACGCCCGTTCCGTCCGATGTTGGATAGTCGCAACCAAAAACTTTAAGCGAAGGTAGTTTACCAATTGCTACTTGTGAAATGTAGGGAAGCAGATTATTTGGAATTCCGTTCGGGTCTTCACCGATCAACCCTGAGTTATGAGCTCCGACCGGATTAAAATACCTTAATAGTGACACACGCCAAGACTTATCGGCCGCACAAATATCATGAAGCATCCGTTCGATCATATATTTACTCGTGCCGTATGGGTTGGTTGTTCCTCCGGTTGGTGCCGACTCGTTAATTGGGACTTCAATCGGGTCACCATAGACTGTTGCGGACGAGCTAAAAACAAGGCGTTTAACATTCGCTGTCGTCATGGCTTTTACTAATGTGTGCGTACCAACGACATTATTCTCATAATATTTGCTCGGTTCAACCACACTTTCGCCAACCGACTTCAGTCCTGCAAAATGTATTACACCTGAGATATCGTATTGCGCGAACGTCTGGTCAAGCAAGTTTTTGTCTAAAATATCACCTTGGATAAACGCAATACGCTGCCCCGTGATCTTTTCTACCCGATTCAAACTTTCTTTTGAGCTATTGCATAGGTTATCTAAAACTAAGACGTCAAAACCTGCATTGACAAGTTCGACAACTGTGTGCGAGCCAATGTAACCTGCTCCGCCTGTTACCAAAATCATGTTGATTCCTATCAAATTTCCAAGTTCAAGCCATATCTCAAGAGGAAACGACTTTAAATATTATAAAAATTCCGATACCACGCTACGGTCCGGCGCATACCCTCTTGAACTGAGGTATTGGGTTTGTAGTCCATGTCGCGCTCGAGGTCGCTTACGTCAGCATATGTCGCAACAACGTCACCGGGTTGGATGGGCAAAAACTCTTTATTGATTTCTACACCGGTAGCGGCTTCAACGGCTTGAATAAAGTCCATCAGTTTCACTGTGTTGTTGTTACCGATGTTGTAAATTTTATACGGCGCAGACGAGCTGTCGGGGCTAGGTGTTTTGCCGCTCCAGTTAGGGTTTGCATGGCATGGGTTTTCAATGACTCGTACAACGCCTTCGACAATGTCGTCGATGTAGGTGAAGTCGCGCTGCATGTTGCCGTGGTTAAATACTTTTATGGTGTCGCCATTAAATGCGGCTTTGGTGAAAATAAACGGTGCCATGTCTGGACGGCCCCAAGGGCCATACACAGTGAAGAAACGCAAGCCGGTACACTGAATGCCATACAAATGGGCATAGGTATGTGCCATCAGCTCGTTGGACTTTTTCGTCGCTGCATACAAGCTAACTGGGTGGTCAACGTTGTGAGACGTTGAAAACGGCATAGTTTCGTTGAGGCCATACACTGAAGAACTAGACGCAAAGCTGAGGTTTTTCACACCGTTGTGACGGCAAGCTTCAAGAATGTTCATAAAGCCGAAGACATTGGCGTCAATGTATGCATGTGGGTTTTCCAGTGAGTAACGCACACCCGCTTGAGCTGCGAGGTTACAAACCGCATCGAACTTGTGCTCGGTGAACAAACCATTCAGCGTTTCCCGATCTTCAAGGCTGGCTTGAATAAACTGATAGTTGGCATGCTTAACCGACTGAACCAGCTGCCCTGGTTGCACCTGCTCGCGCGCAAAGCCCGCTTCTGCCAAGCGACCATACTTAAGGTTGACATCGTAGTAATCGTTAATGTTATCGAGGCCAACAACGCTGTGCCCCATAGCGAGCAAGCGTAAGGCTGTAAAATGGCCGATAAAGCCAGCTGTACCAGTAACTAGAATTTTCATAAGGAGAGTATAAACGACATTGAGCAGAACTAAAAAAACCGGCTACTTCGATTTGCATGGATGAGACAAACAAAAGTAACCGGTTTGACGGTTGCGCTACGTGTTGCTGTAGCGACTTTTTCTAAGGAGACTTTTATAACAATCTAAAATTAAACACTTGAATGCAAAATGTGTACTCGGCATCTGAATTCAAGGTCTTTACTTACCAAACTTACTCGACATCGGACTCGACATCGAACTCGACATCGGACTCCCCACCTCTACCATCCTTAGCAGAGTGATTTCTTTAGGAACTTAGTCCCTTAAGAAACGTGGGGGCCGTACTACGTCTTAGTCGGTCAGGGCAGGAGGCTTAATCCAACCGACAAGTGAAGTTATACGCTTGTTGATTCAGGAATGAAATAGCTAAGCTGCTAGTTAAGCCATGGCTTACAAGAATAGACGGTTTTTAGTGCTTTAAGCATCGCCTAGCCACTGAAACACACGAGTAACCACCGCTTCAGCGGCTATGTTCCTTGTTACTTGACGGGCTATTTGCAGTGCTAGTGCTTTGCCACACCAAGTCTGAAATCCCATCGTTGGGTGTGAACGCCAGCGGTGCTTTCTGCAGCAGTTGATGCACTTTGTCAATTTGGAACACATGGCAGTGTTGATCAAGTTCCGTCAGCAATGCTTCAACTTCTTCCCACGGTAAGTCTATTTCGTTGGCAGTCATAATGCGCGGGTGGTCGGTCGCGCGCACGTCATCACCAATTAATAGCTCTTCATAGAGTTTTTCACCTGGCCGTAAGCCAGAGTAATGAATTTCGATGTCGCCACGCGGGTGCTGGTCGTCTTTCACTGATTTACCCATAAGGTGAATCAGTTTGCGTGCCAGTTGTTCAATTTTTACGGGTTCACCCATATCGAGCACGAACACTTCCCCACCGGTGCCACTGCCGTCACAGCTCATCGCGCCAGCCTGTATCACTAACTGTGCTGCTTCGGGAATGGTCATAAAGTAACGGGTGATTTCTTTGTCGGTAACTGTAACCGGGCCACCCGCTTTTATCTGCTCGCGAAAACGTGGTACCACGGACCCTGAGGAGCCTAGGACATTACCGAAACGCACCATGCAGAAGCAGGTCCAGTCTTGACGTTTAGCCAGTGCTTGTAGCACTAACTCGGCCATGCGTTTCGTTGCGCCCATAACATTGGTTGGGCGTACGGCTTTGTCGGTGGAAACCAGTACAAAGTTCTCGACCCCAGCATTAATGGCTGCCTCACCGGTAAACCAAGTACCGAAGACGTTGTTGCGCACGGCTTCAACTATGTTGTACTCAACCATGGGCACATGTTTATAAGCTGCGGCGTGGTAAACGGTTTGCACTTTAAAGGCGCGCATCACTGCTTCAATGCGGTTCTGGCGTTGTATTGTCCCCATAATGGGTACAATACGAACATCCTGCAGGCTTTCTGCTTCAACAAGCTCACGCAGTTCTTGTTCAATTGCGTACAGTGAGTATTCACTTAGTTCAAACAATACCAAGCACTTTGGTTTGTAGCGCACAATTTGGCGGCATAGCTCGGAGCCGATTGAACCGCCTGCGCCAGTAACTAATACGACTTTGCTGCGGATGTTTCTGTCCATCAGATGTTCGCGTGGTGGTACTGGATCTCGCCCAAGTAGGTCTTCAACGCGCACGTCTTCAAGGAGGTCGATTTGTCGGCCGGAAACAAGGTCTGCCATGCCCGGAATGGTCATTACTTGCACGGTGAGCGGCTCTAAGCGCTCTAGTACTCGCTTTCGCTCACGCAAAGTGGCCGAAGGCATGGCTAATAGAACTCGTGTAACGCCTTTACGCTGGATGAGTGTTTCAATAGCGTCTGGTGAGTGCACACTTATGCTGAGTATTGATGAGTTATGCAGGGTGCTGTCGTCGTCAATAAACGCTGTGGTGTAAAACTCATTGCCGTTCATGAGAGCTTGGGCAAGCTGGCGACCTGAAGCGCCAGCACCATAGATAATCACTGGTTGGCGTTTACCGCGATTACGCTGTTGCACCGAGCCGCGCAGTAACAAGCGCGAACCACCAATTAAAAGCAGTGACACTAATGCATAGGTGATAATCGCACTAATAGGAATGGGCGAAGCGGAGTAGTCTCGTAGTAAATACAGCAGCGCAGCAGAAAAGCTAACCCCAATCGACACAGTGACTAATGCCCGAAAGCCGATATAGCGGACAATAGCGCGATACAAACCGAGTAGTTTAAACACCCCAATGGACGCGGCGACGGTAATACCAGTTACGAGCCAAACACTATAGTGATTTGGCAAGTACAAGGTTTCGTAGCGGACGCTTAAGGCAAACCATAGGGAAAACAGCAAAAAGAGTACATCGACCATTAAGGCGATACTGTTTTTTGCTCCACGCGGTAATTTAAACAATAAGTCCATCATTGAGGGTTAGCTTCCGTAAACTATGGTTGTGTTGTTGCAAGGACAACAATACCTATTTCCAAACTTCCCATGCAGGCACGTCGACTCCGTAGCCTGCACTGCGACCTGCCTGTAACCACGCACCTTCGCGGAGTGTCGCGGACCCAGCAATCGCAACACCGACACCTAGGTGCGCATAGTCTTCCATAATCGAGTCATGATCAGCAGTAGCATTTGCATTTAATATACAGCCCCGTCCAACTTTAGCATAAGGCCCAACAACTACACCTGCCATTATGCTCGTGCCAGCTCCAACGGTTGCATCTGCGCTGACATATGCTCGGGGATGAATAATAGTGGCTAACGACAAGCCTGTATCGAGAATCGATTCCGTAAGCTTTTTCCGAACCTGTCCGTTCCCAATCGCACAAATAGCTGCGTCATAACCTGCTGCAATGCGCTTTAGATCTTGAGATCTCCCTACAACTTCAAAGTGACCACTCAAACTAACTTGAGGGAAATTATCGTCGAGCATTGCAATTTCTTCCCAGTCGCCAGTTAATTTCGCCGCTTCACCAACGGTTCTGCCAAAACCTCCAGAACCTAAGATAAAAAGTCGCTTCATATTGATGGAATTTCCATTTCGTCAAACTCTACAAACTCAAGCCAACCGTCTTCGAACTGAAAGCCTGCGTTAGTTGTTGATTCTGACTTAACTTCTGCTTGCCAAATCACAAAACGACGACCATTAATGTCAATGAACGCACCTGGGTAGGGTCTTGTGACAGCTCTAACTAGTCGCTCAGCATCCTGAACGTTACCCTTTGGATCGATTCGACCATCTTCTGGTTTTCTTCCCGGCCACTCCGTCGCTTTCGAGTCGTCCTGTTCTGTTAAGGTTATCGAATTTGACATGAGCGCCGGCACCACTTTTTTCATTAACCGAATGTGCGCTTCGTCAACCAATTCGTAAAGCTCAGATGCGGTGGTTTTAGCAGAGAGCGGTATTTCCACTTGGTCGACGATCGGCCCTGTGTCAACGCCAGTGTCTAGCTTAAACAGAGTCACTCCGGTCTTATCTAGACCTTTTAGAATAGCCCATGGAATTGCAGCTCGACCTCGTCCTTTAGGTAGAAGTGTTGGGTGCATACCGAGCACTCCCTGCTTTGGCGCATTTAATACTTCACTTCCAGCAATTTGCGACCAACCGATAATAAATAACCAGTCAATCTCATGCTGCTTAATCGCTTCAATTACGTCTTGGTTGTTTACATGGCGCGATTTAAGCAACGGAATATTGTGCTTTAAACAGAAATTATCGAGATAGACTCGACCTGACTTATTAATTGCTTGATCATCATGGAGCGTCATAGCAAAACTAAGTTTTCCACCTGCACTATACAGGGCTTCCATGCATGATAGTCCAAGCTGTACGCAAGTGACGAATCCAATTCTAGGCATACTCATCGTGGAATCCCTTCTTCTAATACACGGGTGGTGGCTTGAGCAAGTAAACAAAGGTACGCAAGATAATTTTAATATCTGATAGTAGAGTTACGTTCTTCGCGTACTTTCCATCAAAAGCTGCCTTTTCTGGTACGCTCATTCCATCAAACGACGATACCTGCGCTAAACCTGTTAGCCCTGGACGACAATTCAGTGCACCATTTTTCTGGCGAAGCTCGGTCAATTCGGCTTGGGCTGGAATGGGTGGTCGAGGTCCAACAATACTCATATCACCTTTGAGTACGTTAAAAAGTTGCGGAAGCTCGTCTAGATTAGTTCTTCGAATGAATTTGCCAACCCAGGTCAGCTTAACTTGCCCGACTTTATCTGATGGTAAGTCGCCGGTATTAATTGGCATACTACGAAACTTGTAGAAATCGAAGGTTTCGCCATAGCGCCCAACTCTTTTCTGCTTAAAGATAACGGGGCCTGGGTCAAATATCTTTATTAATACGGCGATAAGCACCATAAATGGAAGAAGAAGAATTGTGGCAGAAATAACGATTAAAAAGTCAACAAGCCGTTTGCCAACTTGCTCATAGAAAGATGCTGTTTTCACATACACTCCATTGCGAAAGCCGAACCATTATAAGAAATAGATTTGCTCGAACTATAAACCTTGTTTAAATACGAGTTGAAATGCCTCAGAATAATTCTGACCAGCTTGACCGCCCCTGTACGCAGCAAGTCCGCGCAAAACTTCGTCACTCCGCGGGTGAGGAAAAGGCCGCATGACTTTGCGGTAGTGGCCAAGGGCTTTGATTTTTTTGTTTAAGAATTCTTCGCCAATTTCAACAAAAGTCGAGGGAATAAAATTTTCGCCGGTTGTTGAGAAACTCCAATCCGATGATGACAATATCTCCATGAAATACAGACTTTCAAGCGGCGGAATATCCGAACGGCGCTGATACAAACGCGCTGCTGCCTGACAAGCTTTAGAGATTTGCACATGGTCGTCGTTCAAATCGCCAGGATGGTGAGTAAAAATGCGAGTCGGCTTAAACTTTTCGATCTGTTGTTCTATGAACTGCACTATTTCAATGTGCGGAACTGTATTCATGCGAATGTTTGGAAATGAGCCAAGCACCGGTTCGTTGAACCCAACCTCCGCATTAGCATTACACATGTCGGTGTATAACTCGTCATCTGACGGACGGTGGCTGCGAACGTCAACATTCCCACAAAGAATAACAGGTTGAATAATTTCACCTGCAGCAGCAAGTTTCGCTCCCGTAGCTCCGAATCCAAGTATTTCGTCGTCGGGGTGGGCTACGACCACTAAGTTAACCGGTCTTTCCATTAGGTGCGCTCCCCTGCATGTTGTATAAAGTGCAACGCTGTTTTATCCAACTGCTCCTGCATGGAAAAAGGGGGTTTCCAGCCAAGTAAACGAGTTGCCTTCTCTGAAGATACATATAGGTCGTCAAACAAGCGTTGTGCCATTTGCCCTTTACCTATAAGCTTCGCACCAAAGTTCATTAAAGGAACAGGAACCGGCATAATAACCGATTTACTGCTTAATGACTTTTTCAGCTTCTGTAATAATTCTGATGTTGAAACGTCACATTGGTCAGAAATTAAAAAGGCTTCGTTTGCAGCTTCGGGATGTTCAATACACAATTGGATAAAATCACATAAATTATCTATGCCAACCAAACTACGCTTATTCTTAACCAAACCTAAAGGTATAGGTAATCCTTTATGAAGCCATTTCATCATACTCTCAAAGTTAGCTTTCACACCCGGACCATAAATTAACGGAGGTCGAATAATAACGACTTCCATCCCTGTGTCAGCCGCTATTTTCCGCAAACCTATCTCTGCTTCTAACTTTGAAATACCGTACGGATCAACCGGCTCAAGCTGTTCTTCCTCGATAATCACGTTTCTTCCATGATTTCGTTCGCCATGCACTTTTATGGAACTAATATAAATAAATCGTTTTACTCCAGAAATAGCTGCAAAGTGAGCTAGGTTTAAAGTTCCCGCTGTATTTACTTTTCGATAGTCAGAAATTGGATCCTTCGAGCTTTCATTCATTATATGGGCTCGAGCCGCACAATGAATAACTACATCAATACCTTCAAGCCACGCACATCTTCGCAAAGTCAGGCTTTCATCTATTTCACAACCTACGTAAGGAAAGTTGCTTTTTTTTCTAACCACACCAAGAATAGAGTATACTGACGTCAATTTTTCAGCTAAGAATTGCCCAAGGAAACCTGAAACTCCTGTGATTGCAACATTCTTCATAACTAATTGGGTTCTCGTGAAGTTTTAATGATTTGTTCTGCTAGCTCCTTGCAAATAGATGTTCTAGAGTAAGATGATACGAAGTCTGTTCTATCTATCTCTGAGCTGACTGCTAATTCTTTAATAGCTTTAGCACCCGACTCATAATCACAAGGTTGAAAAACTTTTGAACCTCGAATTTTCTCACTAATAAACTCTGCTGCGTAGCCTCCAACGCCTGCAGCGATTGGTTTTCCCGTTGAAGCATACTCGAACAATTTAGACGGCAGTACTTTTTCAAATGCTGGAACGTCATTAAGGTGTAAAAACAATATATCTGCTCTTGAATACTCTGCAAGTAAAGAGGCCCTATCTATAGGAGGAATCAATTCAACATTTTCTAATTGATACTTCCTTATTTTCTCTTCAAGTAATAATCGTTTACCTCCATCTCCAATCAATCTGAATTGATATCTTTCACCCAATTGTTTTGCTAATGGTGGTACAATTATGTGTAAGCCTTGACTATCACCCATATTCCCTGCATACAGGATTACAGTAACTTCTTGAACTCCTTTAGGTTTTGGCCAAGGGTGATTTATAAAAACCTCATCTATCCCATTCGGAAAATACATAAAACGTGATGATGTATACCTCTGTTGAAAATACGAACGGAACCCTTCACTAACTAAGTTTACTTTATCTGCATGATTTATACTGTAACGTTCTAGTATGCCAAACATCGGTAAAGCCCATGCTGTAATATACTTTGGAAAAACATCAGAAATTGTATCGACAAAAATATCCCGGATATCAAGAAATAACTTTGCTTTTAGTTTTCTTGACATATATGAAGCTAAAACTGCAGTCATAAGTCTTGACGAAGTGCCAAAAACCAAGTCGTAAGACTGCCCTTTTGTAACTCTACGCACAAAATTGACATAGTGTCGAAAAGTGAGCGCCTGATCTATAAATCCATTCTTGTGTTCTGGCAGTTTTATCCTGTGAATCGTCGTGATATCCCGTCGCTCAATATCGCATGACTCTTTTGTATATGTGTGATACCGGTTAGGTTGTGTTGTAACTACGTCTAGTTTACTTCCCTTTGGAAGCTGCTCCTCTAGCTCTTTAACTAGCGCTGTAGCTCTAAATGAACCAGCAGACAAATCTGGCTCAAAGTAATAAGTTAAAAAAAGTATCTTCATGATGAAATCGTTGTTACCAACTTGTCCTTAAAGAGAACAGAAATTTTCTTGTTCGGTATTGCTTTACCAAATTCCGGATACCACTCACCACACTCTATCCTAAGTGTTTCCGCATGTTCTGAAAAATTTATATGAACTAAAGATCCGCCAACCTCTGCCGCTAAACTGTGTGTGTCTAAAACTGACAATTGACACGCCGGATGGAAGTGAAAGTGTGCACATCCAAATACTCCGCTAGATATTACGTCATGGATTACGAGGCTCTTCTTGTTTTGAGCTCCAAAATCAAATTTACGAACGTGAGTAGAGGTTATGTTGTTCAACCAGAAACCTTCGATTCTGCATTCAAATGAGTGTTCGGTAATTTGTTTACTTACGCTTGCTCTCCGTGCCACTCGAAAACCTGACCAAACTTCAGAACTATTCAATACTTGACCGTCTCTTATAATCTCAACCGTGTTATGCGAACAAGTTGATCTTTGTTTAAGTCGACGACGGCTCATTCCATATTCATCGATTCCAGAGTTCACTAGTATGCGTTGTGTGCCGATTGATAGTTCAAACGAGCCCGCTTCCGCATGAGCATGACCAGGCTGGTACTTGGGCGCTATTTCACCAACGTCAGCCACTAGAGTAAATGGTCCAACTTTTTGCTTAATAAAATTGCTTTGGTCCAGCTGAAGTAAAGAAGGCCTTATACCTAGCGCTTCTGCGTATTCTTGGATTTGGTGCACTTTAGGCGCAATCCCGAATGTTGAGTCATTAAAAAAGGGGATTTCACCATCTGTATGAATAATATTCGATAACCAACTTAATCCATTCTCAACTTTAACTTTTATTTTCTCGATGACAGGCCTTGCTTCTGGATCACGTGAACTAAACAAACAATAGAGATCTAAAAGATCCCACATCAAAATGCAATGATACATCGGTGAGCGTTCGTAGTGAGCGCCGTCATTTAAAAACTGTTCTTTTAGCTCTGCTGTGAGAAGTCGGTTACTTAATTTGCGCCAACGTTTGGCTTCTAATCCTGCAAAGAATTGCCCCGCGAACGCAAGTGCTTTCGCATTAGCGAACAAATGATTTGCTAGTATGTGGAACTCTAATTGTTTTTCTAACGCTCTCACCTGCGTATGCAGGCTATTAAGAATGGTTTGATCTACATACTCAGGATTACGCGAACACCACTTTATCCAATTAACAATTCGAAGTGAAAGCGGATAAGCTTCCCAACCGTCCCCATGCATAATTGGATTCTCATTAATCCATTTGTGGATTAACCTTTCATGTTCTAACACCCTCTGATCACTATTCGTTGAGTTTAGGTCATCAAAATAATGTAGATTATATCGCCATAGTTTTTCTAATATCGGAGAGTGCCAGTCATCGGTACTTCTTATCTCAAAGCTAAAATTCAGAAAGTTGAATCTTGATTCCGAAAAGAACGACTGAGAAGAGTAAAGATGCCCATGCCACTCATTAAATGTCTTAATTTCAGCTTTAGCAGTACCGGCTATTCTTGGTATCGGTCTTAATCTATACCATATCTGGAACGTCACTTGTTTTAAACGCAAGTAACGAACGGTACGTAGCAACAATAAAAGCCCTTTTAACATAAATAAGTCAGATTAACTTGTTGCCTTCACTTGACTCAAAAAAGTTGCAATTCGGCTACAAGCTTTTCCGTCTCCATAGGGGTTGTGTGCTCGAGACATCTCAGAGTATTTGGATTCGTCATTAAGCAATACAGTAACATTCTCAACAATAGCTACTACATCAGTGCCAACTAATTTTACTGTTCCTGCTTCCACTGCTTCAGGTCGCTCAGTTGTGTCTCGCATAACTAAAACTGGCTTACCAAGTCCTGGAGCTTCTTCCTGAACACCACCGCTATCGGTCAATACTAAATAACATTGCTGCATTAGTTGTACAAATGGCTCATAGCCAAGAGGCTCTATAAGGTGAACATTGTTTAACCCTGCCAACAAAGTCTTTACTGGCCTCTGAACATTTGGATTAAGATGAACTGGATAAACAAAATGAACATTAGGATGATTGATAGCCAGTGTTCGAAGTGCTTGGCAGATACTCTCGAAACCTTGTCCAAAGTTCTCTCTACGATGGCCCGTGATCAATACGAAGCGTTTGCTTGAAAGATCGATTGAAAGACCTGCTTTAATTAGTTGGTTTTGAATCGAAATACGCAGTGTCTTATCTTGTTTGATCTTTTCAGTAACCCAGTGCAATGCGTCAATCACAGTATTGCCAGTCACAAGTATCGCATCTCTCGCTACATTTTCCTCGAGTAGATCAAGTCTATTCCTTTCTGTCGGTGCGAAATGCCATTTTGCTATTCGACCTGTAAGTTGGCGGTTAGCTTCTTCGGGCCATGGCGAATATAAATCATGAGTACGTAATCCTGCCTCAACATGACCGACTGGGATTCGAGCATAAAAAGCGGCCAGTGTTGCTGCAAAAGTTGTAGCTGTATCACCATGCACGAGGACTATATCGGGCCTAGATTGGTCTAAAACATCGCGGAGCCCAAGCAGCACACCCGCAGTTATGTCATATAAGTCTTGTCCAGCACGCATTAAATTTAAGTCGTAGTCTGGAGTTATTTCAAACAACTTCAAGACTTGATCAAGCATTTCTCTGTGTTGAGCAGTGACAGCTACAACAACTTCGAAATCAGTTTCCGCTTGTAGTGTTTTGACTAATGGTGCCATCTTAATGGCTTCGGGTCGCGTACCAAATGCCAGTAGTATCTTCACGTATTGCCCTTTTCAATCCGTTAAACCGTTACAGTTACACCGCAAAAATCGAGGATTTCTCCGTTCACATGCAAGTGCTTAAACTCATTATGAGCGACAAGATAAACCACTATATCTGCGTTCTGTGCAGCATCTCGATAGCTAGTTAACTTAATCGATTTGTGCTCTGATAGATTCGGCTCTACTGCAAGTACATCAACTCCAGCATTTTGAAGCGAATGGAAAACCTCAAGTGCTGGAGCTTCTCGGAGGTCATCGATATTTGGTTTAAACGCTAACCCCATACACGCAATCAATGGGCTCCGACCATTATTAGTTTTAAATGATTCTATTTGACTTAAAATGCGGTCTATAACCCACACTGTTTTATAGTCATTTATCTCTCGTGCAGCTCGAATAATTCGAGCATCATCGCCTCCGGCATGCACGATGAACCATGGGTCCACGGCAATACAATGGCCTCCAACTCCAGTTCCAGGTTGGAGAATATTAACGCGAGGATGTCTGTTCGCCAGCCGAATCAATTCCCAAACGTCAATGCTAAATTTCTCGCACAAAATAGAAAGTTCGTTTGCAAAAGCAATGTTCACATCACGAAAGCTGTTCTCAGTTAATTTTGCCATCTCTGCTGTTCGAGCGTCAGTTACCAATACATCTCCAGAAACAAAGCCCCGATAGAACTCCGCAACTTTTTGACCGGCTTCCGCGGTAAGTCCTCCGACAATTCGATCGTTCTCAACCAGCTCTCGCATAATGTGACCAGGCAGCACTCGCTCTGGACAATGAGCGATAAACAATGACGAAACATCTACCCCCTCTTCTGTAAGGACTTCAGCAACTCGCTCTGTAGTTCCGATAGGAGATGTCGACTCGAGGATAACTAGATCGCCTTTCTTGACAACGCCAGCAATTGATCTAGTTGCTGCAACAACATAATCTATATTTGGAACATGATTGCCGTGAAATGGTGTAGGAACCGCAAGTATAAAAACATCAGCCGGTGAAGGCGTTAATGAAGCTATTAACCCCTTAGATTTGACTACTTTAGCTACGTAGGCGTCCAGTTCAGGCTCAACAATGTGGATTTCTCCTCGATTAATTACATCGACCACTGATGAGGAAACATCTACACCAATCACTCGATGACCTTGGTTCGCCAATAGAGCAGCTGTTGGCAAGCCAATATAACCAAGGCCAACTACGCATACCACCATAATGTAACTCCGTACATAGAATTTCGAATAGAATAGTTGTTTTTATATCTATTGGTAAATAGATATAACCGAATCGGCGAATTTAGTCCCTTCATTGTCCGAAGCTAAACTACGCTCTTTGTTCAGTAACTCTTTCGTCTTAAAAAGAAAATCATTAAAATCCAAAGAACGATATACCACTGCATTCTGAGGACGCTCTACAACATCACTACATAAAACATTGCACCCAGAGCATAGAGCTTCTCGAACAGACAATGCATCGCCATCGGTCATCGTTGGTCGAATAAATAATTGTGCAAATTTGAGTAACTCCTGAATATTAATAGCTCTATCGAAATAATAAGTACGTTCTCGCAATAAAGCACTGGAGCTAGATTCCATGGTAGATTTGTACTTGCCAGTCGTATCAATTACTACAAAATTAAAATCAGGTGCCAAATGACTACTTGCTAGCATACTCAAAGCTCTACACGCAAATCTTACGCCATATAGGTCATGGCCTTCGAATTCAGCATAAGATGTCGCAATCATAAATATGGTTGGCGATGTCCTATCAACATGGGCTATGTTTGCTGATTGACCAACATCGCACATATCAAAGCTACTAGGAATGTAGGCTGGAATAATTGATAAGAAATCAGGAGGAATTTCCTTGTCTAGCTCTTTCCCCAGCTTACCATTTACAAATATTGTATGCACGGAGAAAAAGGACATTATTTTTAAAAAATAGGTTGGAGGTCGCCTGTTGTTATGGTGAGTGTAAATAACGCGCTTTCGAAAAAAGAACCCGAGAACAATTAAAATTGAATTAATTATAGGCGATGACAGTTGGACATGCCAATTGTTAGCAGCAAATACTAAAAAAAAGAGTTCTGGTAAACCTAGTCTTTTAAAAACACCTTTTTCATTTAGGGCATTTAATAGTTTTAAATCAACCACTATTGCCTTGTGCCCTTTTTGCGACAAGAATCTCTGCAACCTTAGTGAATGGGATGCAATTCCTCCCACTCTGGGATAAACTGGGCTAAATATTGCGACTTTTTTCATAAAGGTTAAATTCTATATCTTGGCTATCCGAGTAAATTCCTCAACGAAATTCTCATTTGAGTAATTATTGCTTAATAAATAAGATTCCCAAGAGAAATTCACCATAGTATCAGGTGACGAAATAAGACTATCAATTTTAGACGCAATTTCGACTGGGGATCTGGTATTAAACAAGTAACCTGTCTTGTCGTGAACTATTAACTCTCTAGGCCCTGTAGGACAATCTACTGAAAAAACGGGCAACGCCCGAGAGTTTGCTTCAGGTATTACCATAGGGAGCCCTTCATACTTTGAAGTTAAAACCAAAGCGCTACTAGTAGAGTAAAGTTCTTCTATATTGCTAACAAAACCGACAAATCGAACTCTCTCTTCTATTCCTAGCTCAAATGCTAGTTCTTTAAGTGATATCTCGTCGGGGCCCGTCCCTGCTATTACTAGCTCAAAGCGAACTGGCAAACACGAGAGTATGTTTAACATCAAAGGATAATCTTTCTGCTTTGTTAACCGCCCTACCGCTAATAAAGTGATAGTATCCCGATTAAGCTTGCGAAGTGTTGATCGTTTCACCTCATCGAAACTTAAGCCAATTGACTCTATCCCAAGGGGATTCGCAAGAACTTTTAATTTACTTCTTAATAAAATTGGATATTGCTCAACGTCTCTGCTTGTAAGAACTGTAACTGCTCTAGCTCGAATGTAAGCGATATTTCTCAGGAACCTTATAAATCGAGAATCAACGGAATAATAATGGTTATGCTCGCACACTACCACTTTCGTTTTAAGTCCTAAACAGGAAAAAATAACTCTAATCGACTCAAAGGTCTTAAAAGCAATCACATAATCAAAATCTTTTAATTTTTTTCTTAACAGAAAAGTTTTCATTATCAAGCTATTAAATTTATTGTAATTTTCGAATGCTAACGATGCCCTCTTCAAATTCTTTGTGTTGTATACATCAACAGCATTAGAGTACGTAGTTATTATAGTCACATCATGACCATTTGAAGTTAACAAGTTTGCCAAAATAACAGCAACGCGTTCAGCGCCACCGGATGACAATGTACTAATTACTACAGCGATTCTCATTGTTGCAAGATCCTTTTACAATAATCCTCTGGGGTCTTTGAGAAGTCGTTAACTAAGATACTAAACTTTGTTGACAAAAGCGCCTTCTTCATTACCTTCGATATATAGTTTTCAGCATCTTCTATATTCTCGATAGAGTCGATACCGAAGAATCTAAAAAAGTGAGAATTATATGCAATTAACTCATACGCACCTTTAAACTCTGTTCTTAACACTGCTAAATGATGCGATATATAAGCATCGATACCTTCACCGTAGCTATCGCCTTTCGATTTTGGAAGTAACCACGTGAGCTTATCAATCGGTAATAATTCTTCAGTTTTTGATAATGTATATAAACGATGAGGTGGAACTCGCCTGCAGACTGCCTTCACTCCGAAAATAAGACGTCGAAAGTGCCAATGAATAAATCCTAACTTGCGTAAAAAAGTCCCTTCGTCAAATGAAACCTGATCATAACTAACACCGTTATATGGATACACATGAACGGCCATCAGATTTATATAGCAATTACCAGCATCATCAACATAAACTAAGTCATCTGCCAAAAATTCTGCACCAAATTTTTTAAGTGCCGTGTAAGAAAGCGTGGTTTTACCAACCCCACCCGACCCACTCAAAACATGAACTCTTGAATCAGCGACAAAAGCGCTAGCATGCATAATAATATGTCCTTTTGACAAGGACACCATAAAAACGTTAAACAGAATTACATTATATAAAATGGACGCATATTGCTGTTCCGCAGCTGTTACAAATTTAATCGTTAATAGCTTTTGTAAGAGATTAGGAATCTTTTTACCTAGTTTCATTCGTAATGAAGACTTCAAAGAAACAACGCAAACCACTAATCCAGTCGCGTCTTTATAGTAGAGAAAGTCTGCAATATGGTTTGAGTACTCAATAATGCCTTCCCGATCACGGTCGAAATTAAGAAATTTTTTGTTACTTAAAAAGATAAAAGTAATATCGTAAAGAGGGAGTTCATTGTCTACCCTATCTCCAGCTCTGAAATCATAACTTAAAGAGCGATGTAAAGTGTCAGCAGCTTCCACTCGAAAGTTCACTTTACCAATTTTATAATACCTATATTGCATCTTATTAACTCACTAACACTGAGGAATACGCCGGCGTATTGCTAAAATTAAACCAAAACAAGACGGAACTGTATATAACCATTCCAAAAATCACTATATGACGGTAAACCAATCCTTTTTGATACTCTAAGTGCAGTGGAATTAGAAATGAAAGTGACAACATAATGAATAAATCAGAGAAACGGCTAGCTACAGTATTAAAATCGAAAAATAGAAAATACATTGAAACACCGAATGCCAATGCATAAATTAATATGTCTTGCAGACTACTCTCAAAACCAAGTTTCATTCTATAAATTAGAAAATACAATGCAAAAAAGAGTGAGGTTAAATTAAAGTAATTAAGGCTAATTGACTCATAATTAAATGCACCATAGTAGTAACCAATAACCTTATTGGAAACCGACGCCCCAAAAAATGTAGAAGCATATATTAATAAATTCCCTATACCACCGTAAGCTATAGCGACTGCGAAACTTAAACCTATAATTACTAAAAACAGCCCAGGCGTAATAATTTTCTTAATGAAAATAAAAAATAAGCTAGAAAATGAGAAAACCTGAATTAGCCCAGACGACAGCAAGAGCATGGTTCCTGCTCGGCCTTTGCTACTTGAATATAGAAATAAGGCCAACATTACAAAGCTACCTGCGAGCATACTTCTAATCTGTGAAAGCTCTTTAAAAAAGATAAATGACATAAACAACAAGCAACCAAGCCAGAAGTACTGTAATCGCGAGTAAAGGTAAAACTTTATTCCAATTGAGAAAGTGGCAACAACCACAAAAAGAGTCGTGTGATTAAGCCCCAGAGCTTTTATTATAGATACAACTGTCGCAAATATAAATTCATTACCGGTGGTATCTCCAACTGAGCGATAAAATGGAAATCCAAATTCACTAAAGCTTACTCGATGAAATATGTCGATGTAAGCATAGTAATCTATTGAGTCGTACCTAAACCCTACAACAATTATTAGGAGGATGCTGAAAATAGAAAATACAAATTTATTAAGTGCAGCTGTTGTATTTGGAAGTAACGACTGAATACAAGTAAATATTGCAGCTATTGTAAAGAACGAAATAAAAATCATCGACTCTTCACTTCACTAAGGTAGCGTTCTATCACGGTTGCAGATCGCTTTAAAGCCCGATAGTCAAAGTTCAATAGCATTACGTCTTCCTCTTTGTAGAGAAGAATCAAAATAGAGCCATTTTGGATTAAGAAATAGGCTAGAGCTATCAGTGACACACCTAGAGAGCCAAAGTAGTAGGAAATCGGTACGAGTATGACCAAGCATACAATATTGTTAATAACAGTGATATTTCTGACCTTTTCTTGGTAACCAATAAGCATAGCAATGTATGCACAAGGACCACTTAGAGTGTTTATAAGCTGACCAGCCGAAAGTATAAGCAGCAAATAGAAAACTTGATTACTTTCTACCCCGTAAATTCCAAGCAGAGGCTTACCTAGTGCGGCAATAGCTAGAAAGACTAACAGCCCTACAAAACCAGATATTAAAACAGTAGCGCGGGTAACAAGAAAGAAGTCCTCTTTTCTCCCATGTGAATATATATAGGAAACAAGTGGTGGCAAAATTGCATTTATAACATAGAGCATTAAGCTTGATAATATGGCTAATTGCTCTGCTGCTCGATATTCTCCTAATGCTTGCGCCCCGATCAAGCCGATCGTAATTACTGGCGTTAGCTGAAAAAAAGAAGATGAAAAAAAATTAATTAAAAAGTAATCCCGACTGAGCTGAGCGAAACGAAAATATTTAATTCGTTCTCTAAGTGCAGAGCAAAAATAATCTACAATACCAAATCTATTTAAAACATAAGAAAACCCAATTAAGTATGTAAGAAACATAAAGAATAGGATGGTTCGTTCTGGATTTTGAATTGAAAAAAACTCTAAGATAGAGTTTGCGATAAGAAAAAGAACAAACAGAACCATTATACAGCCTGATTCGAATATTATAGACTGAGCACCTTTCCCTATTGTCTTCAATTCCGCAGCATACAAGTAAAGGTTGGCATGAAAAAAACCAATAATAACAAGAATGAGTAAGTCAACTTGCGAAAAACTTTCAATATAAGCACCTATCAATAAGGACATAAATATCATTATCATTAGATTTATAGATAAAAATCTTATTGCTTTAGATAATCCATTTTGACTACTCCCTTTTAAGCTCGTCCTATGTGATAGATACCAAAGGTCGCAACCAAACCTTAAGACACTTGAAATAATATAGATTAAAGTATGGAAAACCGCATAGATAGCTAAAAATTCTATACCAAATATCCTGGATACTAAAATTGAACTTATTAGCATTAAGAGCATTCCAAGGCCTTTAAATAAGAAACCATTGGTCATTGCTTTTGCGATTACCTTCAACGTCGGATGCCTATTGTTGTTCCATTACGACTTATTAACTTTATTTAACGCTTTCATATCCGTATGAATAATACCCATAACTACCATAACCGTAGGAGCTACGGGCAGTTCTTTCAATGCCATTCAGTATGACACCTTTAATTTCAATACCGGCTTTCTCAAAGCGTTCTATGGTGTATTCCACTTCTTTCACTTGGTTTTTCATAAAGCGTGCAACAATTAAGTTGGTGCCGGTGTAACGGCCAACAATGGCTGGGTCCGTAACCGCAAGAATCGGAGGTGTGTCTACTAGTACGATGTCGTAGCTTTCGTTTGCCCATTCCAGCAACTCCGCAAAGCCCTTGTGCATCAGCAACTCTGAAGGGTTTGGTGGCACGGTACCACGTGCCATAAACGCTAGGTTTTCAACATCGGTTTTTTGCACTGCCGTATTGCGGTCTGTCCGTCCCGCTAGTAGGTCTGAAAGGCCGTTGTCATTGCTTAAGCTAAACGTAGTGTGTAAATAGCCACGGCGTAAGTCAGCATCAATAATCAATACCTTCATACCTGCCTGTGCAAGTACCACCGCTAAGTTTGAAGTCACAAATGTTTTTCCAACTTCTGGGCTTGGGCCAGAAATCATCACAATCTTGTTCTTGGCTTCCATCATGGCAAAGTGCAGGCTCGTGCGCAGTGAACGTAACGCTTCGATGGCGTTGTCTTCCGGGTTGTCTCGCGCTAACAACAAGGTATTAAATTTCTGTTTGTTTGCGTGGTTTTTACTACGGCGCACGGCCTGTTTAATCTTGTCTTCAATTTTCAGCTGTTGTTCAGACAGCGGCACCGACGCATACACAGAAATGCCTGCGTCTTCTAATTCTTTTGGTGTTTCAATACCACGGCGGACAAAACCAAGTACAAATGCAATACCAACACCCACCATGCCGCCAAGAATGAGTGAGAGTAAAAGGATTAATGCCTTTTTTGGTGCAATCGGTTCAATCCGCACCATGGCGTCATCAATAATACGTACGTTGCCAACCGTACCTGCACGCATAATGTTCAGCTCTTGCACTTGGTTTAATAGCTGCACATAAATCTCTTGGTTCACTTGCACGTCGCGGGTTAAACGCAATACTTCTTGTTGGGTTTCTGGCAGGTTTTGAATTTGACTCCGCAGCTGGTCGCGGTCTGCCCGCAGCTTGTCTTGCTGTTCAATGAGCGCTTTATAAGTCGGGTGGTTACGCGTGTATAAGCGGCTAAGCTCAGCTTCACGGAATGCCAACTCATTAATTTGCTTTTCAAGCTCGACTATTTGTTGCAATAAGCCCTGGGTTTCCAATTGAATGTCCACCGACTCACTTTGTAACCGGTAAGCATTCAGTTTGTCTTCGGCTATTTGCAAGTCTGCGCGCACTTCTGGCAGCTGCTCTTGCAAAAACTCTAAGCTCTTTTCCGCTTCCGCAGCGTTACGGCGAATGTTCTGCAGCAAATATTCTTGCGTAATCGCGTGTAAAATTTGCTGAATCTGTTGTGGGTTTTCACCCGCTAACGTCGCACTTAAAATACCACTTTGGCGGCCACGCTCGCTCACCCTGACTTCTTGTTGTAAATCGTTAATCACGCGCAAACGGTGCTGTTGCTGCACACTAAACTCAGTTCCTGGTCGCGCTTGAATTTCTGCCACACGAATGGTTATTTGGCCAAATGGTGTGGTTTGCTCAATGGTTTCGCCTGTAACGCCATTAACCAATACTTGTCCGTCAAATTCAAGGGTAAAGCGGGTTTGGCTGTTGCCGCTGCTGTTGGCAGTCGCTTCGCCAGCAACTAGCGTTAAGCCTTCGCCAATAAGTGCGCGTGGTAAACGCAATTCGCTTACTTCGAGTGCTTCGCCACCCCAGGCATAGCTAGTGAACACATTCGCCGGTTTTGGCTCGTCGCCACTGTAACGGCGCGCCATCCAATCACCAATAATAGGGAAACGTTTAGGCTGCACTTGAATGTCTAAACGCAGTTGGTCCACTACCGTACCCACCACCATGCGCGAGCGGATAATCTCAATTTCGGTTACCGCTGAGCTTTCTTGCGCGAACATTTCGCCTAAGTCACCTAAGCCGGGAATGCCTTTGGCTTTCTCTTCAACTTGCAATAGTGCATCGGCTTGATAGGTCGGGTTGGTTAAAATAGCATAGCTTGCACCAATGGCGCCTGCTGCAAAGGTACAGCCGATCACCCACCATTTGTAATCAAATAGGGTTCCAATTAAGCGACCTAAATCGATCTCGTCATTTGCGCTTGTATTTGAAGAGTTACTCTGAGACATACTGCTTACTTTGGTTGAATCAGTCATTCTATTGTCGCTTTCAAGTTAATCTTAAAATTCATGGTGAATGTCGAGTTAAACAAGCTTTTTCGACCAGCTTAACGCGCTTGTTTCGAGCATTTTGAAAATCTGCTTAAATACTTCGTCGCTCTTTTTGTAAGGGTCCGGAATGTCTTTACCGCCGTCCCAGTGGCCGAGCAACATGGTTTTCGCCAAAGCTTCAGGGAAACGCTTGGCAATGTCGTCGCGGTGACGTTTTTCCATCACTAAAATCAGGTCGTACTGCTTGGCCAGCTCCGACGTAAACTGTCGCGCTGTATGCTCCGGGCACGGCACACCGTTTGCTTCCGCAATTGTCCGCGCCTGATCATTCATGTCGTGCCCTTGCATGGCATACAAACCTGCCGACGCAACGTCTTTATGCGGTAGTTCCCGCTTTAGCAGAAACTCTGCAGTTGGCGAGCGGCAGATATTGCCAATACAAACAACGAGTATTTTGTTAAACATAATTAGTTACGTGTCGTGATTGTGTCTTCAGTCAAGCTCAAGAAGTACAAGCTTTGCGCGGTCGGCAGTAACTGACTAACAATGCGGTTCCAGCGGCTCATTGGTGCCGTGGTCACGTACACAATGTCACGCTCTTGTAAGCGGAACTGGTCGGCCATAACCAACGCAGACGCTTGTCGTGCGTCCAACTGAAACACATCAATTAAGTTTTCCGCGTCATTCGGCGCTAAACGCATGACAAACACACCCGAGGCGTTGGCGTGCATGTTGTTAATGCCACCGACGTCAGAAATAGCTTCGGCTAAGGTCATGCCAGCACGACCCATAATCACGCTGCGCGGCTCGTTCACTTCACCCATGACAAATACTTTGTTGGCATCGTTACGTTCAACGTGCAAAACGTCGCCGGCTTTTAGCAGCACGTTCTGACGGGTGTCGCCACGCTGATACAGTTCCTGCAGAGAAAAGCGATACTCACGGCCTTCACGGGTTAAGACCACGTTGCGCCAGTCGGCGAGTTCGGTAATGCCGCCAGAATGATTAATAGCGTCGAGTAAGGTAAGAGGGACGTTGGTGATGGGGAGTGTGCCTGGCTGCATGACTTCGCCAGTGACGTAAATGCGCTTTGAGCGGAACGCCGCAACGGTGACATCCACTTGAGGGTTTTCGATGTAGTTTTCGAGCTTGGCAATGAGCTCTTCACGAATTTGTGTGACGCGTTTGCCAGCAACAGGGAGTTTGCCGACATACGGGTAGAAGATGGTACCGTCGTTGTGTACCCAGTTCCCTGCTTCTTGGGCGCTACGCATTGAGCCGGCAGGAATGGTTAACTCAGGGTGGTTCCACACGGTGATGTTCAGGATATCCCCAACACCGACCACATAGTCATACTCTGCACGCATTTGCTCGAGTTCTGGGTTTAGTTCCGGAGTGGTTTGCGGCGTGCGCAACTGATTTACAAGGCTGGGGGTGATGGCGTAAATACGAACCTGTTCGTTGAGGTCTTCGCGGGCGTTTACGGTGTCTTGGTTGGTTGGCATGTGAGTGCCGGGGAACATTGCACAACCTGAGAGCACGACGGTTGCAATAGTAGCAACGATTAACTTTTGAAGAGATCCACTCATGCCGTTTTTTACCTTGTTGTTGTCTTTATGCTACTTAGTATAGAACTTTGCGGTACGTTACATACGTCGAATAAACCATTAAATTGTAGCTTATTTAGTGGTTTAAGACTTTGAATAGCTTACGTCCGCAATTTAATCGCCGCAATGTGGGCACTTATCCAACCGTCGTCCGCATCAATTTCGACCGTTTTGCCACTTAAACCGCGGATAACCGCATGGCTCGCAGTCGGAATTCGGCTCATTTCGCGTTGAGCCATCGTAATTACGTTCAGCACCGACGTAGTTTTCGGGGCGCCTAGAGTAATAATGACGTCATCGCCGCTGAGAATCTCTACTTTGTAGCGAGAATGTAATGTTTCACCCATCGTCAGTCCTTGTGTATCCCTGTGACACTTCAGTTTCATACGGAAGTGCGATCGCAGTAAACGTGCTTTTTTAGCCGTTTTTGATGTTTTTATTATTGTTTTTTTGGGGGAGTGACTTTGTGGGTTTTGTACGGGTGCTTTTGAGCGTGTTTGTTGGCGCTTTGTTGGCGCGCAGGCACGCTACCGCCCGTGGGTTCAGGGCCCCAAAATCCCAAAGTCTTTTTATTTTGTGTTCTTTGTTTACTTTTCGTTCAGTTTAATATTACTCAAACTGTTTAGCCCACGCAGCAGAAAACGCCAAAGCATGGGCTTTGAGATGAAGAATTTTTTTGTAATCGAACCGCTGAAAGATAGCACATGGCCGCGGTTTTCCATAAGACTGTGTTTGGTGTGGCCGAACGCGTATAAGACCGCAATGATTCTTTAGCTTCCATACCAAATTTACAGCATTCCATAATTCTTCGCTCTCGACTCGCCTGCTGAATTGTCATTTGCACATCAAATTGATTGCTTTTTGCACAACCCATAAAGTCTCTGCAGCGCTTAATTTAAGCAGCTTTCAAAGACCTACAAGCGAGTGCCGAGTATACCCCAAAATTTCCCCTCATCCAACGCTCAAATGTAAAAAATTGGTTAGGAACCGGGGCTGGAATCACATTGTGAACCGTAGCTGGAATGCTAACCCGCTGTATTGGCGCAAATTTCGCTTGCGCGCAATATTGTAACTAACTGTTACATCGCATTGGGGACCGGGGCTGGAATGGCATTCCAGCCCCGGTCCGCAATGAGCACATTCAGCGATCGCTGACAGTTTTTGGACGTGCATCTTCGTTGGCCTTTGCTAAAGTGAACGCAGCTTCAATGTCGAAGCGTTACATTTCCGAACCTAAAAAGGAGGTTTACATGGAAGTTCAAATCGTTCATCACGGTGCGGCTCAGGGCGTGACCGGTTCTTGTCACGAGCTTCGGCTGCCCAACGGTCAGGCGGTGCTCATAGATATTGGTTTGTTTCAGGGGGCGGAAACGGAGTCGGCGGCGAACTCGTTCACTGCCGCGATGGACGCGGAGTCACGCGAACGGATGCAACAGGCGATCGAATTCGACATTAGCGACATTGAGGCGCTGGTCATCACCCACTGCCACATCGACCACGTCGGCCGCCTGCCCTGGTTGCTTATTGCCGGTTATCGCGGGCCGATTTATTGCACCGCCGCCACTGCGCATTTGCTGCCGATGGTCATTGAAGACGCCCTGAAAGTTGGCATTACCCGCAATTCGCAGTTAATTAGCGCGGTGCTGAAACTGCTCGACGGCCTGCTGCAACCGCTCGACTATAAAGAGTGGGCGCAGGTCAGCGAGCCGCTTCGTGTGCGTTTTCGTCAAGCCGGCCACATTCTTGGCTCGGCGTATGTGGAATGCGACATTGACACCGGCGAGGAGCTGCAGCGGGTGGTGTTTTCGGGCGACCTTGGTTGCAAGAATTCGCCGCTACTGCCCGACCCTGAGCCGCTTGAGTTCGCCGATGTGCTGGTTTTGGAAAGCACCTATGGCGACAAGAATCACGAAAGTCGCCTAGAGCGGCAAGACCGCCTGCGGCAGGTGATTGAGCATTGTGTGGCCGACCGCGGCGCGGTGCTGATTCCGGCGTTTAGTATCGGCCGCACGCAAGAGCTGCTGTATGAGCTTGAGGATATTATTCATGGGTATCAGGCTGCGGGTTTGGGGGTTGCTGCGGGGGCGGCGGTTGCTGCAGACTCAATGGCGGAAAACTCAGTGGAGGAAAACCCAGTAAGCGACATTTGGGACAATATAATGGTTGTAGTCGACTCGCCAATGGCTGCGGAATTTACGCACCAATACCGAAAAATGAAGGCGTTGTGGGACGAAGAGGCTCTTGAGCGTGTGGCGGAGAACCGGCACCCGTTGAATTTTGCGCGGTTGCATATTGTCGAAACTCACGACGAACATTTGCGCTTGGTGAACTACCTGCGCAGTACCGGCGACCCGTGCATTGTCATTGCCGCCAGCGGTATGTGCACCGGCGGCCGTATGGTGAATTATTTAAAAGCCTTGCTGCCCGACCCGCGCACCGACGTGTTATTTGTTGGCTTTCAAGCGCGAGGTACACCCGGCCACGACATTCAGAAATATGGCCCACGCGGCGGCTATGTCATGCTCGACAACGAGCGCGTCGACATTAAAGCGCAAATTCACACCCTCGGCGGCTACTCGGCACACGCCGACCAAGACGAGCTCATCGAGTTTATCGCCAACGCTGCCTATGTCGGCCACGTCCGCCTCGTGCACGGTGATCCCGACGTCCAGCGCGCCTTCGCCGACACCCTGCGCACCCGCTTCCCCGGCCTCCCCGTCACCTGCGCGTGTGATTCGGGACCGGGGCTGGAATGCGGTTAGGGACCGGGGCTGGAATGCTAACCCACTGATTTAAGAAGCTATCCGAAAGGTTCGGTTCGCTGTAGATACATTTGCTGCGCATTGTGCGCACCCTTCGGGCGCGCGCACTGCGAAAAATTGAAAGGGATTCACTTGGGTATCGATGTTACGGAAGATAAATATGTGACTTTGAATGAAGGCCACCACAAACGTCTCGTGACTTGCCCTTCTCGAAATCCGGTATTTAAAAAATATCCCGGTCTTGTTACTCAAAGTGTGTATCGTCGGACCAAAGATGGCGACAAAGAACGAGACGGCAACCCTTTTATTTATGCATTAAAGAAAACACGAGGGTATAGAATACGCAGTCGCGAGCTAGTGAAGTTCAAACCTAGTTTCGACGCTATCCTTTATAAAATTATTGATAAGTTTCCAGGCGCTTGTTTGGTAACACTACCTTCTTCTTATCCTATAGCCGAAATTCTTGCCCGTCGCATCGCGAGAAAAAACGGGGCTCAGATTTTCAATCGCATTTTCAGAAAGGCGACTGTCGCAGAGGTTCTTGCAAACTTTGATCCCCACGCAGTTAAGAAACAACATCAAGCTGAAATTAACTCTCAATTAGCGACCTTTAACAAGCTTGACCCAAATGAGTTGGTCAATCTCAAAGAAATGCGCAACAGAATCCGTAGTTATTTCAATCCAATATCCATAAACTCTGATTTGCTAGGGCAGCTACCAACTACAAAATTGTTGCTAGTTGATGACTTACTTTCGACAGGAACAACCATTACAAATGCCGCCAACTTATTGAAATACAATAACTTCACTGTTGTAGGCGCAGTCTGTTTATTTAGCGCGTTATAATGTACGTCACTTGAATTTTACACGAGAAACAACTACTATGAGCGCTAGACCAAGTTTACGCCCCTTCGGTCTTTAAATATGAGACAAGTTGTAAAACTTGTGGGTCCGTGCAAGCACCTATACTGCGGTCGACTCGTAAGGAGTAAAAGGCAGTTGAGAATGGCAGCGGCTTCTCCTTCCAGCTAATCTGGTCGTAAGAAAAAACATAGGGAGCCTTTCTAGGCTCCCTTTTTCGTTGTCATTCCAGCTACGGGTTCTACCGGGCGCGCCTAATGCGAAACAAGGAGGGGTTCTCCGCTGCCCACGTATACTGAGGTGGAGGAACCCCTATGAAACTATCGTTACTCGCTTTATCACTTTGCGCCGCTTCGGCCGCATTCACCTTGCCAACATTTGCCGCAGGCTCCACGGAACCGGCTCGCATCGACACCAACCTCGAACAGCGCGTCATCGAATGGCGCCGCGACATTCACCAACACCCCGAGCTGAGCAATCGCGAATTCCGCACCGCTGCATTGGTTGCTGAACACCTCGAGGCGCTCGGCATGGAAGTGCACACCGGCATTGCCCACACCGGCGTCGTCGGTATTTTACGCGGCGCAAAGCCCGGTCCTACTGTCGCCTTGCGCGCAGACATGGACGCCCTGCCCGTACGGGAACAAACCGGCCTGCCATTTGCATCCACCGTCACCGCCGAGTTTAACGGCGCCGAAGTCCCCGTCATGCACGCTTGCGGCCACGACATGCACGTCGCCATGCTCATGGGCGCGGCGGAATATTTAGCGCAAAACCGCGACGACATTAGCGGCTCGGTCATGTTCATTTTCCAACCTGCTGAAGAAGGCGCGCCAGCTGGCGAAGAAGGTGGTGCGCAACTTATGATCAAAGAAGGTATCTTCGAACGTTTCGAGCGCCCAGACGCAATCTTCGGCATTCACGTCGGTTCCATGAGCCACACCGGCCACGTCGGCTACCGCTCCGGCCCAATCATGGCCTCGTCTGACCGCTTCAACGTTCGTGTCCGCGGTGAACAAACTCACGGCTCGCGCCCATGGGGCGGCGTCGACCCCATCGTCGCGGCAGCAGCTATTGTCACGAACAGCCAAAGTATTGTCAGCCGCAAGCTCGACCTTACAAAAGCGCCAGCCGTGCTGAGTTTCGGAGTTATTCAAGGTGGTGTGCGCAACAATATTATCCCTGACGAGGTTTACCTTGAGGGAACTATGCGTAACTTCGACATGGACACGCGCGCGCAAATGTTCGAGAAGTTTACCCGCGTTGCCGAGTCAACTGCTGCTGCACACGGCGCTACAGCCGAAGTGGTTATTAACGAGGGATATCGGGTCACTATCAATAGCCCCGATTTGATGGAAAGGATGCTACCCACCACGCGCGCGGTCGTCGGCGATGCGTACTTAACGGAAGCCTCTCTCGGCACGGCCTCGGAAGACTTCTCGTTCTTTGCCCTCGAGGTACCCGGCAAGTATGTGTTTCTTGGTGCAACGCCTTACGGCCAAGATCCTGCAACGGCTCCGGGCAACCATTCGCCATTCTTCAACCCTGACGAAGCGGCTATGAAAGTCGGCACCGAGCTCTTTATCAACTGGACGCTAAACTTTTCGGCGGAGTAATTCGGGACCGGGGCTGGAATGCCATTCCAGCCCCGGTCCGCAATACTAGCGCTCGAGCATGTACTGCATAAGGACTCGGGCGGCGGCGCGGGCGGTGGTATCGATTTCACCGCGGTCAGTTTCGTCACCCACTTCGTAAGTCACTGAATGTACGCCATATTCGTCGGCCATGTATTGTTTGAAGATACCCCGGCCAGGTGCTGCGCTGGCTTGCTCTTCCACTTCATACGGCACCGCTGCGCCTAATCGCTGCAGCCACTCTTGGCTGAACGTCGACTCGCGCGCCACGTAATCCACCGGCATGGTGTAATACACGTTGCGCCAGGTCGAATGAAAATCGACGCCGTACACCAAGTCACCGCCTTCCGCGACAATTTGCTGCAAGTAAGTATGAACCGCCGCAATTTCTGGCTGTGAACGGTCGAACCAATCACGATTCAAGTCCAGCCCGCCAGTACTATGCCGCCAGTTCCCCAACGCCACGCCATCCGGGTTCAAGTTTGGTGCAATCAACACGTTATAACGATCTAAAAATTCCGCCCCTTCACTCAGCATTTCTTCCACAAATGCCCGCATTGCCATTGCACCCGTCAACTCGGGTGGATGTTGCCGACCAATTAACACCAACCATTCGTCACCCGACCCGTAACTCACTAGCGCCGGCATCTGCCGCCCTTGCGCACTGTAGCCAATGGTAAAACGCCGCAACTCATATTCACGCGCCAGCCCATCAACCCATTGCCAATAGTCGTCATTGCCAAACATTTCTTGTCCGGCGACCCAAACCGGCTGCGGCCCAACGTCCAACGAGAAGTAAATCGAATGGTCGCTTTTGCTATGTTCGATGTCTTGCCAACTTGCCCCGTCCGTACTTACTTTTGGGTTATACCGCGCACGCCCTCGTTCCAGCGCCAACACTTCCAGCGCTACTGTTTGCGGCTCGGCAGCAACAACCTGAAATGCATACCAAGGGCTTGGGTTAATCGGCTGATTCTCCGGCCCCGTCATCACCACAATCGTGCCGTCCTCGCGCTGCTCACAACCGTCCACGCGCGCTTGCGGAAAGTCATAACGCACTTCAACGCCGTCAAACACGCACGCGTGCCCTAATGACTCCGCCCGCGCAACTGCCGCTGCTTGCTCGTCAAACTCATACAGCCCTGCCGACGCAGTCGTCGTTCCAACTGGCGCCGCACCACCGCATGCGCTCAACATCACACTCGCAGCAGCAACGACGACACTTGTTCGTAATAAATAATTTTTCACATGAATGCCCACGAAGATTGAAAGACAAAAAACGGGCGCCCTTCGTCAAAAGGACGCCCGTTCCTGCTTAGAAGCGATAAGTGATATCGCCGAAGATGTAACGACCACGGTTCGAATGCACGTCCGACACGTAACCGAAGCTGCCACTGGTCACTGGCGGCGCCTTGTCGGTCAAGTTACGCACACCCACACGCAGGCGCGTATTCCCAAGCTTGCTGCCTTCGCTGAACTGATACGACGCATTCAAGTCATAGGTGCGCCATACCGGAATCGGCAGATCTTCGCCGTCTGAAGTCCGCACCCAAGTGCTCGCAAAGCGGCCAATGTAGTTCATCCGACCGTTCACGTTCCACTGGTTATAGCGCCAGTTCAACGACGCATTCGCGCGCCATTCTGGGTTACCGTTAATCGCCAGCAAGTCCCCCGCGCCAAGCACGGCAATGTTGTCTGGCACCGCCGGGTTACCCGCCGCTTGTTCACGCAAAACCAGCGCACTAATTGGGTCTGGCGTTTGCTCAAACTTCTTCAGTTGCGCCACGTTCACCCGAAAATCGAAGCGTCCGTAATCGGTGTCAAAGCGGTAGTTGAACATCACGTCCATCCCTGCAATCGACCGCGGGTTCAGGTTCGAGTAGGTGTTCACCACGTGGCTAACAAAGCCGTCTTCGTCACGCACAATCGCCGGGTTCACTTCACCGTTGGCGCGCAGGTATGCATCATACAAAAGGTGCGTTTGGCTGTTCAAAATACCAACAATGCCTTTTTGCTCGATGTCCCAAAAGTCGACGGTAATCAACATGTTCTGCACCGGCGCAAGGGCGACACCATACGACAAATGCTTACTTTCTTCCGGCTCGAGGTCGGTGTTACCACCACGAATTTCGGCCACGCCATAACGTTGATCCAGCAGCGGATCATAGCGCGTGTTCGAACGCACCACGCCGTCTTCAACGACTTGCGGCAAGTTCGGTGCCCGGAAACCTTCAGCGTACGCCGCCCGGAATTGCACCATGTCATGCGGTGCCCAGCTTAGCGCTACTTTTGGTTTGGTCACTGAACCAACGTCCGAGAAGCTCTCAAAACGTGCTGCCAACTGCATGTTCACGGTTTCATGCAAGGGTACGTCAAGCTCAAGAAACGCCGAATACACTTCACGACTGCCGCTCGCCGATGGGGTCGCGCTTGATCCAAGGGCGTTGCTGTCCGACAGTAAATCGCCGGTGACGAGGTCAAATTGCGGGATTTCGCCACTTAGCAATGGGTCGCGTTTGTCGGAATAACTCTCATAGCGAAACTCGACGCCGGCCGCCATGCCGATGTCTCCCGCATACCAATAAAGGGCGTCTGGGCTCGACACTTTGAAGTCCCATAATGCCAGCTCGGTTTCACTTTCCCGCGTCACGTCAACGGTAAAGGTGTCAATGACCGACTGGGCGTTGCGTGGGCCAATGCCGGTGTTAGGGTTCAGCGGGTCGCCACCAATAAATGGGTTGTAGGCGAGGTTTGGGTCGGTTTGGTTAATCGCCGCCTGAAATGCGTCGGCACGAATCCGATTGCGGTCAGTGTCGAGCGTGTTGGCTAACGAGTAAAGTACCGCCGATTCCCAGTCCCAGTTTTGGTGCATGCCGCGCAAGCCGGTCAGCAAGCGATAGCTGTAGTCTTCCACGACAATGCGGCGCGGGCCGGTGTCCGTTGGGCGAATGTTGCGAATTTCAACGTCTTCGCCGAATGGGTTGTAAGCAGCGTCGGCGGCAATGGTGAAGCGCTGAGCAGCGAGGTTGGCGTTTTGCTCGCGTAAGCGAATTGACTCGGCCGAGTACCACAAGGCTTCCGCAAACAATTCGGTGGTTGCGCTAATTTCGTGGGTTAGGTAGCCGAACACGTTGAAGCGTTCAACGTCTGAGGTCATCGACCGTTCCACCGCTGCGTCATAACGCCAGTCAGTTGGCAACGAGCCGCCGGCACCACATACGTTGTCGTCGATGGCAATCGAGCAGTTACCTTGGTCGCTCGGCAGTAAGTGGAATGTGCCGTTACTTGGGCTCCAAAACGTGCCCCACGGGCTTGCTAACAAGCGGCCGTCGAGTGCACCCGCACCTTGAAATCGCTCTGGTACGCCGGGGTGAAAGCGCGTGTCGAGGCTAGCCGAATAGCTGCGTTCGCTGGCCATCATGCCGTCGCGATTGTAGTAGGCGCCCGACAAGCTTAAGTAGGTGCGGCCGTCGTTAAAGCGTAAACCGGTGAGTGCGTTAATGGTGGTTTGCGCAAAATTTGTCCCGTCGGTACCGCCATGGCTAACCGAGATTTCAGTGGTGTCGACGTCGTCTTTCAAGACATAGTTAACCACACCGGCAATCGCGTCAGAACCGTAGATTGCGGCTGCGCCGTCTCTTAGTACTTCAAGGCGAGCCAAGCCGCGCACCGGTAAGGTGTTCGAGTTGACGGTGGCAACTGGCACGAAGTTTTCGGTTTGCGTGCCCGGGTGGAGTACCAATCGACGACCGTTTAATGTCGTCAATGTGTAACCGGTGCCGATGCCTCTTAAGTTAATTGAACTAACGTCGCCGCGCGCGTCATTAACACCACCAATCACTCGTTCGTTGTTAAACGCAACGTCACCAATTTGTGGAATCGAGCGCAATAGTTCGTCGCCGCTCATGGCGTTGGTGTTGATAATGTCTTCTTCGTTTAGCGACGTAACCGGTAATGCCCCAGCCGAGCGAGCACCACGAATGTTCGACCCCACCACTTGAATGCGTTCAACCCGATCGGTTTCCGCAGTTTCTGTGCTGTCGCTGCTATTGTTGCGGTCGCGGACGACGTAGAGGGTGTCGTTTTGTTTCACAAACTCAAGCTGAGTATTGCTGAGGATGCGTTGAATGGCTTCGCTAACGGTCAGTTGCCCTGCAATTGCAGGAGCATTGACTGACCGTAGCGCTTCCGGGGAGAAGATGATTTGAACATTGGCTTCTTCAGCCAGTTCCAGTAATGCGCTGGCAGCGTTTTGCGCCGGAATATTAATTTCCTGCGCGGGCTCGTCAGCAGCATTCGCCGCCGTAATTGCGAGAGGTACCGTTAGCGACGCCCCCAGCGCCAGTAACGTACAGCGGGCGAGATACCCAAGTTTAAAACCGTGATTAGACATTGTTGTTACCTTATTTTTTTTGAATTATCACTAATGTATACGCACCCCCTTCAAGATCCCTCCATTAATTGCGGACCGTAGCTGGAATGGCATTAGGGACCGTAGCTGGAATGGCATTAGGGACCGTAGCTGGAATCGCATTAGGGACCGTAGCTGGAATGCTAACCGTATGAGTTCTCGCGGGTTCTCAGATGCTATTCGCGGATATGAACTAATAACTCGGTATTAGTCTCTTCGATTTCAATAGGTAAGGTCGCGCGTAATGCGTCAACAAGGCCTTCGCCTCGGCCGAAGTGAAATACGCCACTGATACGTAAGTCGGCAGCTTCCGAATCAACAATCCGAAGCTTGCGTGTGCGGTAACGATTAAACTCTTTAACCACAACGTCCAAACGTTCCTCGTCAAAACGGAAAACACCTTGGCGCCAACTTTGCGCATCAGTGACTTGCTCAAAGCTTGAGGGAACAACAACTTCTGCGGTTTCCGAGAAAGACCCGACGCTTCCCGCATTCAGGACATAATCTGTAGCAGTTTCAGCATCTACGCCGTCATCTTGGTCAGGTCGCTGGCTACGTGAAACCGAAACCGTGCCTTCGACAACCGCGACTCGAACGTCACCGTTTGACTTACGCACATTAAATTTCGTCCCAATCACGCGAATTTTCTGAGAGCCAGTGTCGATAATAAACGGTCGTGACGGGTCAGAAGTCACATCAAAAAACGCCTCACCCTCAAGCAAAATCACATTTCTCTCATACTCATTGAACGAAACTTGCAAGACAGTTTGCGTGTTCAGAGTGACCGAGGTGCCATCGGAAAGTCCCACCGTATCAACTTCTCCTGATTCGGTCATAACATAGCGACGTTCTATTTTCGGCACTTCCGGAGCGGACTCTTTAACACTTTGAAAAGATTCGTCATTTTCTTGAACGGAAACAACAGGCAGCTCAGATGGTACACCGGTTGGGCTCACCAATGGATTTAACGTGTATATAAGTAGAGCGGAAATCGCTATCGTTGCAGCAGTTGAAAGCCCCCAAAATGCGTAGCGACGCTTGCGGGCATATTTGGATTTCACGGGCTGGTATAAACTATTGCTCAAATCCCAAAGATTAAGCATGGTTTGAAATTCAGCTTCGTTTTGCGAACTTAGTTTTCGCCACGCGAGAATTTCACGCTCTTCTTGCGCTGATAATTCTCCCGAATGAATTCGAGTAACATAATATGCAGCTTGCTCTTGCGTGGTTAATTTTTTATTCATTAGCCCATCACCTTCTCGCGCACTGCTAATAGAGCCGCTGAAATATACTTCTCAACCGTACTCACAGAAATTCCCATCGTGTCACTAATTTCCCTGTAACTCATATTATCCATCCGACTAAGTAAGAATGCTTGCTGATATTCCGGCTTAATTTTACTCAGAGCCTGTTGAATTTGCTGCAATCGCCGCTTGCCCTCTAACTGGCGTTCTGGTGATGTGAGCGTTGTGACTATATTCATGGCCTCGCCGGAAATATGATCCGCCTCTTTCCTTACGACTGACTTTCGATATCGATCACGAATAAGATTAACTGCTATTTGGAAAAGATAGTTTCTTACAGTGTCGAGTCGCTCCTCAACCTGAGCTTCTAAATCTTCAATCTGCGCTAAACGTGAATATAAATCTTGGATAATATCGTCGCAATCTGAAGGTACGCTAATTCGCACACGAATAAAACGCCGCAGCGCAGAATCATGTTCTTGAATTAACAGTTCGAGAAACTTATCTCGACTCTGTTTTTGCGGCTTGTCCTTGATTACGTAAAGCACAGATTTCCAACCGAATGAATTCCCATACCCTTATATACGCGAAAAAACCCTCTCCCCTCCAGAAAATTTGTAATGTTTCGCATTCCAGCTACGGTTCGGAATCGCATTCCAGCCCCGGTCCCTAATGCCATTCCAGCTACGGGCTACAATGCCATTCCAGCTACGGGCTACAATGCCATTCCAGCTACGGGCTACAATGCCATTCCAGCTACGGGCCACAATGCGGAGCTAGGTGTCGCAATAACCGGCGGGGAACAGGACGAGGTGATCGAGGTTGAGGCGCAGGCCGACGTCTTGGCCGACGGCGTATTCGTGGTGCGACGAGGCCATGCAGAGTACGTGGCTGCCGTCGCCGAGTTCGGCGGTGTATAAAAAGTGTGAGCCGCGAAAGCCACGCGCAACAATGCGGGCGCGACGTTCGGCGCTATCATCAATGACGATGTCGTCGGGACGAATCAGCACGTCCACCGCTTCGCCTTCGGCACCGCGCGGCACGTCGTCACCGACTAACAAACCGAGCGCAGTTTGCACTTTCAGGTCGTCGGTAATTTGCCCGTGCATCAACACGCCAACGCCGATGAAGTCTGCAACTAAATGGTGCGACGGCTGGTGGTAAAGCCCATACGGCGTGTCCCACTGCAACAACCGGCCGTGGTACATCACCCCTGCTCGGTCCGCCAAGGCAAATGCTTCTTGCTGATCATGCGTCACTAGCAACGCAGTAATCCCTTCTTCTTTCAATAACTTACGAACTTCAGTTGCGAGCGACTCACGCAATTCAGCGTCTAAGCTACTGAATGGTTCGTCGAGCAACAACAAGCGCGGCTTCGGTGCCAACGCTCGCGCCAAGGCAATCCGCTGCTGCTGACCACCCGACAATTGATGCGGATAACGCGGCCCATAACCGGCCAAGCCGACATGCGACAAAAGCTGGTTCACCCGCTTGCGCTGTTCGTCTGTCGGTTGGTGGCGAATGCCAAACGCGACATTTTCGAACACGGTCAGGTGAGGAAATAGCGCAAAATCCTGAAACACCATGCCAACGCCGCGCTTCTCCGGCGGCAGTTGCTGCGCAGGCGAGCTAACGAGTTGCCCGGCAAGTTCAATACGCCCCGCCGACACCGGCTCAAAGCCTGCAATGGCGCGCAGTAACGTGGTTTTACCGCAGCCGCTTGGGCCCAGCAAACAGCCGATTTCACCTTCTTTTAAGGAGAACGTCACGTTGTCGACAATCGTGTTGCGGCCGTATCCGACCTCGACGCCACTAAGCTTTAACAGGCTCATAAATCTCCCCCGGACGCGGATCGAGCGCCCGTGCTTCTTGCTGCTGCCGGCGATTCATCGCTCGGCTCAATAAAATCACTGGAATTAACCCGGCTAGCACGATCATCAAGGCGGCTGGCCCGGCGTCCGCTAACCGCTCGTCCCCTGCCATCTCGTAGGCGCGTACGGCTAACGTGTTGAAATTAAACGGTCTTAACACCAATGTTGCGGGTAATTCTTTCAATACGTCAACGAAAACCAAGATGCCTGCGGTGAGCAAACTGGTGCGTAATAATGGAAAATGGATGCGCGTTAAAACTTCTTTCGATTTCAGGCCGAGAATGCGTCCCGACTCGTCCATGGCGTGGCTGATTTGGCTTAATCCGCTGTCGACGGTTTGAATGGAGATCGACAAAAATCGCACTAAGTACGCGAATAATAAGGCAATTATTGTGCCTGATAGGAGCAGGCCTGGGTTCACGCCGAATACGCTTTCGCTGAAGCTGATAATGCGATGGTCGAGCCAGGTCAGTGGCACTAAGACGCCGACGGCGATGACCACGCCCGGAATGGCGTAGCCGAGTGACGCAAAGGCGACGCTGCCGCGGGTGATTTTAGCGATGGTAGCTCCGTTGCCAGCGATGGTCCGCTTGCCCGCGACGCGTTTGCCGTAGCACAGCCACAACGCAAAAATGACGGTAATAATGGCGGCCAAAGCGGCAAGTGTTAAGCTGTTGCCGATGAGGTTCCAGAAGTTCGGGTCGAGCCAAGTGTCGAGGCGGTCGTAGGACCAAACTAATAGTTGCAGCGCGGGTAGCAGGAAGCCGAAAAGCACCGGTAAAAAGCACGCGGTGAAAGCGGCGAAGGCTTTGAAGCCTTTTAGTTTCATGGCGCGTGAGCCTTGCTGGGCGCGGCCTGCGTGGTGGTAGCGTGACTGTTTTCGGGAGATTCGCTCGACCACCATCAAGATGACCACGGCGCTTAATAATAGGCTGGCGAGTTGCAGCGCGCCGACTTTGTCCGCCATTCCGTACCAGGTCCGGAATATGCCGGTGGTGAAGGTGGTGACGCCGTAAAAGTGCACGGTGCCGTAGTCGGCGAGGGTTTCCATGAGCGCGAGGGTGACGCCGGTGGCGATCGCTGGGCGCGCCATGGGTAAGGCGACGCGGTAAAAACTGGCCCACGGTCCGAGCCCTAAAGTACGGCCGGCCTCAATAGCGGCGCGGCTTTGCTCGATGAAAGCGGCGCGGGTAATTAGGTAAACGTAGGGGAAAAGCACGAAGCCCATGACGAGGATGGCGCCGGTGAGCGAGCGAATTTCTGGGAAGAAATAGTCGCCGAGTTGCCAGCCGGTGATGGCGCGCAGGCCGCTTTGTACCGGGCCTTCGAAGCTGAGCATGCCGCTGTAGGTGTAGGCGGTGATGTAGGCCGGCATGGCCAAGGGTAATAATAGTGCCCAGCGCAGCCATTTCACGCCGGGGAATTCGCAGGCGGTGGTTAGCCACGCTGCTGTGACGCCGATGACGAGGACGAGTAAGCCGACGCCGACCATGAGGATGGCGCTGTGGCGGACGTATTCGCCGATGACGTTGTCGAACAGGTGCGCAAGCGTCGCGCGTTGTTCTTCTCCAGCGAGGCCGATGAAAAAACTGACGCCGACAACAATGAGTGGCAAGCATATAATCAGCGCCACGATGGGCAATGACAATTGCTGCCACGTCGCCCAGAAGCCTTTGCGGGCGTTGATTAGCGAGTTGCGGAGCGCGTTAACCATTTGCCTCTTTCCGCATTGCGGACCGTAGCTGGAATGGCATTGCGGACCGGGGCTGGAATGGCATTGCGAACCGGGGCTGGAATGCGATTCCAGCTACGGTCCCTAATCCGGTATGTGCTGCGCGGTGGATTAGCGCCATCCTGCACGATCCATCAGGCGTACCGCCGTTGCATTGTTTTCACCCAGCACCGACATCGAAATGTCGTCAGCCTTAAACTCGCCCCAGCTCTGCAGCGTTTCGCTCCACTCTGCTTCCGGGTTCACCGGGTACTCCGAGTTCGCATTTGCATACCAAGTCTGTGCTTGGCGCGAAGCAAGGAAGTCCATGAGTTTCTTAGCATTTTCTTCGTTGCGAGCGTGCTTAATCAGGCCAATACCCGACACATTCACGTGCACGCCGTAACTGTCTTGCGCCGGCCAAGCGATAGCAACTTTGCTCACCGTGTCGCGGTTGGTAGCGCTGTCGCTATTCACCATTCCGCCAAAATAGTAAGTGTTTGCTATCGCGATATCACACACGCCAGAAGCAACTGCATGAATCTGGTCGCGGTCACCACCAACTGGGCTACGCGCAAAATTGGCCACTAAACCACGCGCCCACTCTTCCGTTGCCGCTTCGCCGTGATGATCAATCAGCGCCGCAACCATGGACTGGTTATAGATGTTGTCCGACGAGCGCACGCAAATGCGACCGCGCCATTTTTCGTTGGCAAGGTCCATGTAATCGGTAATTTCACTTGGGTCGACGCGGTCAATCGCGTAGAAAATCGGACGCGCCCGCATACTCAGGCCATACCAATGATTTTCTTGATCTTTTAAATGCTCGGGGATTTTTTCGCTAAGTGCTTGTGTGGTCACCGGCTGGAATAAATCAGCTTGCTTCGCACGATGCAATGCACCCGCATCAACAGTAAGGAAAAGGTCCGCCGGCGTATTTTGGCCTTCGCTTTGCAAGCGCGATAACAGCCCATCGCCCGAGCCCGTCAGCAAGTTCACTCGAATACCGGTTTCCGCAGTAAATTCGTCGAGCAGCGGTTTAATTAAACCTTCGTTGCGCGAAGAATACAGGTTGACCTGATCATCACTACCACCACTACAAGCCGTAATCGCCGTTGCTGCAACCGTCGCGGTCAGCGCCGTCACTAGAATTTTTAGACCTCGAGACATCTTCGTACCTCCTCGTTTTTGAGGGTTCCTAGTGTACGAAAACTTAACGCAAATGACAATAGTTATCATTTACTTTACGGAGTACCTCTAATTGATTAGGGACCGGGGCTGGAATGGCATTAGGGACCGGGGCTGGAATCGCATTGCGGACCGTAGCTGGAACTACAACACCTTGTATTTCTTAGATAACTGCGGACGTAGTTCGGCTGCACAAGAAGGCTTAAGGTGGCTAATCCAGACCTCTTTCGGGGCTCGAGATAAATTACTCAGCGTATTATCTACCATTTGCGGCGTCATATGTTTCGTTTGCACCGCAAGCTCATGCTTATCATCAGTGAACGAACACTCGATCATAAGCACATCGATTTCACCGAGCTTATTCAACTCACGGTCAAGTAAATCACCGGCTGTGGTGTCAGACGTGAACACAAAATGACTGCTGTCATCGCGCACCGAAACCCCAACAGTCGGCACCGTATGGTCTACCGGAAACAACGTCAGCATTCCAGCCCCGGTCCCGAATGGCATTAGGGACCGTAGCTGGAATGAATCACCAGGTGCGGTTTCGATAAATTTCACAATTGGGCTCTGGGCTGTAGGTACTTTGCGAAAGTCAGGCCAAATTTCATTATTGAAAATATGCGTGGTGAGCTTCTCAATCGTGTGCGCCTGTGCGTACACCTTTACCTGGTGGTCGACCTTCTCAAACATATTGCTGAGAAACATCGGTAAAGCCGCAATGTGATCCATGTGCGAGTGCGTCAAAAAAATGTGCTCAATTTTGCGCATCTCATCGATGCTCAGCGCGCTCAATCCGGTGCCGGCATCAATAAGGATATTCTCTCCTACTCGAATGCAAGTGCTGCCGCCGGCGGAATCGAGTCCGCCCGAGCAACCAAGAACGCGAATTGCCATGACTTACCCTACTCTCAACTCAGTCGCGAGCGTGATGAACCATAAAAAATGGCTTCCGGCGACGACGAATGTGACCGGTTGGCGGATTTGTTCGTACCATTTTTCGTTGACGCGGCGGATGTCGTAGCGCAACCAAATTAAATAGATGAATCCGAGTGCCGCGATTGCCCACAGCACTGGCAAAAACGCGACCGCTCCCCACGCTGCAAGGCTTGGGAACATGCAGATTATTAGCGAGCCTTGCGGGTTCTCGAGGCGGCCCGCCATGACTAAGCCCCAATGGATGCCGCCAAGGAACGACAGAATCACAGCACTATATATAAGGAAGGCGTGCGCGAGTTGGTCCTGCCAAACACCGATTGCCCCTAAAATGGCGCTGCCCAAAAACGGTACAATGCCCGCCCATGTTAAGCGGTTCGCTGTCACTATCGTTGCTTCATTCATATCTCTGCTCTTTCCTCATTCCAGCTACGGGCTCTAATGCCATTCCAGTCCCGGTCCCTAACGCCATTCCAGCCCCGGTCCCTAATGCCATTCCAGCCCCGGTCCCTAACGCCGTTCCAGCCCCGGTCCCTAACGCCATTCCAGCCCCGGTCCCTAACGTCATTCCAGCCCCGGTCCCTAACGGGCGCGCGCAATGCGCGCAATTAACCAGCTATGATCCACGCTAGGTAACCTACATAGGCGACGACGAAAAAGCCACCTTCGAGGCGATTAATCCGCCCTGGCCGGCGAGCCTTTTTGACGCGGAAGGCAAACAGCAAAATACATAAAGTCATTAACGCCATTACCGCGTAGTCGCGAGTTAACACGGCCGCTTCAAGCTCGAACGGTTGAATCGCACCGGCAATTCCCACTACGGCCAAGGTATTAAATAAGTTCGATCCGATGACATTACCCAACGCCAAGTCGTGCTCATTTTTGCGAATTGCTGCGATGGCGCTCGCCAACTCCGGCAGAGACGTGCCGATGGCAACAATGGTCAGGCCGATAACCAGGTCACTCACCCCGAATGCTTCGGCAATTTCGACCGCGCCCCACACCAAAACGCGCGAGCTTAAAATCAGCAGAACCAAGCCGATCACCAACCAAATCAAGGCTTTCTTTAATGGCATCGGGTGGCTGTCAATTTCTGCTTCGGTTTCTAATCCTAGCGCGTCTTCGCCATTCAAACCCTGTTTGATCGACCAACCCATAACCGCGAAAAATAACACCAACAAAATCCAAGCGTCACGCGCACTGATGTTGCCGTCAAAAATCAACCACCCAGCCAACACAGTTACACCGATTAAAACCGGCATTTCTCGGCGCAATACATTCGACTGCACGGTTATCGGTGCGATTAATGCGGTAATACCGAGCACCATGCCGATGTTGGCGGTGTTCGAGCCGAACGCGTTTCCAAGCGCAAGGCCCGGGTTTCCGCCGACGGCAGCGAAAGCCGACACCACCATTTCTGGCGCTGAAGTACCGAAACCGATGATGAGCATACCGATTAAAAGTGGCGACATGCCTAAATGTCGAGCGGTCGCGGCTGCGCCATCGATAAATCGGTCAGCGGACCAAATTAGCAAAACCAGACCAAAAATGACTGCAACTGCTGCTAAAAGCATCGATATTCCTCGTTATTTAATCTATCTCGTTGGTTGGATAAATTGTTGCGGCAACGTGCACGATTCGCTTCGCGCAGTCTTCGAACAAACTAATAATGTGCAGGTAACTCGTCACTAAAGGCGCAGCCTTTTGATTGTCACGAACTTCATTCAAAAGCTCTGCACGCCTTGCGCGACGGGCACTACGTATCGTTTCTAAGTGTGCCGCCCGCTCTTCTATACTCATGGCTTTTAAGTCACCCGTGCGGAGCAACTTCAGTAACGCCTCACGCAGCTCATCCGAAAATGCCTTTTCGATGTCATTACGCGGTAAGTTCGCCAAAATATGGAACGTTTCCCGTAGTTCGAGGCATTCTTCACGCGCCCAACTTAGATTCAGAAATTGCTCGGCAGAATCATCCAGTGGAGCCTTGGTTGCGAGTCGATTGCCAAAATCTTGGATAGTCTCAAGCAACGCTTTGGTGTCCATTTCCTCTTCGGGTTTGGGTGCGTCCGGGTCTAAAACGGTACGCCCTCGCAATAGTAACTGTTTGAAAACTCGCTTAATTTCGGAGTGCATCGCCGCTACACCCATGCTCGGAATCCCAACGACGGTGTCATCGAGGTAGCGCGGTTTAACCGAGGTTAATTCTGGTTGTTTAATCCAACGTTCGACGCGACGCAGGATTTTATCCGCCAAAAACCACATAAGTACAAGGCCGAGCAAGTTGAATAAAGTGTGATAAAGGGCCAGCCCAGTTGAAATGTTCTGCCGCCCGTCGCCTCCCGACAACCACTCAGCGACCCACCACATTGGCGCGAGCAAAATCAGCGCAATTACTGCGGTGAAAACTTTTTCGGTGACGTGCACGAGTGCGAGCCGCCGCGCGTTCGTAGTCGCGCCAATCGTCGCCAATAAGCTTGTGGCCGTGGTGCCGATGTTCGCGCCTATCACCAGCGCCGCGCCAAGCAACGGAGTCAAAACGCCGGTTACCGATGCGGTCAAAATGATTGCGATGGCGGCTGAGGACGACTGAATTAATGCAGTTAATAGCGCACCGATGAGCACGCCGAGCACAATGCCAAACACGCCGGTGGCGCCAAGTTGTTCGATAGGAATCCAGTCGGCAACGTCGACAAAGGCGTCGCGCAGCAATCCGAGGCCGAGGAATAACACGCCAAAACCGGTGAAAGTCATGCCTAAATGTGCGGCTCGACTGTCTTTGAAGATGAGTTTCATGAACATGCCGATGCCGATGAGCGGCAAGGCGATAAGTTCGACGCGGATTTTTAGACCGACCAACGCGACTATCCACGCGGTCATGGTGGTGCCGAGGTTACTACCGAACACGACCCACGCGGCCTGGCGTAATTTCAGCATGCCGGCGTTTGTGAAACCGAGGGTTGCGACGATCACCGCGCTACTACTTTGCACCAGTGCTGTGATGCTAAAGCCTGTAAACGCAGCTTTTAAGCGGGTTTGAGTGGAGCGTTCAAGAAATGTCGCAAGAGAATTACCAGCAGCTGCTTTCAGGCCGTCGGTCATCATGGCCATGCCTAACAGCAATAGCCCGAGGCCGCCCAACGTCATCGTTACCGTAGTCCACGCCATCCGTTTCCCCTTCTACACCGTTCCTCGCCATAGAATAACTTGTTTCTTACTTGCTGGTAAGCCCCATTCCGGACCGGGGCTGGAATGCGATTAGGGACCGGGGCTGGAATGGCGTTCGGGACCGGGGCTGGAATGCGATTAGGGACCGGGGCTGGAATGGCGTTCGGGACCGGGGCTGGAACGAGCCAGCGCTACAGCTCACTCAGTATGCTAAACAGGCCAAGCCCGACAAATACAACACAGCCAACGTAGCGTATAACATGCATTGGAACTCGGTTGGTGACCCAAGCACCGAAGAATACAACCGGCAACAATAGTAAGTTCATTCCAACCACCGCGCCTAATGCAACCGGTACAATTGTCTCATAGCGGGCGGCGAGCATCATGGTAACTATCTGAGATTTATCAGCAATTTCTGACAAGCTTAACAATAGGAAGGACGCAACAAAGGCACCGTATTTGAAATACTTCGACGAATTGGAATCTTCATCATCGCCTTTATCAGGGCGAAGCATAGCTAAGCCCATGATAATAAAAACTATCCCCACAACGAAAGAAATCACAGAACCGGACATAAAGTCGCCTAACACGAAGCCTAGAGAACTCGCGATTCCATGCATAACAATAGTGGAAAGCACGACACCGGCAACAACTGCTGCGCGTTGGTTAGAATAGCGAGCCGCTAATAACAACGCGATAAACTGTGTTTTGTCGCCTAATTCTGCTGCAGCTACTGCAATTAAAGTCGTGAAGAATTCGTTCATTTCGCACCCTAGATAAAAAGCGCGAGGAGTCTAACATATTTCTTTTTATTTTTCGGCAATTTGTAATTAGGCGCACCCGTTAGGGACCGGGGCTGGAATGCCGTTCCAGCCCCGGTCCCGAACGCCATTCCAGCCCCGGTCCCTAATCGCGTTCCAGCCCCGGTCCGCAATGCGAGCAGCAATGCCAACTCATTGTTCTATATACCTCTTTCGAAAGTGGCGGAGGCTTCATTCTGCACCTACACTAAACATAGGCACATGAACGATAACGATAGGAGGTTCTATGTTTTTCAGAACCAGTACGTTTTTAGTAGTGGCTGTAGCTTGGTTGGTGGGCTGCACACCAGCAAATCAAGGGGAAGTTGATGTTCCAGAGCTTGAAGCAGCAGTCGAGCAAGCGGCTGAGCCACGCCCTCCTTGCCAATTAACTTTCGGCTTTGAAAGTTGGGAGCCTTATCAATACCTTAGCGTCGGTGGTGAAGTCGGCGGTGTTGATGTTGAAATAGCCCAACGCGTTGCAAATGAAATTGGTTGTACATTAAAAGCCGAGCAAGGCAGCTGGATGGAATTGCTTGAATGGCTTCAAAACGGCGAAATTGATTTCATCATGGGCGCATCAATGACCGAAAGTCGCAGAGAATATGCCCACTTTTCAATACCCTACCGTCAAGAACAATTTAGCCTATTTGTTCGCGCAGAAGAATTACCACGCTATACGATGGATACCATCGAAGAATTTTTGAGTGAAGGCTACCGAATGGGTGTCGTCAACGAATACTTTTACGGTGATGATTTACAAGGATTGATGCATGAATCTGAATATTCCGACCAGTTTGTCGGTACTATTTTGAATGAAATGAATATGGCGCGACTTTTAGATGCCGATATTGACGGCTTTTTAGAAGACAACTTAGTTGCAGCTTCTATTATCCGTCGACGCGGCCTGAGTGAACGCATAGCTCGCACTGAAATCCATTTGGACTCATCTGATGTTTACATTATGTTCTCACGCAGCTCAGTTTCAGAGAGTGAAATCGATGCGTTCAACAATGCTTTAAGAACAGCAATTAACAGCGGATATATTGATTCTCTCATTCGTCGATACGGTGGATAAAACTCACTCATAACTCCGCCTGAATTAAAATCTGATTCAGGCGGAGATCTATTAAGATGCTTTTTTAACTCTTTTTTCTTTTTCGAATTCTTCTAGTTCCCGCCAACGTCTAAACTGCTCCTCGCTCACAATATCCAATTTTTGTTCAAGACGCAGCTGCTTTGGTGCAGTGAAATCATAAGCGTCACGGTGCACGCCATCACAGAAAATATACTGCTTTTCCTTAGGTTTCTTAGAATTACCGGGTTTAAAATAATGCTGACTAACACCGATCTCCCTCTCTAAAGAAATACAGTATTCTCGGCTGGCAATTGCAATTCTCCGCCGTGTCGCCTGGCGTATACCGTCCAGTTCTTCCGGTGGAATTGTTTGCCGACACCAGTCTCGGTAATTCTCCTCCCGCTCATATTGATTCTCACCAAGCTCTAGAAAATAAGGATGAGGTGAGATTAATTTATCTGGTCTCCCATGCCCGTTAGCTCGATAGCTAGTAAACTTAGCCGCGAATAAAGTACGCGCCATTCCGGCCCGCAAAGGGTTATTTTCAATATACCGCATGGTATTTAAAAGGTATTGCTCGGTGTCCACAACAGACGCAAAAAACCGCCCTTGATAGAGTGTTCCCACACGCTCATAAGTTCTATTAACATGGGTCACATAATTTGAACCAAGATCTCGCATGGTTTTTGAAATTGCGTGTTCTTTGACTTGTGTCAGTAATAAATGAAAGTGGTTATCCATAAGCGCATAAGCATGAATTAAAACGCCATGCTTAAGTGAGTATTTTCGCAACCAAAATAGGAAATAATTTCTGTCCTTGTCACTCCAATAAATCTGACATTTATTGGTTCCACGCTGAACCACATGCATGGTGAGATAAGGGCGTTTAATACAGTGTTTGCGTGCCATATTTAGCTCCGTGCTATTCGTTAAAGCTTCCGATGTCTAGTTAACTGCGACAATATTCGCAGCCCATCTACCATAGACCTTTTCCCTCCAAATACCCATAGTCTTAATCCATTACCTACATAAATAGCTGATTGCGGACCGGGGCCGGAATGCCATTAGGCGCGCCCGCTAGGGACCGGGGCCGGAATGGGATTAGGCGCGCCCGCTAGGGACCGGGGCCGGAATCGCATTCCAGCCCTGGTCCGTAATGCGAAAAATCGGCTATGATTAATGCAACAAACAAGAAAAGCGAGAGGTAGTTATGAATCATCGTAAAATTCGAGTCGGTATTAATGGTTTTGGTCGAATCGGTCGTCTCGCCTTGAGAGCTGGCTTCGGTGCAGAAAATCTTGAGTTCGTGCAAATTAACGACCCAGGCATGGACGGCAACATGGCCGCGCATTTACTAGAGTTCGACTCGACGCATGGGCGTTGGCCGCTCCGGGTAACAAGTGACCCAAATTCAATTTCAATTAATGGGCGTCAAGTTCGGTTTACCCAAAGCAAGGAATTGTCGGCGGTCGACTGGTCAAATTGCGACCTCGTTCTGGAGGCCTCTGGGGTCTTCAAAACTAAAGAAGCGTTGCAGGTGTTTCTCGACCAAGGTGTTGATCACGTTGTGGTTTCTGCGCCAGTGAAAAGCAAGGGTGTTCCTAATATCGTGGTCGGCGTGAACGACGCGGACTTTGATCCGCTCGAGCATTCGATCGTCAGTGCCGCTTCCTGCACAACAAATTGTTTGGCGCCCGTGGTTCAAGTGATTAAGGACAATTTCGGAATTAAACATGCCTCGATGACCACAATCCATGCGCTGACAAATTCGCAAAGTATTCTCGATGCGCCCCACAAGGATATTCGCCGGGCTCGCGCTTTGGGCTCACTGATTCCGACAACAACGGGGGCCGCTAAGGCGATTACTGCAATTTTTCCGGAGCTAGAAGGTAAAATTAACGGTCATGCGGTGCGCGTTCCGATTGACTGCCCCTCGTTGACCGATATTGTTTTCGAGGTTGAAAAGCCGACCACTGCAGAAGAAGTAAATGCCGCATTGCAGGCTGCCTCTGAAAGTGAGGATCTCCGCGGCATACTTGGTTTCGAAGAGCGTCCACTTGTGTCTATCGACTACAAAACCGACCCGCGATCGTCCATCGTCGATGCCCTTTCAACCCTCGTAATTGACAAAACTCACATCAAAATCTACACGTGGTACGACAATGAATGGGCCTATGCAAACCGCACCATCGACCTGATGCAACGCATTGCTGCAAGCTCGTAGCTACCGTTCTTATTGCGGACCGTAGCTGCAATGCCGCTCCAGCCCCGGTCCGCAATGCCGTTCCAGCCCCGGTCCCTAACGCCGTTCCAGCCCCGGTCCGCAATGCAAATATACCTGCCATTCACCCCATTTATAGCGCCATATGTATATTTTCTGTTAAGTTGTAGCGAGGTATACAAACTGGAAGGAGTTGTCTATGTCTCTCTACACTGCGCCAACGGCCGCAAACCAAGTCCGCGATAACTGCGGCTTTGGGCTGATTGCGCATCTGCAGGGCGAGGCAAGTCATACTCTTTTGCAGCGTTCCATCACTGCCCTTGACCGCATGATGCACCGAGGCGCTATCGGTGCTGATGGTAAAACCGGTGACGGTTGCGGCCTCCTCATGCAGTTACCCGACTCCTTCTTTCGCACAGTAGCAAAAGAAAATGGTTGGCAACTTGGAAAAAAATATGCGGTTGGTCAATGCTTTACCAGCTTAGATGAAAGTCTTCGCGCGCAAGAGAAGCAGGTCCTCGAAGAAGAACTACAACGAGAAACTTTAACCGTACATGGCTGGCGAAAAGTTCCTGTGGATAATCAGGTGCTTGGCGAAATCGCTGCATCGACTCGCCCGCACATCGAACAAGTTTTTGTGTCGGCACAACCTGGTTGGCGCAAGAAAGATCTCGAGCGCCGCCTCTACATGGCACGCCGACGTGCCGAGAAAAGACTTAGCCAACATCCTGATTTTTATGTAGTTTCTTTGTCGTGTTTAGTCATGGTCTACAAAGGCTTGATGATGCCGAAAGACCTTGCCAACTTTTATAAAGATCTCAACGATGAGCGTCTAAAAACCGCGATATGCGTCTTTCATCAGCGATTTTCGACCAATACACAGCCTCGTTGGCCGCTCGCACAGCCATTTCGATTTCTTGCCCACAATGGTGAAATTAATACCATTGCCGGCAATCGACAGTGGGCAAAAGCGCGCAGCTATAAAATGCGCTCGCCACTTTTACCTGACCTGAATGACGCCGCACCATTCGTTGGCGAGCAAGGCTCGGACTCGAGTTCGCTCGATAATATGCTCGAACTTTTATTGGCTGGCGGCATGGATTTGTTCCGCGCAATGCGCCTATTAATTCCCCCAGCATGGCAAGGCGATCCGACGATGGCCCCCGATTTGCGCGCCTTTTACGAATTTAATTCCATGCACATGGAGCCATGGGACGGCCCCGCTGGCGTAGTCTTGAGCAACGGCCGGCATGTCGCTTGCAGCCTCGACCGCAATGGCTTGCGCCCCGCCCGCTATGTGATTACGCGTGACCAACACATTACGGTTGCATCGGAAGTTGGCACCTGGGATTACGCGCCAGCGGACGTCGTCGAAAAGGGACGACTTGGCCCCGGTGAAATGCTTGCGGTTGACACTTACAACGGCAAGATCTGGCGCAGCAAGCAAATCGACGAAGACCTGCAAGCCCGCCATCCATACCGCGAATGGCTCGACGCGCATATCCGCCGACTCACACCATTCAGCGAGTGCGAGGCAGAATTAATCGGCCAGCGTGCCTTTACTGATGAACAAATGGCCGTGTTCCATAAACAGTTTTTTTATAGCCGCGAAGAAATAAATCAGGTTATTCAAGTGCTTGCGATTGACGGTCAAGAAGCCACTGGCAGTATGGGCGACGATACGCCCGTCGCCGTGCTTTCGAGTCAGCCTCGATTGTTGTTCGATTATTTCCGCCAACAGTTTGCCCAAGTAACCAATCCGCCTATCGACCCAATTCGTGAACGCCATGTGATGTCGTTGGCTACTTGTATTGGTCGCGAACAAAATATGTTCAATGAAACATCGGGTTACGCACATCGCGTACTTTTCGATAGCCCGGTGCTCATGTATACCGACTTGAAACAATTGAAAAATTTAGACGATGAACATTATAAATATCGCGTCTTCTCGCTACAGTTCGACCCTTCTATTCAAAGCCTAGAGCAAGCACTTCTAGCACTTTGCGACACGGTTGAAGCTGCCGTCAAAGAAGACGGCGTGGTAATTGTTATCCTCTCCGACCGAGCCATTTCCAAAAACGAGTTGCCAATTCCGGTCGCCATGGCGACTGGTGCTGTTCAAAATCGTCTAGTTACCAAACAGTTACGCTGCGACGCCAATATCATTGTCGAAACTGCCGCAGCCCGCGATTCGCACCATATCGCAGTTCTTGTTGGCCTTGGCGCCACCGCGGTTTACCCATTTCTCGCCTACGAAACCATCGAGCAGCTATGCGTTGCGGACCGGGGCCGAAATGGCGTTGCGGACCGGGGCCGGAATGCGCTGAACATACCCGTGCGACAAGCTGTTGATAACTACCGGAACGGTATAAACAAAGGCCTCCTGAAGATTATGTCGAAAATGGGGATTTCCTGTGTGGCCAGTTATCGAGGTGCTGGTTTATTCGAACTCGTTGGAATTTCAGACAAAATTCAGTCACTGTGCTTTCCGGTCTGCCACAAGCGTATCGGCGGAGCATGCTTTGAGGACTTCACCCAAGATCTACAGCGCCTTCACAAGATCGCCTGGCTTCCACGTAAGCCACTGAATCATGGTGGTTTATTGAAGTATGTCGACGGTGGTGAATACCATGCTTACAACCCCGAGGTTGTCACCACTTTACAGCGCGCGGTTGCAAGCCGCGACACTGCTGCTTATTTGGAGTTTTGTCGGGCTGTGAATAACCGGCCGGTCGCCATGTTGCGTGACCTCCTCGCCGTGAAAGCCCCTGCTCCGGTTGAGCTTCATTCTAGCCCCGGTCCGCAATCACTTCTGAAGCGCTTCGATACGGCGGCAATGTCAATTGGGGCGCTAAGTCCGGAGGCGCACGAGGCGCTGGCCATTGCCATGAATAAGTTGGGCGGGCATTCGAACAGCGGTGAAGGTGGTGAAGATCCGAAACGCTTCGGCACCTTGAAGAACTCCAGAATCAAACAAGTCGCGTCCGGTCGATTTGGCGTCACGCCGCACTATTTAGTTAACGCCGACGTGCTGCAAATCAAGATTGCACAAGGCGCTAAGCCGGGCGAAGGTGGGCAATTGCCCGGCGAAAAAGTCACCGCGGAAATTGCGAAACTGCGCTATTCCGTGCCTGGCGTCACCCTTATTTCGCCGCCGCCGCACCACGACATCTATTCAATCGAAGATCTCGCACAGCTCATTTTCGACCTCAAACAAGTCAATCCAGAAGCTCTCGTTTCCGTCAAACTCGTTTCGGAGCCGGGAATCGGCACTATCGCTACCGGTGTTGCCAAAGCGTACGCCGACTTAATCACCGTCGCTGGTTATGACGGTGGCACCGGCGCCAGCCCGCTAACCTCGGTAAAATATGCCGGCTCGCCGTGGGAATTAGGCCTGGCCGAAGTGCACGAAGCATTAGTAATCAATGGCTTACGGCATAAAGTAAAGCTTCAAGTCGACGGTGGATTAAAAACCGGCCTCGACATCATCAAAGCCGCGATTCTCGGTGCCGAGAGTTTTGGCTTCGGTACTGCGCCAATGATAGCGCTTGGCTGTAAGTACTTAAGAATCTGTCATTTAAACAACTGCGCAACGGGAATTGCGACGCAAGACGCCGCACTTCGCCAGCAATACTTTAGCGGCCTACCTGAGAAAGTAGAGAACTACTTTTACCTACTTTGCGCTGAAGTGGAGCACTACCTTAATGAACTTAATGTCGAGGACATTACAGACCTTATAGGCCGTACGGATTTGCTCGAGAAAATAGCTGAGCCATTGACGCTTAAGCAGGAAAAAATCGACCTTCAGCCACTTCTGGACTCTGCTTCGGTTAAATCACAAAAACCTTTGTTTAATATAGAGAAAAACAACCCACACGATAAAGGTGAGAAAAACCGAGAACTTCTAGAAATGTGCCATTCTGCTGTAGTAAACCGTGAAAGCCGTGAATTTAGCACAACATTAAGAAATGACGATCGCTCAGTCGGTGCAACACTTTCTGGTTTTATAGCCAAAACTCACGGTTTACAAGGCTTGGCGGGCAGCCCCATTAAGATTTACTGCACTGGCACAGCTGGTCAAAGTTTCGGCGTTTGGAACGCGCCAGGTCTGCACCTCTACCTCACCGGCGACGCCAACGACTACGTCGGCAAAGGTATGGCCGGTGGCCGCATCAGCATCAAGCCACCGGCTGAAGCAACCTATGCATCACACGAGTCGGTGATCATGGGCAATACCTGCCTTTACGGTGCAACTGGCGGGCGTTTATATGCTGCCGGTATTGCCGGTGAGCGTTTCGGCGTACGGAATAGCGGCGCCATCGCCGTTGTCGAAGGCATTGGCGATAACGGGTGTGAGTATATGACCGGCGGCGTGGTCGTTATTCTCGGCGAAACAGGCATCAATTTTGGTGCGGGAATGACCGGTGGTATGGCGTATATCCTTGATGGGAATGAGAATTTTTCGGAAAAAATCAACGCTGAATTGATCGAAGTTCTGCCGATTGCCAAACCGATTTTACAAGAGCATTTGCGCGGGTTTATATATGAACATATGGAACATACGGGTAGTGAGCGCTCACGTCAAATCCTCGCAAACTTTAGCGAATGGCTGCCTAAGTTCCGCTTAGTGAAACCGAAAGCGAGGGAGCTTGAAGATCTTCTTGGCCACCGCCCACGTTCAACCGATTCAATTCGCGTGGAGGTGATGTAATGGCGCAGAATATCTATCAATTTCTTGATGTTGGCCGTGCCGAGCCGCCGAAAAAATCGCTTCAACAACGAAAAATCGAGTTTGTTGAAGTACATGATGTCATGCCGACAGAACAAGTCGCAGCCCAAGCAGACCGCTGCCTTGACTGTGGTAATCCATATTGCGAGTGGAAGTGCCCGGTACACAACTATATACCGCAATGGCTCGAGCTAGCGCAGGCTGGGCGAATCATTGAAGCGGCCGAATTATCGCATCAAACCAATAGCTTACCGGAAGTTTGCGGTCGAGTTTGCCCGCAAGATCGCCTTTGCGAAGGCGCCTGTACGCTGAACGACGACTTTGGCGCTGTCACTATTGGTGCAATTGAGAAGTATATTAACGACACAGCCTTTGAAATGGGCTGGCGGCCAGACGTTTCAGGTGTCGAAAAACTCGGCAAACGCGTTGCGATTATCGGCGCCGGACCGGCCGGTTTAGCCTGCGCAGACGTTCTCGCACGCAACGGAATCGACGCCGTAGTTTACGACAAATACCCCGAAATCGGCGGCTTGCTAACCTTCGGCATCCCCGCTTTTAAGCTCGAAAAATCGGTCATGACTCGTCGCCGAGAAATTTTTGAAGCCATGGGGATTGCGTTTGAACTCAATTGCGAGATTGGAAAAGACACCGATTTTCAATCTCTTACCCAAGAGTACGATGCAGTTTTTCTCGCCCTTGGCACATATAAAGCAGTTGACGGCGGCCTTCCAGGGCTCGATTCGCAAGGGGTCATTCCTGCACTACGTTACTTAATCGGCAACACCGCTGAGCTCATGGCCGCGCCCATGTCAGACTACCCCTATTTGTCGCTCGCGAACCAACGCGTCGTCGTACTCGGCGGCGGCGATACCGCCATGGACTGCGTGCGCACCGCGGTACGGCAGCAAGCCACATCGGTTGTGTGCGCATACCGGCGCGACGCCGAAAACATGCCAGGCTCGCGCAAAGAAGTGCAACACGCGCGCGACGAGGGCGTCGAGTTTGAATTCAATGTGCAGCCATTAGAAGTCGTTGCCGAAAAAGGTGTCGTGACCGGCGTTCGCTTCGTGCGCACCGAACTTGGCCCCGCTGATGCCGCCGGTCGCCGTCGTCCAAAACCGGTTGCGGATTCCGAGTTTGTCATGCCTGCCGACGCTGTCATTCTCGCCTTCGGCTATCAAGCAAATCCGCCTGCATGGCTCGCAGAACATGGCGTCAAACTTAATGATTGGTCGCTCGTCGAAACCTCTGGAGAGCATGCTCACTTCCCTATGCAAACCAGCAATCCGAAGATATTCGCCGGCGGCGACATGGTTCGTGGCGCCGATTTAGTCGTCACCGCCATCGCTGAAGGCCGCGCTGCCGCCAACGGCATCCTCGACTATCTTCATTCCGAACCGTAGCTGGAATGCCATTGCGGACCGGGGCTGGAATGCCATTGCGGACCGGGGCTGGAATGCCATTCCAGCTACGGTCCCCAATCCCCACGATCCGCTATGCACACAGCTAAGCCCTGATACTACGCTGGATTGGAGCCTGTAATGAGATTAAGGTCTCGGTTGATTGAATCTCTTCAATAACCTGAAGCCGCTCAATAAGTAGCTTCTGCAAATCATCGATATTGCGCACCATGACTTTGATCAGCACGCTATATTGCCCTGTGGTGTAATAGGCTTCTGTTACTTCTGGTAAATTTTCTAGTTTTTTCAATGCAGTAGGATAATCACCCGCCTGCCGCAAAATTATGCCAATGAAGCAGGTGATGTCGTAGCCAAGTTTACGTGCATCAACCGTCGTTCGCGCACCCGTTATTACGCCTGCCTTTCGCAACTTTTCTACTCGAACATGCACGGTCGCTGGCGACACACCATTGTCTTTCGCTATTTCGGCATAGGATAACCGCGCATTTTCAGTCAATGCATTAATGATGTTTTTATCTAAATTATCGATCATTTAACCTAGCCCCTGTTTATCGAAACACAAATAGAAAATATCTATTTATATTCATTTTGAACAGAATAAATTTAACACAAATCGACTTCTTGCCAAACGCTATTGATTAAAATATCAAAATGACGATAAATAGAACAACGACAACAAGGAGCTCATTATGAAAGCAAAATTTCTGACCAAGCAGCACGAAATTCGTTTTATTCGCACTACGTTTACCGATGAGCTTTGCCGTGCTTTGAATCTCGTGGAGGTGCAAGCGCCAATTCTAACTGACCCGCTAGACGGCACTCAGGACACGCTCTCCGGATACGAGCAAGCTGTTCAGGTGCCCGTTCGGTCGTTACAGCAATCGTTTGAAGTCGTGCACTCTTTAGCGAAGTGGAAACGGCAGTTGTTAGCGCAATATGAATTTACTGCCGGCGAAGGAATTGTTACGCAAATGAAAGCGTTACGTCCAGATGAGGAGCAACTTTCGCCCATTCATTCGGTGTACGTCGACCAATGGGACTGGGAGCAAGTCATCGCGGACCAGGCTCGCGACCAGAAAACCTTGCACCAAACAGTTGCAGCTATTTATAGCGCGTTAAGAAAAACCTTGAGCCTGTACCAGTCGCAATTTGATGCTCCGGAACTTCACGTACCAGAAAAAATTAAAATTCTGACAAGTGAAGAGCTTCGCTTAAGTTATCCGTCACTAACTTCTAAGGCCAGAGAACATGAGGCAGCTCGCGAATTCGGTGCAGTATTTGTTCAGAACATTGGTGGCGCTCTCGGTGACGGAAAAAGTCACGATGTGCGTGCGCCGGACTATGACGACTGGTCGCTAAACGGTGATATTTTGGTGTGGAACCCCATCCTCGAACAGTCACTCGAATTGAGCTCTATGGGCATTCGAGTCGACCGCGCTGCACTAATTCGCCAATTGCAGATCGCCGGAAAGGCCGACAACGCACAGTTACCTTGGCACCAAAAACTACTCGCTGGTCAGCTACCGCAAACTATTGGCGGTGGTATCGGCCAGTCCCGCCTATGTATGTGGATGATGCAGCAACCGCATATTGGCTGTGTGCAGCATAGCGTTTGGTGTCCAACCACGCGCGAACGCTTCGCTGGAATCCTGTAAAAACGGGTGATTGATAATCATTCTTATTTGTGTTTAAATGACACCATATTCACGAAGAAATGGTGTCATTATGTACGTTTGTCTATGTAAAGGTGTAACTGACAAGCAAATCCGCAAGGCCGTCGACGAAGGTGCTCGCTCAATCCGCGATCTGCGCCAGCAGTTCGGTGTCGGTTCGCAATGCGGTAAATGTACATGCTGCGCCCGCGATGTTTTGCACGAGGCACTGCACGCTCGCGCCGACGTCGTCCATGTCTATGTCCCCAGCCCTCAAGGCACCCTCGAAGTCGACATCGCCTACTAATTCCGCTCGCTCATTCTGCGCGCCCGGTAGGGACCGTAGCTGGAATGCCATTCCGGACCGTAGCTGGAACGCCATTCCGGACCGTAGCTGGAATGCCATTCCGGACCGTAGCTGAAATGCCATTCCGGACCGTAGCTGGAATGCCATTCCGGACCGTAGCTGAAACGCTAACATTTTACTATTTAAGTAATTTCTACTACCCTAAACCTATACAATCTTCGTGTAGGAGTATGGTTCATGCGTGGAAATTCGACAGTTATCGCTGCTCTCAATAAAGTTCTGACCCGAAAGCTTACAGCCATTAATCAATATTTCTTGCATGCACGTATGTTCAAGAACTGGGGTTTTGCCGAGCTAAACGATCACATTTACAAAGCTTCGATTAAAGAAATGAAGCATGCCGACGAAGTCATTGAGCGAATTTTGCTGCTCGACGGCCTACCGAATTTGCAAGAGCTCAGCAAACTTTACATCGGTGAAGAGCCGCACGAGATGTTGAAGCTCGACGATAAACTCCAAAGTGAAGACATTCGTTATATTCGAGACGCCATTAGTGTCTGTGAGGCGGAGAAAGATTTCGTTAGTCGTCAAATGCTTGCGGATATTTTGGAGCAACAGGAAAATCATCAAGACTGGCTCGACACGCAATGTAGCTTGATTGATACGATCGGTATTGAAAATTATCTCCAACGTCAGCTGTAGGGGGCAAAATGTCTAGTATTATCAAAGCATTAAATGGCCTTTTGGCTTGGGAACTAACCTCCATCGACCAATACACGCAGCACTCTGAATACTATGAAGACTGGGGGTTCAGTAAGTTGCACGCGCGCATCGCACATGAGGCGGAAGACGAGCGCGGACATGCAAAAATGCTAATTGAGCGCATTTTACTATTGGGCGGCAAGCCTGACATGGAAACGCGACACCCGCTACCGGACGCTGATACTGTGCCAGAAATGATCGCAGCCGACCTCGAATTAGAACGCAAAAATGCGAGCGAACTCAAAGAAGCTATAGAACTTTGTGAGAAAAATCATGATTTTGTAAGTCGCGATATGCTTGTTAGTATTCTTCGTGACACCGAAGAAGATCATGCGTATTGGCTACGCCAACAGTTACAACTCATCAGCCGCCTCGGCCTTGAAAGATATTTGCAGGCCATGATGTAAAGGGCGCGCTTATGCAAACGCTGAGGCGCAGCTTTCTCTATGTCATTGTATTTTCGCTGTTTTGGTGGCTCCTAACCGGAGGAGTTGCGTACAGCTGGTGGTTTGGTGTGCCGGTGATCTTCGTGGCCTCTGCAATCGCAGTTAAACTCGAAAATAGCCGGCATTCGCTACATTTCAGCGCCATTCCTGAATTTTTGTGGCATTTCGCATCTCGTTCCATATTAGCGGGGTTCGATGTTGCCTATCGCACATTGCATCCAAAACTCCCGCTTAATCCAGGCTTAATCGAATATAAAATGCAGCTGCCCGCTGGTCGACCGCAAACGTTCTTTGCGGGAGTAATTAGCTTATTGCCCGGCACGCTTTCTGCATCTTTACACGCCAATACAATTACGCTTCATGTCCTTGATACTTCGGAAAACCTTAAGGAAAGCCTGCTGCAGACCGAAACGGTCATCACTCGTCTTTTCGGACCGGGGCTGGAATCGCATTCGTGCTCGCCCGAAGGGACGGGGCTGGAATGCGAAGCAGGAAAAGAAAAGGAGGCGAAATGAGTTTTCATGGTGTGATAATCTCCGCCGCGATTGTCCTTCTTTTCAGCTTGTTAGCCGGGCTTTGGCGCATCTGGCGCGGACCTGAATCTGCCGACCGAATGCTTGCAGCTCAACTGTTCGGTACCACCGGCGTGGCGCTCGTCGTCCTCTTAGCCGTTGCCATGCCTGATGTTGCTGGAGTTCTCGACGTTGCCCTAGTACTCGCATTGCTTGCGGCAGTAGCCATGATCGCATTCGTCCGCCGCTTTAATTCACCGCATTCCAGTCCCGTCCCTTCGGGCGAGAACCAATCCCATTCCAGCTACGGTCCGCAATGCGAGCAGGCAAAATCAGAGGAGCACAAACATGACGCTCCTTAACATTTTCCAGACGCTATTTATCACGATCGGCTGCTTATTTTTTCTTATAGGAACCATTGGGTTACTGCGATTTCCCGACGTATTAACTCGTATTCATGCACTCACGAAAGCGGATAATTTAGGGCTTGGTTTTATCGTTATCGGTTTAATCCCATCAATGAGCACTGCTGCCGATATTGCCAAACTCATTGTTTGTTGGGTATTAATTCTTGCAGCAAGCTCTGTTTCTGCATTTCTTGTTGCAAATCAGCACATTAAAAAGAGTAAGGAGTTTAAAGACCATGATGTGGTTTGACCTTGCTCTTGGCCTAGGCCTAATCATTGCCGCCATCGGCGTGTTTCGCAGCGAAGATCTCTTTCGCGCGGTCGTACTATTCGTAACCTTCGGCATCCTACTCGCACTGACCTGGTTGCGCTTGCAAGCGCCCGATTTAGCATTGGCCGAGGCTGCCATAGGAGCCGGCATTACCGGCGTATTATTGCTCGATACCCTCGGCGTCTTCCGACAACACGAACAGGACATCAATCCACGAAGTAGTTCGCAGCTGCCGGACATAAGCAGGCAGTGGGCAGCAAACGTCCTCGCACTCATCGCCTGCATTTCCGCCGCCGGTTTGTTGGCCTGGAGTTTGTTCAACACTTTGAAAATGCCCGCACCACACCATAACTTGGTCACAGTCGTTGAGGCGAATATTGCCTACAGCGGCGTCAGTCATGGCATCACAGCTGTGCTGCTGAATTTCCGCAGTTACGACACACTGCTCGAAGTTGCCGTGCTTTTAGTCGCCATTGTCATCGGTATCGGACTGCGCGAACGAGTTACTACTAGTGCTAATGCAACCTCTGACGAGGGCCAGTCAAAACTATCCGAGCCGCCAGCTTTGCTCACGAGTCTCGTGCGGCTTTTACTCCCACTTTTGTTAATCACCGCTATATTCGTCCTCTGGGCTGGCTCGACTCGACCCGGCGGTGCGTTTCAAGCCGGCGCACTTATTGCTGCGGCTGGTGTACTTGCACGGCTCGGTCAGATAGATATCGCTGCCCGGGTGACAACCATTCTGCGTCTAGGTCTCACGCTTGGGGTCTTTATTTTCCTCATCGTCGCAGTAAGTCCAATGCTCACGGGTAAGCCCTTCTTAACTTATCCAGCTGGCTGGGAAGGCACTTTGATACTTCTCATTGAGTTTATGCTGACAATTTCTATCGGCTTGATTTTACTTAGCCTTTTTATTCAGGCACCCCGGCCCCGCATTCCAGCCCCGGTCCGGAATGCCATTCCAGCTACGGGCCCTAATGCCGAAACCAACAAAGGCGGCGACCAATGACGCTCTGGCTGGAAGCTTTCAACACAGACTTTTGGTACGCAATCGTCGGTGCGGTCTTGCTAGTACTCGCCCTCGGAGCCTTCATCACTAGCCGGCAGCTAATCAAAAAACTGTTAGCATTCAATATCATGGGTTCAGGCGTGTTCCTCATCATGGTCGGCTTGGCGCAATATCAACACGGTCCCGATTCCGTGCCACAGGCACTCGTCCTCACCGGCATCGTGGTCGCAGTCGCCGCCACCGCACTCGCGCTCGTCCTCATCCGCAAATTTGTGCTCAAAGGGGGACAGCCATGATCCCTCTGCTGCTCATTATTCCGCTAGTTTTCGCGCTACTCAGCGTGCTGCTGCCGCGCCTGCCGATTAAAGCCATCGCCATTCCCGGGCTAGTACTGCAGCTTATCGCCAGCATTCAGCTCAGCGTTCATACCTACAAACACGGCGCCAGCGACTATGCGCTTGGCAGTTGGGAAGCACCTCTCGGAATCGCCCTGCACGCCAATGGTTTCACGGTGACCTTGCTCACACTCACCGCCTTCATCGCCATTGTTTGCGCCGTTTACGCCCTCATTTACCTAAAACGTTACGAGCACGAACAACGCTATTTTTGGCCATTATTCTGGTTCTTACTGGCGTCGCTCAACGGCATTTGGCTGTCGGGCGACCTTTTCAACCTCTACGTCGGCCTCGAACTACTCACTTTCAGCGCCGTCGGCATGGTCGCGCTCACTGCCAACAAAGCGTCGCTGCAAGCCGCCATCCGCTATTTATTCGCCGCACTGCTTGGCTCACTCGGCTACTTAGCCGGCGTCGCGCTGCTTTACGGCCAGTACGGCACCCTATCGATTCAAGAAATCGCACTCATCAGCACCAGCGACGCTCCCACGCAAGTCGCACTCGCCCTCATGACCGTCGGCTTGCTGATGAAAACCGCCATATTCCCGCTGCATTACTGGTTGCCGCCCGCCCACGGTGGCGCGCTCGCACCGGTCAGCGCGCTGCTTTCCGCACTGGTCGTCAAAGCCAGTTTCTATATTCTAGCGGTACTTTGGTTGCAACTTGCGCCCGACGCCATCTCTCCAGCCGCCGCGCAAGTCCTTGGTGCACTTGGTGCCGGCGCCATTCTGTGGGGAAGTTGGTGCGCATTCCGCCAACCCGACATTAAAATGCTCGTGGCCTATTCAACGGTCGCCCAACTTGGCTACCTCATGTTCGTTTTTCCGCTCAGTATCGGCACCAGCGCGGCCGCTGCAGAGCTTGCCTGGCAAGGCACAGTGCTGCATTTACTCGCCCACGCTTTCGCCAAAGCCGCCATGTTCCTCAGCGTCGGCACACTCGTGCTCGCCATCGGTCATCAAGGCATCAAAGATCTCGCTGGCGTCAGTCATCGCGTGCCGCTGGCCTTGTTCTCATTCGGTTTGAGCGCCGTCAGCCTCATGGGGCTGCCCCCTAGTGGCGGCTTCAACGCCAAGTGGCTACTCTTGCAAAGCGCGCTGAGCAGCGGCCAATGGTGGTGGTTCATCTTCATTTTGGGCGGCGGCCTTCTCACCGCGGCCTACGTTTTTCGCGTTTTCAGCGTGTCGTTTATCGAAGAAGCCCGACATAAATTTGCGCCGACCCACTGGCTCCTCGACGTCAGTGCCCTCACCCTTGCCGCAGCCGCCATTTTGCTTGGCTTCGTCAGTCAGTGGCCACTCACTCTCATGGAACTCGTTCCGGGGGTGCAATCATGAACGCCTGGCTACCAGTTGCCGTGTTAGGCACGTCGCTGATCGCGTCGCTAATTATTTTCCTCGTGCCCGACGCCAAACAGCGCTTGCGCAGCACCCTTAACATCACCGCAGCCCTCGTAAAAATTGGCTTAGTGGCGTGGATGGTGTTCGGCATTTATCAACAAGAGCTGTTCGAAACCCGCTTCACACTGGTCCCCGGCATCGATTTCGTCCTCCGCGCCGACTCGCTCTCCATGCTCTTCGCCGGCCTCAGCTCGGTACTCTGGCTGTTCACCACGATTTACGCCATCGGCTACCTCGAAGGCTCACCGCACCGCAGCCGTTTCTTCGGTTTTTTCAGCTTGTGTGTCGCCAGCACCATGGGCATATCCCTCGCCGGGAACCTCTTTACCTTCTTGATTTTCTTCGAGATGTTAACGCTCTCAACCTACCCACTCGTGGTTCATCGCGGCACGCAAGCTTCGCTCACCGCCGGTCGCACCTATTTGCGTTACACCCTCGGCGGTGGCGCCATGCTGCTCCTCGGTGTGGTACTTTTATATAGCTACGCTGGCCCGCAAGTCGGCGAATTCGCTGAAACCGGCACCTTACGTGCCGCCACCAGCCTCGATCCTCGCACTCTGGCTGCGATCTTCGTCGTTCTCATCATCGGCGTCGGGGTCAAAGCCGCTTTTGTGCCGTTTCATGGATGGCTACCGGTCGCCATGGTCGCGCCCGCGCCAGTGTCTGCATTGCTGCACGCCGTTGCCGTTGTCAAAGCCGGGGCATTCGGCATTATTCGCATTGTTTACAACGTCTATGGCATTGAATTTTCAGCACAAATAGGCGTACTTTTACCACTCGGAATTCTCGCCGCAATCACCATTATTTGGGGCTCCATGCAAGCGCTGCGGCAAATGGAACTGAAAAAACGACTTGCATATTCGACCGTCAGCCAAGTCTCCTACATCGCCCTCGGCGTCGCCTTGTTCGGCCCCATCGGCTCCATCGGTGGTCTCGTGCACCTACTGCATCAGGGCATCATGAAGGTCACCTTATTCTTTGCCGCCGGTAACTATGCAGAAACGTTAGGCATTCATCGAATCGACGAACTCGACGGGGTCGGCAAACGCATGCCCGGCACCAGCCTCGCCTTTACCATCGGCGCGCTCGGCATGATAGGCCTACCGCCGACCGCAGGTTTCATCAGCAAATGGTACCTCGGCATCGGCGCCCTCGAAGCCGGCATGGCCTGGGCGCTAGGCGTATTGGTGCTCAGTAGCGCCCTCAACGCAGCCTATTTTTTACCGATTCTTTATCGCCTCTGGTTCAAACCCGTGCGCGGCGCGTGGCCAGACGAGCAAATCCCAGCCGCCCGCTTCGAAACCGACCCATGGCTGCTATTCCCAACACTCGCCACCATGGCGTTTACCATCGCCGCCGGCCTCCTCGCGTCGCACCCGTGGAGCCCACTCACCTGGGCCACACTCATCTCCGTCCGGGAGTACCTGCCATGATTAGGGACCGTAGCTGGAATCGCATTGCGGACCGTAGCTGGAATCGCATTGCGGACCGGGGCTGGAATGCCATTGCGGACCGTAGCTGGAATGCCATTGCGAACCGGGGCTGGAATGAGGAGGCTTCATGCTGCTAACGATATTCTTCGCGTTTTTAGGGGCTTGCACGGTCACTGAGCAGAACGCTCGGCGTCGCTTGTGGTTGCTTATCGCGGCGCCAATTCCGATCGGCATTATCACGCTCATGAGCATGATCTCGGAACTCATACCCAGCAGCGCTCTCCATATCGAATCGGCCAGCATCTTTCTCGGCCTCGATTGGTCGCTCAAACCACAGCTAGCGCCGCTACTCTTAATGACCGCAGCGCTATGGAGTTTCGCCGGGATTTTTGCCGCACGAGATTTTTCTCCGGCCGCAAAAACAAAAGCCAAACCTCACGCAGCACGCTTCCTCCGCTGCTGGCTGCTCACGCTCACCGGCAACCTCGGCTTACTCGTCGCCAACGACATCGCCTCGTTTTACTTGTTTTTCGCGCTCATGACCTTTGCTGCCTATGGCCTCGTCATCCACGACGAAACGCCTTCCGCTCTCAAAGCCGGCAAGGTGTACATTATTATGGCCGTCATCGGCGAAGCATTTTTACTCGCGGGACTTATTTCCGCAGCAGCAAGCGTAGGCAGCGAACATACGCCACTGCTGCAAGAATTACCGCAAGGCATCGTCAGTAGCGACCATGGCCTCAGCATCGCAACCGCACTCTTTATCGGCTTCGGCGTCAAAGCTGGCCTCGCCGGCGTGCACTGGTGGCTGCCACTTGCCCACCCCGTCGCGCCCACTCCGGCCAGCGCCGTCTTAAGTGGCGCCATGATCAAGGCCGGACTCGTCGGCTGGCTGCTCACGCTACCCATCGGCAATCTCAGCGAGCCCCAGGCAAATATCGCCCCGCTCGCCAGCGCCGCAATCCTACTCGGACTCATCGGAGCTTGGGGTGCAGGCGTGGTTGGCGTCTTCAGCGGCAAAGCGAAAACCGTACTCGCCTACTCCAGCATCAGCCAAATGGGCATGCTCACACTGATGCTCGGCGTCGCCCTACGCTATCCCGATAGCGCCGCCCTCGTGCTCGCCGCCATGGTCATTTTCGCCAGCCATCACGGCGTCAATAAAGGCTTGCTGTTTCTTGGGGTTGCATGGCGCAAAGCTGCATCTGGCGTAGGATTAACCGTCGTCGCCGTGGTGCTCACCGTCGCCGCGTTAAACCTCATCGGCGTGCCATGGTCGAGCGGTGCCTACGCCAAAGACCTATTCAAAGCCGTCCTCGCCGACCTGCCAGTAGGCATCCTCTACGCTGCCTTCAGCTACGGCGCACTCGCAACCACTGCACTCATGCTCCGCTACGCTTATTTGCTGTGGCAAAAACGTTGATTTTTTCTGCAATGCAGCAAATATTCACGGCTTTTTCTTGATTCCTCGCGCCGAATTCCCTAACATAGCGCGGCTTGCAGGATAGGTGGCCGAGCGGCTGAAGGCGCACGCCTGGAAAGTGTGTATACGGTAACCCCGTATCGAGGGTTCGAATCCCTCCCTATCCGCCATATAATAAGCCGTAGCCTTTATTTATAAGGGCTACGGCAAATCCAACCAAAGAAAAAACCGCCAAGCAAACCGTCAAATCGTCCTCACTTTATAGATAACGTTTAATTTGCCATTCCTTTTTTAAAGTTGTAGGTTGTTCTCAAACAGCGATTCAAGGAGGATATATGGCCTTAATTAATTGCCATGAATGTAACCATCAAGTAAGTAAGTCAGCAAAAAAGTGTCCTAACTGCGGAGCCCCTGTTAAAAAGAAAACTTCAGTTTTTTCATGGCTAGGATGGACTGTACTTCTTCTATTTCTTATTAATATATTTGCGGATACGCAAGCCCCATCATCATCTAGATCTTCTGACTCTTCACCGAACCAAACATCAACAGCATCAGAACCTGTAGCCTCATCTCAGCCTCCTTCTAACTTTAGAGTAACAAGGTCTGAGGATGCAATGACAGGTGATGTTTCGGTCTTTGCTATATCAACTAAGACAAAGCCACTTCGTGCTATGTCGTTTCCTTATCATAGTACAGAAGCTTGGCTTGGTTTTGGATGTACATCCGATAGCGAATGGATATTTTTGGGATTCTCAAGCACCCCTAACCTAAATCGTACTGAGCTACTAGATGGGTTTAATCGTATTAAAACTAGAGCCAGATTTAACGAAAGTGTTGTAGATGTAGTCTTGACCCAGAGGTGGGGATCTTCGTTTCTGCATTTTTCAGAGCCAAAACGAATCACACCGAGAATAATTCAGAGCAACACGTTCCTTATTGAACTTAATTGGCATAGACAAGATAACGTTCATTTCGAGATTAATCTCACAGGCTCTGCTGCTGCAATAGAACAAGCTCGCACTCAGTGCGGTAGCATCGCTAAGTGAATTAATTTGCGAGCACTTTATGAACGACTCAACAATCCAATCAAACCGTTAGAGATGCCTCATCGATGTTGGTCTTACTGGCAAGAGCTCTAGATTGTCAGAAAAATCGGGGGGTATCCTGACTTATTCAATTTTCGAGTATCGTGTGGGGGGGGATTCCCTTAGTGTGTTCACTCCAACTAAACATACTACCATCGTCCCTTGATCTAGAAATTTTGAAAACCCGAAAGTTGAATCAGGTCAAATCATTAAATAATATAAAAGCTCCATAGAGGAGCTTTTATACCTAGGCTTTTGAGTGTTATTGGCTCAGATGTTTTTCATTTGAATACTAGCCATTGCAAGCACAGCCTCGACCTTTGTGGCACGTCTTATTCCTTGCAATACAACTATCACCGCAAGCTTTACCCTTCGTACATACTTTACAACAACGTGGACTTTGAAGACCTGTAAAGCCATTATCTACCTGAAAAAGCTCTGCGATTCCTCCAACCTTTACTTCAATATCTGACTTTTCTATAGCATCACCACACGCCTCCAGCGCTTCGGCAACAACTTGGACTGTCTGATGAGTGCTCTCAACTGATTGCTCAGCTTGAGACTGAACCAAAAAAAGCGGTAGTAAAATAGTAACCAACAGTAGTAATCTTTTCATATCTAATCCTTAAGTTTTCGGTAACAAACGTTTCGTTACAAAAGGCGCTTCGCTACTACTGAAACTTGTAATCAAGCTGACTATATATTAACCAACGAATTGAGGGAAGAAGAACATGGATGCTAATGAGATCAAGCAAAAGATAACAGAAATGGGGTTCAGTCTTACAATGATTGCCGAGACATTAGGTAAATCTCCGAGTTTGGTTTCTAAGGTAGTTAATGGTAGATCTAAATCTCTTTTAATAGCAGCTGCTATAGCAAAGATTTTAGGTAGGCAGATCGATGAAATATTTCCGAACCAGTACAACACTGGTTTCGGCCGTAACTACAGATACTCAAGTACCTATATGGCTAAGCAGGAAGAGCTCAGACGGCTTGTAAGGCAAGATTAAGTATAACATGATGGATTATAGAGTTGAGGTCATAACAAGCCATACAGATCCAAAAAGTTAACTTTAGTATTTAGGTCAAAGTTAAAAGTTCAATCCTCGAGAGTCCAAGCCAGTATGATGGCTCAAGGCTTTGTTAGGGTTTCTGGTTTGACTGGATAGCATTTAGGTTAGGGAGGATTTACATTGCCAACCAACAACATAGAGAAGCACCTCAAGCAAACAGGTTTATTCTGGCTCATAACGCTTACTGGATTAGTAGCAGTTTTAGCAGTTGGTGTTGCATTGTATTACTTCGCTTATGAGGGGCATGACCAAAACTGGGTGCTGAGTAATGAACCTAAAGATTATCTTGATTTTGGAGTTTTTATTGGGGCTTTAATAACTCCATTAGTAGCTGTAGTTTCACTGGTGATTTTCTGGAAAACCTTGCGTCTACAGATGGTAGAGCTTGTAAAAAGCGCTAAGAGTCTCGAACAAACAGCTAAAGCTAACCAAAGTATCGTAAGCCAAAATGAGAGGTTATTTCAGTTACGTGCCCTCCATGAAAAGTTGACTAAAGACTTCAAACGACTAGATGAGTTAGAGAAGTATGAAATGCTAAAGCGTGGTGAAGGTGGCGAGCTTGACTTAGATAGATACGGTCAATACCAGTCGAAGCTTGCTTCAGAAGTGTTAGAGCAAAGAGACTTAGAGTATCTGAATCAAGTAAATAAGAATCAGAAGTCTCTAGATGAGCTAAATGGATTTGCTAATTTGCTACTGATGATCGGAACTGATTTTCTGCATTACCTTAGCTTGGGAGGTAAGGTGCATCATTTTCTTGAAGAAGGCAATAAACTCAATAACCTTACTTACAGTGTCTCTAGGGTATTTCCTAATGTAGAGGAAATACTTGAAGATGCCACGCTTCGGTCTAGGCTCCATTCAATTTTGGTAATCAATGAGCATTTAGACCAAGAACTTGATAAAAACGACGGCTTTCTAACTTCAATGGTTCTTAAATATAAAACTGACACCGATGACCAACCACGATATCTCTGAGTCGTGAGCGAAGCGAACAGCGAAGAGCCAGTGTCGTGGGTGGGAGTCGGTAAAACTAAAATCAGACCAACCCTAATAAACTCAATTTTTCCCTAAGAGTAGATAAGCTTAGATCTTCAGAGTATTTAAACTCTACAAGGTAAGCGTAACGTCAACCACACCTATTCAGCCATAGTTTGAAACCATAGGCTACCACCAGGTTTATCTTAAAAGGTGATAGCACTATGAGTCGAGTACATCGAACCCGCGAGCAATGGCGTGAG
>NZ_PIPI01000009.1 GCF_003987315.1 Aliidiomarina haloalkalitolerans
TTCGTCTGGCGGCCATAGCGACGTGGAACCACCTGAATCCATTCCGAACTCAGAAGTGAAACATGTCAGCGCCGATGGTAGTGTGGGGCCTCCCCATGTGAGAGTAGGACACCGCCAGGCACCTAATACGGAAAAGCCCTTCGCTATCATGCGAAGGGCTTTTTTCGTTTAAGCTCACCGTGTGGCCTACTCTCGAGTAGGGCGAAGCAGGGAATTCGAAAGCACAATAGTTTGTGCTTTCGCCTGCTGAGCGGGACGAGCTCTGCTAGTCCCTGGCGAATCTTCAAATAGTTATCCAGCTTAAACCTGCGGCAATAAGTCCCAAGCGTCTTAAACAACTTAAACTCCCCGAATTTACTCTTCTTGCGCCAGATTCCCAATTTTTTTAGCGAACTACCACTTTATAAATGTGGAAAAAATTCAATTAGCTATTACATTAGAAATATCTAATGGATATTTGTATTGTTTGCATTGCTGCCAGCATTTCAGTCAGGACTCACGTCAGCATTAATGACCACATAGCTGTCAGCGGATACTATCGATTGAATTGACACAAGGCTAAAAGATGAGTAATAAAAACCAAACCGATACAGTCGACCTAAATCGGCGACAGTTCATGGGCATTGCCGCTGTAGGAGCGCTCGGTGCAGGCTTCTTTGGTCTCAGTCCTTTTACTCAAGCCGAGGCGAAGCCTTTGGCGACTAATGCGAAAATAGTAATAATCGGTGCGGGAGCGGCTGGCATCTCGTTGGCTAATCGGCTTGCACGCGGAACTTCCGGTGCCCAGATTCAGATTATTGATAGCCGTGAACGGCATTTATATCAACCAGGATTAACATTAATAGCGACAGGTTCGTGGCAAAGGTCGTCAGTGGTTGACAGTAATGCGCGGTACATTCCCAAAAGTGTCGAGTGGATCAAATCGGATGTAACTCAAGTCATACCAGAATTGAATCAGGTTACATTAGTCTCAGGTCAAACACTTAACTATGATTACCTACTTGTCGCGAGTGGTTTAGAACTCGCATTTGACCAAATAGAGGGAATGACTCCTGACTTGATTGGCCAAAATGGCATCGGTTGTGTTTACGACACGCCTGAAAATGCTGAAGGTACTTGGCGGGAAATTAATCAGTTTGTTCAAAGCGGCGGTTCAGGTATTTTCACCCGTGCGCCGGGTGCTATTAAATGCGCAGGTGCGCCTCTAAAAGTAGCCATGCTTACGGAACATTTACTGCGCGAACAAGGTAATCGTGATGCCGCTAATATGTCTTATACGTCACCAGGTACAGGACTATTTTCGCAACCAGATGTTGATCAATTCTTAAAAACGAGCTTTCCAGAACGTGAGATCGATCTGAATTGGCAACATAGATTGGTCGCTATTGATGCAGATCTTAAGGTGGCATCATTCGCCACCCCGGATGGCGTGGTCAAACGCGACTACGATTTTATACATGTTGTACCGCCAATGCGTGCCGTAAAAGCAGTTCGGGAAAGTACGTTAGCTTGGCAAGATGGAGATTTCTCAGGCTGGTTAGAGGTTGACCGACATACGTTGCAACATCAACGTTTTAGCAATGTGTTTGGTGTTGGTGATTGTGTCGGAACGCCCATAGGCAAAACCGCAGCAACGGTCAAAGCGCAAGTTCCTGTTGCGGTTCAAAATCTTCTTCGGGTGCTCGAAGGGCGAGTGCCAGATGCCCGCTTTAATGGTTATACGTCGTGTCCGTTAATCACTGAGCGTGGTCAAGCTATGTTGGTCGAGTTTGATTACGACCTGAACATGGTACCGTCGTTTGGTTTTATTAATCCGTTAAAGGAACAGTGGGTGCCTTGGATTATGAAAGACAAAATGTTGCGCGGCGCCTATAACGCCATGCTGCGCGGACGGATTTAGGGGGCACTATGAGCTTTTCACTCATTGGTATATTCGCGGTCATTCTCGAAGTCGTTCGTCCATATTTAGGCCTGATCGGATTGTTAGCCATAATCGAACTCGGTTTAGTCATTCTTGCTTTTCGTAAAGGCAATAAACAACAATGTTCGTTGAACCTAAAACGAGCGATTGGCGTTGGCATCGTTGCATTTGTTGTGTTGTTGCTAATCGTACCGATGTTGACCGGAGCTCGGCATAGCAACCTCGCCAGTGTCATTGATTACTTAGCGTTGTTTGGTGTTTCGCTCGGAGGGGCAATTGCGGTTGCGCTCGTTATCTGGCCGCTGTTACATGTGGTGACTCAATCTCCGGCACAGACTAAGTAAGCGAAATGACAATTCCGGTAACGGAGCTGAGCTTTTCTTAAAAAGGCGCTATAATGCGGAATTCACTAAGAGACACCGCATTATGGCGCTTTCATCGACTCCCTATAAATTCTCTGTTGCTCTGTCGAATACCGATGCTCATGTTTATACTGAGTTGAAGTTTGTGATTGCGCGCCATCCTTCTGAAACCGAAGATCGCATGATCACTCGGCTAATCGCCTATTTATTCTGGTACCATGAGCATCTTGAGTTTGGTCGGGGACTTTCAGATACAGACGAGGCTGCGCTCTGGCAAATAGCCTTAGATGGGCAGGTTGAGCACTGGATTGATGTCGGCTTGCCTGATGCGGAGCGGATGACAAAAGCCTCGCGTAAGGGGCAATGTTATTCAGTATTGGTGTATGGTAACCGTCGTATATGGGTTGAGAAGGAATTGACCAAAGCAGTGACGCCTGACATGCAGATCTTCGCGATTCCGGACGATACACTGGCACAAATCAAATCGTTTTTGTCACGCAACATGAAGCTCGAATTAACTATCGCTGACGGTACCTTCTATCTGTCTATTTTAGATAGTAACTCCGAAAATCAGTCGATCGTGTTTCAGCTCATTACGTTAAACTAAGTGTCTTCAATTCATTGTTTTAAGTAACGAATTAACATTGAGGTTCGCCTTGTACCCATTAAAAAATAGGCACAGTTTTGCCATTGACGTGTTCGCTAAACAGCTTACCGAGATTCGTTCTTTGGCGGATCTCGCATTGATCAATTGGTCAAATAACACATACATTCTGGGTGAAGGTACGAATACTATTTTCACCGAGAACTTTGAAGGTCAGCTGCTACTTAATCGTTTAACTGGTATTGAAATCGAGGAAACGCCAGAGGGTTGGCATGTCTTTGCTGCTGCAGGTGAAAACTGGCACCAGTTAGTCGTGTCCCTCATAGAGCTAGGAATTTACGGCAGTGAGAACCTCGCTCTTATACCGGGCAGTGTTGGAGCAGCGCCGGTGCAAAACATTGGTGCGTACGGTGTTGAAGTAGCACGCTTTATTGATCGCGTTGACGTGTATGACTGCAAACTCCATTTGGAAACTAGTTTAACTCATGAAGAATGTCAGTTTTCTTATCGCGATAGTCTGTTTAAAAACCCAGACCATCGCCAGTGGTTAATTACTGGCGTGCACTTTTTCTTTCCAAAAGCTTGGCTACCAGTACTCGACTATCCCGACTTAGCGACGTTACCAGCAGACGCAACAGCGAAAGAGATCATGGCCCATGTGATTCAGGTTCGTCAACGCAAGTTGCCGGATCCGCAAATTGTGCCAAATGCAGGGAGCTTCTTCAAAAACCCGGTTGTGTCTAATGAACAATGCCAGGAACTTCGCCGGAAATTTCCGCTTATGCCATACTACCAACAGCCCGATGGTCGCTGTAAAGTTGCGGCTGGTTGGCTCATTGATCAAGCCGGTTTAAAGTCATATACGGTAGGCGGTGCTGGTGTGCACAGTCAACAAGCGTTAGTGTTGGTTAATCGTGAGCATGCATCGGGCCAAGACATACTCCACCTTGCTGAGGGTATTCAGGCTCAAGTAAAAGCTCGTTATGGTATTCAGCTGGAAGCTGAGGTTCGATTGTTGAACGGCACTGGATTATTAAACCCATGACTTTCGATACGCATGAAATCGACTCCATGTTAATTCGCCAACTAGCTGACGGACAGTTTCACTCCGGACAGCAGTTAGGTGAAAAGTTTGGTCTGTCACGGGCGGCAATTAATAATCACATTGAAAAGCTCGCTCAATTGGGGCTGGATATCTATCGTGTGACCGGTCGTGGGTACAAACTTGCGGCACCGATTCAATTGCTAGATCTCGATTATTTCCAATCACTGTTACCCGCGCACTTTCGTGATCACCAAGTCATTCTTAAGCACGTGACCGAGTCAACCAATGATGATGTAAAGCAATGCCTTGCGAGCGCCAGAAGCCTAAGTGCAGGCACAGCGGTCTTGGCAGAGATGCAAACGAAAGGACGAGGTCGGCGCGGTAAACAATGGTTTTCACCTTTTGCCAGCAACCTCTATTTGTCTTTATACTGGCCGTTACCGCAAGGTCTAAATAGTGCGATTGGCTTGAGCATTGTACTTGGTTTAGCCATAGCCGAGACTTTAATTGGTGCGGGCATTCAGGATGTCAGCCTGAAATGGCCAAATGACGTCTATATTCAGCGCAAGAAAGTGTCTGGAATATTGGTGGAGCTGGAAGGGCAAGCTCAAGGAGAGGGGCATGCGATTATCGGCATTGGCTTGAACCTAGCATTGCCGCCGGAGTCACCGATAGACCAACCATTCACTGCAATTTCTGAGCATTTGGATTCGATTTTGGCTGGAAAAATGCTGGACGGAAAGACATTGGATCGGAATGCTTGGGCTGCGGAGCTGTATTCGCGCTGTCTCACTTTCTTAGCGGAACATGATGCACATGGTCTCAAACCATTTATTGAACGCTGGCGTGAGCTCGACCATTTTTATCAGCAGCCTGTAAAACTTATACTTGGCCAGCATGAGCAGACCGGAATTGCACTTGGAATTGATGAACTGGGCGCCTTCCTATTACAACAAGGCGACGAAGTAAAACGCTACTTTGGGGGCGAAATCAGTGTTCGCGACATTACTACTTGAAGTCGGCAATACTGCTTGGAAAGTGGCGGCTTATCGGCCTCACCAGCAACCTGAGTTTTTACAACGGGGCTATGGTTTTGAGGCTCTAAAAGCATATTTGCAGCAACAAGTATTTGCGGATTTAGCGCTTGCATCGGTTGCTGCCTCAGAGTTGACAGACAACCTACGCCAGTTCGCTCAGCAACAAAACAAAAAACTCGTGATTGCAGAAACCCAAGCCGGTTTTGGTATTGCGCATTGCTATGCGAATCCAAGCACTTATGGTGTTGATCGCTGGCTCACCTTACTTGCGGCAAGAGCGGCGCAAACAAATGCGATTATTATCGACGCAGGTACCGCAGTGACGCTCGATGTGATGGATGATCAAGGCCGGCATTTAGGTGGTTGGATAAGTCCGGGCTTTAAGCTCATGCAAGAAGCGTTGTTGCAACGCAGTAGTAAGCTGCGTGTTGCCACTCAGGCGCCCAGTGAAACGTTAGGGACAAGCACCGAGAACGCCGTGTATTTGGGCTGTCAGGCGGCGCTAAGAGGGTTTGTTGAACAGGCGTTGCAGCAGTCGCAACCGAAATTAGCTGACACGAGAACAGTGGTTTATTTAACCGGTGGTGATCTTGATCTCATTCCAGAAGAGACCTTTGAGCGCTTTGTATATCAAGTTCAGCGTCGACCGCATCTGGTATTAGAAGGCCTCTCTCGTTGGTTTGAGCAGAGGCCTGAGTAAACGAAATAAATGTAATTCGACCAATGTGTTGGTCTCTCAGCAACCGAGTTGCTGAGAGACTCTTGAGCGAAACGCTTACGATAAGCGTGCTTTAAAGTCTTCGTAACCGAACTTACGCACCAACTCGAACTCACCATTGCTGCGTAAGATACCAATAGACGGATGTTCAACCCCATTAAAGAACGACGTTTTCACCATCGTATAGTGAATCATGTCTTCAAAAATGACGCGGTCGCCTGGCTTTAACTCATGGTCAAATGAATATTCACCGATGACGTCCCCAGCCAAACAACTATTACCACCTAAACGATAAGTAAATGGTTTCACACCCGCGTCTGCTGCATCCGTAATCACAGGGCGATAAGGCATTTCTAATACGTCTGGCATGTGCGCTGTTGCAGAAATATCGAGGATAGCGATCTGGCCATTATTCTCGACAATATCAACTACTTCCGACACCAGCGGACCGGTTTGCCAAGCGACAGCAGAGCCCGGCTCGAGGATGACTTCGATATCGTAGGTTTCGCGCAAGCGTTTGAGCTGGGCAATTAAGTGATCGACGTCGTAGCCTTGGCGTGTCATCAAGTGTCCGCCACCAAGGTTTAACCACTTCAATTGCGGCAGATACTTGACAAAGCGCTTTTCGACAGCCGCCAACGTGCGCTCGAGGGCATAGGAGTCACATTCACATAAATTGTGCACGTGGAAACCTTCGATTCCAGTTAGGTCGACACCTTCTAATTGCGCCGCAGGCACGCCTAAACGTGAACCTGGGGCAGAAGGGTCGTACAATTCGGTTTCTGCTTCACGATGTTCTGGGTTAATTCGCAAGCCCATAGAAACACCCGCTGCAGTGCACTGCTCACGATAACGCTGCCATTGAGTCAGGCTATTGAACGAAATGTGATTACAGTGCTTCAGAATCACTTCGATGTCGTAGTCTTTATACGCTGGCGAATAGGCATGCACTTCGCGGCCGAACGTATCTGCAGCAAGTTCTGCTTCCCAAGCTGAGCTAGCGGTGCAGCCTTTCAGGTACTTACGCACCACAGGAAACGAACTCCACATGGAGAAGCCTTTTAGTGCCAGAATAATGTGCGCACCACTTTCTTTTTGCACGCGTTCCATGAGCTCGAGATTCGCAATAAGTTTATTCTCGTTCAGCACATAACACGGCGATGGAATCGCCGGCGACAGGTATGGATTCGACATACGACTATAACTCCTGACAAAAACCGGCTCCTAAGAGCCGGTTATTTAACTTAAGCAAGATCACTCAGCAAGTGGGTTGCGGTCGACTTCAACAACTTGCCATGGCAGGCCATATTTGTTGAGGCGATCCATGAACGGGTCTGGATCGAATTGTTCCATATTCCAAACACCCGGCTTCATCCATGCACCTTCCAGCATTAATGAAGCACCGATCATAGCTGGTACACCAGTGGTGTAAGAAACCGCTTGCGCGCCCACTTCAATATTACATGCAGCATGGTCACAGTTATTGTAGATAAAGATAGTTTTTTCTTTACCGTCTTTAATACCTGTGATGTAAGTGCCGATACAGGTTAAACCTTCATATCCTTCAGCCAATGAGCCTGGGTTTGGTAACACAGCTTTGAGGAACTCAAGCGGTGCAATTTTCTGACCATTGAAGTCGATTGGCTGAATTGAGGTCATGCCAATGCCTTCTAATACACGTAAATGGTTCAGGTAAGCGTCGCCAAACGTCATCCAGAAACGAGCGCGTTTAATCGTTGGGAAATGCTTCACCAATGACTCGAGCTCTTCGTGGAACAGCAAGTACGATGCACGAACACCAACGCCTGGATAGTCGAGGTCTTTACGTACGCTAATTGGATCGGTCTCAACCCACTCGCCATTCTCCCAGAACTTACCACGCTGAGTGATTTCACGAATGTTGATTTCTGGATTGAAGTTGGTCGCAAAGGCTTGCCCGTGGTCACCGCCGTTACAATCAACGATGTCTAAATAATGAATTTCGTCAAAATAGTGCTTCGCTGCATAAGCAGTAAAGACGTTGGTGACACCTGGATCAAAACCAGAACCTAACAAGGCCATTAAACCAGCTTCTTTAAAACGCTCATGATAAGCCCACTGCCAGCTGTATTCGAATTTCGCTTCGTCTTTTGGTTCGTAGTTTGCGGTGTCTAAATAGTGTACGCCAGTTGCAAGACATGCATCCATGATTGGCAAGTCTTGATACGGAAGGGCAACGTTAATCACCAGCGCTGGCTGCACTTTCTCGATTAAGGCGACTAGTTCATCGACATTGTCTGCGTCGACAGCATACACACCAACGACGCGATCTTTACCAGCTTCTTCTTGTAACTTTTCACACTTAGAAACCGTGCGCGAGGCCAAATGAATTTCGTCGAAATACTCTGGTAACATCGCACATTTTTTTACAACGACGCCGCTAACTCCGCCGGCACCGATAATCAAAACTCGAGACATAATATTCACCCCTTTTTATGCTTGGGTCGTGTATATAAAACGGGCGAGATTTTGCCTACGCCCGTGTTTAAATGCAATGATTATTCGCGAAAAGCTACTCTTTTTCCGCTTCATCCATTCCTAAATATTTGTGCATGAATGCCCATTGGTCGGCGATTTGCTCGATGGCCATCCATGTGGGTGTGCCCGCACCGTGTCCCGCTCGGGTTTCGACCCGCAATAACACTGGATTGTCACAACCTTGATCCCGTTGCAGCACGGCTGCGAACTTGTAACTGTGCCATGGTACCACACGATCATCATGATCGCCTGTCGTGATTAAGGTTGCTGGATAACAGATACCGCGGCGAGTATTGTGGACCGGTGAATAGGCCAACAATGCAGCAAATTCATCTGCGTTTTCACTCAAACCGAAGTCACTACTCCAGGCACGCGCATTGGCGCTTGGGGTATGATAACGCAACATATCTAAAACACCCACAGCTGGCAGTGCAACGGCAAAGAGCTCAGGGCGCTGTAACATTGCTGCAGCAACCAAAAGTCCACCGTTGGAACCGCCCTGAATGGCTAATTTACTTGGTTGGGTGTAACCCTGTGCAATCAAGTATTCGGCAGCGGCAATGAAGTCGTCGAATACATTCTGTTTATTGAGTTTGGTACCGGCTCGATGCCAAGCGTCACCGTATTCACCGCCACCGCGCAAGTTTGGAATAGCAACAATGCCTCCTTGCTCTAACCAAGCCGTACGAGCAACGCTAAACGACGGCGTCAATGAGACACCGAAGCCGCCATACCCATACAATAATACTGGATTTGAACTGTCGAGCTTCGTGTCGCGGTGACGAACAATAAACATCGGTACGCGGGTACCATCTTTACTGGTATAGAAGACTTGCTCAGTCACATAACCAGCCAAGTCCGTATTGATTTCAGTACTGTGATGGAGCTTTGTGCGTCCAGTGGCAATATCGTAATGATAAATATTCCCTGGTTGCGTAAAGGTTGTCAGGGTGAAAAAGGTTTCCATGTGCTCAGGGTCACCGGTAAAACCTTGCACGCTACCGATTCCTGGTAGGTCAAGTGTCCGTAAGTGGCGACCATGAGCTGAATAGACTTCAACATGGGACTGAGCATCTTTGAGGTAGTTGGCAAAGAAACGGCCGCCAACATAACTCACACTGTCTAAAGTGGTTTCTTTTGCAGGGATAATTTCTTGCCAGTGTTGAGGCTCTGGGCGGTTTATGTCGACTGCAATCACACGACCGGTTGGTGCTTCATGGGTTGTACTGACATAAAAGATATTGCCGTCGGTAGCAATGACGTTATACAAGGCATCCCAATCATCGAATAATGGCTGCCATTGCGCATCTTCAATACTCCGGTTGAGCACATGAACCGCATTACTAAAGTAGCCTTCCCATAGGTTTGCGATTAGGAAACGACCGTCGTTGGAGAGTTGTGGATATGGATTAATCGGTCGTTCATCGTCAATACCATAGACAAGAATATCGCGCTCTTGTGGTGTGCCAAGAAGGTGGAAATAGATTTGGACGGGCTGTTGGTCATCTGCGCGCCCGTCTTGGTTAGTCGGATAACGACTGTAGAAGAAGCCGCTTTCATCCGGCAACCAAGCAAGGTTGGTAAACTTAGTTCCCGAGATAAAGGTGTCTAGGTCTTCACCGGTATTGACGCTGCGAACTTTAAAGTTTACCCAGTCAGAGCCACCGTCAGAAACCCCATATGCGACATAATTTGCTTTCGAGCTCAGGTAAATACGTGACAGAGCAACGGTACCGTCAGTGCTAAATTGGTTGGGATCGATGAGAACACGAGCAGGGCGGTTTAAGTCTTCACTGACATACAACACAGATTGGTTTTGCAAACCGTCGTTACGATAAAAGAAATACCGCGAGCCTTTACGGAACGGAGTGCTCATGCGCTCATAGTTCCACAAGGTGGTTAGGCGCTGTTTGAATAGCTCACGAGTAGGAAGCTCTTGCAAATAGGGATTTGAGAATTGATTCTGGTTGCGAATCCATTCTTGAACCTCAGGACTGTCCATCTGTTCTAACCAGCGATAGGGATCGGCAACTTGTACGCCATGGTACATGTCTATGGTGTTGGACGTCCGCGTGGGTGGATAGTCGATCTGGCTTGTCGGCACTGGCTCTACATTCATTTGACTACAACCTGTCAAAACCATAATGCCTACTGATAGGCTCACAGTAAAGCCCGCAGTGAGGCGACGTAACCGAAGTTTCATGCACGATATTCCTCTCGCAATGAATCGAACCTAATTGGCTCAAAAGCTTGTTTTAATGGTTAAAGACTATAACTCGAGATGAAGCCGACCACAAACAGTCCTTAGGTGCTGTTCGAGTTGCTTTTTGCCGTCAAAATTGAGAGCTAGTGCTGCCTTTGCTAAGTCTTGATATCCGTTGACTTGATTAACGAAAGCAATGTCTTCCGCTTCTCCACGAAAAAGCCCGTTATGCAAGCCATAAGCGATGATCGCATGGACAAAGTCATAAGGAATAATGCCGTTCGCAAATGCTTGGTAACTCGTTTGCATGGCTTGTGTTGCTGCCTGTCTGTCGGCAGTATTGATCTGATCAGTGCTGGCGGCCAGGTCAAATTCGTCGCTACATTGTTGCAGCGTTTTCTGCATGAAACGCATCACGGGCATGAAAGGAAGAGTCAGTAGTAATACGCAATGTGCAGTGTGCAGCTGAGCTGCAAGCTGGGGATTGCGAATGCTAGTGCGCTCGATGTAAACCGCAGATGGCAATCCAGATGCGGCATCAATATGAGTACCGAGTCGAATGGGTTGGTAGTGATTCGCGTGCCAAAACTTATGCAGTTCGGGGCTATATCCGAAGCTGGTTCCGCGCAAATGATCAGGGTAGTAGTGAACAACTTGTTTGAGCAACTGACTTCCTAGTCCAAGGTTGCGGACACTGTCACGCACAGCTATGCGGACAATCCGGATGGTTGGCTGCTTGAGAGCCTCTGGAATACGCAGCGCATAGGCGATAAGTTGCGGTAATAGAGCACCGGCAGGGCGTCTTGTGCCCGCCAGTATCGGAGTATGCAACTCTTGCTCTACGGGACCTTCGCTGCACAGCCAACACACACCGACGAGTCGACCTCGGCTATCTGTGGCGCCTTCGTACTGCAGGATGAGTGACTGCTTCGGATCATCGAGCAAAATTTTCAGGTCATTCGGGCTCGTTTGGTAATGCGCAGCCATGAGTAATTGAAAAACATCGTCGAGCTCTTGGTGTGTTAACTCGGCAGCGTGAGCATGGCGATACTTTGTATGACAGACACTTAGGTCGTTGCCAATGGGCTGCTCAAACGGCTTTAATACTGCTGGGGCGTATAAGCAAAATGTATGATTAATCCACTGCTCTAAAGGGTCATTCTCGCCCCAGCGCACCGGCTGCTTTAAGGTGATGTGCCGAACTTTCGCAAACAGGTGGGGTAGCTGTTTAAGAAAGCGCAAAACAAACCCACGACCAGCACTTTCATAGCCTTCTGTGGTGGAGGCAAAAACGATACGTTTGAAACGCTGGCTGGCTTGTTGCAAGACATGTGCGGGTATCGACGCTGCTTCGTCAATGACTAGCCATGCAGACATAGGTGCAGGGTGATCGAGTAGCTGGTCAGGCGATACGAATTTAACCGCTTGCGTAGCGTCACGGGACAAATGACGGAAGACACTGCTCGCTTGTTTGCGAGAAGGCGCACACAGAATAAACTGAGTTGGGGTATGGGTTGCCGCCATCCATAAACCTAGTAACGTCGACTTGCCGCGCCCGCGTGGCGCTTGAATCACAATAGCAGTGGACTCGTCTGTGACGGCCGCTTGCAACGATTGCAGCGCAGCATGTTGTTCAGCAGTGAGTACAAACGGAATCGGCTCGACGATTAGCAACTGCGGGACTTGCGTAAGGCTCGCAGCTGGAAAGAAGCGTGCTGCGTCGTCACAAAACCGCGTCAGGGCCGGTGAGTCCTGTTCGGGTAACCGCAAAATTAACTCGCCACCCGCACGCACACAACCGGACAAGGCTACAATCGCGTCAGCATGCAGCGACTGCGAACAATCAATTGAGACCGCAGAGAACTCACGGCCTAAATATTGACGATAGTGTTTAAGGTCACTTGCAGCAACATGCAGAAATTCATTGGGCTCAGCAGGCGTTGCCTGTGTTAGTTGCCAAGGTGACTTGGCCGCAATAAAGCGAAGTTTGCGAGCTTGGTGCTGCGACGAATCAACCATTTGAGCGTGACTACGGTTTCTGCTTCGGTGAAACATAAATGATGATTTCACCACGAATCACCACCGTGTCATCGGCACGATAACCGACTACCTCGACACTCAAATCGCCAGGAGCCCAGTCATCAGGATTAATCGTTGCCGTAATGCGGATATCACTATTGGCTTTGGCTGTGTACTGCACATTCATTCCTTTCGGAATCCACCGCAAATGTTTCGGAATTGATGCCTCAGCGGCGGCTCCCATGGCCATTTCCAGGCCATTACAGAGGGCGATGGCATGCACCGTACCAATATGATTGCAGACCGACTTACGGTGCTTAAATGTGAGTTCACAGAAATTCTCGCGAAGCTCAGTGATGGTTGGTTTAATCGTGCGAAAATAAGGCGCTTTACGTGCGAACATCATCGAGAAAAGCTGGCGGCCGAACGGCAGCTTTAAAGTTTTGTGGTAGAGGTTGAGCAGATAATTCCCGGTCATGTTTAATCCAGAACAATGTTATTTGGTTCGTATGCTAGCACAATTTAGTGAGTTAACATTAACCTTGCACTATTGCAGATTGCTCGTTAACTTTAAAAACAAAGACGACAACCTTCAAAGTGAGCGATAGGCCAAAGGCATGGCAAAAAAGAATGTTGGACCCCAACCAAGCGATTTTGCAGAAGCTGAACTTGACCTCGAGCGCTCGGCTGACTCGGACATAGACATTGATCAACTTCGAGCACTAAAGCAGCAATTGCGCACCAGTCACGATCGGCTCGAAAACTTGATCAAGAGTATTCCTGCCATTCTCTATTCGGTTGATCTGCCGACCATGGAGCTCGAAATCTATTCCGACATAGAGGATACCCTAGGTTATGCGGAAAGTAAGTTTTCGAACTTACAGTCGTGGTATGAAGATGTGTTGCATCCGGAAGATAAGTCCACTGTGCTTAATGATTACGCTAACTGGATGCGTGCTGGGGCTGAGGGTACCTTGAGTCGAGCCTATCGGTTACGAAATCGGTGTGGCCAATACATGTGGGTGCGCGACCGCACACGCGCGGGAAATAAAGATGAACGCGGCAGGGTTGACCGCTTATTTGGTTCAATAACCGATATCTCGCGAACAATGACTGCACACGAGCGCCTAGAAAAAATAGCCGCTACTGTTCCGGGGGCTATTTATCATTACCATATTGATACCAACGGTGTTGCTAGCTTTCCGTATACAAGCGCAGGCATTGAGTCAATTTATGGATTGAAACCCGAAGAGGTCAGAGAGAATGGCGAACTGATTATTCAGGCGATTCACCCGGATGACCGAGAGCGAGTTAGAGCTTCAATTTCCGAGTCCCAAGCACTAAATGAAGAATGGTTTTGCGAGTATCGAGTAAACTTTGATGGCCAATGCAAGTGGGTCACTGGTTATGCAATCCCTGAGCGCCATGACGACGGCTCAATCTCTTGGTATGGCCAAGTTATTGATACAACAACAGAAAAAGAGCTTCAGAATGAACTGGAACTGCAAAAACGTTCACTAGAAAAGGCGCAGCAAATTGGCCAGCTGGGTTATTGGCGGGCGAATGTTGAAACAGGCGAGCTTTATTGGTCTGATATGATCTATCAAATTTTCGGCATCACGAAAGGTGAGTTTAATTGTACCATTGACGCCTTTCGAAGCTTTGTTCACCCTGATGATCTTCCGGAGGTAATCCGGTGCGAGGAGGCAGCACCGCAAACCGGCGCGTTTGATGTCGAACACCGCATTGTATTGCCTAGCGGTGAGATTCGTTGGGTGCATGAGCTCGCCGACTATACCGTGCTAGCAAGCTCCCCAGTTCTAATCGGGACCGTTCGCGATATTACCGAGCAAAAGAATTACCAAGCCCAGTTAGAGCGTATGAGCATGACCGACAGTTTGACAGGAATCTACAACCGGCGCTTCTTTGTGGAACAACTCGAGTCTAGCTTTAGTGATTGGCAACGGCGAAAAAATGCCTGTTGTCTGGCAATTTTCGACATTGACTACTTTAAACAAGTGAATGATACATACGGCCATGCAGCAGGCGACAGCGTACTTGTCAGGCTGAGTGAGCGGGTGAAAAAACGCATTCGAAAGGCTGATATTTTTGCTCGATTAGGGGGCGAAGAGTTCGGTCTTATTTTACCGCATACTGAATTACAGCAGGCTCAAACTTTACTTGAAGAAATCCGAAATTTGGTCGCAACTCAGGCGTTTACATTCAATCAAGAAAGCTTTCAAGTCACTATTTCAGTAGGGGTGACCGAAATTGGCTCGCAAGATAGTGACTATGACGAACTGCTAATTCGCGCCGATGGTTTGCTTTATGAAGCAAAAAATGCTGGTCGGAATCGCGTTATTCCCGGCTATTAAATTTCAAGGAATAGTGCGCGTGGATAAAAAAGGCCCTCACTTCATGATGAAGTGAGGGCCTTTTCATAGTGCTTGGAGCTTATTCGACGCTAAGTTTTAAACCGCGACGAATTAATAACGCATCGGTGGTCGGCTCTTGACCACGGAATTCGATGTACGATTCCATGGTTGGACGCGAGTTACCTACTTCAAGAATGTTACGACGATAATGGTTACCGTTTTCACGGGTTAAACCACCTTGGCTTTGCACGTATGCAAATGCATCCGCTGCCAAAATTTCACTCCACATGTAGGCGTAGTAGCTTGCAGAGTAGCCGCCGCCCATTGAGTGGCTGAAGAAAGTCGTTTTGTAACGTGGTGGTACCGCAGTTAGGTCAACACCATGCTTCGCAAGTGCCGCGGCTTCAAACTCGTTGACGTCTTGGAGCTCGGCGTCAGCAGAGAGTGAGTGCCATTCCATATCTAGCAATGAAGCCGAGATGTACTCTAAGGTATCAAAACCTTGGTTAAAGCTACGTGACTGGATAACACGCTCGAGCAATTCGGCTGGAATTGGTTCACCGGTTTCGTGGTGCTTGGCGTAGTTACCGATCACTTCAGGATGCGCAGCCCAGTCTTCTTCAAAGGTTGACGGGAACTCAACGAAGTCACGTGATACCGATGTACCTGCTAAGGTTGGGTAAGTCACGTTTGAGAACATACCGTGAATACCATGACCGATTTCGTGGAAAATCGTGGTCACGTGGTCATAGCTGACTAATGTCGGCTCACCTTCAGGTGCTTTTGGAATGTTCATCACGTTAACAACCACTGGCTTGCTGTCGAGTAAATGTGATTGACCAACAAACGAACTCATCCAAGCGCCGCCACGCTTGCCTTCACGGGCAAAGTAGTCAGCGTAGAAGATAGCTAAGCTAGTGCCGTCATGATCAAATACTTCATAGACTTCAACGTCTGGGTGATACGTTGGTAAATCTGGGCGTGGCTCAAAAGTAATGCCATAGAAACGATTCATGGTGTAGAACACGCCATCGTGCAATACACGGTTGAACTCGAAGTATTCGCGAACTTCGCTTTCATCAAGGTCGTATAGCTCTTGACGAACAAACTCAGCGTAGTATTCCCAATCCCATGGCTGAACTTCAAAATCACCACCACGGCGCTGAATCATTTCTTGAATGGCGTCTTGCTCGGCTTGAACGTTAGCAACAACCGCTGGCAACATGCTGCCAAGCATTTCGAATACAGCTTCTGGCTTTTGCGCCATTTGAGTTTCTAGGTTGTAATCAGCCCAGCTGTCATAGCCCAACAGTGCAGCACGTTGAGCGCGAATCTGTGCTAAACGAGCAGCGATTGGACGGTTGTCGAATTCACCTGATTGCGCTCGGTAAGCAGATGCTTCCCAAACGCGTTGACGCAATTCACGGTTGTTCAATTGGGTTAAGATAGGCTGACGCGTGGTGTTCGTAATGCTGAGTAAGTACTTACCTTCATGACCGCGCTCCGCAGCTGCATTGGCAGCGGCTTGGATTTGCGAACGTGACAAGCCGTCAAGCTCTTCAACCGTGTCGACGATGACGGCGATATTACGAGTTTCAGCTAACAAGTTTTGGGCAAACTGGTTAGTCAGACGTGAATGCTCTTCGTTTAGTGCACGAATTTGCTCTTTTTCAGCTTCAGTCAAGAGTGCGCCAGCACGAACGAAGCGCTGATGATAAACTTCAACGAGACGTTTTTGTTCGTCGTTTAAGCCTAACTCTTCGCGTTGATCGTAAATCGTATTGATACGCTCAAATAATGCAGCATTCAGGTTAATATTGTCTGAGTGAGCTGCCATTTTTGGCGCTAGTTCAGACTGAATTGCACGGCGTTGTTCGTTGCTATCGGTACCAACAAGGTTGTAAAACACCCGCGAAACACGAGTGAGTAACTCACCACTACGCTCCATGGCGGCTAACGTATTTTCGAACGTCGGTGCTTCTGGGTTGTTGGCGATGGCTTCAACTTCAGCCATTTGCTCTGCCATACCGCGTTCAAATGCTGGTAGGAAGTGATCATCTTCGATAATCCGAAAATCTGGCGCGCCATATTGCAGGGCAAAAGGTTGGAAGAATGGGTTGTCGTTCATAACTCCGGCTGAAGATTCACTGACTTGTGCGGTTTCATTAACCGAGTTTGACGGTGCCTGTTCAGCACAGCCGGTGATAGCGAGTGTTGCGCCGATAAGTGACGCTAATAACGTTTTTTGCATGGTATGCACGGGAATATCCTCTCTGAACGATTGTTATCTAGGTGCAGTTTGCCCCCGAGTATGCAACAAAATTAAACAAATTGCAGTGGCTTTGATGGGAGAAAATATGCTTTTAGTCTTGTTTTATCGGCTTTCGATGTAAAAGTTTGCGTAAACTGATGCCGATCAGTGGACAGCAGGCCATGACGCCTACCATTGCAAGTGGCGAGCCATCACTGAGTAATGCACTCACAGAACCGGTCACTGCTCCTAATGTGAAGCCGCTGGCGCTGATTAAGGCAGTTGCGGTTGCAGAGTTAAATGGAAACTCATCGGTCACCGCCGACATGCCATTCGCTACAACAAAACCTTGTAAGCCAACGAACACCATAATTTGTGGCACCAATAACCAGATAGGTAGCGAGAAGAAAGCGACGAGTGCGAGCATGATGGCACCGACGAAGAGCTGTAAAGCTTGCCCGCGCTTGAGGATTTTAGTCGGTGAGAAGCGCTTGAGCAGACGGATGTTGATTTGATTGCAAAGGCTTAGGGTGATGATGTTGAGCGCGAAAAGCACCGGATAAAGTGTCGGGCTAATGTCGTAATAGCCCATGTATACCCCTGGTGAACTGGTTAAAAAAGCAAACATACCCGCATTACTAAAGGCGACCGCGAAGAGGAAGCCAGCGGCACGCTTATTCAATAGAACAGACTTGTATCGTTGCCAAACCGAAAGCGTGTGCACGGATTCTTCAATGCGCCGTGTCTCTGGTAAAAAACGGCGGAGCAGCACCAAGAGAATCACCGCATAGGCAGCAAGAAACCAAAAGATACTGCGCCAATCGCTGACTAACAGCAAGGCAGCGCCAATAAATGGCGCAAGTAGTGGCGCGGCCATCATAATCGTTACAATCTGGGATAGAATCTGAGCGCTGGCGCTGCCGGAGTAACGGTCGCGCACCACAGCCATGGTATTTACCACGCCCATGCCGCCGCCAAATGCTTGCAACACACGGCCAACCCAGAGAAGCTCAATATTTGAGCCCAGAGCAATTGCTGCTGAGCCGAGAATAAAGACACTTAAACCCAGCAAAATGGTGAGTCGGCGACCAAAGCGATCAGAGAATGGCCCACCAAATAACTGCCCAGCAGCAAACCCCACTAAAAATACACTCAGCGTAATTTCAATGTTATGCAGCGACGTTGCTAAGTCTACCGCCATTTCGGGCATGGCGGGTAAGTAGGCATCGATGGCAAGCGGACCTAACGCGACAAGCGCAGCGAGTAACCATGCAAAACCACGAATGGGCTGGGAAGAAGCAGACATAGTTCGGTACACCTTTAATCGAACCACAAGTTGTATAGAGAAATTCTGTCAATTCGGGCATTATAGGCCACTTCTTGATAAATAAGGATAAAATGAGATGAGCGGTTTACCAAACTGTCCGAAGTGCACTTCTGAGTATACCTATGCTGATGGCGTTCTTTTTATCTGCCCAGAATGTAGCCATGAGTGGTCTGCAGACGAACCAGCAGCAGAGCAGGAAGCGGGCATCCGCGATGCAAATGGCAACCTCTTACAAGACGGCGATACCGTCACTGTCATCAAAGACTTGAAGGTTAAAGGGTCGTCGTTGGTCGTTAAAGTGGGAACAAAAGTTAAGAATATTCGTTTAGTCGACGGTGATCACGATATCGACTGTAAAATTGATGGTATCGGTGCCATGAAATTGAAGTCTGAATTCGTAAAAAAAGTTTAATCGTGTAAGTGGCAGAGACCTGAACGGTTAAACTCTCGTGTTTAGCGAGTTGCCGTTCGTGACTCGCTGAGTCCGGCACAAGAATTGGATAAATTAGAAAATTCCACTAACGTTAAGATTAGACCGAATAGTGGTGTAACGAATAAGAGGAGAAACGCATGCGTAAAGTTGTTCTAACCTCATTATTGCTCGCAGCAGTAGGTGGGCTGACTAGCTACACTCCCCAAGCAAGTGCTCAGGCTTTTGAAAAAGACTGGATGTTTAGTGCCAATGTTGCACGAACGTCATTGGACCGTGAAACCTCTGGCACACCATGGTATGGCGTAACTGACCAAAGTAAAACTAGCTTTGTTGGCTCGCTTTCATGGTTCGCAACGCCGCACTTAAGTATTCGCGCCAGCTATGAATTCGGTGCCCAAATGACTAGCCAAAACGCCTGTCCGCCAGCTCAAGAAGCGTGCACCCTTGTTGCTTTGCGTGAGCAAGGCGACATGGAAAGTTTTCAGTTGGTTATCGTGCCTGAAATTGATATCAACGACAGTACATACTTATTTGCAAACTTAGGCTTTGCGCGAACCACACTCGACACACAGGAGCAGCTACCTCGCTACAGCTCGACCGACTTGATCTATGGCGCAGGTGTTGGCTATCGCTTGTCTCGCAACTGGCGAGCGTCGCTCGAGTATGTGACCTCAGGTGATGATTACCAATCACTGCGTTTGGGTTTGTCGCTGCGATTCTAATTACAGTCCGGTGCTGGTGGCGCCCACGTTTGCATTTCGTGCAGACGCGATGCGCAGCGAGCAAATGGCGTTGCGAGTTGCCGTCCTTGATATAGTTCATCAATTGGCAACTGGCTCGACACTAGCACCAAACACTGCTGTTCATAACACTCGTCAACTAAGGCCATGAATCGTCGGGCTGCATCATCAAGCGTACTTTGTTGCTGAATAACATGTTCGCGCTGATAGGTTTCTTCAACGCCATGAACAATTTCCTTGGCAGGAATAAAGTCGAAACAAGGCACAGCGATAATGGCGATAGTCGAATAGCGTTTTGCCAGCTCGATATAGTCGCGCTGGCTACGCGGACCTTCACAGATTTGTGCGAAGGTAAACACGATACTTTTTTCGGTTCGCCAAACGAATTCAATGTCACGCCCAAGTATCGAAAGTGCACCGTTCTTCGCTATCGGTGTGCCAGTTAGCTGCTCGAATTGCTCGCGCACTAATTTTGAACCCGGCGCTTCGGTTTGGAGATAAAAAGGACTTTTGTCGGTATTGTTACGACGATAATCAATCGGCTGATCGAGCATTGCCAGTTCACAATGTTGGTCTAGGAGGGCGATCATCGGTAGAAAACGGTCGCGGCCTAAACCATTCTTATACAGGTCTTTGGGTTCGGTATTCGATGTTGTAACTAAGGTTACGCCAGCCGCGAATAGCCCCCGCCACAGTCTCGCAAGCAGCATTGCGTCGCCCATGTCTTCGACAAAAAACTCGTCTAAACAAATGACTCGATACTGCCGAGCCCATGCTTGCGCGACATGACTCAATGGGTCCTCAATACCAGTTGTTTGATTGAGGTCTTGGTGCACGCGCCGCATGAAGTGATGGTAATGCATGCGAATTCTCTGCGGTTCTTGGCAGTGCGCAAAGAAATGATTCATCAGCATAGTCTTTCCGCGCCCAACTTGACCGCAGATGTACAAGCCGCGGACGGTGGTACCTATAGTGAGAGCGAGGTTCAAACGTTGTAATTGCCACAGCACGAGAAACTGGTGTGGGTCGAATTGGATGCGCTGATTTTTGATTTGCTGGGTGTAGTATACAAGCATGCTCGATATTCTCAGACTAACCGATTGCTAGCTAAAAAAAGAGCCAGCAGGGGATGCTGGCTCAAGCTCGTTGCTAGCGGACCAGAGGCCGGCAAACCTTTGGTCACTGATTAAAACGAACTAAGAATCAGCTTGGATCACAAAAAATTATTTTTTCGTTACGCGGATAATTTTACCTTCAGCTGCGTCGACGAGTAATAAAAGCGCACCCGTTGCCGGTTCGACTCGGATGTCGCGAATACGTGCGTTCAAGTCTTGAAAGAGAATATCGATCACTTCCGCTCCCGTGTCGTTAACGCGTACTCTTGCGACCTGCTTCCCAGCCAAAGCTGGCACAAGAAGATCACCGTGCCAGTCGCTAAACTCATCGCCTTGGTAAACAATTAAACCGCTTGGCGCAATGGACGGTGTCCACTCAACTTCAGGGCCATGAAGCCCCGGCAAGTCGCGATAGGGTGTGATACGGGCGCCCGTGTAGTCGACGCCACCGGTAATTAGTGGCCAACCGAAATTACCACCGGCACGCAATCGATTAATCTCGTCGCCGCCGCGGGGACCGTGTTCGCTAATGAACAGTTGCTCAAGCTGAGGATGCCAAGCAACACCTTGCACATTGCGATGGCCATAGCTGAAAATCTCAGGAAGGGCTTTTGGGTTGGCTATAAAAGGATTATCACTAGGAACCTCGCCGTTGAGTTCGATGCGGACAGTAGTGCCTAAATGGTCAGAAAGGAGCTGGGCGCGCTCGCGGTAATCAAAGCCGTCACCTAAGGTCAATAGCAAGGTATTGTCGGGTAAAAAAGCAATTCTGCCACCATAGTGGGCACTGCCGCGCTTGAATGGATAGGCTTGGAAGATCGGTTCGATATCTTGTAATTCACTGCCATTCCAATGGCCGCGACTTAAACATGTGGTGTTGGCACGCAAAGAACCACACGCATAGCTTAAATAGATAAACGGCTCGGTATCGAAATCGGGGTGTAAGGCAATATCAAATAGGCCAGCCTGACCGTCAATCCATAATTCTGGCAATTCGGGCATGACATTGTTAATGACAATACCTTCTGCGCTTAGATGCCAAAGTGCTCCGGCACGACTGGTAACGAGGAGCTCGCTATTCGGTAACACCGCGAGTGACCATGGAAAAGCTATTTCCTGACTCAGTTCTGTATATTCAAAGCCTGATTGCAGTTCTGTCAGCTGTTCCTCATAGTCTCCATCGTCTGCGATGACTAAGTTCGCTGACAGACCAACTGTGCAGAGCAGGAACAAGGGCAACAGGCGAGCCGGATGATGGAAAAGTGGTTTAAGCATAATTAGTTCCCTGCACGGCTGCGCGGCAAGTAACGCCGTGAAATGCGACTTAACCACGCGTAGAAAAGCCCACCCATAAAGCTGCTGAAAATAAGCAATAAAGTGCCAGCAGTCGTTCGTGTCGCCGCGATTAAAGTAGGCATGGGGGCAAAATGGTCAATTAAGCGAAACGCTACCCAAAGTCCAATCGCAGTGGCAACCGCACACCAAGCATAGAATTGACGTTTTTGCACACGAACTACTAAGTGAGCAACAGGGAGGGCAAGGAGAAAGACCACGAAAATAATGGCGGTATAGACAGGCCCAAAATGCTGCAAATCGTAAAGCGTTGTTTCGAGTCGAGTAGCAAAATCAATCGCAGGACCAATTTGTCCAATCGCTAGCAGATTAAACTGGGTTTGAATAATTGATCCTAAAATCCCGGCCAAAATAACTGCAGGAAAAAAGGCTAGCAAATAACTCAATGTTCGCCGCCGCGTTCGCATGTGTGCAACCCTATAAAATAATTTTTTGCGTTCGAAACGCTTATTGAATCCCTTAAAGTACCTAATTTCCTTGGGATAAGCCAGTTTCAAGTGAATATGGTCGTGATTTTTCAACCGTTTCAGCGAACAGGTGTGCTTGCTCGGTTTTCGTTCTGCAGCTACAGTGACTCTATAAAAGAGGTAAGACCAGAGGACGTTACTGCATGAACCAGCATTACCCGAAATTACTTGAGCCCCTAGATCTCGGCTTCACAATATTGAAGAACCGAGTGCTTATGGGTTCAATGCATACCAACCTTGAAGAAGAGCGCGGAGGCTTCAATAAGCTGGCGGAATTTTATGCCGCTCGAGCGCGCGGTGGGGTTGGTTTAATTGTGACGGGCGGGATAAGCCCTAATGTTCGTGGGCGTCTCACGCCATTTGGCAGTCAATTGAGCTACCCTTGGCAGGTGGCGAAGCATCGCAAGCTGACTCAAGCCGTGCATGCCGAAGGCAGTAAAATTGCCATGCAAATTTTGCATGCCGGCCGTTATGCCTATCATCCTTTCAGTCTTGCCCCGAGTGCCATCAAAGCGCCAATCACGCCGTTCAAGCCATCAGCGATGAGCGAACGACAAATTCTGCAAACCATTCGCCATTATGCCCGCGCCGCTAAATTAGCCCGTAAAGCCGGTTACGATGGCGTCGAGATAATGGGCTCAGAGGGTTATCTGATAAACCAATTCATTTGCCAACGCACCAATAAGCGCACAGACAAGTGGGGCGGTAGTTATGAGAACCGCATGCGCTTGGCGCTCGAAATCATGCAAGCGGTAAAAAAAGCCGTTGGCGATGATTTTATCATTATCTTTCGTCTGTCGATGCTCGACCTGGTCGAAGGTGGCAGTACACTCGAAGAGGTCATCGAGCTTGGGAAACTGCTTGAAGCGGCTGGCGCCACCATTATCAATACCGGGATTGGCTGGCATGAAGCCAGGGTTCCGACCATCGTCACATCGGTTCCACGAGCAGCGTTTCGTTGGATTACAGCACGCTTAAAACAAGAGCTGTCGATTCCGGTCGTGGCAACAAACCGCATTAATACGCCGGATGTTGCTGAGTCGATACTGGCAAATGATGAAGCCGATATGGTGTCAATGGCGCGACCGTTTCTTGCCGACCCCGACTTCGTTAAGAAAGCCGAGCTCGGACAGGCGGATCGCATTAATACGTGTATTGCATGTAACCAAGCTTGTCTTGACCATGTTTTCGAAAACCGTCGAGCCAGCTGTTTAGTGAACCCATTAGCAGCTTATGAAACTGAATTGGTGATGACACCGGTTCAAAAGGCAAAGCGTTTGGCTGTTGTTGGTGCCGGTCCTGCAGGGCTGAGTTTTGCCTGTTTTGCTGCGGAGCGCGGCCACGAAGTTCATTTGTTTGACCGTAACCACGAAATCGGTGGTCAATTCAACTACGCCAAACAGATTCCGGGCAAAGAGGAGTTTCATGAAACTATTCGTTATTTCGGTAATCGATTGAAGGACGCTGGTGTTCATGTGCACTTGCAATCTGAGCAAAGCATAGAGTCATTGCAAAGCGGATTTGACGAGGTCATTCTAGCGACCGGTATTGTACCTCGCTCGGTGAACCTACCTGGCGCTGACTCGCCGAAGATCTTGAGCTATCTCGATGTCTTGCGTGATCACAAAGAGGTTGGTCCGCGAGTGGCAATTATTGGCGCCGGTGGCATTGGTTTTGATGTCGCTGAATATCTAACGACGCCACAATCACCAACGCTCAATAGTGCTGAATGGCACGGTATTTGGGGTATCGACACAAGTTATGAAAACCGTGGTGCATTAACCCAACCACTACCAGACCCGTCGCCGCGACAAGTTTATCTGTTGCAACGCAAAACCACGAAAGTGGGTGGTGGGCTTGCCAAAACCTCCGGCTGGGTGCACCGAGCCACGCTGCAGCATAAAGGTGTGAAGATGCTTAATGGCGTCACTTACAAAGCGGTGACTGAACTAGGACTGGAAATTGAACGTAACGGTGAGAGTGAGTTACTCGAAGTTGACCACATTATTGTTTGTGCAGGACAAGAGCCATTACGTGCATTACAGCAACCGTTGGAAAATGCTGGTATCCCTGTGCATCTCATTGGTGGCGCGGATGTTGCCGCTGAACTCGATGCTAAACGGGCCATACGACAAGGAGCCGAATTAGCTGCGCAAATTTAAGCACCAGTATGTGACCACCGTAAGAAACCGATTAACAAGGAGCAACGATGGTACAGCAAAGTGATATTCCAAAGGTTATTCAAGAAGCACAAGAGCGTTTAGACCTCGTGTTTGAACGCTTATCTGTTTGCCCTGACACACGCCAGCGGTTGAGCTTGCCGCACCGGGTTGTCGAAGCAGCTATTCCAGTGCGAATGGACGATGGCTCGTTGCAGGTGTTTCGTTCCTGGCGTGTTCAGTTTGATGTCACCCGTGGCCCCGGGAAGGGCGGAATTCGCTTTCATCCGAGCGTGAGTCGAGACGAAGTTATCGCACTCAGTTTCTGGATGGCAATTAAGTGCGCAGTGGTCAATTTGCCTTATGGTGGCGCTAAAGGTGGGGTGCGAGTTGACCGCAAAAAGCTCTCCTTATTCGAACTTGAACGTGTTTCGCGCGGTTATATGCGGGCGATGGCGGATGTGGTAGGGCCTGACGTTGATATTCCTGGCCCCGACATGAATACCGATGAACTGGTCATGGGCTGGATGGCCGACGAATACGATGTTATCAAACGTCAACGCAGCCCTGCTGTGATTACTGGCAAGCCAGTCGCATTGGGTGGCTCACGCGGGCGTACAGCAGCGACCGGCGAAGGCGCGGCGCAAGTCTTAGACTTGTGGGCCGAGCGCCAGAAAAAAGATAACAAAACGATTAAAATTGCGATTCAAGGGCTCGGTAATGCTGGTTACTATTTTGCCTGTGCTGCAGAGCGACTTGGTTTTACAGTGGTGGCGGTTGCAGACTCGAGCGGCGCTGTTTACTGTGATCAAGGCCTAGATGTGCCAGCAATTTATGCGCACAAACGCAAGACCCGTGAACTCAAAGGGGTGAGCGCTGAGAACGATAAACATACGGTTGAATCGCTGAGTAATGAAGAATTACTTGCGCTCGACGTTGATGTTCTGGCTTTGGCCGCCATGGAGAACCAGATTACCAAAGACAACGCGAAAGATGTTCGCGCCAAGTGGCTACTTGAAATAGCGAATGGCCCAGTGGCAGCCGATGCGGATCCTATGCTACAAAAGCAAGGAGTAACGGTGTTACCCGATGTCCTTGTGAATACCGGCGGCGTAATCGTTAGTTATTATGAGTGGTTGCAAAACCGTAGTGCTGATTATTGGTCGGCAGAACAGGTACAACAGCGCATGCAGGAGTTGATTCGCAGTCAGGCCGAACTTTGCTTCGAGCTTGCTGAAAACGAAGATCTCGACCTGCGCAGTGCCGCCTACATGCAAGGCATTAAGCGAATTGCGGAAGCTATGGATGCTCGAGGCACGCACGCCGAGTTCAACCCAGAGTAATTGACCCTGTTACAGTTCGTTAAGGTTCACGAGCCATGTATCCGCTTGTTGTAAAATAGCGTCCTGCTCTTCGGCAGGGCGCTTGTCCCACTGACGATACATGAGACCCATACGCGGGTTTGCTGCTAATTGGTCGCGATGCCGATTGAGGAAATGCCAATACAAGCTGTTAAATGGACAGCTTTTCGGACCTGATTTAAGTTTCACGTCGTAGTAGCAGCTTTGGCAATAGTTACTCATTTTATTGATGTAGTTGCCAGAGCTTGCATATGGTTTTGTAGCAATTAAGCCGCCATCAGCAAACTGACTCATGCCGCGAGTGTTCGGTAGCTCGACCCATTCAATGGCGTCCGCATAGATACCTAAATACCACGCATCAACTTGGTTGGGGTCAATACCGGCTATTAAAGCAAAATTGCCCGTGACCATTAGGCGCTGAATGTGGTGTGCATAGCTATAGTCGAGTGATTGTTGAATACTCTTCTGCAGACAGTTCATTTTCGTTTCAGCGGTCCAGTAATACTGAGGCAGGTCGCGCTTTGCCGCAAAAAAGTTATGTTCTTTGTAGGCGGGCATTTCCCGCCAATAGATCAAACGCACGAACTCACGCCAACCGATTATCTGACGAACAAAGCCTTCGATTTGTGCCAAGGAAATTGCTTGTGGGTTGCTTTCAAATTCGGCAATCGCAGTCTCGACCACTTCACGGGGAGTGATCATTTTTGTATTCAAGCTAAATGATAGCCGCGAGTGAAAGAGTAAATAGCCACGGGTGCTCATCGCGTCCTGGTACAAGCCAAATTTTGGTAAGGCATGGCGAACGAAATGCTGCAAAAGTTCTCGTGATTGACGACGACTAATTGGCCAGTTCAACGCTTCGGGTTCAAGCTTACCAAGCATCTCAACATGGTTTGCTTGCAGCATTTGTGTGATGTGTTCGACGTTATTACTGAATGTCACCGGTGTTGGAACCGTTTCGCTGGCTGGCAGTGCATGACGATTGTCTTGATCAAAGTTCCACTGTCCTCCAAGCGGTTCTGCCCCATCCATTAGGTAGCCTGTCGCTCGCCGAATGCTACGGTAAAAATTTTCCAATAAGGGGCTTTTACCGGTTGGTAAAAATTGCTCCAGCTGGTCGAGATCGACCAAAAAATGCTCACTACTGACTACTTCATTCGTCTTTGCAATAGAAAGCTTATTGAGTTGTTCTGCAAGTCGGTATTCATCTGGCTGCTGAAAACAGAACTTCTCAAGCTGTGGTAATGCCTTTGCAGTCTTTGCTAAGTTTTCTACTAAGTTCTGCTGGTTTTTCGGACTGTCGAGGCGCACATATAAGATGTCCGCCATGGTACCGACTACGTCAGCAAAAGCCCGCATTGCGGCAAAGAATGCGGCCACTTTCTGTTGGTGATGGCGAACATAGTCGGTCTCTTGACGCATTTCGAACATCACAAATAACACCTGTTCCGTGTCTTCAAACCAAGAGTGACGGATGTTTAATTGGTCACCTAAAATGAGTCGCATCTCGCGATAGTTTTGGCGAAGTGGGGTAGGAATTTGCTCAAGATAATTCCATAACGACATACAGCTAGACTTCCTTATAGTCGAAGGTGGTACAGAATTACATAGGCAGAACGCCGATGCTTCAGTACACTATAACGATGATTACGTTATTTCTTCGAATTAGGTTCTCTTGTAATGCGCATTGATCGATTTCTTGCTGAAACGACTGGAATGAGTCGAAAGGAAGCTACCAAAGCACTTCATCGTGGTGAAGTGACTCTCGACGGCGAGGTGGTTAAAAAAGGAGCTGTTCAGGTACCTACGGGAGCGCAGGTTGCTTGGAACGATTTACCACTCGAGTTGCTTGGCCCAACTTATATTCTCTTTCACAAGCCGCTCGGCTGTATCTGTGCCAACGATGATCCTCGCCATCCGACAGTTTTTGTCTACCTTGACTTGCCAAACCCAGATAAATTTCACACGGTTGGGCGGCTTGATTTAGATACCAGTGGACTCTTGTTGGTGACCAATGATGGGCAATGGTCACATCGAATTACGTCACCTAAACACGCCTGTGCCAAGGTCTATCGCGCCACTTTAGCTGAGCCGATCGACAGCAGCGCCGTTACCGCATTTGCTGAAGGGATTAAGCTTCACGGCGACCCGAATCTTACCAAACCAGCCACGCTGGAAATTTTGGCAGAGAATGAGGCACGAGTGACGCTCTCAGAGGGGCGTTACCACCAAGTTCGTCGTATGTTTGCCGCGGTGGGTAACCGCGTGGAGGCATTGCACCGAGAGCAAGTTGGTGAATTAACCCTCGGTGACTTAGAGCCTGGCGAATATCGTTACTTAACTGCAGAAGAAGTGGCACTATTTTAGAGCTGAGATTTGTGTTCTCAGCTTGCAACTTTACGTTTTAATTTCTCGCCATCAACTGAACAGCCGCCGATACATATGTTCCGCATAATCATCGGTCATGCCGGCAATATAGTCACAGAGAACACGGTCGGCAGAGACTTGCCCCTCGGCAGTAAATGCGAGCTGCCAGCGTGTTCGCGTATTGCGCGGCAATAAGCGTTCTGGTTCGGCATGAAACGCGGAAAATAATTCCAGCAGCATATTCTGACTGCGGTAGCGCAACTGTTGAATGGCGGGATCATTGATAACGTGCTCGAATACCACGGCTTTCAAACTATTTAAAAGACGTCGTTCTTCCTCGGGTAGCCAAGCATTAAAACGTACGAGCGGCTCTTGAGCGTTCGGCAACACCACTTTGACCGTCACCCCGGTCACAAAAATGTTCACCATGGCACCGATGGCGTTTTTACGTTGGTGATGAACATTTGAAAAAAGTTGTTCACTAAGCTCTTGCACAAGATCACGTAATGCTGGCGATAAGTCAGCAACGACGGTATCCATATGCTGGTGCCATTGTGTGGCATTTAAGGTGCCGGTGACCACTGCATCTTCGAGATCATGAACACCGTAGGCGATATCATCCGCTAGTTCCATCAGAGATGCGTCGAATGATTTAAACAATGAGCGTTGCCAAGGTGACTTTGATAGTGATTCAACGGCCTGGAATTGTTGGCGATCATCGTCACTTAAAGGTGCAAGAACCCAGTCTAATAAATCGGCATCGGCATGGTAAATGGCTTTTGCGGGCTTCCATTGCGCTAAGCTTGAAGGGCGAGCCTCCGCAGGGGCCTTAAGCTCTGGCATGAGCACCGGATATTTGAGCAACCCTAATAAGGTTCTGCGGGTTAAATCCATACCATGTTCGGCATGATAGGCTTCAAGGCGACCGACAATTCTGAATGTTTGACCGTTGCCTTCAAATCCGCCGGAACCGAGCATTTTGTAATTCAATGCAGTTTCGCCACCGTGACCGAATGGTGGGTGGCCGATATCATGCGCAAGACAAAGTGCTTCCATTAAGTTCTCGTCAGGCAACAGTGCTTTGATTTCTGCGCTACCACTGTGGGCAAACTGATTGATCAGTGAAGCACCAATTTGCGCAGCTTCAAGCGAGTGAGTCAGACGAGTACGGTAAAAGTCATTTTCGCCCACATTCATAATTTGGGTTTTCGACTGTAAGCGCCGAAATGCAGCCGAATGAAGGATGCGAGCACGGTCGCGCTGCCAAGGGTTGCGAAGGTCACCTGGACGAGCTGGCGCAGCCCCAGAACGACGTTGTTGCCAAATATCCTGCATTGCTGACTCCCTAGCTTTTGAATTTTTAATGGATGTTTAGGTTAGCATTAATTTGCGCATAAGGTAGCGATCTTGTGCCGGGCCAAGGTAATCTTTTTTCAGTGCAGTCACTTCAAAACCAAGAGATTGATAAAGTTTAACTGCTGCAAGGTTGTTTGGTGCTACCGTAAGCAAAGCCTCGTGATAACCATGACGGCTTAGGGCAGCTAGTAATTCGTCCATAAGCTTGCGGCCAATACCTTTTCCGCGCCCCGCTTGAGCGACGAGGAGTGACATAATCCAAACTTGCTGGGGTTGTTCAGCCGGTGCTGCTAGTGCATAGCCAAAAACTGGAGCGTCCGAGTTGGATGCTTCTTTGCAGACTAAAAACAATGAAGGCCATTGGGCTAAAGCTTGCCAGAAAAAGGTGTTTGGGTAGCCTTCTTCTTGGTAGTCGTGGTATTCGAGTTGAGCAAGTTTGGGAATATCGGATGTTTGCGCGGGGGAAATGAACATAGCCAACCTTAAGAATAAGCCACCGGCGACCGCGCCGATGGCTTTATTTTAGGTTTACTGGCGAATGCCTTCAACATGTAAATCGAGATAAACCGTTTGTGCTGCAGGTCCAAGATTTAAGTCAATTCCGAAGTCGCCAACATTGATGGCAAGTTCACCCGTGAAGCCAGCGCGGTAGCCACCCCATGGATCTTGGCCTTCGCCATACTTCTTAACTTCGAAAGTGACTTCGCGAGTTTCGCCAAATAAGGTTAAGTTGCCAGTTATTTCGCCACGATCATCACCTAGGTCGTTGTAGCTTGTGCTGACAAAGCGCGCTTCACTCCAACGCTCAACGTCGAGATAGTCGCTGCTACGAATATGGTCGTCACGTTCGGTGTGGTTCGAGTCAACAGATGCAGTTTGAACGGTGACTTCAACGCGATTATTCGCCGGGTTTTCAGCGTCGTAAGTGAAAGTACCGGTGAATTCGTTAAAGCGGCCAACGACATAGCTGAAGCCGAGGTGGTCGATTTTGAAGTTAATTGAAGCGTGAGCGCCATCGGTGTCGATGACGTAGTCAGCTGCAGATACCGGAGCAGTTAGGGCAAGGGTTCCGGCGATTAAGCCAGCAAGAGAAAGTGCGTGAATGGATTTCATTTTCGGTTCTCCTAAAAAAAGTTGCAGCAAGCTTAGCTAAAAGGTGTATATTCATCCAATGCATGAAATTAATAAAAGCTATGCGTCGGAGTAATAGTGAGAAGTCAAAAGCTACGGAATCTAGATTTGAACTTGTTAGTGGTGCTGGATGTGCTGCTCGAAGAGCAACATGTCTCGCGAGCGGCTGAGCGTTTAGCTATGAGCCAACCTGCGGTTAGTCGAGCACTTGCTCGTTTGCGAACAATGCTTGGCGACCCACTGTTAGTGCGAACTTCGGCGGGGTTTGTTTTAAGTTCTCGAGCGCAACTGGTGCGTCAAGAACTTGATGTTGCCCTGCGTGACATTGAACGCGTGATTGAGCCGCCCGACTTCGACCCCGCTACGGACGATAGCTTAATTCGCATTACTGGTCTTGATATGGAAATTGGTCTATATATTCCACAACTTATAAAACGCATCCGCCGAGAGGCACCGAATATGCGTTTCGAAATCGTCCGTCAAGAAAATGATTCGTTTCCGATGCTTGAAAACGATGAGGTTCATTTTAGCTTGAGTGGGCTAGCGCCACTTAGTGCCCAGCATAGTTTGCATCGCCGACAAATTGATGAAATGGATGTGGTGTGCCTGATGGCGGAGAGCCATCCGCTGGCACAGGGAAACCTCACCATGGAGGCGTACGCGGCGCAACCACATGGGCTGGTCTCAATTACGGGTCATGGGCCAGGAAGCATGGAACATGTATTGGCGCAGCACAAGCTAACTCGCACCGTCGCATTGCGGCTCGCGGGCTTTACGTCGGTTGCTGACTTTTTAGAAGGTAGCACCTTAATTTTTACGCTACCAGCGCGTATTGCGGAGAAAATAGCGATTGGCCGCAAGCTGTGTATTCGTCGTTTGCCCGAGCCCCTTGTCGCAGAACGCGTAAAGTTTTTTATTTATTGGCACCAACGCTATCACCATGATCCGAAAATTAGATGGATCCGCGAACATTTTCATCATGTTGCGACGTAAGTTGACGCATGGTTGAGTATTTTAAAAATAAGCATAGCGTAACGTAAAAAATTGTGCAAAATGAGAATATTGAGCATTCGGTTAAGTTAATCTTCGCCGAAAAATAGCACAGGAACGCAAACTAAAATGGAGTTTGTATGTCAGCAAATGGAACTCGAATGACCATCGCTCGTCAGTGGGAAGTATTGAAGTTGCTGCCGTCGCGGGCACCTGGTCATACAGTTAAAGAAATTACCCAGCGGTTGGAATCCGAGGGGTTCAGTATCAGTAAACGGAGTGTTGAGCGCGACTTAGTCGAGCTGAGCCGGATCTTCCCGATCGTCTGTAACGACAAAAGCAAGCCATATGGCTGGTATTGGAGTAAGGACGCAATTGTTGATTTGCCGGGTTTATCGTTAGCAGAATCCTTATCGCTCACACTCATTGAAGGCACAGTCAAATCACTTCTGCCACCGAGCGTGCTCGAAGCGATTACTCCTCGATTCCAGCAAGCACATGCGCATCTTGAAGCACTTGAAAAAGAACATAAACTCGCAACTTGGCGTGACAAAGTTGCTGTGGTTACGCAACTCATGCCGCAACAAAGTCCGATTGTAGCAACGGAAGTTCTCGAGCAAGTCCAATTCGGTTTGTTACATGAGCGCTGTATTCAAGTGGATTATCGGGGCCTGAAAAGTGACGCAGTGAAAACCTTGACCTTGCATCCGCTGGGGTTGGTTCAACGCGGCACGGTGACCTATCTTGTGGCTCGAGTGAACGATTACCAAGATGTTCGCCAGTTTGCGTTACAGCGTATTTCACGAGCAGAAGTGCTTGAGCAAACGCGGCAAATGCCAGATGGCTTCGAGTTAACTAAGTATATCCACAATGGTGCATTCCACTACAGCAATGGCCAAACCTTGCCATTGCAACTCCATATCTATAGCGATGAAGTGGCTCGCAATTTACAAGAATCGCCCCTTGCTACGGACCAAAAACTGGAGGCAAACGGTGACAGTTTCAAATTGAGCGCTACTGCCGACGACTCTTGGCAATTGCGCTGGTGGCTACTGTCTTTTGGTGAGCTTATAGAGGTTGTAGAACCCCAGTCACTGCGAGCTGAATTGGCTGAAAGGCTAATGAAAGCAGGGCAACACTATCAAAAGCAATAATTGGTTCGAACCTGAAATCGAGTAAATTGCCGCATGCATTGATTAGCTAATGACTTTAAACGTGGCTTGTTATATGTTGGTTAACAATAAAATAACAATCAACAAAGTTTTCGGTTTTAGCACCTTATGCGGCAGTCTCTTAAACCTAGTTCGAATCAATCGGAGTGCTTGTTTAAAAGTACGACGTCTTCATTGTTGCAATGCGCTTTTATCGTGCTCTTAGGGGTACAGGCGTTATCAGCTTTTGCTGCGCAATTGCCAGACACGAAATCGCCAGACACGATATCCTCAGACACGATTTCCTCAAACAATAATGCCAACATTTTTCCGCAATTGCCGGAATTGTCGAAGCCAATCACCCAGTACACTCTGACTAGTTGGAACACGCGAGACGGCTTACCGCATAACTCAGTAAACAAAATTACCCAAACCGCTGACGGTTATCTGTGGCTAGCAACCTGGGAAGGACCGGTACGTTTCAACGGGCGCACGTTTACCGTTTTTGATGATCTTGACCAGCTGCAGATGGAAGAAACGGGTGTTATCGACATTCAGCCAGATAGTAGCGGCTACGGTGTTATTGCGTCTGGCCCGCGGGGAGGAATAACGACTTTTCGCCATGGCCGTTGGCAAGCACTTGAGAGTGCGCCCGATTTTGTCAATGAAACTGCAACCACAAGCAATGGTGAAATATGGGCTGTTGCCTCAAATGCAGGTGTTGTTCGTTATTTTCCTGATGGCCAACGGCAAATATACAGCATGGTCGACGGGTTACCGGACGGCTACGCATTTCGTGTTTATATTGTTCATCAGCAATCGCCGATGTCAGTTCATCCGGATGCAGTCTATTTTGATGAAATTTGGGTCGCTACTCAGCGTGGCGTCGCTCGTTTTAATCAAGATACCAACCAGTTTGAGATTCTCGAACTGCTTCCTGCGGAACTGTTTCGCGATTTAATTCGTTTGCGAACAGGGCACTTAGTTGCGACCAGCGCTAGTGGTTTATATTTTTGTTTGCCGGATCTCAGTGCATGCGAGGTCTATCCCGAAGCAATCGACGGAATTATTACCTCCATCCATGAAGGCCTGAATGGCGAGCTGTGGTTTGGAACTTTTGCCCATGGGTTGGGTCGCATAACTAGCGACGGCATTGACTATCTGACTGTCGAGCATGGTTTACCGAACCAGCACGTCCTTGACGTTTTTCAAGATAGTGAAGGTAATATTTGGGCTTCGACGCATGGTGGTTTAGCACAGCTTCGCGACGCCTTGTTTACCAGTTTTACAAGGGTGCAGGGTGTTAAAGGTAATTTTATTCGTTCGGTACAGGAAGCTGCTGATGGTGCAGTTTGGGTCGGTTCGAATGAAGGTTTAACACGCATATTAGGCAGCCAGATAACGCCTATTGATCATCCAGAACAACTAGCGAATGTATCGGTTTTAAGCTTAGCTCGCTACCAAGACTTAGGTCTGTTGATTGGTACTTACACCGATGGCTTGCTATTGCTAATCGACAACCAAGTTTTGGCGCAATTCGGCCGCGAGCAAGGCTTGTTTATTCCGGAGGTAAGAGCGGTTGTTTATGACTCCGCAGCCGATATTATTTGGGCAGGCTCACCCGAAGGCTTGTTCGCATTGCGCTTTAACGGTAGCGGCTTTGAACAACTACAGCATTTTACCGTTGCAAGTGGCTTAGCCGCCGACTTTGTTTCGTCACTTGAAATCGACAGCGAAGGTACCTTGTGGGTGGGGTCAATCACAGGGTTATCGCAACTTACGCGGATTTACCATGATAGTGAAGAATGGCAAACGCAAGCGATTGACTTGAGTGCGTTTACCGTTGCTCAGAATTTGTTTGCTATTTTCCAGCATCACGAACGACTGTGGTTTGCCACTGACCGCGGAATCTTAATTCACGAATTGTCAGACCAAAGTTGGCATTGGCTGTCACGTGAGCACGGCTTACCGTTTGACAAGTTCTTTTCGGTGAATTTCGATGCGGATGAAGCCCTATGGATCGGTAGCAGCCGCGGTATCGTGCGCGTGCCAGCCGAGCAGTGGCAAGCGTTTCTTAACGGTGAAAGTAATCAGGTAGTGCCGGTGGTGTATGGTAGTACCGACGGTATGGTAAGCAACCAAATAAACAGTGGCGGACCTTCGTCAGTGCGCGATAGCAGTGGCCAATTATGGTTCGCAAGCGCAGCAGGAACTGTGGTGATTGACCCAGAAGATATCGAAGGGCACGGCATTACACCGCCACCGGTTGTGATTGATGGCGTGTATGTTGACGGCCAGGCGATTGCTGACGTGAGTCAAATCCCCAACCGCTTTGGGCGGATTGAGTTTCGTTACAGCGGACTCGGCTTTCGCATGACCCAGCAATTACAATATCGAGTCCAACTGGTTGGCTTTGATAGCGATTGGATTCGCCGCGATCAGCAAACCTATTCGGAATACACGGCACTTCCTTCAGGTCGCTACGAGTTTGTCGTACAGACTCGCTACCCGGGTTCTGAATGGTCACCAGCGGTCAGCTACTACTTTCAAGTGACCCCTCGTTATTATGAATACCCATGGTTTTGGGGTGGCATTATTATTGTCATCATGCTGCTTGGCTATTTATTTATTCGAATTCGAGTCAGTGCACTCGAACGCTCGCGAAATGAGTTAAAAAGACTCGTGCAAGAGCAAACAAAAGAGTTGCAGGCGCTTGCAAATGAAGATGTGTTAACCAAGTTGCCCAACCGGCGAGCATTTGACCATGCTTTGCGTGCGAACTTGCACAAGGCAACCAAACTGCATCAGCCACTCTGCCTTGCAATTCTCGACTTAGATCATTTTAAATTAATTAATGACCGGCATTTGCACGCGGTTGGTGACCAAGTCTTGAAACGCGTAGGGCAGATTATTCGAGATAATATTCGTGACCAAGACTATGCCGCTCGTTGGGGTGGCGAAGAATTTGCGATTGTATTTGGCAATACCAGTGAATCTGAGGGTGTGGTCATTTGTGAGCGTATTCGTAAAGCAATAGAGAGCGCAGATTATTCTGATATTGCCAGTAATGTGCAACCGACCCTGAGTATAGGTATGGCGTGTCGAATTGGTCAGGAAGGCCACAGCACAATGTTGATTCATGCCGATAAAGCCCTATACCAAGCAAAAGAACAAGGTCGGAACCGTGTGTGTGTCTTTCGCAAATAAAAAACCCGCCAACAGTGGCGGGTTCTCATTGTTTGCCTCGAGCAAACTATCTTAGCATGCAGCAGACATAAATTAGCCGGTAACTTTGCGAACTAATGCCCGTGAAATCGCGCGCAATTTATCTCTTGGAGCAAATCGTTTTAGGGTGCTTTTTACAACGCCTTGGGTGAAGCGCGTTCGCTTTGAGTAATCAATGTGGACGTCAACGACGACCATATGACCATCGGCAGCAGCTTGCAGTGCTGAAGCAATGACTTGTTCGACCGCTTGATTGTTTTCAAGCGCAAAGAACTTGCAATCGGTCGCTTCGGCGAGTGCAGATATTTTTAACGGTTTGAGCACCGTACATGTTTTCCGGTTATAGGGAATTTGTTGTGCTTGGGCAATTTGCGACAATTCGCCATCATTAAATACAAATACCACAGCCCCAAGTCCTAAGTGACTACCTGTACTCAATTCAAGCCCTGTCATTTTCAGTGCACCGTCACCAACAACACCGATGACTTGGCGGTTCGGTTCGGCTAACTTAGCGCCGATCACAGCGGGTATGCAATAACCCATGGCATTGAAATCGCTGGGCGAAATGAATTGCCGTTGGCCATGCACGGGCATTAACTCTGCCATTAAAAACGTATGATTACCGTCGTCGGCAACAAGAATTGCATCATCTTCAATCGCGGCTCGCAAAGCGTTAAAGAAGACTTTTGGATTCACTCGGCCATTACTTTTGTGAGCTAACCATTCGTCTTCGTAGCGTTTTTTTTGCTGCGCGATTAGCGCCGTTAACGCAGTCGTGTCGCGCTTCGCCGTGGCCGCAGTGACAAACTCAAGTAAACTTGGCAGGGCTTTTTTAGCGTCGCCTTGGATGGCGATTTTTGCTGGGAAGTTGGCATTAAATACCGCTGGATTGATATCGATATGTATCAAATTGTCAGGTACCGGCATACTGTAACTCCCCGTGGGGATCTCGGCAAAGCGCGTACCGATGGCAAGTAAACAATCACACTCTGCGAACGCAGCTTCTGCTGCAGGTACAGCATAAGCACCAAAACCCATCCCAGTGTGTAAAGGGTGGTTCCCAGGGAAAGCGCTGAGCCCCTGCAGCGTGGTACAGACCGGTGCCGACAAATGTTCAGCTAAAGCGGTCAGTGAATCAATAGCATCAAGGGCACCCCAACCGACAAAGATCCCCGGATTCTGTGCTGTAGCAAGCATCTCTGCGGCTTGCTTTAACAATGTCTTGTCCACTTGCGCTGCAGCGCTATGGGAGTCGAATGCTGGCATGCCTTCAACTTCGCCGAGGAAATTACCAATATTGTACGGTAACTCAATAAATACTGGGCCAGGTTCACCTTGAGTTGCAATGCGGTATGCTTCGTAGATGGTTGGAATGACTTCTTGGTGCGACTCAATACGGAATGTTGCCTTGGTAATCGGCGACAGCAAGGTGTGCTGGTCCATATCATGCAATTGAAACTGGTGACCACTCTCACTATGAATGCCACCAGAAATGACTAACATTGGAATACCATCGAGTCCTGCTTCGCCGATACCACTAGCAGCATGCGTAACGCCTGCCGCCGGTACAATGACCATGGTACCAATGCTTTTACCCATCCGACTCACGGCGTCTGCCATAAACGCGCCGCCGCCTTCGTGGGCTACGAGCACTGGTTGAATGCTCTCCGATGCATTGAGTTCGTCGTAAAGTTCGGTGTTGTGCACCCCGGGAATCCCAAAGGTGTGAGTCACGCCGATTTGTTCAAGGGCGTAACGAGCGAGAGCTGCACCTGACTTTTTCATGATTTTTCCTTTTGAATCGCTATATGGCGAGCGGCACGACGGCCGTTCAACACACAATTAGATAAAAATGTACCTTCGAGCGAGCGAATACCAGCGATACCGCCGCCTCCAAACCCTGCAGCTTCGCCAGCTGCATATAGCCCGGGGATAGGTCGGTGCTCGCGGTCCAGAACTTGCGAGTTAAGATTCGTTAGCATACCACCCATACTCTTGCGACTAATCAGTCGCTCGCGAATGGCAATCAGCGGCCCGGATTTAGCGTCGTTAATCGCTTGAAACTTGCATGTTCTTAAACGGTCACTGCGCCATTGGCGCAGTTGTTGTAGTTTGCGTATCTGTCCGTCATTCCAAAATGCAGGACCGCGCTTGAGCATGCTGTCATAAGCAGTCACTGTGTGAGTTAGATTATCGGCATCGAGCCGATCATCATTAGCCAGTGCTCGCATCTTCTCAGCGAGCTCTGGCAGCGTTTGTGCACTAACCACATCATCACACTCGTTTACGAGCCATTTTACGAGGTCATGATTGCCGCGCAGTGTTTGCCAAATAATCGCAAGCATACGCTTATCTCGGAACAGTGGGTTTTCATCAGTACCAGAAATCGCTAACTCTTTCGCCGCAATCTTCCAATTCATCACTTGCCAAGTGTACTGGCCCGGTTGCTGTCCTGTTTGCTTACAGAGGTCATGAGTATCGAAGCCTGTGACTAAAGGTTCAGGGCCAATGCGATGACCATAGGCGTCCAACCATAAAGCTGAGCGCGGCGGAATAAGGCTTAAACCATGTTGGGAGAATTGTGGTTGTGGGTGAGCAATACCAGCGGCGTAGTTCCACATTTGGTTGAGATTAACGACTTGGCCACCGAGCTGCTCAACGACATCGTGAAGTGCACCGTCAGCAGCGGGAGAAACACCGCTGAGTAGGTTCTCAGGATACGGGCCATAAACTGGATCCCAATGCTGTTTCACTCGCTCTAAATTACCGTTAATACCACCGCTGCAAACAACGGTCGATTGTGCTTGAATTACAAACTCGTGTTGTTCGCTGGTAATTCCTGAGCAACCATTAATCGCACCAGATTGCGGGTCGCGGGTCAGCGCTAGCACGCGGTGTTCATGTAAGCGAGTCAGCTTGTTTGCTTGCGGATGATTGAGCAGATGAGCAATCAGGGTTTGTACCACGCCACGCCCACAGCCCCAAGCAATATGGTAGCGGGGGAGGGAATTACCATTGCCATGATTACCCCGCTCGACCCATTGCACGGCTGGGAAAAAAGAAATCTTATGTTGCAGCAACCAATCATAAACATCGGTTTTACAGTGGTAGGCATATTCTTTTGCCCATCGCCGCCCCCAAACATCGTCTTCTTTAAACTCACCTGCGCGCAACCAGTCTTGCAATAAAAGTTCGGGTGAGTCGTGGATCTTGTTACGTCGCTGCTCTTTGGTATTAATGAGGAGCATGCCACCAAAAGCTTGGTTTGCTTGACCGCCAAATGCATCTTCCGGCTCGGCATCAACCAAGGTTACGGTTTTTCCAGCATTAAGTAACTCCAGAGCAGTCACAATACCGGCGAGACCACCGCCAATGATGACACTATCGCTCTGATATTGTTGTATTTGTGACATAATGCATACTCAAGATGAAAGCTTCTGCTTCGAATGTAGCAGAAAAGCCCTACTATTTTTTAACATTTTGCGCCTGTAGTACAAAATTGTACGATAGGATCCGCAATTGAGAGCTAAGTCGTGCGAGGTCGAGTTTGCAAATGTTCTTCAAGCTGCTGTTGGCACCGATTTTGTTGTATCAGGGTAAACATGTAAAACGCAAAACCCCGAGGCTACCAGAAGCTGCTGGCCCCCGTAGCGGTCAAGTGATGCCGGAAAATGCGGATGACAGTACATGCGTGCTGCGCGTTCTTATTTGTGGTGATTCTGCTGCTGCAGGTGTAGGCGTGGGTGCGCAAACTGAGGCACTGAGCGGGCAGTTATTAACCCAGTTGCAGGGCGCTTATCCTAATCATCGGATTGAATGGACACTGTGGGCAAAAAATGGTGATACGACAGCGGTGGCGCTGATCAAACTGCATCTACGACAAGCACAAGACTTCGATTTAGTTATCACGTCACTTGGCGTGAATGATGTCACCAGTGGGTTAGCGGATTATCGTTTTCGGCGTCAGCAGCTAGCCTTAGTGAAACTGTTACAAGACAAATATAAAGCGCGCTGGATTTATTTAACCGACGTGCCACCGATGCATTTGTTTCCGGCTTTACCGCAACCATTGCGTTGGTATTTGGGTCGACAGGCGCGACGCTTAAGCTACGAGCTAGAACGGGTCGCGTCTGCGCACGAAAGAGTCAGCCTGGTGCGGATTAACTTCCCGCTTGCCCCTAACGTAATTGCCAGCGATGGTTTCCACCCAGGACCTGCAGGCTATCCATTGTGGGCGCAAGCCATTGTGCGGCAACTTCAGGATAAACGTCATGACACAATTTAGTAATTCGATTAGCTACATTACCCTTGGTGTGGATGATCTTGAGCGATCTTTAAGGTTTTATCGGGACGGCTTAGGCTTAGCAACGAAGGGAATTATTGGCTCGGAACATAATCACGGAGCGGTCGTTTTTTTTGATTTTCAGCCCGGCTTGCGACTTGCCTTGTGGCCACGTAAAAGTATTAGCGCAGAATGTCATGTTAGTTTGTCAGCGCCAGACTCTAGCGGCTTTATGTTGGCGCACAATGTCCGTAAGCGCAGCGATGTCGATACGATAGTGGCTCAAGCTCAGGCAGCAGGTGCCGAAATCGTTAGAGCGCCGAAAGAATTTTCTTGGGGTGGTTATGGTGGGGTATTTAAAGACCCAGACCACCACCTTTGGGAGGTGGTCTGGAATCCTCATGATGGCTCGGGAGAGCCGGATTAATCAGACAAGGATATAAGCTTAGCTATTTACTTGAAGTTACTTAAGCTCGCTTCAGACGCAACGCATTCGAGAGTACGAAAATACTCGAGAGTGCCATCGCACCAGCCGCCAGCATCGGTGACAACAAAATACCGAAGGCTGGGTAAAGTAAACCTGCGGCAACAGGAATCAGACTGGCGTTGTAAGCAAACGCCCAGAACAAATTCTGTTTAATATTGCGAATGGTCTTGTGACTCAAGGTCAAAGCGGTGACAACACCGCGCAAATCGCCGCGCATGAGCACCACATCGGCGGACTCAATCGCAACGTCGGTACCGCTGCCCACGGCAATGCCGGTATCTGCTTCGGCAAGTGCTGGCGCGTCATTAATACCATCGCCAACAAATGCCAAATTGCCGAACTCTTGTCGCAGTTTTTCGACTGCGGCAACTTTACCCGCAGGTAGCACTTCAGCAACGACTTTATCAATATCCAGTTGATGGGCAATCGCTGCTGCGGTGCGGTGATTATCACCGGTGATCATGGCCACTTTTAACCCCGCAGCATGGAAAGCTCGAATTGCTTCCGGTGTGCCTTCGCGAATGGTATCGGCGACAGCGATTAAACCCGCGAGCTGGCCATCGATGGCCACATATAAAGGAGTTTTTCCTTCCTGACCAAGTTCTTTTGCACGCTCGGTAAATGGCGCAACGTCAATACCTAACTCGCTTAAGAAACGATCGGCACCAACGCTTACCGTCTGGCCTTGAACCGTGGCAGCGACACCCATGCCAGTGGTACTTTGAAATGACTCTGCGAGCGGAATCCGAATACCTTCGTCGTCAGCTGCGGCGACAATAGCTTGGGCAATGGGGTGCTCCGACTCCTGCTCGACGGCAGCGACTAAAGCTAGCAACTGTTCGCGGTCAAAACCATTGGTAAGTTCAAGATCCGTTAATTTAGGCTTCCCTTCCGTTAGGGTGCCGGTTTTGTCGAGAGCAATGACTTTTGCATTGCGTAGAGTTTGCAGTGATTCGCCTTTGCGGAATAAAACCCCTTGTTCAGCAGCACGGCCGGTTCCGACCATAATGGATACCGGTGTCGCTAATCCCATTGCACATGGGCAGGCAATAATCAGCACAGCAACGGCATTGACAATGGCAAAGGTGAGGGCGGGGCTTGGGCCCCAAATGAACCAAATCGCAAAGGTTAGTAATGCAAAAACAATCACAACCGGCACAAATACGGCGGTGACTTTATCGACCAATGCTTGGACTGGGAGCCGCGCCCCCTGAGCCTGTTCAACTAATTGAATGATTTGAGCGAGCATGGTGTCAGCACCAACTTTCGTTGCTCGAAAGGTTAAGCTGCTGTTGCCGTTAAGCGTGCCGCCAACCACTGTGGCGCCTTCACTTTTGTGCACCGGCATTGGCTCACCGGTAAGCATCGACTCATCAATGTAGGACTCACCGCGGGTGACGGTACCATCGACAGGAATCTTTTCGCCTGGCTTTACCAAGATGAGATCACCGACTTGGATAGCTTGAATATCGACATCGACCCACTCGTCATCTCGTTCAACGCGAGCTTGTTTCGCTTGCAGGCCGACCAAGCGTTTTATTGCTTCTCCGGTTCGACCTTTAGCCCGCGCCTCAAGAAAGCGACCAAGGAGAATCAAGGTAACGATAACAGCCGCAGCTTCATAATAAACATGCTGAGTATTGGCAGGGAGCAAGTTGGGCAAGTAAGTCGCGACCACAGAAAAACCCCAAGCAGCGCCTGTACCGAGTGCAACGAGCGAATTCATGTCGGGTGAGCCACGGAGTAAGTTCGGTATCCCGATTTGATAAAAACGCCGTCCGGGAATTGCGAGCACTAGGGTTGTGAGGACAAACTGCAAATTCCAATTCAGGGTTTGACCTAACGAATGCTCAACCCAATGGTGCACGGCAGGAATGAAATGACTGCCCATCTCGAGGATAAAAACCGGCAGTGTCATTAGAAAAGCAAACCAAAATGACATGCGTAGTTCTTTGATTTCTTGTTCTTTGTGTTGGTTAACGTCTTGGCCAGGCTCGTGGCTATGCAGGCTCGCTTGATAACCCGAAGCCTTGACTTGGGCAATCAGCTGTTCTGGTGTACAGGTACCAACAATAAACTTAATCCAAGCACTTTCGCTCGCTAAGTTAACCCGAGCTTCAAGCACACCCGGCACTTGGCTTAGTGACTTCTCTACCTTATTCACGCACGAGGCGCAGTTCATTCCGACCAGGTCAAGTTCAAGGGTTTCAGCTCGACTCGGATAACCAGCCGTCGTCAGAGCATTGAAAACTGCAGCAAGAGTTGCGTCATCGGAATAGGTAAACTGTGCTTTCTCAGTGGCTAAATTCACCGAAACGTTGGAGGTGTCGGTAACGCTAGTGATTGCGCTGGTGGCACGTTTAACACAACCCGCACAAGTTAATTTCGTCACGGGAATTTGCACGGTCCGATTACTTGCTTTGGACATTTGACCTCTCCTTTGGCAAGCCGAGAATTTGCAGTATAGTAGCGCGAAGCGATGGATAAACCTAGCTGCTATCTTATTACGAATAGCAATGAAAAACAGCAATGAAGAATTGCAGAGAAGGATTGCGATGAAGGACTTAGAACTAAAGATTCCACCTTTGTTGGTGGTAGTGATTTGTATGCTCGACATGCTGATTCTTCGTTGGCTTTTTCCAAGCCTAAGTTTTCAGCTCACAGGGTGGTGGTCGCTCGGCTCATTTTTACTCGGCTGCCTGATAGCGCTGTTAGGGGTTGTTGAGTTTCGTCGTCATCGCACGTCCGTTCACCCAGTGCAGGTTGAAAAGTCCACTGCGGTTGTTCGTTCTGGCATATACCGTGTCACCCGCAATCCAATGTATGTTGGTATGTGTCTATGGCTGTTGGCGTTCGGATTTTATTTGGAGAATTGGTTGAGTTTGGTGATGCTACCGGTCTTTATTGCCTATATCACACAGTTCCAAATAAAGCCTGAGGAACGTTTCTTGCTAGCCAAGTTTGGGGCTGAGTACCAGCATTATATGGATAGTGTCCGACGTTGGTTATAAGTTTTTTTTTAGGAAAGAAAAGGAAGCTCTGAGAGCTTCCTTTGGTGAGGACATCCAAGTCCGACGAGATAGGCATCCGATTCCTAGAACATCCCTGTCGTCAAGCTTCCGAAGTATTAGAATGCGTAGCTTAAACCAATGCGCATAGTGGTATCGTCTGAGTCACGCGAAACACCAACGATGCCGTGGAAGTTATTAGTGAAGCGATAACGTCCTTGCACTCCAAACTCAGTCGATGAGGTGTCTGCGATGTCGGTGTAACGAACAAAGACTTGCGCTTGTAGTTTTGGCGTTAACAATGCATTGATACCGGTTGCACCGTAATAGCCAGTGTCGTCATAACTTTCACGGAAAGTTACGCCGCCGCCGGAAACACGTGCGCTCATATCGACATAGCTCAATCCACCTTCTAAGAACCAGTCAACATTCTGTTGCAAGCTATGGCGGTAGCCTAATCCGAAGCTGAGCAGGTCGCCATCGACTTTACCACGGAGCATTTCGCCGCCAACGTTCTCACTAAATGAGTCGGAAACGTTGGTATAAGAACCATTTAAGTAAAGTTTGTCATTCAACAGTTTGTTCAATTCAAAGCCGAATCCGTCGATACTATCGCTGCCAGTTCCGTATTTGACATAGCTAACATTGGCGAAGTCATAGGTTAAGTCGTTTGCTAACACGTTGCCTGATACAAGTAAGGCACCAATCAAAGCTGAGCTCTTTAGAATTTTCATAAAAGATCCTTTTAAATTCAAATGGTTAAATTAGTCATGACCGGGTTTTTAGTGTGGCCTGACCTTGAGATGCAATTTAGGTGAGAAGGGGCGTAGGTTCAATAGAGTTTGACAATTGCTGACAAAAACTCTTGTGTTAAATTTGTGCGAGATTGCCTTCGAATTGTCTACAGGTGTTGACTGGATTGGTCTTGAGCGAAACATAAAAAAGCTTTGAGCGGAACGAACAGCCTTGAGTGGAACGAACAGCCTTGAGCGGAACGAACAGCCTTGAGCGGAACGGAAACAGCCTTGAGTGGAACGAACAGCCTTGAGCGGAACGAACAGCCTTGAGCGGAACGGAAACAGCCTAGAGCGAAACGAAAAAAGCCTCGCTATTGCTAGCGAGGCTTTTCGAATAATGGTGCCCAGAGGCGGAATCGAACCACCGACACGGGGATTTTCAATCCCCTGCTCTACCGACTGAGCTATCTGGGCATGCCGAAGCATCTTGCGATGCGGGCGGTATTAGACTTGTTTTACGTGACACTGTCAAGGCTTGAACAGCAAAGTGACCGAAAAAAACAATCACCTGCTGCTATTTTAGCCAAGCCGCATCAGCCATTCGCGCTTAAGGACGAATTTGTCCATTACCAGTCACAACAAACTTTTCTGTTGTTAATGACTGCAAGCCCATTGGACCATAGGCATGTAACTTAGATGTTGAAATACCAATTTCCGCACCAAGGCCAAGTTGGCCACCGTCAGAAAAGCGTGACGAGGTATTCCACATGGTCACTGCTGAGTCAATGTCAGCAATAAAGCGCCGCGCGGTTTGTTCATTCTCGGTGCAGATAACGTCGGTATGGCCACTGGAAAATTGATCTAAGTGCGCCACTGCATGGTCATAATCACGGACTGTCCGAACTGCGATTTCCAGCGCTAGGTATTCTTCACCAAACGCATCATCAGCAATCAGCTCAGCGCGATCGAAGTGCGCTAAGGATTTTTCGCAAGCATGAACTTTGACGCTCTTCTCAGCAAGTGCGGCAGCAGCCATCGGTAAGAAACGCTCGGCAACATCAGCGTGCACTAAAAGTCCCTCGAGGGCATTACAGACACCGGTTCGTTGGGTTTTACCATTGAGTAGGAGTGCAAGTGCTTTGTTGAGATCTGCGTCTTTGTCGACGTATAAATGACAAACACCTTTATAATGCTGAATCACTGGGATTTTGCTGTTATCACTCACATAGTGAATCAAGCCTTCGCCGCCGCGCGGGATGACTAAGTCAATATGGTCGCTTTGCTTTAATAGCTCAGCCATTAAGTCACGGTCTGGCGTCGGCACGACGGTGACCACGTCTTTTGGCAAGCCGCTAGCTTCGATGGCGCTATGCATCGCTTCGGCAATCACTTTACTGGTGCCAATGGCTTCGCGACCACAACGCAAAATAACGGCGTTGCCAGACTTAAAACAAAGAGCGCCAGCATCAGCAGTAACATTTGGGCGTGCTTCGTAAATCATGCAAATAACGCCAAGGGGAATGCGCATTTTGTCGACCCGCATCCCGTTTGGGCGCTCTTCGAGCAGATAACTTTCGCCAACCGGATCGGGTAAAGCAATAATCTCTTCAATGGCACTCGCCATGTCTTCAATCCGCGCTTCGTCGAGAGCGAGGCGGTCCATCATCGCTGCATCGAGGCCTTTTTCTTGACCCGCAGTTAGGTCGTCAGCATTGGCTTTTAAAATCGCCGGTGTATGCTGACGAATGGCGTCAGCCATCTTCTGTAGAACTGCATTTTTCTCTGCAGTTGGTAGTGTCGCTATTGCACGCGCTGCTTTTGCGGCACGTTGCGAAATTTCTTGTGCTAATACTTGGTTACTCATTTTTTGCTCCATAACATTAAATCGTCGCGGTGAATGACTTCGCTGATTGGGCTATAACCGTATGCTTCAGCGATTGCGGTGTCGGTTTGTCCTTTGATATGAATCAGCTCGTGGGAGCTATACCGACAAATACCTTTTGCGATCGTTTCCATGTTTTCTGCACTACGAATGAGCACTGCATCGCCGCGATCAAAATTTCCTTGTATATCGACGATACCCGGACTAAGTAACGAACCACCTTCTTCGCGCAGGGCTTTGATTGTGTCTGAATCGACTAATATCTCGCCCTGAGCAATTAAGGTGTGGCGCAGCCAGTGCTTCTTATTACTCAGTGGGTTTTCTTTGGCTTTAAATAAAGTGCCGGGGTTTTCATTCCGCAACAGCACTTCAAACTTACTGCCTTTACGGCCGTTTAGAATGTACGTATCGATGCCATGGGTCGTGGCTTTTTCTGCCGCTTCGACTTTGGTGCGCATGCCTCCGGTACCAACAGTACTTGCTGAACCGCCAGCGAGTGCATAAATGCTTTGGTCGATTTCATCAACGACAGGTATGAGAGTCGCGTCTTTGTGTTTGTTCGGATCTTTGTCGAACAAACCGTCAATGTCTGAACAAATAAATAAGGCATCGGCGTCGACGACAGTTGCCACCATCGCTGCCAAGTTGTCATTATCACCGACTTTCAGGTCGTCGGTCGCTAACGCATCGTTCTCATTGGCGATCGGCATAATGCCGTGCTCAAGCAGCGTATTGACTGAGTTACGGATACTGATGTAGCGCTCACGATCGCGCAAATCATCATGTGTCATGAGGACTTGAGCACAGGGGAAATCAAAAAAGCGTGCCCAGCTTTCCATGACTTGGGTTTGTCCAACAGCCGCCATGGCTTTTTTAAGGACAACCGGAACGTGTTTATCTTCGTGGTTGAAATGATGTCGGCCTGCTGCAACGGATCCAGATGAAACCAAGACAATTTCTTGTCCGCGCTCACGGCATTCATTAATGAAGCGAGCGATGGCTAAAAGATATTTTGAACTGCAACCGTTACCATCTGGCGCGATAAGAGCACTGCCGACTTTAATCACTGCTCTCCGCCAGGCTGGGATTTTCATATGCACTCCCTAGTGGACAATCGAGCTGTATATACTAGCAAAATTGACCTTTGGCCTCTACCGCAAAGGCCGTTAAGAGCGGGTAAATGCCATTAATCTCAGTGATAGGGGGTATTCAGAAGATTGTTGCCCTGAATATTCTCAGTGTGTTACTGACTGCATAGAATTTAAATTTTTATGCAGCATTCTCGCGCTTTCATTCATTTTGCTATGTGAAAGTATAAAAAAGCCGGAACATCGTGTGTGAATGAGTTCCGGCTTATTGTGATCTATTCGCGTTCATTATTTGCTTGGCGGTGTATAACCTTCGATGTCGACGTCTTTACCTTCGAACAGAAAACCTTCCATTTCCCGTTCGAGATATGCACGCGCGTCAGGGTCCATCATATTCAAGCGCTTTTCGTTAATCAGCATGGTTTGCTTTTTCTGCCATTCGGCCCACGCTTCTTTAGATATATTTTCGAAAATTCGTTGTCCTAGCTCACCAGGGTAGAGCTGAAAGTCTAGACCGTCGGCTTCTTTTTGGAAATATTGACAAAATACAGTACGGGCCATGTTTTACTATCCTCATATCTGGGCGCAGGCTTTTTGCTGCGGACTAAGCACAAACGTCATTCGAACATTGTTATAGCTAGCAGTTTATCATACCGACGCCACCGGAAGCAGCAATGGCGAGTGAGATTATCGCTCTGCTTGCAGTTGTGCCTGTAAAAACTGTCGAATCGGCGTCGGTAAACCCACAGAATCTAATGCTTCGAGTGGCAGCCAATGGTGATCGACATAATTGGCATCTGGCTCTTGCAGGTGAGTGTGATCATGTTGCCATACTTTTGCCTGCAGTTTGTAGTGACTGAAGGTATGCTGAAATTCACCGACCAAACTTGCACCTTTAGGAACGCCGTCGACTTCGGGAAGCGACCAAAGCCGTGCCCAAATGCCGGACTCAGGTCGCCGTTGCAACCAAATTTGGCTATTTTCCACGCGCCAAATAAAGTGCCCTTGCCGCAAAGGGATGGTCTTTTTCGGCTTTGGATTGGGGAACTCGTCGACGCGGCTTTGCTGAAAAGCGATGCAGTTTGACTGTAAGGGACAATCATTGCAGTTTGGCTTTTTCGGCGTGCACACAGTCGCCCCTAAGTCGAGTAGGCCTTGAGCAAATGCACGATTGTTGTTTTGTGGCGTAAATTGCTCAGCGAGTTGCCACAATTGCTTGTTTACTGCGCTACTTAAAGGGGCTCCGGCAATTGCAAAAAACCGACAAAACAAACGCCGTACATTGCCATCGACAATTGGGCCGTAGTCATCAAATGCGAAGGAGCGAATAGCCCCAGCGGTGTAACGACCAACGCCGGGAATCTGCTCGAGTTCAGTTAATGAGTTCGGAAACTCACCTTGGTACTCTTGAGTTAGGTATTGCGCGGCCTTTTGCAAATTGCGCGCACGCGAGTAATACCCAAGCCCTTGCCACAAGGCCATGACCTGATCTTCCTCGGCATTGGCGAGGCTATGCAAGTCCGGAAACGCCTGCAACCAACGCTGAAAATAAGGAATAACAGTGCTAACTTGCGTTTGTTGCAGCATAATTTCACTGACGAGTACGCGATAAGGCGTCGCTGGTTGTTGCCAAGGCAAATCGTGACGCCCATGCAGCGCTTGCCATTGCAGAACAATGTCAGCAAATGCTTGCGGCTTGAGCGGATGCGTAGCTTTTTGAGGTAATTGGTTACTTTTTTTCTGCGAACTCATGAAATTTGCTTGTTTTTACGGCAGCGAATTGGATAATGGCGACCCATTTTAGACTTCATTCGACTAGTGTAACAGGTTCAACGAACATGGCAGAAGATAAATCAGCAAACGTATCCGAGCAGGCTCCTGCAGCTACTGGCGAGCGCTATATGCGTCAAATTCGCAGTTTTGTGCGGCGCGAAGGGCGTCTGACGAAAGGGCAAGCTGGTGCACTCGAACGCCAATGGCCAACCATGGGTATTGAGTTTCATGGTGAGAAGTTAAACCTGCAAGACTTGTTTGGCAATGACAATCCAGTAGTACTAGAAATTGGCTTCGGCATGGGAAAGTCGCTAGTTGCCATGGCCAAGGCCGCACCGGAAAAGAACTTTATTGGTGTTGAAGTGCATCGACCTGGTGTCGGTGCGTGTTTACTTGAAGCGGAAAGCCAAGGTGTTACCAACCTCAAAGTTATTGAGCACGATGCGGTTGAAGTTTTGAAAGAATGGCTGCCAGACCACACGCTTGCGGGTGTGCAAATATTTTTCCCTGACCCATGGCATAAAAAACGCCACCATAAGCGCCGACTCGTGCAGCCTGAGTTTGTTGCGCTATTACGACAAAAACTAAAACTCGACGGCGTTTTACACTTAGCGACGGATTGGGAAAATTATGCTGAACATATGCTGGACGTAATGAATAATGCTCCAGGTTATGTGAATCAAGCTGCAGATGGCACTTATATCCCTCGCCCAGAAGAACGGCCACTGACTAAGTTCGAACAGCGCGGCCATCGACTTGGCCATGGCGTTTGGGACATGAAATTTACCGCAGTTACTTAATTCTTAGTTACTTAATACTTAGTTACTTAATACTTTGTTACTTAATACTTTGTTACCTAGTTCTCAAGCAAATCGGTGAGGACTTGGTTTAAATACAGCCGCCCATGTGCGGTGGTTTCCCAAGACTCTTGATGACTGACAATGTAACCGCGTTCGATTGCATGATTGAGCGCGGTGTCAGCAACACTTAACGGTAAACCCGTGTAGGCCACAAAATCGGGTTTTGGCGTTGGTTCCAGTAAGCGTAATCGATTCATAAAAAACTCAAAACACAAGTCTTCACTGCTCACTTGCCACTGTTTGTATAAGTAGGGGCGAGTCAGGTCGAGGTAGCCCCGAGGGTGTTTAATTTTCTCGGTGCGAATAATGCGCTGCTCGTGGGGTAAGGTGATTTTGCCATGAGCACCGCAGCCAATTCCGAGATAATCGCCAAATCGCCAATAGTTGAGGTTATGCTTGCCGCGATGTCCAGGCTTGCCATAGGCGCTCACTTCATACTGCTCATAGCCAGCAGCAGCGAGGCGCTGATGTCCTTGCTCATAGATATCCCATAACAGGTCATCATGCGGCAATTCAGGTGGTTGGCTGGCAAACAAAGTGTTCGGTTCGATGGTCAACTGATACCAAGAAATATGCGGCGGGTTTAATGCAATAATGCCCTCAAGATCCGCCATGGCGGTCGCCAAGGTTTGCTCTGGCAAGCCGTGCATCAAATCTAGGTTAAAACTTGCTAATGCCAAGGTGCTGGCGTGCTGCGCTGCGGTTTGGGCTTGCTCAGGATCGTGAATGCGCCCGAGCCGCTTAAGTTGTTCAGCTTGCAAGCTTTGCACGCCAATCGAGAGTCGATTCACGCCAGCCGCAGCGAAACCGGCAAAGCGCTCAGTCTCAAAGGTGCCAGGGTTGGCTTCTAAGGTAATTTCAATGTCTTGGCTAAATGGCACTCGCTCACGAATGCCTGCGAGGAGTTTACGGATACCTGCAGCCGAAAACAGACTTGGCGTGCCACCACCAATGAAGATGGATTGCAGCTCACGACCTTGCACGTACTCGAGGTCTTCTTCGAGGTCAGCGAGCAGACAAGCAATATACTCTGCCTCGGGAATGACGTCCGGTTGCGCATGAGAGTTAAAGTCGCAATAGGGACATTTTTGCACACACCACGGAATGTGCACGTAGAGGCTTAATGGCGGCAGAGTTAACCGGTTGGTTTGCTTCATTGTAATTGCTTTAGCAGTGCAGCCAACGCTTGGCCACGATGACTGATTTCACTTTTCAGCGTGCGTGGTAATTCGGCGGCAGTACATTGATGCTCGGGAACGAAGAAGATCGGATCGTAACCAAAACCGCCGGTACCGCTCGCGGTTTCAGTAATGTATCCGGGCCAAACGCCATGACAGACAATTGGAGTAGGGTCATCGGCACTGCGCATATACACTAACACGCAATGAAACTGTGCCCGGCGCTGGTCGCTCGGAACACCTTCGAGGGCGGCGAGCACTTTCGCAATGTTGGCCTGGTCTTTGGTCAATGCTTCGCCATTATTATCAGCCTGCGCAAAAACGACGCCGTCCTCAATTTGAGCATAGCGAGCAGAGTAGATCCCCGGGGCACCGCCAAGATAATCGACCGCCAGGCCTGAATCATCGGCGAGTGCAGGCTTTCCGGTTGCTGCACACGCGTGGCGGGCTTTGAGAATCGCATTTTCAATAAACGTGAGCCCGGTTTCGTCAGCGTCAGTCACGCCTAACTCAGTTTGCGCCCGAACTTGCCAACCAAGCGGGCTCAGCAATGCACTTAACTCAGCTAACTTGCCTTGATTGCCGGTTGCGAGTACAAGGTCTTTCGGTGTTGAATTAATAATTGTTTGATTTTTAGACATATTTTAAATCTGTCATGGTTCATTAATTTTCAGCTGCGATTATAGCGCACTTCTTTTGCTGTGTTATTATCAATTGCCTTGAAGTTCATGAAAGGAAAGTTAAAGACCCGATGGAAGCAGTGAATTTACTCATACTCATAGCTGGCGCAATGCTATTTATTAGTATCGTTGCTGTGCAGTTTTCGGTGCGCGTAGGTGCTCCGCTGCTTTTAGTTTTCCTTTCAGTTGGTATGCTCGCAGGCGAAGAGGGGTTACTTGGGCTCTCCTTTAATAACCCGGATATGGCATTGTTAATTGGCTCCGTGGCGCTGGTGATTATTCTCTTTGATGGCGGTTTGCGAACGCACCCTGAACGCTTTCGAGTGGCCCTTGCTCCGGCTGCCATGCTGGCATCCATCGGCGTTGTAATTACCTGTGCGGTGACGGGTGTTGCTGCCGCCTATTTATTCGGATTCTCGTGGATTGAAGGCCTGTTACTTGGAGCTATTTTAAGCTCGACCGACGCCGCTGCGGTATTTTCAATTTTCCAGTCGCAAAAACTACGCATTAAAGAACGTGTTGCAGCAACGTTAGAAATTGAGTCCGGTAGCAATGATCCGATGGCCGTGATGTTAACGGTGACGTTAGTGAGCGTCCTTGCGCAGCCAGATCTTCCATTGGGATGGGGCGTGATCGCAGTATTTTTGCAACAAGCAATTGTGGGCGCTGTTTTTGGGTACTTAGGAGGACGACTTTTTGTTCTCACATGTCGCAAGTTAAACCTCCATATTTCATTTTTTCCCTTGCTTGCGATTGCTGGCAGCATCCTTGTCTTCGGCTTGACCGCCAACCTCGGTGGCAGCGGATTTCTTGCTGTGTATTTGATGGGCTATTTAGTCGGTAATGCGAAGCTTCCCCAGGTCATGCATATTCTTCGCGTTCATGATGGTTTGGCGTGGCTGTCGCAGATCGTCATGTTCCTCATGCTTGGTCTCTTAATGACGCCGAGTTCAGTGGTTGAGGTGTTGTTACCCGCCTTAGCCCTCGCTGTTGTGCTCATATTTGTCGCACGCCCCATTGCAGTTTTCATCAGTTTGGCACCGTTCAGGTTTCCTTGGCGAGACCAAATCTTTATTAGCTGGGTAGGTTTGCGCGGAGCCGTGCCGATTGTTTTGGCGTTGTTTCCGTGGATAGCCGGCCTTGAAAACCAGCAACTTTATTTCGAAATTGCATTTGTCGTCGTGTTAGTTTCGTTGGTGGTGCAAGGTTGGAGTATTTCCTTCACCGCGCGCAAAATGGGCTTAGAGATTCCGCCCGAGCCGGAACCTGATTCACGCACACCAATCGAATTGATTCGTGCCGATGACGTCATGGAAGTCGCAGTGTTTAAAATTACCGAAGACTCGCTTGCCGTGGAGCATTTTTGGCACGAAATTAACCTCCCTCGAGAAGCCGATTTTGTTGGTGTCGTTCGAGACGGGCAGTGGCTCCGTAGTAGCAACAACCCGCAGATTCTAGCCGGTGATCACCTGATGGTGCTGACACGTGCTGCTGATGTCGCCAAAATTAGTGAAGTGTTGGCTTCGTCTGGCAGTGATAAACGTGTGAATCGCAAATCATTCTTTGGTGATTTCGTGCTTAATGCCGATATTACTTTGGCGGATTTATCCGGTTTCTATGTCATCCCAGAAGATGCGTACGAGGATTTAAATACGGATATTCGCAGCATCTTTCATCGTCGCTTCCACCGTCGTGTGGTTATCGGTGACCACATCGTTCTCGGCAATTTAATGTTTACGGTGCGTGAAGTGGCTGACGATGGGGTAATATTGAAAGTAGGTGTGAAAGTAATCGAGCAAACTAAATCGGTTTAAATCTAGTTTGCTCGTCTCTTCTGATTCGGAAGCAACGCCGACGACTTAATCGCGATAGAACGTGTGTTGGAACCGAAGCTCTTGGGTTTCGTTACCATGACGAATGGTAATAAAAAAGCGCAGACGATCGTCATCGCTGTGGCGAACTTCGCTAATAAAGTAGATAGCCGGTTCTTCAATAAAGCGGCGGAACTGAAGTTCTTGTCGCTGTCCAACACTATTCAATGCATAACCTTGAATCTGCGCTCGCAAGGCAGGTTTACCTTCCTGCTTTGTGTCGAGGACTGAAATATTGATTAACCCACGCGCATTGCTGCGCCGGATGTTATAGCGAGCGGCAATTTCTGGCTGCAGGAAGGTGCTAGGGAAGGCGATGTAATGTACCTCCCAGTCGCCTAAAGTAGTGTATTGTCCGCCTTGAGCTTGTTCTTGATCCGCTGCTGCAGACCATGAGAAAAGGGCAAGCATGGCTAATGCAAGCATCCATAAAACGGGGGTAACGTAACACGCTTTACTTTGCACCTTGCGTAAATACTGCATCATGGTTAACCTCCCAGCGAAATCCGCAAGAACTGGACAATAATGATGAGGACCAGTACCGAAAGGTCGAGGCCACCAATTGGTGGAATAATTCGACGAATTGGCGACAGCATCGGTTCCGTCAGCTGCGCCATGACAAATTCCATCGGATGACGGCCTTGACTAAACCAACTCAAAATAGCTCGAATTAACAGAATCCAGAACATTAAGTTTAACGTCGTGATCACCGCGGCTTGAATTGACGCGATAAATAACTCGAGCACAGAGAACGGAAAGCCGTTCAGTCGCATGTACATAATCAAATAGATTTTTAATGCGGATAACGCCAGCACTAAGAAAGCTGCGGCAATATCAAAACGACCAATAGTCGGAAAGACTTTCCGCAAAGGGTCAAGGATTGGGCGCGTGACTTTCACAATAAACTGCGACACCGGGTTAAAATAATCAACCCGTGCAAGTTGCATCCACAGGCGCAGAATAACCACCATAATATATAAATTAAACAGTGTATCGATTAAAAATAATGCACCGTTGCTCATCTTGATTTCCTTTAATGTGCTCGAAAGCGATATTCGAAAAGTGTGCGTGGGTAAACGCTCAGCCAGCTAACTTAAAATTCTGTAAGCATTGACTTACTTGTGGCTAGAACAATTTAGCCATTTCTTGGTTTCGTGCAACCGCTGCGCCTACCGCACGTTTTGAAATCTCACCAAGTTCAGCTTGCTGATAAGCTTCAATTCCTTTGGCGGTTGAACCACCCTTGCTCGTGACCTGTTTGCGTAGGTCGATAAAACTTAGTTCACTCTCGCAAGCCATTTTTGCGGCGCCCAATGCAGTTTGTTGGACCATCAGTCGTGCTTGTTCAGGGTCAAAGCCAAACTCTTCGGCAGCGCGTTGCAAACCATGCATAAACTCGAAGAAGTAGGCTGGGCCACTGCCAGCAACAGCACCGAGTACATCAATGCCGTCTTCGTCTTCTAACCAGATGGTGGTACCGACGAAGTTAAATACTTGCGTGACAAACTCGCGATCGTCATCCGTTACTGAGCTGTCAGCGACTAGCCCTGACAAACCAGCACCAACCAGTGATGGCGTATTGGGCATGACGCGAACGACACGGATATTGTCACCGAGGAATTCGTAGTAGCTCGCAAAGCGCAAACCGGCAGCGATAGTAACAATTAATTTGTTGGCTAAATCGGGGACGTTGGCTTGCAAGTCTTCACAAACTTCCCGCATTAATTGTGGCTTTACAGACAGAACAATGACGTCCGCTTGGCGCGCAATTTCGTGATTATCTTGTGACGTTGTTAAGCCGTATTTTTCTTCAAGCAAGTCTAATTTTGGCCGACTCGGATTACTGACTAAAACCGCATCGGCGGGAAATCCGCCTTTGATCATGCCGCCAATAATGCTTTGAGGCATATTTCCAGCACCAATGAAACCTATCTTACGAACCTGATTTGGCATCCTAAAATATTCCTTATGTAGGCGAAGAATTTAACAGTAGTTTATCGTGAATGGCGACGATTTTCCTGCTTTTCAAGCGTCATTACCGAGAAGCCTGACTTTGCGAGCTTGGATTGTCGTGTCGAAAAGTGACCTTTAAGTGTCGCGAGCACCAAATAGTGCGGTACCAATTCGAACCATTGTCGAGCCATGCGCAATCGCTTTCGACAGATCGTTGCTCATACCTAACGACAAAGTATCGACGCTCGGATAGTCGGCCTGCAAGGCAACAAAAGCTTGTTGTAACTGCGGAAAACTGTCGTCCTGCTCGGCGGGAGTCGCATTGGCTTTCGGAATGGCCATCAAGCCCCGTAGCTGCAAATTCGGCTGGGTGTCAATAAATGCTGCGAGCGCCGGAAGTTCAGCGAGCGCAATTCCTGATTTGCTATTTTCATCGTCGATATTAATTTGGATGAGAACTTGCAGTGGCGGCAACTCTGCTGGACGTTGCTCACTCAGGCGGCGGGCAATTTTTTCCCGGTCAATGCTTTGACACCAAGCAAAATGTTCCGCGACATCTTTGGTTTTATTGGATTGCAATGGACCAATGAAATGCCATTCGATGTCGTGCAAATGTGCTAACTCTTTGATTTTGTCGACGCCTTCCTGCACATAATTCTCACCAAATGCACGCTGACCTAGCTGGTACAACGCTGCAATAGCGGATGCAGGTTTGGTTTTGCTTACTGCTAATATCCGTACTAAGCTTGTGTCACGGTTGCATTTTTTTGCTGCATCAGCAACCTGACGCTGGACAGACTGCCAGCGCTCTATGAGGGATGGTATAGAAGCAGGTGTTTTTGCTTGAGTCTCAGGGGGCATCAGCGTAACCTCATTTTATTCGCTCGGGTAATCGCTCGTTAATGAGAAAAATAACATGGATATTAAACAATTACTTGAATACAGTGTGACTAATAAAGCGTCTGACTTACATTTGTCCGCTGGCACTCCGCCTCTTGTTCGTATCGACGGTGATCTTGTCCCAGTTAGCTCAAAACCGCTTAACGCGGAAGAAGTCGGGCATATGGTCAAGTCGGTGATGAATAAACGCCAACTTGAAGAGTTTGAAAAACGCTTAGAAGTCGATTTTTCATTTGCCATTGACGGCGTCGCTCGCTTCCGTGCCAACGTATTTAAACAACAGTATGGCCCAGCCGGCGCGTTTCGTACCATTCCTGATCGGGTATTAACCCTTGAGGACTTGCGTGCTCCGGAAATCTTCAAGCGCATTGCCGAATATCCGCGCGGGCTCGTACTCGTTACTGGACCAACCGGTTCGGGTAAATCAACCACGCTAGCAGCCATGGTTGATTACATTAACGAGAACACACCACAGCACATCCTTACCATTGAAGATCCTATCGAATTTGTGCACCAAAGCAAGCAAAGCTTGGTGAACCAACGTGAAGTATTCCGCGACACCTTAAGTTTTAATAGTGCCTTGCGGGTTGCCTTGCGTGAAGACCCTGACGTTATCCTCGTTGGTGAGTTGCGGGATTTAGAAACCATTCGCCTCGCCTTAACGGCGGCGGAAACCGGTCACTTGGTCTTTGCAACGTTACATACCACCTCGGCGCCAAAAACCATTGACCGGGTTATCGATGTTTTCCCTGGCGATGAGAAAGCCATGGTGCGCTCGATGTTATCAGAGTCATTACGAGCGGTTATTTCGCAAACTCTGGTGAAGAAGCAAGGTGGTGGCCGTGTTGCTGCTCATGAAATCATGTTGGCAACACCGGCGATTAAAAACCTTATTCGTGAGGCGAAAGTGGCGCAAATGTACTCTGCTATTCAAACCGGTGCTTCGGTGGGCATGCAGACCCTCGAGCAGTCGCTAAATCGCTTAGTTGAATCGGGCACAATTTCCTATACCCAAATGCGCAGCAAACTAGGGCAAATCGAGTAGTGCCTAAAGCGCCGTTTTTCGCTAGAATAGCAGCCAATTTTTTGGGCAGTTAGAAAAGCGAGAAACGGCTATGCGTGTGCTTGGTATTGAAACGTCGTGTGACGAGACAGGAATTGCAGTCTATTGCACTGAGCAAGGCCTCTTGTCGCATGTCTTGTATAGCCAGGTAAAGCTGCATGCCGACTATGGTGGTGTCGTGCCAGAATTGGCGTCACGTGATCATGTTCGCAAAACTCTCCCTCTTATTGAGCAAGCGCTCAGCGAAGCAAAATTACAACCCGACCAAATTGATGGTGTTGCCTATACGTCTGGCCCAGGTTTAATTGGTGCCTTACTGGTTGGCGCAACCATTGGCCGCAGTTTGGCATTTGGTTGGCAAGTTCCGGCTATTGGCGTGCATCACATGGAAGGCCATTTGCTAGCGCCTATGCTGGAAGCGAGTCGCCCGGATTTTCCGTTTGTGGCGCTATTGGTTTCTGGTGGCCACACCCAACTGGTGCGCGTCGATGGCATTGGCGAGTACGAATTACTGGGTGAATCCGTCGATGACGCCGCCGGCGAAGCTTTTGATAAAACCGCCAAGCTTTTAGGCTTAGACTACCCAGGTGGACCGCGACTCGCCAAGCTCGCAGAGCAAGGTGTAGCAGGGCGTTTTCAGTTTCCTCGGCCGATGACCGACAAGCCTGGCTTAAATTTCAGCTTTAGCGGTTTGAAAACAGCTGCAGCGACCGCGATTGCGGAAAACACCAACGATGAGCAAACGCAGGCTGATATTGCGCGCGCTTTTGAAGATGCGGTGGTGGACACTCTTTTGATTAAATGCCGCCGTGCGCTCGAACAGACCGGCTTGAATCGGTTGGTCATGGCCGGTGGTGTGAGTGCCAACAAGCGCTTACGCGCGGCATTGGCAGAGACGATGAGTAAGCTCGGTGGTGAAGTGTTTTATCCACGTGCGGAGTTTTGTACGGATAACGGCGCGATGATCGCTTTTGCTGGTGCGCAACGACTTGCTGCAGGGCAACATGCGGAAGCTGCAGTCAAAGTGCGACCGCGCTGGCCACTGACAGAATTGCCACCACTAAATACACCAGACGCTTAAGTTACTTGTTTTTGTTGTTTTTGCGTTTGCCTGGACGAAAAGCAACTTCGGTGCCATTCCACAAGCGGACGATATTTGTGCGATGACGCCAAATAATAAGGACAGCGAGCATAAATGCAGGAATGGTGTATTGCGGCTTAATTAAAAACGCATACAGCGGCGCTAAAGCAACGGTAATGAGAGCCGCGAGTGACGACACCCGGCTAACCCAAAAGACCAATATCCAAGTCATGATCAGCAGTACAGCCATTTCCGATGCAACAGGAAACATGGCGCCTAGCGCCGTTGCAACCGCTTTACCGCCTTGAAACTTAAAATACAGCGGATAAATGTGGCCAAGGCAGGCGGCAATGGCAACGAGACCTAGCTCTATCGGGGTAAGGCCGAAGAAATAAGCAGCCCAAACTGGGATCATGCCTTTTAAGACGTCGCCTAACAGCGTTAAACCAGCAGGAACAGGGCCACCTAAGCGATACACATTGGTTGCACCGGGGTTGCCAGAACCGCGCAGACGAGGATCGTCTAAACGAAAGGCTTTACAGATGAGAATCGCGCTACTAATTGAACCTAGTAAATAGGCGAGCACGATCATAAGGACGGCCAGAGCAGACATCGGCTTTTTTGCGAATTCCTGTTAGGTTACACTGTAACGGCGAGCATACGTTGTTTTTTCGTTAAATGCTATCCGACCAGCGCCCGTTGGCTTGTATCAATTGTTTAAATTTGTAAATGAAATTAAATCATAGGTGAATGCGTGAACGACATTGCAGGACTCCAAGTGTCTGATAGTGTGCTGATAGAAGCGCTTGAAATTCCAGCTGTAATTGGCATTTACGAGTGGGAGAAAAGCATTCAACAACCACTTGTTATTGATGTTGAAATGGCCTGGGATAACCATGCTGCCGCGACATCCGGGGATATCGCCGACGCTCTTGACTATGCGGCCGTGTGTCAAGCGCTCGAAACTGCGGTTCAGGCTCAAGCTTGGGGCTTAATTGAAGAAGTCGCTGAAGCATTGGCTGCACTTATTTTGAATCAATTTGGCGTAGTTGCGGTGCGCTTACGTGTGGCGAAACCAACGGCTATCAAAGCGGCGAGAACCGTTGCTGTGTTGATTGAAAGGAAACGCTCAGCATGAGCACAGAAGCGAGTCGACAAACTCAACTCACACGCGTGTTCTTAGGAATTGGCAGCAACCTCGAGCGGTTAAAACATATTCAAGCAGGCGTACTGGCTTTGGAAAACGCATTCACTGAGGTGTCCCTGTCGCCTATCTATGAAAGTGACGCCTATGGTTTCGATGGCCCGGCATTTTATAATTTGGTTGCCGAAGTTCAAACTGCACACTCGCTGGCAGAAGTGCAGCTGATTTGTCGTGAAATTGAACTTGCTCATGGACGCCCAGCCATTGCCGAGAAGTACAGCTCGCGCACGCTCGACATTGACGTCTTACTCTATGGTGATCGTGTGCAGCCGGCAACTGCCAGCGAACCAGCCTTGCCTCGCAGCGATGTCCTAACACGTGCCTACGTGCTCAAACCCCTCGCTGACCTTGCGCCGTTTGCGCGGCATCCACAACTGCAGCGAAGCTATCAAGAGTTATGGCTAGACATGATGCAGAGTGGCGACGATGCGAGTCAGTTAACCCAGCGCTTACCGCTTACTTGGTCGCAAGTGCTTGCTCAAGGAACTGCAGACGTCGGCGCTTAAGCTCCAAACTAATTTCTTGATGAACAAAGCCGCTGGCGATGACATCAGCCGCAGTAATGCTTTGTAACTGTTCGAGAGCTGAGCTCAAGACCATGAAATCTTTGCGTTGGCGCATATCATGAAACTCTGGATAGGCCGCAAACACGGTTTGGACACAGTGCAAAGTTTGTTGCCATAGTGCCGGTCGACGAAAACTATCGAGTGCAGATAAAATTTGCAGTAATTCTGTGGCCGTGAGCGCAGCATGACGGTGATTAAATTGCTGACAAACGTGCACAGTCGCATCCGCTATTTTTTGACAGAGGTTTGGTACGCGCCAAAGTTCATGCACAGACTTTGTTAACGTGACGTCGTGTTGCAGGTCGAAATATGCCAAGCAATAACGTGTGACCAAAGCTTCTTCATAGTCATCATGAGCACTTGGTAAAGGTTGTGTGGCCTTTGCCGTTAACGCTCGAAAAGATAACAGTGGCGCTGTTGGGATCGGGCTTTGGACTAACGCGGCAAGTGCGCCGAACTCTTGCAGTACTTGAAAGTATCGGGCTGGATTCGGCGTTGCTAGCGCTTTTCGTGTTTCCATCCAAATACGCTCGGGGGTGAGCGTGGTTAACTCACCAGACGCTACCATTTCGCGCATTAAGGCACCGGTTTCCGGTGCAATGGTAAAGCCAAAGTTGGCAAAGCGGGCAGCAAAACGAGCTAAACGTAAAACCCGCAACGGGTCTTCAGTAAATGCAGCGGAGACATGGCGCAAAACCCGTTCTTCGATATCGCGACGGCCGCCATAAGGGTCGATTAAAGAGCCGTCGTCAGCCATGGCAATCGCATTAATGGTTAAGTCTCGTCGTTGCAGGTCTTCTTCAAGTGTCACATCCGGGTCAGCGTAACAAGAAAAGCCAGTGTACCCTCGACCAGACTTGCGCTCTGTACGAGCTAATGCATATTCTTCCTTACTTTGCGGGTGCAAAAATACCGGAAAATCTTTACCGACTTGCTGAAAACCGAGCGCCAGCATGGCCTCAGGCGTTGCTCCCACCACGACATAGTCATGTTCGTGTGGTGTTAGCCCCAGTAACTCATCGCGCACTGCGCCGCCAACTCGATAAACTTTCATCTATACTTCATCACTCCAGAAGTGTTTTCGACTGTTCACTATTACGTTACTGTAACGTTGAAGACGCATGGTGAACAGAGATTCGTTGCGTGATTTAGCACGCCCTGCTAACGTGCAAAGATAAGAATAACAGTATCATAACCTTAGGTATTCTGTGTCCATGTATCATGATTATTTTGGTTTTGAGCAAGTTCCTTTCTCAATTGCCCCGGATCCCGAGTTTTTGTTTCTTGGCCCGCGACACCGAGAAGGTCTTGAGCATCTGCGCAATGGCTTAAGCGGTAGCGGTGGATTTTTGCTCTTAACCGGCGAGGTGGGTACAGGAAAAACAACGCTGTCGCGGGCGGTTATGGAAGAGCTTGGTGACAAGCTCGTGGTCGCCTTTGTGGTGAATCCGATGCTAAGCGAAAGAGAAATGCTGGCGACAATTTGCGACCAGTTCGGCATTCCCGGCCGCCACGAAAAAGCCTCACTGAAGCGATTAACTGATCATTTGAGCAAGTTTTTGCTTGCTAGCAGCGCAGTTGGTCGTCATCCCGTGATTTTGATTGATGAGGCGCAACATCTTTTACCTTCTGTATTAGAACAATTACGCCTGCTGACTAACCTAGAAACCAACGCGCGTAAGTTACTGAGTATCGTCTTGATTGGTCAGCCTGAATTGCAAGAATTGTTGCAACGTCGTGAGTTGCGCCAAGTGGCACAGCGTATTGTGGCCCGTTATCACTTACTGCCTTTAACCCATGCGGAAATGCAGGAATATATTCACCATCGTTTGACCCGTGTTGCTCAACCTCAGGTTGAGGTCGGCAGCATTTTCCCGCCTGCGTCGTTAAAAGCGATTTATCAATTTAGTCAGGGAACCCCACGTTTAATTAACCTTGTTTGCGACCGGGCGTTGCAACTTGCAGCCCGTGCCGAAACGAAAGTTGTGAGTAAGGCGTTAGTTAAGGACGCGATTCAATCGCTCAGTTTACAGACGCCTGCTAGTCAGCATCATCGAAGAGCACGACCAAGTTGGGGAACGCTGGCGGCAAGTATCGGTATCGTGGCCGTGGTTGCTGCATTCGGGTGGTGGTATTTCGACCGAGCTGAATCCGATCAGCAACTTGTGAATGATAGTAACGCAACGCAAACAGCAGAGCGACCTGAAAACGGCCAAGAACAAAGTTTGCATGGTTTACCGCTACCACGAGCGCTCATGGGATTAGCTGAGCTGTGGCAGGTGCAGTCATTTATTGATGACGGCGAGCCATGTGCCAGTTTACAAGATGTGCGGCTAGGTTGTTTACAGGCACACATGAGCTTGGATCAAGTTATTAGCTTTGATTTGCCGGTGGTTTTTGAACTTTCTGAAAGTCCAGCAGAGCAGTCACAACAGCATGCTGTGTTGCTCCATTATCGGCCGAATGATCAAGGCGTGCGGACATGGACATTGCTTAGCGAGCGTGGGGTGCATGCTATTGCTGAAGCAGAACTACGAGCGCATTTTCCCAGTAATGTCCTGATGATTTGGCAGTTGCCGCCGACCCCAAGTAACGATTGGGTTGCAAGTGGGTTAACAGCGCGGGCGCCATATTCAATGCAAGGCGCTGGGTATTCTGCACAATTGAATTGGCTACGCAGGAATCTCGCTCAGATTCACGATCGGAGTGACGTTAACGAGGAATATTTCACGGCGACAGAACTTGCCTATTTAAGTAGTGGTGCACTTACTCATGGGCCACGTTTAAGCGCTGTGAGCACGTTGCAATTAACCAGTGTCCAGACAATTCCACGTCACCTGCAGGCAAACAGCTTTGCGGAGCTGATGATTCCCGAGCTGACGGTTGGCCGCAGTGAAGAGCGAGATAGCGGCGACGAGCGGCTGCAGGCTCAGGCCACTGATGATGAGGGCGAGGAATATGTATCGGAGCGTATTCGGAACTTGTTTGACAGCGCTGTGGCAGAGGTCGGATTCGATGATTTGATTAATCCACCACCAGCAGTGCCCGAACCGACCCCGACGCAAGCAGGGCCGCTAGCAAGCTTTCAAGATCTAACACCACAACAACGGCAACGTTTACCGGCACTGAGTTATGAGTCGCACATGTACAGTGGTCGTAATCAGGATCGATGGGTACGGTTTGACGGGCGAATGCTCCGTGAAGGTGAGCGTTATCGTGATTTGCGCATTATTTCGATCGAACCGTCACATGTCATTCTTGGCTTTGATGATTTTCTATTTCAACTTGAAGCACTTGAGGATATTCCTTATTGAATACTTGCGAACTCATCCAACCTTTGCGATGATGCGTATAAAGTTAAACGGCCGTTTGAAAAAATCATTGAGGCCGCATCGACAAGGTGATGGGAGTAGAAAATGAGTGAGTATCGAGTTGCGTTACAAGACATGAACTTTGTTCTGTTTGACGTTCTAAATGTCGCTGATGACTGGGCGAATATGGACCAGCTGAGTGATGTCATTGACCCCGACACAGCGCGGGCAATTTTAGATGAAGCTGCAAAGCTGACTTCGACACTAATTGCGCCCAAGGCGCGCGCTGCCGATGAAGAAGGCATTCATTTTGCTGACGGCGTTGTTACCACCCCAACCGGCTACAAAGAGCAGTTTAAACAACTGGCTGAAGGCGGCTGGGTTGGCGTGACTGCGAATCCTGAGTACGGCGGAATGGGTATGCCGAAAACACTGTCTGCTCAGTATGAAGAAATGATGTGTGCCGCAGACATTTCATTTTCGCTTTACTCAGGTCTTACGGCTGGCGCGATTATGGCGCTCGACTTGCATGCCAGTCCTGAACTCAAAGACATCTATTTAGAGAAAATGGTGACCGGAGAATGGACGGGTACCATGTGCTTAACTGAGCCTCATGCTGGTACTGACCTTGGCATTATTCGTTCGAAAGCAGTTCCAGCGGACGATGGCAGTTATGCTATTAGCGGTACAAAGATTTTCATTACCGGCGGCGAGCATGACCTGACCGACAACATCATTCACTTAGTATTGGCGAAGCTACCCGATGCACCTCCCGGCACCAAAGGTATTTCTCTCTTTGTGGTGCCAAAATTCCTAGTCAATGAAGACGGTTCAATCGGCGAGCGCAACCAAGTGGTCGCTGGTTCAGTTGAACACAAAATGGGTATTCATGCGTCAGCGACTTGCGTGATGAACTTCGACGGTGCCAAAGGTTGGTTAGTTGGTGAACCGCATCGTGGTTTAGCCGCCATGTTTACGATGATGAACTATGAACGTCTAGGCGTCGGTATTCAGGGGCTTGGTGCAGCAGCGCGTTCGTATGGAACAGCGCTCGAGTATGCATTGGATCGCCGTCAAGGTCGTGGCGCAAAAGCCACGGTTGATAAGAGCGCCGAAGCGGATCCATTGTTAGTGCACGGCGATATTCGTCGTATGTTGCTCACCATGAAAGCGTTTGTTGAAGGTGGTCGTGCATTTTCAAGTTATGTCGGCCAACAACTGGACCGCGCAAAATATGCCAATACCGCGGAAGAGCGCGCCGCTGCTGAAGCACAAGTGCAGTTATTGACACCGGTTGCGAAAGCATTCCTTACCGATACTGGACTTGAAGCTACGATTGCCGGTCAACAGATTCTCGGTGGTCATGGCTATGTGCGTGAATGGGGACAAGAGCAGTTAGTCCGTGATTGTCGCATTGCCCAAATTTACGAAGGCACCAATGGTATTCAAGCACTCGATTTACTTGGCCGTAAGGTAGTCGGATCGGGTGGCCAATTGCTATTACCACTTGGCGCTGAAATTAAACAGTTCCTAGAACAGGAGCCCGGCCAGTGGGGCACTGAGTTCAAGCAATTGGCTCAAGGGCTAAGCGAACTAGAGCGTGTTTCCAAAGACGTTCTGACCGGCTTCCAGAGCGATGAAAACCTCATTAATAGCGTTGCGGTTGATTATCTCAATTTACTTGGCTATGTCGCCTTTGGTTACTTATGGTTACGGATGGCAAAAGTCGCCGAAGCAAAGCCAGAACTTGGCGCTTTCTCGACCGGGAAAGTGAAAACAGCGAAGTTCTATTTTGCGAAACTGTTCCCGCGGGTACATAGCTTAGTTGCCACCATCGATGCTGGCTCGGAAACCTTGTACGAATTCGACCAAAGCGAATTTTAAAGCTTGACCTCGATGTATCAAAACCCCAATCGACAGGCAGTTTGATTGGGGTTTTTTGTTGTCTCTTGGGCGTTCATGACGTATGTTAGGAAAACAGTCAGTCGTCAAGTGATTGCTATGGAACGCATAACAACAAAAACAAATCACGATCCTAACAACGATGCATTTCGCCTAACCTTTTCGAAAGCGTTAATCTTGCTCACTGCTTGGGTTTTGCTCTGGCGTTTTTCGGCTATCCTCGAGTATGCACCTTACGCAAGCATTTGGTATCCCCCTGCAGGCCTCTCTTTTGCTGCCCTTCTGGTTTATGGTTGGCGAGCTATTTTGCCGATTTTTGCTACATCGTTTGTACTGAATTATTGGCTGACAGCTATGTACGGGCTGACACCGCCAGCAGAAGAATTGTTTTACCATAGTCTACTTTTCGGCCTTGCGCATACACTTGCATATAGTGTTGGGGCGTTGTTTTTGCGCCAGTTCATTCGCATGCAAGTGGTGCAATCTTTGCCCGGGTTTGTCATGGCATTCTTGGCTATGGGCAGCATTACCGCGTTACTTGGCTCATTTTTTGGCAGTCAGGTTTTGCTAACCACAGGGTTAATTACGGTTTTTGATTTGTATGACGTCTGGCTGCCATGGTGGATTGGTGACCTCGTTGGTGTGCTTGTTCTGACCCCGTTATTTGTCGCGGTTATGCTTTGGCGTTCGGCATTTTTTTCAGTGTGGCAGCGCCGATTACGAGTGACAAGTAAGGATACTGACTGGTATCAATTTGCATTCAAACTTGGTCATAGTGTCGCCATCGTTTTTGCTCTAATTATCTCGGCATGGTGGTTCGAGCGTTCAGAAATTGCCTTTCTGTTCTTCTTTCTGACCATTCCGCAAATGTGGATCGCCTACACCGAAACGGCTGTGCGAACGGCTGTCAGTTTAGCCATCTTAAGTTTGAGTATGGCAATTGGCATTGCATTATTTGGTTTATCAGAAACCGCTTTAATTGCACAATTTGCCCTCGCGGTTATCGCATCAACCGTCTATTTCAGCATTTCTGTCCCGGCAATGTTAGCCGAGCAGGAGCGCCTGCAATATCAAAGTCATGTTGATCACTTAACCAAGGCAGCAAGTCGCTCTTATTTTCTTGAAGTCGGCCGCGATGAAATCGAACGTGCTGAATATCACCAGTATCCGATTACGGTCGCAATTTTTGAAATCAGTAATTTCCGGATGATCAACCATACGTTCGGTCACGCTGCTGCTGATGCGGTGTTGAAGAAAGTTGCTGAATGCTTGCAAGGGCATCTGCGGCATACCGATGTATTGGCTCGCGGACGCGGCGCTTCGTTTTTGGTCTTAATGCCGGAAACCGATGCAGGACAGGCGGCGAGTGGCGTGCAACAAATGAGCGCAAGCCTACATTATATGAGCCTTCCACAATTGACCTTGCCATTGGAGATTAAATCGGCAACCGTTCAAGTTGCGAAAGATGAAACGATCGAGCAGGCGCTCGACCGTGTTAGTCAAAGTCTCGATGTCGTATCTTCTTAATCGCGCTCGACTTAATTGCGCTCGACTTCATTGCGCTCGAATAGAACCATGGTCTCGCTATGTGCGGTTTGCGGGAACATGTCAATAACACTATAGCGTGCAATACGATAGCCCGCAGCGATCAGTATTGCAGCGTCGCGGGCTAAGGTTGTTGGGTTACACGATACATAGAGAATGCGTGTGGCACCAAAATGAATGATTTGCTGACAAATCTCAAATGCTCCAGAGCGCGGTGGGTCAAGCATAATAAAGTCGTATTGTTGCTTTGCCCAACTTTGCTGTTGTAACGGTTGGTCCAAATTCGCCACCGCAAAGCTAGCATTCAGGCAACGGTTTTCCTTGGCATTCTGCTCTGCTCGACGGACTTGCTCACTAACGCCCTCGACGCCAACAATCTTACGACATTGTCGACTTAAGGGTAGGGTAAAGTTGCCAAACCCGGAGAACAAGTCGAGACCAATTTCCTGCGACTGCGGCTGAATCCAAGCGATAGCTTGTTGGATCATCGCAGTGTTTACATCGGCATTAACTTGTAGAAAATCGTGCGCCTGAAATGAGAGTCGTATTGGCTCGAAATCCCCACCGCTGCCACTTGAATCCTGGAAGGAATAATACATCGGCTCGACTTCTGCGTGGCCTAACTGCTGATAGGTCAGTTGTTTACTGTCTTTACCAGCAGCATTCATAGCAAACACGACGGTTACGTTTGCTTGTTGTGCAAATTGCTCCCAAGCCAACTTGTCGCGCGAAGGTAAGGGCTTTAATTGTCGCACAAGTAATCGTGGTCGAGGCTCAGCAGCGATCATCTCAACGTGGCCGATATTCGCGCGCCCTTGCAGGCTTGGAAGAAATGCTTGTAGTTGCGGCACAAGACTTTGTAAATCCGGTTCGAGTACCGGACATTCGTGAATGGCGATAATTTGTTTTGAGTCACGGGCACGAAAACCACAGATAAACGGTTGGTTTTTAGTTTCCGTGACCGCAAAGCGAGCTTTGCGACGATAGCCGTAAGGCTTACTTTCAATCGTCGGCGAGGGCTCTGGCAATACTTGCAGGTCGTGCTCGCTGTTGATTTGATGGGCGAGCAGCTCTGAGGTAGACGCTTGTTTGAATTCAACTTGCGCTGCCAACGACGCATGTTGCAATGAGCAGCCGCCGCATTCACCAAAGTGCTGACAAGTTGGACTAATACGCTGTGCTGAGGGCTGTTTAATACTACGAGCCACGCCTTCATTGAAACGACTATGGCTGGCGCTTATTTGGACTGTAACTTCTTCGTGCGGCAGAACGCCGCTGATAAATACGATTTTACCTTGGGCGTCACGAGCTACCCCTCGTCCGTCATGGCTTAAACGTTCAACCTGCAGATAGTTTCCGCTTTTTTCCGAGGCATTTTTAGTAGCCTGAACGATAGCAGTTGGTTGGCTTTTGGCTGGACGCTTTTTAGCCTTGGCTTGCAAGCGTTTTTCTTTCAAGTGACGGTCAAATAAAGAGGGCATACAGTCAGTCCTATGTTCAATTATCGCTAGTTTACCATTAATTAACCTTTCGGTTTGAAAATCCTGTGCTAGGCTTAATTATGAACTTGCGAAGTATGGGCGACTTTAGTTAACAAGGAGCATGACATGGGGGTCGAAGTGAGTGGACTATTAGGTCTTATCGTTTTAATTCTAAATATCTATGCAATTGTCAAAACAGTTCAAAGTGCCGCAGGAACTGGCTCAAAGGTATTGTGGATTGTTTTAATCATTCTTTTGCCGGTTATTGGTTTCATACTGTGGTTCTTACTTGGGCCAAAAGGTTGACTTTTCTTTCATTGAAAAACATGAAGTAAAAACATCAATTAAAAAGCCGCTTCAATGAATGAAGCGGCTTTTTTGCGCTCTATTTAATCAAACGTTGGGCTTAATCACCCAAAGACAATAGTGTGGCGTTACCACCAACAGCAGTGATGTTGTCACTAAAGGTCTTCTCGGTCATGAAAGCATAGAGGTAGTGTGGGCCACCCGCTTTCGGGCCAGTCCCCGACAAGCCACGACCACCAAATGGTTGCACACCAACAACAGCACCAACTTGGTTCCGGTTAATATACACGTTACCGACTTGAATGCGTTTTGCTACATCGTAGGCAAACGTTTCGTTACGGCTATGAATACCAAACGTTAATCCGAAACCAGTATTATTGATGTCATCGATCACTTGGTCGAGATTGTCACGATTGAAACGAATCACGTGTAAAATTGGACCAAAGTTTTCGCGGTGCAATTGATTAATTGACTCGATTTCGATGGCGGTTGGGGTCACAAATGTGCCGCCCCGAGTATATTCTGGCATTGGCGATTCGGCGAGCAATTTACCGACATGTTGAATGTCAATAATGTGCTGTTCGAGGTTTGTTTTCGCAACGCCGTCGATAACCGGACCAACGTCGGTTTTGTGATCAATAGGATCGCCCACTAACAGCTCTTGCATCGCGCCTTTCAGCAAATCGAGCACGCGGTCAGCGACGTCATCTTGAATGTACAAGACACGTAATGCTGAACAGCGCTGTCCGGCACTCTTAAACGCACTGGCAACGATATCCGTAACCGCCTGTTCTGGTAACGCGGTGGAGTCGACTAACATGGCATTCTGGCCGCCGGTTTCCGCGATCAATGGGACTAAAGCGCCAGTCCGAGCTGCGAGCGCGCGGTTTATGGCTTGAGCCGTATTGGTTGACCCTGTGAAGCAAACGCCAGCAATGGCTTCTTGGCTGACTAGATAAGAGCCAACTTCGGCACCTTTGCCAGGTAAGAATTGTAACACGTCACCTGGGATACCCGCTTCGAGAGCGAATTGTACGGCACGGTAAGCAACGAGACCCGTTTGTTCAGCAGGTTTGGCTATGACGCAGTTACCTGTTGCTAAAGCTGCAGTCACTTGCCCTAAGAAAATCGCCAGTGGGAAGTTCCACGGGCTAATACAGATAAATGTTCCGCGACCTTGCACAAACAGTTCATTGCTTTCACCAGTTGGTCCCGGCAGCTTTTCACCAGCACCCATGAGTTTACGTGCTTGAATGGCGTAATAACGACAGAAATCAACAGCTTCACGTACTTCGTCAATACCATCTTGTAAGGTCTTACCCGCTTCAAGGGTACATAAAGCGATCAGCTCGTGGAGGTTTTCTTCGAGCAAGTCAGCAAGCTTCTCAAGAGCTTCTGCGCGTACGTTAACATCAGTGTTCGTCCAGCGCGGATAAGCTGCGTTGGCAATTGCTAAGGCTTCAGCCGCAAGTTCAGCGTCTGCCCAACCGATCGTTCCGATTTGGTGCGTACTTTGTTGTGGCGATGTCACGCCGACACGCTGAATCGTTTCAACGAGTTTACCGTTGACGATAGGGCCGCCTTGCCACTGATTGTTTTGGAAGCTGCGAACTTTGGCAAAAAATTCTGCGCCCTGAGACTCGATATTCATGTTTAACCCCAAAGAATTCTTGCGTTGACCGAAAATTTCGTTCGGCAAAGGAATTTTGTCATTCGCTAAACTTGGCTTTTTACGCAAGTTTAGAAGCGGATATTCGACTAAGTTTTCGATTGGTACTGAAGGGTCCAATAGTTTGTGGACAAACGAACTATTGGCACCGTTTTCAAGTAAGCGTCGAACAAGGTATGGCAGTAGCTCTTTGTGAGCACCCACGGGTGCGTAAATGCGAACTGTTTTACCTGGGTTCTTGGTCAAAAACTCGTCGTAAAGGTCTTTACCCATGCCATGCAGGCGCTGGAATTCATAACGGCGATCAGCAGCAAGATGTTGAATGCTGACAATAGTTTGCGCGTTGTGAGTGGCAAACTGCGGGTAGATATTGCCGTTGGTATCGTCGCTCAACAAGTATCGAGCGCAGGCCATGTAAGATACGTCAGTACTAGCTTTACGGGTAAAGACAGGGTATCCAGGTAAACCCATTTGCTGACAATGTTTAATTTCGGTATCCCAATATGCACCTTTAACCAGACGCACAGGAATTTCATCACCGCCGTCCTTCGCCAATGCGTTAATCCAGCACAAGACGGGCAGCGCACGTTTGGAGTAGGCTTGTACGACTAAACCGAAATACGGCCAGTCTTTGCAGACGCCACTGCGATAAACTTTTTCGAACAGTTCGAGTGATAGCTCTAGGCGATCCATTTCTTCAGCGTCAATGCTGACGCCGACATTCGCTTGCTTAGCAAGTGTAATGAGGTCGGTTAGAGTGGCAGCTAACTCACTGAGAACTCGTTCGCGATTGGCGACTTCGTAACGTGGATGCAGCGCCGATAATTTAATTGAAATAGTCGGCCGCGGAACATTCGGGTTATTAAAAGATTCCCGACCCACGCGCTGAATGGAATTCACGTATGCCTGTTTGTAGCGCTCAGCGTCTTTACTCGTTAACGCTGCTTCACCTAGCATGTCGTAGGAGTGGGTGTAACCGTCATCACGATTTTTACGACTGTTTTTTAATGCTTCATCGATAGTACGGCCGAGTACAAATTGCTTACCCATCAGCTTCATCGCTTGATAGGTAGCTTTGCGAACCATTGGCTCACCCAGTCGTTTAACTAAACGGCGGAAACGTGAAACGGCAGTGTCGCGTTGGCGGCCATGCGGGTTAATCACCTTATTCGCAAGGTTTAGACCCCAGGTACCGGTATTGACGAGAATCGACTCGCTCTTCTTTTGATAGTCAGCCCAAGCACCTTTGCCAAGTTTGTCTTGAATGAGTGCATCGGCTGTAAAACTGTCAGGAATCCGCAAGAGCGCTTCAGCAAGACACATTAAAATAATGCCTTCTTCAGTGTCTAAACTGTACTGCTGTAAAAATGCATCGACGCCGTCACCGCCTTGGGTCTTTTCGCGCACGCGATGAACCAAGTCGTGGGCTGAATCGGTTAAAGCTTGAATGGTTTCCTGATCTTCAGGAACCAGCTTAATCAATTCTTCCAAATAGGCATTTTCGTCAACTGAGTAATTCTCAGTGATCGCTTTGCGCAGCTCAGCTAACTGGCTCGCCTGATAGTGTGTTGACAACACTTGACTGGCTTTAAACATTGCCTCTCCTGTAACCATAAACCCGGCCGTAACCGGTACAGCGAATCCCAACGGGACATGGCCGCCATTGTATGATTATTTTGCGCCGCGTAAACCCTTAGTCGAACGATTTTTCGACTTTCTGTATAGACTATGCTGTGAATGGTTGATTCAATGGCATAATCTTACCCACTAGTGTTTTCTTCGAAGTCGACAGGCGAGTGCATTGCGGCGCCATTACAGGAGTATTTTGTATGACCGGTTCCAGTTTGGAAGTAGAACTTAAGTTCTTGATTAGTAAGGACTCTATTGCAGCCTTGCAAGGCTACTTAAGTACTATTTGTGAACCGAGTGAAACACTCCAGCTGGCCAATATTTACTTCGATACACCAGACGGAGTATGCCATAAGAATCGTATGGGTTTGCGGATCCGACGCTGGAATGACCAGTGTGAACAAACCATTAAAATGGCTGGAAAAGTATCCGGCGAGGTGAGTGAACGACCCGAATATACCACACCGTGCAAGCAAGAATTACCTGATTTAACGCTATTTCCTGCTGATATTTGGCCAACCGGTTTTGCTGTAAAAGCCATCAATGCAAATCTGCAGGAGCAATTCCGCACCGACTTTCAAAGACAGCGCTGGCTATTCCAAGCGGATAATCTGCATGTAGAGGTGGCACTTGATCAAGGGACTGTAAAGGCCGGAGGCTTAGTTGAACCGATTTGCGAAGTCGAGTTTGAACTACTTGCGGGCGACTTCCAAGCCTTAGCAAACTTTGTTGCCGATGTTCGTCAGCATGTTCCACTCGCCCCTGGGACGCAAAGTAAGGCACAGCGTGGTTATTTGCTGTTAGAAAGAGCTTTGCAGGGGACAAAGTCGTTAGACGCTAGCATGCAGTCGTTAGACGCTAACATGCAGTCGTTAGACGCTGACATGCCACATAATCACCAGTCGAGCTGAGTTTTATGCTATTGATTCCTCCAGTGGCACTCAAGCCTGCCGAAAAGCTGAGTTTACATCCTGATATCCAAGCCGATAGCGCACGTGATTGTGAGCGTTTACAGAATTTGTTTGCACAATCAGAGGCGCCGGAAGCGGTGACTTGGTTAGTGCAGGTAAGTCCATTTATCGCCCGTGTCTTGCAACGCTATGGGGAAGCGGCAAATACTCGCCTGCTGGCTCCCGCCGCAGCGGATCGAGAGATATTGCGCCAAGGAATTGCCGAGCAGGGCGATAATGAAGTGAACCTGATGCGCTTTCTGCGCTGCTTTCGCCATATCGAGATGGCGCGTATTGCGGCGCTAGATTTGCTTGGGCGGATGCCGCTCGGACGGATGTTAGCGGAGACATCGGCATTAGCCGATATGTTAATTGAGGAAACACTTGCGGCGATTACCGATTCATTGGCAGCTCGCTATGGTCGTGCACTTGATGATAACGACGAGGAATTGCCCTTAATCGTTTTAGCCATGGGCAAGCTCGGTGGTGAAGAGTTGAACTTCTCTTCGGATATCGACTTGATTTTTTCCTTTCCTAACGCAGGCGAAACCCGCGGCGGACGCCAAGCGGTTGCATTCGATGTGTATTACCAGAAGGTGGCGCAACAACTGCTAAAGCTGTTAGGGCAGCCAACTGCCGACGGTCAACCGTTTCGTATCGATATGCGCCTGCGTCCTTTTGGCCAATCAGGCCCGTTGGTCGCAAGCCTGAGTGCGCTTGAAGACTACTACCATGAACAAGGCCGCATGTGGGAACGCTATGCGATGATCAAAGCGCGGGTTCTCAATACTTCGGCGGATTTGGCTGAGCAAGTTCGCGTTATGTTACGGCCGTTTATTTATCGGCGTTACCTTGACTATAGCGCCATTGATGCGCTGCGTAAGATGAAGCTCTTGATCAATCAAGAAGCACGTCGCAAAGGCGTTGCCGATAATATCAAGCTCGGTCCGGGCGGTATTCGTGAAGTCGAGTTTGTCACCCAAGTGTTTCAGTTAATTCGTGGAGGGCGAGAGAATCAGCTGCAGACACGGTCATTATTGGCAGCACTATCCGCGTGTGAGGATCTGCAACATCTCGAAGCTGGCGCTATTGCTGACTTACTGCAAGGCTATTCGTGGTTGCGCAAACTTGAGCATGTCCTGCAGCAGATTAATGACGAACAAACCCAAACTCTGCCAAAGGATTGGTTAACACGCTGGCGCGTACTAGCAGCTTGTGGATATGCTCAAAGCGAAGAGGGCTGGCAAGCATTATTAACCGAAGCGCAAGAGCACATGGCTGCAATTCATCGTCATTTTATTGACGCCATCGGCGGCGAAGAAGACCTGCAAGCCATGGATGAAAGTGAATTTGCGATTCTGTGGCAAGATTTACTCGCAGATGAAACTGCGATTGAAGTGCTAACTGAAGCAGGTGCTCGTGATCCGCAAGCTTGTTGGCAGGCGATTAGTGAGTTTCGAACATTGCTGCGTAAACGACCTTCGGGACCGCGAGGTCGTGAGCTCCAAGCCAACTTAGTGCCAGCTTTAATCGAAGGGGCACTGAAATATCCACATGCAGAGCAAGTATTGCCGCGAGTGTTTGAAGTACTAGGGCAAATTGTCTCGCGGACTACTTATTTGGAACTGCTTGCAGAAAACCGTGACGCCCGTCGGCAGTTGACTTTTCTCTGCCAAGCAAGCCCATGGATTGCGCATTTGCTGGCGAAGTTTCCCTTACTGCTCGACGAATTAATTGATCCAGTCCAGCTCTATCAGTTGCCTGCAGTTGAATCATATCGGCATCGTGTTAGTGAGTACTTATTAAGATTGCCAGTTGATGATGCCGAAGCACAAATGGATGCGCTACGACAGGTAAAACAAATTTTTCAATTAAAAGTTGCGGCAGCTGACCTTAATGAAGGCGTGCACTTAATGCGCGTTAGCGATCATTTAACTTTTCTTGCCGAAGCTATTATTGAACAAGTGGTATTGCTCGCGTGGCGTCAACTGACAGCGACACATGGTTGTCCGCCTGGGCGCGACGAGAGTGACACCGGTTTTGCGGTCATTGCCTATGGCAAGCTTGGTGGCTACGAACTCGGGTATGGTTCTGACCTCGACTTAGTGTTTATTAGTGCCGACGATAATCAAGGTGAAACCGATGGTGCTAAGCCGCTTGACGTGCAGCAGTTTTATTTGCGCTTGGCACAGCGTGTTCTGCATTTGTTTACCACCCGGACCATGACCGGTGTGTTGTATGACGTCGATATGCGATTGCGGCCTTCCGGTCAGGCTGGTTTGTTAGTCGTGCGGGCGAGTACGTTGCGCGAGTATCTGGTTAACGATGCTTGGACTTGGGAGCTGCAAGCTCTGGTTCGCGCACGAATGGTTTATGGTCATGCTTCTTTGTATGAACAGTTCTCGGCAATTCGCAAGAATACCCTCTGCCGTGCACGCGACCTTGATAGTTTACGTAGTGACGTCCTCGCTATGCGCGACAAAATGCGTAATCATCTTTGGCAGCAGCGTGAACGACAGGTCGATGTGAAACAAATGCCAGGCGGTGTCGCCGATATTGAATTTATTACGCAGTATTTAGTGTTGGCGAATAGCCAGCAGGTTCCAGACTTAGCTATTTGGACTGACAATATTCGCATTCTCGAAATTGCAGCGGCAGCGAAGCTATTGAGTGAGGGCGAGGCCATTCAATTAATTGAAGCGTACCAAGTCTACCGGATTGAACTTCACCGGCTCGCATTAGCGGAACAAGGGCGCTTAAGTGAACGTGACTTTTCTGAGCAAGCAAACACGGTGCGAGGTATTTGGCAGCGCGTGTTTGCTTTGTCTACAGACTCTTAATCACCATTGGCGGTGGTATTTGCTTGGGTGCTAGTTGCATGAGCGTAGTAACTTGGTAAGTCGTCATGCGGGCGCGTTTTGAACCTTCGATGCATCCACATATACATATCTGGCATGCTCTTGACGGCTCGTTCAACCTCACGATTGACTCGCCGTGCGTCTTCTTCGTCGCTACCACTGGGGATAGCTTCAAGCGCAGGTAAAACGCGCAACAAATAGCCTTCGGCGTTTGGCAAACGCTCACAAGTAGAAATCAAGGTGACGCAGTCCGCGCTATTAGCAAACAGGCTAGTCCCTGTCGTTGTTGCTGCGTCTGGCACCGCAAACAAGGGGACATAAACAGCACGCTTGCGACCATAATCTTGATCGGGCAAGTAGCCACAGACTTCGCCGCTGTCGAGTGCTGCGATCATGCCACGCACATCCTTTTTGCGAATCATGTATTTGTTACTGCGGCTACGGCCTCGCGTTTGGAGATACTCCATTACAGGGTTATTGTGCGGGCGATACAAACCAACGGACGGCTTCTTTAAACCAAAGACGCGCGCATGAACTTCCAAACATAAGAAGTGAAACAACAAGAGAAAGACACCTTTACCGTCACGCTCAGCTTGTTCGACGTGCTCCCAACCTTCAACTTTCAAGATTCGACGCATCCGCCAGTCTGGCCACCACCAAGCCATGCCAGTTTCTAAGAGGGCAATGCCGGTATTCTGAAAATTGCGTTTAATTAATGCTTCGCGTTCTGCGCTGGCCATGTCTGGAAAGCACAATTCAAGATTGCGTCGAGCTACTTTTACCCGTTTCGGGAATGCGCGATAGAACACGCGGCCAATTAGTCGACCAAGGGCTAACTGAACGCGAAAAGGCAGCCACGAAAGTAGATACATAAAACCGATGCCAAGCCAGGTTGGCCAGAACTTAGGATGCAAAAAGTAGGCGCGAAAACGCGGAAGTTCGACGGAATGTTGGTTATTTTGCTCAGCCACGCATGATCCTTGATGTTTTTCTTGATTCTAACGGACAGACGAGAGAAAAAGCAAAGCCGACCAGAGGCCGGCTTTTTTCTGATGGTGACTATTCATTGGCTAGTCACGCCAAACGAGTTTATTGCGATTGCGGTGCAACTAAGCCGTCGTTAATCGTCAACAAATCGCTTTCAGAGATAATGCCAGCGGCTTGGTACAAGGCCAAAATACGATTGACGTAAGTGTAGCGAGCTTCTGACAAATTGCGGCGGGCGTTAAACAGGTTACGCGTGCTTTGTAACACGTCAACTATGGTACGAGTACCAACTTCAAGGCCGACTTGTGTGGCGTTAAGAGCGCTTTCTGCTGAAATCACAGCTTGTTCAAATGCACGAATACTGGAAATGCTCGCAACCACATCAAAGTATGCACTACGCACTTCGCGCTCAACTAAACGGCGATTCTCTTCTAAAGTTTGGCTAACCGATACATAGTCGGCACGCGCTTGCTCGGTGCTAGCAACTGTACGTCCACCAGAATACAGTGGCAAAGTAAGTTGCAGACCGATGTTGCGCGAATTTAAGCCACTGACATTGCGGCTGCCGGCAGCGCTGCTCGTGTCTTGGTCGCGATTTGAATAGCTCGCATTCAAGCTCACCCGTGGGTAGTGACCTGCGCGCGCTAGCTCAATGCGTTGCTCGGCAATTTCTAACCCGCTGCGGCTAATCAATAATTGCAAGTTACGATCGTGGGCAAGCTGAATCCAGCGCTCAACACCTTGTGGGTCGGGACGAACTGGCTCAAACCGTTCGGTATTTAAACGGAAAATATCAGAATGCTGACGACCGGTGATTTCACGCAGACCTTCGAGCGTGATTTCTACCCGGTTTTGCGCTTGAATTTCCTGCGCAACAGCGTTGTCGAACTGTGCCTGTGCTTCGTGGACGTCGGTAATTGCTGTCAGACCGACCGAGAAACGGTGCTTAGTCTGCTCAAGTTGGCGCTCAATGGCGCGCTTTTCTGCTTGCACAAACTCGAGACTGTCTTGCGCTTGTAACACGGCGAAATAAGCATTGGTCACGCGCAGCATAAGTTGTTGACGCGCGAGTAAATAATTGACTTCGGCTTGATAAGCTTGTTTTTCCGTGATTCCCGTAGCACGCCAAGTGCCAAGGTTGAACACGGTTTGCGACAATGAAACTTCTTGACTAAACGAGGTGGTATTGGTGGTACGGACTACAAAACCATCGTCAGTCGTATTGATACCGTCAGATTTGCTATCTGAGTAGTTTACGCCGAGATTAATTTGCGGCCACCAGTCGGCACGCGACACATCGACACCGGCTTTCGCTGAGTCGCGGTCTGCTGCTGCACGCAGAAGTCGTGGATCATTCTCTAAGGCTAAACGATAAATATCGGTTAGGTCGGTTGCTTGAGCGGGAATGACAGAAAGCCCAAGGCTCATGGTAAGTGCAACAGCTAAACATTTCATTTTCATTGTTCGTGGATTCCTTTATCAAAAAAGGTACAGCGCATCTGTGCCGTTCATCAATTGCTGTTAGTGTAGCCTGATATCACCACAAAGGTCATCCATTGTGACAAACTTTGCAGCTCGAATTCTAAATTTTGCCTAGTGTACCAGAATATTTAAGCATGTATATTAGGCGCATCTAATATTGGTCATTCCTGCGACATATCGCTAGCACGCTGAGATAACTTGCAGCTCGACCCAGCTAACGGTAGGCTTGCGCTTGCGCAAACGAATACGTTGACCATCTCTAGAGGAGTATCGCATGAGTCAATTTAGCCGCGATGACGTGGAAATTATTGAAACAAAAGAAGTATATCGTGGCTTCTTTCGAGTGCAAGTAACAACCTTGAGACATCGACTTTTTAGTGGCGCTTGGAGTGAATACATGCGTCGCGAGATTATGGATCGCGGCCATGCAGTGGTTGTGATTCCCTATGACCCGATTCATGACCAGATTGTCATGCTTGAGCAGTTCCGAGTTGGGGCAATTGCCAGTAGTCCAACACCCTGGTTACGTGAACTTGTCGCTGGTATGGTTGACCCTGGCGAAACCAAAGAAGATGTTGCTCATCGCGAATTGCAGGAAGAGGCAGGTTTGACGGCGAAGTCGCTGCACTATGCTTTGAGTTATCTGTCGAGCCCTGGCGGCATGACCGAACGTATTTATATTTATCTAGCTCAAGTTGATGCAACAAGTGCTGCTGAGTTTGGTGGGCTTGCGAGTGAACATGAAGACATAAAAGTGACACCACTTGCGCGTACCGATGTCATGACAATGCTCGAGAATGGTGAAGTCGATAACGCTGCCACTGTCATTGGGTTACAATGGTTAGCCATTCATTTGAACCGTTTTCGCCAAGCATGGGGGTATTCTACCATTGAGTAAAAGGCGCTATATACCAGACTTACAAGCGTTACATAGTTTAGCGGAGCGTAACTACGCGGCGCTGCAACGCTTGCTTGGGCGCGAGCCAGAAAAGCTCGAGCGCGAATTACTCGTCGGCGATCAACTTAGATTCCGAATTTCGGAAAAATCATCAGCGCGTTACACCACGGATATTGCTATCGAGCAACTCGAGCCACATGGCCATGCTTTTGTTCGTGCCGCATTTATTGTCCGTTTATATCATGACGCCCGCATGGCGGAAATTGTTGACTGCCAAGGGGTTGAAGGTCTTACAGCGATACAAACAGTGCATGAACGTCCGGGCCAAGGGCGCGATGAAAAGTTACAGTTAAACTTGCATTTAGCTGACTGGCTCAAGTTATGCTTCCAAGTTGGGCGGACGTCGACGCATTTTAAATTTGCAGGTTAGTGACATCCACACCTAGTATCTGTATTAATAATGCTGATAGAGTTGCAGTTAGCTAGCGTCAAAACAACGACACCAACGTCGCTACAAAAATATAATTACAAAAACATCATTACATAGTCGAGCTATACACACCTATGACAACAGACTACAAAGCGGATTCGATTGAAGTCCTTAATGGTTTAGAGCCGGTAAAACGCCGTCCTGGTATGTACACCGACACGACACGGCCGAATCATCTTGGTCAGGAAGTGATTGATAACTCGGTGGACGAAGCTTTAGCCGGCCACGCGCGCAGTATTGCAGTTATTTTACACGCGGATCACTCTCTTGAAGTGATCGATGACGGCCGTGGTATGCCGGTCGATATTCATCCGGAAGAAGGAATGCCGGGTGTCGAGCTGATTATGACGAAGCTTCATGCCGGTGGTAAATTTTCTAACAAGAATTATCAGTTTTCAGGTGGTTTGCACGGTGTCGGCATCAGTGTTGTCAACGCCCTTTCGACCCGAGTAGACGTCACCGTCCGACGTGACGGCCAAGTCTATGAAATGGCATTCGAGCATGGCGACAAAGTTTCGGACTTAGCGGTGACCGGCACGGTTGGCAAACGCAATACCGGTACCCGTGTCCGTTTTTGGCCAGACCCTAAATACTTTGATTCAGCGAAATTTTCGGTGAGTCGTTTGCGTTATCAGTTGCGCGCCAAAGCAGTGCTTTGCCCAGGTTTAACGATTACCTTTAAAGATCACGTCAATAGCGAAGAAACCACTTGGTTTTATGAAGATGGTTTACGCGATTATCTCACCGAAGCGTTGCAAGACTTACCGCGCTTGCCAGAAGAACCGTTTATCGGACAGTTTCATGCTGCCGAAGAAGGTGCGGAGTGGGCGGTTACCTGGTTACCTGAGGGTGGCGATGGACTGGGCGAAAGCTATGTAAACTTAATTCCTACTGCGCAAGGCGGTACACACGTCAACGGCCTGCGCCAGGGCATGCTCGAAGCGCTGCGAGACTTCTGTGAATTTCGTAATTTATTGCCGCGCGGTGTGCGTTTAACCCCAGAAGATATCTGGGATCGCTGTAGTTATATTTTGTCTGTCAAAATGTCAGACCCACAGTTTTCTGGACAAACAAAAGAACGCTTAAGTTCTCGGCAGATGGCCGCATTTGTCAGTGGCGTGGTGAAAGATGCGTTTAGTCTGTGGCTTAATGAACACACCGACTTAGCGGAACAAATTGCTGAGCTTTGTATTTCAAGTGCGCAGCGGCGTATGCGAGCAGCGAAGAAGGTGATCCGTAAACGCGTCACACAAGGACCTGCGTTGCCCGGTAAATTAGCAGACTGTGCAAGCCAAGACCCAGACCGTAGTGAGTTGTTCTTAGTCGAGGGTGACTCGGCAGGCGGCTCTGCGAAGCAAGCACGTGACCGTCAATTTCAAGCAGTGATGCCACTACGCGGTAAAATTCTCAATACTTGGGAAGTGGATCCGGATCAGATTCTCGCATCGCAAGAAATTCATGATATATCGGTCGCGCTTGGCGTTGACCCTGGGGCTCTAGATTTAAGTAATCTCCGTTATGGCAAAATTTGTATTCTTGCCGATGCTGACTCCGACGGACTACATATTGCCACCTTGCTGTGTGCGCTGTTTGTGAAGCATTTCCAGCCACTGGTTGCTGCCGGTCATGTCTATGTGGCGATGCCGCCGCTGTATCGTATCGACGTTGGCAAAGAGGTTTTTTATGCCCTCGACGATAGCGAAAAGCAGGGAATTTTGGACCGCATTGAAGCTGAGAAAAAGCGCGGCAAAATCAATGTTCAGCGCTTTAAAGGCCTTGGCGAAATGAACCCGCTGCAGTTGCGCGAAACGACCATGGACCCGAATACCCGTCGTTTGGTGCAATTGACAGTTGATGATCCGCAGCAAACAGAAATACTGATGGACATGTTGCTCGCGAAGAAACGTTCGAGTGACCGCCGTGATTGGCTTGAAAGCAAAGGCAACCTAGTCGAACTCGCTTAAGACAAGCAGGCGAGTGACAGGAACAGCAAGCAGAGCAAGCTGGGTAGCAAAACTAAAATAAGTAAAACAGGACTGGCTATGAGTACGGCACTGGAAAATATTGAACAACAGCCACTACATGCATTTACCGAACAGGCATATTTGAATTATTCCATGTATGTCATTATGGATCGGGCATTGCCACACATTGGCGATGGTTTAAAGCCGGTTCAGCGGCGAATTATTTATGCGATGTCCGAGCTCGGATTATCGGCAGTCGCGAAATATAAAAAGTCTGCGCGTACCGTCGGTGACGTGTTGGGTAAGTTCCATCCTCATGGCGACTTAGCCTGTTATAAAGCAATGGTGCTCATGGCACAGCCGTTTTCCTATCGTTATCCATTGGTTGACGGTCAGGGCAACTGGGGTTCCGCCGACGACCCGAAATCGTTTGCGGCCATGCGTTATACCGAAGCGCGCCTCTCGCGCTTTAGTGAAGTGCTGCTATCTGAACTGGGACAGGGTACCTCGGATTGGGTGCCGAACTTCGATGGCACCATGGACGAACCAAAAATCTTACCAGCGCGTTTACCCCATATTTTATTGAACGGTGTAACTGGTATCGCGGTTGGTATGGCGACCGATATTCCACCGCATAATGCGCGCGAAGTTGCCAACGCTTGCGCCTTGTTGTTAGAGCAACCGAAGGCGACGTTGGCTGACATCATGGAGCATGTGCGGGGCCCAGATTATCCTACCGATGCTGAAGTTATCACTCCTGCCGAAGATATCGAGAAGATTTATGAAACCGGCCGCGGCAGCATTAAGATGCGCGCCCGTTATGTGATGGAAGATGGCGAAGTCGTGATTGATGCGTTGCCACACCAAGCTTCAGGCGCTCGCATTTTAGAGCAGATCGCTGCACAAATGCAGGCGAAGAAATTACCCATGGTTTCTGACTTGCGAGACGAATCAGACCATGAGAATCCAACTCGCTTGGTGATTGTTCCGCGTTCGAATCGAGTCGATGTTGAGCAGCTGATGGCGCACCTTTTCGCCACAACAGATCTCGAGAAAAACTACCGCGTTAACTTGAATATGCTCGGACTTGACGGTCGACCGCAGGTTAAACCATTACTGAGCATCCTGAACGAATGGTTACAATATCGCTTTAATACGGTGACCCGGCGCTTACAGTTCCGTCTCGACAAAGTTGAACGCCGTTTACATATCCTGGATGGCTTATTAATCGCTTTCTTGAACATTGATGAAGTGATTGAAATTATCCGTCACGAAGACGAACCCAAAGCAGAGCTTACGCGCCGCTTCGGTTTGTCGGACACGCAAGCAGAAGCAATTCTTGAATTAAAATTACGTCACTTAGCGAAATTGGAAGAAATGAAGCTACGTGCGGAGCAAGATGAGCTCGCGAAAGAGCGTGATGCACTGCAAACGTTGTTAGGTTCTGAACGCCGCTTGAAAACGCTGATCAAGAAAGAGCTATTGGCCGATGCTGAGAAATATGGCGACGATCGTCGTTCGCCATTGGTTGAGCGCAAAGAAGCCCGAGCCTTGTCGGAACGCGAATTAACGCCGTCAGAGCCGGTGACTGTAGTGCTCTCACAAAAAGGCTGGGTGCGAGCAGCGAAAGGTCACGACATTGATGGTTCAGCACTCGGTTATAAAGCGGGTGACAGTTTCTTAGCGCAAGCGTCTGGCCGCAGCAACCAACCGGTTGTCTTTATTGATACTTCCGGTCGCAGTTATAGCTGTGAAGCTCATTCATTGCCGTCGGCACGGACACAAGGTGAGCCGCTAACCGGGCGCTTTAGTCTCGTAACGGGCGAGAGTATTTCGCAAGTATTGATGAGTAAGGACGAGCAACTTTGGTTGCTCGCATCCGATGCCGGCTACGGTTTTGTGGCGAAATTTAGCGATATGCAAAGTCGCGTGAAGAATGGTAAAGCACTGCTGTCATTACCAAGCTCTGCTCGCGTTCTGCCGCCGCAGCGGGTCACTAACGTTGAGTCTGACTTGATTGTGACGGTGTCGAATGAAGGGCGTTTACTTGCCTTCCCAGTGGCGGATTTACCCCAGCTTGCGAAAGGTAAGGGCAATAAAATGATTAGTATCCCTTCGAGCCGAGCGAAGTTGCGTGAGGAATATGTGCAAGCAGTCACTGTCATGCCTGCAGACGCGACCTTGGTCGTGCTTGCAGGTAAACGCAAGCTGCAGTTAAAGCCGTCGGATCTCGAGCATTATCGCGGTGAACGTGGTCGTCGAGGCAATAAACTGCCGCGAGGTCTACAACGAGTTGACGCGCTCGCATTCGAAACAGCCGAAAAATCGCAAGAAATTCAGGAGAATGAGCCTGAGTCTTGAGTTACTAAATACATCTGTACGCTTAAAGGGGTTTACTCATAAAGAGTAAATCCCTTAATTTTATTGGTCAAAATAAGTTCATTCAGGTTATACTGCGAGCCAAATTTTAGATTGAGAGTACACATGTTAGCTGTAATTCGTTTGCTGATTTTAGGCGTTTTTATTGTTCTGGCAGGAGTTTTCGGCTCGCTGTTTTGCCTGTTGCGGCCATTTCACCGCAATAACACCGCTTTGTTTGCGCACCTTTTTGGGCGTATGCACAAACTTTTCGGTATTGAATTAGAGATTCGTGTTCCCGAGTCAGTTCAAAATGGTGGTCCATTTGTTTACATCGCCAACCACCAAAACAGCTATGATATTTTCACTATGAGTCGTAGCTTGTTGCCGGGAACAGTGACGATTGGTAAGAAGAGTCTCAAATGGATTCCGTTCTTTGGTCAATTGTATTGGCTATCTGGGAATATCTTGATTGACCGCAAAAATAGTTCTCGTGCACATGGCACAATCGGGACTGCGGTGCGGGCTATTCAAGATAAGAAGCTCTCGATCTGGATGTTTCCTGAAGGCACACGTAGCTATGGCCGTGGCCTACTGCCATTTAAAACCGGTGCATTCCACACTGCGATTCAAGCGAAAGTGCCGGTCGTACCCGTGTGTATGTCGACAACCCACGAAAAAGTTAAACTCAATCGTTGGAACAATGGTAAAGTAATTATCGAAATGTTACCGCCGGTCGCAACGGACACCATTGCGCGTGAAGACATTCGGGAATTGATAGCGAACTGTTATGAGCAAATGCTCGATAAAATTAATCGCCTTGATCAAGAAATTGAATCTTTAAACGCTCGTAATCAAGCGAGTGAAGGAGTGCATTCGTCGTGAACGATTTAGAAGCCTTGTTAGCACAAAGCGATGAAACGGTAGACGTCTTAATAGAGGCCGGCTTAGAAGCGGATGAAGAGCTTGAGATTGAGCATCATCTGGTGTCGGCTGACTTTAGCAAGTTGGAAAAAGCAGCAGTCGAGTTAGTGAAACTTGGCTACCACGTTGAAGACGCCGAAGAGTTTGATTTGGATGACGGCCAGCCGGCATATTACTTCGCGGCATTGACCTATTGTGTTGCCGATAAGGCAATTTTAGCTGCGCAGACTCGTGAAATTACCGAAGTAGCGAATGCTTGTAGCGTCGAATACGACGGCTGGGGCACGTTTATCGGTGACGAGGAAGAAGAATAACAAGGCGTAGTTAGTTAGAATACTTCGTGTTTTGATGGCTCGTTAGCCGCGCAAATTAGACATAAAAAAACAGCCGCTTGGTATTATCCAGCGGCTGTTTTTATTGCTCGGCTTTCCATCCTCCGAAGTGGATTAGATTGCCGCAATGCGACTGCGTTGAACTTGTAATTGGCGCACAAGCTCTTCCGCCTCTGCTAGTTTCTCACGCTCTTTCGTGATGACGTCGGCAGGTGCTTTGCTGACAAAGTTTTCATTACTAAGCTTGCCAGCAAGACGCTGCTGATCCTTCTCAGCTTTCTCGATTGCTTTATCAAGGCGCGCTAACTCAGCGTCTTTATCAATTAATCCAGCCATTGGTATATGGATCTCAGTGCGACCGACCAGAGCTGTGGCACTTGCTGGCGCTTCTTCGTTGGCCGCTAAGAAAGTGATGCTTTCAAGCTTGGCTAACGCACTTAGAAAACTTTCGTTCTCTTGTAACCGGCGCAGAGCAAGATCATCGGCATTGGCAATCAACACGGGTAGCGACTTGTTGGGTGATAAGTCCATCTCACCGCGAATGTTACGCACCCCAAGAATCACTTGCTTTAACCATTCCATATCGTCAGAGGCTGTCGCAAAGCGTGTCTCTTGGACCTGCGGATAAGCCTGAAGCATGATCGTGTCGGCATTCACACCGGCTAACGGAGCCACACGTTGCCAGATTTCTTCGGTAATAAATGGCAGTAATGGGTGCAGTAGACGCAGTAACTGCTCTAGAACCTGCACGAGCGTATGACGTGTACCACGCTGTTGCGCTTCGCTACCGTTTTGCAGTACGGGCTTGGTCAGTTCAAGATACCAATCACAGAACTGATTCCAAGTAAATTCATAGGCAATAGCCGCTGCTTGGTCAAAACGATACTGGTCAAGAGCACGACGGAAATCTTTAACCGTACTGTTGAAGCGTTCCAGAATCCACTGGTCTGCCAGCGACAACTGCAAGTCGCCACCTTGACGCCCACAGTCTTGTTCTTCTGTATTCATCAGTACGTAACGGCTCGCATTCCACAACTTGTTACAGAAGTTGCGATAGCCTTCTAACCGCTTCATGTCCCAGTTAATATCGCGTCCGGTCGAAGCAAGTGCTGCTAAAGTGAATCGCAGTGCATCGGTACCATGTGCGCTAATTCCTTCAGGAAACTCTTTGCGAGTGCGCTTGGCAATTTGCTCAGCGACCTTCTCTTGCATCAGGTTACTGGTGCGTTTTTCAACCAGTGTTTCCAGTTCAATACCGTCGATCATGTCGAGTGGGTCGATAACATTACCTTTCGACTTCGACATTTTATTGCCTTGTTCGTCTCGAATAAGGCCGGTGACATAGACCGTTTTGAACGGAACCTGTGGTTTGCCGTTCTCGTCTTTCAGGAAGTGCATGGTCATCATGATCATGCGTGCGACCCAGAAGAAAATAATGTCAAAGCCAGTGACCAACACATCTGTCGGGTGGAAAGTTTTCAATGCTTCGGTGTCTTCAGGCCAACCTAAGGTTGAAAACGTCCATAATGCGGATGAGAACCAAGTATCGAGAACATCATTGTCCTGATGGAGTTTAATGTCACCTAGATTATATTTATTGCGAACTTCAGCTTCGCTACGCCCAACATAAACCTGACCAGCGTCGTCGTACCAAGCTGGGATGCGATGCCCCCACCAGAGCTGCCGCGAGATACACCAATCTTGAATGTCTCGCATCCAACTGAAGTACATATTTTCGTACTGTTTTGGTACGAATTGAATCTCACCATCTTCGACGGCTTTGGTTGCAGTTTCTGCTAATGGAGCGACACGCACGTACCATTGGTCCGTAAGGAATGGTTCAATGACGACGCCTGAGCGATCACCGTAAGGTACTTTGTTGGCGTGGTTTTCAATTTTTTCTAATAGCTCAGCTGACTCGAATGCTGCGACAATTGCCTTGCGGGCAGCAAAGCGTTCGAGACCCGCAAATTCGGCAGGCAGATGGGTGTCAATGTCGCTTCGTGGTTGGCCTTTGAGGTCGAACACTTCGGCTTCGGCCAAGATATGAGCGTCATCGGTGAGGATATTGATTAACGGTAAATTGTGACGCTTGCCGAGATCATAGTCGTTAAAGTCATGAGCTGGAGTGATTTTGACACAGCCAGAGCCAAACTCTTGGTCAACGTAATCGTCAACCACGATCGGAATACGACGTCCCGTGAGTGGTAATTCAATAAACTTGCCATGCAATGCAGCGTAACGCTCGTCGTCAGGGTGTACCGCGACGGCAGCATCACCTAACATGGTTTCTGGGCGAGTGGTGGCAACGACAACATAGTTTTTGCCATCGGCGGTGGTTGCGCCGTCGGCTAATGGGTAACGCAGATGCCAAAGACTACCTTGGCTATCTTTATTCTCAACCTCTAAGTCAGAGATTGCTGTTTTTAGCTTTGGATCCCAGTTAACGAGACGCTTGCCGCGATAAATCAGGTTGTCTTCGTATAAACGGACAAAGACTTCCTGTACCGCCGCAGACAACCCCTCATCCATGGTGAATCGTTCGCGATCCCAGTCGACTGAGTCGCCTAAGCGACGCATTTGTTGCGTAATCGTGCCACCAGACTCGGCTTTCCATTCCCACACTTTGTCAATGAAGGTTTCCCGCCCCAAGCTGTGGCGATCAATACCTTGTGCTGCCAGTTTGCGCTCAACCACCATTTGCGTCGCGATACCTGCATGGTCAGTACCCACTTGCCATAAGGTATTATGGCCATCCATTCGCTTGTAACGGATTAAGGTGTCCATGAGTGTATGCTGAAATGCGTGGCCCATGTGCAGGCTACCCGTTACATTCGGCGGTGGAATCATAATGCAATAGGGGTCACCTTGACCCGCTGGACGGAAGTAACCCGACTGCTCCCAGTGTTGGTACAGACGTTGCTCAATATTCTGTGGGGAATAGGTTTTATCCATAGTGTCCTTCAATACTTGCGTAATTTACTAATCTTGCTGGAGCGGCACAGTTTCAATGTTTGCGCCGCTGCGACGATAGTTGCGAAAGCGTTCACGAGCTAATTCTTTGTCTGCGTCTTGCGCCGGAACGAAATCGATAATGTGTTGGGTACCGCGTAGAAATGGTGCGCTGTCATTGGCTAAATTAATAACAACTTGGCGGCCATAACCAAACGCTTCGGCAGGTTGATCCCAGCCAATAACCACAGGAGCGCCACCCGCAGGGCCTTCACCCAGCAGGTTATGCGGGATAAATCGGTCGGTCGGCTGTTGCCAGAGTAATTCGTCAATCGACTCAGCTTGTTCTTGCGACCGAGCGCGAATAGCAACTTTGCGGCGCTGCGAAAACTGCGAAGTGACAAGTGTACAAACCTGAGCAAGCCAAGCCTGTTCATCGGCTTGGCTTAACAAATAAAATGTTACCTCAGGCGCTCTTGCCATAGTTTATTCGCCTGCGGTTGAACCGGCTTTTGCAAGCAGGTATTGGGTTAACATTGGCACTGGACGACCGGTTGCGCCTTTGTCTTTACCGCTCTTCCAAGCAGTACCGGCGATGTCGAGGTGAGCCCAGTGATATTTCTTGGTGAAGCGAGATAAGAAACACGCTGCGGTAATTGTGCCGGCTGGTCGGCCACCGAGATTGGTCATGTCGGCAAACGGACTATCGAGCATTTCTTGATAATCGTCCCAAAGCGGTAACTGCCATGCGCGGTCGCCACTCTGCTTCGAAACATTCAGAAGTTCATGAGCCAGTGGATTATGGTTACTCATTAAGCCAGTTGCATGCGGCCCAAGAGCAATAACGCAGGCACCCGTTAACGTGGCGATATCAATAACCGCTTCAGGATTAAACCGTTCAACGTAGGTGAGGGCATCACACAGGACTAAACGACCTTCAGCGTCAGTGTTGAGTACTTCAACAGTTTGACCTGACATGGTGGTCAATATATCACCAGGTCGGTATGCGCGGCCGTCTGGCATATTCTCGCAACCCGCGAGCACGCCGATTACGTTGATCGATAATTGCAACTCCGCCAACGCTTGCATGGTACCTAAAACACCTGCGGCACCACCCATGTCGTATTTCATTTCGTCCATGGCTTCACCTGGCTTCAATGAAATACCGCCGGAGTCGAACGTCAGGCCTTTACCGACGAGGACAATGGGGGCACGGTCGTCTTGACTGCCTTTGTAATGCATCAGCGTCATCACGGCTGGGTTTTCTGAACCGCGGCTGACAGCCAAGTAAGAGTTCATTCCTAGCTTCGCCATGTCGGCTTCGTTAATTCGCTCAACCGACAGGTTGGTATAGTTTTCTGCTACTAACTCGGCTTGTTCGGCCAACCAGACGGGCGTACAAATATTTGGTGGCATATTCGCTGCATCGCGACACAACTTCACGCCCTTAGCGACAGCAAGCCCGTGTTGCACCGCTTTTTCACCCACAGGTAACTCGCGGCGGGTTGGTACATTGAAAACCATTTTCCGCAGCGGACGGCGCGGCTCTTCTTTGTGCGTTTTCAGTTGATCAAAAACATACAAGCTAGCTTGTGCAGCTTCAATCGCATGGCGGACTTTCCAGTAGGTGTCGCGGCCTTTGACATGCAGCTCGCTGAGGAAGCAGACCGCCTCCATTGCACCCGTTTCGTTGAGGGTTGCAATGGTTTTACTAATGATTTGTTTGTATTGGCGTTCATCAAGTTCACGTTCTTTGCCACAACCGACTAACAAGACGCGCTCACTCAGGACATTTGGAATATTGTGCAGCAAGAGAACTTGCCCGGCTTTACCTTCAATGTCACCGCGGCGCAGCAGGTTGCTCAGGTAACCATCACTGATTTTGTCAATTTGCTCGGCTGCAGGCGATAATCGACGCGGTTCAAATACGCCAACGACAATACAGGCTGAACGCTGTTTCTCTGGACTACCGCTTTTTACATTAAACTCCATGCTCGCTCCCATTTCTGGTTTATTCGGTCAGCTCATGGCATCATGCGCAAACATATGCACGCCATCCTGACATGTTGCTGCAGCTGAAGCGAGCCCTCTATGGTGAAGAAATCACCGAAAATTCGATGCGGAAAAGGCTCGCTAAAACCTAGCAAAATTGATTAAACTTACTAAAATACAGAGTTTACTGAAAAATTTGCTGATTTCCAGTGAAAAACGAAGTTAAAGGTTCAACTAGTGCGCATTTTTCGTTACATAATTCGTGAAACCTTCAAAGCGCAAATTGCCGTTTTCCTTGTCCTATTGACGATTTTTGTTAGCCAACAATTCGTTCAAGTGCTGGCGCAGGCGTCTGAAGGACAATTGCCAGCTCAATTGATTATCCAAGTACTTGGGCTGCAACTTCCTAGTCTTGCTGCTCTCATCCTTCCTATTAGTATTTTTCTCGGTATTCTCCTCGCGCATGGTCGCTTGTATGCGGATCATGAAATGGCCGTGTTACATGCCTGTGGTATCAGTGAGTGGTACGTCGCTCGAGCGACTTTAGCCTTTGCGGTTGTTGTCGCCATTCTCACCGCTTTGTTAACCATGTGGCTGGGGCCTTGGGCTTTATCGCAAGAGCAAGCCATTGCTGACCGCGCTCGTTCTGAAGCTGGAGTTTCGGTGATTCAAACAGGGCGTTTTCAACAAGTGGCACAACAACGAGCGGTGATTTTTGTTGAACGCCAGAATCGCGATGGCTTACTCGAGGAAATCTTTGTCGCACAATTACCTGCGCGCAGTGAGTTTAATGAAGACTCACGGGCGAGTGTGGTGATGGCAGCACAGGGCCGAATTGAGACCTTACCAACCGGAGCTCAACAATTAATTTTGGATGATGGCCGCCGTTATTCACAATCGCTGGTTAACCTCGACCACCATGTGATGAGTTTTGACCAATATCAATTGCAGATTCGTGAGCAGGAACTTGAGTCTGAGCGGCGCCGACAAGAAGCGGTCCCAACCCAAGAATTACTACAAATGAATGACAGTGAAGCCGTAGCTGAGCTGCAATGGCGCATCGCAATTCCACTCGCAATTCCTTTGTTGGCATTGATTGCGGTGCCGCTGAGTCGCGTGAATCCACGTCAAGGAAAGTTTGCGCGCATGGCACCGGCGGTGCTGATTTATCTTGGTTATTTCATGGTATTAATGGCGAGTAAGCGAGCCTTAGCGAGCGGCTCATTGCCACTCGAATTTGGCTTGTGGTGGATTCACGGAGCCCTGTTGCTCATTGGCATTTCGTTGCTCATTAAAGAGCGACCAGCCGGCTACCGCTTGCGTGCGTTTATGCGAGTATGGTTGCGGTCATGGCAGCGAGGAAGCCGGTAATGTTTAGTATTCTCGATCGCTACATCGGTAAAACCGTACTCATGACCACGTTACTGAGTTTACTGGTGCTTACTGGTTTGAGCGCATTGATTCGGTTTGTAGAGCAGCTGCGGGCAATTGGACGGGGCAGCTATGACATGACCGACGCACTCGCGTTTGTTCTGCTCAGTGTCCCACGCGATGTCGAATTATTTTTCCCGATGGCGGCTTTGCTCGGTGGCTTGATTGGAATGGGGTTGCTAGCAAGTAATAGCGAGCTCACCGTGATGATGGCAGCAGGCCGTTCGCGTCTCAATCTCATTGGGTCAGTGATGAAATCGGCGATCGTGATGATGATTTTTGTCCTTGCCTTAGGTGAGTGGGTCGTACCGAATCTCGAATCGCAAGCACGTCAGTTGCGCGCTCAAGCTGTTTCTGGAGGCAGCTTAATTAGCGGCGATCACGGTATTTGGGCGAAGGACGGCAACCATTACATTCACATCGGTGAAGTGGCCGACACGGGCCGCTTGCACAATGTGACCATTTATCAATTCTCGAACCGCGCATTAGAAAAAGTCATTCATGGAGGGCGAGCCACTTATGTCGGACCAGAATGGCGTGTTCACGATGCGCAATATACCGAGATTTCAGATACTGAAGTTCGCAATTATCGGCTTGCGAGTTGGAGTTGGAATTCAACATTAACACCAGAGAAGCTAGGTGTTGTCACCGTGCGGCCAGAGTCATTGTCGATCAGTGGCTTGCATGCCTATATTGGCTATTTGCAGTCGAATCGTCAGGATGCCAGTCGTTATCAGTTGGCGTTCTGGCGCAAACTACTCGTACCCTTTACTGTGGCAGTTATGCTTTTGGTTGCGTTGTCTTTTATTTTCGGGCCGCTGCGTTCGGTGACGATGGGGGCGCGAATTCTTCTCGGTGTGATTACCGGCTTTGTGTTCCACGTCTTCAATGAGATTTTCGGGCCGATTTCGCAAGTTTATAACGTGACGCCTTTCCTCGGTGCTATTTTACCGGGAGTGGTGTTTGCTATCGGTGCCTTGTGGGTGCTCACTAGAAATCGCAGCTAGTGAGCACCGTATTGAGGGCGTTATAACGCGTTATTTCCAATTCTTAAATTGGTTAGCTTCTTTGCTCAACACAATCACTTCACAGCGAGCAAGACGGTCTTGCAGCGCTAAACGGTTTTGTCCGAATAACACAGTCAGGTTACCTAATCCAAGTAGCGCAGTGAACGCACGGATTATCGCTTGGCGCTTACTGATGCGGCTGCCGTCTTCATTCTGTACACGTAAACGCCAAGTGCGCATGCCAAGCGTTTGTCCACCGCGAACCCAAAAACCGGCATAAAACCAAATCACGACGGCGACGAGGTAAAGTGAATAGAACCAATTTCCTTGTAGCACGCTGGCGTGATCTTGGCCTTCTTGCAGGGAGAGTAGACCGGTTGCGGTTAATAGACCCACGAATCCAAGCGCAATACCGCTCGCAAGCATAATCACAGCGGTCACAACGAGTAAATCATAAACAATGGCGCCGATACGCCGCCAAAAGCCAGCACGCGGTGCTTTTTCGTATTCGATTGGGTTCAGGGATTCTGGTTCAGCGGTTAAATTTTGCTGATTTTCTTTTTTAGGCATGTGAATGTCGACTTCTTGGCTCAAATAACAAGCAAACAGTTTATCATGCACAAAACTTTTTGTTCAGCCTACTTGCAACGAAATCGTTCATCAGTATAATGCGCTGCGTTCGGTTCGAAACCGTAACAGATTCAAAAAATGCCTGGGTGGCGAAATTGGTAGACGCAGCGGATTCAAAATCCGCCGGGCTAATCCCCCGTGACGGTTCGAGTCCGTCCCCAGGCACCAACCATTACAATCATGTAAACGATTGATTTATTGAAGTTAAATAATTCAGTTTAAACATCCCCTCGGTAGCTCCAATTCTCTATTCCGGTTCATATCCGGTTTTTTTGTGCCATTTAGTGATGCTGCAGGATCTGAACACCCAAAAGTGGTGGGCGTACAGCAGGTCAGTGGGGCACAGTGCAAGCGTGACTACGTTGCGAGCTCCAGGGCAAATGACCGACCTTTGAGCCTACTCCAACAAGGTTACAGTGGCATTCTTGTATCCGAGTGGTTCTAATAATAGGGGACTGCCAGAGCGCCTAGTGGTCGAGAGCGTGTATCAAAATGGTTTCTTAAAAGGGTATCGCAATCATTCGACAGGGGTGATGATAGAGCAAGTGACTCAAGTGAATGCGCATGGAAACGGCACTCGTGTGCAGTTCCAAAACGGTGCTGAAACCCTTTACAGTTATCAAAGTTCCACGGGCTGGCTCACTGGAATGACTGTTTATCATAGTGGTGTCATCCGCAATATAGATTATCAATATGACTTGAATGGTAACCTAACGTCCCGGCAGCAAACATTTCGTCAAGGTACCGGCTCTGATGTTAACGAGTCATTTTATTACGATAACCTCTATCGCCTTACTCAATATACGCAAGAAACTCGCGGTGATTGGGGTGGAGGCGGAGATGAGCCCTGTCCTCCAGATATGGTATGCACCGGCCCCGTCCCCGACCCCGGCGATCCACCGCCCAAAGAGATCCAGAGCTTGCATGGCAACTCGAGTTATACAACATCAAGCAGCACAAATATGGTTGCCCACTACACCTATGATGGGTATGGCAATCTACTGTCGAAGGGCGATGTTGGATTTAACGGAGCGAGCTACACTTATGCGGGTGGCGCTCCAGAAAGTCGACCAACGCGCTTATTGAGTGTAAGCTCATCGCATGGCACACAGACGTTCACCTATGATGGTAACGGCAACGTAATCAACGACGGATTACAGAGCTTTACATACACCACATTTGATAAGCCGATTGAAGTTCGACGGGCCGCCGATTTTAGAACGCTGTTCCGGTATGGCCCAAAGCGAGAGCTTGTTTACCAGCAAGATATTCGCCCTACGGGCACCCAAACGCGCTGGTTGTTCGGTGGTTATGAGCGGTCGGTACAAGAAAACGGCGATATCGAGCACCGGTTTATGGTGGGAGGTACGGTGGTCACCCATACCGAGCATGGGAGTGGCACCACCGAGCAGGTGACCCACCTGCATAAGGATGCCCAGGGCTCGACGGTGGTGATTACCGGAAATGCAGTCCTTGGCAATGTTCTGAAACAACAGATAGCCTATGACCCATGGGGTAAACAAGCGACCTTGTGGAGCCACAACCAGTTTGTGTTCGGGCTGAGGTTAGGGAAGATGCGTGGTTACACCGGCCACACCATGGTGAACGACCTGAACCTCATTCACATGGGTGGGCGCACCTACAACCCGGTGCTTGGGCGCTTTATGCAGGCGGACCCGTTTATTCAGGCGGGCGCAAACCTGCAGAACTACAACCGCTACAGCTATGTGCTGAATAACCCGCTGAGTTATACAGACCCGAGTGGGTATTTGTTTAAGAAGCTAAACACCAAGTTCGGCAGATTCACCCCGCTACTGGCGATGGCTGTGATGATTATTCCTGGTGCACAACCCATAGGAGCAACTATGCTTAAGGGGTTTA